>OY969715.1:0-4177484 GCA_963702135.1 uncultured Verrucomicrobiae bacterium | reverse complement strand
CAGGAATATTCACGCGGGCCCCAGTATGCAGCGAAAGTTTCGGACACAACATGCCATCTCCCCGACGGGTTGCCGGTCCCATGGCGCTCTCCCATACACGAGCACTCACATTCCGCCCCTACTGCGTTCCAACACGCGGGTGCGCATTTCTGCTGGCGACGAAACGGCTGGATTATATAAGTGCGTCCGAAGCGCGCCTGTGCCCGCTTTACCACATCGTCGAACCAAGCCTTGGGAACTTCCCAACATTGATGTTTCGTGTCCCACTTCGGCAGTCGTCGGCGACCCTTCCGGAGCCAATCACGCTGTATTAGCGCATCCGGCAAGCGGACAAGCATTGGTTTCCCGTCCGCTTGTCGAAACACGACGGGAATCGTCGTCTGTTTCCAGACTTCGCGAAGTCGTGGGTCATCGCTAGTCATTCCATCACCTCGCTGGCAGCAAAACCATGATCGCGATTCCTATTCATCTTCGCCATCTCCGAGCGTGAGCAGCGTCAGGACAACGCCGAACCTGGGAAGAAACATGGATTGTTCACTTACGCCGAATTCGACGCCGGCCGGTCGATCCGGAAACCAAGCGTCCGTTGATATATCCTCCACTTCCTCTTCTGCGACTGAACCATCGAAAGCGTTCCACGCTAGGGTTTCTTGCGACAGCGGCTGGCCTTTGCGCAGCAAAGCACCAAAACGATCGCCCTTCGGAATCCACCAACTCACCTGTCGATCCTTAGAAGCGACGAGAATGCATTCTTGCTTAGTCAGGTGGACCACACGAATTCCCGCGGCGGTGAGTGACACTTGGAATTCGTCAGCGATTGATTTCACCAACTCTAATGAAGGGCTCGAGTTTTCACAGCGAGGCCGAACGTGGCTTGTAGGCATCAGTAGTTCGGCCGCGAATGTGTTCGCCTCGGCTTCCTGCGGGCTTTTCTTATAGTCCCGAAGATTAGCCGATGAGCACACGAACCATTGGCTTTCTTCGTGTAACTCCCAATGCCCCAGCTCGTGCGCAATGCTGAAACGGCGGCGCCCCATTTCACCGGTATCTGCGCGAACCCGAATACTTCCTCGGTTTCCTTTCCGAACTATTCGAGCTTCGCTTCCTTCGAGTCTGCCTGGAGAGACGACCACCCCCCGATCCCATGCAATGTCTTCAAGGGTCATCTGCGCGGGATGCAGAAACCCGTATCGCTTCGAGAGCTTGAACGCAGCGGCTTTCGCGCGACTCAGATCAGCTGGACGAACTGGCGGAGTCATCTCTTTCGAGCTCGTCCAACAAGGTCAGATCTTCGAGCATTGTTCTAAGATCTTCGTCGGTTGCCTCTTCAAAGTTTCGCCACGCCACCGCGGCTTCAGGTCGACTTCCGAAAACCTCCTGAACAAATTCCCGAATTTGCATCCGCACATCGCCGACCTCCGGCGAACGCTCTCGTAGTTTGATCAGTCGATCCCCGAACAACTGACGTCTCATCCGCGCCTCTGCGAGAACTGCGCGTCCTTCAGCCTCGGAGAGTACGCTTTCGTATCGCTTCTTTAGTCTTTCCATATTCACGCCGGCCGCATGTAACTCAGAGACGATTTCTTTCTGCTCCAAATCGTCGGTCTCAGGCTCGTATAGAAACTGAGCAAGCGCTCTTACTGCGTCAGTCGCTGGGGTTTGCTCTGGTCGGTCAGGCATAGGTTAGCGGGTCTTGAATGGGTTCGATTGAGAATGCTTTTCCCGAAATTGTGGCAGAATTCGGTCGAGTCGCTTTTTCGCCTGCGTGACCGCATTGACATCGACGCCGAGTTTTGCAGCAATTTCTGCGCGCCGGTTAATTCCATCCCATTCACATTCGAGAATCTTCGGCAATAACGGGTCACCTTTCACTTCATCCAGCAGGGCAAAAAACAGCTGCTCGTTCTTCGATTCGTCGTCGGGGGAGATTTGGAACATCTCCCCTGGCAGGCTTCGATGGTCGCGCTTTCGGTCCAGGAAGTCGCTGACAGACTCGCCTTCCGTCGGCTGCGGTTCGCGTTCGCGCACGTTTTCGGCTCGTTCGACTAAATGGCTCGCTTTGCTGTCGATGATGTCGCGGAGAAACTTCATCAGGTCGGGATCTTTTTGCTGGTCCCATGATCGGCCGCCTTGATCCGGGTCGCCGATCAACACAGCTTCGATCGCGGATATTGCGAGGTCTTCCGCCTGAACTCCGCCCGGAATTTTTCCGTCCCAAACTCCCCGCCACCATTTTTGCCCCAGCTTTCCCAACGCGTAGTGCGTCAACCGTTCCAGGAATTCCGGCGTAACGGTTTCCCTTATCCGCTCGAGGGTCTCCGGATTGGCGGCAAGGGTCGGGTCCATGGTCAGCAAGCATGTGTTTACTCTAATGCCGGCCAAGAACCCAGATTTTCCGCGCAGTTTGTTGATCTCGCTACGTTTGTTAAACCCGCAAAAAAAGTCGCGGCTTCGCGGAAATTTCGCATTCCTGCGCGGCATTAGAAGTAAAGGCCCGAATGATTCCCACAGCAAATCCCCAGTCTACTTCCCCCTCCCACGATTGCGTCGATGTTATCGAAGGCTTGGTCAACCAAGCATACGATAAGGCAAAGTGGTGGGCGGGTTCGGCGATTGGCTTGCAGGCTGCGCTTTTCGTCGCAGGTGTCGCCGCGATCTTTCTCGCCGAGTTTACGCTGAGCTATCCCTGGATTGCGCTGCCGGTGGCTTTGGTGACAGCGCTCATCTCCGGACGTGCGTCCAAGTTCAAAGGGATGGCAGAGCGCGCGAAGCGGCAGCACGAATACCTTGCCGGATTCGGCGTCGTGCCATCGCGCGGAATGCTCGCTGATCTTCGAGTTAGCCTCGGCAGGGAACTTCCACCTGAGACTGATCGCCTATTGCGCAAGGGCATCACCTACTCCAGCGGCAAGCTCCCTGGCGCCGAGCGTGTCTTGGAAAACCTGTGCGAGAGCGCGTGGTTCACGAAGCATCTCGCTGATTGGTGCGCGCGCGCTTTAAGAGCGTTATTTGTGGGAACGGTCGGGATTGCCGTCGCCCTCCTGTTGCTCAGTGCCACTTCGCTGTCCGGCACTCCAGTCGGGATCGTTGCCGCAAAGTTCGTCGCTGCGACCCTGATCTTCCTGATCTCGATCGGCACGCTCCGCTCATGGCTCGCTTACGCGGCGCTGAGCCAGAAGGCTGGCGATGTTGACATCGAAGCCGGCCGGTTGCTGACCACTGGTGATTCCGACGCCTTCGAGGCGCAGCGGCTCCTTGCCGAATACCAACTTGCCAGAGCTTCCGCACCACTCGTGCCGACGTGGGTGTGGCGGCTTCGTCGCGACTTTATGAACAAGAATTGGGCAATCAAAAATCCCCACGCCTGAACCATGACAATGCAAATCTTCGACTTCCTCGCGCCTGAAATTACCCAAAGCGACATCGCTGCTTTCGCAGCGGACAAAGTGAACCTCAGGAGTGAGCGCGCCAACCAGTACCGAGAGCAGGTCCGCAATCTGCGCGATCATCTTGATCGATACATTTCCGAACACCCGGACATGGGTTTGGCGAAGATGATTCTTTCCGGCAGCCTGGCGAAGAGCACCGCGCTGCGAACAATCAATGACATCGACGTGGGTCTGTATGTGAAGGGCGAATCCGCCCCGCATGATCTCGGCAAGCTGCTTGAATGGTTGGTGGACCGTCTTCGCACCACCTACCACCAAATTTCACCCGAGAACATCCATGTCGATGGCCCGTGTGTGGTGATTTCTTTCAGCACTGGCCTGGATGTGGAGATTGCTCCGATCCTCTACGAAGGCGATCCGCAATGGAGGGGCTATCTTTTCGACCGGTTCTCGGGTGCGAAGGTGTTGACCAGCATCCCGCTGCATATCGACTTCCTGCGGAAACGAAAGTCGGCGCAGCCGGAGCATTTCGCGCAAGTGATTCGCCTCCTGAAGTGGTGGATGCGCGAGCGGGAGACGGACACCCAGGGATTCGGGGTCCGTTCGTTCCTCGTCGAACTAATTGCGGCAAAGCTTGTCGATAATGGATGCAAGTTCGACGACTACCATGCCGGCCTCGAGCACTTCTTTTTGTATGTGCAAAGGACTGGGCTGAAAGAACGAATTGCGTTCCGCGACAACTACCCTGCCTCAGCGCTGCCGACGAACTCGACCGGAGTGGTGGAAATTTTTGATCCCGTAAATGCCGAGAACAACGTCGCGTCGACCGTCACGGAAACCACTCGGCGCACATTCATCGACCTCGCCGAAAAAGCGCTCGATGCTCTCAGCTACGCGCGCACCTGTCAGACTAAGGGAGATGCCCTCGAATGCTGGCGCGAGGTGATGGGAGCCACTTTCAACGCATAACCTACTATGAGCTTCACCATGACCCGCACGGCCAGTGAGTCTTTCACGCTCACTCACGCCAAGTACCTCGCCTCCAAAGTCACTGCAGACATGGTACGCTGTCAGCAGAACTACGGCCGGCCCGGTCAGAGCGACATCAACAACTACGGGACTGAATTGGCCCTTCTACTTCGCGACGGGTACGTCGCGGCATACGAGTTTGGTTTCGCGCAAGACGACCAGCGTATTCTCTCGTGGCGTTACGTCGTGGATGGCTCTGGCCTCTGCTCTACCGATGATCGGCCTGGTCGGATCGTGTCCGGCGTCGCTGTCGCCAGCGCATCATACTTCAATCAGTTGACCTTCTCAGGCACTTGGTACGCGCTGCCACAGGCGGAACGTGATCGCATTTGCACCGGGCTACCGATCCAGCGCGTCACGAAAGAAGGTCCGAAAGATGGCCGCGGATATTGGGCTAGCGATTTGAACTACTCTGCGAGCGGAATTTCGCTCGGACGGAGCACCTTTCGGCCTTTCTAATTATGACGCCTGGCCTCTTCGACGACATTATAAGTTTCCCCGATCCAGACATGCACGAACGCTACCAAGCGCTTGTCGGTTTGGATGAAATGAAGGAGCGGATCGAGAAAGAAGCGGAGGCGTTGCTGCGCCCAGATCTTCTCGAAAAATGGAGCAAGGATAAGCACGGCAGCCGGCTCGCGGCGCTCGATCTCGTTTGTCGCAGACCGCCTCTTTTCATTTTCGCGGGAGATGTCGGAACGGGTAAGACTGAACTCGCGACAACCTTCGGCGATCGCCTAGCGCGCACCGCCCACCTCTCGGTCGAGCTATTCCCCTTGAGCCTGCGGGCACGCGGGAGCGGGGCTGTCGGTGAAATGACTCGATTGATATCCGATGCCTTCCGAGCTGTGAAAACGCACTGCCCAAAGAGCGCTAATGGAAAGAAGCCATCTTCGGCTGTGATTCTGCTCATTGATGAGGCCGATGCGCTCGCACAATCTCGCGAGCTCGCGCAGATGCACCACGAGGACCGAGCCGGCGTCAATGCTTTGATCAGAGGCATCGACGACATTGCTGCCGCGAAGTTGCCGTGTCTCACGATCATGTGTTCTAACCGGCTGAATGCCCTTGACCCCGCCGTGCGGCGGAGAGCGGCCGCCGTGTTCGAATTCAACAGGCCAACGCTTGAGTTTCGGCAACGGCTCCTCACCACACAACTTGCAGGCACGGATCTCACCAAGGCGGACATAGAGGTAATCGCTAGTGAGCTCGGCGAAGCAAAAAATGGGAAATACGGCTATACATTTTCGGATATCACGCAGCGCTTCATTCCATCCCTCGTTCTCTCCGCATATCCATCTCGGAAGATTTCGCGCGACTTAGCGTTGCGGATCATCGAAACAACACCACCGACTCCTCCTTTCAAAGAGGGGTGATTTACTGCCCGGCGCGGGGATTAGCCGCGGCGGCCAAAGTCGACAATCTCCGCGGCGCCATAGGTGCGGACCGGCGATCTTCTCTCCTGGCTCTGACGCTTCAGGTAATAAAAAAGGACGTTACTCAAAACGATCACAACGAGGCAGATCAACAACAGGCGCATTTCGGCTGTAACCCGACGGTTTGATCCGGTTTCCAAAGTGGACTGGATCGGATCGTTGGGCGCATGCGCGACCATCACCTCCCGCCCAACGGGATAGCGGCTGAGAATGGCGTCTGTTTCTTTCGGTGGGTAGCCGGCAGCAAACGAAATCCGGTTCCCACTGAAAGGCGCGCCGTTCACGGAGTAGGAATAGGTAACGCGCGGCTGCTTTCGGAACATCACCCTCGCAGTCTCCGAGGTCTCGATCGCGCCCTTCACCGTCGGCCAGCCGGTGCTGGCCTTGGCGAGTTGGATATTTTTCCACGCCTTCCAAACCGCGAATGGGAAAACGATGAGAAAGATGAGCTGGAGCATGGCTATGCGAAGGAGGACGGCGGAGGGCGGAAGGAGGAAATGGGCATCATTTTCGGCGCTTCACATTTTTGGTCATGGTTACAAAAATAGCGATCAATTCGTCCGTCTCCTGACGAAGCGGTTGGATCAATGTCGATTTCATGACACCTGAATCAGTTAATAATTCAAGCCACAAGTCCGACTCGTCGAGTTCCTGTTGTGCCCCTTCGAGTTTGCTAATGAAATCCAAATCGGATTTCGCGCGGCATGCTTCGCGATAATGGGCGGCGACCGAAATTGCAGATCGAAGCAATTGTTTTCCCAAAACCTCTGCCACTGCATCGCGTCGCGGCAGCGCTCGAAACAGACGAATGACTCTCAACGCGTATTTCTTCGTTCGTGTCCGCAAGTCCTCTGGCGCATTCATTCCGATTCCGCCTTCCGCCCTCCGCCTTCCGCCTTCAGGCTCCCGCCTTCCGCCTTCAGATGCCCCGCTTCCAGCATCCGCACCCGTTTGTCGAGATACGGCAGGCGAATTGTCAACGTGAGTCCCTGGCCTTCGTTGCTTTCAATCGCCATTTCGCCGCCGTGTTCGCGCACGATCCGGCGCACGATCAGCAACCCGAGCCCGGAGCCGGAACTCTTGGTCGTGAAGTAAGGATCGAAAACACGACTCAGGCTCTCCGCGGACATGCCGCCACCGGTGTCGGTAAAGCTGATGATGACGTGGGTGGCGTCCATGTCGGTCCGGATGCGCAAAATCCCGCGGCGCTTCATCGCCTCGAAGCTGTTCTTAATCACGTTGTAAAAAACCTGCTTCATCTGGTCGCGATCGAGTTCCAGAAGCGGAAGATCGGAACGCAATTCCTGCTCGACCACGATGTCGCGATCCTCGATTTCCGGGGCAAAAAAACGGACGGCTTCATCCACGATCGTGTTCACGTTCTCCGGATGAAGCACGGGTTTGGAGGGCCGGATCGCCTGGAGGAATTGGGTGACGATCGAATCGAGCCGCGTAATTTCCGCGCGGGAAATGGCGATCGCTTCCTGCAGCTCTTCCTTCACTTTTCCATCGAGCTTGCGCACTTTGCGCTCCATCAATTGCAGATGGATGTGGAGTGAATTGAGCGGATTGCCGATCTCGTGGGCCACCCCCGCGGCCAGGAGCGTAAGCGCGTTGAAGCGCTCCGACTCGATTGTCTTTTCCGTCGAGCGCCGGCTCTCGGTGATATCGCGCAAAATGATCGCGTGCCCCACCGGCTCCGCGCGACCGATCGCTCCATCCTTCGGCGTGCGGCGCTCGATCAGGAGCGGCACGATGTAGAAATTAAGGAAACGATTGGCCGGATAGAAGATTTCCATATCGCGGCTGATTGCGCCCGCCGATTGCGAAAGCGATTTCCAATCGAGCCCGCGCACTCGTTCGTCGAGGCGCTTGCCGATGGATTTTTCCGCTTCGAGGCCAAACAGCTCACAGGCGGCGTCATTCACGTAGGTGATGCGGCCCACCGCGTCCGTCACAATGATGCCTTCCTGGATCGCATTGAAGACCGTCTCGATCAGTCCCTTCTCCTGCGCGAGCTGCAGAAGATAATTCTGGACGTCCTCGGGGCCGACGCGGCCAAGACGTTCGATCAACTTATCCAAAAAGCCGGATTTCATGTCGCGACGTGATTGTACGTGGAGGAAGGCCGGCTTCCAGCCTGCTCATCCCAAAATCGGAGGGCCGTTCTTCCGCCCGTCCCAGTTTCTGCTGCGCCGGAGAGTCCGGTCAGGAACGTGCCGAAGCACATCCCTTCGAGCTACGGCGACGAGCGCGGAGTTCGCTGCTCATACTTGTCGACCGTTTGCCAGTGCCTTTGGCGGACGGAATAAAACGGGAACGTCACGACCGTTTTCGCACTGGCTTTGGTCAGGCGCAGGAGCCGGTTGCCCGCGCGAACCGGTTCGACTTCGTAGGCCAATTGAAAAGTGGTCACGCGGGCGATGATCCAAAACAGCTGGCACGGTGCCTGGAGAGAAGCCTCCGCTTTGAGCACGGTATAATCGCTCCGGCTCACCCAGAGTTTGCCGGCGAGCAGACCAAAAAATCTTTCCTCGCGGGACCTGGTATTTTGCTGTGGTTTCGGCTCAAACGCGATGACGTAGGCCTCTTCGCCCGCGGCGGTCGCGTCCGGCAGGCGCTTCCAGATGTACCGATCCCGCAGATTGTATTTCCGGACCGCTTCGACCGCGGATTCGGCCTGGTTCCTTTCCGCTTCGACCTTGGGTTTCGGTGAGGGCGTTCCAGAAGTTTTGCCCCCGGCCGGCTCCTCGGCGCCTGCTTTGAAAAAGGAGAGTTTCCCTTCCATGCTCTCGCTCGTGTACTCGAGCGGTCGAGGATCGCCGGGCCGAACGATTGAGCGCCAGGTCCCCTTCGCCACCACCTTGCCGTCGCTGTCCATCTGATGCGTGGTCAGCGTTTGATAATACTGCCATTTCCGCAAAGCGACCCGGCTGTTCTCGAATTGCGCCAGGGCGGCGTCAAAAATGGCCAGAGGCGCAAGTCTGTCCTCCGGTTCGGCCGCGGCCGGGAATGCCTGGCCCAGGCCCGAGAGAAAGGTGACCAGAACAGAAATCGTTACGCGAAGTCGTCGCATAAGAAATTCTCGCACTTCGATAGTTTACACGCCCCGATTAATTCGGAGCCGATTAACGCAGGATTAATCGCCGCTAAGGCTTCACCACGACAGAGGTGCCGACGCGAGCGGCGTCGTAAAATTGCCGGGCTTTCCAGAACGGCATCCGGATACATCCATGCGACGCCGGCACGCCGGGCAAATATCCCTGGTGCAATCCATAGCCCGGCGAGAATTCCACGAAGAACGGCATCGACGCCCCCACGAATTTTGAATGGGGCGGCTTGGGATCTTTCCTGACATCCACGTTTGGCCTGACGATCCGGCCCGCCTTGTCCACATAGGCGCCGTAAATGTTGGATCGGTGATCCTTGTCTTTACGCCTGACACTGAACGAACCGACCGGCGTCCGGTGTCCTTCGCGACCGCTCGAGATTCGGGACGCTGCCGTCTGATGCCGCCCGTGATAAAGATAAGCTTGTTGCTCGTGTAATTTCACGACGATCGACGGCCGGCCGGAATGCCTTTGCGGCAGGTTGGCCGTGACCATCTCGGTCACAGTGCCGCAACTGCTCAAGCCAAGGGCGAGAGCACTCAGTAACGCCAGGCGCGCGACTCGATTCACGAATCAGCGCGTTGGCTGCTCGACTCGATCGGGCTCGGCGGTCTGGCCGGTCTCGGCGGCGGCGCGTTCTTTGAGCGCGGCTTTGCGGCTCAATTTCACGCGACCCTTGTCGTCGATGCCGATGCATTTCACCCAGATCATTTCGCCCATCTTGGCGACGTCTTCGGTTCGGTTTACACGGAAATCCGCCAGCTCGGAAATATGGACGAGGCCATCTTTTCCGGGAAACACTTCGACAAACGCGCCGAATTCCTTGATCGAAACGACCCGGCCGTGGTACGTCTGGCCGACTTCAATCTCGCGCGACATGCCGCCGATGATTTCCTTCGCGCGCGCCATGCTTTCGGGACTCGTTGCGTAGATGTGCACGGAGCCGTCGTCCTCGATGTTAATCTCCGCGCCGGTCTCGGCCACGATGCCTTTGATCGTCTTGCCACCCGGTCCGATGAGGGCGCCGATTTTCTCGGGGTTGATTTTGAGGGTCTCAATGCGCGGGGCGTATTTGCTCAAATCACTGCGAGGCTTGTCGAGCGCCTGCGCCATGATGCCGAGGATTTTCGTGCGCGCTTCTTTCGTCCGCATGGTCGCTTCGGCCATGATTTTGTGGCTCACGCCGGGCAACTTGAGATCGAGCTGGAATCCGGTGATGCCGGTTTCAGTTCCGCAAACTTTGTAATCCATGTCTCCGAAATGGTCTTCGGAGCCGATGATGTCCGTGAGAAGCTCGTAACGCTTCATTTCTCCATTGTCGCTCTTCTCCGTGACGAGACCGACGCTGATCCCCGCGACTGGCGTCTTGATCGGAACGCCGGCATCCATCAGGGCGAGCATGCCGCCGCAGACGCTCGCCATCGAGCTGGAGCCATTAGATTCCATGATCTCGCTCGTGATGCGGACCGCGTAGCGGAAGTCCTCGGTTCCGGGAACCACGGGCTCGAGAGATCGCTCCGCGAGCGCGCCGTGTCCAATCTCCCGACGGCTGGCGCCCCCGGTGCGGCCCGTCTCGCCGACGCTGAACGGCGGAAAGCTGTAATGCAGGAGAAAGCTCTTCGAAGTTTCGCCGCCACCGTAAGCGTCGATATTCTGCGCTTCTTCGATCGGCGCGAGAGTGACGAGCGCGAGCGCTTGCGTTTCGCCGCGCTGGAAAATGGCTGAACCGTGGGCGCGCGGAAGCACGCCGACTTCGCAGGTGATCGGGCGCAGGTCCTGGTAACCGCGGCCATCCATCCGCTTCTGCTTGTCGAGCACACTGATGCGGAAGGCTTTCTTCTGCACGTAGTCGAACGCCTGCGAGATCGCGAATTTGTCGGCGTCCGGGAATTTCTCGAGGACCGCCGTTTTGACTTCCTCTTTCAAAGCATTGACGGCTTTGCTGCGGTCGACCTTCTTCTCGTTGTAAAGTGCGCCTTCGATGCGATCGCCCGCGACTTGGTAAGCCACTTCGAGGATCT
Organism: uncultured Verrucomicrobiae bacterium; assembly: GCA_963702135.1. Taxonomy (GTDB): domain Bacteria; phylum Verrucomicrobiota; class Verrucomicrobiia; order Chthoniobacterales; family UBA10450; genus AV80. Next base: position 4,166,499 of record OY969715.1, on the reverse strand, counting down.
CCTGATTTACGGTCATGAGCGGCATTTCGCGCTTCGGTTTGCCGACTTGCGCCGCGAGCTCTTTTTGGATCCGAATCATTTCGCGCGCGTGTCCGTGGGCGAACTCCAGCGCCTTGATGAATTCTTCTTCCGGAATCTCCTGCGCCGCGCCTTCGATCATGATGACATCGTTTTCCGTGCCGACGTAAACCAGATCGAGATCACTCGAGTTACGTTCCTCGTGCGTCGGGTTCGCGATAAACTGGCCATCGACGCGACCGACGCGGACGGCGCCGATCGGACCGGCGAAGGGAATGTCGGAAACACAAAGCGCCGCGGAAGCGCCGTTGATCGCGAGGATATCCGGATCATTCTGCCCATCGGCGCTGAGCAAGATCGAAATGATCTGGGTGTCGTAAAGATAGCCCGCGGGGAAGAGCGGCCGAAGCGGACGATCCGTCATGCGCGACGTGAGCGTTTCTTTTTCGGAAGGCCGGCCCTCTCGTTTGAAATATCCGCCGGGAAATTTTCCGACCGCCGCGGCTTTTTCGCGGTAATCGACGGTGAGCGGGAACCAATCCTGACCTTCTTTGATTTGGGTGGCGGAGACCGCACTGACGAGCACCATGGTGTCGCCGGTGGAGACGATGACCGAGCCGTCGGCGAGTTTGGCGATTTTGCCGGTTTCGATTGAGACTTCTGTGGACCCGATTTGGGCCGTGACCTTGTGTTGCATAACAGCTGCTTTCTGGAATTGGCGAATCCCAGGCCGGTCACCCTGATTGTAGGTTTTAACCCCGAACGCTCTCGGACCTAAAACCTCTAATCAAAGTGGAACGTCGGCCTGAGTGCCGGGTTTACTTCTATTTAACGATGGCGTTGCTGGCGGAAAGGCGGACGAAAGACGGGAGCTTGAGCTTCAGATCGACGGGCGGTTACTTCCGCAAGTTGAGTTTCGCGAGCAGGTTTTTATACCGGTCGGACTCCGACTTGCTCAAATAATCGAGCAAGCTCCGGCGCATCGCCACCATCTTGAGGAGGCCGCGGCGCGACGAATGATCTTTGGCGTGGCTCTTGAGGTGTTCGGTCAGCTGCGAGATCCGGCGGGTGAGGAGTGCAACTTGCACATCCGCGCTGCCGGTGTCCTTCTCGTGGAGCTGGAACTCCTTCATGTCCATCGTGTCACTAATTTCTGCCATAAACGAGCCGGTATTGTAGGTGAAGAACGCGGCTTGGCAAGGGCGGGATTGCGGTCCAACCTGAGTCATGCCGGCGAGAGGAAGCGAAGCGACGGTCAGCCGTAAGGAATTCCTGCGTTACGGCTTGTTCGCGACCGCCGCCGCCCTGGGCGGAAGGCATCTCTTCGCCCAGACACCCGCGCCCTCCGTCTCGCCCGGGGCATCTCCGGTCGTGCCAGATCGCGGCCCGCCGATCGAGAGCGGACTCGTTAAACAATTTGTCATCGCCGGTCATTCGAACCTGGAAAAGGTCAAAGAGATGCTGGCCGCGCAACCGGCGCTCATCAATGCCACGTGGGATTGGGGCGGCGGGGATTTCGAGACGGCGCTCGGTGGCGCCTCGCACATGGGCCGGCCCGACATCGCCCGATTCTTACTCGAAAATAACGCGCGCATGGACCTCTTTGCCGCGGCCATGCTCGGCCGTCTCGATATTATCAAGGCCGCCGCCGCCGCTTTTCCAAACATTTTGCGGGTGCCGGGGCCTCACAAGATCCCACTCATCGTGCACGCGGAAAAAGGCGGCGCGGAGGCAGTTGCCGTCGTCGAATTCCTGCGCGGCCTGGCAAGCTGAGACCAGGCATCGTGTCGGCCAAGGAGAGGCGGTTTGCAACCGCCTTATTCTTGGTTCGGCGGTTTCAAACCGCCGCTCCTTGGGCTCATTCCTTTAGCATTTCCTTGAGCGCGGCGGTCGATCCCTTGAGCGAAACCTTGTGTGTCGCCGCAATTTTGGCCCAGCTTTGCCCACTGGCTTTCGCCGCCACGATCTGGTTGAAGGTCTTATGTGAAGCCATCGCCAGGGAATGAGCCACATACACTTCGCCGAGGCTGAGACCAGTCCGCGCTTTCTCCTGCTCCAAGGTCGAGGCGGCCACATCGGTGTTTATGATGAGGATCCTCATCAGGCGCGGTTTGTTCTTCTCCGCGGCCGCGTTGATGTCGGCAATCAGTTTGTTGATGGCGCTGGTATCGTCAGCCTCCGCATTGGCGGCCGAAAACAATGCGACTGCAAAGAGAATGAGTGCAGGCGCCCTCATGCGTGCTCGATCACTAACAAGAAATCGACGTGAGGGCGAGCAACAGTGCAACCCGGCAACGGCATCGTTTACAGTCGCTCTGCTCCAGCAGCCGGCTCGGGTGCCATGGTTTCGCGTTTTCCGTCATACCAAAGATCCAGCTTGTCGCGTGACTTCACTCCCCGTTTTCCCCGGAGAATGATTCCCACCGACAGGCCCAGGATTTGCCACGCGGAATGCATGCGCAGTTTGCGGCCCGAGGTAACGATCGGCTCCCGGAGTAATTTGAACGGGCCCCGCTTTTTCAGCGCCATGGTAAAATAGATTTCTTCGCCAGCGAAGAGTCGGTCATCAAATCCCCCAGTGGCCCGAAAATTCTCCGAGGTGGTGAAAAGAAACGCCCCGGCGCCGAGATTGGCGGCCGTGAAATAGAACGCGGAGAAAACGTGAACGAAAACGCGGCCCCAAAGAGGTATGTCGCCGTCAGTCCTGACACGGGCGCCGCCGCCCGCACAGCCGGCCGCCAGGGCGCGCAGCGCGCCCGTCACATGGGACGGCGCGATCCGGGTGTCCGCATCGACGAAAAACAGGATCTCGCCTTGGGCCGCGCTTGCGCCGGCGTTTCTTGCCGCCGCGATTTGCCGCCGGTCGATGGTCACCACCCGAGCGCCCCCCGCAGTCGCCACGGCCGCCGTGGCGTCCGTCGAAGCGTCATTTACAACAATGATTTCGTACGGATCCCCATTCGCTCTGCCGGCGGCGTGAAGGGCCGCGAGAGTCGAGGGTAATTCCAGCTCTTCGTTGTAGGCCGGGACGATGAAAGAAACCATAATCCGTCGAGAGGCGAGACTGTAGCCCCGAAAGCCTTCGGGGTCGCATCCCGGGATCGAAAAATGTAGCGGCGCTTTGTGCCAGGCGCCGAACCATCACAACAGGCGCTCGCCGCGGCGAGCGCCTCCACATTGCCTAGACCAACTGGAACTTGATGCAGACGAACAGGATGATCAAAGCGCCAATGAGCGACATGAGAAATCCCGCGGGATGAAAGCTCGACCCCGCGGCCGGTTTCGAAAAGAGCCGGCTGATTAATCCACCCAAAATAGAGCCGGCAATTCCGATGAGCGCGGCCTTCCAAAAGCCCAAGTGCTGGGCGCCGGGGTAGAGAACTTCAGCGAGCCAGCCAACAATAAAACCAACGATAATCGACCAGATGATGTGCAGCATAAGTGTTTATCCTCGTGAACGTTTTGAGACAAAGGCAAGGGTAGCATCCGCGCAAAACGGAATGCCATCCTTTTCTTCGGGGGGTGACTAAGAGGCCGCCGCGGCCTGCTCATCCAGCGCGAGATAATCGTCCCGCGGGGGACTGAAAGTATCGAGAACCATCGTGTCTTCCATGGTCTCGACGCCGTGCGGGACGTTGGCTGCCAGATAAAATGATTCTCCGCCTTTCAGTTCGTGCGGGACGCCGGACACGATCAATTTCATCCGGCCTTCCAGAATGTGCACGATCTGCTCCTGGGGATGCTTGTGCTCGGGCATGCGGCTGCCGGCATCGAGCTGCGCCATCATCTGATACATCGAGGCGCCATGCGTAATGGTGCGACGCCGAATGCCCGGCGCGATATCGATCCAGGGATGCTCTTTCACTGGTTCGTTCACGACGTTTTCTTAGCTGGAACGATCGATCGGATCAACCTTCATCTGGCTGGTGGCCGCAACCGGCGGCGCTACTTCGATTTTCGAAATCTCGACGCGCAGGTAATTCAAAACGACCGGCGAGAGGATCATGCCCGGAACGCCCATGAGTTTTTCGCCAACGATCAACCCGAATAACGTCATCCAGATCGGATTGCGGATGCGGGCGCCGATGATCTTGCTGTTCAGAAAATATTCCAGTTTATGGACGACCACGAGGAAGACCAGGGCACCGATCGCGACCTTGGGTGAAACCGTAAACCCGATGAAGACGATCACGGTGTTGCTGATGACGTTGCCGACGATCGGAAAAAGGCCGCAGAGGAATGTGAGCCCGATGATGACCGGCGCATAGGGAAGTCCCATGGCAAAAACAAAAATCGCCGTCAGAACCGTGTTGATGCACGAGATCGTCATCTGGGCACCGATCACGGTGGCGAAGCTGCGATAAAATTCGCTGAAGCGCGCGGTGATCTCGTCGCAACAGATCGAGTAAAGATTGTTCCGCAGTTTGTGCGATTCGCGGAAGAGATCGAGCTGGCTGTTAAAGAACAGGCTGACGGCGGCGACGATGGCGATGATGACAAAGACAAACGTGGTGGAGGCGTGGCGCATGACCTTCGCAAAGTCGCCCAGGTAATGCGCCTCATCCTTGATCGACTCCAGGATGTGGGCCTTGAGACTCTCGAAGTCGGTAAAGGGAAGGTTGAGATCAGGAAAATGTGCCTGCGCCCAGGTAATGATGGCCGGAATAGATTTATCGACAATCTCCGGCAGGGCGACGATGGCCGCCCGGGTGAAGTGCCCCGCCGTATAACTAATGCCCACGACCACGATGATGAAGAGGGCGAGGGTGAGCCACTTGTTCGGGATAAAGCGGCTCAATTTCGTCAGCACAAAATACGAAAAGAGCAGAGCGAGGAGTGGCGCGCCCAGTTGCAAAAAGCCCACCAGGATCAGCATGGCCGCGAGGACGGCATAAGAGAAGCGGGCGGGTTTCGTCATTCAGTTCAAAATGCGTTTCAAGACTTTATTGTCCAGCGAACTCTGCGTTCTGGCCGGGATGTTATTCGCTGGCGCCCGGGTCAGACAGATACTGCGGGTACAATTTGCGCGCGCAATCGGGGCAAACGCTGTGACTAAACTGCGCTTCCGAATGGGCGGTGATATATTTTTCCATCATCTCCCATTTGCCCTGCTCGTTGCGGATTTGTTTGCACGCGCCACAGATCGGAAGCAGGCCCTCCAGGCGCTTGATCTGGGCCATCGTCTCGAAGAGTTCGGCATTCAGCTTTTCCTGGGCGCGCAATTGCGTTCGGACGATCGAGGCGATACCGGCCACAAGGATACAAGCCGCCAGTTCCGTGAGCGCATTCCAACCCGCGATTCCCGGCGACGAGTAGGGATGACCCGACGCATAGTCGGCCGCGAACCACGTTCCGGCGGCGAACAACGCCATGTAAACTCCGCTGCGCAGACCGACGTGCCACCCTACGAGCCAGACCGGCAGAAAATAGAACGCGAAGACGTGCAGATCATATCCGGTCGCGTAATCGAACCAGCCGATCGCAGCGAGGATGATCAAGGCTGCCGCCCAGCAAAACACTGGCGTCCGCTGCCAGGGAAGCTTCGGGCTCGGAGGTTCCGCCACGGCGCGAGCAAATACCGAAAGCGCCCCCGGGTCAATCCGCCACCATTGCCATTCGATATTCGACCCTCGACGTTTGCCCGAATGGGCCGTGCTTTTCTCATCCCTGCCGTTGCCCTCGTCGCCCTCGTCTTTCTGAGCAACTGCGCGTCCCCAACGACGACCACCATCGGGGTCACCACGAACGAAGCCCCGAAGGTCCCCGAGTCAGGTCGTTAGGCTAATTCCCAATCTGTCCAAGCACTCCCTCGCCAAAACGGGAGATTGCTGCTTCCATCAGGGGATGATCTCAAGAGCTATCCTTCTCGTTACTTCACTCGCACTTTCCGCGGTGGACGCGGCAGACCAGATCACCCCGCGCGCGGCGTTCACGCAATTACAGACCCTGGTCGGCGAATGGGAGGGGAAAACGGAAAAGGGGCGCGCCCTGAAAGTCTCCTTCCGGCTCACGGCGAACAACACCGTGCTCGTTGAGACGTGGACCTTGGGCCCAACCCGCGAGTCGCTCACGCTCTACCACATGGACAACGAAAGCCTGATCGCAACGCACTACTGCCCTGTCGGCAACCAGCCTCGACTCAAGTTCAAAGAGGGTGGAAGCGCGTCCTTGTTTGCCTTCGAGTTCGTCTCCGCCACCAACCTGCCCAACCCGGAAGCCTCGCATCAGCACCGGTTCGAAATGGAGCTTCTCGATCCTAATTCCTTTGCGCGGAGTGAAACCTACCTGGAGAACGGCAGGGGTGATTCAGAACGCATCGTTTACTCACGAATTCCCCGCTGATTTCTCGCGTCTGCAGCCGCCCGCGCTGTAGCCGCCTCGCTCAGTCGAGGCGCCGTTCGTCATTCGCCATTCGTCGTTCGCCCTTCGCGAGCAATTCCCGCACTTCCTCATCGGTCGTTTGCGAGAAGTCTTCGTAAAACTGGCCGACGCCATGGAAAAACTCCGGCTTGGACACGCAGATCACTTCATCCACTTCCGTCTCGAACGCCTGGCAGGTTTCCGGCGGGCCGACTGGCACCGCGACCACAATTCTCGCCACACCTTTCTGGCGCAACGCGGCGGCGGCAGCTCGCATGGTTGCCCCGGTCGCGAGGCCGTCATCCACCAGAATGACCACGCGATCACGTAAATCCTGGGCAGGGCGATCCTGCCGATAGCGAGCTTCTCTCCGTTCCAGTTCAAGTTTTTCCTGGGCCAGGACGGTCTGGAGAATCGCTTCTGAATTCGGCAGTACGCCCATCACATCCTCGTTCAAGACGCTCACGTTGCCGGATGCGATGGCGCCCATGGCCAGTTCCTCGTAGCCCGGCACGCCGAGTTTGCGCACCACGAACACATCGAGCGGCAGTGCGAGTTGTCGCGCCACTTCATCAGCAACGGGAACACCGCCCCGCGGCAACCCGAGAACGATCGCGTCATCTCGACCACGATAGACACTCAACCGCTCCGCCAGCCGCCGGCCCGCTTCCATTCGGTTCGGAAATCTTCCTTCCACTCCTCGTCCTCTCAGTCGCTGTTCAGGTCTTTCTTCGGCTCTCAACTCTAAACTCTCAACTTCCTGCGCCAGACCAAATCCGCTGCCACGATATCTTCCACCGCGACCCCGACGGACTTGAACAGCGTGACCTCGTCGCCGGACTGCCGGCCCTTCTCCGGGGCAGCCAGCACTTCGCCGATCTCGGCAAAAATCTTTCCGAACGAGATGATGTCACCGGACTCCTTTAGCGCCGCCTCCCGCGATTCGACGTAAATGCGCGCTTGCCGGAGCACCTCATCATCCAGTTCCCGCCAATTCGGCCGCGTGGCTCCCACCGCGTTGACGTGCGCTCCCGGCGCCAGCCATTCCCCCAGGAGGACTGGCGTCGTCGCTGATGTCGCCACCACGACCACATCCGCACCTCGCACCGCTTCCTCCGCCGATGCCGCCGCCGAGACGTTGAACTTCCGTGCGAACTCTCCTGCCTTCCGCGGGCTCCAAACCCGCACCTCTCGAAATTTTCTGACGAGGCGAAGCGCTTCCAGATGGCTGCGGGCCTGCACCCCCGAACCAAGAATAGCCAGGACCGACACATCCGGGCGCGCCAGCGCATCCGTGGCCACGGCGGAGACCGCTGCCGTGCGCATCTCTGTGATGAGCCGCCCGTCCATCGTCACGAGCGGCTCGCCGGTTTCCGGACGGAACAGGAGAATCATCGCGTGATGCGTATGGGTATCCTTGTTGTTCGGATAAAACGTCACCAGCTTGGCGCCGAGTGCGCCACCGTAAGCGGGCATCACCCCGAAAAAACCTTCATGCTCGGCTACCGGCAGAACGACCCGCATCGGCTGCTCGACCCGCCCGGCGGAAAGATCGCGCAACGCCCCTCTCATCGCGTCAATCAGCTCATCCATCCGCAAGAGCCCGCGAACCGCGTCTTCATCGAGGAACATGGGGGAATGACGGATGCCGAATGCCGAATGTCGAATAAAGAGTCACGAGCGCGGGCCGAAATCGCCACTCGCCAAAGAAGCGAACGCTTGATAGACCGAAGGGACCTATGACAACCACACGAATTATTCTAGCGGGCTTCCTCGGCGCCATCGCCATGTTCATCTGGTCTGCCGTCGCGCACATGATGACTCCGCTGGGCCATGCCGGCATCAATTACAAGGAGCTTCCCGGTGAAACAACGATGCTCGAGGCGATCAAAACGGGCGTCGGCGACAAGGCCGGCCTTTACCTCTTCCCCGGAATGGCCGTGGGCGATAATCCCACCCACGAACAAGAGGCGGAAGCCATGAAAAACTACGAAGTGAAGCTGGCCAAGAATCCCTCGGGCCTTCTCCTGTATTATCCTGCGGGCTCGCGCCCAATGGTTATGGGCAAGTTTCTCACGATCGAGTTTCTCAAGCAGCTTCTGGTTTCGATTCTCGCTGTCTTCCTCCTGGCCCAGACCCGAATCGCAACCTACGGCGGACGCGTTGGCTTCATCTTCGTCGTGGGACTCGTGGCTGCGATCACGACTAATGTTTCCTATTGGAACTGGTACGGTTTCCCCGGCGCCTACACCGGTCCGTACATGATTATCGAGATCGTCGGCTTCCTTTGCGCCGGCCTCGCTGCTGCGCTCGTCTTGGGAAGGCAGAAAGCGGAAGGATGAATTAGGAATTAAGAAGGCGGACGGCGGGTCCCACTTCTTAATTCTTCCTTCCGCCTTCGCGCGCCGCCGTAGCTTCAGCGAAGGAGGCTTACTTTGCCTTCAGCTCCTGCAGCGCCTTCTCGTAGGCCGGCCGGTTAGGTTTCTGGATCTCGGGGACATTCTGGAGCGCGATCTCCCAGTTCTTGATCGCCTTCTCTTTGTCACCCATCGCGGTGTAGCCGCGAGCCAGTCCCACATAGGTGTAGAATTTCTCGTCCGGATGTTGTTTGAAGTTGAACTGGAAGATCTCCATCGCCTTCTCTTTCTTGCCGGACCTCAAGAGGCCCATCGCGTAACGGTGAATTGTGAACGGCTCGGTTGCCGGCAGGTGCATCGCCTTGTCCATCGTAGCGTTGACTTCTGAGTCTCGCCCCATGGCGGTGAGCACTGCCGCTTTGGTTTGCAAGGTGGAGAAGTCCTCCCGCCCCGGGCCTGTTCCGCGAAACGGCTCTTTGATCGCCTTCTCCGCCCAGACCAGCGCCTCTTCCAGGTTGACCTTGTTGTCCGCGCAGAACTGCGCCGCGTTTTGCCAGTTTGCATAATTGAACCCCGGCCAGGCCTGCAGCTCCTTTCGGATTTGCGCGACATAGATGTCGTTCACGTTCGGCACGTCGATCTTGAACGGAATGCGCTTATTTTCCCACTGAAGGAACGCGACCGCGGACGCCGGTAGCCGGTCGTCGAATCCGTAAGTGAGATATTCGGTAAACGGCGCGTCTTTCGGTGTCACCGGAATTTTCAGCGCATCATTCTTCGGGTCGTATTGGTAACTTCCCCAGCCGCTCGAGCTATTCGAGAAAATCCAATTCCACGAGCCGGTCTTCTCCACGTGGAGGAACAACGCATAGGTTCCCGCCTTGACGTCTTTTCCCTCCACCTTCACGTCGTGGGAAAAAGTAATGATGGTATTTTCATTTGCCCCGGCTCGCCATGGCATGGCCTTGGAGGGACCGAACCCATCGTCAAAAAATCCGTACTGGACCACTTCGCCCCAAATATGGCCGGTCCGCTCGGCTCCTTTGAAATGAACGCGCGGGCTGTGGTAGGCAATCGAGATCTTGACCGGCCCAATCCACTGCGACACTTCGGCTTTCTGGTTCTCGCCGTCCGGTGGCGTGGAAATCTCCGATGACTCCTGGGCCAGGAGCGAGAATCCGGGAAGGCAAACAAGCAGGGAAAGAAAGATTTTTTTCATAGGATAATGCTCAGTGCGTTTCGAACGAGTGCTTAGCCTTTCGCTAAAACACTCACCAACAGTCTTCGAAATGTGGCGCTTAACGCCAGGAAACCAGAATCGCCGCCGCGCTCATGCATCCGAGGAGATGATAACTCGCGTCGATCAGCCAGACCTTCGTCGATTTCTTTTCCCAGACGTGCACGATCGTTAACGTCGTGATCGAGAATCCCGCGGCGAGACCGGCGCCGAGTTTCAGCGCGGTCGGCAGATCCACAATCACCATGCGCCGGAGGAGACAGGCGATCGCCGCCGAGACTACTAGATTACAAATAAATTGTGCGACCAACATCCCGACGAACTCACGTTTAGCCGGCGCAGACCCTTCACCGCCGCAATGCCGGACCTGCTCAGCGGCCCAGATCTTCCCGAAGAGCAACGAATACCAGACAAAGCCCAGGAAAAAGTAGGCCGCACCCGCGCAGAGAATAGCTAGCCAGTTCATTTCCGGATCGTGTCACTCGCCACCGGAGAGAACAAGCTTAATGCGGAAGCGTCGCTCTAACCCGCCCGCGAACGCTTTCGTGTCGCCAAATGCTCTGGCCGTGTTTATCGTCCCGCTCGCTATGAATATTGATGAAAACCCGCGCCCTTCCCGAGGTCCGCTGCTCTCGCCCGAAGCGATGGTCGGAATTGGAATCACCGTTCTCGAGCTTGGAGTGTTGTGTTTGTTGCTGGGCTGGGCCGAGTACATGAGGTCCGTCCCCACGGTGGCGTGGTCCTGGCTGGTCCTCGGTGCCGTCCTGTTTGTTCTCGGTGGAATCGCTGCTCTCGCCGGCCGGCCGAAAGATCCCCGCAGAATTCGCGCCGAGCGCGTGCCCGAGGAGCCCTCCCTGAACGAACCTGAAGAGCGACTCGAATAACTTCGCCTTCATCCTTCCGCCCTCCGCCTTCCGCCCTCCGCCTTCCTTCTACCCCCACGTCTTCGCGAAGTGCGCGAAGTTCGGCAGAAGATCGGTCGCTGCGTGGATGATCATCACCGCAAAAAGATTTTTCGTCCGCGCCCAAACAATCCCAAAGAAGATCCCGCCGACGGACAACACCACGATCGCGTAGGCAATTGAGTCCGCCGCGGATGGGTTGGTCCCGATTGCCTCCTCCAGTCCGGCGTGCCGGAGGATGAAACCCGGCGCGTGCGCCAGCCCGAAGAGCAACGCCATGAGTGCCACCCCCGTCACCTCCGATCGAAACCACCCGGCGAGCCTTGTCTGGAGCAGAGCGCGGAAAAAGAACTCCTCCACCAGACCGGCTTCGAGAAAAAGCCAGGCGAAACAAAACGGCAATCCGATCGTGAGCTGGCTCGCATTAAATTCACCGCGCCGGATCGGCGCCGCGCCGTTGCCCACGAAAAACTGAAAGACAAGAATGGCGGCGCTGAGAACAAGCACGGCCGGCAGATGATTGCCAGCCAGGGCGCGGAACCCGGCGAACTGAATTCCAAAATCCCGCCATCGATATCCAAAGATCGTTCGGAAAAGGACGAAGGGAATCGCCACGAAGATCAGCAACTTCCGGATGAACACGACGAAGAACTTCACCCTGGGCGAATCCAGCCAGCTGGCCGGAACCAGCGCTTCCGACAAGGCGGCGCCCCAGACCAGATAAAGCGTAACGCCCAGCAGGCAGGCAACAAGAAGCCACATTTCGGAGGACCTCCGCTGGACGCTCAGCATGAGCGGACGCGCGCGCAGCGTCGTCAGCCAGGCCAGCAACGGAAAAGCCAGTCCAAAAATCACGAGCAAGCTGACCGCGTCTCCCGGCGCGAAGCTGCTGTTCCGCCAGAGGATCGCGAGGCTTATTCCATAAGCCACCAGGCCAAGCCAGACCCAAACGTTCCCAAAGATATTGCGCACCGCCTTCAAGAGCCTCCCCACTATTTCATCCTTCCGCCTTCCGCCTTCCGCCTTTCTCTCTACGACCCGCCTTTCTTCCCTTCCTCCGCTTTCAGTTCCGCCATCACTTCGTCCTGCATTTTTTGCATCTTCTGGATCGCCGGACGCATCATTTCCTGCATCTCGTTCATGGTATTCTGCATGACCAAGGGCATCTTGTTGATCACCGCCTGACCGGAAGGTGTCCGATAGAACGCAATCATCCCGTCCACCTCCTGCTGGTTAAACGATTTCTGGTAAACCCGCATATACATTGGCTCGAGCTTCTTCCAATCGAGCAGCTCCTTGAGCATCGCCATCATCTCGGCCTGGCGCTTATCGATGTCCTTTTGCATCTTGGGTGAAATTTTCCGGCCTTGCGTGGCTTGCTTCATCGTCTGTTGCAGCATCGTATCCATCTGGGTCATGACCGAGTCGAGGAGCTTATGCACCTGGGCGGTTTCGAGCAGTTGTTTGACCGACGCTTCGCTGGGCACGTCGCTCGTCGCTCCGGAACCAGGCGAAGGAGAGCTGGCGCCGTAGGCTACCGTCCCGCAGAGGCTGACAAGGAGAAGGATGCGCTTAATCATAAGCGGTTACGTTATCGGTCTCGGTCGCGTGCTGGAAGCGCAAACCTTCCAAAAATTCTTTTCTCTCCCTCCATCGCTCTCCCACACTCGCTAAGTATCTGGGCCCCATTGTCCAACTCCATTTCAGCACATTCGCCATTCGTTAGTCTCGTCACCTCTTTCCTCTCCCTCCCCTTGACCTTTCAAACCTTTTGCTCTTTCCTACTCGTCCTCCCCGCCAGCCCTTTCCCCGCCCATGATCGATCAAGCAACATTCGACCAGCTTTTGCCGTTCGCTTATCAGTGGGCGAAAGCGCAGGAGGACTACGTCCTCGCCCACGGCACCGCTCTAAGTCCGCAGCTCATGGCGGACGCGCGCCTGGCCGGTGTGCAAGATTGTGAGCGCATTAGAATCCTGATCGTTGATCGGATTCCGTTGCCGGAAGGCGGCGAATTGGCGGAGGCTGCACGCCGCACTCGTATCATTACCGAGGACACGCGTTGCGTCAGCGTCGGGCACGCGGTCATCATTCGCGCCGAAGCGTGGTGTGATCGCGAATTACTTCTGCACAATCTTGTCCACATCGCTCAATGCGAACGCAGTGGCGGACTCGAACCCTGGGTCAGGCAATACCTCGCCGATCGTCAGAACTCCGCCACCTTCACCGTCGGCTCGCTCGAAGATGAAGCTCGAGAGCTCGCGCGGAAAATTTGTTCCGGCGCCACGATGTCCACAGACTAAGGGCGGAACGCCCGCCGTTCGGCTGGGTCTGCTACAGCACGAGCACGATTTTCCCAAACGCACCCGGCTCGAGCACCGCTCGATGCGCCTGTGGCGCCTCCGCCAACGGGAATTCCTGGCCGATCACCGGACTCAAAGCGCCATTTTCCAGCCCGGCCACGAGCGCGGTGTGAATCTCCACCATCTCTGTCGCCGATGTGTTGGGCAGCACCATCCCGCGAATATCGGCATCGCGCGACATGGCATCGCGAGGATTAACTTCCACCGGACCCCGGCTGCCAATGACCACAACGCGGCCGCGCGCCGCCAGGATCGTGAGATCTTTTCCCAAATTCACATTCGCGAGCATCTCCAAAATCACATCCACGCCCCGGCCCGAAGTTGCCTCCAGAATCCGCGTCAGATAGTCCGGCGCGCGATGATCGAACACTTCGTGCGCGCCCTGGCCGTGCACCAGTTCGCGCCCACGCTCAGACCCCGCCGTGCCGAACACACGCAGACCGTGAGCGCGCGCGAGCTGCACGGCCGCCGTTCCGACGCCGCCGCTCGCGCCATGAACCAGAACCGTTTCGTCGGGCTTCGCCTGGGCTCGCTGCGTCAAGCCTCGATAGGCCGTCGCGTACGGTGTTCCCACCGCCGCGCCCTGGGCGAATGAGGCCCGCGCCGGCAACGGGTGCACTTGCGTCGTGGTGCACAACGCATACTCCGCATAGGTCCCGCTGATTGATCCCGCGGTGTAAACCCGATCTCCCGGGCGGAAGTTGCCATCGGCATCGCCCACTTCTTCGATCACTCCCGCGCCGTCATTACCGGGTGTGAAAGGAAGCGCCGGTTTTCGCGGATAGGTGCCAGCTCGGATGTAGGTCTCGACTGGGTTGACGCCCACGGCGTGCATTCGGACCAGCACTTGTCCCGCCTCCGGCCGCAGCTTTGGGACCTCGGCCAGTTTCATCACCTCCGGTCCACCAAACTCTTCCACGCGAATCGCTTTCATATTCTTGCCCTCTCCATTCCGACTTCTACTTCGTCATTCCCCATTCGTCATTCGCCATTCTTACCCGCGCATTCACCTCCGCTGCTGCGATTAAAGAAATACCGGCGCAACAAACCATGACCTCCATCCGCATTCCTTTCTTAATCGCAAACTCATCACGTCAGCTGGTGGCTCCCTGCTTGTCTTTTCTCCTCGCCCTCACGTTCTTGGGCGGCGCCGGGACCTCCGCATTCGCTCAAACACCGCCGGCGTTTACTCAAATCGTTGTCTTTGGCGACAGCCTCTCCGACACGGGGAACGTCCGGGATCGCACAGGTTCGGTGAGTGGTGGGACGGTTGATTATCCGAGCCACACTTTCAATTTCAGTAACGGCCGGTTCACCAACGACGATCAGACTGATCCTTCCTCCGCCCTCTATCTCGGCGTCTGGCACGAACAGCTGGCGCTGGGTTTCCTCAGTCTCCCGATTGCCACTTACAGTCAGGGCGGTGGCCTGAACTACGCCTTCGGCGGTGGAACCACGAACGACGGCACCCACGAGGAAGTCGCTGTCTCGACTCCGTTCGGCGATGTCACGATCACGGTCGATGACATGGGCAAACAGATGGACGATTATCTCGCCAGCCACCTTGTCGACCCGGCCGCGCTCTACGTCGTCTGGGGTGGGGGCAACGATCTGCGCAATGATGACAGCCCCGGCAACGTGACGGCGACCGCCGCTCGCGCGACCGCCCTGGCCGGTCGCCTCATTAATGCGGGTGCGCAATACATCATGGTGCCCAACGTTCCGCCGCTCGGCGACATCCCACGTTACTTGAATGACCCCGAGAGGGTGAACTCACTGAATCTCGCCTCCGAGAATTATCGGCGGGAACTCAGCGCCGACCTCGACGCTCTCCTCGGCAGCCTCGCGCCCCAGGGCATCACCCCGACGATCTATCGCCCCGATGCCTGGACTAACACGATTCGCATGTTCAGCGATGGGCTCCGCTACGGATTCGTTAACACCTATGCCCCAGCCCAGGACAACAGTGTGAATCCGGACCAGTTCCTCTTCTGGGACGACGTTCATCCTACCACCGCCGGTCACTACCAGATTGCGAAAGCCGCCTTTGAGTCGATCACGGTCCCGCCCGCGCCCTTGTCCAAGGCCCTGAACATCGCGACGCGCGTCTTTGTCGACACGGGTGAGCGCGTTCCGATCGCTGGTTTCATCGTCGCGGGCGATGTGCCGAAAAGGGTCCTCCTTCGCGGCATTGGCCCATCGCTCTCGGGAAATGGCGTCCCCACTCCGCTCGCCGATCCCACCCTCACCTTGTTCGACGACAAAGGCGGCACCATCATCCTGAACAATAACTGGAGGGATTCGCAGGAGCCTGAAATTGCGGCCACCGGCATTCCTCCGCAGAACGACCTGGAATCCGCGCTCATTGCCACCCTTCCGCCAGGACATTACACCGCGGCACTTACCGGGGTGGGCGGGACGACGGGCAACGGCCTGATCGAAGTCTACGATCTTGAGCCCGATAACAGTTCCCTGGCCAATCTCAGCACCCGCGGCTTCGTTGGCACCGGGGACAACGTCATGATCGGCAGTCTCATTATTGGAAGCGGCGCCAGCCCCGTTATCGTGCTCCGCGCCATTGGGCCTTCGCTGGCCAACTCCGGCATCGCCAATCCGCTCCTCGATCCAATCATCGAACTGCACGATGGCAACGGCGCTCTGGTCGCCTTTAATGATGACTGGAGAAGCCCTCAATTGCAGGCCGTGTCCGCCACCCTGCTCGGCCCCACCGACGACCGGGAAGCCGCGATCGTCGCGCCGTTCCTCACGCCCGGGAATTACACCGCCGTCGTCCGCGGCAAAGCTGAGGCCACCGGCGTCGCGCTCGTCGAAGCCTACCGGATTCCGTAGCGCCCTTCCGCCTTCCGCTACACTCCGCGCGTGTCGGTGCAGGCCGGATAGTTACTGCAGCCCCAGAACTCAGACCCAGCGCGAGAGCCGCGCCGCACCGTGCGCTTCACCATCGGGCGGCTGCAAGACGGGCAATGCGGCGCCTTGAGCGTTGCCAGGTCCGGGTGGGTTTCATGAATGGCACGCCGGGCGCGCCGCCCAATCCGGCGGAGCAATTCCCGCAGCACGAGGGCGCCGACTCCGCACAGGATCAAGAGCGGTCCAGCCTTCCATACCAGGGCGGAGATGAACTGGCCCATCTGGGCATTCGCCATGCGGAAAACAGGAGCAGTTTTGTTGCCCGATCAGCGATTTCGCGGGCCCAGAAAAAATAGAGACGCCTGTGAGGCCACCCTCATGCGAATACTTTAAGAGGATGAAGGATATCAAACCAACGAAAGAACCAATGAAAAAATTTATCACCCTATTGTTAGGCTGCTCTCTTGCGCTCGCCGCCGGCGTGCAGGCAGCCAAGCCCGAGGAAGTGGCGAAGAACAAGAAAAAGCCAGTCCCCCAGAGGCAGGTCGCCCCGAAACCGCAGCAGCACGTGCCGAACGCCCGCGTGCAGACGATGCCCAAACAGCACACGAACCCCACGCTGCAAAACAAGGCGAAGATGCACGACAACGACCTCTCGCCAAAAACCCAAGTGCAGACGATGCCCAAACAGCACACAAACCCCACGCTGCAAAACAAGGCGAAGATGCACGACAACGACCTCTCGCCAAAGCAGCAGCTCAATACGTTGCCTGCGGTGCAGTCGAACAACGACGCCGTCGTTAAGCCAAACAAGTTCACGGTTAAGCCCAACAAACCGGTGATTGATCCGAAGCCGGTGGTCGCGCCGAACAACTTCAAGGTCAACAAGACCGTCAAAAACTTCCAGCCCAAGCACCAGAATTTTCACGCGCGGGTGAACCCGTCGGTGGCCAGCGTGCATTTCAATCAAAACTTCCGGATCCGAAACGCGCAAAATTGGCAGGGCAACCACTACAACGCCTTCCGGACGTATCGGCCCCAATGGCACGACCGGGGTTGGTGGCACTCGCACCACAATCATATCATCCTGATCGGTGGCGGCTGGTATTTCTGGAATGCCGGGTATTGGTATCCCGCCTGGGGTTATGACAACTCGGCTTCCTATTACCCATACGACGGCCCCATTTACGTCGGCGACAATCCAAGACCGTTCGATCAGGTCGTGGCCGATGTGCAAAGTGTCCTGCAAGAGCAGGGCTATTATCACGGCGAAGTGGACGGCCTCGTCGGCCCGCTGACCCAGGAGGCGCTGGCCGCTTATCAGAGCAACGCCGGCCTCGAGCAGACCGCTGCGATCGATCAGCCCACCCTGGAGTCGCTCGGCATAAGCTAAGAAAATTCAACGAAACAGAAAGCCGCCACGATTCGAACCGTGGCGGCTTTTCTGTTTCCAGACGTCCTGTCGCGGCAATGCTTCCGCCTTCCGCCCTCATCCTTCCGCCTTCCGCCTTCCCTAGGCCCGCCTCCTTCCCAGCACGAGGAGCCACTCACGGTCGTGCGCGATGCCAGCGCCGCTCCGATAGTTCTGCTCGAAAAAATCAACCCACGCGCGGTGCAATTCCTCCCGGCGCGGGCCTAACGAGTCCGCCAGTGTTTTCGTCGGCCCGTAATCCGTGGAAAAGATCTCCCAGTATTCCTCGGCGCTCGCAGGACAAAACATCGAGACATGCTTTTCGAGGCGCAATTCGAACGCCTCGCCCAGCAATTCGCTCACCCGGTTCTCCTTTCCCCAGTCAAACGGACTCGAGGGCGGCGGCGCCGCTTGAAAAGGCGCCATCATCCGAAACATCGCGCCGAGTCCTCCCTCCGGGGTCCAGTTCGCCAGGCCCAGGCGACCGCCCCGCTTCAGCACCCGGCCGAGCTGGCGCGCCGTCGCCGCGTGATCGGGCGCAAACATGATCCCGCACGTCGACGAGACCACATCGAAGGCGCCATCCTCGATGCCATCGAGCCGTTCGCAATCGCCCTGCCGATAATCGATCTCGAGACCGGCTGCCTGCGCACGTGCCTTCGCCTGTTCGAGCAGCGCGGGCGCGAGATCGAGTCCCGTCACCTTCGCACCCAGGCGCGCGGCCCGTTCGGCCACCGCGCCGGTTCCGCAGGCGAGATCGAGCCAGCGTTCCCCAGCCTGCGGCTGCAAACGTTCCACCACCAGTTCGTGAATATCCGCGATTGTTTCCGTGACGCGTTGATACGGGCCTGAACCCCACATCACGCTTTGGCGCTGTTTCAGTTCTTCAAAGCTCATGCCGAAGTCTACCAAATCGGCGCCAACCGGCATTTCCTAATTCCTTCCGCCTTCATCCCTCCGCCTTCCGCCTTCCGGTTCCAGCCGCTCCACGCCAGCGACTTAAGGCTATTCGTCTCCCGCAAAGGACGCGTCGTGCCGGGCGCGCACGAATACTCTATATGAAAAAGAACAGACTTCTGCTCGTCGCCACAATTGCGGCCAGTATTCTACTTCCGGCCGCCGCGCGAGCTCAAAGCCTAAGCATTGAGATCGGTGACCGGCCTTATTACAGCCACGGCCCGCGTTATTGGTCGGGCGATTATCAAATGGTTTGGGTCGCCGGCCACTGGACCAATCACCACCGGACATGGGTTCACGGCCATTACGTCCGCGGAGAACACCGCCGGAGCAATTGGCACCGCCATCATGATGAGCGCTACGATGATCGCCGTGACCACCGCGACGATCGTAACGACGACCGGCACTAAGCAGTCGCCAACATCAACTTCGAAACGCCGGCCTTTGGGCCGGCGTTTTGTTTTCCGCCGTGCCCCTCCTTCCCGAACACGTCACACAGCCTGCCCGCCGTAGCCCTGGGCGCCGTAGCCTTGGCAAAGGCGGGTCACTTTCCACGGTCGCATCTTCATCCTTCCGCCTTCATCCTTCCGCCTTCTCATTAGAGGCTTCCCTTTTTCAAGCGCGACTATTAAAGAGAGCCGGTGTTTCTCCACCTATGAGTCTCCGCCCATGAGACGTTTTACTCTCGCGCTGGCCGCGTTCCTGGCCTTGCCGTTCGCTCCTGAACTTCGGGCGCAGGATGGCGTCATCGATCTGTCCGCCTTGCAGAACTACGCCAATCAGGGAAAGCCGGTTTACATCCGGAAGGACAACACACCGGCTGGGAACCAGATCTCAAACGCCGGGGCGACGTTGGGCCGGGTGCTCTTTTACGACAAGCGGCTCTCCCGGAACAACACGGTGAGTTGCAGCTCGTGCCACCAACAGGCGCACGCTTTCAGTGAAAACGCGGTCGCCAGCATGGGCGTGGCCGGCCAGACCGGGCGCCATTCTCCCCGCCTAACGAATGGGCGATTCGGCACCGAAGTTCATTTCTTCTGGGACGAACACGCCCCCAGCCTCGAAAATCAGACCACCCAGCCGATCCAAAACGCGATCGAGATGGGGTTCAGCGGCACCAACGGCGATCCCAATTTCTCCGACCTCATCTCGAAACTCTCCGCCATCCCGGAGTATCCGGTGCTCTTCAACTTCGTTTTCGGCTCGCCCGCGATCGACGAGACCAGGATCCAAAACGCCATCGCGCAGTTCGTGCGCAGCATCCAATCCTTCGATTCCAAGTACGATGCCGGGCGAGTGGTCGCGCCGGATAACCAGCCTTTTCCGAACTTCACCGCCAGCGAAAACAACGGGAAGCAGCTCTTCCTCCGGCCGGCCAATCAGGGCGGAGCAGGCTGCGCTGGCTGTCACCGGCCGCCGGAGTTCGACATCGATCCCAACAGCCGCAACAACGGCGTCATCACCGCTATCGGTGGCGGCACGGACCTGACCAACACGCGCTCGCCTTCGCTCCGGAACATGGCGGACAACACCGGACAATTGAACGGCCCCTTCATGCACAACGGCAATTTCCTGGCCATCGCCCAGGTGATCAATCACTACGCCGCCATCCCGGGCAATAACCCGAATCTCGATCCGCGCCTGCAACGCCCCGGTGGCGCCGTCCAAGTGTTGAACCTTACCCCGCAACAACGCCTCGACCTTGAAGCGTTTCTCCTCACCCTTTCCGGCGTCGCGGTTTACACCGACCTGCGCTGGTCCGATCCCTTCAGCGCCGCCGGCACCATTACACTGATCAACGTTCCTCCTTCCGCCACCCCAACCCCCAGCCCAACCGCGACCCCGCCGCCCGCTCAGTCACTTAATATCTCCACGCGTCTCAGCGTCCGGACCGGCGACGATGCCGCGATCGGCGGCTTCATCATCACAGGAAGCACCTCAAAACCGGTCCTCATCCGCGCCTTGGGACCGTCTTTAAGTAATCTGGGACTCTCCGGGTTGCTCCTCGATCCCGTTCTCGAGTTGCGCGGAGAAAATGGCGTCTTGCTCTTCCAAAACGATAATTGGAAGGACGACCAACGCAGTCAGATCGAAGGCACTCCCTTCCAACCGGGAGACGACCGCGAAGCCGTCATCATCGCGACGTTGCCACCCGCCGCTTACACCGCGACTTTGACCGGCAAAAATTCGACCACCGGTGTCGGGCTGCTTGAAATCTACGACCTCGACCAGGCGGTCGACGCGCAATTGGCCAACATCAGCACACGCGGTTTCGTCGGTGGGGAAGACAACGTCATGATTGGCGGTTTCATCCTCGGCACGAACCCGGGCGACACGCGCGTGGCCGTCCGCGGCCTTGGGCCATCGTTGATTCAATTCGGCATTGGCAATCCGCTGGCCGATCCCACACTCGAGTTGCACGACTCCAACGGCACAACCATCATCGCCAACGATAACTGGAGTGACGACTCGACCTCAGCGGTCCTTCTGGGCACAAACGGTCTGGCGCCGTCGGACGCAAACGAGGCCGCCATCTTCACCTCATTACCGCCGGGATCGTTCACCGCGATTCTCGCCGGGAAAGACGGCGGAACGGGCCTCGGCATCATCGAAGTTTACAACCTGCGCTAGGAAAGGCTTCGTCCTCCGCCATTCCTCGTTCGTCCTTCGTCATTCGTCATTCGTCATTCGAACTTCAATTCCGCCTTCCGCCTTCATCCTTCCGCCTTCCTCAATGCCTCTGCCTAAAGTCAAAGTCGCTCCTTCCGGTGTCCACGAGCGCGGCGTGTATGCCGCCGAGTTCATCGCCAAAGGCGCTCGCATCATCGAATACAAGGGCCGGCGAGTCCCCGAGGAAGACGCGCCCGACGATGACAATAACTCGCACACTTTCCTTTTCGGCCTGGACGGCGGCGTCGTGATCGATCCGGAGATTGGCGGCAACGAAGCGCGTTGGATCAACCATTGTTGCGATCCGAATTGCGAATCGATCGATGAAGACGGCCGCATTTTCATTTACGCGATCCGCGACATCGAGCCCGGCGAAGAACTCTTCTACGATTACGCGCTGGAGATCGACGAACCGATCACCCGAAAATCGAAGAAGTTTTATGAATGTCTCTGCGGCACCCCCCATTGCCGCGGCACCATGCTGGCCCTGAATAAGTAAGAATTAGGAAGGAAGATTTAAGAAGGAGGGATTGCAGTGCTTTCCTAATTCTTCCTTCTTAATTCTTACTTTTCTTGATGATTGTCACAAAGATCGCCGTCAATTCATCGATTTCGTTACGGATAGGCGCGAGCTTCCCAGCGGAAACAATCTTCGCCTCCACGAGTAGCTCGAGCCAGTAAGCGGTCTCCTCGATCTCGCGCAGGCAATCTCCGCACTTGGCAATAAATTCCGCTTTGCTTCGTCCGCGA
The DNA here is from genome assembly GCA_963702135.1 of uncultured Verrucomicrobiae bacterium. Classification (GTDB taxonomy): domain Bacteria; phylum Verrucomicrobiota; class Verrucomicrobiia; order Chthoniobacterales; family UBA10450; genus AV80. The sequence goes on along the minus strand of OY969715.1, from coordinate 4,144,608 downwards.
TACGCCTCCCGATAGTTTGCCCCAATTGAAGTACCTGAACGGAGCACCTGTTTCCCGAGAACCTGCGCTTCGGTGGTTTTCGGAAGAGCGGAGAACATCCGCACGACGCGCAGCGCGAAACTCTTCGTCCGCTCGCGCAGATCGATTTTCGACTCCGCCATCGGCGCACTTCTTAATTCCTAATTCTTAATTCTTACTTTTTTGCCGCGACCTTGATCGACCCAATAATCCCCTGCAGCGCCTTCATCGTGTCGTCCGGGGCATCGTTATCGTAATCGGCATAAACGATTCCCACCTTGTCGGCGCCCGCCGCGAAGATCGCGACGCGGAATTGCACCTTATTGCCGGCTCGTTTATCGACCCCGCTGCCTTTCACCACCAGGACCTTGAGTCCGTTCACGTCGATCGTCTGCTCCGAGCTGCCTTTATCGATGCTCTTGAGCGCATCCTTCAAAGTGGTCTCCATATCCTTGGTGATCGCTGTTTGATCGGAACCTTTCGCGATCCAGGCGCTGAGATAAGCATGATCCCCGGGCGCCGCCGCCTCCACGCTTTCATCGTCCGCATCGCCCTTTGGTTTCCAGTCGGAAGGCACATCAAAAGTGTAGGCCGGCTTCTCCGCGCTCGGCACAGACATCGTCTCGGCGCGCGCCGGGAGAGCAAAAGCCAGGGCCGCGGCGACAAAAGCAAATTGAGTGAGTTTCATGGTTTTCATTTTTTGGGTTGGGTTGGTGAACCCCGAGGCTGAGCCGTCGCCTCGCCCGACACAAGAACCATTGTAGGCAAGTGACCTGTGCCTCGGTCGCTCCTTCCGCCTTCATCCCTCCGCCTTCATCCTTCCGCCACTCCCTCCTTCCTAAATCTTAATTCCTCCTTCTTAATTTTCCGTCGCCTGCCCGCCGAGGGTTGAACTTGAGAACGCATCGCCGACATTTCACCCCCCCCGACAATTTTATGAAACCAGACCTCATCACCAAACGACTTCTCGGGCTCGCCGGCCTCATTCTGATTGGCGACGGCCTCATGAACTTCCTCCGCCCTCGACGACACTCGCTTCTCTGGCATCTCGGTCCCGAACTCGCCAAGGCCGCGACCGAAGAATTGGCCGACCACCCCAACACCTCCCGCGCCGTTTACGCCGCCGAAATTGCCCTCGGCGTCGCCCTCGTCTCATCCCAATTATGTGATGGCGACTGACGCGCTGTAACCGCCTTCGCTCGCCGCAGTCTGTCCCGGCACGGCGACAGAGCGCCGTTCGTCATTCATCCTTCATCCTTCCGCCCTCCGCCTTCCGCCTTCCTCATTTCCCCCTTGTCCTTTCCTCCGTTTTCCTTCTTAATTCTTAATTCCTAATTCTTAATTTATGAAGCGATTCATCACCTTATTGATCGGCTCTACCCTGACGCTCGCCGCCGGCGTGCAGACGGGACAAGCGCAGTTCCCGCATATCAAGACACCCAAGGTCAAGGTCCCGGTGCCGAAGGTTCATGTGCCGTCCGTTACCGTGAAGACGCCCCTCAACAAGACCGTGAACGTCTTTACGCCCAGGCACCTGAATTTTCACGCGAGCCCGAACGCGGCGATCGTCAGCGTGACGTACAACCAGGACTATCGGATCAGGAACGCCAATAATTGGAAGGGCGCCCATTACGAGGTTTACAGAACGTATCGGCCCCAATGGCACGACCGGGTCTGGTGGAACTCGAATCACAAAACCGTCGTCCTGATCGGCGGTGGGTGGTACTACTGGAACGCCGGGTATTGGTATCCGGCCTGGGGTTACGATAACTCCGCGGCCTATTACCCGTATGACGGGCCCATTTATGTCGGCAAGAGCGCGAAACCGTTCGACCAGATCGTGGCCGATGTTCAGACCATCTTGCAAGAGCAGGAATTATATAAGGGAGAAGTGGACGGCCTGGTGGGCCCGCAAACCCAGGAAGCGCTGATCGCTTATCAGACCGCCCTCGGCCTCGAGCCCACCGGCGCCATCGACCAACCGACGCTGGAACAGCTCGGAATGGGATAAAAAAACTTCGGACGCCGAAATTCCGCCTTCAGCCGTCCTCCTTCCGCCTTTCCGCGGTCCCCCGCAGAGCCGCGACCGATTCGCGGCGGCTTTCTTTTTCTTTTTCAGGCGCCGTTGTGGGCAAGTGACATGTGAGCAGTGACGAGTGACAAGTTGCGGATAAAAGGCGCCGCACTCCCTCCCCATACGCCACATGTCACACGTCACATTCCTTTGCCATTCCCTTCATCCCTAAATTCGCCAGCGCTCCCTGGAAACCGGATTACAGTGGAAACTTCTGGACGCACCGGGTAAAACCTCGCGTCCCCTGTTATGCCTACCCCTGAAGAACTTGCGCGGCAGAAGATCGACGCACTGCTTCAGCAGTGCGGTTGGGTCGTTCAAACCAGGAGCCAAATCAATCTAACCGCCGCCTCTGGCGTCGCGCTGTGCGAACTCACCTTCAAGACCGGCGAGCCCGATTACACACTGTTCGTAGACGGCAAAGCGATCGGCACCATCGAAGCGAAACCGGTTGGCGCCACACTCGCAGGCGTCGAAGAGCAATCCACGAAGTACGTCTCGGGCATCCCCTTCCGGCTTCCGGCATGGAAATCGCCACTGCCTTTCTCGTATGAGAGCACAGGCGAGGAGACATATTTTACCAATCGCCTCGACCCCGAGCCGCGCAGCCGCCAGCTGTTTGCTTTTCACCGCCCGGAAACCCTTCGCGCTTGGGTGCAGAAAGAGAAGCAACTCGCGCAGCGTCTCCGCGAGTTTCCCGAGCTCGAGAAAGGCCACCTCTGGCCGGCGCAGATTGATGCCATCAAAAATCTTGAGAAATCCTTCGTCGCCGGCCGACACCGTGCGCTCATTCAGATGGCTACCGGCTCGGGCAAGACTTACACCGCCGTCAACTTCATCTATCGGCTCGTAAAATACGGTGGCGCAAAGCGCATCCTGTTCCTTGTGGATCGTGGCAATCTTGGCAGACAGACGCTCACAGAATTCCAGCAGTTCGTCTCGCCGGTGAACAACTACAAGTTCACCGAGGAATACATCGTCCAGAGTCTTAGTAGCAACTCCCTCGACACGTCGGCCCGTGTCGTCATCGGTACGATCCAGCGCATCTATTCCATGCTCAAAGGGGAGAAGGAACCAGCGCCCGACTTGGACGACCTGCGAATCGATGCCGCCGAGTCCCTCTTCAAACAGCCGGTCCCTGTCGAGTACAATCCAGATTTCCCGATTGAGGAGTTCGATTTCATCATCACGGATGAATGTCACCGCTCCATTTATAATCTTTGGCGGCAGGTTCTCGAATACTTCGACGCTTCGCTCATTGGCCTCACCGCCACACCCTCCAAGCAGACCTTCGGGTTCTTCCGGCAAAACCTCGTCATGGAATACAACCACGAGAAGGCAGTGGCAGATGGCGTCAATGTCGGGAGCGATATCTATCGTATAAATACAGCGATTACGCAGGCCGGTTCGAAGGTAGAAGCCGGCTTTTTCGTCGATAAACGCGATCGCCAGACGCGCAAAGTACGCTGGGAACAACTCGATGACGTCCTCTCCTACGATGCAAGCAATCTCGATCGCGACGTAGTTGCGCCCGATCAGATTCGCACAGTGCTTTCCACCTTTCGCGACAAGGTCTTCACTGAAATGTTTCCTGGCCGCACCGATCTGCCCAAGACACTTATCTTCGCCAAGGACGACACTCATGCGGACGATATCGCCCGCATCTGCCGCGAGGTATTTGGTAAAGGCAACGACTTCTGCCAAAAAATTACCTACCGCACCGGCTTCGTACGCCTCGTCGAAAAGAAGCAGGACGCCGACGGCAAGGAAGTCGAAACAATCATCTGGAAGCGCGCATCCAGTCTATCGCCCGACCAAATCCTCAGCGCCTTTCGTAACAGCTACTTCCCCCGCATCGCTGTAACCGTGGACATGATCGCTACCGGTACCGATATCAAGCCGCTGGAAATCGTTTTCTTCATGCGCAGCGTCGCTTCAAAGAATTTCTTCGAACAAATGAAGGGCCGCGGAGTGCGTATCGTGTCCGACACCGAGATGGAACAGGTCAATCCCGGCATCAAAAGGAAGACCCGCTACATGATCGTCGATGCCGTCGGCGTATGTGAACGGGTGCAGACCGAAACCCGTCCACTGGAAAAAAAACCCACTGTTACCTTCGAGAGACTCCTTGATTCAGCCGCGCTCGGCACGGTCGAGGTGGCCGCGGTCGAATCGCTTGCCGGTCGCCTCATCCGGCTGGAGCGCCGCTTTGATGCCGAAGTGGAAAAGGAAGTCCTCGAAACCGCCAAAGGACAGACCCTCTCGCAAATATCGAAGGGCATCCTGGACGCAATCGATCCGGACGAGGTTCGCGCGCAGGCCAAATCAGGCAAGGCCGAATATTACGAGCCATCAGAGCAGGCCATCGCTCAAATCCGCGAAGCGCGCATCAAGCAGGCTCTCGTACCGCTAGCGACAAATCCCGATCTCCGCAATTTGCTCAAGAAAATTCAGAAAGCCGCCGAGCAGACCATCGACATCATTTCGCGCGACACGTTGATTTATGCCGGTCCAACACAGACGAGCGCGCAAACCAGCGCACAGCTCGCCACCTCATTCCGCGAATATATCGAGCAAAACAAAGCTGAGATCACGGCTCTCCAAATCCTTTACAGCCGTCCCTACAAGCAGCGCCTCACCGAGCTGATGCTCAAGGAATTGGAAAAGAAACTGCGCGACAACCATGCCGCGTGGACCGAGGACCGCCTCTGGGACGCCTTCGCAGTAACCACGCCCGGCAAAGTCAAAGGCCGCTCCCAGGCCGGCCGCTTCGCCGACCTCGTCGCCCTTGTCCGCTTCGCACTCGAGCAACAACCCGTCCTTGCTCCATTTGCCGACTCCGTCTTCGACCGTTTTAACGAATGGCTCATGGACAAAGCCAAATCCGGAGCCGTTTTCACGCCAGAGCAGCTCGCCTGGCTTAATCTGATTTGCGAACACATCGCCACGGCCATCAGTATTGAGCCTGAGGATTTGGATCTTTTGCCATTCAACCAACGCGGTGGCTTGGGCAAGGCGCATCAACTATTTGGTGAGCAACTGCCGCAACTCTTGGAGGAATTGAACAGAGCTCTAGCCGCCTAGAATTATGTCACTCGAAACCACCATTGCCGACATCACGACACGATTGCGACAGGGCCGCTTCCCAAACGAGCAGGCGATCTCCCAAGGCATCGTTCTACGAATCCTTCAGGAACTAGGTTGGGATACTTGGGACACCAATATTGTCTGGCCGGAATTTCAGACCGGAGAGGGGCGCGCAGACTTCGCCCTATGTCACCCGCCTGCCCGGCCCACGGTCTTTGTGGAAGTGAAGCCACCTGGCCGGGCCGAGGATGCTGTTCGACAGGCTCTTGATTACGCATTCCATTCCGGTGGCGTCCCGTTTGTCATTCTTACTGACGGCAAGACATGGAGTTTCTATCTGACCATGGAGCAGGGAACATATGAGGAGCGTCGCGTTTACAAACTGGATTTATTTGAACGAGAGCCGGGCCAAGCTGCGGAGACGCTGACGCAATATCTAACACATTCGAGAATCGTCTCAGGGGAAGCACTGGAAGGTGCTCGTAAGGAATATCGGAACCGCAATCGCCGCGCGCAGGCACAGGCCGCAATTCCGGAGGCATGGCGTGAGCTAATCGAAAAAGGAGACGAGCAGCTCGTAGAAATGCTCGCAGACACGGTGGAATCAAAAGCCGGCGTTCGTCCCGATGAAAACGATGTTACTGCCTTCCTAATCTCACTTGGAAGGCCGGTAATTCTTCAACCAACCGCCCAGCGAGATGATCCGCCGCGTGACAGGACAACTCACGAGGTCATTCTTGTAAATCCGCCGTTTGATATGGCCGCTTCAAAACGCAACGGCACGCTTGTTCTACGCGACAAAGCGTTTCGATACACCAATGCAAAGGATGCGATGGTGATTGCACTGCGAGAACTCTCTCAAGAGGACTCCACATTTCTCCAACGATGCGCCCAACATCCCAACGCGCAGGGGCGCAAACGCAAGTATATCGCTCAGACTCCGGAAGAGCTTTACCCGGACCGCCCCGACTTGCGCGACTATCGTGAAACACTTCCCGGTGGATGGTTCGTTGCCACCAATCTCAACAATGTCCTCAAGAAGTCGATCATCGCACTCGCGGCTGAAGTGGCAGGACTGAAGTTCGGTACAGACGTGAAGGTGGAATTTTGACCTGAATGCCAACTAAACACGCAATCGCAGCCCCAACGAGGCAAGAGGAGCCGGCCCAAGACAAGGAGCGCAGTAATTCCAGCCTGGGTTACGCATCCCACGATACGGCTAGCCCTGAAAGGGCGAAAGATGGCGACAAAGTCCCGATTGGCGAGGTAACCGAGACGCGTGTTGAGCAAACCGGTCCTCAAAGTCGTGAGTTCACCTATGTGGACATCGGGAGCATCGACCGAAGAACGAAACGCATCGTTGACCCGAAGGTGATCCCTGCGTCGAAAGCACCGAGCCGAGCAAAGCAACGACTCAAGAAAGGCGATGTTCTTGTCTCCATGACGCGCCCCAACTTGAACGCCGTCGCCCTCGTTCCGCCTGACCTCGACGGTGCGATTGGCTCGACCGGCTTTCACGTCTTGCGGGCGCGAGATGCCGAACCGGGATTTCTCTTCTACGCAGTTCAGTCAAACGAATTCATCGACGCGATGTGTGGGAAGGTGCAAGGCGCACTTTATCCTGCCGTACGACCGAGGGACATTTCTTCCTTCTGCATTCCTACTTCATCCTTGTCGCGTCAGCGGCAGATTGTGGCGCAGATTGAGAAGCAATTCACACGGCTAGAGGCGGGAGTGGACACGGTGCGGCGGGCGCAGGGCAACCTCAAACGCTACCGCGCCGCCGTCCTCAAAGCCGCCTGCGAAGGTCGCCTCGTCCCTACTGAAGCCGAGCTCGCAAAAACCGAAAACAGAAAGTTCGAAACCGGCGAAGAACTGCTCGCCCGCATTCTCGCCGAGCGTCGCGAAAAATGGCGGGGCCGTGGAAAATACAAGGAGCCTGCCAGCCCAGAGCTTGCCGACCTTCCGAGCCTTCCAGAAGGTTGGACATGGGCCACAACAGATCAACTCACGAGCGTAATCACTGACGGTGAGCACATAACGCCAGAGCGTTCGGAATCTGGAGTCCTTCTGCTTTCAGCTCGCAACGTCCTCGATGGCCGCATCTCCGTCGACGACGTGGATTATGTCCCTCAGCACGAGTATGACCGCATCGCGAAACGACTCGTAATCGCTCCTGGAGACGTATTGCTCTCCTGCTCCGGCACCGTCGGACGTTCCGCTGTCGTTCCAGAAGGCCTACTCTTTACTCTTGTCAGGAGCGTGGCTGTCATGAAGCCTCTTGCCGGAATGGGCAAATTTCTTTCGATTGCCCTGCGCTCGCCGCTCCTCAAGCGGCAAATAACTGCGAAGCAAACGCAAACCGCTCAAGCCAATATTTTCCAAGGAAAGATTAAGGTGTTGTGTGTGCCCCTTCCGTCTCTCGCCGAGCAGACGCGGATCGTGGCGGAAGTGGAGCGGCGGTTGAGCGTGGTGGAGGAGTTGGAAGCGGTAGTGTCCGCGGATCTCCACCGTGCTACCTGCCTCCGACAATCTATCTTACAAAACGCGTTTTTAGACGCATCCCACAGAAAGAGTTATGAGCCCCGACACAGAAGACAAATATAAGCTGTTTCTCAGAAACCCGCAGCAAGTAGGCGCTTGGTGCTTACGCGTCAAATTGACTGAGACAGCGCAAACCGCACTACAGAAGTTGCTCAATTTCGAGCCCTGGTACTTCAGCAAAAGCATACGCTATCGCGGCGGACGCGGCTATGATGAGTATCCAACCGATGTGCCGCCAGCAGTGCTTATTCGCATGTTTGCTTACCTGCGAGCATGTCAGCCGAAGAACGCGCGAGAAGAATTGCCGGAACTAGTAGCAGTTAGCGCTTTCCGACCAACACGGTCCCAACGGATATGGTCGCGCGGTCGCTATAATGTCGATTTAAGAGGAATGGCTGCTCTCCCTCCCCGCTTGTCTCCGAAGAAGCGTACTTTGCTAAGTAAGGCATCGAAGCTATATGGACAACACCTCGTCAGTTTTAGGTGTAGTCTGGTACCTGATAATCCTGGCAAGATCGATTTTCGCGACCTCGCCTCTCGCGGCTATTTCCAAGCCGCTCAAGAACCTCAAGGAGTGCTGAAGGTTTACTCCATTCAGGAGGAGACCATTGTCCACATTCGAGAATTGTTTCGAGCGCTGCCGGGAATCGAGTTGGAATTCGAGGAAATAAGGACCTTTTCGCCAGAGACGATATTGATGGAACAGTACGTTCCTGCGATGCAAATGTTGCGACCAGATCGACTATTGGCGGACGTTTCAACCATTACGAATGTTGCCCAAATCTTGGATGAGGTCAGCGAGGAGAGATTTGTGCATGCGATCAGGGTGACCGGTATCGCTGTCGAAGAGCTCTTAGTCGAAATTTACGAAACCTACACACACGAGAAGGCACCTTCCTCTCCTCTCGGAGAACTCATGAACGGGTTCCAAGCTCGCCTCAAGGATTTAGTCTCAGGCCAGTCGCGAAAGGCAGTTGCGACAAGCGGCGATGCAAAGAAAGCGTTTGGGCAGTTTATTGAACAGGAGAAAAAAGGCGCCGCAGATCCCTCTCTCTTGTCGTTTGTTCAGCTTGTTCAAAGGTCTCTACTTCCCCTTGTTGAGGAGATTTCTGATAGGGTTGCCGCGAACGCGAAGCTCAGTCCGAAGGACATCAAGGTTGCTCTTTTTCCGTTATACGTGCAGCGGTGCCTAGGGGAGCTTATCAATCTGAGGAATCGCGTATCTCATCGCGTCGAGCGGGTGGCGACGTCCGTTACGAACGTTGGATATGTAGAGGCGGCTCTCGCGTTGCGATCATATATAGTCTTGGCAACGTGGTGGCATTCAGAGCGGGGTCTCATAAACTACAAGCAATCACGCAAAAAGATTGTCTTAGATACGACAGAGCGAAGTGCTCGGCTCAACGAGGAAGCTGATGACATCGGAGTCACCGGAACGCCGTAAGCCTCCCCTCAGACCCGATCAATCTTTTGTTGTTCATGAGCAGTTCGCAGTTCATTCAAAGGCTTTGGAACTACTGCAACATCCTACGGGATGATGGTCTGTCCTACGGCGATTACGTTGAGCAGCTGACCTTTCTGTTATTCCTCAAAATGGCGGATGAGCAGTCGAAGCCGCCGTTCAACAAGCCATCGCCGATACCGCAAGGTTTCAGTTGGCCTGCGCTTCTGGGGCTGGATGGCGACGATCTTGAGATTCATTATCGACATGCGTTGGAGGAACTCGGCAAGCGGCAAGGCATGCTCGGCGTCATCTTTCGCAAGGCGCAAAACAAAATCCAGGATCCGGCCAAGCTGCGCCGGCTCATCGTCGACCTGATCGACAAGGAGCAGTGGTCCAGCCTTTCCGCGGATGTTAAGGGTGACGCCTACGAGGGGTTGCTGCAAAAGAATGCCGAGGACGTGAAAGGCGGCGCGGGCCAATACTTCACTCCGCGCCCGCTCATCGCGGCGATGGTCGACGCGATCGCCCCGCAACCCGGCCACACAATTTGCGATCCCGCCTGCGGCACGGGCGGTTTCCTGCTCGCGGCGCATGATTACGTCGCCAAGCATTATCAGCTCGACCGCGCCCAAAAGAAGAAACTCAAGAGCGGCACCTTCCTCGGCATCGAGCTCGTGGACAGCGTTACGCGACTCTGCGCGATGAATCTGCTCCTGCACGGCATCGGGTCCGAGGCGGACGGTCAGACTTTGGAATCTGGTTTGCCGGTCGTGACCAAGGACGCTCTCGCCGCAACGCACGGCGAATACGACATCGTCCTGGCCAATCCGCCGTTCGGGAAGAAGAGCAGCGTCACGATTGTCAACGAAGCCGGTGAGACCTCGAAGGAATCACTTATTATCAATCGCGACGATTTTTGGGCGAGCACGAGCAATAAGCAGCTCAATTTTCTCCAGCACATCTTCACCATCCTCAAGCAGCACGGCCGTGCCGCGGTTGTGTTGCCGGACAACGTCCTCTTCGAAGGCGGCGCCGGCGAGACCATTCGACGCGCGTTGCTCAAGCAGGCCGACGTGCACACGCTCGTCCGCCTGCCCACCGGCATCTTCTACGCGCAAGGAGTGAAGGCCAACGTCCTCTTCTTCGACCGAAAACCGGCGCAGGAAAAACCGTGGACGCAAAAACTCTGGATTTACGACCTGCGCACCAATCTGCATTTCACGCTTAAGGAAAATACCCTCAAGCGCAGCGACCTCGACGACTTCGTCACTTGCTACAATCCGAAGAACCGCCACGAGCGAAAGCCAACCTGGACGGAGAAGAACGAGAAAGGCCGCTGGCGCCCCTACAAATACGAAGACCTGATCAAGCGAGATAAGATCAACCTCGATATCTTCTGGCTGAAGGACGAAGCCCTCGAAGACAGCGCGAATCTTCCCGCCCCCGAAATCATCGCTGCCGACATCGTCGAAGACCTACAAGCCGCTCTAGCTCAGTTCGCCGAAATCGCAGCTGACTTGAAGCGCACCTAGGCAATCTTGCCGTTTACGCTGACGACGAAGGCCTCCCCTGCCGTAGCCCGCTGCGCTTGCTCAACAATTTCTGGGAAGGCCTTCACCAGTTTCCACGCCTGCGTCCAGAATTCGAGTTCGATCCAGCGGTCCTTCAAAAAAAAGATCGTGTGACCTGCAGCCTTCCAAGCCTCAACTTCCAAAGGGTTTTTTCGGATACGTAAATCAGCTGAAACAATGACCCAATCTGGTTCGCCGGCCAGAGCGGTCATCCAAGCTTCATCAGTCGTGTTCGCGGCGAAACGATCCTTGAGATGAACCACTCGGTGTTCTGGCTCAACCAGTACGTGGACGCTTTTTGCGAGCTTTGTCGAAATGTTGTTGTCGAAAAAGAATCTCACGCTGCGTGCGCGAGCGCTTCTTCGAATTCAACCGCATCACGGACTTCGTCGGGATGGACTTCGTACCACCTTGCGACGATTTCCTGGGAGGAATTCGCCTTCGTGCTTCGCGCTAAGACTGCCGTCGGCACCCCCGACTTAACGACGCTGGGCTGGCCAAAATTCCTCCTCGGATCAATCACGATCTGGCGGTCTTTACCAAGCGGCCACCAAACGACATCGGCTCCGGAAAAATCGAGCTCCTTTTCGAGCGGGTTCACGATCCGCGCGAATTCAACTTGATCGTTTGCGAGGTTGATCAGGGCCTGATCAGAATCCTCTTCGCCCTGTCGCAGGAGAATGCTACGGCCATCTGTGAAAATGCGGTTCGAACAGAACGGATGCGACGTGTCCAACTCCTGCCGCGCCTTTGCGTGCGCTCGGCGCATTGTGCGCCAGCTAACGCCAGCGCAAATGAACGCATCGACAAAGCGCAGCTCCAGGAGATCACGAAAGCTCAGGGTGAGTTTGTTCTCGATCGGCTTCAATTCACCCTGCCAAACCGCTTCAGAGTGGTGGATGCGTTCGCCGCTCTTGAAGTCATAGCCTTTTAGCCATCGGCGAATCTTCCCAGTGCTGATCCGAGTCAGCCGCGCCGCGTCTGGCACCGTGTAAAGGCCGGCGTTAAGGAGGTTCGGGGTCGCCGCGTGCACAGCCGCTAATCAAGCCCGTTCCTCGCCAGCTTGCAATGCTTAACGGGTACATCGTCTGCTATCGCTCAAACCGTGGATGTCGCCCTCAGACCGTTCTTCCGTCGGAAATACCTGCTCACAGTTTCAGAGAAACGTTTCTACAACGTTCTGCGCAAGGTTGTCGCGCCAAATGCCGTTCTCGCGAAAGTCCGATTGGCCGACCTCGTGGGAGCGGACGAACGCCACCTTCGCCGGAAGTCGAATTTCGATCACATCAAATCCAAACACATAGATTTTGTGATCTGTGACGGCGCACTCTCCCCAATCATCGCGGTAGAACTCGACGGTTCATCGCATCAACGCCCGGACCGCGTGGCCCGCGATCGCGATGTGAATCGGATCCTTGAAATTGCCTCGTTGCCGATCCTGCGCGTTCCCGTCCAGCGAACCTACGACGCGCAGGCCATCGAGAGAGACATCCTGACAACGCTTCGTTCAGCCGGATGAGTCTTTCAATGCAGAAATCATATCTTCTAAGACTCTCCGGGCGCGAGGAAGGCCCTTATTCTGATGCGCAGGTCGGCCAAATGTTCGCAGACCAGCAGGTCGATCGAAATACCCCGTGCAAACCTGTCGGAGGCGAGTGGAAGACGATCGATGATTACTTGCCGACACTGAAGTACGGCACGCAACTGCCTCCCGCGACGGCGAGGCAGGCGAGTGCCACCGTTAGGCAAGCGAGCCAAACCGCGACGTCCACCGTACAACGCGTTGCTGTGGTGGATGTCGATATTCCTTTCCTGTCTGTCCTGAAAATAATGTTCAAATGGATGGCGGCTGGATTCGTTGTCTTTTGCTGCTTCATCCCGGTGATCGTTCTCATTTGGATCATTATCATGGCGCTATTCGCAGCCGTGATCGGTGGTGCCGTGTCGAACCTGCCTCAGCCTTAGCGCGGCCATCAAAATTCCCTGCCTTCCCCTTACGGCCGTCGCTCGCAAGTTGACCCGCGGTGGAAACGCCGGGATTGAAATCCTTGCCGCACCAATGAATTCGAAATTGAAACTCTCAACGTTCCAGATCGGGACCCAGGCTAAAGCGGGGCAGGGACTTCGCATCGGTGCCACGCGTCGCCCGCCGCGCGGCGTACCAAAGTCGCGCTGGACCACGGACGGTTATTTTGATGTGTGGCTGCCAGTCGTCGCCCCGAGCCAGAAACTGATCGCTCGCCACAAGGAACATCTCGATGACCCTGCGCAACGGCGTGCCTTCTTCGAAGCTTATGAGCGCGAGTTGCTCTCAAGCTCCAGTGGCCGGCAAACGATTCAATTGCTCGCCCAAATCGCCAAACGGACGCCGATCAGCATCGGGTGCTATTGCGCCGATGAATCACGTTGCCATCGATCCCGGCTCTATAAACTTCTCAAGCGCGCCGCAAATTAGAAAACAGAGTAAACGGAGACTGATCTTTGCGATTCTGTGATCTCTGTTACCTCCTGCAAGAAAACAAGCGAGATCGAATCGAACGGTTACGGGCTACCACCTTTTATACTGCACATAACTCATCGGCATCTGGACTTTGGTGACGGTGTTTGGGTGGAAGCGCCATTGCTTAAACCACCGGATCGCGCGCAAGTTCAATTCAGTGTAACCCATCGACTTGACCATCTTGACCTCGGCGACCGTGCCGTCCGGCCGGACTTCAAGGAGAAAAACGCCTTCGCTATACGATCGCTCCAGGGTTGCACCGCCTATCCAACCGTCATTGTGCGGTTTATAGGCGATATAGTTATTGATGGCCATGCCCGAGACCACTTGTCCGCTGGTGGTTTTTGCCACGAACAACTTCAAAGAACTCGACAGGCTCGCCCCCACATCAATGCGAATTCGCTCGGCTATCCCAACATTGCCCTGGCCCAGCTTCATCATCACCGTCGCTCCATTGCCTGGCTTGATTTGATCGAGCTGAAGAGGACGATCGCGGCCACTGATCTTTGTTTCCCCGGTGATCTGAAACACCAAACGTTTGCCCCCGGACTTGATGGTGAGCGAATGAGGGCCCACGGCGACGACGTCTCCATAAAAAGTAAAGTGCTTATCGGATGAGGCCTCTTTGCCCGGAGCGAGGCCAGGCAGGAACAAGAGACCAAGGGCAAGAATGGGGACAAGCCGTCGAACAAACATCCCCTTCATTCTCGATAGGCTGATGGAAACAAATCAATGAAAATCGGTTCGGCGAACGCCATTAGTCTTGGATCGGATTCAGGTTTCCTCCTGTAGAGGCAGCCGTGCCGGCTGCAACGCCTTTGAAGATGCAGGCGACACGCCTGCCACTACAGGGGACAGCAATGACTGGGCTTTCAAACGCCTTACAATTCAGACCGGAACAAACGCCTCGACCCTCCTTCGCACTGCTTCGGCGGGCAGGCAGAGCGAGGCGGCTACAGCTCTTGCGGGCGACACGCCCGCCGCTACAGAAGAGACCGCTGTAGTTCCCGCATGAGAAAGCGAAGCCGGTCGTGTTGGTCTTCGTGATTTTCGCCGCCGGTTTCGATGACGACGAAGTCCTGGAGAGCGGCCGCGGACGACAAAGGGTCACCCGCGAGAGGAAAGCAAGCTGTGGCCGTGCGGCGGACCCAGACATCGTCGATACACAGCAGTTGATCGAGGCCGGTCGGCGGCTTGGCGAATTGCGCGCCCGCCGCAGGGTTGCCGGAACGACGTGGCTGCACGACGCAGACGCGGAGAGTACCCTTCAAGGCGTTGACGGTGAACGTGGCGAGGAGCTCGGAGTCGATGGTTTCCGTGACGACGAGAAGCGATTCGCCGGCGGCGACGGCACTTTCCATGAGCGGCAGCCAGGCCGCGACCGGTTCGTGCGCGGCTTTGTCGCAAACCACGACGCGACAATGTCGCAGCCGCACGGTCCAGGGCGTGTCCCAATTCGTCGCGGTCGAGTCGCGCAGGAAATGCGGGGAAAGCGCGCCGCCGAGCAATAACCCGCGCCGCTTGATGAGACGGGAGTCGAATGTGTCGGAGGCCGAACACCAGATGTGGCGATCGTCCGGCACGAGGCGGCGGGCCTCGGCGAGGAGTGGCAGCAGGTCGGACATTGGGAAGGCGGAAGGATGAAGGAGGAAGGATGAAATGGGAAGGCTGTAGCCACGGTCCGGCAGCTGCCGGATCGCCGTGTTCTGAGAAAACGCCTCGACAGAGCGAGGCGACTACAGCTCCTGTAAGAAAATCATGCGAACACTTTCGCGCGCAAAGGTGATCCTGGCTGCTGCGGTGGCACACGCGGTCCCGTTGATTTTTTTCTATCGTGGCCAGGGCAACGTGTACGGTTATCTCCTTCTGACGGCCTTCGACCTCGCTCTCGGTCTCATGTTGATCGTCGGCACAACGCGCGACCCAAAGGATCCCACCACGGTCGATCCGCGCGCCGCGTGGTTGAGCGCACGGATTGCCGCGGTCCTGATCCAGGGCGTTTTCCTCGGAGTGGTCGCGGCCTTTCTGCTTATCCCCCTGGGGATGCCGGCGTTCATTTCCGGAATGGAAGCGCACGTGAACTGGTTGGAACTGGTCACGCGCCCGGGGTTTTATCTGACGGTCGCGTTAATGATGCTGAGCGCGGGGGTGCGCGCGCAACTCCGCTTTGAAGCGACGACACGAGTGGGCGAGCGAGGGACATCGCTACACGCGGGGCCAGTGGTAGGCGATCTGGCGCGGGACCGGCGCAACGCCCAGGCCGCCTATGCCGCGCAAGTCACGTTGATCGCGGTCTATCTGTTGCTTTGCTTTTTATTGATCCATTTCGGGCGGAACGGGCTCTACCTTCTTCCCGCGCTCTACGCGGCGTTACAGGTATTTTTTGATGCGCGACCCGATATCGGCCAACGGATTCTTCCCGATCTGTGGCCTAAGACTGGAAAGCAATCGAAGCGGCTGTAGCCACGGCACAGGACGCGGGTGACTTGGGAATCAGGGTTGGGAGTTCGTCGCTATGTCGCCGTGTTCTGGGCAGAGTCGAATGAGGCCGTGCCGGAACAAACGCCTCGACAGAGCGAGGCGGCTACAGCGCATTATCGCCGCGATCTGGAAACGTCGAAAAATCGGAGTAATTTGCATCCCCCATGCCGGCCCTCGTCACGATCGATGTAGAACGAAAGCTCGTGATCACGGTCTGCTCCGGGACGGTCACGGACGAGGAGTTCGTTCAAGCCAGGAAGCAGGTTCTCGCGGATCCCGCGTTTGATCCCTCCCTCGATCGGCTCTGGGATTTCAGCGCCGTCACCGGGGAGAAGGTCAGCGACGAGACGGTCTCGCATCTGGTCGAGACGTCACCTTTTGAGGGTGACATCTTGCGGGCGGTCGTGGTGAGCATGTCGCCGAAAGCGCTGGCCCGCGTCATGGAGTTTGTCTCGCTCTCGCGCCGGTTCAACCGGCGGATCGCCGCTTTCCCATCCCGGGAAACGGCCTGGCATTGGCTGGAAAGCGAACGCCGCGCGCGTTTGGGCCAGGAAGAAACAGGAGAAAACAGAGCACCCGGAGAGACACGGTAGCCACAGCAAAGACGCGGGTGACTGGGAAATCAGGGTTGGGCGGCGCTATGTCGCCGTGCCGGACAAACGCCTCGACAGAGCGAGGCGGCTACAGCCGTGTATGACACGCCCGCCCATTAATGTTTGCCGCAGCGCGGCGGTTAGATAAAATCTCACCGGTGACTTCGTCTCGTTTTCTCCTCGTTGCGGGCTTCGCGATGATCCTCGTCACGATTTCGGGGCCGATTCGAACTCAGGCCGCGACCCCGTCAACCGGGGCGAACGAAGAAGACACGACCAAGGAGATCAAGTTCGTCTCGCCCGACGGAAAATTTGCGTTTCTGGTCGGTCACGGTGATTACGAGCAAACGATCGATCTGATCGACAAGAAAACTGAGAAGGTCGTGCAGCACATCGACGACCAGGACATGAGCTCGGCGAGTTATGCAGTTCTATGGGCGCCGGATTCGAAGCGGTTCGCGCTCATGACCAGAATGGGTCATCCCAATCAAAGCGTGGCCGTCTATTTTAAGAAGGCTGACAAATTCCGGGAGATCGAAATACCCGAATTGACCGCGGAGATTCCGGCGAAGATCATGGGAAGCAAAGAACATCCTCACGTCGCGAACAATAACTGGCAGACGGCCAAGAAGTGGAACAAGGATGGTTCGCTGGTTGTAACAATCGATAACGTGATCGATGGCGCGGGCCACACTGCGAGCGCAACCCGCACCGTTCTGCTCGGCTTCGATAAGTCCGGCAAAGTAGAGATTTTGAAATCGACGGTGAAGTACGAGTCCAGAAACGACGACGAGTGAGACTTTCTCCGATCCCCCCTGTAGCGGCAGCCGTGTCGGCTGCAACGTCCCGGGCCTCAGCGGCCAACACGGCGGCCCCTACCCCGGCTGGAAATTGTTGGCCAGGAGTTGATCGATCAGCTCGGCGATCCCTCCTCCATGCGGCCGCTCGGTTATGAAATCGGCCCGGGTCTTCAAGGCCGGCAGGGCGTTGGCCACGGCGATGCCGCAACCGCAAATGCGCAGGAACGCGTGATCGTTTTCCGCGTCGCCCACGCCGATGGTGTAGCGCGTGGAAAGGCCCATCCGGGCCAGTCCCTCCCGCAGACCGGTGGCTTTGTTCAGCCCCGTCGGCAGAATCATGACGGCGCCCTTGTTGAAAATCATTTCCAACTCGAGCCCCATTTCCTTGATGGTTTGGAGAACGGCATTCTCGTGCGGCTCCACCGTGGCCACGATGACCCGTCCCACGGACACCGGCACACCCCTCTCTCTTAGCTTCTCGACAAAGGCGGGCGGCGCGGGCTCGCCCAGGAGTTTCATCTGTCCGGTGTCTGGCCAATAAAGCAGGGCGCCGTTCTCGGCCACCACGAGATCGCAAAGCCCGATCTCCGGAAAGACCTGCTTCAGTTCTTCCAATTCGCGACCCGTCACGAGCACGAGCTTTTTGCCCGCGGCGCGCAGTCGCTCGATCGCGCCCAGCGTCTCGCGACTCACCACTCCATGGTGCGCCAGGGTGCCATCGTAGTCAGTCGCCAGCACCTGATAGGACTTGATGATCACGTGGTCTCCTACTTTACGCCGAGTTCGGTCAGCTGCGCGGTGAGCCAGGCGGCGGCATCCCAGGATTGAACATTCTCGCGCAAACCTTTCAGCCGCGAGGAGCGTTCTTCCGTGGACATCTCCAGCGCTTGTTTCATGGCGAGGGCGGTTCCCTCGATGTCCAAGGGCGAGACGAGTAAGGCGCGATCGCCGGTGGTCGCAGCCACGCCGGCCGTCTCCGAAATCACTGCCACCCCCGGGCGCCGGGAGATGATCGCCCACTCTTTCACCACGAGATTCATGCCATCTTCACGCGAGTTTACCAGGAGCACGTCGCACAGCTCCATCGCGGCGAGGGCCTGCTCGCGGTCGTTTGTGTAATAGACCTGGATTGGATCGCTCCCACAGTCCGCGGCGAAACGTTCGTTCACCTCGGCGATGGCCGCATAGACCGCATCCCGATAGCTGCGATAGACACTCAGGTCCGTCCGGGAAGGGACAAGAAATGCGAGGAACCGAACGCTGCCACGCAGGGCGGGACACAACTCCAGGAGCCGCCCGAAAGCGCGAAAACCGATGATCTGGTTCTTGCTCGGGTCCAGCCGGTCCACCCGGATGATCGTCTGTTTCCCATCCTCGCGGCGCGTGCCCGTCCATTCCCTTAATCGCTCTCGCGCCGCCGCTACTTCCGCCGCTCGCATTGATTGCTCGACCGCGGCCGGGTCGGCGCTGGCGGCAAACGTCCGCACCCGCACCAGCCGGCCGTCGCGCGCTTGCACGGTCCGATTTTTGTAGTCCACCTTCGCCTTGAGCAGTTCCTCGCAGCATCCCAGAAAGGGCCGGGCATCCCACTCTGTTTGCATCCCCACCACATCCGCCCCCAGGAGTCCGTGGAGAATGCTCTCCCTCCAGCTTTGCGGGATCAGTTTCAACGTGGCCGCACCCGGGAAAGGAATGTGGGTGAAGTGCAGGCTCGGGACTTCCGGGAAAACTTCCCGCAATAACGCCGGCAGCGGATAGAGATGATAATCCTGAATCAGGAACGCGCGGGGCCTGATCCCCGATTCTTTGATTGCTCTCGCGATCCGGCGATTCGCCTCCAGGTATCCGTGGGTCCAGGCGCGGTGCCGTTCTTCATCCAACGATGAATAACCAAACTGTCCCACCAAATGATGTTGCAGCATCCACAGCACTTCGTTGCTGATGGCCCCGTAGTAGGCCTGGTAGATTTTGGAAGGCAGGGGCACCGGCACGATTTGGTGTTCCGGATCCGTTTGATCGGCTGCGGTGGTAAACAACGCGGCGCGCGCTTCATCCGTCGTCGGAGGTTCCGAGACACAGCAGAACCAGGTCACGTCGCGCCGCCGCGCCAGCGGATCGATCATGCTCACGAGGCCGCCCGAAGCCGCCCGCACTTCCCAGCGATTTTCCCGCCAGACGAAATCGTTCGGCCCCCGATTTGAGACGATGATGAGTTTGGCGTTGTCCTCGTGCATGGAAAGTCGTCTCAACGCCTCGACAGAGCGAGGCGGCTACAGCGTCGGCTTATCCAAGCGAAGCCATGTCGATGACGAACCGATATTTGACGTCGCTTTTTAGCATCCGCTCGTAGGCGTCGTTGATCTGGTCGATCTTGATGAGTTCGATGTCGCAGGCGATCCCGCGTTCGGCGCAGAAATCGAGCATCTCCTGGGTCTCGGCGATCCCGCCAATCAAGGAGCCAGCCAGTTGCCGGCGCGGCACGATCAAATTAAACGCGGCCACCGGAATCGGCTCCGGCGGAACACCAACCAGGCACAAAACGCCGTCGCGTTTCAAGACGCCGAGATAGGCGTTGATGTTGTGCTGCGCAGACACGGTATCGATGATGAAATCGAAACGGTTCGCCTGATTTTCGAGCGCCTCTTCCTGTCTTGTTACGACCACTTCGTGCGCGCCCAATCGTTTCGCATCGGCCGTCTTCCCCGGCGAGGTCGTGAAAAGCGTCACCTCCGCGCCAAAGGCGTTGGCAAACTTGAGGGCCATGTGTCCCAAACCGCCCAGCCCGATCACGCCGACCTTTTGGCCTTTGCCGACTTTCCATTTCCGCAACGGCGAATAGGTCGTGATCCCGGCGCAGAGAAGCGGGGCGGACGACGCCAGGTCCAGTTTATCCGAAAGACGGAGCACGAAATCCTGATCGACGACGACGCTCCTGGAATATCCGCCGTAGGTCATTCCGCCCATGTGCGAGTCGGGGCTATTGTAAGTGAAGGTGGGGCCGCCCTCGCAAAACTGTTCGAGATCGGCCCGGCAATTTTCGCAGACGCGATCGGAATCGACCAGGCAGCCGACCGCCGCCAGATCGCCTTCTTTGAATTTCTTCACGTCCTTCCCGACTTTGACGACGCGCCCGGCGATTTCGTGGCCGGGCACGCAGGGATAGGTGGTGCCGCCCCATTCGTTGCGCGCGATATGCAGGTCGGAATGACAGACCCCGCAGAAAAGAATTTCGATCTGCACATCGGTCGCGGCCGGCTCGCGGCGCTCGAATGAAAATGGCTTCAGCGGTTCTTGCGCGGAATGGGCCGCATAGCCTTTGGTTGGGATCATGATCAATTCTTCTCCCGGCGGATCGAACCAAAGTCAATCGCAGCTTCCTCAGAGCGGACGCCGTGTCTTTCGTCCCTTGCGGGACTGGGCATTATTGTGCCGTGCATACCCAGCGCTGAAGCGCTGGGCTATTTCCAGGGGAAAACACGATCCTGGGGGACCACGGCTTTGGCGGTCGAGAGGGCTACGGCGCGCCCGGCTTCTTGTCCAGGAGCGGCAGGTAGGCGTCGTAGTGTTCCTCCTTCATTTTTTCAACCGGAATGAAGTGGAAAGCGGCAGAATTGACGGAGTAGCGTTGTCCGGTGGGCGACTGCGGGTCGGCGAAAACGTGGCCAAGGTGGGCGTTGCTTCGTTTCGCGCGCACTTCGGTGCGCTGCAGTCCGTGGGAATTGTCCGGGCTCTCAACCAGGAGATCTTTCGAGATTGGTTTGCTGAACGTCGGCATACCCAGGCCGGCATCGAATTTATCGACCGACGTGAAGAGGGGCTCGTTCGTAATAACGTCAACGTAGAGACCGGCCCGCTCGTTCTCCCAGAATTCGTTTTGGAAAGGTGTCTGGGTGCCGCCCTGGCGCACGACATGGAATTGCTCCGCCTTTAAGTGGCGTCTCAAATCGGCGTCGCTCGGGATCGGCCGGTTCGGATCGAAACCGATGATCACCTTGGTCTCTTTCTGGTAGAGAAAGAAGAAATAAATCCCCCCGGCCGCGAGCGCGGTCACGACGATGAGACCAGCGTAGTTGCTGAGCGTCGACTTTTCTTCGCTGGTTATTCGTCCACCGGATATCGGTTCACTCACAAACGTTATTCAATCTGAGATTGGCCGGGTTCGGCAAGCTCGATCTCGCGTTTTCTGCAGCGACGGCCGGCGCTCGTCCTGAGCAACGTGGAATGGGACCGGCGACGGTCTTCCGAATTGCGCGTCGCCCCTGCGCTCAGGGGGTTGAAGGAGGCGAGGATTCGCCCAGCATCATGAAAGCGCCGAAGATGGCGTCGGCGCGTTCTTTGTTCGCCGTGACAAAAGCGGCGTTGGCCTGAACCGCTTTGTCGTCGGACTTGGCCAGCTCGTCGCTCATTCCCACCGCCATGATCGCAAAGATTCCCTTGCCGAATTGATCCGGGGTCAGGCCCGAGGCCTTGAAGACTTCAACGGCTTTGGGGCACTTGGCGGAGATGACGCTCCCCCAGGTTTCAGGCGTAATCGAGGGATCTTTGCCCGCGGCGGCGAGCTCGGCTTTCGCCGCGTCGTTCGTGCTCACGTTCTTGATGAACGCGTCCATCTTGTCCATGAGTTCCGTCGTCAGCGGAATGGCGCCGGCGGCTTTGATCTGATCGGGTGGCGTTTCGGCGCGAAGGTCCGGAGCGGCTGCGAAGCCGAGCAAAGTTATGGTGAGCGCGCTGGCAAGCGAGGCAACCGCCCGGCGAGAAATGAAGGTGATGGCTTTGTTACCGGACGATGCTGGTTTCATGGCTCGACGGTAGGATGACGAAGTGATCGGTCAATAAGAATTGCCGGTGGCACTGGAGCCACGGCGCTCTGTCGCCGCGCCGTTACCCCCCGACAGAGCGGCGACAGATTCGAGTCGAAGGTCCGCCTAGGCAGCGAGGCGATTGACGGCGGAGCGAAGTTCTCCGATGTCGAAGGGTTTGGCGAGCATGTCGTGCACATCCATGCGCGCGTAGTTTTCTCGAACCTCCGACGAAAGGTGGGCCGAGAGGACGATGATTTTGCCGTTCAGGCCGCGTTTCCTGATCGCACCCACCAATTCCACACCGCTCAGGTGAGGCATCTTTTGATCGACGATGATGACATCGTAGGGATCCGGATTGGCATCGAGCTGGGCCAAAGCGGCCGCGCCGCTGTCCGCGCACGTCAATTCATAGCGCGAGTCGCCAAAGACATACCGCAGGGAAAGTGTCACCGCCGGTTCATTGTCGACTGCTAGAATTCTCAAAGGTGCGTCCATCTTCCGTTAAAGGGAGCACCGTTCATACCGGCGACCGAACCATCGGCGCCAGAAGTGAGATACTTTGGGAGGCGTCCCTGCTTGAGCGAAATAGTCCGCCGATTACGGCTCGGGCGTGTTCGCGGCGACCACGGTCCCTTCGTAGGTGCCGTAGATGAATTGACTGGCGTCCGGCGACCAGGCGATCGGTGAAGTCACGCCAATGCCGGTGTGTTGGTCGAACTGGTGGCGCATCGCGCCGTCTTCCACCCGCCAGAAACGAAGGATGCCAAACTGTTCCCAAGTACCGTTGGGATTTTGGGGCAGATAACCAGTGGTGACCATGGTCGCCCCATCTGGGCTAAACCGGATCCCCCCGATGCCTTCGTTTTCGGCGGCATCCGGAAATTCCATCAACATTTTACCGTCCGCCACTCGCCAGAGCGTCGTCTTATTGGAGTCGCCGTCCCACGCTGCGATCGCGGCGCCGTCCGGAGTAAAGTTCGCCGGCGTATTGCTGCGGATGGAGCCTCCGGGAAAGGTGGAGACGATCGAACCGTCCTTGCGCGACTGAATTGTGATGGTGCTCTCGCTGATGGTGGATTGGTAAAGGCCCTTCGGCGAAAAATTGATCGTGGTGGTGATCACGTGATAACCACTGCCGGTGCCGAAGACGACACTGAACGCTTCCAGGCGAAAGCGCGGCATGACCTTGCTTCCAATGGAGGCGACCAATTGCGCGTCGGGCGTGAAGAGCACGAGGCCGTTGCTGTCAAAGCTAACGACGATCGAGCCCAGCCAAACACCGTCGGCCGTCCGATAAACGCGGTAGTCGAGGCCTTTGTTAACACTATGAACGGCCAGCAACTGTCCGTCGTTCGAGTAGATCGTCTGGTCGCCGCCGCGGCTGTGTTGCGGCCCGAGAATGGAATAGACCAGCGCCCCATCCGCGGCCTGGCGGGTGCGCAGCCACCGGTCTGTCGAACCCATGGCCACCTGCCCGGCCGAGTCAGGACCCCAGCCGACTCCGACGATGCTGTTGGCAAGTCCGCCCGGGGTTGGGACTTCCCACACAACCTCAGGTGCGCCCTGGGCGAATATTGACGTGATTCCGCAAAGACCCGTCCCAGCCAGTGCGGCCAGGAATGAAATGATTCTTTTTTTCATATGTTGGCTCCTGTTAGAAATTCGATTGCGAGAACGGCATTGCGCGCAATCGCTCGCCAAAATAGGAGGAGAATCACGTAACAAGGTTGTTACGGGAACAGCTGGGCCGACGGGCCCTCAGTAGTTTCGCCGTCTCCCGGCCGGTGCCGGGCACGGGCGCTGCTAATTCAAGGAGGTGCCATGAGGCTTCTCCATCTCAGCATCTCTCTCGTTATTCTAACCGCGGCTTTCCTCAACCCTGGAAAGGCGGCGGCCGCGCCGTCCATCGTCGTCAGCGTCCCCGATCAAACGCTCGCCTTGATCGACCATGGCGCCATCACCGCGCGGTTCCCCATTTCCACGTCCAAGTTCGGATTGGGCGACAACCCGGGCAGCTATTCAACGCCGCTCGGTTCCCTGGAAATCGCTTCCAAGATCGGCGCGGATGCGCCTCTGGGTGCGGTGTTCAAGTCCCGGATCAGGACCGGTGAAATCCTCGCTCCGAACGCGCGCGGGCGCGATCCGATTGTGACCCGCATCCTGTGGCTGCGCGGTCTAGAAAAAGGAAACGCCCGGGCTTATGGGCGCGGAATTTACATCCATGGCACGCCGGTGGAGCGACTCATTGGGCGTCCAGCCAGCTACGGTTGCATCCGGATGCGTTCACGCGACGTGGCGCGCCTCTTTGGTGCGGTCAACGTCGGCACCAGGATCTCCGTCCTGAATGCGCGCCTCGGTCGCGCGGTCGCGCAAGCAACCCTGGCGGCGCCTGCGCGCGGAATCAGACTCGCCGCAAACTAAGAGAGTCGATCGGTCGTCGCGCCGGCGTTTCGGCCCGTTTGGATCAGGCCATTGCCACCAGCAACACGGCCACCGCCGTGGCCAGGACGAGGAGAGGTCCGGCCCACACGATGCAGAGATAGAGTTGTTCCTGCACATATTTCCCACAGGCGCGCTGCACCAGATTGAACCGGAACAAAGTGATGATGATGGCGAGCGCCGCTCCCAACGCGACGTAGTTCAATCCGAATAATCTCGTGACTGTGTTATCCCCGCCGCTCAACATCGGGTAGGCGGAGTTCACCGTAAAATTCAGGGCGATGACCGCGAACAGTCCGCCAATGACAATGTTGCAGAGCTCGAAGGCGTCGATCTGGAATTCGCCGTCCTCGATTTTGTTCATGTAGATCGCCATGAGCGGGATGAGGAGCGAGGCAAACAACGGGATGAAGATCGGGGCCATCGCCATGGTAAATTGGCGCCGGATCTGTAACTCGACCCATA
Source organism: uncultured Verrucomicrobiae bacterium (assembly GCA_963702135.1). GTDB lineage: Bacteria > Verrucomicrobiota > Verrucomicrobiia > Chthoniobacterales > UBA10450 > AV80. Next base: position 4,119,790 of record OY969715.1, on the reverse strand, counting down.
ACCGGGAATGCGAAGCGCCATATAAACCGGGGAGCGGCTCGCGCCGTATATTGGTCAGCCCCAGCGACCATCGATCCAGACGCCGGTCGGAGCCTGTGCCACTGAATTCCAGATCGTCCTGGTGATAGTCGAGCATGACCCGCTGCTGATCTTCGCCGCGCACCGCGACTTCGACGGCGAGCTTTTGTTGATCGAAGGGAAACCGCTGCGGGTCGAACGAGGTGGAGAATTTCGTGCTCGTGCGCTGCATCAATTCCACCCGGCCATCGGGATAAATCCGGAGCGCGACAGTGCGAAACGTCGGACTGCCGATCGAATTCGCCAGCTCCACGGTGGGCACCCACATTCCGGCCATCCGCGCGTCCGCCGCGGCATCCTTGAAGTTCTGGAAAGCGGCGCCGTCCTCTTTCGGATAAGCCAAACGTGCGTCCTGCCACCGCAGGCGCAAATCGACCGTGGCCGTGCACGATCCCTGGTTTTCATCGATGGCCGAGATCTGTTCGAAGTGAAGACCGGTCCGAACAATGACCGGCAGACCGCCGTCGAGAGGCAACGTTGGGGCCGGCTCCGAAAAGGCCGGGACCGCAGGCAGGACCAGGAACGCCGCGAAAAACCACGCGAACCAGATGGAGCGCACGCCGGTTTGCGCCCTCATTTTTCTCCTTCGTCCGGTTTCCTGAGCTGTTCGTAACTGGCGGCCAGATCCTGCATCTCCTGACAAAGTGTCTCCGGCTGCTCGATCGGCCGGGACCGATCGCCACGGGCGAGGGACGCGAATCGTTCCGTCAGCATTTGCATCGGCCGGAGGAGAAATCCGCGGATCACGACCAGGATCACCACCGCGAGCGTTACGATGGAAAAAAGGGCGAGGAGCGTTTGCCAGACGAGGGAGCGACCGGAGGCTGCGCGCGAGGCGCTGAAATCTTTCGCGACCGCGAGCAGCCCCAACGGTTCTCCCGCCGGATCACGGAGCGGGAGCATGAGGACTCCGTAGGTGATCCCGCGCAGTTTCCGGGCATAGCCGTCTTGATCCACGCTGACTACGTCCGCTTCGGTGGCGAGGTCTTTCATCAGCTCCCAATGGGTGGAATGAAATTTGATGAATTTCCCGCGGCGATTCTCTTCGCTCAGCACGTCAGCCGGCATTCCCGTGGCAAATTTCCGGAGCGGCTCTTCCGCGATGAAAAGCGCCAGCTCCAACTGATACGTCGCCTTCAGTCCATCGAGGATCGAAGTAAGATCCATGCCGACATCGAGCGACCCGGTATGTCCGCCCGTTAGATCGACCATGGGCACGACGCCGAAAATCGCCGGACCGCTCCGCGCCACCACCAGTCCTTTGCGCGCCACCCGATCCGCGTTTACCGCGACGACCATCGGCCGGAATTTGCTCAGATCGTCGCCGTGCTGCGTGGGCGCGTGCAGGCGCAGGAACGATACCGCCGTCGGCAGATGAAATTGCATCTGATCGACTCCATACTTCGCCTTTTGGATATCGAACATCGGTCCGCATTCAGCCAGGAGCCGTTCCCGATCCCGTTTGGCAAAGAGATCGCGCACCGACGGTAGATTGGCGATCATCTCCGCGCGCGCCATGGCCCGATCTTCCGCCGCCCGCAGGCTGGACTGAAGAATCGTCCGCATGAGATCGAACTGACTCTGCTCGACCGAGGCGGTCAGGCTGTGAAAAAGCCGGTTCGAGAGAAATGCCAGGATCACGATCACGACGGCGACGGCGCAGATCAAAATTTTTGGGGCGGCACGGCGAAAGATCAGATTCATGAGTTGGTGGTCCCCGCCAAGGGCGACGGGAAGAGCTCAAGTTTTTAACCGCCGGTTCTGGAAAAAAGAAGCACGATCGATTGCTCGGACACGCAGGCAAGATAGTTTCTCGCTTGTTGAGGGGCAGCGTCTACAGAAAACAGCAGCCCTCAGTTGCGACCCAAAATTATGAATAGAATCTTCTCAAAGGTGCTGACTCTGAGCCTGGTGACAGTTGTGGCGGGGACGGCATTCGGCCGCGATCGCAGTCAAGACGAGACGGAAATCCGGGCAGTGCAGAAGCGGCAACAGGAAGCGTGGAATCAACATGACGCCAAGGCGTATGCCAACCTGTTCACGGACGACGGGGATATTGTTAACGTCGTCGGCTGGTGGTGGAAAGGCAGGACGGAGATCGAGAAAAAGCTAACCGAGGCGTACGCTTACGTCTTTAGCGAGAGCACCCTGACGGTCACCGACGTCCAGGTGAAGTTCCTGTCGCCCGAGATCGCGGTGGCGCATGTGAAATGGAGCATGACGGGCGCGAGAACTCCGAAAGGTATTCCCGAACCGCAGCAAGGCATTCAGATCCAGGTCCTGCAAGAGCAAGCGGGCAAGTGGTTGATTGCCTCTTTCCAAAACACAAACGGCATTCCGGAAAGGCCATTTCCGAAGGGGCCGCCGGCGTCAGAGTCAACGCCAGGCGCAAAACCGTAGACTGGTCGGGTCGGCGCGCTGCGCCGACCGCGTGGGTGCGCAGGCGTGGACACGTCAAAAGGGCGGACGCCGCAGCGCGGCGTCCCTCCCAGCGGCGCCAGTTCAGGCAGCGATGCGATCGACGGCGGTGCGCAGCTCGTCGACGTTAAACGGTTTCGAGAACAGCACCTGCACGCCCAAGCGTCCGTAGGCTTCGCAAATCGCCGAATTCAAGTGCGCCGAGACCACGACGATTTTGCCTTTGATGCCGCGTTTCCGGATCGTGCCAACCAGTTCGACCCCGGTCATGTGAGGCATCTTTTCGTCAACAATGATCACATCGTACAAATCCGAGTTGGCATCGAGTCTGGCGAGCGCGGCACTGCCGCTGTTCACGCAGGTCAATTCATAGTGCGGGTCGGAAAACACATACCGCAGGGAAAGTGTGACGGACGGTTCGTTGTCGACGGCCAGGATTCTCAACGGCGTTTCCATAATTTTTAGAAAAGGCAGCACTGTCTGTACCGGCGGCGGGGAAACATCCGGCGCCTCTTGCGGAGCCGGCGGGCGCGTTGGCTGGCCGGCAGATTTGCCGAAGAGCACGGTCGCGCTTAAGCAGATGAACCATGAATCACCTGCGCAAACTCGGGCTCGCGTCGTTTTTCTTCCTGGGACTCGGCCTGGTGAGTGGCGCACTTCCCAGTTCCACGACGGGCTGGTCGCCGCAAACCTCGGTCACCGTTGCAGTAGTTTGTTACAGCGTCGGGCTCGTTCTGGCCTTGATCGCGTTCATGCAATCCCGACGCGGCCAGAGTCTCGACGGGACAACAAAATTTCTCGCCCGGACTCCGCTCGCGCTCGTGACCATCGGCGTGTTGATCTTTTTCCTCCGGGCCATGACCGGATTGTAGGTCGAGCTTACCAGATCCGGACGCGATCGGCCGGAGCGAGGTAAAGCTTCTCGCCCGGCTTCACGTCATACGCCTCGTACCAGGGATCGAGATTGCGCACCGTCTGCGCGCGCTCGCGGGCAGGGGCATGGCCATCGACGACAATCTGCTGACGAAGCGCCGCTTCGCGCGTCTTGTGGCGCCAACTCTGGGCGAAAGCCAAAAAGAAGCGCTGATCGCCAGTGAGTCCATCGACCACGGGCAAGGGCGTGCCGGCGAGCGCTAGTTTATAGGCGTCGTAGGCCGCAGCGAGCCCGGCGACATCCGCGATGTTCTCGCCAAGGGTCAACCCGCCGTTCACCTTCACGCCGGGCAAAACTTCATACGCGCTGTATTGGTCAATGAGCTTCTTGCTCGCCTCCTGGAAATGGACCTGGTCGTCCGGCGTCCACCAATTCTCGAGTTTTCCCAAGGCGTTGAACTCGGCCCCGGTGTTGTCAAAGCTGTGGCTGACTTCGTGGCCGATGGTCGCGCCGATCGCGCCATAATTTGCGGCCACATCCGCCTTCGGATCGAAATACGGCGGCTCCAGGATTGCGGCCGGAAAGTTGAGCGCATTCTGGAGGGGAAGGTTGACCGCGTTGACGGTCTGCGGAGTCATCCACCATTCGTCGTGATCGATCGGTTTCCCAAATTTTCCGATCTGATGGCGATATTCCCACTCGTTCGCCCGCCACGCATTCCCAACTGGATCGTCGGCGCGAATAACGAGGCCCTTGTAATCGCGCCAGGTGTCAGGATAACCCACGCCCACTCGGAGCGTTTTGATCTTCGCCTTGGCCTGTGCCTTGGTCGCCGGCGCCATCCACTCCAGCGAATCGACCCGCTTGTCGAAAGCAGCGAGAAGATTCTTTACCATCTGCTGCAGCTCGGTTTTGGACGAGGCCGGAAAATACTTTGCGACGTAGATCTTGCCGACCGCATCGCCCAGATCCGCGTTGACGTTGGAAATTCCGCGCTTCCAGCGGTCACGCTGCTGGGGCGTTCCGCGGAGCGTTTTTTCGTAGAAGCCGAAACGGAGATCGTCATACGCTTTGGGAAGGAACCCGGCGCTTTGATTGAGTGTGTGAAAGGTCATCCAATCCTTCCAGGACTCGACCGGCTCGCTGGCGGTCAGCGCGGACAGACCTTTGATGGCGGCCGGTTGCCAGATGATGAAGGTCTTCTGCTTTTCGAGTCCGGCCGCGGTGAGGTAAACGTTCCATTCGAGCCCCGGCGCATCGGAGGAGAGCTGGGCTGCGCTCCAGGGGTTGTCCGCTTTGTGCACGTCCTCGCTTGTCGTTCGATCGAGATGCGCAGTGGCGATCTTGGTTTCAAGAGCGACGATTTTTTCCGCGCGCGCGGCCGGCTCAGCGATGTTCGCGAGTTTCAGGATCTCGCCGACGTAGGTTTGGTAGGCGACGCGGTGCTGTGCCATCTCCGGCTTGTCCGAGACGTAATACTCGCGGTCGGGCATGCCGAGGCCGCCCTGCAAAAAATAAGGGACGGTGTGCGCGGGCTCGCTCAACGCCTGGGTGACAAAGAGGCCGAACAGGTTTTCGGTCCAGAAATTGGTGGCGTTCAGCGGATCGACGTCGGCGCGGAGGTCCTGGCCCAGCGCGCGGGCGAGGTCTGTCTTCGATTTGATTCCGGCAATTTTCGCGAGCCTTTCCTTGAGCGGAGCGAGGCCGCGCTTCTCGATCCCGGCCGAATCCATGTAGGCCGCGTAGTAGTCGGCGATCATTCGCTGCGGCGTGCCTGCCGCTGGTTTGCCGGCGCCGGCCTCGCGAATCAGGTCAGCATTCCGTTTCTCCGCTTTCTGGAAGACCTCGAAATCCACGCCGATATTGGCACGATCCCCCGGCATTTCGGCCTTCTTACTCCAGGAGCCGTTGGCATAATCCTCGAAATCGTCGCCTGGTTTCACGGCGAGGTCGCGCAGGGAGAGATCCACCCCAATCGATTTTGCCGGCGGCGGCGTCGGCTCGGCGAACAACATCGGCGCCGCGAACGAAAACAGTGCGACCGGCCCAAGAATTTGCATCTTCATGCGGCCAGATTCGCAAAGATCGTATCGGAAAAAAAGCCCGATGTTTCCAGCGAAGGGAACGAAACCGTGTGGCGTGAAACTCGCGGAACTGCCCGGTTGCAAGAGTTCCGATATTCCAGCAAGGTGAGCCGGTTACCCCATGGCTCGGAAGACCGCGAAGAAACAGTTCCCGGCCCGCCGTAAGTTTAATCTTCGGCGCGATGCCACTGTGGCGACGGGCCAGCGAGAAATTGAGCGCGTTTTCGGATTGCCAGAAGGGAGCGTTCGTCTGCACCTGCCGAGCGGACGTCCCGCCCGGGCCGACAAAAGTATCGACGCACTGCTGGACGGTTACGCCCGCAGATAGGTCCACCGGCCGGGAACGCCTGCTGGCCTACATTTTTTTCGCTTTCGCGTCTGCCGCAGCCACGTCACGCGAGTTGATGTCGAGCGTGATCATGAAGCCATTGGTGCCTTTGAACTCGAATGGCTTGTCGCCCGCGCGATAAGCCTGCACTTCATTCGGCATCATGATGAAGCCGTCGTTCCGCGGCACGCCCCAGTATTTCAGGTTTTTCATCACCACCGGCTCGGAGGTCATGCCAGCAAATTTGTTGAGGACGACCTCGGCCGTTTTCCCGCCATCCAGGCGCGCTTCCGCTTTCTCCTTGGCGGCCTTCCATTCCATGGGCGAATCGCTCGCGATCGTGAACGAATTCCACTTCACCGGGTAAACGTGACCGAGAATGGTCTTGATGGCTTCGCGCTGCTCGGGTTTGACCGCGGGATCGAAGGTCAGCACCGCCCAATCCATCTTTCCCTCGGAAAAATCTGAGCCGAGATCACCCGCGACCCAGAATTTGGCGCCATCAAGTTTCACCTGGCCCGCGTGGCCGCGATTGATCTTGTAGGCGTTGTTGAACCGGCAGAAATGTTCGCCGCCGCCATGATCGCCATGGCCGGAATGACCGGCCGGGGACGTATTGAAATAACACTGACAGAACATCGGGCAGCTGCAGGCCTCAATAATGGAAGCGTTCATCGCCCAATCGCTGGCTGATTTTTCCGCCGCCCAAACGGTCACGGCGAAAAAGAGAAAAACTACCGAGAATAATTTCTTCATTTTGTATTTCCTTTCGAAGTCGAGTTTGAGTCCTGGACGAAAGAGAGTCAACGCCACAGCGGGCCCGGAAAAAGACAGATCGGAGCGGCCGAAAGTGCAAGTCGCAGAAAGCTAATCGTCATTTACTGGAGGCGAAATTGGTCTTACATTAAAAACATGAAAACCATTGGCATATTCGGTGTGGTGGTAATCGCAGGCATCGCTTTGCAGCAACCGGCCCAAGGCCGTCCTCGGGGAGGCGGGCATTCTTTCTCGCCAGCTCACAGTTTCTCGGCGCCAGCCAGGCATTATTCGAATCATTCCAGGAGCTTTTCCGGGAACACGGCGCGTTATTATCGCTCCACCCCGCGCTACTCTTCGCAGGGAGCGTATCGCAACCGGGCTTACACTGGTCCGCGGCATACGGTCAATCGGACGACCGCTCTTAAACCAAACGTTTACTCGTCCAATCGGCGATACACGGCCAATCGGACGGCCACGCTAAACCGAAGGACCGACTCTGCGGCTAACCCGCGACTCTCGGCGAACCGGAGGAATACGCTGGCGGCTCAAGGCATTACCAGCCAGGGCCGCGTCGTGGCGCATCAGACCCGAAATTGGGATCGGAGCCGCGACCATTATTGGCATGGTCACCGCTGCCATTGGCACAACAACTCCTGGGTGATCATCGATCCGTGGTTCTGGGGCTACGGATACGGATGGGGCGGTTATCCCTACGGATACTCCTATTATGATGACGGCTATGCGCCGGAGCAATATGCGCAATCGGATTACGACAGCGGCTACGGGGATTCCAGCGTGAGCCAAATCCAGGAAGCGCTGGCCCGGGAAGGATATTACCATGGTGCGATTGATGGCAGCGTGGGTCCCGCGACTCGAAATGCGCTAAGACGTTTTCAACGGGACCGCGGCCTGGAGGCCACCGGCCAGATTGATCAAGCGGTCATTGACGCACTCCGACGGCGGTAAGGTCGGACCTTCAGAGATCACATTCGCTCGCGGGCGCGAAGAGCGCTCCGCGGAGTGGATAACCGCATCATACCCGGAGGCAGAATGGGAATTCGCGCCCTGACAATCTTCGTCTCGCTCGTTGTGGCCGGCAGCACCCTGCCGGCGAAAGAGAACGACGGCGGTGATGCGATATCGAAACGTGCCTTCGCTTTTGGGGATGTGCCGTACTTCCATCGCTGGTCGCAGAACGATCAACATGAGTTCACACCCGCCAAACAGGAAGATCTCAAAAGATGGTCCGACATGATTACGGTAAACGGCTATCCGAACGTCGCCGATGGCGATCAGCTGGCCGCGACGGCGAATGCCGTTCTGGAGAATTACAAAAAGCATCAGGCCAGGGTGCTCAAGACGCGTTCCGTTCCCCGCACGGCGGAGCACCCGGCGGAACATTTGATTGCGGTGATGTTTACTCAGCCAGATTTCGTCGAAGTCGCTTTTGCCCGCTTCAAGCTGTTGGATGGGAAGGGATGCTCCTTGGTCTATTCACATCGCATTTACGGAAAAGAAATGGGCGACAAGATGAGCGCCTGGCTGAAGGCCAACGGTCAGGCAATGGAAACGACGTTGATGGAATGGAGTTCCATTCCGTCGCCAACTTTACTCCGCCAGGAACCGCTCTGAACCAGGAAACTTCGTCGACCGCTCAAGGCACTGGATCGAGCGCGACGGTGATCTCCCACACATCGGCATTCTCCACGGTCTTGACGCGTTGCGCGTCGTAGATCCACTCCCACTGCGCCTTGGGCTGGTAACCGCTGGCGAAAGCTTTGAGCAGCTTGCCGTTGTCCCAACTATTGAGCGGAATATAGGATGAATCGGCTGTCCAATGGAACTCGAAAACTCCCGGCGTGCCGGTGTTGACGACGACGCGCTCCTGTCCGCTGACCGGTCCGGGATTCGGCTGGTTCCAAATGCGCAGGGTGGCATTCGGGATAGGCTGGCCACTGTTGGCGTCCACGACACTGATCCGAACGCGAGACAAATCGGGCAGGGCCGTGCGGGTGGTGAAAGGCAAATCGGCGTTGCGGTAGCAGCCGTCGATGATGCCGCGGCTGGTGGCCGAAAAATGCACGGCGCCGAGCAACGCGGGCAACGTGTCGGGATCGCCCAGACGATCATTGTTCCAGGCGCCGGTGAGTAATGGGTCGCTCCAGAAGTCGGTGTGCGCATTCCAGAACGGATCGGCGGGGGTGAAGTAATCAACGTCGTAAAGCGGCGCTACGCCGGTCACATCATCGAAGCCGGCCGCGCTGTAATATTCGCCAAGACCGCCGCCAAAGACGTGCTCGAATTCATGCGTGATGGCGTTGATTTGTTTCCAGTATTCGTAGAGTTCGGTGGAGCCCGCCACGAGAGTGGACGGATCGTAAATCTGCGTCCAGTGCATGCCGGTCGCACCGCCAGCGCCAGTCGTATCCAAGCCCGCGGAGCCGCCGTAGCTGCCGTAAATGCTGCCATTGGACCAATCCGCGTAGGCCCACACCTCAAAGCCATACTCCGGCAGCGGTGGAGCGCAGGAACCGGAGAACGGCGAAGAGCTGACGATGCTGATGTCGGTTGCGGGATTGAAGGTCAGCCGGCGGAGCGACTCGCGATGCCAAATGGTTTGAAGATGGACGGCGTATTGGCTGAGGCGGGCCTGCAGGTCTGCGGTAGAAAGGCCGGTGACCAGACTTGGGTGCAGGAAGAAGCGCAACCGATGGGTGAAGTAGAACGTGGCTTCAAGCGTTTCCACCGCGCCTGCGGTCACCGTGATGCTGCTCGCGGGCGGCACCTCAATTCCGGCCACGGGCTGAAACTCCAGCGTGTGTGCGCCAGCGCTCACGGCGACAGGCGCGCCGGCCGTGTTCCAGTTGCCGCCATCCACCCGCCACTTGGCCGCTCCAGTCTCGGTGAGATAACGTGGAACGGTCGTCACCTTGAGGTAAGCAGCAGCGGAGTCGAGATAACTGCGCGAGAGATTGAGTGATTGGTCTTGCCGGAACCAGACCGTCTCGGTGGCCGGAGCGAGGTAGCCCGTGAGCGGAGCGTATTCGATGCTGTGCGAGCCGAGAGCGAGGTTGAACGTCACGCTCCCGCTCGGCTGCCACGCGCCGCCGTCCACGCGCCACTGTCCGCTGGCGGGCACAAGATTCACCGTGAGCGAGGAGGTTCCGCCGTAGCTGCGAGTGATCGATTTCTGTTGGCCAGCGCCGAGAGCGAAGGTCTCGCTGGGCGGTGTCGACATGCCAGCGACCGTCGAATAATTGACCGTGTAATTTCCGGAAAAGAGTGCGCCGACTGTCGCTCCGCTGGGCTGCCAGGGACCGCCATTCACGCGCCATTGGGCCGAGCCAGGCGCCAGCGTGGCCGTGATGGTGGCGTGGCGGAGGTGTTCGTAGCTGGCAGTCTTGTTTTCGCCCTCGGCCAGCGTGATGCCGTAGTCGGGCACGTCAAACCAACCGGGCACGCTCGCAAATTGAATCCCGTAGTCTCCGGGACGCAGACCACTGAGCGTCGCGCCGCTCGCCTGCCACGCGCCGCCGTATAAACGCCACTGCCCGTTGGTGGGAACGACGTTCACTGTCACGGATGCCGGTTGCAGATAGGTGCGGGTAATTGTCGTCGTGGCGCCAGAGCTGAGAAATACCGTCTCGTCCGGTGGCGCAGCGTAACCGGCTGCGGTACTGTACTGGATCGCGTGATTGCCCTCCGTGAGTTGACCAACGCGCGTTTCGCTGTTCTGCCACGCGCCGCCATCAATCCGCCACTGTCCGACAGCCGGCGATAGATTCACGATTAGTGCGGCCTCAACCGTGTAGAACGTTGCAATGTTGAGAGTTTGGCTCGCTATGACGGTCACGGTCTCCGGCGGCGGCGTGATATAAGTTGAGAGCGGAGAGTACTCGATCGTGTGGGAGCCCGCCGCGAGCAATCCGCTCGAAGTGTGGGTCGCGCGCCAGGCGCCGCCGTCCACGCGCCACTGCGCGGTGTTGGGATCAAGCATCACGAAGAGCTGCCCGGCTGGCGTGTAGGAACGCGCCAGCGTCGTAGTCTGACCGGAGGTAAGCGTCACTGTCTCCGTTCCTGGCGCAAGCATGTTACTTACACCTGGATAGGCGACGGTGTGGCTGCCGGGTGTTAGACCCGGCAACGTCGCTCCGCTTGCCTGCCACGCGCCGCCATCGAGCTGCCAGGAAGCGGTCGACGGCGTCAAGTTAACCCTGAGAGTTGAAGGCGAACTGTAAGCGCGCGTGAAACTGGTGGTCTGCCCGGAAACAAGGGTGACGCTTTCGGTCGCCGGCGCGATATAATTGGCAAGTGCGTTATAGCTAATGCTGTGCGCGCCCGGCGTAAGTCCGGTGGCCGTCGTGCCACCGTTTCGCCATGCACCCCCATCGACCCGCCATTGACCGTTCGATGGAGTGAGCGTGACGGTGAGGTTTGACGTCGCGGTGTAGCTTCGGGCGAGGCTGGTGGTTTGGCCGGCGACAAGGGTGACGTTTTCGGTCGCCGGTGCGATGTAATTGGCGAGTGCGTTATAGCTGATGCTGTGCGCGGCCGCGGTGAGTCCGGTGGCCGTCGTGCCGCTGTTTCGCCATGCGCCCCCGTCGACCCGCCATTGGCCGCTCGATGGGGTGAGCGTGAGGGTGAGGTTGGTCGCGGCGTAGCTTCGCGCGAGGCTGGTGGTTTGGCCGGCGACAAGCGTGACGTTTTCGGTCGCCGGTGCGGCGTAATTGGCGAGTGCGTTATAGCTGATGCTGTGCGCGCCCGGCGTAAGCCCCGTGGCCGTCGTGCCGCTGTTTCGCCATGCGCCGCCATCGACCCGCCATTGGCCGTTGGATGGAGTGAGCGTCACCACAAGCGAGGCCGGTGAGGCATAGGTGCCGGTTACGGTCGTCGTGACACCGTTAGTGAGGGTGACCGTGTCCGGGCCAGGAGCAACCCAACCGCCGGTGATAGTCTTATACTCAACTGAGTGCGCCGCGTTCGTCAGGTTCGTCACGGTGACGCCGCTGTTTCGCCATGTCCCGCCATCCACCCGCCATTGCGCACCGGCGCTTCCTGCCTGAGAAGGCGCGATATTTACCTTTAGGTTGCCGGCCAGGAACGTACCGGGGAAGAACGCGACAACGGCGAATAGAGCGAGACGAAGTGGGGTCATAATATCGAAAATTTTCCGCTAACTAAGCAGTTAGAATGCCGTCGATAGTCTACATCGACGCTCTGAGCCCTCCCGGGGCGATCATTCACCTCGCGGCTGCGGCAAACGAATTAGGAGACCAGATTGCGCCCGGCTCAGCGCCAACGGTCAGGCGATTGAAACGATGTGGATGAATGGAGTTCCATTCCGTCGCCAGGTGACGCCGCCAGGAACCGCTCCTGAACAGGCCGTCCGTTTCGACCGGTCGCCGGGATTGCAATGACGGGGCCAGGCGCTTCATTCTCGATCATCTCGAGACGGGACTTAATCCATTCTTTTGCTCTGGCCTGCTACTTTCCCTTCTCATGACTCGGCGGTTTGAGGTCATCGAGGAGAAAGAGTGCTTCATCGCCAGACGTGAGGACGATGCGACCGAACCTAAACTTACCGAGGTGGGCCTTGAACGGATCCAGATTGATGCGCAGACCATAAACCATCGTGCCGGTGTAAATCTGTAGTTGGCTCGTCGGACGTTCATTCCCAGACAAACCAACCTTGATCCACTCACCACCTTTTTCCTTTTGCACTTGAAGCTCGGCTGTTGGCCAGAATGTTCCGTCTGAATGTTGACTGCCCTCGATCACCATCACCGAGCCACGCGTCCCCTTTTCCGCAGGGGATTTGTTCTTCACGGTGAGATCGCCTATCAGGACACGTTCTTGGTTAACGTCCGACAAATCCACTTCACGGGGGTCGTCCGTCGAGCGTTCGACGATGATCGATTGGCCCCAATACTCCGGGGTCTCTGCTTGTGTAAGGCCGGTGAAAAGCACCACAATTAGGGAAATATGCAGCAGGTATCGCATATTATTGACCTCCGGGACGCGTCTTAACAAGTCGCCCAACATCTTGCGCTGTGATGGATTTGAAAGGTCCTTGTTTTGGCGCATAGCGTCTGGGTTAGACCCATGCCAATATCGCCGGCCCTGTCGCCGTGGAACCGATCGATTTCTGATTGATCTTCGTTCGCTTTCGCTGCCCGCAATTTTGCGCGCAGCTCTCCCGCGGCGTCTATAACGCTCCCGTGGTGCGAACGAATAACCTCGGAGAACGCGTCGCTCGCTAGAGCGTCGTGTCCGCCAGGTTGGATTTGTACTTCGTATTCGTCTGGCGGTCGTTGATCTCGATGTAAACCCAACTCGGAGGAACTACGCCTTCCTCAAGCGCAAACCAAATTCCGTCGAGGTCCGCCGGTTTCCCGAGAGCGCAGAATCCGTAGAGACGTTTTCCAGATTGATCGAAAAAATCCACCCAGGTGCGGGAGGAATTGGTGTTATTGCCGCACGGCGGCAAATTGGGCGCGGCAGCAAAAAGCGCCGCGGGGTAATCCGCCCGGTTGAGGACGTCGTACGAATAGCGAACGAAGTTCTTGCCGTTGGCCGTGTAGTACTCCTGGCCCTTCAAATAGAGCTTCGGCACAGGCGATGGGCCGGTCGGTGGAGATGGGAAGGGGCTTGGTGGGGGCTCTGGTGGCGGGGGTGAAGCGGTCTGGGCGAGTGCCACTAGCGGGAACATCAAGCTGGCCAAAAGTACTCTGACTATATGCGCTGATTTCATGGGGTCCTTTCTTGGAAGGTGAGGGTTTCGAACGAAGTTGTTCGGCGAGAATGACAGTGTCGAGGGTATGCCTTCAAGAACTTTTTTGGGGCTTAAATCCTTCGCGGGGACCGTTTTCAATCTCGTCGCCGTCCACGAGAATAATATTAGCGACACCCGCATGGGCGTTCATTCGAGCGCCCGGTCCACCGCGCCCGGGAAAATCTCGCCTACTTCGCCCTCCAAACGGAGCGTAACGCAGCGCTCCTGATCGTGGCCGGTCTCGCCCCGATTGATGACGACATACGGAACGCCCCGTTGCGCAGCCATGATCGGAAACGAAGCGGCGGGATATACGGACAGCGTCGACCCGAGCGCCACCACGAGATCGCCTTCCATCGCAGCCTGCCCGGCGCGCTCGAGCTCTTTCGGCTCCAAATTCTGGCCGAAACTGATCGTGGCCGGCTTGAGGAATCCGCCGCATTCGCACAGGGGCGGCCGGCGCTTGAGCCGAAAATACTCGAAGTGCGGCTCCGGGTCGCCGCGCCGGTGACAGCTCTGGCATTCGACGAGCGCATTTGTGCCGTGGAGTTCGACCAGGGATTCCGCGGTGGTGCCGGCGAGGCTGTGGAGACCATCGATGTTCTGCGTGATCACCGAGCGAAGTTTCCCGGCTTTTTCCAAACGAACGATGGCGTGATGAACAGCGTTGGGCTGGGCGTCGCGAAATGCATCTCTCCCTTCGAGCTTGTAATCCCAATGCTCGATTCGCGCCGCTTCCGACGTCATGAAATCCTGATAATAGACAGGCTGGCGCCGGGTCCAGACACCTTGCGGCCCGCGGAAATCCGGTATGCCGCTGCCCGTCGAGATGCCGGCTCCGGTGAAGATTACCGCTTTCTTCGCGGCTCGGAGAAAATCGGCGAGAGTCATGGCCCGGACGCCGTTATTTCCTCACGTTTTGGACGCTCAGTTCCCAGCGGTAACCATCAGGATCGTGGAACCAGAGGCCCATGTGCCTGGAGCCGGGCGCTTCCGGGCCGATCTCGTCGCCTGGATCCTCGAGCTTCACCTTGTGTTTTTTTAGATGCGCAAGCGCCTTTCGCAACGCCGTCATGTTCGGCAGATGAAATGACATATGGCCAAGCGTCTGCGGGGCCGGCTTGCCTTTATGCAACGCGATCGTGACGTTGCCGTTCCCCACCGCGACACCCTCCTCGAACTCAAATTGCTTCTTCAGGCCGAGTGCGCACTCAAACCATTTCGCGCTTTTCTTCGGATCGCGCACGGCCAACCCGAAGTGACCGACCGCGCCCAGGACAAATGGAGTCTTCATCGCAGCCACATTAGCGCACCGGTGCAACATCGGTTAAGAAAACGCAATGACGGACCAAGTCCCTTCCGGTGCCAAATCGGATTTGCCGCTCGATCCTTCAGCCGACCAGATCCGCCGGTGGGCCCACAGCGCCACCGAAACGATGGCAAACTATCTCGATTCGCTCCGGGATCGCCGCGTCTATCCGAGGACGACTGCGCGGCAGATCCGAGAAGGATTGGATCGGGCTCTGCCCGAGGAAGGACTCGACTTCGATGGTCTGCTCAAGATTTTCAACGACGTCATCGTCGCCGCGAGCCGGCACAATGGGCACCCGCGCATGTTTGGTTATGTGCAGGCGCCGGGCACTGCCATTGCCGCGATCGCCGATCTGCTGGCCTCGACCTTGAACGCGAATCTGACCGCCTGGCGTTCGGCGCCCGCGGCGGTCGAGATCGAGCGGCTGACGATCGATTGGATCAAGCAGATCGTCGGTTTCGGGGCGGAGGCTGGCGGCCTCTTCGTCAGTGGCGGCTCGACGGCAAATCTCTCGGCGCTGGCCACGGCGCGAAGGGCCATGGCACCCTCCGACCTAACGAGCAAAGGCGCGCAGTCTCTGCCCCAGGCGATGCGCGTTTATGTCTCTGAGGAAACGCATCATTCAATCGCCAAAGCTGCAACGCTGCTGGGCCTGGGGCGCGACAATGTCCGCGTGATCGGCGTGGACAAGCATTACAAGATCCGGATCGACGAGTTGGTCGCGGCGATCAGCGAAGACCTCGCGGCGGGACATTTGCCCTTCTGCGTGGTGGGAAACGCCGGCACCGTAAACACCGGCGCGTGCGATCCACTCCGGGAAATCCTCGCAGTCGCCCGCCGATTCAATCTCTGGATGCACGTCGACGCCAGCTATGGCGGCTTCGCGGTCCTGGCGCCGTCAGCGCACGGATTGTTCGACTCGATGAGCGAAGCCGATTCCGTCGCGCTCGACCCGCATAAGTGGCTCTACCTGCCGGTGGATTGCGGTTGTGTCTTGTACCGCGACGCGGAAGCCGCGCGCGCCACGTTCGCTCACGAAGCTGAATACACACGCGTGTTGGAACAAGAGCCGGATGAAGCGTTCGCTTTCTGGGATTATGGGCCGGAATTATCTCGCCGGTTCCGCGCTTTGAAGGTCTGGATGTTATTGCAAGGCGTTGGCTTGCGCGCGCTGCGGGAAGCGATTGAAAAGGATCTCGCTTGCGCCAGACACTTGGAAAGTCTGGTGCGAGCCAGCGACGATTTCGAGATGCTGGCGCCGGTCGAGCTTTCGATTTTCTGTTTCCGTCATGTGCCGCCCCACCTCCAACGGGCGCTCAGGAATGCGGACGAAACCGAACGCGCGCGCATCGGCGAAGAACTGGATGCACTAAACGAACGCCTGCTCGTGGCGTTGCAGCGAGATGGAAGTTCTTACCTGTCGAACGCGCGCCTTCAGGGCCGGTTTAGCTTGCGCGGTTGCGTGATGAATTACCGGACAACTCCGCGCGACATGGAAGTCCTGCTCGACGATCTGCGTCGCGTGGCGCAGAACGCGGAATAAGCCTTCGACTGAGCTAGCGCCCGTGGACGCGGCGAACGGCAAGCAGCCTCTAATGGGGCGGCGGCGCGGTCATGTTACGATTATCCCCCTGCGGCTGGTTGGATAAGTCACGCACCTTGGCCGTTGGTTTGCGAGGCTCGTTCGTCGTTGTTGTTTTCGGACCGTCGGCCGCGCAGGCCACCAACGCCAAAAGACAGGCACAGGTCAGGCAGTTGCCGATGAATTTTTTCATGCCCTCGTTTTAGCGCCCCCGCCTTGCCGCAACAAGTTTACTTTTGGGTGAGCGAAAACCCAGGCCGCCTCGAGCAGCTCGGTCTTTCTATTGACTCGCGGCTTCCGAGTAATTGTAATCGCCGAATGCGAACGATCCTTTTTTCCTGCGGCCTTTGCTTGCTCGCATTGGTTCCATCGACGCGAGGGGCCGACAACCCTGCCCAGTCGTCAGCGTCGCCGGCCCCGAAAGCTCCGCGGGCCTCGCTTCCAGCACCATTCAGCGAAAGCCTTTTTACTTTCCTGCAGATCGAGCAACAGAAATTAGATCTGAAGGAGCGAATCGTCCGGGTAGAGATCAGCAAGGTGCTCGGCGAAGGAGACGACAGTGGGAATAACCTGCTGCGCTTTATCGCGAAGGATACATCAAAGTCCCTGGCCCCTTATGGCCAGGTAGCGTTCCCACGCGAGGCTCTGAACAAGACTGGACTGCGGGAAGGGAAAGAGCCACTTGCTGTGTATTTTTTGGTGCACGTCGTTTCGCCAAAAGCCGCGGCGATTTGTGAAGCAGTCGGGACGAAGTTTTCTTCCGACTCCCGGGGCGCGCACTACGAGTGGTGAAGCGCACGCAAGCATGACGGACTCTCACCTGGGAGGCTCGTGGGAAGCGTTCGCGTAACGCCTGCACCTGGTTAGGCAGCTTGGTTCAGTTCGGTTTTCTTCGGCTCGAGGATCTCCTGGGCAGCGCGGTTGCCGGACTGAACAGCGCCGTTCATAAATCCCGAAAAATCGCCGCTCGTGTGTTCCCCGGCAAAAATCAGGCGGCCGTCCAGCTCCGGTTCCCCCGCGACTCTCAGCAAGGTTGTGTACTGGCCAACGAGGGGACACGTGTAGCTCCCCCGGGTGAATTTGTATTCGGGCCAGTTCATCACCGCGCGCTTCCCGTCGAACTTTCCGGCGATACCAGGGAAGACGATGCTGAGTTCATCGCGGAATTTATCGAAACGCTCGGTGCTGAACGGCTTTGCTCCAGCGCCACCCAGAAAATTGGTCAGAATGCCGCTCTCTCCGGCCTGGCCCCGGCTGCTCTCCCACGTGCATTGCAGGGGCAAGTCGGTCAGGATGCTGCCGTTGCTGGGCGCCGGCAATTTGAGGGCCGGATTGCGCCACCAGCGCTCGGTAAAGCCGTACATTACCTTGGCGTTATTGCCGTAGCCGAGCTGGGCGATGGCTCGTTGTTTTCCCTGGCCCAAAGGCAGCGCCTTAATCCCTTCCACCTGGCGCAACATGGTGAACGGAAGTGTGCAGATAACACGGGTGAATTTCACGGCTTTAGAGCTGCCATCGACAGAGAAGCTCAGCGTCAAGTTGGAACCGGCCTGCGCGATGTTTACGAGGCGATAGCCCTGATTGATCCGGACCTTGTTCTCGAGCGCCCTGGCCAGTGCGTTCGGCAGCGAACTGCTGCCACCCTTGATGCGTTTCGACTCATCGCTGTCGCCGAAAATTTCGAATCCCTCGCTCGTGTCCGCCTTTAACAGCGCAATGAGATTTAGGGACGACTGTTCGTTGGCGTCGCGACCGTACTCGATGGTGTACGCCACCCGCAACATATCGACGACCCACTTCTCAACTCCCTTGCCGGTCTGGGTGAGATATTCCGCGAGGTTGATCTTGTCGAACCTGTCCGCCTTTTCAGTGAAGTTTTCTTCCTCGTCGTAAAGGCTCTCGAGATCCGCGGCCAGCTTCTTCGCGAAGGGCTCGAACGCCGGAATAAGCTCCTTCTCGGAATAATGCTTGCCGCCGAAAAAATAGAGATCGGCGCCCGTGTCACTGGACTTGAGTTCCTGAATCCCCACGCCGAGCTCACCCGCCAGCGCGATCAGGTCGGCATGGTTTGAGTCCACCAGCTCACCACCTAATTCGCAAAACATCGCGTCTTTGTTGAAGTCAGTCTTGGTCAAAACGCGGCCGCCCGTGCGCTCGCTCCCTTCGAAGATTTCGCAGGGAACTCCGGCTTGAAGCAAACGATAAGCCGCCGTAAGCCCCGCGAGCCCGGCGCCAATAATTGCCACCGGATCGCCGCCACGGGCGTTGGGTTTTGCGCTCTCACGTCCCTGCGCAAAGCGAGGAGCAAGTCCTCCGGCGGCCGTCAGCAGGCCGGCCCCGGCGAGCATGCGCACAAAGTCACGCCTGGAAACACGCGCCGCGTCCCGCGCTTCGAAGAAGAGGGCGCGGTGCTGCGGATTTCGATCAAGCCAGTGCGCCTGCTGCACGGTTTGCGTCAACTTGCGAAAGAGAGGCGTGCGTCCTTGTGGCATACGATTCCTGGCGACCGGATGGCTGGCCAGATGTCCGAATGCCTAAGATGAGCGTCACCCGTCGTCTTTCGTCAATCACGAAAGACGATGGCGCCGATTACGATCTATCGGTGAGCCTTCCCTGAGTTGGACGCTAGAAGAACAACCTCTTTACCAGGGTGGCAGTCGCGGTCCGCGTCAAATTCGGCGCCCCACCATTGCCGGTCACCGTGAAAGGATACGTTCCAAAGCGGGTGGAACTGCTGACCGTTATCCTTAGGGTCGACGTATTACCCGAAGCGGGATTGGGAGTGAAAACCGGAGTAGTTCCGGACGGCAGGCCGCTAATGGTGAAGGCAACCGGAGAGTTGAAACCGTTCGTACGCGTGATCGTCACGGTATAGGTGGCGGTCCCACCCGTCCGCGGAACACTCACCGATGCTGGACTGATCGAGATTGTATAGTTAGGCGCTGGCGACGGAGTGGGAGTGGCGGCGGGTGTCGGCGTTGGCGCAGGCGGTGTTGGCGTCGGCGTTGGCGCAGGCGGTGTTGGCGTCGGCGTTGGTGCAGGCGGTGTCGGTGTCGGTGTCGGTGTTGGTGTTGGCGTTGGCGTCAAAGTTGGGGTCGGCGTAGGAGTTGGTGTCGGTGTGGCCGAACCACCGCATTGCGCGAATTTGAAGCTCCCGATGCGAGTTCTCCAATTGAAACTGCCTGTCGTGGAGTAGTATTCCTGCGTATACCAAAAGGTGCAGTCGTCCACGGGGTCAACGGTCAAGGCGCTGTAATCACCCCAGCGGTTACCGGTTCCGGATTGGCTGCCCGTTCCACTAAAGAGAGTGGCTTCGCCCTGGCCCAAAGTGTTTGCGGTATCGCTCGCCAGCCGGCCCGCGTAACGAATTTGCGGATTGATCGAAGCGCTGGAGGCGCTGAACCCGATGGCGAGATTGCCCGATCGATCCATCGCGGCGCTGCCCATCCAGCGCCAGGTCGTATCAGGCTGGTAGGTGCTCTGTTGGAAGACCGTGGGCGCGGTCGTCACGTTGCGCAGCTCGAACCAGCGCACGCCGGCCACACCGCCCGCGCTCACGGTGTAGTTGCCTACGACCGCGTCGTGGCCGTCGGCAAACTTGCGATAGGCGAGCCGGAACATCAAACGGTCGCCAATGCCGTCCAGTCTGCTGGTCGTTCCCACCTGAGGCAC
This sequence comes from uncultured Verrucomicrobiae bacterium, assembly GCA_963702135.1. GTDB lineage: Bacteria > Verrucomicrobiota > Verrucomicrobiia > Chthoniobacterales > UBA10450 > AV80. The sequence continues at coordinate 4,099,911 of OY969715.1, read as the reverse complement.
GCAGTTTCGGGTGCTGGCACAGAGCGCGGTAAAGCCCGCGGCAGCCGGACTGCCGACGAGGTTAAAAGTGGTGTTAGCTGGCGTAGCGAAATCGGCGTGGAAAAGCCGGACCTTGTAGACGCCGGTGCCCGGAAACGAGACAAAAGGATTGGCGGTGCCAGCCGTGGGTAAGATCGAGCCGTCGAGATCGCTCGGCAAAAAGGTGGGCTCAGACGCTCCACCGGTGACGCCCGGACTGACAAACGTGGCCGGCAAACCGGCGAGCATTTTCGCGCGGTCAAAGGCGAAAGCCTGGGGCCCGAGAAAGGCGGTGCCCGCGGCGTTGAAGACGTTCATGGCCATGTAGTAACCGTCGGGCCAGACACCGAGGTGCGGGTAATCGAAAAAGTTGCTGCCGAGGTGAAAGGCGTAGCGATTGTAGGTGCCGGTAGCGTCCGAGCTGGTCGAGATGGCGATGCACTCGTCGGTTGGAACCGACGTCCCGGCAAACTGGCTAATGAGCCAGCGATTGGCGATGTGGTCGTAAAGGACGACGGGATCGCCACTGCCATTGTTCTGGCAGACGCCGCCAAAGCCGGACCAGATCGAGCTGATGGCAGTTGGTCCCAGGATCGACGCACCCGTGGTCTTATTAAAGACCTGGTAGCCTTCGTTCACCATCTGAACGTACTGGGTTAGCCCCACGGCGCCGTTGGTATCGGGCGGCGCGCAACTGCATCCAACCCCGGGAAACGGGATGCCATCAAAATTGAGGGCGGGGGAAGGTATGTCAGGCACCAGGATCTTCAGCAAGCCGCCGCGGTCGACAACCGGATCAGGAGCATCCACGTGCAGCGGAAGCGGCAGCTTGGGATTCAAATTAGCCTCGCGCAGCTCTTTTTCTTCCTCCCCTTGCGGTTTGGGAGGAGGCCACATCGTGGGAAGATCTCGCAGCGCCGGTGAGACATCATTGTGATATGACTCACCAAACTGAACACCGGAATTCCCCTTGGTTGCCTCAGCGCGTGCGGGCACGCTCGAGGAAATGCCAAACGCGAGGAGCGCCAGGAAAAGCCCGGCCAGGCCAAGGACGAAGCCGACGAGGAGACGGAAGTTGACGAATGCAGATTCGGAAGCGGATCTTGTTTTCATAGGAGGATTTCTGTTTGGGGTTTACTGGGCGGTTGGAGGATTCCGACCCAGAAACGCTATCCACAGCGGAGCGGATGCATAATTACAAATATGCAACGTAAATTGTTCCTCCGGGCGCCACCCTGGAGGCGATGGATCCAGTGAAACAGAAGGCACAAGCGGCCATTGCCGAGACCGCTCAGCTCGACCATAGTGATGCCGCCATCACATCAGGCAGACGGTTGATCGGCCCGGCTCGAACTCTCCCGCAGCACGGCTCCGGCAGGTTGCGGCGGGACACAGAAAAGCGGGTCCTCTTTCAACACGAACCAAACAAAAAACCAAACATCATGAAATCATCCAAACTTATCTTCACCGGCATTCTCTGCTCGCTTGGGCTCACGCTCTCGGCCTTTGGCGCCGATACCTACAAGGTCGACCCAGTCCATTCTTCGGTTGTCTTTGGCATAAAACATAACGGCGTCACTAATTTCTACGGGGCCTTCAAAGAGATCTCCGGCACCGTCACTTTCGATGCCGCTGATTCCTCGAAAAGCTCCGTCGAGCTAACTGTGCCGGTCGAAAGTGTGGATACGCGGAACGACAAACGCGACCAGCACCTGAAGAGCCCAGATTTTTTTAACGCGAAGCAATTCCCGGCGATCACGTTTAAGAGCAGCAAGATCGAAGGCAGCGGTGACAGCTATAAGATCAGCGGCGACCTGACCATTCATGGTGTAACCAAACCGATCACGGTCGACTTCAAAAGAGGCGCTGACGGGAAAGGGGGACAGGGTAAGACCGTAGGCGGCGGCGAAGCGCGCTTTACGATCAAGCGAAGCGATTACGACATGAAGTTCATGATCGGTCCTCTGGATGACGACGTGAACATCGTCCTGAGCTTGGAAGGCGCCAAGCAATAGACTTCAGTTTCGCGGCTTAGGTTTTAGGCCGGATGTCGCTGCTCGAGCAGATCTTGCCCTCAGCCCTCATCGCGATGGTGATGGCGGCGGGCATTTGCGCCGTTGCGCTTTGGTGGGGAAGGGAGCGGGTCCGGGCCGCGTTCGGCGCTCTTGCTCTTGGCCTCGCCTACTTGTCGGGACACCTCGTGATCACAGGCTGGGTGACTTTCCCACCCGCGGATACAACCAATTGGCTGCCTTATTTTGCGCTGGCGACAACCGTTCTCGGTACATTCTGCTGCCTGCTGGAAATAAAAGCCTGGCCGCGCGTCCTCATCTTCGGCCTGGTGTCCGCGGGCGCACTGAGATTGCTGCTGAAGCCGAAATTCTCCTACGGCTGGTCGCTCCCAGAAGGCTATCTCTGGGTGATGGGCCTCGCCGGCGCGATGGTGGTGTTAGCCATTGTTCTTGATACGCTGATCCGGCGATCGGCGACCGCCTTCGAAATGCCAGCGTTCCTCCTGATCATTTGCGCGGGCACCTTCGGCGCCTTGATGCTCTCGGGCAGCATTTTGCTGGGCCAATTTGCAGCCGTGTTGGGCGCGGCGGTCTTTGGCAGCCTGGTTTTCACCGTCCGGGGAGTTTCCTTCGGTCGAGGAATTGTGCCCGTGTTTTCGTTGCTGTTGAGCGCGCTGGTTCTTAGCGGCCATTTTTTTGCTGAACTCCCCATCACCAGTGCCGTCCTCCTCGCCTTTGCTCCTGTTCCTGCGTTGATCCCGATCAACCTGCCGGGGAAGCTGCTAACGTCTGGACTTCGGATCGCACTCGTGTCGATTCCGGTTACGGCCGCCATGATTTGGGCGTTTCGCTCATCTCCGTCGTTGGATTATTGATTCGCGATGAATCACGAATAACAAGGACGCGCATGGAAAGAGATTGGGCGGCAGAGTTGGAGCAGTGGTTGCAGAATGGGTTTGCCGAACTGTGTGAAACAATCGGCCAACCCGTGCTGCCCGCTGGGCTGCGCATTAACCCGGCTCTCGGAATCGAAGAATCGAAATATTTCCTCCTGGGTTTGGAAGCCGGCTTATTCCAACCCGATGACTTGGGTTATATTCAAAGCGCCTTACTCCCTTCTCCAAACAAGGGAAGCGTCCGCGAAAAGATGTGTCACATCTTTAGCTATGATCCGTTGCCTCCCCGCCTTTCCCGTGAATGCATTTGTCAGCTCTCGACCGCCTCGTTGTTGATCCTGGAACGCGGTTGGCTCGAGAGTCACATTCTGTTGGATCCGGACTACAAAGACGACCGCGCCACCTCTTATGGGATCGATATCCTGATTCAGTCGCCGGCGGGACATATGCTTGCTTGCGTTGAGGTAAAGCGCAGCATGGCCGAGCTTCAGAAACTCGTCACTGACCTCCGAGCGTGCTGCAAACGGGGAGCACACGCGAAAGACGATTGCGGTTTCCCGCAGAATCACCCGAAGTACGAGTTCTGCGCCTCTTATAAACCAACCTACTTCTGGGCGGTGGCACCGGATGCTGATATTTGTTTTAGGATGAAATACGATAATGGTTCGATCGACCTTGAGGAGCTGACATCGCTTCCTCCTCGCAGCATGATCGAATAGCACTGATTTATGGGTGCCAATTGGTTTGCCACGAAGCCTCACCTCCCGCTAGGGTCGGGGATGAACCTGCGCCGTTCCTTTGTCATCCTCCTGGCGGGCTGCTTTCTTACGACAGTCGCCCACGGATCAGATTGGCAAACCGATTACGAGCAGGCCTTGGCGACCGCCAAGGCTACGAAGAAATGCGTCTTGCTCGACTTCACTGGCTCCGATTGGTGCGGGCCCTGCATCGAGATGGAGAAAATTGTTTTCTCGCAGGCAGCATTCCTGCACTTTGCGAAGGCGAACCTGATCCTGGTCGAGATCGATTATCCCAGGCGCAAGACACTTCCTGAGAAGGTCAAAAAACAGAATGATCTTCTGAAGCGTCAATACAGAATCGACCGGAGCGGGTTTCCCACGGTCGTTCTGCTTGATTCAGATGGAAAGATTCTAGGTCAACTGGAGGGCTACGGCGGCGAAGAGCCGGCCGACATCATCGCCTGGATCGAGAAACTCCGTCACAAGCCCTGAGTCCAGGACGCTAAATCGCCTGCGAAGGAGGGCCAAGGACGGCAACATTTCCTGGATGGGAGCCCGGTCCCATCCGGACCCAAGACGGATACCTTCGGCGAAGGCGAACTTAAATTCAGGTGCGCCCCTGGCCGAGAACTTATGTTAACCCGCGTCGTGCCGCTGACAGTTAGGGCGTAGGGCTCGGTGAAGCTGACGGCGCCGCTTCGTCCGTCTTCTTTTTGGTCGAAGACTTCTTGGTCGTTGTAGTCGACTTCTTTGTGGCTGGCGCCGTCGTCGTTGACTTCTTCGTGGTCGCCGCGGTGGACGACGTGCTGGTAGTCGTCACGGATTCTTTCTTATTGGCGCATGACGTCATCAAGCCAAAGGCGGCCAGAACTGCAACGGATGTAATAAGCGATTGTTTCATAGGTGGTGGTTAACGAGCGCTCAGAATGTCCAGCCAGCGAAGACGCTGCAAGCATTAATTGAATTGCGACGCCGAAGCCAGGAGCGAAGGCTGGCGAGCAAGCTACTTAGCCTTTCGCCAGGTCTTCCGGGGTAAGAACGAGCCGCTCGACTCGCTCTCCACTCACAATTCCCGCAATGATTTCGGGCACATCCGCTACCGTAACCCGTCCGTAGAAAAAGTGATCGGGCTCGACCAGGATGCAGACACCGCTCGAGCATTGGTCGAGGCAGCTCGACGTGCAAACACGCGCCTCGACCTTGCCAAGTCCGCGCGCGCTGAGCTGTTCTTTCAGTTCCCGATGCACATCTTCCGAGCCTCGAGCCGTGCATGAACCCTTGGGATTACCCTCCGCCCGCTGGTTGATGCAGACGAAAAAATAGCGCTGGCGTTGCGGCATGCCGCAAACTCGTCGCCGGGCTTCGCGCGGTCAACGTTGACCTGGGGAACGACAGGGCGGGGCAGCGAGATTCCTGAATCCAAATAGGTCGCCACCAGCATCTCAAGGAAAAGGCCACAAATGATTCAGGATTTTCGCTTCGCTTTTCGGCAGCTGATCAAGGCGCCGGGGTTCACCATCATCGCCGTCCTCACCCTCGCCCTCGCGATCGGCGTAAACTCCGCCATTTTCTCCCTCATTAACGGCGTGGTGCTCCGCCCCATGGTGCGAGTCCGGCCCGCCGAGGTCGTCAACGTTTTTACCGCCCGGCAAAATGCGAACCGCGATTACCGGCAGTTTTCGCATGCCGAGTATCAGGTCCTGCGCGAGAGCACGGATGTCTTTGCCGAGACCGCGGCGGTGAATTTTGCGCTGGCCGGAATTGGCCGCGACGAAGGGATGAAGCGCAGTTTCACGTTCCTCACGTCGGAAAATTTTTTCGCACTTATGGGTGTCGAACCCGCCCTCGGCCGTTTTTATAACGCCGCCGAGTGCCGGCCCAACGCGAACATCCCGGTCGTTGTCGTCAGCCACGGGTTCTGGAAGCGAATGGGGGGACGACCTGATTTTGTCGGGAGCACGTTGCAGGTGAATGGGCAGCCGTTCACGGTGATCGGCGTCAGCCCCGCAGGTTTCAGTGGAATCAGCGCGCTGATCGCACCCGACGTCTGGCTGCCACTCGGGGTTTACTCGCAGTTGAGCTCCGCTTTCAGTGATGCAGCCGATCTCCAGGACCTGGCGCAGCCGAAAAGCTACGCGCTCAATGTTGTGGCTCGACTGCATTCCGGCCTAACGATCGAATCCGCCAAGTCCCGGCTCTCGGTTCTGGCGCAACGCCTCACCGCCATTCAACCGCCTGACTCCGCCGGCGCGCGCGAGTTGCAGATCCAAACGCCGTCCCGTTTCAGTATCAGCACGACCCCGCAGGATGACGGCCCCATCAGTCTCATCGGCGCGCTCCTCATGGGCATGGCGGGCGCGGTGTTGCTGATCGCGAGTTTGAATCTCGCCAACATGTTGCTCGCTCGTGGCACGGCACGCGCGAAAGAGATTGCGTTGCGTCTTGCCCTGGGCGCCAGCCGCTGGCGCGTCATCCGCCAGCTTTTGTCCGAAGGCCTCCTCCTCGCCCTGGTCGGCGGAACGCTCGGGCTCCTTCTGAGTATCTGGAGTAATGGAGCACTGCTCCGTTCGCTCGGCGGGCTCTTCACTTCGATGAGTTTCTCGATTGTCGTGGATATGCGGCCCGACGCGAGCGTGCTCGCGATCACATTCCTCTTCTGTCTCTTCGCCACGCTCCTCTTCAGCCTCGGGCCGGCCCTGAAGGCGTCCAACGCCGACCTCGTGAACGACCTTAAACAACAAGCGGGCGAGCCGGCGCACATCGGCCGTTTCAACCGTTTCTTTGCGCCCCGCCATCTCCTGGTCATGGCGCAAATCGCCCTCTCGCTCGTGCTGCTTTTTAGTGCGGGCCTCTTCTTTCGTGGCGCGCTCGCCGCTGGCAACGTCTCGTTGGGATTCGAACCGGCGGGCGGCATTGTCACCGAGATGGACTTCTCGTTAGGCAAAACCGACGTCGTCCAGGCCAAACGTCTCATGTTCGCCGCGATCGATCGCGCTCGCAGCTTGCCCGGGGTCCGAGCTGCGGCCCTCGGCACCATGGTTCCATACGGGAATTTCACGAACGCGCGCCGCATCATGCCGGCAAACGAGGCGCCACAGGTGAGGACCGATCCGAACGCGCCGGATCCGGGAGCGAGTGGACTTTTCACCGCGATCACGCCCGGCTATTTCGACGCGATCGGTGTCCATCTCCTTCGAGGCCGCGATTTCACGCAGACTGAAGCGGAGAACAAGGATTCGCCGCGGGTGGCGATCATCGACGAAAAGATGGCCGCGAAATTATTCCCGAACGGCGACGCGATCGGCCAGCGCATTCGTTACACCCAGCCGCCTTCAGACGGTTCCCCGGCGGAGATGGAAGTGGTCGGTATCGTGAATTGGCATCGGCACGAAGTGCAAAACGAGGGACCGCAGCGCCGCCTCTTTGTGCCGCTCGCCCAAGGATACAACGGGAACGTCTATTTCCACGTGCGTCTCGCTGCGACGGATCCAAAAGCGGTTGCGGCGATGATTCCCACGCTCCGCCAAGTCATGCGCGAGGTGGACCCCAACCTCCCCGTGCTCAACATCACGCCATTCACCGATCTCCTCGAAAAAAGCGTGAGCCTCTGGATCGTGCGTCTCGGGGCGGTCTTATTCGGCGTCTTCGGTGGGATCGCGTTGCTCCTCGCCGTGGTCGGAGTTTACGGAGTGAAATCGTACGCCGTCGCGCGACGGACACGTGAAATCGGGATTCGCATGGCGCTGGGCGCTCACCCCCGCGATGTCTTCTCGCTCATTATGAAACAAGGCGCGCTCCAAACCGCTTTTGCCCTGGGTGTTGGTTTGCTCCTCGCGCTCGCCGCGGGTCGTTTACTCACCCAGATTCTCTACCAGGTCAGCCCGGCGGATCCCGCCGCGCTCCTGGGTTCGTGTGTCATGCTTTCATTCGCCGCGTTACTTGCCTGCTATCTGCCGGCCCGTCGCGCGACCAAGGTCAGCCCGATGACTGCGCTCCGGACGGAGTAGCCGCTTCCAAGGGTGCCTCGGCCGGAGGGTTGCCCGGGTCACAAATCGCGGCGAGCTCGGTTTGCAGCTTTTGCTCCCGCTCCTTCAGGGTCTGGAGACGAAGTTGCCAGCGGTGCAGTTGGATACTGAGCTGATTGATATAACCGGTGATCTCAGTGCGCTGCGATTCGTTCTCTTTGAGTTGATGTTGGAGGTCGGAAATCCGGGCGGAGGTTTCCGCGGCCGCTTCGAGAGCCGGGTTCGGAACGATGGTCGGCTTACCGCATTTCTGGCAATCCAAGGTCAGGCCGGCCGCGGCGGCATCGACCACGAACGACGCGGAGCAATGCGTGCAGGCGAAAACGATGTCCTTGCTCGATTCCTGGGCTGAAAGGGACGAGCCGCCAGTGTTTTGCATTGAACGGTTTACGAAGCAGGAGACATACCGGAAGGTCCTCGAATTTCTGCTGAAATTCTCGGGCGGATCCGTGTTGATTGGGGAGAAAAATTCGAGCAGCCGCAAAACGCGATCCTGAGCCTCGATCTGGGACAGAGGGGCGCTTCCTCATCACCGAAGCGGGCCATGTTGTCGCTGTTTGAGGAGCCTCCTTAAATTCTAGCATTATTCAAGTCTCTGTTAATAAGCCACTTATATTGATTGAGCATTGACGGAATATGGATTGCTAAGGAGAACGCGTCGGATACGCATCTCGCGATCCGGAGAAGGAAACACAATTTATGGCTAAAGTTTTAGGTATCGATCTGGGCACCACCAACTCCTGCATGTCTGTAATGGAAGGCGGCGACCCGGCAGTTTTGGAAAACAGCGAAGGGGCGCGCACGACGCCGTCAATCGTCGCCTTCGCGAAGAACGGCGAGCGCTTGGTCGGTCAGGCCGCGAAACGTCAGGCGGTCACGAACCCGGCTAACACCGTTTTCTCCATCAAGCGGTTCATGGGCCGCAAGTTCGACGAAGTTCATGAGGAAGAGCACCGCGTGCCGTACAAAATCGTGAAGGCCGCGAACGGCGACGCGCACGTGCAGGTCGAGGTGAATGGCGAGAAGAAGACATTCTCTCCGCCGGAAATTTCCGCGATGATTCTCGCGAAACTCAAGTCGGACGCGGAAGCGAAGCTCGGCGAAAAAATCACGCAAGCCGTGATTACGGTGCCGGCCTACTTCAACGACTCTCAGCGGAACGCGACCAAAGACGCGGGCAAGATCGCCGGTCTCGAAGTTCTCCGCATCATCAACGAGCCGACCGCGGCCTCGCTCGCCTATGGCCTTGATAAGAAGAAGGACGAAAAGATTGCCGTCTACGACTTGGGCGGCGGCACCTTCGATATTTCCGTGCTCGAAATCGGCGACGGCGTCTTTGAAGTGAAGGCGACGAACGGCGATACCCATCTGGGCGGCGATGACTGGGACAACGTCCTGGTCGATTGGATCGTCGGTGAATTTAAGAAGGACAGCGGCATCGATCTCTCGAAGCAGCCGGATGCGCTCCAACGCATCAAGGAAGAGGCGGAGAAAGCCAAGATCGCACTTTCTTCTGTGCAGGAATACGAGATCAACCTGCCTTTCGTCACCGCCGACGCGAGCGGACCGAAGCATATTCAGAAAAAGCTGACGCGCTCGAAGCTCGAGCAGCTCACCGACCCGCTTTTCCAACGCACCATCAAGCCGGTCAAGGATTGCCTGGCTGATGCGAAACTCTCCGAGAAAGACATCAACGAACTGGTGCTCGTCGGGGGTATGACGCGCATGCCGAAAGTCATCGAGACCGCGCGGCAGTTGATTGGCAAGGAGCCGCACAAAGGCGTAAACCCGGACGAAGTCGTGGCGATCGGCGCGGCCATCCAGGGTGGTGTGCTCAAGGGCGACGTGAAAGACGTGCTGCTCCTCGACGTTACCCCATTGACGCTCGCGATCGAGACCGCGGGTGGCGTTGCAACGCCGATGATTCCGCGCAACACAACAATCCCGACCCGCAAATCACAGATCTTTTCGACCTACAGCGACAACCAGCCAGGCGTGGAGATTAAAGTGTTGCAGGGTGAGCGTCCGCTTTCGCGCGACAACAAGAATCTCGGCACATTCCACCTCGACGGCATCCCGCCGGCCCCGCGGGGCACGCCCCAGATCGAAGTCACCTTCGACATTGACGCGAACGGCATTCTGCACGTTTCCGCCAAGGACCTTGGCACCGGCAAGGAGCAGAAAATCTCCATCACCGGCAGCTCAGGCTTGAGCAAGGAAGAAGTCGAGAAGATGCAGCGCGACGCCGAGACCCACGCCGAAGAAGACAAGAAGGCGAAGGAAGCGATCGAGATCAGGAACAACGCCGACACGCTCGCGTATCAGAGCGAGAAGCAGTTGAAGGATCTGGGCGACAAGGTTCCGGAAGACAAACGGAAACAGGTTGAGGACGCGATCAAGGCCGTCCGCGAAGCGATCGAGAAGAACGATACCGACGCGATGAAGCGGACTTACGATGAGCTGCAGAACAAATTCCAGGAAGTCAGCGCCGATCTCTACAAGCAAGCGGCCGCGAGCGCCGGGCCTCCGCCCGGGGCAGAGGCCGGCGGCGGTCCAGGCCCTGACGCCCGTCCGCAGGACGAAGGTCCGCGGAAAGACCAAGGTGACGTAGTCGACGCTGAGTTTGAAGTCGTCGACGAAGATAAGAAGAAGTAGCTCACGAAGGCAGCCGCTCAGAGAAAATGAAAACTGATCCTGGTGCTCCAGCATTTCCGAGGAAAGGGGACGATCCGAATTCCCTCGGTCTGACGAAGCGCGAATATTTCGCGATTCGGATGGCAGTGGGACTGCTGAGCGCGGGGGACAAGGGGACTAACTCCGTCGCGGGCCGGGCGGTCAGGTATGCGGACGAGCTAATTGACGTTTTGCAGCAGCGGCAACAGCCGGGCACAACCGGCGACTAACCATAACAATTTGCTGGAAGTAGTTGGGAAGGACCTGACGACTGCCGGCATTAACCAACAAAGTAGAAAGAGTAATTACACATGGCAATTAACGTAAGACCTCTCGGAGATCGCGTGCTCGTGCAGCCGATCGAAGAGAAAGAAACCAAAAAGGGCGGCATCATCATTCCCGATACCGCGAAGGAAAAGCCGCAGGAGGGCAACGTCGTCGCTCTCGGTACCGGCAAAGTGAACGAAGAGGGCAAGAAGGTCGAGTTCACAGTCAAAAAAGGTGACAAGGTGCTCATCTCAAAATACGGCGGCACCGAAATCAAAGTGGACGGCGAGTCCTACTTGATCATGCGCGAGGACGATATCCTCGGCATCATTGGTTAATTCCGTCTCTCCAACTCTCAACTAGAAACTAACTACTAAGACATATGGCAGCTAAACAATTACAATTCGATGAAAATGCGCGGCACGCGCTTCTTCGCGGCGTCGAGAAACTCTCGCGCGCTGTGAAAGCGACGCTCGGACCGAGCGGCCGCAACGTCATCCTCGACAAGAAATTCGGCAGCCCGACGATCACCAAGGATGGTGTGACCGTGGCCAAGGAGATCGAACTCGAAGATCCTTACGAAAACATGGGCGCCCAGCTCGTCCGCGAAGTCGCTTCCAAGACTTCGGACATCGCTGGTGACGGCACCACGACGGCGACTGTCCTCGCTGAGTCCATCTACAAAGAAGGTCTCCGCAACGTCACCGCCGGCGCTAACCCGACCTCGCTTCAGCGCGGCATCAACAAAGCTGTGGAAGCCGTTGTCGCCGAGCTCGCGAAGATCTCGAAGAAGGTCAGCGACCGCACCGAAATCGCGCAGGTCGCGACTGTCTCAGCTAACTGGGACCGCACGATCGGCGAGATCATTGCCGACGCGATGGACAAAGTCGGCAAGGACGGAACGATCACGGTAGAAGAAGCCAAGTCGATCGAAACCAGCCTCGACGTGGTCGAAGGCATGCAGTTCGACAAGGGTTACCTCTCTCCTTACTTCGTCACGAACGCCGAAGCGATGGAAGTGGTGCTCGATAATCCGTACATCCTCATTCACGAGAAGAAAATCTTGAGCTTGAAGGACATGCTGCCGCTGCTTGAGAAAGTCGCGAAAGCCGGACGTCCGCTGCTCATTATTGCGGAAGACGTGGAAGGCGAAGCGCTCGCGACCCTGGTCGTGAACAAGCTGCGCGGAACGCTGCAAGTGGCAGCAGTCAAGGCTCCGGGATTCGGCGATCGTCGCAAGGCGATGCTGGAAGATCTCGCGGTCCTCACAGGCGGTCAATGCATCACCGAAGACCTCGGTATTAAACTCGAGAACGTAAAGCTCGAGGAATTAGGGCGTGCAAAACGCGTCACGATTGACAAGGAGAACACCACCGTCGTGGAAGGCGAAGGCAAGCAGTCCGATATTCAAGGACGCGTTGGCCAGATTCGTCGTCAGATCGAAGAGACGACTTCCGATTACGATCGGGAGAAGCTCCAGGAGCGTCTCGCGAAACTCGCGGGTGGCGTAGCCGTGATCAACGTCGGCGCTGCGACCGAAACCGAGATGAAGGAAAAGAAAGCTCGCGTCGAGGACGCGTTGCATGCGACTCGCGCGGCCGTGGAAGAAGGCATCGTGCCTGGCGGCGGCGTGGCGTTCATTCGCGCGCAGAAAGCACTCGATAAACTCGAGCTCGAAGGCGACGAAAAAGTCGGTGCGGCCATCATTCGCCGCGCGATCGAAGAGCCGATGCGTCAGCTCGCGAACAACGCGGGCCAGGAAGGCGCGCTCATCGTGCAGGAAGTCAAGAAGCGCAAAGGCAACGAAGGCTACAACGTGGCCACGGGCGAATACGAAGACCTGGTGAAAGCCGGCGTCGTCGATCCGACCAAGGTGACACGGAGCGCGTTGCAAAACGCGGCCTCGATCTCCGGCCTCTTGCTCACGACCGAAGCAGTCATCACCGATCTTCCTGAAAAGGAAAAGGGTGGTGGAATGCCTCCGGGCATGGGCGGCGGCATGGGCCCCGGCATGGGCGGCATGGACTACTAAGCCGAAACAACAATGAGAATCACGACAGCCGGGCTTCGAAAGGAGCCCGGCTGTTTTGTGTTTTAATCTAAAGTAGAATGCCACTAAAGAGTCTGGATATCCTTGGTCTGCGGGGGTTCGCCACGTCTGGTCATCTTGATTTCGCGCTTGCCAATGGCAGTCCAGGCAGCGGCCTCACCTCGCTTGTGGGCCCGAACAACGGCGGGAAGTCGACTATCATAGAAGCGCTTCGCGCTCTATCGCAGACAGAGATACCAAGCTTCACAATTGGGAGGCGTAATCGAAAGGCAGGAGACCTTGTAAAACTCGTCGTTTCCGACGAATCGGGAAGAACGAATGAGCTCGTCTCGCGTGAATCTGGCAGCAGTGAAACGACGCGCACGATTAATGCGCAGATAGAGAGCATCTTCGTCTTACCATCTAGACGCTTTTTTAGACCGATGTTTGGCAAATCGATTCAGAGTCGCGCCGACTATGCTGTCTCTCACGGGTTACCCGCGATCCGCGGTTCGGCGGTCGACCATTTCGCGTATCGATTATTTCAAATCCAAGAAAATCGTACGCCTTTCGACGAAGTGTTATCGAGAGTGCTAATGCCCGTGCCGAAATGGACCATCGATCGAGCGGATTCAGGTGAATATTTTCTTAAGTTTGAGGCAAGTGGTGGCTCCCACAACAGTGACGGCCTTGGCGAGGGATTGATCAGTCTGTTATTCATTGTTGACGCGCTCTATGATTCTAAGCCCGGTGATATCATCGTAATAGATGAACCTGAGCTGTCGCTACATCCCTCGCTCCAGAGAAAGCTGGCCGTTTTATTACGTTCCTATGCTGCAGATAGGCAGATCATCGTAGCAACCCACTCCCCCTACTTTGTAGATTTTGAATCGATCAGCGCAGGGGCCGCGGTCGCGCGCGTTTACCTGAAAGATGGAGATTCAACAATTTCGACTCTCACAGAGACATCAGCGAGAAAGCTTACTCGCCTTATTACCAACAGGAATAACCCGCACATCCTGGGACTTGATGCTCGCGAGGTGTTCTTCTTGGAGGACGGCGTGATCTTGGTTGAAGGGCAGGACGACATTGCCGGATATGCCGAAATTGAACGGCAGTTGGGCCTCAAATTCTCTGGTACGTTCTTCGGTTGGGGTGTCGGCGGCGCTGACAATATGCCCGCGGTGGGCAACATGCTGAGCGATCTGGGGTTCACAAGGATTGTGGCTATCTTGGATGGAAATAAGCAAGACGTAGCAGAAGCCTTCATGCGGGAATTTCCAAAATTTACATGTTTTGTCATCCCAGCTGATGATGTTCGAACCAAGCTTGCGCGACCGGGGACAGAAAGAGTTCTCGGCTTACTCGACTCGGATGGAAAGATTCGAACTGAGTATGCATCGAAAATGGCAGACTTGATTAGGGCGGCTAGCGAAAGGCTGAATTGAGCCGGTAGTGACGCGTCTGGCGTGAACCGAAAATTTTGCTTCTGTTTTTGCCCGCCGTCTGACATATCGTCCGGCTTCCATGAATGACCAAGTCGCAGCGTTGATGTCCGACGTGAAGGCCAAGAACCCGTCGGAACCGGAATTTCACCAGGCCGTCCAGGAAGTCGTCGAGTCGCTCTCGCTCGTTCTGGATCAACATCCCGAATATCGGAAGGCGAAGATCATTGAGCGCATCATCGAGCCGGAACGCGTCATCATGTTTCGCGTGCCCTGGCAGGACGACCAGGGTGAACTGCACGTGAACCGCGGGTTCCGCATTCAGATGAACAGCGCAATCGGGCCCTACAAAGGCGGCCTGCGTTTCCATCCCTCGGTCAACCTGGGCATCCTGAAGTTCCTCGCGTTCGAACAGGTCTTTAAGAATGCGCTCACGACGCTGCCGATGGGCGGCGGCAAGGGCGGCGCCGACTTCGACCCGAAAGGCAAGAGCGACAGCGAAGTGATGCGCTTCTGCCAGGCGTTCATGTGCGAACTGTGGCGGCACATCGGCCCGGACACGGATGTGCCCGCGGGCGACATTGGGGTCGGGGCGCGTGAGATCGGGTATTTGTTTGGAATGTATAAGAGGCTGAAGAACGAATTCACCGGCGTGATGACGGGCAAAGGCCTGACGTGGGGCGGCTCGGTTATCCGTCCGGAGGCGACAGGCTACGGCGCCGTCTATTTCGCCGCTGAGATGCTCAAGACCCGCAAGGAAGAGATGAAGGGCAAGATTTGTCTCGTCTCGGGAAGCGGCAACGTCTCGCAGTACACGGTGGATAAACTCATCTCGTTAGGCGCGAAAGCGGTCACGCTCTCGGATTCATCGGGCTACATCTACGACGAAGCTGGCATCGATCGCGAGAAACTCGCGTTTGTCATGGACCTGAAGAACAACCGCCGCGGCCGGATCTCTGAGTACGCCGACCAGTTCAAGGGCGCGGTGTTTACGGCGATTGACCCGGCGTCCGACCATAATCCACTTTGGGATCACAAGGCCGAATGCGCGTTTCCGAGCGCGACGCAGAACGAGATCAATTCAAAGGACGCGGCCAATCTCCTGCGGAACGGCGTCTACGTTGTCTCAGAGGGCGCCAACATGCCGACTACCATCGATGGCGTAAATCAATTCCTCGACGCGAAGATCCTTTTCGGTCCCGGGAAAGCCGCCAACGCCGGCGGCGTCGCCACGTCCGGTCTCGAGATGGCGCAAAACAGCATGCGCATTTCCTGGACGCGCGAAGAAGTCGATACCCGCCTTTTCAATATCATGCGGACGATCCACGAAAACTGCCATCGCACGGCCGAGAAGTACGGCACTCCAGGCAACTATGTGAATGGCGCGAACATCGCCGGCTTCCTGAAGGTCGCGAACGCGATGATGGATCAAGGGTTGGTGTAGGCCTGCCAGGATCTCCAGCGAAAAGCGGTTGAAGTTACTTGCTCTTTTTCAGGTTAATCCGCCTTAACATTTTCTTAATTGCTACGTCGAAGGTAGCGGGCTGCTCCAGGCTGATTTCGCCTTGTCCCTGGGTCGAGACCGTAATTCGATACAGCTTCTTGGTAACAAAGTCGTCGAACACCCAGGGGAAATTATCCGGCGTCATTGGCACGACGCGAGTACTTCCTGTCCACCGATTATCGGCGACCTTGGGAGCTCGGTCGTCCACCAACAGGATTGGTTGCTTGTCGGTTAGGTCTTCGACTCGCACTCGAGTCACTTGAATCGGTTGCTTGAGGACGAACATGAAATTCTGCGCGAGGCCAGGCCCGGACGGGAGTGGCCGCGCCTGTAGCCCAGCCACTTCTATTTTCATGAACTTGTTTTCTCGTGGCTTCGGTTGGCCAGCGGGACAGAGGTCGACGATGACAAATAGAGCCAGGAACAGAATGACGGGTCGCATACCCGCATTGTTACGGCGCGCCCAGGTCACCGTGCAAGACATTCCGCGTGCTTAAACGCCTATCGTCCCGTGGCGCTAAACCGTAAGGCCTCGTGCAAACGCTTGGGCAACTGAGGCAGGTTCCGCCGCTCGATCAGATAGGTGATGACCCCGGCCAATTCCCTGAAGATGTAGTTCTTGTTCACCGCGCCCTGGAGATACTGTTCGCCGCTGCTTCCGCCGGTGCCGATCCTGGTTCCGATCATTCTCCGAACCATTTGGAGGTGGCGGTAGCGAAAGTTCCCGAGTTGTTCGTCGATCTCTATCAACGTGTTGAGGAGAGCGAACGGCAGACGGAAGAGAGGTTCGTCGCGGTAGAGCATGATGAAGAGGGCGGCCCGGAGCGACGCGGGAGAAAAATCGCCGGCTCCGGTCTTGAAAAAGGTCTCGTCGAATTTGGCCAGGAGATCTTCTTTCTCGTCCCGATCGGAGAGACTGGCTTCGTAGAGCCTCCGGTAGCGATTCCAAAAGCTGGATTGAGCTACGCCCGTGTCGCTCGACTCCGCAGGAGCATCAGCGTCACTGGAATCCTCCCAGCCTTGCCAGAATGACTCCTCAAAGAACGGCATCCTGACCAGCCAATGATCGACTAACTGTAAGAGCGTCGTTGTTTTCTCGGCCTCGACGATGGTGCGGTAATCGTCCGCATTGAAACCTCCTATCTCAGTATGCTTGTAATAATCGGGCCGAAACCGGTTCTCCATCCTGAGCCCCAAAGTCGCTTCAATCTGGCGGAACTGCGTGCTCTGGAAGCCTGATGCGCCCTCGAGGGATGAGCGAAAGTCGAGAAAATCCAAGGGCGTCATGGTTTCCAGCACGTCCACCTGATGGTTGAGCAGTTTCCAAATCTCGACGATGCGCCTTAGACGATGGACCACGACGTTCATGTCAGGTCCATTGTCGTCGGCGGAAGGTTGCTGCAAGACGTCGCAACAGGCCTGGAGCTCGTGAAGGATTTGTTTAAACCAAAGCTCGTAGGTTTGGTGAACGATGATGAAGAGCATCTCATCGTGCGCGTGGATTTTGCCCTCGACCAGGCTGAGCGGTACCTGCAAGCCCAGGAGCTTCTCGACGGCGAGATAGCTGCCGTAATAGGCGGGCGTCTTCGCGCTGTTGAACGGACACTCCATCCGCGGAACTGTCGCGCATTGGCGCGGGGGAAGTCAATGGAATGGCGATGACGAATGGCGAATGGCGAACGAAGGCTGGAAGGTCCGGTTTGCGACGTCGACGGAATTGCCACTACATTATAAAACATGAGCACGTATCCGAAGAGCCCAAAGGAAATGACGGGCGGGATGATGTGGTTTCCGCGCATGCTGGATAAGATCCGGCTCCACGCCCGAGGAGAGCTGGGGGAGGATTATCACACGCGGCTTGGTAAGACTCGGGCGGCAGACGGGTTATGTTTAAGTTTTCTCCGCGTGAATTACAGCGAGTTGCGCGACCGCGTTTTGGAGGGCGGGAGCGACGATGAAATCCTTGAGTGGTGCTACGAGAAGGGACGCCGGTTGAACGAAGGCGATCTCAGGGTTTGGAACGGCTTCATTTCGAAGCTGGGCTGGAATGATCTTGCGACGCCGATCCTGGAGGAGCAAAAGCAGAGGGATGGCATTGCCGATCGAACCGATATCGTCACCATTCCGGATTTGATCGACCTGGACGAAGGGCGGAGGAGTTGAGAATCATCCCACAGATTAAGGGAAGGGAGATGCCACGAATTATTGTGGCTCTAAGCTTCTTGATCGCGCCGGTGTGTTCCCTCTCGGCCCGCACCTATCAAGAAGTCCCGGAGCTGGCGAAATGCTTTACCGCTCAAGATGTGGTGGGGACGTTCGTGCTCTTCGACGTCGCGAAAGACACGATGCTCATCTCGGATGAAGCGCGAGCCAGGAAGCGCTTTACGCCTGCCTCAACTTTCAAGATCGCAAACTCGCTCATTGGCCTGGACACCGGTGCGGTGAAAAATGTGGACGAAGTGTTGCCTTACGGCGGCAAGCCGCAGCGCATCAAGGAATGGGAACGCGACATGGGCCTGCGCGAGGCGATCAAGATGTCGAACGTTCCCATCTATCAGGAGTTAGCCCGCCGGATTGGGATCGAGCGCATGAGGGAAGGCGTCAAGAAACTCGGCTACGGGAATATGGAGATCGGAAACGTCGTCGATCGCTTTTGGCTGGAAGGTCCGCTCGCCATCTCGGCAGTCGAACAAGCGGAGTTCCTTCACCGGCTGGTAAACGGGTCTCTCCCGATCAGTCCCGATGCCGTGCGCGCGGTCAAGGAGATCACGCTGCTGGAGAAAACCGACACCTATGAATTGCACGCCAAGACCGGCTGGTTCGTGGGCCCGACTCCGCCGGAAATCGGTTGGTGGGTCGGCTGGATTGTGAAAGAGAATAAAGTTTGCCCGTTCGCGCTGAACATCGATATGCAGGGAGACGCTGATGCCGCCAAACGCATTTCAATTGGACGCGAATGTTTGAAAGCGCTCGGCCAGCTCTGACCGGAGCAAGCCTCACGACCGCAAAGGTCGAACCGATAAGTCAGGGCCTTATTGCATGAAACTATCACTCAAAGGTGTCGGCAAACTTTACCAGGGCAAAGTCTCGGCCCTGCAGGATTTCACCCTGGACGTGAGCCCAGGAATTCTTGGTTTGCTCGGACCGAATGGCGCGGGGAAATCGACGCTCATGCGCATCCTGGCCACGATCACCAAACCGACAGGCGGCACGGTTACCTGGAACGAAGTGGATATTGTTCGCTCCCCCAATCGATTGCGAACGGTGCTGGGCTATCTTCCGCAGGATTTTGGCGTTTATCCCAACCTGAACGCGGTGGAGTTCCTGGAGTATCTGGCCGCGGCCAAGGGCCTCGATCGGAAAACCGCTCGCCACCGCATTCAGGAACTTCTGGAAGTGGTCAACCTTGTTGAGGCGGGGAAGCGTCCGTTGGGAGGTTACTCGGGCGGAATGAAACAGCGCGTCGGCATTGCGCAGGCGCTCTTGAACGATCCCGAGCTTCTCATCGTGGATGAACCAACGGCCGGCCTGGACCCGGAAGAGCGGGTTCGGTTTCGTAATCTCCTCTCGGAGTTGTCGGGAGAACGGATCGTGATTCTTTCCACCCACATCGTTTCCGATGTGGAAGCGTGCGCGACGAAAATTGCGCTGATTGCGCGCGGCCGCCTCATTACCTGCGCGGCGCCGGAAGAGCTACTCCAATCGGTCGAGGGCAAGGTCTGGGAACGAGTCGTGGCGAGCGCGGAGCTCCCCGCCTTGCGTCAACAATACCTCACCAGCAGTACGCTGCATCGGAGCGATGGCGTGCATTTGCGCATCGTGGCAGAAGAAGCTCCAGGCCTGGGAGCCATGCCTCAAGCTCCAACCCTGGAAGACGCCTATCTCTATTGGATCTCGGGCCGGAAAGGCGAGACCGAGTGAAAAGCCTGCGCGCACTCTATCACCTGGCCCGAGCTGATTTTCTCCAGCGCACGCGCAGTTACGGATTCCTGATCACGCTGGGCATTACTCTCTACGTTGGTTACTTCTTTATTCCACCGAACCACTCCTCCTACGCCACCATGACCATCGGCGATCACCGTGGTCTTTATAACTCGGCCTACCTCGGCAGCCTTATAGCGCTCTTGATCTCACCCTTTCTTTCGCTGGCCGGATTTTACCTGGTGAAGAATGCCATCGATCGCGACATCCAAACCCGGGTGGGTCAGATCCTGGCCACTACCACCTTGAGCAAGCCCCTTTACACCGTGGGGAAAACAATCAGTAACTTTGCCGTGCTTGCGGTCATGGTCGCGGTCATGGGTGTGGTGGCCGTCGTCATGCAGTTTGTTCGTGGGGAGGATCTGACTCTCCATCTCGGACAGCTCGTGATGCCTCTCATCTTCATCTCGTTACCAGTCATGCTGGTGGTCGCCGCGCTGGCCATTCTTTTCGAGGCCATTCCCTGGCTGCGCGGCGGTCTCGGTAACGTGGTTTATTTTTTTCTTTGGATCAGCGCGTTGAGTGCCCCGATCGCCCACCTCGATAAGGGCGTGCACGGCTCCTACAACGATCTTTTCGGAACGGGAACGCTCGTCCCATCCATCACGGCGGCGTGTGAGGCCGCATTCCCGGGTTCGAACAAGACGGGGCTCAATCTGGGAATTAACGTCAAAGAATCGGGGAAATTTTGGGACCTCACCACCTTTCGATGGGACGGCCTGGCTTGGACAAATCAGGTTATTGTCGGCCGGCTTGGGTGGCTGGGGGTTGGCCTGGCTCTGGCTTTGTTGGCCGCATTTTTCTTTCGGCGCTTCGATCCCGCGCGAGAACGTTCCAAACGAACCAGCAAGGTCGCAAAGGTACCGGCGCCGCCAGAAATCAACGAAGACCACGTTGTCCCCGAGTTGGCGCACACGGCAACGCTCCAGTCACTGACAAAGCCGCCGCGTTTCAGTTTTCTTTTCATGGTCCGGGCGGAACTGCGCCTCGCACTGCACGGCATCAGCCTTTGGTGGTATCTCGTAGCGGTTGGGTTGTTCGCGGCAGGCCTTTTCACTCCCGTTTCGATCTCGCGCGGATTGCTGATCGCAGCCTGGATCTGGCCCCTGCTCATTTGGAGCGCGATGGGAACACGCGAGACGCGTTTACGGACCGACCAGTTGGTCTTTTCCATCGCGCACCCGCTGCGACGGCAGTTGCCGGCCTGCTGGTTGGCGGGCGTCATCATCACGATCCTGGCCGGAGGCGGTACGGGAATCCGTTTGCTCGTGGCCGGAGATCAGCTTGGTCTTTTGGCCTGGCTGGTCGGCGCACTCTTCATCCCAACGATGGCGCTGGCGCTCGGAGTTTGGAGCGGCAGCGGAAAACTCTTCGAGGTGCTTTATCTTTTGCTCTGGTATCTGGGGCCCGCAAATCACATGGGTGAGATCGATTTCATGGGAGTGACTGGTGGGCTCCTGCCTCCGCGAACCCCGATTCTTTTCTGCGCCATCACAGCGGTGCTGGCCTTGTTCGCTATCACCGGCCGCAAAAGGCAGCTCACGAATTAGAGCTCCGCGTTGGCGCATCGGCGGAACAGTGCTTTCTTGGTTTGGCGGAAAAAGCTCCAAAGAAAGGCGGGTATCATGAAGAATTTGTATGCTGCTGCGATCGCGGTTGGATTGGGAATCCTGGGCGTGGCTGCCTCGAGAACATTTCTTCACGCGGCCCCGGCGCCCGCGGTGGTTCCCGCGACTTTCCCGGGCGACGTCACCCAGCATCACAGGCATGATTCGCGGGACGGCCTTTACCTTGATCCTCTCTTTACCCCGACCGCGGCCGCCAGTCTGACCCGCGACCTGAATTTTAACGGGACAATCGTGGGCAACGTTTACGCCCAGCCCCTTTACATCGATCTCCCTTCCAGTCCGAACGGCGCGATGGTCATTGCGGTGACCGAGTCGAACAATGTGTATGCGCTCAACGCCGTAAACGGCACCATCATCTGGCAGCGGAACGTCGGGACGCCGATAACGTCTGGTCTCCCGTGCGGCAACATCAACCCGGTAGGCATTACCGCTACGCCAGTCGTGGATCTCAGTTCCCGCGCGCTTTTCCTCGACGCGGAGGTAAACGGCGTGGGACACCAAATCTTTTCCCTGAACATCGACACGGGCGCGATTAACGCCGGCTGGCCTGTGACCCTGAATACGGCCGTATCCGGGTTCAATTCATCGGTGCAAAGTTCACGCGCCGCGCTCGGCATCCTGGGCGACACCGTTTATGTGCCGTACGGCGGGCGCTTCGGCGACTGCGGGAGCTATCACGGGCGGCTCGTCGGTGTGAAGATGAACAATCCGGCCAACGTCGCCTCGTGGGCCACGGTCGTAGCACTGGCCGGGGTGTGGGGACCGGGCGGAGTCGCAAACGACGGCACGAATCTGTTCGTCACCACCGGTAACGGCGCCACGGCGGCAACCTGGAGTGGAGCTGAAGCAGTCATTCGCCTGCAACCGGGGCCGGTCTTTAGCGGCTCGACCACCGATTTTTGGGCGCCGACCAACTGGATGACGCTCGATGCTGGCGACACGGATCTGGGCGGCTCCGGCCCGATCATCGTGGATGTGCCCGGCGCCAATCCTTCTGCCCTGGTGGTTGCGATTGGCAAAGATCGCAACGCTTATCTGCTCAATCGCACCAATCTCGGCGGGGTCAGCGCCCCTGTGGCCCAGGCGAATGTTTCCACCGGCACGATAATTGGCGCAGCTGCCACCTACCGAACGAACACAAGCACGTATGTCGTTCTTCGCCCGACCAACAACGTGCTGACCGCTTTCAAAATTACTGCCACGAGTCCGCCCACCATCGCCACGGGTTGGAGCATCAGCTCGAGCGGACGCACCGCTCCTTTCGTGACTGTTACTGATGGCACTAACAACGCGATCGTCTGGGCCGCGGGCTCCGACGGGCGTTTGCGCGGTTATAATGGTGACACCGGCGCCACGATCTTCGCCGGCGGCGGAGCCAATGAAGTGATGAGCGGCATCCGCAGCTTTAATACCGGCATCGCCGCTCGCGGACGCATCTACTACGCGGCCGACAACAAAGTCTATGCCTTTGGTGTGCCGGGTGGCAACCCGACGCCTTCGCCGACCTCAACCCCCATAGTTACACCCAGCCCGACTCCCATCACGACACCTACTCCTCCCGTTACGCCTACGCCGCCCATCACAACACCTACTCCTACCGCAACGCCTACACCGCCTGTCATTACCCCGACACCTACTCCTGGGGTAACACCTACAGCGACGCCTACCTCTACTCCAAGTGCGACGCCCGCTCCAGCGGCTCAGGCCCTTAATCTCTCGACTCGGATGCGAGTCCAGACTGGTGCTAACGTTGGTATCGGCGGCTTCATCATTACGGGAACCGGACCCAAACACGTGCTCCTTCGGGCCATTGGACCTTCCCTGACAGGTTCTGGCGTTCCCAATGCGCTGGCTGATCCCGTGCTGGAACTGCACGGTCCGGGCGCCTTTGTCACCGTTACCAACAACAACTGGAGAGACGATCCCGTGCAGGAGGCTCTAATTATTGCCAGCGGCGTTGCGCCCACCAACGATCTCGAATCAGCGATTGATGCGATCCTGAGTCCAGGAATCTATACCGCTATTGTGAGCGGTAATGGTAATACCTCAGGTGTTGGCCTGGTTGAAGTTTACGACCTTAATCAGGCCGCTCCCGCCAAGCTGGCCAATATCAGCACCCGCGCCTTTGTTGGCGGCGGCAGCGATGTGGTAATCGCCGGTTTCATCCTCGGCGGCAACAGCGGCAGCACCCGGATCGCGATACGAGGAATTGGCCCCAGTCTGACTGTGCAGGGAGTTCCGAACGCGCTGGCCGATCCCATTCTGGAATTGCGCGACGGCAATGGTGCGCTTCTCGTTTCCAACAACGACTGGCAAGATAATCAGGTGCAAGCGTCGGCGTTGATCGCGGCGGGTCTGGCGCCGGCCGACGATCTCGAATCGGGCATAGTCATGACGTTAGGGCCGGGGACGTACACTGCCTTGCTCGCCGGACAGAACGACGGCACGGGCGTTGGGCTGGTGGAAGTCTTCGATCTCGGAGCACCGTAACGAGCGGTACCACCCTTCTGCTCTGGAGCGATTCGGGAATCGTCACGCTCCGACACGTGCGCGTTGGCTTCTCGACGGAAGAGTGCTTTCTTACCCGGCTGAAATAGCGCTGGAGAAAGGGTCTTATGAAGAATTTGTTTGCTGCTGCGATCGCAATTGGCCTGGGCGTCCTGGGCATTGCCGCCTCCAGAGCGCTTCTCCCGCAAGGACCGGCAGCTCCCACCGGCACCTCCGTCAACGTCACGCAGCATCATAACAATCCTTCGCGCGACGGACTCTATGTCGATCCCGCGTTCACGACGGCCGCGGCTCCGAATCTCACTCGAGATTTAAGCTTTAATGGCACGATCGTGGGGAACGTTTATTCCCAGCCGCTTTACGTCGAGGGCGGTCCGAGTGGACCGGTGGTTATTGCGACGACCGAGTCGAATAATGTCTATGCCCTCAACGCTTCCACGGGCGCGGTGGTCTGGACGCGGAATCTCGGCACGCCCATAACGTCAGGACTCCCTTGCGGTAACATCAATCCTGTCGGCATCACGGCGACTCCGGTCGTGGATCTGGCCTCGCGCTCGCTTTTCATCGACGCGGAGGTCAACGGTTCTGGACATCAAGTTTTCTCCCTCAATGTCGACACGGGCGCAACCAACGCGGGCTGGCCGGTGACCATGAATACGGCGGTGTCCGGATTCAATTCGTCGGTCCAAAGTTCACGCGCCGCGCTCGGCATCCTGGGCAACAGCGTCTATGTTCCCTATGGAGGGCGCTTCGGTGACTGCGGAAGCTATCGCGGCCGGCTCGTCGGCGTGCAGATGAACAATCCGGCCAGTGTCACCTCCTGGGCTACGGTCGTAACATTGGCCGGGGTGTGGGGACCGGGCGGAGTTGCAAACGACGGCACGAATCTGTTCGTCACCACTGGTAATGGCAATACGGCCGCCACCTGGAGTGGAGCTGAAGCAGTCATTCGCCTGCAGCCAGGTCCGGTCTTTAGCGGCTCGACCACCGATTTTTGGGCGCCGACCAACTGGATGACGCTCGATGCCGGCGACACGGATCTGGGCGGGTCCGGCCCGATCATCGTGGATGTGCCCGGCGCCACTCCTTCCGCTCTCGTGGTGGCAATAGGCAAGGATCGCAATGCCTATCTGCTTAATCGCGCCAACCTTGGCGGAGTCAGCGCCCCCGTGGCCCAGGCGAATGTTTCCACCGGGACTGTCATTGGCGCAGCTGCCACCTACCGAACAAGCACGAGCACCTACGTGGTTCTTCGCCCCGTCAGTGGCACGCTGACCGCCTTTAAGATTACAGCCACAAATCCACCGACCATCGTCACGGGCTGGAGCGTCAGCTCGAGCGGGCGCACCGCTCCCTTCGTAACTTCCACGGATGGGACCAACAACATGATTGTCTGGGCCGCGGGCTCCGACGGACGCTTGCGTGGCTATAATGGTGACACCGGCGCCACGATCTTCGCTGGTGGCGGCGCCAACGAATTAATGACCGGCATCCGCAGCTTCAATACCGGCATCGCGGCTCGCGGGCGCATCTACTACGCCGCCGACAACAAGGTCTATGCCTTTAGCGTATCGGGCGCCCCCACACCAACTCCCACCCCGTCAGTTACCCCGCCTGCGACACCAACACCAACTCCCGCGACGCCGACTCCAACGCCAGCGACGCCGACACCTACACCAGCCACACCGACTCCAACGCCAGCGACACCGACACCGACACCAACGCCCACACCCACCCCACCGAGGGGGACGCCCACTCCGGTTCCGATCGCTACCCCAACGCCGACTTGCGTGCCGAACAGTCAGGTGTTCTCCGCTACGCTGAACGGCGCCCAGGAGGTGCCGCCCACCGGGTTCCCAGGCGCAACAGGTTCGGCCATCGTCGTCCTGAACCAGGCGCAAACTCAGATCACGGTAAACCTGAATTTTACCGGGTTGTTGACGCCCGCGACTATGGCCCACATTCACGGCCCGGCTGCTCCGGGAGCGAACGCACCGATCATTATTCCTCTGACCGGTTTTCCGGCGGCTACATCGGGCACCTATTCGATGAGTTTTTCCATCACGCCGACGCAGGTCACGCAATTGCAGGGTGGCTTGACCTACCTGAACATCCATACCGGGACATTCCCGAATGGTGAAATTCGAGGGCAACTCACGCTTTTCCCCTGCCCGCCCGCAACGACGCCAACTCCGACCCCCACAGCCACACCAACGGTGACAGTTACACCGACGATACCGCCTACCGCCACACCTAGCGCTACACCGACGATACCGCCTACCGCCACACCTAGCGCTACACCGACGATACCGCCTACTGCTACGCCTAGCGCCACACCAACGGTACCGCCTACCGCCACACCCACGGCAACACCTTCCCTAACACCGGGCCCTACTGCCACGCCGACAGCCACGCCGGCGCAGGCCCTGAATCTTTCGACGCGGATGAAGATTCTTACCGGGGCCAACGTTGGCATTGGCGGCTTCATCATTACGGGGACCGGTCCGAAACACGTGCTCCTCCGGGCGATTGGTCCTTCGCTCACCGGTTCTGGCGTTCCCAATGCGCTGGCGGATCCAGTCCTGGAGTTGCACGGTTCCGGCGGCTTTGTCACCGTCACCGACGACAACTGGAGAGACGATCCTGCGCAGGAGGCTTTGATTATTGCCAGCGGCATCGCGCCCACGAGCGATCTCGAATCGGCGATTGATGTGACCCTGAATCCCGGAACCTATACCGCGATTGTCAGCGGTAAGAGCAACACCACGGGCGTTGGCTTGGTTGAAGTTTACGACCTTAATCAGGCCGGTTCAGCGAAGCTGGCCAATATCAGCACCCGCGCCTTTGTCAGCAGCGGCACCGATATCGTAATCGCAGGCTTCATCCTGGGCACCGGCAGCGGTAACACCAGGATCGCGGTCCGCGGTCTCGGCCCCAGTTTGGCGGCCGCGGGAGTGCCGGACGCGCTCGCCGATCCGGTTTTGGAACTGCGCAATGGCAATGGCGTGCTTTTGGTTTCGAATAACGACTGGCACGATAACCCAGTGCAAGCGTCGGACCTGATTGCCGCCGGTCTGGCGCCGACAGACGATCTGGAATCCGGCATAGCCATGACGCTGCCGCCGGGCACGTACACCGTGCTGCTCGCTGGATTAAACGACGGCACGGGCGTCGGCCTGGTCGAAGTCTACGATCGCGGAGCGCCGTAGCACGATATCGTCATCGTATTGCCGCGGGAGCCGCGTTCATTGGCTTATCGGCAGAACAGTGCTTTCTTCTTCAACGGGATTAGCTCGAAAGAAAGGCGGATATCATGAGGACTTTGTACGCTGCTGCGATCGCAATTGGGCTGGGAATCCTCGGTGTTGCCGCCTCGAGAGCGCGTCTTCCGCAAGTCCCGGTGGCGCCCGCTGGCTTCTCAGTCAACGTCACTCAGCATCATAACAGTCCTTCGCGCGACGGTCTGTATGTCGATCCCGCTTTTACCGTCGCCGCGGCCGCTAATCTGACACGCGATTTGAGCTTTAACGGCACGATCGTCGGCAACGTTTATTCCCAACCGCTTTACATCGAGGGCGGTCCGAACGGACCGGTTGTCATAGCAACGACCGAATCGAATAATGTTACCGCGCTCAACGCGTCCACGGGTGCGGTGGTCTGGACGCAGAATCTCGGCACGCCTATTTCGTCAGGTCTTCCCTGCGGGAACATCACTCCGGTTGGCATTACCGCTACACCGGTAGTGGACCTTGCTTCGCGCACTCTCTTCATCAATGCGGAGGTAAGCGGCTCTGGACACCGAATCTTTTCCCTGAACGTCGACACGGGTGCGATCAACGCCGGCTGGCCTGTGACACTCAATACCGCCGTGTCCGGGTTTGACTCATCGGTCCAAAGTTCACGAGCCGCGCTCGGCATAGCAGGCAACACTGTTTATGTGCCGTACGGCGGACGACTGGGCGACTGCGGCAGTTACCGCGGACGACTCGTGGGCGTCCAGATGAGCAATCCTGCCAGTGTTCAGTCTTTTGCCACGACCTCAACGAGAGCCGGAATCTGGGGCCCGGGAGGAGTCGCCAGCGATGGGACTAACACCTTCGTCACCACCGGTAACGGGAGCGGCGGAGCCACCTGGATTGGAAGCGAAGCCGTCATTCGCCTCTTGCCGGGACCAAGCTTTAGCGGCTCGACCACCGATTTTTGGGCGCCGACCAATTGGGCGTCGCTCGATAGCGCCGATGCCGATCTCGGAGGTTCCGGACCGATCCTGGTCGACGTGCCGGGCGCCACGCCTTCCGCCCTGGTGGTTCAACTCGGGAAGGACGGCAAGGCCTACTTGCTCAATCGCAACAACCTTGGCGGTGTCAGCGCTCCTGTAGCCTCGGCCAACGTTTCGGGCAACGCGATCATCCAGGCGGCAGCGAGCTACCGGACAAGCCAGGGCACTTACGTTGTTCTTCGCCCGACCACCGGCACGCTCACCGCTTTCAAGATTACCGCCACCAATCCGCCCACCATCGCCACCGGTTGGAGCGTAGCGTCCAGCGGACGTGGTTCACCCTTCGTGACCTCGACCGATGGCACTAACAATGTAATTGTGTGGGCCGTCGGTTCGTCGGGCGACCAGCGCTTGCACGGCCACAATGGGGACACGGGGGCGGTGGTCTACAACGGTGGCGGGGCAAACGAATTGATGACCGGCACGCGCGGTTACAACGTGGCCGCTATCGCAGCTCGCGGGCGCATCTATGTAGCGAACGACAACAAGGTCTACGCCTTCAATGTGCCGGCGTCCTCGAGCCCGACACCTACACCAACAGCGACTCCTCCTGCGACGCCGACACCCACGCCTACTTCAACACCATCCCCAACTCCCGCGGCAACTCCATCTCCGACTCCGGCGGGAGACACCGTTACAGTTCTAAGCGCCGTTTACACCAACGGGAACCACGTCTTAAAAGTCCGGGCGGCCAGTTCGATCAAATCCACTGTCCGCAATGCGCCGACCTTGCGCGCGTACGTTACTTCGTCCGACGCCCTGATCGGCATCCTGAGCGGCGATATCGACGGCAGCTACATCGGCACTTTCTCATGGCCGACCAACCCGCAGATGATCACCGTGAGGAGCAGTATGGGCGGCAGCGGCGATCTGCCTGTTGTTATCGGGCGTGATCCAAATTAACTGCGGAGCCTCTGATTTTTTGTAGGGCAGACTTGCGATCCTGAACGTCGCAATGCTCTGGCTGGAGTCGTTTCCGCCGGCGCCAGCACGGCCGGGAGCCGGCTGGATATCGGCGTAGAAAGTGCTCCATTTTTCAGGGGATTTGGGTCGCAAATCAGGTATTTCGCAGATGAAAAAACGGCGCCGCCTCTCTCGACCGATTGTCGCCATTGCGATCGCCCTTTTCGCGGGAGGGTGGTCACTCCGCGCCGCAGTTCTGCCGCCCGGCTTCACCGAGACCCAGTTCGGATCCAATGTCGGTATCAGCCCGACCTCGATGGATTTTTCGCCTGATGGCCGGCTTTTCGTTTGCTTGCAAGGGGGCGCGCTCCGCGTCATCGAGAACGGCGTCCTGCTCGCCACGCCGTTCGTCACGGTGCCAACCATTCTTAACGGGGAGCGTGGGCTGCTCGGGATCGCTTTCGACCCGGACTTCGCCAGTAATCAGTTTGTCTATGTTTACTACACCGTCGTCACGGCGCCGATCCATAATCGCGTCAGCCGTTTCACCGCAAATGGGAATGTGGCGGTGCCCGGAAGCGAGACGGTAATTCTTGAGCTCGATAATTTGAGCGGTTTTACCAATCACAATGGCGGCGCGATCCACTTTGGACCGGACGGCAGGCTTTACGTGGCGGTAGGAGAAAACGCGAACCCGTCGAACGCGCAGTCGTTGGACAATCGACTGGGTAAACTGCTGCGAATCAATTCCAACGGGTCAATCCCTTTGGACAATCCAACGACCTTTCCGGGGATTCCCGGCTCTCCGTCCGGCGCGAATCGCGCAATCTGGGCCGTCGGCTTGCGCAATCCATTTACCTTCGGCTTTCAGCCTGGGACGGGACGGCTGTTTATCAATGATGTCGGAGAAGGCACCTTCGAAGAGATCAACGACGGTCTCGCCGGCTCCAACTACGGGTGGAATATTTGCGAAGGATTATGTTCGCCTCCGAACCCAAACTACCGGGATCCGTTATTCGAATACGGACACGGCGAAGGGTGTGCGATCGTGGGTGGCGCCTTTTACAATCCAGCAATTAACCAGTTCCCACCTGCCTATATCGGCAAATATTTTTTCGGCGACCTCTGCGGCGGTTTTATCCGGCTGTTCGATCCGTCCAATAACACCGCGAGCGGTTTCGCCACGGGCATCGCCAGGCTGGTTGATTTGAAGATCGGCCCGGACGGAAGCCTCTTCTACCTCCTCCAGTTAAACAACGATGGGCAGGTCTGGAAAGTCAGTGCGACAGTGACCGCGACACCCACGCCGACTCCCACCGCAACCCCGACACCAATACCGCCGACACCCACACCCACACCTACTCCGGGAGTGACACCGTCGCCGACGCCTCTTGTTTCACCGACACCTACTCCCAATGCGACACCGGCGCCGGCCGCGCAGGCCCTCAACCTCTCGACTCGGATGCGAGTTCAGACCGGGGCCAATGTCGGTATCGGTGGGTTCATCGTCGCGGGAACCGCCCCAAAACATGTGCTCGTCCGCGCCGTTGGACCTTCGTTGACGCAATCCGGCGTGCCCGGCGCGTTAGCCGATCCGGTGCTGGAGCTCCACGGTCCAGACACATTCGTCACTATCACCAACGACAACTGGAGAGACGACCCGGTCCAGGAAGCAGCAATTATCGCCACCGGTATCCCTCCGGCCAGTGATCTCGAATCAGCGATCGATGCGATCTTGAATCCCGGAGCCTTTACCGCAGTCGTCAGCGGAAAGAATAACACCTCGGGCGTGGCGTTGGTTGAAGTTTACGACCTTGGTCAGGCGGCATCCGCGAAGCTGGCCAATCTTAGTACGCGGGCATTTGTCAGCACGGGCGATAACATCGTCATCGCGGGGTTCACGCTCGGCGGCAGCTCGCCTCTGGCGAGTGGCAGGATTGTCGTCCGCGGGCTCGGGCCGAGTCTTACCGCCGCCGGGGTGCCAAATGCATTGGCGGACCCGACCTTGGAGTTGCGTGACGGCGACGGAGCGCTTTTGGCCGCGAACAACGATTGGCAGGATGATCCACTCCAGGCGTCAGCTCTCACTTTCGCCGGTCTGGCGCCGCCAAATAATCTCGAGTCCGGCCTGGTGGCGGACCTGCCGCCCGGCCTTTACACCGCATTGCTCCAGGGGCGAAATAACGGCACCGGCGTCGGTCTGGTCGAACTCTACGACCGCGAGGCGTCTCCATGACGAATTACTAATCGAAACGGATCGGTTTAATCATATGATGCTTTTACACCATTCGCGACGCCTGATCGGCGCCATCGCGATCGCTGTTATCCTGACCGGTGCTTCCCTCCGCGCGGCGATTCTTCCCCCCGGATTCATTGAAACGCAGGTTGGAAACACCATCGCCCGGCCGACGGCCATGGATTTTTCTCCAGACGGTCGGCTTTTTGTCTGCCAGCAGACGGGACAACTCCGGATCATCAAGAACGGCGCCCTCCTGACGAATCCGTTTGTCTCGCTCACGGTAGATTCACTCGGCGAGCGCGGGCTTTTGGGAATCGCCTTTGATCCCAATTTTGCCAGCAACCAATTTGTCTACCTCTACTACACCGTTCCCGGGACCCCGGCCCACAATCGGGTCAGCCGGTTCACCGCCGCCGGCGACGTCGCTGTTATCGGGAGCGAGACGGTCATTCTTGAACTCAACAGTCTGAGCAGCGCCACTAATCATAATGGCGGCGCGATCCACTTCGGGCCGGACGGCAAGCTCTACGTCGCCGTCGGAGAGAACGCGAATGCGGCCAACGCCCAGGTAATAACCAACCGGCTGGGCAAGATTTTGCGCATTAATGCCAACGGCTCCATTCCCGCGGATAACCCCACAAGCTTTTCGGGAATCCCTGGGACTCCGACCAATGAAAATCGGGCCATCTGGGCGGTGGGGCTGCGCAATCCCTTTACCTTTGGGTTCCAGCCCGGAACGGGCCGCCTGTTCATCAACGATGTCGGCGAAGGCACTTGGGAAGAGATCAATGACGGCATCGCCGGATCGAACTACGGCTGGAATCTTTGCGAAGGATTTTGTTCGCCGTCCAACCCAAACCTTCGCGACCCGTTGTTTGAATACGGACATGGATCCCCGGGCAACACAACTGGGTGCGCCATCGTGGGCGGTGCGTTTTACAATCCTGCGATCAACCAGTTCCCCGCTTCCTACACCGGCAAATATTTCTTTGGCGATCTCTGCAGCGGTTGGATCCGGCTGTTCAATCCGTCCAATAACACAGCGAGCGCTTTCGCGACCGGCATATCCACACTGGTCGATCTCAAAGTCGGACCCGAAGGAAGTCTCTATTATCTCGCCCAGGGAAACGGCGGCCGGGTCTTCAAGATCAGCGTGACCTCGAACTCCTTAAATATCTCCTCTCGTTCCCATGTTGAGACGGGCGAGAACGTCATGATCGGCGGCTTCATCGTCGCGGGCAGTGCAGATAAGAGAGTCATTGTCCGCGCCATTGGACCCTCCTTGCCGCAATTCGTTCCAAATCCGCTCACCAATCCCGTCTTGGAACTGCACGGGCCGACCGGGGCGCTCATTGCGTCGAACGACAACTGGAGAGATTCTCAGGAAACTGAAATCATCCAGAGCCAGCTCGCCCCCACGAACGATCTCGAATCGGCTATCATCGCGACACTCGCGCCGGGCAGCTACACTGGGATTGTGCAGGGAAACAATGGCGGCAGCGGCGCGGGCCTGGTCGAAGTTTACGATCTCGACACGGCGGCGGCCTCGACCCTGGGAAATATCAGCACACGCAGTTTTGTCCAGACCGGCGACGACAGATTGATTGGAGGCTTTATTTTGGGAAGTAACGGGGGCGGCGCCCAGGTTATCGTTCGAGCGATCGGACCTTCGCTCGCCCAGCTCAGCAATACGCTGGCTGACCCGACCCTCGAGTTGCGAGACGGGAACGGCGGTTTGATCCGATTCGACGACAACTGGCAGGACGATCAAAATCAAGCCGCTCAAATAACGGCCAGCGGACTGGCGCCGACTAATCCGCTCGAATCAGCCATCTCGGCCACTCTGTTGCCCGGGAATTATACCGCCATCGTCTCCGGGAAGAACGGCGGAACGGGAATCGGCGTCGTCGAAATCTATACCAATCCCTAGTCGTTGGTGTTTCGAAGCTCGGATTTTGCAAGCGGTCTGTTATAGCCGTTTGCGATGAATGATGTGAAAGAGCCGGCGTCGGAGCCGTCCTTCGCCCGCCGGCTCGGTCCCTTCGACGCGACGATGATCGTCATGGGCGGAATCATCGGCGCGGGAATCTTCGTCAATCCGTCAGTCGTCGCGCGGCAAGTGCACACACCCATGCTGGTCCTGGGCGCGTGGCTGATCGGTGGCGTGATCGCATTGATCGGCGCGTTTGTTTACGCGGAGCTGGCCGTTCTCCAACCGCGAGTCGGCGGGCAATACGCCTATCTGCGCGAGGCCTATCACCCGATTGTCGCATTCCTTTATGGGTGGACCCTGTTGCTAGTTGTCCAGACGGGCGGGATGGCCGGAGCCGCGATCATCTTTGGCCGCTACTTTCGCGAGTTATCCGGGCTGGCCCTTCCGGAGCAAGTTGTCGCCGCCGTAACCCTGGGGGTGCTCACTCTTATCAATTGCCTCGGAATTCGCTCCGGCAGCAATGTCCAGAGCGCGTTGATGCTGACGAAGCTCGGCGCCATCGCGTTGCTGATCGGTGTCGGCTGGATGGTGGCGGGTCCAGCGGCCGCAGACTTAACCCTCAGGGTGTCCGCGCCGGGAAACGGAAGCGGTGCGCTGACCGGACTGGCCGCGGCCATGGTGCCGGTTCTCTTTGCTTATGGCGGATGGCAAACGGCTACGTTCGTGAGCGGTGAGATGCGCAATCCAAAACGCGATCTGCCGCGTGGGCTCTTTATCGGTGTGGCCGGGGTCATTATCCTTTACCTGCTGGTGACCTATGTCTGCCTGCGGGTGTTGGGTATCGCTGGCCTGGCGGACACCACCACCCCCGCCTCCGAGGTGATGCGCCAGGCTTTGGGTCCGCGGGGCGCGAAGATCATTGCGTGCGGAATCGCTCTTTCGACGGTCGGCTTTCTCAGCCAGAGCATTCTCACCGCCCCGCGAGTCTATTACGCGATGGCGCGCGACGGCGTTTTCTTCAAGGCGGTTGGTCACCTCAACCCACGAACAAGAGTCCCGGTTGTCGCGATCGTGCTGCAAGGAATCTGGGCGGCAGTGGTGGCGATGACGGGCCGTTACGAACAAATCCTCAACTATGTCGTGACCATTGACGTTCTCTTCTTTGGCTTGACCGGCGCGTCGCTCCTGGTCTTTCGCGCCCGGGCCCGCCGCGACGGAACGGAACAGTCGCAGGGCGATCTAATTCGCGTGCCCTGGCATCCGATCACGACAGGCTTGTTTGTTTTGGCCTGCTGGGGCGTGGCCATCAGCACCCTGGTCCGGTTCCCGCAAAACGCCGGGATCGGCGTCGCCATCCTTGGCCTTGGAGCTCTGGTCTATCGATTTTGGGCGGTCCCCCGTCCGAAGGCGTAGGAATTCATAAGGCTCGCCCCGCATTCAGGCGCTCGTTAGCCTGCGGCGATGAACACAAAACGATTGATTCTCGCCATCATCGTAGGTTGGCTTCTGATCTTCGTGGCGGACATCGTTATCCACCACTTCTGGTTGGGGCCGGATTACCAGGCGACCAAATCCATCTGGCGACCGGACGCCGAAATCGAGACTCGGCTTTATTGGATGTTCATCGCGCAACTTCTTGGCGTCGCGACTTTCGTGACTGTTTGGGCCAAGGGATTTGCCGGCGGCAGTGTGGGAACAGGAGTGGTGTTCGGTCTGCTCATGGGGTTGTTTCAGGCGATCTGGGTGCTGGCGGATTACGTGATGATTCCCATGCCGGGGGATCTCGCCATCAAATGGTTCATCGGCGGCGTGGCGCAGGCGGTGTTACTTGGAATCGTAACCTCTCTTGTCTACAAGCCCGGACCGACGACAGCTCCTTAGGTAATGACACCGGCGCTGCGTTGTCCGCCCTGAGCGACGCGCCACAGAAACGGCCCACAGGGCCGTTGCGACAAAGGAAAACGGCGGCGACCTTTCGATCGCCGCCGCGTTGTTTCTCCGTGGTAAACCGCTGTTATTTCTTCTCGGCGTCGTGCAGTTCCTGCATCGCCTTGTGCATGTCCTCGTGCGCCTTTTTTATCGCATCGTATTTCTCCTGCTGCGGCGCGGTGAGCAGCGGACGGATTTGCGCCCCGGTGCTTTCCATGACCGCCCGCATCTTCTCCATCGCTTCCTGATGGATGGCGGCGATCTGCGGCTTCGCCTGATCGATAATGGGCTGCACCTTCGCCTTCTGCTCAGCGCTGAGGTCCAGTTTCTCGCTCAAATGCTCAAGCGGATTGCCCATGTGATGCATCTTCGGGCCCGGGCCGTGTTCGTGTTCGCCCGCTTGAAGATAAGCCAAACTGCCGAGCGTAAGGCCGCCGGCAGCGATGAGAGTGATAAGTTTTCGTGTCATTGTTTTTGTTTGTTACTTGTTTTTCAGCGCAATCAGAGCGCCTCTTTCACGGATGGATGACAGGGCCACGGCTCAGGCGGTTACAAGTTTTTCGCGAAAATTTTCCCTGGCCACACGGAATGGTACTTATTCTGTAACCTCGGAGCCCGGCGCGCTGTCTTCTTCAGCAGTGTGGACTTGCTTTGCTTTACATGGCTGATGATCGCGTCTTACGGGAGCTGGTGGCTGCTGCTCTGCGGCAGGATGATGACGCGGCGCGTGAATTGGTCCGGGCTCTTTACCCGCTGGTGGCCAAATTGGTCCGCGCCCATCGACCGGCCCGCAGCGCCGAGGAGGACCTTTGCCAGATGATTTTCATCAAGATCATGCAAAAGCTGTCGCAGTTCTCCGGCCAGGTGCCACTGGAGCATTGGGTCTCCCGCATCGCGATCAACACCTGCATCAACCAGATCCAGGCGGAGAAAGCGCGCCCCGAATTGCGCGAGGCCGACCTGAGCGAAGAACAGGCGGCCGTGATCCAGAATATGGCGGCGACGAGCGACGAATTGGCGCCCGATCAGCGCTTTGCCTCGCGGGACCTGGTCGAGCACCTTATGCTGGCGCTCAAACCAGCCGAACGACTCGTGATCGATCTGCTTTACTTGCAGCAACGCTCCGTGGCAGAAATTCAAAAGATTGCCGGCTGGAGCAGCGCGCTCATCAAAGTCCGCGCTTTCCGCGCCCGGCAGAAAATGAAGAGGCAAATGTCGATCCTTTCCGCGAGAGAAAACCAATGAAAACACCCGAGGCGGATCTAAATCGACTCTTGCGCTCGGCGGCAGCCGGCGCGGAATCAGCGGCGCCGGAAGTGCCCTATGGATTCGAAACCCGCATCGTTGCGTTATGGCGCGCGGGCCGCGGACAGGCGAATGACGCCGCCGAGCTAACCCGCTTCTTGCGCGGAATTGGCGCGGTCGCGCTGGCCGTGCTGACTCTGGCCAGCGCGGGTGCTTATCGGCAGTTCAGCGAAAATGAGGCCCGCACGATTCCGCAAACAAATGAGTACGCGATCGCGGATTCCGCTATCCAGACGGAGTTTTCGCAATGAACAACCCGTTGAAATGGAAGCTGGTGTTCGCGTTCTTTCTCGTCTTCGTCGCGGGCGTAACGACCGGCGGATTGCTGAGCTCGCTTCATACGCGGCGCCATTTCCTTGGGCCTCCGCATTCCGGCGCGGTGGGCGACCGGATGCGAGAGCATTTGCGCCGGGCGCTGGACCTCACGCCGGAACAGGCGGAGAAAATCGCGCCGATCGTCGATGCGACTTCGGCGAAACTCGAAGCGATCCGAGTCGAAACCGCGCAACGCGTGCGGAGCGCGATGGAAGAATCGGAGCGGCAAATTTCACCGCAGTTGACGCCGGAACAGCAGACGAAGCTCCAGAAATTGAAACTGGAGCATCACCGGGTTTTGGTGCACCACGGGTTCAACCCCCCGCCTCCGCCCGAGAGCCCGCCGCCGTCGCCCTAGTCGGCACGGAATCGATTTCTGCTCCTGCCCCGATCATTTTCTCGGCGCGGCTGCTTCTTCCTGCTTCTAGTCTGGAAATAACTGATCCGGGGGTGTTAACCTTCCTCCCGCATTTTGAAAAACTTTCTCCGGCTCAACGTTAGCCTGCTTTACTGGGTCCTGGTCGCGCCGTTTCGCGGGCAGCTCTTTAAGATCTCCCCAATCTTCCGGCAGATGGTGTTTATCGGCGTCCGCGCCACACCGATGGTCGCACTGACCGCGTTCAGCATCGGCGTGACCCTCGCCATGCAAGCCGCGCATTCGTTGCAACAACTCGGGGCGGAAATCTATGTTCCCGACCTGGTCATGATAACGCTCCTGCGGGAAATGGGCCCCGTCTTGATCGCCGTGATCGTAATCGGCCGGAGCGGATCGGCCGTGGCCGCGGAGTTAGGCACGATGAAAGTGTCCGAGGAAATCGAAGCGCTCGAAGTGATGGCGATCAATCCCATCAGCTACCTGATCGTGCCCCGCTTCCTCGCGATGCTCGTCATGCTGCCGGCCCTCACGATCCTGGGAAATTACATTGGCGTTCTCGGCGGCTGGGCCGTTTGCCGCTTTGCGCTCGATTTCAATACCGCGGGTTACGTGCTTCGCGCGCTCGAGAGCGCGGATACCTGGGATTTGTATTCGGGCATGATCAAAAGCGCCGTCTTCGCCTGGATCATCATTACGATCGCCTGCAACGCCGGTCTCCACGTGGAAGGCGGCGCGGAGGGCGTGGGCCAGGCGACGACAGCTTCCGTCGTGCAGGCGCTCCTCGCCATGCTCGTCACCAACGCTATCCTGACCGCGGTCTTTTTCTTTGGCGCATGAATCCGGAAACCGAGCCAGTGGTAGAAGTCACGGACCTTTTCCGAAAATTCGGGAATCGCACGGTGATCAACGGCATCTCGTTGAAGGTCCATCGCGGCGAGACACTGGTGATCATGGGTGGGAGCGGGTGCGGCAAGAGCACGTTGTTGCGCCACATCATCGGGGTGATGAAGCCATCTTCCGGCTCGGTCAAAATTTTCGGCGACGAAATTACCACCGTGAACGGCCGGGAACTCGATGCGGTCCGGCGACGTTTCGGGATGTTGTTTCAATCTGGCGCGCTCCTGGCGTCGCTCACCGTGGGCGAAAATGTGGCGCTGCCTCTTTTGCACCATACCGACATGACGGCCGACGAGGTGCAGGACATTGTGACCCAAAAACTTCGAATGGTTGGGTTGAGCGGCTTCGAGAATCT
Organism: uncultured Verrucomicrobiae bacterium; assembly: GCA_963702135.1. Lineage (GTDB taxonomy): Bacteria > Verrucomicrobiota > Verrucomicrobiia > Chthoniobacterales > UBA10450 > AV80. The sequence goes on along the minus strand of OY969715.1, from coordinate 4,061,654 downwards.
CAAGCCGGCAGAAATCAGCGGCGGCATGAGAAAGCGCGTCGGGCTCGCGCGGGCTCTGGCCCTCGATCCCGAGCTGCTTTTCAGCGACGAACCAACTTCGGGGCTCGATCCCATCATGACCGCCGTCGTGGACAAGCTCACGCTCGAGCTCACCGATGGAAGCAACCTGACAGCCGTCGTCGTCACGCACGACATGACCAGCGCGTTTCGCATTGCCACCCGAATGATTATGCTCGGACGCGGCAGCATTATCGCGCAAGGTACATCCGGACGAAATTCGAACCAGCCCGGATCCCGAAGTGCAGCAGTTTATTAATGGTGAACCCGACGGTCCCATGCCTTTGAGCCTTTCTCAGGACGATCACGAGCATCATCCCCACGTGAAGGCGCGCCCGCTCGTTTCGGCCCGGCATCGCTTTCGCCATAAGATCCCATGAAACGAAACCTCTCCGATTACATCGTCGCTCTTGCCGTGATCGCGTGCAGCGCAGTCCTGCTTACGGCCCTGACCGTTGCGCTTTCCGGTTACCGCTTGAAGAAACCGACGCGGACGTTGCAAATCGACTACGAAGATGTCACCGGGGTTAAGGTGCATTCGGAAGTTCGTTACGCCGGCGCACCCGCCGGCCGCGTGATTGCGATGCGCCACTTGAGTGCCGCGCAACGCGAGTCCGGGCCGAACAAGCGGAACGCCGTGCGCGTCACGATCAGCCTCGACGACAATATCCCGCCGTTGCCGGCCGACGTGACAGCCACGCTCAGTGCGGACACGATGCTCGCGCCGAAGTTCGTCGCGCTTTCCGCGGGCACGCCCGGCGGCGAAACGCTGGCGAACAACGCCCTCATCGAAGGCCATCCGTCCTACGGGATCGAGCAAATCACAGCCGCCGCCGGGCCGCTCTTCGAGAACGCGAACAAGCTCATCGATAACCTCAACCGAACAGTCACCAACGTGGATGGCACCGTGACCAGCGTGAAGGACGAGCTGGGCCAGTTCCTGCCGAAGTTTTCACCGCTGCTCGATACCGTGAAAACGGACATGGATGAGCTTCAGAAGATTATTGTGGGCCTCGATGCCGTGGAAAAAAACGCGAACACGTTTTTCGACACCGCGGGCAAATTTGTCGGCACGACCGACAAGCAACTGCAGGATCAGATGAAGGAGTTGCGGGTCATTTTACTGAACTTGAAAGTAGTCAGCACGCACGCCAAAGCGATCACCGAAGCGATCGGTGAAAAGCCAAACCGGCTGATCTTCAGCGGCAAACCGAAAACGCTGACTCCCGAGACGGAGATTCTTAAGAGTCAGAAGCCGTTGCCGGCGAACAAGCCGTAGCGCCGGCGAGATGCGCGTCTTGTCCGCAAGACAAGGAGCGGCGATTTGGAATCGCCGACCCAATAAAACGGCGGTTTCAAACCGCCGCTCCTTGGCTAACAATCCGCCGCCCTGGCTCTGCGCGTTGATTCCTTACTTGATCTTGACCAGCTCGACATCGAAAACCAGATCGCCGTAGATAGGTCCGTTTCCCTTGTAGGCCAGGGACTCAGGAATCCAAAAGCGCGTTTTCTCGCCTTCCACCATCAGTTGCACGCCCTCAGTCCATCCAGGTATCACGTCGCCGAGGGAGAACGTTGCCGGTTTGCCGCTCACGAGCGAACTGTCGAACAGTTTGCCGCTCGCCGTCCATCCGGAGTAATAGACGGCCACCGTGCTGGTCTCCGTCGGATGACGACGGCCGCTCCCCGGTTTCAACACCTGATAACTCAGGCCGCTCACGGTGCGTTTGGCGGCTGAGGATGGCGTCCTGAAGTTCGTCGGCGTTTGCGACGGTGGCTCGGTGAACGAAAGCAACTTTACATCAAACACGAGCGTCCCTTGCGGACGTCCTTCTTTTCCTTTGTAAGCGAGCGCTTCGGGAATCCAGAACCGGCGGGTCTCGCCCGCCATCATCAGTTGGACACCTTCAGTCCATCCCGCGATGACTTTATCGAGCGGGAACGTCGCCGGCTTGCCCGTCGTCAGCGTGCTATCGAACATCTTGCCGTCAGTCGTCCACCCGGTGTAGTCCACCGTGACGCGATCAGTCCTGCCAGGATGCGCGGTGCCGGTCCCCGGCTCGATCACCTTGGAGGCGAGCCCCGAGGCCGTCTTTTCCGCGTCGGCCGGCGCCTCGGCGACATCGGCGGGGGTTGGAATAATTTTCGTGTTTTGCGCGGATGCGAGCGCCGCGATAAGTGTGCAAGCCAGGGCGATGGTCTTTGTTGTCGTCATCAGAGTCTACGAAACCAATAAATGAAAACGCTCGGAATCATAGGTGGAATTGGCCCGGAATCGACGATCGAGTATTACCGGCGGATTTACGTTTTGTATCGTCGGTTCATCACTGACGGCAGCGCGCCCTCGATCATCATCAATAGCATCGACAATAAGAAGGTGCTCGATCTCGTGGGAGCAAACCAGCTGGACGAACTAAGCGCGTATCTGACCGCGGAAGTGGAAAAACTCGCGCGCGGTGGCGCGACGTTCGCCTTGCTGGCAGCCAACACGCCCCACCTCGTTTTTGCTTCGGTCGCCCGGCAATCCAGCATCCCATTGCTCAGCATTGTGGCGGCGACGTGTGCAGCCGCGGAAAGCCGCGGTCTAAGGCGCTTGGGTTTACTGGGAACGCGTTTCACCATGCAATCGTCCTTTTACCGGGAGGCCTTATCCAACCAACAGATCGATCTGGTCGTGCCTGGTGAGGAGGAGCAAGCCTGGATCCACGAGAAATACATGCAGGAGTTGTTGAAGGGGATCATTCTTCCTGAAACACGCGATCGATTGCTGGCCATTATCAAGGCGCTAAAGGAACGCTCTCAGATCGATGGAGTGATTCTGGGCGGCACCGAGCTCTCTCTGATTCTGCGCGACGAGTCCGCGTTTGGCGTCCAGGTTCTGGATACAACCCAGATCCATGTGGAAGCAGCCGTGGCCCAGTTAAGCAGCTCGTAACCCGCCTCCCGCTGCTTTCGCCTTGCACTGCGCAGCTCTTAGTTAGTAAAAAAGAACCTATGGGAACGGGAATAATGCTAATCGGCGTGATCGCAGTGATTGGGTTCTTTGTCGTGCTGTTCGTGATCGGCCTTTACAACGGTTTGGTCACTCTGCGGAACCGATACAAGAACGCCTACGCGCAGATCGACGTGCAACTCAAGCGGCGCTACGACCTCATCCCGAACCTGGTCGAGACCGCCAAAGGCTATCTGTCGCATGAGCGCGGGACGCTCGAAGCGGTCATTTCTGCGCGCAACGCCGCCGCCTCCGCCAATACCCGCGCCGCGCAGAATCCGGGCGACACCTCCGCGATGAAAGAACTATCCGGCGCCGAGAATACGTTGACGGGAACACTCGGGCGATTGTTCGCGGTCGCGGAAGCGTATCCCGATCTTAAGGCGAATACGACGATGATGACCTTGATGGAAGAGCTTACTTCCACGGAAAATAAAGTGTCGTTCGCCCGCCAGGCCTACAATGATGCGGTCATGGCCTACAACACGCGCCGCGAAGTTTTCCCCTCCAATATCTTCGCAGGCATGTTCAATTTCGCGCCGGCCGAACTTTTCGTCCTCGAGGCCGCGGAACAAAAGGAAGCTCCGAAAGTAAAATTCTAGCTCCGGGGTCAGCGCCCAAGATGGCGACCTGAGCGCGGCGTCCTCATGGATTTCTTCGAACGTCAGGACAAAGCCCGGCGCAAGACCAAGCTCCTGGTCTTCTATTTCATCGTCGCGATTTGTCTGTTGATCCTGTCCTCGTACGCCGCGGTCTTCGCCATTTTCGGCCGCAAGGAAGTCATCGATTCGTTCGGAGAAGCTTCCTTTACCCTTTGGCAGCCCGACCTGTTTCTTTGGAGCGTCCTCGGGACGCTGTCCGTGATTTCGATAGGCAGCGTCGCCAAGACTCTCGAACTCTCCCGCGGCGGCAGCGCTGTGGCGCAAATGCTGGATGGACGCTTGATCAATTCGAACACGATCGAAGCGGATGAACGCAAGCTTCTGAACGTCGTGGAAGAGATGTCCATCGCCTCCGGCATTCCCGTCCCGCAGGTTTATCTCCTGGAAAACGAAGCCGGCATCAACGCTTTTGCCGCCGGTCATTCCACCGGTGACGCCGCCATCGGCGTGACGCGCGGCGGTATGCGGCTGCTTTCGCGCGATCAACTCCAAGGCGTCATCGGTCATGAATTCAGCCATATCTTGAACGGCGATATGCGGCTCAATCTGCGCCTCATGGGCCTGATCTTCGGGATCCTCTGCCTGACCGTGGTTGGGCGAGTTCTAATCCGCACGCGCGGGAAGAAAAATCCGCTGCCCTTGCTTGGGCTTGCGCTGATCGTCATCGGCTTTGTCGGCGTTTTCTTCGGCCGGCTCATCCAGGCCGCGGTTAGCCGCCAGCGCGAATTCCTGGCTGACGCTGCCTCCGTCCAGTTCACCCGCAACCCGGGTGGATTGGCCGGCGCCCTGAAGAAAATCGGAGGACTGGTGCTCGGATCGAAGCTCGACGCTCCTCACGCCCAGGAAGCCAGCCATCTATTTTTCGCCAATGGACTGCGCATCGCGGCCAGCGGTTTTATGGCCACCCATCCGCCTTTGGAAGAACGCATTCTCGCCTTGGACCCGGCGTTCGATGGAAAATTTCCGGAAGTTGCGCCGGAAAGTGCAGCTCCACCTCCGCCGATTCCTTCCCAACCGCCTCCGCTTCCACCGCCTCTTCCCATTTTCCCTCAATCCGGAGCCGCCGGTTCCGGCATCATCGGAGCTGTCGTCGCCGCTCAGGCGGTTTTGCCGGATGTCGGCCAGGTCACGACACGCCATTTGAAATACGCGGCCGACTTGCAGCGTTCCCTTCCGCAAGCGCTCGAATCCGCGACCCGCGACCCGCTGGGCGCGAGCACTCTCATCTACGCGCTCTTGCTCAGCCACGATCCCGCGGCCCGTGAAAAACAGCTCGCCAGCCTTGCGAAGGAAACCTCCGATCCGATTGTGGACGAAACCCTCACCGTCTGGCCTGAAACTCAAAACGTGCACGCGCAGGCGAAGATCCCGCTCGTCGATCTGGCGCTGCCTGCTCTGCGCCAGTTGTCGCCCGCCCAATTCCATGAGTTCCGCGCCGCCGTCCGCGCTCTGGTCGAAAGCGACGAGCAGATCGATCTCTTCGAGTACATGCTGCAAAAGATTGTCCTCCGGCACCTCGAGCCAAATTTCCTTCCCGCGCCGAAAACGGTCACGCAGTTTTACGATCTGCGGCCGATGGTGGCGGACTGCGGGGTGCTCTTGTCCGCGATGGCTTATGCAGGGCACGAAGATTCCGCGCAAGCCGAAGCGGCCTTTGCCCAAGGGGCGCAGCCGCTGGGCCGCATGGCCAAAAGCGAGATCCCATTTCTGCCCAAGGTCGATTGCGACCTGCCGCGCCTCGACGCGGCCCTCGCGCGCCTCGCGCTGGCCGTGCCTCAGATCAAAAAGAATGTCCTCAACGCCTGTGCCGAAACAGTCGCCGCGGACGGCCTCATTCAGGTTCCTGAAACGGAGTTGCTCCGCGCCATCGCCGATTCGCTCGACTGCCCGATCCCGCCGTTTATTCCGCCGCTCTCGACGTAGCGGCATCGAGTCAGGTGACAACGGGGTTGATCTGAATCCTCCGCATGGAACTTTCGCAACGACCATGAGTGCGGAAAATTTCCCGGAAGAACTTTTGTTGAACGATCCCGAGCGGCGAGGGCGATTGATCAGTGAGTTTTACCAGCAGTATGGTGAGAGCCGGCCGGATGGTTACTACGCGTGGGGCCGGCAGCATGAGGAGGCCAAGACGGCCTTCTATCGAAAATGTCTGGAAGCAAACGGCCACGACAAGCGGAGCCTGGGGGTGGATGTAGGCTGCCAGGGCGGAGTGCTGATTAACTTCGTGAACCTCATTTCATGGGTCGGTGTCGATGTCGATCAGCTCGCTCTTCAGGCCGCGCGGATGGCCGGGGTGGCGTGTCGCGAAATGGATTTTACCTCGGCCATCGATTTTCGCGACGAGAGCTTCGACGTGGTCATGATGACCGAGGTCCTGGAGCATCTGCCTTATCCTTCGATCACCGTGCGCGAAGTTCATCGAATTTTGAAGAAGAAGCCGGGCAGCGCCTACGTGGGGTCGGCTCCGCTCGACTATCATCTGCACCGGCGCTGGAAGGTGTTGCGCGGCAAACGGCTCTCGGGAGAACAAACCCACGTCCACCACTTTTCCTTTCGTGAACTCGATCGGCTTTTGCGCTTCTACTTCGAGAAAGTGGATTACCTGCCGCTGAGCGGAACGGCCGCGCGTCACCCAAAACTCAACCTGCCTTACAATCTGTTTGTGCGCGACATCGCCTGGGCCGCGTCATCACCGCGGCAAAACGTCGAACGGTGGGAAGTGGTAGGGAAGGATTTGATATAACGTGACGACATGAAAAACTTTTGACAAAGTAAAGAGCCTCCCAATTCCCTACTGAGGCCACACAGGTCTACCCCCTTCTCCTTCCCTCACGCTTGCCCATTCCCCGAAACTCCCCCCAAACTTCCCTTTCATGCTGCGCACATCGATAACACCAGAGCAACGAGCGTACAACGAGGCCTTGGAAAAAATTGACGCCGTATACCGCTCGGGAGACCCGCATCTCGATCTCGACGCCTTGGGTCTAGCGAGTCTGCCACCGGAGGTCGGTCAGCTCGCCAATCTGATGACGCTTTCCCTCAGCAGCAACCAGTTGAGCGCCCTGCCACCTGAAATCGGTCAGCTTGCCAATCTGACGACGCTTTCTCTCAACAATAACCAACTGAGCACCCTGCCCCGGGAGATCGGCGAACTCGCCAAGCTGATAACGCTTTCTCTCGACAGTAACCCACTGAGCACCTTGCCGCCTGAAATCGGCCGGCTTACCGATCTGAAGTCACTTTCCCTGCTGTCCAATCGGTTGAGCGCGCTGCCCCCAGAGATCGGCCAGCTCACCAATCTAAGAGACCTTTTTTTCTCCAATAGCGAAGTTAACGCCCTACCACCTGAAATCGGTCATCTCGCCAAGCTGAGGATACTGTTTCTCGGCCACCACCAACTGACTACGCTGCCGCCTGAAATCAGTCAGCTCGCCAGTCTAAGGACGCTTTATATCAGCAACAACCAGTTCAGCATCCTGCCGCCTGAGATCTTGCAACTCGTCAACCTGACAGCGCTTTACGTCGACAATAACCGATTAATTGCCCTGCCGCCTGAGATCGGCAAGCTTGTCAATCTGGAAGACCTCTACCTCAGCGGCAACCAACTGAGTACTCTGCCCCCCGAGATCGGCCGGCTTGCCAATCTGAGAGAGCTTCATCTCAGCAGCAACCAATTGAGTATTTTGCGGCCTGAGATCGGACAGCTGGCCAAGCTGAAAGAGCTTTATATCGGTAACAACCAACTGAGCAGCCTACCGCCCGAGATCGGCCGTCTCACTAATCTGACGACGCTTTCCGTCGGTGACAATGAACTTTCCAGCCTGCCGGCTGAGATCGGCCAGCTTACCAATCTGAGGACGTTGTCCGTCAACAACAACCAACTGGGCACACTGCCACCCGAGATCGGTCAACTCACTAACCTGACAGCTCTTTTTCTTCAGCACAATGAAACGTTGGCCATTCCCGACTCCATCTTAGGGCCAAGACTCTCAGAAGTTCACGGTCCGGACAAAAAAACGGCTGCGCGTCCAGAAGACATTCTAAACTTCTACTTCTCCCAGCGCCAAGGCGCCGCGACGGGAACGCTACGGACGGTGAACGAGATTAAGGTGATGCTCGTGGGCCGCGGCGGCGCGGGGAAAACCAGCCTGCGTCGGTTCTTCATGGATGAACCCCATGATAAAGCGGAGCCAGAGACCCCCGGCATCGCCTTGGAAAGCTTTCGACTATACTGCCCACAGAGCGAGATAACAGTCCGACTATGGGATTTCGCGGGGCAGGAGATCACCCACGCGCTGCATCAGTTCTTCCTCACGGAGGGGTGCGTCTATGTATTGGTTCTTGATCCACGATCGAACACAGAGATGCAGGATGCAGAATATTGGCTCGGGCTGCTCAAGCGGTATGCGGGCAATGCGCCCGTACTAGTGGCGCTGAACCGGCAGGATGCGCGTCAGGGTGGGTATGACGTGGATCAGCGAGTGCTGCACGAGCGCTTTCCCTCCATCTTAAGCTTTACCCCGACGAACTGCGAAAAACGCGAAGGCTGCGAGACGCTGCGGGAGAGACTCTGCAATGCCATTGAGTCGCTTAGGGAGACGGAACCACCGAAACTAATGGTTCCTGCAACTTGGTTGAAAGTAATGGAAGATTGCAAGCCAGAGACGGCGCTGAAGAGTCACCCTGCAAGCAACAAGTTAGCACGCTGGCTTGGGCTCGCGGGCCACACGACGCCCACGGGCACGCGTCGGCAACACCTTACTTTCGACCAGTTTCGCGCTATTTGTGCAAAACGGGGTGAGAAGGATCCCGCAAAGCAAGAGTCACTGGCGCGGTTGTTGCACAAGCTAGGGGCAGTATTGCATTTCGTAGATGAACCACGACTGCGAGATACAACGGTGCTCAATCCTCATTGGGTGACGGATGGCGTTTACCGCCTTTTACGTTTCAAAGACCGTCCTCACAGCGATGGTACGCTAACATTGGAAGAGGCCCAAGAGTCGCTGCCCAGCGAAACGGAGAAGACCGTGCGGTTCCTCTTGCGATTGATGGAGCGTTTTGAAATGTGTTTTCCCCTCGACGAGGAGGGCGGCACCCTGCCCAAAACCTGGCTGATACCGGGTGCGCTGGGAGAATTTCAACCGGAGGGCGTGACGACGGACTGGCAGAAGCCGGGCAGTGTTCGACTACGCTACATCTACGATCCATTGCCCGAAGGGGTGCTGCCACGTTTCATCGTGTTGACGCATTTGCTGAGCGAAGGTATGCCGCGCTGGCGCAACGGCGTAGTGCTGCAAGACAGCCAGGCCGCCGCGCTGGTGCGCCGTGGTGAGAAGCGCAATCAAGTGGAGGTGACGGCATTCGGACCCGATAGAGACCGCCTGCGGCTTTTGGAAATAATCCAAGGAAATCTGGAGCGTATCCACTCCGATTTGCCCGACCCGAAACCGATTGCGGAGGTGGAACTGGCCGGGTTGCCTGGAATCTTCCGCTCCGTGGCTGATCTGGAGGCAGCCGAGTTGGGCAAACAGCAGGTGGCAGTGAAAACACCGCAGGGTGATGCATTGGTCGAGCCGACTCCCCAACTTAACCAAGCGTCCGAGCCAGAAGCCCGCCGAGAAGGGCGGGTGCCTCTGAATGCCTTCCTGAGCTATTCGCACGAGGACAAAAAAGTGAAGGGAATTTTTCAGCAAAATCTGACGGTCATGACGAAAAAGAAGTTCATCACGCCTTGGCACGATGGGCTCATCGAGCCCGGGATGCGCTGGCGGCAGGAGATTGAAGAGAATCTGGGGAAAATGGATGTCTTCGTGGGGCTGCTGACGACGGCATTTCTCGCATCGGATTTTATCGGGACCGTAGAGATCAAGGCTGCACGTGAGAAGCTGCGCGACGAAGGGAAGGATTTTCTATTTGTGCTGATCCTCGTGGATGACATCAGCTTGGAGGGGTTGGATTTGGCGGAGTATCAAATCATGAAGCCAGGCGGAAAAGCAGTGAGCCAGCATTCGAGTCGGAAGGAGGGATTCAACGTGGCGCAGAAGGAATTGGAACAACTGCTCCTTAAACGGCAGGCGAAAAAGAAAGAGATGAACCACGACGAGCCTACGTTCAGACAGCCTGCGACAAGGGAGCAAGTGAAGGAGGGTATCACGATCATTGTGCAAGGAGACTATATCAAAGGGGACAAGCCCACGAGCCACGACCAAAGCATCCACGTCGGCGGCAATGTCAATAATGCCCAAGTGGGTCAGACGTTGACGAACTGCATCAATGCGATCCAGCAACAGGCACCGGGAGAACGGAAGGACTTGCTGGAGGAACTAACCAAGCAAGTGGAGGAACTCCTCAAGACTTTACCCGCAGAGAAGCAGGACGAGGCACCGCAAGTAGCTGAGAACCTGGAGATGTTGGTAAAGCAAGCGACGAGTGCAAAGCCAAACCGGAAATGGTATGAGGTTTCCGCCGAGGGGCTGCTGGAGGCCTCGAAGTTTGTGAAGGATTTCAGTGGGAACATCGCCGGGACGCTCAAGAATCTCGGCAAATCCCTGTGGCCAGATTTCCTGCTACCGGGGAACGAGCGCAAAGAAGACAGTAAAGTCTAGGTCCCCCAATTGATTTAGCGAAAAGGACTTACTCGGCGCGCAAGGCAATGGCCGGGTCGACGCCGGTCGCGCGGCGGGCTGGAATGTAACTGGCCAGGAACGCAGCGCCGCTCATGATCAGAATCACCGCTCCGTAGGTCGTCAGATCGCTCGCATTTACTCCATAAAGCAGATTGCCGAGCAAGCGCGTCGCGCCAAACGCACCGAGCAGGCCCAGGGCGAGGCCTGACAATACCAGGGCAAAGCTCTGCCGCAGAATCATCCGCAGCACGTCACCGCGTTGGGCGCCCAGCGCCATGCGAATTCCAATCTCCGGTGTCCGCTCGGTCGCGACATATGCCATGATGCCGTAGAGCCCCACCATCGCCAGGAGGAGCGCTGTGCTCGCAAACACGGCCACGATCACCATGCTGAAGCGGCGTTGATCGAGCGAGCCCGCGACGACCTGCTTGAGCGTTTGCAGTTTGACCGGCATGTCCGCGTTCGCCGCCGCTGCCTCGCGCCGCAGCGCAGCGCCCAGACCTGCGGCATCGCCCTGCCCGCGGACAACAAACGAAAACTGCGCAGCGGCCGCCGGACGCTGCACATAGTTCACATAGAGCGTTGGGCGAATGTCCACGTCGAGTCCATCATCGCGCACATCGCCCACCACCCCGACCACCTCCAGCAGACGGAGATCGCCGTCCATGTTCCCGAATTGAATTTGCCGGCCGATCGGATCCTCGTTAGGCCAATAGCGCTTCGCCAGGGATTGGCTGACCACGGCGACATGCGGCGAATCGGGCCCGTCGGAATCACGGAAAAATCGACCGCGCACAAGCGGGATGGACATCGCGGAAAAGTAACCGGCACTGGCGACCCGATATTCCGCGTCCCGCGCGCGTTCGGCGGGCGAGAGCGCATCGAATTGGCGCGACAACTCCTCCATCGTCGCCGCCGGTTTCGAGCCGTTTTGCACGATGAATGTCCCATTGAATCCCATTCCGCTCATGGGCAGCGCATTGATCCCGCCGGCGGCCGACACACCCGGCAACACCTCCAGACGCGCGAGGACCTGCTGATAAATCTGCGCGAGCCGGCGTTGCGAGGCGGTGTCTTCCGGTCGCGCCATCGACACCGTCATGGCCACGGCGCTTTCCGATCGAAATCCGGGGTCGACCTCGAGCAACCGTTGAAAACTTCGCCCGAGCAGACCCGCCGCGACGAGCAACATCAAAGTCAACGCGATCTGCGCCACGATCAGGGCGTCACGAATACGCCGGTTCCCGCGACTGGCGGATTGACCGCGCCCCGCTTCGCGCAAGCCGGCTTGCAATTGATGCGCGGAAGCATGCAGCGCCGGCACAAATCCAAGTGCGAGCCCGGTCAGAAGCACGACCACCAGGGTGAACAAAAGGACCGGCAAATTCACACCGATGTGGCCGGCGGCGGGCAGATTTCCACCGTAAAGCCCGACGATCAGATCCACGGCCCAGAAGGCCACCAAGACACCGAGAGCACCGGCAATCAGAGTGAGGAGCAGCGATTCGGCGACGAATTGCCGGACGAGCCGGAACGGAGAAGCGCCGAGGGCGGCGCGCAACGCGATCTCTTTCCGGCGGGCCGCAGTCCGGACGAGGAGCAGGTTGGCCACGTTTGAACAAGCGATCAACAAGAGGAGCCCGACCGCGCCGGAGAGAACGAGCAACACCCCTCGCAAATCCTTCACCATTCGCTCACGTAACGGCGCGAGCCCGAAGCTCACCGCATCCGTGAGCGAGCCGTGTTCCCGTTTGAGTTGCCGGCCAATTTCACCCAGCTCCGCTCCCGCCTGTGCCGTGGAAACGCCGTCTCGCACGCGTGCCAGAGCGCGCCAATTATGCGCCGTGCGTGAGGTGCTGGGCGGAGAAGGTTCGGCCGGCATCCAGATATCGGTCCCGAGCGGGAAGGCCGCATCCGGCGGCAACACGCCGACCACGGCGAAGCTGCGGTTCGCGAAGCGCAGCGCCGCGCCGGAGAAATTCGTTTGTCCGCCCAGCATGCGCTGCCAGAAACCGTAACTGACCACGACAACGTCGTTGCCTTCGCCTGACGTGTCGGCGGAAAAGAAGCGGCCCAGCGCGGGCCTGACGCCCAGCACGCGGAAAAATTCGCGCGATACCTCGCAGACATTCGTGCGCACCGGTTCGTTTCCGCCAGCGACGGCTTCCGGCCAGGCGCTGTAGTTTGCGATCGCGTCGAAGCTGTGATTTCGGGCGCGCAGGTCCGCCAGATTCGGTTCGGCAAACGGCATTGGCCGGCCGGCTTCGCTGAGTTCGCGCAACTCGACAATCCGTTCCTGTTCCGGATAAGGCAGCGGCCGCAGCAGCACCGCGTCCACGACGCTAAAAATGGCGGTGTTGGCGCCAATTCCGATCGCCAGAGTGAGCAGCGCCACCAGGGTGAATGCGGGGTGCGCGATCAGCTGGCGGAGTCCGTAACGAATGTCGTTCATCATATCAGAGGTCTTCGTGGTGGATCGTGCGCTCCGCCGCGCGATGCTTAAGTTTGCGGCTTCGCCGCCATATTGTCATCGCGCGCGGAGCGCGCGATCCACCCTTCGAGATTAGGCGGTTCATACCTATTCCGCGCGCAAGGCGATGATTGGATCGACGCGGGTGGCGCGGCGCGCGGGCAGCCACGCCGCGACAAACGCGACCGCGGAAACGAGCAGAACGATCGCGATGAACGTGCTCGGATCGGACGCACCGATGCCAAAGAGCAGGCTGTTCAACAGGCGCGTAGCCGCCAAAGCACCCACAAGCCCGACCGCCAGACTAAGCGCGACGATGGCCATGGCCTGGCCGACGACGAGCCGGAAGATGGAGCCTTTGGCCGCACCCAGGGCGATGCGGATCCCGATCTCACTCGTGCGCTGCGAAACGGAATACGCCATCACGCCGTAAATCCCAATCGCGGTCAGCAACAGGGCCGTGCCGGCGAAGATCGAGAGCAACAAGGCGTTAAACCGGGGCCGGGCCAGAGCGCGGGCGAGGTACTCGTCAAAAACCCGGACGCGCACCAGCGGAATGTTGCGATCAACGGCGGCCAGCTCGGAACGGACCGCGGAAGTAATACCCGCGGGATTGGAGACACTCGTGCGCGCCACGATCGCCATGGAATCCATCGGGATTTGCGACGCCGACAGGTAAACTTCCGGGGTGAACTCCATGTTCAGGGTGCGGTGCTTCACATTGCCGACCACGCCGACGATCGTGCGCATGAGCGGTTTCTCGTCGCCGATGGCCCAGCTGGGCTTGATATGTTTTCCCACCGCATTCTGACCGGGAAAAAACTTTTGCACGAACTGTTCGTTCACAATCACCACCGGCAGCGATTTAAACTGGTCCGTCTCTTCGAAGCCACGGCCTTGGCGGACGGGAATGCCCATGGTCTTGAAAAAATCCGGGCCCACGATCCGCATGGGACTGTCCGGCTGTTGGCCTTCGGGCATGGGATGTTCTTCGATGTCAAAGGAACTGACGTTGTTGCTGCCGCTGAGGGGGAGAGGCCACGATGCCGTGACCGATTCGACTCCGGGAATCGCCCGGAGCCGCGGCATGAGCTGATCGAAAAACGCGATGATGTTTTCGGGTTTCGGGTAGGCCGCTACGGGAAGTCCAATTCGGGCCGTAAAGAGACGCTCCGTGCGCATGCCGGTATCGACGCGACCGAGGCGGGCGAAACTTTGAATCAGCAGGCTGGCACAAATGAGCAGGATCAACGCGAGCGCCACCTCCGTCATAACCAGGGCATTACGCGCTCGATGTTTTCCCTCCACGCCGCCGGCCCCGCGCGAGCCGGATTTAAGCGCGGTGTTTAGATCGACATGCGAGGCCTGCCAGGCGGGAACCAGGCCGAAAATGATTCCGGTCCCGAGTGAAAGCAGAAGGGTGAAACCGAGAACCGTTCCATCCAACTGAATCGTGCTCACGCGCGGAATGTTTTGCGGCACCGCCGCCACGAGAGCCTCGGTGCCCCACTGTGCGATGAGCAATCCCAGCAACCCGCCGAGTCCGGCCAGAAGCACACTCTCGGTGAGCAGTTGCCGAACGATCCGTCCGCGACTGGCGCCAAGAGCGGCGCGCAGGGCAATTTCTTTTCCGCGCACGGACGCGCGGGCAAGCATGAGGTTGGCGACATTGGCGTTCGCAATCAGGAGCAGACACGCAACCGCGCCAAACAAGACGTAGAGCGCGGTCCGGACGTCTCCCACCATTTCATCGCGGAGCGGCCGCGATCCGGCGCTGAATTTGGTATTGGTCTCCGGGTATTTTTTTCCAGCGCCGCCGCGATCGTCCGCAGCTCCGCGTTCGCCTGGGCGAGCAGCACCCCCGTTTTGACGCGGGCGATGCCCTGCACCCAGTGATCACCCCGCTGCTGCGTCTTGGGCGTGCTCCCATCGGGAGTCGACGCATCCTCGGCTATCGTGGTGTAAAGCTCGATTGCATCGGTTTGGATGGGGAACTGGAAGCCTTCCGGCATCACGCCGATCACCGTGTTCGGACGGCCATCGAGCATGAGGACACGCCCAATCACATCCTGAGCCCGGTTGAAATGGCTCTGCCAGAAGCCGTAACTCAGGACAACCTTGAGACCGCCGGGCCCGCCGCCCGCCTGCTCATCCGCCCGCGCAAAACCGCGACCCAGGATCGGCTTGCTGCCGAGCACGTCGAAGAATTCCCCGCTCACCTTTTCTCCCCGCACGCTTTGCGCTCCCTTGTCGTCGACCAGCGCGACGGTGCGGTCCCGATAAACCGCCATGCTCGAAAAGCTGCGGTTCTGTTCCCGAAGATCGGCGAAGTCCGGAAAGCCTAACGAGTAGAGAATGGGAGGCGAGGCTGTTTCGCTCAGATCGACGCTGCCGATGGCCACCAGTTCCTCGGGCGCGGGGAAGGGCAGCGGCTTTAAGAGCACCGCGTTGACCACGCTGAAAATGGCGGTGTTCGCGCCGATCCCGAGCGCGAGCGTGAGCACGGCGACCAAAGTGAAGCCGGGATGCTTGATCAGCTGGCGGATTCCGTAGCGAATGTCGGTCATCATATGAGTGGCCTTTGAAATCGGATCATCGGCGGGATGCGCTTCCGAGAAACTTTGTCTTCATTCCGTCCGCAACGCGATGATGGGATCGACGCGGGTCGCCCGCCGGGCCGGCAGCCAGGCGGCAAGAAACGCGACAACCGAAACGAGCAGGACGATGGAAATGAACGTCATCGGATCGAACGCGCCCACACCGAAGAGAAGGCTGTTCAACAACCGGGTGGCGGCAAAGGCCCCGACCACCCCCAGGACCAGGCTAATGGCCACAATCGCCATCGCCTGACCGACCACGAGGCGGAAGATGGAGCTTTTTCCGGCGCCCAGGGCAATCCGAATTCCGATTTCGTTTGTGCGCTGCGCAACCGAATAGGCCATCACGCCGTAGATGCCGATCGCCGTCAGGAGCAGCGCGGTCCCGGCAAAAATCGAGAGGAGGAGCGCGTTGAAGCGCGGCCGCGCGAGCGAACGCGAGATGTAGTCATCGAAGAGACGAACACTCGTTAGGGGAATATTGCGGTCGAGCGCCGTCAGTTCGCTCCGAATCGCGGAGGTGAGGTTCGCCGGATTCGAAACGCTGGTGCGAACGACCAGCGTCATAATGTTAAACGGAATCTGCGTCTGCGGCAGGTACATCTCTGGCGTGTCCTCGTTTTTCAGCGAACGATGTTTGACGTTGCCGGCGATGCCAACGATCTCGCGCATCTTCTCGGGACCATCATCCGCGCTAAATCCCGGTTTGATCCGTTTCCCGATCGCGTTCTGGCCAGGGAAAACCTTCTCGGCGAAGCGCTCGTTCACGATTATGACCGGCGTGGAATCGAAGCGATCGTCCTCATTGAAAGCGCGTCCCTGCCGCAGCGGCACGCCCATCGTTTTGAAGTAATCATTATCGATCACGCGGACCGGCGCGGCCGCCTGCTGGCCATCCGGCAACGGCCGTTCCTCGATGTCGTAGGTGGTCACCATGTTGCTCTGGCTGAGCGGCAACGGGACGATCGTGCTGGCCGATTCGACGCCGGGGAGCGCGCGGATGCGAGTCAGGAATTGCTCGAAGAAAGCGATGGTCTGTTCGTTTTTCGAATAAGCGGAGTCTGGCAAGCCGACGCGCGCGGTCAGAAGCCGCTCGGTTCGCATCCCGGTTTGGACTTGCCCGAGTCGCGCGAAGCTTTGGATGAGCAGGCCGGCACAAATCAGGAGGACAAGGGCGAGCGCGACTTCCGCCATGACCAGTCCATTCCGGAGCCGGCCTTTGCTTTCCCCGCCTCCGCCAGTCCGGCTCCCGGATTTGAGCGAGGAATTAAGATCCACGTGGGATGCCTGCCAGGCAGGAACCAGCCCGAAGATCACACCGGTGGCAAGTGAGACGAGCAGGGTGAAACCCAGGACGGCCGCATCGAGCCGAATTTCACTGATCCGCGGGATATTATTTGGAATCGCGGTGATGAGCGCCTCGGTTCCCCATTGCGCAAAGAGCAGGCCGAGCAGGCCGCCAATCGCGGAGAGTAACACGCTTTCCGTCAGCAACTGGCGAACGATGCGCATCCGGTTCGCGCCCAATGCCGCCCGCAATGCCATTTCTTTTCCGCGCACCGAAGCGCGCGCGAGGAGCAGATTGGCGACGTTCGCATTCGCGATCAGAAGCACGCAGATCACCGCGCCAAACAGGATGTAAAGAGCGGTGCGCACATCGCCGATCAAATCCTCGCGCAACGGCTTCACCGCGACACCGAAGTGCGTGTTCGTCGTCGGATAGAGCTTCGTCAGGTTGCCGGCGATCGTGGAAAGATCGGCCTGCGCCTGCTCGACGGAGGCGCCGGGTTTGAGTCGCGCGATCGCTCGCATGCCGTGGCTGCCGCGTTGGGTGGTGGCGGGCACGGTGCCTTCCGCCTCCTGCGCAAAGGTGATGTAGAGTTCGACGGGATCGGTTTGAATCGGAAATTGAAATCTGGCCGGCATCACACCAATGACGGTGAATTGCCGGCGATCGAGTTCGATCGTGCGTCCGAGCACATCATTGTCCGCGCCAAATTGCTTCTGCCAAAAGTCGTGGCTCAGGATCACTTTCAATCCTCCTGGGCCTCCACCCGCCTGTTCATCGCTGCGGGAAAACGCGCGGCCCATGACGGGTTTGAGGCCAAGGACGTCGAAGAACTCGGCGCTGCAGGCGACGCCATGAATGCTTTGCGCGCCCTCGGAAGCCGCCAGGGCGAGAAGCGGATCGCGGTAGATCGCGATGGCGCTCATAGTGCGATTTTGGTCGCGGAAGTCGAAGAAGTCAGGATACGAGAGTGAATTCAGCTCCGCTGGCGTTCCCTTCTGCCGCGTGTCGGTCATCCCGACGGCGATAAGCTGCTGCGGTTCCGGAAACGGCAGTGGTTTCAAGAGGATGGCGTTGACCACGCTGAAGATGGCGGTGTTCGCGCCGATCCCGAGCGCGAGGGTAAAGACGGCGATCAGGGTAAAGCCGGGATGCTTGATCAGCTGGCGCAGGCCGTAACGGATGTCGGTCATCATATATTTAGGTCAGAGAGTCGATTGTCGGCGTTATTCCGTCCGCAATGCTTCCATTGGGTTGACGAGACTCGCGCGGCGGGCGGGAATCATGCTGGCGATGATGGCCGTGACCGCGAGCACCAGGCACGCGGCGCCGTAGCTCACCAGATCGTGGCCGCTGATTCCAAAGAGCGAAGCGTTCAGCAGACGCGACGTGACGAGAGCGCCGCCAAGACCCAAAGCGAGACCGATCGTTACCGCCGAAAGGCTCTGCCTGAGAACGAGGCGCAGAACGGCACCGCGCGTCGCACCCAGGGCCATGCGAATTCCGATTTCGCGTGTTCGTTGCGCCACGCCGTATGCCACCGCGCCGTACAATCCCGCCGCCGATAAGCAAAGCGCGACGATGGAGAAAAATCCCAGGAGCCAGCCGCGCAAGCGCTGTTGCCAAAGCGAACTGGCTACTTCATCGCCGAGAGAGACAAAATTAAAGACACCGACTTCGGGCGCGACGGCCGCGATTTCTCTTCGAAGCGCCGGAACAAGGCCGAGCGGGTTGATGCCGTCGCGCACGCGGACAAGAAAATGCATCTGCTTCCACGCGAGTTGCAGACTTGGCTTGTAAAGATCGGGACCGGCCTCGCCCTCGAGCGATTGGTGACGCACGTCAGCCACTACGCCGACAATCACGAGCCAGTCCGGGTTGGGATCGCCCTCGGGCTTCCCCAATTTCAGGCGCTGACCGACCGCATCGTCTGTCGGCCAGAGCCGCTTCGCCAGGCCCTCACTAATCAGGCAAACCTGGAGTGCATCCAGTTTGTCGCGCTGGTCAAAAACGCGGCCGCGCAGGAGTGGAATCCGGAGGGTTCGAAAGTAATCGGAGCTGACGGTCTGGAAGTTCGCGCGCGGATTGCGGCTTTGCTCGTCGAGCGATTGATGCTCGCCCGTGAACTCCGCGCGGTTCCAGGGCCGTTGCGACACAAAGGGCGGGCTGTTATTGGCCCCGACCGCTTCGACACCGGGCATTTCACTGATGCGTTGGAGCAATCGAGTGAAACGATCCACCCGCACCTGGGCCGACTCGTCGCTGTTGTAAGTCGGATTCACTTCCATCAGCAGGACGTTGCGCGCGTCGAACCCGGGATTGACCTCCTTCAATTTGAGCATGCTCCGCAAAACCAAACTGGCGCCCACGAGGAGAACGATCGAGACGGCCACCTGCGCCACCGTGAGAAGCTCGCGCGAGCGGGCACCGACGCCGGTGCCCCCGGTGTTTCCGGCGCCCGCGGCTTTGAGCGATTGGGAAATGCCAGCGCGCGTTGATTGCCAGGCAGGTAGGAATCCAGCGAGCAAGGCAGTCAGACACGAAACGAGCACCGCGAAAACAAGAGCGTGCGGACTGACGTCAATCTTGATCCAGAACGGCAGTTCGATGGGAATCGAGGCCGCGACAAGATCCACCAGCCAAAACGCCATCAGGGCGCCGGCCACGCTTCCGATGAGCGCCAGCAGCGCGCTTTCGGTCAGAACCTGGCGCGCGAGTCGCCACCGGCTCGCACCCAACGCCGCGCGCACGGCGAGTTCGCGTTCGCGCGTGGTCGCGCGCGCCAGCAGGAGCTGACTCACATTCGCACAAGCGATCACCAGAACGCCCCCGCAACCCGCCACGAGCAAGAGCAGGGAAAAGCGGACCCCACCGGTCCAGTGCTCGCGCAACGGGATGACCGCCACACCGATATCCTTGTTCGTGTCGGGATATTGCCGCGCGAGGCGCTCCGCGATCAGCGTCATCTCTGCCTGGGCCTGCCGCAGGCTGACATCCGGTTTCAGCCGGCCGATCGCCTGATCGGCGCGCCAGGAACGGTTGTCGGCCTTACCGAAAACCGAAGCCATCGGAACCCAGAGATCGCTTTGCGAGGGAAAGCGAAAGCCGGCCGGCATCACACCCACGATCGTTCGAGAACCGCCGTCGAGCCGGACCTGGCGCCCGATAACCGCGGGATTCCCCCCGAACGTTTTTTGCCAAAGCCGGTCGCTGATGAGCAGGACCTTCGACGCGTTGGGTTCATCATCCGCGGGCGTCATGTTTCGTCCCAGCACCGGCGCCACTCCCAGGAGTGTAAAAAGATTCGCCGTCGTAAACGTGGTCTTGAGCGTCTCGGTCGTGCCGTCAGGCGACTCCAGGTTTCCATTCCAACGCAGATTAAAAAATGCCTGATCGGAAAAGGCGCTGTTCTGTTTTTTCCAATCGACAAAATCGAGATAGTTCACTCCAACATCGCTGCCGGAGCGCGTGCTCCGCGATTGCAGCATGACCAGCTTCTCCGCGTCGGCGAACGGAAGCGGTCGCAACAGGAAAGCGTAGATCACCGCGAACATCGCCGTGGTCGCGCCGATGCCGAGCGCGAGCGCCAGGATTGCCGCCCCGCTAAAGCTGGGAGACTTGATCAGCTGCCGAAAAGCGTAGCGAAGATCGGTCATCATCTTACGGGGCGAATTGTTTTCTCTGGATAAATCTCGGCGCCGACTTCATTCCGTGCGCAACGCTTCGATTGGATTCACTTTGGTAGCACGGCTGGCGGGAACGAGACACGCCACCATCGCGACAGCACCAAGAAGAACGGTAATCGTGCCGAGCGTGAGTGGGTCCTGGGCGCTGGTGTTGAAGAGCATCGAACCCATGGCCCGCGAGGCGGCGAGCGTCGCCGCGAGACCGATAATCAATCCGAGGCCGATCAGTTTTCCGCCTTGCGTCAGGACCAGCCGGAGCACATCCCCCTGCTGGGCGCCGAGTGCCATGCGAATGCCGAATTCCCCCGTGCGCTGCACAACGCTGTAAGCCATCACCCCGTAAATGCCGACTGCGGCGATCACGAGCGCGACGAGCGAGAAGACGGTGAGAAGCGTCATCGCGAAGCGCTGGCGCGCCAGGCTGTCAGCCACGATTTCCTCGAGCGGCCGGATGGCGCCGACGGGCTGGTCCTTGTCCACCGCATAAACCGCCGGGCGGATAGCGCCGAGCAAGGCAGCCGGTGCGCCGCTCGTGCGAATGACGACGTTAAGCGAGCTGAACGGAACTTGCGCGAACGGATCATACGCTTGAGCACTGGTCGCTTTGTCCACGCCGTATTGTTTGATGTCGCCCACGATGCCGACGATCTCGCGCCAGGTGTCGGGTCCGTTGGTGATGTTGATCCGTTTGCCGATCGGATCCTCATTCGGGAAATGCTGGCGCGCCATCGTCTCGTTGATCACGGCAACGCGCGGCGCCTTGGCATCATCCTGCGGAGTAAAGGTGCGGCCGCGAATTAAGCGAATGCCCATGGAGCGGAAATAATCCGGAGTCACCGCGTAGTAATTGGTGTTCGGCAAATCGCTCGGAGCGATGGCGGGCCGGCCCTCGATGTTAAAACCAAGAACGTAATCGCCGACCAGCGGCATCGAGTGCGTGATTCCCGCGAACTGCACACCAGGCAGGTTTTTGACGCGATCGAGCAGAGCATCGACAAACGCCGTTTGCTGTTCCGGCATCGCGTATTTCGTGGCCGGCAACGCGAGCCGGACGAGGGTGGCGTTTTCCGGGTTAAATCCTGGATCGACCTGCGCGAGCTGCATGAAACTGCGCGCGAGCAGACCCGCGCCGCCGAGCAGCATAAGCGCGAAGGTCACTTCGATTACGACCAACGCACTGCGCAACCGTCCGCGCGCGCCGCCTTCGGTCGAGCCCCGTGTGCCTTGTTTGAGCGCTTCGTTCACATCCGCGCGCGCGGCGAGCCAGGCGGGCGCGATGCCGAAAACGAGGCCGGTCACAACGCTCAGAGCCAGGGAGAAGAGCAACACGCGGGAATCGAGATGAATTTCGGTAATGCGCGGCAGGCTGGTGGGAGCGAGCGCCAGGAGCGCGTCGAGTCCCCAGCGCGCGAGAAGCAATCCGGCCGCGCCGCCGAACAGGGAAAGGACAACACTCTCGGTGAGGAGTTGGCGCATGAGCCGGGCCCGGCTCGCGCCGAGCGCGGCGCGAATGGAGATCTCGCGATGGCGCGCGGTGGCGCGGGCGAGGAGGAGATTGGCGAGGTTCGCGCAGGCGATGAGCAAAACACAACCGACGGCGCCAAGCAGCGTGTAGAGCACCGGCTTGACGTCCCGGACGCCATAATCCTGGAGCGGCATCATCAGGATGCCCCAGCCTTTATTTGAATCCGGGTACTGTTGCGCGAGCTGGGACGCGATCACTTCCAGTTCCGCCCGGGCCTGCGCCACGGTCACGCCGGACTTCAACCGGCCCACGACATTAATGTAATGCCCGCCCCGGGCATCGTTCGCGGTCTCGTCCGGCTTAAACGCCATCGGCATCCACGCATCGACTTTGCTGGCCAGCCCGAATCCGGGAGGCGCCACGCCCACGACATTGTAGGGTTCGCCATTGAGCTGGACCGCGCGCCCCACCACATCGCGCGCGCCGCCGAAGACGCGTTGCCAGAACGGATAGCTCAACACCACCACATGGTTTTTTCCCGGCGCGTCTTCTTCCGGGAGCAACATCCGGCCGAGCACGGGCTTGACCCCATAGACATCGAAGTAATGCGCGGTCGCCTTCACCCCAACGAGACGCTGCGGCTCGCCTTCGCCGGTCAGATTCAATTGCGCGCCCCCGTAGGCGGCGAAATATTCATACGACTTCGTCTGCTTTTCCCAGTCGACATAGTTCGGCGGCGAGACCGAAAATTCCGGGAACTGCGGCAGATTCGTTTCCCGGATGGCGACGATGCGGTTCGCCTCGGGATAATCGAGCGGCTGGATCAGCACGACATTCACGACGGAAAAAATCGCGCTACAGGCGCCGATGCCGAGCGCGAGGGTGAGAATGGCGATGGCGGTGAAGCTCGGTGCTTTGATGAGCTGACGAAGGGCGTAACGGAGATCGTTGATCATATATTTTTCATTCCGAACGGAGGGCGATGACGGGATCGACGCGGGAGGCGCGACGCGCCGGAAAATAGCAGGCGAGCAGCGCTGTCAGGAGAAGCAAAACGGCCACGGCCGCGAAGGTCAGTGGATCAGTCGGAGTGATGCCGAAAAGCAAGGTGCGCAGGAATTGGGTGAGAAGATAGGACGCGACAATACCGATCGCGATGCCCGTGACGGCCAACCTTCCGCCTTCGCCCAGGATTAGCCGAAAGACGTCCCGGCGCGCGGCGCCGAGCGCCATGCGGATGCCAATTTCATGCGTGCGCTGAGTGACGGCATGGCCGATCACCCCGTAGATTCCCGAGACGGCCAGAAGCAAGGCGACGGAAGCAAATAACGCGAGCACGTACAAGGCGAAACGGCGAACGCTGAGAGACTCATCCACGGCTCCCCGAATGGTGGTGACATTGTAGAGCGGAATCTGCGGATCAAATTTCGCGACCGCCGCACGAATGGCGGGAAGAAGACTTGTCGGCTCGGTGTGGGTGCGAACCAGGAGGTTGAATCTCCGCAAGAAATTTGCCGCCTGCGCGATCGGAAAATTCATCTCCGGCACGACCGCCTCTTCCAAACTCATCTGCCGTGAATCAGCCACGACGCCGACGACGGTGACGGGAAATTCTCGACCAGCGACGTAAACAACGAGGCGTTTTCCGATCGGGTCTTCATCGCCCCACGTTCGACGGGCCATCATTTCGTTGATGATGATTACCCCGGGTTGCCCTGCGGCGTCCTGCTCGGTGAAGGCGCGACCATGCCGCAACGGAATCCCCATGACCTCATAATAATTTGGGCTCACCACGCGGTTGGCCGCACTCATCCGCTGCTCAGGCGCGGTGCGCCCTTCGAGGGCAAACGGCCATTGGTCGAGATACGAGAACGGCGGATGCGAGACGGCGGCGACGGATTGCACGCCCGGCAACTCGCGGACGCTCGCGAGCAATTGCTCGGCGAAACGCATGGTCGCACCGGCCGCGGCATATCTCGCCGGCGGCAGATTCAAACGCGCACTCAGGACGCGCTCAGTCCTGAAGCCCGGATCGGTCCGGACCAATTGCGAAAAACTGCGCAGGAGAAGGCCGGCTCCGGCGAGCAACACCACCGCGAGCGCAACCTCAGCAACAATCAGCACGGCGCGCAGCGGCTGGCGCGCGCTGCCGCCGGAACGATCACCGAGGCGCATCGCGAGCGCCGCGTCCGTCCGCGAGGCTTGCCATGCCGGCCAGAGCCCGAAGAGAAACGTCGCGGCGAAAGTGACGCCGACCGCGAAAAGCAGGACGGGCGCAGAGATATGAATCGACGTCTCCGCCGGGATGCCGCCGTCGAGCACGCCAGCTTCCGGCAGAAGTTTTACCAGCGCGTCGATTCCCCATGCCGTGATCAGCATGCCCAAGGCACCACCGATTAAAGCGAGCAGGGCGCTTTCGACAAAAAATTGTCGCAACAACTGGCGTCGCGTCGCGCCGATGGCCGCGCGGATCGCGATCTCGCGTTGTCGCGCACTCGCGCGGACCAGAAGCAAGCCCGCGACATTGGCGCAGGCGATCAGGAGCACAATGGCGACAGCAGCCACCAGCACAAACACCGCCGTGCGCACGTGGCCGAGGAGTGCGTCGCGCAATGGCAGTGCCGAAACCGTCCAGTTCGCATAGTCGGCTGTCGCGGGTTGGGTTTGCGCGAAGCGAGCAGCGATCGTCGCCAGTTCGGCATTCGCGCTCGACAGCGACACGCCGGGCGCCAGTCGCCCGACGACAGGGTACCAGCGCTGCGCCGCCTCCCGCATCTCAAAGGGGAATGGAAACCAAAACGATGCGCCCCCGTGACGAAAGCGCATCGGCATAACGCCCACGACTGTGTAGGGCTCGGTGTCGAGCTCGACCGTGCGGCCGATCACCTGCGGGTCTCCGCCAAACCGGCTCTGCCAGACATCATACCCAAGTACGACGACCCGGGCCGCGCCCTCACCCTGATCGTTCGGGAGAAGCGGCCGGCCAAGCCCCGGCGGAACCCCAAGCAGCGTGAAGAAATCTGCTGTCACCTTCGCGCCGGCCGCGCGTTCGGGCTGCTGATTCCCGACCGTCAAGTTGCGCGAGACATTTTCAATCGCCGCCAGCGCCTCAAAGCTGCGCGCCTGTTCCTGGTAGCTGCCAAATTCTCGCCCGGTGTGCTGCGTCTGGACTCCGCTGTCGGTCGGTTTTTGCTGGCGTAACTGGACGAGCCGCGCGTGATCCCGATACGGAAATGGATCGAGCAAGAGCGCGTGCACCACGCTGAAAATCGCGGTGTTCATCCCAATGCCGAGGGCCAGTGTGAGCACCGCGAGCAGAGTGAACCCCGGTGACTTTGTCAGTTGCCGAAACGCGTAACGGAGATCGTTTAGCATATTCCTGTGTGCTTCTACTCTGTGCGCAGAGCGGCCATTGGACTGATTTTTGTCGCGCGCCGGGCGGGCAGCCACGTCGCGAGCAATGCGGCCATGGCCAAAACGGCGGGCGCGAGCGTGAACGCGAACGGATCGGTCGAGCTGACGTCGAAGAGAATGCTGCTCACGATCTTTCCAGTTCCAAAGGCCAGGAGAAGTCCCAGCGCAACCCCGGCCGCGACCATCGTGATCCCTTCACGCAGAATCATCCATTGCACAGTCTTGCCTTGCACGCCGAGCGCCATCCGGATTCCGATCTCCCGGGTCCGCCGCGCGACCGAATACGCTTTCACGCCGTAAACGCCCACGACCGCCAGGCCCAGCGCCAGTCCGCCGAAAATAGAAAACAACGCGGCTCCCGCGCGGACGATCCACAACTGCGGATTGCCGTCCATATGTTTTTCAAAAGTCCTCAACTCCAGAACGGGAAGCAATGGATCAACGCTCTGGACGGTGCGGCGCAGCAGCTCCGCCGTGGCGGATTCTCTGCTCGCGGAAAGTGAAGCGAATTTCACAAAAAAGAACGCGTCGCTTTGAAAACCGCGAGCGTAAGGCAAATAGAGCGAACCGACCGGCTCTTGTTCGAACAGTCTGTTTTTGATCGCCCGGACGATGCCGATAATTTCGATCGGCTCGCCTCGCCTGATCTGGCCACTGTTGTCATTCGTATTTTCCGGTGCGGCGCCCGCACGGACGGGAAACTGAATTTGTTGTCCGAGCGCGTCACCGTCCGGCCACAATTTTTGCGCCAGAACTTCGTCGATGATCGCAACCGCAAGCCCGCCAGATTGGCTCGCTTCCGCGGCGGTGAAAGTTCGGCCGCGGAGCAAGGGCAATCCCGCCGCCGCGAAATAATCCGCCCCGACGCTGTTCCAGAACGGAGTGAAGGTTCGTCCTTCCGCCGCCGTGGCCGGCTTGTCATCGGGCGCCGGAGGAACGCCGGCGCGAAGGACTGATCTCCGCACCGTGTTGATCCCAAACGGAACCGTCGCCGAGAGGCCGGCGTGCTCCACGCCCGGCAGGGCCGAGAATTTTTCGCCAACCACGCGGTAAAGATCCTGCGTCCGTTTTTGATCGAACCCGCCCAGGCCCGCATCGAGTTCGATCAGGAACACATTCCTGGCCTTGAATCCCGTTTCGACCGAAGCCGCTTTCCCGGCGCCGCGAAGGAAGAGCGCAGCGGCCGTGACCAGCGCCAGGGAGAAGGCGATCTGCACCACCACGAGTGGATTGCGTGGGAGAAATTTCCAACGCGGCCGGTGGCCGTCTTCGCCGGCCTGTTGTTTCAAATCCTCAATGACCGCCGAGCGCGAAAGTTTGAGCGCCGGCCCGAGCGCAAAACAGATCGTACCGAGAACGGAGAAGCCGAGCGTGACCCCGAGGATCACCGGATTGGGTCCGCTCAACCAGACGACATCCATCGGCAAAATCTTGCTCATTGAGGCGACGAGCAGATCGGAAGACCAAAGGCCGAGGAGCAATCCGCAAACCCCGCCGAGGAGGGCGAGCACGAAGCCTTCTGTGAGAAGCTGCCGGATGATGCGTCCCCGGCTCCCACCGAGCGCGAGACGGATCGCGATTTCTTTGCGCCGCGCGGTGCCGCGCGCGAGCAGCATGTTCGCCAGGTTCAAACAGGCGACAAGCAGGACCACCGCCGCCATGGCGGAGAGCAATACGCCGATGGTGGGAACCGGGTCGTTTTCGACCGGGCTCGTGCTGGTGCTGAACCGGTTGAGCGCCGCCGTCATGAACGTCTGATCCTTTTGTTCAACCGGAAACGCAGCCTCAAGATTTGCCGCGAGGCCTTTCAGGGCCGGCTGCGCCGCTTCGGCCGTGACTCCCGGTTTGAGCCGGCCGATGACCATGAGTCGCTGGCTCCCGCGATCGGCTATAAGGCTATTCCGCGCAGCTCCCTGAGCGCTCATGATTTCGTCGTAAACGCCGAGCGGCAACCAGGCTTCCCGTGAAAAAACGCTTTCCGTCCCGGTAAACCCCTCCGGCATGATCCCGACGATGGTGAAGGCGTGGCCGTTAATGAGAAGCGCGCGACCAAGGACCGAGGGATCGCGCGCTTGTTTCTGCCAATAGCTGTAGCTCACGACCGCGACGCGCTGGCCAGCGTCGGGCTTCTCTTCCTCGGGGAGAAAGGGACGCCCGTAGGCCGGCAAAACGCCCAGCACCGAGAAGTAATTGGAGCTGACGATGTCTACGACTGCGCGACGAAAGTTTCCCTTCTCGCCGAGGCCCACGACACTGTCATCATGCGCCAGCAGACCTGAGAAGACCGTGTTCTGGTCCCGAACGTCAGAGTAAGTCGGATAAGAGAAGGCGCGGAAATTCTTGGGGTCCTTCTTGTCCTGCGAAAACAACTGCACGATCTCCGCCGGCCGTTGATAGGCTGGCGGTTGGAGGACCATCACGTTGACCAGGCTGAAGATCGCCGTGTTCACACCAATGCCGAGAGCGAGCACGGCGACCGCGGCGATCGTGAAACTGGGCGACTTCCCCAGTTGGCGGAACGCGAATCTAAAATCCTGGATCATATCGGCCTCTCAATCTAGTCACTGGTCACATTTCACTCGTCACTTGCTTCATTCCGTCCTGAGCGCTTGCATGGGATCGATCTTGGTCGCGCGCAGCGCGGGCACAAAGCACGCGAGCGCGGCCACGCTGCAGATGAAGAGCGCGACACCACTGTAGAGGAGCGGATCGCGCGGACTCACTTCGAAGAGCAGGCGTTGCATCAGCCGGGTGACTGCGAACGACAACCCCAAACCGACGACAAGTCCGACCACGGCGAGGCGCAATCCCTCCTTCATGACAAGGCCGATGACGTCGCGGGCGGCGGCGCCCAGAGCGAAACGAATTCCAAATTCATTCGTGCGCTGGGCCACGCCATACGCGATGACGCTGTAGATTCCCATGCCGGCCAGCGCAAGCGCCAGCCCGGCAAAACCCATCAGTAAATACATGGAGAGGCGCCGGTCGGCAGAGGCTTGCGCGAGCAGTTCGGAATACGGCTGCACCTGATCGATCGGCAGGCCCGGATCGAGCGAGTGAACGGCCGCGATCAATTCGGAGCGAAGACTCGCGGCTGGGCGCGAGCTGCGCACGACCACGCTCAGAAAGGCGCCATCAAGTTGCGCGGCGGGATAATACATTTCCACGCCAGGCGGCAACGAGAGGTTCTCCGAACGCACATCGCCGGCGACACCGACGATCTCACGCGGGATCGAGGCGATGCCAGTGATCAGGCGGCGCCCGATTGGATTCTCTCCCGGAAAAAGTTTTCGGGCCATCGACTCGTTGATGATGACGACATCCGGCGAGCCGGAGCGGTCACGCCAGGTGAAATCGCGACCTTGCTTGATCGGAATGCCGAGCGCCTCCAGGAAGCCGGGCGAAATAGTGGATCGGACGCAAATCGTGCGGTCGCTCACCGGAGGAAGTGGCCGGCCTTCGACGGCTGCAGGAGAACGCGTGTTCCCGTTGTCAGAAGCGGGCGGATTCGAGCCCGCGGCTGCATGGGTGACACCGGGAAGCGTCTTGATTTTCTCGAGCACGGTCTGAAAAAATAAGCCCTGCTTCTCAACATCAGGATAAGATCCGGGCGGCAGACCGACGAAGAACGTCGTGATCCCTTCGGCGCGGAAACCAGGATCGACGTTTTGCAGACGGCGGAAGCTATCGATCAAGAGGACGGCGCCCACGAGCAGCACGAGGGATAGCGCCACCTCGGCGACGAGCAAGCCGGCGCGGAGCCGTCCGGCCTGTCTTCCCGTCGTGCCACGCGAGGAATCTTTCAACGAATCGATCGGATCGCTCCGCGAGGCGTGCAAGGCCGGCACCAGACCCAGCACGAATCCGGTCAGAAGTGAAAGTCCCACGGCGAAACCGAGCACATGGAGGTCGAGAGATATTTCGAGCACGCGTGGAATGAAGTTTTCCGCGACTTTCTTGAGCAAATCGAGACCCCACACTGCGAGGAGGATGCCGAAAATTCCCGCGATCCCGGCGGTCAGGACGCTCTCCACGAGAAATTGAATGACGATGCGGGAACGGGTCGCGCCGAGCGCAGTGCGAATGGCGATCTCTTTCCGGCGCGCGGTGAAACGAGCGAGCAGGAGATTGGCCACGTTCGCGCAAGCGACCAGCAGCACGCATCCGACGGCGGCGAACAGGGTCAGTAGCATCGGCCGCTGCGGGCCGACGAGGTCTTCATGAAAAGAAACAACATTCATCCCCGCTTTTGCGTCCACTTTTTCGGGATTCGCTTCCTGGTAGCGTTTGTCGATGACGTGAAGTTGCTCGTCGGCCTGCTGCCGGCTCACGTCCGGTTTCATCCGGCCGAGGATGGTGAGGTAGCCGGTGCCTCGTTGGACGATGTCGGGCGGCAGTCCCTCCTGCTCGAATACGCGCGGCAGCCAGACCTGGTTTTGCCCGAAGGGAAACTTCAAGCTTGGCGGCATAATGCCGATGACGGTGAAGGGCGTGCCGTTGAGCACGATGGGCTGATCGAGGATGTTCCTGTCGCCACCGAAGCGTTTCTGCCAGAAGACGTGGCTGAGCAAAGCGACGTTCGGCCCGCCCGGGCGATCGTCGTCCGCGGTGAAGCTGCGGCCGAGGAGCGGTTGAACCCCGAGCGTCCGGAAAAAATTCTCGGTAACGCGAATTCCCTGCAAATTTTCCGGGTCGCCCCGGCCGGTCAGGGTGAATCCAGTGTTCGATTGGGCGGCGAACTCGGAGAAACTCTGCTGCTGATCGCGCCAGGCGGAGAAGCGGGGCCAGGAAACGTTGGCGCGATCGAGTCCGCGTTCCGGGAACGAACCCCAGGCACGGACGAGTTGTTCCGGTTCCGGATAGGAGAGTGGCCGGAGGAAGAGGGTGTTGATGGCGGAGAAAAGAACGGTGTTGGCGCCGATGCCGAGAGCCAGCGCCACCACCGCCAAAATCGTAAACCCGGGTTGTCTCAGGAGTTGTCGGAAAGCGTAACGAAAATCATTCATGTTTGTTGTCGTTAAGGATTTGAAAATTACTCCGTCCGCAGCGCTTCGATGGGATTGACCAAACTGGCGCGCCGGGCCGGGATCAGACAGGCGAGCAACGCGACCGCGGCGAGGGTGACAGACGTAGCCGCGAGGAGCGCGGGATTGTTCGCGGAGACTTCGTAAAGCTGCGCGGTCAGCAAGCGGCCGAGCGCGAGGGAGGCGGCCAGTCCCAGAACGAGACCGATCACAACCGGGGTCATGCCCTGCCGAACCACGAGCCGCAAGACATCCGCGGTCTGCGCGCCGAGCGCCATCCGCACGCCGATTTCGCCGGTCCGTTGCTCCACGGTGTAGGCGACTGCCCCATAGATTCCGACCATCGCGAGCACGAGGGCGATGCCGGCGAAAACACCGAGCAGCGTCATGGTGAGGCGGCGCTGGCCTAACGATTGATCGACGATTTCATTCATCGTGCTCGGCTGGATGATGGGCAGGCCGGGATCGAGTTTGTTCAGCGCGCTCCGCACCATCCCGGCGGCCGCCTCGGTTTTCATCGCCGTGCGGACGGTCACCGCCATGAAAGGCGCCGTGCGTTGCGCCCAGGGACGGTAGAACTCGACGTCGTTCTTCCGGTCCAGCCGGAGCGAGCGCACATCGCCGACCATTCCAATAATTTCCGTCATGTAGCCGGTGTTGTTATCCGTTCCAAACCACATCCGCTTTCCAATTGGATCTTCATTGGGAAAAAGACGTTGGGCGGTCGATTTGCTCACGAGAACGACCAGCGGTTTGTCCACTTCATCCCGTTCGTCGAAGTCGCGGCCGGCCAGGAGCGGAATGCCAAATGTCTTCAGGAATCCCGGCGAGATGGCGCGAGTCAGGCCGAGCGGGCGCTGATTCACCGGGACCGGATTGCCGTCGACGCGCGCATACGGCGAGCTGGAATTATTTCCGTTCAAGGGCACACCGTCGCCGATCGCGGCGGATTCAAGGCCAGGCGCCGTTTTCAATTCCGCCAGGAGGCGCTCAACAAAGCGCGCTCTCGCTTCCGGGTCGGGATATTGGGCTGGCGGAAGACCGACGCCACCCACCCAGAGATGATCGGGACTAAAACCCGACGGTTGCCGGCTGAGACGGACAAAGCTCGCGATGAGGAGCGCGGCGCCCGCGAGAAGCACGACCGAAAGTCCAACCTGCGCCGCGACCAGACCGCGGCGAAACCGCTGCTGCCCGCGGCTGCCGGTCATGGCGCGCCCGCCATCCTTCAATCCATCCACCAGATCGGCCCGCGAACTCTGCCACGCCGGATACATTCCCATGGCCACGCCGGTGAAGAGGGAGATGGCGAGGGTGAACAAGAGAACCGGAGTGTTCAGGTCGATGCCGCCTTCCAGCGGCAGGTTGTTCGCGGCCAGTTTCGGAATGAGCGAGACCACCCAAAGGGCCAGACAGGTGCCGACGACGCCGGCGATCAGACTGACAAGTGTGCTTTCGAACACAAACAGCCTGACGACACTTTGCCGCGAAGCCCCCAACGCCATGCGCAACGCGATCTCACGCCGGCGGCCGGTAAACCTAACGAGGAGTAAATTTGCAACATTGCTGCACGCGATCAGCAACACGGAACCGACCGCGGCGAGAAGCGTGAGGAAAGCCGGCCGCAGATTGCCGGTAGCATCTTCCGAGGCAGAAATGACGACGGGCGCCCAGGAGTTGTCCGCGTTGTCCGGACGCTCCTGCCGGTAACTCTGCTGCAGTGAGGGCATGGCCGCGCGCGCCTGCTCAATCGTTACACCGGGTTTAAGTCGGGCGACGACCCGCAGAAAACTCACGCCCCGGGCGATTCGCTCTTTCGTCAGACCCGGGACTTCGAAAGGCTTCACCGTAATCACCTCGAGATCGCGGCCAAACCACGCGACCGGCGGATTCGGGACCACCCCCACGATGGTTGTCCGCACGCCGTTGAGCGTGACGCTCCGGCCGATGACCTGCGGATCGGAGTTGAGCCGGTTGCGCCAGAAGTTTGCGCTGACCAAAGCGACGTCCGCTTTCATTTCTTCCTCGGGGAGAAAGAGCCGGCCCAGAATCGGGCGCACCCCGAGTGTCTCCATGTAATTCGCAGTCTGGTTCGCGCCATTGACCTGAATGGGATCGCCGAGGCCTGTCATGATGAAACCAGTCCCAGTATCCGCGGCGATGCTTGAGAAAACCGTCTGGCCGTCTCGGAAATGAGCAAAGCGCGGGACCGACATGGGCAGTTGCTCCAGGTTTCTCTCCTTGGCCTCGGCTTGAATAATGACGAGCCGATCTGGCTCCGCGAACGGCAGGCCACGAAGAAAGAGATCGTTAATCAGACTGAAGATCGCGGTGTTCATCCCGATCCCGAGAGCAAGGGTGATCACGGCGAGAAGAGTGAAGGCGGGCGACTTGAGAAGCTGGCGAATGGCGAAGCGAAGGTCGATCATGGCAATTCGTTGTTGAATTTGAGGTTGGGAAATTTCATTCAGCCCGGAGGGCGACGATCGGATCGACGCGGGAGGCGCGGCGCGCCGGCAGCCACGAAGCGACGGCAACGCCCGCTGACAGGACGATGATGGCGCCGATCCAGATCAACGGATCGCTCGCTGGAATCTCGGGCCATTGATGATGGACAATTTTCGCCGCGGCCCAGGCGGCGATTCCGCCGGCGAGGAATCCGAACGCCAGCAACCGCACACTCTGCATCGCGACGAGATGGATGAGGGCGCGCCCCGTTGCGCCCAGCGCGAGACGAATTCCAAATTCGCGCGTGCGCCGCGTCACCTGGAGCGCGAGCAACCCGTAAACGCCGATCGAGGCGAGGACGAGTCCGAGCACGCCGAAGAGCGAAACGAGCACGAAAAGAAAACGCTCCGTGACCCACGACCGCGCGGCGGCCTCCTCGAGCGAAATGAGATCGTAGGCGGCAAGTCGATTATCGGCGCGAGAAAGCGCGTGGCGCAGGTCGCGTTCGAGAGATCGTGGTTCGCCCGCGCTCTCCACCACGAAAGTCATTTCGTCCCCGCCAATGGCCAGCCAGCGCGACATTGGCAATGCCACCGTTCCAACTACTTCGCCGTCGTGCGGATCCGCAATAGCTTTCGTGTCGGCGACAACCCCAACGACGGTGTACCAGGGACGCGGATTATCGAGGCGGCCGTGTTTGACTCTCTTGCCTAACGGATCCAGTCCGGGCCAAAAACGCCGCGCGAACGATTTGTTCACGATGCAGACCAGGGGCGCATCGCCGCGATCCGTCTCGGAAAATTCGCGACCGCGCAACAAGCGTTGCCCGATGGTTGAAAAATATCCCGGCCCGGCGCCACGCATATAAGCAAGGTAGATCCCACGCGGTTCCGGCGGCTGGGTTCCTTCCGGAACACAACCCATCAGATCACGGGCCGCTTCCATCGGCGCTGGCGCGGTGACGGCGGCGGAACGAACACCGGGCGCCGCGCGTAGTTCACTCAGCGTCTGGTCGATCGTCCTGGCTCGCGCTTCGGGAGACGAAAAAAGACGATCGGAAAGCATCGCGTTGAAGACCAAGCGGTGATCGGTGGCGAATCCCCAGGGCTGGCGCACAATTTTTTGAAAATATTGCGTGAGAGTCAGGCTTCCCAGGAGCAGAACAGCCGCGATCGCGATTTCCGCGACGATCAGGCCGCTGAGCAAGCGCCGGGTGCTGCCATCAAGCGTCGATCCACGCCCGATGCTGCCCAGAGCGTCGCGCAAATCCGTCCGCGACGCCCGCCACGCCGGCAGTAAGCCGAAACCGACGCCAATCAGGAGCATCGCGCCTGCGGCGAACGCGAATACCGGCCAGTCGAGCCGAACGCCGTAATCGAACTCGCGGATCGCGCTGCCGGTAGCATCCGCGCCTTCCGGACTGAGCGCGACGAGCGCAGGCGTGAGCCAGCCCGCGATGAGCAAACCGAAAATGGTTCCAAAGGCCGCCAGCACCAGAGTCTGGACGAGGCCCTCCCGGATGAGACGGCCGCGGGTCGCACCCAAGGCCGCGCGCAAAGCCATCTCGCCATCCCGCGCGACCAGGCGAGCCAGCATTAATCCGGCGAAGTTCGCCGCGGCGACGAGGAGCGCACAAAGCGCCGCC
Source organism: uncultured Verrucomicrobiae bacterium (assembly GCA_963702135.1). GTDB lineage: Bacteria > Verrucomicrobiota > Verrucomicrobiia > Chthoniobacterales > UBA10450 > AV80. Next base: position 4,027,277 of record OY969715.1, on the reverse strand, counting down.
CCGCCGATGAGGAGAAGTTTCGGCCGCAGATCCGTGACGAAGCTGTCCCGCAACGGAATCATGTAGGCGCGTTGGGCATTAGCCGGGTCGGGCGCCGCCTTGTTGATCGACGCACACATCCGGCGCCCGGCTGCATCCGCTTGCTCCAAAGTGATGCCCGGGCGGAGGCGCGCCGCACCATAAAGATAATGATTGGGCTGGGCGCTCGCCGCGAAGTTCAGGGCGAGCGGCAACCAAAGGTCCGCTCGATACGGATGGCGAAATGTCTTCGGCATCACGCCGACGACGGTGTAAGAGGCGTCGTCGAGTTTGATGACGTGACCCAAAACATCCTCGCGCCCGCCAAGATTTCGCTGCCAGAAATCGTGACTGACCAGCACCACGCGAGGACCACCCGGCTGGTCTTCCTCGGTGGTGAAATTTCTGCCGTGCGCCGGCTTAAGGCCGAGGACCTCGAAGAAGTTGGCGCTGATGCGTGCGGCCGGGAAAATTTGCGCTGACTCGCCGGCACTCGCGACGCTGGCCGCACCGCCTGTCGCCACTGCGATTCCCTCGAAAATATCGCTGCCATATTCGCGCCATTGCCGCACCGTTTTTTCCGCAAGATTCAGCGTGTTACTGCGCGCACCATTTTCATCGAATGTCTCGTAAACCCGCACGAGGCGGTCCGCGTTCGGGAACGGCAGTGGACGGAGCAAGGCGCTTTCGATCACCGAAAAGATCGCGGTGTTCGCGCCGATCCCGAGCGCGAGCGTCGCAATGGCGATGATGCTGAACGCCGGCGATTTCCACAGCATCCGCAACGTGTAGCGAAGATCGTTCATGGAATTTTATTCAGAGCGCAACGCGACGATGGGGTTGACGCGGCAGGCGCGGCGCGCCGGCAGCCAGGCGGCCAAAATGGTGACGACAGAAAGAAGCAAGCCGACGGCGAGATACGTCTGCGGATCAAGCGGGCTGACGCCAAAAAGGAAACTGCGGATCACGCCAGCGCACGCGGCCACCGCCAGCGCGCCCATGGCGATGCCCACGCTAAAAAGACGGAGACCGTGACCGAGCACCAACCCGCGGATGTGCCCCGGACGCGCTCCGAGCGCGAGGCGAACCGCGATTTCGCGGAGCCGGCGGAAAGCGGTGTAAGCCAGCACCCCATACAGGCCAACCGCCGCGAGCAGCAGGGCGAGACCGGCGAAGATCGCGAGCAGAAAGGTCAGGAGCCGATGCGTCGCCCAGGTTTCGGCCACGCGCTCATCCATGGTGCGGACATCGAAAACCGGTTGCGCAGGATCGAGCCGGGCGATGATCTCACGCACGGATTTTTCGAGCTGCTTCACATTCCCGGAGGCTTTTACCAGCAGGACAAGATTGGTCCGCCCGACTTGCGTCTGTGGAAAGAAAAATGACGGCACCGGCGTCGCGTCGTCGTAGCCGCGGAGTTTTAGATGCGGCACCACGCCGATAATTTCATGGAGCCGCGCGCCGTCCGAGGAATCAGCTTCGGTATCGACCATGAGCCTTTTCCCGATCGGGTCCTGTCCCTTGAACGTCAGGTCGGCCAGCGTTTGATCGATGATCACCACCGGCGGCGAATCCGCTTTGTCGTGCTCATTGAATGTCCGGCCTCGGATCAGGTTGATTTTCAGCGTCCCGAAATAATCGCCCAGCACGACGTCGTTGTTGGCCGAGGGCTGCTGACTGGGATCGGTCGGAGGCGCGCCTTCCGGTTGGAAATTTAACTGCCAGCCGCTCAGCAACGGCGGATTCGAAGAGACGGCAGCGCTTTGCACGCCCGGCAGCCGGCGGACTTCGTCGAGCAATCCATTCTCAAAATTCAAAATCTTGTTCGGCGCGTCATACTTCGTCCAGGGAAGTTCGATCTTCGTGGTCAGCACTCCCTCGGGTTCGAACCCCAGCGACGCCGATTGCATCTTCGCAAAACTCTTGAGGACAAGGCCCGCCGCACTCAGGAGCAGCAACGTCAACGCGACCTCGACGATCACCAGCCAGTCCCGGCTGCGCCGGGCGGTTTTCGTTTCCGAACTTCCAAAAGAGCCGGCCTGAAGCGCCGCCTGAATATCGCCGCTCGCAGCCTGCCACGCCGGCCAGAGTCCAAACAAAACCGTTGTCAGCGCCGCCAGCGAAAAGGTGAACGCCATGACCCGCCAATCGAAGCCGATCCCCTCGAAACGCGGCGCCCCGACCGGAGCGAAGGCGATCAGCAGGTCGCGTCCCCAGGTCGCGAGGACCAAACCGAGGGCGCCGCCGAGCGCGGAGATGGCAAAGCTTTCGATCAGGAGTTGCCGGATGATCTGGCCGCGTCCGGCTCCCATCGCCGCTCGAATGGCGAACTCCCGAGCCCGGGCAGCCCCGCGCGCGGCGAGAAGATTCGCAAGGTTCGCGCAGGCAATGAGTAAGACAAGAGCGACGGCACCCAGAAGCAACGCCAGACTCGTCCGATAATTGCCGAGAAGATTCTCGAGCAGCGGCTTAACCGCGACGCCGGTTCCGGCGGTCGTTTCCGGATATAATTTTTCGAGGCGCGCGGCGATCGTTTTCATTTCGCTCCGCACTTGTTCCAGCGTGACGCCGTCTTTCAGTCTGCCCCAGGCGAAGAACATTGGGTGATTGGCGCGATTCTGCCATCCGGGGTTCGCGCTTCGGCGCATGACCGAGAACCAGGCATCCACGCCGTGCGGCGAATCCATCTCGCGCGACATCACACCGGTCACGGTGAAAGGCTGGCCGTGGAAACTGACCGCGCGCCCCACAATCTCGGGATCGCGATGGAAGACGCGGTCCCAGAGGCGGTCGCTGATCACCACCAGCGCCGGCGCGCCCGGTTTATCTTCATCTTCGCGGAAAGTGCGCCCGATCTGAGCCGGCAGCCCGATCACGTCGAAAAAGTTCGCGGTCACAAAAGCGACCGCAATTCGCTCCGGTTCGCGGCCGGCAATACCGCTGAGATTGCGAGACTCCAGGCGCGTGAGCGCGAGGTGCTGGAACGACGTGCTGTCGCGCCGCCAATCGACGTAATCGGGCAAGGCGATGGAGGTGTCCGTTCCGTTGATGACCTCATTGAGATAAACAAGGCGCTCGGGCTGCGGATACGGGAGCGGACGCAAGAGCACCGCGTTGACCACGCTGAAGATGGCCGTGTTCGCGCCGATCCCGAGAGCGAGCGTGAGGACGGCAATAAGCGTGAACCCAGGTGATTTGCGGAGCTGGCGAAGGGCGAAACGAATGTCGTTCATAGGATTTCTTTTCTCGTTAGGTGGAAATTCCGCATCCGAGATCTGATTTGCTCGTCACTTGTCACACGTCACCCGTCCCTGTTTTTGTCTTCATTCGGCTCGGAGCGCGATCATCGGGTCGACTTTGGTGGCGCGGCGCGCGGGGATGAGACAGGCGACCAGGGAGACGACTCCCATGACGAGCGCGGTGGCGAAAAGAGCGGCGAAGGGGAGCGTAGGCACATCGAAGAGAACGCTCTGCATCGCTCTCCCCGCCCACCACGCGCCGATCAAGCCAAGGATGGTTCCGCCGGTGAGAAGCCGCAGGCCTAACGAGAAAAATTGGGTCCCGATTTGGCTTCTTTGCGCGCCGAGCGCCATGCGGATGCCGATCTCGCGGGTGCGTTGCGCGACGGCGTAACTCAGGACGCCGTAGGTTCCGATGGCCGCCAGGAGGAGTGCGACCCCGGCAAAAATTCCGGCGAGCAGCGCCGGCGAGCGACGCGCGATGAGACTGTCCGCGATGCGCGTGTCCATCGAGCGGATGTTGTCGAACGCGATGTCAGGATGGGTGGCGTGGACCAGCTTTCGCATCGTCTCGGCAAACGCTTCCGGACGCTGGCTCGTGCGCGTGACGACGAAAATACTGCTGTTGTCGCGATACGCGTACGGCAAGTAAACCGCGCCCTGCCCCGGCGCCTCGGTGAGCTCGACTTGCTTCACCGTCCCAACGACGCCGACAACGGTGAAGAGGTCGCCCTCCTCCACCTCGCTCTTGTTGGGTTGAGTAATGCCGGGACGAAGCACCTGTTGGCCGAGCGCACCGCCCTGGGGCCAGTAACGCCGCGCGAAATCTTCGTCGACCACGCAGACGCGTTCCGCGCGATGAGAATCGGCCGAGGTGAGGAACCGCCCTTCGCGCAACGCGATCCCGAAGGCCGCGAAGTAATCGCCGCTCACGCCATAGGTATAATGACCGTGGATTGATTGCCCCGGCGGCGGCACATAGCCTTTCGGTGCGACGGCGGCTTTGCCGTTATCTCCACTGAGCGGGATGTTCGTAATGATTCCGGCAGCGGCGATTCCTGGTTGCTGCCGGATGGATTCCAGCAAGCGATCGACGATACCAATCCGATCTTCCTCAAGTTGCCAGGTGATGTTGCATTCGCCGGTGAGAACATGATCGGCGCGGAAGCCGGGAGACACGGCCATCACCTTTTTGAGGCTCAATCCAAGAAGCGCCGCGCCTGCGAGCAAGACAAAGGCGAGAGCAATCTGGGCGACGATGAAGCCGTGGCGAAGACGTTGCGTGGTGCGACTGATCCCGCCACCGCGGGACTCGGATTGGAGCGCGTTTGCCAGATGGCTGCCGAGGTTGAACCACGCGATCGGGACCGCGATCGCGACTCCGAGAAGGACTGAGCTGACCAGGCCGATCGTGGCCAGCCAGCCATCGAACGCGATATGCGCGCCGAGCGGCAAACGATTCGCACCAAGGACCTGGAGCAACTGCGTTCCCCAAGCGCCCACCATCACGCCAATCAATCCACCGATCGCGGTCAGAAGGACGGTTTCAGCGAGGACTTGCCTGATGACATGCTGGCGGCTCGCGCCCATGGACTGGCGAATCGCCATTTCTTTCACGCGTCCGCTCGCGCGAATCAGAAGAAGGTTGAGGAGATTGACCGCGCCGATAAGGAGAAGGAAAAACACCCCTGCCTGCAGCAGCCACAGGGTCGGACGAATGGAGCGGACGTGATCCGCATGCAGCGACACCACCGGCGAGCGGAAGCCAGCTTCCGCCATCGCTTTCGCCTCCGGACCGTCTTTTTCGACCGCGGCATTGTGCGCGTCGATCTGTGCTTGCGCTTCGGCCATCGTCGCGCCCGGTTTCAGTCGCGCTATCATCTGCGTGCCGCCCCCGCCGGAGTGACGTTGACTTGGCGTGCGCTGCTCGGGCCGCGTTCTGAACGGGAGGAAAAGCCGGGCTTCTGAGGAGAGGAAGCGAAAACCAGAAGGCAATACGCCGACAATTTTTCTCGGGAGGCCATTCACGCGCAGATCGCGACCCAAAACATTTGGATCGCCCTCAAGGCGCTGACGCCAGTAGCCGTCGGTCACGATCACGACTCCGTTGTTGTCCGCCACGGCCGCTTCCTCTTCAGTGAAACTGCGACCGAGCGCGAGGTTGACACCAAGCGTTGCGAAAAATTCCGGCGAGATGCGCACGGCTTCTTCCTGCTCGATCGCACCCGGTTCGCCGACGACGTGGCTATAGAAGCTGAAAATGGAAAGGCTCGAGAAGGCCGGGATGTTGCCGCGCCGCTCATAGTAATTCGTGTAGGACGAGCCGTCGTTTTCGACGCCGGCTTTCGGGTAGGTGTTGAAAATCTTCACCAGCCGATCCGACTGCGGAAATGGCAACGGCCGCAGTAGGATGGAATTGATGACCGCAAAAATCGCGAGGTTCGCGCCGAGACAGATCGCGACCGTGGCCAACGCGGTCAGGGTGAAGGCCGGAGATTTGCGGAGCTGGCGAAAGGCGTAGCGGAGGTTGTTCATCGGAGTTCTGCGCTCGGAGGGACGTGCTTCCGCAGGTCCCACTTTGAAATGGCGGCCACGCTTCTCAGGGAAGAGTGGGACGTGCAGAAGCCCGTCCCTCCGAGAGATTTTGTCTTCATTCGGCGCGCAATGTGACCATCGGGTTAACGCGCGAGGCGCGGCGGGCCGGAATCCAGCAGGCGACGAGCGCCGCGCAGACCAGCAACAGGGTGACGGCTCCATAAATAAGCGGATCGTTGGCGTTCACGCCGAAAAGGAGACTGCGAATGACTCGCGAAAGCGCGAAAGCGCCCACGAACCCGACGACCAGGCCGGCGCCGAGCAGGCGCATTCCCTGGCCCAGCATCATCGCGCGAATCTGCGCGGGCATTGCCCCCAAAGCGAGGCGCACGCCGATTTCGCGCATCCGGCGCAAGCCGTTGAACGCCATCACGCCATAGAGGCCGACGACCGCGAGCGTCAACGCCAGGCCAGCAAAACAAACGAGCAGAAAACTCATCAGGCGCGGCGTGGCCCATGTTTCTTCCACGCGTTCCTGCATGGTCTTGAACTCGAAGGCCGGTTGCGCCGGATCGAGCGACACCACGATATCGCGGACCGGTTTCTCAAACGACTTCGGCGAAAGCGAAGTTCGCAGCAACGCCACCAGGCCAGTCTGGGGCATCTGCGCCATCGGAAGATACCCCTGAGGCAGCACGGTCGTTTCGTCGAAGCCGTACACTTTCAGATGCGGAACGACGCCGACGATCGTTCGGAACTCGCGCGCTCCTTTGTCGCCGGTGGACATCCGGACGCGTTTCCCGACTGCATCCTGCCCAGGGAAATAACGATCCGCGAACATTTGATCGACGATGATCACCGGAGGCACGTCCTTGGTATCCCCCGCCTCGAACGCTCGACCACGCAGCAACGGCGTTTTCATTGTCTGGAAGTAACCGGGCGTCACGACGTTCATTTCCAGCGAAGGAAACTTGCCGGGCTCCGGCTCAGTCATGCCTTCGGGAACAAAGGAGGTTTGCCATCCCGTCATGAGCGGCGGCTGCGAAGAAATCGCCACCTGCTCCACGCCGGGCAACGCGGACAACTTTGCCATGAGCGCATCCGAAAAATTTATGACCTTCTTCTCGTCGGTATAACTCGGCTCCGGCAGATCGATGCGCGCGGAAAGCAGGAGGTGCGGATCGAATCCGAGCCCGAGCGACCGGGCGTTGGCAAAACTTTTCAGGACCAAACCGGCGGTGCTCAGGAGGATAAGGGTGAGCGCCACTTCCGCCACGACAAGCAGATCGCGCGAGCGGCGCGCACCGGGAGCATCCGAACTCCCATGCCCGCCTGATTTTAAAGCCAGTTGAATATCGGCGCGTGAAGTATGCCACGCGGGCCAGAGACCAAAGAGGAGACTCGTGATGAACGAGAGTGCGACACTGAAGGAAAGGACCCAGCCGTCCAGCGGAAGATCGTGGAAACGCGGAGTATCGGCCGGCGAAAGCGCGACCAGAAGATCGCGGCCCCACGCGGCCAGGCAGAGTCCCAACGCTCCACCCACGACGGCCAGAACCATGCTCTCGATCAGGAGCTGGCGGATGATTTGCCAGCGCGACGCTCCCACCGCGGCCCGGACCGCAAATTCGCGGGCTCGCGCGGCGCCGCGCGCCGCCAGCAGGTTCGCCAGATTCGCGCAGGCGATGAGCAGGACGAGCCCGACCGCGCCGAGCAACAGATTGAGGCTGGCGCGGTAATCGCCCACTTGATTCTCCAGCAGCCCCGACACCGTCACGCTCACCGCGGAATTCGAATCGGGATATTGTTGCGCAAGCCGCGCCGCGATTTGTTTGAGTTCGTTCAGCGCCGCTTCCTGGGTGACGCCATTTTTCAAGCGGCCCCAGCCATACAACCCCGGATGATTATCGCGCGTCTGCCAGGCCGGATGGTCCGTGCGGCGCATGACCGGAAACCAAACTTCTACCGTGCGCGGCGACGCCATCTGCGGCGGCATGACCCCGATGACGGTGTAAGGCTGGTTGCCGAAATTCACGCTCCGTCCCAGCACGTTGGGATCGCGCGCAAAAACGCGCTGCCACAACCGGTCGCTGATGACGGCCAGGAGCGGTCCGCCCACCCGATCTTCTTCTTCGGTGAAGACCCGGCCCAGTTGCGGCGTGAGTCCGATCACCTTGAAATAGTTCGCGGTCACGAGGGCTCCGCTGATCTGTTCGGGCGCGCGCCCTTGCAGGCCGCTCAGGTTAAACGATTCGCGCCGCGAAAGGGCGAGGTGCTCGAACGAAGTATTGTCGCGCTTCCAATCGACATAATCGGGAAACGAAACCGAAATCTGCGGCTGGTTCGCGTCGGTCTCGGTCACGATCATGATCTGGTTCCCCTCCGGATAGGGCAGCGGCCGGAGCAGGACCGCGTAGATCACGCTGAAGATGGCGGTGTTCGCGCCGATCCCGAGCGCGAGCGTGAGGACGGCGATGAGAGTGAAGCCGGGTGATTTCCGAAGCTGGCGAAGCGCGTAGCGAAGGTCGTTCATGGGACTTACGCGCGAATTCTTGCGATCGGAGGGACGTGCTTCCGCACGTCCCACTTTGAAATGCCGGACGCGCCTATCACGAAAGAATGGGACGTGCAGAAGCCCGTCCCTCCGGGAAAGTTTGTTCTCATCGCGCCGCTACCTCCGCGCCGGCTGGTTTGATCGAAATGCTCCCGGCGCTGGTCCGCAGAAGGAGCGACTTGCCGCCGCCGTTGATCTTTCCCTTCATCTGCTCGCGGTCCGTCCGAATGCCGACAAAAGGCAGGTCGCTCGTCACTCGTCCGGAACTCGCTTCCGCTTCGACATCCAGCCCGGCATCGGGCGGAACGGTCACTTCAATGCTGCCGGCCGATGTTTCCAAATCCACATCGCCCGGCACCGGCGATTTCAAACGCGCGGTAATCGATCCGCCGGACGTCCGTCCGATTATTTTGCCGTTGATGTTTTCGAAAGCGAGCCGGCCGCCGCTGGTCTCCACTTTCGTGTCGCCGCCAAAATTTCGGACCACGATCGCTCCACCGGACGTGTGCGCTTCGAGCGAACCGCTGCCATCGATCGATTCAATCCGGCCGCCGCTCGTATCGACTTTGACCGCGCCTTCGCAGCCGTTGAGCTCGATGCTCCCGCCGCTCGTCGTGGCGCCGGTCGGACCCTTGAGATGGGTGAATTTCAGTCTGCCGCCACTCGTGTCCGCGCTCATGGTGCCGGTCAGCTCCGAACCGATGATCGAACCGCCGGCTGTGCGCAGCTCGGAATTAAAATTCCGCGGCACCTTCACGGTGTAACGCGCGTCCATGCTGCAATTCCCGGACCAGTCCATCTTGCGGTCCTTTTGCGCGCGGCGCGCGCGGACCGTAAACGTATTTCCCTCTTTGCTTACGATCACCGGGGCCGCGGTCATGTATTCCTTTTCCCGCGCTTCGTTGTTCGAATCGATCTTGCGATGCGCTTCGATGACCACCTTGTCGTCCGTGCCGGCCGAGACCTCGATCGTGCCGAAATCGACGTCGACGATGATCCTGCCGCCGGGGGCAGCGTCGAGGGTTTGGTGAACGTTATCTTCCGATAACGCGGAAGCCGTAGCCGTGGCGGCGAGGAGCAGGAGAAGGGTGCGAATGATCATGGATTTCGAGACCGGGGTTGCGTGAAAATTTGGAGCGAATGGCATTTGATTTTCACAGGATGACAGAGCTGGCAGGGCAAGCCTTTGCACGCGTCGTGCCACGGGAGAAGACGTTCTCTTTCCAGTTGGAACGGAACGCTTTACGCGGATGAGCTAGATCAGATCAGGAAATAATTGTCCCGTCGTCGGGATTTTCCCGTCCCATTTTCGAAACCCGAACATGTCCGGGATTATACCTTTGAAACAACCCTCGGAAATGAGAGACTTCTCGTTTCCGAGAATGATAGCCTTCTACGTTGAAACCCCCGCCAACAGAGTTGATTGGCGTTACCGTAGTGGCGTGGAGCTGCCTTTTGCTCTTAACCATGGATACGCCATTGCCTTGGCCCATCAAGGTTTTTTGCTGCATCGGGGGGGCATTCCTTACCGTCGTGACATTCCTTCAATCGATCGAGTATTGCAGGGATAAATACCAGAAGTTTGGGCCGAACATACTAATTACGGCTCACAACTCTTGGCTGGAATCGCCATGGAAATCCACCCTGCTCGTTTCATTCGTGGCCGGAATAATTTGTGCCGTCCTGGCTGGAACCGCCTATTTCGTGTGGAACAAAGTCGGTTCATTTCCTGATGCCTCGGAAGCCGCAAAGGGAGAAAGCGCTTCGCCAGCTTTTTCTGTGAGAGAGGGATGGACCCTAGCGCATCAGCCGCCCAACCTTTGGTTTGTTGGCTCGGGAAGTCGCACTCCGATTCACTATGCGATTCTTATTACATTCACAAACCTTCGACCTCATCCAATCTTGATTGAGGGATATACAATCGAGCAAAAATTGAAAGATGAAGAGTGGCAATCCGTCTCATTACCTTTTGGAACGGCCAATGGTAAAATGTATCTGGGGCCACTAGAAAAGGCGCAGGAAACCAACTTTGTTACTTTTGAAGATGCGATTCGTGACAAAAACATAGCCCCGAACGAGTCCATTAGGGCGTGGGTTTTTCTGATCCGCCCCCGAAAGGGGCTGCTTCGACTAACGATAGATACCCCTGGAGGATCATACACTCAGCAAACGCAAGGCCGAGGCGGAAGCAGTTGGTCGGCTCAACCAATGCTATGGGCGGCTGCGCCAGGAACGGCAAAAATAGATATAAGTGGGATACCGGAGGATGATTTCTCTCCAAAACCGAAAGCAACTCCGCTCGCTTCGCCTAGTCCGACGCCGGTAGTTCCACCTAGCTCGCAGTCATCGCCAGAGAGTCAACCAAGTTCCAAGGTCGTAACTCCACGCAAGGACACGGCGAGTGAGTCATTGCTGAGCAATCCGAAATCAGTCGCAATGCCCGATCTTCACAATCTGTATCTAACAGATTTCAAGGGGATGAAATTATCCAGCGATAAACAGTTCAAGTCTCCTGACGGCAAAGTGACGTTTAGTATAAACGTTCAGATCAACCTCGATCATCAATCCAAGTCGAAATTCTTGAGCGTTTACGTCCCGCGTAGTGTGCCGGATGTATTCAAGCTCTGTGCGTCACTCCCTGAACTTTACCAAGTTTTTCTCGCTGACCTCGACTCAATGCGCGCTGATCTCCAGATTCCCGGAGATCCTACAGTTAGCTCTTCCATGGATATGATATTCACGGGGGCGATCTACATTTACTACGAAGAGCATCTGACGCTGGAACAACTCGGCTCCCTAGAGAGATTGTTCAAAACTAAGAATTTACACCCCCATTTCAGGGGAACTGATTACGCAACTTCAATGTGGCTGGCACAAAAGGCATCTGCCCCTACGCCGCCTTAGTCAGTTCCGCGTATGGCAACTTCTCAGCCTTTACCAATTTCAGAAGCGTATCGCGGAACAGAAACTTGTTGTGCCGATTGTTAAACCGATGCTCAAGCTTGGTAGGGCGAGACTCTGTCGAGCCGAACGTAGCGAAAAGCGCGGTGAGCGACGATTTATCCAAGGCAATCCCACGATGACTCAGACTTGAAGTAAACGGAGAAGGCTTCGAATGATTAGCCAGGAGACCAATTGAAGACCCCGACAAGCGATTACACAGAGATAAAGGGAGTCATCTTCTTCCCGCGGATGCTCGACAAGATTCGTCTGAAACATCAGGGGCTGCTTCCGCCTGGCTACAATGTGGTGGGATGCGGCGTGTGGGATTGTTTCGACGCGCGTTTCTGTCGTTTCTTTGGCGTGAATGAAGGACAACTAATCGAGCGCACGCTTGCCGGCGGCTCGGACGACCAGGTTCTCGAATGGTGTTTTGCGAACTTCGGGACGCCCACCGCGGAGAAGATCGAGTTCTGGAATGGCTTCATCACGAAACGCGGCTGGCGCGATGAAAGCAGCGCTGAACTCGAAGCGCTCAAAGGAGCCGAAGGCTTGGCCGATCGCGACGACATCCAGACCTGGGTTGATTACCACGACGTGGATGAGGGCAGAACACCACGTTTTGCCGGAAAACGTTAACTCTTGGATTTCAATCCCAAGTCGGCGAGAAAAAGGGAGTAGGTCGAAGACGCTCCAGACTTCGTTCAGGAGCGCTTCGCAGAAAACGGCGTTGCCGCATTCGCGAAACAAAACGGCCAGCACTTTCATCTCGCGAGGCGTGAGCTCGATCGCTTTGCCCGCGTTTTCCACGGGCGCGGTTGTGAAACTGGGTCGGCCACGCTAAAGTCCGTTAATGAGCCTGGCTGAAATCGAAGAAGCCGTGAAGAGCTTGAATCGCGAAGAGATCGCAAAGCTCGCGGCTTACATCGCGCGGCAGGACAAAGCCACCTGGGACGAACAGCTTGAGGAAGATTTTTCGCCCACTGGAAAACACGCCGGAGTGTTGGAGAAGATCGACGCGGAAATTGACGCTGGAAACTTCACGCCCATGCCGTGAAGTCGCACGCGCTTCGTTCTTTCTGGCAATCTTACGCGTTGTTGCCTGAGCATGTGCAACGACTGGCGAAGAAGAATTTTGCTTATTTGAAGGGAATCCCCGGCACCCGTCGCTTGGGTTCAAGAAAAAGGGCGGCGTTCACAGTGTCGAAGTGGGCCGCAGTTACCGGGCACTCGCGCGGGAACGGAATGGAGAGTATTACTGGTTTTGGATCGGCACGCACGAGGAATACAATCGTTTCCGATTCTGACCGCGCCACTGCCAACCACTGACTTCTGATGTCCGGCGCGGCCGTCAAACTTCCAGGCGATAGCCGAGCGTGTGGACGGTGAGGAGATGCCGCGGTTCGGCCGGCGTGTCTTCGATTTTTTGCCGGAGCTTCACGATCAATTGATCGAGGGTGCGCGTGGTGCCGTAATACTCGACGCCCCAGACTTCGTTCAGGAGCGCTTCGCGGGAAACGGCGTTGCCGCGTTCGCGAAATAAAACGGCCAGCACCTTCATCTCGCGTGGCGTCAGCTCGATCGCTTTGCTGCCGCGCTTTCCGCGCAGGGCTTTGCAATCGACGCGCACTTTGCCGAACGCGATCTCCATTGGCAGTTCGCTGGCCGCGCCGCCGGCTTGGGCTCGTCGCAAGAGCGCCTGCACCCGCGCAAGCAGCTCGCGCAGACTGAATGGCTTGGTCACGTAATCGTCCGCGCCGAGCTCGAGGCCGACCACCTTGTCGATCTCCTGGCCCTTGGCGGAGAGCATCAGAATCGGGACGCGATTCTTCGCCGCGCGCAGTTCGCGGCACAAATCGAACCCGCTTTTCCCGGGCAACATGATGTCGAGGATGACGAGATCGGGTTTGTGTTGTTTGACGAGCGGCCCGGCTTGCGCGCCATCGCGGCAATCCGTCACATCGTACCCTTCCGCGCGCAACGCGTCGCACAGCCCGAGCCGAATGTGCGCATCATCTTCGACCACGAGCAGCCTCTTCTTCATTTCGACGATTCCCTGTTGTAGCCGGGGTCGCTGACCCCGGCCCCCGCCAAAGGCAACCGCAGCGTCACATTACTCCCGCCCCCTTCGCGCGCCTGATACGTAATCTCGCCGCCATGCTCCTTCGCCAGTCGTTGCGCGAGCGTGAGCCCGAGCCCGGAGCCCTGAATCCCGCTCGCGAGCGAATCGTGGGCGCGATAAAACGCCTCGAAGATTTTCGCTTCTTCCCCGGGCGGCACGCCGGAACCGCGATCGAGCACACTCACGTGGACCGAATTCTCCGTCAGATAACTGTGAATCTCGACCTCTTTCCGGTCGGTGCTGTACTTCTCGGCGTTCGATAACAGATTCACGAGAATCTGCGCGAGCGCATCGTCATTCCCGCGCACCGGATAGGGCGGCGGCGCGGCTTGCCAGCGGGTCGTGAACCCCTGCTCGCGCAAATGCAGCTCGTGGCCTTCCCAGGTCCGGGCCACGACTTCGTGCAGATCGAGCGGATGAAAATCGTAGCGCTTCTGTTTCCGTTCGAGCCGCGCAAAATCGAGCACGTTGTTGATCAGGCGGGTCAGCCGCTCTGCTTCCGCCACGATAATCCGCAAATATTGCGGACGTTTCTCCGCGTCCGCGCTTCCGCTTTGCATCATCTCGGCGAACATCCGGATCGAAGTGAGCGGTGTCTTGAGTTCGTGCGAAACATTGGAAACGAAATCGGTTTTCTTTTGGGCGAGCGCGAGCTGGCGGCGCGCATCCGCGAAGACCGCCCAGCCGCCAAAGGCGATCGCCGCCAGGGCGGCCGCAATCAGGAGCAGGAGAGTCCGGCGGACGCCGCGCGCATTTTCCTGCAATTGTTGCGGGCGCATAAGATAGAGCGCCGCTTCCCAATGCGGGAGCGCTTCCCCGATTTCCGAGGCGACAAACGGCCGGCCCCAGTCGCGCCCCTTTTCGCCCGGTGGCTGGGTGACAACCGGGCGCGCTTTATCGTTCAAAAGCGCGATGACGTAATCCGATGCGGCGGTATCCGGGAGGGCGTCGCGCCAGAGATCGGTCAGCGCATCGACATGCACGAGACAACCGAAAATCATGCCCGGCGCCTGGGGTGGCCGGATCCAGAAAAGAATTTCGAGGCGATCCTGCATGAAACGCGTGACCACGCCTTCCGGCTGATCCGAAGTAAGCGCCTTGAAGTCGGCGGTCGCGGGCACGAGCTGCGAAACCGCTGGCGCATTTTCCTTCAGCACGCGCTGTGGAGCGACGTTGCGCAGGGTTTGTGATTGGGTTTGCGACTGCGATTCCCGCCTGCCTTCATCTTTCGCGGCCGGGGCGGGCGCTTTCGCGGCGGGCGCGGCGGCGGACGGCGGCTCGGCCTCGGTTTGTTTGCGTTTGGTAAGCGTGTTTTCCTGCGCGGCATTGGCCGCGGACTTGTCGTCTAATTCGTTCTTCCTGAGCCGCTGTTGCGGGCGATTCAACTCGTCCGCGGGAACGGAATAAACCGTGGCGGGTATGCTCCCGGAAAGAAACGCACTGTTATTTTGCAGAAATCTCTTCCGCTCAGAATCGCCCTGCGCTTCCTCCGCGGACGGTGAGATGAGATTGCCGTCCGCGCTCAACGCGAAGCCGATCGCCGGTCGCGGCCAGGCGCGCGCGAGCTTCGCGGCGAAATCACGCGCGAGTTCCGGAGCCGATGAGTTCGCGAGCAATTGGCGCACCTGCTCGGCAAACCCGCGCCGCTCTTCCTCGATCACGCTCCGGGCGGCGATCGCGACGGCATCCGTCTCCTTTTGGTAAAGCTCGGCGGTGCGGCGTTCGAGAATGATCTGCTGCTCGTTCGCGCTCCGCAGAGCCAGCCAGCCCAGGCCGATGCTCGGCAGGACGATGGCGAGAAGAAATATCCAGATGCTTCGTTTCACGAGGCGAGGCGCAGCGTAGCAATGTTTTGGTCCGCGATACAGTCATTGTAGCCGAGCCGCTCTGTCGGCGCGTGCGTGGAACGGCGACATAGCGCCGTTGCTACAGCGGCGAAGCGCCACGGGGTCCCTCGACTTCGCTCGGGATGACCAGAGCTGGACGAGGGCCCGTGGCGCGACATGCAATCAGCGGTTCTTCTGATATTTGTCCGCGTAGTTCTCGAACTGGATCGACTTCCGGCTTCTTTTCTCAAGCCGCCCATTGGCGTCCAACTCCTTGGCCGCATCTTCGAGCTTTTGATTCTCTTCCCGCAACCCGGGCACCTGCTGCGACGCGGGCGCGGCAGCGTTCTGGACGGTCTGGGAACGGAGCACCGCCACCGCCTCCTTCGTCTTGCCTTCGTCGGCCAACTTCACTGCCTTCTCCTTGGCGAGCCGGTTCTGCACGATGCTGTTTTCTTTCGCGACTTCGTCCTTGACGCTCGAGTCCGCTTTCTTCTGGTCGTCGGTGAACGCCACTTTCGCCGCCAGCCGTTGGGCCGGCGCGGCGCCGCCCGAGATGGTGGCGTAGTTGAGGGAGACGGCGGCGGCTTCCACCCCGTCCTTTGTCTTCTCATCTGCCACGCAACGCACCAGGAAACGCCGTTTCTCCGAGCCGAACAGCTCCGGCATTTTGATCTCCACCACGCGGTCGTGGCATTCAATTTCGGGCCGTCCGATGATTTCCTTCAGGCGCACGCCTTCGGGCGTTTCGATGCGAATGACGACGCTCCGGGCAAGGAGCGAGCGGGCCGCTCCGAGTTCCGCCGAGAAAATGCCGGGCAATTTTTCGGCATCCTTCACATAGTAATAGTTGGCGTTGCTCGCTTCGGCCAGCGCGGTCATAAGGTCCTCGTTGTAATCGTCGCCGAGGCCAATGGTGCTGACCGAGATGCCGTCACCGCGCAATTCCCGACCGAGCTGTGCCAGGTCCGAAGTGCGGCTCGGCCCAGAGTTGGCAAGGCCGTCGGAAAGCAGGATGACGCGGTTGACGCGTTCCTTCTCAAAGAAACGGCGGACCTGCTTCGAGCCCAGCACCACGCCCGCGTGCAGCGCTGTGCTGCCGCCGGCCTGAATGCGATGGATGCGCGCCTTGAGTTCTTCGCGGTGGTCCCGGTTGCCGACGCGCTCGGGTGGAATGAGCAGATCGGTTTGGTCGTCGTAGGTGACGAGCGAAAAAATATCGTCGTCGCCCAGCTTGTCGACCGCCATGGCCGCGGCCTGCCGCGCCTTCTCGAGCTTCGCGCCTTCCATGGAACCGCTCCGATCAAGGACGATCGAGAGATTCATCGGCGCGCGCCGCCCGTCTTCGCTTTTGCGAGCTTCGACTTCGACCTGCACGATCACCTCGCGCGGGCCGAGCCGGTAAACATAATCGCGCTCCGGCGTAACCCGCAGGGTCACATCGGGCGCGGTGGAAGCGGAGGCTGCTTGCGCGAGCGCTGCCGCGAGACTGACTAACACTAGTTTGTTCATGCCTTAGTTAGACACGATTCAAAAAACGCTGTGTCAGAGCGCCGTGCGAAGATTGTAAAAGAAATGTCAGCGGAATTTTAACCGCGGATTACGCGGATGACTCGGATGGGAAGAAGAAAAAATCCGCCTGAACCAGATCTGACGCTGAAGCAACGGTCCGACAGAGCGGCGCGGCTACAGCGTGCGAATGGACGCTGGATGGGAAAAAACATCCGTGTCATCCGCGTAATCCGCGGTTAAGAAATCGTGATGACCCGGCGCATTTACTTGAAGCTAAGATCAATCGCAGGGCTGGCTATCTTCCTCGGGAGCACTGCTTTCATCTCACAGCCGATCGGAGTCGGAGCGGCGGAAAGCCATTTCACGGGCGAAGATATGAACATGAGCCAGCGCGATCGGTGGCGGAGTTCTGCCTCGAGCGGAGCTGCGATGCTCGCGATCAAACGCTACGACCTTGCCATCAGGTACCTGACGGAAGCGCTCGGGTGGGATGTGAAAGGCGAGGACGCCGCCCACTTGTGCGAGCTTCGGGGCGACGCTTACCGAGGTAAGGGAGATTTCGAGAAGGCCGCGGCCGACTACGCGCGGGCGGTCAATTTCGTTCCGAAAGATTCCGCCGGCTACGTCACCCGCGGCTTCACCTATCAGAAGATGGGCAATTACAAAGCAGCGGCAGCAGATTACACCAAAGGAATCGCACTCTCGCCTGACGATGACGGGGCACTTGGTGCCCTGGCCTGGCTACGAGCTACTTGTCCGGAGCCTTCGACGCGAGACGGGCGAGAGGCCATCCGCACTGGCACCAAGGCTTGTGAATTGACGCGGTGGAAGAACGCAAATCATATCGACACGCTGGCAGCAGCCTATGCGGAGACGGGAAACTTCGAGCAAGCAGTGAAGTTTCAGCAACAGGCGCTTCAAGTGCGCTTTATCCGGCCGGATCTGAAACAGGAACTGCAGGAGCGGCTCGTCTCCTATCAAAAACACAAGCCTTACCGCGAGCCCCCGAAACTCCGGCTGCATCATTAAAGCCCCGAGACTCAGCCCTCCGGTCTGTGCGATCAAAACATCCGTGTCATCCGCGTAATCCGCGGTTAAAAAATTCTGTCACGCATGCAAATCGTCAGCGCCAAGCCCGAAGACGCCGAAGCGTTGACGGAGATCGCTTACGCTGCGAAGCGCCACTGGGGCTATCCTGAACGATGGATCGAACGCTGGCGCGAGACCCTGACCATTCGCGCGGAATTCATCGCCGCCAATGTGGCCTCCTGCGCAATGGAAGATGGACGCGCTGTCGGCTTTTATCTTCTCGCCAGCGAGAGCGACGGATTGCATCTCGACCATCTTTGGATTGCGCCGTCCGCCATGGGGCGCGGGATCGGGCGTGCCCTGTTCGCGCACGCTGTCGAGGAAACGCGGAAACTGGGCCATCGCACCCTCAAAATCGAAGCCGATCCGAACGCGGAAGGCTTTTACACACGGATGGGGGCGCAACGAGTGGGTGAAGCCGTGACAGAGATCGAGGGCCAGCGGCGCGTCCTTCCTCTATTCCGTTACGATCTCGAACGCGCCGGAGATTGACCGCCATTTGCGTGAATCTTTTCCCCGGTCGCCCCGTCTAGTTTAGCTGGAAACCGACACCCGCCGCCGCCCCCCGGTTCGATCTAATAGGGGGAGGCTCATTCGGACTCCACCTCGACACATGGACAGCAAAATCTTTTTGGGCAAATACCGCGTCGCCGCGGAGGAAATGGCAGCCGTCGGAGAAATCGCCGACAGCCCCCTGGCCTACAAGGCGGAAGAGATCGATTCAGGGAAAAAAGTGGTCGTGGAGGTCGTTCCCGCCGGGTCGCTGAAAACCGCGGTGCGCGATCGCGTCGAAGCCGAGGCCCTGGCGGCGAGGCAGCTAAGCCATGTCAATGTCCCCGCCCTTTGTGATTTCGGAGTCGAGGACAATCACCTCATCTACGTGACCGAAGATTTCGAAGGGACGCCGGCGGAAGAATGGGTGAACGGGCACGGGCCAATGCCGGTGGGCCCGGTCTTGCGGATTGCGTCGCAGGTGCTGAGCGCGCTGGGCGCCGCCGCGATTCATCAGATCAACCATCACGCCATCAATCCCAGTAACCTGGTGCTGGTTCCCGGTCAGACAGCGGAAGGCGACTGGCCTCTCGTAAAAGTGCTCCATTTCGTGGGGGTCGCGCCGAAAACTTCGGGGACCGATGTCGCCGTGGCCGCCTTCGACAAGTCTCTGCATTACGCGAGCCCCGAACAAATCCAAAAAGGCACAGTCGATTTCCGCTCCGAGCTTTTTTCGCTCGGAGCCACGATGTGGTTTCTTTTGACCGGGGCGCCGCCGCTCGTCGCACCCGCGGGATCCATGACCGCTCCTCCCGCCACCACCGGAGATACCGCGGAAAAGATCGACGCGATTCCGAAAAAGGTCAGGCGTTTGCTGGCCCAGATGCTGGCGGTAAATCCGGAGGAACGGCCGGGCGATCTCCTGGCGTTCGATCGGAAGCTCCAGGACTGCGTGCATCAAGTGGAACGGCGCGAATCATTGGCCCGCCGGTTCGGAGTTCCTCTGTTCTCACCCGCCGGCTTGCCGCGACGCCGGCGTTTTCCAATCAAAACTCTCGCGCTCGCCGCGCTTTTCCTGGCCATCGCGACGGTCGGAGCCGTGGTCGTGTCGGGTTATCTCCGGCATGGACGCATTGTTCGCGCGGAAGAACCGATCGGAAAGCCCATCGGTGTCGCGGAAGCTTCGACGTCCGTGACCCCGATCACTGCGAATACCAATGCGATAGCGTCGAACACCGCGCCATCGACCATGGCTGAGTCGAATGCGCCGCCCCCGAACCCGGAGCCACCTTCAGCGAATTCACCCATCCCCGCGACAGAGTCAGTGGCCAGCGCTTCCACACCGTCAATCGACACCACGCCCGCGCCGGCTGTGGCATCCGACTCTCCGAAAGATCTGCAATCGCCGGAACCCGCACCCGTGGTGGCGAATAATACCACCATGCCCCCCGGCACCGACTCGCGAGAAATTACGCCCAGCAAACAGCCGGAGCCAGCGCCCGCGGAATCGCCGGACGCGGTTGCTCAACAAACCGAGCCGAAAGAAACCGTTATGCACGAGGTGCGACGGGCTCAGCCACCTGATGATCAGCCGGAGGCAGAGACTAATGAGCCAGCTTCTCCTGGGAAAGGCCCAACCGAATCCAAAATAGCGTCGGCCGAATCAGAATCCGGAGTTCCGGAAAAATCACCCGCCAAAAAAACCGAGCAGGCGGCGAAGCCGAAGAGGCAGGCCGAGCGAAAGAAAGATCCGCGGGAGCGGATCTCCGAATCGGAAACAAGGCGGCCCCGGTCGCCGGGATCGCGGCGCGCGCGGCTCGTGGGGGTGACGCCCGAAGGCTGGTGGATGCTCGAGTCGCCCTCGGGCAGAATCATCGTCGTGCCACCGCCGCGGTCGTCGCCGTAGGGCGCGAGTGACGGAGACCCTCGATCGTCTGGCTGTAAAAGCGCTGTAGCCGCCTCGCTATGTCGAGGCGTTCTGCGCCGCAACGGCAACCCACCTACGCACGCGATGGCACGGCGACAGAGCGCCGTGGCTACAGCGCCGAAAATCGTAGACGAGGCCGGCGTTTACCCCGCAGCGAGCCCCTGACAAGGGGCGACGGAGACCGTGCGATGTCGTGACAAGAGTGCGTGACTCGACCCAGGCAGGCGCCGGCATCGCTCCTGCGATACGATCTTGCGTGAATTGCTTTCCGTAAGACGCTAATTTTTGCGAGGGTGCGTTGAGCTCCGCCTCGACCATGGATAGCAAAATATTTCTCCGCAAATATCGCGTCGCCGCCGAGGAAATTGCAAAGGTGGGAGAGCCGGGCTCGAGCCCGCGGGCTTACGAGGGAGAAGAGATCGAATCGGGGAAAACGGTAGCGGTGGAAGTGGTTCCCGCCGGATCTCTGAAAACGCCGGGACGCGAAAGACTCGAAGCCGAAGCGATGGCAGCCCGGAAACTGGCCCATGCCAATATCCCGGCGCTGCATGATTTCGGCATTGAGGACGATCTCCTTGTTTACGTGACCGAGAGTTTCGATGGAACTCCGGCCGACCAATGGGTGAACGCGAACGGACCCATGCCGGTAGGCCCGGTTTTGCGCATCGCCTCCCAAGTGGTGAGCGCGCTGGGTGCCGCAGCTGTCCAGCGGATCGCTCACCCGGCCATTAACCCAGGCAATCTGGTGCTGGTTCCCGGCCAGACAGCCGACGGCGAATGGCCCCTGGTGAAAATCCTGCATTTCGTGGGCATCGTCCCGAAGTTCTCCGAGATCGATGCCGCCGCGGTCGCTCCGGACAAGGCTCTGCCTTACGCCAGCCCGGAGCAGATCAAAGAGGGCACCGTCGATTTCCGCTCGGAGATTTATTCGCTCGGCGGAACGATGTGGTTCCTCCTGACCGGCACGCCGCCTCCGATGGCGGCGCAAATGACGACGGCCTGGATGGCGGTCGACAAACTGAACGTCATGCCAAAAAAAATTGGCCGTCTGCTGACTCAAATGTTGTCGGTCGATCCCGCGGAACGGCCCGGCGATCCCCTCGCGTTCTACCGTCAGCTCCAGGAATGCCTGACCGACATGGCGCGGCGCGAGACAACACCCCGCCCAGCCGCGGTTCCAGCCGCGCGCACGATCGCTATCGAGCTGCCTAGGAAACGCCGTTCCCCACTGAAAGTCTTCGCGCGCGCCGCAATCTGTCTGGCGCTGTCCGCCCTCACCGCTTTCGCCTTGCGCGAATATTTTCGCCATCTCCGGGTTGTGCAGGCGGAAGAACCGATCGGCGTGCCCATCGGAGTGACCGAAGCTGCCCCGTCCCCGACACCACTGAGCGCAACGGCCGCGGATACGATGGTGTCAATCGTCAGGCAACCAACCCCAGTGATCGTCAACGCGAACACGACGCAGTCTGACCCGGTGACGAACCCGGAGCCGGAAGACACTCGACCGGCCCAGGAACCGACGCCTGTTACGGCGAACAATCTCAGCGCGCTGCCGGCCACGATAAATTCGCCACCCGTCGCCTCCACCAGTCAGGCCGAGGCCCCGCCAGCCCCATCGCCTGTTGCTGAAGTCCGCGCGGAGGATCAGCCGACCGAGCCCAAAAAAACCATCATGCACGAGGTGCGACGGGCGCAGCCGGCGGATGAGGAGGAGACGCCGGCCGAAACTTCCCCTCCCGGTGAACGTCCTGCTGCGGTCATGCCAGCCCCAACTCCTGGTCCGAAATCAAATGCCGTGAAGCCAACAGAGCAGAGGCGCGAAGTCGCAGCGGAGGCGACGGAGACAACGGCTATCGTCTTGAAGCGAACCGATTCGGCACCCGAGGTTTCCCCCATATCGCCCGTCGCGAAAACTGAGCGGCCCGTAAAACCAACACGGCAGGTGAACCCAAAAAATTACCTGCTGCCTGGGCGAGAATTCGAAGCACCACCAACTGAACGGTTGCCACGGGGATCGGTCCGGGGACGATTCATCGGCGTGACGGCCGACGGCAAATGGATGTTTGAGTTGCCTTCGCGCGAAGTCGTTATCGTCCCCCCGCCGCCATCGCCCTCGCCTTCGCCTCCGTAGGCGATCGTTACTTTTAGGGCCGCCCTTCCCGCGCCATCCCCTGCCAGGACGCTACCAGGTGCGGAAGTTGGCCGGCACAAGAGCGCGGGCGGAGCCGAGCGGCTGGTCGTTGATGGCGATCTTCGCGGGTGGCGCTGGAATCACCGGCTGGCTTTTCGCTTTCAGGGCGTCATTCAGCACAGGAAGATCCTTGGTAATTAATTGCTCGAGCTCCTTCGTCACGTCATCCAGTTCCCGCCGGAGCGCATCGATCCGGGCGATTTGATAGTCGCCGGGTTTGCCTTCGTAACTGAGAAGCGCGCCATAGAGCTGGTCGGTGTGCTCGCGCAGGCGTTCTTCGCCCGTGATCGCGCCACCCTCGGTCGTCGCGACGATTTGCTTCCGCACTGCATCCACTTTTCCGTCGTAATCGGTGATCGTTTTTCGGAGGGGATCGCCTTCCGGCAATGCTCCCGCGCTCTTCGCCAGATTTCCGCGGAGCTGGAGAATGCGATCCATGACCGCGCTCTCGTCGCCAAATAACGTGTGCACTTTCATCGCCGCATCGAACTGCGCCTTGCGATCGGCTTCACTGAATTTGACGCGGCGATCGAGGCCGACCTTCAGTTTCGTCTCCGTCACCTTTCCGGCCTTCGTCATGCGCACGGTGTAAACGCCCGGCAATAAACGCGGGCCGCGGATACCGGCACCGGCGATCTGCGCCGCGGGCGGCACGCGCGGCGGCTTCTCGCGCATACTCCAGGTCACCCGATTCAATCCCGGTCGCTTGCTCGCCGGCACCTCGTCCACCACCCGGCCCGAAGCGTCCAAGACTTCGATCTTCAGTTTGCCGAAGAGATGGCGGGAGCGCTGGTAATACGTGATGACCGCGGCCTCGGGCGGATTGTCGCCGACAAAAACCGCCGCGCCATTCGCCCAGCCGCCATTCGCTTCGATGCGCTGCTGAACGGGGCGCGCGGAAACAAAGCTCGCTTCTTGCTTAAGCAAATCGGCCGTCAGGGCCCGCCACGGCGTGATGTCGTCGATGATCCAGATGCCGCGGCCGTGGGTGCCGAGAACGAGATCATTTTCGCGCGGCTGGATGGCCAGATCGCGCACGGCCACCGCCGGAAAACGGCTGCCTTTGAATTGGGCCCAGGCTTTCCCGCCGTCGATTGAAACAAACAAGCCAAACTCAGTCCCAAGGAACAACAGATTCGGCTGAACGAGATCTTCCTTGATGACATGCGCATATCCGCGAACGCCTTTGACCTCCTGCGCCGTGGTCAGTGGGGTCCAGGTTTTGCCGTAATCAGTTGTGCGAAAAACGTAAGGCGCGAAATCGCCAAACGAATGCCGATCGAAAGCGGCGTAGGCGGTGCCGGCGTCGAAGTTGCCCGCCTGCACCCAGCTCACCCACGAATTCTTGGGGAGGCCTGGGACGTTGCCGACGACATTGGTCCAGCTCTTGGCTCCATCGCGCGTGACCTGGACGTTGCCATCATCGGTCCCGACCCAGATAACCAGCTTGTCCTTCGGTGACTCGCTGATTGAGTAAATCGTGGTGTGCATTTCCGCCGCCGAGTTGTCGACGGTGATGCCGCCCGATTGTTCCTGCTTCTGTTTCTCGGGATCGTTCGTGCTCAGGTCCGGCGAAATGCGGTCCCAGGTCTGCCCATGATCGCGCGACCGGAAAAGAAATTGGGAGCCGATGTAGATGGTCCCTTTTTCGTTCGGAGACAGAGCGATCGGCGTGTTCCAATTCCAGCGCAGCTTTTCCTTGTAGTTAGGCTTGGGCTGAATGTCCCGGGACTGGTGGGTCTTGCGATTGACGCGGCCGATGAATCCACCCTGCGCCTCGGCATAAAGGTAATCGGGATCCGCGGGATCGGAGAACATCCAGAAACCGTCGCCGCCGTACATATTCTCCCACTGCGCGTTCGTGATCCCGCCGGGATACTGCGATTGGCCCACCCAGGAACTGTTGTCCTGCAAACCACCGTAAACCTGGAACGGATCGTTATCGTCGACGCTGACGTGGTAAAATTGCGAGACGGGAAGGTTATCGCCTTTCCACCATTTGCTGCCGCCGTTGTAGGAATACCACATCCCGCCATCGTCACCGGCCGCCACCGTCTGCGGGTTGTTGGGATCGATCCAGAGATCGTGCATGTCGCCGTGCGCTCCCTGGAAACCGCCCACGACCGTGAAGCTCTTCCCGGCGTCTTCGCTCAGGATCAAAGGACCATCGGTCTTGAAAACGCGATCCGGATTCTTGGGATCAACGATCAGGTTCGCGAAATAAAACGGACGCCAGACCATCCAATTGCTCTTATCGCGCTTGTCCCACGTCGCGCCGCCATCATCGGAAACAAAGAGCGCGCTGTCGGTGGATTCGACAAAGGCGTAGACACGTTTTGCATTCGAAGGCGCAATCGCGACCGCAATCCGGCCGTACGGTTTCTTCGGAAAACCCTTGGCGTTCTCCGGAGTAATTTCCGCCCAGGTCGCGCCGCCGTCAGCCGTGCGAAACAAACCGCTGCCGGAAGGCGCGGCGGGGCCGTCGCCGCCGGAACGGAACGTCCAGCCTTTGCGGCGGAAATCCCACATGGCCGCGAACATCTTGTTCGGATCGACGGGATCGATCGCGATGGCCGAGGCGCCGGTGGAAACGTTGGCGCCTTTCAAAATGAGGTTCCAGTTCTTGCCGCCGTCCGCGGTTTTATAAAGACCGCGTTCCGGCGAATCGCTCCAGAGCGCCCCGGGAACCGCCGCGAAAACCGTGTCGCCGTTAGTCGGGCTCACGACAATTTTTGCGACGCGCTCCGAGTTGGGCAGACCGACATAAGTCCACGTCTCGCCGCCGTCGCCCGATTTGTAGATGCCATTGCCAATCGAAACGCTGTTGCGCGTCCACGCTTCGCCGGTCCCGACCCAGACATTCTTCGAGTTCTTCGGGTCGAGCGCGACGGCGCCGATCGATTGCACCGGTTGCTCGTCAAAGACCGGTTTGTAACGCGTTCCGCCATCCTCGGATTTCCAGACGCCCCCGCTGGCCGCGCCGACGAAGAGCGTGATTTTCCCGGAAGGTTCCCGGGTCGCGGCCAGGGCGGAGATGCGGCCGCTCATGGTCGCGGAGCCAATGTTGCGCGCGCCGAGGCCCGAGATGGTTGAGGAATTGTAAGGCGCCTGTTCAGCGCCGATGGCTGCGCCCGCGAGAGAGAGCGCAGTTAGGAGAATGAAGTTCGAGAAACGCATAAAAGCTATTTGGAAACGGACGTGGGAAATTTGAATTCACCGTCTTCGACCGAAACGTTGGCCTCGGCTTTTTCGAAAATGACTTTCTGTTTGTCGGTCGCGCCCTTGGGACCGGCTTCGACTGAGAACGGGAAATAGACGCCGGCGATTTTTTCGTAATCACCGAGATCGGTTTCGACTTCCACCTGCGCCCCCTGCTCGATGCGCTGCGTGAGAATTCGAATCTCCAGGAAGTGATCGGGATCGAGGTAGACGTAGCTCACGTCGCCATTCTTGCGCACGACCTTGAGCTTGTGCGCGAGGGTGCCGTCCACATCTTCCGGACCGAGATACTCGACTGTGCTCCCTTTGGCCTCCCAATCCACCAGGGGCCCATCGATTTCGGCGTCTTCGATCAACGACTTCGCGTCGTCGGCGGACATTTTTTCAGGATCTTTGCGGCCGCTGAACGGCGAGATCTTCCAGCCTTCGGTCCCGTCGTAAGCCTGCACCATCGTCATGCCTTGCAGAGTCAATTCCGAGCGGAGCTGTCCGGGCCGCCGCTTCGTCTGCACATAGGCAAACTCGAGCTGGCCCTGGTTCACTAGCATCTTGCCCTTGAGCCGCACCGAGCGGACCGCATGCAGGGCATCGAGGCCTCCCTTGGCTTCGATGTTCTTGGCCACCAAAGCATCCACGGTGAGCGGTTTCAGTTCCTGGGCAGTTAGAGCCGGCGTCATGAGCGCCGCCGACACGAGAAGAATTGCAAATCGTAGTTCCATAGGCCTCGATCAAAAATATGAGCGGCGCTTGTGTCGCCGTTGAACGCGACAACATGGCAGACATGATGGCAACGGGCAATCCGCGCTCCCGCCAAAGCGAAAGCTTGAATCTTCCAGGTCGGCACAGTAGTTCTCGCGTTACATGAACGGCGCGCCACCACCGCTTCCTTCCCAGCCACCGATCCAACCCAGGCCGCAAGGGATGGGCTGTTTCGCCAAGGGTTGTCTCACCCTTCTGGTCGTTGGGTTCCTTTTCCTCGCCTGCGGCGTGGGAGCGACCTGGTATCTCTACGCCAAAATGGTCGACAATCTGACTTCTCCCGCGTCGGCTGACGTCCAGGTTCAGCCGCCCAGCGAGAGCCAGTATCAGACCGCGGAAACTTCCATGAACCGCCTGCGCGAAGCGGTCGCCGACAACAAAGAGACCACCGTTGAATTCACTGCGGCTGATCTAAACGCCTTGATCGCCCGCGACCCTTCTTTTTCAGATTGGCGCGGACGGATCCGGATCGAGATGGCTGACTCGACCATGACGGTCGCCGTGAGCGCGCCGTTGAATTCCATCCCGCTGCCCAGAATAAGAAAGCGCTGGTTCAACGGCACGGCCCGTTTCAGTTTCACCTACGAAGCCGGGACGTTCCGATTCGATATCAAATCCGCCGAAGCAGGCGGCCACCACGTTCCCGACGTCTTCCTGAGCGAGGCTTCCATTTCGTCCTTTAACGACAGCATGAACCGCAGCTTCCGGGATGAGGTGAGAGACAACGATGACGGCACCGAGTTCTGGAACCATGTGAAGAAAATGTCGCTCGAAGGCGACAAACTGGTGGTGACGACGCTGGCCGAGTGAGACTCGGAGGGACGTGCTTCCGCACGTCCCATTCTCGATCCATTGCTTCTGAAGAGTGGGACGTGCAGAAGCCCGTCCCTCCGAATTTGGAAACGCCGGCCGCGATTTAGTTCGCGCGGTTGATTTCCGGAAACACTGTCGCCGCGATTTCAAACGAGCGCAGACGCGCGCCATGATCGAAAATCTGCGCGGTGGCGATGACTTCATCGGCTTTCGTTTCGTCGAGCAATTGTTCCAGCCGGCGCCGGACTGTTTCGGGTGAACCGACGGCAGAACACCGCGTCCGATGCTCGACCGCGGCCCGCTCTGCCGGACTCCAACGGCCTTCCATGCTGTCGACCGGCGGTGGCAGTTTTCCCGGATGGCCGCGGATCAGATTCAGGAACATCATTTGCGCGGAGGTCATGAGCCGGCGCGCCTCGGCGTCCGTGTCCGCCGCGAAAATGCCGACGCCGATCATGACGTGTGGCTTGGCGAGCGCTTCCGACGGCTGGAACTCCCGCCGGTAGAGCTCGAGCGCGACCTGGAGGTAATCGGGCGCGAAATGCGATGCGAAGGCAAAAGGCAGTCCGAGTTCCGCAGCGAGACGGGCGCTGAAATCGCTCGAACCGAGAAGGTAAAGCGGGACGTTCAAGCCGGCGCCCGGAATGGCCATCACCGCCTGATTGGGCAGGGCCGGGCGGAAGTAAGATTGCAGCTCGAGGACGTCCTGCGGAAAAGTATCGCCGCTGCTGCCCAGAGAACGGCGGAGAGCACGGGCCGTGAGTTGATCGCTCCCCGGCGCGCGCCCCAACCCGAGATCGATCCGACCCGGATAAAGCGATTCGAGCGTCCCGAACTGTTCGGCAATAACGAGCGGCGCGTGGTTCGGAAGCATGATCCCGCCGGCGCCCACCCGAATTGCTCTCGTCTGTCCGGCGACATGGCCGATGGCGATCGAAGTGGCCGCGCTGGCGATGCCCGGAAGGTTGTGATGTTCCGCGAGCCAGTAACGATGATAGCCCCACTCTTCCGCATGCTGCGCGAGATCGACCGTATTTCGGAACGCCAGCGCAGCATCGCCACCCTCCATGATCGGTGACAGATCGAGCAGGGAAAGGCGCAGCATGGGAGAGTCTAGTTCGCCCGCCGCGACAGCGAAAGCGTTCCGAGCAGCTTGATCCTCCTCCCCTCGTGCTCGTGCTCGTGACCGTGATCGTGATCGACCGCTTGGCCCACTCGAAGACGAAGATCGATCACGAGCACGAGCACGAGCACGATTACGATTCGGAATCGCCGCGAAAGCAGTTGCAACGCGGAGGTCCTGATGCGCTCCTATGCGATGCCGGAGCAGAGAAAATTTGCGGTCGCGGCGGCCTACCTGGCGCTGTGCGTGATCTGGAGTTCGACCTGGCTCGCCATCAAAATCGGATTGCAGGATCTTCCACCGATTTCCTTCGTGGCTCTTCGATTTGCCATCGCCATAGCCGTCCTGCTGGCGATCTCGATTGGCCGGGTGGGATTGCTGCCGGCGCGGCGCGCCGATTTCAAACTGCTGGCCTATACGGGCGTACTCATGTTCGCGATGAACTATGCGCTGCTTTTCTGGGCGGAGCTGTATGTGTCGTCGGGTTTATCCGCGGTGTTGCAGGCGACCATTCCAATTTTCGGAATGCTTTTCGCCCATTTCATATTGCCGGGCGAACCGTTGCGATGGCAGCGGGTGGCGGGTGCAGCGCTGGCGATCGGCGGCGTGGCGGTGATTTGTTCCCGCCTGTTGGATTTCGGTGGAATGCTCGCTTTCTGGGGCGGAGTGGCCGTCGTGTTTGGCGCCGCGACTGCGGCGTTTTCGAATGTCATGATGAAGAAGCGCGCGCTCCAGCTGGCGCCGGCCATGATTGCTGCCTGGCAGATGATCTTCGGGACGGTGCCGTTGCTTGTGACCGGCTTGATCGTCGACGGAAATCCGCTGCATTTTCATTGGACGAAAACAGCCGTGTTCTGCCTTTTGTATCTGGCGGTGCCGGGATCGGCGGTGACGTTCCTGCTGCTCTACTGGCTGCTGCCGCGGATGTCGGTCACGAATCTGCAAACGATCTCGCTCATCACGCCGCCGGGCGCGGTGGCTTTCGGGTGGCTGCTCGGCGGCGAGACATTTCCCCGTTGGTCGCTCGTCGGCGGCGCGCTCGTCCTGGCTGGGGTGTGGATGATTTTCCGGAAGGTCCCGCCCGCAAAGATTCGCGGCGAATGCGAAACGGCGCTGTCGCAGGGCTGAGAGAATTAATTAACCGCGGATGACGCGGATTTCACAGATTTGAAATCAAGAATTCTGGCATCCGAGCCATCCGTGTCATCCGCGGTAAAACTTTCAGTCCTCCCTGATCTGGCCCAGGCGCGATCAAAATGATGAATTGAATCCGCCCCGTTGTGGCGTTTATCTGAAAGCTGCATGCGCCAGTATCATGATCTGCTTCGGCTCGTGCTCGAGCAGGGCAAACCGCGGATGGATCGCACCGGCACGGGCACGCTGTCGGTCTTCGGCGCGCAGGCGCGGTTTGATTTGCGGGAAACTTTCCCGCTGCTCACGACGAAAAAACTGCATCTCAAGTCGATCCTCTACGAACTGCTCTGGTTTCTTCGCGGCGACACCAACGTCCGCTACCTGAACGAACACGGCGTCACGATTTGGGATGAATGGGCCGACGAAAACGGCGATCTCGGCCGCGTTTACGGGGCCCAATGGTGCGATTGGCAGGGCGCGGACGGTTCGCACATTAACCAGATCGATGACGTTCTCGAGCAACTCCGAAAAAACCCGGAGAGCCGGCGGTTAATTGTGAGCGCCTGGAACCCGGCCGAGATCGCGAGGATGGCGTTGCCACCCTGTCACGTGCTGTTTCAATTCTACGTCCAGAATGGCGAGCTGAGCTGTCAGCTCTACCAGCGGAGCGCGGATTTATTTCTTGGGGTGCCGTTCAACATCGCCTCCTACGCCCTGCTCACGATGATGGTCGCGCAGGTCTCAGGTCTGCAGCCCGGCGAATTCGTCCACACGTTTGGCGACCTCCACATCTACCAAAACCATCTCGAACAGACGCGCGAACAACTCAGCCGCGATTTCCGTCCGTTGCCGCGGATGGAGTTGAATCCCGCCGTGAAAAACATCCACGATTTCCGGTTCGAGGATTTCACCCTCACCGGCTACGACCCGCATCCCGCAATCAAGGCGCCGATCGCGGTATGAAGAAACCAGCCCCGACCGGGACCACGGTGCGAGGAGGCTCGAAGGGAAACGATTGGGATGGCTCGGAAGCGGTGGATGCGTTCATGGCCAAGCTCGATCGCCCGTTGAGGGCGCAAATGGAGGCGGTCCGGTCCGTCATTTTGAGCGCCGATCGCCGAATCACCGAGGGAATCAAGTGGAACGCGCCGAGTTTCCATTTCCACGCATGGTTCGCCACTTTCAATCGGTCTCCCAGAGCCAAGGACCTGGTCCAGGTGATCTTTCATCGCGGAGCCAAAGCGAAGGCAGGCGAGAAGTCCCGGTACGTGGAAGATCCATCCGGGATCCTGGAATGGATTACCAATGACCGGTGTCTCGCCAAATTCGAGGGCATGAAGGACATCGAGACGAAAAAGGACGCCCTTCGAGATGTCGTGGCGCAATGGGTCGGCCGGTTGAGCGATGAAGCGGCGCCAGGCTAGGCCCGCCCAACGGAAAAAATGCTCGCGCCGGCCGGCCGGATTTGATCTGATTCTCGCTCGACCACGTTACCCCAGACCGCGATGGAACCGCCCCCGTTGACCGACATTCCTTTCCTGGATGCGGCTATTTGACCGACCAACCCAAACCTAAACAGAGAAGAAATCATATGAATGGAAAATCCGTAGTCACATTGAAGCTAATAGTAATGGCCATGGCGTTGTGCGCCTGCTCCGGAGTCAGCGCCCAGAACGTTGTGAACCCGCCGAAACCTCTCAAGGTGCCGGACCTGGTCATCTCTTCGTTGAGCGCAAAGCTCGTCCCGCCCAACAAGATCCAATATTCGTGGACCATAACCAATGTGGGCAGCGGGCCCGCCAAACTTGAAGGACCCACTTCGGCCAGTTCGGACAACGTGAGCGTGCAGGCAATGCTCTCCAAGGACACCGTCTTCGGCAATGCCGGCGACCTTCCTGCGGGGGGCACAATTGTCGGGAACTCTCCCTTGGCAGATCTCGCTCCCGGCGCGTCCAAGAGCGGGACGTTCACGGCCACCGTTCCCGGAAGCATAACCCTGTTACCCCATTTGGTTCTGAAGGTTGATTCGCGCAACGCGCTCTCGGAGCTCAACGAAAACAACAACACCGCCGCCGTGGGCGTCGCGCGCTGAGGAGGCGTGTTCATCGCCGTCATCGTGGTGTCGGCGATTTGGCACCAAGGTTGCGCCCCGCACCGAGTTAGATGAACAATTGTTCGTCTAATTCTCGTTAGACGATGAAGCGCGTCGTATGGCACAGAATCATCAGTGCCGCAGCGCTGTGCATTAGTTTCGCTGCATGCGCGGCGCAGACAGAGTCCAAGGCGATTCACCAGGCGAACATTGAAGCACGTGCGGACGGTTACGATCTACGCCGGTACACGGCTCAGGCGCGGTACAACCTGTCCGGAGACGGTCGATGGACCGTGTTCTATAAAGCTAAGCCAGACAAAAGAGGCGAAGTTGCGGTCGGCGACCACTTCACGGTAGATTTGGATCGGGCCGGCAATGCCATACTCGTTCCCGGACGGTAACCATGAAACATCATCTAACCATGCGATGGAGCGAACGGCGGACCGCCGCATGACAAGGCCGAAGGAAGAATTAAGAATTATGAAGCAAGCAAAACGCGCCCTCGTCCGCCGTCGCTCATCTTGTTTTCGTTAGGCGTATGACGCGCCTTCTTGTTGTGCTCGTTTCCTTGATGTTTGCTGCTTGTACGGTCGCGGAGCAGACTCCCGCGTCATCGACAGCCGCTCCGCGCAGGCCCCGCATCGACGGCAATACCCACGCGGTTTCCGCCGCGGACATCCGAACGGTGCTAGCGCTTATGCCAGCACACGACATGGAGTGGTACCACAAGTCCTTTCCTGTTGGTCGTGTCCACGTAATCGATCGCGACACGATGAGCGTTCACTACTGGCGAGACGACGACACCTGGACCTACGCTCGGAGAATGAAAGGACACTGGCGAATTGACTTTGGAGTTGTAGAGAGAGTGATCGTTTCGGGCTCGTACATTCACGCCGGATCATGACGAAACACCTAACCATGCGATGGAGCGAACGGCGGACCGCTGCATGCCAAGGCTGAAGGAGGAATATGAAACAAGTTACGCGCGCCCTCGTCCGCCGTTGCTCATCTTGTTCTTGTTGGGCCCGAATGTTCATCGCTAAAAGGAAGTTTTAGGACGTGCCGGCATACGAACATCTCAGCGTTCTGGTCTCAATCGTGGTCGGCATGAGTGTCTCCCAAGTGCTGTTTGGGCTGGGGCAGCTGGTGCGAAGACGCGGCAGCTACAAGCTCGATCCGCTTTACCTCTTGTGTAACGTGATTGTTCTTCTCGTCCTGGTCGATTCGTGGTGGACGGCTTATTCATGGCATGACGTTCCGGGTTGGTCGTACCGAAGAACATGGTTCGTCATGTTGAACCCAATCCTCGTGAGCATGGCAGCGCAACTCCTCCCCCCGGATTGGGAGGAAAGGCCCCTGGATTTCCACAGAGTCTACTACAGGAATCATTCTCTTATTTTCGGGCTTCTCGCGTTTTACCCATTGATAGACATGATCGATTCTGGAATGAAAGGGATCGCGCATTTTAGGAGCCTGGGAGCTGGCTACCCGGCTACGTGTATCACCATGGCGGTGCTCTGCGGGGCGGCCGCGTTTGTAAAGAATCGCACGATTCAATTTGTTTGTTTGATCGGAGTTCTCCTGATTGTCGTGTCGTTCATATTCGAGCTCTTTTCGTTGTCGCCGATGTGAGCTCGCCTGTTGCAGTGTCAGACCTAACCATGCCCTGGAGCGAACGACCGACCGCTGGGCGATCAAGGCTGAAGGAGGAATTATGAAGGATGAAATGAAGGCAAGGCGCTCTCCCGGTGGCCGTCGCTCATCTTGTTCTCGTTAAATGGAAGAGTCACCCATCACCGGCGGTTGTTATTGCGGTAAGGTGCGCTTCCGGGTGAGCGGTCCGAACTTGCGTCAATCAAATTGCCATTGCGCAAATTGCCGGCGGGCGGCCGGAGCGCAGGCGGTGGCGTGGATCACGGTGAAGCGGTCGGAGTTCGCCTTCAAAAAAGGAGAACCGAAGCGCTACAAGACGGACACCGGCGCGTATCGGACCTTTTGCGACGCGTGTGGCACTTCCCTGACCTACGAGAATGACGAGAGCCCGGACGAAGTCGATATCACCACTGGAAGCCTCGACGATCCGGAACGGTTTCCTCCAACGAGAGACGTTTACCCGGAAGAGAAGCTTTCGTGGGTGCCGTTAGTCGACGGAAGGTAGCTTGAGAGTCTCTTGGTGGATCGAGCGCTCCGCGCTCGATGTTTACGTGGCGGCTTTGCCGCGACTTCGTTGCCATCGCGCGACGGAGCGCACGATCCACCTAAGGCGCAACCTCAGGGAACCGGTTTGGCCGGCGTGTTCGCGCTGGCGGTCGTCGGGCCGCGGCTCAAGTTGACCAGGTCGCTCAGGATATTCAGGCTCTCGTCGCGCTCGGGATCGATCGCCGGCTCTTTGGTACCGTCATCGTCGGCGACAGCCGAATCAGAGTCGGCGTCGGAAGCCGCCTCCGGGGAAACTTTGGGGCCCTTTTTGTTTGAGGCGGTTTTTCCAGGGAAGACGACGGGCTGCAAGTTCGGCTTATCGACCGTGTCGAGCGTGAGGCGAAAGATCTTAATGTCTTCCGTCTGGCGGGCGAGACGCTCTTTCGAGCGCGCTTCCTTGCGCACTTTGTCCTCATTCATCTCCGTGCGGCGCACATCCTCGTTCAAGGAAATGTGATTCTCATCCAGCCGTTTGCGGAGGCGTTCCATGTCTTCCATGACGTAACGAAATTCCGGGTTCGCCTGGACGCGGGTCTCGGAGCGGCGCTTCAGCTCATCGACAAAAAGTTGATGGCTGCTGTCGGACCACTTGGTGAACCGGGCCTTCGGCACTTCATCGTAAGCCAGGCAATTCTTGAGCGCGCCTTCGCCGTATTCAGGAAGGTCGCTCAAGGACGGCAGAACAATGTCGGAGGCGACGCCATGCAGCTGCGTCGAACCGCCCGCCACGCGATAGAATTTCTGGATGGTCAACTTCAGAGCGCCATCTTCCTGTGAGCGGCTGCCGAGCAGCGAAGTGAACCGGCCAATCTCCAAAATCGTTTGCACGGTGCCTTTGCCGAACGTGTTCTTGTCTCCCACGATCAACGCGCGCCCGTAATCTTGCAGGGCCGCGGCGAAAATCTCGCTCGCGGAGGCGCTTTGCCGGCTCGTCAGCACAATGAGCGGACCAGCATAGGCAATCCCCGGATCGGGATCGCTCGAGACGACTATGTTTCCGTTCGAGCCTTTCGTCTGCACGATCGGGCCCGACTTCAAAAAGAGTCCGGTGAGCGAAATCGCTTCTTCGAGCGAACCACCGCCATTGCGGCGCAGATCGACGATAAGCCCGGCGATGTTTTCCTTCTTCAACCGCTTCAGCAACAGGAGCACGTCCTTGGTCGTGCTCTTCTGGTGCTTGTCCATGTCGGCATAAAAGGATGGCAGGGTGATCCAACCCAGTTTTACGGGCTCGCCGTTTTCGTCCTTCTTAATAATGATGTCGGCGCGCGCTTCCTGGTCTTTCAGCTTAATCTCGTCGCGCACCAGCTCGATCGTCTTCCGCTTCGACGGATCGGGCGCGTCCGCCGGGATCACCAGCAGCCGGACTTTCGTGCCCTTTTTGCCCCGGATTTGCTCGACGACCTTGTCGAGGCGCATGTCGCGCACGTCATTAAACTCCGCGTTGCCTTGCGCCACGGCGCTGATGCGGTCGCCGACTTTCAAACGGCCGTCCATTTGCGCCGGTCCGCCGGGAACGAGACTCTCGATCTTCGCGTAGCCATCTTCCGTCCGGAGCATCGCGCCGATGCCGACGAGCGAGAGGCCCATGTTAATACTGAAGTTCTTCAGGTCCGCCTTGCTCAGATATTCGGAATGCGGGTCGTAAGCCTGGGAGAGCGCATCGAGAAAGAGCTTCACCTGCTCTTCGCGGTCCTGTTCGTGCACATTGCGAGCGAGCCGATCGTAACGGCGCGCGATCAATTGCGGACCGGGCTCGATGGGATGTTCGCTCAAGTGTTCCTGGAGCAATTCGCTCGCGATCCGTCCCCGCCAGATTTCATCGGAGTCCGCTTCGTCTTTCGGCCACGACGCCTTCTGCCGGCTTAGCTCAATCGTCCCGTCGTTCTTGAAATCGATCGGCTCCTTGAGCATGGCCTTGATCTTCGCCACCCGGTCGTCCACGTGCTTGGAATAGAGATCGTAAATCTCGTAGGCCGGCTTCAGGTTTCCCAGCAACACATCATCGTCCAGCGCGGTTGCATATTTGGCGCTTAATCTGTCGACATCTTGCTGGGTGAAGAACAGATGGCTGAAATCGAGCAGCTCGAGATAAGTCCGGAGGAATTTCTTGGAGACTTCGTCGTTCAGGGGCTGATGCGTGTAATGGCCTTCCTCCAGGAGCCGGCCGACCGAGACCGCCACCTGTTCGGAGTCGGATTTTGCCTGGATCGGCAGGGCCAACGCCGCGAAAGCAAACAGGACCGCGGAGAGGGCGAATGTGCGGAAGGTGGGCTTCATTTTGGAAAAAGAGGTTTCGAAAAGTCGCAGAGATCGGGCTGAACGCAAGAAAACCGGGTTTGGAGCATTATTTGTAGTGAATCAGACACCGGGGGCGCCCGAACATTCAAAGAACGATCGAGATCGCCGCCCTTGATGCAGTTTTCGTTCCCGCGGGCAAGTTGTAGCCGCGGTCGCTGACCGCGGAATTCTTCCCGCGCGAGATCGGCATGGCTTGCCGGGGTCAGCGGCCCCAGCTACCACAATTAAGCGTGTCCCCCCACAGACATTTGCGTCGCCTGGACCGAATCTGGGTCGATTCGCCGATTTATTTTGTAACTACTTGCACGCAGCACCGTCGCGCGGTCCTCGCTCGACCTGACGTAGCCCAAATCCTAATCGATGAGTGGACGAGGGCTTATGACCGCCACGGGTGGGCGGTCGGCCGATATGTAATCATGCCGGATCATGTGCATTTTTTCTGCAGGTCTGAATACGAGTCTAAGACTCTTTCCGAATTCATGGCGGGTTGGAAGGGCTGGTCGAGCAGAAGAGTGCATGATCTTCCCAGGCCGCGGTCAGCGACCGCGGCTACAACAACGCCGCTTTGGCAACGAGAATTCTTCGATCACATGCTTCGTTCGAGCGAAAGCTACGGGGAAAAATGGAATTACGTCTTTGAGAATCCCGTCCGCGCCGGGCTGGTCACGCGGGTCGACGATTGGCCCTACGCTGGCGAAATCGAAACATTGGTGTTGTAGCCGCGGTCGTCGACGGCGGACATCTGTCACACACGTCTTCGCTGCCGACCGGGGCCGCGACCCCGGCTACAACCGCCGGCCGCGCGGCCTTCGGCTTCACCGCTGGCCGGGGTCAGCGACCCCAGCTACAATGACATGTGCTCAGCTACGAAACCTTCTGCGGCGGGATTTTTGAAACCAATTGTTACCTCCTCGAAGCTCCGGAGGGCTCGATCCTATTCGACGCGCCTGACGGCAGTTGTGACTGGCTTGTCTCGAAGGGCGTGACGCCGAAGCTGCTCCTGCTCACGCACGGCCATTTCGACCACGTCCCGGATGTCGCGAAGATAAAACGCCGCTTTGATTGCCAGATCGGGTGCCATCCCGAAACCGCGCCGATGATCTCCGAGCGCGATTTCTTCCGGAGCTTCGGCTATGAGCTGGAGATTGAGCCCGTGCCTCCGGATTTCTTGATTGCGGCGACGCCCGCGCGCGATTTTCTCGGCCTGGAGATGGAGGTCCTGGAAGTGCCGGGGCATTGCCCGGGAAGTTTGTGTTTTCTCTCCCGTAAAGGTGAACTGCTGATCGGCGGCGATGTTTTGTTTGCGGGTGGTGTCGGCCGCTGGGACTTGCCGCATGGGGATGGCGACCTGCTCTTTCGGGGGATCAAGACGAAACTCTTTCCCCTGGGCGACAATGTGACGGTGCTGCCCGGCCATGGTCCGCCGACGACGATTGGCGACGAGCGGCGGACCAATCCGTTTGTGCAGTAGGTGGGATCGAGCGCTCGATCTTGGATTGTTGGCGGCTGGCACAGCCGCCCTACAATTCGAAATCTGATCCGCGGATCTTTTTCAAATAGCTGGCGAGAGAGGTTGCGTCCATTCGCCTCTGAAAGAGACCGACATGGCCATCCGGACGGATCAGATAGAGAAACGAACCTCGCGCCCCGTACAAGCGCGCGAAATCGCCATAAAGATCTTTGAGGTTTTCGCCGCCGGGTAGATCGGCGCCGTTCGGTGAAACGATAAACGCCGGGATATGCAACGTCGCGAGTTTGCCGGCAATTTCTTGGGCGTGCTCGCCGGGCCCCAACAACGCGAGCAGGCCGCATCTCCCAATCAAGTGGAACAACGACTCCTTCTCCCCGGCTTTCTCGAAAACTACATCCGGGGTTCGATCACCAGCGCGCACCCGAACCCGCGAGAACACCGCATCGACCTGCCTCGAGAGGCTTCGGCCGCGATAATTCATCTCGAGCTGCGAGAGTTTGGCGAACATTCGCCGCTGCACGAATGGCCGGCGCATGACCGGAACGAGCAACCGTTCGCGCACGAACCCGGCGATCGGATTCAGGGCGAAGAGAACATTCGTGACCGCGCTCGTGCGTTGCAGCACTTCACGGGCAATTGGCTTGCGTTCCTCGTCGTAGGTGTCGAGGAGTGAGTCTGGCGCGCCCTCGCGCAGGAACGCGGCGAGTTTCCAGCCCAGATTAGCCGCGTCTTGAATCCCCGTCGCGATTCCCTGCCCGCCGGCCGGACTGTGGATATGGGCCGCATCGCCGGCGACAAATACACGGCCGACTCGGAATCGATCGACCATACGGGCGTTGATTCGAAAATCGCTCAGCCACAATGGATCCCGCACCCGAATATTCGTCTGCTGCGTTCGCTGGACCATCAACTCCTGCATTTGCTCGAGCGTTACTTCCGAGGGCGCGTCGCCGGGATCTTCCGGGCACTCCGCGATCAGGCGCCATTTCTGTCCGCCGAATGGAAGCGCGCCGAACGATCCATCGCGGTGAAACCAGGCGTGCACTTCATCGTCCGGCAGATCCCAATCGATCGTGACATCCGCGAGCAGCGTCCGCAGCGGAAAGGTCGCGCCGGCAAAAGTAAAGCCGGCCTGTTTTCGCACGGCGCTGTGCGCACCTTCGCAACTCACCAGAAATTTCGCGCGAATCGCTTCCTCCACCCCGTCCTCAGAACGAACCACCGCGCTCACAGACTCTCGATCCTGGCTGAAACCGATCAGCTCCCGCCGTCGCTCCACCAGGTGACCGCGCTCCGCCAGGGTCGTCTCAAGAATCTCCTCGGTCACACTTTGGGGAATCATGATGAGGCGCGCCTGGCAGGCGTCGCGCCCAGCCAGGTTCGGTGGAAACCGCAGCTCGATCCTGAGCAATTTCTTCGCGCCCGAACGCAGATTAAGCGCGCGCACTCCGTCAAAGCCCCGCGCGAAAAACCGGCCGGCGATTCCGAGGATCGCGAAAACTTCCGAGAGGCGTGGCTGAAGTCCAAGTGCCTTGGATGTAGTGGAGCGTTCCGCCTTTTTTTCGACAATCCGAAAACGAATCCCAAAACGTTGCAGCTCCAGGGCCAACGCCAGGCCGACAGGCCCGGCGCCGGCAATCAGGACTTCCAAGTCGGGCGGATCATCCACGATCCGATCTCACCACACTGCCGTCGCCACTGCGAGAAAAGACAAAATGACGATGTCTTGCACGAAGTGGATGAAAAAGGCCCAGACGAAACCACGCGTTTCGATCATGCTCCGCGCCCACAGCCAGCCGGCGATGCCGGCCATGACAACGCCGAGCGGTCCCGAAGGTTGCCCATAATAATGTCCCAGCCCGAACAGAACAGCCGTTAACAAGGCCGCTTCCGGTGGAGAAACAATGTTCCGCAGATGCGCGAGGAGAACGCTGCGAAATTGAAATTCTTCATTGGCGGCATTGAGCACGGCCACCAGGAGAATCCACGGCAGACAACGCAGAATCCGGCCATAGTTCGTGAAGTCCGGATAGACCATGAAATAGAGGAAGAGCGGGAGCGCCACGCCAAAGACGACAAGCAATGCCGGCCCAAAGACGGTCCACGGGATCGGCCGGCGCAACCCAACGAAAGGGATTGGCTGCGCCGGAGCCGAAAGATTCCCTCGAACCAGGAACAAATCACGGCGTGTTATCCTGCTGCCGATCAAAGTAAGTCCCAACAACAGGACACCGATCAACGTCGGAACCCGGGCGATGAACAATCGGGCGCCCCAGCTGGCGTTCTGGGAGAGCGATTGAACGAAGTCGGTTCGTCCCAAGGCGGGAGCAAGAAAGTCCCAGGCGAAATTCAAAGCGGCGACAGCAAAGATAAATCGCGCCAGACCGCGGAGACGCGGAAATGGAAGAACCGCAATCGCGGCCAGGATGAGGACGAGCGACTCGGTCCCGGTGAACCAGAAGGAGACTCGATGACCGGATTCCTGCCAGACGATCTCCGGGACGGTGCTCGAAATTATCGCGCCCCAGGCAATGATGCGCGGCAGCGGATCGGGAGAATTGCGGGGGTTCATCTCGCGGGGGGAGAGCGCTCAGGCTGCGCTGTCCAGGACTGATCGTAATTTGCCCAGGTCATCTACCTCGCCGACGAGCGAACGCAATGATGTCATGGCCGCCGGGACATACCTAAGAAATGCTTCATTGCCTTTGACCGTCCCGGCGAAACCGTAGAAGCCGAGGGCTTGCATCAGCCGCTGCACCCCGCACAAGCGAAAGATTTCGCGGAACTCCGGTGAGACCGGCAGAAGCGCGGCCTCCCGCATCTCCTCATACATGGTCAGTAACTCCTCGCGCTCCGAGCACGAGAAAGTGACATAAGGATCGAAAAGAAGAGAGGCCAGGTCGTACTCCGCGAGGCCCGGCCGCATTCCTTGAAAGTCGATCAAGTGCGCCTGGGCGTTTCGCATGATGATGTTTTGCGATTGGAAATCCCGGTGGACTATGACGCGCGGGCGATCTCCGAGACGCTCCGCCATCTCGTGCAACGCCGGCAGGGCAGCGAGTTCCGAAAGTTTTTCTTCCTCCCCACCAAAAAGGCCGCCGAGGCAGTTCTTGAAGAAGTAATTTTGCTCCCAGCGATAGAGCGCCGCATCAAACGCCACCGGAAGATTTTCCTCGACTGCCCGGTACGCCTCTGCCGGCAGACAATGCAACTTCACGATTTCATTGAGCGCGGACTCGTAAAACGCCCGTCGAACCAGCCAGCTCTCCTCGCGATAACTCCAAAGATCAGCCTTCCCAAGATCTTCGATCCAGATCAAGCCCTCGTCGGCGTCGTGAAAATAGATTCGGGGCGCGCGAATTTTATGCTCGGCGAGAAACTCCGCGATCCTGACGTAATGCCGGTTCTCTTCGCGCTCGAAACCGTACTTGACCAAAATGATCGTCTGCTCCGGCGAGCAGCGAACCCGGTAAAACTTCCGGTCCGAGCCGCCTTTCTCGATCGGCGTGATTTCCACCGTCGCTTCGTCGAGACGCGGAAAGTGAATCCGCGTCTTCCGCAGGAGAAGCTCCGTTTTCGAGGATTTAGATGTCGATGTCACTGTATTCGCCTTCGGCTTTTCGATGGGAGCGGACAATACAATTGCGGAGGTGAGAGCGCGAAGCGATTTCTGCACCCGGCCACAGAATGGTGTTTTCCAGGATCGCGCCCGCGTCAACCCGGCATCCGGCGCCTACCGAACAAAACCCGGAGAGATGGGCGCCGGGATCGACGACCGCGTCCGCCGCGACCGGCACCGGCCAATCCGGCGCGCTGACATAACGTGGTTTCCAGTTCTCCTCCTGAATAATGCGATGAACGTCGAGATATTCAGCCCGCGAACCGATGTTGAACCACTTGCCATCGTCCAGAACGACGCCGCCGATCTTGCCGCCCTGCCCGATCCATTCCGTGATGATCGGGATGTAGGAGAGGCTCCGGTTTGGCGGAATCCTGGCGAAGATGTCCCGGTTCCAAACCGACACGCCGGCGAGATCGTACTCTCCGGGATGGCCATATTTGCTCTCGATGTCCAGGACGCGGCCCGCTCGCCAGGCGATGCCGGCGCCAAGTTTAGTCTTCCGCAGCGCCAGGGTAACGTCGTTTCCCGCGCGGAAATGTTCCTCGAGCAAAGGCGCGAGATCGAAATCCGCCAGGATATCTCCGCTGTAAACGAGGAACGGCTCATCGCGCAACAGCCCTTCCACATTCTTGAGGCCGCCGCCGGTCCCGAGGAGCACCGGCTCATGGACCAGCCGCAAGGGACGGCCGGCATACGTCTCGCCCAGGCTGTCGAATTGCGCCGCGAGATGATGCGTATTAACGACGAAAGACTCGACCCCGACGCCACACAAGTGATCGAACGCAAAGGTGATGAGCGGTTTTTGGAAGATCGGGATGAGCGGCTTTGGCAGATCGTCCGTCAACGGACGCAAGCGCGTCCCCAACCCAGCGCCCAGAACGAAGGCTTGCGTGATCATCGGCTCACAAAGACCGCGGTCGGGCCAGCGCTTGTGCTACGTCGCCACTCTGGTAAGACTTGAGCCATGACAGAAGAAACGATCTGGCGGGGCACGTCCTCGCAAACAAAAAACCTCGGCCTCTTCATTTTGTCGGGTCTGTTTTGCTGGCTCATTGTGCCCATCTTCATCGCGCTCACCCGGTATCTTCAAACGAAAAACAATGTCTTCGAGCTCACGAACGAACGGTTGAAAATTACCGAAGGCGTTTTCAGCAAAGTCACCGAGACGCTCGAGCTCTACCGCGTGAAAGACATCGAGGTGCGACAACCGTTCTTCTATCGCATGCTTGGCGTGGAAAACATTCAGGTCAACACCTCGGATCTGTCCTCACCGGTTATCCTGCTCGAAGCGATTCCGAAGAGCGTCGGGCTGGCTGACAAACTGCGGAACCAGGTCGAGATCATTCGCGTCCAGAAGAAGGTGCGCGAAATCGATCTGGAATAAACTCGCAGCGCTGTAGCCGCCCCGCTCTGTCGGGCGCTCCCCGGCGCGGCGATCCGGCAGCTGCCGAACCACGGCCCAGCGCATCTACTGTTTCAAGTAGAGCGAGTTCGACCCGAAGTCGATGATGGCGTGGTAACGCTGCAACATCTCCGATCCGAGCAACCCCGCCACGGGCGGCGACGCATCGAGCAATCCGCCATGAATCAAGCCCTGAAGGTTGATCACGCCCACCCGGTGGCTCTGCATATCCATCGAGCCGATGGAGAAACGCGTGATGTTCGCGAGGCGGACCCGGCTTTGGGCCAGATTTACACCGACAGACCTGAACTGGGTTTGGCGCAGCGGGATTTTCATGCGCAGGACAAACTGGGAGTGCAACAGCGTCGCGAACGCTCCGGTGTCCACCATCAACCTGGCTTTGGTGCCGTTGACCGACCCGTCGACGTAGAGGTTGTATCCTTCGCTCTCGCGCATGCGGACGCGACGAAAGCCACGAAAACTGACCCCGGGCGCCGGACCAGATGCGCGTTGATCCAGCTTCAAAATCAGCAGCATTCGATCGTAGTCGAGCACGGCCTTGAGCGGCGATAGGATATCTGTGCCGAGGATTCCATCGCTTTCGCGTTTCTGGTCGTCCTTGTTATTGGCGGATTGCCGGAGATAGGAGAAATCGATCAGCACCATCGCTTCATCGACCAAATTGAGGGCGCCGAGCCGGAGGCTGCGCGCAATCGACATCGCGTTGAACGCGCCATTGATATTGAGCCGGGAGGGGATTCTTGATTTGGCGCTCACGGGGTCCATTCCAAAATGGGTGGCGCGGTCGATGGCTACGGCACTCAAGGGCGCGCCGGTATCGACCAGGAGAACGGCCGGCTTGCCGTTAATCTCCGCACGGACGAGCAGGTGATTCTGCGAGGAACGCTCCAGGGGGAGCGCCTCATATTGGGGCAGTTCCACCCGCGCCGGCGTCCGCCCGGGAGCGAGGATCGGAAGACCGAGGATGAGCGCACCAAGCAGCGCAGTTTTTCGCGAGAAGAAAAATGCGATGTCGGTAAACACGGGCCGGAGGATAGCACGGGCCTCGCGAGGGCGAAAACGCTTGATTCCCTCCCGGGCAGCCG
This sequence comes from uncultured Verrucomicrobiae bacterium, assembly GCA_963702135.1. GTDB lineage: Bacteria > Verrucomicrobiota > Verrucomicrobiia > Chthoniobacterales > UBA10450 > AV80. The sequence continues at coordinate 3,983,591 of OY969715.1, read as the reverse complement.
GTATTCGGAACGGGGGAATTTTTCATATGAACAATTGCACGCGCCTTGGCTCTTCGACCTTTGCACTTTTCAAACTTGCTCCTCTGGCGCTGGGGACCGCGCTGGCCTTGAGCGGCTGCAACAAAAGCGAAAACGCGGGCGGCACGTCCGGCGATGACACGATCAAGATCGGCGAGTACGCCTGCCTGACCGGGCAAACGGCCAGCTTTGGGACCGCGTCACATCAAGGCGCGCAGATGGTGATCGATGACGCCAACGCAGCCGGCGGGATTCTGGGCAAGAAAATCAAATTGATCACGGAAGACGATCAGTCGAAGCCCGGCGAAGCGGCGACGGCGGTGCGGAAATTGATTTCGCGGGACAAGGTCGTTGCGCTCATTGGCGAAATTGCTTCCTCGCGCTCGCTCGAGGCCGGCCCAATCGCGCAGCAGAACAAAATCCCAATGGTTTCTCCGGGCTCGACGAATCCGAACGTCACCAAGATCGGCAACTATATCTTTCGCGTTTGCTTCATCGATCCGTTCCAGGGAACGGTCATGGCGAAGTTCGCGCTCAACTCTTTGAAGAAGACGCGGGTCGCGGTGCTGACCGATGTCCGCCAGGATTACAGCGTCGGCCTCGCGCAATTCTTTAAGGAATATTTCACCAAGAACGGCGGGACGGTCGTGGCCGAGCAGAGCTACAGCTCGGGCGATCAGGATTTCAAGGCGCAGCTCACATCGATCAAGGCGGCCAATCCCGAGGCGATCTTTGTTCCCGGTTATTATAATGAGGTCGGCTTGATCGCTCTTCAGGCGCGCGAGCTCGGAATCACCGTTCCGCTCATGGGTGGCGACGGCTGGGATTCACCCACGCTGACGCAAATCGGCGGGGCCGCGATGGAAGGCAATTTCTTTGCGAACCATTTCTCCACCGAAGACCAGTCGCCGATCATTCAGGATTTCATTAAGGAATTCAAAAAGCGTTTCAACCGGGATCCCGATGGCATGGCCGCGCTCGGCTATGACGCGGCGAAGGTCCTGCTCGATGCCATGACGCGCGCGAACAGCACCGACTCCGCCAAAGTGCGGGACGCGCTCGCCGCGACCAAGGATTTCCAGGGCGTCACCGGCAAGATTACGATCGACGAGAATCGCAACGCGAATAAGTCGGCGGTGGTGCTCACGATCAAGGACAAGGGATTCCACTACGTCGAAACGATCGCGCCGTGACGCGGCCAGGGGGCCGCGAGTTGAGAGTTGAAAGTTGAGGGTTGAGAGAACGACATCGAACCATGTTCAACTTCGAAACACTAACGGTTTGGGATCGGGCGATTGATTTTGCAGATACGGTTTCTCGAGTGACGCGAATTTGTCCGCCGTCTCTCAACTCTCAACTCTCAACTCCCAACCGCTTCTGAACCAGTTTCTCCAACAGCTGATCAACGGGCTCTCGCTCGGCTCGATCTATGCCTTGATCGCGCTCGGTTACACGATGGTCTATGGAGTCCTCCGGTTCATTAATTTCGCGCACGGCGATGTTTTCATGCTCGGCGCCTATGTCGGGCTCTATTCGGGCCGATACCTCTCGGGCAAAATGCAGGCGGAGCCTTCGATTCTTCTGGCGGTGTCGGTCCTCGCGATTTCGATGGTTGTTTGCGCGATTGTCGGCGTCGTGATCGAACGGCTGGCCTACGCGCCGCTCCGGAGCCGGCCGCGGCTTACCGTCCTGATCACCGCGATCGGCGTTTCGCTGTTCCTCGAATACGGCGGGCAGCAGTTCTTTGGAGCCGGTCCGCATTTCTTCGAACCAATCCTGCCGAACTACGAGCTGCACACCGGAGCCCTGAGCATCACGAGCAATCAGCTGGTCGTGTTGTCCGTCACCCTGGTGCTCCTGATTGCGCTCACCTTCATCGTGCTCAAGACGAAGATGGGGACTGCGATGCGGGCGCTGTCCTTTAACCCCACCGCCGCCTCCCTGATGGGGATCAACAACAACGTCATCATTTCATTTACGTTCGGGTTGGGTTCGGCGCTGGCGGCGGCCGCGGGAATTCTCTGGGCCGTGAACTATCCGTCGATCAATCCGTTGATGGGATTGTTGCCGGGCATCAAAGCCTTCGTCGCGGCAGTGCTCGGCGGAATCGGCAACATTCCGGGGGCGGCCCTGGGCGGGTTGATCCTCGGCGTGACCGAAACGCTCGTCGTGGGCTACAGCGACCGGCTTCACATCCCGCCGAGCTATCGAGACGCCGTTGCGTTCGTCGTCCTGATCGTGATCCTGCTTTTCAAACCGTCCGGGTTGCTGGGCAAATCCACCTCGGAAAAAGTATGAAAATCGCGCCGGCGAAAATCTACTTCCTGCTCGCCCTGGTCGCGAGTTTCCTCGCTTGGTACTTCATCCCGATGGACCAGTACGTCCGGGAAATCATTCTCACCATCGGCATCAACATCATCCTGGCCGTCAGTTTGAACCTGGTAAATGGACACACCGGGCAGTTCTCGATCGGGCACGCGGGGTTCATGGCGATTGGCGCGTACCTTTCCGCCTGGATCACCACCGTGGCGCTGCCGACATGGTGGCCGTCGCTCGATCTCAGCGAGGGCGGGCTGATCGGCACCCTCGTTTTTCTCGGGGCCTTGCTCGCGGGCGCGATTGTCGCCGCGCTGGCCGGGTTATTGATTGGCATTCCAACGCTGCGACTTCGCGGCGACTATCTGGCGATCGCCACCCTGGGATTCGGCGAGATCATTCGCGTCGTCATTCAAAACACAGACGTGGTCGGGGGGTCTCGCGGGTTTTCGGTCAACAACGGCTACACCACGATTTTCTGGACCTATCTTTTTGCCGCGCTGACGATTTATGTGGTCGCGAATCTCGTGAACTCGGCTTACGGCCGCGGCTTTCTGGCCGTGCGCGATGATGAAGTCGCAGCCGAATCAATCGGCGTGAATACGACGAAGTATAAGGTCATTGCCTTTGTGCTGGCCGCCTTTTTCGCTGGAATTGCCGGAGGATTGTACGCTCATTTCAAGCAATACCTTCACCCGGACGGCTTCAACTTCCTGAAGTCGATCGAAGTGGTCGTGATGGTGATCCTGGGAGGGATGGGGAGCACGTTCGGCGTCATCGCCGCCGCGATCGTCCTTTCCCTGCTGCCCGAAGCGCTCCGATTCATTCCGCAGGTCTACGAGCACCTTTTTGGGGTTTCGCTGCCGCACCTGGTCGACGATCTCTTAAAGAACCGGATGCTCATCTATTCGATCCTCCTCATCATTCTCATGCTGACGCGACCCCAGGGGCTTTTCGGCGGAAGAGGCGGGCGTCCCGCATTTTTGTTTAAGAAGAAAACAGCACGTGCCGATGGACTCGCTTCTTGAGCTGCGCGATTGCACGATGCAGTTCGGCGGCCTGACGGCGCTGTCGAAACTCTCGCTGCAAATTGGTCCGCGTGATCTCGTTGGCCTCATCGGCCCGAACGGCGCCGGCAAGACTACCGTCTTCAACATCATCACGGGAATTTACGAGCCGACTTCCGGTAGCATCCAGTTCGGCGGGCAATCGCTCGTTGGGCGGAAAGCGTCGGCGATCGCGGCGCGCGGCGTTGCGCGCACCTTCCAAAACATTCGCCTTTTCGCGTCGCTAACGGTTTACGACAACGTGCGGGCCGCATTCACGATGCATTTGAAACATGGGATCGCGCACGCGCTCTGGCGGGGCGGATCGTTCGACAAGGAAGAGCGTGAGATCAGCGATCAGGTACTCGACATCCTGAAGATCTTCAAACTCGAGGATCTGCGCGACGTGGAGTGCAAGAGTTTGTCCTACGGCGATCAACGCCGGCTGGAGATCGTCCGCGCCCTGGCGACGCGACCGAAGCTCCTGCTCCTGGACGAGCCGGCTGCCGGGATGAATCCGCGCGAGAAAGAAGAGCTGATGGAGCTGATCCAGTTCGTGAAAGAGAAATTTCAGATCGCGGTGCTGCTCGTGGAGCACGACATGAAAGTGGTGATGGGAATCTGCATGCGAGTGTCGGTTCTCGATTACGGAGTCAAAATTGCGGAAGGAACGCCCTCCGAGGTCCGGACGAATCCGGAGGTGATCGAGGCGTATCTGGGCGAGGAAGCGAAGAAGAACGCCTGATGCCTCATGAAGCCAAAAGGGGAGAATCACCGTGCTTGAACTGAAGGATCTTTCAGTCTCCTACGGGTCGATCACGGCGCTGCACGATGTTTCGCTGCGGGTGGCGAAAGGCGACATCGTGACTTTGATCGGCGCGAACGGGGCCGGCAAATCCACCACGTTGCGGGCAATCTCAGGATTATTGAAGGCGCAGAGCGGCTGCATTGAATACGAAGGAGAGGAAATCACTAACGAAAAGCCGCATCGCATCGTGGCTCGAGGCATCTCGCACGTCCCGGAAGGCCGGATGGTTTTTGCGAATCTGACGGTGCACGAAAACCTTTTGATGGGCGGTTACCTGCGCAAGGATCGCAAGCAATTCGGCGCGGATTTCGACTTCATTTTCGGAATGTTCCCCCGGCTGAAAGAACGGCTGAAACAGGTGGCAGGCACGCTCTCCGGCGGCGAACAGCAGATGCTGGCCATCGGACGCGCTTTAATGAGCAAACCGCGCTGCCTCATGCTCGATGAGCCGTCTCTCGGCATCGCGCCGATTCTCGTGAAAACGATTTTTCAGAAGATCGTCGAGATTAATAAGACCTTAGGCATCACGATTCTGCTCGTGGAACAGAACGCCAACCTCGCGCTCGAGGTTTCCAGCTACGGCTACGTCCTCGAGACCGGAAAAATCATCCTGCACGACCAGTCGAGCGCGCTTCGCGTCAATGAGCGCGTGAAAAGCGCTTACCTCGGCGGCGACTGAACGCGTTTACATCCTGCTCGAGACGCCAAAACCAAGGATCGATTCGACCCGCTGGCGCGTCGCAAAAGGACTTTCGGATTTTCGCAGGCGCGCGCGTTGCATGGCGTCCGTCTTGGATCCGCTCCAGTCGATGGCCCGGAGAAGTTCGCGGTCGGTGTCCGTCAGATCAGCCTCGGCCGAGTCGTCCGCCAGTTCCTGCAAGCGACCGACGATTTCAACCAGGGCATCGCCATCGTATTTCGACGCGCGAAAGGAATCGACCATCCGCTGGAAGCTCAAATGAAACGGCACAGTCGCGACATCTATGGAATCACTTTCCGAAACATCGTCCGGCGGGGTCATGATCGCGTCCGAAGTCGCGACAGAATTCCAAACTTCCGCCGGCTCGTGATAGCCGAGCTCGATGCGATAGGTGCTTCGCGCCTGGGAGACGGCGACGCAATGGTTTCCGGCAAACGGCTCCACTGTGACCGTGGTTTCCGCACCGCCGTCCTCGGAAATGACGCGGAGATGCACTTTCCGATCAGCCGGCGGTTTGTTCCCAAAAGCAGACTTCCAATCGATTTCCCAGTAAGCGAAAAGCATGTGAGGATCGCGTGCGATCCCAAAGAGAAAGGAGCGCCCATAGGAGCGCGGAAGATCTCCGAGATTTTCGTAATCACGGGCCGGGTCGTGGGACGCTGTCTCCTGTAATTCCTCCGGGACGAGCGGGCGATTCGAAAGAACAAACGCAGCGCCGCCGCTCTGTTCGTCGTTTTCCGGCATCGCGTCGTCATTCGCGACGTTCAGGAGATCGTGAGCTTCCATGCCGCGACGATACACAAATTTTTCGCGAGCGATAGCGAGAGCAACGCGAGCCGTTGCGATTCCTGATTACGACCCGGGGGCCAGCGAATCCTCGCTCAAAGACTCGCAACCGGCGGAGGAGCGTTCGCCGAAATCGCTTCATAAATAGGCGCCGGCCTTGTAACACGAAAGTTTCCATGGCCGCGCGAATCCCCAATTCCTGAGATGACTTCCCAAGAAATTGCGGCCGCCCTGCCGCGGCTCGCTCCCTGGTTTCACTGCATCGACCTGGGCGGCGGTCTAAAAACCAAGACGGCCAGCGTGATGGGCGAGCCGGTCGAGCATCCGGAGCCAACCTGGCAAATCATCCGGCAATGCCTGCCCGGCGATTTGAGCGGCAAATCGGTGCTCGATGTCGGCTGCAACGGGGGCTTCTACAGCGTGGAAGCGAAACGTCTCGGCGCAAAGCGCGTGCTGGGCGTTGATGCGCAGCGCAAGCATATCCGGCAGGCGCTCTTCGTCCGCAAAGTTCTCGGGCTCGATCTCGAGTACCGGCGAATGGATGTCTACGAATTAGACCCGCGGGTCATCGGCGAATTCGAGGTCACTCTCGCGCTCGGACTCGTTTATCATTTGAAGCATCTGGTCCTCGGTCTCGAAAAACTCTACGGAGTCACCCGGGAATTGCTCATCATCGAAACGGCGATCATTCCTCTCGAGCAGACCCCGCCCCCGTTTGTGCAAAGTCTCGGCCGGCTCGAACAAACGCTCCATCCCCTGGCCTGCGTTGAGAATTCCGGCGCCGGCCCTGAAGCCGTCTTCAATTGGTTCCTGCCCAGTCCGGCAGCACTGAAGACTCTCCTGGAAAACGTGGGATTCGACGACGTGTCTATCGCCAACGTGTCCGCTGACCGGGCCGTGCTTGTCTGTCGCAAGGGGGCGCATCGAAGTCGGGGCTTTGCCGCTTCGCTGACGGTGGCGGACGGGCCCACCAAGAGCCGGCCTGGAGCGGAACTGCTCTTTCGATTGCGCCTGGAAAATTCCGGTGGAAAAACCTGGAGCGCAGGTTCCGACGACACGGGTCAGGGAGCCGTGCAGCTCGGCGCGCATCTTTTGCGCGCTGACGAAGAAGAGATTTCCTGGGATTACGGACGTGCCCCCCTCCCGCGCGACCTGTCGCCCGGCGAATTCATCGATTTGGAAATCCGGCTCCAAGCTCCCGCAACCGCCGGTCGTTTCATCATCGAATTCGACATGGTTGAGGAACAACGCGCCTGGTTCGAAGACTACGGTTCCCCGACCGTTCGACACACTCTTATCATAGAATAGCGCCGGTGGACGAATGAGCCCGTCTCTCCGCACCGTGATAGACGAAAAAATGTTCGCCTTTAAAGACGAACCTTCGTCTAATTCTCGTTAGACCTAAGCGTCGCCCTCCACACTCCAGGAGAACTCATGTTTGACCACGTTAAATTCGGAGTCAGCGACTATGCCGCGAGCAAAGCGTTCTTCCTCAAGGCACTCGAACCGCTCGGCGTAGCTGTTGTGTCGGAGGGGCCGCCGACATACGGGGTCGAGCTTAGCGCAAAGGGTGAGGCTTCATTGTGCCTGTACCAAACCGAGGAGAAGCCGGCGCCTCTTCACTTGGCGTTCACAGCCGAGAATCGCCAGCAAGTCGAAGCTTTCTATCGCGCGGCGATGGAGGCGGGGGGCAAAGACAATGGTGCGCCTGGTCTGCACCCGGAATACCACGCAAGATACTATGCAGCTTTTGTCATTGGTCCGGACGGGCACAACATTGAAGCGGTTTGCCACGAACCCGAGGCCTGACCTGCGATGGAGGACTCGAATTCCCGCGTAACGATCCACATGGCGGCGAGCCTTGACGGCTTCATCGCTCGAAAGGACGGTCGCGTCGACTGGCTCGAAACCTCAGACGAATTCGCAAGCGGGGACACCATGGACCCAGAATTCGTCGAGACCTTCCTCAAGACGATCGACTGCTACGTCATGGGGTCGCGAACCTACGAGACCGCGTTGGGTTTCGATGCCAAAGGCATGGGCTGGGCGTACGGCGATAAACCCACCTTCGTTCTCACTAGTCGCGATCTGCCCCGAACCCGGGAGACGGTCGAGTTCTACGCAGGTGATCTCGTGCAGTTTGTGAATGAGCGACTCCGGCCCAGGTTCCGGACCATCTGGTTTGTCGGAGGCGGGGTGGTTTCCGGGGAATGTCTTCGTCTCGGGCTGGCGGACGAAGTTCGCTATTCGATCCTGCCGATCTTGATTGGTGATGGGATCCCGTTTTTCGAGAAGCTCGACCGAGACATCGCTCTCCATCTGGCGGAGGTCAAAGCCTACCAGAGCGGTACAGTGGAGCTTCGTTACGAGGTGCGACAAGATCGCGGCGAGTCACGGAACGCCGCCAAATAACAGCATGGAACGGCCGAGGCGGCGTCCCGTTAAGCTGTGAGTTGCGCCGGCTGGCGCGCTGGAACACTCTGTTGCCACGCGAGAGAAAAATGGCCGGAACAGTTGTGATCCTCAATCCAGAAGCAGGTTCGGTAAAAAGCGTCGCCGCTGTCGTCAGGCGCATTCGGCATCTCCCCGACGTGGAGGTGCGCGTGACCAGGAAAAAGGGCGCCGCCGTGCGCTTCACCCGAACGGCGTTGCGCGAAGGTTGCAAGACGATCGTGGCCGCCGGTGGCGACGGAACCTTGAACGAGGTCGTGAATGGAATGGGTGTGACGAAGTCGGGCGTCCGTCTGGGATTGATCCCGCTCGGCACGGGAAACGATTTTGCCCGAACGCTCGGTCTGCCCACCGATCTCGATGAGGCGATCGCCGTGCTCGCGGCGGGGCACACCCGCGCGATCGACCTTGTTCGAGTGACCAGCGATAAGGTGCGCTATTTCGTGAATATTTCCGCCGGCGGATTCAGCGGGCTCGTGGATGAAAAGTTGACGGCGGCCATGAAAAAGACATGGGGTCCGCTCGCTTATCTCCGCAGTGCGGTGGCCGCCCTGCCGCAATTGCGCGCCTATCGTACGAAGGTGTCGCTTGATAAGAAGAAGCCGCTCACGTTGAGCCTGTACAATGTGGTGATCGCAAATGGGCGCTACCTTGCCGGGGGCAGGCAGATCGCACCGAAGGCTTCGATCGATGATGGATTGCTCGATATCATTTTGGTCAAGGAACGACCCGGCGCTGAACTCGCGTTGCTTGCCGCGAAGATGGCGCTCGGCCATCATCTCTCCAGCGATGCGATTGTTTTTCGCCGCGCGGCAAAAGTAACCGTGAACTCGCGACCGGGAATGTGGTTCAATGTGGACGGCGAACTGGTCGGGAACGACCCGGCTGCGTTTGACGTGCTGCCGCGGGCATTGCAATTCATCGTCCCAGCGCCATGAGTGAAAAAATTATTGCTCCAGATCGTCTCGCCGCTATCGCCGACTCATTGCGCGCGCAAGGCCGCAAGCTGGTGCTGACGAACGGCTGTTTCGATCTGCTCCACGCCGGACACGTTCGCTACCTTCAGGCCGCCCGGGCCCTCGGCGACGCGCTCGCAGTCGCGATCAACGGCGATGACTCAGTTCGAGGGTTGAAAGGTGAAGGCCGGCCCCTCAACGCCGAAGGCGACCGGGCTGAAATCGTCGCGGCGCTCGCGTGCGTGGATTATGTTGTCATTTTTCCGGAGAGGCGCGTGACGCGATTGATCGAAACAGTCCATCCGGCCATTTATGTGAAAGGCGGCGATTACACTCCGGCATCGTTAGATCCGGAGGAACGCGCGGCGCTGGAAAAAGCCGGCGCTGAGATTCGGATCCTGCCGTTCGAGCCGGGTCATTCGACATCGGGATTGATCGAGCGAATGAAAAGGCTTCCATCCGGATGAAGCGCGTCGCGATTGGAATTCTAGGATCAGGCAAAGGAAGCAACTGCCGCGCGATCCTGGAGCAGATTAAAGCCGGAAAACTGGCGGCGGACGCGCGTCTCGTTGTCTCCGATGTATTCGATGCGGGAATTCTGGATATCGCGCGCGAGTTCGGCGTGCCCAACGCTTATTTTCCGCCGGGAAAATTTCGCACCCGGCTCGAGCCGGCGGTGGAGATGGAATTAGTGAAGATGCTCGAGGATGCGGGCGTCGAACTGGTGGTGCTGGCCGGCTTCATGCGCGTGCTCAAGGAGCCGATGCTCAACGCCTTTCCTCGCCGCATCATCAACCTGCATCCTTCGCTGCTGCCAAGGTTTCCCGGAATGGAATCATGGCGGCAGGCGCTGGCCGCCGGCGAGAAAGTCACGGGGTGCACCGTCCACTATGTCGACGCCGGCATCGACAGTGGCGAAATTATCGCGCAGCGAAAAGTGCCGGTCTTGCCTAACGACACTCCGGAATCTCTCCATGCGCGGATTCAAATCGCCGAGCGCGAGCTCTATCCCGAAGTAATCGGGCGGTTTCGCGGAGCGTAGCCCTCGCGCTCAGACGCGCTCCGCTTTTTGACCGCGCCCGAGAAGTTCCTGTAACGCCTGGTCAGGCCGCTTCCCTTCATACAGAACGGAATAAATCTGGTCGATGATCGGCGTTTCGATGTTGAGCTTTCGGGCGCATTCGTAGGCGCTTTTCGCTGTCGGAATTCCCTCCGCCACCATGTGGGTGCCGGCCAGGATTTGTTCCAACGTTTCGCCGCGGCCCAGTTTTTCGCCCACGCGCCGGTTGCGACTGTGCTGGCTGAAGCAGGTGGCAATCAAATCTCCGGCGCCGCTCAATCCGTAGAAGGTCCTCGGGTTTCCGCCCATGGCGGTGCCGAGCCGCAAGAGTTCCGCCAGCGAACGCGTGACCAGTGCCGCTTTCGAATTGTCGCCGAGGCCAAAGCCGTCGCTGACGCCGGCGGGAATCGCGAAAACATTCTTGAGCGCTCCGCCCAGTTCGATGCCAATCGTCTCATCGCTCGAATAAATGCGGAATCGTTCGCTGCCCAAACGCCGCTGAAGTTCTTCGGCACATTCCGCGACGGGACAACCCAGAACTGTAGCGGTGGGAAGATCGCGCGAGACTTCCACCGCCAAATTCGGCCCGGAGATGACGGCGATCGTGTTCTGCGGAAAAATCTCCTCGAGAATCTGGCTCATGCGCATGCCCGTGCCGTGTTCGATTCCTTTGGTGCCACTCAGAAGCACGACCTTGGAGTCTGAGAGCGACGCGCGGAGCCGAGTCGCGACCGATCGCAAAGCGGTCGACGGCGTGACGAAAACGATCAGATCGGCGGCGGCGCAATCGGCGAGGTCGCTCGTGACCGTGATTGCTTCGGACAGTTTTACACCCGGGAGATAGTCCGGGTTTTCGCGCGTGGCCCGGATTGTCTCCGTGCGCGCGGGATTGTGGCCCCAAAGCGTGATTTCATTTCCTTGCTTGGACCAGAGGACGGCCAGGGCGGTTCCCCAGCCGCCCGCTCCAACAATCGCAGTTCGCCGAGCACTCATTTGCGGGTGAAGCGTTGTTCCGTTCCCTTAAGAAGACGAGAAAAATTCGAACGGTGTTGCCAGACGATGAAGATCGCCATGAGGATGGCAAAGTACAAAAGCCCAGTGCCTTCAATCATTTTCCAGCGGAGCAACAAGACGACGACCACCGGGCAGGACGAAGCAGCGATGATGGAGGCCACCGACACGTAGCGCGTGATCTCGAACACAATCGCCCAAATGAGGAATATGGTTACTGCGACAACGGGCATCAGGCCGAAGATCGCGCCGACCGAAGTCGCCACTCCCTTGCCGCCCCTGAATCCAAGCCAGACTGGAAAGGTGTGTCCAACGACGCACATGATCGCCGCAAGGATCGCAAAGTAGACCGCCTCCGGGCGGGCGAACGCGAGACGCTCCGCCAGGAAAAACGCAACCCGGACAGCAGCAAAACCCTTGAAAGCGTCGATAAAGAAAACCGTGTAGCCCCACGGCTTTCCCAGGACGCGGAGGACGTTGGTCGCTCCGATGTTCCCGCTCCCCTGCGATCGAACATCAACTCCCGCGATGCGTCCGGCAAAATAACCGGCGGGAAAGGACCCGAACAGATAACCGAGAAAGCAGACTGCGAGCGCAAGAAACCACACGGTGATGAAAATACTTGGGGTTGATCGGCCTACGTTCCGTCGTTAGGACCGTTTGCGAACAATACCTTATTCTTTTCCAACCAAATGGAAATGATGGAAAGGTCGGCCGGCGTGATCCCACTCAGGCGACCAGCCTTACCTATTGAGTCGGGACGGGCCTCGGCCAATTTTTGCCGCGTCTCCCGCCGCAAACCCCCAATTTGATCATAGTCAATTTCGTTTGGAATAGGGCGGGCATGCCCCCGGGCCAGCTTGGCGTTTTGGCCTGTTTGGCGAAGAACATATCCCTCGTACTTCAGGTCGGTCTCGACCAGCTCCCAGAGCTCACCGGGGGCCAGGTCGCGAATTTGATCTGGAAGCGCCTCCCACCGGAACTCAGGCATCTTCAGAAGCGCAACAATTGGCTTGCCCTGAACCTTCAATTCCCTGACCGAAGTCGTGAGCTTCTCGAGAGCGCGCATTTTATCGCGGAAAGCCGCGTGTCTTACTGGGTCGACCAGGCCGATCTCGAAGCCCTTTTGGGTGAGCCGTTGGTCCGCATTATCCTGGCGGAGAGAGAGCCGTTCCTCGGCGCGGCTGGTGAACATTCTATAAGGTTCATCCGTGCCATTGGTGGTGAGATCGTCAATCATCACCCCGATGTATGCTTCGCGGCGTGAGATGATGAAGGGCTGGCTTTGGCGCGCCTTGAGGGCTGCATTGCAGCCAGCTATAAGTCCTTGAGCAGCAGCCTCTTCATATCCAGAAGTGCCATTAACTTGCCCCGCAAAGTAGAGACCCGTGATGCGTTTGGTTTCCAGGGTTGGGTGGAGTTGGGTCGGCGGGAAGTAATCGTATTCCACCGCGTACCCCGGCCGCATTAGCTCGGCGCGTTCAAGACCGGGGACGGAGCGGATGAGCTCCACTTGGACGTCGTACGGCAGGCTGGTCGAGAGCCCGTTGACATAGAACTCCTCGGTATGCCTTCCTTCCGGTTCGAGAAACACTTGATGAGAAGCCTTGTCAGCGAACTTTACGATCTTGTCTTCGATGGACGGACAATATCGAGGCCCGGTGCCTTGGATTCTGCCAGAGTAGAGGGGAGATCTGTGGAGGTTTCTGCGGATGACGTCATGGGTTTGCGCGGTTGTGTGGGTGATCCAGCACGGCATTTGTTCCACGTGGAACGATCCATGATTCAAGGTGAAGACATCGTTCGTGCCGTGATCAGGTAACGGCAGAAAGCTGAAACGAGGGGGCGGGTCATCTCCAAGCTGCTTTTCACATTGGGCAAAGTCGATGGATCGGCTGCTTATTCGACACGGCGTTCCCGTCTTGAAACGCCTGACTTCGAATCCCAGTTGCCGAAGGGACTCGCTCAGTCCGGAACTCGTGTCCGCCATTCGTCCACCTGGCCGGGAATTTTCCCCAACGTGCAGCAGTCCTCGGAGGAAGGTGCCCGACGTCACGACAATTGTGGTTCCAGAAACAGACATGCCGATGTCTGTCTCCACACCCGTGACGGCACCTGATTCATTCGTGCAGATCTTAGATACAGTCGCTTGTTTTAAATCCAACCCGGGTGCCCTCTCCAACACCGCTTTCATGCGAAATTGATACGCTTTCTTGTCGCACTGCGCCCGGGGGGCCCGAACGCTGGGTCCCTTTGTGCGATTTAACATCCGATACTGGATGCCAGTGGCATCGGTGTTGACCCCCATGGCGCCGCCCAGAGCGTCAATCTCCCGAACGATGTGGCCCTTGGCCAATCCGCCGATCGCAGGGTTGCAAGACATCTGGGCCACGGTGTCGAGGTTTTGCGTTAGCAAAAGCGTGGAGCAGCCGAGCCGACTTGCGGACAACGCGGCTTCCACGCCGGCGTGACCGCTTCCGATGACGATTACGTCGTAATTCATCGCTGAGTGAATTGTTTCACGTGGAACTTATCCCGGGTGCAGCCATATCAATAATGCCTAATGCGCTAACCAACAGTATCTTGGGATATGCTTGCCAAGGCAGGGTCTCCTCCGCCGGGGATCTGTGCCGCAGCTGCCTCGTGTTGAGCCTCTTGCAGCAGTCTCAGCGCGATGCGCCCAAGCAAGACGAGAACCACTGCTGCAGTCGCAAACCCTCCAAGCCAAATCAAATACTCAATTGCGCGCGGATGGGTCTTGCCTCGCGCCAGATTCAAACCCAACTGACCCAGCGTCCCCAGATAAGAGTAAAGGAACAGCCCTGGTGCCTGCCCGATCGCGACCCAAAGCATGCAGGTGCGAAACCGAATTCGAGTCAGGCCATAAAGATAATTCAGCAAGCTGGTGGGGAAGAGCGGATGGAGCTGGCTCAGAAGAATAATCTTCCAGCCTTCTCTCTCGACCGCAGGTTCCAGTGCAACCAGCGTTTGATTCTTCATCAGTTTTCTTCTTAGCCATTGCCGCCCAATCCAGCGGCTGATGAAAAACGAAATCGCGGCACCCGCGACGTTTCCGAGAAGGGCAATGAGGAATCCCCACCAGAGCCCAAAGAAAAAACCTGCGCCAATACTCAACACGCCGCCCGGCAGGAGCAGGACATTGCAGCAAGCATAAAGCAACGGATAACAGATCGCGCTCCAGGCGCCCCATTGCATGACGCGTTGCTGGACCGTTGCCAGGATATCCGTGAGGGGGAAAACGCGGGAAAGAAAAAATAAGGCGAGCGCGGCAACGCCCAGACCGCTGAGCTGGAGGATGATTGCGCGCCGAATATGGACCATCCCCAGACACTCATCGCTTCAAACGCCTCGCGCAAACTCGGCGCGTTCTCCGGTGATTCCCGATTACAATGATCCTTACTCTGCGTTGCGTCGTCCCCCCCACACACCGTTCACCTGCCCAGTGGCGGCAAAGATGCGATCGCGGATGAAAGCGCGGCGATGTGAGCCGGCGTCGTCCCACAGCATCCACCAATCAAGCGAGCCCCTTGCGCAACCAGATCGCGGGCCGACTGCGCGAAGTCGTCCGGCGTGCTGTGATATATCCAGCGGCCACCTTGCTCTTTCGGTTCGCCGGCGCTGGGGTAAGCCGCGAGCAGGTCTTCTGCTGGGACGCGCCGCAACAGTTCCACGGTTCCGCGCGGATCGTTCATGCAGTTTACTCCACTGATTTGCGCACCGAGAGCGCGCATTTTCGCAAAGGCTTCCTCGAGCAACATTCCTGAGGCGAGCCTTCCGTCCGGGCTGCACGCAAAAGAACAAAGCGCCGGGATGCCCCCGAACTCATTCCACGCCCGGACCGCAATCTCCATTTCCTCGAAGTCCATGAAGGTTTCGAAAACGACCAGGTCTACCTGGCCTTCGTGAAGCGCCCTGATCTGTTCGCGAAAACAAGCCCTGCGATCAATACCCCGAGCGGTTGCTTCTCCTCCGCTAATCCCAAGCGGCCCGACGCTTCCGGCCACGTAAACTGCCTTCATCCGTGCCGCTTTCGCTGCGACTTCGGCCGCGGCGTGATTGATCTCCTCGACGCGACCCTCAAGGCCGAACCTTTCCAACCGCACGGCGTTCGCTCCAAAGGTGTTCGTTTTAATCACCCGCGCTCCGGCGGTCACATACTGGCGATGGATCTCTCCGATCTTCTCCGGGTCAGTCAGGCAAAGCTCTTCGAAACACTGTTCCAAGCGAATCCCTGCCTCCAAAAGCATCGTTCCCATCGCGCCATCCCCGCAGAGAACGCGCGTTTGAAGGTCATCGAGCAAGTCCATTCGGGATGCGCTTCCGGTTATTCTCGTCTCGGTCAACCGCCCGGCGAAAAACCCTCTTTGTTTAAAGGGAATAGCCAACAAGAATCCAACAAGTTCCGATAAGTTCCGATAAGAATGCCGCTCTTTCGTCTTCGTCTCCTCCCGTTCATTTTGTTGCACCTCTCGAATGATCTTATCAACATGGCCAATCCAGCTTTTCTCCGAGGCTCACTCTGCTCCCGGGGAAGGTTATTCGACCCGATAAGATGAAGAGATGGTTTTCTAAAAAAGAAATATTCTTAAAGAAATTGTTAAGAACTCTGGAACCAAGCGCAGCAGGGATCTCCAGGCGCCCCGCTCGAGAATGAGTATTGTCCAGCGCATCACAGCCTCGAGAACAAACCCCAGTCTCCCCAAAAAAGGCTGTGCCCTCGCCGTTATGACGAAGGCGCCGCGAGCCGGCCAGGTGAAAACGCGGCTGACGCCTCCTTTCACAGCAGGCGAGGCAGCTTCCCTAAATATTTGCTTTTTGCGCGACATAACGAAAGCCATTTCCCAGGAAGCGAAAGGAATAGCACAGGGAATTGCCGTCTACACTCCAGTTGACGCCGCAGCCGATTATGCCGGCATATTACCAGCCGAATTTGAGCTGATTCCACAGCGTGGAGAATCTCTCAGCGAGAGGGTAATTTTCGCCCTGGAGGATCTCTTCGGGCTGGGATTTACCTCCGTTTGTCTGATCAATTCCGACAGTCCGACAGTTCCAGGGCGGGTTTTTGCTGAGGCCGCCACGATCCTGGCCCAACCAGAAGATACCCTTGTCTTGGGACCCTCCAGAGATGGCGGCTACTATCTCGTCGGCCTAAAAAAGCTGCACGGAAATCTCTTCACCGATATTGCCTGGAGCACAGACCGCGTTTTGCAGCAGACCATCGAGCGCGCTCGGGAAATAAAGCTGAAGGTCCACTTCTTGCCGGAGTGGTACGATGTCGATGATAGCAAAACGCTCTGGCGTCTCTGTGAGGAATTATTTTCCCCGCAAGAGGGAGTCGCTTCAGGGTACCCGGCACCAGCCACACGCGATTTTCTGGAGGCCATTTTCGAACGCGAAGGCAGAGCGCGAATCTGGCCAACTGAAGCCTAGGCAGGGAGCGACGGCGGAAGGGGCGCCAGCCCGGCATGAAGGCGAAACTATGCGCGCCTAGCGGTTTCCCTTTTGCCGCAGTGCTCGTCATCCCGCTCTTCCGGTGGAGCACGATGCGCCTCCAGCTCGCAGCGCTGGCACGAATCGCGCTAACCACGTTAGAAACAAACCATTATGATCGAAATCCTCCTTCTCTCTTTCCTGTGGAAGAAATGGGAACCACCCTGCGGGAAAAGGGATGGGGAACCACCGTTTGGATGCAACTCGCCGTCGTCGTCGCCTGGTTTGGCGGCATGCTTGTCGCCGGCTTCGGTTACGGCGTTTACCTTGGCCTTTACCTCGGCATAACGGGAGGATCGGCCGCCGCAGATCCCACTTGGACAGTGCTCTATCCGCTCTGCCTCCTGGCCGCCGCGGCGGGCGGCGGGCTCCTCTTCACGATCGTGTCTTTCTTCCCGTCGCACGAGCTCCCGCGGACCTGGACGATCACGGCGGAAGGCTAAGTCGGCGCGTTAAGCCTATCTCTGGCAGCGCGCGCACCAAGCAGTCGTTCGGCCACCGATCATGGCTTTTTGCAGCGGCGTTCGATGCCGCGGGCAGACGCCTTCGCGTTTCCACTTTTGGTGAATCAACCAATCGCCGGGCGGGTCGCCGAAATCGGGGCTGATGATGCGGAGCGATTCGGTCGCGACGAA
Source organism: uncultured Verrucomicrobiae bacterium (assembly GCA_963702135.1). Classification (GTDB taxonomy): domain Bacteria; phylum Verrucomicrobiota; class Verrucomicrobiia; order Chthoniobacterales; family UBA10450; genus AV80. Next base: position 3,966,293 of record OY969715.1, on the reverse strand, counting down.
GCGGGTTTCACGAAAAAGCCGGGCGCGTTCTGCGGATGACAAGTTACCGGCCGACCGTGGCGGAGCGATCTTTGCGCGCCAAAGAATTTCGTCTGCCATCCAGTTGCCGATCCCGGCGAAGCCGCGTTGCAGAAGCAGCACTGACTTGATCGGCGCGCGAGCGTGCCGCTTAAGAAAGGCATCAAAGAATTTTCGATCGAACGATTCCGAGGCAATGTCGGGTCCGCCGTCGCGCCACCAAGCGGGCGGCAATTCGCCATGATGAAAGCGGACGCGACCGAACAGCCGGGCATCGCGAAATACGAGGGCACGTTTCGCCTGCTGGAGAACAAGGTGGTCGTGTTTTTCTGGTCGGAAGCCTGGTGATTCAACGCGCAGTTTCCCGGTCATCCCGAGGTGAATACCAATCCAATTGCCGCCGGAGAACTGGAAGAGCATTTGTTTTCCCCATGACTCCGAGCGGAGAAACCGAGAGCTGGTGACCTGGCGGGCGAGCGTCGATGGGTTCGAGCCGCGAAAGACGCGCTTCCGCGGGTGGAGCTGAACCCGAACGATCCCTTGGCCGAGGCCGGGATCCCACTGTTTTCGGAAGAATTCCACCTCGGCGAGTTCCGGCATCTGGCAAAATAGAGCGGCCCTCGCGCCGGGCAATGAAACTCACGGCCTTTGAAGCCGGGCGGGCCGTGCTACTTTCAGCCGATGGAGAAAGTGATTATTGTCGGCAGCGGTTGCGCTGGGTTGACGGCGGCGATCTATGCCGCCCGCGCGAACCTGAATCCACTCGTGCTCGAAGGGCGCCAGCCGGGCGGGCAACTTTCCACGACCACCATGGTAGAGAATTTTCCCGGCTTTCCGGAAGGCATCGAAGGTCCGCAATTGATCATCAACATGCACGAGCAGGCTGAAAAATTCGGAGCTCGTTTTGCGTATTCTGAAGTGACCGATTACGAAGGACTCGATGGCCATGTTCGGATCAAGGCGGACGACAAGTGGCTGGAAACGCGCGCGCTCATCGTGGCGAGCGGCGCGTCCGCGCGCTGGCTGGGACTCGAGAATGAAGAAAAACTGGTTGGTCATGGATTGACCTCCTGCGCGACCTGCGACGGCGCCTTTTATCGCAATGTGCCGGTGTGCGTCATCGGTGGCGGCGATTCCGCGGCGGAGGAAGCGCTGTTCCTCACGCGTTTCGCTTCGAAGGTCTATCTCATCCACCGGCGAGACAAATTGCGCGCTTCCAAGATCATGGCGGACCGGGTGCTGGCGTGTGAAAAAATCGAACCGATCTGGAACACCGTCGTGACCCGGTACGTCCCTGATGAAAAAGGCGAAATGAGCGCGGTCATGTTGCGCAATGTCGAGACGCACGAAGAACAGGAGCTTTTCGTGGCCTGCGTCTTCGTCGCGATCGGCCACGATCCAAACACCAAAGCGTTTGAGGGGAAACTCGAGACAGATCCGGACGGCTATTTGCTCGTCCGTCATTTGGCGGAGAGCAAACACCCCGGCGTTTTCATCGCGGGCGACGTAGCGGATCGGGTCTACAAGCAAGCCATCACCGCGGCCGGCTCTGGCTGCGCCGCAGCGATGGAGGCGGAGAAATATTTGAGCCGTCTGGAGAAGTGAATTGAATTTGCGAATTTCAATTTGCAATTTGCGATTCCAAAGAGGCCATGAACGAGCGCGAAATGATTGCACGGACCAAACGGTTCGCTCTGCGAATCATGAAACTTGTGGGTGCTTTACCGAAGAGCATTCAAGGACGGGCCATTGCTGGCCAACTCATGCGCAGTGGCACGTCGGTCGCGGCCAATTATCGTGCGGCCTGCCGATCTCGGTCAAAAGCTGAGTTCATTGCAAAACCCGGAACCGTTGAGGAAGAAGCGGACGAAACTGCCTTTTGGTTGGAATTGATTATCGAAGGCTCCTTGTTAACCGCGGCGCAGGTCCAGCCCCTGTTGAATGAGGCCGGCGAAATTGTCGCAATCACCGCAGCGTCCAAGAAAACCGCTTCTGCCGCGCTTGCGAAATCGCAAATCTCTTGAAGATCTGCGACGTCACTCAGTTCTACTCGCCCCTCAGCGGAGGCGTGAAGCGTTACCTCCACGAGAAGATCAACTACATCCAAAGGAACTCGCCGGGGGATGAACATGTTCTCATCGTCCCCGGCGCGAAAACGGAGGTGAGCGCCGAAGGGCGTTCCCGCATCTACTCGATCCATTCCCCCTTGGTCTCCCGTTCGTCGCGCTACCGCGCCCTCCTGAATCTGCGCGCGATGGGCGAAATCATCGAACGCGAGCGGCCCGAGATCATCGAGTCGAGCGATCCATATCAGGTGGGCTGGAAAGCCGTTTCCCTGGGCCGATCATTGAGAATCCCGGTCGTCGGATTTTATCATTCCCACTTTCCGGAAGCGTATTTGCGCGGTCCCGCGCGGTTGTTATTGGGGGTCGCCCAAAAATACGTCCGTAAACTTTACAACCGCTGCGAGGCGACGCTCGTGCCTTCCGAGCCCTTGGCGCGCGTCCTCGAAGATTGGGGTGTGCGCAATGTCCGCGTCGTGAATCTCGGCGTGAATACCGAGAATTTTTCGCCGGCGGTGGTTGACGGCGCCGAAACGCGACGCTCGTTGGGGATTGAACCGGACCGGAAAGTCCTTCTCTACGTCGGGCGGCTCGCTCCCGAAAAAAACACCGAAACACTCTTCGCCTCCTTTGCCATGCTCGCCAAAAGGCGGCCCCAGGATTTCGAGTTGCTGGTCATCGGCGATGGTCCGCAGCGCGAGCAACTGCGTCAGCTCCAGACCCAGACCGGCAAGGTGAAATGGATTCAGGACCTGCACCGATTCGCTCGAGCTCGCGCGCTTCTATCGCGCCGCGGATCTGTTGGTTCACCCGGGCGTTCAAGAAACCTTTGGCCTGGTGGCGCTCGAGAGTCAGGCGTGTGGCACCCCGGTGGTCGGAATTCGCGGTTCGAACATGGACCGGATCATTTTTCACGAACAGGAATCGTGGGCGCGGGAAAACACACCAGAGGCCCTGGCCGGAGCGATCGAGGAGTTTTGCCGCAAGGATCTCAAGGGCCTCGGGGCGGCGGCGGCGAGGGTGGCGGCCGAGCGTTATTCCTGGGCCCGAGTTTTTGAGGGACTTCTTTGCATTTACCGCGAGGTCTGCGCACACTACCGGCAGCATCAGGCCAAATGAAAGACGAACGCGCACTTGTGATCCGCAGCTACCGCGCCTCCGACCGCGAGGCGGTGCGAGAGCTTTGCTGCCGGACGGGCTTTCTGGGCGAGCCGATCGATCCGGTCTACGAAGACCGCGAACTGTTCGCGGATTTTCTGACGACCTATTACACCGACCACGAACCGGAATCTTCTTTCGTGCTCGAACTCGGAGGAGAGCTTTGTGGCTATTTGCTCGGTTCCCGCCGGCCGTTGCTCAATCAACTCTACTCTTTTCAGCAAAATCTTGTCCTCGGTTTTCGCTCGCTGCTGCGTTATCGCCGCTACAACGACCGCTCCCGCCGGTTCGTTCTGTGGGTGCTGAGCCACGGCTGGCGCGAAGTCCCGGCCGCGCCGCGGAGGACGCCCCATTTTCACATCAACCTGCTGCCGGAAGCGCGGAAGATGTCGACGACGCGTGCCTTGATGAGCGCGTACTTGAGTTATCTGTATCGGTGCGGCGAAAGGCAGGTTTTCGGACAGATCGTTACCTTCGCGAGCCGGCGCGGCGAAAAAATGTTTGAGCGCTACGGTTTCCGCGTCCTGAACCGGGCCGAGATCACCAAGTACAAGGCGTTTTATCCGGAATCGGTCTATCTGAGCACGGTGATCAAGAACCTGGAGACGGCGGAGCCGCTCACGGTGGACGCTCGCTCCCGTTAGCCGTGCGCTTGTCGCGCCCGGCTCGCTGCGCTACACTGCGCGCGTCATTGCCGGCATAGCTCAGTTGGTAGAGCAGCTGATTTGTAATCAGCAGGTCATCGGTTCGAACCCGATTGCCGGCTCCCTCGTAAAACGGGGCGTGTCGCCGTTTATGTCGCCCGTTATTTCATATGGTCACAAATCACGTATATTGACCATATCAACGGGATATAGCACACTGCATCCCGTATCTTGATCGATTGAGTCAAATACACCTCCTTTTGTCCCACACCGTGAAATTCGACATTGAAATCCCGTTCGCGTTACCCCATCTGCCCCCCACGGGCGACTTCTCTCACTCTAATTTCGCTGACGATCTGATTCCCGCCCGCGTCGAACTCGCCGAATTGAAAGGTTCTGGCCAACTACTTCCCAACCCTCTTCTCCTGCTATCGCCAGCAGTATTGCGGGAATCAATCGCGAGTTCGGAAATTGAGAACATACACACCACGATTTTTGACGCCCTCCAGATGCAATTGTTGCCCGAAGCGCAACGACCGCAAACAGACAAAGAGGTGCTCCGTTATCGCGACACTTTGATGGAAGGCTTTGGACAACTGGATAAATTTCCTGTTTGTACGCGCGTGATACACCGCGTCTACCGTCGGCTTCTGCCGGACAGCGATCCCGGTTATCGCAAACAGCAAAATCGGATCATCAGCGACAAAACTGGTGCAACCATTTACACGCCACCTCCGGCCGATGACGTGCCTCCCTTGATTCAAAATTGGGAGCAATTTATCAATTCGGAAGACCTAAAGATTGATCCGCTGGTCAAAGCAGCGATTGCCCATTATCAATTTGAGGCAATCCACCCTTTCGGCGATGGCAACGGTCGCTGCGGGCGCATCCTGATCGTGCTTTATCTCGTTCAGGCAGGCATTTTGCAATGGCCGATCCTTTTCATCAGCGGTTACCTCATTCGACACCGCACCGATTATTACCGGCTTCTCAAGGGGATTACCGAAGACGGAAATTGGGAGGATTTCATAAGATTCATGCTTCGTGGGTTCCACGAGCAAGCCCGCGAGACCCGTGAATTACTTGTCGCGACGATGTCGCTGTTGGAGAAATTCAAACAGCGTTTGCAACAGGATTTGCCGACAGTGTACTCACATGAGCTTGTCGAAGCACTGTTCTCGACTCCCATCATTAATCCAAGCCATCTCGCTCGCGATCTCGGAATACATTACCGAACAGCGGGGCGTTATTTGGGGCAAATGGAGGAGAAGGGGTTATTGAAGGGACGAATCCAGGGCAAATATCATCTGTTTTTCAACAGTGACCTGATAGAATTGCTTCGGCACGCTAGATCGGAACTCCCCTCTGCTGCAGGGGCCGTTGAGACTATCATGCCGGTCACCGTCCCGGGATCGAAAGCTTGAGAGTGTTTCTCCCCGAACGGCGCACTCTTTTCGGACGGCGATGCTTGCGCTCGTCGAGAGCTTCGCATTGGGGCGAAAAAACGGTTGCTCTATCCGTGCCCGATGTGGACCGCGCGCCGGATCATGGGATCACTTCCGCCGATATCAGGAACGAGTCTACCCACTTCAACTCGCGTTCAATCGCACATTCGACCACTGCGTTTTGAACGGCTCTTCTCGCCCGCCGAGCCCGAATTTCTGATTAGGATATTTTAATCCTTTTCTTCAGCTATCGACTAAGGCAATCTCCCCACTTCGACCCCCAAAGGAACGCAGTGGATACCCTCCTGAACCCATTCAAACGCTTCGCGCAATTGATGCGCCTCTTCTTATTAATCACGGGATACTTACTCGTGTTTATAGCCCAGGTAATTTGGTATTTCGCTCACGGCCGGCGAGCGGAGATCGGCGAAGCAATTGGCCATTTAGGCCGCAGCGTGGTCGACGCAATTGCCCAGGCATTCCGCTGAATGGAATGGATTAGATGAAGGCATTCAAGATTCACCCAGCGTCGGTCGTTGAGGAAAGCCCATTTGATCGCCAGGAGCGGATCTCGTGGTGGAGTCAAGATCAGCTCTCGAAAGCGAACGTAATGGTGGTAGGGGCTGGGGCTATTGGCAACGAAACACTTAAGAATCTAGCCCTTCTCGGGGTCAATAATATCTTCATCGTAGACCTCGATACGATATCCACATCGAATCTGAGTCGCACAGTGTTGTTTCGGCGGGGCGATATCGGAAAACGTAAGGCCGAAGTCGCCGCTCAACGGACACGCGAACTTGCTTTGACGAACGACACTCATGTCGATTGGCTGCATGGGGATGCAGTCTGGGACCTTGGGACAGGAGTCTTTCGCCGTATGGATGTGGTTCTGGGTTGCTTGGACAACGTAGAAACGCGCTTTGCCGTAAATCGACGCTGTTGGCTAGTCAACAAGCCTTGGATCGATGCGGGTATCAACGAATTGGCTGCCAGCGTTAGTGTCTACGTGCCGCCAGCGTCAGCTTGCTACCAGTGTATGGCATCGAACGAGCAGCGCACGGCTCAACGACTCCGTTACTCGTGCGACGACTTCAAACGATCATATTACGCAGAAGGTAAGGTCCCAACTGTGCAGATTGCTTCCGCAATTGCGTCCGCCATTCAAGTCCAAGAGGCGGTCAAGTTGCTGTGCGGCCAACCAGTTCCCGCTGGAAAACGAATTTATTACCAAGGGAAATGCAATGATTTCGACGTTCTGGGCTACAAACGCAGTGACACTTGCCCGGCACACCTAACTTATCCGGATGTAATTTCGCTACCACTTTCGTTCAAGTCGACGCTTCGGGAGTTTCTGGCGTTCGTTTCAAATCCGGAGTTTTCCGGGGACGGGGCTACATTGGACTTTAGGGGCGATGGTATTACGTTCGTCGCATCGGCGGGCTGTCGGTCTTGCGGAGTTGCTTTGTCGCTTTTTAGACCCGCCTTCCGCATTCTAGACTCCGAAGTCTACTGCGATCTATGTCGGAAAGGCGCAAGCATCGATACGGCAGAGAATCAGACTCCCACGGAAAAAATTACCGTCGGGCAATTTAGCCTGGATTCCTCCGAAAAAGTTCTTCTGGATATGTCCCTTTCGGCGTTAGGCATTCCGGGGTTACACGTCTTAGCGGTCTCTGATAACAAAGGCGCCTATACATATTACGAATTGAGCGCCGACGAAGCAGAGATTCTCCCCAACCTTTCCAAGCAGCAGGCGCGATAGCCCTTTCCGCAACATCAACAACCAAATACATCATTATGGCAAATATCGACGTAACATTCCTACACCCTACCGACATGCGCCCTTTGGAGGTCACAGTCGACGACACAATGTTAGCTTCCGACTTAATCACGGAATTATTGAGTAATTCATTCATGCCTCCGTCCCCTGGTGGGTATAATCTTGCGATAAAAGGAGGTGATCGCCTCCAGAATGACCAAGCGATCAGCACCGCTGGAGTCAAGAGCGGAACGATCCTCCGGGTAATTCCGGCGACGGACGCGGGAGACTCGCGATGACGCCTCAAGAGCAGCACGCCCTCCGTTTGAAGAATGATCACGCGGAGATGTGCAACCTGCGTGGGGATGTAATCAGTTGGCGAGCGTTGCGAGGCAACCTCCCCTTTGTCGAGGAATACGAACTGACCGTGAACGTGAGAACGGTTATCGGGGACGGACCCAACTATCGCGATACGCAACTAATTCGCATTCGCCTCCCGGAAAATTACCCCTCGGGTCCCCCTCAAATGACGATGATCTCTACACCATTTCCTTTTCATCCAAATTGGTATCCAAACGGCACCTGGTGTTACGGTACATGGACTGAAGAGAGCTTGGGACATCACGTAATTCGTATGATCCGCACGCTCCAGTACGACCCGGAGATAACCTTTCCGGAAAGCGCAGCGAATGGGGCCGCGCGAGACTGGTATCGACGGAATCTCTCAAAAGGGCTATTTCCGTGCGACCGCAAGATCCTTCCCGATCCAACGCACAAGAGGGGAATCTTTCAGATTAAGACAAGCGGTTCGAGAACTTTCAACATACATCCCGTATAAGGATGTAGCCCAAGCCCATGTCGGAATCAAATCGTAAGACGTTTGTCATTAAGTCGAGCGTTCCTGATGTTAAGACGCCGTCGGCACCAGTCGCAGAGTCAACAGATCAGCCACGTAAATTATTTCAGATCAAATCGATTGCGCCTCAATACGAACTCCCTACCAAGAGACACGGATTAGTTAACACGACAGAAAGTCTTGTCGCTGATCTCCACCCCCATGCAAGTCGAGAATTTAGACTGTATTTCACACAGCAGTCGTTTCACCAAGTAGAGCATCATATCGGGTGGGGCCAACGCACCGACGACAACGGTGTGGAACAAGGCGGGCTTCTCCTCGGAAACGCATACATTGATTCAGAGGAGAACTTGGTCTTCGCGATAGTTCGAAACGCAATCGCTGGTTTGAAAGCGCGAGGATCCGGAGCGTATCTGGATATGACGCATGAGACCTGGGCGGAGATGTTAGCACAGGTGGACGCCATTACCGACGCTGACCCCGATTCGAGCCTTCAGATTGTAGGTTGGTATCATACGCATCCGAATACGCTCGATGTGTTCATGTCGGGAACCGACAAAAATACGCAGCGCACCTTCTTTCGAGCTGAGTGGCAATTTGCCGTAGTGCTGAATCCGCATAAGAAGCTCTGGCGAGTATATCACGGATCTGAATCAGCCCAATGTGAGGGTTTTGTGATACAGGCGGAACCCAGACCAAACCGAACCGACGCCGTTTCCGAGGTCCAGACTTCCCCTACCGCAGAACCAGTCCGCACTTCCGCCGTTGAAGAAAGCGCGGTATGGGCAAATAGGGAACTAGCAGGCCGACGACGACCTCGCGGCGTTACTCGAGTGCTCCGCACGACTTTACTCGTATACTCGCTAGTCGTTACCGCCGCTGCCTTATTCTTTGGGCTGCGCGCCAATCGATTGGAGAGGCGTAAACGATTACATGACAGAGAAGCTCACGCCTCGGCAAGTCCATCGCGTAATTCTTTGGTCGATCTGTCGCGTCCTGCGCAGATCCGCCATCTCTTTAGCGAATGGCGCGTCGAGTCCTTAAGAAGGAGTGAATACGATCAGCGCATCATTGCTGAGGCAGAAGCAATACTAATAGACATGGTGACCAAGCAGCAATCCGACGTTCCGCAAGCGACGCCGACCCCGAAAATTGGCTGGTCACCCCATCCAGAGCCAATCGAAGAAAGCGCAAGTAACCTCCTTCCTGTCGATTCCGTTTTACCCGTCCCCGCGTCGACCACTGTGCCCACTCCTCCGTACGGCGATTGAGTTTCGCCGCGTTGGAACATTAGCGGGTTGTTGAGCTTTGAATGCACACTCATAAACTTACCCCTGACGCTCCGGTCCATAGGGAGTTTTTGAACGAACAGCGCAAAGACTCTCGCACAGGCAAGGTATTCGAGGAAGGCGACGTTATTGTCTTTTGCGCGTCCAACGGCTGCCGAAGCGCCCACTTATCAGACTCTTGGAGGATCCGTAATGGCTGTTCGGCTTGTAAGGGGACGAATACCTTAAGGGATTTCCCCTCGCGGCAGACAATTAGAATCGGCAAAGGCCCTAGACCGTCTGGCCGCACTTTTGTGATTAAGACGCCGTACCCTCAGCCCGTCGGTGTGAGTCCAGTGCAAATTCCTTCTGCGCCACAATCCCCCGATAACGGCTGCGTCGTGGCAATAGTATTGGGGGTGATCGTCGTCATTTTGCTTTTTGCCCTACGCAGCTGCGCCTCATCAGCGCCAACCAAATCTTCATCGGCACCGCCGAAGGAGCCCAGTGTCCCCACGCCGACGCGTTTCGTAAATGCTGTGCCTCCGAAACAGACATCCCCTACGACTGCTAGTAACCCCTCGGTCACTACTCAAAGGGATTCTGACTGGAATTCTTTGACCCAATTCCTGAGGGAGCGCGCAAAAAGGGAATCAGATATTGCTACGACACAATTCGCTTTGAAATCTCCGACACCGACATCTGATCGAAACACAATCGTTGCTCAGGAGGACTCTGACTGGAATTCCTTGGTCCAATCCCTAAAGGATCGCCCAAAAGAGGAAGCGGCCAACGCCAGGACACAATTCGCTCTGCAATCTCAGCCATCTGGTCCAGACACAATCTCGGAAACGAACCGAGTGACCGGGCCCGTTACGTACCGGGTAGTGAACGTTGAAGTCAATGACTACCTCAACGTTCGCGACGGCCCCGGTTCAGACTATCCGGTGGTGGCGAGACTTCCGCCCAGCTTCGCTGGTATTCAACGGGAGGAAAGACGTTACGCGAATGGTGAAACTATTTGGCAGGAGATTTCCATCGCCGGCACGCGTGGATATGTTAACGAAATCTATCTCGCGCCGGTACCTTAGTCACTACCCCCGCAGGCGCGCTCCCGCGCAGAGTTTTCTGCCGAGTCTTGTTGATCCCCCAGCTTATCTGTCCGAAGCGTTCCTTCGTGCTTTGTCTACCTTTACTGCGGCTTCCCTTCTCGCGATGTCTGCTTCTCTTGCAGCGTCTGCTTTTTGGGCGGCGTCCCTTCTCGCAGTGTCTTCTATGCTCATAGCCGTATCCGTAGGATCGTAGACATTTGGCATTGAATGGGCAATCAGGAAGAGTGCGCGCCATCGACGGCTCAGGTCGAAATTTTGTTCGCCCGGCGAGTTGGCAGATGACGCACGCTTTTTTGCGGCCGCGTGTCGAGACCATCTCTCGAGGCCCTAGATTGGAATTTCGGCGGCCCGGTCTTCCAAAATGCAGCCGCGCGCTTTTGGGTGACCGCCGTTGTAGTAGTGCGCCCAAAGCATCACAGGCGACGTATGCCCCAACAATCTGCACAGCTTGTCGACATCGTTGTGAGCCGCCAAATGGCAAGACGCATATGCGCGACGAGGGGCGTCGGCTGGCCACTCCTCGAAGCCGGCGGCTTTGCGAACTGCGCGTAAACGTTTGCGAAGGCCCGTTGGGGCGACACGCCCGGTCAGATTCCCGCGAGAGGCGCGGTAATAGTTGAGCCAGCGGATTAGCACCGGCTCCATTTCCACAATACGGCGCAATTCGGTTTTCGAATGCTCTTCCCGAATTTTCACGAACTTTTCTGCAAAATTCACATCTTCTTCCCATGTGATCCGCTTGACCTCATCCGGGCGAATTCCTGCGAAGATCGTGAACAGCAGATACGGCAGCAGCGCGAGGTCCTTCTCAATGCAAGTCTTGAGCAGCGAAGAAACCTGCTCGTTCGTCAGCAATTGCGTGTGCCGCTGCGTCTCGCTGAAGTCGAGGCGGAGCACCGGATTTTCTGAGCACCAGCCTTTACGAATGCCGAAATTGAAGACTGCGCGAATGACTCGGAGGAATCCGTTTCGCCTCGCGGGGGTTGTGGTGTTCGCTATTTCATCAATTTCGTCGGGCGTGACATCTGCGGACATCCTGTCGTTGAGCGGCGAGAAGCGAGTCTGCGTTTGCCGCACCTGCGCTTTGTATGTGGGCCGCCTGGCTGCCTTCGCGGCCACGAACTTTTCGAAGAGGACTCCGAAGGTCACGCTGCTCGCACGGCGCCTTTGCCACGCCAGGAAGTGCACCACAGCCTCGGTCAGAGACGCTCCCGACCCTTGAGCCGATCGAACGCCGCGACTGCCTCCTCGACCTTTCCGGCGGACAGGATCGTTGACGCGGTCCCGTAATTCTCCAAACGGATGCGTTGCTGGCGGCAGAACTCGACAGCCTCCTTGCGTTCGCTAAAATAGCGCCGTTCGCGTTGGCGTTAGCGCCCAGAGACGGAGGAAGATCGACGACGTAGGGCGCATGCGCCTTGGTCGTTTCCTTCGGTTCTAGAGCGGGGCGGCGAGGCATCAAATTTTATGTCGCCGTTATCGCCCGAAAAACAAGAGAAATGACGCGGAACGATGCGACACGGTGCGGCAATAGACGAGGGAGCCGATCAGCTGTGGGAAGCAAACCGCAAGATTGTAATCAGCAGGTCATCGGTTCGAGCCCGATTGCCGGCTCCCTCAACCAGCAAATACGTAGCCGCACGGGGACCGTCTATTTCCCCAGGGAAAGCCGTTCGGCGGTAATGTTCGGCAATCCCGCTTTCAGAATTCTTTCCTTCGTGCTGTCGATGTCATAGGGAACCCGTCGGAATTCGACGCACCGTTGCGCTGCGTCGTAAACAACATAACAAGCGTCAGCACATCGATCGCGTGGCTGGCCGACCGAGCCGGCGTTGATCAAGACCTTTCCGTCTTCGGGCAAAGCGATCCGGCCGCTGGAGCCCAACAGGGTTACTTCGTCGATGGGACTCAGCCAGAAAACTCCCGGAACGTGGGTGTGACCGCAAAAAGCGACAGGATGCGTTTGGGCTTTGAAGTGCTGCCGAATTTCCGGTTCGCGTCGCAGATAGGTCCAATCTTCCGGGCGGTCCAGGGAGGAATGGACGAACTGCAGGTCGCCCTCGGCCGAGACGAGGGGCAAATTTGCCAGAAAATCGCAGCGGGTTGGAGACAGCTGTTCACGAGCATAGCGGATCCCGCGGGCGGCGGGCCCGCTCATTCGCAGCAGAGTCGGCTCGTCCACAACGCCAAAGTCGTGATTCCCCCGCAGGACCTCGGTGTCGAGTGAGCGGACCAGGTCCACACACTCCTTCGGATTCGCGGCATAGCCGACGATGTCACCGAGACAGATCAGGCGTGAGAAACGGATCGTGCGCATATCGGCGAGCACGGCCTGAAGCGCCTCGAGATTGGAATGAATGTCGCTGAAAACAACCCACGCCTCCTCCGCCATGCTTGAGCGATAGAGATTGGGCCTCGAAAGGTCAACCAACCTGAACCGGGCTCTGGCCGGCCGACTGTCCGCCTGGCCATTCAGAGCAAGGCGGCGTTGCCAAAACTGGAAACGTCAGCGACTCAATCAATGTCCATGAATGATTGGGTGGCGTACCTACGATCGAATGAAGGCAAGCTTGGAGACGAGCTGGAGCTTTCGCAGCTTCGGCCCGGCGATCTGCTGAAAATCGTCACCCTAAACAGCGAATATTTTCTGACTATAGTGAACGGTCTCAACGCCATATTGGTTTGCCTCCAACCGGGGCGACCGGCGGGGCCGGTGTCGATCATGGGCTGCAAGTTTGGCCTTTCCTCGTCGATCAGGCCGGACCATCTCTTCTGCGGCGGGAACCTGGAGCTGCGTTACCAGGTAGAAGGTGTGTCGGTGACCCATACGACAACGGCCATCAAAGAAATCCATCTCCAAAGGCAGAAGACGTGACCGGCCATAACTCACACCTCGACCAGCTGGAGAACCACAGCATTTTTATTCTCCGCGAGGCCAACCATGGCTTCAAAAACATGGCGATGCCCTGGTCGATGGGAAAGGATTCGAACGTGCTCCTTTGGCTGGCGCTCAAGGCTTTCCTGGGGAGAATCCCGTTTCCCCTTTTGCACATCGATACCACTTATGAATTTCCGGAAATGCTGGCCTTCCGGGATTGGGCGGTCGCTCATTACGGCATCCGGTTGATCGTGAAAATAAACACGGAAGCCCGGGGACGCGGCATCGGCTACGAGACGCACGATCCGGTGACGGTGACGCATGAGTTGAAGACAGTCGCGTTGAAACAGGCGCTCGCGGAACATGGCTGGGACGCGCTCATCACGGGCATTCGACGGGATGAAGATGCCACGCGGGCAAAAGAACGATATTTTTCCCCGCGCAATACCGCTTCCGAGTGGAATTACAAAAACCAGCCGCCGCAATTTTGGGGACAATTCATTACCAATAACGCTCCGGGCGAACATGTGCGGGTGCAGCCGCTGCTCGATTGGACCGAAGTCGATATCTGGCGCTACATCCAACGGGAGAACATTCCGATTCCGGAGCTTTACTTCGCCCGGGAGGGAAAGCGTTTCCGCTCCTTAGGTTGTCATCCCATCACGCACTCGATTGCGAGCAACGCGGCGACCATCGAGGAGATCATCGCCGAGCTCGAAGACACTCGGACAAGCGAGCGCGCCGGCCGAGCGCAAGATCATCATGAGCCGCACGCCATGCAGAAACTACGCGCCCGAGGATTCATGTGAAACCGGAAAGCGAAGACCGAACGCTGGAAAATCCGGGCGAACTACCCCGGATGAAGATCGTTTTCGTGGGTCACGTCGATCACGGCAAGTCCACGTTGATCGGTCGAATTCTTACCGAGACCGATTCGCTTCCCGATGGGAAGATCGATCGCCTGCGAGAGGCTTGCGCGGCGCAGGGTCAGCCCTTCGAATACGCTTTTGTCCTTGATGCGCTCTCTGAGGAACAGGAGCAAAACATCACCATCGATACGACGCAGATTCAGTTCCGCACTGCCCGGCGCGACTACGTCATCATCGACGCGCCCGGTCACCAGGAATTCCTGAAGAACATGATTACGGGAGCGGCCAGCGCCGATGCCGGGGTCGTGGTGATCGCGGCGGATGAAGGTGTGCGCGAACAGAGTCGACGGCACGGACAGTTACTCAGTGTCCTGGGTCTGCGTGAAGTGATTGTGGCCGTGAACAAAATGGATCTGGCGGGCTTTGCCGAAGACCGCTTCCGTCAAATCGAGAGGGATTATGGCGCGTTCCTGCAAGGCCTCGGAGTGACCGCACGAGCCTTTATTCCGCTTTCCGCGAGCAGCGGCGAGAATGTGGTCACGGCGGACCGGAGCGCAATGCCCTGGTTCAGCGGGCCTAGCCTCCTCGAGGCGCTGGACAAATTGAATGGATCAGGTTCGGCCGCGGCCGAGCTCCCGCTTCGTTTCCCCATCCAGGATGTTTACCGGATGGATAACCGGCGCATTTTCGCGGGCCGGATTGAGTCGGGGACAATAAGAATCGGGGATCAGCTCGTCTTTTCGCCTCATAACAAGACGGCGCGTGTGGCGACGATCGAACGGTGGGCGGCGCCCGCCGCGGAGTCCGCCTGCGCGGGGGAATCCATCGGAATCACCTTGAGCGACCACATTTTCGTGGAGCGGGGGCATATCGCCTCGCACGAAACCGACGCGCCGGTGGAGTCGAATCGGGTGCGAGCGAAAGTGTTTTGGATCGGGCGCGAACCGATGGCAGTGCGCGCGGGGTATCGAATCAAACTGGTCACTCAGGATGTCGAATGCCAGGTCGTAGCGGTCACAAATGTTATCGATGCCGCGACGCTCGATGCAGCTTCGGGGGACCGCTCGGAGCTCCGGGCGAACGAAGTGGCGGAGGTGATTCTGCAAACACGAGCGCCCCTCGTCTTCGATAATCACGATCGCATTCCCAGCCTGGGTCGTTTTGTTCTCACGGATGAGGGCCATCTCGTGGGAGGCGGAATCATTGCCGGGGCGGTTTACACGACGCGCAAACAGATCAAGAGCGAGAACATCTTTTGGAGCGAAAGCGACATCACGGCGCCGCGGCGAGCGGCTCGAAATGGGCACCGTGGGGCCGTTGTCTGGCTCACCGGCCTTTCGGGCGCCGGAAAGTCAACCATTGCGGCAGCCCTCGAGAAGGAACTTTTCCAGCTCTCCATGCAGACGTACGTTCTGGACGGCGATAACCTGCGCCATGGCTTGAACTCCAATCTCGGGTTCACTCCGGAAGATCGGGCGGAGAATATCCGGCGGGTCAGCGAAGTGGCGAAGTTAATGGCGGACGCCGGGACCGTGGTTATCACCTCATTTATTTCGCCCTACCGCATCGATCGTCGACTGGCGCGCCGGATCGCACTGCAAGCTGGTGCGGAATTTGTGGAAATCTTCGTCAATGCCCCGCTGGCTGTCTGCGAAGAACGCGATCCGAAGGGCCTCTACGAAAAAGCGCGCTCTGGCCTGCTCAAGGGTTTCACCGGGATCGACGCCCCTTACGAGCCGCCGGAAGATCCGGAGATCGTTGTGCATACGCATGAGCAGTCCCCGCAGGAATCCGTGGGGCTGATCCTCGATGAACTGCTGCCCCGCCTGCGGTTGAAGTAAACTGGTGCGGAACCGTCAATGGAGGTAGTAAAGCAGATCCTCGCCACATAATTGGTGCGCACCGGGGGACATTCCTGCTATTTACCACCCTGCGAGGCCATTACCGACCATGAAAAGCGAATTTGAAGGAGCTAAAGTACTGATCACCGGGGGGTTGGGCTTTATTGGGTCCAACCTGGCGCGGCGACTCACCGGCCTGGGGGCCGAGATTACTCTCGTTGACAGCCTCATCCCCGACTACGGGGGCAATCTTTTCAACATCGAAGGGCTCCGAGACCGGGTGCAGGTGAACATCTCCGACGTGCGAGACACCTACAGCATGCAGTATCTGGTCCGTGATAAAGACTATCTCTTCAACCTGGCCGGGCAAACCAGTCATCTTGATTCGATGCTCAATCCCGGGCCTGACCTGGAAATCAATTGCCGCGCGCAGTTGTCCATTCTGGAGGCGTGTCGCGCCTGCAATCCCGGGATCAAGATAATCTTCGCCAGCACCCGGCAAATCTATGGGCGGCCTGCCTTTCTGCCGGTGACTGAGGCACATCCGTTGAGCCCGGTCGACGTCAATGGCATCAACAAGATGGCGGCTGAGAAATACCACCTCCTTTACAGCGATGTTTACGGGATGCACGCCACGGCCCTGCGCCTGACCAATACGATCGGGCCCCGGATGCGCATCAAGGACGCGCGCCAAACGTTTGCTGGCCTCTGGGTTCGCCAACTCCTCGAGCGCAACCCAATCGAAGTGTGGGGCGGGAAGCAGCTGCGCGACTTCACGGATGTGGAAGACGCCGTCGACGCCTTTCTTCTGGTAGCCGCGAACCCCACGGCCAACGGCCAGGTCTACAACCTCGGCGGGACTGAAGTGGTCGAGCTCGCAGAACTGGCCAGGCGCATGGTGGAGATAAATGGTGGAGGGGAATATTCAGTTTGTGATTTCCCAGCCGACCGGCGTCCCATCGACATCGGCGATTATTACGCGGACTTCTCCAAAATCAGGGCGGAGCTCGGCTGGGCTCCGAAAAAGTCCCTGAGCGAAACCATTGAGTCTACGTTGAATTACTACCGTGAATCTCTCGTCCACTACGTGTAGATGACCTGGTCAGCCGAGCACCCGACCTCTCCAGGACCGAGTCATCTTGCGGAAGAGTTACAAGCAAGACTGCCAACGGACAATGAGAGCAAGGAAATCCATGGTCACAGCCCAACTATGACAACCCGGCCACGGACATGGGAGAGTCTCAAGTCTGTCTGGGGCGACGGGCGCCAGTGGTGGTTCTTCTGCCTGTTCATCGTGCTGCTCAAGATGTTCCTGCTCTTGCTGGATCCTCTGCCCAAGATGTTCATCGGTGATTCGGCCTGCTATATTGCCACGGCTCTGGTCGGTTGGATCCCGGACGACCGGTCATACTTCTATGGGTTTCTGATTCGCTTCGTCGCCCTTTCCACGGAGAGTCTAACGCCTCTCTTGCTTCTGCAGAGTTTCATCAGCGCACTGACGGCTTTATTACTGGCGCACACTTGCCGGTCGATATTCGGCCTATCCGCGCGGAACGCCTGCCTTCTTGGGGTCGTTTGCGCACTCGATCCCTTTCAACTCGTGTGGGAACGGTATGTCATGACTGAGACAGTCAGTCTTTTTTTCTACATGGCTGGACTGTACTATTGTTTCTTATACATGAAGCAGCGCCGCCTTCGGCACCTGATAATTGCGCAGGGACTTTGGGTTCTTCTGATTGGTTTCCGAATGAGTTATCTTCTGGTGGTTCAGATAAGCGCGGTTCTCCTGCCGATCCTGGCCTTTGCTCCCGTTATTTGGGCGAAGTGGCGCAGCGCCCGCGTCCAAGGAGAGCGACTTCGGACCGTCAAGCTGGGCGTCGGTCATTTCGCGGCTAGCATCGCCGCAATGCTCTTGATGCATGGCGTCTACAAGCAGGTGAACGGCTTGCTCACCGATCGGGAACCCGCCTATCTCTACGCCACGGGCCTGCATCTTCTTGCCTTTTGGGCCCCGATCCTAATCCCCGCAGATGCCTCGGATGAGCGCCTGGCCCAAATCATTGCCCAAGGCGACGAGTTTGATATCAAGGATCTAACGCTCCGAAACTGCCAGCGTTTCGAGAAGGACTATCTGGTCGATCGCTGGCAGGAGGAGGAACCGGATTGGACGTTGGGCAGTCAGATCGCAAAGGAGACGGCCTTGCACGCGTTGCGGCGTAATCCATGGCAAGTCCTTGTTCTCGCGGGCCGAACCTTTGCCCAGTATTGGAACCTGAGAGACCTTCGGTACTACGCGACGATCGACCTGGGCCACAACGATCTGGTTTCGGAGCAAATCGAGTTGCTGGCGGAGCATTTCCACTTCGCGACCGACGGCCGGATAATAGGCGCACCGCCCACGTTGCTGCAGCGATACTTCCTTCTGGCCTGGCCCTACTGTTATTTCCTCCTTCTGTCACCGCTTTTAGGCGCCTGCGCGGTTTATCTCACGCGTGAAAAGCAACTCGCCCTGTTCCTTCTCCTGCATCTTGTTATAATCCTGTCAGTGACTTTCACCTTTGCGGTTGCGCCGAGTTTCCGCTACCTCCAGCCTGTTTCTCTCCTGGCGCTCCTTCTCGTTGCGCTTTGCCTTCGGGCGCCCTTCAGTGGCCGATCGCCGGAGGAGCCGGCCTAACCGATGAAAGCTTTCATTACCGGCGGCGCCGGGTTTATCGGCAGCCATTTGTTGGGGCGGCTCTTGGGCGCCGAGGGAACTGAAAAAGTCGTCATTTATGACAACTTCACTTCAGGACAACGAAGCTATCTTCAGGCCCAGACGGGCGACCGTCGATTGTCCGTGGTGGAGGCCGATTTAAAGGATGCTGACCGGATCCGCGAAGCCATGGATGGTTGCGACACGATCTTTCATCTTGCCGCCAATCCGGACATCGCGAAGGCAATCACCCAGCCGGATATCGATTTCTGGGAGGGTACCTATTTGACCCAAAACGTTCTGGAGGCGATGCGCCAGACTGGAGCCACTCATATATTCTACACCTCCGGCAGCGGCGTCTATGGAGAGGATCCCGCTGTGGATTTTCCTGAGAACCATGGGCCTTGTATTCCAATCTCCACTTACGGGGCCAGCAAGCTGGCTTCCGAATCGCTCATGGCCGCCTATTGCCACATGTTTGGTCTGGTGGCGCGAGTCTTTCGTTTCGCCAACGTGGTGGGACCACGGCAAACGCATGGAGTCGGCTACGATTTCATCCGACGGCTGAAGAGCGATGCCACTTCGCTGCGCATTCTCGGCGATGGCTCCCAGAAGAAGAGTTACATTCACGTCGACGACGTCCTGGATGCAATCTTTCTGGTCGCGGCCAAGGCAGTAAAAACGTATGACGTTTTCAACGTGGCCACGGACGATTACGTTACGGTGCGACAAATTGCGGATCTGGCCGTGGCAATCGCCGGCCTCCAGGCCAAGGAGGTGCGATTTGATTTCACGGGCGGTGACCGCGGCTGGAAGGGCGACGTGCCCATTGTGCGCTTTGACTGCACGAAGATAAGGGAGTTGGGGTGGAGAAACCGCCGTTCTTCGGCGGAAGCGTTGAGTGACGCCATGGAAGCCATGCGAAAAGAGATCGAAGCGACGTAGGCCTGTGGTCCCTGCCGCAATGATAAGATGAAACGTGCCGAGGAAGGCATGTCCGAGTTCGATAAGTCCGCGCGGGACTACGAGGCGTTTTTCCGGCCATGGTTGCGGGTCGCCGGGTTTTCGCGCGAGTATTTTGCCTACGCCAGGCTGAAATGGTTGAACCGTCTCTTACGCGCGCAAGGACTCGTCCCGAGGCGGGTCATGGATTTTGGATGTGGCACGGGAATGTCTCTCCCCTTGCTTCTAGACGTCCTTCACGCGCAACAAGTCATAGGGTTGGACACGTCGGAGGAGTCGCTGGCGGTGGCCCGTGAATCGGTTGGAAGCCGTTCAGTAGAACTATCCACCCCGGCCAGGTACGTTCCCCAACGGGATCTCGACCTGGTTTTTTGTAATGGTGTGTTCCATCACATACCGCCGGCGGAGCGCCTCGCGGTGGTAAATTATGTCTTCCGGTGTTTGAAGCCCGGCGGGATGTTCGCGCTCTGGGAAAATAATCCCTGGAATCTCATTCATGCCTTTGCCATGAAACATTCCGAGATAGACAAAAATGCAATTCCTCTGCCGCCTCCGGAGTCGCGGCGGCTCGTTAGCGCAGCGGGATTCCAGTTGATCCGGACCGACTATTTATTTTTCTTCCCGGGGTATCTCAAATGGCTTCGCCCAGTTGAAAGACTTCTGATCAAGGTGCCGCTTGGTGCGCAGTACCAGGTGCTCGCTCGCAAGGAGTGATTGGTTCTGGTCGTCTGTCTTTAAGTGAGGTAAACGACCCCATGGCGACTATGCTGGGGGAATCGAATGCAGAATGATGTCCAGACCATGGGGACCGCGCCGGTCTCCGTCATCGAACACCTTGTGCCGGGGAAGGAGTCGCCCGGCCCCGTCGAACTGAGCATCGTCGTACCGGCCTTGAACGAAGAAATCACGGTGGGTGAATTCGTCGAGTGGTGCAAGGAGGGCCTGGAGCGCGCCGGGGTAAGCGGTCAAGTCCTGATTGTCGACAGTTCCACCGATAACACACCCAGGATTGTCCTCGAACATGGCGGTGAAGTCCTCCGCACTCCGAAACGCGGGCTGGGCCGGGCCTATATCGACGCGATTCCCTATATCCGCGGTAAATGGATTGTGATGGGCGACGCGGATCTAACCTACGATTTTCGGGAATTGACTCCCTTCGTGGAGGAGTTTCGCAAGGGAGCGGAATTTGTCATGGGCAGCCGCTTTCGGGGCAGCATCGAAAAAGGCGCGATGCCGGGATTGCACCGTTACTTTGGCACGCCGTTTACAACCTGGATTCTCAATCGCATCTACCGAAGCAACTACTCCGACATTCATTGCGGAATGCGCGGCCTTACCCGGACCGCTTTGGAGAAGATCGACCTTAAGTCGGAGTCCTGGGAGTACGCCAGCGAGATGGTCTTGAAAGCGGCCCGGCTGCGTCTAACTACGGCCGAAGTGCCCGTCAAGTTTTACAAGGATCGCGAGGGGCGTGTCAGTCATCATCGGCGCATGGGTTGGCTGTCACCCTGGATTGCCGGCTGGTTAAACTTGAAGGTCATGCTCGTTTACACGCCTGATTCATTTCTCCTCAAACCCGGCCTGATCCTCATGGCCATTGGCTTGGCGCTTTCTCTCGGCCTTGCGGGAGGACCGTTTCTGATTGGAAACATTGGGTTCGGCCTTTACTGGATGCTCTTCGGTGTGACCTGCACAACCCTTGGTTATAGCTCCATTCAAATCGGCATCCTGGCCCGCGTCATGCATGGGTTGCGGCCGCGGTTTGTTAAACGTGCGCAAAGATTCGTGACCTACGATCGCGGAATGCTCGTCGCAACGGCTTCTGTCCTGGTCGGTGTAATTCTTCTGGCCGCTTTGGTCTTTCGCTATTTCAGTCATGGCCTTCGCTTACAGGCCATCTCGCATCCGGCTATTTTAGGTCTTCTGCTCATCATCCTTGGCTTCCAGACTTTCTGTTTCACTCTGCTCATGGAAATGGCGCAGCGCATTTCAGCGAAATTCCGCGAATGAATTCCCGCCGGGACCAGAGCTATGGGCAGGAGGGGCTGAGCCTGGCCGACAGGTTCGGCGTTTGGTTGTCGCAACGCGCGATCCGCCGGCAGCTGCCGGGTCGGAATAACCTTGAGATCGTGGAACTGGGCTGCGGCTACCGTGCCGCGCAGTTGATCGCACTAAAACCAAAACTGAAACGTGGCATCGGCGTGGATTTTCAGATCGCGCCAGAGTTGCGCGCGCTGGAAGGTTTCACCTTTCATAAAGGCACAATCGAGGAGGTGCTGCCGAAACTGGAAAGTGAAAGCGTGGACGCGGTTTTGCTTATCTCTGTCCTGGAACATCTCGCCGAACCAGATGCTGTCATCAAAGCTGCGTGGCGACTGCTCCGGCCGTCAGGCCTGTTGCTCATCAACGTTCCCACCTGGCTGGGAAAGCGATTCCTGGAGCTATCCGCTTTCCGGCTCGGGCTTAGTCCGAAGGTCGAAATGGACGATCACAAAATGTATTACGGCAAGCGGGATCTTTGGCCCATCCTCGTCCGGTCTGGTTTCAAACCGAGCCAGATTCGACTCAGGTATCACAAGTTCGGCCTGAATCTGTTTGCCGTTGCCCAGAAGGGCGGTTCCGAGCGGCCGGACCAGCCAACGGCGTGAAGATTCTCAATCCATGACGGCGGCTGCGGACGAGATGGACCTGACGGATTGGCCGGTAGCCATTCTGGCCGGTGGACTCGCCAAACGATTGCGCCCGATTACGGAAACAATTCCCAAAGCGCTCGTGTCCGTCGCCGGGGAGCCCTTTATTGCGCATCAACTGCGGTTGCTCCATTCCGCCGGTCTGCGCCGGATCATCATCTGCGCCGGATATCTCGGCGAAATGATTGCAGCGGAAGTGGGCGACGGCGCGGGCTTTGATCTGCGGATCGATTACTCGTTTGATGGGCCGTCTTTGCTCGGCACCGGTGGGGCCCTGAAGCGAGCGCTTCCCCTGTTGGGGCGCCGTTTCTTCGTCTTGTATGGCGATTCGTATCTCCCGATCGACTATCGCAAAGTCGCGCTCGCCTTTATAAATGGGGCTACGCCAGGGTTGATGACTGTTTATAGAAACCAAGGCCGCTGGGACACGAGCAATGTCCAGTTCGAGGCCGGCCAAATCCTGCGTTACGACAAGAAGCATCTCACGCCGGAAATGCATCATATTGATTATGGGCTGGGCGTTCTGGCTGCGGAATCGCTGGCCTCCTGGCCGGAGAACGAGGCATTCGATCTGGCTGACGTTTACCAACAGCTTCTTTCAGAAAAACAATTGTCCGGGCATGAAGTGACAGAGCGCTTTTATGAGATTGGCTCGCCGGAAGGATTGGCCGAACTCGACGCTTTCCTGCGGTGAGTTCGCCTGATTTCCTCGTCCTGGGCGGCGGCATCATCGGGCTTAGTGTGGCCCGCGAGTTAAGGCGTCGTTTTCACAGCGCTCAGGTAACGTTGCTGGAAAAGGAACCTGCGTGTGGCCTTCATGCCAGCGGCCGCAATAGCGGCATCATCCACGCCGGATTCTATTACGCCGCCGATAGCCTGAAGGCGAAGTTAACGCGAGCCGGCAACCAGGCGATGACTGGTTATTGCGAGGAGAAAAAGATACCGCTGAATCGGTGCGGCAAGCTCGTGGTGGCGCAGAGCGAGGACGATCTCTCGCAATTGGACGAATTGCTCCGCCGCGCTCTGGCCAATGGCGTTCCCTTGGAGAATCTGACGGAAGCCGAGGCCCGTCAGATTGAGCCGCGGGTGAAAACGTATCAGCGCGCCCTTTTCTCGCCGACCACGGCGGCGGCCGATCCACGGCGCGTGATGGACGAAATGACTCAGGACGCCAATAAGGAGGGGATTACGATCCGCCTCGGTGCTTCTTATTTGCGGGTTCGAAAGGGAGTGGTTACGACGTCCCAGGAAAGTTTCGCGGCGGGACACGTGGTTAATGCGGCCGGCCTCTATGCCGACAAGATAGCTCTCGATTTTGGCTTTTCGGAGGGATACCGCATTCTTCCCTTCAAAGGGCTTTATCTCTACTCGGACGAACCACCGGGCGCGTTCCGCACTAATATCTATCCGGTGCCCGATCTGCGAAATCCGTTTCTCGGTGTCCATTTCACGGTGCGAGCCGACGGCCAGGTCAAGATCGGACCCACGGCCATTCCGGCCTTCTGGCGCGAGCAATACCGTGGCTTCGACAATTTCAAGTTCGGCGAGTTTGTGGAAATCCTCTTTCGCGAGGCCGGTCTCATGCTGTCTTCGACCTTCGATTTCCAGAGACTCGCCCTCGCGGAGGTCCAAAAGTATTCGCGACCTCGGCTCGTTGCTCTGGCCTCACGCCTGGCCCACGGAGTGCGACTGGAACATTACGCGCGCTGGGGTGAGCCGGGAATTCGCGCACAGTTGCTCGACATCAAGAAGCGCAAACTGGAAATGGATTTCGTCATCGAAGGCGACGAACGCTCGACGCATCTGCTCAACGCCGTCTCTCCCGGCTGGACCTGCTCCATCCCGTTCGCGCGCCATGTCGTCGATCAAATTGAGCGGAAAATGACTTAGAGCCGGGCCGTTCCGGCAGGGCGTAGTCTCAGGCGCCAAAGATAACCACGTTGAGGCGCCGGCGGAAGATCTCGAACAAGGTGTGGGCCGTCGAGACAACATTCCTGATATGGAAGGGAGATGCTCCCGGACCTTTGTTGGTGTGGCTTCCTTGCACCGGGACTTCTACGAAAGTAGCGCCCTCCTGAATCAATCGGGTTATGAAGTCGGCCTGGAAGCCGAAGCCGAAAGAATAGGGATGCCAGCGCAAGACGTTGTAACGAAGGTGAACCGCGCCGCCGTTGTAATAGTGGATGGAATTTCCGCTGAGCACGTTCACCAAAAAAGTGTACAAAGCCGACACCGCCAGCCGCGCCCGACTCTTGCCGGGCAAATTGGGGTAGTAGGGAATTATCATGTCGGCCCGACCGATCATCTTGAAGATCGTTACCAGGGTTTCTGCCGGCTCCACATTGTCGCCATTGACCTGTCGATAGTATTTGCCGCGTCCGAGAAACGCTCCATCCACATAGGTCCGAGAGAGACCACGATTTCGCTCATTCTTATGAACCTGGATCGGAAGATCGGAATGACTGGATTGGTATTGCTCGGCTAACTCACTCGTCCGGTCGGTTGAGCCATCGTCGATCACCAGCACTTCATACGAAATGTCCAGTTGTCGCATGGCCGCGGCCACGGCGTCCAAGGTTCCAACGATGTTCGCCTCCTCGTTCTTGCAGGCAATCATGATCGTAAGCATGACGGAGGGAACGGCTGAATCGCGGGAAGTAGTCATCCGCAATCAACCGAAAAAAATAAATTCATGGTCACCGGTGTAGTTACATTTTTCGAAGACCCACTCCCATTCCTCGGGAGTGAAAAAGCATTCGCAGGTCAGCTGCCAGGAAAGAAGATTTATCTTTTCCCGCTCAGTCCGGTAGGAGTCCATTACGATGTACTTGTGCTCCTTGCCGACACGCTCGATCTCCGTCAGCGCCTTCTCCAGGTCATAAATGGGCAGGTTATGGAGCGTGTTGATTGAGACCACGAGGTCGAACGACTTGTCCGGATAAGGCAACGAAACAGCATTGCCGACACTGACGCGGTGTTTGATCTCCGGCATGGCGTTGGCAATCGCATACTCCGAGACGTCCACCCCAATGACATCGGCGTCTGGCAACACCTTCGAGAAGTCGTGGACGAGAAAACCTTTCGCACAACCGATGTCCAGAATGCGGGCATCGCCCTTGAGGGCGTAATGTTGGGCCATTGCCTTCGCCACCGGCAACCAGCGCCCGTCATAGCGATAGCCGCCGTAGCCATGCTTGCGCTCGCCATCGAAGTATTCTTGTCCGAAGGTCCTGGCCACAGTGGCGCACTCGGCCTTGTCTTCGCCTGAAAACCGCTCGTCGTAGCTGCGCTTCGTCCCTTGGTGCAGCTGCTGGATGAAGTTCTTGGCTCCCACCCGTTTTGAGTTCAGCTAAGGGTTTGCTTCACGGCCGCGACCAGGTCGGCGTCAGTCGGATAAAACTTTGGCTCCAACGCCATGCTCATGGGGGTATGGCTGTCGGGCAACGTTACGCGAACCGGTTTCGCCCGAAGCTTGTCGCCGAGATGCTCCGCCACGGTCGAAATGATCTCGCTGGCGGCTCCGAAGGAATGCCAGGCCGGATCGGCCACCACGAGGCGGCCTGTCTTGAACACGGAGTCACAAATCGTCTTGCGGTCGAGCGGTGCCAGAGTCCGGGGATCGATCACTTCGATATCGATCCCTTCATTCTCGAGGCTCGCGGCGGCGCGAAGCGCGATCGGGACCATGCTTCCGATTGCTACCAGCGTGGCATCCTTACCGGAACGGCGAATGACCCCTTGGCCAAAACGAACGCGATACGCCTGTTCCGGCACGTGGTCGGTCATGGAATAAAGTCCCCGACCTTCCACAAAGATGGTGGGTGCTTCGCCGAGCAGGCTTTCGAGCAGCAACCCTTTGACGTCGTAGGCGGTCGAGGGAACGGCCACGCGCAACCCAGGCAGGTGCGCGAACCAGGAGTGAAGACTTTTCGAATGCTGCGGGCCCTGCCCCCAGCCTTTGCCCACGATAGTCCGAATCGTGACCGGCATCGCTGATTGCCCGTTCGATTTGAAGCGCCAGAGCGCGAGCCAATTGGCAATGGCGTCCAGCGAATAGATCATGAAATCCAACCTTTGGTGGCAAATCAATGGACGCAGTCCCGTCAGCGCGGCCCCCATGGCGGTTGCCGTCATCAAGTTTTCCGCGACCGGAAAATCCTGCACACGCTCCGCCCCATACTTTTGCACTAACCCGGTGGTGGTCCCGAAAATGCCGGAGTGAGTATCAACCAGCTGCCCGAGAACCACGACCTTGTCGCAAAGCGCCATCGCCTGGTCGGTAGCTTCGAGGATTGCCTGGGCGTAAGAGAGTTGACGATTCTTTGGGGCCGAGTCCACGGGAGAATTCATGGAGAGGGGTTAATATGGACCGAGCTTGGCATCAGCCTGGTAGTGGTCGAAATCGCCGCCGGCTGCTGTCCCCAATAATCGGTCCGCCAGCGGTGTGGCATCTTCGTAGTTCATTTGATGCCAGTCGATCTCGGTCGGGAGAGGACTTTCCCGGGCAAACTCGAAATTGGCTGCGATTTCCGCGGCGACGCCGGCCTCGAATGCAGCCTTGGCCGCGTCGTCCAGCCAGTTCAGGCTCCGCAGTTTCTCTTCCAGAAGCGCGATCGGGCAGTTGTCCTTCCAGAACGCCATCTCTTCTTTCGTCCGATAAGCGTTGGCGCCGTCGTCTTCGGGACCGACGTGGCTGTTCCAGCGATAGGTGTAGGCTTCGAGCAGAGCGGGCCCGTCGCCCGTTCGAAGGCGTTCGATCTCATCGCGCAAGGTGCCCCAGGCGAGGGCAACGTCATTTCCGAAAATTTGCGTCGCGCGGACACCAAAAGTCCGCACCCGCTCGACGATGTTATCGCTGGCCTGGCGTTTTAGTTGATCAGAAAATGTCGCGTAGCGGTTGTTCTCGATCACGAAGAGAATCGGGAGTTTCTTCTTTCCCGAGTAGTTCATGGCTTCCCAAAAGGCGCCCTCATCCGTGGCGCCCTCGCCGAAACCTGAAATGCTGATTTGCCGCGCCTTCTGGTGTTGCAAACCGAAAGCCGCACCGACGGCGATGCTAACGGCGCCCGCGAGAATAGCGCCACTGTAAAACTGCGAGCCGGCGTGCGAGATATCCTGCGATCCGGCCTTGCCGCCGTTGGCGCCGGTTTCGCGGCCATAGATCTCGGCGAACAACTCGCGCATCGGCGCGCCCTTGGCGAAGTAGTAGCCGTGCGAACGATGATGGCTGAACATGAAATCCGCCGGTTCCATCAGAACCGAAAGCGCGGCCGGAATTGCTTCCTGGCCGATGCAAAAATGGATCGGGCAACGCATCTCCTCCGCAGGATGATATTCCGCATGCAAGGCCTCTTCCGTCCGGCGGAGACGGAGCATCTGGTGGTAAAGCTTGAGCGCGAGATCGCGGTCGACGCCTTTCAGATCGACGCCTTGATAACGTCCCATCCGCGCGATCGTCCGATGGCTGAGCGGCGGGGAATCGGAGATGACGTGGGTCGAGGATGGAAGGCTCACGGGGCTCAAAGATAACTGCGAATACCGGTCTGGAGCGGGGAGAAATCGAATTCACCCAGCGCGGCCGACAGCCTCGCGGTGTCATAACACATGTCAAAGTTCCTTTCTTCATTCGCGGGACCGTGAAAGACCTCGAAGCCCACTGCTAGCGTCTCGCGGATCGTGGCGAGGATTTGCAGGAGCGAAACACTCGCGCCCGTGGCGAGATTGAATGTTCCGCTGGCTTTGCGCGCAACAAGGCGTTCAACGACGCGACACAAATCAGGAGCGAAAACGTAATCTCTCAAGACCTCGCCGTCGCCGTCGATGTAAACCTTTCCTTCCTCCCGGATGCTCGAGATCAACCGCCCAATAACACTCCTATCATTGCCAGAGCGGCCAAAAATTCCCGGAATCCGCAGAATGCATGTCGGACATTTGGAGCCTAATTCCTCCCGGATAATCCATTCGCTGGTGGATTTCGATAAGCCGTACCAGGTGTCCGGATCGAGCGGCATCGTTTCGCTCATCGGCAACTTGGGCGACCGTCCGTAGACGTCGACAGAACTGAAATAGACAAGCGACTCGACGTTCACGTCGCGCAAATTGGACACAAGAGTCCACGCCATGTGGACGTTCTCCAGATACGCGGAGTAGGAGTTGCGGATGTTCTTGTTCACCACAGCCAGGAACAGAATGGTGAGCGGCTCCCTGGGCAGGCCCTGGAAAAATTTCCGCACCTGTTCGGCCTCCAGAAAGTTGCAGTCCGCCGATCCGATGGCGGAGACGCGGGCACCTTGGCCCGCAAAGTGGTCGCGAAGAAATTCTCCGACATAACTATTCTTGCCGATGATCAGGACGTGCTTGTCTTGGTTCATCAGGGAATGCTCAGGCTCCGAGGCGGTGGTAGTCGAATCCGAGCGCACGACACGCCGTCTCGTCCAGCACGGCATAGGGATCAATGATGACGCGCCCTCGGAGCCGGGTCTGCAATTCTTTCGGAGAAATCGAAGCGTAGGAACGCCACGGCGTCATGACCAGGAGTGCATCGGCGCCTTCAGCCACGGCGAGAGGCGAGTCGAGAACGGTCACGTGAGAAAACTCCGTGAGATCGATCTGGGCCGCGGGATCATGCGCCCGGATGCGGTAACCTGGCAAAGCGCGGAGCAATTCCAGCGACGCGGAGTTTTTGGTCGAGTGCGTGTCCGCTTTGTAAGCCAGACCCCAAACCGCCACGACTGGAGAATTTTTCTCGGCGGGTAACGAGCGTTCGAGCTGAGACTTCGCCCAATTGCGACGGTGAGAGCTGTTCCGCTGCCAGGCACTGACAATGCCTGCCTCGGTGCCGTGCCTGGCGGCCAGGGTTTGCACCGTGATCAGGTCCCTCTCCAGGTTGCCACCGGCGATGCCAAGTCCGGGAGTCAGATAGGCGTGCGGGCCGATCCGCCAATCGAGTCGAAGCGCGGGGGCGATCTCGTTCCAGTCCGCGCCAATCGCTTCGCAGATTTCGGCCAGCGTGTTGGTGGTCGCGACGGTCGAGACGAGGAAGAAATTGACCGCTATCTTGGCGAGCTCCGCACTTTCCAAACGCATGACGAGCACCGGACACTCGAAAGCCGTGTGCCACTCTTGCAACGGCCTGGGGAGCGAACGGGCCGGGTCGGCGGCCCCAACGATAAACCGCTCCGGCTCCATCGCGCGCTCGACCGCCCGGCCAAAGATCAGCGTCTCGACCTGGTAATAGAAACTCGCCGGCGAAAGTTCACGGAGTTCCGCCTTGAGCTGCCGCGTGTAACCCGGCGGGACCTGACTGAGCACCACCGCAGTCGTGTTCGCCGAAAGATGGGACGCGGTGGCGCGGATGAGTTCAGTCAGTCGACCGAGGTCGCTTTCATCGCGTTCGTTCGTTTGCACATCGAGCGAATAAAAAACGAGATCGCATTTCGCCAGGGCGGTTTGGTCGGAGGTGTAATGGATGCGACTACGATGTTGGGCGAACAACTCACTGAACCCCGGCTCTTCAATCGGAAACTCTCCGGCCGTGCATCGTTCCGTGAGTTCGCGATCGGGATCATAAGCCGTCACGTCAAAGCCCTTCGCGGCCGTGGCGAGGCTGTAGTTCAGGCCAAGGTGAGAGAGTCCGACGAAACCAATCATTTTTCCCTCGCTGCCTTAGTTTCGGCGCACATCCTGGCAACACCATCGCGCCACGGCGTGAATTCAAGTCCTGGAAACGCCGCGAGCGCTGCGCTCGGCGCAAAGGCCCGCAAGCCGTTGTGCGGCATCGGGCCGGTGCGCGGAGAACCTTTGATTGTCACCGGCAAGGAAAATTGTGCGGTGATGAATTCCGCCAACGTCCGGAACGAGACGACATCGCCACTGACGGCGTTGACGATGCCGGTGCTGCGCTGCAGGACGAGGCGGAGCACCAGATCGGCGATATCGTCCACCGCCACATGGTCCCGCTGTTCCTCACCCTCGCCGAAGAGCACGATCTCTTTTCCTTCCGCGGCCAGACGCCGAAAGCGATTTGGGCCGTAACCATTGTGTGGATCATCGAGACCGTAAACGAGAGTCGGGCGAACAAGAACCAGCGGCCCGGAAAATTCGCTGCGCAGCATTACCTCGCGGGTCAGGTGCATCACGCCGTGGAGGCTGCCAGGTTCGGCGCAGGAAGATTCGGAGAGCGGGTCCGCCGAATCTTTGTAGACCGCATCGGAACTGACATAAACCACGTGTGCAACCGGTTGCTCCCTCAGTGCGGCGCACACCGCCTCGCCCATGCGGACATTTTCCATCAGCATCGCCACGTTCTTGACCGGGGCCCGGGCGGAAACAAAGACGAGCGTATCATCCGGCCGCAGCTCCGTAGCGAGATGAGTGGCGGCATCGGGGGCCAGCAAATCGCATGAGTCCCGGCCAAGCGCCACGACTTCCATTCCTTCGGCGCGCAGGCGGCGCGCGGTCGCACCACCGATAAAGCCGCCGGCGCCCAGCACGACGGCGCGCGACGGTTTACGCGGAGTATCGTGAAGGTGCGCGATCATGACCGAACATTTCTCATCACTTCGCCGAGCTGGCTGATTTTTTCGGAAATCCAGATGTCATTTTGGAGGTTGGTTCCTCCCGTGCGGCAAAGCTCAAGGAAATGATTGTATTCGAGCTGCCACGTCGGATCGGGCTGCTCGAGCACCTCGACGGTTTCTTCCGGGCGTCCGCTCGGCAGGACTCGTTGGCGAACCGTGAGCGTGCTCGGTCCCCACTTGCACAAGCCATCGATGTGAGCGCTGCCGAGTTCGCCGAAGAGGTCGAGGTGAAAGGTGTTCCGCCACGAGAGCAGGGTCGCTTCCATTTCGAGCACGCGCTGGCCGCGGTAGCCGAAGAGGACATGATCCGGCGCCCTGTTTTCGAAACGATCCGCGCTCCACAACTCGCCCTTCTCCTCGTGCGGGCCGAAAAGAAAATGAGCCATGTCTAACATGTGCGAGCCGAGATCAGAGAAAACGCCGAGGTCTTTGTCTCGCCACGGAGAATTGCGGACGTCGCGCGCGGTGCCGTTGCCGTAAAAAAACTTTGCGAGATAAGTTTGGCCGAGAGTTCCGGAATCGAGAATTTCTTTCAGTCTGGCGATGTGCGGCTCGAACCGGTGATTGTAGGCGGTGTAGCAGGCCGCGCGTTTCGCCTGGGAGAACTCGATCAACTCGCGGATGGCGGCGGGTGAACCAAGCAACGGTTTCTCCACCAGCGCGTGTTTTCCATTGGTCAGCAGGTAGCGAAGGACCGCGGATTTTTCCTGATCGGGAACGCAAACACAGGCCGCGTCGTACGAGGCCAGCGGCACATCCTCGACGCGGCGAAAATCGGCGCCGGGCGCGACCGGATCGATGACGGCCACGACTTGATCCCCGGCGATCGCGCGGCGTTTTCGTCCCTGCACCCCGAGACCGATGACGGCGATTCTCATTCGAAGCGCGAGCGCTTTTCGAGCGCGTTGAGCTTCTTCAGAACGTCTTCGGGCTTCACGGGCTCATTGCCATCCTGCTCGCAAGCCACGGCTGCCGCCAGCGCTCCGAGGACCGAGCTGATCACGTTCGATTTTGTTGCGACCATGGAAAGCGTGGCATAAGCGAGGAGCGCATCGCCCGCCCCAACGGGATCAACCACTCTGTCCGCAAAGCTGTCGACGGTGAAGAAAGCCCGCACCTCATAACTGGGAGCGCGATAGGTGATCATGCCCCGTTCGCCGAGTTTGAGAATGAGCAGTTTGCAGCCCGCCTTCTTGTAAAGATCGAGCGCCAGCGGGCGGATCGTCGAATCTTGATCGCCCATCGCGAAGCGGGCTTCGCGCTCGTTCGGCGTGATCAAATCGAAGTTTTGAAACTCGAGGATGTTGCCCCAGCGGTTCGCCACCTGGCTGTCGGCCACGCGCATGACGCCTTCCGGCAGCGCCTCGGTGAGTTGCGGGATCGTGACCTTGTTGAAGATACCGTGCCGGAAATCGCTGAAGACCACGACATCCACCTCGTGCCTGGCCAGCTCGGCTTTGAGCGCGCTGACGATGTTCTCGGAGATCGGGCGATTGTCGAGTTTGTCGACCTTGAGCAACCGATAGCCGTTGGTGATGAACGCGTTCTTTTGCGTCGTCGGCCGCGTCGGATCGATGACCGCGCGGCACTCGATGCCATCAGCTTCCAAATCTTTCACGACGAAATCCTTCAATGCGTCGTCGCCGAGAACGGTCGAGAAAACCACTTCCGCGCCCGCCTGTCGCAAATGTTTCGCCACCACGGCGGCGCCGCCGGGAAAATCGACCTCGCGCTCGTATTTCACGCTGAACGTCGGCGTCTTCGCGGTGCCGCCGATGAGCGAACAATAGGTGTAGGAATCCACGATCGTGTCGCCGACGACGTGGACCTTGGCGCCTTTCAACTTCGTCAAAGCGGCTTTGAGGTCGCCGAAATCGAGTCCCTCCGACTGGAGTAACGCCAGGAGCTTTTCGATCGCCAGGTTCGGCGGCGTGGTCTCGATGATGGCGGACGAAGAGAGCACAAGATCGCCCGGAGTGAAAAGAAGCTCGCCGCCATACGATTCGATCGCGGCCATCTCCTCCCGGGTCCTGGGATGGATTCCTTCGGCGGAATACTCGTAACCTTTCGCGAACAGATCCGGTTGGATGATCTTCAGGTTCTCAATCGGCGTCGCGTTGTCGTCGATAATGACGTAATCGACGCACTCGAGCGCCGCGAGATTCATGGCGCGCAAATCCTGGGGCACGAACGGGCGGAAATTCGCTTTGTTGATGTGCGCGTCGGAGGTCAGGCTCGCCACGAGAACATCGGCGTGGTCCTTCGCATACATCAGGTGGCGGATGTGGCCCGGGTGCACCAGGTCGAACGTGCCGTGGCACATGATCACCTTCCGGTCGCGCGGACGCGGCCCGATGGCTTCCCGCAATTGCTCGCAGGTTTTGATCTTGCGACGAAAATCGTTTTGCGGCGGAGAGACGCTCATCTGGATTTGCCCTCGAGAAATGCGAACCAGTTCTTCGTCGCGCCGGCAATCGAGACCGCATCCCAAACCGGCGCCTCTCGCCAATAATCAAGGTTCTTGAGCATTTGGCCGACACCCTCCTCGAACGAAACGAGCTGTTTCCAGCCGAGGTCGCATTGAATTTTCGTGACGTCCGCCCACGTGCAATCCGGTTCGCCGGGCCGTTTCGGCAACCGGACGACTTCGCCGCCGCCCAGCAGTTCCAGCAGACGGTTCACCGTTTGCGGATCGCCCGCGCCGAGGTTGAAAATTTCGTTCGGCCGCGCGGCCGAAGCCGCCAGGAGAAACGCGCGCGCCACGTCTGTGACAAAAAGAAAATCGCGCCGCTGCGTTCCATCACCGACCAGAGTAAACGGCTTGCCCGCGAGTTTCTGGGCGAGAAAAACGCCAAAGACAGCGCCATAGGCTCCCGACGTTTTCGACCGTGTGCCGTAAGCGTTGAAGATGCGAATCGAATTCACCGGCAGCCGGTAAACCTGGCCCCAATGCAGCACTGCTTCCTCGCCCATGTATTTGCTCAGGGCGTAAGGATATTCGGGCCGGATCGGCGCGTCCTCGCGCGTCGGGACGTCGGCGAGGCCATAACAGGATGAGGATGCGGCATAGACCAGTTTGCGCGTTTTTGCGTGCCGGGCGCATTCCAAAACCTTGACCGTGCCCAGGACGTTTGTGGACAGGTAATCCACCGGCTTATCGATCGATGGGACGATGTCGCCAATGCCGGCGAAATGAAAAACGTATTCGGCGCCGGCGAAGAGTTTGTCGTCGGGAGCGAGATCGAGAATGTCCCGCGTTTCCACCACCAGATTCGTATCGCCTTTTCGATGAGCGAGATTCTCCAGGCGCCCGCCTACGAGATTGTCGATGACATGGACGCGGAAATCCTCCTCCAGCAACCGATCGACCATGTGGCTGCCGATGAAGCCGGCCCCGCCCGTGACGACCGCGATTTTTCGCACGCTCATTTCGGACGCGATCCTATTTCAAACTGAGGGCTTTGACAGTTTTTACGTTCACGAACGACTCGGCCGTCATGGTGTCGCCGCGAAATTTGCCGGCCCTGAATGCCTGGCAAAGGTCGCGGACCGCGTCCTCAATCGTCCTCTTCGGTCCCCAGCCAAGTTTTTCGGCGATCTTTCGCGAAGTAATCCGGTAGGAGCGCAGGTCGTCGCTGCTGGTTCGCTCGATTCGAATCGGCTTCTTCTCCGGAAATTCTTCCTCGACGATCTGCTGCGCGATCTCCGCCAGCTCATTCACGGTCTGGTTCTGGTAGCCGGCATTGAAAATCTCACCGGCAATTTTTTCCGCCGGCAGTGCGAGCAATTCAACATAAAGCTCGCAGACGTCGTCGATGTGAATGTTCGGACGCTGCTGGTCGCCGCCGAAAACCGTGATCAAGCCTCTGTTGTGGGCGTGATTGGTCAGAATGTTCACCGTCAGATCGAACCGCATCCGCGGTGAATAGCCGCAAACCGTCGCCGGCCGGATGGTGACGCACGTAAACTCGGGTGATTGATGCCGGAAGAGAATCGGTTCGCAGAGTCCTTTGTATTTGTTGTAATCGGTCAGCGGCACAAGCGGATGTTCCTCGGTCACTTCCGGAGAATCGCTCACGCCGTAGACTGAGCTGCTCGAGATATAGACGAAGCGCTTCACGCCGGCCGCTTTGCTGGCGAGCACGAGCGGCTCAAAGCATTCGTAATTGATTGTCCGGCTGAGCGCCGGATCGAGGTCGAAACTCGGATCGTTCGAGATACACGCCATATGGATGACGTAATCGCAGCCCTGCACGGCGCCGGCGTATTTCTCCGTGTCGCGAATGTCCCCCGCCACCACCTTTAAATTCGGATGCGCCGGCAACCCGGCCGAACCGAAGAGCATCAGGTCGTAGACCACGACGCCGTATCCGGCCTCGAGAAGCTTTGGAACCAGGACGCAGCCTTTATAGCCCGCGCCTCCGGTCACCAGGACATTTTTCATGGAGGGGGAATGAATCATCAAGTTGATTGCTATCTAGTCATTTCTTGAGGAAAAGGCTGAACGTTCGGGATCGTAACATTACCGGTAGTGGTACAGTTTGGGGTATTGGCCCTGTTTGATTTCGTCTTTTGAAAATAGCCCAGCGTTTTAACGCTGGGCTTCCGTCGTAGCAGAGTCCGAAGTCCCCTTTAGGGACGGCAGAACCGGTTTTCTTCCCTGGCGCTCCTGTCGTCCCTGAAGGGACTCAATGTCTTGATTGTCCGATTTTTCCCAGCGTTAAAACGCTGGGCTATTTTCAGAGAACACAGACGCCAAATACGACCACATATCTCCAAGAGTTTTCAAACTGAGCCACTACCTCAAGAACCCTGGGGCGTTTCCCCAGGCTGAACTGAGGCCGCGCCCTTGGCGCTCAGCAGATACGTCGCAGATTTCCGTCGCTCGCCCTGACACAATTCGCTATCCTGCTTTCCAGTGAGTTACTCCGAACAACATCTGCGCGAGACTGCCGAGATCGTTTCCCAATTGGACCCTGTCCTTTGCGAGAAAGCCGTGGAGTTGCTCGCCTCGGTGCGGGAACGGGGTGGGCGTCTCTTTATCCTCGGTGTCGGGGGCAGCGCGGCCAACGCTTCCCACGCCGTCAACGATTTTCGCAAGATTGCCGGCCTCGAGTGTTACGCGCCCACGGATAACGTGTCGGAACTGACCGCGCGGACGAACGACGAAGGCTGGAGCACGGTCTTCGCGGAGTGGCTGAAAGGCAGCCGCCTGAACGGCAAAGACGCGCTGCTTATTTTTTCTGTCGGCGGCGGTAACATGGAAAAAAACGTGAGCCCGAATCTAGTGGCCGCGCTGCAGCTCGCGAAAGAGCGAGGAGCCAGCGTGCTCGGCATTGTCGGGCGGGACGGCGGTTACACGGCGAAGGTCGCGGACGTGGCCATCATCATTCCGACGGTGAACCCGAGCAACACCACTCCGCATTCAGAGGCATTCCAGGCCGTGGTGTGGCACCTTTTTGTCAGCCATCCGAAACTGAAGGTGGCGCAGACAAAATGGGAGAGCACGAAATAGGGCGGCGGGCGGTCTTTCTGGATCGCGACGGCGTCATCAACCGGCCGGTGGTCCGCGACGGCCGTCCTTACCCACCGGCGGAGGAAAGAGACTTCGAGCTCTACGACGACGTGGCGGCAGGCTGCGCCCGGCTCGAGGCCGCCGG
This sequence comes from uncultured Verrucomicrobiae bacterium, assembly GCA_963702135.1. Taxonomy (GTDB): domain Bacteria; phylum Verrucomicrobiota; class Verrucomicrobiia; order Chthoniobacterales; family UBA10450; genus AV80. Next base: position 3,929,798 of record OY969715.1, on the reverse strand, counting down.
CTATTTGCTCGTGGTGGTGACCAACCAGCCGGATGTGGCCCGCGGAACGCAGACGCGCGCCGCCGTGGAGGCGATGCACCGGAGGATGCTGGATGCTTTGCCGCAGATCGCGCGAGTGGAGGTTTGCTGGCACGCGGGTCCGAGTTGGGGAGAGCCTTGCGATTGTCACAAGCCCGAGCCGGGAATGGTCTGGCGGGCAGCCGAAGCGCTCGGAATCGATCTGACCAAAAGCTTTCTGGTCGGCGATCGCTGGCGCGACGTGGATTGCGGTCATCGCGCCGGTTGCCGGACGGTCTGGATCGATCGCAATTACTCGGAGGAACTAAAGCATTCGCCGGATTGGACGGTTACGTCCTTTGCTCAGGCGGTCGAAACGATTTTGCAGGCCTGAGTCCTTATTTCTTCCGGCAAAGGACGAAGACGTTCTTTCCGAACCAACGATGGAAGAGGACATCGGCGACCCGGCTTGGGGGAAAGATCCAGCGATCATAGAAGCGAATGGAAGTGGCCGTGAATGTCTCCGGGCCCTGGCGCGCCAAGCGGAAAAGGAATGTGACGATGAATCCCAGCGCATCCGCGTAACGAAGCGTTTCGACGAAGAATCCCGCTCGCTCGACCAGGTGTCGCAAAGTGGTCTTCGTGTAGCGGCGGCGATGGCAGACCAGGTCATCCAGACTCGACCAAAGGCATTGAAAGGCGGGAACGTAGAGAAAGAGAGCGCCGCCGGGCTTTAACTTTTTCCAAATCTGCCTGATGGCGAGCTCTTCGTCCTCGATGTGTTCAAAGACGTTGAGCGAAAAAATGTACGGCGCCGACTCGTCTGGCACTGACTCAATATTCGGAAAGGCCTTAAAACCTTGTTCGAGTAATCTCTGCCGTTGCGACGAATCCGGCTCGATGCAAACCACGTCGTACCCGGCATCCCGCAGGCGCTTGGAGAAGGTCCCAATGCCCGCTCCAAAATCGATCAACTCCCTGGAGGGCGCCCCCTGGCGCACCAAGCCGGTCAGGAAATTGTTGTAGTTGTGGGCGCTTTCGAGCGCGTGGAGGAGATCGACTCCTGAGTATTGCTCTTCCATGCCCGCGTGCTTTGCTTGTCCCGCTTAAAGACGTTGTACTTAACTATCACGTAGAGAGCCCGGAAGCCGTCCCGCCATCCAATCTTTTTCCCCTCTTCGTATGTCCGGCCGTTGTAGGAGATGCCCACTTCGAAAAGCCGGCATCCGCTTCTGGCTACCTTCGCTGTAATCTCGGGTTCGACGCCAAAACGATCTTCTTCGATGACTATCTCCGCCAGCACCTCTCGCCGGAAGACCTTATAGCACGTCTCCATATCGGTGAGGTTCAGGTTAGTCAACATGTTCGAGAGCAACGTCAAAAAACGGTTGCCGACCATGTGCCAGAAATAGACGACTCGATGCGGCCGGCCTCCCAGGAAACGCGAGCCGTAAACCACGTCGGCCTTTCCGGATAGGATCGGATCGAGAAGGAGCGGATATTCCTGTGGGTCATACTCGAGATCCGCGTCCTGGATCAGGACAATGTCCCCGGTGGCGGCCGCGAAGCCGCTCCGCAACGTCGCGCCTTTTCCCCGGTTTTCGGGATGGCGAATGACGACGTCAGCTATCTCTCGCAATCGTTCGATGATCTCGCCGCTCCCGTCCGTCGAGCAGTCATCCACAAGAATAATTTCGAGATTCGCAATGACCGAGGAGCGCACGGCGCGCACGACCGCTTCGATCGTCTCATGTTCGTTGTAACACGGAATTACGACGGATACTTTCATTAGGCCCACCTTGACGGCTGCGAACGGGTTTGCTGCCACGGTCGCAGCCCGGTAGTCTCTCGCTGAACACGGGCATATTGATCTGCCATCGACAGAGTTAGCAAATGATATTGCAAAACGATTTCAAACGGCAATGGGCCGAGATCGGTCCTGCTGCGATGGGGGCGGTCGAGCGTGTCGGCGCCAGCGGCCGTTACATCCTCGGCCGTGAAGGAGAAGCATTCGAAGGCAAGCTTGCTGGCTTCTGGGGCGTTGCCCATGCGGTTGGTGTCGCGAACGGCATGGATGCGATCGAGATCGGATTGCGTGGCCTCGATCTGAAGGCGGGACAGAAGGTTCTGACGACGCCCTTCTCCGCCTTCGCGACCACCCTGGCGATTTTGCGCGCCGGCGGCGTGCCGGTCTTCGTCGATGTCGATGACAACGGGAACATCGACCTGGAGCAATGCCGCGAGATCCTCTCTCGTGAACGCTCCATCCGCTTCTTCGTTCCGGTCCATCTCTACGGGAATCCGCTCGACCTGGAGAAGCTCGCCGGCCTGAAACGAGATTTCGATCTGATCATGGTCGAAGACTGCGCCCAGGCGATTGGCGCGAAACACGGCGGGCGGAATGTTGGAACGGTGGGCCAGGCGGCCGCGACCAGCTTTTATCCCACGAAAAATCTTGGCGCGCTGGGAGACGGCGGCGCCCTGCTGACCAACGACCCTCGCGTAGCGAGCCGCGCCCGGGCGTTGCGCCATTACGGGCAATCGGACCTGTATTTGCACGACGAACTCGGTTTGAACAGTCGTCTCGACGAGCTGCACGCCGCGGTCCTGTCCGATGCTTTGCTCCCAAATCTCCAGCGCTGGACCGAGACCCGCCGTCAAATTGCCGCGCGCTATCTGCGCGAGCTTCCTTCCGTTCGAACGATCAAGCCGGTGCCGTCAGCGGAGCCGGCGTGGCATCTATTCCCAATCTTCGTGGACGCGGCCGAGCGAGACGGCATCCGCGAACGGCTGCTGGGCAGCGACGTGGCCAGCGGCGTTCACTATCCGCGTCTGATTCCCGACCAGCCCGCGATGCAGCTGGCGGTCACCTACGAAGTTGCCATCGAAGCGTCAAACGCCCGCCGTCTAGTGGCCTCGGAGATTTCGCTGCCCATCCACCCGTTTCTGGAAGACAACGAAGTGGAAATGGTTATCGCGGCGTGCAGGCAATAAGAAGCCCGGGACCCGCAGTCTATGTTTCGAAACAGAGGGTATTGCCACTGCTGTAACTCTACGGTCGAGTTTCTTGCCACGAGCGACTGGTGGCGGGACGACTACCGATGTACGAATTGCCAGTCGATTCCGCGGGAACGTGCCGTCATGTACTGCCTTGAGAAATTTTTTCCGCAATGGCGGGATCTTGCCATCCATGAATCGTCGCCGGTGATGGGGAGAGGCGCTAGCAGACGACTCCAGGCAGAAGCTGGGCACTACCTTCCGAGTCAATTTTATCCGGATGTGCCTCCGGGACGAAGCGTCGATGGGATGCGATGTGAAGACCTGGAGAGATTAAGTTTCGAGAATGCAAGTGTTGACCTGCACATTACCCAGGACGTCTTCGAACACCTTTTTGACCCAGCCGCCGCCTTTCGTGAGATCGCGCGAACACTGCGCCCGGGCGGCGCACACGTCTTCACGACACCTCTGGAAAACAAAGCGGCTCCTACCGAATTCTGCGCGCGCCGAGAAGCGAACGGAACGTTCGTTCAATTGATCGAACCAGCTCAATACCACGTCAATCCCATCTCCTCCAAAGGATCGCTGGTTACGGTCCGGTGGGGGTATGACATCACCAAGTTTATTTTCGACGTCACCGGACTCTTTACCGAACTCGTATTCCTGGATAACCTTGATTTCGGAATTCGTGCCGAACTCATCGAGGTTCTGATCACCCGAAAGCCTGGTTAACCGTTCCTACCATGAACTCACGCGCAGGGCCGTCGGGCGTCTTCGATTCAACAATCGTTTTCCCAATTGCATGCCTGGAGCCTCGATCCATCGATAGGTCAACGAAGATACAGCCGCAACGATCAACATCGTGAAAGCAAACGAAATGAGGAAGGCGGCCAATGTCGAGGAATCAATGGCTCCATAAATGGCCGTATACACTCCCCACTTTCCCAAGCAGAAGACAATCGTCGGATGGGTCAAATATAGGCTAAAGCTGATTTTGCCCAGATAACTCGTTACGCGATTCGACAGGAGGCCGATAGGATGAAGTGCCAGGCCCACGCAAATCAGTCCAAACGGGATACTCCAGAATGAGTCCCAAATTACTCGCAACCCCAATTGCCAGAAATACAAATAAAGAGGGGGATAGAGAATCAAGAACACCAGCATCCCCAGGCCAATTGCAACCAAGGTCCAGGCCCATAGTGTCCGGACAAGTGCTGGCCTGCTGGCGGTGACGCCTCGCAAGAATGCAAAGAAATGGTAGAACAGAATCCCGAATCCGAAGTACGGAACCGCGGTCAGAAATCCGTGGTAAACAAAATTGACGTTCAACTCTTTAGCTGCCGTGAAATCTAGATAGGACTGGCCTGCTATGAACAAGGACAAAAGGACCACGCAGACCGATCCGATCGTATGACGGGCAAACACTAGAACGACTGGAAAAAGAAAATAGAAGATCATTTCTATGCCAATCGACCACGACGCCGGGACTATGCCATCCACGTAACGGGGGATGAAATTGAAAGTAAACGTCAAACTGGCGACCACTTCGGACACATCCTTCTTAATACCCGACGTAAAAAAGATAAGGAGAAGTTGAAAAATGAGCATGCTATAGAAAAGCGGGCCGATGCGCGCGAGCCGCCGAATATAGAAAGCGCCGATGTCTTCTAACGTTTCAAACCTTTGGATGTAGCCAAAGGTTAGACTGAACGCACTGACAACAAAGAAAAGCGGTACGCCGAAACCAAAGTAATTCCGAATGAATGCAAGCCCCGGCGGCAACTCTGCTTGTGCCGCGTGAACCATATGGAAAACGATGATGGCGCTAGCTGCATACGCTCTCAGCGAGTCCAAGCCTTCGAGGCGGACCGGCAGGGGACGGGCCGCGGGTTCTGAAACGGGCGCCTGGTCATCTTGTTGAGTCATAGCGAAAAGAAACAGCCGCCGGGAGCTGCGAAGTAGTGCGGCTTCATGCCTGAATTGTGTCCTCCCGGGGCTGTCCCGAAAAACCAAATAATACTTTAAACGTCAGGATGGAGGCTGCGAGGACAAACACCAGGCTAAGGACTAGCGTTGCCAGGCTTGCGACCGAAGTCTGCGTGAGCGGCAGCACAATCCACAGAAACACGAACGCAACGTAGTTCACCAACGCCGACCAACGCATCAGGGAACACTGCCGCCACATCACTATGCCAATAACTCCGAGCAGGTGAAGCGCGAATGGAATAAAATATGGGTAATGATGCAACAAGTGCGGGCTCATCATGAGTGCAAATTGAAGAGCGAAACTGAATATCGTCGCGATGCCCAACCCAGCAATCGTCCTCCTGGTTTCGGCATTCATCCGGCATTGCTTTGTCGTGCGCACCAAGGCTGCGATTGGAACTACGAGTAGACCCAAACCGGGAAGCAGGTAGAGGAACTGAAAGGCGCGCGCAGCCCTAAGCCGGCTCGACAAATCTGTGATGACTCCAAAAGGCTTGTACAAATCACCATGATAGAATCCGCCAAGCGTTTCCAAGGCGACACCCTTTGACGTCAACCATTGCTTGAGTGCGAGTGTGCGATAAAATCGCTGGACGGCATGACCAACGCCCTCGTTAGACGCTTCGAAGCCAAAGCCACCTGTTAGAAAATATTTGGGCAACGGATTGGAGGTGGGGAGCCCGAACTTTGTCCAAAACAGCCAGGGCAATAAGACGAGGAGGCAAGCGAGAATCGAGAGAAATAACGGCCGCCAGGGCCGTGCCAATGTTCGTGGTCTTTCTAACATCGAAAGCGCGTTTGATCCCCGCTTTCTCGTGCTGAAGGACATGTATATGGCTGCCACGAAGATACCTAGCGAGGCTATCGCGCTCCCCGCGTGAGCGAGGACGGCCATGGCTGCAGCGCTTCCGCCCAAGGCGGGCCTGAGAAAACCAGATGGACGAAGAAGCTGCCGAGACGAGGGAACCAAGTAGAGGGTACTGAGCCAAGCAGAAAGTGACCGCCAAAATTTTGGGCCAAAGATAGACAGTATTAAAAAAGACAAAAGGCGTAGCGGCGAGAAGGAACAGGGCAGGAACACATTCCTGGCCTTTAAAGCGAAGCCGCCGGCAGATGATCCAGACGGGGAGTATCCAGCAATTTTGTATCCCGAAACCGCAAACTTGCAGGAACATGCTCTCTCCGCTGCCATCGACATAACCCCCGAAATTGCTTGTTATGACGGCAGCCGGGTAGAGCAAGCTCCCTAGCAACGGAGTGCGATCGGATAGCCGCCAGGGACCAAACGGCCAGTCGGAGAGAATCGTGCCATGCGCTAAAAGGCGAGCCGTGGTGGTGGGGATTTGGTTATCCACGGACCACGACGCTGGGTAAAAAAGATAGTTCGCCGCGTATTCGACGGACACCATGTTGAACGAAAAAAGAAACAATGCCTGGAACGCTGTAAGGCCGGCGAGGATGATAAGGCAGCACCTGGCGTCGCGCCCTCGAGTTCGGCGTGGCTCAGCAATGGCCATTCTCGTAATCAACGCTCCGGAAAGAAGTAACCAGAGGTAAACAACCAAGCGGGCGGCGGTGGGAGCATAGAACGCCAGAAAAAATAGGGACACCGATAAGAGCGATGTCACCACCAAAGTCGCCAGGGTTCGCTCCACCGGAGCGAAATCCTCCAGGCGTGGCAACCAATAGAAAACGGGAAAGAAGAGAAGCGCCAGGTAGGTGAGCGACAGAAGGGCCACGGCAAAGAGCTTCGAAAAGAGCAGCCCTGGGATCGGATTGTCGCTTCGATAATAAGGCGTTCCGACGCCGATATAGATCTGTGGGCTTCGAGAGTAGGCAACTATTCTGACAGAAGTTCCTATAAGCGACTTCGGAAGAGCAATGGTAGCGGGTTGCCACTGCGCGGGGGCTGCTCCGTCACGTATCGCGAACCTCCGATGATCGATTTCAGACTCGACGTAGACGCCAGCCTCTTCCGAATTTGGGAATCCAAAGACTGGGATGATCATCAGGCAATCCTTCAACACGAAGAAGGAGGAAGACACCTGCCCCGTGAATATTCCTCTTTCGCTAGAATAATTTGTCCAGAAACGCACTCCCGGGTTCTGTAAAATCGATGATGGAAAAAACTCCTTCCGTTCTGGTTCGCCGTTTGCAACGAAGGGGGTGTGGACGTCCCAGCCCGCGGTTTCATCAAAGGTTTGGTAACTTGGTCGATCCAAAAGGGCGGGAAGCAGGAGGACAATCCCCAAGAATGTCCCAAGAATGACGATGTAACGCTGTCGAAGTCGTTTCATCCGGCAATATCTTGCTGCGTTAGTTCGACCGAGGGATCGAGTTCAGACGGGGGTGAATCTTCATGGGGCGTCAGCAAAGTTTCGGTGGTCGAGAATGAGTAGTTGGGGTGCTCAATGTTCCGAAGTCTTTAATTCCGGATCTGTCGCATTGACAGGATTTATGGTCACGCCGGAGAGAGCAAACCCGGTGCGTCGCTCCCACGGGTGTCTTTGGATCACCGGAAAAGCGAAGGTCAGGTGGTTTGAAACTTCAACGTTGCTGAAATTGAGGCTGTAATCCGCGGGCTCAGTGGTCAAAATAACCGAACCGATCTCCTCGCCGATTCTGACCCGCAACGGTTTCCCAGCGTTTTCGGGCTCAGTCCAGGCACGGAGATTCACCCGCAATGCGCCTCGGACTTCGGCGGGTAATTGGATGAACGATTCCTCCGCCGAGCTCCAGGAACCCCATTGTTCAGACGAATTGAAGCCAAAGAAACCGGCTTCCCGCTTGGACGCATCGAGTCTGATTGGTTCGGCGGTCAGTTGAATTTCCCGGCTGAGAGGAGAACCCTGGCCCGCTCGCAACAAGAACAGGCATAGGTGTTCGCTGGTAAGGATTGACTGATAGCGAAAGCGAGGGCTGAAATTTCCATCGCACAGGACCCATTCGCAGCCTGACGGGAGCTCACCGTCAGAAATTATACTGCCTTCCGGACGAACCAAGACTCCGGCTCGCGCCGAGAGGCCAAACAAAACGTAAGCCAGCCGGCCATACCTCTGCGACCCCACAACGACGCCACGGCGCCTGCTCAGGTCTCCCATCGAAGTCAGGGTCCGTGCTTCGGTCGTAAGTAGTCCCAGGCTCTGTGTGGTAACGCGCTGGAAAGCCGTATTCTGGCGGTTGGCGACAACCATCCAGAAGGCTACATAAACAAGTGCCACATACCGCGACCATGTTCTCGGTAACGCGCAAAACAGGGCAGCGGCGCTCGCCGCCAGCAGAAAAACAAACCGGAAATTCCACAAAGATGCTTCGCGCCAGTAACTGTTATCGCTGGCATACAGCGCGGTGAGTTCCGGGTAGTCCCATGGATAAATGTTGAAAAAACGGCGTCCACACAATTCCCATACCACCAGAGAGCAAAGCAAAAGGATCGAGGCGACAACGAGATGGCGATAGTGCGTGCGCTTCCCAGTTCGAGCATCCACGGTTGACGAACAAACTAACTGCAGAGTGAAGAGCAGCAGAAATGGGAAAATGAAGCCGACATAACGGCCGTGCAGTCGGGCTACCTCGAACCCAGTGATTTGATCGATCTTTACAGAGTAGTATGCGACAAACAAGATCGACACCACTCCCGAGCATGCCAGCCATCGTGCCAGGGTGCTGCCCAAATACGCTCCGACGCTGCTGGATGTCGCCGGCGTCGTGTTTTTCCTCAGCGCTAATACCAGGCCGCAAACGCCCACCGGAAAGAGCAACGATAAAACGATGAGGTGAGCAGCGAAGTAAGCAAGGCACAAACCAGCCAAGCGCAACCCTCCTGACGCTGGCGTTCCCAATTCAGTAGCATAATATCCGGAGGCGAAGGTGGGTATCCAACTCCACTCTTTACCCAAGAGCCAGGGGCAAAGCACGAATCCCCCATAAAGGCCGGCAAGATAGGCCAACAATGCGCCTAATCGGACAAACCTCTGCCTTCCGTTCAACGTGTCTTGCCGAAATGTTAGCAAAAGAAATACGCCCGTTCCGACTGCAACCCCGACGGCATTTGGCTTGATATAACAGGCTGCAGCAGTGGCTAGTCCCGCCACACTACAGAGGAGGCGCGAGCGGAAATAAACGGCGGTCGCGGCCGCGGCCCCGACGCACATCATACCGAAGTAAGCGATCGTCTCCGGTTGAATGGATACCAGATAACCGTTCCATGGCAGCAGAAAATACAGGAGAAGGAACGAGCAGGCGGCGCCGGAGCCTATGATGTAGAAGGCTGTGGCGGTGAAGGCGAGTCCGACGAGCGTATAGAGAAAAACGTTGAGGAGCTTCAGCAGAGCGACGCCGTCTTTCGTTATCGCGAAAGCTCCCTGCATGATACGAAAGTATAGAAGGTTCGAGATTCGTTGGATCCCAGGGTCATCGGCGTAGACAGCGTCGCGATTCTCGTAAAACTTGCCGGCGGCCAGGTAAGCGTATTCGTCAGACGCGTAAACTGGCGTGTCAAAGAGCGAATTGCGCAGGAACAAGCCGCTGGTCCCAATCAGTGCGATTAAGCCGATTACTATCAGGCTGCGAATGCTCGATCGGGGGTCACAATTGGCGTTAGGCATCGAGACTCCCCTTTATAACGTAACTGATACGGACGCCTAAGAGCTTCCTAGCCATCCTTGGCGGGTGCTTTTCATTCCGAAAATTGGGAAGGTCATTGCTCTTTTCAACGCGATTGTCAGGAGTCGATCTCGCGATGTCAAGCTACCGGCCATCTAGGCGGAGCCGCGACGGGAACGGCATCGGCCCATCGAGCCACACCTGCGCTCGGTGGACATGTTGAAGCCCGCCGCCTATAATCGCGCATGAACTTCCGAGGAATAATGAGGGGATTTCCGCTGAAGCGGCCGCATCGCGCTTTCTTTTTGGCAATCGGCATGGGCGCCGCTACCGGACTATTGCTCTCGCCTGGAGGGTGCAGCCCGAAAACGGAAACGACAAACGCAAACCCATCGACCCCACCGACAAATGCCTCTACGAGCGCGGACCTGCAGGAAGTTTTGGCCGCAGCCTTCAATGCATCCAGTGAGAATCTATTCGAAGCGAAGACCGGCGCCGACCTGGGGAAGTGTCGCGTGTTTCAGCAATGCGAGCTCGTTCCCGGAGACGAGGGTCTGAAAGTTATAGCGACGGGAGACGACGCGGCCATTTACCTTCCGTCTTTTGCCGACAACAAACGTTTTATCCTTCAAGTGATTATCGAAAGTCCTGTGGATTCCGGGATCCAACTATTTCATATGCTGCGCGGCCAAAAGGAATATCAAGAAGCCAAAGCGCCCATTTACCCGATAAAAAAAGGCATAAACACCATTTATTTCAGAGTCGATGATGCCCAGACGATCGATCCGCTGCGGCTGGATCCCAGCTTCAAGTCAGGAGAATATACGATAAAAAGCATTATCGCGCGGCCCATCCCCATGCCGGCGACTTCTTAACGCCGCCAAACAATCAAGTCCGCCCAAGCTGGGACGGGAGCGCCAACCTTGCGCGCAAATTCACAACCACGGGAGATGGTTGGGAACGACTTAGCCGGACTCCCCGGCGGACCCACCTCGGTATGTCGCAAGCAGGCTCGTTCCGAAGGGCAGTGGCACGTGATTAATGAGATATTTCTCAGCGCTGAGCAGCCCGGTAAGAACGTTGTTGAACATTCCCGGGCTTTGCCCTTTGAAATCGCTTCGAGCGTGCTTCGCCGTGCCCAGCAAGCGGCGACCGATTCGGATCGTCGCCGCGACTGGAAAAAGAAGCGTGTTGAAATAGGTGATGCGGGCGTCATCCACGTGTCCGCGCTGCAAGAGTGACCGGAGCGATCGTTTGGTGTAGCGCCGGTAGTGTTCGCTGACGAGGTCATGGCTTCCCCAGAGGAAGGGAAACGCAGGCACGGTGATCACAAGGAGGCCGCCTGGTTTGAGAAGGCGGACGATCGCGCGCAGGCCGGCGGTGTCATTTTCCAAATGTTCGAGAACATCCAAGGCGAGGATGACATCGAAAGCGGAATCAGGGAACGCAGTTTCCTCGAGACTGCCGGTGAAGAATTCGACACCTTGAGGGAGATTATTCCCGTAGAGGGCGACTCTATCGATGCCGACGACTCTGCCTTGCGATCCAGCCAGCGGGACGAGCCATTTCAAACCCTCAGCAGGCCCGCACCCAACGGAGAGGATCGATCGCGCAGGACCGTCGGGCATTTCGCGACGGAGAATCCGTTCGAGGATGTTTTGCCGACCGCGAAACCACCAATGCCAATGCTCCAAGTCTGCATACTCGTGGACAAAGTCATGCTTCATCCCTTGTCTCCGGGTGCAGCGGAGCCTGGGCCTGCCTGCTCGACTTCGGAAGCGGTCGGAATTCCTTGTCGCGACCTGACAACGTAAAGCGGCCGCTGCCGCACCTCATCGTAAACCCGTCCCAAGTATTCACCGAGAATTCCTAGCATCATGAGTTGTGTTCCTCCGATGAAGAGCATGATCGCGATAGTCGAAGCCCAGCCTCGCGGGACGGTCGATTGGGTGAATTTGCTCACCACGACCCATAAGGTCAGCAGAAACCCCGCGCTGGCCGAGAGCATTCCCAGCCAGGCCGCAAGACGCAAGGGAAACGAGGAAAATCCAAGATAGCCCGAAAGGGCCAGGCCGATCAGCTTTCCCAAGGTGTACTTCGACTCTCCGGCGTTCCGTCCCTCGCGATCGTATTCAATCCCGGCCTGGGTAAATCCCACCCAGCTGCGCAACCCGCGCAGGAAGCGGTTTCGTTCGGGAAGAGCTCTCAACGTCTCGACGACGCGACGATCCATCAGGCAAAAATCTCCGGCGTCCAGGGGAGTATCAATCTCCGCGACGCGTTTCAGGGTTCGATAAAACAAGCTATAGGCGAATCGTTTCAGAGGTCCTTCCTTCCGTCGCTTCCGAATCGCGTAGACCACTTCGTAGCCTTCCTTCCATTTGGCGATGAATTGAGCGAAAAGCTCGGGCGGATCCTGAAGATCGGCATCCATGAGGATGACGGCTTGCCCGGTGGCGAAATCCAGGCCCGCTTGCAACGCCGGCTGCTGGCCAAAATTTCTCGATAAATGGATTACTTTGCAGCGGGTGTCCCGCCGGCTCATGGCATCCAGCAAATCCCCCGAACCATCGCGGCTTCCGTCGTCGACAAAAAGGATCTCAAAACGGCCATCGACAATGTGGTCAAGAAAGAGCGGCAGGCGCTGCTCGAGAGCGCCAAGGTTTTCCCTCTCGTTGTAAACAGGGATAACTACCGAAACGATCGGCCGGTCGATTGGCGAATTGTCGGGTCGGTGCACTTCCACATTTTTGAATAGAAAAACGAAAGCAACAAGCTCTACCGAAAGAGCGGTGTGAGAACGTCAAATTTTCCAGCCTTCGCGCGGCGACGGTCTCAAACGATCACGATCACGATTAGGAGCAGGGGTCTACGACACCCGGGCTGTTTCGCGATGACCTTCCCTGTCGGACACGGAGTGATTATCTTCGGGCGGTGTCGGCCGCTCGGCCGCCTGATGGTAAGCAACCAAGTCGGCAAATGCCTGAACGGGCAGACCCACCTTGCGCGCGAACTCACAAACAGAGTAATGGTCGGTGAAAGAATTGGCTGGGCCGAGTTGGTTCAGTTCGATGGCGTTGTCCGGCCAGGCGCGATTCTCTTCAATGAACGCCTTCGAGGCATAATCGAGCTCATGTTTTGCGCCCCAGCGATAAAGATCCGCGTTCACCAGGTAACAGCAGCCGACTGAATCCAGGCGATAAACCGGTCCGGGCTGGTCGAAGTAAGGTTGAGTAAATCGAGCCCAGCGTCCGTTCTCGATGAAGCCCGCAATGTCGTAAAATCTGCCCGGGCCAAAACCAGCCGGGTAGGCTGGCTCGCGCAAATCCCCCTCCATCAGAACGAGGGGAGCGGCGATGCCGCCTTCAGCGCGACTAATGAGTTCCTCCAGAAGGTTCGCGGAATAGTCCACCAGATCGGCGTCAACCCAGAAGACCCATTTTTCGTCCCGCAGATGGCGATCAATCATCGCCTGTCGCAACGGCGACATGGCCGCAAGACGATGCGGGAAAGTGGAGCCGCGCGGCGGCGCCTCACCGGTGTCGTCGTAGATAATTCGACATCCGCGCATGCCACTGATCGCGCGCTCCGCCAGTTCGCGCGCCCGCCGAAGAACGGCTGGATCCAGCGCGGGATTGATGGGAGTCAAAACCAGGACCGAACCGGCTGAAGTTTCAGGCCATGCCTCCAGCGTCTCCTGATCCGAAAGTCTGATCCGCGACGTGACTGGGTTGGCGGAGAACATTTGGGAACCCGTCGTAACCACTTTTTCGTCGTCGAGAAACTTCTCGATGGCTCGGGCGAAGCTCTGGGCCAAGCCGGAGCGCAGGCAAGCCTGGTCGCCGCGCAGGCAAACGTTCCGGGTCGTCCGGCCGAACTGTTCGTGACAACCGAGGCAGCTCAGCGAAGGATCGAAAAAGGGTTGGGTCCGGGCGGCATTCCAGACCACGGCGCCAGCCGAGGTAGCGCCGAGCCAGACCACCGTCTTCTTATCCAAAAGCTGACCGAGTTCCGCGGCCCAACCGTCGGAAGTAACCAGGACGTCGGCCACGACAAGGTCGGCCAGCAGGTCCAAACCATTCGACCGGGCGACATACTTCCAATCGGATCGTTGACTTTCGGGAACGGAGGGGAGCTCCATCAATCCGTATTCCGAATGATATTGGATATCGAAGCCTCTTTCGAGCAAGGGCTGTTGTGCTGCCAGCAGATTGTCCGGTTCCGGTTGCTTCCCTTCGAAGAGGATTTGCGGACGCGCCAGATAGAGGACAGCTCGATTCGGATGGTGGCCATCCCAGGCATCGCGACTTATGAGCGATTCGAGGTGGTCGCGCGCCAACTGGAACGCAGGGTCCACCAACATCTCTTCCGCGATCCTGAGCGCCCAGGGCGCCGCGTTCGTCGCAGCAAGCGACAGTTCATACCACCGCAGATAGTCTTCCAGCCGCGGCGTTTGCCACCATGGGATTAATCGAATCCTTTGGTGCCGAAAGAGAGGAACCAATTGGTCATGCACGCCCCACAGATCAAGAACCGCGGCCGGATGCTCGGCAAGCAGGCCGAAAATCGCCGGCAAACTGGCGCATTGCAGCTGACGATCGGCCTCTCGAAAGCGCAACCCGATCCGGTTCGTCAACCGTCGAGTCGTTAGGTATTTCCCCCATCGCTCGAAAAAACGGGCTCGATTTTTGTTGAGCACGCTTTCAACCGCAAACTTTGGCAACAGTTTTGTGCTCGAGCTGCGTTCATGGAGGCAGGGCAGATCCAGGGTCTCGATCCGAAGGCCCATTTGCCGATAGCGCAAATTGAGATCGACGTCTTCGAAATAGAAATAGTCAAAAGAAGGCGAGAAGAGACCGAATTGAGCTGCCAGAAAGGAACGGATGGCCAGGACTGAGCCATCAACAAAATCAAAGGCCGCACCCGTTTCCGCGACCGGGACTCCGCAACCATCTTCCCGCAAGCGAGACGCGTTCGCAGTCAGGCCCAGAATCGCCGCATCCGAACTCCGAAATCGATCCGCGAACTTTATCAACCACTCATCATCCTCGATATGGAGGTCGCTATTGAGGATGATAAAAACATCCGACTCCGCTTTTTCGAAGATAGCGTTGTGGCCCGCTCCAAACCCGAGGTTAAATCGATTCTCGACAATGTGAACACCATTGGCGTGCCCGGGCAAAAACTCCCCGATCAACTGCCGAAGCTCGTCTAACGCTTCAGAAGAAGGCTGGTAATTGAAAGAGAGGAATAGCTCGCAGGAGAGGTCCTCCGTTCCACCGGCAATTTTCAGTTGAGGCAGAAGCTTGGTGACGAAGGCCGTCAGGATATCTTCCCGATGGTAAAACAGCACCGAGATAGCCAGCTTCACCAAACCGGACAAGGGGCGGACTACGATGGAAACTTCTGGCGGAGCAGCGGGATGCGAAGCGTGACCGGTCAATTTCGGTGCGACGTCGGCGTCCGGGCGCAGAGCCAGGGAAGTCGCATTGAGCCAGGCGTGGCCGTAACGTTCGTCCGGTTCGAGGTGACACCCCTCGGCCCATTCGTTCCAGGCATTAATAAAAACGAAACCGTCTGCGGGAGAGTTCTTCGCGCGCACCAGGCGTGATGCTTCCGCAAGCCATTCGCAATAGGCTTCCGGGGACGAGTTGACCCAAATGGTGGACCTGGTGCGCTGGCGCGCGGTGTTGTCCCAGGAGGGCATGACACCGGGATAGAGTTTCGTTTGTTTTGACGCGGAGGCGAACTGTTCCAGGGCATACCTCCGAACTTCAGTGTAATCATAGATGAAGCCGGTGAAGTCGGGAGATCGGTCGGGAATGCGGGGAGTTATGGGAGTGGCCTGCAAATGGGGCGGAAACTGCACCGCGGCATCGAATCCATAAAAGTCAGCTGTGCGTTGCTCGCTAAAACTGTAAACGATGACGAGATGCAGTTCGCCGAGGCCTACCTTCCGCGCGTAGCTGCGCCAGCGTTCCAGCGTCGCCCTGGCATCCGGCAGGAGCGACGGCCTATAGACGAGCAACATCGGTTTGCCGTCGACGCGGATATAGTTTTTTAATCTGAGGAGACGGTCGATCTTCTGGATAAAGGCAAGATCGTCCTCGGGTGAATGTCTTTGGGCGATGAGGATCTCGCTCTCTTTCCCATCCCAGCGCCGCGTCCAATTCTCGTTCGCCCAGCAGATGCAAAATGGAAAGTCGGGCCGGCCTGTCTCCATTATTCTGCGGACCGGCAGATCGAGGAGAACGTGCCCTCCGAACCAGTAATAGTGATAACAAAAACCGTAGATGCCGGCCTGCCTCGCCAGCTGGGTCTGTCTTTCCAGGACGCCCTGTTCCGAGAGATCATAGTATCCGAGGGCCGACGGCACATGGGGTTGGTAATGACCTTCAAAATTGGGACGACCTCGGCGGACGTTTGACCATTCCGTGAAGCCTTCGCCCCACCACGCGTCGTTCTCAGGAATCTGGTGAAATTGCGGCAAATAAAATGCGATCGCCTTCACATCCGTGACCGTGCCTTCTGGAGGGAGAGCCGGTTCGCGGGGAACCTCGAAATCAGGCTTATGCGCCTGGAAAAAGATTTCGTCGGCGGTGGAGATTCGTCCCTCCCTTTTGCCGGAAAGGATGTAATGCGTGAACGGCTCGATGCCGGCCTCGGCTACGTCTGGATGAACGTGGAGGTACAAAGAAGGATCAAACTGGCGATTGGGTTGATACCCGAGTCTCCAGCCAATTGTCAGGTAGTGAACCAGCGGGTTGTGCTTCTCCCTTGTCTCACTGAGATAGGTCGCCCGGTAGTGTCCGGCATCGAAGAGGGGGTGCGGAGAGCGAGACTCGTCAGCGCCGTGAAGGACGTAGTGTTCCAGAGGATTCGCGCGGCCTTCGTCGATTGCAGGCTCCTGTTCCAGGTACCATCTTGAATCAAAGAGTGGATGAGGATCGCGACCTTCGGCTGCTCCGAATTCAACGTAGTGTCGAAGGGGATTCATCTCCGCGCCCAAATCGGGGTTCTGTTCCAGATACCAGGAGGAATCAAAGAGCGGATGAGGATCGCGACCTTCGCGGCAACCGAAGTCGATGTAATGAAGGAGGGGATCGATTTTGAGGCCGCCGATATCGCCGTGCTGCGCCAGATACCACTTCGCATCGAACAAAGGGTGAGGGCTGCGCTGGTGGTGACAGCCCCACCGCAAATAATGCTCCAGAGGGTTTAGCTCCCTTACTTCCGGATTTTGGGCCAGATACCAGTTGGTATCGAATAAGGGGTGCGGATCCCGTCCTTCGCCTGCGCCATGCTTGAGGTAATGCGCCAGCGGATTCAGGCCCTCCGCGGCGACATCCGGATTTTGAGCCAGATACCAGTTGGTACTAAACAGCGGGCTGGGATCCCGGCCGTCGGTCACTCCCCATTCGCAATAGTGTTCCAAAGGGTTCAGCTCCGCGTCGGCCACGTCGGGATTCCTGGCCAGGTACCACGCAGCGTTGAAGAGTGCATTCGGATTGCGTCCTTCGCCCCAGCCACTTCCCAGGTAATGTTCCACCGGATCGACGCCCGCGGCGGCAACATCAGGATTTTGCCCGAGATACCAGGCGGCGTCGAAAAGGGGTGGACGCTTCATCCGCCTGAGGCCTTCCGTTATCGCAGCGACAATTTCGGGCGCGGGAGGATTGCCTTCTTCCACCTCCGCGCCAAGGACGAGCAACTGACGCGACAAATCAGCCAAACGCGCCTCTAACTTCGCGTTGGACGCCGCCAGGCCGTCGGCATGAATCCTCCGAACCTCCAGGACGCCCAGGAAGCGCGCCGTCTCATCACGGCTCGCCTGGAGTTCTACTTCCGTCGCGCTCGTTTGCCGCTCGATTTGGCGGACGCGTTCGTCGCTCTGAGCCCGCTCCTCTTGCCGTTGCGGAGAGAAATCGGATACCTCCGCGCGAGCTTGTTCGAGGTCTCGCCTCAGGTCTTGCACGTCCGTTTCGAGAGAGGCGAGCCGTTTGGCATCAAGTTCAGACTGGGTCCGATATTGTCGGCTCTCGGATTCGGCGGCCGCCAGTTTCGAAGATAGTTGCTCGAGCTTCGTCTCGCGGTGGCTCACCTCTTCCTGAAGTTGACGTAATTCGTCCGATAGCTGGCTGGAGGTGGGACCAGACTGTTTCAGGGCGTCCTGGAGCAAGGGAGCAGTCGGCCCGGTCTCCGCGACGAGCGGTGCGGAAATCACCGAACCCTGGTCGGCGAGGATTCCTGCCTCTGGCGAAGTTGTCTGCGGCCCCAACGCGTCGGGATGGGATCGGTTCTGATTCCTGCGCCAAAGCGCGAGCGCCGCCGCCGCGTTCGCGTAGGACTCATTGAGGCCGACGCTCTCCGACTTGTTCGCGCCAAAAAGCCGGCGGACAAAAGAACAATCGGTTGCCCTGAGCGGCTCTTTTTTCCAGACCCCGAGACCGCAGCCGAATTCAAACAAGAACGAATCATGTTCGCGCGTGATTTCGTCCCATAACTTCCAAACACCGAAACCGTGGTCCCTAAGAACGACGTCGTGAAAGAGGATGATCCCTTTCGGCGACAGCTTTGGCAGCCAGGACTCGAAATCGGTCTTAACGTCGGCGTAGGTGTGGGTGCCATCGATGTGGAGGAGATCGATGCTGCCATCGGGGAAGTCCTTGAGGGCTTCCACGAAGAACATTGCCTTTAGTTCGGAAAAACTGGAGTAGCGGCAGTTGTACATTTCCGCCTCGGCCTGGACTTTGGGATCGAGTTCTCCCGTCTGAATATCACCCCGCCAGGAGTCCACGCCGTAACACCGGACGTTGATCTTATTCTCGGCCGCTGATTGACAAAAGGTGAAGTACGACTCGCCTTGCTTGACGCCGAGTTCGACGAAGACGCTCGGCGCGAAGTCGCGCATCAAGTCGTAGGCAAAGGGCAGGTGCATGCACCAGGAATCGCCGATGTAGCGCTCGATTCGCGGCCCGAGGTAGGCGGGCGCAAGGAGCCTGGAGTAGTCCCGGGGCGGGACCGATCGCTGCGGCTCCGGCCGCTCCGTCAAAGTGGGCGAGGTCGCTTCGGCATCGCCTGGGCCATTAAGCTGAGACGCCGCATCCCCGTTTCCATTCTGGGCGCGGGCGTTTTCCTGGGTCGCAAACGCCATAGCTTCATCTTCGGATTCAAAATAGCGACGTTTCCATTTGCCGAGCGTTTTCCATCGCACGAGGAATTTATATTTCCCGTGAGCGTAAGGCTTTACGCGAAACGGTAGCTTCGACATAGTGCTTCTTTATAGCTACTTGTCGCTATGAAACAACCTGAATTTTGGGCCCGGTTCCTGAACGCCATCGTCAACGCGATTCGTTGACCGCCGGTTTCAGTCCCGATAATCTGCGCGCGAAAGGGAACTCAAATTGGCCGAGAAATCCGAACGCAAGCCTGACGTCTCACTGGTCGTCGTAGTCTATAACATCCCGCGGGAGGCGCCCCGGACGCTGCGCTCGCTCTCAGCCACCTATCAACGCCATATCGATGCGAACGATTATGAGGTGATCGTGGTCGACAACGGTTCGACTCCTCCGCTCGATCTCGGAACGATTGAAGGACTCTCGGGCAACTTCCGTTTGATTCGCATCGACCAGGCGCATCCGTCCCCGGCCCAGGCTCTCAACCGCGGTCTGGCCGAAGCCCGGGGCGACATCATTGGAGTGATGATCGACGGCGCGCGGGTTGTCACCCCGGGCCTTCTCCATTTTGCCCGCCATGGGGCCCGCCTCTACGACAAGGCGGTCGTGGCGACGCTCGGATGGTACCTCGGCCCGGATTTTCAGTGGCGGTCGATGGAGTCCGGCTACGATCGAACGCGGGAGGACGTGTTGCTCGCGAGCATTGACTGGCCGAGCGACGGCTACCGCTTGTTCGAAATCGGGTCCATGGACGAATCGTCGATCGATGGCTGGTTCAAGCCGATTGCCGAATCGAACGCTTTGTTTTTGCGCCGCGAATTCTGGGAGGCGCTGGGCGGTTTGGACGAGCGTTTCGATTCGCCGGGCGGCGGGCTGCTCAACCTCGACACTTACAATCGGGCCATCGAGTGGCCGGATGCGCAGCTGGTCGTTTTGTTAGGGGAGGCAACGTTTCATCAGCTCCACGGCGGAACGAACACGAACATACCGCTCCTTCAGCAACACGATAACTGGAGTGTCTGGGGGCCCCAATATGCGAGTATTCGGGGCCGGCCTTATGCAATCCCCCAGCCGAAAAACGCGCCGGCGTATGTGGGAACGCTCCCACGGCCTATGCTCGCGCGATTCGTTCGCGCCGCGGCCGAGCGATTGGCACAACCGGCGATCCCCGCCCAGCCTGGTTAGGCTTTGCTTTGTTCCGCGGACGTTGAAGGGATCCAATAGAAACCTTTGGTCCAACGGTCGATCTCATCCCAGGTCGCATCCAACGATTTTGGGATATCGATCGACGAAGTGCGGGCTCGCTTCAGGAATGAGTCGAGCATGTCGGTCCGTTCCGTCCCGGTTAGTTCGGCGAGGGGCAGGAAATGAGTCGCTGTTCGGGGCGAGACGAGACGTTGAACTGCGGCGAGCCACAATAAACGCCGGTCTGGCGGCGGCGCGTCAACCAGAAACGCCTGCTGGAGCATGTCGAGACAGTGCACCTGCCAGGCCTGGCAGCGTTTGTCCGTCGCCCATCCCCACCAGGTGGCGTGCGTGCTTTCGGGATGGACCCGTTTTCGATAAAGCTCCGCGGGAAGGCGATGAAGTTCGCCCCAGCGAGCAAGTCCCGCCATCAACGTGGTGTCCGCGGCAAAGTTCTCAAACTCATTGGCCTGAAGACCGCCGCACAGGCGCAGCGCTTCCGTTCGAATTAACCCCAGCGGCGCCACGCCTTGGAAGTGCTCACAAATAAGCTTCAGCTGCCGCGTCACGGCGTCACCCACCACCGATGTCATGCTAATTTGAATGTCGAAATTTCCGAAGGTGCGCACATCGGCGAAAACGGCGGCGGCGTTTGGATGCGCCCGCGCGTGCTCGACCAAGGTCTCGAGAAAAGCTGGCTCGATGACGTCGTCTTGTTCCTGGAGATGCCAGAACTCCGTTTGCACCTGAGCCATCAACCAGTTGGTGTGCGGCATCCATCCGAGACGACCAGGCTGGACCACGAGCCGGAATCTGGAGTCGCCCAGAAATTTTTGACAAATCGCCTCGCACTCAGGATCCGGTCCATCCAACGACAGGATGATCTCGATCTCGCGATAAGTCTGGTCGCGAACGCTCGCCAGAGACTCTTCGAGAAAAGGTTTTCCGCGATAGATTGGAATGCCAATTGTGATGCCCGGGCGCATTCGCTCTTCGCCCAAGTCCGGGGCAGGTAACTTCGACGGCTCTGACCTCGCGCTCACCGGGTTGCGATCGATTTCAGCCGAGACCGAGACGGGGAATTCGCGCACAATGCCGGGGCGGATGTCTTCGAACCAGCAAACGCCATCCTGGACGATGGTAGTTTGCAGAATGTATTCCCCAGGCTCGCCCGGCGCGGCGATTTTCATTGGATAGCTTTTGGTGACATGCGGATCCAGGCCGGGAAAGAGTCCGCTCCGCTTACCTTCAAATACGACCATCTGGCGCGTTGTCTTTTCGAGCCAATGATAGGTCAGGCGCACTGGGAAAGGACTCGCCGAGAAGAGCACTTCGTCCGTTTCGTTCGTGATCTTCGCGTCGAGCCAGAAGCGGGCGGAACCACCCACCTCTCGCGGAGGGTCGCTCACTTCGAGCGACACCTTTGCTACATCGTCACGGGTAAGCTTCTTCGTCCGAATGGTGCGAGAAAGGAAAAGCTCGCGCCCGCGGATGAATTCGCTCGTCAGCGGCGCCAGCTTCTCGCTGATTTCCCGCGACGTTGAGGCACTCCAGACCGTCTCGAAGAAATCCAGGGCGAGTTGCGGAACGGCCCGAGTGAGTTTGTCCGCCTTCTTCACGGAAAACTGGTGATGACGCAAAGAGGGATCGAGAAATTCTCGGAGCGGAGTTTCGACTTGGGCGGGCGCGCGAAGATCCACGCCCAATTGCTCGCGCAAAGCATCCAGGGTCGCGATCGGATCGTCCACCATCTCTTCATAGCGAACGAACGATCGCTTGGAGCCGCGCGTAGCGCTTTCAGCTTGCACGACATGGTCCAGCCAAAGGAGGTAACTCTTCGGGTGTTCGATCCCATCGCGCTGCGCGAGAGATTCTGCCACTTCCCACGGATGCCGCACCATCAGGACAAAGTGGGGATCGATTCCCAAAGTCTGAAAGATTGGGAACCACAGCGGCAGCAGCCGGCACAGGCGCGGATCTTTCAACCCGAAGATAGAAATTTGGGCAAAGTCGCGTTCCAGAATCGCCAGTAACTGGGACCTGACTTCGCGCGTAATCTCCCGGTCCACCCAATCAGAGGGCAGCGGTTCGTCGTCGTCCCACCAGGAACCGAGAGAGGCGAGCAGGCCATCATGAGCTCGAACAATTTCTTCGTGTTCCCAGTGCCCTTTTGCATTTGCCTCCGTCGCGGGCATCAGGTGCTGGCCGAAATCGACGCCCAGGAGATCGAGCGCTCCACAAAGCGCGGACGTTCCGCTTCGGTGCATGCCCAGGACGACTACCGCCTGGCGCTGGTTCGCTTCGGGAGGCTTGCTCTGCTTTTGGCTTTGACTGGCCATTTCTTCAAATTGCAACCATCAGTCTGTTGCACCAAAAGAAGCGTACTCAAGTATGGTTGCGTGCCCAGAATGATTCCTACGACCGAACCCAGGCGCCGGCGGCGGAGGTTTTACCAGGTTCTGCTGGTGTTGGCAGAGTGCGCGTTGACCCTAGGTGCGGTTGAACTGGGCTTGGCCATCTTTCGCCCGGTCCCCTACTCTATTGCCGCCAACATGTACTTCGAGGCGGATCCTTACACCGGATACCGGCTCAAGCCCGGTGGGATCGGTCATTATCAACTGGACATCCCTGCAGTCGCCAACAGCCATGGCCACCGCGACGTCGAAGTTACTCTGGAGAAACCACCGGGTGTTTTCCGGATTCTAGTTCTGGGTGACTCGTTCACGGTGGGCGCGAATGTGCGGCAGGAAGAGGCATACCCAAAAGTCCTGGAGGAACATTTGCGCAAAGTTTACGGCCCGCGCATCCAGGTGGTGAACGCAGGAGTGGGTGGCTGGGATCCTTTTCAATATGCGCAATATTTCGAACACTACGGAAAGCAGTTCGAACCTGATTTGATTCTGATCGGCTTTTTTGTCGGCAATGACACCTTCTCAGATCTCACCAGCGCTGAAAAATTAGGGACGGCAATTCTCGGACAACCGCTCAGCCGGGCAGCGGCCGCGCGTCCCTTTATCAAGCTTCAGGTCTTCCTTTATGAGCACAGCCATCTGGCGCGGCTGCTGCTGAATCGGGGACCCGCGGCCCCTGGCAATGTCGTCCGGAAACAATGCGACGATTTTACCGAATGGTATCTGGCCGTTCAGAAATCGCGGATGCCAAATCATCTTCGCGACAGCAATGTGCAAAGAGGTAAGGCGAAAGAGTCAGTGAGCCAGATTCGCCGGATCAAGGATTTGGCGGGCAGTAAACCGGTCGTCGTGGCCCTTCTTCCGGATGAGAATCAGATCAACCAGACCTTGCTGAAGCGGATCCTCCAGGCCAACGAGCTCTCGGAGTACGATTTCAAAATGCCGCAAGCAATGTTGATCGAGATGTTTCGCGAAGTGGGAGTTCCAACCATCGATCTGCTTCCGGCCGTCCTGGCGGACCGCAGGTGCTTGTACATGAATGACACCCATTGGACACCGGAGGGCCACGAGCTGGCGGCGTCCGTTATCCTTGAACAACTGACTCCAGTCCTGACGCAGATGGAGGCGCTCAAGTAAGCCGGTGAACACCGAGTCGCTTCCTCCGTTCTTATTCGACCGGGTCACGCTGCGAGCCGTCGTGGAACGAGCGGAATTTGCCTTGCGCACCAAAACGGGTTTTTCGCTCGTGCGTCTCGGTGACGGCGAGGGTCCGATGCTGGGTTGGCCCGGGATCCAACTGCCGGGTGAAATGGCCACGGTCTTAACCACCTGGTTTGGCCAGAGCGATATTCCGGGCGCCGATTTGGAGGTCATGGCGGACGGGTTGCGGCAGGCTGTCCGTTCAGCCGATGTGGTAGGTCTTCCTACACGCTACCAACTCACGCGAAGTCCGCGCTACGGAATGGTCTTTGCGGGAATCGAACGTCATCACCTGTGTTCCACTTCACAATTATTCACGGACTCGGGCGTGCACTGGTATTTGCAATGGGCGGGAGCACTCGCGCATTTGCTGCGCGGCCGGGATCAGGTGGGTATCATCGGTTGCAGAGACATAGGCCCGCAGATCGCGGCCGCTTTTGATCTGGGCTCCGTTCAGACTTACCTGGTCCGGGGCGAACATTCCTTTCCTGGCCCGGTGCCCGAGCCTCACTGGCCAGGTGGATTCAATAAAGTCATGGAGCAATTGGAAACCGTCCGTCCCGGAATGGCATTCCTGGTGGGAGCCGGCGTCCTCGGCAAAATCTATTGCGATCGGATAAAGGCCAGGGGAGGTGTCGCTCTCGACGTCGGGAGCATCCTGGACAGCTGGGCCATGGTCCCGAGTCGCGACCCATTCAAGACCTCGTCCCCTGCGTTTACGTTGGAACACTTTAAGACGGTGGGCCCTGGCTGGGAGGAGATGGCGGCGGCCTTGGACAAGTGCAAAGGCGAGTTGCACGCGCGCGACACGACAACGACCTATTAAGCCGCGCATGCAGCCCGATCCCTTTAGCACGCATCAACCTCTTCTCGTCGCCGCGCTGCTCAGTTCGCACGGCCCGATTTTGGAAATGGGAGGTGGCTATTATTCAACGCCCATCATTTCGGCGTTCGCTAATATCCAGCGCAGAGAAGCCCATACTATTGAGACGGGTCCTGCCATGTATGAGTTGCTCAAACGCTTCTCGTCGCCGTTTCACAAGGTTTGGCCGGTGAGCGGATATGATTTTGCGGCGGACGGAAGATTCATCCCGCGTCCGGAAACAACTCGCGAGCAATACATCGAGATTCAGGCGCGCTTTCTGGCGAACTTTTGCCGAACGAGTCCAACGCGTTGGTCCGTCGTGTTCATCGACCAGGCGCCGGGGTATCTGCGTGTGCCGGCGATCGAGCATTTTGCGGACACCGCCGATTTCATCGTCACTCATGATACGGAAATGGCGGAGGCGTACGGCTTCGAGCCGTGCCTGTCGAAATTTCGTCACCGTTGGGATTCCCGCCTGCAGGCGGCGCACGCCACGATCGTGAGTAATTCTCAGCCATGCGATGGCTTTGCGGCCTTGCTCGGACAAGGCGCGCCGGCGTAATACCGTTACGGCGGAGGGGACGCGTTCAGTTCCGGGGCGCGCAGAACGACACCGGAAAGATGAACGTCGTCTGAGGCGGCCGGCAGATCGCCCGGCGAGTGCGCCAGCGCAAACCAGGTTTGGCGCGGATGAAACCATGGGAGTGGCCGCCCAACCAGTCCGGCGTTCTCGATCATATCGGCAACTGTTTCAAGTTTGTAGGTCACACAGGTCGGATAGACCCAGCCGCTGCCAGTGAAATCCTCGGTTGTGCCCAGTTGGTGCGGCTGGACAAAGGTCGCGAGGATCAAACCGGATTTCGCGAGACATGATCGAAATTCGGCCAGGCATTGCGAAACAACATCACGTCCCGCGTGCGAGAAAATGGATTGCGCCAAAATGTAATCGAACGAAACCCCAAACGCCGTCGCCTTGAAATCGGAGCGAGCGAGAAAAGTTGGTCGCTTCAAGTCGATGATGCTTCGGCCCAGTTCGCGGTCGATCGCATCATCGATCAACCACTGGTTTGGCTCGAGGCCGTAGTAGCGGCCCTCGCGGAGGTACGGAATCAGGAGGCGCCCGGCCCGGAGCGAGCCGCAGCCGAAGTCGAGGACGGAATGATGCTCCCTGAGGCCCAGGGTCGTGAGGAGGCGGAACTGCGTTGCGCCCATGAAATCGTATTGCTCGGGCGGCCCGACATAGGCGGTGTAGTGAGACGCTCCCGGGGGCAGGGCCTTCGCCGCCTCGCGGTCCAGCGCGCGCAAATCGTCATCCTCGCGGTTCATGCAGATGTCAGTCCTACACCGTGATCGAATCAATAGTCCACAAAACGAACCCGCAACAGACTCCGATTTCCGGAGTCCGTTGCGGGAATCGAATGTGCCCGGCTAAAGCGCGTTATCGCCGCGCGATAGCCTGGTCAGATTTTTCAGCCGTTGCCGGCGCTGGATATCGCTTACTTGTTTCCCGGCGTGGTCGTCGGCAATCCGGCGCCCTGCAGCGAATTGTCGCCGAAGGAGCTGACGGTGCCGCCGGCCGCTATGGTAAAGGCGTTGGTACTTCCGAAGAGCCTCGATTGCCCGATGAACAACGTGCTGGTGTTGGCAATTTGGATCGCGAAGGCTCCATTGTTGTCGAACACACTCCTCGTCACGACTCCAACATTGGCCACTCCCGCGGTGCCGATGTTCATGCCGCCGACATTGCCGTAGAAGAATGAGTCGACCACCACGACGCGAGTCCCGGCAGGTCCGGCGACATCAAGACCGGTGTTCGAGAAATTTCGAATCGAGCAATTTTGAATGGTCACTTTGGCCGCACTGGTGATGACGCGGACGCCGTGCAGGCCTGTCCCCGCGCCTTCAATGTCGAGCCCCTCGAGCAGAACCTTGCCGGTCGTGTTGATGATGATTCCATTGGCGCCCAACGTCGCCAGCACGCCCGCTTCGAAATGCGAGATAATGCTGATCGCCTTGGTGATGGTCACCGCCCCGAAAGCGCCGGGATCGAGGGCGTTGATCTCGCCACTGGTGGCGGTCTTGGATATCGCCCCGGCAAAAGTCTTGCAGGGCGCCGTTCGGCTGCATGGGTTCAGATCGTCGCCGACGCCGGACACCCATGTGCGGGTGGCCTGGGCCTGGGCGGGAGTTGCAGAGAGAATCGCGGCGCTGGCGACCGCGAAGATTGTCCATAGATATTTTTTCATTTGTTTAGTCCTGGTTTGGGTTAAGTCGCATTTCTCCGATCGCGCACATGCGCAACCAGACGCGACATAGCCGCAGGCTAGCGGGAACGCGAAGTTGCAGGCAAGACATCTAGGAAGCCCTCGCGAAAAAGAAACCGCCACAGACCCCGAAGTCGGAGCCTGTGGCGGCAATAGAAATGCGCAGCCGTTGCTGCGCTGAATAAGATTATTTGTTTCCGGGCGTTGTCGTCGGCAGTCCGCCACCCTGAAGCGAATTGTCGCCAAAGGAACTGACGGTTCCGCCGGCGGCAATGGTAAACGCGTTGGGACTTCCGAGGAGCCTCGATTGTCCGATGAACAGCGTGCTGGTGTTGGCGATTTGCGTCGCGAAGTTCGTGTTGTTGTCGAACACGCTCCCCATGACGAGCCCAACATTGGCTACTCCGGCCGTGCCAATGTTCATGCCCCCGGCATTGCCGTAGATGGTTGAATTGACCACCAGGGTGCGGGTGCCCGCGGGACCTGCGCTCTCGATGGCGTTGCTGGCGAAGTTTCGGATCGAGCAATTCTGAATCGTCGTTTTTGCAGCGGCGATAATGCGGACACCGAAGTTACCTGTCCCGGCACCTTCAATGTCGAGCCCTTGGAGCAGGACTTTGCTGGCCGCTGGAGGGTTAATGGTGACGCCATTGCTCCCCAAGGTTGCCAGCACGCCCGCCTCAAAGAACGAGATGATGCTGATCGCCTTCGTGATGGTCACGGCTCCGTAGGCACCCGGATCCAGCGTATTGATTTCCCCGCCCGTGGCGGTTTTAGAAATAGCGCCCGCAAAGGTTTTGCAAGGCGCCGTCCGGCTGCATGGGTTCACGTCGTCCCCGACACCTGACACCCACGTGCGGGTCGCCTGGGCATTGGCCGAAGTTACGCAGAGGATCGCGGCAATTGCGACCGCGAACATTGTCCATAGATATTTTTTCATTATTTTGTCCTGGTTTGGGTTAAATCGCCTTTTGTCCGAGCGCACATTACGCGACCGGAAGCGACACAGCGCAGGCTAGCGGCAACAGGAACCTGCAAGCAAGACATCTCGGAAGCCCTCGCGAAAAAGAAACCGCCACAGACCCCAAATTCGGAGTCTGTGGCGGAAATAGAAATGCGCAGCCGTTGCTGCGCTGAATAACGTTATTTGTTCCCGGGTGTCGTCGTCGGCAATCCGGCACCCTGAATCGAATTGTCGCCGAAGGAGCTGACGGTTCCGCCGGCCGCAATGGTAAACGCATTAGGACTTCCGAGGAGCCTCGATTGCCCGATGAACAATGTGCTGGTGTTGGCGATTTGGGTCGCGAAGGACGAATTGTTGTCCGTCACGGTCCCCATCACGAGTCCGACATTGGCCACGCCCGCGGATCCCACATTCACACCGCCGGCATTGCCGTAGATATGGCACTCCGTCACAAGGCAGCGGGTGCCCGCAGGCCCCGCGATATTCACGCCGTTCAGGGTGAAGTTCCGGATGGAGCAGCGTTGAATTGTGACTTTGGCGGCACTGATGATGTGGACTGCCTGAAGGCCTGTCCCCAGCCCTTCGATATCAAGCCCCTGGAGCAAAACCTTGGCAGCCGCGGGAGGGTTGACGATGATGGCATTGGTCCCGGAGACGAGCACGCCGGCTTCGACGCATTCAGAAATAATGCTGATCGCTTTGGTGATCGTAACACCGCCGAAACCACCCGGATCGAGGACATTGATCTCGCCGCCGGTGGCGGTTTTGGAGATCGCGCCCGCGAAGGTTTTGCACGGCGCGGTGCGGCTGCATGGGTTAGCGTCGTCACCGACACCGGAGACCCACGTGCGAGTGGCCTGAGCGTGGACTATCGTCGAGAAGCCCACGACGAGCGCGGCAGTGGAGAGGAATTTAACAATTCTGGATGTGATCATGGAGGACTTTCTAGTTGAGGATTAACCGACAATTGAAGGGTACGAGCGTAAACGAAATCCCAAGTAAAAGCATCAAATCTTTTCTCCCCCTTTCCTTTCCAGACGCGATCGCGCCCTTAATTGACCCCATTCCTGTCGTTGTGGTACTCATTCTCGAGCTCCAATCGTGAACATTCTCGGCCTCTCCGCCTTCTATCACGACAGCGCCGCCTGCCTGGTGCGCGACGGAGTCATCGTCGCCGCCGCCCAGGAGGAACGCTTCACCCGCAGGAAGCACGATCCCGGATTTCCGCGCCACGCCATCGACTACTGCCTGCGGGAAGCGGAACTGCCGGCGGGCGGCAAACTCGATCTCGTCGCTTTTTACGAGAAGCCTTTCCTGAAGTGCGACCGGCTTCTTTCCACCTACCTGGCCTGCGCCCCCCTCGGGTTGCGCTCATTTCTGAAAGCCGTCCCGGTTTGGATGAAACAGAAGATCTGGATCAAGGACACCATCCGGAACGAGCTTCAATTTGAAGGTCCGCTCCTCTTTCCGGAGCATCACGAGTCCCACGCCGCGTCCGCATTTTTCCCGTCACCTTTCGAAAACGCCGCGGTCCTGACGATCGACGGGGTGGGCGAATGGACGACCACGAGCGTCGGCCACGGCGAAGGGAACCACGTCGAGCTTTTGGCCGATTTGCGTTTCCCGCATTCGCTCGGGCTTCTTTATTCCGCCTTCACTTACTATCTCGGGTTTCGGGTCAATTCCGGCGAATACAAGGTGATGGGCCTGGCCCCCTTTGGTGAGCCGGTCTTTCGTGACCTGATTCTGTCGGAGCTTATCGATCTCAAGGAGGACGGCTCTTTCCGGCTCAATCTCCGCTACTTCGATTTCATGGCGGGTCTCACGATGACGAATGCCGCGTTTGCTCAGCTCTTTGGCGGCCCGCGGAGGAAACCAGAAGCGGAGCTGACCCGGCGCCACATGGATCTGGCTCGCTCGATCCAGGCTGTGACCGAGGAAGTGATGTTGCGCCTGGCCCGGCACGCCCACGCGCTCACGGGCGCGCGCAACCTTTGTCTCGCGGGCGGTGTCGCGCTCAACTGCGTGGGAAACGGCCGCATTCTCCGGGAAGGACCGTTCGAGAACATCTGGATCCAACCGGCGGCGGGAGACGCGGGTGGCGCTCTCGGCGCCGCTCTGCTGGGCTGGCATCATTACCACAATCAACCAAGAAAAATTACCGGCGAAGGCGACACGCAACGTGGTTCGTTTCTCGGACCGGCCTACGATGCCGCGGAATTTCTGGAGCGCTCCGCCGTTCCGCACGAGGAACTGGTCGAGGACGAGCTTATGTCGCGCGTGGCGAAACTGCTCGAGGACGGAAATGTGATCGGATGGTTCCAGGGCAGGATGGAGTTTGGTCCGCGCGCTCTGGGGAACCGCTCGATCCTTGGAGACGCCCGCTCGTCCGGGATGCAGGAAACTTTGAATCTGAAGATAAAGTTCAGAGAAAGTTTTCGCCCCTTCGCGCCCTCGGTCTTGCGCGAGCGCGTCGCCGATTGTTTTGCGCTGAACAATTCAAGTCCTTACATGCTTCTGGTCGCGCCCGTGAAGGAGTCGCTTCGGTTGGACGGAGAGAGCAAAGAAGTGGGTGACGATTTCATGGCCCGATTGAAAACGCGCCGCTCGACCCTGCCGGCGATCACCCACGTTGATTATTCCGCCCGCGTGCAGACCGTCGCCGCCCAGGACAATCCGCGCTTTCACCGGTTGCTCGGTGAGTTCGAAAAAAATACCGGCTGCCCGGTGCTGGTGAACACCTCCTTCAATGTTCGCGGCGAGCCGCCGGTTTGCACACCCGAAGAGGCCTTCCGATGTTTCATGCGCACGGAGATGGATTATCTCGTGCTCGGAAATTTCCTCCTGGATAAACGGAAGCAAAACCCCGCCCACGTCACGAAGGGCGAACCCGACGATGTCCTGGATTAACGACGAATATCAGAAACTCGACCGGTCGCCCCGCGGACTAAGACGCTTTGGGCTGACAGTCGGACCGGTCATCCTGGCCTTGGGTTGCTTTTTCCTGTGGCGTCATCGCGGCGCCGGCTGGCCTTTGATCTCAATCGGAACGGTCCTGATCGTGGCCGCGGGTCTGGCTCCGTCATTGTTGAAATGGGTTCACGCCCCCTGGATGATGGGCTCGTTCGTTCTCGGATGGATCGTCACCCGCGTTCTTTTGACGATTGTCTTTTTTCTGGTGGTAACGCCGATTGGCTTGCTCCAGCGCCTCTTCGGCAAGCGCATAATTGAAGTTGCCTTTCGGCCCAATACGGCCAGTTATTGGCAGGCCCGGACAACGCGTCCGATGGTGGAAGACTACGAAAAGCAATTCTAGGATGAATGGTAAATTGTCTATTCTGCGGGAGTTTTGGAGTTTCCTGCGCGTGCGCAAGAAGTGGTGGCTGGCGCCTGTCATCGTCCTGTTGCTGACGCTCGGATTGATTCTCGTCGTGGCTGAAGGTTCGGCCCTGGCCCCTTTCATCTACAGCTTGTTCTAGCGCTCCCGCCGAAACAGAACGGGCCTCTGTTCAATCCACCCAGGCGCGATGAAGAATCTTTGGAATCCCGCCGAGGCGAAGAAATGCCAGTCCGACCTCGAGCAGCGGGTCTATTCCTCCCGTCTCCTGGGCCAGGATGCCACGCTGGTGTTGCATGGCGGCGGTAACACTTCCGTCAAGATCAGGGAACGCAATCTCGCCGGCGAAGAGGAAGAGATTCTTTACGTCAAAGGCAGCGGCTGGGACCTGGAGACAATTCAGGCCGAAGGGTTCGCCCCGGTCCGGATGGCGCACTTGCTGAAGCTCGCGCAAGTCGAGGCCTTGTCCGATCCAGAGATGGTGAATGAGCTCGCCACCCAGGTGACGCGCGCCGGAGCGCCCGCGCCATCGGTTGAAACCATTCTGCACGCGGTCCTCCCTCACAAATTTGTCGACCACACCCATGCGGACGCTGTTTTGGCCGTCACCAACACAGCGGACGGCGCCGCGCGCATCCGCGAAATTTACGGCGACGACGTCGTGATCGTTCCCTACGTCATGCCGGGGTTCGATCTGGCGAAAGCCTGTGCGAAACAATTCGAGAAGGAAGCGAAGCCGTCGACCATCGGAATGGTCTTGCTTCAGCACGGCATCTTCTCGTTCGGCGCGACCGCGGAAGAATCGTACGGCCGCATGATCGCGCTCGTGGACCGCGCCGAGCGCTACTTGAAGGCAAAGGGCGCGTGGGAGCTTCCGGCCATAGGTCCTATAGGTCCTATGGGTCGCATAGGTCCTATTCTAGCGAGCCTCCGAAAGAGCATCTCGGAGACCGCGAGCTTTCCGGTTATCGTGGCCACGGACTCCAGCGCCAGAGCGCTGGCCTTCGTTCGCTCCGCGGGCGCGTCTGCTGTTTCACAGCAGGGGCCGGCCACGCCGGATCACATTTTGCGAACCAAACGCCTTCCGCTGCTGGGCCGGAATGTCGAGGCGTATGCGGAATCTTATCGTGAATATTTTTCGCGGCATGCCGCCAGCGCGAAGGAATCCAAAACGATGCTGGATCCGGCGCCGCGCGTGATTTTGGACGAGGAATTTGGCCTGGGTAGCGTCGGGCGCTCCGCCCGGGAAGCGGCGATCGCGCGCGATCTTTATTCCCATACGATCGACGTGATCACGAGAGCGGAAGCGCTGGGCGGCTATCGCGCGCTCTCCGAGGCGGAACTGTTTGAATTTGAATACTGGGACTTGGAACAGGCGAAGTTGCGTCGTGCGGGTCGTCCGCCCATTTTCGGCGGGGAAATCGCGTTGGTGACCGGCGCGGCCTCAGGAATAGGCCGGGCTTGTGTGGAGTCTCTGCTCAAACGTGGAGCGGCGGTCGTAGGTCTCGATCTCGATCCGAGCGTCACCACCTGTGCCGGTTCGAGGCCTGACTATCTGGGATTGCCTTGCGACGTTACCTCAGAAGCGGCCCTGGCCAGCGCGCTCGAAACCGGTGTCCGGACGTATGGCGGGTTGGACATGCTCATCCTGAATGCCGGGGTCTTTCCGGCCGGCACACCCATCGAAAAACTGGGGGCGGAAGAATGGCGCACCGTCATGAGCGTGAACCTCGACGCCAACCTGACGCTAATGCGCGAATGCTTTCCCCTGCTGAAGCTGGCGCCGGCGGGCGGGCGCGTGGTGGTCATTGGGTCGAAGAACGTCGCGGCCCCCGGGCCCGGAGCAGCCGCTTATTCGGCGTCGAAAGCGGCCCTGACGCAGCTGGCGCGCGTCGCTGCCCTGGAGTGGGGCGACGCCGGCATTCGCGTGAACACGCTCCATCCCAACGCGGTTTTCGATACAGGGATCTGGACTGAAGAAGTGCTGAAGGCGCGGGCGGAGAGTTATGGTTTGTCGGTCGAAGACTACAAGCGCAACAACGTCCTCAAGACAGAAGTTCGAAGTGCGGACGTCGGAGAACTGGCGGCCGAGTTATGCGGACCGGCGTTCTCCAAGACCACCGGCGCGCAGATTCCGGTCGATGGCGGGAACGAGCGGGTGATCTAGATCTATTCCGCGAAGAAGATCTCTTCCAACTCGGTCGACAACCAATGATAGACCGGCAGATGCAGCTCCTGGATGGCAGCTATCTCATCGGCCGGGACTTTGATCGATACATCCGCCAGCGGCGCCAGGGTTCCGCCGGACCGGCCGGTGAGGACAAGGGTCCGAAGGCCGAGGGCTTTGGCCACGATCACTGCGTTGGAAACATTCCTCGAGTTTCCGGAGGTGCTGATTCCGAGCACGACATCGCCCGGACGGCCGAGACCATAGACCTGCTGCGCGAAGATCATTTCGAAATCGACGTCGTTCGCGATCGCGCTCGTGAGCGCGACCGGCGCGGCCAGGGAAATGGCGGGCAACGCTCCCTGGAGACGAAGGGCAATCGCCATCCCCTCTGTCTTGTCGGCGGCTTCAATCTGGGCCGTGTGAGCCGAGGAGATCGGGCGTGGTTTCAGAAACCCCTTCATCAACTCCGCAACGATGTGCTCACTATCGGCGGCGCTGCCTCCATTGCCGCAAACGAGAAGTTTGTTCCCGCCCTGGTAGGACGCGACCAGAAGATCCAGCGCGGAGCGCAGCTCTTTCTCGCAGGCCTGGAGCACTGGGTACCGCTCAAAAAGTAACGAAAGCCGCTTTTCCATCGAACGTTTCCTCAGGTGTCAGGCGTTTGGGTCCTCTGATTTGCCTAACGAGTAACACGACATCTCCCCTACTTCTGCTTGTCTCCTCCTGGTCCGCGGATCAGCCAGGTTAGAACCACCGCGAGCAGGGAAAGGGCGATCAGCACTTCCGCCCAGAAGAACGCGAGAAAATCGCTCAGCGTGCCGATCGGCGGCGTGCCAGGCTGGCTG
Organism: uncultured Verrucomicrobiae bacterium; assembly: GCA_963702135.1. Classification (GTDB taxonomy): domain Bacteria; phylum Verrucomicrobiota; class Verrucomicrobiia; order Chthoniobacterales; family UBA10450; genus AV80. The sequence goes on along the minus strand of OY969715.1, from coordinate 3,895,796 downwards.
TTTCGCAGCGCCGGGAAAGCAAAAAGAAGCGCGCCGAGAAACGAGAACATGCTGATCTCAATCTTCCGGTGTCCGGCCAGGACGCGAAAGACCAGAAAGACAACGCCCAGGGTAAGCGACCACATGGCGGCCATGATGAAGACAGAAAAGAAAATCGCCGTGGGGGCGCGGCAGAGGCTGAGATCGACGACCACATGATCGTCCGCGTTCTCCTTGGCGTACTCGGCCTCGATCTTGAGGCCACTGACTGACCCGTACAGTTGAACTGCCACGGGCACCGATTTGTCCGCCTCCGACGCGCCGGCCGGTTCGAAGTAAAAACTGAGCTGAGCCTCGTGTTTGTCGAAGGGATACTCCATCGGCTCGCCCTCGTAGATTTCCACGATCGCCTCCACGGGATCCATTCGTTTACCTTTTTTGAACTCGTAAGCGTGTTTGCCGGCGGCGCTGCTGACGTCGAGCAGGAGATCGCGGCTCAAGGTGACCCCATCGGCGGAAAGCAGGGAGCCATGCGGGGTAAAGGTCAGGCGGACAGAGAGGTCCCCCTTGACCGGATCGGCGCTGACAATTCTGGCGTAGGCTTCGATTCGGTCGTTGCCGAGTTTTTCATTCGGCGCCAAAACGGCGGCCCGGTTGTCGCCCTCGTTTTTGAAAGCGCAGAGGACAAAGGCATAGGCGGCGGCCAGGACCAGCAGCAGGATGACGCCGACAACCAGTCCTTTCTTCGAGTTTTTCGGTTCTTCCATGGGATGGGGCTTCAGGGTTGGGTTTGAGAGTTGTCGAATGCTGGCCAGCAGCCTTCACTCTGACAAGATTTCTTTGCCGGAGCGGCAACGGATCTCGCACGGAGGTCACAAAGGACGCCAAGGACGAAGGAAACTCGAAATCCGAATATCGAAATCCGAAACAAGCTCGAATTACCGAAAGAGGAGAATGATCAAAACGGGGCTGTCGTTTCGAATTTTCTTCTTCGAACATTTGAATTTGTTTCGGATTTCGTGCTTCGAATTTCGATATTGGATTTCCCATCCGCGGCATCCGTGTCATCCGCGGTTAAATTCAGTCTCACGTGGAAGGTCACACGGACACCAAGGACAAAAACCTTAGTGACCTCTGTGGACTTCGTGTGAGATCCCCGATCGGGAGCGTCCGTTTCTCCTTGACGGTAGCTGGGCAGGCTCAAGACATTTGCGCAATGCAGATTCACATCGCGCGCAACGGGCAACCGGTGGGGCCTTTCTCCCTGGAAGAGGTAAACCGCCAGCTGGCGGCCGAAACGTTGAGCCTTTCGGATCAGGCCTGGTATGAAGGCGCGGCCGGATGGGCGCCGCTTTCCACCGTGCCCGGTGTGACCGGCGGCACCTCAAGCCTGGGTCCAGTTCAGACGGATACGCCGGCGAGCACGATTCCCACCGCCGGAGGCACGGCGGTAGCGGTCACCGTCGTCGCTCCGCCGACTGAGCCGCTGGCTATCCTGTCGCTTGTCCTGAGCTTGCTCGGGTTGTTTGGGTTTTGTTGCACGCCCGTCGTGTTTGGGGGGATTGCCGGAGTCGTATGCGGGCACATCGCCCTTTCGAGAATCAAGGTCAGGCCCGAGTTGCAGGGCCACGGCCTGGCGGTGGCCGGGTTGGTTATTGGATACTTCGCTATTGCTGGCTGGCTGATTTGGGTCCTTATCTTCGGCGGTCTCGCTATCATGCAGGGGATCATGCAAAGCATTTCCAAGTAGACGATCGTTCCGGGCAACTGTTGGGCGGAGTGGCGCTAAATTATTGCGTTGACACGCGTTGGCCAAAATCTGTAAGCAAGGCCCCTTATGAAGCGACTCATTGCCGGTCTTCCACTATTTTTAACCGCGACGGCTCTTCTTGCCCAAGACGATGCCTCGCCCACGCCCACCCAGCTCACCGATGCCCAGGCCGCCGGACTTGCCGCCGGCTGCTTTGGGGTCATGATGATTCCGTTTCTGATCTCGATTGCCATCTGGCTCTGGATCGCGATCTGGATCATGAAAGACTCCGCGCGCCGCCAATCCCCGAACCGGACACTTGTTGTGGTCCTGGGCTGGCTCGTTCCGATCGTCGGACTGATCGTCCACCTGGCCACTCGGCCAAAGACGATCCCCGGTGCGCCGAATCCGTAAGGCGTTTTCGGATTGAATTGATTTTTCGCCGCGGCTGCGCGTGTTCGCAGCCGCGGCGATATCTTTGTACGGGCGGCTCCCGTAGATTGGATCTCACACGAAGTCCACGAAGGTCGCAAAGGAAGGAAACGAAACGCAGGTGGCCGGAAACCTGTCTCCCTTTGTGACCTTTGCGGACTTTGTGTGAGGCCTTCAACCCGCTAATCGGATTGACGCGCGAACATCAATCTCGTCCCATGCCCGCATTGCAAGAAGAAGCGGATCGAAGGCAGCCCGGTTTGTCCGCATTGCGACCAGCCGTAAGGAAGCGGCGCGCCCGGGTCATTATCGGCGTCTCGGTCGTTTTGGCCGCCGCGGCAATTTGCGATTGGACGCGGCCGCCCCGGGCGCAGCTTTCGGTTATCGTTTACAATCGAGTGGTGATCGGCGGATATCGAGCGCTCCTAAAACCGGTGGCCGATCGTTTCGTTCATTGCCGGTTCGAGCCGACCTGTTCGCACTATTCGGAGGAAGCGATGCGCCGGCACGGGTTCCCGAAAGGCCTTTGGCTCACGACGTCGCGGTTGTTTCGCTGCATGCCCTGGGTCCCGGCGGACACGCGCGATCCCGTTCCGCCGTAGAAAAAAGGGACCTCGCACGAAGGACACAAAGGGACACCAAGATACAAAAGCCTTTGTGACCTTTGTGGACTTCGTGTGAGATCCCTCTGGCGAATTACGAGCTGATGCGCGAGACGTCACCATGAAAGTCACGAAAATATTTCTGTTAATGGCCGCCTTGTCCGTCGGTCTTCTTTGCGCGGGGTCGCTCCTCGCCGGCGGCGATGACCAGGCGATCGTCGCGGCGACGAAGAAGTATCTCGCGGCGGAATCCTATACCGCGCCGATGAAGATAGAGGTGGAGAAAGTCGAGGGCGATTACGCGCGCGTCCTGGTCACGCCCAAAGACGGCCAAACCGATGCGGCCCTGGTCTTCCTGAAACGGGCGAAAGGCGTTTGGCGCGGGTTGACCCTCGGGACGGGATTTGATCCGGAGGATTTGGCAAAGCTCCATATTCCCGCGAGCCTTCGGCCCTGATCGTTCCTCCTGCCCCTGCTCCTGATCTTGATCTTGATCCTGCTCCTGCTCATGATCCCCGCTTCGAGGCGTGGTCGATTCTTGAGGATCAGGATCAAGATTAGGATCAGGAGCAAGAGAAGATTTCCCCCATCCGTGCCATCCGCGTGACCTGTCCGCGGCGGAGGAGGATCCGCGGTCATTCTTCAAGAATTTAGTGGAGACAAACCCGTGCGCACCATGTAGAAACCCAGACCATATGAAAAAACTCTCGCTCGCCCTCCTCTTCGCCCTCGCGCTCGTCACCCCCTCCTTCGGCAAGACCTTCAAGGTTCCCGATGAAGAATCTTTCGCCTCGATCACCATCCCCGACGATTGGAAATCGAAGGAGATCGATAGCGGCGTGGAATCGCAATCCGCCGACAACGAAGTCTATTTCGCGGTCGAGACCACCGATGCCAAAGGGATGGACAAGTCCATCGAGGACGCGGTCAAGTATCTATCCGAGCAGGGCGTCACCATCGATGAAAAGTCGATGAAACAAAGTGAAGGCAAGATCAACGGCATGGACGGGGTCGACGTGACCTGGAACGGCAAGGACAAAGAAGGCGACGCGATCATCAGCCTCACAATTCTGGCGGCGAAGAAAGACAAGGTGTTGCTCATCACCTATTGGGCTTCACCCGACGGCACCAAGAAGCATTCCAAGGAATTGGAAGCCATCCTGAAGAGCATCAAACCTCTGATGTAAAGGGCCTCCGGCCCTTTCTCGTGCTCATGCTCATGCTCGTGATCGTGATCGATTCTTGAGCGCTCCGAGAGGGGTCTCACACAGAGGTCACAAAGGACACAGAGGTTTTTGTCCTTGGTGTTCCTTTGCGACCTTTGTGAGAGGAATTTTGACCGCGGATGACGCGGATGGCTCGGATTTCGAGTTCCTGCTTCCCCCTCCGTGTGCCCCATGCCCGCAATGCTTCGCATAGCGATGCAGGCAGGTTTGTGCCCTCCGTGTGAGGTCCCGATTTTAGGTCCGATTGGGGGTCCGTAAAAATACTTAGAAAAAAAGCTGGACACCATTTTGCGGTCCAGCATAAAACCTATCACCCCAACCCCTAATACCCCTAACCCCACTTTCGACGACCCTCCCGCTTCACACCCTCAAAACCTCCAACTTGCCTAAAATATATGGGAACACCTTTTCTTGGTGAAATCAAAATCATGAGCTTCGGCTTCGCCCCGCGCAACTGGGCGATGTGCAATGGACAGCTCCTGCCTATCAACCAGAACCAGGCGCTCTTCTCGCTCTTCGGCACGATGTACGGCGGCAACGGCCAGACTACGTTCGGGCTCCCCGATCTGCGGGGCCAGACACCGCTTCACGTGGGCGGTTCGTTCAACGTCCAGGGCCAAAAAGGCGGAGAGCAAGCGCATACCCTTACCATGGGGGAGATGCCAACGCATAACCACATCGCGCAGGGCTCCAACAACAACGGGGACACCGTAATCCCAACGGATAATGTTTTTGGTGTCGTCGCTGGTCTCTACGGCGCACCGACGAACCTGACGAACATTCAACCGACCGACGTCACGAACACCGGCGGAAGCCAGGCGCACCAGAACATGCAGCCCTTCCTCACTCTGACCTTTTGTGTCGCTTTGATCGGAATCTTCCCAAGCCGAAATTAAGGAGAAAATTATGTCACAACCCTATGTCGGTGAAATCAGAATGTTCGGAGGCAACTTTCCTCCAAACGGATGGATGTTTTGCGAGGGACAAACGCTGTCCATTGCTGAGAACGATACGCTGTTTACCCTGATCGGCACCACCTATGGCGGCGACGGGCAGGAGACCTTCCAGCTGCCTGACTTGCGCGGGCGGCTGCCGATCCATCAAGGCAACAGCTTCGCCTTGGCGCAAACGGGCGGCGTGGAAACCGTCACTCTGACAACGCAACAGATGCCGATTCACAACCACCCACTGCTCGGCAGCAAGGACACAGGCAATCAGAACAGTCCAGTCGGTTTTGTGCCGGCCGCGAGCAACGTTGTCTCGATTTATGCGGCGGCGGTGCCCGCCAACAATATGGCCGCCCAGATGCTGCTGCCGGCGGGGGGCAATCAACCGCACACCAATTTTCAGCCCTACCTCTGTATCGATTTCATCATTTCACTCTTCGGAATTTTCCCAACACCTTCTTAAGGAACTAATATGTCAGACCAATTTGTAGCTGAAATCCGCATCTTCGGTTTTAACTTCGCACCGACCGGCTGGGCCCAGTGCAACGGGCAAATCCTGCCAATCTCGCAGAATACCGCGCTCTTCTCGCTGCTCGGAACCACGTATGGCGGCAACGGTCAAAGCACCTTTGCCCTGCCTGACATGCAGGGTAACGCGTCGATGCATCCGGGCCAGGGCAATGGCCTATCGCAACATGATCTAGGCGAACAAGGCGGGTCGGAGTTTGTCACCCTGCTTCAAACCGAGATGCCGATTCACAATCACTTTGTCCAATGCAAGGGCGCGCCGCCTCCGGCAAACGCTGGGATCCCAGATCCCGCAGTCACCTTCGCCCGATCGAGCGGGGGAACCGCGTATACGCCCCTGGCAAACGCAGGCGCCATGAATCAGGTCAGCATGATTGGTCTTATGGGCGGCAGCTTGCCGCACAACAACATGATGCCGTACCTGGTGCTGAATTACTGCATCGCGTTGCAAGGCATCTTCCCGGCACGCCCCTAAAGGGGAAATTCAAGATTCGAATATCGAAATCCGAAACAAGGCTCGAATTCCAAAAACGAAGAAATTACCAAAACGGGATTCTGAGTTTTTGATCATTTCCCTCTTTCGGTAATTCGAATTTGTTTCGGATTTCGTGCTTCGGATTTCAAAATTTCCGCGCCTCCCTCGACATCGCGGTAAGGTCGGCGCACGGTCCACGTGATGACATCGCTTGCCCTTCGACCTATTAGCGCGGCCGACGAATCATTTCTCGCTCGCTTGTACGCGAGCACGCGCGAGATGGAGCTCACCCAGACGAATTGGAGCGACGAGCAGAAAGCGCTGTTCTGCCGGATGCAGTTCAACGCGCAGACGACGGATTATAAGCGGAATTATCCCGACGCGTCCTTCGACGTCATCGAGCGCGACGGGGTGGCCGCCGGGAGATTGCTGGTCTTGCGCGAGGACGAGAAGATTCACATAATCGACATCGCGCTCCTCCCCGAACATCGCAGCGCCGGCATTGGCACAAAATATCTGCGCGAATTACAGGAAGAAGCCAAGGCGGCCGGGAAAAAGCTAAGCATCCACGTCGAACAGTTTAATCCCGCGCGCCGGCTTTATGAGCGGCTTGGGTTCAAGCAGGTGGAGGAAAAGGGGATTTATCTGCTGATGGAGTGGCGAGCCGACGGAGCCTCACACGAAGGGCACAAAGGACACTAAGGAGTTTGGCTTTGAAATCCTCAGCCTGAATCAGGAACCTTTGTGTCCTTAGTGCCCTTTATGCGAGCTCCCCTCAGTTAAAAATTGCTTCAAACGTGCTGCAGGTTTCATCGGCGGCGATCTGGACCAGGAAAATTTCCATCTCGCCAATCGTGGCGTTGCTCAGCCGGTAAATCCCCTGTGGCAAACGGAGCGGCGGCGGGCCGTGAAAAGTCAGCGTGAACGGCTCGCGTGAAATTCCCGGCAGGGGCTCGCGCGGACGCGCCTCGAAAAGTCGCAGGACCAGCGGAGCGCCGGTGGTCGCGATTTCGAAATCCTGATTCACGCAGGGCGCGAAGTCCGCGCGCTGCACTTTGGCGAGATCAAGCATGGGGCCATGATCTCACACGGAGTCCGCAAAGGTCACGAAGGTTTTATTGTTTGGAGAGGAGAGTGCTCGCCTGCCTGCTCGTGCTCATGATCTCTGCGCCCGCGTGTGATCAGAAGGGAGGATCAGGATCACGATCAAGATCATGAGCAGGAGGGAATCTTTTGTGCCCTCCGTGTGAGAATTCTCGCGTCCGCAGATTGACACAGACGGACCCCAAAAAAAACCTTTGTGACCTTCGCGGACTTTGTGTGAGGCGCTTCCTAAAATAAATCTCGACAACCGTTCCGCCTTTCCTTTAAAAACTACGCCGTGTTTCGCCAGCGTTTCCGCACGAGATTCGGCCGGTCCGAATCTGCGTGAAATCGTTGGCCATCAACGGCGCCCCTATCCCCTGTTTCTAGAAATCCACCCATGAAATCCAACACCCTGATTCTTCGGCTTTTCGCCGCTCCGCTTAAGGCAACCTCTCGCGGCCTTCGCAATGCCGCGTTTGCCATCGCCCTGCTAATGGCCAACGCGCAATTTTCCTCCGCCCAAACCGTCACGGCGACGAACGACGATGGCGTCCCGACAGCGACGAAGAAGAATCCGGGCGACAACGTCACCTACACGATTCAGATCAACGCCACCGGCAGTGCCGCCACCGGCGTCACGCTGACGGATCCCACCGCAGCCAACACTTCCGAGGTGGCGGGCAGTCTCAACGTCACGCCGGTGGCGCTCGACGACACGTATCCGCAGACGGTCCAGGCGAACCAGACCGTGAATACCGCCACGAGCGGCTTCACTGTCGTGACCAATGATTATCCCGGCATCCTGGCCGGCAACCCGGTCGCTCTCTCCGCGCTGACCATCACCCAGAGTGGCACCAGCGCCAATGGCGGTACAGTGACGATGACGACGAGTGGCGCGAATGTTGGCAAGTTCACCTATGCCCCCGCGCCCGGCTTTACCGGCACGGACACCTTTACCTACACGATCAGCAATGGCGTGGCCGGCACACCCGCCGGCAGTGCCACGGCCACTTGTTCCATCACCGTGGCCGGTCCGGTCATCTGGTTTGTCGATAGCACTGCGCCGGTGAGCGGCAACGGCACGTGGACGGGGACCAATTCGAAAGCATTCCAGACCGTGGCGCAGGCGACCACGGCGATAGGGGCATCAACGAACCACCGTATCTTCGTTTTGAACAACTCTGGCTCGTCGATCAATTACGCCAATGGCGCCGTCTTGAACACCGGCGGGTGGCTGATCGGCCAGGGCGCGACGGGCGCAAGCTTTGATTCGTTCATGGGAATCACGCCGGGCACCGATACCCCCGCGCGGCCGTCGATCTCGGGAGTTCGCCCCACCCTCCAAGCCACGGTTACGCTGGCGACCAGCGCGCGCGTTCAAGGCCTTAACCTTGCGACTACAACTTCAACTGGCATGAACGATCCGGCCGCTGCAATCACCGGGGTCACCGTCGACGAGGTAGCCGTCACCACGACCACTGGCACTGGCGTCGATTTGTCGAGCACCGTGGGGACCTTGACTTTCACGGGACTGGCCACGTCCGGTGGCGCCGGGGCGAACCTGGTAGGCACCAACACTGGCGCCACGTTCAACTTCTCCAATATCGCAGTGAGTTCGGGCGTCAACACGGCGTTTAATGCGACCGGCGGCGGAACAGTCAACGCTACCCAGAACAACACCTCAATCGTTAACACCCTGGCGACAACGTCGGGTTCGGCGCTCAACGTCGTCAATACGACGATCGGCGCTAGCGGCCTGACGTTTCGCAGCATCTCCGCGAACGCCGGCGCGAATAACGGGATCAGCCTCGACACGACGGGGGCCCTCGGGGGTTTGACGGTCACGGGCAATGCCGGCTCTTGCACGACGGGGTCGCCCACCTGCACAGGCGGGACAATTCAGGGTAAAACCGGTGGAGACGGCAGCGCGACAGCGGGCATCGGTATTTATCTGAACAGCACGATCAATGTGTCGCTGACTCGGATGTCGATTCAGGGCAATCAGAATCACGGAATCCGCGGCAACAGCGTCACCGGCTTTACTCTCGACAACTCTTTGGTCGGCTCCTCCTCGATCAACGGCACCAGTGCGACGGCCGATACCGACGCCGCCGGTTTCTCAGGCGAGTGCAGCATTCGTTTCTTCAACCTGCTGGGTTCCGCGACCATCAGCAACAGCACGCTCGATCTCGGTTTCAATAAGACGCTCGCAGTCGTGAACGACTCGGGGACCCTGAACCGGTTAACGGTCACAAACTGCACCGTCAGAAATAACCAGCCCGCTTCCACGGTGGCCGATTCTTTTCTGGTAAACTCCTTCGGAAACGCCACGCTGAATTTCACCGTCAACGGCGCCAGCATCTTCAACGCGGTTCGTGGATTCCACATCACCACCAGCGCGAACGGAACGTCGACGATGGATATTCAGATCACCGGAGGGTGCGCATTCTCGAACACGATCAATCCCATTCCGGCTGGCGGAGGCACGCAATTCGGCAGTGCCGGAACCGACTCGTTTGTCACCGTAAACATTGACGGCAACTCGTTCCGGCACGGGACCGGCGCAAGTCCTCCGGGGGTCAATAACGTCGGCCGGATGATGACCATCGGCGTTGTTTCCGGAAACAGTAAATTTGATGCCAAGATCACCAACAACACATTTGGGGTTACGGGAATCGCACGGAGCGGCGCTGGCGATGGCGCGGATGCGATTGGAATCTTTGCCAGTGGCAATCAGGGAACCACTCGGGGTAATGGGACGACGCACTCGCGTTTTCTGGTTCAGAACAACATCATTAAACGCTACGGCGAAGTCGGCATTCTGGTCAATGCGCGCCAGGGAAATTCCATTCTGGATACGACCATCTTTGGCAACACGATTAACGAGCCCGGCGGGGCTGCGCAGGGGGCCTTCGGAGCGATCTGGGTCAACGCGGGAGCACTACCGGCCGACACGAGTCGCGTAGACATCGTCATCGGCTCGGCCACCGTGGCGGCCAACAAGAACACCATGCAGGACAGCGATCCGAACAACTCGACGGATGTGTTCCTGGACAAGAATACGTGCGGCGCTTGCGCCAGCACCCTCAATCTCTATCGAAACGGATCTGGTGCGGCGGCGGGACAGAGCGAGGCAATTGATAGGCAGATTCTCATCGACAATAATAATGCGACGCTAGACCTCGGGGCTGGGTTTACGAATGGCTCGGGTCCGACCATTGGCACGCCCGCTGGCGTTCCTCCCGTGCCGCCACTGCTCTTGGCGCCGGGCGGAGTTGACGCGCGCGAACCAGGTTCTTTCTCGCCGGTCGCTAAGGCTGGCAATCTCCCTCCAGCTGTCCGCAAATCCGACTCGCCGGCGTCTACTTCATCGACTATCGAAGCAGGACCTGCTCAGTTAGAGAATCCATCTGACCTTTCTCAGCCGGAGTTGGATCGTGTAGTCGCGGCTGCGATATCGCAGTGGAGCGCGACCGGTCTCGACGACACTCAGCTCGCCACATTGCGCGGACTGAAATTTGAAGTGGCTGAGTTGTCCGACTTGCGCCTGGGCGAAGCCAACGGGGTTTATATCCGCGTTGATAGCAATGCCGGCGGTAACGGCTGGTTCATTGATGCGAGCGCCGAAGGTGCTGCGCTCTTTGCAAAAAAATCTTCTATTACGCGGAGCTACACGGATCCGGCGAGCGCGCCGGCCGGTCGCATCGACCTGCTCACGGCGATCATGCACGAGATGGGTCACGCCCTTGGTCTCAACGATTCCTATCTGGAACAGGATCGCGATAGCTTGATGTATGGATATCTGACGAAGGGTGAGCGCCGTCTGCCGGCCAAAGATCAGGCCAGGGAAGCTACACCGCACGTTGACGGCGACATGCATTTCCTCACGTCGCCGGTTGTCATCGGAACGCTGCCCGCGGGCAAGTCGGTCGTCGTTACCTATACAGTCATGATCAATATCGGCATGACCGCCCCTACGATCTCCAATCAGGGCACCGTGAGCGGAAGCAACTTCGCCAACGTGCTGACGGACGATCCGAATGTGGGCGGCGGAGCCGATCCGACTGTGACCCGGGTCGAGCAGCCTCCCGTGGTCGCGAACATCGCCCCGAGCGTGAACGAGGACGCTATTCTCACCTTCGCCGCGGCGAACTTTGATGCCGGCTTCTCCGATCCGAACACCCTGGCCCCGGCCGACACACTCCAGATCCTGCGCATCACCTCGCTGCCGACGAATGGCCTGCTCAAGATCAGTGGCGCCACCTTCACCGTGCCGCAGGACATCTTGCGCGCCAACATTGGCACCCTGACCTACACGCCGACTCCGGATTTCAACGGCTCGGACAGCTTCGGCTGGAACGCTTCCGACGGCACGCTCTTCGCGACCAGCGGTGCCTTGGTCAATCTCACGGTAACCTCCATCAACGACGTGCCGAGCTTCACCAAGGGAGCCGATCAAACCGTGCTGGAAGACGCCGGTGCGCAGACCGTAGTGGGCTGGGCCACCAACATCTCCCCCGGCCCCGCGAATGAGTCGGGCCAGGCGGTCGACTTCATTGTCACGAACAACAATAATCCGTTGTTCTCGGTGCAGCCCGCGGTCTCGGCCACAGGAACCCTGACTTATACGCCGGCGGCGAATGCCAACGGCACCTCCATTGTTTCCGTCCGAATCCACGATAACGGCGGCGTGCTCAACGGCGGCGTGGATACGTCGGCCATCCAGACCTTCAACATCAACGTGACGGCGGTGAACGATGAGCCGACCCTCAACGCCATCCCCGATCCGGCTCCGATCCCGCAGAGTTCCGGGCTGCAATCGGTCAACCTCTCGGGAATCACCTCGGGCCCGGCGAACGAGAACACGCAAACGATCGCCGTGACAGCGGTGTCGAACAACATCGGACTGATTCCCAACCCGACTGTGACTTACACCAGTCCGAACACGACGGGATCGTTGAGCTACACGCCAGTCGCCGGGCAGTCTGGCTCGGCGCAGATCACGGTCACGGTCATGGACAACGGCGGCACGCTGAACAGCGGCGACGACACCTTCACCCGGCAGTTCACGGTGGTGGTGATCGCGCCCACACCGACGCCCACTCCGACCCCAACGCCTACTCCGACGCCCACACCAACTCCGACACCGGCTTCTCCGACGCCCACACCAACGGCTACTCCAGTAACACCAACACCAACCGCAACTCCCGCGACGCCAACACCGACACCGACGGCTACTCCCACACCAACTCCGACGGTCACGCCAACGGCGACGCCCACACCGACTGCGACAGCAACTCCAAGCGCAACCCCGACTCCTTGCACTGGGACCGGCAACCTGATTGTTGACGGAGGCTTCGAAACTGGCGGCATTCCGAATACGTTCTGGAATCCTGAGACTTCGACCAACTTCGGCACACCGTTGTGCGACGTGCCTTCTTGCGGCACGGGCGGCGGCGCTTCGCCTCCGCGCACCGGTGCCTTCTGGCTCTGGTTCGGTGGCATCCCGGCTGCCGAAACAGCGACTCTCGGACAGACCCTGACGTTCCCGTCAGGCGGCACCGCCACGCTGAGCTTCTGGATGCGGATTGGAACGGTGTCTGCCCCGTTCACCGACGTGGTGAACGTGCGAGTGGACGGCGCGATTGTACAGAGCTACATCGAGCCGGCCGTGGCAGAGGGGGCCTACACTCAGAAGACGATTAATCTGAACGCCTTCGCCAATGGAGCGGCACACGCCCTTCTGTTCGAGTATATCGGGCCAACCACTGGGACCGGCAGTTTTGTCATAGATGACGTGAGCCTGGATGGCCCCTGCCCGGCGACCCCGACTCCGAGCCCAACGGCCACACCGACTCCAACTCCAACGCCGACCCCGGCAACACCGACTCCAACTCCAACAGTCACGCCAACTCCAACAGTGACGCCGACACCGGCTACACCGACGCCGACTCCGACAGCAACCGCGACACCAAGCCCGACTGCGTCACCGACGCCGTGCTTCCTGGCGGAAGTGGAGCCGAACAACACGAACACCACTCCGCAACTGCTCTTCAGCTCCACGCGAGTGGAACTGGTTGGCAGCATCAACCCAGTTGGGGACGTGGACTTCTATCAGTTCAACGCCACCGCCGGAGACCGGATCTGGGCTTACGTGTTCACTAATGGAGCCACCAGCGCCACCGACAGCCAGTTGACCCTGACCAACGCGGGGACCTCGGCCGTCGTGCAGTTCGATGACGATGACGGCAACCAGGCTGCGCTCTCCTCGGGAATATCGGGTGCGCCGATCACCAGCACCGCGGCCTACCAACTGAAGGTGAACCCCTTCAGTGCGACGGCGACAATAGTTCCATACACGCTCTTCCTGGATCGCACTTCCGGAGCAGCAACACCGGAGACAGAGCCGAACGAGACGATGGCCACGGCTAATCCGTATGTGATCGGCTCGGTGGTCACAGGCGCCGTCACAACGACCGGCGACCTCGACACCTACAGCTTCACTGTTGCCGCCGGCGACAGACTCGTCATCCAGGTGGATGGCAACCCAGAGCGAGACGCGACCGACTTCAATCCGAACTTCCGAGTTCTGGATAGCGGAGGCGTCACGCTCCTGACCGTGGACAGCGACGACACCTTCTGCGGCACGGGCTGCCCGGGCGCTGGGTTCGTGTTCCGCTCGGAGAATCACCTCTTCACCTTCGCGAGCGCGGGAACCTTCGGCGTCCAGGTGATCTCGGATGCGACCGGACCTACGACCGGCAATTACGCGCTGCACATTTGGAAACCGCTGGTTGGGCCGTGCGTCTCACCGACGCCAACACCGTCCCCGAGCGCCAGCCCAACGCCTTCACCGTCACCAACCGTGACGCCGACGCCAACTCCGACGGCGACACCTACTCCAACACCGACTCCGACAGTGACGCCAACCCCAACAGTGACGCCAACTCCGACGCCGGCCACTCCGACTCCGACTCCGACAGCAACCGCGACACCGAGCCCGACTGCGTCGCCGACGCCGTGCTTCCTGGCTGAAGTGGAGCCGAACAACACGAACACCACTCCGCAGCTGCTCTTCAGCTCCACGCGAGTGGAATTGGTTGGCAGTATCAACCCGGTCGGAGACGTGGACTTCTACCAGTTCAACGCCACCGCCGGAGATCGGATCTGGGCCTACGTGTTCACCAATGGAGCCACCAGCGCGACCGACAGCCAGTTGACCCTGACCAACGCGGGGACCTCGGCCGTCGTGCAGTTCGATGACGACGACGGCAACCAGGCTGCGCTCTCATCTGGAATCTCTGGTGCCCCGATCACCAGCACCGCGGCCTACCAACTGAAGGTGAACCCCTTCAGTGCGACGGCGACAATCGTTCCATACACGCTCTTCCTGGATCGCACTTCCGGAGCAGCAACACCGGAGACAGAGCCGAACGAGACGATGGCCACGGCCAATCCGTATGTGATCGGCTCGGTGGTCACAGGCGCCGTCACCACGACCGGCGACCTCGACACCTACAGCTTCACTGTTGCCGCGGGCGACAGACTGGTCATCCAGGTCGATGGCAACCCAGAGCGAGACGCGACCGATTTCAATCCGAACTTCCGAGTTCTGGATAGCGGAGGCGTAACGCTCCTGACCGTGGACAGCGACGACACCTTCTGCGGAACGGGTTGCCCGGGTGCTGGGTTCGTGTTCCGCTCGGAGAATCACCTCTTCACCTTCGCGAGCGCGGGAACCTTCGGCGTCCAGGTGATCTCGGATGCGACCGGACCTACGACCGGCAATTACGCGCTGCACATTTGGAAACCGCTGGTCGGGCCGTGTGTCTCACCGACTCCAACGCCGTCACCAAGCGCCAGCCCAACGCCGTCGCCAACCGCGACACCGTCACCGACAGTTACACCAACGCCAACCGTGACACCGACACCGGCGACACCAACGCCTACACCGACGGCGACACCAGCGACACCAACTCCAACAGCTACAGCCACACCGAGCGCGTCACCGACTTGCGGACCGAGTTGGGCGTCCGGTCCCAACTTCGCTACCCCTGTGGTCCGGGCCGTGGGCAACTTCTTCACCAACGGACGCTTCTACGTCATGGGCGGGCGCAGTGCGGACACAGCCGGGAGCGACTTCACCCATCCATTCGAGTACGACCCAGGGACCAACCTGTGGACGACCGTTCTGGCCGCGACCTACCCTGATGTCCAGGTGAACAACATGGCCTGTGGCGTCCTCACTGTCAGCGGCACTCCGCAGATCTATTGCGTGGGCGGTTCGGCCGCCGGTGCAGCCACCTCCACGGCCCGTGTCTTCAGTTATAACCCCGCGACCAATGCGGTCACTACGCTGGCAGCGGGCGACAACTGGCCGGGCAACGCTGGTGGGACCAATTTGCCGGGCGGCTTTACGGTCTTCCAGAACAAGCTCTACATCCTGGGCGGCTTCACCATCGGCGGCGCCGGACTCAACAGCATCTACCAGTTCGATCCGACCCTGGCGGTCGGCTCCAAGTGGGTGCTCAAGAGTGCCGTCCTGCCCGTGGCCATGGCTTATATCCCGGCGACTACTATTGGCACGCTCATCTTCACCGGTGGCGGCTCGACGGTCGCGGCGGGGGCGCTGACCGATAGCACCAACTCGTTTGTCTACAATCCCACGGCTGATGCTATCCAAACGATCGTAAGCATTCCGCGGGCGACGGGCGAAACCCGCGCGGTCAACGTGGGTAACAAGATGTGGGTCCTGGGTGGCGGTCGGACCGCTCCTAATCCATCGAACCAGGTGGACATCTATGACCCAATTGCAGGCAGCTGGAGCACGGGCCTGCCCTTCGCCGGCCCGCGGCGCAACTTCCCAGCCGACAGCGACGGCTCTCGTGTCTTCCTGGTCGGAGGCTACGACAACACCGGGATTGGCGTGCCAATCAATACGATGCAGATCTTTAGCCCAGGCGTTGCCTGCCCAACCCCGACCCCGACGGCCAGTCCAACTGCAACAGCTACGGCGACACCGGCTACCCCAACGCCAACAGCGACCGCGACGGCTACACCGAGCGCGACCGCTACGCCTTGCAGCACCGATGTGATTGTGGATGGCGGATTTGAGAACGGCGGTATTCCGAACACGTTCTGGAATCCGGAAACCTCGACCAACTTCGGCACACCTTTGTGCGACGTGCCTTCGTGCGGCACGGGCGGCGGCGCTTCACCTCCGCGCACCGGCGCCTTCTGGCTCTGGTTCGGCGGCATCCCAGCGGTCGAGACAGCGACCCTCGGACAAACGGTCGTAATCCCGGCTGGCGGCTCCGCCACGCTCCGCTTCTGGATGCAGGTTGGAACGGTCTCCTCGCCCTTCACCGACGTCGTCAACGTGCGGGTCGATGGCGCGATCGTGCAGAGCTTCCCCGAGCCGTCCGTGGCCGAGACCTCTTACACGGAACGGGTCATTAACCTGAACGCCTTCGCTAACGGAGCGTCACACGCCCTGCTCTTCGAGTACATCGGACCAACCACCGGCACCGGCAGCTTCGTCATCGATGACGTGTCGTTGATCGCGGGCGGCGCCTGCGCGACGCCGTCACCAACGGCCACCGTGCCACCGTCGCCGTCTCCGACTGCGACCGCGACTGTGCCGCCAACGCCGAGCCCAACAGCGACCGTCTCAGCGACACCGAGCGCAACGGCTTCGCCGACGACCACGCCGTGCGGTTCGAGCACAACGTTTGCGAACGCGGCCGCGATCACGATCAATGACGCCGGAGTGGCTGCTCCTTATCCGAGCAACATCACGGTGTCGGGGATAACCAATCCAGTCATCAAGGTGACCGCGAGCCTGGCCGGATTTAACCATACCTTCCCGTCCGACGTGGACGTGATGGTCGTGGGTCCGGGAGGACAGAAGTTCATCCTGGTCTCCGACGTGATCGGTGGGACCGACGCGGTTGCAGTCAACTGGACCTTTGACGACACGGCCGCGGCCTTCATCGGCTCGACCGGCACACCGGCGTCCGGAACCTTCAAGCCGACCAACTACACGACCTGCCAGGATCCATTTGCGGCGCCAGCTCCGGCTGGGCCGTATCTGACACCTGGTGGAATCGGGACACCGTGCGGGACCGACACCCTGGCCGCATTTAACGGAGTAGATCCGAACGGGACCTGGAGTCTGTATGTGGTGGACGACCTCGGAGCGGACGTTGGCAACATCAGCGGTGGATGGAGTCTGACCATCACGGTGAGCGGTGCGGGCTGCCCAAGCCCAACTCCGAGTGCGACGGCCAGCCCGAGTGCGACCGTCACTCCGGGAACACCGAGCCCAACGCCGTCGTGCCCGCCGACCATTACGCAGTCGAGCACGCAGACGATCACGCCGCTCAACTCGGTCTCGTGCAACAACGGCACGGGCCACACCGACAACAGCTACTGGAGAGCGTTCAACATGAACTCCTTCGTCGGCTCGAACTCGTACAACGTGACCTCGGTCTCGTTCGGGATCGAACAAGCGACAGGAGCGGGCGGCACTCAGCCAGTGACGGTGCGACTGCATACGAGCAACCAGCCGTTCCCGACCGGGTTCCCTGGTTCACTGACTCAGATCGCCACGACCACGGTGAACGTGCCTGATAGCGCCTCGAACACGGTCTTCACCGTGCCGATCGCGGCGACGGTGCCGGCGGGAGCGCAACTGGTGATGGAAGTGTTTACACCGGACGGAACGGTTGCGGGCAACCTGCTCTTCATGGGTTCGAATGCGGATCCGGAAAGCGGCCCGAGCTACCTGAGCGCGGCTGCCTGCGGGATTACTTCGCCGACGACAACAGCGGCGATTGGCTTCCCGAACATGCACCTCGTGTTCAACGTCAATGGCGGTTGCGGCGGCCCTGTGACTCCGACACCGACCCCGACTGCGACAGTGAGCCCGACTGTTACACCGAGCCCGACCGCGACACCATCGGCCACGGCCACCCCATCGGCGACGATCATACCGACGACACCGACACCGAGCCCGACGGCGACCATCATACCGAGCCCGAGCCCGACGATCGCACCAAGTCCAACCCCGACTCCAAGTGCGACCCCGACGACCAAGGCGATCAACCTCTCGACCCGGATGCGTGTGCAGACCGGAGACAGAGTGGGTATCGGCGGCTTCATCATCACAGGCAACGTGCCTAAGACGGTGCTCTTGCGCGCCATCGGACCTTCGTTGAGCCGCTACGGCATCACCGATGTCCTGGCTGACCCAGTGCTCGAACTGCACGGTTCCACCATCGCCACGATCACGAACAACAACTGGAGAGACACTCAGGAGGTCGAGATTCAGGCCACCGGCATACCGCCGACCAACGATCTCGAATCAGCCATCCTGGTGACACTCGATCCGGGAACGTATACGGCGATCGTGCGCGGCAACGGCGGCACCTCGGGTGTGGCCCTGATTGAAGTCTACGATCTGGCGCAGAACGTGGACGCGAAACTGGCCAACCTGAGTACACGCGCCTTCGTCAGCACGGGTGACAACATCGTCATCGCGGGCTTCCTGTTGAGTAACAACGGAGCCGCCCTGGATAGAATCGTGGTGCGCGGCATCGGACCGAGCCTGGCGCCGGGAACATTCCCGCCGAGCGCGGTGCTGGCCGATCCAACGTTGGAACTGCGCGACACCAATGGCGTGCTGATCCTGGCGAACAACGACTGGCAGGATAACGCGCTCCAGGCTGCAGAACTGATCGCGGCCGGACTGGCGCCAACCAACGATCTGGAGTCGGGCATAGCGGTGACGCTCTCGCCCGGTCTCTACACCGCGCTGCTGGCCGGAAGAGACTTCGGCACCGGCATCGGCGTGGTCGAAGTTTACGACCGTGGCGCACCACCGGCGCCGTAACGGATCACCTTCTCTTCGCGCTCTGTCTGCCTCGAACCCTTTCGGGGCAGACACGCGCGGGAGCGGCCCGGCGAAAAATTCTTACCGCGGATAACGCGGATGGGGGAATTGTAGGGCGTCTGTGTCAGACGCCATTTCACGGGGCGGCGTTTCACAGAAACGCCCTACAAACTGATTTACGGAATTGCCTTTCCCCATCCGTGTCATCCGCGCAATCCGCGGTTACCTACACGCGCTCCGAAGCGTTTTTTCGTTGGCGAAATCCTCTTCAAGATCGCTTCATTACAATTTTGTAATTAAGTTCTTGACGCCTTTCCGGAAGGTTCGCTACAAGAACGTAATTACGTCATCCGCAAAATTTGCCTCGACAAAGTTTCGGGCGCCGGAGAAGCTCAAAGGGACCACGTCACCCGACGTTCCTGACGAATCTTCGACCGGCTCTCAAAGCGAGTGACCGGACCTCCGCAAAGATCGCGGCCAACACTCGGCATTCCATCAGACACCAACTCACGCACACCATGAAAATGCTCACGACCCTATTCCGAAAAATATCACTTCTCGTTCCGGCAACATTTCTTCTGCTTTTTGCCGCGGTAATTCCCGGGCACGCCGCGAGTCAACCGGATCCGAAGATGTGGCAACGCGTAGACGAAAGCTCGCTCGATCGAGCGGCGCATCGGCTGATTGTTCCGACGATTTATCGAACGGTGCGCGTGGATAACGCGGCTCTGGCGCAGGCGCTGGCCGCGGCCCCCATGGAATTCACGGCGGCTGCGAGCAATAACCCGGGCATCATCTACCTGCCCATGCCGGACGGAACGATGGCTCGGTTTCGCTTCGAGGAATCTCCGATCATGGAGGCGGGATTGGCTGCGAAGTTTCCCTCTTTCAAAACCTATCGCGCCCAGGGCATCGACGATCCCGCCGCCAGTGCGCGCTTCGATTGGCTGCCGACCGGATTTCACGCCATCGTTCTGGGCTCCTCGGGCACTGTGTTGATCGACCCTTACGCCCAGGGCAATACCACGGATTACATCACTTATTGGAAACGGGACGCGGCTAATCTCGCTCAACCATTCCGCTGTGATTTCCAGGATCCCGGAACACCGGAGCCGGCCCGGGGCGGAATCGCGCCGGCGGTCACTTCCGGCACAACTTTGCGAACCTATCGCCTCGCGCTGGCCTGCACGGTCGAATACGCGACCGCCGTCGGCAGCAATACGATCGCGGGCGCGTTGGCGGCTGAGGTCCTGATCATGAACCGCGTGAACGGCGTTTATGAACGCGACCTTGCCATTCACATGAACATCATCGGCAACAACAATCTCATTACTTACGCCGCCGATAATACCAGTTGCGGCGGTCCCTGCACGACGGCGAACGATCCGTACACCAACGATGATGGCGTGGCGATGCTGGGTCAAAACCAGTCGACCGTCGATAGTGTCATCGGCTCGGGCAATTATGACATCGGTCACGTTTTCAGCACGGGCGGTGGTGGCGTCGCCAGCCTCGGTGTTCCTTGTGCCGGCGGGAGCAAGGCGCGTGGTGTCACAGGTTTGCCCAGTCCGATTGGAGATCCTTTCGCCATTGATTTTGTGGCGCACGAGATGGGCCATCAATGGGGCGCTAACCATACCTTTAATGGCACGGTGAGTAATTGCGGCGGTGGCAACCGGTCTGCCGGGTCGGCTTATGAGCCGGGCAGTGGGATTACCATCATGGCCTATGCCGGCATCTGCGGTAATCAGAACCTGGCCGCGCACAGCATCGATACCTTTCACGTGAAGAGCCTCGAGGCCATTGTCGCCTACAGCCAAACCGGTGGCGGGAATGCTTGTGCTGTCCCTACGGCAACCGGAAATACCGCGCCGACGGTCACGGGCCCGGGAAACTTCACCATTCCGAAAGGCTCGCCTTTCACGTTGACCGCTTCCGCCACGGATCCCAATGGCGATACCCTGACTTACGACTGGGAAGAGTACGATCTCGGCCCTGGGACAACGGCGGTTCCCAACACCGATTCCGATGGCCAGGCCAAGCCAATTCTTCGTCCCTATGCGCCGACCGCGGGAGGAACGCGAATATTCCCCTCGATGCAGTTCATTCTGAACAACGCCAATGTCCCGCCGGCTGTAACGGGCGGATTTCTAACGGGCGAACTTCTTCCATCGATCGCACGGACTATGACGTTCCAGGTTGTGGCCCGCGATAACCGCGCCAATGGCGGCGGCATTAACACGGCCACATCGGTCGTGACCATTGCCGCCACCGGACCGTTCGCGATCACCTCACCAAATACGCCTGTCAGTATCCAGCGGCTGACTAATTTCAACGTAACCTGGAACGAGCTCGGCAGCGCGGCCCAGGCGGCCAACGTCAAAATTTCTCTCTCGACTGATGGCGGCACTACTTTCCCGACTGTCCTGGCCGCGAGTACGCCTAACGACGGCTCCGAATCGGTTCTTATTCCCGATATGCTGACGACGACCGCGCGCATAAAGATCGAAGCTATCGGCAATATTTTCTTCGATATCACGGACACCAACTTCAGCATCACCACCACGGCTCCAACTCCGACTCCGACACCGTTCGGAACCCCGACGCCGACGCCAACGCCAGCCTGCACACCTCATTGGACCGGTGGTCCTGTCTTCCCCGCGGCCGCGGTGGTCCGCGCACCGGGTAACTACTTCCCGGCCAACGGACGCTTCTATTCCATCGGTGGGCGCAGCGCTGATGTCGTGGGGGCTGACTTCACCCACCCATTCGAGTTCAACCCGGCCACCAATACCTGGACGACGAAGCCTTCCACTCTCCCGGATGGTCAGGTCAACAACATGGCTTGTGGTGTGCTCAGCGTCAGCGGGACCG
Organism: uncultured Verrucomicrobiae bacterium; assembly: GCA_963702135.1. GTDB lineage: Bacteria > Verrucomicrobiota > Verrucomicrobiia > Chthoniobacterales > UBA10450 > AV80. The sequence goes on along the minus strand of OY969715.1, from coordinate 3,874,004 downwards.
ATCAGATCTATTGCGTGGGCGGTTCCCAGTCCACCATCGTAGGAAACGCGTCGCGGGTCTTCAGTTACAACCCCGCGACCGACACCTTCACTACCCTGACGGCCGCTGACAATTGGCCGGGCAGCCAGGCCGGCGCGTTTCTGCCGGGCGGATTCGCTGTGGCGGGGAACAAGCTCTATATCATCGGCAGCTTCAACGCCAACTCGGCGCCTCCGACTGTGACCGCACAGGTCTGGCAGTTCGATCCGAACGCGGCCATTGGGTCACGCTGGCTGGCGCGCACAGACTACCCGGTGTCGCGCGGCTATGTGCCGGCGGCCACCATCGGCGGGATTATCTACACCGCCGGCGGCTCGAACATTGATGCGGGCGGGCTCCTCATCGATACCGCGGACTCCTTCAAGTACGACCCAGGGACCGGTATCTGGACGGCGATCGCAAACATCCCGAGAGCGACCGCAGAGACACGTGCTGTGGTGATGAACGGCCAGATGTGGGTGTTGGGTGGAGGTCGAGTCGCACCCAACCCAACTGGTGAGGTAAACATCTACAACCCTGGCAGCAATAGCTGGAGTCTGGGCGTTCCCTTGATTACCGGGCGCCGCAATTTCCCGGCCGACAGCGACGGGACGACGCGTATCTACGTGGCTGGAGGCTACGATAACGGCACCACCTTGCTGAATACCCTGGAGATCTTTGGCCCATGCTCGGCAGAGACACCGACGCCGAGTCCGACCGCCACACCAGGCATTACTCCTACTCCGACACCAACAGCGACACCTACTCCGCCGCCGGCCACGCCTACCCCAACGCCGCCGCCCGCAACCCCGACGCCGACTCAAACCCCTGTGCCGACCCCATCACCGGACCCGACTCCAACCCCGACCCCGACGCCAAGTGCGACCCCAGCGGCGCAGGCCCTCAACCTCTCCACCCGGATGCGGGTTCAGACCGGCGATAACGTGGGCATCGGCGGGTTCATCATCACGGGAACCGGTTCCAAGCATGTGATTCTTCGAGCTATCGGACCTTCCTTGACCGGTTCCGGTGTGCCCGATGCGCTGGCTGATCCGGTGCTTGAGCTGCACGGTCCCGGCGGCTTTGTTACCGTCCTCAACGATAACTGGAGGGAGGATCCTGTGCAGGAAGCTCTCATCATTGCCAGTGGGATTCAGCCCACCAATGACCTCGAATCGGCGATTGATGCGAACCTGCAGCCCGGGATCTATACCGGGATCATCAAGGGCAAGAACAACACCCTGGGTGTCGGCTTGATTGAAGTGTACGACCTGAGTCAGGGCTCGCCGGCGAAGATGGCCAACATCAGCACGCGCGCCTTTGTCAGTACCGGTTCCAACATCGTCATCGGCGGCTTCCTCCTGGGTGGTGGCGGCGCCAATGACCACGTTATCGTGCGCGGTATCGGCCCGAGCCTCGCTTCTCAGGGCGTGCCGAACGCGCTGGTCGATCCGATTCTGGAACTGCGTGACGGCAACGGAACGCTCCTGATTTCGAATAACGACTGGCAGGATAACCCGGTTCAGGCTTCACAATTGATGGCCGCGGGTCTGGCACCGACCGACCCTCTCGAGTCCGGCATATCGACGAACTTGCCCCCGGGCACTTACACGGCGCTGCTGGCCGGACAGAACAACGGTGTCGGCGTTGGCCTGGTCGAAGTTTACGACCTCGGGGCACCGTAGGAGTTAGGCTCGATTCACATTCCTCTTCTGTGGGGCGGGGTCGCAAACTCCGCCCCACGAAGGGTGAATCTTTGCTTACCTATCGGGACACGGTCACCGGTCGGCCACCGACAGTACTTCGCAGCCTGGAAGCATTAGAGTTGCGACCGAAAAGGTAGCATCAGCCACTCGGTCGTGCGTTCCCACCAGGAACGGTTCTTGAACTCCTGGAGCGTATATTCGCGCGACTGTTCCAAATCCTTTTCGAAAGAGGTTTCCATCTTGCGCGCGAACTTCTCGTCGTAGACCACGATGTCGAGCTCTTCATTAATATCGGACGAGCGCGCATCCAGATTGGAGGAGCCAAACATGGAGAACAATCCATCCACGACCATGGTTTTCTCGTGGATCATGGTGGGCTGATATTCAAAGATCTTCACGCCTCCTTCCAGCATCCGGCCGTAGGCGGCCCGTCCGGCTGATTTCGTGAGAGGCTGATCGTTGTTCACTCCCGGAAGAAGAAGTCTGACATCGACCTGCCGCTGTACAGCCTTGATGAGCAGATTGACCTGGTCGTCCGTCGGTGTGCAGTAGGGGGTCGTGATCCAAATGCGTTTTTCCGCAGCCGCGAACGCTGTGGCCTGCACCAGGGGCACAGGCGCCATGGAAAACGAATGAGACGCGACCAGCTGCGCCTGCAGGCCGCCCGCCGGCTCCAGGAGCGGGAACTGAGCTGCGCCGCTTAACGTTTCCCCGAATGTTTTGGCCCAATGCTCCTCAAAAGCCCATTGTAACTTTCCTACGAGCGGCCCCTCGATTCGCGCCTGGGAATCACGCCAGTGGTTCTTGTCCTGGGCGTGTCCCGACCACGGGAGAGCAAATCCCGCTGAGCCGGTAAACCCAACTTTCCCGTCCACCACGAGAATGCGCCGGTGGGAACGGCGATTCGTGCGATCCACTCGCCAGGAAAAGGTGGGATGGTAATAGGAAAATTTGCATCCCGCTTTTCGCATCATTTCGACATCGGAATTATCCAGACTCCAACTCGAACCAATCCCATCGAGAAGGAGGCGGACTTCAATTCCAGCCCGGGCGCGTTCGCAAAAGGCGTCGCGAAATTGCCGGCCGACGTCGTCAGAATAGAGAATGTAGGCGGCAAAGTTGACGGTTTGTTGAGCCGAACGGATCGCGTTCAGCATCGCGGGAAAATATGCGTCTCCGTTCGCGAGAAGTTCGATCTTATTGCCGCCGAGCGGAACTGGATCGGACAGCGCCAGGGCCGAACCGAAAAATTCCGGATCGCGCACGGCGAACGTGTGCTCGAGGTGATACTCGAGAGAGTGGCGCCGGATAAAGAAGAGGCAGAAAACCAGAACGACCGCCAGGAAGCCGAGAGAAAACACGATCCATTCGACCAGCGCGAGCTTCCACCAGCGTTGGTTCAGCCAATGTGAAGAGCGGGTGCGTTTTCGAGTCATCAAACAGGGGACCGAGAATGAATCGTAACGAATGGACCAGCCGAATGGCTGAAAGCCAGGAAAATACCTCTGGCCACGCGCGCGGTCCGGCCTTCGCCGCGCAGGATGGACTCGGCCGGCTCTCTTCTAACGGCCGACCTGCCCGAGTTCTTCCACCGTCATGACCACGTCGCGATCGTCGAACGGGACGTGCGAGGAGGCGGTGAATTTGTAGGCAGTTCTCTTGGAACGGATTTCCTTGATCGTAAAATTCACGGACCGATCACGAATGGTAAAGCCCAGCATCAACCCAACTTTGCGAAATCTGGCGTCGATTTCTTTGATCCATTCCTTAAAGCGCTCCGGATTGAACGTCCCCATGTCCCGGGTCAAGACCGAATGGACGAGCTGGCGAATCGCTTCGCGCTGCTCTTTGGGACGGGAATGCATCTGGATCATGCCTGAAGTTGAGCAGGACGAGTGCCGAACCGGAGCAAAGGTCGACGATCAGGTCGCCGGCACGTGCTTCAATCGCTCGCGCCCAGCAGCCTTGCGACCATGTTCTCAATATCCGCGATACAGACGGGTTTCTTGAGATACGCGTCGCCGCAGATGGCCAGAGAGCGCTCCACTTCCGCGGGATCGCCGTAGGCTGAGTAATAGAGAATCGGGACGCCCGGGCGCATTTCGTGCAGCTTCTGACATAGCTCAACACCGGTGCCGTCGGGCAGCCGCACGTCGAGGATATAGAGGTCGAAACTGATTTCTTTCGCCAGCTCCAGCGCCTCGCCCACGCTGCCAGCGGTCAGGACGCCATAGCCGCGCTCTTGCAAGAGGGCGGCCATCATCAGCCTCATATCTTGATGATCGTCGACATGCAGGATGCGAGCTTTTGTATGTTCCATGGCGTGATTGGCGGTGGCTCGTTTCCAGCGTATCAGCATCCGCCGGTTTGCGCGATCACTTCTCGCATCCGTTAGGCGGGCGTGAAATTTTCATTGACGGGTTTGGCCCGGAGCAGGCAATACTGGCGGCGTTCTCGCGGATTTTTTCGGACGCAGGGACGAACCAATATGCGCGCAAATTCTGCTGATCCTGTCTTCGACGCTGCTTCTCCCTCAGGAAATGGAAGCGCCCGCTAGATGATCCAACCGAATCCGCTCCGTGTTCTCTGCGCGGACGACAACGCTCTCGTCCTGGACATGCTGACGAAGACGCTGCAGTCCGCCGGTCATCAGGTTGAAGTCGCCATGGATGGGCGCGCCGCCGTCACCAGAGTCGCGGAAGATCCGAGCTACTTTCAACTGATCGTGACCGACACGCGCATGCCTCGTCTCGACGGCTTCGGAGTTGTCCAGGAGGCGCGGTTGGCCGGGTATCAGGGAAAAATCATTATCTTCGCGAACTCTCTCAGTCCGGAGGATCGGCAACGCTATCGGGAATTGCGCGTCGATCGGGTCATCGATAAACCCGGCAAGGCTGGAGAGTTGGTGAGCGCCGTCAGCGAATTGCAAGCTGCGCTCGCCGAGCCCGAACGCGTCGCGCGCTAAACGCCGGCTGGTTCCCGCACCGTCGGCGCGGACGAAAGACTTCGCAGTTTCAAGATCACGGTGGGCACGATCTCGAGCGCCTTATCGACCTCGGCCTCGGTGTTGAAGCGGCCGAAGGAAAAACGCATGCTGCCCCGGGCGCGATCCACGTCCACCTTCATCGCGCGCAAAACGTGCGAAGACTCGATCGACCCGGTGCGGCAGGCCGAGCCCGCCGAGCAACAAAGGTGATCACGATCCAGCAGGGCCAGCGCCGCGCCCGATTCGACGCCCGCAAATGACAGGTTCGTTGTGTTCGGCAGGCGCGCAGATCGATCTCCATTTATGAACGTGCCCGGCACCTTCTCGAGCACGCCGCTTTCAAACCGGTCGCGCATCGCGCGAACCCGCGTCGCTTCCTCCGTCAAAGCGGCGGCGGCGCATTCCGCCGCCTTTCCCAGCGCAACGATGGAAGCGACGTTTTCCGTGCCCGCGCGCCGATTGTTCTCCTGGCTGCCGCCAATCAACGTGGGCTTGAAAGCTGAGCGTTTCCTGACGTAGAGGGCTCCCACGCCTTTCGGGCCATGCAGTTTGTGCGCGGAAAGCGAAAGGGAATTAATCGTCGAATCCGCCAGGCGAATCGGAATTTTTCCCACCACCTGGATCGCATCGGTATGAAACAGGACGCGGTGCCGCTGCGCGATCTCCGCGATTTTGTCCACCGGAAACAGGACGCCGGTTTCATTGTTGGCCCACATCACGGAAATGATCGCGGTTTGCGGCGTGATCGCGCGCTCCAATTCGTCCAGGTCGAGATTGCCTTCGGCGTCAACGCCGACCGTGGTCACGAGGCAGCCTCGTTTCGAGAGGGCGTCGCAATGACGCCACGTCGCACTGTGTTCGACGGCGGTTGTCACGATGTGCTGTCGGGAGGGATCGACCTGGAGAGCGGAATTCACCGCGGCGTTGTTGGACTCCGTGCCGCAGCTGGTGAAAACGATTTCGGCCGGCTCACAGCCGAGGAGCCCGGCCACGCGTTCGCGGGCGAGATCGATCGCACCTCGCACTTGCGAACCGAACCCGTAGCCGCTCGAAGGGTTCCCGAAGTATTTGGTGAGAAAGGGCAGCATCTCCTCGATCACAGCCGGATCGAGCTGCGTCGTGGCGTTGTTATCGAGATAAATGATCTGCTCGCTGGAGATCATGGAAGGGGAGAGCTTAAGCACCGGTGGTGGCTGATGTAAAGCGTGGTGCTTATTCGATGGTGATACTGCTGAGCGCCAACGGCGCGGCCTCACTTCAGCCTGGGGCAACGCCCCAGGGTTTTTTGATTGGATTTCTGACCAGCGCTGAAAGCGCGTTTCAACCTGCCGGTTCGCCGTTAATCGCACACCGTTTGGCCGGAATGGAATCGCGCCTTCAGCGCTGGAGTCATAATGCGATTAAGATCCTGGGGCACTGCCCCAGGCTTGATAATGAAAAGCGCCGTTGGCGCTAAACAGAGGCGTTGCTCCAGGCTCTCAAACGGTACCGCTCCTACCTACTCCGGCGGCCGGGGAGCGTTGCCCGGGTGCTGCGGCTCCCGGTGCGTATAACGAAAGTAGAGATTGCGCAGATAGATCGGAAGCGGCATCGCGGTGCTCAGGACACCGACCGAATCCCGCTGGTAGATCGCGAAATAACTCAGCATCAGCAGGCTCCCCAGCGCGCTGCATTCCCAGAAACCAAAGGGAATCACACTCTTCCGGGCGCGTTCTGAAGCGACCCATTGAATGATAAAACGCAGGCCAAAAACGAGACTGCCGCTCAGCCCCACGATTTTCCATGGATGAATGACGATTCCGAAAATATGCGTTTCGGCGAGAAATTGGAGGCTGCTCATAAGGGCAAAGGTTCCGCCAAGGAGCGGCGGTTTACAAACCGCCGGAGATTTTCCCCTTAATCCCGGACTTGATCTCAGCCCGCGGCAAGCGAAGAAATCCCATGTCTGAAACGAAATTGCCTTTGGGGAGAATTGCGCTCGCGGCAACGCCCGAACAAATCGACGGCTGCTCCTCGGTCATGCGCGAGCTGCGGCCGCACATCGCGCCGGCAGATTTTGCTGTCCGGGTGCTGCACCAGCAGGCGGAGGGGTATCAGCTTGCGTTTCTCGAGCTGGACGGTCTTGTCCGTTCCGTCGCGGGCTTTCGCATCTTCAATCTCCTCTTTTCCGGCCGCACTCTCTACATCGACGACCTCGTCACGCACGATTCCGACCGCTCGCGCGGATTTGGCGCCTCGCTTTTCGATTGGCTCGTCGAGTACGCGAAGGTGGAGGGTTGCGAGCGCCTCACCCTCGAATCCGGCGTGCAACGATTCGCTGCCCACCGCTTTTATCTGAACCGCGGCATGGATATCACTTCGCACCACTTCGACCTCAAGTTGACTTCGTAATCGTGCTCGTGTTCCTGCTCGTGATCGGTCCCACCCGGTCTCGGTGGTCTGCGGTCCTGGGGCATCGCAACGCTGTTCATCTTCCAAAATCCACCCTAAGATTCCACCCGCATGCCATCCATCTGGGATATCGCCAATCCGCAACTGCGGGACCTGGCCGTCTACGAGCCGGGCAAGCCGATTGAGGAGACCGCGCGCGAGCTCGGCGCGGACGCCCGCGAGATCATCAAGCTCGCCTCGAACGAGAACCCGCTGGGGCCGTCGCCCAAAGCACTGGCGGCGATGCACGGCGCTCTGGAATCGGCCCATCTTTATCCTGACGGTGGCGGTTATTATTTGCGCGAAGCGCTGGCCTCGAAACTCGGCTGCACCAAGGACCATATCATTCTCGGCAGCGGCTCGAATGAAATCATCGAGTTTCTCGGCCACGCTTTCCTCGGCCTGGAGGACGACGTCATCACTTCGGAGCACGCTTTCATTGCCTACAAGTTGGTTGCGGCAGTCTTCGGCGCGCGCACGATCGAAGTGCCCAGTCCCGATTTACGACATGATCTCGACGGGATGATCGCCGCCCTCACCCCGAAGACGCGCCTCATCTTCGTCGCGAATCCAAATAACCCGACTGGCACTCTGGCGGATCAGGACGAGATCGACCGGTTCGTCGAGCGCGTGCCGGAAAATGTGGTCATCGTTTTCGACGAAGCGTATTTCGAATACCTCGACAATCCGCCGGACACGCTTCGTTTCGTGCGCGCGGGCCGCAACGTCGCGGTGCTCCGGACATTTTCAAAAATTCAGGGCCTGGCCAGTTTGCGGATTGGTTACGGTCTCGCGCGGCCCGAGCTGATTCAGGTGCTGCAGAAAGCCCGGCAGCCTTTCAACGTCAGCGGTCTCGCCCAGGCCGCCGCGCTGGCCGGTCTCGCCGATGACGATCATCTCCGCGAAACCAAACGCATCACGGACGAGGGTCGCGCCTATTTGCAGGCCGAGTTCAAGGCCATGAAACTCCGATTCGTTCCGAGCGTCGCAAATTTCGTTCTCGTTCAAGTGGGAGATGGCGCTGGGATTTTCCGGAAGCTGCTCGAACGGCAGATCATTGTGCGCGCGTTAAAAGGTTACAATCTGCCGGAATGGATTCGGATTTCGGTCGGGACGATGGAGCAAAATCGGAGATGCATCGCCGCGTTGCGGGAAGTGTTGCCCGGCCCGCCAGCGTGAAGGCGGCCGAAGAAAGCGCGCCGCCGCGTGACACGATCGCCGCCATCTCCACGCCGGCCGGGGAAGGCGCCATTGCCTTGATTCGCATCTCGGGCGAGGACGCGATTGGCGTCGCCGATCGCATTTTTCGCGGCAAGGAAAAACCGTCGGAATTTCCTGCCCAGACCCAGCATCTGGGGGAGATTTTCAACGCGGATCGATTTATCGATCAGGTGATGCTTTCGGTCCATCGAACTCCCGCCAGCTACACTGGTGAAGATCTGGTGGAGATCACCTGCCACGGCGGAATCCTCGTGACGGCCCGCGTCCTCGAAGCCTGTTTCCAGGCCGGAGCGCGCGCGGGGCGTCCAGGCGAATTTTCCGAGCGCGCTTTCCTGAACGGCAAGATGGATCTGACCCAGGCCGAGGCGGTCATGGATCTGATTCGGGCCCAGAGCGATCTCGCGCTTCGCTCCGCCCAGGAGCAACTGGAAGGACGGCTCGGCTCCGAGGTCGGGGCGATCCGTGGGCAATTGATCGAACTGCTGGCCCATGTCGAAGCCGCCATCGATTTTCCCGAGGAAGACATCGCCCCGGATGAAGGCGGCAAACTGGGTGCGCGTCTCGATTCCGTCCGGCAGAAAATCCGCGATTTGCTCGCGACGGCCGAACAAGGCCGCATCTTGCGCGAAGGCGTGCGCGCGGTCATCTACGGCCCGGCCAATGCCGGGAAATCGAGTTTGTTGAACCGCCTGCTCGGGTACGACCGCGCCATCGTGAGTGAACGGCCTGGCACAACGCGGGACACAATAGAAGAAGTGATAAGTCTGCGCGGCATTCCGATCCGATTGCTGGATACCGCCGGACTGCGCGACTCCGCGGATGAGCTGGAACGCGAGGGAATCGCGCGGACGGAAAAATCGCTCGCTACGGCCGATCTGCTTCTGCACGTCCTCGACCGGAACGCGCCCAAACCCGCTGGCTTCGACGAGCAGTCGCCGGATCGAATCGAACTGGTGGTTCTAAACAAGAGCGATTTGGCTGAACATCCCGACTGGAAACAGCATGATGCCTTGCGAATTTGTTGCCTGACGGAAAACGGTCTCCACGGTTTGGAAGAGGCGATTCTGGCGCGCATTTCGCACAACCATTTGCGCCCGGAAAGCGCTCTGGCCATCAATGCCCGCCATCGCGATTGCCTCAGGCGTGCCCTCGATTCGTGTGAGCTGGCGGGCATCACCATGGGAGACGGCCTCGCGCCGGAATACATGGCGGTGGATCTGCGCGCGGCGTTGCGCGCGGCCGGCGAGATTACCGGCGAGGAGAACGTGGACAAGATCCTCGACTCTCTCTTCGCGCAATTCTGCATCGGCAAATGAACGCCGCCGACTTTTATGAACGCCGCCTCCGGCCGATCCTGTTTTCGCTGGGTCCCGAGACGGCGCATCATCTGACGGTGGGCTGCCTGCGCGCCGCCGCCCGGGTGCCTTTCGCGCTGGGCACGCTCAACTCCTTTAAACCACCCTCGAATCCAAGAAAGGTTTTCGGCCTGAATTTTCCCAATCCTGTGGGATTGGCCGCGGGGTTCGACAAGAATGGCGTTGCGCTTCCGGCCCTGGCTGCGCTCGGCTTTGGTTTTGTCGAAATCGGCACCGTGACTGCAAAAGCGCAGCCCGGAAATCCCCGGCCCCGCATTTTCCGCTATCCGGAGCAGGGGGCGGTGATCAATCGCCTGGGGTTTAACAACGACGGAGCGGATGCAGTCGCGGCCCGGTTGCGCAGGTTGCGCGGGAGCGGCCGCTGGCCGGGAATCCCTGTCGGCATCAACCTCGGAAAATCGAAGGTCACGCCCATCGAGGAAGCGGCCCATGATTATCTCTACTCGTTTCGGATGCTCCGTGAGTTCGCCGACTACGTTGTCCTCAACGTCAGTTCGCCTAACACACCAGGTCTTCGCACCTTGCAGGAACACGCTGCCCTCCAACAATTATTGGGCGTGATTCACAAAGAAAACCAGATCGCCCGCAAACGCATTCTGCTAAAAATAGCCCCCGATATTTCAATTCCCGATCTCGAAAAGATCATCGCGACCTGCGAAGAAAACGACATCGCCGGGATCATTGCGACGAATACGACCCTGGATCACACCGCCATTCCGGCGTCGCTCGACCAAGCCGGCGGTCTCAGTGGCCGGCCGCTGCGGGAAAAATCGACTGAGTTTGTGCGGGCTATCGCCGCCCGCTCCCGATTGCCCGTCATTGCTTCCGGGGGGATTTCCGATGCGGCGAGTGCGCGAGAGAAACTCGAAGCCGGCGCGCAGCTAGTCCAGGTTTACACGGGCTACATCTACCGCGGTCCCGGCTTGCTCGGCGAAATCGTCGAGGGCTTGTAAGGCAAGCGCTCCGCTTGCCGGATTCCGGCGTTACCATCAAGACTTCACCGGCGAACCCACTTGTCCTTCTTAGCGGCGAGCACGGGCAATTCGTCCGTCATGTACTGGGTTTTCCCGATCACGCCCCACATCGGAACGCCCGTCGCGGCGCTCCACTTCTTCGCCATGCTTTCGCCGGTGTGACAACCCCAGCTCTTGACGAAAGCGCCCCGCGCAAAAACGCGACCGTTGATCTTTTTCAACTCGTCCTCGTGCAGCCACGATTTGCAGGCGCTCTCGATGTTGCTGCTGTAATCGAACATGAAGCACCAGTAGTTCGAGTGGCCGAAGTATTCGAAATCCGCGATCTTCAGGCTGTCACGCGGCTGGCCGCTATTGAGGTAGTTGATGACTTCGTCGCCTTTCGCGAAATAGACGAGCTTCAGATTGAACTTGTCCCTGACCGAGCCGATGTGGCCTAGCAAGTCCTGCTTCTCCTGTTGAGCGCGATCCTTGTAGCCCTGGCCATAAACGAGCCACGTGATCGGGACGTCCGGACCGGCCTGGGTGCGAATCTGCTCGGTGCGGATGCGCGCGGCGCGAACGAAATTCGCCCACCAATGATCATGCGCGGCGGCGCCTTTGTATTTCTCCCATTGCATGAGGGAAGGGCCTCCGACCAGGATGATGTATTCGCCGGTGGCGGGAGCGGCGGGAGCCTGCTGAACCAGCAACAATCCGAGGAGAACAAGGATTGAGAGGAGGCGTTTCATCGTGAGGTCATGCTGACCTGAAGTCCGGTGGCGCCAACTTACAAACGCGCCCGGCGGTTTGGAAACACCGCTCTTGTCAGATCACCGGTTGACCCACTTGTCGTCTTTTCCGGCGACCACCGGCAGTTCGTCCGTCATGTACTGGGTTTTCCCGATCACGCCCCACATCGGGACCCCGGTCGCGGCGTGCCATTTTTTTGCCATGCTCTCGCCGGTGTGGCAGCCCCAGCTCTTGACGAAAGCGCCCCGCGCAAAAATGCGTCCGTTGATCTTTTTCAGCTCGTCTTCGTGCAACCACGATTTGCAGGCGCTTTCGATGTTGCTGCTGTAATCGAACATGAAACACTTCGCGTTCGAATGGCCGAAGTATTCGAAGTCGGCGACCTTCAGGCTATCGCGCGGCTGGCCGCTGTTCAGATAGTTGATGACCTCGTCGCCTTTCGCAAAATAGATGAGCTTCAAGTTGAACGCATCGCGCACTGATCCGATGAAGCCAAACAAGTCCTGCTTTTCCTGTTGGGCCCGATCCTTGTAGCCCGGACCATAAACCAGCCAGGTGATCTTCGCGTCGGGCCCGGCCTGGGCGCGGATCTGCTCGGTGCGAATGCGCGCGGCGCGAATGAAATTGGCCCACCAATGATCGTGCGCGGCCGCGCCCTTGTATTTCTCCCACACCATGAGGGACGGGCCTCCGACCAGGATGACGTATTCTCCGACCGCGGGAGCGGCGGGAGCCCGCTGCGGCAGGAGGAGGACGAGGAGAACAAGAATTGAAAGGATTCGTTTCATCACCATTGTCGGGAGCAGTATTTATGCTGTGACCGGAGACCCTGCAAGTCCCCGTCTGTTCCTCCTGCTCCTGAGCATGATCCTAATCCTGCTCTCCCAGGGGGAAGGATGCGAACCTGAGGCACTCGAAGAGCAAGATCAGGATCAGGAGCAGGAGAAGAACACAGCGGGCTCAGCATTCCTCGCGGAGAAGGTCCTCCATCGTCTGGCGGCGACGGATCAGGGAGAAGCTTTCTCCCTGCACCAGCGCCTCCGCCGGAAGCAGGCGGGAATTGTAATTCGAAGCCATGACGAAACCGTACGCGCCAGCGCTCATCAGCGCGACCAGATCGCCCTCCTTCATTTTCGGCAGGGGCCGGTCCTGCGCAAAAAAATCACCGCTCTCGCAGACCGGACCGACGACATCGACCGCCTCGCGGGACGAATCATCTGCTTCCCGGACCGGCACAATCTCGTGGTAGCTCTGGTAAAGCGCGGGGCGGATCAAGTCGTTCATCCCGGCATCGACGATCACGAATTTCTTGTGCTCGGCTAGTTTGATGGAGTGGACGCGCGTCAGGAGAACCCCGGCATTTCCAACCAGCAAACGGCCTGGTTCGAACAGCACGCGCAGCCCCAGCTCCCGGAGCGGAGGGAGGATGGCGGCGGCGTAATCGTGGATGGTAAGCGGCAGGGTTGTCGTTCCGCGGTCCCGACTGTTTTCGGTCCACCAATCGCGGCTCCCACTGGCCAGCGCTGATTCGTAAACAATCCCAATGCCGCCGCCGATGCTGAAAAACTCGAGCGCATATTGTTTTTTCAGTTTCAGGACCAGCGGAGTGACTTTCGCAATCGCTTCCGCGAAGGGGGCCGCGTCCGTGATTTGCGAGCCGATGTGCATTTGCAGGCCGCGGATCGCGATGTTCGGCATCCGCGCCGCCTGCTGGTAAACCTCGGCCACGCGGTCGAGGGCGATGCCGAACTTGTTTTCGCTGCGTCCGGTCGAAATGTAGCGATGCGTTCCGGCATCGACATCGGGATTAACCCGCAAGGCGATGGGTGCCTGCACGCCTTTGCCCCGCGCGATGCGATCGATCGCGGCCAGTTCCGCTTCGCTCTCGACGTTGAAACTCAGGACGCGCTGGTCGAGCGCATACTCGATTTCCTCCTGTGATTTGCCGACCCCGGCGAAGGTGCATTTTTGCGGATCGCCGCCAGCCGCGAGAACGCGGAAGAGTTCGCCGCCCGAAACGATGTCGAATCCCGCGCCTTCCCGGGAAAGCAGATCGAGGATGGCTCGATTCGAATTCGCTTTGACCGCGTAGCAGATCAGGTGGTCGATCTCACTGAGCGCCGCGTCCAGCCGGCGATAGTGATCGAGAATGGTCCCGGCGCTGTAAACGTAGAGCGGCGTTTCATATTCCTCCGCGATGCGTTCGAGATTCACGCCCTCGCAATGCAGGCTGCCGTCGTGATAGCGAAACGAGTGCACGCGTCAGGATGCGTCGGTGCGGAAGGGGCGCAAACGACAAGTGAGCAACGAATTCGGGACCCCAGGAATCCTCTGGGCCGACGTAACAACGAGAGTTACCACGATCCGAGTCTATTCCCCACGCTGTCTCCCTGAGCTATAGCACTTTTACTTGCGCATAATATATGCCGTCGTGCTCTGCATCATTTGGCTCCGCGCCCGGGCCGACGCTGATAAACTGGAGTAGCTTTAAGAGCTGCCCTTTCTTGACGCGTCCGATTCTCGCGCCCGTTTTGATCGGTGAAGCGCGCATTGTCAAATCGGCCTGTGGATGGAATGTTGTGCCAAGTTCTGGGGCGTCAGTCGCAAAATCCAAATATCGTGTTTGCCACGTTCCGTTGCTCTTCGCTCCTAAGAGGACCCAGCCCACTTGCCCTTTTGGCAATGGAGCCGTCGATGGCGCTGCAATCCGGATATTATACGAGGTCTTGGCTGCACCTGTGAAAGCACTCGATATGTCTAGAACCTTACGCCCTTCCGTCCCGATTACTTCGACGTATTGCGTTTGATCCGGAACTGACGAAAGAGGGTAAGGATTCGTCACATTCTCACGATATCGGACGACCATTGAGGTCGCCGTCGGGGGTACAGGAATCTGTTCAAAGTCATATAACTTAATGTCCTCGGTCTTTAATTGCTTGCCGTCAGCGTCGCGGAAAACCACGGTCGCCTCTGGCATTGTCCCAACCAACTGGATCTCGAGCGTCCGGCCATATATAGGTTGACTTGGCGACCGAGGGACCTCTTGGGCATGCGCCGAAGAAATCAGAGAAACAGAGACTTGGGGAATTGAGGTGTGGCCTAGGGGGCTGCCACTTGCTTTTGATTTTGCCTCATTGCCTTTCGCCGCAAGCGCGATCATAGCAGGTGCACTGATGCCTAAGAAAAACGCTTTCGCTAGGTTGAGTTCGCGGAACACGTAGGCCATACCCGCACCAGCCATCCCGAAAATCAAAATTCCGACGAAGTAACCGGGCGTGATCGTCAGGTCAGAATTGCTGACCAGCGTTTGTGCGAGATTAATTGCAAAAGGGGCTAATCCCCCGGCAAATCCGGCAATTACAGATTGAATCCGTTTACTTCTTGCGGGGGGGACGCCAGACATATCGACTTACAAGAAAAATCAGAATCGTCTTTGTTGGTCAAGTGAATTCCGATCGTCACGATGGTCTGTTGTCTCTACAAAGTCGTGCGAAGACGGGCATGCCTGTCGTGTTGCTCTAGCCAGCCAATTTCGAGCGGAACAATGAAAGCAACGAAACGATGATCAGGAGCGCGCCAAACGTGCAGACGATGGCCGCGCCGGAGGGCAGGTCCCACCAAAAGGAGAAGAAAAGCCCGCCCACCCCGCCGAGCAGCGCGATGAGCCAGCCAATCAGGAGCCGCCGTCCGAGCGAACCGGCGAGGTTGATCCCGCAAACGGCGGGCACAATCAGGTAACTGAAAACGAGCAGCACCCCGGCGATGCGAACGAAACTCGTGACGACCAGGCCGAACGCGGCATAGAAGAGAAAATCCCACCAGCGCACCCGCAGGCCTTTCTCATACGCGCCCTCCCGATTGTAGGAGACGAGCAGAAAATTCCGGCGCAGGACGAAATGCAGAAGACCGACGATTGCGAAGAGTCCGAAGCATTTCCAAACCTCCAGCGGCGTCACGAGCAGGATATTTCCCACCAGCATCTGTTTGATTTGTTCGTCGCCTTCCGCCGCGCGGCTCAGGAGCAGGACCGAGGTGGCAGCCGCCACCACGTAGGCGATACCGATAACGGCTTCCTGCGGAACCTGACTGGTCCGTTTGCCCGTGAGGGAAAAAATCGCGGCCCCCAGGAGGGTGAAGGCAAGCGCGATCGCGAAGGTGGCCGGGCTCTCGAGGTTCAGGTGAAACAGGACGGCGACACAAATTCCCATCGAAGCCATTTGCGCCATCGCGATGTCGATGAAAATGATGCCGCGTTGGACAACGTGGAGGCCCAGATAGACGAGCAGCCACGGCAACAGCACACAGGCCACGATGGGCCAGAACATTACTTCCCACATATTTTTGGAGATGTGAATGGTGATCGGTGATCGGTGATTGGTGATGGGTAATTCATGGCGCGCTTTTTCTATTCACGATTCACTGATCACAATTCACCTCATCGCGGCGGCCAGCCGCGAAACCAGCGCGTCGATGAGCTTCACGTAAGAGTCGGTCTCCGGGAGCGCCCCTGGATATTGCGCAAAATCGACCACCTTCGCGCCGGTCGCGCCGGCGACCTTCTCAGCGATCTTCCGATCGTGGAAGGGCTCGACGATGACGGCCTTGATCTTCTGGGCTTTCATCTTTTCGATCACTTCCGCGAGATGGGAAGGCGAGGGCGGAATGCCCGGCTTGGGCTCGAGAAAGACGTCGATGTTCAAGCCGAAGCGGTGCGCGAAGTAGCCCCACGAATCGTGATAGGCGACGACACTCTGCCCCTTGAAAGGCAGCATGGCCGCGCCCCATTCCTGGAGTTTGGCGTTGATCGTGCCCTCGAATTTTTTGTAGTTCGCTTCGTAGGAAGACGCGTTCGGTGCATCGACCGCCGCGAACGATTGCGCAATGTGGAGCGCGACCGTTTTCGCGATGATCGGGTCGGTCATGAAATGGGGATTCCCGAGCGCATGGACGTCGCCCGCCGCGCGGGTCACGTTCGTTGGCACGTTCATTAAGCGGACGCCTTGTGACGCCTGCACCCGCCCGGGTTGGCCGACTTCGAGCTTGGGATTGCGCGCGTTTTGCAGGAGCGGCGGCAGCCAGCCGAGCTCAAGTTCCGCGCCACCATCGATGAGCACATCCGCGCTTCGCAATTGCACGACGAAGCTGGGACGGGCATCAACGAAGTGCGAATCCTCGGTTGGTTTCGCCATCGCGCTCACTTCGACTTTGTCGCCGCCTATTTCCCGGGCCAGGGAAGCGAGATCGGGCAATGTCGCGACGACTTTGATTTTGGCTTGCGCGGAGAAAGCCAGAGCGATGCAGAAACCGGCGGTCAATATTGTTCGTTTCATAAAGTTAGAGGATCAAAATTTGTGGGCGCCGTGCGCGCCGAGAATGAATTCGAATTGAAAGAAGACTGAATCGACATCACGGCCCGCGAGGAACTCGTTCTCCTCGAGGAAATCGTGATTGTATTGCAGACGGAGCTTCGAGAATTCCGTCGGATACCAGGTCAGGTTCGCGGAGATGCGCGAACGCGTTTGGCGGGCGATATCGTCGGTGAAAGGCGAATCTTCCATGTGGAGGTAATCGCCCCGGAGACCGGCGACCCAGCCTTTCTTGAAGCCCCAGACCACCTGCGAATACATCCCCCAATCGTCGAAGGTCTCGGCGACGGGGAACGAATCATCCAGCCCGCGTCCCGCTTCGAAGCGGCGATACATGGCCTCGGTCTGCCATTTCACAAACGGAAAACCGCCCTCCGCCCGCGCACTCTTCCATTTGTAGAGGAGGTCGCTGCCGTAGATCTGGGTGTCGGAGTGCGGCCCGGTGTCGTTGGAGCCGAAGGCCCCGGAAACCCCGATGAGAACGGTCTGCGTATCGCTCAGATTGAATGAGTTTTCCCAGCGCGGAACGAAGACGAAGTCGCGGAGGGCGGTCTGTTCGCGATCGATGGTCATCCGCCCGTAGAAAACGCCGTCGTCACCCGGGTTGCGAAACGAATAGCCGGTGTTGCCGCGTCCGTTTTGGACAGCGAAGAGCACCTGCGAATACCACGAGACGGGAACGGTCCAGGAGATTTGCGCGCCGACTCCGCGCAAACCGTCGGGCCCGAGCAGACGACCGTTCACAAGCGGTGAATCCGCGAACTCCCAGGTGTGCGGATGCGTCGCGTTGATCCGGCCAAAGGCGTCGAAAAACTGTCCGCCCTTCAGCTGCAAACCGAACGGCAAGCCCGTCGTTTGGAGAAATGCCTCCTCGAGTTCGATCTCGGTTTCGTTGTTGTTGTCGAGCTTGAGAACAATATTCGCGAAACCCTCGAAATAAGGATCGACCGCGCCGTCGATGGCGATTTCGGCGTTGCGCGCGTTGAAGCCTCGCTGCTGCGGATCGTGATCGCCGACCTCGATGTTATGGAGATCGCGCGCGCTGGAACCGGCGAGCGCGAACACGCTGTCGAACGAGATGTTCATGTAATTCTTGCTTCCGCCTCCCGTGATTGGAATCGGCTGAGTCAGGGAAGAGCCGGTCTCCGAACTCGAGACCGCCGTCGCCGACGTTGTGGTGACCGACGCGTCGGTCGTCGGAAAGGCGCCAGTGGCGGTGCCATTCGCGTTGACCGCTGGCGCGGAGGCGACGACGGCGCTGTCCGTGGTCGGGAAGAGCGGCGGGGGACTCGTAGCCGGCGCGGGAGGGGTGGAGACCTCAGCGGGCTGTGTCTCCTGGTTTTCCGGCAAAGAAGGCACGCTATTTTTCTCCATGGCGGCCTGCTGATCTTTCACCTGCTGCTGCAGGGTCTGCACCGTTGCGGTGAGCGCCTGGACCTGTTGGCGCAAGGCCTCAACATCCGCGGCACTGGCGGGCGTGGATCCCGCTGGCGTTGAGTCGGGGGCGGACCGCGCACTGCTGCGCACTGGTCCGGTTGCGATCGCGCAACAGGCCAGCGCCACAAAAACGAAGTTTCTCATTTGATCTCCTGATTGGGATCGGGCGCGTGCGCCCGATATGAATGCTGAACGGACTAGCTGCGTTCGGCGCGCATTGGATCAGCCGCCGGCGGAACGCGCACGGGCAACTGTCCGCAAATGCGGAACACCAATGGTCAGGAGATCGCCGGCGGAGCGTGCTCGAGGAGAGAGAATTCGAGACGGGCGCTGACTAATTGAAAATGACGGTAAAAGGGAGCGGACGCCGGCCGGGGCGGCGGTGGTGCGAGCGTGACCGTGTCGGACGGGGTGTGATCGCAATTACCCGTGCTCAGCAGCGTGACCGCGCATTGGTGGGTCGCGCCGTCCGGCTGGTGAAGGCGTTCGTGGAGTTGCGGCGCGGCGGAGAGCACCGCCGCGAAGAGAAATGCGCCGAGAAATCCCGCAGCCACGATCGCCCGCAGGGCGACTGCTTTGCTGTCGGCGAGACGCAGTTTCATTGCGGAGGAGTTTGATTCCGTTAGGCCAAAATGGCAAGCCCGATCTGTCGCGGCTTTGCAGTGAGTTCCTAGACAGACGCAGCGGCGCAGGTTAACAGTCATCATGATCGGGCCAGCTAAAATCTATTTCATCGTTTTCGGTCTGCTCACAATCGTGGGTGGCGTGATGGGTTACGTCAAAGCGGGCAGCACGGCCTCGCTTGTCGCCGGTTCGATCTCTGGAATCCTTTTGTTGCTCGCGGCCTTCCTGATGCCGGGAAATCTGGCGGTGGGCCTCGTGCTCGCGCTCGTGGTTTCGGTCGCGCTGGCTGGCCGGTTCGTTCCAGCTTTCATTAAGACGGGCAGCCTGATGCCGGCGGGGCTGATGTCCGTTTTGAGCGTCATCGGCATCATCATGGCGATTGTCGCCTGGATGAAGAAGTAGCGGGATCGCGTGGCCAGATTTCGTCTGAGGACGCTGCGTCGCCTCGCGTTTTTTTTGTTCCTGGCCGCGCTGACGGCGATCGTCCTGCGCTGGGTTTCCCTGGAGCGCTGGCACCGGACGCAGGTCGCAATCGAGGAACCGGTGGAGGTCGAGGTTCCGGAAAAATCGCCGACCCCATCTCCGTCGCCGCCCAAGCCACCGGTGATCACGGGACGGCTCGAAACCGCGCGGCTTTTTAGTGGGATCACGGTGCACGCCACCGTGGATCCGATCCCGGGAGGCGCGGCTTCCGACGAACGCGCCGACCCGCAGAGTTATGTCCTCGATTTAAAATTGCAGACGCGCGTGCCCGCGCCCAACAAGACGATCGAGGAACTCGCCAAGGTGAACCCCGAGCTGCCCAGAGTCCTGCCGGGATTGGCCGCGATGCTGACCCCGGATTCCGTCTCGCCTTTTTTCAAGGACCTTTACGACACGAAGCTAAAAAACCTTCGGGAAAATCTGACCCGGCTCGATCAACTCATGTCGCGTCACAATTTTTACGATTGCCAGACGGTGCTCCAGTTACGGCATCCGGAAACCCATCGCCGCGCCGTTCTCTTGCAGGCGGACATGGATGTTGACGCTGACGGTTCGGATTCGGACCGGCTCCCCGCCGGCTCGGGCACATCGCCGAATTTCAAACCGGTCACGAGTTTCCGGTGGCCAAAGAAAAGCACGCTCCCGAACCCCTACATCCCGGCTTTGGAAGAGCGGATGAAACGCTACGAAGGGGAGCTGGCCATCAAGAGCACGGCCGCGGATCGCAAGCGCGAGTTGAAAGGCGGAATCGCGCAGGTGCGGGACGAGATCGACTCGCTCAAGCGCTTCAGTTTTCTGATTGGCGCGACCGATCCTTACATCGTTTTGCCCTCGGGCCTCGGCAAAGCGGATGGCGGCAAAGTGGGCGACCACGCGGTCGTCATTTTCGGTGATCGTATTTTCCCGGCGCTCGTCGGCGACATCGGGCCGTCGGACAAGGCGGGGGAGGCGTCGTTGCGGATCGCGAAGGAGATCAATACCCTGGCCACGCCAAATAATCGGCCGGTCAGCGATCTGAAAGTGACGTATTTGATTTTCCCCGGCACGGCGGAAACGCCGTTTGGCCCGCCTGATCTCGATAAGATCCAGGCGCGCTGCGAAGCGCTGGTGAAAGAGATCGGTGGAGCGGGCGTTTCGCTCCATCACTGGGAAAACATTATTCCACCGCTGCCCAGTCCGACGCCGACGGCGACGCCGGCGAGCCCAACGCCGGCCGCGTCTGTGCCGCCGGGAGCTTCGCCGGGTTCGACTTTTGCGTTTCCGTTGGCGACTCCGACGCCGTGACGGGCAGTGTAGAGGCGCTTGTGTCAAGCGCCTGACCAAAACGATAGGCGCTTGGCACAAGCGCCTCTACACTTGTCTTCGTTGGAGCAATCATGAGCAAGGCGTTCACTCGCGAGGAGACCGACGGACCGGACATCCCGGATCTTCCGCCACTGGCTTCAACGCTGGCCCCGGGCGCGAAGAATTACATCACGGCAGCCGGCGCCCAAAGATTGCGCGATGAACTTCAGCGGCTGGTCGAAATTACACGACCGGCGCTCGCGAACGCGTCGGATGACCCGGATTCAAAGCGACAATTGGCGAGGCTCGACCAACGAATCATGCAACTGGAGGAGAGCCTTCAGTCATCCGAGATCATTACGCCTTCCGACGGGCCCACAGATGTGGTGAGATTTGGAGCAACGGTGACGGTGCGAGAAAGCGACAGGAGCGAGGCCACTTACCGGATCGTCGGCGTCGATGAAATGGACATTGATCGCGGCTGGGTCAGTTGGGTGTCGCCCATTGCGAAAGCGTTATTGAATCGCAAACGAGGCGAGAAGATTCGCTTCAAATTTCCCCCGGGGGAAGAGACACTGGAGATCCTGGAGATTCGTTATGAATGACATGCCGCTTCGTTCTTTCACCGCTTTTTTCTCGCTGATCGCGTTAACGGCCCTCGCCCAGGGCGCGGACCCCGCCGCTTCGCCGGCGCCTTTCGACGTCGTGATCAAAGGGGGCACGCTTTACGACGGCACGGGCGATAAACCGCGGGTCACGGATGTTGCGATTCGGGGCGATCGCATCGTTGGAATCGGAGATTTCACCGCGGCCACCGCCAGGATCATTGTCGACGCGAAGGGGATGGCGGTCGCGCCCGGCTTCATCAACATGCTCTCGTGGTCGACCGATTCGCTCATCGAGGACGGCCGCTCCCAAGGCGAACTTCGTGAAGGCGTGACGACCGAGATCATGGGCGAAGGGTTTTCGATGGGTCCGCTCAACGATCGCAGCAAGGAGCGGATGCTCAGCCAGCAGGGCGACATCAAATACGAGATCAAGTGGAACACGCTCGCGGAATATCTGCGCTACCTGGAGCAGCGCGGCGTCTCCTGCAACGTCGCTTCCTTTATCGGCGCGACCACGATTCGCGAGCACGTCATCGGTCTCGAGGACAAACAGCCGACTCCGGAGCAGCTCGAGCAAATGCGCCAGCTCGTCCGCCAGGAAATGGAAGCGGGCGCGCTCGGCATCGGCACGTCGCTCATTTATCCGCCGGCGTTTTATGCCAGGACCGAGGAGCTGATCGAGCTCTGCAAAGTCGCCGCGAAATATAAGGGCAAATACATTTCGCACATGCGGAGCGAAGGAAATCAGTTACTCGAGGCGATCGACGAGCTGCTTCGCATTAGCAAGGAAGCGAACATCCCGGCGGAGATTTATCACATCAAAGCGGCCGGCCAGTCGAACTGGAAAAAAGCCGACGCGATGCTGGCCAAGATCGAGGGTGCGCGCAAAGCCGGGCTGAAGATCACGGCCAACATGTATACCTACACCGCCGCCGGCACGGGCCTCGATGCCTGTTTGCCTCCCTGGACCGAAGACGGCGGGTATCCGGAGCTGTTCAAACGGCTCCGCGATCCCGCCACGCGCGCGAAAATCGCGGCCGAGGTGCGGACGCCGAGCGACAAGTGGGAAAATCTCTATCTGGCCGCTGGTTCGCCGGAGAAAATTCTGCTCTCCGGATTTAAGTCGGAAAAACTAAAACCGCTTACGGGGAAGTCGCTGGCCGAAGTCGCGAAGATGCGCGGCAAGGACCCGATCGAGACCGCGATGGATTTGATCAGCGAAGACGAATCCCGGATCGACTCGATCTACTTCCTCATGTCGGAGGAGAACGTGAAGAAAGAGATCGTAAAGCCGTGGGTCTCGTTTGGCTCCGACGAAGCGTCGCAGGCGCCGGAGGGCAACTTCCTGAAATCTAATTGTCATCCGCGCGCTTACGGAAACTTCGCGCGTGTGCTCGGGAAATACGTTCGCGAAGAAAAGGTCCTGATGCTCGCGGACGCAATCCGGAAGCTAAGCGGATTGCCGGCAACCAATCTGGGCTTGGATCATCGCGGGTTCGTCCAGGAAGGAATGTTCGCGGACGTGGTCGTTTTCGATCCCGCGACAATTGCGGACCGCGCCACCTTCGAAAAACCGCATCAATATGCGGTCGGCGTGAAGCACGTTTTCGTAAACGGCGTGCACGTTTTGAAAGACGGCGAGCACACCGGCGCAAAGCCGGGCCGAGCTCTCTGGGGCCCAGGAAAACTGTAGCGCCTCGCTGGGCGGGTGATCAGGGGCTAACTTGGCGAAAATCAACGGAGAGCTTTAGATGACCCTTCAGACATGGACGAGGCGCGTCCTGCAACAGATCAGGGGTGTGAACCCTTTTGCTGGCGATTGCCTGCCGACACGGGTTTCGCTCTTCGGGTTCGGAAGGCCGACGCTGCCATTTCCACATCTGTGGAATTACAAAAACCCGATCAAGATTTTTGAGACGTTCTACTGGGATGCGGAAATGGAAACGGGATCGGGAAAACATAACCGCTTTCTCTATCTGGCCGGATTACCGCCCGTCTTGTTAACCCGCGAGCCAGCCGTGATTAAGGCAGTGCTGGCCGCAACCGGCGACAAGCCCGGGCAGTTTGACCGGGATACAAGTCCAATGGCGGGAATCGCTCGTGCGACCGGGGAGGATTCGCTGCTCTACTCGAATGGACTGATCTGGCGGCGGCAGAAAAGGCTGGCCGTCGATCCATTCAGTCGTTCCAACCTGTTTCAGCCGGAAAAGTTTCATGGCTTTGAGCAAACCTTCCGCAAGACCGTTGCGGAACGGCTCGAGACGCTTCGTTCCCACCAGCAGGCCAGCGGCGAGAAGGTGAGCCGAATTCGGCTCGAGTCCGAAATCCAAGTCGTGATGCTCGAGATGCTGGTGAACAATTTTTTCGGAGGCAATGTTTCCGAAAAAGAACTGCGAGATCGTTATGTTCCATCAATCGGGATGCTGATCGACCATATGATCAGCGATACCGTCGCCCCCGTCTCGCTGGCGCTTTTCAGAACACTTACGGGACGCAACGCAATTCTAAGGCGAAAAATGGCTGACTTCGAAGCCCTGACCGACATCGCGCTTTCCAGACGTGCGGAAGGCTTGGGCTTATGGAAGCAATTCAAGTCCGACGCCACGGATGAAGCGCTCCGCAGTAACATCCGCGTCTTCCTGGCTGGAGCCATGGAGGCTACGACTTCATTCGCAAGCTGGGCAATATCGCATTTGGCGCACGCCCCCGAGATCCAGGATCGGATCTACGAAGAGGTGAAGGAAATGAGTGTTTATAATCCCGATAACCTGGCCAGTGCGGTGACCCTCAACCGAGTGCTGGAAGAGACATTGCGTCTGACTCCGGCGCTTTATTTTCTCCCGCGCCGGGCCACGATCGATACCTGGATCGAGACAGCTGATCATCGGAAGATGTTTATCCCCAAAGGGACACAGCTCCGTCTCGATGTGTGGCATGCGAACCGGTGCGAGGAGTTTTGGGGGGAAGCGGTGACCGGTTACCCCGCGAAAACGTTTGCCCCGGACCGATGGGAGGTTCTCGCCAGGAAAGGAATTACAGCGAAGGAAATGCTTCATTTCGGGTTCGGACATGGGCCACGTTTTTGTCCGGGAAGATATCTTGGACTACTCGAGGTCGGGCTGGTTGTGGGTGCAGTTGTGAAAATGTTCAAGTTCACCGCCATTGGCAAAGAGACGCAGGCGAAAGCCGGTGTCTCAACCAAACCGGCCGACGGAGTATTGGTCGATCTACAGCTCAGAACGTGAGGAGGTCCGGGTCATAGACGACTTGCTCCTACACACTAACTTTCACTTACACGTTTTGGGGGCACCGAGAGTGTAAGTTAATGTGAAAGTGTAGGTGCATCGTGAGAGCTAGTGCAAAAGACGGTGCGCCTAACTAGAACGGGCCGCGATCACGGGAGGTTACCGCTCGGCCACGCGCCAATCGATTTGATCCAGCGTCGGATGTTATTCCTGATCCATTGCTGGATGGCATCGACCTCAACTGGATTTAACGCGGTGTCACGAACCGGGCGAGGATCTGTTGAAACAAGCGGTCCCATTGCCTTGCGATGTGGTCCCAGCGATAGGAATCCCGGCGCGCGATTTCGTAGGCCTTGTGCGCCTGGTCCCGCCTGAAAACCGCGTCGGCATACAGCCTCTCGAGCATCAGAGCAATATCATCCGGATCGACGAACGCTCGCATCATGGCCAGCCCAACATGCTCGGCCTCGCGGTGGATTGGCAACGTCGTTTCCACGGCGCTCCAAAGCTCCTGGCAAGCCGAGTGGGTGGGCACAATCTGCGGTGCGCCGGTCGCCGCGTGTTCGAAGCTTACCAGCCCCCAGCCTTCGCCACTGGAGGTATTAATTCCAACATCAGTGGCGTTGTAGAGCAGGTTGAGCCGGGTGTCATCGATCGCCGGATGATCTTCCAGCCATCCCTCCGTTGAGATCAGTCGATCAGTAATCCCGGCTCTTTGGGCGAATCCCCTGATATCCGGACCGTTGAACGTGGCGCCGGTATGCAGGTAGAGTTTCACATCGGCCGGCTTGTCTCTGGCAAACCGCGCAAACCCCTCAATCGTCAGGTCGAGCCGTTTCCGGGCATCGTGTTTCGCGGCATTGAAGACCACGAAGCCCGCTTCTGCCGCGCCGTCTCCGAAAAATTGGCGCTTCGCCTCCGACCGATCGAGCAGATCGTCAGGTTGCAGCGGAAAGAACAGATCGCAGTCAACTCCGTGGGCAATGACCTCGATCGACTCGGTGAGGCAATGGGAGGCAAGGGGTCTTCCCTGATAATTAATTCTGGTGAGCTGGTCCTTTCCGAACTGAGTGTAGGCGACGATCTGGTCGAGAATCCCCAGCGCCGAATACAGGTCCGGCCTGGTCAGGACGCCATCGACGGGACAGTAGGCGACTATCGTTGGCCGGTTCGGCACCGATTCCATTCGGTGGGCGTGGAGACAACAAAACCACAGGTCGTTTAGAATCAGAACAATCTGTGGTTCCAGGCGGCCGATCAACTCGGGAAGCCGTTCCAGGCCGTTGGCGTCGATCCGGTCGGCATTGCCGTAGATCGGCCGGTCGCCCGCGACCCGCTCCGATCGATGATTTGTGGCAAAGTGGTGAAACTCGTATTTATGGCTGAGGTGCTGGATCACCGTGTTCAGGACACGCGCGAACCCGGTCGCCGCGGCACCATGACCGACGGCCAGGACTCGCGGCATGGACGGAGGTTCACCGGAAGGGCCGGGTCTTGCGCAAGAATCCATAATGCCCCGATCTATAGCCTGGCAACCAGAACTCTGCCGCCGCGGAGACCTTGAACCACTATCTCCTCATGCCGCCGCAAAGGCGTTCACTGAGGACGGCGCTATTTGACAGGCGATCGATCAGTGAGCTAGCCCGATATTAGCGACAAGTTCGTCGCCGGTCGCCGTCTTTACCTGGTAAAGATCGACAATCAAGTCCGCCGTCGGAGCGGGCTTATCAAGCCAGGCTTCATGATAATTCAAGAAGGAACCTCCCGTATCGCAGCTCCCGGCTCGCTCGAATGCCTCGTGCCACTTGCCTTTCCCGCTCCCGGGAATTCCAGCGAACACGTAGTTGCAGTGGGCCAACGTGCAACAACTATAGATGCCAGCGTTCGAAACCTTTGTATCGATCCATTGCCCCAATTGAGGGCCCGCGCCGCAATTCTCCAGGAACTCAGCAAAAAACTTCGGCGGAGCGGTCTCGGCAAAGTTCGAGTAAGCAACGAACGCAATAATGAAATTCGGGTTGTTGTAAGGTTGGATTTCGTTCAACATTTGCTGGTACAACGGTGCGGTATTCCATAACTCAAGGGTGCTGTAGGATTTGGCAATTCCTATCTTCAAGTCCGACCGGGAAATTGCCGCAATCTGATACCCGAGCACCTTGTTCCCTGAACTTGACGGCGGAGGTAGGACTGATTTCCCGTTGTAGGCAATGAGACAGCTTCCCGTTTTGGATTCCAGAAATAGTTTGTGCAGGAGGTAGGCGTCGATTGCCTCTCGAACCGCCGTTGCTTTGCTTGCGGAAAAAAGCTCCGAGACGAGCCGGAGATCAAAGTCGATCACCGCAGGCTTGGCTTCCGCGCTGGCTAACCAGTTTTTGTAGGCCGTCTCGTGATTCGCGCCGTACCCCGGCAGCAACACGTTCAGCATTTCGTTGGTACCGCCAATACAATCGACCTTAACTTCACGCCGGGACGCCCAACTTTCTCCCACCTGTTTCCAGGTCGCTTGCGCCTCGGCGGAGGCCGACATGAATATCGCCTTGTACTCGAGCTTGAGTTTAGCCTCCGCGTCTACTTCGGAGTAATTGTACTCTTTCTGGATGGACGAGGAGTAAAACATCCTCGAGCCAACCACGATGCGCGCCATGTAGTAGATGCCGTACTTGTCGAAAAACCTGAAAAACAACGCGCGGTCATCGTCAGTGAATTTGTCGGGAATATTTTGGTAATCAGGATCGTTCTTGACCCAATCGGCGAGCGCATTCACCGATCGATCTTTCAGGTCCAAGGCGTAGAGCTGACTGAAGTTCTCCATGATGCCAAATTG
The DNA here is from genome assembly GCA_963702135.1 of uncultured Verrucomicrobiae bacterium. Taxonomy (GTDB): domain Bacteria; phylum Verrucomicrobiota; class Verrucomicrobiia; order Chthoniobacterales; family UBA10450; genus AV80. The sequence goes on along the minus strand of OY969715.1, from coordinate 3,846,690 downwards.
ATAGCTGACATCAGATTTGTTGGTCATCGAATATGACGCATCAAATTGCCCACTGAAGAAGCCGTACTTGGCCTGCACAGTAAGTTTGGAGGCAAAGTATTGTTCGATCTTCTGCCGGCTATCCACAAAAGTAGAACTGCCATAGCTATGTCTCATCGGATCGACGTTGACGTTCATCGGGACAAGATAGTTCTCGAACGTTTGTTGGCCGTCGAAGACCATATTGAACAACGGCTGGAGCTTTGAGCTGTCACTATAACGGCCAAAAACATCGAAGCCGTAACCGAGGCTGGCGTAACCGGGAATGTATTCCATGACTTATTTCCTTTCGGGGGTTGCGGGGTTGAGTTGAAGGTTGTGAACTGGGGGCGTGAAACTGGGGGCGTGAACTGGGGTAATTTGCTTACGACGGCGGGCCGCAGCGGCACCGATTCCACCGAGGAAATTCGGATGGTGTTCGACCAAGCTGCGCTCAGTCAAGGATTTATTTCGATCGCCTTACAGCGGGTTGAACCGGAAACGTCCGACAGTTGGTTACACCATTAGAGCTAGGGCGCTCGATGCGACGAGATGCCAGGCGGTTTACCTCCTCATCGCGGGAAAACTTGATGCGAGTCGTGCACAGAAGTGATCCCTCGCGGCGGCGGACCGATTACTGCGAGGCCGCTCGCGAATCGATTTGATCCAGCGTGGGAATGTTATTCCGGACCCATTGCTAGCGGCATCGCCTCAGCAGGATGGCGCGTTGTGTCGCGAGACTCTTCAGCTTTCTTCTTGAATTTCCAGTGCCGGGAAGCGCTGTCCACGCCTCAAGGCTGCAGTCTCGCACCTTAAGCCTTTCCTCGAAACCGCCGACAAGAAAGTGCTTGGCAGAGTGGAGCTCATCGTCATACTCGAAAACAACGTCGACCCCGTCACCTCCGTCGCTACCGAAGCTCACCTCTGAAGCCCGCCTCTCGGAGCAGCGTCCAAATCATGTTCCCTACCACCCGCAGCCTCCCGTCCCATCGTTGAAATTGCACAGCCATGAAAGAAAGCACGCGCCCCACACTCCGCCCCACTGAACCACTCATTAATTGGGAAGAACGCTACGCCAAGTCACTTGGCTTCCAGGCGTACGTCTGGGGCTTTCCCTGGATCTATCTGTCATTCCTTCGCTGGCTCTGGACGACGCCGGGGGGCAAAAAGCTGGTAGACCGCACCGGCTCAAAAGTGTCGGCTCCGCTAAACTTCTTCTTCAATGCCCGGCAGTCGGCCACGCCTGAAAACGCGACGGGAGGATCACCCAATCCGAATCTGCTTTACTCGGTGGCCTGGCTGGATCTCGGTCCGGAGCCGATCGTGCTGCATGTGCCGGAAGTTACCGACCGCTATTACTGCATGCAGATGGTCTGCCTGGATTCGGACAACTTTGCCTACGTGGGCAGCTATTCCACCGGGACTGCCGCGGGCGATTACCTGATCGCGGGTCCGGGCTGGGCCGGAAAAGTACCGGAGGGTGTTCAGGATGTCCTGCCCCGGTCCCGCACGCCGGCCGTGTTGATTTTTGGCCGGACAAAAGTGAAGGCCGACGATACGGGAGATTTGGACCTGGCTCATGCGATTCAGGACCAATACGGGTTGACTCCCTTGTCCGCCTGGCCCGTTTTCCCGCCGACAAATCCACCGCCGCCTCTCCAAAAAGACCCGCATGAGTTTCTCAACCCCACAGAAACTTCGGAGGGGGCCTGGATAGAGATGAACAAAGCCATGACGGAAAATCCGCCAGGGGTTCCGCCCGGGATCGATCAATCGGAATTGCTGCGGCTGTTTGCCACCGTTGGGGTCGGTCCCGGTCAAAGCTGGTCCGACCAATCCGAAGCAACCAAAAAAGGATTGGCCGCGGCCGCTCATGAAGGGCTGAAGTTTCTCCCGGAAATGGCCCAGGGCCGGGGCAAGACGGTGCGATACTGGACCTTCCCGCCGAACTACATCGGCCGCAGCGGCCAAAACAGCGACTTCATCACGCGCGCCGCCGTTCAGGCGCTGGCCGGTATCGCCGCCCATGACGCCTGCCAGGCGGTCTACATCAATACGGCTCTCGACTGCAATGGGGATCGACTCGTTCCTCAAACGAATTACACAATCTCCTTCGGCGAGAATGATTTCCCTGCCTTTGACCCGACCTACCACGGCTATTGGTCTCTCACGCTCTATCAGGTCCCCGGATACAATCTGGTCGATCAGGCGACAAATTACACCGTTAGCAGCGATGATCCGGTGAACAGCGATGGTGGCATGGTTATCCACCTGCAGCACGAGTCGCCCCTGCCGCTTCCGACAGGAGAGTATTGGCTGGAGACACCGGACCCAAACAACAAGGACATAACGGGTTTGTACTTGCTCCTACGCGTCTACGTGCCGGGCCCTGATGTCTGGTACACCCAGACGTGGCTGCCGCCCGAGATTGTGCCCCAAAATACAACAACAACCTAACCCGTTCCGACATTATGAATAAACCCGAATCCTCTCCCGCTCCGATCATTGAATCTCTCATCTCCAAGGCAAAGGCGTCCGGTACTCAGGACCACGGCTTCAGCGCTGGCGCTGCCGGAGTGAAAGGGTGGGAGCAATATGCACCCACCCAGGTGACCTCGAGTGATCCACTCCTCAATCAGCCACTGGGGCAGGAAAAGGCCGACGAGATTGCCACGTATTTAAACCTTGATAAGAGTTTGTGCCTGACGACAGACCAGTGCGCCACGTTTATTAGCGGTAATAGCTTGGATAAGAGCACCAACCCGGCTTATGCACAGCTAATAATCGGAAGTCTCCTCAGCTTTACAAACTCGACGGTCAATCCATGCATCTGCGACATCTACGAATACCCGCGCACTTCACAGCCTCCTACGCGAACCGAAATCTGTCTGGGAAGCTATGGACTCACAGTTAATCAATTTGGTTTGTTGGAAAGCCTGGCAAATGTCAACTGTCCCACGAGACAAGTGAATGCGGTTCTCCAGCCGGGTGGCTATCTCAAAGAATGGGCCAAAGCTAATGATGCCGAAGGAACGCTGAAAATGCTCGATGAATCACACTACAGCAGGCAACTGCCCCATGGAATTGCGGCGCAACATGAAGGGACGGGTGCTGGATTGGCTCTCTATCTAGACGGCGACAAGAGCGTGTTCGTAGGTCTATCGATGGTCCCGTCGCTCTGGGAGATTAACTTCTGTCTCCTCTATGCGTTGAGCCCGACGATGGCGGCCGGCATGCCTGCTTATTGGACTCCGATTCCTCCTAACGTTGTCGAGGCCATCGAGAAATCGGCCCTCGAGGCCCACGGTATTGACTTTGTGGACATTCCTGGCCAGATCAGCGGCGGCCAGGTGCCATTCATTGAGTACGCGTCAGAGTTTAACTACTCGCCGGGTTGATCTCTGAATTTGACCGCCGGCTGTGGGCTTACTGCGAGGCCGCGCGCGAATCGATTTGATCCAGCGTCGGATTATTGTTCCTGATCCATAGCTGGATGGCATCGACCTCAGCCGGATTGAGCGCAGTCTCCCGAGATTCTTCGGGCTTCTTCTTGAACTTCCAGTGCCGGCCGTGGCGATAGAGCGCGAAGTAAAGCGTTTTCGCTTCGACCACGCCGACGCCGGCACAGCGCATCGCGTCATAGAACATCCGGTCCACCTGCTGCCAGGGTCGGTTTTTCTGATCGTAGGCGACGTCGTGCAGGACCGAAGCGTTTCGGTATTTCCCCTCGAACGGTCCGCCAAAGAAGGGCCAGAGCGCGCGCGGGATGGAAGCGCCGTCCACTTCCGATCCGGCCGGCGCAATCCAGACCACGCCTTTCGGATCGGTGTAGCGCAGTTCGTTCAAGAGCGTCATCGTCCGGCCGTCGGCTTCCCAGCGCGTGTCGATCGGGCCGCTGAAATAACCCCAGGTGCTGGTGGGTTTGACGGGTTCTGGCCGGTCGGATTTCTTCCCGCCAAAGACGCAGGAAGAAAGCAGCACGGCGATGAGAACGGCAACGGCTGTAGCCGCCGCGCTCTGTCGCGGCGCAGCGAAGAAACGCGGCGACAGAGCGCCGCGGCTACAGCGGGATGAGTTGTTCGGTGCATGCATTTGAGCGCTCATTCCGTGATCAAATGGCTTGTTAGGTTGCGGTCGGAACCAGTTCTTCTTTTGGCTTTTCGCTCGGTGGTCGCACCGCCGGGGCAGGAGACGAGGCGGATGGACGCCGGAAGCCTTTCAAATAAAAGAGCATGAAGATGCCGGAGACAATGAGGAGCGAGCCGATCCATTTCAAAAGCCAGCCCGGATCGCGCAAAATCTGGATTGTGCTTTGCCCGAGGTTGTCGGGGTTCCAGGAAGCCTGCGACATTTTGTAAGTGAGCCCGGTCCAGGTGCGCCACCATTCGCCGGGATAACTGAACGGGTTGTTCATCCAGCATTGGCCGTTGGCAGCTTCTCCTTCCGGAGTTGAGACGCGCACCGTGCTTTTGAAGCCGGCCGGGCTGTCATTGCCCTCGTTGCGCAAGACTTCGAATTCCATCAGTTCCAGCGCGATCGGCAATCTGATTTGCGCCCAGCCGTAGGACACCTGGATTTCTCCGGAAGGCGCCGGGACGGTCACCCGCCAACCGGCGGGGACCCATTGCTCGAAAGTCTCCGAGCCTTGCTGGAGGCGGATGCGGACGCCGTCGGGCAACTCCGCGGTAGCGGGCGCGTTCTTCGCGGGATGAAAATCCATCCACTCCTGTGCGTTCGGCATCGTGCGATCGAGCGTCAGTTGCCAGTCGGCCCAGCCGGTCGTGAGCGGTTTATCCGGCTCAAGTTTTCCGGTGGAACGCCCGAGTTTTCGCGAGGCGAGATCGTAGGTCACGCTGCCGTCATCGGCGATGAAGAGGGTGAGCCGGTTTGGCGGGGTCGCGCCGGGCGCCGGCATGTCGGGGGTAACGCCCGGGGTGTCGCCATGAGGATCGGGCGCGGCGGAGACAGGCACTCCGCGGCCATGGAGCGTGACGACGACGGCGGGATTGTTCGGCTGATCGCTCAACGAACCCGGCTTGCCGTTATCGATTCGAAAATCCGGCCAATAGTTTTCAATCCGCAACATGAACGGACTTCCGTCCATCGGCATTTCCTTGCCGAGATTTTGCGCGACATCGAAGGTCCACGTCTTTTCCGCGAGCTTAACGATGACGCTGCCTTTGTTTCCTTCCGTTGGCTGGGTCAGTTGGACTTTTGCGCCGGTGTTCCCGCCTTTCAGGGCCTTGCCGATCTGCTGGTCGGGCGCTTTTGCGAACGCAAAAATCGTTTCCTCGATTTCCACTTCGCCAGTGCTTTTCGGCTCCGCGGGCGCAGCCGGGTCAGAGCTGACTGACGGCGCCGTCCCGCGTTTCAACTCGATGTTCGCCAGGCCCATGTTGAACGAGCTGTGCTGGTGATCGTCGGCCAGGAGCCAGCTTTCCAGGCGCTGGTTCATCATCGCGGTGGCGATCGTGAAATGAAGAGCGGGCGCTCCTCCCTCCTTGAGCGGCCTGGGGTTCAGCGTGCCCTCGATGGCGGGCGCATATTCCACGAGGCTGAGCCGCCCGCCGCCGGCGAGTAATCCGAGGTCCCATGGTTTTTGCGGCGTGGGCGGACGATGGATGAATTCGGCCCGGTAGCCTTTCTCGAGGCGATCGGTGTCGAAGACGGTGAGCTGATGTTGATCGACCAGGAGACGGTTGCTCGGCGGTTCGCCTTTAAAAAGCGTGATGGTTCCTTCGATCCCCCAGGTCCGGCCAATGAGCGATCCGGTGAGGAGCGTGATGATGCCGAGATGCGTGATGAGAAAGGCGACGTGATATTTTTTCCAGGGCCAGCGGGAGAGCGCCGAGACGATGAGATTCGCCGCGAGGAGGAGAAGCCAAACGTTGAACCACGGCGCGCCGTAGACGTAGGCGCGCGCCACCTTTGCGTCGAAGGTCGATTCGTAGAGGGTGCCCGCGATGGCGCCGATAATCAGCACGGCGAGCAGGACAACCGCCAGCTTTAGCGACGCGAAGAAGCGGAAGACCCGGTTGCGCTGCCAACTGGGGCGCGACGTAGAGGATGGAGCGGCCATGAGTGGGCGGGTATTTTCCGCGAGAAGTGTGGTGCGTTCAACGGCAGAGTTCGCCTCGTTTTTTACTCGTGCTCGTGATCGTGATCGAAGGCGAACGGATCGAGCACGAGCACGATTACGAATTGGGAAGCGCTTACCCGCTTTTGTCTAGCGCTTCGCGGAAACTTCGCAGGTGGGTCGCGAAGAGGACCGGGTCAAAGGCATACAGAGCCTTTACGTCCTGGAAAAGTTGATTGAGCTCGGCGTCGATTTTCAGGGGTATCCCGCGATTCCTCAGCGCGTTTGCGAGCCGATCCAGGGCAAGAACGAGCCGCTTCGCGCGTTGGCCGAGCAATTGATCCGCCGTTCCCTTCGCCTTGAATTCCGTGTCCGCGGAAGCGAGCGCGAGAAGCAAGGAGCGCGCGGAGCTTTCGCTCCAGTTGGAGGTTGAGGCGCGGCGGGCGAGCGCATCCGCCTGGGTTTGCATGCTGGTGAAATCGGATCGGCTCGGAGTGCTCGAGGGCGGGCTCACGGGCGACGGGATATTTGCGGCGGACGTGGCGGTAGCGCAGACCCACGCTAATCCATCCCAGCGCGCGATGGAGAAAGCGTCGTTTTGCGGTTCGCTCGCGAGCGCCGCGCTCATCTCGCGCAACGCCACGGCCTGGCCGGTCAGCCATTCGCGCAGACCGCTCCACGGGTCTTCGTCGCGCCAGTGTTTGGGCTGGGCGATCGACTGGCCGTCGAGTTCGAAGAACAGATCCGGATGGCCGGCCTGCAACAGATCGGGTGCGAGATTTTGATGACAGGCCACGCAGGCGTTGGCGCGGACGTAAAGGTTGCGGAGATCGTGCATGCCGGCGGCGACGCGGGTGTTGTAGGTCCAATCTTTGCGGGTGTGGCCACGCAGCCAGCCGCTGGCGGCACCATGACAGGTCTCACACGACACTCCTTCGTCCGGATGCACAGTTGCCTGGAGGCGGCTGGGCGCGACGGATTGGAAGGGCGAATGACAAACCGTGCAGCGAGCGCTCGATTGCGCTGGCGGGAGGCCGAGGCCTTCCGCGATCCGTTCCGAGCGCGCATTGAGCAGGACCGCAAACGCCTTGGTATGAAAATCCTTCTGGCTCCAGGTAATGTATTGGCTCCGCTTTTCGCCCGCGCCGCCGTGACAACTGGACGACTTGCAGCCAACCGAACCAACAAACGCGCCGCCGGTCTCGCGAATCTGCCGCGGCTCCTTCGCCCGGAGGTCAGCGACACCCGCGGCGACGAACAGGCATAGGCAGACGGCGCGCGGCAACACGCGAAAAGATTAGCACCGGCATTTCCGAAAATGCGACAGCAAAGCGTGCACTCGGAGGGACGGGCTTCTGCCCGTCCCATACTTCGCCATTTTGGGGACTCGCCGCGGCGAGTTCTTCGAACTCAGTTAGCCCAGGATTTCCACTTCTTGCGCAACGGCTTGACGTAACGATCGACATCCACCTTTTTCAGTCGATCGACACCGTCTTTGACGACATCGGCGGAATCTTCGTATTTGGCCCGCATCGATTTGAAAAGCGGCCAGAGAAACGGGAGCGAAAGGATGCTCAGGTCCACGTTAGCCAAAGGCAGTTTTGATTCGACTTCCTTCTCCGATGAGCTGGAGGCATAACGAATCGCCAGCCCGATCGCGACGCCGAGCGCGAGCGCGCCGATCACGGTGGGCACGGGATTCTCCCGCAGGAAAAACTCGGTGCGTTCGCGGGCCGTGCCAGCTTTCTCCTTGGTTTGTTCCCACGCTTCGCCTGCTGCCACCGAAACCTTGCCGGCCGCCTGCCGCAACCGCCCCGTGGTCGAGTCGTCGCCCGCCCTCATCGAGGCCGCCAGGGGATCGTCTTCCGTAAATTCGTCACCGTTTGGATTGATCATATGATTATTTCGTAAGTCATAAGACCTTTGCGCCTCTGATTTGTTCGTTCTTTTCGTGCTCCTGCTCGTACTCGTGATCGTAATCGAGGGAAACCGGAGCGAGCACGAGCAGGAGCACGAGCACGATTACGAGGGAAACCGAGTCACCGCCATTCGTGCTTGGGATACTTGCGTTGCAGCTCCTTTTTGATCTTCGGATAGCCCTCGCGCCAAAAAGTCTCCAGATCGTTGGTGACCTGGATCGGACGATGATTCGGCGCGAGAACCTGGATTCGTAGAGCGGTGCGGCCGGGTCCTACCGCCAGGCCGCGCGGAGTGTCATACAAGTCCTGGATGCGGGCCGCGATGGTCGGCGGAGCGGCGGCGTCGTAGACGATCTTGGCGGCGCGCCCATTGGCCAGCTTGATTCGTTCCGGCGCGAATTCGTCGAGGGTCTGTTGTTGCGCGGCGCTCAGCCACGATTTCACGGCGGGCCAGACCGTTCGCTCCTTGATTTCCTTATAGCTCGTCGCGCCCTGGCAGATTTGTTCCAGGAGCAACAGTTTCCCGGCCTCATCGACCGGGGGGAACTCAAATTCCGGAAATTCGCGCGCGACAAAATTTACGCGCTCGATCCACTGCTCGACCGCGTTGTCCCAATGTTTGAGCGGACAGGTTCCCGCCAGGACTTCGCGGGCGAGAATCTGAGCACCGGCCGGATCGGTTTTCGGGGAAAATTCCTCGTTCTTCAAAACCAGATCGTGAAAGAGGATCGTTCGATGACCGACAACGCGTCGCGAAGCTGAATCGAACTCAACCCGAGTCTCTTCTCGAAAGGACTCCGGGAATAGCTCGCGCAGCCAGTCTTCTTCGATCTTCGTGGCCAGCGTGAGCAGGACCTGGCGTTCCTTTTCGCTGCTTTCGATCTCGCGAACTTCGGAAGCGACGAGCAAACGCGCCCCGTGCACGGCACTTTCACGCGCCAGCACGCCGCGCCGCCCATGCACGAGCGCGCAACGGAGCGTTCCTGCGTCCAGCCGGGCCGCGACTTGATCGGGGAATCCCGCGAGGACACAGCGCTCGATCGAGCCGGCCTTGACCTCGCCGCTGGCCAGATCAAGGCCTTCGTCGCGCGCGATCGCGAGGAATTGCTCGGTCAACTGCGCGGCCTCGCGTGCAGCGCCGGCGTTGATCCCAAGACGCGCGCAACGCTGCGCATCGAAGCGGCTGCTTTCCGCGTAACGAAAGGCGCGCATCAGGATGAAGAGGTCGGATTCGGCGTCGCTGCCGAGGACATCGTCCCGGTCTTCACGCGCTTGTTTGCCCTCGACGCGGCGCAGGAGGTTGCGGCCTTGGGTGAGGGCCGCGATCAGCGCCACGGCGGGCACACAGCGGTACTCCTGTGCCGCCAGAAGCATGCGCGCATACCGCGGGTGGACCGGGAACGCGAGCATTCGCCGCCCGAGAGGCGTGACGCGGCTCGCGTTGTCGTCGGGCCGAAGCGCCCCGAGGTCGGCGAGAAGCTGTTCGGCGCGCGCGAGGGCGCGCGGATCGGGCGGTTCCAGCCAGCGGAAACTGCCGATTTCTTCGACCCCACTCGCCTTCAGGGTGAGGACGACTTCGGCCAGGTCGAGGCGTTTCACTTCGGGCAATTCCTGCGCCGCTCGATCGAGATGCTCGCGCTCGGTCCAGAGTCGCAGGCAGTGGCCTGGTGCGGTCCGGCCGGCGCGGCCGGTGCGTTGCTCCGCGGAAGCGCGGCTGATTTTTTCGACCAGCAAGGTGTTGATGCCGCGCCGCGGATCGAAGCGCGCGATCCGCGCCAGGCCGCTGTCGATCACGACCCGAACTCCGTCGATGGTGAGCGACGTTTCTGCGACGTTGGTCGAGACGATGGCTCGGCGTTTTTCGTAGTGGGCGAGGGCGGCATCCTGCTCGGAAGGCGGGAGCTCGCCGTGGAGAGGCAGGACGACAAAGCGGCTGCTTACCCGCGAAGCCCGAATGGCGGAAATGGTTCGGCCGATCTCGTACTTACCCGGCATGAAGACGAGCACGTCGCCTTCGGTCTGCGGGGCCAGGCGTTCCAACTCATCGGCCGCCAAGTCCCAGATGGGATAACCGTCACCCCCAACTGGCTTCGGCAGGTATTCCGTTTCGACCGGAAAGGTGCGACCGCTGGAACGCAGGACGGCGCAGGGCGCCAGGTATTTTTCCAGCAGACCCGCATCCAGGGTGGCGGACATGACGACGAGTTTCAGGTCGGGGCGGGACGTGGCCTGAAGTTGGAGCGCTCGGGCCAGGGTGATGTCGCCGTAGAGATGGCGTTCGTGAAATTCGTCGAAGAGAATCGCGGAGACATTCCGCAGCTGCGGATCTTGAATGAGCTGTCGCAAAAGGATTCCTTCGGTCACGAAGCGGATGCGGGTGCGGCCGGAGGTGACGTTTTCGAACCGGATTTGGTAGCCGACTTCTTCGCCGAGACGACCGTTGCGCTCGGAAGCGACGCGCGTGGCGAGGAGGCGAGTGGCGAGACGACGCGGTTGGAGCACCACCACCTGGCGGTCGCCGAGCAAGCCGTGATCGAGCAGGATTTGCGGGACCTGCGTTGATTTTCCGGAACCGGTCGGTGCCTGGATGATCAGGCGGGATTGGGCTTTTAGCTCCGCGACGAGCGCGTGTTCGAGCTCGAAGATAGGGAGTTGCTCGCGGCGCATGGTGAAGAATGCGGAGAGATCGTTTTCCGCTGGCCCTCGCTAGTTCAGGGCTTTGTGAATCAGTCCGACGCCGCAGGCGTCCTTGTAGAGGGGGCGGGGCAAGTCCATCGAGCGCGAATCACCGTTCAGGCAAAAGCTTTCCACTTCGGGATGCGCCTTTCTCCACTCGGTGAAGGCGCGGCCGACACCGCCCTGGCACGTCACATCGAAGTCTGTGGCGAATTGGCTGACATCATGCAGGACGAGAAGGCCACCCGGCGCGAGCGCGCCGTGCCAAAGATCCAGTTCGGCGAGGGTGGCCTGGTATTCATGCGAGCTGTCGATGATAACCAGCTCAGGATCGCCGCGCAGGTAATCCCTGGCCGCAGACGGGGACTGTGGGTCGAGTGAATTGCGCTCGGCGATTTCCACAAAATCCTGCAGGCCCCCGCGCGCGATCCAACGCCGGGACATTTCGCAACTGGCGGGATCGAGATCCAAACTGAAGAGGCCATGCTCCGCCTTCATGCGACGCAACATCCATCCCAAGAGAAGAGCCGAGTATCCGGCGCACGTCCCGAGCTGCACCATCCGGCGGGCACGGCTTCCCATCACCAGCCCGTGCAAAAATGAAATCAACGGCACCGCGCATTCACCGATCGGGCCGTTCTGGTCGGTCTCTTCGTACCATTCCCGGAGCGTGGTCCATTCCGCTTCGCTGAGCTCCGCATAAATCGGCGGCACGTAGTCGGCACCGGGCAGATGATGCCACCAGTAACGTGGGCCGGACTTTTCCCTCCAGGCGCGCGAGCGCAACGAATCGTCCGGCATCACGGCGCGAGGCGGTCGATCAGCCAGGTGCCATCGGCTTGACGCGAATAACGAAAACGATCGTGGAGCCGGTTGGGCCGGCCCTGCCAGAATTCAATGCTGTCCGGTTTGACTCGATATCCGCCCCAATGCGGCGGCAAGGGGACGTCGCCACCCTCGAAACGTTCCGTTATCTGGGTCAGCCGTGACTCAAGGACCTGGCGGGCGTCGATCACCTCGCTCTGTTTCGAGACCCAGGCACCGAGCCGGCTTCCGACGGGCCTGGAATGAAAATAGGCGGCGGAATCTTCGCGCGATGTTCTTTCCACGGTGCCGCTGATCCGAATCTGGCGTTCGAGTTGGACCCAATAAAAGGCCAGCGCCGCGGAGGGATTTCCATCGATCTCCCGGCCTTTTTGGCTGTCGTAGTTCGTGAAAAAAGCAAAGCCGCGCTCGTCGAATCCCTTCAGCAGGACGATGCGGACGGAGGGTTTGCCGTCGGGCGTGGCGGTGGCCAGGCTCATCGCATTGGCGTCGCGAATGTTCGCGGCGAGCGCGGCGGCAAACCAGGCGCTGAATTGCTGGAGCGGATCGGAATGAAGATCGGCGCGGCGCAACCCATGGGCGGCGTACTCGTTTCGCAGTCCAGTCAGATCAGGCGGCATCGTGTCCATATGAAGACACCGAAGATTATTTGAGTCCGGGGAGAATGTCGAAGGGCATTCTCGCTCTCCTCAAGGGGCGGCGGTTTATAAACCGCCGCTGGGTTGATTCGGCGGTATAGAGGCCGCCGCTTCGTGCCCTAATTGATCATCACGACCGTGCCAATCGGAATCTCGGCAAACAGTTTGCGGGCGGCGTCGCCCGGAAGGCGGATGCAACCGTGTGACGCTGGGTACGTCGGCACGACGCCTTCATGCATTCCGAAGTCACGGCAATTAAGCCGCATGAAATAGGGCATGGCGCACTTGTAGATGGTCGAGCGGTGGTCGCGGTCCTTGTCCGTGATCACGTACTGGCCGGGCTTCGTTGTGAAACCTTCGCGGCCGGTCGAGCACTTCGTGGTAAAGACGGTGACGCCGTCCTTGATGACCGACATGTTTTGCTGGGCGAGCGAAATCTCCACCCGGAGCTGTTCCGGCATGGGGCCGCCGCCGAGAAGCATTTGCACGCATTGCCAGTTTTCGGTCCAGGCGGCGAAATAAAGCGGCAGCATTTTTTCGCGCGGCGTGGACTTGCTCCGATCGGCCCCCGCATCGAGCAAGGCGCGGACGTAATCGGTCTTGCCGAGTCCCGCGGCCAGCATCAACAGGTTAATGCCTGTCTCCTCCTGGATATAAAGGCGCAGGTATTTTGATTTCAGCAGGGCCATGAAATCCTTCTCGGCCGCCTTCGGGATGACGATGTTCGGGTCGCTGCCGCAGGCAAGCAGGGTATGGAAGAGAGGCGCGTCATCGCTGGCGAGGGCGTAAGCGATGAGCGGGACTATTCCGCCTTCCCGGGTGGGGGGCGCGGGGTGTTTGCTCAAGAGAAGCCGAACCTGCTCCTTCATATCGGCGCGCAAAGCGGCTTCGAGGGCGCGTCGGGTATGGGGTGTCCAGGCGAGCGTGGCGGGAAATCGTTCCAAAACGGTCTGGAAGATCCTCATGTCGCCCGTCTCGAGGGCCATCGTGAGAAGGTCACTTCCCGCGACAGAGGTCGCATCGAGATTCGGGACCAGGGAGAGAAGAAATTGGACGGCTTCGAGTTTCCTGGCCGTGATGGCGTAATGGAGCGCGGAGCGTCCCTCGAAGTCTGTAAAATCCAAACTGGCATGTCGCGCCAGGAGGTTTCGAATGATTTCGACGTTGCCCTGCCGGGCTGCCGCCATGAGCGGGGTGACGCCTGATTCGTCCGCCGTTTCTGCGCTCGCGCCGGCGTCGAGAAAGTGGAGAACCCACTTCCAATCCTCCTTCGCCGTGGCGGCCACGAGCGCGACCTGGTTTGGAGTCGGGGGTACCTTCGCTTCGAGATTCGAGATGAAGCATTGGTCAATGACGGAAGTCCTGCGGGCTGCGGCCAGCCGAAAAGGAGGATTGGCGCCCGGCCGCAAAACCATGGCCTTGAGGTTGCCGGGAGGAGCCGAAGCGGGAGCCGGAAGCTTTGCCGCCAACTCCGGTGCAAGGCTCGTCGCTCGCACCATAATCAGCGCCACGACCGTGCTGCTGACCCAAAATTTGATGGTTGATGCGTGCATATTCCAGAGTGACGCGGGCATCATACACCCGGCGTCAAGTGGCTAGTAGCACGAGCGGGGCCAGTGCTTTTGCGCGGAAATCGCGGTGGGACGGGGGCTTTGAGCGCCGCGGACCGACGGGTTGGAGGGCAGAGGGGAGCGCGCGCTAAATGGCCTTGACTGGAGAGGAGACGGCAAAATAGGGTTCGTCTCGCCTTGGAATTCCGCGCGCAGATCCGTTGTGAGATACCCGCGGATGCCTGAGTAACCCATACCGAAAAGGACCTTTAGATGAAAAAAACCATCCTCGCCCTGACTGCGTTCGTTCTGGCCACCGCCCCGCTTGCCTGGGCTCAAGAAGAGGCCTCGACCCCGGCCCCGGAGACTGCGGCGCCTGAGACATCCGAGCCCGCCGCCAGCCCGAGCGTATCGGTCTCAACGGAAAAATCTGCGCCTGCGGCTGAAAAGAGCAGCACGCCCGCGGCAAACAAGAGCAGCACGCCGGCGGCGCCCAAGAAGTCCGCGTCGCCCAGCTCAACAAAATCTGCGCCGACGACTTCTACCGTAATGCCGACGAAGAAATCGACTCCCGAGGCCACGTTGCGCGACATTGAGAATAAGTGGGAAGCCTCCTTCATGGCGCACGATCCGGCAGTCGCAAAGGTCTACCTCGGGGACGATTACCGGGGGGTGAGTTCGAAGGGCAAGGTCCTGAACAAGTCCAGTCTCCTGGCCGAGATCAAGAGCGACACCGATACCTACACTTCCGCGAAGAATGGAAACATGGATGTCCGCGTTTTTGGCGGCCAATTCGCGGTCGTCACGGGCACTTCCACCGAGGCGGGCAAAGGCAAAGATGGCAAAGCCTTCAAGCGCAGCTTCCGCTGGACGGACGCATGGGTCCTGCGCAACGGCAATTGGCAGTGCGTCGCTTCCCAATCGATGCTGCTCGCGAAATAAATTCAAACGGCGACAGGCCGATCGTCTTTCCTGGCTAAGCAAACATGAACTCTGACACGCCGCCGGTTAATGCCGGGCCCCAGCGCCCTGGTTGGTGGAGCCGCAATTGGAAATGGTTCGTTCCGAGTGGCTGCCTGACGCTTCTCCTTTTGGTGGTGGGTTTTGCCTGTCTCATCGCCACCATTGTCTTTGGCGCGATCAAATCCTCCGACGCTTACAAGATGGCCTTGACCAAAGCGAAGGCCGATCCCCGGGTGGTGAGCGCGCTCGGATCCCCGATCACGGATGGATACTTTGTCATGGGAAAGACCAACGTGAACGGCACGTCCGGCAATGCCGACCTGACTGTCCCGATCTCGGGGCCCAAAGGCAAAGGCACAATCTATTTCGTCGCCACGAAGTTTGCCGGCCAATGGACTTTCTCAAAGCTCATGGTCGAAATAGCTGCAACGGGGCAACGAATCGACCTCATCGAGGATCCCGCCACGGCGGAGCCTTAAAGCTCAAGGTCGTCGTTTAGCGACCCGCCGATGACAATATTTCATCGGACATCTGTTTACTCGTATGTCTGGGCCGGTAGCTTACACGCCCATGCCGGTCTCAGACGAACAAGTTAAGGAAGCCCTCAAGGGCGTGAAGTACCCGGGCTTCAGCCGCGATATTGTTTCGTTCGGGCTGGTAAAAGGCATTCAGATTAACGGCGGCACGGTCATTGTTCAGCTGGCGCTCGCCACGAACGAGCCTGCGATTCCGCAGACGATCAAGACGGAAGCGGAGGAAATTCTGCGCGCCATGGCCGGCGTGGAACAGGCGAAGGTGTTGATCGATATCCAGGCTCCGCCGGCCGGAGCGGGCGCGGCGGGCGTCGGGACGACACGCATCGAAGGAATCAAACACGTCATTGCGATTGCGAGCGGCAAGGGTGGCGTCGGGAAATCGACGGTCGCCGCCAATCTTGCCGTGGCCCTGGAGAAGACGGGCGCGCGAGTCGGGCTTTGCGATTGCGATATTTACGGGCCGAGCATTTCGCTCATGTTCGGCACGCGGGATCGTCCCACGGCCACGGAAGAGAACCGCATCATCCCGATCGAGCAATACAACCTTAAGTTGATGTCGATGGGTTTCCTGCTCGACGACTCGGCCCCGGCGATTCTCCGCGGCCCGATGGTGACGCGCTACACGCAGCAATTCCTCCGGCAGGTCGAATGGGGAGAGCTCGATTACCTCGTGCTCGATCTGCCACCGGGGACGGGCGACATTCAACTCACGATCGTCCAAACCGTCGCGCTCGCCGGTGCGATCATCGTCACCACGCCACAGGAAGTCGCGTTAATCGATGCTCGGAAGGCTTCGACCATGTTTGAGAAGGTAAACGTGCCGGTCCTCGGTCTGATCGAAAACATGAGCTATTTCGAATCGCCCAGCGACGGGAAGCGTTACGACATTTTTGGTTCCGGGGGCGGCGCTCGCGAAGCGAAGCGGCTGCGCGTTCCCTTGCTCGGCCAGATTCCGATCGATATCGCCACGCGTGAATCGGGCGACCGCGGAATGCCCATTACCGGCGAGGACGACAATTCCGCGGTGGCGGAGGAGTTCATGAAAATCGCGCGGGGGCTCCGCCAAACCCTTCCCTGAAATGAATAGGTATGGCCGATGCTACATCTAAGTTAGGACGATATGGTTTTTGTTGACCAATCGCCCTTTGTATGAAAAACAGTCCCGAGATGACCGCTTCGCAAGGAGAACAGTCACAGTTCGTTAAGAACTCGGTGCTTTATAAGGAGTTCCTGGCTGAGCGGGAGGAAATTTTGAAACATAAATGGATCGAGAGCGAGAAGGCCGGGGCCGATATCGGCTTCGAAAAGGCGCTGACTGATTGGATCGTGAAATATCGTTCCAGCTGGCGCAACAAGCGGATGAAGGAGGCCAAGGCCCTACCGACCGCAGTCTAGTCTCGCCATTTTCCTTTAATGCGATCCCGCGAGGTCGCCAAGGAACACGTGACCAAAAAACAAAACGGCAGCCACTCGTCCGCCTCCACCACTCCTCCGGTGATGGATGGCGACGCCATTAACCGCGCCCTGCGCCGGATCGCGCACGAGATCATCGAGCGGAATCCCGAGCTGGCCGCAGTCGTTCTGGCGGGAATTCCCTCGCGCGGGGTCGAGATCGCCCGACGGATTTCCAGCATCATCGAGTCGCTGGCCAAGATTGCCGTCGAGACCGGCGTCATCGACGTCTCGATGCATCGAGACGATGTCGGAAAACGGGCTGAGCTGCCGCGGGTGCAGGCGTCCCGGCTGCCGCTGCCCCTGGAAAACAAAACCGTCATCATCGTCGATGACGTTTTCTTCACCGGCCGGACCGCGCGCGCGGCCATGGATGCGATCAGCTCTTTTGGCCGGCCCGCGCGCATTCAACTCGCGGCCCTGATCGATCGAGGCCACCGCGAACTGCCCATTCGGGTGGACTACGTCGGGAAAAATCTGCCCACGGCAGTGGGCGAACGGGTTCGGTTACGGCTCGAGAATGTGGATGGAGAACCGGACGCCGTCTGGCTGGTCAAGGAGGAAGCCGCGTGACGGAACAGGCCAAATCGATGCGCTGGCAGCGAAAAGATCTGCTCGGCATCCGTGAGCTTTCCGCCGAGGAAATCACCTTCATTTTGGATACGGCGGATGCCTTCAAGGAAGTCGGCACCCGCGAGATCAAGAAGGTCCCGGCGTTGCGCGGCAAAACGCTCGTGAATTTTTTCGTGGAACCGAGCACCCGCACCCGCACCTCCTTCGAGATCGCGGCGATCCGGTTGAGCGCGGACGTCATCAATATCTCAGCGGCAACCTCCAGCCTGACGAAGGGCGAAACCCTCAAGGACACGGCGAAGATCCTCGAGGCCAATCATGCCGACATTATCGTCTTGCGGCACAGTTCCTCCGGGGCGCCGCAGTTTCTCGCCCAGCGCCTCCGTTCGAGCATCATCAACGCCGGCGATGGCGCGCATGAGCATCCCACGCAGGCGCTCCTGGATCTTTACACCATCCGGGAAAAAAAAGGCACCGTGGCCGGGCTCCATGTCGCGATCATCGGCGACATTCTCTTCAGCCGGGTCGCGCGCTCGAATATCTTCGGCCTGCTCAAACTGGGCGCGCGCGTGACCCTGGTGGGCCCGAGCACACTCGTGCCGCGCGAGTTCGAAAAACTCGGTGTCACCGTTTCGCACAACATTAACGAAGTCTTGCCGAGCGCCGACGTGGTGAATCTCCTTCGGATTCAGCACGAACGTCAGCGGAAGGAATACTTTCCCGGAGTGGGCGAATACATCCGGCTGTTTGGCCTCACGAAGGAGCGATCGAAGCTGCTGAAACCGGATTGCCTCATCATGCATCCGGGTCCGATTAATCGCGGCGTCGAGATCGATAGTGAATTGGCCGACGGCGCGCAAAGCGTCATCCTGGATCAAGTGACCAACGGTCTCGCGATCCGCATGGCCGTTCTTTATCTCTGCGGAGGAATTGCTGCGTGAGCGCGACCCTCATTCGTAATGGCCGGATCATCGATCCGGCGAACAAGCGCGACGAGATCGCCGATCTCCTGATCGTCGACGGCTCTTTAGTTTCCCTCTCTCAACTCTCAACTCTCAACTCTCAACCCGATGAGATCGACGCTCGCAATCTCATCGTCTCCCCCGGCTTGATCGACCTCCATGTGCACCTCCGCGAACCGGGATTCGGCTGGAAGGAGACAATCGAGTCCGGGGCGCGGGCGGCGGCGGCGGGTGGATTCACGACCATTGTCTGCATGCCGAATACGTCGCCGATCGCGGACAGCCCGAGCACGATCGCCTGGATCAGGGATCGCGCGGCGGACAAGGCGTGCGTAAACGTCCTGCCGACAGGCGCGATTTCGAAGGGCTTGCTGGGCGAGGAGCTGGCGCCGCTTGGCTCGCTGGCGCAAGCCGGAGTGGTCGCCCTCACCGATGACGGGCGCTGCATCCAGAATAACGAGTTGATGCGCCGCGCCGTCGAGTACGCGCGCATGGTGGGCCTCCCCATTTTCGATCACTGTCAGGATTACAATTTGGTCGGCAACGGCGTGGTTCACGAAGGTTATTGGAGCACGCTCCTTGGCTTGCCGGGCTGGCCCAGCACCGGCGAGGAGGTGATCGTCATGCGCAACGCTCTCCTGGCGGAACTTTGCGACCATCATGTTCATTGCCAGCATATCAGCGCCGCCGGCAGCGTCCGGATTTTGCGCGAAGCGCAGGCGCGGGGAGTCAAGATCAGCGGCGAAGTCTGCCCGCATCACATCGCGCTTACGGATGACGCCATCCAGGACTTCGACACGAATTTCAAGATGAACCCGCCGTTACGGACGAAGGAGGACGTGGCGGCTTTGCTCGAGGGAATTGCGGACGGCACACTCGGAATTCTCGCCAGCGATCACGCGCCGCATGCCAGGTTCGAAAAAGAGGTCGAGTTCGATACCGCGCCTTTCGGGATCACCGGACTGGAAACGGAGCTGGGATTATTTCTCGATCTGCTGATTCACAAGAACAAGACGATCGCGCTCCCGCGCCTGATCGAGATGTTCACGGTGAACCCGGCGCGGCTCCTGCAAATCGAGGCCGGGACGCTTTCGCCGGGCCGAGCCGCGGATGTCACGTTGATCGATCCGGAGCTGGAATGGACCTTTGACGCGAGTGCGTCTCAATCGCTCTCGCGCAACACGCCGTTCGACGGCTGGAAATTGAAGGGCCGCGCGGTCCGCACGATTGTCGGCGGGCGGACGGTTTGGGAGATGTAGAGGCGCTCGCCGCGGCGAGCGCCGGCGTCAGCCCGAGTATCCGCCCGAGATGTAATGTTCGAGATGGGCGATCGCGGCCGACTGACTGGCGATGACCCACTTGACCAAATCCCCGATAGAAATAACACCGCGCAGCGTGTCGCCCTCCACGACCGGCAAATGCCGGATTCGCTTGTCGGTCATCATGCGCAGGCAATTTTCGATCGGTTCGCGCGGCGTCACGATCGTGAGATCGCTCGACATGATTTCGCGTACCTGCGTTTCGCGCGAACGTTTCCCGCGCAGCATCACTTTGCGGGTGTAGTCGCGCTCCGAAATCATTCCCGCCAGCCGCCCCTCGTGCACGACAATAAGCGCGCCGACGTTCTTTTCGGCCATCATCGCTATCGCTTCGTAGACAGTCGCCTCCGGTGAGACCGAAAAGATCTCACCGCCTTTTTGGCCGAGAATCGCGTCGATTGTTCCGCTTACATCCATGATCGAGAGGCGCCGCTTTCGCGGCAAATCCGCCGAGGTGGAACCGAAACTAGCGAGGCGCGTCCCGCCTTGCAATGTTTCTCTGCGACGGGGTCAGGCCCCGCGCGAGAGGATGAAATCGAACTCGCGCTGTTGCGGCCGCGCAACGGGTGCCGCCGCCGCGGCGAGCGAGAAGCGCAACGCGCGCAAGATGCGCAGGCCGCGCTCGATTCGATCCGGGCGAACGGAATAAGGGACGGTGAGCAAACTGCGACGCGCAGAATGAGTTTTGTATCTTTTCATGGCGTCAGCATGAAACAGGGGGTAGGACATTGACTGTCCAAGGGATAAAATAATTTCAATTATTTTCCCCCTGGCTAACCGGCCCAGGAACTTGAAATCACGATCCACGACAGGCCAGAGCGACGAAGGTTTTTCGCGCCCGCCGCTGCAACGGATGATGCGGCTGCATGCCGCGCTCAAGTCGCACCACTTTCCGAACTGCCAGAAGATCGCGGCGGAACTCGAAGTCTCGGCCAAGACCATTCAGCGCGACATCGACTTCATGCGCGACCGGCTGGGCCTGCCGATCGGCTACGATCCCCAAAAGTTTGGCTTCTATTACACGGAAGCAGTCACGGGATTTCCGAGCATCGAAGTCTCGGAAGGCGAAATCACGGCGCTCTTTGTCGCCCAGAAAGCGCTGGCGCAGTACAAGGGAACGCCTTTCGAGCGTCCGTTGCATTCAGCTTTCCGCAAGATCACCGATGGCCTGAAAGATCGGGTCTCATTCTCCTGGACCGATCTGGAGGATGTCATCTCCTTCCGCAGCGCCGGCGCGAGCCCGGCCGATCTCGAGCTCTTCGAGATCGTAAGCAAAGCCGTCCTGCGCTCCGTGGAATTGGATTTCGAATATAGGAAACTAAAGGGCAGCGAGTACGAACCGCGCCGGGTCCGTCCTTATCACCTCGGTTGCCTCGAGAACCAGTGGTATCTCTTCGCGGAAGACTTGGACCGGAAGCAGTTGCGGACATTTGCTCTTCCGCGCATGCAGAATGTCTCGCTAACGACGAAAGGTTTTCGTCGGCCCGCCGATTTTTCCATCAGCAAAATCCTGAGCGGAAGCTTTGGCGTCTTTTCATCCGGCCGGAAACATCGGATCCGGCTGCAATTCGATCCCTACGCGGCGCGTTTGGTCTCCGAGCGGACCTGGCATGAATCGCAGCGGATCCGTTCTCTCCCCGACGGTTCGATAACGTTGCAACTCGAGCTCGGGGGTTTGGAAGAAATCGAGCGCTGGATTTTGAGTTGGGGCAGCCATGTTCGCGTCCTCGAGCCGGCCTTGCTCGCGCAGGGTATTCGCGACATCGCCGCCGCGATCGTGAAACTTTATAAGTAAGCCGGCGTTACTTCGCAGTCTTGCGCCGAGGCCGCTGTTTGGCTGAGACCGATCGGATGATGAGCTTCCCCCGCGTGTCGCCTCGAAAAGGGGTCTTCGCCTGGGCGATCGCGGCGGCAATCAGCGCCTCGACTTCCGGGCGGGCCAGCGCATCCGCCGAATCAAGGTGAATGGAGCGAGTCTGGTTGCCCGAACCACGAAGGATTTTTTTGGGATCTGGAAGCTTGGCCCCATGGATGAAGCACACGCCCACTCCATTCGCTCCACCGACCAGCGAAACAATGCAATCCGACGGACGTTCTGTTGGGCCGTAGCCGATGACGAAAAAGTTGTAGTTGTCGTAGACTAACTCGTAGGCCGTCGGAAACCGCGCGCGGAGCGCTTTACGGACCGCACGAATCAACGTCTGGCGCGTCGGCTCGAACTTGGCGATAAAGCCTTTCAGCTGCCGTTCCGCGTCGGCAGGGGTTGAAGAGGTGACTCTGGATGCTTTCATCGAAAGCCTTCATTGCCGAAGAGGCGTTCTACCTCGTCCGGCGTGGCTTCGCATTTGCAATTCTTCGCGAAGGCTGCCGAGTGCAGCGACCGGGTCCTACGCGGTCATGCCAAAATACATCGTTTCCAGCAATGCGATCGATATAGCGAACGAGATGCCGACCCGCTTGGAGGTAATACTTCCCTTCCTTCAGGGTCGATACGCGAAGTTTTTCTCTGAAGATTTCCATTGTGCGATACTCGATGAGCGATGGTTAGGCGTCGTCGCTCAATCGCTTGTTGATGCTGTGGAAAGGCCCGATCGGATTGCGATGACCGAATGTGATGACGGGTCGTCGGGTGCCAATGGATATGGAGCACCTTCGTCGGTCTGAATCACTTCGTAATTACCAAGACCGAGGAGCGTAGTCAGATTGCGAGAATAGCCGTCTAGACCGGGAAACAAGGTGGCATGACTGATGTTCATTCGGCGGAGGTCTGACAATGCCTCACGAATAAAGTGCAGGTCGAGATGGAGGATAAGTTTGGTAAGAGGCGGACGCCCCGCGGCAGTGGCAAGCGTTTCAACATTCTTCATGTATGATTGTCGGAGGTCGGACGGAACAAGAAAAACCCCTTGCTGCATATAAAGGCGGACTTCCCTACGAAAAGGCTCTAGTGACCAGACGAGTGGATACGATTCAGAGAGCACCGCCTCGATAGTCTCAGGCTTTTTGATGTTACGATCTTTCCTCAACAGTTGCTTCGCAAGAGGGTGGCAGGCGTCGTAAAGGTAACGGTCAAACTCGCGATAATTGAAAGCCCACACCGCCGCTTCGGTGTCCGGAGAAGCTCCCTGAATGGCGAAAAAGCACGCCACGTAGAATGAGTATGTCCAATCGAGCAGGCGGGTCGGAGCTCCGTAGTGTTGCATCAGTGCTGTCCATTCCAACCAATCGGAATCAGGAGGAATGTCATTCAGGTATTGGTGTGCCTGTCGTTTGAAGTGTCTCAGCAGTCCGCGTTCAATGCGCGAATACTCGTCAGGGGCGATGCGATACCTCTCAAAGGTGCGTTCGAGTGTGGGCGACAGGGTCCACTCCGAGCAACGTTGTCCTCGAAACATCCACTCGTGGTTTGTGTAGTCTGACCGAAACTGATTCATCAACCCACTCCAGGACGTCACATGAAATTCGGAGAATATTTGCATATCCGCGGCCTAGCGACTCTTAGGGGTGCGACGGCTGCAAGATGGGTGGGAGAGAGGCGTCGGAAGCAGCGGACGTAAGAGACGCGCCCGTCTATGCACTGCATGCTTGGGCGGTTGGTTCATTCTGTCTTCCCTTTGCTTAATTCAGCATCTGCCGCACTGCATTCAAAATAGTTCCAGGATGAGTTCCCTGTTCGAGCATCGAGAGTGCAAACTTGGTCACATGTATCTCACTCCTCAGTTCTTCTTCTTTATTGGCCAGAAGGCTTTCCAACCCCTTGTCCTCAAAGCCGTATCCGATGAGCAGCATGTCAGTCTTTAGTTGTGCGGCTATGTCTTCCTTCGTTTCACCAGATGAGAACCCCACTATGATCTTAAGCAGGACGTTCTCAGCGATGTTGTCGTGCCCAATCTCTTGGAAAACTGCGTCGAAGCTCTTGCAGTCAAGTCGCGCCTTGGCGCTACTGATAATCGTGTCCCAAATAATGTCCTCTGTGCTTTTCATGCGAATTTTGATTACGTGTGTCGCATGCGCGAGTGGCCTAACGAGAATTGGAAGGAATTATCCCGCCCTTTGTTGTGGAAAATGCTGTGGGCGGGGAAATCTGGGGCATGGCGGCGATCTTACGTGCTTTAACCTCTGGAACAATCCGAAACCACTCGAGCAAGTCGGAGACACCATTCGACACAACAATGAAGTCCTTCGGAGCCACGGACTTCACTTCGAATGAATCCGGTCCGACGGCGGGCCAAACTCCTTGCGCAAAAGCGGCTCCAGAACGCGCCAGACATTTTCCGCCAGGATACGCTGACCGCCGGCATTGGGATGAACCAGGTCCGGTTGGTTCAACTCGGGATCGCCGCCGACTCCTTCGAGCAGGTAGGGGATGAGCGCCGTGTGATTTTTCTCGGCCAGCGCGCCAAATAATTCGCTGAACGCGCGCACGTACCCGTCGCTCGCGGCGAGCGGCAGTTGCATCCCGGCGATAATGATTGTGACGCCGGGGTGCCGGGCCCGCGTTTGATCGATGATCGCCTGAAGGTTCGTCCGCATTTCCTCGATCGGTACGCCGCGGAAGGCATCGTTGATGCCGAGGGCTAGAATTAGAACATCGAGTTTTTTTCGTTTCAGGAGTTGCGGCAAACGCTGCAGCCCACCTGCCGTTGTGTCGCCGCTCCACCCTGCGTTGGTCATCTGGAATTGGTAATTTGCGCTCCGCATCTGTTCGCCGACCAGCGCGGGATAAGCTTCCTTGCGAGACAGGCCGTAGCCGTCGGTCAAACTATCGCCGAGTGCCAGGATGGTGATCATTTTGGAATTATCTCGTTTCGCGGCATGGGTGGATTGGAGTGGGAGAGTGCAGATCGCGCTCGCGAGAACGCATGACACGATCAGCGCCGGCTGATTGACTCTGCTGACAATAGCCCAGCGTTTCAACGCTGGGATCATCGCCATCGACACGAGATAGAGTCCCGTGCCGGGACGAAAGAAGCAACCGCATTGGTCTTTGGCCTGGCGAGCAGAGAACGCGTCTTCCGTCCCTGACGGGACTCTGATTTTTTTTCTATCGAGGTCCCAGCGTTGAAACGCTGGGCTATTTCCGGCTAGACCCCTGCGTTTCGGGGTTGCGTTCCAGATTCGCCGCAATTAGTAACTTTACGCGCCGCCGCACAGGCGGCGCGGCTCTCAACTCTCAACCATCCACTCTCAACTTTTCCTATGGCAAATTACGGCATTAACGGCTTCGGCCGCATCGGACGCAACGTCTTGCGCGCGATGGATCAAAGCGACGTCAAACGCATCGTGGCCATCAACGACCTGACCGACACCCTCACGCTCGCGCACCTCCTGAAGTGGGACTCCGTCCACGGCAAGTTCGAGGGCGACATTGGCCACGACCCCGAAAACATCATCGTCCGCGGCCACAAGATCAAAGTCCTGAAGGAGCGCGATCCGGCCAATTTGCCCTGGAAAGATCTGGGCGCGGATGTCGTCCTGGAATCGACTGGTTTTTTCACCAGCCGCGACAAGGCCGAATTGCACCTGACCAAGGGCGGCGCCAAACGCGTTCTCATCAGCGCCCCGGCCAAGAACCCGGATCTGACCCTGTGCCTCGGCATTAATGACGAGCTTTACGATGCGAGTAAACATTTCATCATCTCAAACGCCAGCTGCACCACGAACTGTCTCGCCTCGATGGCGAAGGTGTTGCACGACAACTTCGGAGTCGTGAACGGGTTCATGAGCACGATCCACAGCTACACGAACGACCAGCGCATTCTCGATCTGCCCCATGAAGATTTGCGGCGGGCGCGGGCCGGCGCGATCAGCATCATCCCGTCGAGCACGGGCGCGGCGAAGGCGATCGGCGAAGTGATTCCCGCTTTGAAGGGCAAACTGAACGGCGGCTCGTTTCGCGTTCCGACGCCCGACGGTTCCGTGACCGATTTCATCGCCATCCTGGAGAAGGACGCGACGATCGATTCCATCAACACCGCCTTCAAGGAAGCGGCCGCGAGCAAGCGTTACAAAGGCATTCTCGAGTACACCGAAGAACCGCTGGTCTCGATCGACATCGTCGGCAACCCGCACTCGTGCATCTTCGACAGCCAACTGACGATGACCCACGGCGGCAAATTCGTGAAGATCGTCGGCTGGTACGACAACGAATGGGGCTACAGCAATCGCTGCGTGCAAATGCTGGAGCTGCTCGGGAAGTAATTATTACTCCTGCTCTTGATCATGATCCTGCTCATGATCTCTGCCTTATGACCCCTTATTTCGAGCACGAGAACGAGAACGAAGGGAAAGCACAATGACAAAGCTCACCCTTCGAGATCTCGATGTGCGCGGGAAACAAGTTCTCGTCCGCGTCGATTTCAATGTGCCGACGGAGGAACAGGACGGCCAAATCGCCATCACGGACGACACCCGAATTCGCGAGAGTTTGCCGACGATTAATTATCTCCGCGAACAGGGCGCCAGGACGATTCTGATGGCGCACTTCGGCCGGCCCAAAGGGAAGCCGGTCGAGAAATATTCGCTGCGACCGGTTGCCGATCATCTGCACACGCTGATCGACCATCCGGTCGCTTTCAGCCCTGACACCATCGGCAAGATCCCGGAAGAAATCATCGGTCATATGAATGAGGGGGACGTGACCTTGCTCGAGAACGTCCGTTTCCACCCCGGTGAAGAAGCGAATGATCCCACATTCAGCGAGGCCCTCGCAAAACTCGGCGACCTCTACGTGAACGATGCCTTCGGCGCGGCCCATCGGGCGCACGCCAGCACGGCCGGGATCACGAAGTTCGTGCCGCAATCCGCGATGGGTTTCCTGATGGAGAAGGAAATCCAATATCTTTCCGGCGAGCTGGCGAAGCCGGCGAAGCCGTTCGTTGTCATCCTCGGCGGCTCGAAGGTCTCGGATAAGATCGGGGTGATCAAAGCGCTCATGGAAAAGGCTGACGCGATTTTGATCGGCGGCGCGATGGCGAACACGTTTTGGAAGGCGCAGGGCGTTCCCATCGGGAGCAGCCGGGTCGAAGCGGATAAACTCGATCTCGCTCGCGAGATCGTGGACCTCGCGAAAGAAAAAGGAGTTCGCTTTTTGCTCCCGGTCGATGCGCTGGAAACCGAAAAAATTGAACCCGGCGGCACGGCGCGAAACACCAGCCGGGTCACCCAGACTCACGGGATCACGGACGGCTGGCAAGCGGTCGATATTGGCCGCGCTACGATCAGTCTGTTCGAAGATGAAATCGCCAAAGCGAAAACGATTCTCTGGAACGGACCGGTCGGGATTTTCGAGATTCCAGCTTTCGCCCTGGGCACCATTGCGATCGCGGAAGCTCTCGCGCTTTCGAAAGCCACGACCATCATCGGCGGCGGCGATTCGGTCACCGCGGTGAAACAGGCGGGACTGGCCGACAAGATGACGTTCATTTCCACCGGCGGCGGCGCGTCCCTGGAATTAATCGAGGGGAAAGAACTTCCCGGGATCGCGGCGTTGAGTGACCGCTAATTGTTAATCGTGCTCGTGCTCGTGCTCGTGATCGTGCTCGAAAGCTTCCCTTCGAAGATCGATCACGATCACGAGCATGTGCATGAGCATGAGCATGAGCATGAGCATGAGCCGGTGTGAACAAACAACTCATTTATAGATTCGCTTGTGTCGCCCTCGGCTTTTGCCTGTTGCTGGCGACGAGCGCTGTTTATCACGCCCTTCTTCCGCCTGCGATTCCCGAAGGCGTCGTCGAAAAGCTGCAATTCTTTGCCCAGCACAAGGACGAGTTCGACACACTTTTTCTCGGGTCGAGCCGTTTTTACTACGCAATTTCGCCCAAGATCTTCGATAACATCACGCGCGAAAAAGGTCTCCCCACGCGGACATTCAATTTCGGCATCGACGGCCTGAAGCCGCCAGAAAATTTCTATGTCCTGGAGCAAATTCTGAAGACCGAACCGCGCCACCTCAAATGGATCTTTGTGGAAGTCGGGGACATCGAGACAAAATTGGACGCCAACATTCTCAGCACGCAGCGACTCCTCTATTGGCACGATTGGCCGCGCACGGCGCTGACCCTGCGAAAGACGCTCGATCCGAACGGCACAACGCAGTGGTATACGAAACTCAGACGGCTTTGGAGCGCGCGGCAAACCTTTGCCGTGCATCTGTCGCTCCTCCAAAAGCAGTTCACGAACGTTGGACGCGCGGCGGATTTTTTACCCGGTCAAACGGAGATACCCGCGCTCAGGTCGAGCCTCCAACTGGGGCCGAACGGAGATGGCTATCGACTCGCGGGAGCGCCGATGTCCCCGGAGCGCGCCGAGAATTTCCGACGCAGACTCGCCCAGGAAGTCGCCTCGGCGCGGCCTGAATTCATTGATCCGTATGCGGAGAGCGCCTACCGCGAGAGCGCCGCGAAGATTCGTCGTCTCGGTGCGGCGCCGTTCTTCGTCGTCTCCCCGGGCTTCTATCAATCACCCATGCTCTTTCGAAAATCGCCGCCGCCCGGTCCGCTCCTCATCTTTAATGATTCCCGGACGTATCCACAGTTATACGACACGAAAGTTCGCCTCGATGAACAGCATCTCACGAACGAAGGAGCGGCGGAATTCACCCGATTGCTCGCGCTCGAATTTGTCCGTTCGATCCCTCGACCCTGACCGCCATGCTTTTCGTAGAGTTTCGCTTCTTCTGGTTTTTTCTCGCGGTCTTTTGCGTCTACTGGTCGCTCCGAGAAAACCGGTCGCGCAAGATCTGGTTGCTTGTCTGCAGCTACATCTTTTACGCCGCCTGGAATTGGAAATTCCTCTTCCTCCTCATGGGGTCGAGCGCGCTCGATTACTTCGTCGGGAAAATGCTGGCCCGGACAGAAAATCCGCGCGCGCGGCGTGGCTGGCTCATGCTGAGTCTGGGCGCGAATCTCGGCACGCTCGCGTTTTTCAAATACTTCAACTTCTTCATCTCTTCTGCCGCCGGCCTGCTCGCCTGGCTCGGTCTGCCGGCGAGCATTCATACGCTGAACATCGTCCTGCCGGTCGGCATCAGCTTTTACACATTTCATTCGATGAGTTACACCATCGACGTCTATCGCGGGAAGATGCG
The DNA here is from genome assembly GCA_963702135.1 of uncultured Verrucomicrobiae bacterium. Lineage (GTDB taxonomy): Bacteria > Verrucomicrobiota > Verrucomicrobiia > Chthoniobacterales > UBA10450 > AV80. The sequence goes on along the minus strand of OY969715.1, from coordinate 3,818,092 downwards.
CGCCGTCTTGAGTCTTCTCGATGTCGCCGCCTTCATTGGGTTCTTTCCGCAGATGGTCGCAGGCCCCATTGTCCGCGCAGCCACGTTCCTGCCCCAACTCAAAACACTCCGGAATTTTTCGGATGTCGATGTCCGCGGCGCGCTCGTTCTCTTCCTGACCGGGTTCATCAAGAAAGCGTGCATTGCTGATTCCCTCGCGCCGATCGTCGATCGTTATTTTGCCGCGCCCGGAAGTTTCACTGCCGGCAGCGCCTGGGTCGCGATCACTTTTTATTCCATCCAGGTCTACTGCGACTTTTCCGGGTATACCGACATGGCGCTCGCATCGGCGCGGCTCCTCGGCTATGAGCTGCCCTTAAATTTTCGTTTCCCCTTTTTTGCCAGGAGCATGTCGGATTTCTGGCATCGCTGGCACATCAGTCTTTCCAGCTGGTTGCGCGATTACCTTTTCATTCCACTCGGCGGGAGTCGTGGCCCGCGCTGGTTCGTCTATCGCAACATCATGATTACGATGCTCCTCGGGGGACTCTGGCACGGCGCAGCTTGGACGACGGTGATCTGGGGCGGACTGCTCGGTTTGGCGCTGGTCGTTCAGCGGGAGTGGCAACACTGGACCGGTGACGGCAAGCAGGCCCCCGCCCGGATGCCCTGGCTCGGCTGGGCATTAACCATGTATTGGTTTTGCCTGGCCTTGATGGTTTTTCGCTCCCTGAATGTGCCTGACGCAATTGTGGCCGTGCGGAGCTTCGCCTTGTTTCAGAGCGACGGTGCGCAAGATCTGGGCGCCTGGATGTTATGGATTGTCGTGGCTCTGGGCATCGTGCACTGGATGAACGCTCGCGGGACATTTTCCACCTGGTGGCGGCGTGGCCCCGATCCGGTCTTCGCTGGCGCCTATGGCTGCGCGGCCGCGACCGTTCTCCTGTTTATTCCGCCGCATTACACCCCGTTTATTTATTTCCAGTTTTGATCGACTCAACGGATGCGCCACAGCGCAATTTTTCCAACGGCCGGCGTTTCCTGGATGCCGGGATCGCGGTGCTCGCCTTTGTTCTCGTGGGCGCGGGCCTGAACGCGCTTCTCCCTTTTCCTGAAATCGATGTCGTTAGCGCCGAGATCCGTTTCTTTCAGGAACACCAGGACGAGTTCGACACCATCTTTGTCGGTTCCAGTCGCGTCCATTATGAAATCTCGCCGGCGGTTTTCGATCGAATCACACGCGAGACGGGCCAGCCGACGCGCAGCTTCAACTTGGGAATAAACGGCATGTTTCCGCCGGAAAGCGGCTATGTCCTGGAGCGTTTGTTGAGCGCAAAGCCGCGCCACCTGAAGTGGGTCTTCCTCGAACTCGATGAATTGGAAACCAGACGAATTCCGCAGGCGGAGGCCAGCCGCCGGTCGGTTTATTGGCACGATTGGAAACGCACGTCGCTCGTGCTCCTCAAGATCCTCGACGGCGACGGCCAGAGGGCTGAGCTCTCCCTGCCAGGAAAAATGGGCAGTCTTCTCACCCCTGGACAGGAAAGCGCGAATGCACGGGACCTTTTCTTTTTCCACAGCGCGCTCTTCGCCAAAAATTTCACGAATATCGGAAGGAAAATCGATCTCAGCTGGTGGAGTTCGCATCTCGGAAAAAAACCAGGGCCGCCCAAGAACCTGGGCCCCGCCGGCGATGGATTTGTTCCGCAGATGAAGACGATGTCAGTCGAGGAAACGGTCGCCTACGAGACTGGGCTCAAGGACGCGATGGCCAAAGCCGAAGCCCGATCTATTTCCCCCGCCACCGAGCAAGCCTATCGGCAATTGGCCAAAGAAGTGAGAAGGGCAGGCGCGACACCGATCTTCCTTAGCACGCCCAGGACGGCGCAGGTCAAACTTGGATTCCGGCCTGGATCCGGCATCGCGGAGACGGTGCTGTTATTCAACGACGCGAAGGCGTATCCGCAGCTGTATCGAAATGAGATGCGGGTCGATACTGACCACCTCAACGGCATGGCCGCCGAGGAATTTACCGAACTCGTCGCGCGGAAATTCTCGCAGCTCATTCAGGAGAAGCAGATCCAATGATCGTGCCCGCGCCCGCACCTGATCTGACCAGGATTTCGTCCACCTCCGCATGCTCTTCGTAGAATTCCGCTTCTTCTGGTTTTTTCTCGCGGTCTTTTGCGTCTATTGGGCGCTGCGCGAAAACCGGTCGCGCAAGATCTGGCTGCTCGTCTGCAGTTACATTTTTTACGCCGCCTGGAACTGGAAATTCCTCTTTCTGCTCATGGGATCGAGCCTGCTCGATTACGTCGTGGGCATGATGCTGGCGCGGACGGAAAATCCGCGCGCGCGGCGCAGCTGGCTCATCCTCAGCCTGACCGCGAATCTCGGCACGATCGCGTTCTTTAAGTACTACAACTTCTTCATCACATCGGCCGCCGCGCTCCTCGCCTGGCTTGGTCTGCCCGCGAGCGTCCACACCCTGAACATCATTATTCCAGTGGGCGTGAGCTTCTACACGTTTCACTCCATGAGCTACACGATCGACGTGTATCGCGGGAAGATGCGCGCGGTTTCGAGTCTCCTCGATGTCTGCTGCTTCATCGGATTCTTCCCGCAAATGGTGGCGGGTCCGATCGTGCGCGCGTTCGCGTTTCTCCCGCAGCTCCAATCGATGCGGAAATTCTCGAACGTCGATGTCCGTGGTGCACTCGTCCTTTTCCTCGTCGGCTTTTTCAAGAAGGCCTGCGTGGCCGATGGGGTGGCGCCGACGGTTGACAAATATTTTGATTCGCCCGCGATCTACGGCGCCAGCAGCGCCTGGCTCGCCGTGTTGTTTTACGGGATCCAGATTTATTGCGACTTCTCCGGTTACACCGATATGGCGATCGCCTGCGCGCGCTTGCTCGGATACGAACTGACGCTCAATTTCAATTTTCCGTATCTGGCGCGGAGCGTCGCGGAGTTCTGGCATCGCTGGCACATCAGCCTTTCCACCTGGCTGCGCGATTATCTTTACATCCCGCTTGGCGGAAATCGTGGGAACCGCTGGTTCGTGGCGCGCAATATCATGGTCACGATGATCCTGGGCGGCCTCTGGCATGGCGGCGCGTGGACGTTTGTTCTTTGGGGAACGATGCATGGAATCCTGCTCGTTCTGCATCGCCAATGGTCGGAATGGAAAACGCGCCCGCCGCGCCTGGCGACGATCGTGGCCTGGATCGCCTGGCCGTTGACCGCCTGGTGGATTTGCTTCACCTGGATTTTTTTCCGCGCCGCGGACCTGGATCGCGCCGGAACCATCGCGAAAAGTTTTGTGTTGTGGCAGAGCGCGGGGACGGGGGATATCGGAATTCGGATGATTTGGATCGTGGTCCTGCTCGGAATTGTCCATCGGCTGAACGCGCGTGGCGTGTTTTCCACCTGGTGGCGCCGCGGTTCCTCCGAAACTTTCGCCGCGGGGTACGGAGCCTCGTTTGCTCTGGTGCTCGTCTTTATCCCGGCGAAGTACGCCCCGTTTATTTATTTTCAGTTTTGACGCTTCGGACAAGCGCCCCTACCTGTTGAAATTAGATGCGTAAGAAAATCATTGCCGCGAATTGGAAGATGAACATGACGCAAGGGGAGGCGTCCGGATTCGTCGACACCTTTCTCCTGGAATTGGGCGAGTCCATCGAGGTCGAGGTCGTGCTCGTCCCGCCCTTCACCGCCATCGCCGCCGTGAACAAGGCGCTGGGTCAGGCGCAGCATATCAAGGTGGGCGCGCAGAACATGCATTGGGAACGCTCCGGGGCGTTCACGGGCGAAATCAGTCCGGCGATGCTGCGTGATCTGTTCGTCCGTTACGTTGTCCTCGGGCACAGTGAACGGCGGACGCTTTTCGGCGAGACGGATGAAATCGTGAACCGGAAAGTGCGCGCCGCGCATGAGGCGATGTTGCGTCCTATTGTCTGCGTGGGTGAAACACTTGAGCAGCGCGAGCGAGGGGACGTGGAAAAAGTATTATCGGGACAGCTTCGAGGGAGCCTCGCTGAGCTGGGCGCCAAAGACCTACTGGAAACGGTGATTGCCTACGAACCCGTCTGGGCAATCGGAACCGGCAAGACCGCGACCGCGGAGCAGGCGCAGGAAGCGCACGCCTTCATCCGCCGGACGCTGGGAGAGATTTCCGATGAAGCCGCGGCCGACAAGATTCGAATTCAGTATGGCGGCAGCGTGAAGCCGGACAATGCCCGCACGCTCATGACCCAGCCAGACATCGATGGCGCGCTCGTCGGTGGCGCCAGCCTCGATCCGCGCAGCTTCGCGCAGATCGTCCAGGGCGCATGCGCTGAAGCCTGAGCCGTCGCGCCGCCGCTCTGCCTACGGCAATTGATAAAGCTCCACGGAGGCAACGCCGGTCGTGTTGCCCACACCACGGACGATGGCTGTGAACGGACCGGCCGGAAGGACATTGACCACCGCTGACTCCTTGGAGTTCGTCGGCGCGACGCCGCTCGCCTGGATTTCCGCCTGGTCGGGACTCGTGCCCCAATCGTCGTTTGAATCGAGCAACGCTCCGTTGCCGTCGTGCAGCTCGAGAATTGGGTCGGCCAGGAAACCCGGGACAACCGGAGCCAGCGACGGCCCCATGGCACGGACCAGGATGCGTTTCGATTCGGTGCCTCCGAGGATGAACCCGCCGATCAAATTGTTCGGGTCGAGATCGACTCGCCCGCGCGTCGAAATGTTCAGGAGGGTTGATCCCGGTCCGCTGTCCAGGTCGTAAACTTCGACGAGACCAATGCCGGTGGTGCTGTTCGCGCCCCGCACGACTGCGGTGTAGGCAACAAAATTGGGATCGGACGGAAGGGTCGTAAGGATGGCAGATTCGTTCGGCGACGTCGGGGCGACGGTGCTATCGACGATGTCCTGCCTGTTGGCCGCGTCGCCCCAGTTGTTGTTGCTGGTGATGAGGGCGCCAGTGCCGTCGTGTAATTCCAGGACCGGATCGGCGAGCGCGCCCCCCAAACCAGTCGATGGCCCGATGGCGCGAATCATAAGCCGTTTGGGCGAGGGACCGCGCATGATGAATCCGCCGATGAGCGCGTTGTCCGCGGTCCCGACCTGCATGCGGGTGGAGAGTTGAACCAGGCGGCCCGGAGCGGCGAGGACGTTGACCGTGAAATTCTGCGAAACGGTGGCGCCATCGAAATCTGTCGCTGTCACCGTAAACGTCGCGCTGCCGACCTGGTGGCCGGCCACGAGCAGGTTTGTGCCGCTGACGGTCGCGTTGGCGACGGTGGGATTATTGCTCGAAACTGAAAAAGTCAGAGGCGAAATGCGGGAAATCGTGGGAATCGAGAAGAAGTTCGCGACCGTGATGAAATTGGGGCTGGTGTAATTGCGCAGCGGAAGGGTGTCGAACGGCGGGCCGCCCGCGTTAAAGCGGGGCGCCGCGGCGATCGCGTCTACGACCGTCATGCCGTTGTTCACAATCTTGCCGAAGACGGTATAGGGGCCGGCGTTATTGTTTCGGATATCAAGATTGTTCGGGGGACCGCCGTTGTCCGCGAGATTGATGAACCATTCGCTCGCCGCGCTATTGGCATCGGAGCCGGCTTGCGCCATCGCGATGGTGCCGCGCTTGTTCGAAATCCCAGGCTCGTTTTGGATCGGGGGTAGATGAAGAACCTGGGTCGGCTGGGCTCTGTCGGGATGGGCGGGTTCGACTGTGCCGATGTAACCGCCGCCCTGGATGATGAATCCTGGAACGGACCGATGAATGAAGTTTGAAGCCAGTTGACCGTTCGTCGGATCGATTTTGAAATACCTGCCCTGGTCCACGTAATTCAGAAAATTTGCGACCGTGATTGGTTTTTGCTGGCCGAAGAGGGCCAGATCAATGTTTCCGAAGACAGTGCCCAGGCGGATCGCCACACTCACATCGGAATCGGCAAACGCGGTCGTGAGATCGATCGAGCGCGCGGGTGCGCCGGCGTATTCGGTGAAATCCGCAATCTGACTGGTCACCACCGGAGGTGTATTTTGCGCCTGCGCCGGGAGCGCAACGGCGAGGAGCGCGGCCAGGATCGAGAAGTGGGTCCGATTCATAAGGCAGTGTTTTTACTCCATTTAGTAATAACGCGCCAGTCTGAACGGAAATGTATTAGGCGCTCGCCGCGGCGAGCGCCTCTAGCTCTGCTTCTTGATCTCGAGATAAGTCCGCGCCTGCACTTTGCTCGTTCCGGGCTGGAATTCTTCGATCCGCATTTGTTTCAAAAACCAGCGCCCCTCGATCTTCTGCGCGGAAATAACCTCGAAGCGCTTGGCGAGCTGGCCCTTCCAATCGTACCCCTCCATCCGCATAAGGGCGCCGCCCTCTTTATCCACCCAGAGATACACGTTCGAGAATTGCGATTGCCGCGACGGGGCCTTCAACTCCAGTTTCCAGCAATAGCGTGTGCGAATGGAATTTTCCCCGGTGACGCGCCCGTTCTGCCAGTAGAGGAATTTTAACGCGAGATCCTCGTACGTGACACTGGTTCCCCGCACCTTGTGATCGAATTGCGCGGGTGTGACTTTCTCCACGCCGCTTTTGGTTACTTCCTCGAGGCGGGACTCGTTTTCGCCCAGGCGCAATTGGAGCGCTTCCTCGGGATTCGAAAAAGTGTAGCGAATGACGGGGCCGGTCTGGGTGAGACGAAAGGGGATCACTTTCTCGTTTTCCCGCAGTTGCCCTTGCAGATCGATCTCCTGCTGGCTCTGCTGCAGCCGAACCGACAGGAGGATTTCCTGGGCCGAGGGCGTGGGCTCGGCGGCGAGCGAGAGGAGCGCGAACGAGCAGAAAATGACGAATGACCCGCCTTTGCCAAGGCTCCGGCGCGCAAGCGAATGACGAATGACGAACGAATGGCGAGGATTAGGCGGCATATTTTTCGTCATTCGTCATTCGGGCTTCGTCATTTACCGCATTTCCTTATTGGCAGGGAGCGATTAAGACTTACTTCCGCCTGCAGCTCCACCGATGGATCAAACAGTTTTTCATCATATTAACGAACAATGGACGAGTCCCGCGCTCGATCTGTTCATGGCTGCGATCAGCAATGTCGATATCTGGACGCCAGTGCTCTTCGCGCTGGGGCTTTATGCGCTGGTTTTCATGGGATTCAAGGGCCGCGCGTTTGTTTTTTGTCTGCTGGTGACCCTGACCATTTCCGAACAGCTCCTGGTTCGCACCTTAAAGAGCGCGGTCGATCGCCGCCGGCCGAAGCAGGTTCAGGCGGTGCGCATGGTCCAATTGGAGCCAACGAGTCCCGCCTTCATGACGCTTTTCAAGAAGCCCACCATTCGCTTTTCCGACCAAACCGATTACGGCAAGTCCGGACCTTCATTTCCTTCAGGCCACGTGACAGACAACGTGATCATAGCGACGCTTTGCACCCTCTTTTTTCGCAAGTGGGGCTGGCTCTATTTTTTCGTCGCGGGGGCGATCGGTTATTCGCGCATTTACCTCGGCGCCCACTGGCCGAGTGATGTCTTCGCCACCACGTTCCTGGCATTGGGCTGGTCCCTGCTCATGGTCGCGTTCCTGGAATTTCTCTGGCGACTATTCGCACCCCGGTGGGCGCCCCGGCTTTTTGCGCGTCATCCCCGTTTGCTCGGCGAAGCGACCTCATGAGTAACACCAAAGCGGTTTGGTTCTTCGTTCTCGGCCTGACCGCCATTCGCCTGACGCTTCTCGGCACGACGGATCTGACCTTCGATGAGGCGCACTACTGGATGTGGTCGGAGCGCCTCGCGCCCTCCTACTTCAGCAAAGGCCCGGGAGTCGCTTTCGCGATCCGGGCCAGCACCGCGATCTTTGGCGCAACCGAATTTGGAGTCCGCTTCTGGAGTCCGATCCTCGGCGCGGGCACCAGTTTGCTCCTTTACTATTTCACCCGCCGCCTTTTCAACGCCACGGTCGGATTCTGGGTCGTGCTGGTGATCAACGCGATTCCGCTTTTCAACGTCGGCAATCTCGTCATGACGATCGATCCTCTCTCGATCTTTTTCTGGATGGCAGCGATGTATGCTTTCTGGCTCGCGCTCGAACGCAGTCCGAAATTTTCCTGGCTTTGGCCGGTGACCGGTCTGCTCGTTGGACTCGGATTTCTCTGCAAATTCACGAATGTCCTGGAGCTTGTTTCCATGGTGCTGGTGCTCGCCCTGGTCCCGAGGCTGCGCCGGGAATTCAAGCGGCCCGGCCTTTATCTGCTCCTGGGGACCTTCGCCCTCTGCACTCTGCCCCCGATCGTCTGGAACGATCAGCACGCCTGGATCACGCTGGCGCATCTGCGTTCCCGGGGAAGCCTGGATCACTCGCTCGGTCTGCATCCGCTCGAATTGCTCGGATTTCTCGCCATCCATTTTTTGGTTTTTTCGCCTTTTCTTTTTCTGGCTTTGGCCTGGGCGGTGATCGCGAATTGGCGGCGCGCGCACCAGCAATTCAAGGTGCTTTTCCTGGTTTGGTTCGGCCTGCCCGTCTTTGCGTTTTACTTCATCATGTCGATCAACAAACAGGCCGCGCCGAACTGGGATGCGCTCGCGTTCCTCAGCTTCAGCGTGTTGGCGGCGGCCTATTGGCACGAGAGAATTACCTCGAGTCCGGGCTGGAGACGGTTTGCGGTCGTGGCTGTTCTGGTCGGAGTCGGGATTAGCCTCGTCGCGCTCGATACCGACATCCTGCGGAGCATGCACGTCCCGATTTTCCGCCGCGACCCGGCGGATGCGGGCCGCGGCTGGAAATCGGCCACGGGTGCGGTGGAGAAATTGCGCACGGAGCTCGAGGCGAAGACGGGAGAGCGGCTTTTCCTGATCGCCGATCAGCGCGATCGCGCTTCGGAATTATCATTCTACCTGCGTGACAAACGCGTGGAGGGTCCCGGCCATCCACCGGTCTACATCGTCGAGTCGCAGGATATCGAGAATCAGTTTTCCTTCTGGCCGCGCTACGATGAGTTTGTCGAGGCGCCGCCCAATGGCCCGCTACCGGAGGGCGAAGCTTATACGGAGGAAAGCGGGATCAATCCGTTTGAGGCGCGCAGCGCTCTTTATGTCCAGAGTTCGCGGACAGACGAGCTCCCGCACAACATCCGCGCCGCGTTTGGGTCCACGGAAAAGGTTGCCACCATCGAGGTCCACCGTTTCGGTGCCAGGATGCGCCAATTGAAAGTTTTTCTTTGCCGGAATTATCGGACGTTGCCGCTATGAGCGCTGGAGCTGATTCGCTTGCGGTGTCGGTGGTGGTGCCGCTCTTCAACGAGGAAGAGAATGTTCCCATTCTCCAATCCGAGCTGGTGGCCGCGCTGACCGGACTCGATTACGAAATCATCTTCGTGGACGATGGCTCCAGCGATCGCACCGTGGAGCGGATCGCGCCCGGGCCGGCCATCCGCGTGCTGCGGTTCGAAAAAAATGCCGGGCAGAGCGCTGCGATGTATGCCGGATTGCATAAGGCGCGCGGAGAGACGGCGGTCCTGATCGATGGCGATTTACAGAACGATCCCGCCGATATTCCCAGATTGCTCGCGGAGATCCAGCGGGGGGCCGATCTGGTTTGCGGTTATCGCGCGCAGCGCAAGGACACGCTGGTGAAGCGGCTCACGAGTCGCGTCGCCAATTTTGTCCGAAGCAGATTCACCAAGGATGGCGTGCGCGACACGGGCTGCACGCTGAAAGCGATGCGGCGCGAATGTGTCAGCGCCTTGCTGCCGTTCAAGGGAATGCATCGGTTCATTCCCGCGCTCGTGAAAGGCGCGGGATATCGGCTGGTCGAGATTCCCGTGAATCATCGCCCGCGGAAATACGGGCTCAGCAAGTACGGCCTCGGCAATCGCGCGATTCGCGCGACCACGGACATGTTTGGCGTGCGCTGGCTTCTCTCGCGCCAGCTGAACTACAGGGTGCGCGGGGACTGAGACTGGAATCCCGCTGCTGCAACCACCGCGACAGTCGTCGAATTAACGCCGGATGCGGTCCAGGCAGGCAGCGTCGAACGACTACAAAAACAAATGCGAGTAGGCGTGCTCGGTGATTGCCGCGGCCGCCGGGTGTTTTACCCGCCGCTCCGCGGTAATCCCGTAGAAATCGCTACCGCACTCATCGACTTTGGCGATAACTCGGAGTCCGTAGTGCTTTAGCGCCGCGCGATCGACCACGGTGTGCACGACGGTGAAGCCGCGCCCGCCGGACGAACAAACCTCCATAAGCGCTGAGTCTTCGAATTCGCCGATGACACGCGGACGAATGCCTTGCGCATCAAACCACGTCTCCAACGCCCGGCGCATTCCCATGTTTTCGCTCGGTAACAGGGCCGGCGCGCCGTGGAGCGATTGGGGGAATTTGCGGCGCAGCTTCGCGGCGAGCGGTGGCATCGCGCAGAACGTGATCCCAGAACGGCCCAGGCGGTGATTGAATGTCTTTGCCCCGAGGCTGCTGGAGGCGGGCTCATCTGCGAGCACAATGTCGAGTCGGTGCGCCTGCAACTGATGCACGAGCGGTCCGATCTCTCCTTCCCGACAAATGACATGAATCGGATCCGTGTAACGGAAAGCGGCTTTCAGAATCTCGAACGTGATCAGCTTCGACAGCGCATCGGTGATCCCAATATTCAATCGCAGTGCTCGTTTACCGGGACGCTGCTTCACCGCGTTCATCAGTTCGCGGCCGGCCGCGAAGATTTCATCCGCGTAGCTGAGGACGAGATGACCTGTCTCGGTGAGGACCAGGTTGCGCCCGCTGCGCTGGAAGAGTTTTTCGCCCAGTGATTGTTCAAGGAGCCCGATCTGCGCGCTGATGGACGGCTGCGAGACGTGCAAAGCCTCGGCTGCTTTTCGAACCCCGCCTTTTCTCGCGACCACCCAAAAGTAACGCAGGTGATGAAAATTCAGGTATTCCACTTCAGAACGATACATAACCAAAAGCTATCGGCCTAATCGAATCACAGTCTTAGTCGAAAGATCAGATCGTCGTACGATGGATGGGTGAAAAGGATTCAAATTGATCTCTCCCTGCCCTTGGAAAGGGTTCTGACGCACGCCCTCGCGCTGCCGACAGGGAGCGACAATGGGATCAGCGAAGCCCAAGTGGAGCAGGCGGTGCGCTGTCTCTTCGCCGCGGCGCATGGCCGCGCCGTCGAAACTCCGATCGGTCGGATTTCGATCGCTCCGGCTATGGCTCCATGGCTGAAAGCGGCGCCCCTGGCGATCAGGACTCGCGGTGAACTTCTCACGCTGGCTGGACTTAACCCGACTGGAGACGGAGCACCGGCGACTTGAGGCCACGAAATCGCGATGAAAGATAATCGAATTCCACCGGCTCGTTTTCAGGACCTGGACGCGGCCGCGCATTTTGGGCCCGGCTCTGCGCTGCGGCAATTTATTGCCGGCCGCCTGGGGGCTCCGGGCTGTTGGCCGGCCCGCCAGTCTCCCAAACGCGTCGTCGCTCAGTTACCGGACGAGACGCCATGGATCCATCGCTGGGAAAATGAGGGTGGCAGAACGCTCGCGGCAACTCTTCCGCAGGACCGCGTGCGCTCGCGCCACTATTTCCACCCAACGCGACCGTTACTCACCCAACTAATATGAAAAACCCACCGATCCACATCACTCCTCACGACCTCGACTTGAGTTCTGCGCTGCGCGATTTCATCCACTTGAAGATCTCCGGCCTGTCGCGATTCGCCGGCGACATTCTGGCCGCGGAGGTGGTGCTGCGCGGAAAGTCCGGCGCGGCCCATCTCTTCTCGGTCGGCGCGCGCCTGGCCTTGCCCGGCAAAGACATCCAGGGAAACGCGGTGCACGCGAATCTCTACACCGCGATTGATCAGCTCGTGGCGAGACTTGCCCGCTTGTCGCGCAAACGAAAGACCCGGAGGGCGAATGTGTTTCGGCGGGCCGGCCGGAGGCAGTGACGGGAATTCGTCCCATAGCAAAAGTCTATCGAAGCGATCGACTATCCGTCTTAGTCGCCACCATTGGGGCCGGTAAATTAAGGCATGACCATAATTGATTACCTTCTGCTGGCCGGGCTCTTCGCGGCAAGTGTCTACACCGTCTATCGCCTGTTTCTCGGGTGGCGTCAGTCTTCGTCAAACGAGGGGCAAACAATTGGCGCGGACGAAGCGAGGTCCAGCGCCGGTCCGATAAGTGCCGTGCAGTCCCGCCCGCCGTGGCAGCCACGAATGTCGACCGAAGGAAGGAATAGATAATATGAGAAAGTTACCCATCATCATGAATGCGGCCGATCACGACGAGCTGAGCCGTGCGATCGGGGCGCTCGGAACGTTAAGCGAGCGCGGCCGGACTGAACTGGCGGCACTGCGAGGCGAACTGGAGCGGGCCGAGATCGTGGCACCGGGGGAAATCCCGTTGGACGTGATTACGATGAATAGCCGCGCAGAGTTGGTCGACCTGGATAGCAACGAGCGCATGGAATTCACGCTCGTGTTTCCACGGGAAGCGGACATCGAAGAAGGCAGGATCTCAGTGCTAGCCCCTCTTGGCACGGCGATGCTGGGCCACCATGTGGGCGATGAATTCGAGTGGGTTGTTCCTTATGGCCGGCGACGGTTGCGCGTCGCGGCCGTGCGGTTTCAGCCGGAAGCAGCTGCGCGAGCAGTTGCGTGAAGTCTCAGCTGGACGCGCCGCACGACAGAGCGCCGTGGCTACAGCGATGCGATTTGCGGGCGGAAGCTAATACCGCTCCGCTTTGATCCCGCGTTTCGCGAGTTGCACCTGCAGACTGTCGGGCCCGGCCAGATGCGCGGCGCCGACCGCGATTTGTTGCACGCCCGAGCCTTTCAGGATCTCGGCGATTTTTTCGCTCCAGGCGATGTTGCGCTGAACGAGAAGCTTCTGGTAGACAGCCGGCGCCACCTTTTTGAACTCGCTGACGAGCACGGCGCCGATGGCCTCGTTATCGCCATCCATCCAGGCTTTGGCTAGTTTTTCGAGCTGACCCACTCCCTTTTCCGCATCGGTCAAAGTCTCTTCGAGGAAAGCGATCTGGTCGGCCTCAGGCATCTCGGCCAGAAATCGAACCTGTTGCTCCGCGGTTTCAAATCCCTGGATCTTGTCACCCTCCTTCACCGCCTGCGCTCTCAGGACGTGGTCAACCCCGGCGTTTGGATCGAAACCGGCCTGCATCAAAGGCAGGACTGAAAATGTCAGGGCGACCATCCAGGGCCTCATCTGCTCCAAGGCCTCCGGAGGAAGGCCGTAGGTGGCTGCGACCTTGGCCAGCTTTTCCTTCTGTCCGGCGTTCAGCTTGCTCGAGAGCGTCCGCTCCGGATCCATCCCGTACTTGGTGATGAGCGGGAGAGAGGCCGCTTGATCGTCGATATTGGCCACTTCCAGCCAGAGCTCGGTGCTTTCGGTCACGGCTTTCGTTACCTTGGTGGCGTTCCATTCCGCCCCATGCCGGAGCAGATGCACCGTGCCAATCAGGTAAATGGTCGAATCTTTGTCCCGGATGACCCACATGGAGGGCTCGGCTTTCGCGGGGGCTACCGCCAGGAAGAGGGCCACTGTTACTGAAAAGGTTTTCCCGCTCATGATCCTGATCGTGCTCATGATCTTTCACTGACAGCCCGTTGCATACCAAGATCAAGATTATGATCAAGGGCATGAGCAGGAGGTGGCTTTCGCCCATGGTCGCGCGAAAGCCAAATGACGCTTGTCATCCGAAACGCTCAAGATAAGCTTTCGCTCCCAATCGGGAATTCGCGCATGTCCCTGGCCAGCCTACTTTCTGCCGAGCAAATCATCCCCGAGATGAAAGCCACCGAGCGTTGGTCGGCTATCGTCGAGCTGATCGATCTCCTCGTCAGCCTCGGCAAGATCAAGACGGAGGACCGCGAAAGCATCCTGGCGTCGTTGAAACAGCGCGAGGAAACGATGAGCACCGGCATCGGGTTCGGCATTGCCATCCCGCACGCTTCCTCCGATCGGATTGAGGAAGTGGTCGCTTCCTTCGGCCGCTCATCGCAGGGGATCGAGTTCGATGCTCTCGACAATGCGCCCGTGAAATTCGTCGTGCTCTTTATCGTGCCGAAGAATCAATTTCAAACCCACCTGCGGACGCTCGCTTCGATCGCCAAGTTCTTGAACGACCGAAGCATTCGCGAAAGCCTCGGCACCGCTCAATCGGCCGACGAGATTCTCGCGATCTTTCGCGACCGCTCGCAAAAATAATAGCGGATGGAAACGTTCCAGGCGCTTCTGACACAGAAGCTGGCGGAAGCGTTAGCCGCGGCTGGTTTGCCGCCAGCTGGCACGGTCACGCCGGCGACCGACGCGCGCTTCGGCGATTACCAGACGAACGCCGCCCTGGTTCTGGCAAAACAGCTCGGCGAAAATCCCCGGGCGCTCGCGCAAAAGATATCGGACGCATTCGACCTATTGGACCTATGTGATCCACCGACGATCGCTGGAGCTGGTTTCATTAACCTCACACTTCGGCCCGAAACCATCGCGGCCCAGACCGCCGGGCTGTTGCGCGACGAGCGGCTCGGTGTCGCCAAGGCAGCTGCGCCCAAACGCATCGTGATCGATTTCGGTTCGCCGAACGTGGCCAAGCCAATGCACGTCGGACACATTCGCAGCACGGTGTTGGGCGACGCGCTCGCGCGGATCGCTTCATTTCTGGGGCACGACGTCATTCGTGACAATCACATTGGCGACTGGGGGACGCAGTTCGGGATGGTGATTTACGGTTGGAAAAATTTGCTCGATCGCGCGGCGCTCGAGCGCGACCCGATCGCCGAGCTGGTTCGCATTTATAAACAGACGAACGAAAAGGCGACCGCCGATCCAAATGTCCGGGAGGCGGCCCGGCAGGAATTGGTCAAACTCCAGGCCGGCGATCCGGAAAATGTCTCGATCTGGAAAGAAACGGTCGAGCTTTCCCTGAAGGAGTTCGAGCGCGCTTATCAGGTCCTGGATATTCATTACGACATCCAGCGGGGCGAGAGTTTTTACAACGACCGGCTGGTCGCGGTGGTTGAGCGGTTGCTCAAATCGGGCATCGCTCAGATCAGCGAAGGCGCGGTTTGCGTTTTCTTCCCGGATATTCCGGAGCTGGCGGAAAGGCCGGCCATCATTCGCAAGAGCGACGGTGGGTTCAATTATGCGACCACCGATATCGCGACCGTGGATTATCGAATCCAGGATTTGAAAGCCGATACGGTCTGGCTGGTGGTCGGCGCGCCCCAGATCCTGCACTTCAAACAAATCATCGCGATTGCGCGCCGCGAGGGTTACACGGCCGACTTTAATCACATTACCTTTGGCAGCATTCTCGGTGACGACCGCAAGCTGATGAAGACGCGGTCGGGCGAAAACGTTGCGCTTCGTGACGTGCTCGAGGAAGCGGTCGCGCGCGCGCGCAAGATCGTGGACGAGAAAAACCCGGAGCTGCCGGAGGCTGAGCGGGCGGACGTGGCGAAAATGATTGGCATCGGCGCGGTCAAATACGCGGAGCTCTCCCAATACCGGATGACGGATTACATTTTTTCCTGGGACCGCATGCTCTCGTTCCAGGGCAACACGGCGCCGTATTTGCAAAACGCCTACGTCCGCATCCGGTCGATTTTCCGAAAAGCGGGAGAAGAGTTTGTCCCGGCGAAAGAACTCGTGCTGGGCGCGCCCGAAGAGAAAACGCTGGCTCTCCGGCTTTGTCAGTTCGCCGAAATCGTTCCGGCCGTCCTGAACGATTTCCGGCCCAACGTGCTGGCGAATTATCTCTTCGAGCTCGCCAACAGTTTCCATTCGTTCTACGAAGCCTGCCCGGTGCTGAAATCGGAGGAGCCGGCCCGCAGCTCGCGCCTCGCACTTTGCGAGCTGACCGCTCGGGTCCTGGCCAAGGGACTCGAATTGCTCGGGATCAAGGTGCCAGAGAAGATGTAGCGAGTCTCTTGCTCATGATCTTGATCCTGCTCCTGATCGTTTTTGGGATTAGGATCAAGATCATGAGCAGGAGCATGAGCAGGAGGCTGCGGCAGGAATGAAGCACCCGCGCATCCCGACTTCGACCTACCGGTTGCAATTCAACCGGCAGTTCACCTTTGCGCAGGCGCGGGAAATCGTCCCGTATCTGCACGCGCTCGGGATCAGCGATTGCTATGCATCGCCCTATTTCCAGGCACGGCCGGAAAGTCTCCACGGCTACGACATCACCGACCACAACAAGCTGAATGCCGCGATCGGGTCGCGCGCGGAATACGATGCCTGGATCGCCGCCCTGCATACGCACGGCATGGGACAAATCGTCGATTTTGTCCCGAACCACATGGGCATCGGGGAGCCGCTCAACCATTGGTGGAGGGATGTTCTGGAAAACGGGCCCAGCTCCCAATACGCGCCTTACTTCGATATTCAGTGGAAGCCGCTCAAATCCGATCTGCAGGACAAGGTCTTGCTTCCCATTTTGGGCGATCAATACGGACGCGTTCTGGAGCGGGGCGAATTGCAGGTGCACTTCGAAGCCGGCGCGTTTTTTCTCCGTTATTACGAGCACGAATTCCCGCTCGCGCCCGGCACTTACCGGCACATCCTGGAGATCGCGCTCGAAAAGCTCTCGCCCTTCAAGAGCGAAGAATTTTACGCGGAATTCCAAAGCATCATCACGGCCTTGGAATACCTCCCGCGCCGGACCGAGACCGATCCCGAGCGGATCGCGGAACGCACCCGCGAGAAAGAAATCATCAAGCGCCGGCTCGAGCGGCGTTGTCAGGACGCTCCGCAGGTGCAGGCGGCGGTCGCGCACGCGGTCGAGCAAATTAACGGCACGCCAGGTGAGCCGAGAAGTTTCGACGCGCTCGATCTGCTCCTGAACGATCAATCGTACCGTCTCGCGTTCTGGCGGGTGGCCGCGGAGGAGATCAATTACCGGCGTTTCTTCGACGTGAATGATCTGGCCGCGATCCGGATGGAATTGCCCGAGGTTTTCGATGCGACGCACCGGCTGCTCCTCGAACTCGTTGGTGCGGGCGCCGTCACCGGCGTGCGGGTGGACCATCCCGACGGACTCTACTTGCCGAAGGAATATTTCGAGAAATTGCAGCGCCGTTGTGCGGAGGCGCTCGGCCTTCCACTCCCGCCGGAGGGACGCGCGATTTATCTTCTGGTCGAGAAAATTTTGTCAGGCAACGAAACCTTGCGGAAAGATTGGCCGGTCCACGGCACGACCGGTTACGAATTCGGCAAGCTCGTTGCGGGCCTCCTGGTGGATGCGTCTTCAGAGCAAGCCGTCACGAAAACCTTTCAGCGTTTCATCGATCACACGATGCACTTCGGGCATTTGGTTTACGCGAAGAAGCGCCTGGTCATGCGGCTCTCGCTGGCGAACGACGTCAACGTTCTCGGTGACATGCTCGACCGGCTGTCGGAGCAAAACCGCTGGTTCCGCGATTTCACCCTCGAGGCGCTGGCCCGCGCGGTGCGTGAGACGATTGCCTGCTTTCCGGTTTACCGCACCTATGTCACCCCCGGACAGCCGGTGAGCGAGGAAGATCGGGCGATCATCGAACGCGCCGTCATCGCCGCCAAACGCCGAAATCCCGCGCTCGAGGAATCCGTCTTCAATTTCTTGCGCGATATTTTGCTCTTTCGCTTTCCGGAGAACCTCGACGCGGAAGCGCGCGAGGCGCACGAGCATTTCGTTTTGAAATTCCAGCAGAGCACGGGCCCGATCATGGCGAAGGGGCTGGAGGACACGGCTTTCTATATTTACAACCGGCTGGCGGCGTTGAACGAGGTGGGCGGCGAACCGCAGCATTTCGGCTTCAGTGTCGACGAGTTTCACCAGCGCAACGTCGAACGCCAGCGCGACTGGCCCGCGACGTTGCTCGCCACCTCGACGCACGACACGAAACGGAGCGAGGACGTGCGCGCGCGCATGACCGCCATCTCGGAGGTCCCACAACTCTGGCGCAGCAGTCTCCGACGCTGGCGCGTCATCAATCGGCGCTCCAAGCGAAATCTCGATGACGCCTCCGCGCCGGACGCCAACGAGGAGTATCTTTTCTACCAGACGCTGCTCGGCACCTGGCCGATGGACGCCGCCGGCCAGGCGGTAAAGACGGCCGGCCCGGAATACGTGCGCCGCCTTCAAGACTACATGGCGAAGGCGCTGAAAGAAGCGAAGATGAACACAAGCTGGATCCAGCCTAACGAGGAATGGGATGGAGCGATGCGGGATTTCGTCGCCCGGGTTCTGGACCCTTCAGCCAAAAACAAATTCCCTCCCAGCTTTCTTCCCGTCGCTGAGGAAATCGCGCGGCTCGGCGCCATCAACTCGCTCGCCCAGGTCGTCTTGAAACTGACCGCTCCCGGTGTTCCGGACCTTTACCAGGGAAACGAGATTTGGGATTTCAGCCTGGTGGATCCGGATAACCGGCGCCCGGTGAACTACGCGCAACGCCGTGAAATGCTCGATTCCTTGATTGGCGTGCCTCCGGAGAAGCTGCTGGAAGATTGGCCCGATGGACGGATCAAATTATTCCTCACGCAACGGCTGCTCTGTTTTCGCCGGGACCATGCCGCGTTGTTCCAGCAGGGAAGCTATTTGCCGCTCAATGTGAGCGGGAGTTTCGCCGATTGCTGTGTCGCGTTTATGCGAGAGCATGAAGGCGAATGGATCGCAGTCTTCGCTCCGCGCCTTTCCTCACGCGTCGGGTTTCCACCGATTGGCGAGAAATGGGGAGATACAATCGTGGCTTTGCCGGAATCGTTCCGGCGCGCCGGCGCGAGGGAGATCTTTACGGGCCGTGATTTCAACGCGGACGATAGCGTGGTGAAATTATCCGAGGCGATGGCGATTCTCCCTTTCGCCGTCTATGCAAACCAAGGAGCGGCGATTTGAAATCGCCGACCTAACAAACGGCGGTTATAAACCGCCGCTCCTTGAAGCTCGTCTGCAACCGACGTCAGAACGAACTTACCCAGCGCGCGAGCTTGTCGGCGTTCGCGATGAAATCTCTCCCGAGATCGGCGAACGTAATCTGCGCTGAGGCCAGCACGAGCATGACGCTGAGCAGGAGCAGGTTCATCAGGTAAATGATCACGAGGGAAAAAAAGGTGCCCTGGTCGGTCAGGTCCGTCTGCTTCTTCGGGATCATCCAGCAGGTGAAAGTGAAGTGGAAGGTCCAGGTCGCGCCGATGAGGCCGTAAAGGAGCCGGCCGTACGGCTGCACGTTGAAGAATAAACTGAGCGCCCCGTAGGTGCCGATGACGATGAGGCTGTAGAGCGGAAAGAAATAGGGCGCGAGCGCGATCCAGAAATTGTTCCGGTCGGTGACAATGTGACCGCCATCACGGCCGACGCGGAACCGGCTGACGCGTCCGCCCATGAGCAGCACCCAAACGGCGTGGGTCAGTTCGTGCCCGAAAACATAAACGAGCATCGGCCGCGGCAAACCAAAGAAGGCGATCAACCACAGGATCGCGCCTAACGAGAAGAACCAGAATTCCTCGCCGGCCCAGAGCCGCTGCGTGACGGTCGCCCGGGTGAAAACCGTGAAAAACGTCTGGGTCAGCACCGCACAAAATGGGAGGAGAAAAAGCGCGACGACGAATTTCACCCAGCGCGTGGGAATCATCCACCGGTCTCCGGCGAGCCGCCGGGGCAGCGCCGGGGCGGCGTAGGACGCCATTTTTTTTCGGCGCGGCGTGCGCCGGCGTCCGTGGTGCAATGTGGTTTTTCGCTTCTTCGCCGCCAAGTTATCCGCAGATTACGCAGATTGACGCAGATGAGGAGGGGAAAACACTTCGCGCGTCGGGATGCGCGCGATAGTGCTAACTTGACCGCGAAGGGCGCGTCTGGGCACAATAGCTCCAAGCGGCCGCGATCCCGCAGCCGTGCCATCATGCATCTATGCAGCGGCTTCCTCTCCACTTGCGCCGGGCGATCTCTTTTCTGGCAACGCCGACCATCCTCCTCTTGGACTGTATGAACGACGCATCCTCTCCTGATCCGGGCCATCTAATAACCAGCAAATTTTGAAAAACATCGCTATCGCATTACTCGGGTTTGGTATTTTGGCGGAGGCATCCCTCCAGGCGCAAACGCCGGGGCAAAATCAATCGTCCGGGATGCAGGTTGGAACATCGTATCACAGCGATGTCTCCCTGCCTTTGCGTGACATTGCGCGGGCTTGGCCTCCTGGAAAGAAAAGTCAACAGCGCGCGACTGCCTTGGATCTAAGAGTTCCTAACAATCAGGTAGCGGCTTCGGACTCCGTTGCCCAAAACGGATCCCGGCCTCCCTTCCTGGAGGTATCCATTCCCGGTCCGATCCTCAACTTTGATGGCATGGAATTTGGCGTTGGCGGTAACAGCGTGCCGCCCAACACGAATGGCGCCGTAGGGCTAACGCAGTATGTGCAGACGGTAAATGAGGCATACGAGGTATTTGATAAGGAAACCGGCGCATCGGTCCTGGGACCGGCCAGCATCTCGTCACTCTGGAGCGGTTTTGGCGGCGTTTGCCAGAACAGTGGGACAGGCGATCCAATTGTGCTCTACGACGATCTCGCCAACCGCTGGGTCATCAGCCAGCTCGCAGGTTCCGGGGCTCCAACAGACGAGTGCGTTGCGATTTCGATGAGTGCCGATGCTACCGGTGCTTACCGTCGCTATGCTTTTCACTTTGGCTCCAATTCTTTCGATCGTCCGCGTATTGGCGTTTGGCCCGATGGTTACTACATGTCCATGAGCGTGTTCAACTCAGGTGGCCTCTTTCTCGGCCCGCAGGCCTTCGCTTTTGACAGAGCGGCGATGCTGGCAGGGACAGCGGCCACTTTTCTCACCCCGGGAATTACGGGAGGAGCCAGCGAGCCTTCCTTTCAGCCCAGCGACATCGATGGAGCAGCCACTCCACCTGTCGGGACAGGAAATCCTTTCGTTTCCTTTCCAGGTACCGGCACCTACACGGTAAGACTCTTCCACGCCGATTTTGTTACTCCGAATAATACCACCTTTAATCTAGTCGGCAGTCCGGCTGCCGCGGCCTTCACCATGTTATGTCCTGCCACGGACGCCTGCGTACCCCAGCCGGTTGGGACAGTCCTGTTGGACGGATTAGGGAGGGACTTAATGGTCCGGTTGGTCTATCGAAAGTTTTCCGACCACGAATCAGTGGTAGGAAATTATGCGGTGAGCGCGAATGGTGTGGCAGGCATACGTTGGTTCGAACTCCGCAACGTTACCAATGGGCCGGTGACAGTTTATCAGGAGAGCACCTATCAACCGGACGCGACCTGGCGCTGGACAGGCAGCGCGGCGATGGATCGGACCGGGAACCTCGCCCTCGGCTTTAGCGCTTCGAGTTCTACCGTCAATCCTTCGATCCGCTATACGGGACGGCTGGCGAGCGATCCACCAAATACTTTGCCTCAAGGAGAAGCCATCCTCATTGCTGGCGGCGGCAGCCAGACCGGCTCGTCGGGATGGGGTAGTCAAAGCTCGATGACCGTTGACCCGGTGGACGACTGCACCTTCTGGTATACCAACGAATACTATGAGACCACGGGCTCCGCCAACTGGCGCACCCGCATCGGGAATTTTAAGTTCAAAGAGTGCACGACCGGGCCGACACCGCCTCCAACGCCCACGGTTACACCCACACCAACAGCCACTCCCACGCCCAGCGCAACCGTTCCTCCTCCCGCAACCCCGACGCCGACCGATTGCCCTGGTTTCTGCGGGAGCCCGACCCCGTCTCCCACTGTGACGCCGCCCGCCACGGCGACACCTTCACCCCCACCAACGCCAAGCCCGACAGCTACGCCTTCGTTGACTCCGGCTCAGGCTTTGAATATTTCGACGCGCTTGCGGGTTGAAACCGGGGATAGCGTAGCGATTGGCGGATTTATCATCACCGGCAACCCTTCGGCCACGAGCTCAGGGCCGAGTGGCGCACCGAAGACGGTGGCGTTGCGCGGCCTTGGTCCATCGCTCAGCAATTCTGGTCTGAGCGATGTCCTGACTGATCCAACTCTGGAGCTGCACGGTCCCGACGGCGCATTGATCATGCAAAACGACAATTGGCAGGACGACGCCTTTGGAGGGAAGCAAATAGCTAACCTTGGCCTCGCGCCCCAGAACCCCAATGAATCAGCATTAGTCGCGACGCTTCCGCCTGGTGCTTACAGCGCGATGGTGGCCGGAAAAAACCAAACGAGCGGCCTGGCGCTGGTGGAAATCTATGACGCCGATACCGCTGCGGATTCGCAATTGGCCAACCTCAGCACACGCGGTTTTGTCCGGACAGGCGACAATGTGATGATCGGAGGTTTCATTCTTGGCGGGGGCAGCGCCGTTGTTGATGTGGCTGTGCGCGGGATTGGGCCTTCGCTCGGCCAGGCGGGGTTGACTGACGTTCTGCCTGATCCAACTCTGGAACTCCATGATGGCAACGGCGCTCTTCTCGCCGCCAACGACAACTGGCAAGACGACGCTGTCTCGGCCGCGCAATTAGCCGGGCACGGACTCGCGCCCGCCAACTCTCTGGAGTCGGGAATCTTTACCACGCTGCCGCCCGGGCTCTTCACCGCCATTCTGGCCGGGAAGAATGGCGGAATCGGGCTCGGACTCGTCGAGATCTATAGTGGCCTTGACGGGAACACACTCACGGTGACCAGCACGGCAGATAGCGGACCGGGCTCGCTGCGGGATGCGATCGCCGCAGCCGGGGATGGCGGAACGATTCAGTTCGATCCGGCGCTCAATGGGCAAACCATCTCCCTGATCAGCGGCGAGCTAGTGATCGATAAGAGCATCGCGATCCGCGGTCCGATGATCGTGCAGCGCAGCACCGCGGACGACACCCCGGCTTTCCGTATTTTCCATGTCACGCCAGGCCATACTGTTACGATGCATGGCCTCACGATCAGCAACGGCTTCGCCGATATGAATAATCCCTCGGGGGGTGGCGTGTTTAATGACCAGTCCACCCTGACCCTTAGTAATTGCGCCGTGGAGTACAACCATAGTGCCGTCGGTTCGGGCGGGGGCATCTACAACTCCGGCAGCAGCGCGATCCTGACGGTCGCCCACAGCACCGTCACCAACAACGTCATGGAGGTCGACGTTTTCATGTGCTGTGGTGGGGGTGGTTTCGGCGCCGGCATTTATAGCAACGGAACGCTGGCAATCGACCATAGCACGGTCAGCAACAACCGAATCGGATACATTCAAAACGTTTTTAGCGGAGACGGAGGCGGTATCTATAGCTCGGGCGGCGCGGTAACGATCAGCAACAGTTCGGTCAGCGGCAACGGCGCGAACCGCGTGGCTGGGGGCATTTTCAACCGGGGGATGCTCGAGATTACCAATAGCACGATTAACTATAATTTCTCCGATCGTTCCGGCGGCGGAGTTTACAACGAGGGGACGCTGGCGATCGATAACAGCACCTTCACTGGCAACTCAGTGGGTAATCTGCTGGCTCAAGGGGGCGGGATCAAAAATTTATCCGGCGCGACGATGACGATCATTCGCACCACTTTTAGTGAAAATTCCGCTGACGGCGACGGCGGTGGTATTTTTAACAGCGGGGCCACCCAGATAGGGAATACCATCCTGAAAGCCAACTCGACGGGTGGCGGGAACATCTTTAGTGAAGGAGGTGCAAGCACGGTCACGTCACTGGGCTACAATTTGAGTAGCGATAATGGCGGCGGTCTGTTGACTGCGACCGGCGACCAGATCAACACCGATCCAATGCTCGGCCCGCTCCGGGATAACGGCGGTCCGACCTTCACTCATGAGCTGCTAACCGGGAGCGCAGCCATCAATGCGGGCGACCCGACGTTCACGCCGCCTCCTCTCTACGATCAGCGTGGTCCGGGTCACGATCGCGTCGTCGACGGGCGCATCGACATCGGGTCGTTCGAGGTGCAGCCGTAGCGCCGGCGCCGAATCACGTTCTTCCTTCCTGCTCATGATCGTGCTCATGATCTTTCGGCTCGGGAAAGGATCAGGATTACGATCAGGATCATGAGCAGGACGCTGTCGCGGTCTGCACCGCAGTCACTTTACTCGACGCGCCGATCGCTTACGCGCGGCCCATGTACGCGCCCGTGCGCGTATCGATCTTCACCGTCTCGCCTTCCTGGATGAACAACGGCACGTTCACCGTCTTGCCGCTCTCCAGAATCGCGGGCTTCGTCACGTTCGATGCGGTATCCCCGCGGAGGCCTTCCGGAGCCTCTATGACCTTGAGCTTCACCGAAGCAGGCAGCTCGACCTGAACGGCACGTCCTCCGGTCGAGAGAACTTCGACCGGCAGATTCTCGACGAGATATTCCTTCGCATCCGCCAGCAAATTCTCGTCGAGCGTCACCGTCTCGTACGTGCTCGGATCCATGAAATGGTATCCGCTATGGTCCTTGTAGCTGAACTCGAGCGTGCTCCGGTTTATGTCCACGAGCTCGACCTTGTCGGTCGAACCAAAACGCACGTCAGCGCTTTTGCCGGTGTTGATGTAGCGGATGATCGCCTGGACGAACGCGCGCAGGTTTCCCGGCGTGCGATGGTTTACTTCGAGGACAATGGCGGTGTTGCCATTGTATTTTATCGCCATTCCTTTTCGGAGATCGTTCGCGGCTGCCATTGAAATCTTAGGTCGTGAATAATTGAGTTAGCGGGGCAACTGTTTACAACGCAAGAGCGCTCAAAGCAACTTGAGCTTCGTCAGGTCCTGGGAGTCGACGATGCCGACTGGCGCCTGGTTGTCGTCCACCACGACAAGATCGTCGATGCGGTGGCGTTCGAGGAGGTTCAATACTTCCACGGCGAGTTTGTCCTGGTGGACCGTGACGGGATTAAGCGTCATCAAGTCACCGACGAGACGGTCGGCGATCTTGCTGTCGGACTGGAAGTGCCGGACGAAATCGCCGTGCGTGAAAATGCCGAGCAGTTGTCCGTTTTCATCCGAGACCACCGCGGCGCCGGCGCGGACTTCGGTCATCGTTTTCAAGACGGAGTGAATGGGCGCGTCCGGTGCGACGAGGGCCAGCGACTCACGCGGCCGCATGATCTGGTGCACCCGAAGAAGCAGGCTGCGCCCGATCATTCCGGCCGGATGGAAGCGCGCAAAATCTTCCTTCGCGAATCCGCGCGCTTCGAGCAGGACCATTGCGAGGGCGTCGCCGAGCGCCAGCATGACGGTCGTGCTGGAAGTGGGCGCGAGGTTCAGCGGACAGGCTTCCTGCTCGATGTTCACATCGAGAAAGACATCGGAATTCTGGGCCAGGCTCGAATTCGCGTCGCCGCAAACAGCGATGATCTTGACCTGAAACCGCGCGATGGCCGGAAGGATCCGCAGCATTTCCTCCGTCTCGCCGCTGGCGCTCAAGGCGAGGACGACGTCGCCGTCGGCGACCATGCCGAGGTCGCCGTGCAACGCGTTCAGGGAATCGAGCACTACCGCGGGGGAGCCGGTGCTGGTGAGGGTAGACGCGATCTTGCTCCCGATATGCCCGGATTTGCCCACCCCGAGCACGACGACTTTTCCGCGCGCCTCGACACACGCCTTGATCAGCTCGACTGCCCTGGAGAAATTGTCGTCCAGACGCTCGCGCAACCGCTGGACTTCAAAAATCTCTATATCCAGAACCCGTTTGGCCTTTTCGAGGTAATCCATCGCCCGGGATTGTGCGCCCAGGGGACCGGCCGGGCAAGAATTGATGAAACCTTTTGGCGATTTAACGATTCTATCATTGAGCCGACGACCGAAATCTGCTCTTCATGCTGAGCTGATCTCATTCGAACCCACACCAAGTCCGCCGCAACACCATGAAGACCTACCTGATCGCCGCCCTGCTGATCGCTGCCGCCGTTACCCCGGTTGTTGCGGAAACCAACACGTTCGTCGCACCGGTGGCGCCAAAGAAACAGCGCGAACGGCCAGCGCCGCCGATTTATAAGAGAGACGTGGACGGCGTAATCCCGCGCGCGGTTCGCGGCGGAAACCCGCTCCAAATGCTCAATCCGCGTGCGCCCCGCAAATACGGCACTTCCCAGGACGCGGTCAGCATGGACCTGACTGATCTCCGCCGCCCCGAAAGGTGGATGGGCATCAAATTCTTTGAGTTCCGATTTTGACGGAGCCAACTGACGCACTTGACTGATATCGCGCCATCCACCGTCCCGCCGGTGGTTGCCTCGTATTGCGCGACGTTTCTCAAGCCGGAGATGCTTCACATCTACCGGCAGATCGTTTCGCTCACGCGTGTTTGGCCGGTCGTGATCGCGCAAAAACGGGAAGAGGCTGAGCGGTATCCGTTCGATAGAGTCACGGTGGTCGGCAAGCCGGCGCTGCATTTCGCGAGAAGATTCTGGTTCAAGCAAGTTCGCGGGGCGCCCTGGCAAATTTCCCAGGGTGAAGTCGGCGCGCTGATCCGTGTCCTCAATGAGGCGCAAGCGCAGCTGCTCCACATCTACTTCGGGCACATCGCCGTTCATCTTCTGCCCTTGATTCGCGCCTGGGAGAAACCGTCGCTCGTTTCGTTTCACGGCGCCGACGTGATGGTCGACCTCGAAAAGCCGGCCTATCGCGCGGCGACGAAGCAGATGCTCGACGCCGTCCGGCTGGTCCTGGTGCGGTCGGAGTCGCTGGGACGCGCGCTGGTCTCGATAGGTTGCGCGCCGGAAAAAATCCGGATCCAGAGGACCGGCATACCAATCCATGAGATTCCTTTTCGCGCGCGGTCGTGGCCGACAGATGGCGCGTGGAGATTTGTGCAGGCGTGCCGTTTGGTTGAGAAGAAAGGTCTGGGGACCAGCCTTCTCGCTTTCGCAAAATTCGCCGCGCGTTTTCCGAAAGCCACTTTCACGATTGCCGGAGAAGGGCCGCTGCGCTCCAAATTGCAAGCCCAGGCAGGCACGCTCGGCCTCGACGAAAAGGTTTCGTTCCCTGGTTTTGTCTCACAGGCGCAGTTGCGCGAATTATTCGAGCATTCGCACATTTTTCTGCATCCGAGTGAACGGGGCGCCGACGGAAATCAGGAGGGCGTTCCGAATTCAATGCTGGAGGCGATGGCGAGCGGCCTGGCGGTGTTTGCTACCGAACACGGTGG
The DNA here is from genome assembly GCA_963702135.1 of uncultured Verrucomicrobiae bacterium. GTDB lineage: Bacteria > Verrucomicrobiota > Verrucomicrobiia > Chthoniobacterales > UBA10450 > AV80. The sequence continues at coordinate 3,791,004 of OY969715.1, read as the reverse complement.
TATTCCGGAAGCGATTGAGCACCGAAAGAGCGGAATTCTGGTGAAGGAAGGCGATCATGATGCCCTCGCGCGTGTCTTGTTAGAGGCAGCCATGAGCCCGGACGCGCTCACCACCATTGCGCGCAGCGGTGCCGAAGCGGTTCGGCAAAAATTCGAGCAAACGGCGCAGACGCGGAAGCTCGAGGATTACTATTTTGAAGCGATGGGGTTGTAGCCGGGGTCGTTGACCCCGGTCGCGCTCTCCTTGCCCCCAACCGGGGTCAGCGACCCCGGCTACAATGAAGTCTACCGGTGGAAAAAGTCGGCGAGCTGTTTGGCGACGACTTTGAACGCGAGACTCTGCGCGGCGACCGTCTCCATGTTGCCGACGCTTTCCTTGTAATGCGCTCGATCCGTGAGCAGACGTTGTGCTGAAGTTCCGATCTCGTCGATGGAACGGGCGAAGCCGCAACTTCCCGGGAACGCGAGCCGATCGACCGCGCCGTTTCCGCCGACGCAGGGAACGCGGCAGAGCAACGCGTCGCCCGCCACCTGTCCGGGGACAAAACTTGTGTCGAGTTGGAGGACGATTTTGTGTTTGGCAATTTCCCGAAGATAGCTGGGGTAGGAAAGCTTCCGATCGAGGACGCGCAGTTTTTCAGAGGCCAACCCGAGGCCGGCAAGCAGACGCAATCCTTTCCGGCGATCGAAATTGAAGACGGTCACACGCTCGCCGGTCTGCTCGCTCAACCTCCGCGCGAGCAACAGCGCACCGAGATGATTTCGTGAAGGCACGTTCCACTCGCGCGTTCCGAGAAAGATTCCCGATCGCTCATCGACCGGTCGGGCAAAATTCCAGCGGCGATCGTCGACGGGATAAGGGGTGGGGATGAACGCGACCCGGTCCGAGCTGCCGCGAATTGCTCGATAGAGATCCGCGGCTTCGGGCGTGGGGGCGATGCAGCAGTCGGCGCGATTCACAACGCGGAGGAAACGCGCGAGCCTGGTCGACTCGCGGAGTTGCTCGGCGATCTGATGCAAGCCCGTTTCCTTCAACGAAACCGCGACAACGCGTCCTTCTTTTTGCAGAGCGGCCAGCGCGCGTTCCGAAGCGTTGAAGTCCCCGCGGAGCAGGAGCAGAACCGGTGTCGCCTCAGCCAGGGCTTGGCGTATATCACGATGAAAACTTCCATGCGTGCACGCGGCGTAGGCGTGGAAGTTAGTCGGTGGATGGGGCTCCGCCGTTTCGCCCGCGCCATCGGGGAAACGCTGTTCTGCATCGCGGCCGCCGGGATTGAGAACGGCCAAACGAAAGTGAGGCGGATTATCCTGCGGCATTAGGTGAGCACCGTATCAGAGGAAGTTGGACGCTGCACGCTCGGAGGGACGTGCTTCCGCACGTCCCACTCTTTCCCCCTCTATTTCCTTCTTCGCACAATGAATCTTGGGACGTGCGGAAGCACGTCCCTCCGAGAGGGGACGATTCCTCCTAATCGCCGAGATCGGCGGGCGGCGGCGGCGACGGTTTCAAGAGCTGATCGCTCGGAATTTCATCGGCGGGATGCACCGGCTCGGCCCGGCGGATTTCCTTTGGTTGCGGTGTCGGATCGACCGGTTGCGCCTTCAAAATGGGCTTGTTCGCATCAGGGAAATCCGGATCCGATTTCAGGATCGGCTGGCTCAGATCAGGTTCGACCGGCTTCGCTTTCAAAACCGGCTTCGTCGGGTCGGGCATATCCTCGTCCGGTTTCGGATTAGCCGCCTGGTCCGGGGGAGGCTTGGGTTTGGTGGTCGAATTCACCGCGCCGTATGGATCGTTTTCCGCCAGGAGAACAGGCCCCTTCACCGCGACGGGAGACACGTGAGTCGGGTCGACGGCCAGGGAGGCGCGCGGAAATCCGGACGCCGGTAAATCGCGAACCAGGCGCGCCCTGGCTTCGCCATGCACGGTGCAGGATTCGGTGGGCGCCTGGGCGGTGGTCGCGATTTCCATGTAAGTCGTGCGGCGCCGGACGGTTTCCCCGTCCGCGGACTTCACCGAGTCGTAGCACTTGTCCGTCGCGAGCAATCCCGACCTGGAGCAGATCTCGATTTTTTGCATGCCGGCGGGCTGCGGAATTTCCTTTGGCGGATACCGCTCGCTCGCGGCGTTCATGACATCGACCCAGATGGGCAGCGCGATTTCGCCGCCGAACGCGCCGCGGAAAATTCGCTGCGGCTTATCGAAGCCGGCCCAGACCGCGCAAGTGACCGAGTTATCGTATCCGGCAAAGAGGGCGTCGGTAAAATCGTAGGCTGTTCCGGTTTTGCCGGCTGCGGGAAATTTCTTGAGGCCGAATTTTTCGCGCGCGGCCCGGCCCGTGCCCGTTTCGAGCGCGTCCACCAGGCAGGAATGCACTTCGTAGGCCGTCTCGGCTTTGACGACCTTGTGCCGCGCCTGTTCCTCGGGGGACTCCCAGACAATGGTGCCATCTTTTTCCTCGATGCGATCGAGAATGTGCGGCGCGTTCGGGCGCCAACCGCCATTGGGAAAGATCGTGTAGGCGAGCGCCAGTTCCGCGAGCGTGATTTCGCTGCTGCCGAGGAAGGTGGCGGGGAAGGGACGCAAGGGCGAACGGATGCCGGCGGCGCGGCAAAGCTGAATGACGGGCTCGACTCCCACCGTCATCCCGATGCGGACGGTGGCCCCGTTTTTCGATTTCGCGAGCGCCTGGCGTGCGGTCATCGGGCCTTCGTAACGGTTGTTCTCCGATTCGGGTCCCCATTCGCCCAGAATCCCCGTCGTGCCGCCGATCATGACGGCGCGATTGTCCAGGGCTGAGTCTTCCACGAGCGAGCCAGGGAAAAGTCCATTCTCGAAGGCGGCGGCATACACGAGCGGTTTCATGGCGGTTCCGGCGGGGCGCCGGGCCTGCAAGGCGCGGTCGAATTGGTTGTGCTCAAAATCGCGGCCGCCGATGAGGACGAGGATGCCGGCCGTTTGATTATCGAGCGCAATGAGCGCGCCCTGCAAGTAATCGGGCGCCGCCGACAGGTTCGGCACGGCGAGTTGCTTCGCGTTACGATACCGAGTGGCGAATGTTTCGTAGGTCGGGTGGCTGTAACCGGGAAATTGCTCCACCTGGGTGAGGTGCGTTTTCATCGATTCCTCGCCGACCTTCTGCAATTCCGCATCGATCGTGGTGTGGATCCGGTAGCCTTCATTCATGGCCCGGTCCCACCCGACCGCGGCGATGACCTGCTGGCGGATGTAATCCACCGCGTAGGTCTGACCCTGGGCGCTTTGCCGGCTGCCGGTCACAATATCTTCCGCCTGGGCGGTCTCGCATTGCGCGCGGGTGATAAATCCCAGATCTCGCATACGGCTGAGCGCGACGTTGCGCGCGTCGCGCGAGGCCACTTTGTCGCCCCAGGGAGACAGCTTGTTTGGGCTCTTGATCAAGCCGGCCAGAGTGGCGCATTCCGCGAGCGACATGGCGTGCGCCGGTTTTCCAAAATAGCCGCGCGAGGCCGCCTCGGCGCCGTACAATCCGCCGCCGAAGTAGATGCGGTTGAGATACAGCTCCATGATTTTTTGCTTCCCGAAGCGCTCCTCGATTCGCTTGGAGAGAAAAATTTCGAGCAACTTGCGCCGGAACGTTCTTTCCTTGAGCGAAAAACTATTCCGCGCCAGCTGCTGGGTGATCGTGCTCGCGCCCTGCCGCACGTGGCCGGCGGTGAAATTCTTCAACGCCGCCCGCACGATGCCGAAGAGGTCGTAGCCGCCGTGCTGGTAAAATTTGTTGTCTTCCATGGAGACAACGGCATTGACGAGATCGCGCGGCAGTTGGTCGTACGGGACCGTCTCCCGGTTCTCGACATAGATCTGCCCGAAGATCTTGTCGTTGCGATCGAGGATGACGCTGGCCGATTCCATTTGTTCGAGCTTCGAGAGATCGAACGTCTTGGCTTCTTCGCTGAGCGTGGAAGCGACGGACCAAAAATAAATGCCGAAGACGAGCAGGGCCAGAAACGCGGCGCCGATCGGAATGTAGAATTTCGGTTTGGTAAACCAGCGACGACGGAAATACTCAACCGAAGGGCGCGTGTATTGGGAAACTGGCATGCGGGACGGACGTGGAGAGGTTACAGGAGTTACAACGTTACAAAAGTTACAACGTTAAGGCAGGCCGCAATGAGCTTCCGTTTTGTAACCATGTAACGCTTTTAACTTTTTTAACAACCCGATGCACCCCGGCAATCCCGAACTGGTCGACTACGTCCGCGAGACCATCCGCCAACGCGGCCCGGTCAGCTTCGCGTGGTTCATGGAGCAGGCGCTCTATCACCCGGAGCTGGGCTATTACAGCTCCGGGCGTTGCGCGATCGGAAGGCGGGGCGATTACTTCACGAATGTCAGCGTCGGTCCGCTTTTCGGGCGGCTGCTGGCGGCGCAATTCGTCGAGATGTGGGAATCACTGGGTCGGCCGGGTGATTTCGTCATCGTCGAACAGGGGGCGCACCAGGGCGATTTCGTCCGGGATGTTCTTGGAGCAGTGCGGGAGCGATGCCCGGAATGTTTTTCCACGCTGCGCTACTGGATCATCGAGCCATTTCCAATCCTGCGGGAACGGCAGAGGGATACGCTCCGTGATTTCGGCAAACAGCTCACCTGGAAAGAATCACTCGCCGATCTCGAACCGTTTTGCGGCGTCCAGTTCTCCAATGAGCTTCTCGACGCGATGCCGGTGCATTTGCTCAGGCGCGCCGGAGACGGCTGGCAGGAACGATTTGTGGTCGAGTCGGGCGACGAATTCGGGTTCGCCCCGGCGCCCGTGAGCGACGCGGAGCTGCGTCGGCATCTGGAAGCAATCCCGCGTGATTTACCCGACGCCTACGAGACCGAGGCAAACCTCGCGGCGCTGAAATGGATGGAGCAGTTCGCGCCGAAACTCGCTCGCGGATATGTCCTGGCGATCGATTACGGTTATTCCCGCGATGAATATTACGCGCCCGAGAGGAGGAGCGGGACGCTGCAATGTTTTTCCAAGCATCGCATTCTCCCTTCGCCGCTGACGGAAATCGGCCATGCCGATATCACCGCGCACGTCGATTGGACAAGCCTGGCCGAGCGGGCGGAGACGTGCGGTTTGTCGGTCGCCGGTTTCACCGATCAACACCACTTCACGACTGGCGTGGTGACCGCGCTGATGCCGGAGCAATTTGGCGCCGACGCGGATGCCAGAACTCGGCGCGCCTTGCAAACTCTTCTGCATCCCGAAATTCTCGGAACGACCTTTCAGTTTCTCGCGCTGACGAAGAACGTCCCGCCCAGCGTCCCGCTCAGCGGATTCAAATTTGCGCGCGAACCGCGCAACGCGCTCGGCCTTTGAGATCCTGAGGATTTTAACCGCGGTTGCATTCCGATCTCAAGCCTGCGGCAGCGTCGCGCGCGTCGCAAGCACAGCGCCCTGGCGGGGGAGTCGCAGACGAAATTCCGTCCACTCGGTGTCCGAGCGGACCAATTCGAGTTCGCCTCCGTGGGCTCGGGCCAGCTCGCAGGCTATGCTCAACCCGAGACCGTGACCGGGGATGCGCCCATCGGCGCGCGCCCGATAGAAACGCTCGAAAATATGAGGCGCTTGTTCGACCGGAATCGGTTCGCCATTGTTCTTCACGGTCACTTCAACTTTGCCATTCGTGGCCTGGGCGGACATGCAAACGGAACCTTCCGGTTCGTTATATTTGAGCGCGTTTTCGGCCAGGTTTTGAATGATCAGCCCGACCGCTTTCCGATCCGCCACAATGAGCAGGTGCTTGGGCAGTTCGGCTTCGACCGTCAACCCACGCGGCTCTCCCAGCGCGCGCACGTCGTCGCAGACACCTTCCAAGAGCTGGCTCAAATCAAATTCTTCCGGTTGCAACTCGACCCGCCCGGCATCGGCCCGGGCGAGGAGGAGAAGGTTTTCCGCAATCGAAGTGAGCTGATGAACCTGATGGAGCAGCGCCTCAGCTCGCGCCTGTTCTTTCTCCGGCGTCTTGGGATCGGTCAGCATTTCCTCGATGCCCGCGCGCAGGACTGAGATGGGGGTTTTGAGGTGGTGCGAGGCTTTGGCCGAGAAACGCACTGATTGCTCGAAACTGCTTTGCAGTCTCTCGAAGGTCGCATTCAAAACTCCGATCAGCCCCGCAATCTCATCTTTCGCGGGCGGAACGGGCAAACGTTGATCAAGATTATGGACGGTGATGCGCGCAGCCGCCTGGCGGATGGCCTCGATTGGGGCAAGTCCCTGCTGCGCGATCCAACGGGCACCGAGCAGCGTCACGATGAGGACAGTCGGGATGGCCGCGATCATTCCAAGCAAGATGTCGCGTCCGATCTGAGTGATTTCGCTCATGTCGGCGCCGACATGCAGGGTCAGCCCGTTCCGTTGAAATGTGCCGATGCGGATGGTCCGCCCATCAATAACGCGGGTAGGAAAATTCGCACTGCCCGCATCCCACTCCGGTCCGGGGATATTCGGTGAGCGGTAGAGGACCTGGCCTTCAGGTCCGCGTATCTCCAGCATGCGTCCCCGGAGAGATGACGGGATGGATTTCTCCTTGATCGCCAGCCGATTATTCGCCGAATCGATCCCGAAATTTTGCACTTCCTTCAACAGCTCCTCCGCGTCCCGGGCCAGACGCTGGTCGAAAGCCGCAATCTCTGAGTGGCGCATCACCGTCCAGGTGGTGGCGGCGCCCGCGATGGTGGCGGCCACAGCCAGTGAGGCTGAATAAAACGCGAGCTTCCAGCGCAGGGGCCACCGCTTCATGACGCCTCCCGAATCGTGTAACCCACGTGACGCACTGTTTGCACCAGCGGCGGCGTCCCGATTTTTTTCCTCAGCCTTCCGACAAAAACCTCGACGAGCTTTGTGTCGTATTCATGTTCCCGCTCCCAAACCCGCTCGCACAATTCGATTCGGGTAAAGACGCGACCGGGCTCGCGCATGAGAACCTTGAGCAAAGTTAACTCGCGCGCCGAAAGGTCGATGTAACGGCTGGACCGATGCACTTCCTGTTGGACAAGATCCAGGGTCAGGTCGCCAACGCGGAGTGTGACTTCTGGTTCTTCGGCGTAACGCCGCCCGAGTGCCCGCACCCGGGCCAGCAATTCTTGCATGGCAAAGGGCTTGGCCAGGTAATCATCCGCGCCGAGTTGCAGGCCGGTAACGCGGTCGTTCAATTCGCCGCGCGCGGTCAGAATCAGGACACGATGCGACATTTTCTTGGCGCGCAATCTCCGTAGGACTTCAAAGCCATCGATACCTGGCAAGCCGATATCGAGCACCAGAAGATCAAAAGGCTTTCCCTCAATCTCGCCCAGGGCGGTTTCACCATCATGCACAACGACCGCTTCGTGGCCTGCGTCCCGAAGCGCGGAAGCGATGTGCCGCGAAAGCCTGACTTCATCTTCGACGATCAATATGTGCATTTAGAAAGCTGAAGTGCGGTGATGGTGTGTGGCCCAACGCAAAACCCCTCCGGCGCGTGGCGGCAGGGACGAATGGGCTGGGCAAAGGCGTTTCGTGTAAGTTGTAAGACCTCACGGAGCTCTTCGGTGCCACCGACAAAAGGTAACGCGGTTGTTACCTTTGTCGCCGGGCTGCCTCGTTGAAGGGTTTTCAGAGGGGGCTGGTTAATCGAAAACTCGATCCACAACACAGCCTTGCAGTGTATCCGGCGCAGTGTGTATTCGGGAGCGTGCGGATTCTTGTGGTCGAGGACGAAGTCAGGCTCGCAGCTCATTTGGCGCGAGCTCTCGAACACGATGGGCACGAAGCGCGCGTGGTGCATGACGGGAAAGTGGCATTAGTCGAGGCGCGCGACGGGACCTACGACTTGCTCGTGCTGGATGTGGAACTTCCGCGAATGGACGGTTTCGAGGTTCTGAATCAGTTGCGGTCCCTGGGCGTGGAAAGCCGAATTCTGATGCTGACGGCCCGCGGTGAAACTCCGGACAAGATTGCCGGGCTCAAGAGCGGGGCTGACGACTATTTGACCAAGCCGTTTGCCATGAACGAGCTCCTGGCGCGGGTCAATGCCCTGGGCAGGCGCTTCGTCGCGCCCACCGGCAGGACGCTTCACGTGGGAGATCTGACCTTGAAGCTGGACGATCGCGAAGCCTGGCGCGGCGAACGGCGCATTGAGTTATCGGAGCGCGAATGCGCCTTATTGAATGTCCTGATGCGGGAACCCGGGCGCGTCTTTTCGCGAGTGGAGCTAAGCGAACGAGTGTGGGCACGAGAGCACGAGTATGACACCAAACTGGTGGAGGTTTTCATTGGCCGGCTCCGGAAAAAAATCGACGAAGAGGCCGACCAACCCTTGATCAAAACCGTGCGTCATCTGGGTTACACGGTGAGCGAAGACAGTTCGATATGAAGCCGCGGTCCCTCCGCTGGAAGCTGGTCATGTGGGCTGCGCTGTTCTCTTTTAGTGCGTCGATCATTTGCGTCTGGGCCACGTGGATTTTGTTGCGTCACCAGGAAATGCAAGCGCTCGATCGCCGCCTGGCGACCGATGCGCAAGAGCTTTTCCGCGACATAGAAAACTTTCAAGGGGTTAACAAGCGGCAGGAGGTGACCGAAAGATTTGTGCCGCTGGCTTTGCGCGATCGCCTGGTCGAGGTCCGCGGCCACGACGGCGAAATTCTTTACCTGTCGCCGAATTTGAAAACGCCGGTGCTGAAAGACGGCAATGAAGAGTTTCACACGCGGAACGTCGGCGGCCGTCCGGTTCGAATCGGGGTGTTTCGGGACAACGAACTAACGCTGCATGTGGGCGCGGACTTGAAGGACATTGAGCAGCTCGGATGGGAGATCGCGCGCAGTCAGGTGATTGTGATCCCGGCCGTCCTGCTCTTGATCGCGGCGGGGAGCTGGTTGCTGGGGTCGATCGCTCTGACACCCATCGAACAAATCCGGCGCGCCGCGGAACGCATTACGGCGGAACGGCTGGACGAGCGGATTCCTTCGCAGGGCGGTCCGGCCGATGAGATCGGCCGATTGATCAATGTGCTGAATGCCACCTTCGAGCGGTTACAGGGCAGCTTCGAACAAGCCGCGCGCTTTTCGGCGGACGCATCGCATCAACTGAAGACTCCGATCGCTGTTCTCCGCGCCGGCATTGATGAGATTCTCGACAAGAACGGTCTTTCGCCGGAACAGCGGGATCGTGTCACGGATTTGCTGCAACAAACCCGCCGCCTGACTTCCGTAGCTGAAAATTTGTTATTGCTCTCGCGTGCGGATACAGGCCGGCTGGCCTTGCGGGCCACCAATTTCGAGCTGCGGAAGCTGCTCGAAGGGAGTCTGGAAGATGCCCACATTTTGGGCGAGAAACGTAATCTGCAAATCGAGGCCAGACTTCCTGACACATTGCCAATGACGGGAGATCGCGACATGATCTCACTCACGCTCCAGAACCTGGTTGAGAACGCGGTAAAATATAATCGACCGGGCGGAAAGGTTGTGCTTTCCGCCGAAAAATCGGGCGAAGACGTCCGGATTTGCGTGGGCAACAGCGGCGCGGGTATTCCCGCCGACCGTGCTCCGCACATCTTTAAGCGGTTTTATCGCGCGCGCGGCGACGAGCAAACTCCCGGACATGGATTGGGCCTTAGTATTGCGCGAGAACTGGCCCGGGCTCACGGCGGAGAGCTGACGCTAATCGAGTCACGGGAGGACTGGACCGAATTTTGCCTTCGGCTCGGCAGGCCGTTGCCTACTCCGGCCTTGAAATGAATTAACGGTTTCTTTGCTGTTCGTTAGGCCGGACTATTTGGTCCGAGAGCTTCAAACCGGTTCCTGCGGGTAAGAACAAAAGTAACATCGTTCTTACTCAGGCCTTTCGAAAGTGACAGCTACGTTACCTTTGTTCCATTGCCGCGAGGAGAAGAGATCGGTATCGATCGCCCCATGAAAAAACTCGTGTTCCTAGCTGTGGTGACGTTCCTTGGAGCGACATCGTTAACCAAAGCCGGTGTTCAAGATCGCCTCTACGATTTCACTGACGCTTACTATCAACAGAATGGCATCAACCCGGCTGCTATTGATGGTCGCCGCCAGGTTGGTCCGTTAGCAGCCGCCGATACGCCGATTTTTCCGCATCAACGTGGTGTGCGCGCTCTTTTGACGCTGCCGAACTACGACCACAGTGGAAACAACTGGTTCTTCACTGTCCTGGGAGGCTTTTCGACCAGCGCCTTCACTCCTGATGCCGCTGGGCAACGCGCGAGGCAGATCGCCGAGAGCAGCATCGAATATGTTTTTCCGCGCCAAGGCACCGATCCGGTAGGTCTGGGCGCTTTGCGGCAGTCGGTAATGCTCGATATGCGTAACGGATACTTCAGCAACAATAAACTGGCTCTTTGGCTTCACGTCTGGGTCAGCTACACGGCTAAGGCGCTCGCGACCAGTGATGGTTTGAAAATGATGAACGACCTGGCGCGCCGCAACGGCCGTGATCTCGACGGCACCGCCATCATCGCCAGTGTGAGCGAAATCGATAACCTTTTCAGCAAAGGTTACATCACCAAGACGACGCGTCCGTTGAATGATGTCTTGCGCTATTCGATTTGTCCCGTGATCAAGGACCCGCGGGACGGTGGAATCGCACGAGACCAATTCCTGGCCTATACGCGCAAACCTGATGGCAGCGCACTCGAACCGGAGTTTCTGGAAAACTTCGTGAGTCTGCAAACCACCGGACGGGAAGCCCACTAAGGAACCTTAACCAGCAAGCAAGGCACGCCGCTTCGGCTTTCCGGAGCGGCGTTTCTTTTTTCTCGAGCACGGGCGGCGCACAACCGTCGTAACAGTTCTGTTACCTTTTCCAGGCAGTCGCGCGCTGGGGCGGGACCGAATAGTTCAGTAGCGTGTTGATCCAACGACGACGAAAAACGGGGACCAAATCATGTTACAACTTCCAGAATCGAAAATCGGCGGCAGAGAAACCTGGCGGGTCTTTGCTCTTGGGGCGGTGTGCGTGCTTCTACTCTCAGGAAACTGGCAGACGGTGCGAGCGGGTGAAGCGCTGTGGGAAAAGACCGCGGGACCGCCGGGGCTTCAGGTCACCGTCATCTACAAGGCGAACAACATCGTTTATGCGGGGACGGCCACGCAAGGAGTGTACAAGTCAACCGATGACGGCATGAGCTGGGTCGCGGCCAACAGCGGGATCGAACTAACTCAAGTCCACGACCTGATCGCAGCCGGCGGGAATTTGCTGGCCGCTACGTCGAGCAAATCGTTCATTTGTCCCGGCGCCAATAATGTCTTCAAATCCACAGATAACGGAAACACCTGGAGTCCGACCAGCGGACTCAGCTCCCAGATAGTTAATTCCTTTGCCCTGAAAGGGAGCTTTGTTTATGCCGTGTTTGCCAACCTGAGCGCCAGCGGAGTTTTCCGATCGAGCGATAACGGAGATACATGGCAATCGGTAGCTTCGCCCATTGATAAGGGCGACAAGATATTCGTCAGCGATAATGCAATCATCGTCGCCTCGGACAATTTCATTTGGAGATCATTGAATGACGGCGCGACCTGGGATCTGGTCGAACAGTTTGCCTTAACCGGAACAAGTTCCTTCGCCAGGGCTGGGACAAAATTATTCGCGACCGGGACAACCGTCCTGCGGACGTCGCTGGACAATGGCGGAAGTTGGACGTTTAGCCCCTTCCCGGATGGGGCCTTCTCTCTTTCTTCGGATGGCACTACCATCTACCTCGGTTCCGGGAATAAGGTTTTTAAATCGACGGATATGGGAGGGACCTGGAATGATGTCAGTACCGGTCTGGGCCACGGAAGCATTCAAGCCTTGTTGTTTGACGGGAGTAATCTTTTCGCCGGGACGCAGGCGGAGGCGGCGGGAATTTACCGAAGCACCAATGGAGGAACAAGCTGGGCTGCCGCGGCGGCGGGGCTTCCAGTTGGTTCAAATCTCCGCAGCATGATATCCTTCGGAGGTTACGTCTTTGCGGGAACGGAGGCCGACGGAATATACCGATCCAGTGACCACGGCAATACCTGGACCAAGACGGATGTTGACAACGCGCTCCTGAGTCACGCGCTCGTTCTCACTTTCTGCACAAAAGAGAACACGATCTTTGCTGGGGCCATCAACGGCGCTTACCGGTCAACCGACGGCGGCGCAACTTTTGCGAGGGTCAGCAACGGCTTTCCAGCAGGCAACGTGGCCGTTTTCTCTTTAACTGTGAGCGGTGGTAACATCGTTGCCGGAGTAGACATTCTCCTATCCCCGACCTCAGCCCTGGATGCTGTTTTCTACTCTTCAGACGACGGCGATAACTGGCATCGCGCCAACCTGCCTTCAAATGTTACCTTCGTTCCTGCCGTAGCTTCGGATGGAAATTCTCTGGCTTATGCGGCGGTCATTACGGACAGTTCCTCAACCACGGGTTTGTACAAGTCCACGGATGCCGGTATAACCTGGGACGCGAGGACCTTTTCGATAAATGCGGATCTAAACCGTATGGCGGTGAAGGGGAACAACGTGCTCGGATCTACTCTGTTCTCGGCTTTCTACTCTACAGATTTCGGGGAGAGCTGGGCGGGCAGTTCTCCTCCCGGGAACTGTCCAGGCGGTTGCGGCATCTTCACCTATACGCTCAAGGGCGACTCGATATTCGCGGGCCTGGACGCAGGAATGTTCCTCTCTACCAACCAAGGTGCATCGTGGATCGCTTTCAATGCAGGATTTCCGATCTGCCCGAAACCTGATGTGGAGGCCTCGTGCGCCGATGACAATTATTTGTATGCTGGCACCTTTGGAGATGGTGTCTGGCGAAAACTCATCGAGACGGCGTCGCCCACGCCGACCCCAACGCCCGGGCCCAGTGCCACCGTTCCTCCCACGGTAACCCCGACCGTTACTCCAAGCCCCACACCAACTCCCACGGGTACGCCCGCCGGAACACCGACACCTTCACCAAGCCCGACAGCAACCTCAACGCCCAGTGCGACGCCCGCGGCGCAGCCGCTTAATCTCTCGACGCGGATGCGCGTGCAGACCGGGGACCGCGTGGGCGTGGGCGGATTCATCATTACGGGAACTGCCCCCAAGCATGTGCTCCTCCGCGCCATCGGACCTTCCCTGACCCAATCGGGTGTTCCCAATGCGCTGGCTGATCCAGTGCTTGAATTGCATGGGCCGGGCGCATTCGTCACGATCATCGACGACAATTGGAGAGACGATCCGGCCCAGGAAGCGTTGATCATCGCCAGCGGCATTCCGCCAACCAACGATCTGGAATCAGCCATCGATGCGATCTTGGATCCTGGCACCTACACGGCGATTGTGAGCGGTAAGAGCAGTACTTCTGGAATCGGCCTGGTGGAGGTTTACGATCTGAGCGAGTCAGGCGATTCGAAGCTGGCGAATCTTAGCACGCGCGCTTTTGTCAGCACGGGGGACAGCGTCGTGATCGCGGGCTTCATTCTAGGCGGCAATAGCGGCAGTGACAGGATTGGAGCGCGTGGCATCGGGCCAAGCCTCGGGTCCAATGTGCCTAATGCGCTGGCCGACCCCACGCTGGAACTGCGCAATAGCGACGGAGCGCTTCTGGTCGCGAACAATGATTGGCAGGATGACTCCGCTCAAGCCGCCGAACTCATCGCGGCAGGTCTGGCTCCGACAAACCAATTAGAGTCGGGCATCGTCGCGCCGCTTCCGCCGGGTCTTTACACCGCGGTGCTAGCGGGACTGAATAATGGCGCTGGGGTGGGATTGGTGGAGATCTACGATCTCGGGACGCCGTAAGGAGAGGTCTTCGATCCTTTCCGACGGCACCATTTTTGTTGTAAAACAGGAGGATGCTGCGAGCGAGATAGAGATGCGTGTCTTGGTCATAGAAGACGAGCCTCAGCTTTCCCAGCACATCAGCAAAGCCCTGCGCCGGCATAATCATGAGCCGAGCGTCCGGTTGGACGGGACCGAAGGCTTGCAAGCGGCGCTTCTTGAATCGCCCGATCTGGTCGTGCTCGATTTGAACCTTCCCGGCCTGGATGGCTTTTCGGTGCTGACCCAGCTGCGCGAGGCGCAATGCCCGGCGCGCGTGCTCATCCTGACGGCGCGTGGCCAGGTGGGAGATCGCGTGAAGGGATTGAAGGCCGGGGCGGACGACTACCTGTCGAAGCCATTTTCGATGGACGAATTGATAGCGCGCGTCGAAGCGATCGGGCGGCGCGGGTCTGCACCGACGGCCGCCGATCTGCTGAAGGTCGCGGACTTGCAGATGGATGTGCAGCACCGCCGCGTGACCCGCGCGGGCAAGACAGTTGCTCTTTCTCCTCGCGAATTCGATGTCCTGCAAGTGCTCATGCAGGAGCCGGGCCGCGTTTTTTCCCGCACCGAACTTTGCGAACGAATCTGGCATCGCGACCATGAATATGACACCCGCACCGTTGAAATTTTCATCACCCGGTTGCGGAAGAAAGTGGACGCGGGGTCCGTCACGCCGCTCATCCACACGCTGAGGTTTGCCGGCTACACTGTTCGTCCGCCCACCTAGGCGGGCTCTGCAGTGTTGTATTTATGGTTCCGACCTCGACCTTTTCCTCGGCCTCGATAGTCTCCAAGGATGTATTTCCGCTTTTCGTTGGTTATAGCGGCAATGGTTGGACTCGGTCCGGGATATTCTTTTGCCCAGGCGACAATCGAAGGCCGCGTGCAACTGCCTAAGACATCAACGGCGCCGGTGATGATCAAGCGTTATGAAATCGTCACCAATGGCGGCGTCATGGCAACCAAACCGCCACTGGCAGTGGTCTATCTCGAGGGGCCGTTCCCAAAGCGAAATGCGCCGGTGGAAAAACAGATCGTACAAAAGGATCTGAACTTTGCCCCGGCGCTGTTACCCGTGCAGACCGGCACGAAGGTGGCGTTCCCCAATCTCGACGACACGTATCACAATATTTTTTCCTTCTCGCCGGCAAAACGTTTCGATCTGGGGCGTTACCGGGGGGACGAACGGCCGATCCCTTCCGTGGTCTTCGACGTGCCCGGCTTGGTCACGGTCCGCTGCGACATTCACGAGCACATGCGCGCCCTGATTCTTGTTCTCGATACGCCGCACTTTGCGCTCAGTGATGCGGAAGGGAAATTTCGCCTGAGCGGCCTTCCTTCGGGGCGTTACAAACTCAAGGCCTGGTTGAGCAGCCGGACTACGCTCGAGCGGCCGGTCGAGTTGAATGGTGGATCGACTCTGAGCGTAAACCTCCCGTGAGTCAGATTTCTCCGCCGGCCAAATCCGGTTTCGTGAGCTTTCGTCTCAAGCTCCTGGCTGCGATGATGCTGGTCGTTTCCGGAATCACCGCCCTGGGCCTTTATCTGGCGCAACGACAACTGGCCGCGAACACCGAGCGGCAATTGCGGCGTGAATTTCAAGGCGAGCTGGCCGCGCTCAATAGCGTTCAGGAGATGCACCATGCCGCCGTCGCGGCGCGCTGCCTCTTGCTCGCGCAAAAACCGCGTATCCATGCCGCGCTGGAAGATAACGCCCTCGATCTTTTGTATCCAAACGCCAAAGACGAGCTGCGCGATGTGATGGAGCGGACGGACCAGGAACCGGGGGAGCCGTCAGCGTCCGCTCTGCGCGCGACGTTCTATCGTTTTCTTAATAGCCAGGGCGCCGTGATCACACCGCCGAACGCAAAGGAGGTGGGGGAACTCGCGCCGGAAGAGGAAGCGCAGCTCAGCCTCAAAGCGCTGCCGGGCGAACAGCAAATCGGTTATCTGGTCCGCAAAACGGACGGCCGGGAGGTCGTTGACGAAGTGATTGCAGCTCCCATCATCTCGACCGAGACGAATCAACGGATTGCCGCAATCGTCCTCGGTTTCAAACCGGTCGAGCTGGGCCGGCGCCGCCTGCCCGGGACGATTCAGAGTGGCATCTGGTTGAATGGGAAAGTGCATTTGCTGGCCCAGGCGAACCCTTCCGAGGGACTCCTCAGCGGCGAACTGACCCGCGCAATCGCGACGTCAAACCTGGCGGAGCGGAGCTTTCGCGTTTCCCTGAACGGCACGCCGCATTTGGTTTTCTACAAACAATTGAATCCGGACTCGTTGTTTCCTCCCGCTTATGAGGTTTGCATTTTTTCTCTCAGCGACTTGCTCGCGCGGGAGAGACAGTTGCGCTGGCAAATTCTGGGCGCGGGCGCGCTCCTCTTGCTCGGTGCCTTCGCGGCCAGCCAGTTTGCCTCCACCCGACTCTCGGCACCCGTGGAGAAACTGGCCGTGGATTCGGCGGAAGATCGCGCCGAGCGCGATCGGGCCGAGGCAGCGCTCGAAAAAACAAGCGAGGAGCTGCAACGATCCGCCCGCTTTTCCGCCGACACATCACATCAGCTCAAGACACCTGTGACCGTCCTGCGCGCGGGGCTCGAGTCGCTTTTGTCTCACGAAAATCTCAGCGCGGAAGGACGCGAGGAAGTTGCGTCGCTTATTCACCAGACCTATCGCATCACGAATATCATCGAGGATTTGCTTCTGCTCTCCCAGATGGACGCCGGCCGGCTCCCAATCACTTTTGATTCCGTTGATTTGAAACGCCTCCTCGACGCTCAAATCGACGATTTGAGCGCGCTGCCCGGCGGCCTGGATGCCGAAGTAGAAAGTGAGTGCGCTGACCTGGAGATCGCCGGAGACGATCACTACGTCGCCCTCATCCTCCAGAATCTGCTCGAAAACGCGTGGAAATATAACCGTCCGGGCGGCCGGATTCGCATCTCGTGCCGCGAATCCGGCGAATGGGCGGTCCTCACGATTGGCAATACCGGCCTCTCAATCCCGGCTCCGGCGCGAGAACATATTTTCGAGCGGTTTCATCGCGGCGGCGTGGGAGAAAACATCAAAGGTCACGGGCTGGGTTTGAACCTCGCCCGCGAGCTGGCGCGCCTTCATGGCGGAGATCTGCGCCTGGTCCGCTCGGAGGACGATTGGACGGAATTCGAGGTGCGTTTTCGTCGAGCCCGGCAACCGGCCGCCACCTCCGCGGAAGTTTCATGAGGACTATCCAAATCCTCAGCCTCTTGGTCGCGCTGACCGCATCCCAGGTCGCGGCGGAAGATTTCCTCGATCAAGTCGACGAAGCGCTCACGTTAAACGCGTTCGATGGCAACGTTCGGGCGCGGCTCAGCGGGCTCCTCGATCTCGAATTCTACCGGATCGACCTGCCGCCCCCCGGTTTGATCGATACCGAACACCGTTTTCTCGCGAACCCGCGTCTCGCTCTTTTCCTGGACGCGCAAATCGGGCCTCACGTTTATCTCTTCGTGCAATCACGGGCCGATCGCGGGTTCGATCCGCACGACCAGGACGTCCAAGTCCGGCTTGATGAGTATGCGTTGCGCTACACTCCCAGCGAGTCGGATCGTTTCGATCTGCAAATCGGAAAATTCGCCACCGTGGTTGGTAATTTCGTCCAACGGCATTTGTCGTGGGAGAACCCATTCATCACCGCGCCGTTGCCGTACGAAAACCTGACTGCGGTCTCAGACATGGAGGCTCCGGCGGCCTTACGCGACTTCGTCTCCGGGTTCGTCTTCGACGAGGACGAGAATATTCCGCTGATCTGGGGACCGAGCTATGCGACGGGCGCATCGGTCGCGGGCAAGATTGGAAAATTCAGTTATGCGCTGGAGGTCAAGAACTCCGCGCTCGGGTCGCGGCCAAAATCGTGGGACGCCACCGAGATAGGTTTCGAGAATCCAACCGTCAGTGGCCGGCTAGGTTTTCAGCCGAACGCGGCATGGAATTTTGGAGTCTCCGCGAGCGATGGGACCTATCTTCGACCGGAGGCGGCCCCCACCTTGCCGCCGGGGCGGAGCATCGGCGATTACCATGAACTCCTTCTCGGGCAGGACATCAGCTACGCCTTTCATCATCTGCAACTGTGGGCGGAGTTTTACGAAGTCCGTTTCCAGGTTCCGAGCATAGGCAACGCGGATACTTTCGCCTACTATCTGGAGGCGAAATACAAGTTCACTCCGCAACTCTTCGGCGCGATGCGCTGGAATCAGCAGCTCTTTTCCACGGTGCCGGATGGAATGGGCGGGAGCGCCCGCTGGGGCCACGATCTCTGGCGCGTCGACACCTCCCTCGGCTATCGCTTCACCGCGCATACGCAATTGAAGCTGCAATACAGTTTTCAGGAGGAAAACTCCGACGCCCGTGATTTGGTCCACACTTTAGCCGCGCAATTCACCCTGCGCTTCTGAGTTACCACTGGGTTTCACAATCCCCGAACGGCCCCGGGGAGCTGTCACGGCGTGACACCTTTCGTCCCCAAGACCCGGCGGTTCATCCCAGAGGAATTGCGTGCTCACATTTCCATGTTAGCCTCCGGCCCAATACGCGCTGCGACAAAGCCTTCCAAGTGAATTTCCGCCTGCCTCTCGTCTTTCTGTTTCTGCTGCCCGTCCTTGCTTCCGCGGCGACGACGAATGTGACCGTGGGTCAAGGCGGCACCGTCTTCAATCCAAGCGCGGTCACCATCCGGACCGGCGATATCGTTAATTGGACCTGGGCCGGCAACAATCACAGCGTCACGTCCGGCACCCCAAATAATCCGAATGGAATATTTGATTCGGGCATCCGCAATTCCGGGTTCGTTTTCCCCGTGACGTTCAACACCGTGGGAACTTTCGCGTACTACTGCAGGGTTCACGGCGCGATGATGACGGGCACGGTGACCGTGGTGGCCGCAACCCCGACGCCCACGCCACCCACGACTCCAACGCCCCCCGCCACGCCTACGCCACCTGCGACTCCAACACCGACGCCAACCGCAACGGCTACACCGACGCCAACCGCAACGGCAACTCCAACGCCAACTCCAACGCCACCCGCAACGGCTACACCGACGCCAGCCGCAACGGCAACACCGACTCCAGTCGCAACGGCAACACCGACTCCAGTCGCAACGGCAACTCCGACGCCGATCACAACGGCAACACCGACTCCAGTCGCAACGGCAACTCCGACACCGATCACAACGGCAACTCCAACTCCAATCACGACAGCCACTCCGACTCCGACCGCGACTCCCGTTGTCACACCAACCGCGACGCCGGTCCCGACGCCCACGCCTACTCCGACACCCACCCCTTTCTCGTCGCATCCCTTGCTCTTCCCACCCACGACAACTGCTGCGGACGTGCCGATCAGCATCGGTGAGGCCTGCGTCTCAATCCTCGATGGACCCTGTACCTACATGTGGACCTACGGCGGAACCTATCCCGGTCTTACGATTCGCAGACCGACCGGGCAGACCACCCGCGTTACTTTCGCCAACAATCTGCCTGCCGTTGCCGGAGGAAAGACTGTGCATCAACACGGAGGCCATTCCGCTTCCGCAGATGATGGCCAGGTCACCGGAGCTTTCCTCTTCGAACCCGGGCAGTCGCGGACCTACACCTATGAAGCCGTCGAGAGTGGCGAAAACGAGCGCGGCGCGTTGCAGTGGTACCACGATCACCGGATGAATGAGACCGGCATGAACGTATGGATGGGATTAACCGGCCTGTTCATCCTCGATGACCCGGCGGACCCGGCGACGCTTCCTTCCGGGCCGTACGAAATCCCTCTGGTCATTGCCGACCGGCAATTCGACGAAGATAACCAGCTCCAATACATCTATGACCCCTCGGGGGTGTACGGCGACAAAGTCCTGGTGAACGGCGTTTACGAACCTTATCTGGACGTGGCCGACCGCAAGTATCGGTTCCGCATTCTCAACGGGGCCAACGCCCGCATTTACATTCTTACCCTCAGCACTGGGGATGCGTTTAGCCAGATCGGAACGGAGAGCGGCCTGTTACCGGGACCAATTGTCCGGACAGCGATGGAAGTGGGACCGGCGGAGCGCGTGGACGTGATCGTCGATTTTGCCGGGAAACTGGGACAGGAACTCTATTTGGACGATGCCTATCAGGTGGTGCCGCTCCTGAAGTTCCGGGTTAACCAGCATGTCCCCGACACGAGTACGGTCCCGGCCACACTTCGTCAGCCGCCTGATATCGGCCCACCTACCGTGACGCGGAACTTCAGCTTCGATTTCACTTCGAACCATTGGACGATCAACGGTCTGACCTTCGATCCCAACAGGATCGACGCCCGCCCGGTTCTGGGCACGACCGAGAAGTGGGTCTTCACCAATCCGACAGGGACTACCCACATGGTGCACATTCACGACGTCGATCAGCAATGCGTCAGTCGTGATGGCGGGCCCTGCTATCCGTACGAAACCATGAAGGAGACCTGGGCCGTCACCCCGGGTGAGACTCTCGAGTTGAAGCTGAAGTTCACGGACCACGTCGGCATCTATGTGATGCACTGTCACATTCTCGAGCACGAGGACGACGGCATGATGACGCAATTCGAGGTCGTCGCGCCCTCCGCTGCTTCCGCCCAAACTCTCAACCTATCGACGCGTCTCAAGGTCAACACCGGTGAGAACGTCTTGATCGGCGGATTCATTGTTAACGGCACTGTTCCCAAGAAGGTCGTGCTCCGTGGGATAGGACCTTCTCTGGCCTCCCACGGCGTTGCGAATGCCCTGGCCGATCCGACACTCGATCTGCGCAATGGCGCGGGCACATCCGTTCTTTGGAACGATAATTGGAAGGACACGCAGCGCGGCTTGATTGAGGGCACTGCCTTTCAGCCGGTGAACGACCTTGAATCCGTCATCGTGGCCACCCTGGATCCGGGCGCTTACACCGTCCTGCTCAGAGGAAGGTTCGAGGGAACTGGGATCGGACTGGTTGAAATCTACGACAATGATCCAGCCGGCGGCTCTGCGGAGCTGGCGAACATCAGCGCGCGGGGCGAAGTGCAGACCCAGGACAATGTGATGATCGGCGGAATGATACTGGGTGGCTCGGCGAACAGCACCAGAGTAGTGGTGCGCGGGCTCGGACCGTCCCTGACTGGTTCGGGACTTGGCACGCCTTTGGTCGATCCGATACTCGATCTCCGCGATGCGAATGGAGCTCGCCTGACCTACTGCGACAATTGGCAGGATGATGCGGCGACGGCCGCGCAACTAACGTCATTCGGGCTGGCCCCCACGCAGCCCCAGGAGGCAGCCATTCTTGCCACCCTGCCGGCCGGAGCGTTCACCGCGATCCTCGCCGGAAAAAGCGGTGGGACCGGCGTCGGCCTGGTCGAGATCTACAACCTTCACTAGAAGAGCGAAGAGTCGCGAGAACGGAAAACGGCCGATAGCTACCTGGGTTGCTGTTGGAACCGGGGCTCGAGTTGGATGGCCTGCTGAAAATGCTTTTCGGCCAGCTCGTTCATCCCGAGATTTCTTAGCCGGAGAGCGATCATCCAGTGGTAAAGCGGATCGTTCGGAGTGAATCGGTCCGCTTGTTGTTCGAGAGCCACTGCTTCCTCGACCAAACCGAGTGATCGCTTGGCGGCCGCGAGCTGATTGCTGACCAGAACAAGCCGCCCATTGCGTTGCACGGCGTCCGTCCAGACGGAGATGGCTTCATCCTTGCGATCCAGCTGCCAGAGAGATTCGCCTTTTTCCTGGCGCGCGAGGATCAAATCGTCTCGCTGGATCAGGGCCTCGTCCAGACTCGCCCGGGCCTGCTCGTAACGGCCCAACCGGTTCAGGATCGTGCCGCGATAGTACAGGCTCACAGCTTTCGTTTGGCCTTTTTGCCGGGCTGCCGCCTGGCCGAGCAGATCGATGGATTGCTCCGCGTTGCCGGAGAGATATTCAAACCAGGCGAGCTTGGGAAGCGCTTCGCCATTCAGAAACAACCCGAACTGCGAAGCCGCCTGAAAATGTTTTCTTCCTTCCACAATCGTCTGACGATCCATCGGACTCAGCCACGGATCGGGATTTGGCTGGGCCAGAGCCAGCTCGTCGGGGATTTGGAGTCGTTGGAAGGCGCGATCGCCCTGGTATTCGTGATAGCGGATCCAGTTGCTGTGCGCGCTCAAGGCAAGCCACGCTAAGGAGAAGGCGAGAAATCCCCAGCCCGCCTTTTGAATTTTCCCCGAGGACTTCAGGCTGAAACGGTGAAAGAAAACATCCTTGGCCCTGAACAATCGCCACGTCTTCAGAAAGAGAAACGTCGTGACGGCCGCGCACCCCAGCGCCATGAGGAACGGGACCAAACCATAAACACTCCGCACCCCCAGAAAACTTGCGAGAAAGACCGCGGCGCCGAGAAGTTCTTCCGGCCAGGTTAACGAATAGGTCCTCTTGGCCGCTTTCGGCTTGGAGACCGCGATCGTGGGTTTTCCAAAACCGAAGTACAAGGCGTCGTTCGGGCAGACGCTGATGCAATCCATGCATTTCATGCAGCCTGGATCGACGACCATCTTGTAGTCCCTTACCTCCTGGTGAACGAGGACATTGGAAGTGCAGGTGGCCGTGCAATGTCCGCATTGGTTGCAGGCGTCAGTGACGCGGATTTTTCCGGGCGCCAGCTTGTCGGCGAGGCCAAAAAAACCTCCGTAGGGACAGGCGTAGGTGCAGAATCCTTTTTGCCCCAGGAAATACACGATCACGAATCCACAGATCAAAAGAAACGGGATGGCGACCGCGACGGAAGGAAAGGTTTCCCAAAAATTTTCAGTGACCAGGTGGTTGGTGAATTTTGGGATGAGCGGCCCGGGCTCCGGGCTGGCAAAAAATTTGTAGGCCGTGGGCCAGACGAACATGTACAAGGCGGCGATAATCGGGACATAGATCAGCAGCCTCGACCGAAAGGGCTGCGGCTTGAGGCCCATTTTCTTTAGGAGCCACCCGCAACAATCCTGGAGGGCGAGAATGTGACACCCCCAGCCGCAGACAAAGCGTCCGAAGATCAGCGTGGCCAGGATCGCCAGCGAAAAGAAGATGAAGCCCGCGTTGATCGCCCCGCGCTGGAGCGTGTGCATGGTTTCCGACGGCTCAATCGGGGAAACCGTCTTGCCCATGATCCGCCATTGGATCACGTGGGCCACCATGAACAAATTCAGGAAGATGAGGGCGGCCGCGCGCCAGCGGCTGGCGGTTGATTTGCGAATGACGCTTTGCGCCTTCGAAAAACGGCCGGGCGCCGGCGGCTGAATCACCCCCTGGCTTATTGCTCTCCGATCTTCACAGCCGCTCTTCATTATTTCTTTTGTTTGCGCAGGAGCGCAGCGGGAGTCAACCGCGGCTCGAGGTCATCGAGATGCCTCGAAAGACGTTGAACAAGTAATCTATTTTTCCGGGAAATACAGATGCATCTCAGGGTGCGGCGGCGGCCTTTTGACCCCGGAGAAATATTGCAAAAACGCCATTAATTCTATGCTCGACAAACGTAACGATTCCGTTACGGTTGCGCACCAGCCACACACCGGCATTGGGCGATTCTTACGCGTCGAGGGGGCCGGTGTTTTCTTTGTACGGCTCTCAACCAGAGGATCAGGATTATGTTAAGGAAAATGTTGGGTTTTTTCACGCTCCCTTTGCTTTTGCTTTTGAGCAATAGTTCAGGAAATTCCGCACCCCAGGCGCAGGGGTCGGAAGCGCAAACCGGAACGCTGGAAAAAATGATCGTCGCGAACGGCAATGTCGCGATGGATTTCGATTTAAACCGGCTCAATGGAACTGTTTCCGCGGCGAAGGAAGCCAAGCTGGAAACCGTGCGTTTCCAAGTAGGGCCGAACTCTTTTTTTACCGTCCTCGTTTTCAACAATGTCCTGCGCGGCCCTGATGCCGGCTCGATGGGGCTCACGCCCGGAGGCACCGCGATGCTTCCGGCATCGCTCAACGCCTCGCTCAACCAGCTCGTCATCGAGAAACTCCCAGCGGATGCCGCTTTCGACCTGGTGGTGCGCGACGGGAAAACAGGTTTCGTCTTTTTCAACGTTGAAGGAAATCATTACGAGTACGATGCCGCCTTGCATTCGCTCAGTATCAAAGACGGCAGGCTCCTGATTTCGGAGGAGTTTGCCCGAAAGCTTGGACGTGCGGCGGACGCTGGCTCGATGGCGGGCAGGATCGCGATCACCACGGCGATGTATCCGATCGAAGTCAGCACGATGGCCAACGGCGAAACTCAATCCGCGGTGATGCCGCGCCGGAGCGCCGGGGGCCCGAATGGCTTGGATTTTGTAGCGGGGCCCGATGTCATCGTGGGAGATTTGCCCTCCATGGCGCAATTTGGAACGACCGGAACCCGGGTGGGCCTGGGGGTGGGAACGACCTCGTGCAACAACGGCGACGTGGAGCTGAATTGGTTTGCGATGTCAAACACCGACCATCCGGTCATCCCGCAAAATCTCTATCGCATGAGCGGAGGAACGAACAACGACGAGCGCTTCGAACAAATTGGCCAATCCTGGCTGAAGCATGCGTTCACTGCCTTGCAGCAAAACGCTTGTGGCTTTGGCTGCACTTCCGCTGCTAATGGCACTCATCTCGGCGTGGGCTGCTCCGATCCCTACGGCGCCAGCCTAAATGCGAGTCAGAGTGGCCTCGGTTCACGCGCCTGGGTGAATCCCTTTACGGGCGTTTTCCCATCGACTGCAAACAACCACTCCGGTCATAGCGACTCGAGCTCCGCTGCGACGCACCGGCTGCTCGTGGAAACGAGCGACCTGAACACGACAATGAATCCGGGCGCGACCTATTACGCGGAAGCGCAATACGTCACTCCGCATGAGTACGTCTGGTGCCAGGCTCATCCCGGGCAATGCAACATGTACAACAATGCGTCCTACCGCCGTTTCAATGTCAGCGGGACGACGAGTTTCAGCTTTTCGACCGTTGGGGCCACGGTGCGCATGACTCCCGCCATCAATGTCTGGCCGGGGGCGACCATCAATACGATCGAGCCCGAGCCGGGACTCGATGGACGCGCCTTCATCGCCTACAAAGTGACGAATCCATCCGCTGGCGTCTGGCATTACGAGTACGCGATCAATAACCAGAATCTGGATCGTGGAATTCAATCCTTCACCGTGCCTCTGGGCTGCGGCATGACGGTGAGCAACGTTGGATTTCATGCCCCGCCGAATCATCCGGGAATCGCCAACGATGGAACCCAGGGGAGCGCCGGCTATAGCAACGCTGTCTGGACTCCAACGCAATCCCCCACGTCGCTGACCTGGAGCTCGGAGACTTTCGGGGTAAACCAAAACGCGAACGCCCTTCGTTGGGGCACTCTGTATAATTTCCGCTTCGATTCCAACCGCCCGCCGCAGGCAGCGAATGCGACGATCGGCTTCTTCAAGAACGGAGCGCCGAAAACTGTGGCGATCCAGGTGCCGACGCCGGACTCGTGCAGTGGAACGGATACGATCGAGGTTGAGAGCGCCGTTTATACAAACGGGAACCACACGCTCAAAGTTCGGGCCGCCAGCTCGGTTAAAGCCATGGCCCGCAATGCGCCGACGTTGACCGCGTATGTGACTTCCACAAACACCCTGATCGGAACCCTGAGCGGCAATCCGGACGGCGCCTACACCGGATCTTTCAGCTGGCCCACCAACCCGCAAACAATCACGGTCCGAAGCACTCTCGGGGGCAGCGGAGATCTGCCGGTCGTTGTGGGCCGTGATCCGCACTAATTCCATCTAGACGCGCGTGAACGTGAGACAGCGTTTTCCCTTCCAATTTTCGGGCCCTCCAGCAACTAGAAGACCAGGATTATGTTAAGGAAAATGCTGAGTTGTTTCACGCTCCCGCTGATTTTGCTTCTGAGCAACAGCTCGGGAAATTCTGCACCGCAAGCCCCGGGGAAAGACTCAGGAGGCGAAACCGGAACGCTGGAAAAAATGATCGTCGCGAACGCAACCATCGCGATGGATCTTGATTTGAGCCGGCTGGAGGGGTCTGGCTTCGCCAAACAGGAATCGAGACTCGCGAGCGTGCGTTTCGAAGCTAGCGCCAATTCGTTTTTCAAAATCCTTGTCTTTAATAACGTTTTGCGCGGGCTCGAGCCGGGTTCGATGGCGTTGCTCGGAGGAAACGCGACGATTCTTCCGGCCTCGTTGGGTGCATCCTCAAATCAACTCGTGATCGAAAGCACCGCTGGGGGCGAAGATTATGAACTCGTCGTTCGCGACGGGAAAACGGGTTTCGTCTTTTTCGGTATCCAAGGACAGGAATACGATTACGACGCCACTGGACATTCGCTTAGAATCAATGACGGAAGACTTCTCGTTACAAAGGAGTTCGCCACGCAGCTTGGGTCTCCGGCGGTAGCTGGAGTGGTCGTAGGAAAGATTTCGATCGTCGCAACCATGCACGCGATCGAAATTACGCAGCTTGTTAACGGGGAAACGAAGTCGGTCAAAATGCCGTCCGTTGGGACCCGGCCGGGCCCCGATGTCATTGTCGGAGAACTCAGCGGGTTAGCGCAATTTGGCAGCAGTAGCGGGACCCAGGTTGGCCTCGCCGTCGGAACTGACTCCTGCAATCCGGGAGTTCAGAATTTGGAATGGTTTGCCAATCCGGATAATCGCCACCCGGTGATTCCGCAGAATCTTTATCGAATGAGCGGTGGCGCCACGAATGACGAACGTTTTGAGCAAATCGGCCAATCCAGCGTGAAACATGCGTTCACGGCAGCTTCCAGCAACACCTGCGGTTTTGGTTGCAATGGTGTAAGCGGTACTCAACTGGGATCTGGCTGTTCTGATCTTTACAGCGCCGGTCTCAATTCGGGCCCAACTTTGGGTTCCCGCGCGTGGATAAATCCGTTTACCGGCGCTTACCCGCGCAACGATTCGACGACGCCCAATAACAGCCACTCTGGCCATGCGCACCTGGGCCCATCGCACCGGATTCTCGTGGAAATGAGTGACCTGGTCCCCGCGTCGAACCCCGGAGCGACCTATTGGGCCGAAGGGCAGTACGTTACATCGCATGAGTATACCTGGTGCCAATCGCATCCCGGGGAATGCAACATGTACAACAACGCCTCCTACCATAGGTATAACGTGACGAACTCAGTCAGTCCGTTCACCTTTTCTTCGGTTGGCACCACTATCCGCGAGGCCGCTGCCATCCGGGCGTGGACTGGCGCGACGATTAACCAAATCGAGCCTGCGCCCGGCGCCGATGGCATTGGGTTGGTTGGCTACAAGGTGACGAACCCATCGGCCGGGGTCTGGCATTACGAGTACGCAGTCTATAATCAGAACCTGGATCGCGGAATTCAATCGTTCAACGTGCCTCTCGGATGTGGAATGACAGTGAGTAACATAGGCTTTCATGCGCCGCCTCAGCATCCTGCCTGGTCAGCCGATGGGACCGTGGGGAGCGCCGGATACAGCGGCGCCGTTTGGACGCCCACGCAATCCCCCACATCTCTGACCTGGAGGTCGGAGACCTTCGGGGTAAACCAAAACGCGAACGCCATTCGTTGGGGGACTCTGTATAATTTCCGCTTCGATTCCAACCGTCCGCCGCAGGCAGCGAATGCCACGATCGGCTTCTTCAAGACTGGCTCGCCGATCACCGTTGCGATCCTGGCGCCGACGCCGGATTCATGCAGTGGAACAGATACGATCGAAGTGGAGAGCGCCGTTTATACAAACGGGAACCACCTCCTGAAAGTTCGGGCCGCCAGCTCAGTCAAAGCCAACTCCCGGAACGCGCCGACGTTGACGGCGTACGTGACTTCCACGAACACCCTGATCGGAACCTTGAGCGGCAATCTCGACGGCGCCTACACCGGATCTTTCAGTTGGCCCACCAACCCGCAGGTGATCACGGTCCACAGCACTCTCGGCGGGAGCGGTGATCTGCCCGTCATTATAGGACGCGATCCGCACTAACTGAAGCGGTGGCACGTGAGACGGCGTTCTTTCGAACTTTCTGACCCTCCTGCAATTAGAAGACTAGGATTATGCTAAGGAAAATACTGAGTTGTTTTACGCTCCCGCTGCTTTTGCTTTTGAGCAAGAGCTCGGGAAATTCCGCAACGCAAGACGCGGACAGCCAGACCGGAACGCTGGAAAAAATGATCGTCGCGAACGGGACCGTCGCGATGGATCTTGATTTGAGCCGGCTGAATCCATCCGCGCCGGCCGCGAAAGGATTGAAACGCGAGACACTGCGTTTCCAAGTGGGACCGAATTCTTTTTTCACCATTCTTGTCTTCGACAATGTCTTACGCGGCACGGAGCCGGGCGCGATGGGCCTCGTCCCGGAAAACGCCGCGGTTCTACCTGAGGCGTTGAGTTCCTCCAGAGGGGAGCTCGTCATCGAAAAACGTCCGGCGGATGAATCCTTTGAGCTCGTGGTCCGCGACAGCAAGACCGGTTTCGTCTTTTTTGGTATTGAAGGACATCACTCTGATTATGATGGCGCAGCGCACTCGCTCACCATCAAGGACGGAAGGCTGCGGATTTCAGAGGAGTTCGCCAACAAACTGGGACGTCCGGCCGATGCTGGCGCGGTGGTTGGGGGAATTTCGATCGCCGCGGCCATGTATGCGATCGAATCCAGCACACTCGTCAACGGTACGGTTCAATCGGCGGTGCTGCCGGCTCGTCCCGGAGCGGCTCCGAATGCGGTGACGGTTGCGGCGGGGCCTGATGTCATCGTGGGCGACCTGCCATCCATCGAGCAACCCAGTGGCGGAAGCAGTGGAACGCAGGTGGGTCTTGGGATTGGAACCACGTCTTGTAACAACGGCGACCAGCCGTTCAACTGGTTTGCGTTACCAAATACCGACCACCCGGTCATTCCGCAGAATCTCTATCGGATGAGCGGCGGGGCCAGTAACAACGATCGGTTTGAACAAATTGGCCAGTCCTGGTTGAAACACGCCTTCACGGCCTTGGAAAACGACGCCTGCGGCTTTGGCTGCAACACCAGCGGTTGCACCACGGGGACGCATCTCTGCAGGGGGTGCTCTGATCCGTACTCCGCCAGTTTGAACTATAGCCAGAGCGGATTGGGTTCACGCGCCTGGGTGAACCCGTTTACCGGCGTCTTTCCGGGGGGCGGATCAAACCCGGCCTATACATCCCGGGACCACACCGGCCACACGCATAGCGGGACGTCTCACCGGGTTCTTGTGGAGGTCGCCGATTTGAACACGACCCTGAATCCCGGTGCGACCTACTACGGTGAAGCGCAGTACGTGACTCCACACGAGTACGCGTGGTGCCAGACTCATCCCGGGCAGTGCAACATGTACAACAACGCCTCCTACCGTCGCTTTAACGTTACCGGAACCACCGGTCCCTTCACTTTCACGACGGTGGGAGCCACGGTCCGAATGACTCCCGCCATCAATGCCTGGACGGGTGCGACCATCAATACGATCGAGCCTGAGCTGGGCGTCGATGGGCGCGCGTTTGTGGCCTACAAAGTGACAAACCCCTCGGCCGGCGTCTGGCATTACGAGTACGCGCTTTACAATCAAAATCTGGATCGTTCGATTCAATCTTTCAGTGTGCCCTTGGGAGGCGGAATCACGGTGAGCAATCTCGGGTTTCATGCGCCGGTTAATTCTCCTGCGTTTGCCCAGGATGGAACCGTGGGGAATGCGGGATATAGCAACGCGGCCTGGACGCCGAATCAGACCGTCAGCGCTTTGAGCTGGAGTTCGCAGACCTTTGCGCAAAACCAGAACGCGAACGCTCTCCGCTGGGGCACTCTTTATAACTTCCGCTTCGATTCCAACCGTCCGCCACAGGCGACCAGTGCGACGATCGGATTCTTCAAGAACGGGACTCCGATCAACATTGGAATTCAGGGCCCCTCCCCGGATTCAGCGAGTCCGACACCCACTCCAACGCCTCCTCCTCCAACGCCCACTCCAACGCCGCCTGTTCCAACGCCCACTCCAACTCCACCTGTTCCAACACCGACCCCAACGCCTCCTCAACCCACGCCAACTCCAACACCTCCTCCGCCGACACCGACTCCAACGCCTCCTCCGCCGACGCCCACTCCAACACCGCAGCCAACTCCAACTCCTAGTCCGGCAGGAGACACCGTTACAGTTTTGAGCGCTGTTTATACCAACGGGAACCACATGCTTAAGGTTCGGGCGGCCAGTTCGATCAAATCCACCGTCCGCAATGCGCCGACCTTGCGCGCCTACGTGACTTCCACGAACACCCTGATTGGTACTCTGAGCGGTGATGTGGACGGCAGCTACATCGGCACTTTCTCATGGGCCACCAACCCGCAAATGATCACCGTCACGAGCACCATGGGCGGCAGTGCCAATCTCCCTGTCATTATCGGACGCGATCCAATTTCAAATTAGGACATCCATAAGACGCGCGGTAACGGAATGAAGCGTCAAGTTTTCCCAGTAGTTTCTGAACGGCAATTAATTGGAGGATTAGAACAATGCAGAAAAAAGCGCTCAGTTATTTCGTGCTCCCGCTGGTTTTGCTTTTGAGCAATAGCTCGGGAAATTCCGCACCGTCATCGGCAGGAAAAGATCCGGGAGGGGAAACCGGCACCCTGGAGAAAATGATCGTCTCGAACGGAAACGTCGCGATGGATCTCGATCTGAACCGACTCAATGGAATTGAAACGAAGGAATCGAAACTGGACACGCTGCGTTTCCAGGTCGGTCCCGATTCTTTTTTCACGCTCCTTGTTTTCAACGATGCCCTGCGCGGCCCGGAACCAGGCTTGATGGGGCTCGTCTCGCAAAGCAGCGCGAGTCTTCCGAAGCTGCTGCAAGCGTCCCTCAGCCAGCTCGCCATCGAAAAACTCCAACCGGATGCGCCCTTCGATCTCGCGGTGCGCGACGGGAAAACGGGTTTTGTCTTCTTCAACGTGGAGGGAAATCTTTATGAATACGATTCCGCGACGCATGTCGTCACGATCAAGGACGGAAGGTTGCTGGTGTCCCCGGCCTTTGCGAATGCCTTGGGACGATCCGCGGACGCTGGGATGATGGTGGGAAGGATATCGGTCCTCACGACCGTGTATCCCGTCGAGGTGAGCACGATCGTGCAAGGTGCCGCGCAATCGTCCGTCCTGCCGCCGGTGCGTCGCGCTGGATCGCAGGAGGTTCCAAATTCCGTGCCGGGCCCTGATGTCATCGTGGGTGATCTCTCTTCCGCGCAGCAATTTGGGAGCAACGCCACCCATGTCGGCGTGGCGATCGGAACCGTTTCCTGCAATAACGGGACTGTTCCACTGAATTGGGTCGCGATGCCGAACACGGACCACCCCGTCATTCCGCAAAACCTTTATCGGATGAGCGGCGGAGCGAACAACAACGACCGCTTCGAACAGATTGGCCAATCGTGGCTGAAACATGCCTTCGCCGCCGGGGCGGGCAACGCCTGCGGCTTTGGCTGTACTTCCGGCGGAGGTGGCCTTGGGGTGGGATGCTCCGATCCGTACGGCGCGAGTTTGAATGCGAGCCAGGGCAGCCTGGGCTCGCGCGCGTGGGTCAACCCGTTCACCGGTGTCTTCCCCTCAACCGCGAGAGATCACACCGGCCACAGCGACTCGAGCGCAGCCCCGACGCATCGCGCCCTGATCGATATTAACGATCTGAATACGACGCTGAATCCCGGCGCGACATACATTGGAGAGGCGCAATACGTGACTCCGCATGAGTTCGCCTGGTGCTCCTCTCATCCGGGGGAATGCAACATGTATAACAACGTCTCCTACCGCCAATTTCTCGTCAGTGGCACAACGAGCTTCAGCTTTTCCGCCGTGGGAGCCACGGTGCGCATGAGTCCCGCCATCAATGCCTGGCCGGGAGCAACCATCAATACGATCGAGCCGGCCCCGGGAGTCGATGGCCGTGCGTTCGTGGCCTACAAAGTGACAAACCCGTCCGCCGGCGTCTGGCATTATGAATATGCCGTTTACAATCAGAACCTGGATCGCTCGATCCAGTCTTTCAGTGTGCCTTTGGGATGCGGAGTCACGGCCACCAACCTTGGGTTTCATGCGCCGCCGAATCATCCTGGAATCGCGAATGATGGAACCCAGGGAAGCCTGGGTTACAGCAACGCCGCCTGGACATCGAATCAATCCACCAGTGTTGTGAGCTGGAGCTCAGAGACCTTTGCCCAAAACCAGAACGCGAACGCGGTTCGCTGGGGCACGCTTTACAACTTCCGCTTCGATTCCAATCGTCCGCCCCAAATTAAGGTCGCGACGGTCGGCTACTTAAAGACGGGGTCGCCGAGCACCGTGGTGGTTCAGGGTCCGACGCCCGATTCTTGCAGCGGATCGGATACCATCGCGGTGGAGAGCGCTGTTTATACTAATGGGAACCACATGCTGAAAGTTCGGGCGGCCAGCTCGGTCAAGTCCAATAGCCGGAACGCGCCGACCTTGACCGCGTATGTAACTTCCACCAATACCCTGATCGGAACCCTGAGCGGCAGTCTCGATGGCAGCTACATCGGCGATTTCAGCTGGCCCACCAACCCGCAGATGATCACGGTCCGGAGCACCCTCGGAGGCAGCGGAGACCTGCCGGTCGTTGTGGGACGTGACCCACATTAACCTCATCTGGCCCGCGGGGGGCTGGAGCGCGGCGTTAATTGGTTTTTTGGTGCCTTCCTGAACGGCAATTAATTGGAGGATTAGGACTATGTTGACGAAAGTATTGAGTTATTTCACGCTCCCGCTGCTTCTGCTTTTGAGCAACAGCTCGGGGAATTCTGCACCGCAAGCCGCCGGGAAAGACTCGGGCGGAGAAACCGGAACGTTGGAGAAAATGATCGTCGCGAACGGGAACGTCGCGGTGGATCTCGATTTGAACCGGCTCAACGGAACGGCTGGCGCGGCGAAAGCGCCGAAACTGGAAACATTGCGTTTCCAAGTGGGGCCGAATTCATTTTTCACCGCCCTTGTCTTTAACAATGTCTTGCGTGGTCCCGACGCCGGTTCGATGGGGCTTATCCCGGCCAGCGCTGCCCCAACGCTTCCGGAATCGCTCACGGCGGCGCTCAATCAGCTCGTCATCGAGAAACTTCCGGCCGAGGCGGCTTTTGATCTGGCGGTGCGTGACGGCAGGACGAGTTTTGTCTTCTTCAACGTTCAGGGAAATCTTTACGATTACGATGCTTCCGCGCACACCCTCAGCATCAAGGAAGGGAAGCTGCTGATTTCGGAAGAATTCGCCAGGAAGCTCGGACGTCCAACGGACGCTGGTTCCACCGCCGGCACCCTCTCGGTTACTACGGCCATGTATCCGATCGAAGTCACCACCGTGGTCAACGGCGTCGCTCAATCCGCGGTGCTGCCAGCTCGTCACGGAGCGGCTCCGGAGGTGATTACTTCTGTGCCGGGCCCCGATGTCATCGTAGGGGAGTTGCCTTCGATGGGACAATTCGGGAGCAGCGGCGGCATTGTCGGACTTGCGGTGGGGACGACCTCCTGCAACAACGGCGACCAGAATTTGAATTGGTTTGCGATGCCGCAGACCGATCATCCGGTCATTCCGCAAAATTTCTATCGCATGAGCGGCGGGGCGAACAACAACGATCGTTTTGAACAGATCGGCCAGTCGTGGTTGAAACACGCGTTCACTGCTTTGACAGGAAACGCCTGTGGCTTTGGCTGCAACGGGGTGGGCGGTTCTCAACTCGGCGTGGGCTGTTCGGATCCTTACGGCTCCGGTCTAAATGCAGGCCAGAGCGGGCTCGGCTCGCGCGCCTGGGTGAATCCATTCACCGGCGCCTATCCCTCCACGGCCAGAGATCACACCGGGCATGGTGATTCCGATTCGGCCCCAACCCACCGGGCCCTGGTGCCGGCCACCGACCTGAATACGACGCTGAATCCAGGCGCCACCTATTATGCCGAAGCGCAATACGTTACTCCGCACGAGTACGCCTGGTGCCAGGCCCATCCTGGGCAGTGCAACATGTACAACAACGCGTCCTATCGTCAGTTTAGCGTCAACGGCACCACCAGTTTCACTTTTTCGATGATCGGGGCCACGATCCGAATGATCCCGGCTATCAATGCGTGGACGGGTGCTACCATTAACACGATCGAACCGCAGCCGGGAGTCGATGGGCGAGCGTTCATCGCCTACAAAGTGACGAACCCGTCCGCCGGCGTCTGGCATTATGAGTACGCGATCAATAATCAGAATCTTGATCGCTCGATTCAATCGTTCAGCGTGCCTCTGGGATGTGGCATGACGGTGAGCAACATTGGATTTCATGCTCCGCTCAATCATGCGGGAATCGCCAACGATGGAACCTTTGGAAGCGCGGGATACAGCAACGCTGCCTGGACTCCGAACCAAACCGCCACCTCTTTGAGCTGGAACTCGGAGACCTTCGCGCAAAACCAAAACGCGAATGCCATTCGCTGGGGCACTCTGTATAACTTCCGCTTCGATTCCAACCGCCCGCCGCAGGCTGCGAATGCGATTATCGGCTTCTATAAAACTGGCGCGCCTATGACCGTGGCAATCCAGGCCCCGACGCCGGATTCATGCAGTGGATCGGACACCATCGCGGTGGAGAGCGCCGTTTATACCAACGGGAACCATAGGTTAAAAGTTCGGGCAGCCAGCTCGGTCAAGTCCAATAGCCGCAATGCGCCGACCTTGACCGCGTATGTAACTTCCACCAATACCCTGATCGGAACCCTGAGCGGCAATCTCGATGGCAGCTACATCGGCGATTTCAGCTGGCCCACCAACCCGCAAACGATCACCGTTCGGAGCACGCTCGGCGGGAGCGCCGATCTGCCTGTCATCGTGGGACGTGATCCCCATTAACGCTGGCTGAATTAGGAACGCGCATCAGTGATGCGACTGCGACTATGTTAAGGAGAATGCTGAGATACCTCACGCTTCCGCTGCTTTTGTGTTTGGGCAACAGCGCGGGAAATTCCGCACCGCAAGTTTCGGAAACGCAGGCCGGCACCCTGGAAAAGATGATCGTCGCGACTGGCAACGTCGCGATGGATCTCGATCTGGCCCGGCTCAATGGAACCGCTTCCGCGACGAGGGAACCGAAGCTGGAAACGTTGCGTTTCCAGGTCGGCCCGAACTCTTTTTTCACGGCGCTTGTTTTTAACGATGTCTTGCGTGGTCCGGATGTCGGCTCGATGGGCCTCACGCCGGGAGGGAGTGTTCCGCTGCTTCCTGACTCGCTCACTGTTTCGCTCCGCCAGCTCGTTCTCGACAAGCTGCCGGCCGACGCAGCTTTCGACCTCGCGGTCCGCGACGGGAAAACGGGTTTTGTCTTCTTCAACGTGGAAGGAAATCTCTACGAGTACGATGCCGCCGCGCATTTGCTCAGGATCAAGGATGGAAGACTGCTGATTTCAGAAGAGTTCGCCCGGAGGCTTGGGCGACCTTCGGATGCCGGCTGGAGCGCGGGTAAGATTTCGATCGCAACAACGATGTATCCGATCGAGGTCACCACAGTCGTCAACGGCGCCGTGCAATCCATGGTGCTGCCACACCGAAGCGGCCGCGCGCCCAATGCGCCGGATTTTGTGGCGGGCCCTGATGTCATCGTGGGCGATTTGTCTGGCGTGGGCCAGTTTGGCAGCAGTGGGAGCCAGGTCGGTCTCGCTGTCGGGACGACCTCCTGCAATAACGGAGATCAGGACCTGAATTGGTTTTCGCTGCCGAATACGGATCATCCGGTCATTCCGCAGAATTTCTATCGCATGAGTGGCGGGGCGCACGATGACGAGCGTTTTGAACAGATTGGTCAATCCTGGGTGAAACATGCCGGCACTGCGGCCTCAGGAAACGAGTGCGGCTTTGGCTGCAACGGAGTGAGCGGCATGCACCTTGGCGTGGGCTGTTCCGATCCGTACGTCGCCGGCCTGAATGCAGGCCAGGGCACGCTCGGCTCGCGCGCCTGGGTGAATCCCTTCACCGGCGCCTTCCCTTCGAATGCCAGGGACCACACCGGCCACAATGATGTGGGTTCGACTCCGACGCACCGCGTCCTGGTGCAAATGAGCGACCTGGATACAACCATGAATCCGGGCGCGACCTACTATGCCGAAGCGCAATATGTCACCCCGCATGAATACACCTGGTGTCAGGCCCACCCTGGGCAATGCAACATGTACAACAATGCGTCCTATCGCCGCTTCAACGTCAGCGGCACGACCAATTTCACCTTCTCAGCGGTTGGAGCGACGGTCCGAACGGTTCCTGCCATCAACGCCTGGACGGGCGCGACCATCAACGCGATCGAGCCGGAACCCGGAATCGATGGCCGCGCCTTCGTTGCCTACAAGGTGACGAACCCGTCCGCTGGCGTCTGGCATTATGAATATGCGATCAACAATCAAAATCTCGATCGTTCGATTCAATCCTTCACGGTGCCTCTGGGATGCGGCATGACCGTGAGCAATCTTGGATTTCACGCGCCGCTCAACCATCCTGGAATCGCCAACGATGGAACCCTGGGGAGCGCAGGGTACAGCAACGCCGCCTGGACCCCGACTCAAACGCCCACCGCTTTAAGCTGGAGCTCGGAAACGTTCGCGCAGAACCAGAATGCAAACGCGTTGCGCTGGGGCACTCTCTACAATTTCCGGTTCGATTCCAACCGTCCACCCCAGGCTGCGAATGCGACGATCGGCTTCTATAAGACTGGCGCGCCGATCACTGTGGCGATCCAGGCCCCGACGCCGGATTCATGCAGTGGAACGGATACCGTGGAGGTGGAGAGCGCCGTTTATACAAACGGGAACCACATCCTAAAAGTCCGGGCCGCCAGTTCGGTCAAAGCCATCGCCCGCAATGCCCCGACGTTGCGTGCGTATAAGACATCCACGAACGAACTGATCGGAACTCTCAGCGGCAATCTCGATGGCAGCTACACCGGCGCTTTCACCTGGGCGACCAACCCGCAAGTGATCACCGTCCGGAGCACTCTCGGCGGCAGCGGAGATCTGCCTGTCGTTGTGGGACGCGATCCGCATTGACGCCATCCGGACCGCACGCCGAAGGCCAACCGAACTACTTGGCTGAAGCCGGCAGGGCCGCAGCACGAGAATCGGGAAGGGGCACGGCCAGAAATGGCGCAAACACTTCCAGAGCCCGAGTCGGAATCGTGGCGACAACGGTGGTAAATTCCTCGTCGTACTGGAGATCGCGGACGGTGCCGTCCCGATGCAATCGCGCGAGCAGATCGGCCCGGGCTGCCGGCAGCCGCAGCTCAACCGTCATCGTGCCCCGAGCGACGAATTCGGAAATGCGTTCCACCAGCTCGTCCATTCCTTCGCCGCTGAGCGCTGAGACAGAAACGGCATCCGGAAAATGGCGACGCAAGGCGGTGAGCCCGGAAGGATCGACGACCTTATCCACCTTGTTGAAGACAACGAGCATCTGCTTGGTGTCGGCGCCCAGATCGGTCAGGACGTTCATGGTCGTGTTGTAAAATTCCATCACCTCGAGTTGAGAGGCGTCGAGCACGTGGATGAGAAAATCTGCGACGGCGGCTTCCTCGAGTGTGGCATTGAACGCCTCCACGAGTTGATGCGGGAGCTTGCGCACGAACCCGACCGTATCGGTGAGCAACAACGGTTGTTTGTTCGGGAGCGCGATCTTTCGCGTGGTGGTATCGAGCGTGGCGAAAAGCTTGTCCTCGATCAGCACGTCGGCGCCCGTGAGCCGGCGGAGGAGGGAAGACTTGCCTGCGTTGGTGTAGCCGACGATGGCGGCGTTCGGCACCGGGGCGCGTTTGCGGTCTTTCCGCTGCGTGGCCCGGGCCCGGCGCACCGTTTCCAGTTCGCGCTTGAGCCGATTGATCTGTAGCCGGATTTTCCGCTTGTCCTGTTCGAGCTGACTTTCGCCTTCGCCTTTCGCGCCAATGCCGCCGCCCTGTTGTCCGAGGTGACTCCAGGCACGCGTGAGTCGCGGGAGCGAGTATTCCATCCGGGCCAGGTCGACCTGGATCCGGGCCTCCCGCGTTTGGGCGCGCGCGCCGAAAATATCGAGAATGATCTCCTGCCGATCGGCCACCGTCATCCCGGCCAGCTCCTCCCAATTGCGTTGCTGCGACGGACTCAGCTCGTTGTCGAAGACCAGGACATCGCACTCGAGTTTTTTCGCAAGGTCGACGATCTCCTGTGCCTTCCCCGAACCAATCAGATAGCGCGGGTGTTGCTCGCGATGATGCACCAGCATCCGCTCGACCACCGGGAGGCCGAGCGTGTCCACCAGCGCTTCCAACTCCGCGAGCAGACTCTGCGCGTCAGCCTTCTTGTCCTGATCGAGATACGCCCCGACCAGGAGCGCGCGCTCGACCAACTTGTCCTTCGCTTTGATCTCAAACATCCGATCGACAATCTAGCACGGCGGTTCGGTCGTGCTGCTTAGTTCCGGGCGCAGCACTCAGATCGCTTTGGTCTGAATCTCGATCTCGGATTTGAGCGTGCGGTGCACGGGACATTTGTCCGCGATTTCGAGCAACCTCTTGCGTTGTTCCGGATTGAGCGTCCCCACGAGCTGAATCTCGCGCTCGATGCGATCGATCTTGCCTTCCTTGGTTTCGCAATCCTGGCAATCCGCCGCGTGGATTTTCGCATGGCGGAGATTCACCGTCACACTCTCGAGCGGCCACTTTTTCGTCCGCGCGTAGAGCGAGATGGTCATCGACGTGCAAGAGCCCAGCGCTGCCAGAAGCAGATCGTAGGGCCCCGGCCCAGTATCTTTTCCGCCAAACTCGATTGGCTCGTCCGCTGTCAACCGATGTGAACCGGCAACGATTTCCTGGGCGAACCCTGTGGCGTTGCCGCGCACGATTACATCCGGGGCATTCATGTCTAAATGTTACCTTGGTCTCGACCAGCCGCCAGTCGCCGTGGCCATTTTGCCGCGCGAATCACCAGGCAGGGCTCCTCCGCGGAATCGGACTCTCTGATTATTTCCGGCTTGTCTTCAACGCGCAAAATTCGCGAGGATTGCGTTTCAGCTGGCAAAGCCTGTCGGCTTAACCCCAAACCCCTGAAAACATGAAAATGAAATACACTGCACTCTGTTCGCTGTTGTTAGGTTCCGTCGCTCTTCTCGCACCCCAGTCCGTTAGCGCCGATCCACCTCGTCCCATCGGCGATTCGAAAGTCCTGACGCCCACTCCGGCGCTGCCTGGATATCCCGAGGGCATCGCCGTTCATGAAGGTCTCGTCTACGTCTCCGGGCCGGCGGCATTCGGCGTTCCCGGCAACTTCATCCCGTCACAAATTTTCGCCTACGATATGGATACCGGTGCGCTCGCCCGGACGATCACCGTGCAGGGCCAGACCGGCCCATTAAACGCCCTCTCCTGCATCGCGTTTGGTGACGATGACAATCTTTTCGTGGTGGACGAAGGGCAGGGCATCTTGAAAATCAATGTGGAAACCGGACAGCAAAGCGTCTATGCCGCGCCGTTTTTCCCGGTGTTTCAATCCCAGTTCAATCCTCCCGCGCCGCTCCTGATCAACGATCTGGCGTTCGACAAAAACGGCTATCTCTACGTGACCGACTCGTTCCAGGCGACCATCTGGCGTGTGCCCCCCGGCGGCGGCGCGCCTCAGGTTTGGTTCCAGAACGCTGCCATCGACGGGCCATTTGGTCCGAATGGAGTGCGCGTCGACAAGAAAAGCGACAAGCTCTATTTCACGGTGACGTTCGATGGCGCGGGCGCGGGCTACGTTTACACGCTGCCGCTGGTCAATCATCCCGCGTTGTCGGACCTGAAACTGTTCCACAAATACCAGGGCGCTGATACGGGCGCCGGACCCGACGGGGTCGCCTTTGGCAAGTCTGGCGATCTCTACGTAGTGCTCGCGGGCACGAGCAAGATTTCCGTCCTCGGGAGCAACGGGGTTGAGAAAGCCAGATTCAGTGGGCCAGCCAAGAACCCGGCCCACCCGGCGAACGATCCTTTGCCCTGGACGAATCCGGCCAACATCGCGTTCAACAACAAGGCCAAGACTCTGCTCGTCACGAATCACGCCGGTCTCACCGGCCTGCCTGATCCGAGCGCTTTCTTCGCGATTTTCGACGTCTACGTGAAGGACAAGGCCGGCAAGTTGTTCAACAACGAAGACGAGGATTAGAGGCCGCCGACAGAAAGCTCGCCATGGGGAGACCAATCGTCTCCCCGCTTCTTTACTTCGCGCACGAGAGCATTTCTTCCGGGAGTAAAGGAACCGTGGGCTGATGCATCGGATAACTAGACAAACAAGCGATGCGCGCATTTGCGGCGAAGCAGACTCAAACCGGGAAAACAAGCGACTCATCAAGGTCTGCGCAGGCGGAACCTGTGCAGAAACTGGAATCGGACGATAACGTTCCCTTGACTGGAGCGTCCGTATTTGGCCGCGATTTCAGCCACGTACCTCTACACGCTAGAGCCCCAGGGATCATTCAGCCAAAGCTGGCCATTAATACGCCCGGAGATATGTATGAGGGGGAAGCAGACCGTGTCGCTGATCAGGTCATGCGCATGCCAGAGCCGCCGTTGCAGCGGACCTGGGCTGGCGGCGGATGGCCGAAGCTCCAGAATAAGCAGGATACACTGGGGAATTTGCAGACTAAGCGGCTCCAGCTAAAGGACTCAGAAGAGCCTCAGGTACCGGCTGGTGTTCACGAAGTCATAGCTTCATCCGGGCGGCCACTGGACGCGATGACGCGCGCCTTCATGGAGCCACGTTTGGGTCATGACTTCAGCTGCGTGCGAGTTCATACCGATGCACATGCCGCCGAATCGGCAGCTGGCGTCGGCGCGCGCGCCTATGCTTGGAATCGTCATGTCGTGTTTGGCGCCAGCCAATACGCGCCGCAGACCGACTCCGGGCGTAGGCTCCTTTCGCATGAGCTGGTCCACGTAGTGCAGCAAAGTAGCGGGAAGGTACAGCAAGTGATTCAGCGGCAGAAGGATCCCAAAGAAGTTGTGCCGAACAAAAACGATCCTCGTCTCACTGCCGAAGAAGATAAGGGCGCCAAAGGCTACATGCCAGACCGGGATCAATTCAAAGCGAAGCTTTCCACGCTTCCCGGGAACGAGGAAAAAGTAGAGTTAGTAGATGAGTTCGTGAACGAGTTTTTTACCTACTACAAGAAACTCTCTGACCCCAACGTCAATATCTTTCAGAAATCGTTGAACATCAAAACACTTGCCTCACAGGCGGACAAATCAAATGAAATTAGAGGGATACCCCTTACCAACTATACTTCGTTTACTGGCGCGAGGGCCAGCAATGCGGACTGGGGAAAATTCAAGCCCTCGGATTCACTAAAGAAACAGGAAGGCTATGCGAGCATGATGGTGTTGAACCAAGCAGAGCATGCGGAAGCCCTCAATTTGCTAGACGTGAAAAGGAGCGACGAAGTTACTTACAAGTCGCAGCTTAAAGCAAAAATCGCCAAAGATACTACAGGCGATGCTGCGGCCGACTTAATAACTTCTTTTCGCAAGATCGGCGACCACGTCAATCGACTTTATGCCGTTTACAGCACGTCGCAGGCAACTGGCATGTCATTCAATGATGTAATGGCTTTCTACGGACAAGAGAGCTATTTTACGATGCCTTCTTCGTCTAGGTCTCTCTCCCAACAAATACCTTCACCTGAGACGGCTGGAGTATCGGTTGCGAATGTGGGTGGTTACTATTTTGATTTCTCCACCATGAATTTGACGATTCCTCAATCTTACGCCCCTTTGGCCGGTTCGAGCATTCCCTTCAGAAAATTATGGGCACTCCTTATTTACTCGCTTCAGATCAGCGGCTCCGATGTGGCGTTTCATCAGGTAAAGGACAAAACGACGTTAAGTGACTGGCTTGATGCTCTAGCCGCCTGGTCGCTCGATAACAGGAAGCGTTCAAAGAAGGATCCGTCAATGCCGGCCTCGGAACTCGCGGGAACGGACGCGGAATTGCTAAAAAACCTTAAGAGCAAATGGACAAATATGGCCAATGCGATCGAACAATTGTCTCCCGAACATCGTAAGGCCAAGTCCACCATCGGCGACACATTAGACTCGGTTTGGGTCTACGCTCCGGAAGATTCTGAAAAAATGACGGAGTTCGTTCTTACTGAATCCGCCTTCATGTTGAAGGCTTATCAAAATAAACCTCGAGAACTTTTGAAGACGAATGTCATGTTTGATACCCCGCTGGCTTACATGATGTACAATTCAACATGGATTGGCGGCGATGATTATATGGAGACACTTATTTCCCAGGCCGTTCGCGATGCTCAAAAGCTATCCGCATCGGCGCCAGGAGGAAGAGGAGCATTGACCGAAGATTTAAAGAAGGAACTTGCGGTGTTAGGGGGCAAGAGTGGTTTTGCAGCTATTTCCTTATGGGTAAAGGAAAAGCCGAAACGGTGGCCATTGCTAATGAAGTTCATGGAGGAAGCTGGCCAGCAGGAATGGAAGCCGGAATACAAAAGTAAGAGCAAACTGCCGGCACAGGTGAACAGCTCTAATTTTAGAACGCTCTCCGAATTTTATAAAAGGGTAATGGGACAAAAATGACGACGTAGCGGTGCGCTACTCTACCTCGTCGTCCGGAGTGCTCCCTCGGATTCAGACGCGTCGCGGGGAGGGTCGGGACGAGACACGACCATGCGGAGAGTTCGCGCCGCCTTCGCGCCCAGCGCCATATGGATACCGGTTCCTGGTACGCTAGATCACAGCTACTCCGTCCGCAGCGCTTCCATCGGATTCACGCGGGTGGCGCGGAGCGCCGGCACGAAGCATGAAGCGGCGGCGACCGTCGCCAGCAGCACGGCCACGGCGGTGTAGATGAAGGGATCGTGCGCGTTCACTTTGAACAGGAAGTTCTGCAGGGCGGCCCCGCCCAGAAGTCCGAGAAGGAGCGCAACGGTGCCGGCTCCGAGGACAAGTCCGATGACGAGCTGCCACGCGCCTTGCGTCATAACCATGCGCAGAATTCGCGCGGTGTTTGCACCCAGGGCCATGCGGATCCCAAATTCCTGCGTGCGCTGGCTGACGGCGAAGCTCATGACGCCGTAAAGACCGACGGCAGAGAGAACGACCGCGACGGCACCAAAGATCGTGAACAAACTCGCGATAATGCGATTGGCTCCCAGAGCTTCATCGTGCAAACGCGCGGGCGTGCCACCGAAGTAGGTCGGGAGGTTGGAGTCGAGCTGGCTAACGGCGGCGCCAAGCGCGGGGGCCAGAGTGTCCGCGCGTTGTCCTTGATGTGGCCGCACGATGATTGTGACGAACTGCGGGGCGGGCGGAACGCCAAGTAGTGGAACATAAAAACCGGCGCTGTCAGTCTGCTGGTTAAACGGCCCCTGCATCAGCATGTCGGGAACGACGCCGACGATGGTACGCCAGGGTTGGGGAGCGGCCGGGTTGAAATTGCGAACGCGGCGCCCGATCGGGCTCTCCTGGCCGAACCATTTTTTCGCGAAGCTGGCGTTAACGATCGCAACCGGCTGTTTGGCATCGTTGTCATCGAGGGTGAAGTCGCGACCTTCCAAGACCTTCAGGCCGAGCGTGGTGAAGTAACTATCCGAGACGGACTCTGAGTTACCGCGCGGGCGATCCCGGTCGGTCATGTAAGTCTGTCCGTCCACTTCGAACTGCCCGAAATTTGCGAAGGTCATTCGAAAACGATCGGTCATGGCCGCGCTCTCGAAAGCCGGGTTGGTGCGAAGGGCGCGCACGGCTCGCGCGAAGAACTGCTGACGCGCTTCGGAGGTGGGATAATCTCCTTCAAACAAGCCCATCCGCGCGCTGTACACTCCGGCGTCGTCGTAACCGTAGTTGAGCGTTGTCTGGTTCCGGATGGATTTAACCTGGAGCGTAGCGCCGATGAGGAGCGCCGCGGTAAAAGCGATCTGAGCAACGACGAGGACCCGGGTGATGACATTGACGAGCCGGCTGCTGTTTCCGCGTCCGCCTTCCTTCATCGCTTCGGCCGGATTAGCGCGCGCACTGAGCCAGGCGGGAATAAGACCCGAAAAGATCGTGGCCAGCAATGTGATGCCGACAGTAAAAATGAGCACTGTGCCGTCGATGTTGAAGGAAACCCAATACGGCAATGGGAACGGCAA
The DNA here is from genome assembly GCA_963702135.1 of uncultured Verrucomicrobiae bacterium. Classification (GTDB taxonomy): domain Bacteria; phylum Verrucomicrobiota; class Verrucomicrobiia; order Chthoniobacterales; family UBA10450; genus AV80. Next base: position 3,747,010 of record OY969715.1, on the reverse strand, counting down.
ACTCCCCAGAGCGCGCACGAGCAGGCGGACGGCGTAATACGCGAGGACCACACCGACCACGGCGCCGAGCGTCGCAACGAGCAAACTTTCCGTCAGCATCTGGCGCATGATCCGCCAGCGGCTGGCCCCGAGCGCCCCACGGATGGCGAGTTCTTTCGCCCGCAGGGCCGCACGACCGAACTGCATATTCATCACGTTCACGCAGGCGATGAGCAGGACCATCACGGTGGCGCCGAGCATCGCGTAAACGGTCTGGCGCAATTGCGGGCCGATGAAGGTGTTGATCATCGGTTGCACGCTCGCGGAGACGAGCGGGCCGTTCGTCTTCGGGAAATCTTTCGCCAGCCGTTTGGCGTGTCCGACAAATTCAGCGTTCGCCTGATCCACGCTCACGCCGCGCTTGAGCCGGCCGATGACTTGTCCACCCTGGCCGGAGGGATCTTCGCGCGGTTTGATCGGGAATTCATTGAAAAATGGCACCCAGAGCTGTTCTGCCACGGGAAATTTGAAACCCGCTGGCATCACACCGATGATGGTCGCCGCCCGGCCGTTAATGCGGATGTTTTGTCCGACGATGTTCGAGTCGCCGCCAAAATCGCGCTGCCAGATGTCGTAGCCGAGAAGGGTGACCTTCTCCGCGCCCGGCTTGTTGTCTTCCGCCGTGAAATCACGGCCCATGATCGGGGAGACACCCAGGATTTTGAAGAAATCCTCCGTGACATAACCGCCGGTGTAGCGTTGCGGATTATTTTTGTAGCTGACGTTGATGGTCGAGCCGTTGATGTAGGCCGACATGAGGGCGAACGATTGCTGGGCCGCGCGCAGGTCTTCATAGTCCTGCGTGGCGGGAATATTGCCGGCCCCGTTGTTGTTCTGGTTGTCGTCGGCCAGCGGGTCGATGAACCCGACAGTCATCAGTTCCTCGGGGTGCGGGAAAGAAAATCCACGAAGCACGAGCGCGTTCACCACCGTGAACTGTGTGGTCACGCCGCTAATGCCGAGAGCGAGCACGATGACGGCGAGGATGCAGAAGGTTTTCTCCTTGAAGAGGACACGAAGACCGATGCGGACGTCCTGGCGATAGGTGTCGAGTATCATGACGATGAGTGGGATTGGAGTTGGAAACGACGAAGAGCGCGGCGACGATGAGATGCGGGCTGAGGCCGAAAATGGATCGAAATTTTTACTCGGTGCGCAGCGCTTCCATTGGGTTGACGCGCGTGGCGCGGCGAGCTGGAACGAAACACGACGCGGCGGCAACCAGGGTGAGCATACCCGAGACAACGAGGTAAATCGTTGGATCGAGCGCATCGACCTTGAACAAGATGTTTTTGAGCGCGGCGGCGGCGACGACGCCGAGGAGCAGCGCGATGCCGCCCGCACCCAGCACGAGACCGATCGCGAGCTGCCACGCACCCTGACTCATGACCATGCGCAAGATGCGCCGCGCATCGGCCCCGAGCGCCATGCGAATGCCGAATTCTTGCGTCCGTTGATTCACGGAAAAGCTCATTACGCCGTAGAGGCCGACGCCGGAGAGGATGAAGGCGACGACGCCGAAGATGCTGAAGAGCAGGGCGATGACGCGACTGCCGGAGAGGATGTCGTTGTGGAATTGCGCGGGCGTGCCGGGGAAGTAGGTGGGCAGGTTGGGGTCGAGGTCGGCGACGGCTTTGCCCAGGAGGGGGCCGAGGGTGTCGGCGCGTTGACCGGCGCGTGGCCTAACGAGCACGGTGGCGAACTGCGTGGCCGGCGAGGCGCCCAGGAGCGGCATGTAAAAGCCGCCCGCCTCGGTCTGCTGATCGAATGGGCCTTGCATCAACGTGTCGGGCACGACCCCGACGATGGTGCGCCACGGCTGTTCTTTGCCGGGATTGAAGATGCGCACCTGATGTCCGACCGCGCTCTGGTTGCCCCAGTGTTTGTGCGCAAAGCTCGCGTTCACAATCGCGACTGGTTGCCTGGCGTCGCTGTCCTCGATGGTGAAATCGCGGCCTTCGCGAAGCTTGAGACCGAGCGTGGTGAAGTAGCCGTCGGAAACGGATTCAAAATTGCCCCGCGGCCGATCGCGATCGGTCAGGTAACTTTGACCGTCGACCTCGTATTGGCCACCGGCCGCGAAGGTCATGCGGAACCGATCGGTCATGGCCGCGGCTTCGAATTGTGGGTTGTTGCGCAGCGCCCGGACCGCGCGAGTGAAGAATTCACGGCGCGATTCTTCGGTCGGATAGGCCGCTTCCATCAAGGCGAGACGCGCGGCGTAGAGGCTGTTCTCGTCGTAACCGTAGTCGAGCTTCGTTTGGTTGCGGACCGATTTGATCTGCAACATCGCGGCAATGAGCAGCGCCGCCGTGAGCGCGATTTGTCCGATGACGAGGACACGCGTGATGACGTTGACGAGACGGCTACTGTTGCCCCGGCCGCCTTCTTTCATCACTTCGGCCGGGTTGCCACGCGAGCTGAGGAAGGCCGGGAGCAAACCGGAGACGACCGTCGCGACGAACGTGATCGTGAGAGTGAATGCGAGCACCCGACCGTCGATCGTAAAGGTCCACCAGTAGGGCGGCGGGAAGGGCGCGGCCTTGACGACTTTATCGAACATGTCGGTGCCCCAAAAGGCGAGCAGGCAACCGGCGATCGCACCGAAGATCGCGACGACCAGACTCTCGGTGAGCATCTGCCTGACAAGGCGCCAGCGGGTGGCGCCGAGGGCGCCCCGAATAGCCAGCTCTTTCGCGCGCAGCGCGGCGCGGCCGAATTGCATGTTCATCACGTTCACGCACGCGATCAGCAGGACGACAATGACCGCACCGAGCGCCGCCCAAAGCGTCTGGCGCAATTGCACGGGGGTGAAAAATCTAATGAGCGGCAGGACGCTGGCGGAGGTGAAATTCTGGTTCGTCTTCGGATTGTCGGCCGCGATGTTGCGCGCGATCGCGATCATTTCCGCGTTGGCCTGGTCGAGAGTGACGCCTGGTTTGAGGCGGCCCATCACCGCGGGCGCACGAGTGTTCGCGCCCAGGAAGAGTTCGCCGCGCGGCGTGGGCGGCCACTCATTGTAGAGAGGCGTCCAAAGTTCCTCTGAGATCGGGAACTCAAAGCCCGGCGGCATGACGCCGATGATGGTCGCCGCCTTGCCGTTAATCGTGACGTTCTGCCCGACGATGTTCGGATCCGCGTTGAAATCGCGGCGCCAGATTTTGTCGCCGAGGATTGCAGTCTTCGGTGCGCCTATCGTGTTGTCGTTGGCGTTGAAATCGCGGCCGAGCACGGGCGAGACGCCGATGATCTTGAACAGGTCGTCCGTGATGTAGGCGCCGGTATAACGCTGCGGGTTATTGTTGTAGGTGACGTTGATGGTCGAGCCGTTCAGGTAGCCGGCCATCATCGCGAACGATTTCTGCGCCGCTTTGATGTCCTCGTAATCCTGCGCGGCGGGAATGTTGCCGTTGCCGAAGTTATTGTTCTGATCGCTCGCTTTCGGATCGATGAGCCCGACGCTGACGAGCTCTTCGGGATGTGGAAATGAAAACCCGCGCAGGACGATCGCGTTGACCACCGCGAACTGCGTCATCGCGCCGCCAATGCCGAGAGCGAGGACGAGCGTGGCGAGAAGACAAAACGACTTTTCCTTGAAGAGGATGCGCAGCCCGACGCGGACATCCTGGCGAAAGGCATCGAGGATCATAACGAGGAGTTGGGTTGGAGTTGGAGATGAAGAACGGCGCTTCGAAGATGAGATGCGGGATCAAGCCCAAATGGATTCAAGAAATGCGAAATGTGGCGCGCGAACCATGGTCTCACCTTAAGTAAACGCCGCCGCGCGAACTTTTTGCCTGGGTAGCGATGGGGATTAATCGATGGCATACAGGTTCCCGTCCGTGCTCCCGAAGTAGATAACGCCATTCACCACGAGGGGGGTCGAGAAGATCGCGCCGATATTGAATTGGCGGTCGGTCCCAACAACCGGCGCTTCCCGCCAGCTGGAGCGAAAGGTCATTGGCTCGTTGAATTTCCGGTCGGCGGTCAGCACCCAACCTTTGTTTTGCTTGGAGGTCTCCGTCTGAAAATCCCAGAGCACTTCGCCGCTTTTCAAGTCGCGTGCTTCGAGGGTTCCGTTGAGCACGCCAATTAAAACCACGTCACCGACCACCGTGGGAGAGGAAAACATGTAGGCCTTGTCCTGCTGCTTCAGCACTGATTTGCCAGTGGCGGCATCGACCACGTGATAGAGACTGGAATCCGAGGTCGCGAAGAAGACCTTGCCCTGTGTGACCGCGGGCGAGCTGATAACCCAGCTCATCTCATTGTTGAAGCGCCATTTCTCCTGGCCGCTCGCCGCGTCGAGCGCATACAAATTCGAATCCCGGCAGCCCACGTAGACGACACCATCCACGACCGCGGCGGAGGACTGGAATCCCACCTGATTATGAATCAGCGGGTCTTCGCCGCCGTGAAAACGCCACTTCTCCTGGCCGGTCGCCGCGTCCACCGCGTAGAAAAAACTGTCCCAGCTTCCGACGTAGAGAACGCCGTTCGCATATGCCGGCGAAGCGTGGATCACATCGCCGGTTTTGAATTTCCATTTCAATTCGCCGGAGGCGGCATCGAGCGCGTAGAGATGGCTGTCGCCGCTTCCGAAATAAACGACGCCCGACACGATCACCGGGCTGGAGAGAAACACATCGTATTGGTCGGCGATCGTCTGGCTCTTTGGTTCGAGCCCGTGGATTCCTTTCGCTTCGAAGCGGCGCTCGCCGCCCGTCGCGAATTTCCACCGGATGGCGCCGGTCTGCGCGTTGAGCGCATAAAACTTGCCGTCATAGCTGCCGGCGTAAACCGTCCCGTTGGCGACCGCCGGAGTGGAAGGCGCCGGTCCACCGGTCGAGCGTTTCCAAAGCTGATGCCCGGTTTCCGCCTCGACCGCATAGATGTTCCCGTCGTCACCGCCGAAATAGAGGACTTTGTCCTGCAAAACAGGCGAAGAGATCACGCGATCGCCGGTGGTAAATTTCCATTTCACCCGGTGAAACTGCCGCGGCGCCTGACCCGAATACGTTCCCGAGTGCGCCGCATCGCCGCGAAACATCGACTGCGCCTGCGCAAATCCCGCGAGAGACAAAGCGATCAGCCCAAGGAGAATTCGGGAGAGTTTCATGGAGCGGTTGCAGCTGCGCGCCGCATCACCAGCGGCAGTTCAAACGGGCCCTGGACGATGGTGCCTTTGATCTCACCAGCCTCTTTGTGGAAGTGGCCTTCGTACGTGATCCCAAACTCATCGGACTTGATGGTGAGGAAATCGCCTTCCTGGGTGAGGAGAGTGACCGGCACGTTGTTCGTTTTCTTGCCGACAATCACGAATTCAAGGCCAGGCGTATCCGTGCCGCGATTCGCGAACTTCATCGTGACGTGGCGCGCGTAACCGTTCATTTCGTATTCACCTTTCCATTCTCCTTCGACTTCCTTGCTCACCGGCGTGCTGCGTGGTGGAAGCTCTACTTGAGGCGGTCCGGTTTTTTCCAAGACGAATGGCGCCGTGTTGCCGCCCTGCTTGAACTCGCCCGAGAGATGTCCGTCCGGGGTCAGGTGCGCCCTGATCTCGGCCTGGCCCGTCCGTTCGTTGCCCAGAGCGCCTTTGATGGTGAAAGCCAGGTCGGCGCTCCGCGGGTGGAGATCCACAAGCGGCGCTCCTTTGACTCCGAGTCCCGGAATAATAATGGAGCCGATCCAGCCCTGGCCGCTTTCTTCGGAGAGATCGACGATGAGCTTCGTCTCACCTCCGGCGATTTGCGCCGGTCCTTCCCAACGGCCAGCCGCGCTCTCCGCCGCCTGGCAAAGCACGGCGGAGGCGAAAAAGATGGTAGCGAGTAATCGCAACGGAGTTCTCCTGAACCGCGTTGTCGATCAGGCGCGATGCGCAACCGTGGAGGTTGTGATCGACGTGGTGTGTCTCACTTCGCCGAGCGGCAACGTCCCTGACTGTTGGGCCGAGCTCCAGATTGAAAACACCGCGCTGAGGATGACGACGAGAAAGGCAGCTCCTTCAAAGATGCTGCGTTCTTTATCTTCAGAGCGAACGAGCAACGCGTAGGTCGATTCGAAGCCTTCGGCCGTGAGAGTATTCTGTTTCATATATTTAATGGTTGAGGCTGGACCCTTATGCAAAGCCCGTGCCACCACCCTGAAACGAGTTTTAAGACGTTAATCCGTAACGGTTTAGGAATTTCGTTCACGGACGAGGCTTCGCTCTTTTGTTTCACAGCCGGGAATTGTCTGTTCCGAATTCGGGACGGTTTGGAAGGGAGAAAGTCGACCACTCGGCGTCGAACCGAGACGCAGAAGGACGCCCACGGTCAATGCGCACGCCGCCGCAAAATATTCCCGAATCTGCGCTTGTCTGAACTTCCGTTGCGGTCGACCTGTTTAATCCAATCAACATGAAACCTGTCACTAAAAGCATCTTTGTTTTCGGAATCGCCCTTCTCGGGCTGACGGTGATCGCCACCTCGCGGGCCGATCTTGACCTGCCTGACGTTAGTCAGCACGCGGTCAATAAGCAGCGGGTCGGGGTGACCGATATCACGATCGATTATCACCGCCCGCTCGTGAACGGACGAAAGATCTGGGGCGGACTTGTTCCGCTTGGCGACGTCTGGCGAGCCGGCGCGAATCAAAACACCACGATTGAATTCAGCGAGCCAGTGTCAGTGGAAGGCAAACCGCTCGCGAAAGGGATTTACGGATTGCACATGATCCCGACCGCGGATTCCTGGACCGTGATTTTTTCGAAGATGTCGAGTGCGTGGGGCAGCTACACTTACAAACAGGACGAAGACGCGCTGCGCGTCACCGTGAAGCCGCGTCCGACGGAGATGGAGGAAGCGCTCGAGTATGAGTTCGAAGATCTGAAGTCCGATTCCGCCACGATAACGATGAAGTGGGAGAAAATCGCGGTGCCATTCAAGGTGGCGATCAATGATGCGGAGGCGACCGTGGCGAACATCCGCAACCAAATGCGCGGACGCGCTCAATACGAATGGGAAGCCCCGAACCAGGCCGCGCAATTCTGCCTGAACAAGAAGGTCAACTTGGAGGAAGCGCTGAAGTGGGTGGACCTCTCGATTCAAAACGAGGAGCGTTTCGAAAATTTGACCACCAAGGCCGATCTCCTCAAGGCCATGAACAAGCCGGATGACGCCAAGAAGGTGTGGGACAAGGCCCTCGCCAGGACGACGGCGCAGCAGCTTTATTCCTACGGCCGCCGGTTGCAATCGGAGAAGAAGGACGCGGAAGGAATGGAGATTTTGAAGGACGTGGCCAAACGCTATCCCGATACCGTTTTTGGATATCTGGCGAGTGCCCGGGTCAAATCCGCCGCCGGTGATTTTGCGGGCGCAGCGGAAGACGCCAGGAAGGCACAAGCGGCCGCACCTTCCGAGCAGCAAAAGAACAACATCAAACTGCTGATCGATCGGCTTCAAGCGAAGCAGGACATCAACAAATAACCCGCTAATCGCCTGGCGTCCCTTCGGCCCGAAGAAGGCCGGGCCGCCGTGGCGATAGCCTTCTGATGTCTTCTTTGTGAGCCGCTTAATGATCTGGAAAACGGTGGCCCTGCTTCTCGTGACTGCCGCCGCTTCGCCCTCGACCCGAGCCGCCGATTCGCCGCCGCCGCCCTTTCCCCAACCGATTAACGCGGCCGAGATTCAGCTCGCCCTCCAGAAACTGGATGTCCTCGGGCGCGTGCTTTACCTCGCCGCGCATCCTGACGACGAAAACACGAACCTGATCGCGTTGTGGGCGAATGGCTCGCTCTACGACGCCGGATATCTCTCCGTTACCCGGGGCGACGGCGGCCAGAATTTGATCGGATCCGAACTGCGAGAAAAGCTCGGCGTCATTCGCACGCAGGAACTGCTCGCCGCCCGCCAGCTCGATCATGGCCGGCAATTTTTCACGCGCGCAGTCGATTTCGGTTTCTCGAAAACGTCCGAAGAAACACTGCGGATTTGGGATCGCGACAAGATTCTTTCCGACATCGTCTGGGTCATTCGTCGCTTTCGACCGGATGTGGTCGTGACCCGTTTCAGTCCGGACGATGACAAGACACACGGGCATCACACCGCGTCGGCGATTCTCGCGCGCGAAGCATTCCAGGCTGCCAGCGATCCGAAACGCTTTCCGGAACAGCTCGCTTTCGTGGAAGTTTGGAAACCGACACGGCTGGTTTGGAACACGTCGCCGTTCTTTTTCTCGAACCGAAACCTGCCTTTTGATGCAACCGGTCTGGCCACGATGGAAGCCGGCGGTTTCAATCCGGTGCTCGGCAAAGCCTTTACTGAAATTGCGGCGGCGAGTGTGAGCATGCACAAGAGCCAGGGCGTCGGCCGCCAGCCCCAGCGCGGCGCGCGAAAGGAATATTTCAAGGTGCTGGAAGGCGCACCGATCACGAGCGGTTTGCTCGACGGCGTAGATACTACGTGGTCGCGGGTGCCGAAATCGGAGCCGATCGCCGGAAAAGTGAAGCAGGTGATCGCGGCCTTCGTCTCCACGGATCCGGCTGCATCCATCCCGAAACTGTTGGAGCTCCGCAAAGCGTTGACCGAGAAAATTTCCGCGGCTCCGTCCAAATCGACGAATGCCACGGCGGGTGTCCTCCCAAATTGGTACGAGGCGAAACGGGCTGAAGTCGATTCCATCATCGCGGCGTGCCTCGGGCTTAGTATCGAAAGCTCCGCCACCGTGGCCACGGTTTCGGCCGCGCAACCGTTGCCGTTAAAGTTTGAGGCCATTAATCGCTCGCAGGTCCCCGTGCAGTTGCTCGCCGTGCGGACACCGTTTTCCGGCGAAACTTTCCCGTTGGATTTGCCCCTGCCAACCGACCAGTTTGTCGCCAAGGACCTCGCGCCCAACCTGCCGAAGGACGTCACCGGGTCGCAACCGTATTGGCTCCGCAAACCGGCGACGCTCGGCACCTTTGCGGTCGACGACCAGACGCTGATCGGGTTGCCGGAGAATCCGCCACCGTTCCCGGTGGAAGTGGCGTTGCGAGTCGGGGATCAGGAGCTTCGTTACCGCGTCGATACGAAATACCGCACCGTCGATCCGGTCATCGGCGAAGTCCGGCAGGAAATCGTTATTGCGCCGCCCGTCTTCGCGAATTTGTCCAATCCGGTTTTTGTCTTTGGCGATGACAAACCGAAATCCGTCCAGGTCCACGTCGTCGCTTCGACGGCCGCGGTTCGCGGTGAATTGAGGCTCGATGCCCCGGCGGGATGGACGGTTGAGCCCGCTTCCATCCCAGTGGATTTAAAAAGCGCAAACGCCGTTAAGTCGGCCACGTTTTCCATCAAGCCGCCGTCGGGTGCCACCGAAGGAACGCTGCGCGCCGTCGTTTCCGTCGAGGGTCGCGACTACTCGTTCGCGCGGGAACGAATTGCGTATCCACACATCGGCCAGCATGTCCTCATGCCCGCAGCGGAAGCGAAGCTGGTGCGCGCCGACATCCGGAAGAAGGGCGAACTCATTGGATATGTTCCCGGCGCTGGCGACGAGATTCCGCAGAGCCTGCAACAAATCGGTTTCAACGTGAAGATATTGGAGTCCGCCGATATCACCGCGGAGAATCTCAAACGTTTCGACGCCGTTGTGCTCGGCATTCGCGTCTATAACACGGAGGAGCGAATCTCCGACTGGACGCCTGAACTGCTCGCCTACGTGAAGGCGGGCGGCGTGGTTGTAGTCCAGTACAACACGACATCCGACCTGAAGACGAAGGAGATTGGCCCATTCCCGCTGGAGATTTCTCGCGACCGGGTCACGGACGAAACGGCCGAGGTGCGGATTCTCGCGCCGGATCATCCGCTGATGAACACACCGAACAAGATCACGGCCGCGGATTTCAAAGAGTGGGTCCAGGAGCGAGGACTTTATTTCCCGAACAAGTGGGACCCGGCCTGGACGCCGATTCTGTCCTGCAATGATCCGGGAGAAAAACCGCTCGATGGCGGATTGCTCGTCGCAAAATCGGGCAGCGGTTATTTCATCTACACCGGTTACTCGTGGTTCCGGCAGTTACCGGCCGGGGTGCCCGGCGCCTACCGCCTTTTCGCCAACATGGTTTCCCTCCGCGAAACCAAATGAGCAAACAGGATCGACCGCCGTTCTTTGGCACCTGGCGCAAAGCCTACGCGTTTGCCATTGCCCTGTTCGCGTTTGAAGTGGCGCTGCTCTACGCGTTCACTCTCCGGTTTTCGTGAACCGGCTCGATTACATTGTCCTGGTCGCGACGATTCTCGCGATCCCGCTTTACGGATTGTGGCGCACCTACAATCACCCAAACTTTCGCGAATATCTCAAGGGTGACGCCACTATCCGCTGGGGAACCATCGGCCTTTCTGTCCTCGCCACCCAGGCCGGCCCGATCACGTTCCTCTCCATGCCGGGTCAGGCCTACGAAAGCGGGATCGGCTTCATCCAAAACTACTTTGGCCAGCCGTTCGCGCTCATCGTTGTCTGCGCGATTTTCGTTCCCATTTACCAGCGGCTGAAAGTTTACACTGCCTACGAATATCTTGGTCAGCGCTTCGATCAAAAAACGCGGTTGCTCGGCGCATTCTTGTTTCTGATCCAACGCGGCATCGCCGCTGGAATTACGATTTACGCTCCCGCCATTATTCTGTCGGCCCTGCTCGGCTGGGATTTGAATCTGACCATCTGGCTCGCGGGCGGATTCGTCATCGTCTACACGGTGGTCGGCGGCACGAAGATCGTCAGCCTCACGCAGCGCTATCAGATCCTGGTCATCTTCGTTGGAATGGCCCTCGCTTTTGGGATCGCGGTCTATCGATTGCCAGCCGACCTGTCCTTCACGAACGCGCTTTCGATCGCCGGCAAATTGGGAAAACTCCAGGCAGTCGATTTCTCGCTCGATCCTTCCCGGCGCTACACCATTTGGTCAGGAATCCTGGGCGGTTTTTTCCTCTCGCTCTCCTATTTTGGCACCGATCAGTCGCAGGTGCAGCGTTATCTGGCCGGCGGTTCCGTGCGTGCAAGCCGAATCGGCCTGCTTTTCAACGCGATCGTGAAAGTGCCGATGCAGTTTCTCATCCTGTTGCTCGGCGCGATGGTTTTCCTCTTCTACCAATTCGAAAAACCGCCGATGTTTTTCAATCAGCCGACCTATCAGCGCGCAATTGAGCGCGGCTACGGTCCCCAGCTGACCGCGTTACAGACCCAGTTCGACGAAGTCTTCACCCGCAAACGCGACGCGATTCACGCCATGTCGAACGCTTCGGCGGAGAATGCATCCGCATTGACGGCACAGGTCCGGGAATTCGACGCCGAGACACGCGCCATTCGCGACAACACCAGAAAAATTCTCGAGCAATCCGGCGCGAGCCCGAAGAGCAAGGATTCCGATTATGTTTTCATAACGTTTGTGATCAATCATCTCCCGCACGGAGTTGTTGGCTTGCTCGTGGCGGTAATTTTTTGCGCCACCATGTCGGCAACCTCGGCGGTCTTGAACGCTCTCGGTTCGACGACCGCGGTCGATTTTTACCGGCCACTTTTCCGGCCGAAGGCAAGCGATCACCATTATGTCGTCGCCGCCAAGGTACTCACCGCCGCGTGGGGACTGGTCGCCATCGTGATTGCATCCTTCTGCAGCCTGGTCGAGAACCTGGTGGAGGCCGGCAACATCCTGGGGTCCGTTTTTTATGGCAGCATTCTTGGGCTGTTCCTGGTGGCGTTCTTTATGAAACGGATTTCCGGTTCGGCAGTTTTCTTTGCTGCTGTGGTTGTGCAGACGGTTGTGCTGGTTCTCTACTTCTCTTTCCCGTCCAGAATCGGTTATCTTTGGTACAATCTGGGTTGCGCTGCGGTTCTGCTCCTGGCGTGGGTTCTACAAAAAACGCTATTCCGGCACGAATTGCCGCCGGCCACTCATTAGGCCATGAGCGAGCCGATCATCTGTTTCGGGCAACAGCCGTGCGGTTTTTTCCCGAAGCGCTTTCTCTACGCCAAGATCGCGACCGCGCGCCGGCTGCAAAGTGAGATTGGGGGGGAGATCGTGTTCTTCTTTCATGACAGCGATCACGATGGCCGCGAGACGGTCACGGTGCTGCGCGAACGGCATACCGGCCGGGAGGAGGCCTTGAATTTCCAGTTCGCGAACAAGATCCAAAAGCAATTTTCGCCCTTATATGCGAAGCGCGTCCTGCCTGAGTGGCAAATCAATCAGGCCCGGCAGTTGCCCAATTATGTTGCGCCCGAGCTGGTCGAGCATTTTAAGGCGGTCGAGGCGGCAAGCGTGGCCGAGTTTTGCCACGACATGTATGCACGGATGGGATTGCTGGAAGGAATTCGCGTCGAACGCTCCGGCGCTCCTGATTTCCGCCAGCGGGCAATCCCGATTGACGATTACTTTGTGGACGTGTCCTGGGAAGGCGAGACTGTTCGCGCGCGCCACCGCGATGGAAAGCTGCTGCTGCACAAAGGCGCCGACCGATATTTGGAGATTCCGTCCCAGGATTACGATGCGACGCAGATTAGCCCGACCCGCGATACACGCCTGCGCTGGATGCAATCAGTGATCGGCTGCACCCACTACGTCGCGGGCGCCGGTGAGCGCCAATATCTGAACGAGGCGGACGCGCCTGGCGTGATTTTCGTGCAACGCGAAGACATCGCCGATTCGAACCACGCGTATATTGGGTCCTGATGCCGCGGCCACTCAAGATCGGGATCACCTGTTTTCCGTTGATCGGCGGCAGCGGAATTCTTGCGACCGCGCTTGGAACAGAGCTCGCCGCGCGTGGCCACACAGTTCATTTCTTCAGCTACGCCAGGCCCGTCCGCCTCGACCTGTCGGCACCGCGAATTCACTTCCACCAGGTTGCGGTCGGGCAAAGCAGTTTGTTCCCGTGTCCGGATTACACGCTGCCGCTCGCCGTCAAAATGTCGGAGATCGGCCGGGAAAATGAGCTCGATATTTTCCACGCGCACTACGCCGTGCCGCACGCGACTGCCGCCTTTCTGGCCGCGGAAATGATCGGCAATTCCGCGCCGAAAATCGTGACGACGTTGCACGGAACGGACACGACTCTGCTTGGGCCAAATCCCCAGTACCGGGCCGCGATCGAACACGCCTTGCTCCATTCCGATGCCGTCACGACGGTTTCGGACAGCCTCCGGCAGCAAACGGAGGAGACCTTCCAACTGCGGGAACAAATCCACGTCATCCCCAATTTCTTCACGCCGACGACGCCCACGAAGAGCCGCGAGGAAGTGCGGCGCGAGCTTGGAGTCGCAGACGAATTTCTCGTCGTCCACATGTCCAATCTTCGGCCGGTCAAGCGGATCGACCTTCTTCTGCAAGTGATCGCGCGCACCTCGCATCGGGACCGAATCCGGCTGCTGATTCTGGCTGGCGGCCCCTTTGCTCCCTATGAACCGCTCCTGGACGAACTCGGATTGCGCGACCGCGTCATTGTGAGAGAAGACGCCGCCGCGGTGGAAAACTATCTGCCGGCAGCCGACGCCGGTCTCTATACCTCGGAGAACGAAAGCTTCGGCCTGAGCATTCTTGAGACCTTGTTTTTCGGAAAACCGGTCGTCGCCTTTCGGATCGGTGGAATTCCCGAGGTAGTCGATGACGCTGCTCGTCTGCACGAGTTCGGCGACATCGCGGCGATGGCCGCATCGCTCGATGGGCTCGTCGAGTCACCGGAGGTGGCGCTGAAACTTGGCGAACGAGGCCGCGTGCGGGCGGAGAAGTATTTTACCGCCGCGAATATTGTTCCGCAGTACGAAGCGGTCTATCGGCAAGTCATCGCGTAATGGCGTCGCGTTTGAACTTCCGCCTCGACGGCCAGGCGACAGGCTCGCGCGCACGGGCCGCCACGTTTCAGACCTTGCACAACGAAGTGCAAACGCCGCTGTTCATGCCGGTAGGAACGCAGGCCACGGTGAAAGCGCAGCTGCCGCAGGCCCTCGAGGACGCCGGCACCCAGATTCTTCTCGCGAATACTTATCATTTGTTGCTCCGTCCCGGTCCCGAAGTCTTCCGTCGCACGGGTGGCATTCACGGTTTCATGAGTTGGAAACGCTCGGTCTTGACGGACTCGGGCGGGTTTCAAATTTTTTCGCTGCCGCATTCGCGCGCCATGAGCGAGGAAGGCGCAGTTTTCCAGAGTTACCTCGATGGGAAGACGATCCTGCTCAGCCCGGAAGTCAGTATCGAGACGCAGAAGGCGATCGGCGGCGACATCATGATGGCGCTCGATCACTGTATCGCCTCGACCGCGGACGAAGCGACGGCGCGGGAGGCAATCGGTATCACGCATCGTTGGGCGGCGCGGAGCCTGGCGGCACGGGGAGACTCGCCCCAATCGATGTTTGGGATCGTGCAGGGCGCGCTTTTCCAGGAGTTGCGTCGGGAAAGCGCAACATGCCTGAGCGAGATGCCGTTCGACGGATTCGCCATCGGAGGGCTCGCGGTGGGGGAGGGGAAGAGCGAGCGCGAAGACGTGTGTGAATTCACCGCCCAACTCCTCCCCGAAGACAAGCCGCGTTACCTCATGGGTGTCGGCACGCCGCTCGATATTCTCGAAGCCGTTCATCGCGGCGTGGACATGTTCGATTGCATCATGCCGACGCAGCTCGCGCAGCGCGGAGCGGTCTTCACCTCGCGCGGATTTTTGCAGATGCGCCGCGGCGTTTACAAATTTTCCGAGGAGAAACTCGATCCGGCCTGCACGTGTCCCACCTGTGCGCGCTACTCGCGCGCCTATTTGCATCACCTGACCAAGACAAGCGAAACGCTCGGCTGGCAATTGCTCGGGAAGCACAACATCTATTTCTACCACCGGCTTATGCGCGAGATTCGCGAAAGCATTCTGGCCGACAGCTTCCTCGACCTCTATCGAGAAAAACGCGCCTTCCTGCACGAATCCGATCTCGATAATCCGGTCCGCGAACAAAAGCCGAAACGAACGAAACTCCGTACGCTCGGGAATTACGAGGTGCACACGGCGTGGGAAGGTTTTGCCAGCATCCGCCAGATTTCGTCCGGCGAGATCATGCATTCGCGGACGCCGCCGATGGAAGAAGCGCGCAGGCTTTACATCGAGCAATCAAATCTCGCCGAGCGTGTCCGGCTGACCGCAGGCGAAGACGCGGAAAGTGCGGCGCCGTTGGTCGTCTGGGACGTCGGGCTCGGCGCGGCGGCGAACGCGATGGCGGCGATCCTCTGCTACGAAGAGCAGGCGGCGAATGGTCTTGTGCGTCCGCTCCAAATTATCAGCTTCGAAAACGATCTCGACTCGCTCCGGCTCGCTTTCCGGCACAGCCGTGATTTTCCTTATCTGCGTCACAGCGGCCCGGCCGGAATCCTCAAGAGCGGCGCCTGGCAATCGCGGCAGCAGGCGGGTTTGAGCTGGTTGCTGGTGGCGGGCGATTTTCTCGAAACGATGTCCACCGCCCCGGCTGCTCCGGATCTTATTTTTTACGACATGTTTTCGACCAGGACATCCGGAGATCAGTGGACGCTCAACGTGTTTCGCAAATTGTTCGAAGCCTGTGCGGGCCGAGCGGCCGAGCTCTTCACCTACACCTGCTCCACCGCGAACCGCGTGGCGCTTCTCGCCGCCGGCTTCTACGTCGCCCGGGGACGGAATGCTGGAGAAAAACTGGAAACCACCATCGCGCTCACGCCCGCGGCCTGTCCGGCGTCGTCGTCCTGCCGGCATGACCTGCTCACATCGGACTGGTTGGAGAAATGGAATCGCTCCAAGGCCAAATTTCCGGAGGAGGTTCTGGCCGATCAATACGCTTCGTTCGAGCAGGTGATTCGAGGGCACGCTCAGTTTAGGTAATTCAGCGCGCCTTCCAGAGCTGTAGTGGCAGCCGTGCCGGCTGCTCATTTGAATCTTGCGGGCGACACGCCCGCCACTACAGGGGCGCTTTCCAACCCGCCCTCAGTTGTTTTCGCGGCGACAAATCGGATGGACTTGACCGCGAGGGCAGCCGAATCTTAAGCATGCCTAAAGATAAAGCGCTGAGCCGCGAACGTTTCATCAAGCTCCTGAATGAAGATCTCGCCCGGGAATATCAAGCCATCATCGCC
Source organism: uncultured Verrucomicrobiae bacterium (assembly GCA_963702135.1). GTDB lineage: Bacteria > Verrucomicrobiota > Verrucomicrobiia > Chthoniobacterales > UBA10450 > AV80. Next base: position 3,730,881 of record OY969715.1, on the reverse strand, counting down.
TACGTCATTTACAGCCAGACGATCAAAGGCGCGAAATTCACCGATATCGCCCGCGAATTACAGGTCCACGCCGGGGAGGAATTGAGCCACGCCATTCTCATAGCGAAACAAATCGACTATTTGAACGGCACGCCGGTGACGACTCCCAAACCGGTCAAGACATCGGACAAGGCGGAAGACATGCTCCGGTTCGATCTCGCGAACGAGCATGAAACCATCGTCAATTACCGGGAGCGGATCCGGCAGGCCGAAGCGATGGGCGAGTTTGGAATCAGCGAAGTGCTCCGCAAAATCATCGCCCAGGAACAGGAACACTTTACAGACCTGGCCGGCGCTCTCGGGATCGATAACCCCGAGATCGAAGGCTAGGGCGGCACTACAAAGCGTTCGAATGACCAGGAGAGCGCTGTAGTCGCCTCGCTCTGTCGAGGCGCTCTGCGCAGACAAGGCGACGACATCCACACGCTCCGGCACGGCGACAGAGCGCCGTGGCTACAGCTTTTGGCCGAGATTGTGCGCCGCTCCTACTTCCTCGCCTCTGGCGTGACTGTGACTTTCACGCGCTGACCATCGCGCAGCACCACGATCTCCACCGGCTGGCCAATCTTGGCGGCGTCGAGGGCGTAGGTGTAATCGTAGATATTCGAGACCTTCTGGCCGCCGAACTCGACGATGATGTCGCCGCCCTTCAATCCCGCCTTTTCCGCCGGGCTGCCACCGCGGATCCCGGAAAGTTTAACGCCGGCGACTTCCGTGGCGTAATCAGGGATCGTCCCGAGGAAGACGCGCAAGGTCTCGCGGCCCCCGGCGCCTTCGCTGTGCTCCACTTTCACGTAGTCGGGACGCTCACCGCCGCTCGTGAGATCGAGGACCAGCGCGCGCGCGAACTTCGTAATGCGTTCCAACCCGTCGTAATCCAGTTTGTCGGCCGTATCTGTCGGCCGGTGATAGTCGTCGTGGCCGCCGGTGAAGAAATTCAGGATCGGCACGTTTTTCGGATAAAACGCTGTCCCGTCTGACGGCAGATAGGGATCTTCCTGCAACGAGAGATTGAAACCCGCGGCGACGTTGCGTTTCTCCAGCAAACGCCGCCACATTTTCGACGACCCGACACCTTGCAGGCTGAGCTTGTTCTCGCGCAGCCGGCCGACCATGTCGAAGTTCACGTAGGCGGCGACATTCGAGAGGGTAATGGTGGGGTGCTCGACAAAATAGGACGAGCCAATGATCCCGATCTCTTCTCCCGACCAAAGCGCGAAGACAATGCCGCGCCGAAACTCTTCCGGTTTCGCCTTCCGTTCCTCGGCGAGCGAAGCCGCCAGTTCCAGGACAGCGGCCGTGCCCGACGCATTGTCGTCGGCGCCGGGATGAATTTTTCCTTCTTCACCTTTCCGTTGCATCGCGCCGGTCTCGCCGAAACCGAGGTGATCATAATGCGCGCCGATCACGATGTACTCGGCCCGCTCCGGTGGACCGGAAGGCGGGAGAACGGCGACGACGTTGCGATCGTCCTTCCTGATGTGCTCCACCGCGGCTGTGATGTGGACGGTCACGTTCGGAAAAGTGAAACCGCTTTCCGCATGTGGATTCTCTTTGTCGAGCGCGGACTGGAGCGCTTTCAAATCCTTGCCGGCTCGCTGAAAGAGCGTGTCCGCTACGTTGCTGGTAACGCTCGCGGCCACGATTCCCGAATTGGCCATGCTGGCGTCGAATGAAGCGGCCACGAGTTCACCTCTGTTGGGTGAGTTTGGACCGGTGGCGAAAAGGACCGCTTTCGCGCCATGCTCGCGCGCGAGCATCGCCTTGTAACGGAGCCCGGCGTAACGGTTCAGCTCCTGCCGCCGCTTGGCATCGACCTCCTCCGGGACGTAGCGCAGAACGAGCGCGATCTTGTTCTTCACGTCCACGCCGGCGTACGAATCGTAGCCTTCCGTTCCCTTGCCGGGCACGGACAAACCGTAGCCCACGAAGACGATCTCGCCGTCCACCGTCTGGTTCTCCGTGAACGAGAGTGGCGCGAAATCTTTCTCGACCTCGAACCGGAGGGGTTTCCTGATCGTATCCCCGCTGAGGACGAGTTCGTTCTTCTCCTTCAGAACCTTCACGCCCGAAGTGAATTCGAACTTTTGGAAAAAGGTGTTGTTATCGCCGGCCGGTTTGAGTTGCGCATCCTGCAAGCGGGCGGCGATGTAATCCGCTGCTTGTTTGGCGCCCGCGCTTCCCGTCATCCGGCCCTGCCGATCGTCGGAGGCGAGGAATCCCACTTCCTCTCGGAGATCGGCGGCCGTGATTTCGGGCGTGCCCGGGCCGGTGGCCGACGGAGTCGAAGGCGCTTGCGTTGGTTTCATCGCGACCGAAGCGGACGGAGCGGGGCCCTGGCCGGCGCGCGGCGATTCCGAAATGGCTTTCAGCGCCGCTTCGTGATTCCAATTCGCCAGGAAAAGTTGCGACTTCCCGTCAGGCGTCCGCACGGTCGTCCAGCAAAGCTGTTTGCCGTCGGGCGAGAAGACCGGCAGCCCATCGAAGCCGTCGGTGAACGTGACCCGCACCGGTTCGTGCTCGCCCGCGGCATCGACGAGGTAGAGCTCGAAGTTTGTAAAGCCGAGCTTGTTGGAAGTGAAGATCACGTATTGCCCCGACGGATGGAAGAACGGCGCCCACGACATCGCTTTGAAATCAGTCAGCCGGCGTTCATCCGAGCCGTCCAATTTCATCGTGTAAACGTCCGCGATCGCGCCGCCCTTATCGAACCGCCGCCAGATGATGCGTTGCCCATCCGGCGAAAAGAACGGACCGCCGTCGTAGCCGGGTGTGGAGGTGAGCCGGCGCTGGTTCGATCCATCCGCGTCCATGATGTAGATGTCGCCGAAGTAGGCGGGATCGGTTTCGTAGCGCTTGCGATCCTCCGCGGAAAGTTTCTCGAGCGGATAGGCGGACCGAAGAGAACAGAACACGATCTTGCTCCCATCCGGCGAGTAACTTCCCTCAGCGTCGTAACCGTTCGATTTCGTCAGTTGCCGCACGTTCGAGCCGTCGCGGTTCGCCGTGAAAATATCCATCGCCTCGTCGTAATCCCACGAGTAACGGCGTTCCTTCCCGGACGCGCGAAAATCCAATTCCGCCTTTTGCTTCTCTCGCGATTTCGGATCCAGATGCGTCGAAGCGAAAAGCACTTCGTCTTTCCCCGGCCGGAAGAATGAGCAAGTCGTCTTTCCTGTGCCCGGTGAGACGCGATGAAGATCCCCCGACGTGAGATCCAGCGTGTAGATCTGGTAGAACGGATTATCCGGTTCGCGCTCGCTTTGAAAAGTGAGCGCCTTGCCATCTGGCGAGAAATACCCCTCGCCGCTGCGCCGTCCCTCGAAGATCAGTTGCCGGGCATTGGAAAGGAAACGGGTCTCGTCTTTGTTTTCTTCCGCCTCTGCCCTCACAGGAACGAAGACGCAGCTGAGTGCGACCACGAGCCATCTTGCGAAATTGCGCTTCATGAAATGGTGGTTGGCGGGAGTGTCTTTTTACGCGCGGCCGGCCTTGGGCGCAAATGGGGCGTACCCGTACTGATTCCACCATCGGCATTCTTGATTCTTCTTTCTGAATTCTCACTTTCCTGCCCTTTCCTCTCGCGTAATCCGTCGCGGCCGGATAAAACCACGCGTCCCCCAATGCCTCCCTGTGTGAATTGCCGCGCCCGATATCTGTTGCGATCCTAAACCGCCATGGTTCGCGCCAAATCGAACAGCTCGAAGAATTCGAAGGCGCTCGCCCTTGAGCGAGTCGATCCGCTGATTCATGAGATCGGCGGCGAGAAGGTGATTCTCGATTCAGACCTGGCGCGACTTTACGGTGTCACCACGAAGCGGCTGAACGAGCAGGTGAAGCGGAATCGGGAACGGTTCCCGACCGATTTCATGTTTCAGCTCACTGCGAAAGAGAGTGCCGATTCAAGGTCGCAAATTGCGACCTTGAAGCAGGGTCAGAATATCAAGTACCGCTCGTACGCCTTTACTGAACACGGCGCGATCATGGCCGCAAATGTTCTGAACAGCCCGCGCGCCGTGCCGATGAGCGTCTTTGTCGTGCGCGCCTTCCTCAAAATGCGCGCCCTACTGGGGGACAAACGCGAGCTGGCCAAGCAGCTTGCCGCTCTGGAGAAGGAACTCAAACAGCGGCTCGACGTTCACGAAGCTGCCATCGTTACCATCCTGCAACGCGTCATGGACATTATTGACCCGCCAAGCGCACCAACGTCCCCCGAAAAACCGAAGATCGGGTTCAAACCATGAGCGCTGGGGAGGAATTGCTCCGCGCGTTGCCGCGTCGCGCTGTAGTCCTTTGCCACTGCGGCTACCGGCGCCGCGACGAAGAGCTCGCCGACGCCAAGGCAGCGATCCTATCGAGGTGACCAACATGCCCGTCCCCAACATATTTGTCAGCTACAGCCACGTTCGGCGGAGCACAGCCAGCTAACGCCGCTTCGTTGAGCCATCTTACTCTATGAGCCTGCCCCGTCTGGATCACACCACACACATCGCGGATCAACTCAATGTGCTGGCTGCAATCGTGAAGGTCCGGTCGCGCGCCGGCCTCACCGATGCGAATCACATCCTGGAAACGATATCCGCGCGGTTCTTCAACACGCTTTTCGACTGGAACCTTGTAAATCTAAACGCCGAGCTGGCCAATTATCCTGCCGCCGACCTCGGCGATCGCCAGCGCCGTATTGCGATCCAGGTTACAAATGCGGACGGGTCCGACAAGATCGAGCACACCTGGTCCAAAGCTGTCGGGCACGGGCTCGGCATTGACTTCGATCTTCTGATTATTTTCTTTCTTCTGCCGAAGAAACCTGGACTTCCGAGAAATTTCTCCCAACCGCCCGCTGGTCCGAAGATCGAGACCTGGGATATCACAGATCTGTTGAAGAAATCACAAGAGCTGCCCGACCTCGATGTCCTCGCGCGAGCCGCCAAAGTGTTGGACGAGGAGTTGGGAAAGATAGCCCCGGCGGACTGGGAGCCGAAGTTCGACATCTCCCGCATCGTCAAGTACGCCCCTGCCGAACTCATCGGGCGCGAAGACGAGACGAAACTCCTGAATGACGCTTGGGAAAAAGTCGTCTGCATCGGAAAGGGCCGTCCCCACGTCCTCACCTTCGTGGCCTTCGGCGGCGAGGGGAAGACTTCGCTTGTGGCCAAATGGGCGGCCGAACTTGCGCATCAGGACTGGCCCGGCTGCGACGCCGCTTTTGCATGGTCCTTCTACAGCCAGGGCACGCGCGAGCAGGTGGCTGCTTCCTCCGACTTGTTTCTCAAGGAAGCACTCACTTTCTTCGGCGACGATGCGGACAAGGAATTCGCCGCCAGCCCCGCCGGCGCGTTCGAGAAAGGCCAGCGCCTCGCCCGTATCGTGGGCCAGCGGCGCAGCATGCTCATCCTCGATGGCCTCGAACCACTGCAGTACCCAACCGAAGCAAAAGCCTTCAAACCCGGAGAACTCAAAGATCAGGGAGTTGCGAAACTGCTCAAGGATTTGGCTTCGGGCGGTCACGGCCTCTGCATTGTCACGACTCGAATCGAAGTGCCAGACCTTCAAGTGTTCAAAGGCGGAGCCGTGATTGAGACGCACCTCAAGCGTTTACCCCGTTCCGCTGGTGTAACTCTGCTCAAGTCACTTGGTGTGAAAGGCAGCGAGAGACGCACCCTCCCGCTCAAGGACGGCGACGAGAAGAGTGAAAAGGTCAACGAGTTTGAAAAACTCGTCGAAGACGTGAAAGGCCACGCCCTCACGCTGACCCTGCTCGGCGGATTTATGAAACGCGCCTTCCACGGCGACATCCGCCAACGCGATCGCGTGAGGTTCGAGAAGGCCGATGAGAAGATGGACGGCGGGCACGCATTTCGGACCATGGCGGCCTACGAGGAATGGCTCTTAGGCGATGGCGGTGACGAAGGCCGGCGCGAAGTGGCCCTGCTGCGGCTCATTGGCCTGTTTGACCGGCCCGCCGACGGGGGCTGCCTCGCGGCCTTGCGGAGCGAAACCATCCCCGATCTCACCGAGCCGCTCGCCGGACTGGCCGAGGAGGATTGGGAATACTGTCTCAGCGGCCTCGAATCCGCGAAACTACTCACGGTGAACCGCGAAGCATCCGGCGCGCTCGTCTCGCTCGATGCGCATCCGCACCTACGCGAATACTTCTCCCGGCAACTGCGCACGCAACAACCCGACGCCTGGCGCGCGGCCCACCGGCGGCTCTACGAACATCTCTGCGCGACCACGAGGGAAGGCGACCAACCCACGCTCGAAGACCTACAGCCGCTCTACCAAGCCGTGGCCCACGGCTGCCAGGCGGGATTGCAGGAGGAGGCGTATGAAACAGTTTATCGCGACCGCATAAACAAGGGCCCGAACGTATTCTACAGCTTACATAAACTTGGTGCGTTTGGCTCTGGCCTAGGCGCGGTCGCCACCTTTTTCGATCGGCCTTGGAGGCAGCTTGCTGTGAGTCTCACCCCACAAGCGAAAGCCTCGCTGCTGGCCATCGCAAGCTTTCAATTGCGCGCTCTGGGGCGACTCGCGGAGTCCACTGAGCCGACGCGCGCAACGCTTGATTTATGCGTGAGTTTGCAGGCTTGGGATTCAGCTGCAAAGGCGGCTGGCAACCTGAGCGAGCTAGACCTAACGATGGGGGAGGTTGTTGGGGCGGTGCGGGACGCCGAGCATGCTGTGGCGCACGCCGACCGCAGAGGTAATGTGTATGAGCAGTATTCCAAGCGCACGACTCACGCCGACGCCCTGCACCAGGCGGGCCGACGGGCCGAGGCGGAGACGCGCCTCCGCGAAGCCGAGCAAATGCAGGCCGAGCGTTATCCCTACCAGCCACTGCTCTACTCGTCAGGAGGCTTCCGGTATTGCGAACTGCTCCTCGCCGCCTCTGAGTGCGCAGCGTGGCAGATAATCTTACAGGGCGCGGCGTTCACGCCGCTTCAACGTCCGAATGAGGGGGCGGTCTCGGATGACATCACATGCGAAAATGGCATGAATGCCGCGCTCCTTGATTCCTGCCTCGCCGTCTCTCGGCGCGCGACGCAGACGCTCAAGATTGCCGAAACCAACAACTCGCTTCTCGACATCGCGCGTGACCACCTCACGCTGGGCCGCACCGCCCTATACGCGGCGATTCTGGAACGAAGCGCGGTGTTCACGCTACGTCAACGCCCGAATGAATCCGCAGCCCCGAATGACGGCAAACGTCGAAACGACCTGAAAGTCGCGCTCCAATCCGCTCGGCGCGAATTGGATGTCGCCGTGGCCGCCTTTCGCCGCGCCGGCACCCAACACCTGATCCCCCACGGCCTCCTCACGCGCGCCTGGTGCTCCGTCGCTGAAGCGTCGGCGCACACGCTCGGTGGCGACGCGCAAGAGGCCGCCCGTCTCTTTTCCCGCGCGCAGGAGGATCTGGACGAAGCCTGGGAAATCGCCGAGCGCGGCCCCATGAAACTTTTCATGGCCGACATCCACCTTTACAGAGCAAGGCTGTTTGGAAGGCCGAATGACGAAGGCCGAATGACGAAGTATCCGTGGGAATCGCCCGCCGCCGATCTCGCGGCCGCCGAGAAACTCATCAACGACTGCGGCTATCACCGCCGTGACCAGGAACTCGCCGACGCCAAAGCCGTTATCCTGGCGACCTGAAAGAAGTTTCTAGCTCATAACGGCGACTTCCTTGTTTCGTCTCATCGAAATGCTTTGCCATTGACGCGTGAGCGGTTGTCGGATGGTCTATCTCCACTCTCGCCCGCTATGACTGACCCACAACTGCCAGCTCCCCAAAATCGAATTGTGACTCTGCTCATTGGCATGGGGGTCGCAAACCTCGTCGGGGGCGCGCTCTGTTTTGGCCTAACCAAATTGAGCCAGGTTTACAGAGGTCCGAACGAGGGATGGATCATGTGGCCGAGTATTCTCTTGCTGCCGCTCTTGGTGGGCCTGGTCGCGGCCTGGTTTTACCGGCGGCTCAATCGGGGTCTCGGCATCACCTTTCTCGACGCGCTCTGGGTCTCACTGGTCGGGGTCGGCGCCGCGGCGATCGTCCTTCGCGAAGGCGTCGTCTGTCTGATCATCGCTTTCCCGGCCCTCTACCTGCTCATTTTAACGGGATTGCTCATCGGCCGGATCTGGTTCCGGTGGAACTACACCAGACTTCAATTGAGTATTTTCCCACTCCTCGTTCTGCTGACCGTGACCGACGCGTTCTACCACTCGACGGAGCGCGCTGTGGTCACGGACGAGATTCTTATCCACGCGACGCCCGACAAGGTCTGGCCGCACGTGCTGGCGTTTCCGGAGATTCCAGACCGGCCCGATTATTGGATCTTCCGGCTGGGTCTCCCGTATCCGACCGAGACGACGAACGGCGGCGACTTCGTCGGAGCGGATCGGCAGTGCAAGTTTAGCGATGGAATTGTGATCAAGGAGCGAGTCGCGGAGTTTGTGCCGCGGGAAAAGCTCACGTTCGACATCGTCGAACAACCCACTCACCCGGAAGCCTACGGGCACATCACGCTGCACCGGGGACAGTTCGTGTTGCGCGATAACGGAAACGGAACCACGACCCTGATCGGTTCGAGCTGGTACACGCTGCAGGTCCGTCCGGCCTGGTATTTCGATCTCTGGACGCGGGACATGACGCGCGCCGTGCATCTGCGCGTGATGAATCATGTCCGCCGCCTGGCCGAGGAGAAGCTCTAAGACAAAACCGTCCCTAAATCGCCTGCAACGTGGCGCTTGCCTCCGGCGACGCGAATTGACATATAGAAAGGTCCGCTGCCACGCCGAGTGATGTGGGGGCGAAGCAGAAAAAGGACAATCAAAGAAAGGACAGCAGTTTATGGCTGACGAAAAAAAAGGTACGAATCCCGGCCAAGAAGGTGGCGCCGGTGAAGAGGATAACGACGCTGCAAAAGCTGAGGCGGCAACCTCCGAAGTCGAGGGTCATCGACATCATCATCATCACAGGCTGCTCTACACCTGCTGGCATGACGGCGCGGCCAATCGCGTCCACGGGAACTGGTCATGGTTCACGTGCTGGCGGTGCGGCGCGCTGAACTACACGTAATCCCACCCGGGAGATTCAACGGAAGAGCAGGGTTTTCACACCCTGCTCTTTCTTTTTGGCCGTGTGTGACGCGCCGGCTCCGTCGTTTTGCGCCCGGCTGAGAGTCGCTGGAGCGTGGCGAAACGCCGAAGCTGGCGTTTTCGTTCCTGACCGCTCAGGCTTGCCGTTCTCGTTTTCATGCGCCTCGATCGTCTCTCCAAAATAACGCCGGGTTGTGTGGCCGCGATCGTGGTCTCGCTCCTGCCCCTCATCTATTTCTGGCCGGCGACTCGCGGGAGTCTCGTCATCTCCCCGGATGACGGCCTGATTTTCAATATCCCCATCCGCGTCGCCGTCGCGAATCTGCTTCACGCCGGCCATCTGCCGTTGTGGAACCCATACTTTTTTGGCGGCATGCCGTTGTTCGCCGCGGCCCAGGCGGGAGTACTCTTTCCGCTCAACTGGTTCTACCTCGGGTTCAGCGCGCCCGTCGCGACGAACCTGATGATGCTTTCCAGTTACATGGTTGCCGCCCTCGGCGCGTATCTTTATGCGCGGCGCAGCGGATCGAGCGTGGCCGGCGCCGCGCTCACCAGTCTGATCTGGCAAGGAAGCGCCTTTCTTATTGGGCAGATCGGACATACGAACATCCTCCACACGGCCGCGCTTTTGCCCTGGTTGCTCTGGGCGATTGACGGCTACGGCGAGACGGGGAATCGAAAGCGCGGTCTGGTGTTGGCCATCCTCGTCGCGGTGCACGTTTTCGCGGGCCACCACCAAACCCTGATTTACGCTCTCGTCGTCGCGACGGCTTACGCCTTGGTGATGTGGCGGGCGCGAACGGTTTCAGACAAAGCGTTGGGCGCGCGCACCGCGTATCTTTATTCCCTCATTTTCATCGCGGCCGGACTGGTGCTGGCTGCCGTTCAACTCCTGCCCACGCTGGAATTGCTGCGGGAAAGCATGCGCTCCGATGCTTCCTACGATTTCTTCACTTCATTCAGTCTCCCGCCGCACTTTCTCTGGACGTTCTTTGCGCCCTATGTCGTCGGCGGAGGAGATGGCCAGCTGTTTCGCGCGCCTTACGTGGGGCCCGCCTACTATGCCGAGTACGTCGGTTATGTTGGACTGGCCACGATCGCTCTGGCGATTGTCGCGGTTGCGTTGCAACGCGATGCGCGCTCGAAATTCTACGCCGTTGTTGCGCTCGTGGGTCTCATTCTCGCCCTCGGCTGGTATGCACCCTTCGGTTTCTACAAATTAATCTATGCCGTGCCGCTGCTTAACCTTTTCCGCGTGCCCGCCCGCCATCTCATGGAGGTCGAGTTCGCTCTCGCGGTTCTCGCGGGTCGGGGATTGACCGCGATTATCGCCGCGCCCGATCGCGCGAAAACGTTGCGCTGGGTGGCGATCGCCGGTGGAGCCGTGTTCGTCCTGACTTGTCTCGCGATCACGGTGGGACGGCCTTCGAATTTTCAACTGGGTCGCGCGGCACCAGTCACCATTCTGCGCGCGCCGGAGTTGTTCCTGCCGTTGGTCATCGCGGCTCTCAGTGGCGGGGCGCTTTGGATTCTTGCCCGACGCCGGCGCGGAGCCCTGGCGTTGCTCGTCGCCGTCGTGGCACTCGATTTGTCTCTGTGGGGGCAATCAGCGGGTTGGCGCGTCGCGAGTCCGGGATTTGACTACGAGTTGTGGAGCGAGCCGGCCACCGTTCAATTTCTGCGCGAGCGCACGACGCGCGAGACAAACGCAGCACCGGACAGGATTCTTACCCAGGATCAGGCGTTCGATCCTGACTGGGGTGTCTCGCCTCCGGCGCCGGGCCGAGGATGGGTGCCATCGCTTCAGCCCGACGTTTACATGATGTATGGCGTGGAAAACGCCGCCGGCTACGACGGGTTCGGCCTGGCCCGTTACAGCCGGCTCGCGGGCGATATGAAAATATGGGGCGACCTAACGAATTCGAAGCGGACGCTGCAGAGTGAGAGTCGCGAGCTTGATCTGCTCAATGTCCGTTACTTGCTGGCGCGATCACGGCTGGCGGACGAGGCGAAGAGTCCAGTCGCTGAGGAAGCGAATTTCCCCACGGCCACGGAAGTCTACGCTGGCGAACACTTCAGCCAGGATAATCTGAATGCGCCCGGCATCATCGCCGGCGAACGCCTCTCGTTCAGAGTGCCACCGGTTGAAGTGCACCACATTGCCCTGCTGACTAACCTCGCCTGGTCCGAGACAGTTTCGGATTCGACTGTTGTCGCGCACATCCGGTTGCGTGGAAAAGATGGGGAGACATTTAATCTCGAGTTACGCGCCGGCGACCATACGTCGGAGTGGGCCTACGATCGCCCGGACATTCGATCGCGCATCAAACATAACCGCGCGCTCGTTGCGACGAGTTACGAGGTCAAGGACGCCCAAGGGGATTATGAAGGGCATACCTATGTCTCAATTCTGGCCTTGCCGCGAAAGGTTGTCATCGATGGCGGAGCGATAACCGTCGCGGACGTCGCCGGCGCGCCGCGACTGATGCTGACCGTGAGTCGCGTGACATTAGCTGACGACGAAAATGTTTTTCCTCTCCGAGGCGAGTGGTTGAGAAAAGAGTCGTTGGCGAACGTCGCGTCGGACGAGCGCGAAGCTGGCGCGCGTTGGAAACCCCTGGCGGAGATTGGAAAGGTCGCAGTTTTCGAGAACATGCGCACGCTGCCGCGCGCCTGGCTGGCGGCAGGCGAACTGGTCGCGACCGGCGAGGAAGAACTTACAATCATCCGCTCGGGCAAAATACCCGGCGGCGCGTCCTGGAACCCTCTCGAGCAGGCTCTGGTCGAGCGCAGCACGGGCGTCAGTTTCGGCAAAGCGGGCGAAGCGCCTGGCGAAATTCGCCGGGTGGAAGTAACACGGCACGAGCCGAACCGGGTGGAAGTGAAAACGGAATGCGCACAGCCGTCGCTCCTGGTGTTGAGTGAGAATCATTATCCGGGTTGGCGGGCGTTTCTGGACGACCATGGAGTTAAGATCCTGCGCGTGAACTACAATCAGCGCGGCGTGGCCCTTCCCGCGGGGAATCATCGCGTGACGTTCATCTATCGGCCCAGATCGGTGCAAATGGGTTTGGTCGTTTCAATCTTAGCGCTCGTGACGCTATCGTTCTGGAGTTTCAGAAGTAAAACATGAGTGAACCCAGTCAATTGCTCGCGCGCCCGCGTTTGGTGGACCGCCTCGAAGACTGCTTCTTCTATCACGCGATGGAGTTGCCGGGACTGGGCCTCGTTCGAGGGCACTGGGACTTGCGCGGCCGCTTTGATGACTACGTCGGCGGAGTGGATGTTGCAGGCAAGTCGGTCCTCGACGTCGGCACGGCCACGGGCTTCCTGAGTTTTGAAGCTGAGAAAAGAGGGGCGGCGCGCGTCGTGTCGTTTGATATGAGCGACGTGAGACAACAAACGTTCCTGCCCTTTAAGGACAAACTCCCCTATCGCGATCCGGAGCGATGGGCCGAAGTGTATGGCGCGGAAATCGAGCAATGGAAGAACGCTTATTGGCTCTGCCACCGCCTGCTTAAATCAAAAGCCGAGGTTTACTACGGCAACATCTATGAACTCCCGGCAGAGCTTGGCCTGTTTGATATCGTGATTGTGGGTTCGGTCCTGGAACACCTGAGCGATCAGATCACAGCCCTGGCGTCGATCGCTCGTGTGACCAGAGAGACACTTGTAATCGTCTCTCCACTGCTTCAGACCGACGAACGGATCGCGCGGTTCGAGGCTTTAGCCAGCAATCCCGAGGCTGACTTCACCTGGTGGACGTACTCACTCGGTGTTTATCGTGAAGTATTGGCCATGCTCGGGTTCAGCATCGCGAAGGTAAGCCACGAGAAGTATTGCTACATGTATGGAGATGAGCTGAAAGAGAGAGCAACGATCGTGGCGCGGCGAGTGTAGCTGTGGAAACCCGGGACTCCGCCTGGTGGTAACGCGAATCCGGCACAATCCTTTCGTCCGTGACCTCCTGGTCTTTTTGACCTTCTGTTTGTTCACGGCGCTGTTGACCTGGCCTTATGTGACGCATTGGCGCGACGCCGTCGTCGATCACGGCGATCCGTATCTCGTCTCCTGGATTCTTTGGTGGGATTACCACCAGACGTTGACCGATCCGCTTCATCTCTTTCACGCGAACCTTTTCTATCCGCTGCGCTACACGCTCGCCTTCAGCGAAAATTCTTACGGAATCTCGTTGCTCTTCTTTCCGCTCTACGCCCTGGGCGCCCGCCCGCTCACGGTTCACACCGTGGCGATGTTCTTCGGTTTCGTGACTTGCGGCTACGCGGCGTTTCGGCTGGCGCGCACGCTGACGGGATCGAACGGCGCCGCCTGGATCGCGGGCATCATCTTCGCCTTTGTGCCGTTTCGCTTCGGGATGATGTCGCACCTGCCCTACCTCTTTTCGATGTGGATCCCGCTGCTTTTCGAAGCGCTGGTTTTGTTTGCGCGTGAGCGAAGCAAGGGGCGGGCGACCTGGCTCGGTGTCGCTTTCTTCATGTCGGGACTGACGGCGATCACGTGGTTCGTATTCTCACTTGTGCCGTTCGTGGTGGTGGCGGCGGTCCTGTTAACGCGTTACCGAATCTGGGGTGACCGGAAGTTTTGGTTTCGCGGCGGGGTCGCTCTTAGCCTGGCCTCCCTGGCTCTGCTGCCATTTCTGCTTCCTTATTACCTGGCCGCGAGGCTCTACAATTTTCAGCGAAGCGTTGAGGAAGTGAAGTCCTGGTCCGCGTGGCCGATGCACTGGCTCTCAGCGGAGCCGCGCAACAAGATGTGGCATGGCATGGGTGACAGTCTGCCTAACGCCGCCCGGTTCCGGTTGTTTCCCGGATTACTCCCAATCCTGCTTTCGCTGGCCGCGTTTCTTTTCGCCGCCTCTCGGCGGGCCGCGAAAGGCGCCAACTTCCTCCAGCCTCTGCGCTCGCAGTGGCGCGGCGATGCTTTCTGGCTTGGCCTTGTTTGGACGATCATCGGGTTCTGTTACTCGCTGGGTTGGAACTCTTTTTTCTACCGCATCCTCTACGATGTGCTGCCGCTTTTCCGAAGCCTGCGCGTGGCCGCCCGCGGGGCGATGTTTGCCTATCTCGGTCTTGCCATTCTCAGCGGTTTAGGCGCGAAACGTCTGGCGGGACTGATTGGAGAAAGAAATCCACGCGTGCGACCGGCGGTGTTCGTAACAATAGCCGTCCTCCTCCTGTTTGAGTTCAACGCGGCGCCTTTGCAGTTCATCCGTGGCGACGTCGATCCCGACGCGGTGACACAGCGGTTGAAAGAGACACCGATGCGCGGCGGCATTGTCGTGCTTCCCGCGAACGAGCACGTCAACCACCGGCATGTGCTCCGCTCAGCCGATCACATGAAGCCGCTGATTGTCGGTATTTCCGGCTTCAACTCTACCTACGAATCGGCGATTGAGGTGGCCACCCTGTCAGGACCGATCCCGGCGACGTTCATGAAGTTTCTCGAAGAGGTTCCTACGTCGTACATTGTTATCCAGAACAACCTCATCGCGCCCGAGCGCCGCGCGGATTACGCAACGTTCCTCGGGGCCGCGCTCATCGCGGGCCGGCTGCGTTTCATCAGCCGCTTCGATGGACGCGACGATCTGTATGCGGTCGTGAAGAATGAGCCGCAGGCGAAGACAGAAGCGCCGCTGCCGTTCACGCTCGAAACGAAGGAATGGGAAACTCTGGTGAAGGAGGATCCCGCCAACCTTCTGGGACAATTCCGATGGGCGAGTCAGACCATCTATCGTTTCTATGTCGCGTCCTACGGTCAGATGCCGCGTTACGCGGAGTTTCTGCCTGACGTCGAATGGATCGGCCGGGGGGTGGGGGCCAATTCGCTGGACGAGCAACCAAAGCTCGAAAAGAACTTGAGCCAATTTGCCGAGCACTGGGTTGCGCGTGCGAAATTCGGAACGCTTTACCATGCAATGACGAACGAGCGGTTTGTGGACGAGTTAACGGCCAACACGCGGCTAAATCTCGGGCCGGCCGACCGCGCTGCGTTCATTGAAAAGTTGAACAACGGAGCAGAGACGCGCGCGCAAACATTGCTGGCGATCGTGAACAATCCCGGCTTTGCCGAAAGAGAATGGAAACGCTCGCTCGTCCTGCTCCACTACTTCGGCTATCTGCACCGCGACCCTGACGCCGCACCGGACGGGAACCTGAACGGATTCAACTTCTGGCTCCGAGAAGTTGAGGTGTCGGGGGACATTGGCCGGCTGTCGCGGGGGTTCATGGCGTCGGGCGAATACAAGGACAGGAAGAAGAAGTGACAGTGAAAGTCGCGCGTTTTGGATGATAAACGTCTTTATATGTCATCGCGGGCATTGTACTAGATAACGGCTATGGAGATCCGCAGTCCCGCCCTGACGACCGAGCAGATTACGAAATGGATGCGGCTGGCAGTTGCGCGTCCGATCAGCAAGCCGGCCACCGCCAGCGTCCCGGCTGGCTTCGGATCCTACGGCAACCATCCCGGTTTCGATTTTAAGAAAGCCCGGCAAGCGCTCAATCGGGCCCGGGCCAAGACCGATGTGAATACGATCAAACCGTTGCGCCGGCTGAGACGAAACCAGGGCGCGGTCAATGAGGCGCTGATCGATTCGTTTAGCGCGCTCGTCGCGGTCAATAAGCAGATGGCGAGTGAAATCGTCGCATTGTCGGCGGACGTGGCCGCGCTGCGCCAGCGGCTGACCGAGAGCGAAGCAGTCTCGGACGCGGCGTCCGATCCAACCATCAGATAGTCGTAAGCCGTGCGCATCATCATCGCGACGGTGCAGATTCCGTTCGTTTCCGGTGGAGCGGAGTCGCATGCCGAGGGATTGAAAACGGCGCTCATCGCGGCAGGGCACGAGGCCGATATTGTTGCGGTCCCATTCAATCCGGCGGTGCCCGAGCGCATTCCCGATCAGATGCTGGCCTGCCGGCTCCTCGATCTGACCGAGATCCACGGCGCGGCGGTCGACCGCTTGATTGCGCTGAAATTTCCCGCGTATCTCATTCCGCATCCGAACAAGGTGGTGTGGGTCCTGCATCAGCACCGGGCCGCATATGATCTCTGGAATTATCCTTTCGAAGATCTCAGTGCCTCGCCGCGGGGAGTTCTGGTGCGCGAGGCCATCCGGCGCGCCGACCAGCAATTGGCGGAGGCCAAAGCCGTTTTTGCCAATTCGAAAAACATTGCGAACCGGCTTGGTTACTTTTGCGGCATCAACGCGGTGCCGCTCTACCATCCACCGCCGAACGCGGGGAATTTTTCCTGTGCCCGCGAGACCGGCGAATACCTTTTCTTTCCCAGCCGGATGTCTGCCACGAAACGGCAGAGTCTGGTTTTGGAAGCGCTGGCGTTGACCAGGAAAAACGTAAAGGTCCGTTTCGCGGGAGTCGCCGATAGCCCGGAGTACGGCAAGCGTCTCAAACTTTTGGCGGCCAAACTGGGCGTTGAATCGCGGGTGGAATGGCTGGGTTTCCTGACCGAGGAGGAGAAACGCGACGCTTACGCGAAGGCGATCGCCGTAATTTTTCCACCGGTCGACGAGGATTACGGCTACATCACGCTGGAAGCGATGCTTTCCTCGAAAGCCGTGATTACGTGTGAAGATTCGGGCGGTCCGCTCGAATTTGTCTCGCACCTGAAAACGGGCCTGGTCGTCAAACCAACGGCGGCCGCGCTGGCTGAAGCGCTCGATCAGTTATGGCAGGAGCGCGACCTGGCGGCCAAATACGGTTGGGCTGGGCGTGAGCGTTACGAGAAAATGGGTTTGTCCTGGAGCGAAGTCGTTAGGCAATTATTGGCGTGAAGATCAATTTCTTTTCTCCGCTGCCTCCGACCCGCTCGGAGATTGCTCGGCAGACGACGAATCTGTTGCCCCTGCTCGCGCGCACAGCGGAGGTGACCGTGTGGTCGAGCGAAAAGGAGTGGCATCCGGACGCCGGGACCCATGCCACGGTCCGGCACTATGAGGCCGGTCGTCCGCCCTGGCGCGAAATCAGCGACGCGGACGTCACGTTTTATCAGATGGGCAACGACCCGCGTTATCACCACGCGATCTGGCGCATCAGCCAGCAGCATCCCGGCGTCGTGATTTTGCATGACCTCAAGTTGCAGCACTTTTTTTCCGGCCTCGTTTTCCACGAACTGGGGCTCAACCGTCGCCAATATCTGGAACTAGTGGAGCGGCACCACGGCGGGAGAGGGCGCGTTCTGGCGGAATCGCATTTGCGCGGCCTTCTCGGCACGGAAGAGCTGGCGGAACAATGTCCGCTCACCGGCGGTGTCACGGAGAATGCGCTCGCGGTCATTGTCCATTCGGCGGCGGCTTATGATTCCATCTCGGAGGAAACACCCGTCGCGTATTTGCCGCTCGGTGTCGGTGCGCCTCAACTAATGGCGGAGGCGCGGGCGAGTTCAGGTCCGTCCGCCACCGAGTTGTATCGCATCAGCGTCTTCGGATTTCTCGGGCCGAATCGCCGGCTGCCGGTGCTCTTGCGCACGTTGGCGAATTTCGAGCAGCGCGACCGTTTCCGGTTGGATATTTACGGAACGATTGAAGGCGAAGAGAAAATACAGCAACTGGTGGCGCAGCTGGGTCTGACTGATCTGGTCACCCTGCACGGATTCGTCGCTGAAGATCGGCTGGATGACGCTTTGCGGCGCACCAATCTCGTCGTCAACATGCGTTATCCGAGCATGGGTGAAGCTTCGGCCAGTCAGCTCCACCTTTGGCAATACGCTCTGCCGGCGCTCGTCACTCGCACCGCTTGGTACGAAACTTTGCCCGAAAATACGGTGGCCTTCGTGCGGCCCGAACACGAAGCCGAAGACATTCAGGCGCATCTCACAGCGTTCCTGGCCGATCCGGAAAAGTATGGGGAACTCGGCCGGAACGGCCGGCGGCATGTGACCGAGAATCATTCGATCGAAGCGTACGCGAACTCTTTGTTGGAAGTGGCGGATCGCGTTCCGGAATTCCAAACTCGCTGGATCGCGCGCGATCTCGCGCGGCGCGCGGGAGCGGCCATGAATACCTGGTCCGATTCCTCTACGATTGATGCTTTTATGCCCTGCGTTGCGAATGAGATCTGGGCGCTGGCCGCGGGAAATCCGGCAGGGGCGAGGACTGGTAACGGGGCCGCGACATCGACAGGCCTGGCGAAAAGCGGTTAACTGGTTGACGGACATGCCCACCAATAGCGATCGCGGCTCGTCGAATGAAGTTTTCCGGAAAGTGGAAGGGAAGCTTGGTTCGATTCAGGCGAGCGCGAAGAAGATTTCGGAAACGCCTGAATCCCGGCTGAAGCGAGCGTTGAATCCGGCAGCTTTCGCATCGCGCCAGGGCGACTTCAATATCGCCGTCGTCGATGCTCTCAAAGAAGCGGTCACTGCTCTTCGAGAAACGATTGCCAGCCAGGAAAATCGTCTCGAACAGCTCGAACGGAACCTGACCGAGTTGCGCGAACTCTCGGCCGCGACTGAGACTCAGTTGTCGCAAATGCGACAAGAGCAGGGCGAGGTACGAGAGCGTTCCGCGGCGACTCAGACGCAGTTGACGCAACTGATCGAAAAGATCAGCCAACTTTCCGCGGGGCAGGGCGATCTGGGCAGCGAGCTGCGCGAACGAATTCAGCATCTTCTCGACGAACAGCGCGTCTGCGTTCGGCAGCTCTCTTTGAAAACGAGCGAGGAAGCTGTTCTCGCGGAGCGGGCCCGCCGCGCCACGGAATTACGGTTGGAGGAATTCGCGCGCCGTCTTCCGGAACGGCCGGTATGAGTTCACCGAAATCCGGCGCGAACCTTTACGCTCGGGCCGGGATTGACGACGTGGCGGAATTTTATCGGGAAAAATTCGTCTCGAACGCCATCCTCGATCACCAATACTTCAAGCCGCTCGACCGGTTCGATCTGCGTTTCGCGCGCACCATGTGGGTTTACGACAACGTGTGCCGGGACGCGGCGGTCCTGGATCTCGGTTGTGGGGCGGGCATGCTCGCATTGTTGAAACGCAAAGGCGTCACGTTGACGGGCGTCGATCTTTCCGATGAATGCGTGGCTGCCGCGCGGCGCAACGGTTACGACGAGACGATTCGCTCGGAACTGGATGCGTTGCCCTTCGCGGATGCGTCGTTCGACTATGTCGTGAGCCTCGATGTCATCGGCCATATCCTGGCGGAACAAAAGGATGCCGTCTTCGCGGAGATAAAGCGGGTGCTGCGTCCCGGCGGTGTGACCATGCACGGAATCGAGTGCACCGATCGCGCCGCCCGGCGGAGCTATGACGAGATGTCGCCGGACGAGTTGCGCCGCTTCATTGCCATCGACGGGCATGTCGGCCTGGAAGAGGAGGAGGAGCACGCGGCGCGCTTCCGCAAATTCTTCGCCCACGTCGCCTGGGAGCCGCGCTATGCGCTTTGCCTGAGCAGCGACGAGTTCCTGAAACAAGCGGACCGCTACGGTTTGCCGTTCGAGGATGATTTCCTCGAATACTTGCGCGGACTCTCCTTCGAACAACGGCGCGCCTTCGACATGGCGATGGGTTACGTCTTCGGAAAAATCTCTGATCTCAACGTCCGCCTGCCACGAAGCGGCCTCTACACGCTGCTGAAGGCGTCCGCCGCGCCGCTTGGTCCTTTTTATAATGAGCACCGCGACCGGCGCGATTTGTTGGAACTGGAGAGCGCGGACGCAGCTTCGGAAGTGACGTGCCTCGATCGCTCGCCCCACGCGATTTTCGACGATGGTTGGTACGACCCGGACGATCTTCCGCCGGTGGCGCGCTGGATGAAAACGCGAGGCCGTATTCGTTTTCGAGCTGCGAAATTGCGCGCAATTCGCCTTGATCTCACGACGCATCTTCCGGATCTCGGTCAGCGCCATATCGAGATCGCGTTTTTGCTCAATGGCGCGCCGCTCTCCGCCTGCACACTCTTTCGTTACGGCTGGGTGGAGCTCGAGTTGAGATTGCCTGAACCTCTCATCGCGCGCAGTGACGAGATGTTTGAATTGGAAATCACCGCGAATCAGACCTGGCGACCGCGCCCGTCCGACCCGCAGAATCGCGACGATCGGGAAATCTCGATCGCAGTTTGCAACGTCCAGTGCAGCTGAAACTTTTGCCGTCTGTCCGCTGGCTGCTCATCGGAGTGGGCGTGGCGATTGCGATCACTCTTTACGTTGCCGAAGTGCCGGAGAATCCGCCCGGCTTCTTCGTGGACGAATCGTCCATTGCGTACAACGCTTACACGATTTCGCAGCATGGCGTGGACGAGCATGGCGAAAGCTGGCCGCTCTATTTTCGCGCGTTCGGCGAACACAAAAACCCGGTCTTCATCTATCTGCTGGCGTCGTTTTATTGGGTTTTCGGTCCGAGCCAGTTCATCGCGCGGCTTTTGAGCGCATTGCTGGTCCTGGCGGCGGCTTTGCTGTTAGGCGCGCTCGCCGGAAGGGCGACCCGCCAATGGACGGTCGGGATAATTGTCGGGGCGAGCGCGTGCCTGACACCCTGGTTGTTTGAAGTGAGCCGGCTCGTCTTCGAAGTTGCGTTCCTGCCTCTTGCCCTGGCGCTTTTTCTTTGGGCGCTGCAAGTTGCCTTGACGCACGATCCACCGCATTGGCTGCACTCGGTCGCGCTGGCGTTGGCTCTCGGGTTGATCACCTACAGCAGCGCGGCCGGAAGGATCCTGGGGCCGCTTCTCTGTTGCGGACTCTTGCTCTGCGTCAGCAAGAATCGATGGCTTCGCTTCGGCCAAATTTTTCTCTTTTACGGCCTCACCCTGATTCCTTTCCTCTGGTTTTTGAATCATCACCCCGGCGCGCTCGGGACCAGGTTCTCGCACGTGACGTATCTCACTTCGGACGGCAGCACTATCGAGATCGTAATTAGTTTTCTCGGACATTATTTTCGCTGCTTCAATCCATGGGACTGGCTGGTGGCCGGCGATCCTGAGCCACGCCACCATCTCGCGACGATGGGCAGCTTGCTGTTTGCGACGGTCGCGCTGGCCTGCGGAGGGCTGGTCCTGTTCTTCACCGAGCAACTCTGGCGTGATCCCTGGTGGCGGTTCGCCGTCTACGGATTGCTCATTGCCCCGATTCCAGCCGCGCTGACCATCGATCGCTTTCACACCTTGCGGCTGATCGCGTTGCCGATATTCCTGCTCCTCCTGACGGCTCCAGCCCTCGCCTGGCTGCTGGAGCGATCCCTGGTTCGGCGAATCATTCTGGCGGCGGTGGTGGTGAGCACCTTGCTGCAAGGCGGGTTATTTCAATGGCAATTTCAAATCGCTGCCGGGCAACGATGGCATTCGTTCGACGCCTTCTACCCGGAGGTCTTCGCCGCGGCCATCGCGCGGCCCCAACGGCCGATTTACCTGATGGATGCGCCGGGCGCGCCGGGTTACATCCACGCCTATTGGTATGGTCTTTTCCACGGCCTGAAGAAATCGGACTTCGTTCGAATCGCGAAGGAGGAACGTCCTCCGGCCGGCGCGCTCGTTATCACCTGTGAGCTGCCCTGCCAGGAGTGCGACATGATCCTCGAGCTCGCCTCTTTCCGGGCCTACCTCGCGCGCTGAGCTTTCAGCTTTTGCAATTCTCGCATTGACCTGCCATCCCCAGGGTCCAAATCTCTTGCCGTGGATTCCGCCAGCGGCGCAGGCCGGTTACCAAAGCTCGAAGGCATCGATTACAAGCGAGCGGCCATCGATTATCCGGGGAAGCTCGACGCCGAACGGCTCCACTATTTGCGGACGAAGCCTTTCTATAATCTGGCCAACAAGCCGCCGAAGTTTCGCGGCGAGGGGATGGATGTGGAGACGCATCGCCACTTCTGTGATTTTGCGAACATGGCCGCAGCCCTGGGTCTGCGCGCGGGCGCCCGTATTCTCGACGTCGCCTGCGGCTCCGGCTGGCTCAGCGAATACTTCGCGCGCCTGGGTTACGACGTCACGGGCATCGACATCAGTCCGCAGTTGATCCAGATCGCGGAGGATCGTGTGCGCGCGGTCCCGCGGATGGTCGATCATCAAACAGAAATGCGC
The DNA here is from genome assembly GCA_963702135.1 of uncultured Verrucomicrobiae bacterium. GTDB lineage: Bacteria > Verrucomicrobiota > Verrucomicrobiia > Chthoniobacterales > UBA10450 > AV80. Next base: position 3,708,700 of record OY969715.1, on the reverse strand, counting down.
TGCCGCTTCCGCGCGCACGACATCGAACTCTCACCGCTCGAGGAAAAATACGAGGCGATTATTTGTTATGACGCGCTCCATCATTTTGTGGACGAGCACGCGGTCGTCCGGCATTTCGCGGCGATGCTTCCGATGGGCGGCCTGCTGTTTATCCTCGAAGGCAATCGACCACCGGCCGCTTCGGCCGCGGAAACGGAACTCGTGGAAGTGATGCGAAAGTACCGCACGCTGGAGTCGCCCTTTGATTCCACCTATCTCTGCGAATTATTGGATCGATGCGGGTTCGCGGTGGTGGGCGATTACGTCAGCGTCAATGACTTGATCGATCGGGACGCGTTGGACGAGCAGGGCCGGATCCGCGTCGAGATACCGGCGATCAACTATTTGCTCTGCAAGAAAGTGTCGGACGCGGCGCCGGCGTCGAGTGTGCCCAACAGTCGCGCCCCGGGTTTGCTCCGCGCGGAAATAAGTTTGCGCTCGACCTGGCCGGCCCGCTTTTCGCCCGGGCAGGTTTTCCGCGCCGATCTCCGGGTGCGAAATTCCGGCGACACCGTCTGGCTGGGCGGGAGATACTTGCGGCGGGGCGCGGTCATGCTGGGGGTGAAGGTCTTCAGCGAGTCTGGCGAGATACGCGGTGAATTTCACGGAGAGCCGCCGCTGCCCCGGGCGCTGGCGCCTAACGAGGCATGCAGCGTCGTCATCGAACACGCCTGTCCCATTGAGCCGGGTTCCTACACGTTGAAAATCGATCTGGTCGATCAACACGTTTGCTGGTTCGAAGAACGCGGATCGCAGCCACTCGCACTCCCGATGGAAGTCCGATAAGGCCGTTGCCGCGCGCAGGAAATGTCCAGGACACAGCAAGGCGATTCGGCAGCTTTACCGGCGATCCGCCCTTTCGTCCGAAGACGGTGGCCGCAACTGATTGTCCTGGCGCTCCTGGCTGTGATGGCGGCCAATCTCCTGTCGGTGATCAAGCGCAAGACGATCACCTCCGACGAGCTGGTTCACATCCCGGCGGGCTACTACCATCTGGTCGCCGCGACCTACACGTTGAATAACGAACATCCGCCGCTGGTGAAAATGTGGGCGGCGCTCCCCTTGTTATTCCTGCAACCGAACGAACGTCCCCTGGCCGAGCCGGGGAATGAGAATTCGTTCGCGCGGACTCACGCGGCTGACGGAGAGTTTTGGACAGCGAACGCCGCGGAATTCGAATCGATCTCATTCTGGACCCGGGTGCCAATGATTGTGCTCACCGTGGTCCTCGGCTGGCTGATCTTTGTCTTCACGAAGGAACTCTCGAACCCGCGGACGGGAGTTCTGGCGGTGGCGCTCTACTCCCTCGAGCCGACGGTGCTCGCGCATGGGCGCATCGTTCATACGGATCTGCCCGCGGCGCTCGCCTACCTCTTGTTTGCTTTCGCACTCTACCGTTATCACCGGCTGCCCTCTGTTCGCTCTGCTCTGGTCGTGGGCCTGGTCACGGGAGCCGCCCTCGTCACAAAGTTCTCCCTGGTGATCGTTGGTCCTCTCCTCCTGCTCGCCACCGTTGCGTGGATTCTGCGGGCGCCATCTCGCGGACTGACGCGGGGAAAAATCCTGCGGCACGTGTGTATCGCCGGGTTTGTTGCGCTGGCGATAATTAATCTGGCTTATCGTTTCCAACGACAGGCGATTATTCCGGCTGACCTGGCCTGGATCGCAGCCCGGACGCCCGAACACGCTCAGGCCATCATGAGCGGCATTCGTGGCTTGTCCGTTCTTTTCCCGACTTACTATCTCTTCGGCATCTACAACGTCGCGCTGCACAATCACTTCGGCCACGCCACATTCCTCCTGGGCCGGTACAGCGATCTGGGTTGGTGGTATTATTTTCCCATCGCGTTCGCTCTCAAGACGACGGTTGCGTTTCTAGGCCTCGCGATTGTGTCGCTGCTGTGGGCGCTCTGGCGTCTTTTGGTCCGGCGCGAGGCCCGGTTGCTGTTCCTCGTCGCGCCGATTGCCGCCTACCTCGCGATCTCGCTCACGAGCAGCATCAACATCGGCATACGCCATTTTCTTCCGGTCTATCCCTTTCTCTTCATCCTGGCGGCTTTGCTTCTGGACCGGTTCCTGCGCGTTTCGAAGTGGCGACACCTCGCCGGAGCAATCATCGCCCTGCTGATCGGCGCGATGGCCTTCGAAACGGCGCGCGCCTATCCGGATTACGTTTCCTATTTCAATCAACTCCGGGGCGGCCAGCCAGGATGGAAATTGCTTTCCGATTCGAACGTGGAGTGGGGGGATGATGTGAATGCGGTGGCCGCTTATCTGCGTTCCCGGGGCGAGACTCACCTGAGTGGCGCCACTGCGGGTGGCTGGCTTACCTTTCGTTTCTTTGGCGTGGAGTACTCCGATATTCTTCCGCCGCGTGACAAGGGCCTTGTCAAAACCAATTACGTCGCGATCGGTGCGAGTTTTCTCAATGGTTCGACGGTTCCCGGATCGGCCGAGCTTCCCGAGACGGAACGGGAAAATACCTTCGCCGCGTATCGGGACCGAAAACCGGAGGCGGTCTTCGGAAATTCGATCTATCTCTATCGGGTCAAGTGAGCCAGCGGTGCGGATGGCTGCCCTGGTGCGAACGCAGGGACCTTGGCGAGCTGTTCCGCCATCCTTTGTCCGGCTGCTTTTAGCGAGAGTTTTTCTTTTGCTTCCAGTTGTCCAGTCGCGCCCAAGGCAGCTGCTCGCTCCGGGTTGTCGTAACAAGAGCGCATCAAGCTGGCGGCATGTTCGATCGATGGTTCAGCCCAGTGGTTTCCTGCCTTGTAGATCGGATTATCGTCGGCAATCTCCGCCAGCGTGTAATCGACCAGGAGGCTGTTACCGGGGTGCATGAACGCCAGATTCCCGGAATAATTCGTCGCGATGACCGGCTTGCCCATCAACATCGCCTCGGCCAGGCAAAGCCCGAAACCTTCGGCGCGATGCAGCGAAACAAAGCAGTCGCACATTTGAATGAAACCATAGGCGCGCGCGCGGGAGAGCACTTCGTCCACGACAATTACTCCGGCTTCGCGGGCCGCTTGCTCCAGGGCGGAGAAATCCTCCGGATGCGATCGGCCGCGGCTGACCTTGATCACCAGGGTGGCGTTGTCCGACCGGGCAAACGCTCTCCGGAACGCCTGGATTAACGCGAGCGGGTTCTTGCGCACCATTTGGCTGCACATGTCGAACATGAAGAGAAAAACGTAATTCTCCGCGGGAATGCCGAGATCCGCTTTGTTCGCATTTTCTATCTCGCTCAATTCCACGCCCGGCAAAACTTCATGCACGGGCAGGGGCATCCGTTGCCGGAACGCGTCCGCCACGAATCCGGTCGGCGCCCAGATCGCATCGAGCAACGGCGTGAGCTCGACCCATTCTTCCGGAATCGCGTCCAGCTCCCAGGCCCAATAAGCGATCCGATAAATGCCGGAGCGACGGAGCAACCCGCCCCGCTCGTAAGCCACGGAGAAGTAGGGCTGGGGTGCGACGTTGATGATGGTGACGGGGAAAACTTCCAGGCCCAGAAACGGCGCACGATCCTCCACGTCGAAACAGGGGAAGGCGGAAACATCGCGGCACGAGACGCCGAACCCCGCATTTTCCAGCGCGCGTTTTGTAAACAGGGCGGCCTGTTGGATTCCGGACGGATAACTAAAATGACTGAGGATGTTGACCCCGCGCGGGAGCGGCCCATTCCCTTCCCCGGAAATGGGTTGGAGGCGCGGAGTGTTCCGAAAAGTCCCGTCTCGCTGCCCGTTGGTTGAGGCCCCGTTGGAGCCGTGGTGCAGAAGCATTTCTTCCGCCGCCGGCACGATCGAGTCCAGCGCGCTCTTCAAGGCGAAGGCGGAACAGCCCGGAAATTCCTGACGCAACCAGAGGATGAATTCTTCTTTGCCGGCGGACGTCGGGCCGGCCGGAAAGCGCTTTTGCCAGTCCTGATTTATCAGCCAGGTCTTGAGGACCATTTGCGGCACTTGCTCGGCGGTTTCATGCAGGAACCAGAGAATTTCGGCGGCACTCAGGTTGTGTTTGGCCCGGCCTTCGCGCAAAAGCCATTTAACGAACCGCTTTTGGCCCGCGGGCAGCAGGCCGTGGGGAAAGCGGGCCTGAATCTTGGGCGAGCGCAGGTACAATTCGAGGACCCGTTTTCCTGGGTCACTCCGGAACGCGGTCGAGATATTCTCCACGGCGCGGCGGGAGAGCCCGAGTTTCATCGCGGCGCTGGTGCAAAGCCACTCGCAGTAGGGGCCGTCCTCGCCCTCCGAAATAGCGGCTGGAAAACGGCGCCGCAGCCGGCCGCTGTTGCGCAACATTCCCGAGGCCAGGCGCGCGGCCCCATCAACGGAACCCTCCGCGTCGGCCGGTGACCAGACGTTCAAGTTCGGTCCGGCATGATCGGCGGAAAAGTGGAGCGCCCGCCGGCGGTAGACATCGAAACTGTCGAGGCCTGACCCCGAGCTTCCGTTCGCAGACGGGAAAAATAGGCGGAGAAGCTTCAAAAGAGATGGCCGGTGGAGAGTGTTCGATTCGTGAGAGCGACTGTTCTTCTAGGAACATGGGACGATCAGCGCGTCAACGCCCGATAATCCCCCAGAGGCAACGGGGGCAGCAAGCGGAAACGGTGTCGCAAAGGTAGCTCACTTCTTCGCGGCCAGAGCAGCCGGTCGCGCTTCGATCAGGACCCAGGCGGCGATTGCACTCGCGAGCGCCAACGCGGCTCCGATCAGCATGACGCAACGGAAAGCGTCCACGAACGAGTAGTTAATGGCTTCTCTGAGTGAGTTCCGCACTTCCGGCGCCAGGTGTGAAACGTCGGCGCCCGCCAGTTTGGCGCGTTCGGCTTCGAGCGATTTTTGCGCAGCTGGCGACAGATTAAGGGCGGGCAAGCGCGCGTCGAGGCCGTGATTGAAGCTTTGCAGCATCACGATTCCGAGCACAGCGATCGCGACCAGGCCGGCAATCCGCGAGACGGCATTGTTAACGCCGGAGGCGATGCCTGCGCGCTGTTGCGCCACAGCGTTCATAACAGTCGTCGTGAGCGGCGCCACGCTGATGGCCATTCCGATTCCGAGCACGACGACGGCCGGAAAGAAGGTTTTCCAATAACTGCCACCAAAGCTTGGGACCATGAAAAGCGCGAAACCGGCCGCCGCGATCAGTGGTCCAAGAACGAGCGGAATCTTCGCGCCGTATCGGTGCACGAGTCCCCCGGACCACCGCGATAACAGGAAGATGATCAGGATCAGGGGCAGGAGTGCCGCGCCCGCCTGCGTCGGCGAATACTGTTGCACTTGAATCAGGTTCATCGGGAAAAAGAAGAGCGTCCCGCCCAGTGCTCCGTAGAGAAAAAGGGTCAGGAGATTGGCGCCGGTGAAGGTGCGGCTCCGGAAAAGTTCCAGGGGCAACATTGGATCGCGTCTTTGCCGTTCGAGAAGGGTGAACGCAATGAAGCAACCGACCGAGACGACTAAGGAAAGGATCACGATCGGATGCGCAAAGGTGAAACGTGATGATTCGATCAGCGCAAAAACCAGTGTGCCCAGCCCTGCGGTGGTCAAGGCGGCACCCCACCAATCGAGCCGCCCTCTTTCGCTGCCAGTGGTCTCCGGCACGTGCCGGAGCGCGATGACGATGACGATAATCGCCAACGGAATATTGATGAAGAAGACGGCCCGCCAGGAAACATGATCGATGAGCCATCCTCCGAGGACCGGGCCAATTGCGGCCGTGATGGCGCTGAAGCCAGACCATGTTCCGATGGCGCGCCCACGCTCCTCTTCGCGAAACGCCGTGCTGATGATGGCAAGGCTGCCCGGAACCAGAAGAGCGGCTCCGAATCCCTGCACGGCGCGGGCAAGGATAAGTTGGTGAATGCCGCCGGCCAGGCCGCACCAAGTCGAGGCCGCGGCAAAAATAACCACACCGATCAAGAAAATGCGCCGTCGTCCATAGTGATCGCCCAGCGTCCCGCCCACCAGGAGCAGCGCCGCGAGCAGCAATGAGTACGCCTCGATCACCCACTGCACGTCGGCCAGGCCGGCATTTAGATCACTTTGCAGCGCCGGCAGCGCCACATTGACCACCGTGCCATCGATAAAGGCCATGCTCGAACCGAGAATCGTTGCGGCCAGCACCCATTTTTCGGAAGAACGTGCGCACGGCGTGCTTGCCGTGTCCCGATGGACGCTCTCAGCGCCAGGCTCACGAATCGATGCCATCGATTCGAAGTCTAAGGTGAGGGAGCGCGGCGCGACAATGTCCCTTCCGGGGTTTCGGTCCGGCTTTGTCTTGAATGATCCGATTCGATCCTGAACATCCTGGCTCGACGGTGTTAAGTCTTGGGCAGAGACCGGGCAATGATCAGGGCGTAAGCAACAACCATTGTCATCGTGGCCAACACAACGAGGTATTCCATAATTATCTCCTTTCCAGTCCTAGATTGGAGTCCGGCCGCGCCTCGCGCTCGCCGCGGCTTGGCATTCGTTGTGCAAAAATTGTTCTAGCGGATACCGCCCCGGCCAGGCGGTAAAGTCGGTCTTGGCGCTCAGCCCGGATCCCGAGGGAGTGCGGAGCGTCGGCGGCGCGGACAGCAAGAAGCGCCCAACGTTTAACAAGGGCTGGTGAGCCAACTTCGCGTGAGATGTCAGGTTTACGCCATGACAACACAAACACGGCCGGCTCAGACAAGCTCAGGGATCCTGCCTTTCCCAAAAAATCTGGTACAGGCAAATTTCTCTGCCGCTCCGGATAATGCCTTGAGAAAAGAGAGCGGACCGGAGACAGCTGCGGAGAGCCTGGCCGCTCGCCTGGCAATATTTCCTCTTTTTGCCGGGATGAATCGCGGACAGTTGGCATTGTTGGCGAGCTGCGCCGAGACAGCTCAATTCAAAAAAGGAGAAGTGATTTTCCGTGAGGGCGACGTTGCCGAGCGGCTGTATTTGATCGAGACCGGAAAGGTTAGTTTGGAATCGAGCAGCGGAATGGACGATCCACGGCTCGGCTGGTCGTGGATGTTTCCACTTCAGACTCGGACGTACACAACGCGAGCCATCGAGCCAACCACGGCCATCTTTTTTTACGGATCAGTTTTGCGCGAATGTTGCGAAAATGATCATTCGTTGGGTTACGAGCTCTTGAAGCGAATGAGCTTCATGATGTATCAACGCTGGCAAGCGGTGCAGAACAGGTTGCCGGGTGCTCACGCTCGCAGCGGCATTCTTGGGATCGGCGGGGCCGTCGCTGCTTAATCCTCCACTGTTTCAATTGCAAGATCGCCGGCGGGACGTAGATCATGCTCGGGTCATGATCGAAGCCGCGCGGCCGAGCGCCACCAGTAATGCGAACAAGCAACTGATCGATACGTTGCTGCGCTCGCGCTTGTATCGTGATTACGACAAGGTGTTCGGCAAGGCGACGGGCCTGGCGCTGGCGCTGCGGCCGCTGGAATACTGGCAGCTCGAGCATCACCAGAAAACAAACGAAAACCGATTTTGCGCGCTGCTCGCGGAACGGCCCGCGACGCTGGCCGTTTGTCTGAAGTCGCATGCGGAAATTATCCGGCACACCGGCATCACACCGCACACGGAGACCTGCCCGTTCGGTTTGACGGAGACGGCCGTGCCGGTGCTTCTCGGTGAAGAAACAATCGGCTTTCTCCGGATCGGGCAGGTCCTGCGGCGCTCGGCCATCCAATCGGACAAGACGCGCGCCGCCGCGAAGCTGGCCGAATGTGGTGTGCCGTTTACGGGCGGCCTCCGCAAAGCCTGGGAGACGACGCCGATCATTCCGAAGGACAAATACGGCGCGATCGTGCGGCTGCTCACGTTTTTTGCCGAGCAACTCTCGGCCCTGATCAACCAGATCGTGCTCGAAAACCAGAACTCCGAGCCGCCCTTGGTCCGGAAGGCGCGCGAATACATCAAGCAACACAAAATGGAGCCGCTTTCCCTGACGGCTGTCGCGCAAGCCTCCGGCGCGAGCGTGTTTCATTTCTGCAAGGTCTTCAAGAAGACGACGGGCTTGAAGTTTACCGACTACGTGGGCCGGGTCCGATTGGAAGACGCCAAAACGCAGCTCCTGAATCCGAATCGCCGCATTAGCGAGATCGCTTATGATGTCGGTTTTCAATCGCTGACGCAGTTTAACCGGATGTTCAAGCGGACCTTTGGCCAATCGCCCACGGAATTTCGCGCCCATCTCGGTACCAGGAAGCGGCGCGCGAAAGCTGCATAGAATCGCAGGGGCAGGCGTGTCCCCATGAGCGGGTGGTAACAACGACGTTACCTTTCACCATTAGCCAAAACGCGGGCAATGCTGGAAGCAGGGAGCAGCACTGCCATGAAAACACAAATCCGTTGGTTTCATCCAACCAGTTCCTTGTTCGCAAAGGCGGTGCGCTTCGTCGCCGATCGACACGACGTCCCGCGAGGACGCGCAAGATATGCCTGGAGAAAGCCAATCGGAGCGCAGCAACGGTGCAACGGTTGCGCGAGTCTCACAGCATGAAACGGAACTCTAACAAAGAGCTTCAACAAAGAAAAGGATTACCCATGAACACCAATATTTTGAAAAGGGCCAACGTCGCCGCAATCGTGGCGGTGACCGCGGCCGTTATGTTTGCGACGAGCACGATGGCGGCGCCATTTCAGGTGCCTCTTAGCGGCGAGACCATCACCGTTACCACCGTCAACGACGTTTCCGACTTCTCTGGCTTACAGCAGGTGAGCGATCTGCCGGGGCCGGACGGTCGCGTCAGCTTCCGCGAGGCCTGCACCGCGGCGAACAACACGGCCGGTCCTCAAACCATCGCCTTTGCCATCCCGGTCTCGGAATTTTGGCTGGTTTCGGGTGTGGCGTTGCTCGAACTCGAGCAGGACGCCTTTTTCCTCACAGATTCCGCCACGACGGTCGATTTCTCGACCCAGACGGCGAACATAGGTGACACGAACCCGAACGGGCCTGAGGTGGGCATTTATGGTCTCCAGCCTAACGGATGGGGCATAGCCGCCATCTTCGTGAACGGCGACAACTGCGTTATCAAGGGCTTAGGCCTGACTTATCAGCGTGGCTACGCCGTGCGACTCGTCGGCAACAACAATCGTGTGATCGGCTGCCAGATCAGCGGGCCATTGCACTCTGGTGTCTCGATCGAAGGCTATATGAGTGGTCCGACGCCTTCAGGTAACATTGTGGGCGGCACACAGCCGGGTGAGGGCAACATCCTCAGCGGATTGCGGATCGCCGGCCCCGCCGAGAACAACATCGTAATCGGCAATACCATCATCGGCGGCGCCGATGTGATAGGCGCCCCGCAGTACGGAGTATTCGCGCGCAACAACCGGATCGGCGGACCGACTGCGGCCGAGCGCAATGTTATCGCGGGTGCCGGCCATTACGGAGAAGAAGGCTACCCCGTGGGCGAACAGCTCAGTATCGTCGATGCCGATGGTACGATCGTCGAGGGCAACTACATCGGCACGACTGCCGACGGCATGTCGGGCTATCCGCAGATCGGGCCCACCGGCGTCGAGGTTCGCGACTCCAGGAGCACGACCATCCGCTCTAACCTCATCGCGGGATTGCGCGTCGTCGGTACCAACCATTACGCGGGCCAGATCTTCGGCCAGGCCATCCTTGTCGGTGCGACCAACTTCAACAGTCAGGATACCCTGATTCAGGGCAACACGATCGGCCTCGCGGCCGATGGGGTCACCCCCATCGTCACGCGCTCGGGCATCGTGGTTTCACCGATGTCGGGGAACTATCACGCGTTCGGCACGCTCATCAGTTCCAACCACATCGCCAGCGTTGAGACCACAGGTGTAATCGTCGGAAGCCAGGAAAACGGCATCACGATCACCGGCAACTCCATCCATGATTGCGGCGCCCTCGGGATCGATCTCTTCTCCGGTAACTTTGGAGGGACCGGAGGCCTCACGCCTAACGACCCGGGCGATGTCGATTCCGGCGGTAATGGCTTGCAGAACTTCCCTGTGCTCCTGTCAGCCACGACGACCGGTTCAGCGGTCACAGTTCAGGGGACACTCGATACTTCGTCCTCCGGCCAGTTTACGATCGAATTCTTTGCAAGCCCCTCGTGCGACCCGTCGGGGTTTGGCGAGGGTGCCGTGTTCCTTGGCTCGACGCCAGCGACAACCAATAGCACGGGGCACGCGACGTTCTCGCAGACGTTGCCGGCCTCCGTGGCGGTCGGCGCGAAGCTCACCGCGACGGCCAGGCGCCTGTCCACCGGCGACACATCCGAGTTTTCCGCCTGCGTTGCGGTAACGTCGGCTGGGGCGGGTACTCCGAGTCCAAGCCCGAGTCCGAGCGCAAGTCCGAGTCCGAGCGCAAGCCCGAGTCCGAGCGCAAGCCCGAGTCCGAGCGCAAGTCCGAGTCCGAGCGCAAGCCCGAGTCCGAGCGCAAGCCCGAGTCCGAGCGCAAGCCCGAGTCCGAGCGCAAGTCCGAGTCCGAGCGCAAGCCCGAGTCCGAGCGCGAGCCCGAGTCCAAGCGCGAGCCCGAGTCCAAGCGCGAGCCCGAGTCCAAGCGCAAGCCCGAGTCCAAGCCCGAGCCCGAGTCCAAGCGTAAGTCCGAGTCCCAGCCCCAGCCCAGCGCCCAAAGCCCTCAACGTCTCGACCCGTATGCGAGTTGAGACCGGTAATAGTGTCGGCATTGGCGGCTTCATCGTCACCGGAACCGCTCCCAAATCTGTGCTTATTCGGGCGATCGGACCCTCATTGACCGGGTTCGGTATACCCAACGTGCTGGCTGACCCGGTGCTCGAGTTGCACGGTCCTGGCACATTTGCCACGATCACAAACGATGACTGGAAACAAACTCAGTGGGTCGACATCCAGGCCACGGGCATCCCGCCCACCGATGATCTCGAGTCCGCGATCATGGCCACCCTCTCTCCCGGATCCTATACCGCGATCGTGCGAGGGAATAGCAACACCTCCGGCGTCGGCTTGGTAGAAGTCTACGACCTGGACCAGGGAGTTGACTCGAAACTGGCCAACCTGAGCACGCGCGCCTTTGTCAACACAGGTGATAACATCGTCATCGCCGGCTTCCTGCTCAGCGAGAGCGGAATTTCGGATAAAGTTGTGGTGCGTGGCATTGGCCCCAGCCTCACTGCGCTCGGAATAACTAATGCCCTGCCAAACCCAGTGCTGGAACTGCGCGACATGAATGGAGCGCTTCTCGTCGCCAATAACGACTGGCAGGACGACGCGGTGCAAGCTTCTGAGATCACTGCGGCGGGTCTCGCACCGACAAACAACCTCGAGGCTGCGGTAACCGCGACGCTGTCGCCGGGCCTTTACACTGCCTTGCTCTCGGGATTGAATGGCGCCACCGGCATCGGCGTTGTTGAAGTCTACGATCGGGGTGCGACGCCGTAACCTGGACATCAATGAATAACAAGGGCGGTTAACAACCGCCCTTGTTTGTTTTCTGAGAGCCTCTTCGTCGAAAAGCGGAAGCACCTCAGTTAGAGAAATAACCTTTCGGCAGGTGATTGCCTGGACGCTCGTCTTCGTCCGTTAGATTACTCAAGGGTTCGTTGTCGCAATTGCTTTCTGCTGGCGGTCGCGGCGCCAGCAACTCAGAGCTAACGGATCGTCGCTTGTTCGCGTGGCGTTACTTCTTCCCGTGGGAAGGGGGACAATATCTGCCTAGCAATTGCCAACCAGCGTGCAGCGCTTTGTGGCCGGGCAATTAACCTGATGCCGTGAAAGAGAAACATTCGTTCGGAATAACCCAAACGAAACAACACGAAAGAAAACAACTAACGAAAGAACCAAAGAAGATGAAGACTACAAATCGTTTCATAACAATGGCCCTGGCCGCGTGCTGCGCGTTCGGGGTTTCGAGCGCAGGCGCTCAGATGTACAGCGTGACTGATCTGGGAGCTCTCCCTGACTCAAAGGAAAGTACGCCAGCGGCAATTAATAACGAGGGCCAAATAGCGGGCACCTCGGGGCAGTCCGCGTTTCGCTACACCAAAGATGGGAAAGTGCAGATGGAGGATGTCGGCAGGCATTCCGCCAAAGGCATCCATCGCGGATTTGGCATTAACAGCGCCGGCGTAGTGGTCGGCGACTCAAGCTTTGGCCTGAACACTACCCATGCCGCGGTTTTCATGAATGGGTCCGCCATGGATTTGGGGACATTGAGACAGGGTGGGACCTTCAGTCGGGCCAACGCCATTAACATATCCGGACAGGTGGTCGGTTTTTCCAGCGAAAAGCAAGATTACCAGTATGCCCGGGCTTTCATTGTCAGCACCTTTGATCGCCGCGGGATGAGGGATCTGGGCACATTGGGCGGGGCCTATGCGCAGGCTTGGAGTATCAACGACTTCGGGTTTGTGACGGGCAACTCTCACCTCGGCGACAAAGTCGGGTCAACCCACGCGTTCATCTGGCAGCAGGAGAAGGGAATGTCCGATCTGGGAACGCTCGGAGGCGACTTTAGTTATGGAACGTCCATCAACGGCAGCAACCATGTCGTCGGCTATTCCACAATCAAGGAGGATACCGATCGGATTCACGCCTTTCTTCATAAAGGCACGGAAATGATCGATCTGGGCTCGCTCGGTGGTGCTTCCATGGAGAGCGATCGCAGCTTTGCCCTGGGCATCAACGCCAACGACCAGGTGGTCGGTTACAGTTATCTCCCGTCCGATCGAGATATGGCAGTCGGCCCGACCCCTCAAGCCGTCCAGGTGGCCTTCGTTTGGAGCGGTGGATTGATGATGGACCTGAACACCATGATTGGTGAAGAGGCGAAGAACTACCAACTCGATGCCGCGGTCGCGATCAATGACAAGGGTCAAATTGCTGCCATTGCCTTCGCCAAGAACGACGGCGTCTACCATGCGGTTTTGCTGACCCCAATCCGCAAGGGAAACTAGCAGAGGTCTAAATGCTCATGCAGCGGATTCCCGCTGCAAAGAGCGCTGGGCGCGGCGAACAGGACCGCGCCCAACTCGGGGAGAGCACGCTCAAAGTTAGTGGATTCGTTTTTGTGCTGTTGCCCCGACGATCCCCTCCGCGAGCCGCGAACAAAATCCGGCAAGAAATTGCCAAGGAACGGAGAGCGTCAACGTCCTGGCGGCGATTTCCTGTGGCAAGACGATGAAAACGACGCCCTCACTTCAACTGGAGGTCTTTGGTTCGCAGAACAGGAATCACGCAGAGCCCATCACAATCTGGAGAGCCCGGAATTTTATCCACGAGCACTCGGATGAAGAGCTCTCGCTCACCCAGGTGGCAAGAGCGGTCCATATCAGCCCGAATCATTTGAGTGAAAAGTTCAAGCGAGTGACCGGGGTGAATTTTGTCAGGTACGTCGCACGCACCCGCTATGAGAAAGCGCGCTGTCTCTTGCACGACCTCGACCTGCGCGTGAGCGAGGTGGCCTTCGCCGTCGGATTTCAGTCGCTGTCGCAATTCAATCGCGTCTTCAAAAAACTTTCCGGGACGTCTCCCACGGCCTACCGGGCCGCAACGTGTGCCAGAACGGCTGCCCAATCCATGCGAACGCCGCACGTCGATGCGCAATATCGATCATCTGGTCGTCCGGGTCGTGACTACGATAAGGGTCATACCTTGCGGGTATAACGACCTGACTAATAAAGTATTAGCGGGGTTGACCGGAAATTGAATAGATGGCGAAAGGATGAACCCATCGAACGCAACCCATCCGGGTTTTCCTCCGTATTCAACAGCGGCGGTTTGATCCGATATCATGATGAAGACGACGCCCTCACCTCCGTCGAAGAGTGTGGGTTCGCGAGAAGGGAACCGAGCGGAGTCGTTCGATATCTGGAAAGCTCGGAACTTTATTGACGAACATTCCGGTGAGGAACTTTCGCTGACTCAGGTGGCCAGGGTGGTGAGCATCAGCCCGAATTATTTGAGTGAAAAGTTCAAGCAGGTGACCGGGATCAATTTTGTCGACCACGTTGCTTATACTCGATTTGAAAAGGCACGGATTCTTCTTCACGATGTTGGCCTGCGCGTAAGCGAAATCGCCTTCGCGGTTGGCTTTCAGTCGCTCTCCCAATTCAATCGCGTTTTCAAAAAATTAGCCGGGACTTCACCGACTCAGTATCGCGTCGCGCATTCGATCGGGAGGCGCCTTGGATGAATCCTTCTTCAGGGCGAAATCGGGCTGAAGTTTGACCGTAAAAATGCGTAGCCAGATTGAACGATTTTTTGTAGAACTGCGCTCTGTGTGGCGTCCGAGATTGACTCGATGGATCCACGGTAGGGGCGAAAAACTCTGGTGGGCGGTCGGGGGCGGAGCAGCGCTCGCCGTGATTCTTGTTTCCTGTAGCACCACGCGCACGCTCGTCGCGCCGCCGAGCATTGCCGGGGCCACGTTTGTTGGATCGGAAAGCTGCGAAACTTGCCATGAAGAGCAGACGCGGGATTTTCATACCGCGACGCACGCGCGTCTGACGGCCGACGGCGGCAAGGAGATCGGCTGCGAATCATGTCACGGGCCGGGCAGCCGGCACGTCGAGGCTGGCGGAGGCCGGGGTTCTATTGTAAATCCAAAACGCTCACCGGAGACCTGCTTCCAGTGCCACCTCGATGTGCGCACCCAGTTCAATTTGCCGAACCATCATCCGGTGCTCGAAGGGAAGGTGAGCTGCTCTGCGTGTCACGAGCCGCACAAAGGCCCTGGGGTCAAGAGTGGGGGGACTGCGCTGGCGTCCGCTAACGAAACCTGTTTCCAATGCCATTCTGCGCAACGGGGCCCGTTTGTCTTCGAGCACGAAGCGTTGCGCCAGGGTTGTAACACCTGCCATCAACCGCACGGCTCGGTTAATCAGAAAATGCTCACGGAGCGCAACGCTACCCTTTGCCTGAAGTGCCATTCCCAAACGCAAACCGCGGCCGGCGTCATTGTGATCGGCGGCCGCGATCATGCCGGCTCGCTCAGCCGTGGCACCTGCTGGTCGGCCGGCTGTCACGAAGCGGTTCACGGCTCGCAAATCAGCTCATCACTTAGATTCTAAGGTACGAGAGAAAATGAAAATGCTCTTCGCGATCATCCTGGGCCTGAGCGTGGTGATCCCGGCGCGAGGAGGCGTCGACGCGAACGGGACCACGACTGCCGCGACGACAACGGAAGAGGAACCGGCGCTGACGAACTGGATCACGCTTGGGCTCGGCAATGCCTGGGTCGATGGAGACGCGCCTGCTTTCCAGCACCGGCAGGCACAGAATCAGGACCTTTTCGGCGGGATCGAAGATCTGCACTGGGAGCCGAAAATCAGCGATAAGGTTAGCCTGCGAATTGACGGGCATGCCCTCGGCGGAACGGAAGATTACCTGGCCGATATAGAGTTGACCCTGAAGGATGTGGGTTACCTCAAAGTCGGCTACAAAAAGTTCCGCACCTGGTATGACGGCCACGGCGGCTTCTATCCGGGCAACGATCTTTTCTTCAACCTTTACGACAACGACCTCTGGGTCGACCGGGCCAATGCCTGGGTCGAGCTCGGCCTGCGCATCCCGAAGTGGCCGGAAATCACCTTTCGTTACGAGCATGAGACGCGCGACGGAGAGAAAGATTCCACCATCTGGGGCGATACCAATCTGACCGGCCTAACGAGCAACGCCGCCCGCGGCATTGTCCCGACTTTCCTAAACATCGACGAGAGGCGCGATACCTTCACGCTGGATCTCAAGCACACCTTTGGGCAGACAGAGGTCGGCGCCGGCGGGCGTTACGAGAAGCAGGAGTTCGATGACTCGCGCAATATTCATCGGCGGCCGGGTGAAAGCGCGGACCGCTTCGTCACGCAACATGACAGAATTGATTCGGATCTCTTCAGCGCCCACGCCTACCTGGTCTCGCGTTTCGGCAACAAGGTCACGCTTTCCGTCGCCTACATGTTCACGACTCTGGACAGCGACATTGGCGGCAGCCGCATTTACGGCAACAGCTACGATCCGATCTTCGATCCAATCTATGCGCGGCGGCAACAGCGCGACGAAGGTTTTCTCAATATGATGGGCGGCTCCGATCTCGACCAGCACGTCACGACCTTCAACCTCGCCTGGCGGCCGAACAAAGACTGGACGATCATTCCTTCCTTCCGCTACGAGCACAACAACCTCCACTCGTTTAGCGATGCGATCGAAACCAATGTCGCGTCAGCCGGGGCAGCCGTAACGACCGCGCCGGTCACAGCGGAAAGCACACGCGACTACGATTCGCTCACCGAAAGTCTCGAGGCGCGCTACACCGGACTGAAGAGCTGGACCTTCTACGCCAAGGGCGAATGGAATCAGGAAGAACTGACCCAAACCGAGCGAGACTTCGAACTCGAGGAAGAAATCCCGTTTCTCCTCATCGGGCGCGATACGGACGGCGAGATCCGCACCCAGAAATATGTGATCGGCGCGAACTGGTATCCGAAAACGTGGCTGAACATGGCGACGCAGTACGACAAGAAGATCCACGATAACCATTACGATCATCCTTTCGATACCACGTCGAATGCTCTCACGAGCAATAACCGTTATCCGGCTTTTCTCCGCGACCAGGAATTCGATGTGGACGATTTCAACATCCGTGTGACCTGGCGACCCATCAGCAATTTTACGTCCGTCTCCCGGTACGATTTCCAGCACGGGACGACCGATACGCGCGGTGATTTACTGAATTCGATCCAGAGCGCCGAGATTAACGCGCATATCCTGAGCGAAACGATTACCTGGAGCCCGCTGCCTCGACTCTACATCCAGGGTAGTGTGCATTACGTCAGAAATGAGACAGACACGCCCGCGGATCAGCTGGTCCCGAACCTGCCTGTTCTTGTCCTCGACATGCGGAATGATTACTGGAATGGCACCATCACGGTCGGTTACGCCCTCGGTGATAAAACCGACCTCCAGGTAAGTTATTTCTATTACCGGGCCGACGACTTCCAGGACAACTCCTCCGTCAGTCAGCCCTACGGCGCGGATGCGGAGGAACAGGCTGTGACGGCTGTGCTCTCGCACGAGTTTTCCCGGAACATCATCGGCAAACTCAGATACGGCTACTTTTCCAATCGGACCGATGCCTACGGCGGCGTGCATAATTACGACGCGCACGTGCTGGGCGCGTCACTCCAATATCGCTTCTAGCTTCCACTCCAGCGGCGCGCGCGGTAGTAAGGGGACGATAAATATGCGACGAACTACGCGTTGGCTCCCAGCTCTGACTGCGTTGTTTTACCTCGCAGCCTGTAATCGTGAGGACGAGCAGGTCAAAGTCTATCGGGTGGCGAAGGCGCCGCTCGAGAATCCCGAGGCCGCCACGCTGCCACCGGATTCGACGAAATCATTGCCGGACAATCATCCACCGGTCGCCAGCGGCGCGAATCCGCCAGCGACCGCCCCTCAAGCCACGAGCATCGGACCGGCGCCACCGAACTGGGAAGCGCAGCCGCTCGCCCAGATGCGCAAGGCCAGCTTTCTCGTCAAAGGTGAAAACGGAGCCGTCGCCGACATTTCGTTTGTCGTCCTCGGACCAGCGGCGGGAAATGTTCTCGATAACGTGAACCGCTGGCTCGGTCAGCTCAAGCAGCCGCCCCTCACTGAGGAAAAACTTAAGAGTGTAGTTCAACCGTTGCCGACAGCCCGCGGAGAGGTCTCTGTGGTCGATCTGTCCGGCCAGCCCGAAAATGGCGACCTGGCCAAAGATGGCCGGATCTTGGGCGCGATCGCAGCCGATGGAACTGGAACGGCGTTCTACAAAATGCGGGGAAATGCCACGCTCGTCGGGACGGAGAAACAAAATTTTCTAAACTGGGTGAGTTCGTCTCGTTCCGCGGATGCGACTTCGTCATCGACCAAGGCGGCTGCCTCGCCGGCGAGTTCCGACAAGCCGCAAATCAAATGGGAGGTCCCGGAAGGTTGGTTGCCGGCTCCGGCGTCGGCCATTCGCTATGCGAGTTTTGCCGTCGAAGCGAACGGGGAAAAGGCCGACATCTCTGTGGTCACCTTTCCCGGCGATGGCGGAAGCGACACGGACAACGTCAACCGCTGGCGGCAACAAATCGGACTGCCCGCCGTGGATTCGAACGTCCTTAAATCAATGATGACGCCGGTGCATGCCGGCGACATGCACATCGATACCGTGGACATGGCTGGCGCCAAGGCCCGCGTCGTTGCTGGATGGGTGCGCCACGACGGCCGCGCCTGGTTTTTCAAGTTAACGGGGGCTGCTCCTGTTGTGGAACGAGAGAAGCCGAGATTCGTGACGTTTCTCCAGTCAGTCCGCTTCTAGATCCGATGCTGCGCACACTCGTCAATCTCATCACTTCGCTGAAGCTGACGATTGCCTGTCTGGCCGCGGCGATGGCGCTTATCTTTGCCGGCACGATCGCCCAGGTTCATCTCGGAATTTGGGAAGCACAGCAGCGCTATTTCCAAAGCCTCTTCGTCTGGTGGCCGACGGAGGGCCACGGTTTCAGAGTTCCGATTTTCCCTGGCGGTCACCTGATCGGGGGGATCTTGCTCATCAACCTGATCGCGGCTCATGCCAAACGTTTTCATTGGGCGTGGCGCAAACTGGGCATTCATCTCACTCACGCCGGCCTCATCATCATGCTGGCCGGCGGCTTGTTCACCGATCTCTTTGCGGTGGAAAGCCATATGCGCTTGAGCAGCGGCGATACGAAGAATTATTCCGAAGATCCGCGGCGGATGGAACTCGCCGTCATTGATACCACGGATGCGGAACTGGACCAGGTGACCGCGATTCCCGAAGCGGTCCTGCGGCGGAGCAGAACGATCGAACACAAGAGCCTGCCATTTCAGATAGCGGTCAGAAACTTCTATCAGAATTCGCGTCTCCACATGGTGAACGAAAGTGGCGTCTCCGGCAGCCCGCTCGCCAACCAGGGGCCCGGCGCGCAAGTCATCGTCGAGCCCGTTTCACGTGCCACCGGGGTGAACGACCGGGATGTGGTCAGCGCGGTGATTGAGCTAATCCCAATGCAGACCGGCGACAGTCCAGCGGAACGCACGCTGGGAACGTGGCTGGTCTCCGAGGCTCTCGGTGCTCCGCAAACATTCTCATGGGCCGGCCACACCTGGCAGCTCGCGATGCGGCCGGCGCGCTATTACAAGCCGTACAGCGTCACCCTGCAAAAGTTCACGCACGAACGATACGTCGGCACGGAGATTCCGAAAAACTTTGCCAGCCAGATCACGCTGATCGATCCGGAGCGGACCGTGAACCGGAATGTCCTTATTTATATGAACCACCCGCTGCGTTATCGGGGTGAAACCTATTATCAGGCGGGTTTCGAAAAGGACGATAAGACTTCAATCCTCCAAGTGGTGCGGAATCCAAGTTTCGTCGCGCCCTACATTGCCTGTATCGTGGTCGGGGCGGGATTGCTGGTGCAATTCGGATATCATCTGGTGGGCTTTTCCCGCCGGCGCAGGACCGTCATGGCATGAAGCGCGTCTTTCCATTCCTGGCTTTGCTCGTTGCTGTCGCCTGGGTGGCGGCGAGCTGGCTTCCACCGAAGGTCGCGCGAGACGAGCCGGACCTGGTTACTTTTGGAAAGACTCCCGTGTTGGTGGGCGGTCGCGTGAAGCCGCTCGACACTGTCGCGCGAAATTCCCTTCTCATCATTCATGGCAAAGAGAGCCTGCGCCTGGCGAACGGCGACCGGATCACAGCGATGCACTGGCTGGCCGACCTCCTCTTTAAACCGGCAGCGGCGGATGAGTATCCGGTTTTTGTCATTCAAAATGCGGAAGTGCTCGGACTCTTCGGCTGGGAGCAGAGCGATCGAAAATATTTCAGTTTTGCCGAGCTCTCGCCCTTTCTGAAGCAGATCGACGAACAGGGCGAACAATCCGACAAGCTCGAGTCAGTCCAGCGCTCCGCCTATCAGAGCGCTGTTCTGAATCTGCGCAATGCGCTCATCCTTTGCCAGCGGCTCAAGAATAGTTTGCGGCCGGAAGACGCGCACGATTTCACCAAAGAACTGGAGAGCTACGCCGCGGCCATTCGTCCCGCCGCCCAGGCCGCCAGCCAGCGCGAGAAGGGAGAAAACTTCGACAAGGCGAAGCTCGACTCCGTGGCCGCATTCATTGAGCGCTACGGGAACATCGCGAACATGGCCTACATCCTGGCGGTGCCGTCCGCGCAGGGCCCGCAATGGCATTCCGTGGGCGAGACGCTGGTCGAGGCGGTGGGCGCAATTGAAATCCATCCGGTCGTAAAGGCTTACGCCCAGATAGGCGACGCCTACCATGCCGGGGACCGGCCGGTCTTTGCTCAACAGGCCGCTCAGCTGCGCGGTTGGTTTTCGAAAGAGCAACCAAACGCAACCAAACGGACCTCGTTCGAGTTCCTCTTCAATCACGTTGACCCGTTTACCCACAGCATGGTGCTCTACGTCCTCGCGTTTTTGCTCGCGTGCGGTTCCTGGCTGGGCTGGACCCACCCCTTGAACCGGACCGCCTTTTTCCTGCTGCTTCTCGCCCTGGCCGTTCACACGTTTGGTCTCGTCTCGCGGATGTATCTCCAGGAACGTCCGCCGGTCACGAATCTCTATTCCTCCGCCATCTTCATCGGGTGGGGCGCCGTCATCGTGGCGCTCATCCTCGAACGAATCTTTCGCGATGGAATTGGCGCAGCCTGCGCCGGCGCCATCGGCTTCATCACGCTCATCATCGCGCATCATCTCGCGGGCAGCGGCGACACCCTGGAAATGTTGCAAGCCGTCCTCGACACCAATATCTGGCTGGCCACTCACGTGGTCGCGATCACGACCGGCTACTCCGCCATGTTTCTGGCTGGAATGCTTGCGATCATTTACATCGTGCGCGGCGTTTTCACGCGGTCGTTGAAAAAGGAAACGGCCGACAGCCTTGCGCGCATGACCTACGGCGTGGTTTGTTTCGCGACCTTGTTCAGTTTCGTCGGCACCGTGCTTGGCGGCATTTGGGCGGATCAATCCTGGGGCCGCTTCTGGGGCTGGGATCCAAAGGAAAATGGCGCCGTCCTCATTGTCCTTTGGTGCGCAATCATTCTGCATGCCCGCTGGGGCGGGTTCATTCGTCAGCGCGGACTGGTGATCATGGCCATCTTTGGAAATGTGGTCACGAGCTTCTCCTGGTTTGGCGTTAACATGCTTGGCGTCGGCCTGCATTCTTACGGATTCATGCAAAAGGCATTTCCGTGGCTGGTTGGATTCATCATCAGCCAGCTCGCGCTAATGGCCTTGGCCGCGATGCCACTCGAACGCTGGCGAAGTTTTCAGACCTCCGCGCCCATGCCGCACGGAAAGGATAAGTTGAAGTTTATCTCCCCGGGACTAGTAGAAGGAACCTCAGAATAATCTCCGAAAGGAATCTATTATGAAAACAATCGTCTCCCTCGCTCTCAGCCTTCTGATTGCGTCATCCATCTCCGTTCGCGCCGCAGACGCCGCCGCAAACTGGAGCCAGCACTGCGCTTCCTGTCACGGCAAAGACGGGAGCGGCAGCACCACGATGGGCAAGAAACTTAGTGTGAAGGATTACACCAAGGTGCAGGACTTCAGTGATGCCGAAGCGACGAAGGCCATCAAAAGCGGCAGCGGCAAAATGAAAGCCTTCGGGGACAAGCTGGCGGACGCCGATATCAAGGCGCTCGTGGCTTACGTCCGTGGTTTAAAAAAATAACTTTGTCGGGCGGGCGCTCTAAGCGTCCGCCAGATTATTTCTCCTGTTCATGATCCTGACCCTGATCATGCCTGTCGCGTTTAGACTCGCGTAGCGCCGCCATGGAAGACGCCGCCCAGCCCCCTCGTTCTTTCCGCAGACATTTTCACAATTGGACCAGCTGGGCAGGACTGCTTCTCGCGGCCAGTGCGCTCTTTGCGTTTCTTTTCCTTTTCCTGATCGACCTGTTCGCCGCTCGTTCGAGCCCTTACGTAGGCATTCTGGCCTACGTTGTCGCGCCGTTCTTTTTCCTGCTTGGATTATTTCTGGCCCTGTTCGGCGCGCTCCTGGCCAGACGACGAGAACGGCTGGCGCGACGCGGCCCTCTTAAGATTCACATTGATTTCTCCCGGCCCCGCGATCGCCGCATCCTGGCGCTCTTCTGCTCGGGCGCAATGGCCTTTCTCTTTCTGACCGCGGTCGGCAGTTACGAAACCTACCATTACACGGAGTCGGTCGAATTTTGCGGTCAGCGTTGCCACGTTCCGATGGAACCGGAATTCGTTGCGTCACAACGGATGGCGCATGCCAAGGTCGACTGTGTTGCCTGCCACGTGGGTCCTGGCGCCGGCGCTTATTTCAAGACGAAACTCAACGGCGTCAAGCAGCTCTATCACGCGGTCGTCGGCGACTTCGACCGGCCGATTTTCGTGACGGACGCCAATCCTCGCCCGCCTCAGGCCATCTGCGAACAATGCCACTGGCCGCAGAAGTACGTGGGCAACGTGGAGCGCACCTACCGGCACTATCTCTCGGACGAGAACAACACTCCGTTCACCGTGCGTCTTCTCCTCAACGTCGGCGGCGGCGATCCCTCCAGCGGCCCCGAGGAAGGGATCCATTGGCATATGAACATTGCCAACAAAGTTGAGTACATCGCCACCGACGATCAGCTTCTCTCGATTCCGTGGGTGCGGATGACCAATGCGCAAGGCGTTGTCACGGAATACCGCACGGCTGAGTTCAAGGACGACCCGGCAAAGCACCGCATTCGCCGAATGGACTGCATGGATTGCCACACTCGGCCCGCGCATAATGTTCATTCGCCTAACGAGGCCGTTGATCTGGCCTTGGCCGCCGGGCGGCTCGATTCAAATCTACCGT
The DNA here is from genome assembly GCA_963702135.1 of uncultured Verrucomicrobiae bacterium. Classification (GTDB taxonomy): domain Bacteria; phylum Verrucomicrobiota; class Verrucomicrobiia; order Chthoniobacterales; family UBA10450; genus AV80. Next base: position 3,685,829 of record OY969715.1, on the reverse strand, counting down.
GGATAAAATCCAAAGCCGTGGCGGCGTTGACGAAATCTTACCCAACCAAAGCCGCCGCCGCGCAGGGGATTGCGACGGCGTTGCGCGAAGCTTATCCCGATCCGGCGCAGGCGGAACGAGCCATCAACGAAACGCAGGCTATCTATCGAGAAAATTTCTTCCCGGAGATGAAAACCGATTGGCGGACTCATCCTAATTTCATTAGCCACAAAGATTGGGATGGGTGTTTCCGCTGTCATGATGGCAAACACATGGCGGCCGATGGAAAGCTATCGATCAAAGCGAGCGATTGCAGGTCGTGTCATCTCATCCTCGCCCAGGGCAGCGGCGAAACCCTCGAGCAACTCAATCCGAAGGGTCACAACTTCATGCACGTCGATGCAGAGTACTCCGATTTCTCCTGCACTGAGTGTCATACCGGCGGAGTGCAGAAATAGGACAGAACCAGGCCGCCTCAGACGGCCGGATTGTTCCTGACATTTTTGCTCCTCGGCTGGCCGGGGCCACGGCAAGAAATGCTCGGCAAAAGCCAAGCGGAGATTAACGCTGGGGCGCGGGTTCGAATAGGTTTCCAGGCAGAAGGAACCCTATGAAAACAATTCATCCACTCAAACTCGAAGCAATGCTCGAAGCCAGCCAGCCGGTGGAAATCGTGGACATTCGTCCGCGGGCTGAATTCGAAAAAGTGCATATCGAAGGCGCGCACTCAATTCCGTCGGCGGAGATTTCCGCCGAAAAACTTATTTGCACCCGCGAACTGCTCCAGACCGAACCGCTTTATCTCGTTTCCGAGAGCGGGGCGCTCGCCCAACTCCAGGCCTGCGACCTCGAACGGCAGGGTCTGGATAACGTGATCATCGTCTCCGGCGGAATGCGCCGGTGGCAGAGCGACGGCCTCCCCGTCATGTGGCACCACCCTGTGGCCGACTGGCTCGCGGAGCGCTGCGATCGAATTTGTGCAGCCTGCCGGGGGAGGGAGCCCCAACACTGCTAGCCGAAAATTCCTGAGCTCCTCATTTTAAAGGAAAAAACGGATGGAAATCGAAACCTACGACGAAACGATGGCGACCCGGGTGGCGCTTCACCCGTTCCTCGCGGGAATGAACCGGGGACAACTTGTGCTCCTGGCCGACTGCGCGGTTTCGGTTCGATTCCGAACCGGCGAGGTTATCCTCCGTGACGGTGATCATGCGGACCGCGTCTATCTAATCGAGACCGGCAAAGTGATCCTGGAATCAGGCAAGGGTCATGGCAAACCGGTTGTTGTCGACACGATTAGGGGGGGAGATTTACTCGGTTGGTCCTGGATGTTTCCGCCCTATGCCTGGCAGTTCACAGCCCGGGCGGTCGAACCGACTCGCGCCATATTTTTCGCCGGCCCCGTTCTCCGCGAATACTGCGAACGCGATCCCTCACTAGGCTTTGAATTGCTGAAGCGACTGACTGCCGTGATGAACCGGAGAATGCAGAACGCTCGCCGAAAAATGCTCGATGTTCACTCGGGAAAGACGTCTTTGGAGCCGGCCGTGTTGCAGCCGCCGTTCATGGACCAGGAATTCGACGCGTATCCAGCGGAGGCGGTCGACGAGGCCCGCGAGGAAGCAATTGACCGGTCCGCGTAGAACTCGCTGGCACGCTCTTCATTATCACCTTCTGCTCGGGCTGCGTTTTTGACTTAATCTTGGCATCTTTTGGAACAGACTTTACCGGTAGGTCAGAGAGAACTTGATGATCGTTGCCATGCCTAAGCTTTTGATCTGCATTGTCTTTTTTTTGGCTTTAGCCGATCTCGTCACGGCGCAAACGCCGGCTCCAATCGCGCCCCAATTGCCCTCTGAGTCGACCGTGCTCGATGGCGTTCTTGTCCCCGTTCCCAGCGCCGTCTTTGTCACCCTGGACAAGTTCGCTCATTCGAACTGGCGCGCCGTCCAGCGCCCGGAACTGGCCCGATGGAAACCACACGGCAATCAGACGGAACTCGCGCTTCTCCTCGGCGCCGTCATTGCCGAAGGCTTCATCGCAGTGGAAGCCGAAGACCTGGAAGAGGTGAAGAGTATCGGTCGCGCCGTGCTTGTTCTGACGCGCGGGCTCGGAGTGGAACAAGCGGCGCTCAAGCGCAGCCGGAGCATCATCGAACATGCGGAACGAGGAGACTGGCCCGCGGTTCGGAAGGAGTGGGATGGGTTGATCCCGGACGTCGAGCGAGGGATGAAGGAATTGAAAAGTGAGCAGCTTGCGCAATTTGTGAGTCTTGGCGGCTGGTTGCGCGGCGCGCAGGCGCTCAGCCTGCTGGTGTTGCAGGACTACTCCACGGAGAAAGCCGATTTATTGCGGCAACCTGCGGTGCTCGATCATTTTGATAAACAACTGACGGCATTGCCGGTCGAGATGAGAACCAAACCGATTGTTGTCACCCTGCGTGACGGCGTTGCGAGATTTAGGACGGTGTTCCCGGCCGACAACGGGCCTATTCGAAGACAATCCGTTGTGGAGATCGCGAGGGTTGCCGAAGGGCTCCTCAGGGGTCTTGGTTCCAAGGCCCGCTAGATCGCAGGCTGCGACTAGCGAGCTCATCAAAGAGCACACTGCTTGTCGCCCGTCCCATCCCGAGGCAGGAGCCGCCCACTTGACCCGCACGCACCCAAAGGCCCGACTCGAGCGGTCGAGGAGCGCATCTAAAAACGCCCGGCAGGACCGCCAAGAAACGCCCGGTTTTTAGCAAAACGCGCAGAGAGAGGTCGCGATCTTTGAATCATATTTTTTCCATGAAGACGGTCATCGACGAAGGCGCACCACCAAGAACGGCAAGCCGGAGCCGCAGGACAATCGGGACACCGCTCGGGCGAACGCTGCAGATCAAGACGATTCTTGTGCCGCTCGATTTTTCGCGGGCTTCCATTCAGGCACTGAAGTATGCGATCCCGTTCGGGAAGGAATTCGGAGCTGCCATTCACCTGGTGCACGTGCAGCCGACCAATGCGCTAACGGCAATCTCGCACGCCGGCGGTTTCATGCTCAACTGCGCGGATGCGATTGCGTTAATGCAAGACCGGTTGAGCGAAGCTTTGCGCAAGCAAGGCGGGTTCTGTCCGGATAACTGCCACATCGTTTCGGGCCGGCCTTTTGAGGAGATCTGCAAGCTGGCCCGCGAAATTAAGGCTGATCTGATCATCCTCCCGACTCGCGGTCTAAGCGGGTTGAAACATGTTCTTCTAGGAAGCACAGCCGAACGCGTTGTTCGTCATTCGCCCTGTCCGGTCTTGATTCCCCGGGGCGCGGAGTTCAAAGCCATCACTTGGAGTGGCTCGGCGGCCGAGACCGATTTCGAGCTGCGTAAAATTCTTGTTCCGGTGGATTTTACCAAATGCTCCCTCGCCGGAGCAGAGTATGCGGCGCGTTTGGCGAAAGGCACCGGGGCCACCCTCCGCTTGTTTCATGTCGTTTTTCCCTATCCTCAGCTTTTCGCGATTGATCGAATGGGCGCCGGGCTTGCGCCCCTGATTAGGACGGCCAAGGCCAGAGCCCGGCAGGAAATGAAGGAGCTTTTGAAAATGAGTTTTCTGCGAGGCATTCCCTGTGAGACGGAAATCCAAACCGGCCCCGTGATCGACGAAATCTGCGAGGAGAGCAGCCGAACAGGGATTGATCTGGTGGTGACCTCGACTCATGGATGCACCGGGTTCAAGCACGCGGTGATTGGGAGCGTCGCCGAACACGTGGTTCGTCACGCGGAATGTCCGGTCATCATCATTCCAAGCCGGGGGTCTGATTAGGATGAAGGAACACGGCATTCTCTTACTTGATGCCGATGGCGATTCGGAGGCCATCGTATCGGAAGCGGCCACTCGCACCGGCCGCGACGTGCTCGTGGCGAAGACGAGTCGCGCCGCCTTCGGGGTCGTGGCAGAACAAATGCAGCGAATCGAGGTCGTCGTCGTCGATGTGGATCCGGGCGCGCACGGACTGGCGCTGCTGGAAGCGATCAGCAGTTGTGCAGACCGACCTCCCATCGTCGTGATCACAGCCTTGGAAGAAACCTACATGGAGCCGATCGCCCGGAAGCACGGCGCCGCGGCCTGTCTTGGAAAACCGATCACCGTGCCGCGGCTTGTTTCGACGCTCAAGGACGCCTCAACGCGGTCGCTCACTTCTGATCGCTGGGGAGGTTTGGTTCCATCAACGGCGAGCAGCGCCATCGACCTGAACGCCTCTCTCCGGGGAATTGCCGCCAAACTGAGCCCAGTCGTTTCCTGTCGCCCAAGTCCCTCGTCCGTGAGCAAGAGCGCTGATTCGCCTGGGGAGGTCAACTCGTGAAGGCGAATTCCACGGCAAAGAAAAAAACCGCGAAGCCATCCCCGCGAAAGGTCATCCCCGCTGCGAGTAAACCAGTTTGCCTGCATCGAAGGTGCAGTTGTGGTGTCACCTTTGAGCGCGCGCTTCTGGTCGAGGAATCCCTGGATGAAAGGGAGAAAAGAGGCTGACGGAAATCAGCCGCCTGCACCCATAGCGGAGCTGCGGGACGTCCGGCTCCGGTTTGGCGAGAAGATCGTCCTCGACGGCGTGTCGCTCACGGCCGATCCCCAGGAACGCCTTGTTATTATCGGCCAGAGCGGGATGGGGAAGACAACGATCCTGCGCTTGCTCCTCGGAATTCTCACGCCCACCCACGGCTCGGTCTGGTTCAAAGAACACGAGATTTCCAAGATGACTGCGGACGAGCTGCAACGGATCCGCATGCGAATCGGGATGGTCTACCAGGACGCGGCGCTCCTAAGCTCCAGCAGCGTGCGCGAAAACCTGGCCCTGCCCCTTCAGGAATTAACGGATAAGAGCCCTGCTGAAATCAACCGGATCGTCGATGAGAAACTGGCCCTGGTCGAGCTCTCCGGCGAAGGCGAGACGATGCCATTCGAGTTAAGCGGCGGTATGCGTAAGCGTGTCGGCCTCGCGCGCGCCCTGGTGATGGAGCCGGAGTTGATCCTTTTCGATGAGCCGACCGCTGGCCTGGATCCGGTGATCAGTGCGGTCATCGATGAGCTGATCATCAACCTGACCGAGAGGTCGAAGGTGACCTCAATCGTCGTCACGCATTTGATGGACAGCGCATTTCGCGTCGCGACGCGCATGGCAATGCTTCATCGCGGCAAGATTGTTGCGCAAGGGACACCCGAACAGATGCGGCAATCGAACGACCCCGTGCTCGTCCAATTTCTCAATGGGAGGACCGCCGGGCCCATGCTGGAACGCAGCAAGTATCACATGCTTTCGCCCGCGGATTAGTCGGTTGACGGAGTTTTTAGCCCCGCTGTTTTTCTTCCAACGCTGATCGCGATGGTGGCAAGAATTCCTCCCAGGATTGCTGCCACCATGTCTTTCTGGGCATCCCAAATGTCACCCTGGGTTCCCAGATAGGCGGTGCCAAGGTCCGGATGGACAATTTGGGCAATGATCGCCTCGAGGATTTCGAAAAAGCTGCTCATCGCGGTGACAATGGCGAGAGCCAGCCAGGGCACCCAACGAGCACGGGCCTCCGCGGCCCGTCTCACGAGTTCTTGCCAAGGGAAAATGAATAGTAATCCGAAGCCGAAATGAATCACCCGATCGAAATGATTCCGGTTGAGATGCAGCCAATCCTGCATCCAGAAGCCGGCGGGAACCTTGGCGTAGGTGTAGTGCGCGCCGACCGCGTGCAGGGCGAGGAACAACCCGATCAAGGCATACGTCACGTTTGAAAACTGAAACTTCCGATACGTCAGGACGAGCACGGCGATGGCGGCGAAGACGAGCAGATTTTCCAGAAACCAATCACCGCGATCCACGGGATGAATCGCCAGAAGAATCCACAGAAGCACATAACATCCCGCCAGGATCAGGAGGAATGGGTTGCCGGCGGCCTTCGAGGGATTCGTCCTCATCAGTTGCGACTCTTACGTCCAGCCATTTCGACCAGAGCCATCATCATGAATGCACCAATGGTAGCTGCCAACATATCGTTTTGCGCGTCCCATTCGTCGCCCTGGCCTCCCAGCCAGGCGACGCCTTTTCCCGGCGCGACGAGTTCCGCGACGGTGCCTTCGATGATCTCGAAAACGCCGCTCACCGCGAGAATGATTACCGGGGCCATCCAGAAGCTCCAACGGCGATTAATTCCGCTAAAATGACGGAGTAATTCGCGCACAGGAAACGCAAGCAGGAACCCAAAAGAGCCATGCGCGAATCGATCATAATGGTTTCGTGAGAGACCAAAATAGTCTTGAGCCCAAAGACCCAGCGGCATTCGCGCATAAGTGTAGTGAGCACCGACGATGTGAAGCAGGACGAAAATCGCGAGCAGGAGATACGAGGTATCGGAGAGCTCCAGGCGGCGCTGTCCAACGAAGAGCGCGACGACAAAAACGATCAGCAGCAGGTTTTCGAGAATCCACGCCTGTTGGTCCAGTGGATGCATTCCGGCAATGAACCAGGCCACCGCGCAAATCGCGGCCAGAGCAAATAGTTTCTTTCGACTCTGCATCGACTTGCCAGGTTTAGCGGTGGTTCTGGCACAACCAAGCGAAAACTCGCGTCGGTCGCGAGCGTTCGACAGCCGATCCTTACTTAACCTGCCGGCCGAGCTCTTCGATCACTTCTGAAGGTTTCCAGGTGTTTCCTCTCCAGATATTAAGAACGTGGCCGTCGGGACTGATGAGAGCGGTCGCCAAACCGTGGGAAATCGTGCCTGCCTCCGGCTGGACAAAGACAGCGAAGCTTTGCGTCAGCTTTTCGATTTCAGCGGGCTCACCGGTCGCGAATGTCCAGATCTGCGGATCAGCTTTCTGCTCTTGCGCATAACTTTTCAAAATCTCGGGCGTATCGAATTTCGGATCGAGCGTGATGCTGAGCAGGCGCGTCTTTCCCGCAGCGCCAGTGTCGGCTTTGATCGCCTCCTGCAGTTCCGAAAAATTATGTGAGATGAGCGGGCAGAATTTTGGAACAGGACACCGGGTGAAGATAAACGTCAGCACAAATGGCTGGCCGCGAAAGGTGTCGGCCGTCACGCGAGCCCCATCCTGATTTGCCAGGGTGAAAGACGGAATCACGTCCCCTTCGCGCAAACGCGCCGAGACTGCGGGGGAGGCACTCCTGGTCGGAGCCGGCTCGGCCACATGAACTTCGCTCGCGGGGATTTCCTTTACCTGGTCGAGAAATAAATCTTTGTCCGTGACCGTCATCCGGAATGAAATCGCATCGCCAATTTTCAGCCTGGCGATGTCCTTTTGATCTTTAACTGAGAACGGCATCGTCATCGACGGCATGAATCCGGGAATGGCCTCGTGCTCAACGTGGATGGTGGATCGATCCGGCGCGAAGCCGCGCACAAGGCCACGCACGTCGTAGTGTCGTGCGCTGCGGTCGGGCGGGTCCGATCGGTGGCAGCCGGGCAAAATGAGGGCGAGGCAAAGCAGGGGCAGCAACACCAGGTGACGGACTACGAAGGTTTGCATGAGCTCTCGGCCCAAACTTGGACACGCCGGCGCGAAGCTGCAAGGCTCCTTCGTCTGCAGCACTGCCATAGCTCGAAGGTATCGGTGGCTAACTAATAAAGTATTAGGAATACCTTCTCGATCGGGAAGGCTTCAACCGTAGGTAGCTCATTTCTCTTTGCGGTCTGCACCCGACGTTCGAGCGAACAGTTGGATTACCGGCAAGAAACGGAGAGCCTTTCGCAAGGTTTGGAGAGCCCAAACCTTTCGTGATCATCATTTTGAAAAATGAAAGAAGTCTCAGTCTGCAGCAAGGCGCGGGGGCGCCGTAAACAAGGAAAACGGCATATGCGAAGAACATTTGATAAATCACTCTCGATCATCGCGCTCGGTTGTAGCGCGCTCCTGTATTCGGCAACTGGCTGCTCGAAAGCGCCGTCAGCGCCGCCGAAAGAGGTTCAAATCCAGGCGGACGACAAAATGCGCTTCGACGTGACCGCGTTCGACGCGAAGCCCGGACAGAAAATCAGCGTCACCCTGAAGAATATCGGAACCACGCCGAAATTCTCGATGGGTCATAACTTCGTCATGCTCGACCGCACGGTGAACACGGGCAACGTGACGAGATTCCTCGATGCCGCCTCCACGGAAGCGGCCCACGACTACGTTCCGCCGGGCTCCAAGGAAGTGCTCGCGCATACCAAACTGCTCGGACCGAATGAAACGGATACCGTAGTCTTCACCGCTCCGTATGTGCCCGGGGAGTATCTCTACATCTGCTCGTTTCCGGGCCACTACTCACAGGGCACCAAGGGCTTCATGACCGTGAAGTAAAATCGACTAACGGATCACCACCATTATGAAAACATTGCTCAATCAGCTGCTCGCGCTCGCCCTGGCGCTCACGGTGACAGCGACCTTCAACGGCTGCGGAAAACAAAGCGGCACCACCCAGGCCGATCGCACCGCGAATGCCCTCTCAACCTACGTAGCGCCGGGAGAGAAAGACGAATACTACCTCTTCTACTCCGGCGGGCATTCCGGTCAGGTGTTTGTCGCCGGTATTCCGTCGATGCGCCACATCACCACCATTCCTGTCTTCGCCCCGTATCCGGCCACCGGTTACGGCTTCGATGAAGAATCGAAAAAAATGATGGGTGACTTCACCTGGGGAGACGTGCATCACCCGGGTTTGTCTCAGACCAAGTCGAAATACGATGGGCGCTGGCTTTTCGTAAATGACAACGCGAACAACCGCATCGCCCGAATCGACCTGCGGGATTTCAAAACGCACCAGATTCTTGGGCCGATCCCAAATTCAATCGGCAACCACGGCTCGTCCTTCATCACGGAAAACAGCGAATACATTCTGTGCGCGACCCGGTTTTCGACGCCGCTGCCGAAAGGCCGCGTCGCCGATCCAAACGACTACGAGAAGGAGTTCAACGGCATGGTCAGCGGCATCAAGGTCGATCCGCAAACCGGCGAAATGAAAGTGGGCTGGCAGATTCTTACGCCGCCGTTCGATTGGGATCTCGGTTCGACTGGCAAGGGACCGAGCAGCGGCTGGGCGTTCTGGACCAGCTACAACACGGAAATGGCGCACGACACGCTGGAAGTGAACTCGAGCCAAAAAGATCGAGACCTGGCGGCGGTAGTGAACTGGCGCGCCGCCGAGAAAGCTGTGGCTGACGGACAAACTACGATGATGGATGGCGTGCCGATTATCGACCCCGCCAAAGTGCCCGGCGTGCTCTATTTCCTGGCGATCGGCAAATCGCCGCACGGGATGGACGTCGATCCGACCGGGAAATGGATCGTCGCCGGCGGAAAACTGCAACCGAGCACAACGGTGATTAATTTTGAGAAGCTGCAAGCTGCCATTAACGGCAAGACTTTTGAGGGCGACATGCGCGGAGTGCCAATCGTCAAATACGAGGCCGTGGTCGAGGGCGAAGTGCCGGTCGGGCTCGGGCCGCTCCACACCCAATATGACGGGAAGGGTTTCGCTTACACGTCGATGTTCATCGATTCGAACATCACGAAATGGAAAATGCCGCCGTGGAGCGACGACGAGAAGAAGGACTTGAACAAGGTCGTGCTCGACAAGATGCCGACGCATTTCAGCACGGGACATTTGGTGGTCGCCGGCAGCGACATGGCGCAACCCTACGGCAAATGGTGCGTCGCGATGAACAAGCTTTCTGCCGGCCGCCATATCAACGTCGGCCCGTCGCAACCCGAGTCGAGCCAGCTTATCGATATCAGCGGCGACAAGATGAAGATGGTCGCGGAGGCGTTCACCGAACCGGAGCCACACTTCGCGCAGATCCTCAAGGTGAGTGAAATTGAGCCGCAGGAGATTCTCGCGAAAGCGGACAACAAAGATCCGAACGCGGTCTGGGAGAAAGATGCAACGGGCGTCACCCGAACCGGCAATAAAGTCGTGGCGAAACTGACGGCGATCCGGAGCCGGTTCAATCCGGACCGGATTGACGCCCAGGTGGGCGACGAATTGACCGTGAGCGTGACGAACATCGAGCAAACGCGCGATATGATTCACGGCTTTGGCGTGATCGAACAGAACGTCAACCTGGTGATGGATCCGGGCGAGACCAAGACGTTTCACTTAAAATTGACCAAGGCCGGCGTGTTTCCGTTTTACTGCACAAACTTTTGCTCGGCGTTGCACCAGGAAATGCAGGGTTATCTCGTGGTGCGCAATGCGGGTGAAGCCCCGGCGGCGCCGGCTGCCGCACCCGGCGGCGTCGCGCAGAAATAATTATTGAGGCGCCGGGCGGGAGATGGCCTTCCGTCCACGCCTCGGAGATTGCCATGTTTCAGAAAGTCACTGGTCTGCTTCGCCGGGAGTTTCGGTTTCTCCACAAGCCGCTCAATCCGATTTCGCGCCTGTTTCTGCTCCTGGCCGCGGTAGCCATTGCCGTCTCGCTCTTCTATCCGCTCTGGAAGATGCACCTGGTTGCGCCGCAATATTCCGACGGGCTCGATCTCTATATCTTCAGCTACAAGATCGAGGGTGGCGGATTGAACGGCCAGCATCTCGTCGAGATCAACAACCTGAATCATTACATCGGGATGAAGCCGATCCAGCAGGCCGATTTCCTCGAGATGCGCTGGATGCCGTTCGTGTTCGGCCTAATCATCCTCCTGATCCTGCGTTCCGTCGTCTTCGGCGAGATGAGCAATGTGGTCGATCTCTTCGCTGTTTACGTCTACTTCGGGGTCTTTTCCATCGGGTCGTTTTGGTATCGTCTTTATCAATACGGACACGAACTGGATCCGCACGCGCCCATGCGCATCAAGCCGTTCACGCCCCTGCTGTTCGGCACGAAGCAAATCGCGAATTTCCGCGAATCCAGTTACCCCGAGCTGGGCGCTTATCTGCTCACACTCTCCGTCCTGTTGATCATTCTCGCTGGTTGGTTTTCGCGAAAGGAGAAGGCGGCATGAATGGGAACGCACGCGCCTCGCGTGCTGGTTTCGGCGCCTTCGCCGGCACGCGAGGCGCGTGCGCTCCCCGGATGTTTGCGGTCGCGCTTTGGCTTATCGCGATGCCTATTTACGCCGCCACGCTTCAGGAACGGATCGATGCCGCTGCGCCCGGCGACACGATTCAGTTACAGGCCGGAATTCATCCCGGGCCGGTCGTCATCGACAAGCGTCTTAACCTTCTTGGTGACAAAGGCGCTGAGATCAGAGGGGGCGGATCCGGTAAGGTCGTTACGATCAAAGCCGACGATGTCACCTTGAGAGGATTGCGTATTAGCGGCTCCGGCCTGCGCCTCTCAGATGATGACGCCGCTATCTTCATCACCGGCAACCGCGCCCGGATCGAGAACAACGTCATCGTTGAGTCGCTCCATGGTATCTACCTCAAGAAAGTTTCGGGCGCGCAGATTCTGCACAATCGAATCGAAGGGAAAACGACCCTCGTGTCCTCGGCCGAACCGGTGGAGAAAGGCGTCGGGCAAGGCTCGGAGAATTGCGATACGACCCTGGTCTCAAATCGCCGCGGCAACGGCATCCACCAGTGGAATTGCGAGGGCAATACCATTCGCGGCAACGAAATCAGCGAGACCCGCGACGGCATCTATTTTTCGTTCACGAACGATTCGCTCGTGGAAGACAACCTCATCCATCACGTCCGCTACGGCCTGCACTACATGTATTCGGACCACAACGTTTTTCTCAACAACACCTTCACGGAAAACGCGGCCGGGGCCGCCATCATGTTTTCGAAAGAGTTGGTGGTGCGCGGGAATCGTTTCATCAATAACCGCGGCCATCGCGCCTACGGTCTGATCTTCCAGTCGTCCGATCGGAGCAAGCTGGAACAAAACGAGATCACCTCGAATGCGGTCGGCCTTTCCTTCAATCAGTGCAACGACAACGAAATCACCGGCAACCGCGTCACTGAAAACTATATCGGCCTGCGTTTCGGGTCGAACTCCGGCGGAAACCGATTCACGGAGAATGTTTTCATTCGCAATTTGCACCCGATCGAGACCGGCGCCTCGGATGTTTCCGGCAACAAATGGGCCGTACAAGGAATCGGGAACTTCTGGGGTAACGAACTTGAGATCGATCTCGATCGCGATGGCATCAACGACCTGCCCCATCGCGAGCTCGATTCCTTTGGGATTTTGCGGCGCGATTTTCCCACGGTGGCATTTCTCTCCGGAAGCCCGGCCTTGAAACTGTTGCGCTTCGCCAATGAGCGCGCCGTCATTCCGGGCATGAGCGCGATCGAAGATCCGGCGCCGCTCACTGCGCAATTTTGGAAACTCCAGGCGCAACGCTCTGCGCGCGCCGCTCTCGCTCACGACAAATGATCCTGGCCGAAAATCTGACGAAGAGCTACCGGCGCAAGCCGGTCCTGCGCAGCATTTCCCTGCGGGCTGGGAGCGGCGAAGTCACGCTCATGGTTGGGCCGAACGGCGCGGGCAAGAGCACGACGGTCAAAATCCTGGCCGGCCTGGTTAGCCCCAATGCGGGGAGCGCGCGAATCAACGGGTTCGACATTGTCTGTCAAACCATCGCCGCGCAGCGTTCGCTCGCCTATTTGCCCCAACGGCCAAGTTTTCATCCCCGGCTCACCTGCCTGGAAGTGCTCCGCTTCTACGCGCGACTCCGGGGTAATCCGCTCACCCGTTGCGACGCGATGCTGGAGTTGACGGGTTTGAGCGACGCTGCGCGTATCCGCACGCAGGAACTTTCCGGAGGAATGAGGCAGCGCCTCGGCATCGCCTTTCTCTTACTGGCCGATGCCCCCGTTCTTCTCCTTGACGAACCGGGACTAAGTCTCGACCCGGGCTGGCGCAAACGATTGCAGGAGACGCTGCACTTTGAAACACGCCGCGGCAAAGCCGTTCTCGTGACGACCCATCTGATCGCGGAATGGAACAACGTGGCGGACCGGTGCCTGCTCTGCCGCGACGGCGTCATCGAACAGGAACTCGATCCCTCGGACCTACAGCATGATTTCCCCGAAATCGAAACCGGGGCGGTCGAGCACGATGAAAATGAAAACCGGATTGTTTCCGCTGTTTGATCGCGGTATCGCGCGGGCGCTTTTCACACGCGAATTTCGCCTCGCGCTCATCAATCGTTATTTCCACGTTTTCTCCGCGCTCGCCTTGTTGGGTGGAATCGCCGCCGCACTCTTCAGCGAGGACGCCAATGCCGCCGGTTTTTTCCATCTTCAAGTCGCGCTCTATTTTGTCTCACTCTTTGCGCTCCTCGCCGGTGTCGGCAGCGCCCAGTCCGAGCGGGAAGAATGGCAGCTGCTTTTCACGCAACCGCTTCCCCGGCCGAGTTATGTCGTGGGCAAATTCTTTGCACTCGGCTGGATCTTCGCCGGTGTCCTCCTGCTGCTTTTTCTGCCCCCGCTTTTTGTCGGGGCTGATTGGCGCATCATGGCCCAGCTTTATCTGCAGACCCTTTTGCTGTCCGCCACCTTTCTGGCCTGCGGCCTGGCGGCGGGTTATTTCGCCCATGATCGCGCGCAGGCGCTCATCATCGGCGTGAGCGCCTGGTTGCTCCTTCTTTTCGGGGTCGATCTCGTGGCCCTCTTCGCGGCCCGTTGGAGCGGTATTCAGAAATTCCCCGATCTATGGGTCGCGCTTCTCATGCTGAATCCGCTCGATTCCTTCAGGATCGAATCGCTCTTTGCCCTGCAACAAATCCCCGCCGAAGCCGCTAACAAAACTCCGCTGGCCGGCTGGTGGATCGCCCACGCCGGCGCCTGGTTCGCCGGAATCGCAGTGATCTGGGCGGCGCTGATGATGACGCTGGCCAGCTTTCGCCTGAACCGCTGGGAAGAGTAGGTCCGCAGGCGAGGTACGAGTTGTCTTGGCTTCGTTTCGTCTAATTGTAGTTAGATCTATGCGCTCCGCCTTCCTGATCGCCACGATGTTCCTACTGTGCGCTTGTCGACCGTTGTCCTCCGAGGAACTGGTAAAGCGGAAATACGAGCGATATCATGCCGAATTTATGACATATTGTTCAACCCGGGAACATCGAATGAGTAGCTATCTTGGTGGGTACGGGGGGATTCCGTCCTATCAGGCGATTGTGGCTCTTGGCCCTCCCGCCGTGCCGTACATCGCCCAAAGCATACGCAGCAAACAAGGAGACGCCCGCATTCTTGCGGACGCGATTGTCGAGATAAAGAAGTGGGATCGTGACGACTTTACCGATGTGAAGGGCATGGGCGCTGCTGCCGAGCCTGATCGAGTATTGGCACGGCTCGATGTCTCTCAATGATCTAACTAGGCTGCAGTGAACCTCGAGAGAGCCTACGATCTAGCTCATGCGTCCTTGCCATCCACCCGCTGTCTGCGTTGATCGCTTCTTAGGTCCCGCGCTCGCTGATCTTGGGTCTCGTTAGATGCAGGCGCGCTCAAAACGTTGGATCGCATTCCTGCTTATTTCCACCGTGCTGGGTCTAGCTTGGTTGGTGTGGCATGCCTTGCACACTGTCCCCGCTCTGGATCTGCGAGCGGAGGCAGCGCGTTCCGATGCGGTCATTTACGGCGGCGTGGGCGAAGTGGCGGGACGTCGCCATCTCCTGATCGAGGAGATTTGGAAGTCCTCCCCCACTGATTCAGAGCTTCGTGTAGGCGCAGCCGTTCCCGTTCCACAGCTTCCGCCAGACGCCCATCCAGAACGCTTGGTTGTGTTCCTTGAGCGCTCATCCAGGGACGGTAAGCTCCATGCCGGAACAATCGTGGCGGTAAATCACGGCCGGCTTGGCTGGCCGGAAATGTCAGTCGAAGGAGCGAAGGCTATATGTACCGGACGCCAAGCATCATTCGGAGTCGTTCATCTTATTCTCGTTAGGCGACCCTAGCGAGGAGAAGTCATTCGGGTTCGCTAATCGTCACCTTCGACAGCACTTTAATTATCCAGATGAGAGAAGCGGCCAGCCAGCAGAGAGCGGCCCCGACCAAATGGATGACACGCGCGCGCGGCGCAAGATCGGCCGTGACCCGTGAGACCATCGCGAGAAAGAGGAGCGCGCTCAGCGTGATGAAAAACCAGGGGCGCGTTTTCAATCGATCGAGATAGCCGCTGTGTCCCAGGATGACTCGGGTGGCCACGGTGAAGAGGATGAGATTGAAGCCGGTGATGAAAATCGTGTGCAGTTCGCCGATTCGATAATCAGGCCAGACGGCAATCAGGACGAAACCCGCGAGGATGAAAAGCAGGCTGGCGCGCAGGTAATCCGCGAGAAAAGTTCGGCCGCGCCACGGCATTCTCACCGCGAGATAAATCGCGATCGCGGCGGCTCGGAGCCAACTCGCCGTTCGCGACGGGCCGATGCTTTCGATGAAGAAAGACGAGAGGATGACCGCGCCGGTCAACGCATTGAACGCGGCCTGCCGTTTCCATTGCGGCGAAAAGACGCGGGATTCCGGCAGATCTAAGCCAGGCAGATCGAGCAGACGGCCGATGAAGAAAGGCGCAACGCCCAGGACGGGCAGGAGCACGAAACACTCGTTGAGCAGACTGCTGCCGAATTGATAGACGCGGGTGTATTGCGCGTCTTCGGACCAGGCCAGCAGCGTCGCACCGGCGATTCCGCTGAGTAATCCGAGCGCGACCAAAACGAAATTCGGTGGCGGGTTATCCTTCCGCTGCCGGAAACGCTTGAGGAGAATCCACCCGAAAACCAGAAGGCACACTACAAAACAAACGTCACCGAACCGATGCGCTCCTCCTACATGCGCGCCGGCCGCGAGAAGGTCGAACGTGAAGAGAATTGCGACTTCGTTGAGGGAAAAGTGCGGGGCGGAAGTCAGGCGCGGGCCCGCCGTTCCCAGAAACCCGAAGATGAACGAGGCCATCAGTCCTTCGATCATCAGCCGCGCGTGCGCGACGTTTGGATAGGGGACGTGCGCGCCGAGATAGTAAAGCACCCAAAGCGAGACGCCAACGAGACCGAGCCCTACCCCCGCCGGGAAGAAGATTCGAAACGGCTCCTGGCAGATCTGCGCAAGAGTGCGCTTCATTCGACGCTCGAATTCAATTTTCCTCTTCCGTTCAGGATTCCGCTTCCGTGGACACGGTCGCTTCGCCGGCAGTCTGAGCGAGGGCTTGCTCGACAGCGCGCCAGGCGAGCATGGCGCACTTGACCCGCTGGGGAAATCTTCGCACACCCTGGAGCAACTGGAGATCGCCGAGGTTTTTCGATTCGCTCGCGCCCTCTCCTGTGACGAGATCCTTAAAGCTGCGCGCCATTTCCGCCGCTTCCACCCGCGTCTTGCCCTTCAATTTCATTGTCATCATCGACGCCGAGGCCTGGCTGATGGCGCAGCCTTGCCCGCTGAATTTCAGCTCCTGCAATTGGCCGTCGCTGCCGAATTTGACGCCGAGATGAATTTCGTCGCCGCAGGCCGGATTGTCGCCATGGACAACCACATCGGGTGCATCGAGCACGCCGAAGTTCCGCGGCCGCCTCGAGTGATCGAGGATCACTTCCTGATAGAGCTCTTCGAGTTCCGTGCTCATGCGAAGAAGCGCGCCGCATCTCGCAGGATGTCGATCATGCGATCGATCTCTTCTCGCGTGTTGTAGAAATAGAAACTGGCCCGCGTCGTCCCAGGCAGACCGAACCGCCGCATTAACGGCTGGTTGCAATGATGCCCGCCGCGCAAGGCCAACCCGCGCTGATCGGCAAACGTCGTCAGGTCGTGCGGATGCACCGCAGCCATGACGAAGCCGAGGAGAGGGCCGCGCTCGGCGGCCGGTCCGAGAACACGCAGGCCGGGCTGCTCTGCGAACCGGTCGAGAGCGTAAGCGGTTAACTGCGCGTCGTGCTCGGCGATCGCCGAACGTCCAATCGCATCGAGGTAATCGATCGCCGCGGCCAGCCCGATCGCACCGGCGATATTCGGGGTGCCGGCCTCGAACCGATGCGGCGATTTCTTGAAGGAGCTTTTCTCAAGCGTCACACTCACGATCATTTCGCCCCCGCCATGCCAGGGCGGCATGGCATCGAGCATTTCGGCGCGCCCGTAAAGGGCGCCGCTCCCGGTTGGTCCACACATCTTGTGACCGGAGAAGGCGAGAAAATCGCACCCGATCTCCCGGACATCGACCTGCATATGCCCTGCGCTTTGCGCGGCATCGACCAGGGTCACCGCCCCAACCGCTTTCGCTTTCCGGCAAAGTTCCGCAACGGGATTGATCGTGCCCAACGAATTCGAGACGTGGGTAAAGGCGAACAGCTTCACGTCCGGCGTGAGCAACTGCTCGAGATGTTCCAGCGCCAGGGTCCCATCATCGCGCACCGGGACGAACCGAAGCCGGGCCCCGACCCGCTCGGCCAGAAACTGCCACGGCACCAGGTTGCTGTGGTGCTCCATCTCCGTGAGCAAAATCACATCGCTCTCGTGCAGAAACCTGCCGCCCCAGGCCTGCGCCACGAGGTTGATGCTCTCCGTCGTGCCGCGGGTAAAGACGATCTCATCCGCGCGCGCCGCCCCGATGTATTTTGCCACCCTGGCCCGCGCCCCTTCGTACGCCTCCGTCGCGCGCGAACTCAGCTCATGCAGCCCCCGGTGCACATTCGCGTTGTCGTGCTCGTAGTAATGGCGCAAGGCTTCGATCACCGCCCGCGGCTTCTGCGTCGTCGCCGCGTTATCGAAGTAAACCAACGGGTGCCCGTGCACCTGCTGGTCGAGGATCGGAAAATCTTCCCGGACCTTCGCCCAATCAACCGAGCTCCCGACAGCTTGATGCACAACTCAAAGGTGCGGTGCGTGCGCGGGGCGCGCCACCATCATTTGCGCCCGGCGCTAACAAACCTGACGCGCGTCGTCGTCCTCACTCGCCCGCTCGAATTCGAAACCCGGTCGGCCTCGCGCGGTTACAACTCGCGGAGGCGCCAGGCGCCGAGGACGATGCCGCTAATGGCGAAGGCAAAAAAGGCCCGGCCCATATTGATCAGAATAAGCGGCCACGGATTGGTCTCAAAAGCCGAGAAGACGGAGATGGAGGCATATTGCGCAAAGAGGAACGCGAACCAGCAGATGAGCGCGATCTTCAATCCGGTGAGGGCGTGCGCGACGTGCATCTTCGCGAAGAGCCAGGCCAAGGTGTAATTGACCAGAACCGCGGCGACGACCGCGATCACGTACGGAATGGCAGTATGCGGCTGTTCGATATCCGTCATGGTCCGGGCGTTGTAATTCAGCCACGCCTCGCCGAAGAGCGCGTACCATCCGAGTCCGACAAAGAAATGGATCAGGGTGAGGACCCAGACGGCCAGGTGATGAATTCTGTGGTTCATGGATACGCGAGGAGTATCCGGCAGCCGCAAGCTGCCTGGCAAGCGGATATGAAGGCGAACACGGAATGCCATCCGCCGGTGTCAGCCAAATACGAGCCTGGTTGGCCCGGTCTCCAATGACGAATGCCTCGGGAGCCACGCGCAAGAATTGGATAGAAAAAGACAACCGCTGAATAGCGCGGTGGATCGCTCCGCTTCAATCTGAAGCAGAAAGAACGAGCCATGAAAACAATCACTCCCTTAGCACTACAAAAGCTGATGGCCCGAGGGGTCATTGCTGTCGCACTTATCGCCGGATTCCTCACTTTCTCTGGAGGGACCGCCCTTCCGGCCGGTCACGCTGGCACGCCGTCCAAGCCGCTTCTGGCCGTTTCGGGATCGGCGAAGCTGGCAAAAACCGCGACTGAGATTGAACGCGGCCCGCGCGGGAAATCTCAGATTGCACTCACCTTTGATGCCGGTGCTAACGCGGAGTGCTTCGAGGATTTGATTGCCGCGCTGGAAAAGGCGCGCGTGCACAGCACGTTTTTCATTACCGGAAACTGGGCGCAGCGAAATATGGATTGCGCCAAAGCGATCACCAGGCACGGCCACGAGGTTGGCAATCACACCTGGAATCATCTCGCCCTCCCAAAATACTCCGATGAGATCGTGCGGGAAGAGATCACGCGAGCTGAGGACTTGCTGACAGAAATTTCCGGGCAAAGTCCGCGGCCTCGCTTGCGCGCTCCCTTCGGCGAACGGAACGAGCGAGTCCTGCGCATCGCCGCCGCTCTCGGCTACCGGTCCATTTACTGGACGATCGACAGCCTGGATTCCGTGGAGCCGCGGAAGACATCGGAGTTCCTGATCGAGCGCATCACGAGCAAAACCGACACGGAACTCGATGGCGCGATCATTCTCATGCACGTCGGCGAAAAGAGCACGGCCGATGCATTGCCGGTGATTATCGCCGATCTTCAAAACCGGGGCTTCCATTTGGTCACCGTTTCCAAGCTTTTGGAAACAGTTCCAAAAACGCGGTAACGCGGACGGAGCGAGCCTTGGTGCGCAAGAAAAGCGCGCTAAATCGCAATTACCGCCGAGTGCGCTGGGTGGTGTTAGTGAATGCTTTAGGCATGAAAAGACCGGTCATGGTTCTCCTGACGAACGATCACAACCTGGAAGAATGCGTGGCTCAGGTCCTTTTACGAACGAGAGGCTTCAGCCACCACGCGCAAAGCACGAACGATGTCCTGGATCTGGTCTGCACAATTGACCAGAGTTTGGATCTGGCCGTGATTGATTGCGAACACGGACCTCATGGGCTGACCTTGGTCGGCGCCATCAGCACGCGTCGCAGGGGGTTTCCCGTCATCGTGATTACCGGTCCCGGAGAGCAAGACATCGAAGCCCTGGCCTACGCTAACGGTGCTGCCGTTTGCCTTTCAAAACCCGTTTCGGCGACGCAACTCGCGGAGGCGATGAAGCAATGCCATTGCTCGCAACCCAACCTGGCCCATGTGGCCTGAGTAATATGAAAAACACAACTAACTCCATGCGGGCAAATGTCTTTCACGGACCGAACGACATTCGGATCGAAGAGGTTCCGCGACCGAGCGCCGGCGGAGGCGAAGCGGTCATCCGAATCACCCTGACCACCATCTGCGGCACCGATCTTCACATTCTCCGGGGCGAGTATGCCGTGAAGCCCGGTCTTGTGATTGGGCACGAACCGGTCGGAGTAATCGAAGATCTCGGCGAAGGCGTAACCGGGTACAGAATTGGCGATCGCGTGCTCGTCGGTGCGATCACGCCGTGCGGGCAATGCCGGGCTTGCTTGTCGGCGCAATGGGCGCAATGCGGACATGGCGAAGGTGTTGAAGCGATTGGCGGCTGGCGTTTCGGCAACACGATCAACGGTGCCCAGGCGGAATACCTCCTCGTTCCGAACGCCCAGGCGAACCTCGCGAAGATTCCCGATGACTTGAGCGACGAACAGGTCGTGCTCCTGGCCGACATCGCCTCCACTGGATTCAGCGGAGCTGAGTCAGCTAGTATTCGCCTCGGCGACACGGTCGTCGTTCTGGCGCAAGGTCCGATCGGCCTCTGTGCCACCGCGGGCGCGAAGCTGATGGGCGCATCGTTCATCATTGGCGTGGATGGAGACCCCGTCCGCATGAAAATGGCAAAGCGCATGGGCGCCGACGTTGTTCTCGATCCCAAACAGTGTGACGTGGTGGGGGAGGTTAGAAAACTGACGGGCGGCGGCGCTGATGTCGCGATCGAAGCGCTGGGCCTGCAAGAAACATTCGAAAACGGTCTGCGTTGTTTGCGACCTGGCGGGACGCTGAGCAGCCTCGGTGTTTATTCCGGCAAGCTGCAAGTCCCGTACGACGCCTTCGCGGCCGGCATTGGCGACTACAAAATCGTGACGACACTTTGCCCGGGCGGGAAGGAACGCATGCGCCGGTTGATGACGATGGTGCAGACAAAGCGCTTCGATCCAACACCGCTGCTCACCCACAGTTTCAGGTTGGACCAAATCGTGGAGGCTTACGATCTCTTCGGTTCGCGCCGCGATGGCGTCCTGAAGGTTGCTATCCGCCCTTGAATCCCGTTATGATTTCCAGAGAAATTTTGGATCAGAAGAAAGACAACCGACCAATCGTCTGCGGCACAGACTTCTCGCCGATGGCGGCAGAAGCCGTGAATATCGCGGCTGAGTTGGCGCGCCGGCTGGACGTCAAACTTCTGCTGCTGCACGTGGAGGAATTTCGCGGATTGGCGGCGGCCGACCCCGTCTTGTTCGAAGCGATCGCTTCCAAGAACCGCGAGGAACTGGATCGCGAGGTGGGGCGTTTGCGCAAAGCGGGCACTCTGATTGAAGAGAGGCTTTTGTCAGGTTCTGTCTTTAACGAGATCGTGGATACCGCGGCCGAGGCAAACGCTCGGCTCGTAATTGTTGGCGCGGTTGGTCATGGGATCGCCCGTCGTTTGCTCGTCGGCAGCGTCGCTGAACGTGTGGCTGAAACTTCGGCGGTCCCGACTCTGGTCGTGCGGCCCGGTTCGCGGCTGGGTTCCTGGATTCGGGGCGAACATCCGCTCAAAGTTCTGGCCGGCTACGATTTCTCCGCGGCATCGGATGCGGCTTTGCGCTGGCTGAACGGGATGCAGGAGATCGGTCCGTGCGAAATCAACGTCGTGCATTCCGATTGGCCGCCGGAAGTGGCGCACCGCATTGGTTATCACGGAGCGTTGCCCTTAACCGAAAACCCGGAGCAGATTCAAAATCTTCTGGAACGCGACCTGATCGAGCGCGTGGCGATGGCGTTGCCGCCCGAGAAAGTTACCATCACGGTAGAGCCCGGCTGGGGACGGCCGGAAGGGGGTTTGTTTGAATTGGCCAGCCGGCAACAGGTCGATCTTGTGGTCGTCGGCACTCATCAGCGGCGCGGATTTGGGCGGTTGCGGTTTGGCTCGGTTTCGCGGGCGGTTTTGCACCATGCCCATGCGACGGTCGCGGTGATTCCGCCGGCTCCGGCTCTTCCGGCGGCGCGCCTGGCAAAGCTCGCACGAGTTCTCGTGGCCACTGATTTTTCCGACTTGGGCAATTCCGCCGTCCCCTATGGCGCGGCGGTCGTGGAAGAAGGCGGCATCCTAAAGTTGATTCATGTCATCGAACCGGAAACCGCGCCGGCCTCGGGCGGCAAACCGCGACCGCGAAAAGAGAATCCGAAACTAGTCGCGCAACTCCACGCGCTTGTTCCGAAAGAGGCAAGGGGTCGGTTCGATCTTGAAGCGGAGATCCTCGAGAGCGGCGATGCGGCCGAGGCAATTGCACAGGAAGCCGAGCGGTTTCGCGCGGATGCGATCTGCCTGGGTTCCCACGGTCGCTCCGGGATGGCGAAGGCGCTGCTCGGCTCGGTCGCGCAAGGCGTAATGGCGCAGAGCAGGCGTCCGGTCCTGCTCGTGCGGGGGGATGACGAGTGACAGGAGCGGCAACAAGTTTATCACCATGAAAAAGAAATCTGGCAAAGTGCAGCGGCCCAAGACGACAGCACGGCGTTTTTTGGTTCCGGTGGACTTCTCAGAATCATCTTTGCGCGCGTTGCGCCATGCGGTCGGCTTGGCTGAGGAGTCGGGTGGTGCGTTGACCATGGTTCACGTCGTCGCCGCTGACTATGGCTGGCTCGACATCGGCCGGGAGCAATACCGCGATTTGGATAAGGCGTTGCAAAAGCAGGCGGCGGCCGAATTGCGTGCCTTGGCCGACGCAAATGTTCCGCGCAGTGTCCCCGTTGACTTGGAAGTGCGCATTGGCCGGCCCCCGGAGGAAATCGTGGCCGCCGCGCGTGAATCGAAATCCGACCTTATTGTTCTTTCCAGCCGCGGCCTCACGGGACTCGACCGCTATTTGATCGGAAGCGTAGCGGAACGCGTTGCTCGCCTGGCGCCGTGTCCTGTGTATCTGATGCCTCCTGGCAAAGAATCAGCGAGCCGGAAGCCAGCTCGGCCCGCTGTTTTGCGCTTGAAACACAAAGCCTGACGAACGGTCACTTCCGCGGACGAACAATGGAAATGGAAGCGCGCGACGAAACTTCGGGATTTCGTCGCTAATCGAGGGAAAGCTTTTAGCAAAGGAGCGCAGTGACGGAGGCACCCACCCGATCCGACACGCGCCTTCCCTGGCACCAGCTGGAGGTGAGGGAAACCCTGGCGACGCTGGGTGGCGCCCCAGGCGGACTTGCCGTCACGGAAGTAGCCAAACGCCTCGCCGCTCGCGGGCCGAACGCGCTGCCGGAGACGAAGCGCCGCTCGCTCTTCGGCGTTGTTTGGCGGCAGTTCGCTAGTCCGCTCATCTACATTCTCTTCGTCGCGGCGGTGATTGCTTTAGCCGTGGGAAAGAGCGGCGACGCGGGCGTCATTCTTGTGGTCGTGATGCTCAACGCGCTCATCGGCGCCTTCCAGGAAGGGCGAGCAGAGCGTTCGATGGCGGCCCTGCGCAAGCTCTCCAGCCCGCACGCCCGCGTTTTGCGCGAAGGGACTGAGCAGAATATCGAGACGCGCGATCTCGTGCCCGGCGATGTGCTCGTGCTCGCCGCGGGCGATGCCGTGGGAGCGGACGCGCGCGTCCTCGAAGTTTTTGCGCTCGAAGCCGCTGAGGCCGCGCTCACCGGTGAATCCCTGCCCGTGTCCAAACATCCCGACCCGCTGCCGGCAGACACGCCGCTGGCTGAACGAATGAACATGGTTTATTCCGGCACGCACATCGCCGCCGGTCGCGGGCGCGCTCTGGTCGTCGCCACCGCCCTCGAGACGGAGGTCGGAAAAATCGCGAGCCTCACTGGATCTGCCAAAGAACCGAAGACGCCGCTCGAATTGCGCATCGCACAATTTGGCCGCTGGCTCGCGGGCGCGGCGGTGCTGCTCTTCGTGACGATTCTCGCGTTCGGGATGTGGCGTGGACTTGCCTTCACGGAAATCCTGATGGTCGCCATCAGCCAGATGGTCTCGATGGTGCCCGAGGGGCTGCCGGTGGCAGTGACAATCGCGCTCGCCGTCGGAATGCAGCGCATGGCCAGGCGCGGCGCGATCGTGCGCCGGCTCGCTGCGGTCGAGACGCTCGGCTCGACCAACGTGATTTGCAGCGATAAAACCGGCACGCTCACGCGCAACGAAATGACCGTGACGGCGGCGTGGCTCGCGGATGGGCGCACGCTTGAAGTGACCGGTGCAGGCTATTCTCCAGAGGGAAAAGTCTTCGCTGGTCAAAGCGAGCTCAACGCCAACGAGGACGCCCTCCTGCGCTCGTTGCTCGAGGCCGCGGCGCTCTGCAACGATGCGCAACTCGTCCCGCCCGACGATGCCGACTCGCGCTGGCGCCCCCTCGGCGATCCCACCGAAGCCGCGTTGCTTACGCTGGCGCTCAAAGGCTGTGTGGACCTCAAGGCACTGCGTCGCGAGCAGCCTCGCCGTGCGGAAATCCCATTCGACGCCGGGCCGAAAATGATGGCGACTCAGCACGGCCACGGCCTCCGCGGGTGTGTCTGCATCAAGGGTGCGCCCGAAGCTGTGGCGGCGCTCTGCGCAAATGTGCCGGGCGATGTCGAAGCCGTGGCCGCTTCGATGGCGATTCGTGCCTTGCGCGTGCTCGCCGTCGCTGAGGTTCCGGATTTCGCGCTCGATGAGACCGCCGGCTTCGCGCAATTCAAAGGTCACGCGATTTTCCTGGGCCTTCTCGGTGAGATGGATCCACCGCGCGACGAGGTCCGCGCCGCCGTCGTCGCTTGTCAGCGCGCCGGCATTCGGCCCGTGATGGTCACGGGCGACCACAAGGCCACCGGTCTCGCGGTGGCGCGCGCTCTCGGGATCGCGCGGGAAGGCGACCTCGCCGTGGATGGCCGCGAGCTGGAGCAAATGCCCGAGCAGGATTTGCGGCGTGATCTTGCAGGCATTTCGGTCTTCGCCCGCGTCCACCCGGCGCAAAAACTCCGCATCGTCGAAGCTTTTCAATCGCGTCGCAATGTTGTCGCGATGACGGGCGACGGCGTAAACGACGCGCCCGCACTCGCTCGCGCGGACGTGGGCGTGGCCATGGGCATCACCGGCACGGAGGTCGCGAAAGAGGCCGCCAAGATCGTCATCACCGACGACAACTTCGCCTCGATCGTGAAGGCCATCGAGCAGGGCCGGCTTGTCTATCGCAATTTGAAGAAGGTCATTCTTTTTCTCTTCGCGACTTCGATCGACGAGGTGGTCATCCTGCTTCTCGCCTTGTTCCTCGGCTATCCGCTGCCGCTCGCCGCGGTTCAGATTCTTTGGATCAACCTCGTGACCGAAGGAACCCTGACCGTGAACCTCGTGATGGAGCGAGCCGAGGGCGACGAGATGCACCGGCCCCCCATCCCAAACGACGAACCGCTCATCACGCGCACGATGCTCGGGCGCATGACGCTCATGATTTCTGCCTCCGTGATCGCGACCTTCGGCTGGTTCACGTGGCGGCTGGGGGCGGGCGTCCCGTTCGCAATGGTGCAGAGTGAAACGTTTACGTTGCTGGCCGTTTCCCAGTGGTTCAACGCGCTCAACTGCCGCAGCGAAACAAAGTCGGCGCTGAGCTTCGACCTCGTGCGCAACCCCTGGCTGCTCGGCGGTCTTTTGCTGGCAAACGCGCTCCAATTAGCCGCCATTTACACCGCGCCGATGAACCGCATCTTCCACACTGTGCCGATCTCGCTGGCGAATTTCCTCTTTCTTGGAGCAGCTGCCAGCTTCGTGCTCTGGGTGGAGGAGATTCGCAAAGTCTTCGCCCGCCGCCGCCGGCGTCTAGACGTCGCGCAACTCCCGAGCAGCGGGGTTTCACAATGAAACAAGCGCCGCGCGACGGCGATTTACTTCGCGATCAGGTGTTGGATGAATCCGCCGAGCGTGGTCAGACCGATCAGAAGGACCAGGACCAGGACAATTTTGCGGAAGCTCTTTTGCGGGATCTTGTTCAATAAAATCTTGCCGGCGTACGAACCGGCGAATGCAACCACGAGAAGCGCTGGAACAAGCCAGAAGGATTCAGCTGCGAGAAAACCGCTGCGCAGATAGACAATCATGCGGCTGAAATCCACGCCGGAATCGATCGCCGCGGAGGTGGCCACAAAGACACTCTTTTCCAGGTCGAAAGCGCCCAGGGCGAGACCGCGGATTGCGCCACCGGTGCCGATCACCCCGGCCAGGAAACCGGCGGCGCCGCCCGCCGCGATCGCGTTCAACGGCCGCGGCGACAGTTTTACCTCGGGCCGGAGCAGGAAAAACGTGCTGAACGCGATCAGGAAAAGTCCAAGGATCAGCTCGGTGTATCTGAACTCGAGCCTGGTGCTGAGATAGGCACCGAGAATTACACAGATCGTGCTGGGGATTCCGAGGAGAAGCAGGAGCCGCCATTGCACATGGCTGCGAAAGAGAATGAGTTTCGCCGCGTTGCTAAAGACATGGAGGATGCTGGTCAGCGCCAGCACTTGATGGAAGTCGAAAAAAAATCCAGCGAGCGGGACGAAAAAAACCGAGGAGCCAAACCCGGCCACGGTGCCCGCGATCTCGGAACAGAACGCGAGCACGAAAAAGAGGAAGACAAGCATGAAGATGCCAGTCTTTCGCTTCGCAGCGGAACTTTCAAGACATGCGAAGGCTGGAGCAAAAAAGAGCCAGTTTTTCGCAAGCAACGGCGAGCGGCGCGCCGGCCAATGCGTCAATTTTCAACCATGAAAACGGCAACCATCCCAAGTCGATTGAACCGTGGATCATCGCTTCGTCCTCGAACAAGAAAAGCGAAGAGAGGCGCGCTCCAGATTCAAAATATGCTGGTCCCAATTGATTTTTCAGCAGCCTCGCTGAAGGCAGTCGAGCGAGCGCTCCCACTGGTTGAAAAGTTCGGGGCCCACCTGCATTTGGTTCATGTCTTTGCGTCGGATTACCCTCTCGCCAGCATGGCCGCGATTCCCCTTATCGTGCCAGAGGTCGAGGTAACAAAACGAGTTCGGCGGCATTTGCGTGATGTGGCGAGGAGATACTCGATCGAGCTGCGTCCCGACGACATCCACGCCGTAAAAGGCCGGCCTTTTGAGGAAATTTGCCGTGTGGCTCGGGATCGCGACATC
This sequence comes from uncultured Verrucomicrobiae bacterium, assembly GCA_963702135.1. Taxonomy (GTDB): domain Bacteria; phylum Verrucomicrobiota; class Verrucomicrobiia; order Chthoniobacterales; family UBA10450; genus AV80. The sequence continues at coordinate 3,658,920 of OY969715.1, read as the reverse complement.
AATTTGATCGTTATGTCGACACGCGGAAATACTGGCCTGAAACATCTTGCGCTCGGGAGCACGGCCGAGAGGGTTGTGCGCCACTCGCCCTGTCCCGTGTTGGTGCTTCACTCGATCGATCGCGAGAAGACGGCTGGCGCGAGGGCGAAAAAAGCGGAGGGGTTGGACTTCGGCAAGATCCTTGTCCCGATCGATTTTTCCGACTGCTCCATGCGGGGTTTAGCTTACGCGAAGGCCCTGGCCAAACAGTTTGGGTCGAAGCTTGTGCTGCTGAATTCCGTTGCCCTGCAATATTACGTAACGAGTGACGAATACGCGCGCTACGATTTTCCGTTGTTGATGCAACAGGCCGAAAAGTCGTCCCGGAATCAGATGCGAGATCTGATGGAAATGACGGATTGGGAGGGGATCGAAGTGGAGTCGTCGCTGCAAATCGGGCACGCCGGCCAGCAAATTTGCGCTCAGGCCATCGATCATCGCTCGGATGTCATTGTGACTTCCACGCACGGAACAACAGGGTTCAAGCATCTCCTGATCGGCAGTACGGCGGAATACGTTGTCCGGCACGCGACCTGTCCTGTTCTCGTTGTGCCGAGTCATGAGCGGCCAACTCTCTCGGACACGCGTTGCCGAGAGTAAGACGGCGGTTCGTGGTAACACGCGTGTTACTTTTCGTCCCTCGTCCTTTCGGCGCGAGGGCTTAGAGGGTTGGACCATGCAATTACACGAACAGGCATCAGCGATCTCGCGCACGATATGCCCGGTGAAAGCCAAGGGAGGACCGGCAGAGCTTCTTTAATGGCCCGATCTTTCAGAAATGAAAACACGAGCTCTCCTAACCCTGCTTGCAACCTCACTCATCATCGCCGGTGCTTCGGTCAGAGCGAGTGAGTTGATCTATTCGCAAGTCGCCGATGGACAATCCGTCTATGGTCCGAGCCGGGTCTGGCCGGGTGACGGCGTGAACAACGAGGTGGCCGATGAGTTTAATGTGGTCGCCAACATCGATCGCGTCTCCGCCGGTGGCTCCATTTGGGGGCCGGTTGATTTTCAGGGAGTGCATATCCGTTTTTACGAATTCGGCGCGGACAACAAACCGGGCGCGCTCCAGCACGAGTACTTTCTGGCGGCCGGAGATCCGACCGTGGTCTTCGATCAAAACGGCGGGATCGAGGCAACGCTTTCACCCGCTTTCGTGGCGACCGGCCGGCATTTTCTCTCCGTCCAACCAGTGATCAACTATTGGTACTGGTGGAGCTCCAGTAGCGGCGCGCCGCGCGGAGAAGCCTTTTACTTCCGCAACAACACCGTGGGTCAAGCGTGGCATCACGGCGACGATCTCAACTTTAGCATCAATGCCGACGTAGAGTTTTCCCTATACGGGACAGTCACCGGGGCGGGCGTCATCACCAGTTTGTCCGAGACCACCCTGTCGCGCAGTGGGTTTCTCGAAATTTTCGGGACCAACTTTGGCGGCGATGGAACCGTCCTCATCGGCGGGATTAGTGCGTTCGTGGCGGATTGGAGCAGCACACGGGTTATCGCCTACGTGCCGGAAAACGCGCCCCTCGGCTTCCTTCCCGTGCAGGTCGTGACCGGCGCCGGCAGCAGTAATACCATCTCGCTGTCTGTCACTGCGCGACCCGCCGCGGGGGAGCGTGTGAACTGGCGCTTCCGCATGAACGGCCCGTATTCCTTTGTGCGGCCGGCTTTCGGTTCCGATGGAACTGTCTATTCCGTGGACGCGTTTGCGCATCTCTACGCGCTGACGTCCGATGGCGGATTGAAATGGCTCGTGCGCGGGGCGGGGGACAAGGGCGTGGCGGTTGGGCCGGACGACACCATTTACGTAGCCTCGGAGAATTATATCAACGTGTACAATCCGGACGGCTCAGCCAAGTGGCGCTTCGTGCAGAACCCGCGCGCCTTGACCTGCCTGGGCGTCTCCGTGGGACCGGATGGAAACATTTATTCCGTCGGCACGAACGGCATGGGCGTGTTTTCGCTCACGCCTGCGGGCACACTGCGTTGGACGAATCCCGAAGCTTACATTCGGCCGATTGTTGATTACGGCGAGATCGTCTTTGGCCCGAACGGTACCAGCCAGCAACTCTACTTCTCCGCCAACACTCATCTGCGGGCCGTAGGGCTCGACGGCAGCTCGGTGTTCACCGTTGGCAGAGGGCAACCTGCGATCGCCCCGGACGGAAGCGTGCACAACTCGCTCTCGGCCTTCTCGCCCAATGGCAACGTCCTTTGGACTTTCCAGACACCGTACCCGGCTAATGTTTTCACGACGCCGGATATCGGAAGCGACGGAACCCACTACTTCGGGCAGAACTTGAGTCAGCTTTTTGCGCTCAACCCCAACGGCTCGCAACGCTGGCACACCACCGTCAACGGCTACGTCGATGGGCCGGTCGTCGATCCGCTCAACACCCAACTTCTCATGGGCAGCGCGGACACGCTCGATCACGCCGGCTTCTTTCTCTCCGCCAGCGCTCAGGACGGGCATGAATTGTGGCGCATCGTCCTGCCCATGGAAGACGGTTTCAATCAATTCCCCAATACCCGCGTGCGCTTCACCGCCGATGCCCAGACTGCCTACATCATCACGGGGACGGCAACCGGCGACAACAACACGAGTCGTTCTTTCGTCTACTCGCTTGGCGTCAACAACGGTCCGAGCCCAAGTCCGAGTCCAAGTCCGAGCGCAAGTCCCAGTCCGAGCGCAAGTCCGAGTCCAAGTCCGAGCCCGAGTCCTAGTCCGAGCGCAAGTCCGAGTCCCAGCGCAAGTCCGAGTCCCAGTCCGAGCGCAAGTCCGAGTCCGAGCGCAAGTCCCAGTCCGAGCGCAAGTCCGAGTCCGAGTCCGAGCGCAAGTCCGAGTCCGAGTCCGAGCGCAAGCCCGAGCCCCATCCCTGGGTCGAAGGCGATCAACCTCTCCACTCGTGTGCAAGTTCAAACCGGTGACAGCGTCGGCATAGGTGGCTTCGTTATTACCGGAACCGCTCCGAAGCATGTCCTCATTCGTGGAATCGGACCTTCGCTCGCGGGTTCCGGTATTCCCAACGCCCTGGCTGATCCAGTGCTGGAGCTGCACGGCCCCGGCGCCTTTGTCACCATTACCAACGACAATTGGAAACAAAGCCAGGGATTCGAAATCGAGGCCACGGGTATCCCGCCGACCAATGATCTTGAGTCAGCCATCATCGCAACGCTCGCTCCCGGCACCTATACCGCGGTCATGAGAGGCGACGGCAACACGTCTGGCGTCGGTCTGGTGGAAGTTTATGACCTCAACCAGGGAAGTAACTCGAAGTTGGCTAACCTGAGCACGCGCGCCTTTGTCAGTACCGAATGACAACATCGTGATCGCCGGCTTCATGCTGGGCGGGACCAACGGTGAGAGACTCGTGGTGCGCGGCATTGGCCCCAGCCTCACCGCGGCGGGAGTTCCTGATGCGCTGGCCGATCCAGTGCTAGAGCTGCGCGACAATAACGGAACGCTTCTCATCGCGAATAACGATTGGCAGGATAACCCCGCATCGGCGGCGGAGCTGACCGTGGCGGGCCTTGCGCCCACCAACAACCTCGAGGCTGCGATAGCCACGACGTTGCCACCGGGCGGTTACACCGCTTTGCTCGCGGGACGGAACAACGGCACAGGCATCGGCGTGGTGGAAGTCTACGACCGCGGCGTGGCACCTTGACCCGGAGCGCAACACACCGCGGCCGTCTCCCGGTTCGGCTTCCGTCTCGAATTGCCTGGCGATCGAATCCCTTCGGAGAATCTCCCGGAATCCGTCAAGATCGTCTTGACGCGTTCCCGTGCATCTCGATGGTTCTACGCATCTCGTCCGGACTCAGGAAAGTTGGGAGCAAAACCTGCTCTGCGAGGACCGCGTAAACGATTTCCTGATTTCCAAATGCCGGAGCGCTTTCCTTATGAGCCGCACCAGAATCACAGTTCTCATTATTTTCATTTCTCTGTCGGCTCTCCTGCTGATCTGGAGCTTCACCCCCATGCTCAACGCGCGCCTGGACGAGGACGAAGGCATTGACCCCGATCGGCCGGCGGGCGTGGAGGGTCCTTTCGATGAGGGCGAGTACAGGAGGCAGAGAGATGCCTTTGTTGCTCTCTTGCGCGGTGTCGATCCGGCCAAGCCGTTTGATCCGGACGCCCGAACCCAGGCCAACGCTTTCATGGACGGCCAGGTCGCCGCTCTGACCAGGGCCGTGGAGGATTCGCAGAGCACCGATGCACCGCTGGCTTTGCCGAACTGGATTGAATTGGGACCGAATCCGATCCCGCTGGGTCAGACACAGACTACCCGGGTTGCCGTGAGTGGCCGAATCTCGGCGATTGAAATCGACCCGGCCGATCCCAATAAGGTGTATGTCGGCGCGGCTCAGGGCGGGGTCTATCGCTCTCTCGATGGCGGCGTGACCTGGACGGCAATCTTCGACGCCGCCCAAACCCTGGCCATCGGGTCGCTCAACCTGGATCCTGTCAACGGCTGGCTCTGGGTTGGCACAGGCGAAGCGAATGGTTCAGCAGATAGCTATGCGGGCGTGGGTCTCTACCGGATCGAAAATGTCAATACGACCGCAACTCTGGTCGGCCCCATTAATCCGATTAGAAACTACATCGACGCGGATGGTGTCACACCGCGGAGCGCGGGTTTCTTCACCGGTCGCTCCATTAGCAAGATTTTGCGGGTTCCCGGCGACCCCAACACTCTTTTTGTCAGCACCGCCGGTGGCGTCATTGGCCTGGGGGCAAATCCTGCTTTCGGCGGTAACATCCCGCCGCAGGCCATGCGCGGACTGGCGAGACTGGCGAATGTTACCGGTCCAGCCGCAGGGATCACGGGAACGCGTCTCGCGGTTAGCACGACTGATACAGGCCAGGGCCTCTGTTTTGATTTTCCCTGCACGGTTAATCGGAGTGTGAACGACATGGTGCTCGATCCGCAGGATCCGTCCGGCAACACGCTTATCGCCTGGCTGAATGGCATTAACGTGGCAGGCGACGGCGGCATCTATCGTTCCACGAACGCGATGTCGGCTTCGCCTATCTTCACCCAAACTCTCATTACGACCTCCACCACGACATCGAATGGCAGAGGAGAACTTCGGGCTTACGCGCGTGCCGGCGTGACGGAAATCTATGTGGCCAGCGGCGAACCATCCAATGTTCCGGCCGGTGCAACGCTTTGTAATAGCGCTACGAGTTTCGGAGCCCTCCGCAGGTCCGACAACGGTGGCGCCACCTGGTCGGCCAAGCTGGCCGGCGGCGGCGGCTTTTGTGCCGGGCAATGTTTCTACAACATTGCTTTTGACGTCGTTCCTGGCGCTTCCACTGGCGCCGACAAGCTTCTCCTGGGCGGCAACGTTCGGAGTACGCTCTGCGCAAAACAGCAGTCCACTTCCCTCGATGGTGGGGCCACGACCTTCACCAACCATGATGATACTACGCACGCGGACAGTCACGTGATCAAGGTGGCACCTTCCAACGCGAATATTGTTTATCGCGGCGATGACGGCGGCGTCTGGAAATCAATTGATGGTGGCAATACCTGGTTAACTCAGAATAACGCCACGTTGAGAGCGACTCAGTTTCAAAGCATCGCGGTGCATCCGACTGATCCCGACATCACCATCGGCGGGACGCAGGATAACGGAACGGAGCGGCTCTCGACTGGACCGGTCTGGCTTCACTCGGACGACGGAGACGGAGGCTTTGCCATGATCGACCAGAGCACGCCTACCACGATGTACCATACCTATTTTAACCAGGCCGGTACTCAGATCGGTTATTCTCGAAGCCTGACCGGTGGGACATTCGGTTCGTGGTCTTTTCTCGGTTGCTCTGGAACGGGAACGACGAATGGGATTACCTGCACGAACGCGGTCAACTTCTATTGTCCGACCGCTCTCGGTCCGGGAAGCCCAAACAATACGATCTATATAGGTACCGATCGTTTGTATCGCTCGAGCACCCAGGGAACGGCAAATGTGATTGTTAGCCAGGCGCCGCTCGTTGCTGGCGTGCCGATTAGCGCCATTGGCGTAGCCCGACAGGATGATAACTACCGGATCGTCGGCAATAACAACGGCGCTCTTTGGTTCACCATCTCGGGTTCCGCCACCCTTACCAGTCTCGATCCAGTCGGAGGTGGAAGTGCGATACCCGATTTTTATGTCGCGCGCCTGGTTTTTGATCCCACGGACAAGAACACAGCCTATATCTCTCTCGGAAACTACGCCGGGGGCACCGCGGCTTCGCAGTCGCATGTTTGGAAGGTCAGCAGTCTGAACACGACGCCGGTCCGGACGAGCATCAATGGCTCGGGCATCAACACCTTGCCGGACGTTCCGGCGAACGGCTTCGCGGTTGACGCGAGTGACCCGACCCATCCGGGCGTTTCTGTCTTGTACGTGGGAACTGATATCGGGGTCTACCAATCAACCGATGGAGGCGCCGCCTGGGCGCCTTTCGGCCAGGGTCTCCCGCGGGTAGCTGTCTTCGATATGGCGATCCAGAACGTTAAGCGCGTTCTGCGAATCGCCACGCACGGTCGCGGGATGTGGGAAGCTGCATTGCCAACGGGAGCCGTTCCCACGCCGACACCGACGTTAACCCCAACCCCAACCCCGACACCAACGCCAACACCGACGTTAACCCCATCTCCAACACCAACCGTGACGCCGAGTCCAACACCCACGGCAACTCCCGCGCCGACCGCGACGCCGATTTGTCCGCCTGTGTGGACTACGATGGCTCCGATACCCTCGGGCGTTAATGCGCCGCAGGTACGTTACGGCTTTGTTCAGACCGCGACTGATTTCTACCTCGTCGGCGGCGCGAATAATATTATCGCCGAAACTCCTGCACTACTTCGCTACAACATCGTGTCTAATAGCTGGACGCCATTAGCGACTTCGCCCACCTCGATCGGGCTGGCTCCTTCCGCGGCTTTCTGGAACGGGAAGATTTACGTCATCGGGGGCCTCGGCGGCACGCCGAGGACGACCGTCCGGATCTATGACGTTGCAACCAATACGTGGAGCACGGGAGCACCGATCCCGGCTGGCACCTTTGGGGCCGCAGCCGGCGCCTTGAATAATAAGGTCTTTGTGGCCGGCGGCACCGACCCCGCCGGGGCTAATCCGACAACAACGCTCTTTATTTACGACATCGCGACCAATACGTGGTCCGCGGGAACCGCTATGCCGGGACCCGGCTTCCATTCGGGCGGCTTTACCCAAGCGGGCCAGTATCTCTACATGGCGGGTTCCTTCAGTGCGACTCCTGGCGGCAACGGCACCACCACCTACCGGCTGGATATGACGAGCGCTCCCGGAGTGTGGACTACGGGACCGGCGTTTACTCCGGCCCGGGCCGACTTTGGGCTTGCGGCGTCGGGCACGAAGCTCTTTGCCATCGGCGGTGACACGAACGGTGGCGGTTTCGCGGATTCCTCGAATTTGGTGGACGAACTTGATGTCAGTGCGTGGCCGGCAGGTGCCTGGATACCTTCTCCGTCTGTCCTGCCATCAGCGCGGCAGTCCAATCCGGCCGGCTTTGTGAGCCCCGGCCTTATTTGGAGTACCGGTGGCTATAACGGGGCCGCGTTGGCCGAGAACATAAGTCGCGGAAATGGTGTCGGGTGTCCGACACCGACACCGACACCGACACCGACACCAACGCCAACACCAACACCAACACCAACACCAACACCAACGCCGACACCGACACCGACACCGACACCGACACCGACACCAACGCCGACACCGACACCGACACCGACACCGACACCGACACCGACACCGACACCGACACCGACACCGACACCGACACCGACACCGACACCGACACCGACACCGACACCGACACCGACACCGACACCAACACCGACACCAACACCAACACCGACACCGACACCAACGGTAACTCCAACACCTACACCGACGGCAACACCAACGGTGACGCCCTCTGCCACAGCAAGTCCTACGGCAACTCACACACCTACCCCGACGCCGACAGCCACACCGACGGTAACTCCTTCCGCAACCCCAACCACGACACCGACGCCTTCTGCCACGGCAAGTCCAACTCCAACTCACACACCTACCGCAACGCCAACGCTAACAGCCACACCGACGGCGACACCTTCTGCCACGGCAAGCCCAACTCCGTCTCCCACGGCAACGCTTTCACCTTCTCCGACCTCAACGCCAACTTCCACACCGACCGCGACCCCTTCGGCCACGCCGTCGAGCCCAACGCCGTCGCCCACACCGACGCTTTCCCCGACTCCAACCTCAACGCCCACTGCTACGCCGACAGCTACAGCGACACCTTCTGCCACGCCGTCGACCCCGACTCCTTCGCCTACACCAGCACTCGCAGCCCAGGCCATTAACCTCTCCACCCGCATGCGAGTTCAGACCGGGGCCAACGTGGGCATTGGTGGTTTCATCATCACGGGAACCACTCCCAAACATGTCCTGATTCGGGCGATCGGACCTTCGCTCACAGGTTCCGGTGTCCCCAATGCGCTGGCGAACCCGGTGCTGGAGCTGCATGGCCCAGGTGTTTTTGTTACGGTCACCAACGACAACTGGAGAGACGACCCCGTGCAAGAGGCCTTGATTATCGCGAGTGGGATCGCGCCCACCAATGATCTGGAATCAGCGATTGATGCGAATTTGAATCCGGGAGCCTATACCGCGGTGGTCAGCGGTAAGAATAACACCTCGGGTGTCGGTTTGGTCGAGGTTTACGACCTTAACCAGGCCGCGCCGTCCAAGCTGGCTAATATTAGTACGCGGGCCCTGGTCGGCACCGGTGACGATGTCGTCATCGCGGGATTCATCCTGGGTAACCACAGCGGCGCCGACAGAATTATTGTTCGCGGCATTGGCCCCAGTCTGACCGCGGCGGGAGTGCCTAATGCGCTGGCCAATCCGATACTGGAACTGCGCGACAGTAACGGAGTGCTCATCTTCGCGAATAACGACTGGCAGGATAATCCCGCGCAAGCCGCCGAAGTCATGGCGGCGGGGCTCGCGCCGACAAATAACCTCGAGTCGGCCATCGCCTCGACGCTGGCGCCGGGTGTTTACACCGCCCTGCTGGCTGGAGAGAACAACGGCTCTGGCGTCGGCCTGGTGGAAGTTTACGATCGCGGCGGAACGCCGTAGGCGGTGACGTCCTCGGTTGACTTGGCACAGACTTCGCTTATCCGTTCGGCACAATGAAGCTCCTGCATGGCAAAAGATTTCTGCGCGTTCTGGCGCTCTTTGCCCTGCTGCTCTTCGCCGGCGATCTCGTCGCCGATGCGCTCAGTGACATGAGCCAGGGACATTGCGATTTACAAACATCGCAATCATCTCCATGTCACGACAAGGCTCCCTGTTCAGACTGTTCATGCGCGACTCACACGGGGGCAGTTGTCCTTGCGGATTTCGCAATGAATCTTTCCCGTGATTTGCAGCCTGGAAATCTTCTGCCGGGCGACGATGAAGCAACGCCACCTCGATTGGCTGCTTCGATCGATCATCCGCCTCAGCTCGCCTAGCGCCTGACGCGCACCGTCGCGCCCTGGTGGCGCGGCGTTCATTCCTCAGGCGCCGCCCCTCGTCGTTGCCGGCCTGCGTACCCGCACGGTCCGGCTTGTTACGAATTCCCAATCTTATTGTTCATGTCTCATCACTTCATAAGACTCTTAACGTTAGTGTTGGTTATCACGGCATCCGTGTCGCGAGGCGAGACGCTGGGCGAGCTGACGACCGAGGCCGTCCGCAACAATCCTGAGTTGCAGATGCTGGAGCAAAGCGTTGCTTCGGCCAAAGGCGGCGTCCTCACGGCGCGCACGTTCCAAAATCCGGAGTTAAGCGTGGCACCGGGAATGCGCCGGACGCGCACCGAAGCTGGAACGCGAAACGAATTTCACGGAGAATTGACGCTCAGTCAGCTCTTCAAGTTTCCGGGCAAACGCTCGCTCGAAATTGCGCTCGCCCAACAGGGCGTGGAAGCGAGGCAGCTCGCCTTGGAAGCCTTTCGTTTTCAGATCGCGGCCAAGATGCGCCGCGCCTTTTACGAGATGTTGGGCGCCCAAAGAACAATCACCGTTCGGACCGAGCAGGTCGAATCCGCCCGGACGTTCGCAGAGTCGGCCCGAAAGCGCGCGGAGGGCGGCTTCGCCGGCGATTTCGAAACGATCAAGAGCCAGGCCGACTTGATCAGCGCGGAGAAGGCTCTCTCGGAGGCGCGAGGCCGGGTCGCCGCGGCGCGCATTGTTTTGAATACTCTGATTGCCCGGCCGCCCTCCGCGCGACTTGAAATCACAGGCTCATTGTCGAACCTCGCGCCGCCGGGAGAGAATGTCGGATTTGTGGCGCTCGCCCTGGCGCGCAATCCGGCTTTGCGCGCGCAGCAACTGGCTGTTGAACGATCGAGACTGAGTCTGCGCGCGACGCGTTTCGGACGACGTCCCGATCTCGCGATAGGTCCCACGGTCGAATATCTCCAGGACGAACAGACCTACGGCATCGGCGTGACGATGCCCTTGCCGTTCTGGGACCAGAAGAAAGGCGAAATCCAAACGGCGACGGCCGAACTGGAGAAAGCGCTCGCCGAATTGGAAAAACTGCGGACTGAGGTGCGCGGCGAAGTAACGAAGTCAGCCGAAGCGTTGCGGATCGCTTCATCGCAATTGGCGCTCTATTCGCCGGAGTTCCTGGAAAAACTCAAAGCGTTCGTGCAGCAAGCCGAGCAGGGCTACGCGCAGAACGCGACGACTCTCATCATCTATCTCGATGCGAAGCGCACCTACTTCGGGACGCTGACCGATTATTACGAGGCGCTTTCGAAGGTCGCGGAATGCCGGGCCGATCTCGAGTCGGCCGTCGGTGTCCCTCTCGAACTCAAACCATGAATCTCATGACTTACCGAACCCTGGCTACTGCAATTCTTCTCCTCACTCTGGCCGCTTGCGGGAAAAAGGAAGACGAAGAGAAGAGCGCCTCTCTCGAGAAACAGGACGAGAGCATCGTCACCTTGACGAAGGAGCAGCGCGCCCACGCCGACTTGAAGATCGAACCGGTAAAAATCGGCAGTCTCGAAACAACCCTGAGAACGGCTGGACGCGTCGTCGAGAACGCGAATAAGACGGCGAAAATCACGAGCACGCTCGATGGGCGCGTCAGTAAACTAAACTTCGACCTGAACGATCGCGTGAAAACGGGCGACGTTGTCGGCCTGGTCGAGACCCCGGAATTGCTGGGACGTCCGCTGGAATTGAAGTCGCCCATCGACGGCGCTGTCATCGAGCGAAAGAGCACCGTCGGTGAGTTGGTGACGAAAGGCACGGCCATCTACACGATTAGCGAGCCGAAAGAGCTTTGGTTGATCGCCGAGGTTCGCGAACGGGACATCGCCCGGGTCTACGAAGGAGAAGTCGTCCGGTTCAACGTGCTCGCGTACCCCGCTGAGGTTTTCGAAGGGAAAGTCGGACGGATCGGCAGCGTGGTTGAGCGTGAAGCGCGCACGATTGAAGCGCGCATTGAAGTTGATAACAGTGACGGTCGCCTGAAGCCGGGAATGTTTGCGACGGTCGACATCGTCGTCGGCCGCCTGGATGGCGTGCTCGTCGTCCCGTTCTCGGCCATCCAGCGTGAGGCCGATACGGAGAGCGTCTTTGTTTCGATCGATGCCGATCGCTTTGAGAAGCGAATTGTGAAGACCGGGCTGAAACAGCAAGCGAGCGTTCAAATTCTAGAGGGCCTGAAAGAGGGCGATCCCATCGTGAGCGAAGGCGGATTTATCATCAAATCCGAGATGATAAAGGGCGAATTGGAGGAGGACTAAACTGTGATCAATAAGCTGATCGCATTCTCACTGCGGCATCGCCTGCTGGTCCTCTTCCTCGCCGTCGTGGTGGCCGGGGCTGGCCTCTATTCCGCGCGCCGCCTTCCCATTGATGCGGTGCCGGACATCACGACGAAGCAGGTGCAGATCAACATCAAAGAGCCCGCGCTCAGTGCCGAAGATATCGAGACCCAGATCACCTATCCGGTTGAGGTCGCGCTCTCGAGTCTTCCCCGCCGGCAGGAGATTCGTTCCATCTCTCAGTTTGGATTGTCGCAGGTCACGGTCACGTTCGACGAGTCGGTCGATATTTATTTTGCGCGCCAACTCGTGAATGAGCGTTTGATCGAAGCGCGCGAAAAACTCCCGCCCACCGCGCAAATTGAGCTGAGTCCGGTCAGCACCGGCCTCGGTGAGATCTACTACCTGTCGCTGGACGGCGCCAAATACTCGCTCATGGATCGGCGCACGATGATGGACTGGATCGTTGCGCCGCAGTTGCGAAAAGTCGCCGGCCTGGCCGAGGTCAACACGTTCGGTGGCGAGGTGAAGCAATATCAGGTTGCGGTCAACCCCGATCGCTTGCGCGCCTACAAGCTGAACATGCGGACGGTGCTGGAGGCGTTGGAGCGAAGTAATCGCAACGCCGGCGGAGCCTACATCACGCGCGGTGCGGAACAGGAGGTGGTGCGGGGCTCGGGATTGATTCGAACGCTCGACGACGTCCGCAATATCGTTTTGGCGACGGCCCATACGAGTCCGGTCACGGTGGCCGACGTCGCGGAGGTGAGTGCGGCGCCGGCCGTTCGGCAAGGCGCGATGACCCGAAACGGGGAGGGCGAGCAGGTCTACGCGATAACGCTGCTGTTAATGGGTGAAAACGGCCGCATCGTCATGGAGCGGGTGAAAGATCAGGTGAAAGCGATCCAAAAATCGCTCCCGCCTGGCGCGCAATTGAACGGCTTTCTGGACCGTTCGGAGCTGATCAATCGCGCCACTCACACGGCGGTGAAAAATCTTGTCGAAGGCGGCTTGCTCGTGGTGGCAGTGCTCTTCCTCTTCCTTCTCCAACTGCGGGCCGGCTTGATCGTTTCCAGCGCGATTCCGCTGGCGATGCTCTTCGCGCTCGTCGGGATGAGATACTTCAACGTTTCGGCGAATTTGATGAGCCTCGGCGCGATTGATTTCGGCCTGATTGTCGATGGCGCGGTCATCATCGTCGAGAACGCGATCCGTCTCCTGGCGCAACAACGGCAACATTTCGGCCGAGTCCTCACCCGGGCGGAGCAGGACGCGACAATCCAGAATGCCGCCGCCGAGGTGATCAAGCCCGCGGCTTTCGGGATGGGCATCATCATCGCCGCCTACCTCCCGATTCTCACTCTGTCCGGCATCGAAGGGAAAATGTTCCGGCCAATGGGCCAGACAGTGATCATGGCGTTGTTGGGCGCGCTCATCTGCGCGCTGACGGTGATTCCAGCGCTTTGCTCGTTCTTTTTGAACGTGCGAGCGGAGAAGCAAAATCGCCCGCTTGAATCGATGCGCCGTTTGTATGAGCGCGCGCTGAAAGGTTCGCTCCGGCATCGCGTGGTGACGGTGCTGGCGGCGGCATTGTTCTTTATCGGCTGTGCCGCGCTTTTCCCGCGACTTGGGTCTGAGTTCATCCCGGATCTGGACGAAGGCGCCATTGCCCTGGAAGCGGTCTATGCGCCAAGTATTTCGCTGGAGCACGTCGTGCAGCGCGCGGGAGTGCTCGAGAAATTCATCAAGGAAACTTTTCCGGATGAAGTCGAGCAGGTCGTTTGCCGCATCGGCCGGCCTGAGCTCGCCACCGACCCGATGCTTCTAAACCAGACCGATGTTCTAATGCCGTTGAAGCCGCGCGCGGGATGGAAGAAGGCGCACACCAAAGACGAGCTGGTCGCTCTGATGGAGGAGGAACTGAAGAAGATCCCGGGCGTAAACATTAGTTTCACCCAGCCCATCAAGATGCGGATGATGGAGTTGATCGAGGGTGTGGGCATTCGGGGAGACGTGGGCGTTAAGCTTTTCGGACCCGACCGCGAAATTCGACAGCAATATGCCGAACGCATCGGAAAGATCGCACGCTCGGTTAAAGGAGCCGAAGACGTGAGGGTCGAGACGACCGCCGGGTTGCCGCTCCTCGATATCCGGATCAAACGAGACGAGATCGCGCGCCGTGGCATCAGTGTGGGAGACGTGCAGGATCTGATCGAAACCGCGCTGGCTGGAAAACAGGCGTCCGTCATTGTCGATGGCAATCAGCGTTTCCCTCTCGTGGTCCGGCTGGCCTCCGTTTTCCGCACGGATGCGGAAGCGATCGGGCGCCTGGTCGTGCATACGAGTGGCGGAGAGGACGCGCCGCTCGCCGAACTGGCCGACATCGTCAGCACGGAAGGTCCGATGCAGCTCAGCCGGGAAAACGGCGAAGGCCGCACGGTGGTCCAGGCCAATGTGCGCGGACGCGATCTCGGGAGTGTCGTGCAGGAGCTGCAAGAGAAGGTGGAGACCCGGGTTAAATTGCCGGCCGGTTACCATGTGGAATACGGCGGCACGTACGAGAAGATGCTCTCAGGCCGCGCGCGCCTCATGATCGTTGTGCCGGCGACCTTCGCGATCATTTTCGTGCTCCTGTTCACGACCCTGGGGTCGATCCGCCAGGCCGCCCTGGTCTTTACCGGCATCCCGTTTGCCATCACGGGCGGAATTCTTGCGCTCTATTTTAGAGGCATGCACTTTTCCATGTCCGCGGGGATCGGCTTTATCGCGCTCTTTGGCGTCGCGGTGCTCAACGGCGTCGTGCTTGTCACCTTCATAAACGAACTCCGGCAAAGAGGCGCGACGGTCAGCGACGCCATTCTGCGCGGATGCGTCACCCGGCTGCGACCGGTGTTGATGACCGCAACCGTCGCCAGCATCGGCTTCATTCCCATGGCGCTAGCGACAGGTGCGGGCGCGGAAGTTCAGAAGCCGCTCGCCACAGTCGTAATCGGCGGATTGATCAGCTCGACCCTGCTGACACTTCTGATTCTGCCCGCCCTTTATCGGATGATGGAGCGGGACTCCGCACCCACGGCTGAACTTCAGTCTCCAACCCCGGCGACAACCGAAATGGTGACTGCGTAAATGACGTTGTTTAACGAAGCAAACTTTGCCATCCACGCGAATCATAGAGGCGCTGCGCTGCGCTATCCTTCGGGGACGATGCAGCGGAGCCATTTCTTTTGCGGCAATTGCGATCGGCCGTGCCAAAATAAATGAATATAGCCCTTGCTAAAGCCTTGTTGCTTCCGCATATCTCCGCCACCTGATCCTCCTCCCACCCCTGGGGCTGATGCCAACAGCTGCCTGTCCATTCGGATGCCGCGCGGCGCGTCGTCGAAGCAGTCTCAGTGTTTTCTGAGCCTCTTTTCAAGCCCTTAATCAGCAATTTCGTCTAGCCAGCATCCCACCACAATCCTCTATGATTAGAAGAAAACTGTTGCACGCCGCGTGCCTTGCATTCGTCGTGGTCGTTTATCTGCCCGCCGGCAAAATGTCCGTTCAGGCTCAGGACGGTAACCGCTTTAGCATCCCGATAGAAATGTGGATCGACGGTGATACAGATGAGACCAGGCAGCGAACCAGTCACTCCGGTATAATCGACGCGATCGGTGTGTTTCGAAATGAGCAGATCGGAATAACCCTTATTCTTCCAAGCTCGAGAATTGACTATTCCGTAGGCGTCACACCCCTGGATGGCGGGGAGATTGTCGGTTCCGAAAACCTTACCGTTGCGAGGGATGGCACGGTCCACTTCACTTTTCAGGCTGGAGACACCCCGGGGCTTTATCGCGTTCTAGCGATCATCAGATCCGAGCAATATCAACTCCAGTTCTATGTCTCCCGTTCGCAGACAGATGGCTGCACGCCTCCCTGATCAAAGCCCACTCCATTTTTGTCATGAATAGAGTTTCTAGAATATTCGCGCTCGCAACCCTGCTTTGTTTGTTTCCTCCCGGGCTTTCTCAAATCGTGGCAACGGAGGTCGGAAATGACAATCCAACGGGAGTTACGGGGGAGTACAACGGCAGCATCACCACCGCTGGATCGTATGATCCTTACACAGGTAATGCGAAGCGTTTTATCGACGACCTGGTCGTGACCGGCAGCGTCGGGGCGTATCCGCTCAAGTGGACGCGGGCTTTGAATAGCCGTGGCGTCAGCGGGCCCTTCGGCGACGGTGGCGGTTGGAAGCACAGCTACCAATGGGGGCTCAATATCCAACCAGATCCGAACCATTGTGTGGACCCGCCTCCGCCGGCTGCGACCGTCTCTTATCCTGATGGGCGGACGATGACTTTTCGCCACGAGAACCAACCCCCCCGGTATGAAGACGATAGCGGGGGGGAGCCAGGAGATAGGCTTGTGCAGATCGGGACGAGCACCAACTACGATCTCATGCTCAAGGACGGCGGCAGGGTGGAGTTTCGAACAGTTTATGGGAGGCCTCATTTCCCAAAATATATAGTGGACCTATACGGTCAGAAAACGACGCTGGATTACATCGACAACGGCATCCACGCCCCCACTCTGGTGAAGATAACCGAACCCGCTGGCCGTTACCTAAAGATCACTTACAAGACATTCCCCGAGGCGCCGCCCTCCTACCCTGCCCTTGAGGTAATCGATTATGTGGAAGCTTGGGATGGAGTCCAAGAGAACCACCCGACAGAAACCGTTCATTATGATTACGAAGATGTCAGGGTATGGAACGGCACTTATGTAACTGTCCGGTTCTTTAATCTGATCCACGCGCGTTATGATGACGAAACGCAAGGCGTCTATCAATATCTTCCCCCGGCCCTGGTGCACCCGGGTGACACGAGAACGCTGGGGGCTGGCCATGTCGAGATCTGCAGCGATGTCCGTTTTGAAGGCGCCATGAGCAAGATCGAGTACGAATACGTACCCGCCTCGACACTTGTCGCTTCTGGCCAGATTCGTGCCGAGAAAAATGCTACGACCCATCAACCAATTTCCAGCGTGAATTATCCGCTGGCGACACCAGCGAGTTTCACGCGAACCGAAACGCGCGCAGATAACGCGAAACGGGTGTTTACGTACTTTGACCACAGTCCCGAGCTTAAAAGCTACACAGACTTTTTCTACCTGGGTCAACCCTTTAACACGACCACGATTACCTTTCCGACGGGAGCTCCGGCTGATCATGAATATAGGGCGGTGACCGACGCGCGGGGCCACAGGACGAAGGTCGAAAAGGAAATGAAGATCGGCGCGGTTATGGCGATGATTCACCACAATGACTCCAGAATTCAATATCACTATACCGATGCCAATAATCCGAATTATGCGGACTATAAAATCGATGAAAATATTAAATACACCTATTACGATCGTTACAGTAATACCGATCTCTCGAATCCAAACCGAGTCTGGCAAGTAAGATACCCCGATGGCGGTTTGGAACAGTTTACCTACAACAACCTCGGTCAGATTCTCACGCATCTCATGACCAGCAATGGCACCGAGACGTTCACCTACGACCGTGGGCTAAAAACGTCGTATACGCCACCATGGACCGTGAGCGACCCGCAACAGCACAAGACTTTCTACTTCTACTACGGCGGACCCAGCGGTCCGGGAGAAGCTCCCGACGCTCCCGTTCGAGCCGATCTCATGGATCGCCTCCGTCGTGTGATCGATCCTCGCGGCAATAGCACCTGGTACGAGTACAATCCCCGTGGACAGGTGACAAGGGTGACATACGATGATGGCGCCTTCACGGAGAGTTCGTATAACCCGGATGGAACGCTGCAATGGTCCAAAGACGAGTTGGGTCACAAGACGGATTTCTTCTACGACGACTACAAACGGCTGACGAGAGTCAAGAATGCGCTCGGAAAGGAGACGCTGAACAGCTATGAGCCGTGGAATGGATACGGGCCGTATTCGCATACCACTTCGTCGATTTATCTCACCACGCTGCCTTCGCTAAAGAAAATTAAGCGCGATTACGACAGTAATTTTCGCCTGCTGGAAATAACAGAGGGATGGAACACTGCGGACGCAGCGAAGACCACTTCCACTTACGACGAAGTCGGCAATCTCAAGACAGTCAAGGACCCCAAGGGCCAAATCAGCGGGCTGGTGACCACGTACGCCTATGACAATCGCGACCGTCGAGAGAGCGTGACCGACCCGCTCGGTCATATGACGGAGTGGCTTTATGATGACGCGGGCAACATGAAAAGAGAGACCCGGGCGGACACGAAGTTCCGCACTTGGGACGAATATGACGCCATGAACCGGATCAAGCACACCACCGGTTTTCTCGGGGCGCCAGATACGACGAGTTACAACTACGATCCGGCCGGGAACCGGACGGAGGTGATTGACGCCAATCAGCGACACTACCAGACTACCTATGATCAGCTAAATCGCAGGTCCAGCGCCAGTTATCCAATTGACGCCACCGGCCTGAGCCGGAGTGAAGCCTGGCGGTATGACATCGGAGGCAACGTGCTCTGGTACAAGAACCCGGCGTTTCAATACAAGCATTTCGAATACGATCTGCGGAACCGGCAGCGGCGCAGCTATTGGAACGGCTCGGATACTGACGCAACATCCGATTGGAGTATCGGTCAGGACACGGCTACCACCATCGATAACGCTGGTCGCGTGACCGAGATCAAGACCAACAACGGCGAAACGATTTTGGCGTATGGCTATGACGACGCGAATCATAAAATTTGGGAGGATCAAACGCTGGCCGGATGGCCCACGCGCCGCGTGGAATCCAACCCGGACGACGATGGCAACCGCGGCACCCTTTCCGTGGCGGGCGTTCCAGGCGGGTATTCATTCACTTACGAGTACACTCCACGGCAGCGACTCTGGCACATCAACCGTGGCGGGAGTCCCTATTTCGAATACAGTTACGATCTGAACGGCAACCTAAAAAAGCGGCAGCATATGTCACAGGGCCAGGGCCAGAATTCCACCACGTTCGCTTACGATGACGTCAACCGGGTCACGCTCTGCGACCAAAAACGTGATAATCAATCGTACTTCGCCCGGAGCAATTACAACGATTACGATCTGGTGAACAATCTGAAATCGATTTCGCGTGAGGAAGACGGGAACAAGGGAGAACTTTTCCTGTATGACCATGCGAATCAGTTGAGCAGTGTCTCATACAAGGCCGACGTCACTCCCCATGCCCCCGGGGGCGGAGGCGATCCGGGAGAGCGCGAACATGTGGAGAAGGACGAAGAGCGCGAAACGCTCGCGGCCTTGGAAGCGGACCCGGACCGGGAACCGCTGGCGTTCCTGGTGGTGGAACCTGACGCCGCATCCGGCCCGCGGACGATCACGTACAACAACGACGCGATCAACCGGATGAGCATGACCGATGGCCCGACGGTAACCAATTACGCGCCCAATCATCTAAACCAATACACGACGGCGGGCCGTGGAGCGCTGACCTACGATACGAAATTCGATCTCTCGGGGTATGACGGGTGGGTATATGGATATGACGCGGAGAAACGGCTGATCTCGGCAAACAGCCTCGGGGGCAACAGCGCGCAATTTGTCTATGATGGGGTGGGCCGGTCCGTGAAGCGGACGATTGACGGCGCCACGACCGTGTTCACCTATGATGGGTGGAAGCCGGTTGCGGAATGGAAGTGGACTAATGGGGCGAGCGCCCTCGTGGCCTGGAACCTGTATGGGCCGGGCGCGGATGAAATTCTAGTCCGTTATCAGGTGAGCCCGGCGGGCTACCTGTATTATCATCTCGACGCAAACGGGAACGTGCAGTTCCTGCTCAGTGAAGCGCTTCTGGGTTTGGAGAAATACACCTATGATGTGTTCGGTAAGCCAACGATCAGGGGGTGGAACGGGAGCGAGGGAGATGTGCGCGCGATCAGCTCGTACGGAAACCGGTTCCTGTTTACGGGGCGGGAATATCTCTACACGCTGGGATTATATGATTATCGCCACCGGATTTATAACCCGGAGCTGGGGCGTTTCATGCAGACGGACCCGCTCGGTCAGCAAGTGGAAGGAACCAAGCTTTCCACGGAACAGGCGGCGTTATATGCAGAGACCGCTCCGGAGACGTTCAGCTCTTCCGAGTTGAATCTCTACCGCTACTGCCACAATGATCCAGTCAACAAGAGCGATCCGTTTGGGCTGGAATTTACGGACCATCGGATGGAAGTCGTTTCGAACATCTCCGGTCATCCAGAACTTGTCGGCCTGACCGAATTCAAAACGAATATCGCACTTACGATGACTGGCAACCCTTCAGATGGATATCGATTGGGTCTCGGTCAATTCGACGTAAGCGTTACTTCAAAGCAGGTAGCTACGACTGGGTACGGAAGAGTGCGCACGAACGATGCCGTTGACGCTACCAAGGACCACGAAAACAAACACGTTTCGATCGCTAGAGCGTTTCATGCTGCTGTGCACCGCGGAGAAGGAATTCCCAAAAAAACTTATCGAACGGAGCAACAAGCGAGGGACGCCGCGAAAATCGCCGGCGATGCAATCAAGGCCAAAGTCGACAATCAGCAAGACAACCTGGGCAACAAAAATGCGCATCAGGGACTAAAATGGCAGAGTATTTTGGATAGGGAAAAAGGCTACAAATGAAGATATTGCTCTCAACAATATTAGGCGCTCTGATCTTGCAATCTTCACTTGGCGCGGAATGCAAACTTCTCGTAGTTCCAGTCACCGCAACATTGACATCAAGTGGGCCGATTCTTCTCGACGTTTATCTGTTAAACCCGGGAAGGACGGCAGCAATGACATCTGGACTGGAGCGAGTGTCTATCGATTACGTGGTGACCAACCTCACCGGGAAAAGACTGCCGACAATAGGAAGCGTTCTCGAAACGGCGTCCCATCTAACCGCAGGCCATCTGCTTGCTCCGCGCAATATCGAATATCGACGCATGAGCATAGAAATTCCGATGCAACCGGGCGATTGCGTTGAACTCACTGGAGAAATTTCGGGCAAGTTCTTTGTGAAAAGCAGGCCGGTCTTAGTTTATCGACCAGAGGGAAAGCGTTAGAACTTTCGGCGAACCGTGCCGCCGCGGCAACGACTCTGGCACATCAACCGTGGCGGGAGTCCCTATTTCGAATACAGTTACGATCTGAACGGCAACCTAAAAAAGCGGCAGCATATGTCACAGGGCCAGGGCCAGAATTCCACCACGTTCGCCTACGATGACGTCAACCGGGTCACGCTCTGCGACCAAAAACGTGATAATCAATCGTACTTCGCCCGGAGCAATTACAACGATTACGATCTGGTGAACAATCTGAAATCGATTTCGCGTGAGGAAGACGGGAACAAGGGAGAACTTTTCCTGTATGACCATGCGAATCAGTTGAGCAGTGTCTCATACAAGGCCGACGTCACTCCCCATGCCCCGGGGGCGGAGGCGATCCGGGAGAGCGCGAACATGTGGAGAAGGACGAAGAGCGCGAAACGCTCGCGGCCTTGGAAGCGGACCCGGACCGGGAACCGCTGGCGTGGCGGGCCGGGGAGCGCTGACCTACGATACGAAATTCGATCTCTCGGGGTATGACGGGTGGGTATATGGATATGACGCGGAGAAACGGCTGATCTCGGCAAACAGCCTCGGGGGCAACAGCGCGCAATTTGTCTATGATGGGGTGGGCCGGTCCGTGAAGCGGACGATTGACGGCGCCACGACCGTGTTCACCTATGATGGGTGGAAGCCGGTTGCGGAATGGAAGTGGACTAATGGGGCGAGCGCCCTCGTGGCCTGGAACCTGTATGGGCCGGGCGCGGATGAAATTCTAGTCCGTTATCAGGTGAGCCCGGCGGGCTACCTGTATTATCATCTCGACGCAAACGGGAACGTGCAGTTCCTGCTCAGTGAAGCGCTTCTGGGTTTGGAGAAATACACCTATGATGTGTTCGGTAAGCCAACGATCAGGGGGTGGAACGGGAGCGAGGGAGATGTGCGCGCGATCAGCTCGTACGGAAACCGGTTCCTGTTTACGGGGCGGGAATATCTCTACACGCTGGGATTATATGATTATCGCCACCGGATTTATAACCCGGAGCTGGGGCGTTTCATGCAGACGGACCCGCTCGGTCAGCAAGTGGAAGGAACCAAGCTTTCCACGGAACAGGCGGCACTCTATGCAGAGACCGCTCCGGAGACGTTCAACTCCTCCGAGTTGAATCTCTACCGCTACTGCCACAATGATCCAGTAAATAACGTTGACCCAATGGGTCTAAAGTTTATTCCAAGCGAAACGGAAGTGGATTCGATAGTCGAAGCCCCCAGTAGATTTGGCAGAACCAACAGTGACATGGCCTTTCAAATAGATGCCTCTGGGAAAGGAAACTCGTGGAAGGTCGTTTTACAAAGTTTGACATTTATGCCAAAAGCAGGATCTCGAAAACTCACAACGGCGACAGGCGGTCGAAAGAGGGAATCGCTGCAACTAAAACACACGAAAAGCTGCATCGGGACAAATATGAGGAGTTTTACAATAAAAATAAGCAGCTTCCAAACAAAGTATACCGCACCCCCGAGGAGGCGGACACCGCAAGAAAATTGATCGACAGGACATTGAGGGATGGTCTCAAGAAGGTAGATGAGATTGAGGACAGCCATCCAAGAGCACGTTTTCAGGAAATTGAAAAACTAGAACGTCGATGAAAAACTCGCGCCTAGTCTTGTTTCTTCTTTTTTGCACCGCTGTTTCGACTGCCGCTAGCAAGGAACTGCCGATCCGGTTTCTGGTTTGTGTTTCGCAGTGGAAACCCGAGTCGGGAAATCTAACGCTTCACGTGATTTGGGCTAATACGAGTAGCGTTCGGCAAGACCTGTCAAAAGCTGGCAAGATAAATCTCACCTGCAAGATCGGAGTGCCCGCTGTTAATGTGCCAGGGCGGTACATAGGGATTACGCGTTCACTCGAACCCGAACTCGCCGCACTGAAGCTAAAATCGGGTCAGTGGGTTTCGCAAGAGATTCAATTGCGACCAGGGCTAGGGGCCGGAATGGCAGCTGAGATAAGCGCCACTTGCGAAAGTGCCGGAGTTACTCACAAGAGTAACACTATTTACCTGAAAAAGGGAGCGCGCTGATCTGGGCAATCTAGTAGAAGGCACCGAAGCGAGGGAAAGGCAAAAAGAAGAGAGGGGCAGGCAGCGTCGCGCTTGGAGTCAACTTTGCGCGAACCGCAATCTTAGAAGCGTATGGCCGTACTCGCGTGGATGCGGTAATCCTGGACGACTTGGAGCGCAGTGTTGTCGATCGAGACGGGTAATTCGACGGCCAGTTCGCCGCTGACTTTCCCAAACGACGCCACGACCCGCGGACCCAGGAAGACTCCAGTGATGCCGGTATCCTCGGCCGGCTGGCCCTGGAAGCGATCGAGCCCTTTGTGTTCGCCCGAGCAGACAAATTGCAGCCCGACAATCGTGCGACGATTCCGCACGAAGTAGTAGCCGGGGCCGGCGCTCCACGAAAGATCGTTCGCGAAAGCATATTGATGCGCGCCGTCACCCCGCGCCGCGAATTGCATTTCGGCCTGAAAGAAGAACGATTTGTAACGGACCGCGGCCTGCCCGCCGATGACTCCATCGTAAGAGCCGGAGCCCAGAGTGAGGTCGTGCCCATGAATGCCGCTCTCCGGCGCGCCGGGCCCCTCGACTTCGTTGAATTCTTCCTTCAGCCGGCTCGTCCCGCCGGTGGGGAATTTGACCCCGCCAATCAGCAGGACCGACATCGTTAAATCCGGCTCCGAAGTTTCGAAGTGCGGATTTTTTGGGTCATCGAACTTCAACTCATCAGTCCCGCCGATTTCCTTATGAAACACGACGAACTTTCCCAGGATGGATATATCGCCCAGGCCCGATTCTGTCCCGCGATCAGTGACGAAACCTTCCGGCCTTTCGAAGGAGCGATAAATCAGGGGGACATTTATCTGCAAGGCAAAGCGCGAGTTGAAGCTGTAACCGGCGACAAATTGTGTGATCGAGCTGTCGAGGTATTGACCGGTCGGGTTCGCGACTTCCGATCCGTCAATCTGGACCGTGCCGAAGTGAGTGAACTGTTCCGCCACCGCGAAGTAAGTGCGCCCGAGCCAGCCGCGATGCTCTCCGGCCGCGGGTGTCAGGCCGAAAGCGGAAAGATCGGGCCCCTGCGGCATCGCGTCGATTTGCGGCGTGTAACAACCGCACAGGTCGCACGCGGAGGCCGTCGCCACGGCCGCCGCAAACGCGGTCACGAAGGAGAGATGACGGAAGAATTTTGCTGGCGTGGCCATTGCCCCCCAGAAACGGATGCGTTCCGAGACTCCTTCACAGTCGGGGGGGCGTCAAATTGTTCAATCTTGCGAATTCGCGCTTTCTCGTCCATCCGAGCGTGTCCGCGGAGCATTCATTGATCCCTTGCGAGCCGCGCAATGACAGTTGAAGTTACGCGTCTACCGGAAACAGATTTCCCGCGCGGACGCCTGCCATCCTCATTATGAAACCGAATGCCATAATCGTCGATCGAGTCACCACGGATTCGAAATTGTTCGCCGCAACGCGCTGGGATGCGATCCCGGTCGCCGCCGGCATTCTCCATTGCGTCTACTTTTTTGGGATGTTCTATCTTTTCCCCCGGACGCCGCTCTGGGTCATGATCATTCTCGGCCTGATCTACGCCATCAGCATCTCCTGGAACATCAACGGCATCTCGCACAACTTCATTCACAATCCCTATTTCCGTTCGCCCGCGCTGAATCGGTTGTTCAGCATCCTGGAGTCGGTCACGGTGGGCTTCAGCCAGATCTTTTATGAATGCATCCACATGCAGCATCATAAGGGAAACGCCGACCTGCCCGACGAACACGGAGAGACGGTGGATTGGATTTCGATTTACAAGCACGGCCACGATGGGCACGCGGAACATCCGTTCAAATACGCGTTCTTCAGTTTCTTCCGCGAAGATCCCAAGACGGTTTACAAGGAACTGAGACGCAAGGACCCGCGCGAGGCTTACTGGGGGCTGCTGGAACTGACGCTTTTTGTCACGACGTTCGTCATTCTCGGCATTCTCAACTGGCGTTACATCTGTTTCCTTCTGCCGTTTTACTATCTCGGTCACAGCCTGTCGTACTTGAACGGCTTTTATCGGCACTACGGCGGTAATCCGAACGAGCCGCTCGCCTGGGGAGTGAGCAGTTACGACAAGCTCTACAACTGGACATGGTTCTACAATGGCTACCACGCCGAGCATCATTTTCGGCCCAAGGTCCATTGGACGCGGATGCAGGCGTTTCGCGACCAGATTGTCGAGCAACAGCGCGCCGCCGGCGTGCGCGTGATCAAGCCCCCGCACGCCCTCGGTTTCCTCGATCCCGATCTGCCGCCGCACAACCCCGCCGAATCGATGCGCAAAGAGCCGCGTCCGACCTAGGCGCGGGCTCGCGCGACAGCATCTGACGGATGGCTTGGCGGTTACGGCGTGGAATGTCACGCATCCGTCACAAATCCCGGTCTCCTTTCCCTTGCCGTTTGGTGGGAAAATTTGCGATACTGCCCCATGGGCGCAACACCGGAACTTGTCTGTGTGGTGGACGACGATCAGTCGATCCGTCGCAGTTTGCGGCGTCTCTTCAAGTCGGCCGGATATGCCGCGGAAATGTTTGCTTCGGCCGAGGATTATCTCGCGCGGGAGACTTTTGCCGGCGCCATCTGCCTTGTTCTTGATGTGCGGATGCCGGGTTTGAACGGGCTCGGTTTGCAGCAAGCGCTCGAAGTCCGCGGCGGCTGCGAGCAGATTGTTTTTATCACCGGCCATCGCGACGTGCCCACTTGCCGGCAGGCGATGAAAAATGGGGCGGTGGATTTTCTCTTGAAACCGTTCGACAGCGGCGAGCTGATCGAAGCCGCCAAGCGCGCCCTGGTGCGGGGCCAGGAATGCCTGCGGCAACGCACCGAAAGACGCCAGGCGCGCAGCCTGATCGACAAACTGACGCCGCGAGAATTCGAGGTCTTGCGCTTCGTCCTGATCGGCCTCTTGAACAAGCAAATCGCCGCGGAACTAAAGACGGCCGAGAAGACGATCAAGGTTCATCGCGGGCGAGTGATGCAGAAGCTAGCGGTCACTTCCGTCCCGGATCTGGTCCGTTTTTCCCAGGCGGCGGGCGTCCTGCCGGCCGAGTTCCCGCATGGGACTAAAGTCCACTATCCGGCCTGACGGCGACGGTTAAATTATCGGTCGCCCGGAGAGGACTGGGACAAGTTATGACGCCGATTGAAAAGCCACCGGAGGAAACCGTCTGCCTGGTCGATGACGATCCCGCCGTCTTGAAATCGATTGGGCGGTTGCTCGCATCCGACGGTTTGGCGGTGCGCGCTTTTGACCGGCCGAAATCTTTTCTCGCCTATGCCCGAACGAATCGGGTACCGCTTGTCGTTCTGGACATCTGGATGGAAGAGATGAATGGCCTGGAAGTGCAGGCCCAGGTGGGCGCGCTTTCGCCAGACACGCGCGTGATCATCATGACAGGACGTGAGGATCCGGCGGCCAAGCAAGCGGCCCTGCGTTCCGGCGTCTTCGCTTTCTTCACGAAACCTTTCGACGGCGACAAATTCCTTGGCGCAGTCCAGATGGCGCTGACCTTGCAGGTCCACTGAAATGAAGGAGCCAAATCAGATCGACGAGAAATCGGGCGCACCGCGCGAAGCCACCACTTCATCTCGCGAGGAACAACTCAGTCTGCTCCAAACGATCGCCATGGAAGTGGCCGCGGCCCGCGATCTCTCTTCCGCCCTCGGAGTTGTGCTCCGCCGCGTTTGCGAGAAGACAGGCTGGGTGCTCGGGCAAGCCTGGGTGCCCAACAAAGATGGGTCTGCGCTCGATTGCGATTCCGTCTGGTTTTGCGGCGAAGGCAATTTTCAGGACTTTCGCCGCGCGTCCGAAACAACTCATTTCAAACGGGGCATCGGATTGCCCGGGCGCGTTTGGGAGTCGAATCAGTCAGCCTGGGTGGAAGACGTCACCAGCGATCCCAATTTTCCGCGATCCGGCGCGGCCCGCACGGCCGGTTTGAAGACGGGCGTCGCAATCCCGATCGTTTCCCGCGGTGAGGTCATCGCTATCCTGGAGTTTTTCATGCGCGAATCGCGCGACCAGAATGAGCGCTTACTCAATGAGATCGCGGCCGTGGCTGGGCAATTGGATCTGCTCAAGCGCGCGACCGATGCGGAGGCGGCCGAACGCGAACGGCAATTCCGGACTCTGGCCAACTCGATCTCACAGCTCGCCTGGATGGCCGATCGCGAGGGCTACATCTTTTGGTACAACGACCGGTGGCACGATTACACCGGCACGACGCTCGAGGAGATGCAGGGTTGGGGCTGGCAAAAAGTCCACCATCCGGACGAAGTAGACCGCGTCGTCGAGCGGATCAAGATCGCGTTCACGACCGGCCAGCCATGGGAAGACACGTTTCCCCTCCGGAGTAAAACCGGTGAGTATCGATGGTTTCTTTCGCGCGCCCTTCCCATTTTTGACGCCGAAGGCAAAGTCACGCGCTGGTTCGGAACAAACACCGACATTACCGAACAGCGAGAGACGGAGCAGACGTTGCGCAAAAACCGTGAGGAGCTCGAAGAAAAAGTAGCCTGGCGGACCGCCCAACTCTCAGTTTCCAATAAAATTCAGGAATCCATCCTCGCCAGCATCGGGGATGCGGTCGTCGTCGCCGACAAGGAAGGCAAATTTCTCGTCTTTAACCCGGCGGCCGAGCGCATGTTCGGCCGGGGCGCGAGCCAAATTTCCCCCAGCGAGTGGTCTAATGAGTACGGTCTCTTTCTGCCGGACAAGGTGACGCCTTTTCCACCGGATCAAATCCCCCTCGCGCGCTCAATTCGCGGCGAAGAGGTCGACAACGTTGAGATGTTCGTCCGGCACGAAAGGGCGCCCAAGGGACTTTGGACACGGATTACGGGACGTCCGTTAAGAGGTCCCGATGGCGAGGTGTCGGGCGGAGTGGTCGTTTGCCGCGACATCACGGAAGTCAAAAAGGAGGAGTTTTTCCTTTTCGATCAGAGCCGCGTTTTGGAAATGATTGCGGCCAACGCCACGCTTCCCGAAGTTCTCACCAGCCTTGTTCTCCTCATGGAAGGACAGGCCGATGGGCTGCGTTGTTCCATCCTGCTCCTGGCCCGCGATGGGAAACATGTGCGCCACGCCGTCGCGCCACATTTGCCCGAGGTTTATGTCAAAGCCGTCGATGGCTTGCCGATCGGACCGAAGAATGGTTCCTGCGGAACCGCCATGTATTTGCGCAAACAGGTCGTCGTCAAAGACGTGATGACCGATCCGCTCTGGGCCGATTACCGGGAACTGGCGAAGATTTGCGGTCTGCGCGCCTGCTGGTCGACGCCGATTCTGTCGCCGCAGGGTGACGTGTTGGGTTCGTTCGCGATGTACCGCGAGGAGACGCGCGGCCCGCATCCTGAGGAACTGCGGCTCACCCAAATCGCGACCCACATTGCCGGAATCGCCATCGAGCGTCAGCGCGCCCAGGAGATGCTCCGCGAACGCGAAGCGCGCATTAATCTCGCCGCGGAATCGGCCGACCTCGCGTTTTGGGTCATCTATCCGGGACAAAACACCGCCTGGATGAGCGACAAGGGGCGCGCGATGTACGGATTCGATTCCACTCAGGCATTGAACCGCGACCTGATCTGCGGCCGCGTGCATCCCGACGAGCGCGCCACGGTCCACGCGGCTTTCGATCGCGCCTGTGTTTCGCACGGAATCTTCGAATCGGAACACCGGCTCGTTCTGCCTTACGGCAAGACCCGCTGGGTCATTGCTCGGGGCCGATGCCTGCAGGACGAGCATGGAAATTTTATGGAACTCATCGGCGTGACGATCGATATCAGCGCGCAGAAACAGGCCGACCTCCAGTTGCAAATCCAGCGCGAGGAGATGTCGCATTTGAACCGGGTGGCGTTGATGGGGGAAATGACCGCTTCGGTCGCGCACGAATTGAACCAGCCGCTTACCGCCATCGCCAACAACGCCTCCGCCGCGCGACGTTTTCTCGAGCGCGGCAACATCGATCCCGAATTGTTGCAGCAATTGCTCCAGGACATGGTGTCCGACAGTCAGCGCGCCGGCGAAGTCATCCGCGGCATTCGCGCGCTGGTCCAGAAGGACAAGCACATCGTCCGCAGTGTTCTCAATCTGAATGCCGTCATCGCAGACACCATCCGGCTGGTCAGCTCGGACATATTGCTGCGGGAAAGCGTGGTCACAACCGAGATGGATCATCATCTGCCGTCGGTGGAGGCGGCGCCGGTCCAGATTCAACAGGTCTTGCTCAATCTAATCATGAACGCGCTCGACTCCGTCGAAGCGCTTCCGCCTGCCGAGCGCCGCGTCATTGTCAGCACCCGTTCGCTCAACGGCGAGGCTGCGGAAGTCAGTGTGCGCGATTTCGGCGCCGGCCTGCCGAAGGATCGGCCGGACAAAGTGTTCGACCATTTCTTTTCCACCAAGCAAACCGGCATGGGCATGGGGTTGACCATCGTCCGCTCGATTATCGAAACGCACGGCGGCAAGATCACCGCGGAAAACGCGCCCGACCGCGGCGCGCGTTTCTCCTTCCACCTGCCGGCGATACGTGGCGACTCGAAAAGCGAGGCGGCATGAGTGTGACGGCCGAGGTCTGTCTGGTGGATGACGACGCGTCAGTCCTCCGTTCGATGCAGTACCTGCTCGCCTCGGATGGAATAAAGGTGCGAGCCTTCAACAAGCCGCAGGAGTTTCTGGACCACGCCGCTTCTAATCCTGTCTCCGTCGTGGTGACCGACATCTGGATGGAAGGCGTGACTGGTTTGGAAATTCTCGCGCGCATGTGCGCGCTTTCACCGCTCCCGCGCGTGATCGTCATCACCGCGCGCGACGATCTGGCCGCGCGCGCCACCGCCATGGCCATCGGCCCGGTCGCCTTTTTCATCAAGCCATTCAACGACGAAGCATTCCTCGCCGCGGTGCATGACGCGCTGGCGCAGACCTTGGAATAAAAGGTTTACCCGCTTGAAGGCGTTGTAGCGGCGCTTGTGTCAAGCGCCGAACCAAACAACAGGCGCTCGCCGCGGCGAGCGCCTCTACAACTCGCTGTGCTTGTTTGCGAAGTGCCACGCAAAGTCTAAGGAATGGCATCATGAAGACGATCCGACTCGCGCAAGTATCCTGGCCGTTCGTGTTTTTTAGTCTCGCCGCGAGCGTTGCCGCGCAGAGCCCATCGCCGGCGCCGGCGCCATCCGAGACGCCATCGGCGATGGTGAAGTCGTGGCTGGCGCCCGCCGAGCCAATGCACATCGTCGGTCCGATCAACTTCGTGGGCACGCAGGGTCTCGGCGTGTATTTGATCACAACACCAGCCGGTCACATCTTGCTCGGTGGAGGCATGCCAGGATCCGCCGCCACGATCGAAGTCTCTGTCCGGAAACTGGGATATAAACCCGAAGACATAAAAATTCTGCTGAGCAACCACGCTCACTTGGATCATGTCGGCACCCTGGCGGACTTAAAGAAGCTGACCGGCGCGACCGTCGCCGCCATGGATCGCGACGTGGATCTCCTGGCCTCCGGCGGAAAGATTGACTATCTGTTCGCGAAGAATCCGAAGTTCCGTTTCTCACCTGTCACCACGGATCGTGTGCTTAAGGATGGAGACATCGTGGAACTTGGCGGCGTCAAACTGACGGCGCGGAGCACCGCCGGTCACACGCCTGGCTGCACGACATTCATGACAACGGTGGAGGAGGGCAAGCACTCGTATAAGGTGGTGTTCCCGGACGGGACGAGCGTCAATGAAGGAACGAGATTCGTGAACAATCCGTCCTACCGCGGCATCCTGGAAGACTATCGTCACACCTTTACAACTCTCGAGTCGCTGAAACCGGACATCTTCCTTTCCTACCACGTTGACGAATTCGATCTCGCCGCCAAGCGAGTACGCGCAGCAACTGAGGGCGTTCAGGCGTTTGTTGATCCGGACGGGTACAAACGCTTCATCGCGGAAAGAAAAGTGAAGTTCGAGAAATTGGTGGCGGAAGAAAAATCCTCGCCGAAGTGAACGCCTGCGAGGTCCTCACAGGAGGAAGCAATTGCAGGGGCGCTCGCCGCGGCGAGCGCCTGTCTTGTGGGTTCGGCGCTTGACACAAGCGCCGCTACAACGATTTCCTTAATTCTCTGTTTTCTCTGCGTCCTCCTGTTAAATATCTTTGTACGACCAAAGTCCAATAGGCGCGGAACAATTCGTATTGGAAACTTCAAACTCCCTGAGAAAACCATGAGATCAAAATCCTTTGAATCCGGCTGCGGGAGCCGCTCGTTTCGATGCCTGATGGCAGTAGTATCCGTGACGTTCCTGGCGTCTGGTTCTTCGATTGTCTTAGCGCAGGAAACGCCAGCGCAACCTCCCCCGCAAAGTTCACCGCCCGCGGAAGAGGCGCCGAAAATTCCCAACGATCAGTTGGATTCGCTGGTGGCGCCGATCGCGCTTTATCCCGATCCGCTCCTGGCCCAGACGCTGGCCGCCTCCACCTATCCGCTGGAAATTATTCAGCTCCAGCAATGGATGGAAAAAAACAAAACCTTGAAGGGCAAGGCCCTGACGGCTGCGGTGGAAAAACAGAATTGGGATCCGAGCATCCAGGCCATGGCGACGTTTCCGGATGTCGTCAAGCTCCTGGGCGACAGCATCGCGTGGACATCCGATTTGGGAAACGCCTTCCTCGCCCAACAGGCTGATGTGATGGACGCGGTCCAGCGCATGCGCGCGAAAGCCAACGGTGCGGGAAAACTAAAAACCAGCCAGGAGCAGAAAGTGGAGACCAAGCAGGTCGAAGGAAAAACCGTTGTCGTCATTGAGCAGACAAACCCCGAGGTCGTTTACGTCCCTTCCTACGATCCGGCCGTGGTTTACGGCCCCCCCGTTTATCCGTATCCGCCGGTGTATTACCCGACGGGCAGGCTGCTCGCGTTCGGCGCGGGGGTGGCGATCGGCGCGGCCTGGGGCAACAACAACTGGGGCTGGGGTTGCGGCTGGGGCAACAACAACGTCAACGTCAACGTGAACAACAATTTCGTAAACAATTACAACCGGAACAACGTCAACAACCGCATCAGCAATAACAGCAACTTTCAGCACAACGCCGCGCATCGCGGCGGCGCTCCCTACTCCAACAAATCGATCGCGAATAAGTACGGCGGGAATTCTCGCGGAGGGCCGAATAACAATCGACCGAACACGCGTCCGAATACTCCAAACCGCCCGAACACGATGGATCGCGCAAACCGGCCAAATCAAGGGCCGGGTAATAATAAGATTGGCGGCGGTAACACCAACCGACCGCAGACTCGACCCGGTGGCGGGGACAGCATTGGCAACCGGCAAGTTTCCCGGAGCCCGAGCCCCAGGAGTTCCAGCGCCTTCGGCGGCTCTTCCGGCGGGTTTAATCGAAGCTCAGCCAGCGCCAGTCACAGTCGAGGGGGCAGTAGCATGGGAGGTTCCCGCGGCGGCGGCTCCAGGGGTGGCGGTGCCAGGGGCGGTGGGAGGCGGAGGTAATTCCAATGAGAGCAAAATCAATCATCGCAATTTTCATGAAAAATCCTTTGTTGGTTTGTGTGGCCCTGACTTTCTGTTTGGCGGGGCCTGCGCTTTTCGCGGCGCCGGCAGAGCAACAGGGATTCGATTCGCCGAAACTAGCGGCCGACGCGCTGATTCAGGCAGCCGAGAGCTTCGATGTGCCGGCTCTGTTGAGCATTCTGGGTCCGGGGAGCGAAGACATCGTCTCTTCCGAAGATCAGGTCCAGGACAAGAATCGGGCCGCCGCCTTTGCCGCCAAGGCGAAGGAAAAAATGTCGGTCGAAGTTGATCCGAAGAATCCTAATAGTGCCACGATAATCGTGGGCAACGAGGATTGGCCGCTTCCGATTCCAGTCGTGAAGCGCAAAGCGAAATGGTATTTCGATACAAAGGCGGGCCGGGAAGAAATTCTGCTCAGGCGCATCGGCGCAAACGAGCTGGATGTGCTCGAGATTTGCCGCGGCTATGTCGAAGCCCAGAACGAGTACGCTGCGACAAAGCACGATGGTTCCACCGTGAATCAGTACGCGCAGCGTATCATCAGCACGCCGGGAAAACAGGATGGACTGGCCTGGAAGAATGCGGATGGTACCTGGGGCGGTCCTGTCGGAGAAACCGCGGCCGAGGCCCTGGAGCAAGGCTATACCGACAAGAGTAAGCCGTGGCACGGCTACTACTTCAAAGTTCTGAAGGGGCAGGGGCCAGCGGCGCCGCTCGGAGAAATGGATTTTCTTGTTGGCGGGGCCATGATTGGCGGGTTCGCGCTCGCGGCTGCGCCGGCCGAGTACCAGGTCACCGGGGTGCAGACGTTTATCGTCAGCCACGACGGGATCGTTTACCAAAAGGATCTGGGAAAAGATACGCTGAAGGAATTCAAGAGCATGGAGCGTTACAATCCCGACAAGACCTGGCAGGCCACCGACGACGAGTGGGAGGAGTGATGTAGAGGCGCTCGCCGCGGCGAGCACCTGTCTGATCGGTTCGGCGTCCGCCGCGGCCGACGCGCTCCAACGCCTGCGTGGTTCTGGCCCGTCGTCGAGCGCGAATGAGCCCCGGCGTGCGATCTCTTTCAGATGGAATCGCTCGCGGGACGACAGGAAGCCGGTTGACGCCGATGCGTAAGAACCGGGCGCTACCAAATATCGGAGGTAACGGGCGTGAGCGCTAGGCCAAGCGCCGGCGAAAGGCAGTTTCTGCAATGGTTCAGGCGGCATGGGTGGACGCCATTCAGATTCCAGCGCGAGACGTGGCGCGCCCATTTGAGCGGCCAGAGCGGACTCATTCACTCGCCTACGGGCACCGGAAAAACCTACGCCGTGGCCATACCGCCGTTGGTCGAGTGGCTGAACGAAAATCCCAAAGCGCCCGCCTGGCCCAAGACCGTTCCACTTCGCGTGCTCTGGATCACGCCGCTCCGCGCGCTCGCGAATGACACCATGCAGTCGATCCTCGCGCCCATCACCGATCTCGCCCTGCCGTGGACCGTCGAGCTCCGCACCGGCGACACTTCCGCGGCGGCGCGCGCCAAACAACGCGAGCGGCTCCCAAGCGTTCTTGTCACCACGCCCGAGAGCTTGTCGCTGCTCCTTTCCTATTCGGGCACGAGGGACAAAATGGAGTCGCTCCGGACCATCGTGGTGGATGAATGGCACGAGTTGCTCGGCACCAAACGGGGCATTCAAACGGAACTCTGTCTGGCTCGTTTGCGGACTTGGTTTCCTAAAGTGAAAACGTGGGGGTTGTCCGCGACACTCGGGAATCTGGAGGAGGCGTTGCATGTTCTGATCGGCCAGCCGGGCGGGGGGAAGATGATCTCGGGCGATTTGAAAAAACGGATCGAGGTCGAGACTCTGATCCCCGCCGACATCGAGAAGTTCCCGTTGGCCGGGCATCTCGGGCTCAATCTCTTGCCGGAAGTCATCCAACGGCTCGAGGGTGCGAAGACCACGCTGCTCTTTACCAATACACGCTCTCAAACCGAGATTTGGTTTCGCGCGCTAGTCGACGCCAAACCGGACTGGACGGAGAGCATCGCGCTGCATCACGGGTCCATCGACCGGGAGGTCCGGCAGGAAGTGGAAGCGCGGCTGCGTGCGGGAACGATTCGCTGCGTGGTCTGCACCGCCAGCCTGGATCTCGGCGTCGACTTCTCACCGGTCGAGCAGGTCATCCAGATCGGCGCGCCCAAAGGCGTCGCGCGCATCTTGCAGCGTGCGGGTCGGAGTGGGCATCGGCCCGGAGCGGTGAGCCGGATTGTCTGCGCGCCCGCGCATGCTCTGGAATTAGTCGAGTTCTCCGCGGTGCGCGAAGCGATCGCGGCGCGCGAACTGGAGTCTCGCGTGCCTTTGGATCGCCCGCTGGATGTGCTCGTGCAGCACCTTGTCACCGTCGCGCTGGGAAGCGGCTTTCGCGAGAGCGCGATGCTCGCTGAGGTTCGTTCCAGCCACGCTTATCGCCATCTCACCGACACGGAGTGGACGTGGTGCCTCGATTTCGTGACCCGGGGCGGCGCCGCGCTCAAAGCTTATCCGCAATTTTCTCGCGTCAGAATTTCCGGGGACGACTTCACTGTGCCCGATGATTTTATCGCCCGGCTGCATCGCATGTCGATAGGCACGATTACCAGTGATAGCGCGATGGCCGTGCGTGCGCTGCGCGGGCCGATGCTGGGGACCATCGAGGAGTCGTTCATCGGGCGATTAAAACCGGGCGCGAAGTTTTTTTTCGCCGGACATGCCCTGGAGTTGATTCGCGTGCGCGACATGACCGCTTATGTCCGTCGCACGAGGAGATTGTCCGGCGTGGTCCCGCAATGGATGGGCGGGAAAATGCCCCTCTCGTCGCAGCTCGCAGCCGTCGTCCGGCGAAAGCTTTCCGAGGCGCGGCGGGGCAAATTTACCGGCCGAGAAATGCGGGCCGTGCGGCCGGTCCTCGAAATCCAAAACCGCTGGTCGTGTATTCCGGAGCCGGACGAATTGCTCATCGAACGGGTGCAAATGCGCGATGGCGTTCACCATTTCATCTTCCCGTTCGCAGGCCGGCTGGTGCACGAAGGTCTCTCCGCGCTCATCGCTTACCGGGTCTCGAAACAAGTCCCCGCCTCGATCGCCATCACCTTGAATGACTATGGATTCGCCCTTCTTTCCGCCACGGCCCTTGAGTTGACGGAGGCCCGGTGGCGAAAGGTTTTCACCGCCGAAAACCTCCTCGAAGATCTGCTCGCCTGCCTGAACTCGGCCGAGCTGGCGCGGCGGCAGTTTCGCGAAATCGCGCGGATTGCCGGGCTCGTCTTTCAAGGCTACCCCGGGAGCGGAAAGACCGCGCGCCAGCTTCAATCATCGAGCGGGCTGTTCTACGATGTGTTCACACGCTATGACCCGGAGAATCTCCTGCTCAACCAGGCGCGCCGCGAAGTGCTGGAGCGGCAACTCGAGATCAGCCGTCTCGGGGCCACCATCGCCGACGTCGCCGCAATGAAGATTGTCCTAATCGAGACCGAACATCTCACGCCGCTCGCCTTCCCGCTCTGGGCGTCATTTGTGCAGGCGAATGTGACTTCCGAAAAGTGGTCTGAGCGTGTCCAACGCATGGCGCTGCAACTGGAAATTGCCGCGGCCCGGGAGAAAGTGCGGTGAGCGTCGAAATCCAGTGGGCGGGCGAGCGTCTCATTTTGCTCGCGGGAAAAGCGATCGCCTGGCCGCGCACGGCCAGCCTCATCGTCGCCGATTTGCATTTTGGGAAGCCGGCGGCGTTTCGCATGTCCGGCATTCCCGTGCCGGAATCCACCACCACGTCCGACCTGGAACGCCTCGATGAATTGCTCCTCGCACACCGCAGCCGGCGCCTGATCGTCCTCGGCGATTTTTTCCATTCCGCGGCGGGCCTTCAACCCGAGATGATGGATGCGGTCGCAGATTGGTGCGGAAAAAAGGCTGCTTTGGAAATTCTTCTGGTCCCGGGGAATCACGACAAAAAATCCGGCGAACCTCCCGAGTGTTGGAACATCCGGAACGTCCCTGACGGCTGGAGTCTTGCGCCGTTCTCATTCTGTCACCAGCCGAGAGACATCGCGGGCAGCCATGTCCTGGCCGGCCACATCCATCCCGCCATTTCACTGCGCGAAAAATTCGGAGGCGGTTTGCGCGTCCCCTGTTTTTGGTTCACCCGAACCTGCGCTGTCCTTCCGGCTTTCGGCAGCTTCACCGGCACACAATCGATCCACCCGGCTCGCGGCGACCGGGTTTTTGCGGTCGGCGATGGCGAAATTTTGGAGCTCACCGCTGACTAAGAGAATAGTTTTTACAGGAGGAAACAGAGGTAACGGAGACCCGGATGCAACAACCTCCGTTTTCTCTCTGGGCCCCTGTTTGATTTCTTTTGTAGGACCAAAGTCCAATAGACAAACCTCCGCATTTTTTCGGATCGTGAGCGACGCGATTTCAACCAATCGCGTCCCACCATCATGAAAACAAAACTCCTGTTCGCGTCGCTCAGCCTCGCGCTGATGTGCGGGCTCTCTGGTAATGCACAGTCACCGGCCCCCTCGTCCGGGAAAAAACCGAACATCCTCGTCATCTGGGGTGACGACATCGGCATCGCAAACATTAGCGCCTACAGCGGTGGGGTCATGGGTTACACTACGCCCAATATTGACCGCCTGGCTAAAGAGGGCCTGCGCCTGCAGCACTATTACGGAGAGCAGAGTTGCACCGCAGGGCGTGCTGCTTTTCTCACCGGCCAGCACGGCATTCGCACTGGACTGACTAAGGTCGGCTATCCCGGAGCGCCTATGGGAATGAGCCAGTTGGACCCCTCGATTGGCGGCATAATGAAGAGTTTGGGCTACGGCACGGGGCAATTCGGCAAGAACCACGTGGGCGACCGCAACCCGAGTTTGCCTACGGTCAACGGCTTCGATGAGTTCTTCGGCAACCTCTACCACCTTAATGCCGAGGAGGAACCGGAATTGCCGGACTATCCGAAAGACCCAGCCTACCGCGCCAAGTTTGGTCCGCGCGGCGTGCTGAAGTGCAAGGCCAGCGACAAGGACGATCCGGCCGACGACCCACGCTTCGGCAAAGTCGGCAAGCAGACCATTGAAGACACCGGTGCGTTGACTAAGAAACGGATGGAAACCATTGACGACGAGACTTCTGCCGCCGCCATCGACTACATGAAGCGCCAGCATGCTGCGGGAAAACCGTTCTTCTGCTGGTGGAACGGCACGCGCATGCACCTGCGCACGCACGTCCGTGCAGAGCATCGTGGCCGCTACATCCACGGTGACAGCGAATACATTGACGGAATGATCGAGCACGATGAAACCGTCGGCACACTGCTCAAGGCCCTGGATGAAATGGGCATCGCGGATG
The DNA here is from genome assembly GCA_963702135.1 of uncultured Verrucomicrobiae bacterium. GTDB lineage: Bacteria > Verrucomicrobiota > Verrucomicrobiia > Chthoniobacterales > UBA10450 > AV80. The sequence goes on along the minus strand of OY969715.1, from coordinate 3,620,973 downwards.
ACACCATCGTGGTTTACTCCAGCGACAACGGCCCGCATATGAACACCTGGCCGGATGGCGCGATGACGCCATTCCGCTCCGAGAAGAACACGAATTGGGAGGGCGCCTACCGTGTGCCCTGCCTGGTCCGCTGGCCGGGCAACATCAAACCGGGCGTGGTGAGCAACGAATTGATGAGCCACAACGATTGGATTCCGACGTTTGCCGCCATCGCCGGCGAGCCGGATATCGGCGGCAAATGCCTGAAGGGCTACGCCGCCAACGGCAAAACCTACAAGGTGCATCTGGACGGCTACGATCAGTCGGCCTTCCTCCGCGCCGTGAGTGGCACCGTCGGGAATGATCGGCCGGTCAAAAGCGCGCGGGATAAATTTTTCTATACCGATGACGATGGCCTGCTCGTGGGCTTGCGGCAGGGCGACTACAAGTATGTCTTCGCAGAGCAACGCCTCGCCGGCACGATGGGCGTCTGGGCGGAGCCCTTCACAAAGCTGCGCATGCAGAAGATATTCAATCTGTTCCAAGATCCCTATGAACGCGCAGACTTCACCTCGAACACCTACTGGGACTGGTTTATGAACCACGTCCCTGCCGTCTATGGGGCCATCGACGAAGTCGGGAAATTCGCGATGACTTTCAAGGAATTCCCGCCTCGTTCGACGCCGCCCAGTTTTTCGGCCTACACCATCCTGGAAGAAACGCTGGAATCGATAAGAGAAGAGCGGAAGAAATCTGCGGAGCCACCGAAAAAATAACTGAACAGGAGCTAACGGAGAAAACGGAGTGGGGATGTACGGGAACTCTGTTTTCTCTGCGGCCTCCTGTGAATCGTCACAACCGTGGTCATCAAAACAAGACTCACATCCATCGCTACGGCCCCGAGAAACCGCTCTTCGAGAAGACATGGGTGCTCCCGGACATCGAGAAGGTGAAGTGAAAGGCAAAACAATTATGAAAACAACACTCACATATTTCGCGTTTGCATTTGCGCTAGCCGTCCCAGCAAGTGCACAGGACAAGCCTAACGACATCCCGCCTTCTGAGGCGCGCGCCATCGCGAAGGAAGCTTATATCTACGGCTTCCCGATGGTGGATAGCTACCGCATCCAGCATGCCTACTTCGTCGATTCAAAGAATCCCGAATTTAAAGGCGCGTGGAACGTGGTGCACAATACTGGGCGGGTTTACACACCGGATGACAAGGCGGTGCAAACGCCGAATTCGGACACACCTTATTCCGCCGCGGGACTCGACCTGCGTACCGAGCCCATCGTCCTCACGGTTCCGGCGATCGAAAAAGAGCGATATTTCAGCGTCCAATTCATCGACGCCTATACGCAGAACTTCGACTATCTCGGTAGCCGGGCGACGGGCAATGAGGGCGGAAGCTTCCTCGTCACCGGGCCGAATTGGAAAGGGGAGGCGCCTCCGGGCGTGAAGAAAGTCATCCGTGCTGAGACGGAGCTGGTGCTCGCCTTTTACCGCACACAGCTCTTCAACCCCGGCGATCTCGACAATGTGAAGAAAGTTCAGGCGGGCTACAAGGCGCAAACGCTCTCCGCCTTTCTCGCACAGCCTGCGCCCAAGGCTGCTCCATTGATCGATTTCATCCAACCACTTACACCCGCCGCGCAAAAGACATCGCCGAAGTTTTTCAGCATCCTGAATTTCGTCCTGCAATTCTGCCCTAGGGTGCCTTCGGAAACCGCGTTGATGGAGCGCTTCGCCAAGATCGGTATCGGCGCGGGGAAGACTTTCGATGCGAACAAGTTTTCGCCGGAAACTAAGCAAGCAATCGAACAAGGGATGGCCGATGCGTGGAAGGAATTCGAGAAAATCAGAACCCAGGTCGACACCGGCAAAGTGAAGTCCGGCGATATGTTTGGCGATCGGGAGTTTTTGAAAAACAACTACCTTTACCGGATGGCCGCCGCGGTCCTCGGTATTTTCGGTAACTCCCAGGCCGAGGCGATGTATCCCATGTACGGCGTGGACGCCGACGGACAGAAAATGGACGGGACGCATACCTACCGCATCCGCTTTGCTCCCGGACAACTGCCGCCGGTCAACGCTTTTTGGTCGGTGACCATGTATGAAATGCCCGCGAGCCTCCTCGTGGCGAATCCCATCAACCGCTACCTCATCAACTCGCCGATGCTACCTCAACTCCAGCGGGACACCGACGGCGGGCTAACGCTGCTCATCCAAAACGAATCTCCTGGCAAGGACAAGGAAGCCAATTGGCTGCCCGCGCCGAAAGGGCCGTTTGTCATGGCCATGCGTCTCTATTGGCCGAAGAAAGAGGCGCTGGAAGGCAAGTGGACTGCGCCGAAGGCCGAACGTGTGCAGTAACAACGGCATTTGGAAATTCCCGGAGGCGCTGCCAAAATAAACCATCACTGTCAACGAACGACGAGAGACTGAGAAGAAGCAGCAAAATGAAAATCAAACTTGCTGTAGTTGGCGTCACTGTTGCCGTGATCCTGATCATTCCATTCGCTCGCACTGCGTTTGCGGTGGAAGGCGGGTTGGGCCGGCCGATCTCCGGTGCGTCAATTAATCCTTACGCCGGCCTGGTTCCGCCCGCCCCGGGATTCGCGGTCTCGATCGGCGAGACCTACTACGAAGGGTCGATCGGTGGCGGCACGACCGTGCCGGTCAATAATCTGCTGACGCTCGGCATCGACATGAAGGTGTCATTCACGCCGGTCTCGCTCTTATACATATGGAACACGCCGGGCAAGCAGTGGAACTTTGCCTCCGCCATTACGCTTCCAATCGCCTGGCTCGAGGCCGAGGCGACCGTGACCGCCGGTCCGCGTACCGGCCGGATCACGGACAGCACGTTCGGCCTCTTCGATCTGGCCGTGACGCCGCTTGTGGCCAGCTATCACATCAGCCAGACCGATCACGTTGCGTTCAGCTTCAGCTTCTGGGCGCCGACCGGGGAGTACGATTCGAGTCAGCTGGCGAACTTGGGCCTCAACAACTGGACGTTTATTCCCGGCGCCGCTTACACGAAGATTTTTTCGGAACCCAACATCGAATTGAGCGGCACCTGGCAGATGCAGTTCTACACGGAGAACCCAGCCACTAATTATCAAAACGGAATTCTCTCCGACCTCGAATTCCTGGCGGTGAAGCGTTTCAAATGCGGTGCTGGCGTCGGCCTCATCGGCAGTTGGATCGAACAACTGACCGACGATGAAGGAACCACCGCCGATCGCTTCAACGGTTTTAGCGGACGCGCCTTCGGTGTCGGGCCGATTTTTACTTTCTCGAAAGAAATTGGCAAACAGCACCTTGATCTCAATGTTCGATGGGTGCACGAGTTCGAAAATGAAAAGCGCATCGAGGGCGACATGTTCATGCTGGGGGCGACGCTGAAGTTCTGACCGGGGAGACACCGTGAAACCGCCGCCCTACGTCCATTTTGAGAAGGACCTGCGCCTCGTGGTTTGGAGACCGCGCGGCATTCTGGACGAGACGGCCGTCAACCAGGTCATTACGTTCCTCGGGGAGATGGAAGCGAGGTCCGGCGAGCCGTTTAATCGATTCAGCGATTCGCTGGAGGTCGATGCCGTCGAGCTTAACTTCAGGTATATCTTCCACGTCTCCCTTTTTCGGCGTCTCTCCTACGCGGGCCGGTCACCGGTCAAGTCCGCCATTCTCGTCACAGACGTGACCCTCGCTCAGTACAGCCGACTGCACGCGATTTTGACCCAGGGTTCGCCGCTTCAAGTCCAAATTTTCGAGGAACGCGAAGCGGCGGCAAGATGGCTGGGAGTGGCGATCGATGTTCTCGAAGCGAAATAGTCTCACAGCCGCCTTCAGTACGCTCCGCGCTGTAGCCGCCCCGCTCTGTCGGGGCGATCGCCGGCGCGGCGACAGAGCGCCGCGGCTACAGCATCTCTGTTTTCTCCGTTACCTCCTGTTAGATTTTTGTGGGACCAAGGTCCAATAGCCAGCCAGCAATTGTTTTTCTAGAGTCGTTCCTGCATGACAACTCGAGATCGCACATGACACCCACTCGCTTCATTCTTGTCAGCCTCTGCCTGGGATTTCCAGTCCTCGCGCAAAAGGTGGATGTCACGCCCTCATCTTCCACGGCCCCGTCCGTGGTGGCGGCCACGATTCCCAATCCCGGCGCTCCACCGAAGCCGGCGCCCCCGGGAATGGTCTGGGTTCCCGGCGGCGAATTCTCCATGGGCGCCGCGACCAATGGCCATGGCAGTTCCGAGATGTCCATGCCGTCGAACGACGCCGGGCCGATCCATCGCGTGCGGGTGGACGGTTTCTGGATGGATAAGACGACGGTGACGAATGAGGAATTCGAGAAGTTCGTGAAAGCGACCCGTTACGTGACGATCGCGGAACGAGTGCCGACGAAAGAAGAATTCCCAACGGCGCCGGCGGAAAACCTTGTTGCCGGTTCCGTCGTTTTCACGGCGCCCGATCATGAAGTCCCGCTGAACAATCATTTTCAATGGTGGAGTTATGTGCAGGGTGCGAACTGGCGGCATCCGCTCGGACCGGAGAGCGATATCAAAGGAAAAGAAAAGTTTCCGGTCGTGCATGTCGGATACCCGGACGCGGAAGCGTACGCCAAATGGGCCGGCAAGCGTCTTCCCACGGAGGCTGAATTCGAGTTCGCCGCGCGCGGAGGCTTGGCGGGCAAGACGTACGCCTGGGGCGACGAATTCCGGCCAAAGGGGAAATGGATGGCGAACACCTACCAGGGGACTTTCCCGGTGACGGATAAAGCCGACGACGGTTTCACGGGTATCGCACCTGTCGCAAAATTTCCGGCGAACGGCTACGGCCTTTACGATATGTCAGGCAACGTCTGGCAATGGTGCAGCGATTGGTATCGGGCTGATTATTACGCGGAGCTCGCCAAGGCCGGCGACGTGACGGTCAATCCGAAAGGGCCGGACACGCCGTTCGATCCCGCCGAGCCCGACGAAAAGAAGCGCGTGCACCGCGGCGGCTCGTTCCTTTGCAACGATCAATACTGCTCGCGTTACATCGTCGGAACGCGCGGCAAAGGCGAAGTCAACACCGGCACCAACCATCTCGGATTTCGCTGCGTGAAATGAAAGTTCTTACAGGAGGAAACAGAGATAACGGAGGAATGGATTCTGAAATCTCCGTTTCCTCTGCGACCTCGCCTGGCCGCCGAAGCCGGTTACGCGTAGACGGAGCTTTTGAGTGAAGGCGGCTATTCAGCGTCTGTGTGGGACTAAAGTCCCATAGGCACGGTCCCAAACCTTTCTAGGATCGAGCCCATATGAAGACGGGAATCGTGTTCGTCGGCTGCATAGCGCTCGTGTTTTCCCCGGTCAATCACGCCGTGGCATCAAATCATGTCGATGCCAACGGCGCCGCGCTGCCGCCGGCGGAAGGGCCCGCCGGTTCTGAAGACCAGGACGCGGAACTGGCGAAGCAACTTCAAAACCCGGTTGCCAGTCTCATCAGCGTCCCGTTTCAAAATAATTTTGAATTCAACCTCGGCCCGAATGACGACGGCTTTAAGTACACGCTCAATTTTCAGCCGGTCATTCCGATTTCATTGACCCAGGATTATAACCTGATCATTCGGACCATCGTCCCCTTCATTTCGCAGGACGATGTGTTTCCGGGCACGAGCCAAACCGGTCTGAGCGATATCACGCAGAGCTTTTTCTTTTCGCCGAAGAAACCGGTCGGCGGATTGATCCTCGGTTTCGGGCCGGTCATGCTTTACCCGAGCGCGACCGATTCCCTTCTGGGCACCGAAAAGTGGGGCGCCGGTCCGACCGGCCTCGTCTTGAAACAGACCGGCGGCTGGACCTACGGCATCCTCTTCAATCAGATTTGGTCGTACGCCGGCGATGACCAGCGCGACTACGTCAGTTCGACGTTTCTGCAGCCATTTATTTCCTACACGACCAAGACGAAGACGACGTTCGGCCTGAACACAGAATCTACCTACGACTGGCACAACAGTCAGTGGACGGTCCCGATCAACCTTTTCGTCAGTCAATTGGTCAAGTTCGGCAAGACGCCGGTCAGTCTTGGATTGGGCCTGAAATATTATGCAGAGGCCCCTTCAGGCGGACCGGATTGGGGAGTGCGCTTCATCGTCACTCCGCTCTTTCCCACCGGCAAGAAGCCGGGGCCAGCGATGGAGACGTCCGCGAAGTAAATCCGAATCTACAGGAGGGAACAGAGAACCCAGCGGATCTGATTCCGGACCTCGGTTGCCTCTGCGTCCTCGCGACGCCTGCGTGTCCTGGGTGCGTTCTGTTGGGCTCAAAGGTGGATCGGCCGCTCCGTCGGGCGATGCTAACATCACTCGGCTCCGCCGACATTCCCGGCATCGAGCGCGGAGCGCTCGATCCACCCTTGTACGACCAAGGTCCCATATCCCGGCGACGGGGGTTCCCGCAGGATCACGAGCGCACGTCAGATGATCTCTGCAAAACAACCTATGGAAACACAACCAACATTCAGATATACCGCGCTGGCCCTCGGGCTGGCGTTTTGCATCCTCGCGGGTGCAGCTAACGCACAATCCCCTCCGCCCACTTCCGGAAAGAAGCCAAATATCCTCGTCATCTTTGGTGACGACATCGGCACTTGGAATGTCAGTGCTTACTCGCTCGGCATGATGGGCAAGACGCCGAACATCGACCGCATCGGCAAGGAGGGCATCGTTTTTACCGATCACTATGGCCAGCCCAGCTGCACGGCAGGGCGCGCGGCCTTCATTATGGGCCAAATGCCGCTCCGCACCGGCATGACCACCATCGGCATCCCCGGCTCGAAGCGCGGCATCCAGAAGGTTGATCCGACTCTGGCAGAAGTGCTGAAGTCGCAGGGCTATGCCACGGGGCAGTTTGGCAAGAATCACCTCGGCGACCGAAATGAGTTCTTGCCGACGGTGCACGGATTCGACGAATGGTTCGGCAATCTCTACCACCTCAATGCGGAGGAAGAACCCGAGGAACTCGATTATCCCGGCCAGATTAATCCCAAGCTCCGCACCCCGGAAGAGTCGGCCAAGTTCAAGGAAATGTTCGCTCCCCGTGGGACGATGCATACCTACGCGACGAATGTGGACGATCCGACCGACCAACCAAAATGGGGCAAGGTCGGCAAACAGAAACTGGAAGATACCGGCCCACTGACGCGCAAGCGGATGGAAACCTTCGACAACGAAGTCACGGTGGAAACGTTGAAGTGGCTCGATAAGAACGGCAAAGGCGATAAACCGTTCTTTTGCTGGTATAACTCGACTGCGATTCACATCCGTTCGCATCCGTCCGCGAAATATCTCCAGATGGCGGTCGATGAAGGCCGGCCCGAGGAAGACGTGGTGCGCGCTCGGATGATCGAGCACGACGAACTCGTCGGCTCACTCCTCAAGAAGCTCGATGAACTCGGCGTGGCCGATAACACCATCGTCATTTACACCACCGATAACGGCAACGAACTGATGCTCTGGCCCGACGGCGGTTATGCGCCATTCCGCGGGGAAAAGGGCGGCACCTGGGAAGGTGGCGTTCGCGTTCCGTGCCTGGTTAAGTGGCCGGGTAAGATCAAGCCTGGCCAGGTCTCCAACGCCATCCAAAATCACGAAGACCTTTACGCCACGCTCGCCGCCGCGGCCGGCATGCCAAACCTCGGGAAAGAACTGCTGACCGGCAAAAAGATGGGTGACCTGACCTACAAGGTCCACCTCGATGGCTACAACCAACTCGATCTCTGGACGGGGAAGACCGAGAAATCGGCCCGTCACGAAATCTTCTATTACGATGAGACCGACCTGATGGCGCTGCGGGTGGATGGCTGGAAGATGCACATCGGCGTCAAGCCAACGGGGAGCTGGTGGAACGAGAAGTATTATCCCAGCGTGCCTTATCTCTTCTTCCTCGGGATGGATCCGATGGAGAAGATGGACCAGGAATCCCATGAGTGGCAAACCGCGGGCAAGACGTTCTTTGCGCACAAGATGTGGGCGCTGAACGCTTCCGGGCCATTCATCGCCGAGCATATCAAAAGCCTGCTGGAATTTCCACCAAGCCAGGGCGCCGATAGCCTGAGTCTCAAGAAAAACCTGGATGAAATACAGGCGAAAATGGCCAAGGCCGCCGCGGGCGGTTCGGGCAAGTAACGCCCCGTCCTATCGAACTTCGGTTAACCGCTGTGACCCGCCGTCGAAAGGCGGCGGGCGCAGCGACACTGGTGACGCACGGCACGCTGTTTTTGCATGAGTAACCTGGGTCAGAAACTGAAGCACGAGCTGCGGGAGCTGATCCCGGTGACGCTGTTTTTCTTTGTCACCTTTCAACTGCTCGCACTAACAGAGGCCCTTCTCCTGAAGGAGTACAGCATCAATGTGTCCACCTTCTTCGCGGCGACCATGATGGCGTTGATCGTCGCCAAGGTCGTGGTCATCACAGATCACTTCGCGTTCGTGAATCGCTTCCCCGAAAAGCCGCTCGTCTACAACGTGGTTTGGAAAACACTCATCTACTTCATTGCCGCGCTCGCCTTCCGTTACCTCGAGCACCTCATCCACTTTTGGCGGAAGTCAGCGGATTTCGCGGAAGCGAACCGCCGCATGGTTGATGAAGTCGTGTGGCCCCATTTCTGGGCGGTGCAACTCTGGCTGCTCATCCTGCTGCTGGTCTATTGCGCCTTCCGCGAATTGGTCCGCGCGCTAGGGCGCGAACGAATTATCTCGATGTTCTTCACCGAACCGGTCACGTCTTCTCAATCCGAATGACTCAACTACCCCGCTTACCATGAAAATCCAATCTCACCGCTCGTTCCTGCTCATTGTCATTACCCGCGGGTTGATCCTGTTGGCGGTTTGTCTCGTTGCCTCGCTCGCGTCCGCCGGCCCTGAGTCGACGACGAATTCGCAGCTCTCCACGAAGTTTCAGCCGGCGCCCGAGGACGGGTCGTCCTTATGGGAAGTTCGGATCGGCATCCCGGGCTGGGTGCCCACCATATCGGGAGACTACCAGATTAGGGGCGTGACCAGTTCCGTGGACCTCAACACGCTGGATTCCCTGGACTCCGTCGACGGTCTCTTTGTCCTCTCGCTCTACGTGCGTTACGACCGCTGGGAATTCTTTGGCGATGGCTTCTATGTCAAAGTTTCCGATGACGTGACCCTTCCCGGCCTTCTTTTCACCCGGGGCGATCTTACCCTGAAGAGTGGGTTTGCCCAGGGATTCGTTGGCTACCGTATCATCAACAACTCCAAGGGATATTTTTCGGTGTTCGCGGGGGCGCGCTACACCTATGTGGGTGGTGACCTGCAAGTATTCGATAACGGCGATCCACGCTTCCCCGCTCTCCGGATGGCCCTCGGCATCCCCAGCAATCTTCAGGTCTCAGGCTCGAAGAGTTTCGTCGATCCGGTCGTCGGCGTGGCGGGCAAAATCCACATCTCGAAACCGGTCTCTCTTTACGGGAAAGTGGACGTTGGCGGATTCGGAGTGAACGAAGGGACGTCCTACGCGATAAACGCCGGGGCGGAATTCCAAATCACCCGCTGCCTCTGGTTACAGACGGGGTGGGTCTACTTTAAGAACGACGTCAGCTCCGGTGGATTTTCCAACAACACGGAGATGAGCGGTCCGCTGATCCAATTCGGGTTGAATTTTTGATCGAATCGCAATCGGAGTGAGCAAGGCCCCGCCGCGATGAGAAACATTCCGCGCGGGCTTCGTCGCCCGCCCTCAGAATAAGAAGAAACGCGAGGCCGATGCTTGAGTTTCTCTTCTCCCTGCCGCTGGCGCTTGTCGGCGCCGGGATCATCATTCTGCTTTGTCTCTTCACCGTCTGCGGCCGGGCGGCATTCAGCCGGCATGTTCTGCCGCGATTGTCGATCGGGCCGGACGAGGATGTTTTCACCGGGAATATGATGCAGGCGGTCATGGTCTTTTACGGCCTGGTCGTGGCGTTGATCGCCGTCAGTGTCTGGCAAACTCACGCGGATGCCGGACGGATTGTTTCCGAGGAAGCGACGGCCCTGGGCACGCTTTATCGAGATGTGAGCACGTATCCTGAGCCAACCCGGGGCCAGCTCCAGAGGCATCTGCGCGAGTATGTCGATTACCTAATTCAGGAAGCATGGCCGCTGCAAAGCCAGGGAAAAGTGCCGTCGGGCGGGGTGGAGCAAATGAACCGTTTTCAGACTGAGCTAGCTGCCTTTGAACCGACGAGCGAAGGACAGAAGGTTTTGCACGGGGAAGCTTTTCGGGCTTACAACCACCTGATCGAGGCCCGGCGATCACGGCTCGATGCCGTGCTCACGGGATTGCCGGGGATGCTTTGGTGGCTGGTGGTGATTGGCGCGATCGCCAGCCTGGGGTCGACCTTTTTCTTCCGGGTTAATGGCACTCTTCACGGCATCCAGAGTGTCGGCCTGGCTGTGCTGGTCGGGCTGATCATCTTCATGATTCTGGCCCTGGATCGTCCTTTTCGCGGTGAACTCGGTTTGCGTCCCGATCCGTACCAACTCATTCGCGATCAACTGATGAAGCCGTGATTTTGCCTGGTAAATCCCGCCCGGGATGAGGATTTCTTACAGGAGGAAACAGAGACAACTGAGGATTTAATTCCTGACTCGCCGCGTCGTTTGGGCGCAGTTGTAGCGGCGCTCGCCGCGGCGAGCGCCTGTTTAGTCGGGTCGGCGCTTGACACAAGCACCGCTACAACTCCCCCATGTAAGACCAAGGTCCCATAGGCGCAGCGCGAGACGTTTCAGACCATCTTGATCATGAAAAAGAGACTCATCCAGTTTGCGTTGGTCCTGGCGTTGGCCGCCCCCGCCTCCTTTGCCCAGGATCCGTTGCCTTCCTGGAACGACACCGCCCCGAAGAAAGCCATCGTCGCCTTTGTTGAAAAAGTGACAAAGGAAGGTTCGCCGGATTTCGTTGCACCCGCCGAACGCATCGCCACCTTCGATAATGACGGCACGCTCTGGGCGGAGCAACCCATGTATTTCCAAATGATCTTCGCGCTCGATCGTGTGAAGGTGCTCGCGCCGCAGCATCCGGAATGGAAAACCAAGGAACCGTTCGCCTCCCTGCTCAAAGGCGACCTCAAGGGCGCGATGGCCGGCGGAGAGAAGGCGTTGATGGAGATTCTTGCCGTCACCCATTCAGGCATCACGACCGAAGAGTTCGACAAGATCGTGAAGGACTGGATTGCCATCGCAAAGCATCCGACGACCAAACGGCCCCTCACCGAGATGGTTTATCAACCGATGCTCGAACTGCTCGCGCACCTGCGCGCGAACGGCTTCAAGACGTTCATCGTTTCCGGCGGCGGGGTTGAGTTCATGCGCGCCTTTGCCGAAAAGGTCTACGGCATCCCGCCCGAGCAGGTTATCGGCAGCAGCGGCAAGACAAAATTCGACATGGTCAATGGCAAGCCCGTGCTGATGAAGCTGCCCGAGGTCAACTTCATCGACGACAAGACCGGCAAGCCGATTGCGATTCAAAATTACATCGGCCGCCGGCCGATTGCCGCCTTCGGCAATTCAGATGGCGACCTGCAAATGCTGGAATGGACGTCGGCCGGGAACGGCGCTCGTTTCTGCCTCTACGTCCACCACACCGACGCGGAACGCGAATGGGCCTACGACCGCAAGTCGCACATTGGGCAGCTCGATAAGGGCCTCGATGAGGCGGGGGCCAAAGGCTGGACGGTCGTGAGCATGAAGGACGACTGGAAGACGATTTTTCCACCGGGAAAATGAGGATGATTGTAGAGGCGCTTGTGCCAAGCGCCTGTCTATTGGTTCGGCGTTTGACACAAACGCCGCTACAACAACGTCCTAGACCTCCGTTTTCTCTGCCTGCCACGCCGCAGCCTTGGCGAAGGAGGGCGGCCTCCTGTTAGATTTCAGGGATGGTCACGAGTGATTTCGAAGGTGCAATTTGAGGATGCGCCGCAGTTCGTCGATACCCTCAGCATTTTGATGCGTGTTATGACTTGAGGGCACGATGCGGGTGGACTGAGCGCCATCGAGATGAGAACTCCAGTACGCCACCACGCCGTCACTGCTACTGGGACTATCGCCGCGGCCGCGATCTCCCATGACTTGATGATAGGGGATGCCGGCCGCCAACGGACGCTTGTTCATCGCCACGACGAAACTGCTCGTGGGCGACAGGGTGTCGATGCTGTTCGGCATCCGGCGAAGATGGAACGCCCCCTTGGTTTCTGCGGCCGCAGTGGTCATGTCCGCCCCAGCCTTCACGAGATCTTGCGGCAGGTGAACCAGTTTGGTCGCAATCTTTCCGATCCAGTTGGAAGCCATGGCGGCGCCGCGATGAGGTGTGGAAAGAAAAACCGCGCGGTTGATGTCGCGTCGTGCGCCAAAGATGAAGACGCTCTCCAGCAGCTTCCGGTCTTCCGCCGTAAGCGGGGTCTCGGCCGGTGAGGAATTCATGAGGTAGCGCCACATTTCGTCCTTGCCGCTATCGGTTAGCATCATCCGCGTCAGGAGACCGCCCATGCTGTGACCGACAATGACGATTGGTTTGTGGTCCGGAAACGCTTTGTCGAACAGGTCCAGATCGTGGCGCAGAAGCGCCGCGGAATAAGGAAACGGATAGCCCGTCGGATACGTGAAGAACCAAAATTGATAGTGGTCCCGGATGTCAGGATCATCGAGCAAGGCATTGAACATCGGCATCCACGTCGCCGAAGTGTCCTGGAGACCGTGCACAAACAGCACCGGAATCTTGTCCGGGTGGTAGGGTTGCAGCCGGTAAAGCAAAACCGTGTCCTTGTAGGCGTCAGGATGGAGCAGTCGTGTAAGGCCAAGCTTCTCCGGCTTCTCGCGCACGAGGAAAGTGGCGACTGCGGTGCTGAAATCGCCGGCCAGCGTCACGTCTCTTCCCGCCACCGCAACCTTCTGTTGCTCGAGCGGATCCCGGAACTCGATTTGGCAATGGTTCCCACTGAACGTCGCGACCGCCGTCACGTCGTAATACAAGTGCGGGGAGCGAAAGAATTGCTTTTGGAAATCCTTCAGGGCCGACCGTCGCGCGGCGAGCAGGGTCGCCCCGAGGCCCACGCGGCGCGCGCGTTCGTGAAAGGCCATGCCGCCGACGACAAGCTCATCGCAGGGCGTGAATTCATAATCGACCGGGTTCCAGAGCTCGCGCGTGTCCTTTCGATGGGTGATGACGTAACCGGGAACCGTCAGTGGTTGCGACCAGGCATCGATCTGGGCGACGCGGATGACAGAAAACACCCGGGAAAGCGCAAAGTTGTAGTCGCGCGAGGCCGCTGCGTCCTCTGGTCGCTTTCGTAACTGCGCGAGGGCGGACTCAGCCGCACCCAAATACTTTGCAATCGCGCCCCGCGGATCGTTCCGTTCGAACCTCTCCCCATCGGCAATATGTTGCCCGGCGACCGTAGATTCGCCGGCCGTCGCGGCCGGCACTTCGTAGTGCGGCGTCACATTCTTGACCGTCGCCAGGGGCTGAGCGCAACCATTCAGCGCCAGGGCAAGCAAGAGGAGGTGGAAGCGAGTTGTGATCGCCGAGTTCTACGGAAATTTCGCCGCGGCTCCCATAGGACCTTAGTCCTATGCCGTTCCGCGCCGAAGTATCGCCTGTCCGGACGCGGAGGCTTACGCGAAATGGGCGGACAAGCGTCTTGACGCGAAAAAAGACGTGACGCCGGCTGACATTTAGGACTAACACTGAGACAGAACTCCCTTCGCCAAGCATATGAAAAAATATATCGCGGAATTCATCGGCACTTTCTTTCTTGTCCTCACGATCGGCTGCACCGTGATCGGTGGTGGTGCGGGCGTGATTCCACCGCTCGCGATTGGCGCGGCGCTCATGGTCATGGTCTACGCCGGCGGACATATCTCGGGCGCGCATTACAATCCGGCGGTCACCCTGGCGGTTCTGATCCGCGGCAAGGTCAACGCCGCGGATGTCGTGCCTTATATTCTGGCGCAGCTGGCCGGCGCTGCCCTGGCCACCGTGGCCGTGAAGTTTCTCCGCGCCGGGGTCGCCGTGACTCCCATGGTGCCAAACGTCGGGCCGGTCCTGCTGGCGGAATTTCTATTTACGTTTGCGCTCGCCTATGTCGTGCTCAATGCAGCGACGGCCGAGGGAACATCCGGCAATTCGTTCTACGGTCTGGCGATTGGAATGACGGTGATGGTGGGCGCGTTCGCGGTCGGCGATATTTCCGGCGGAGTGTTCAATCCCGCGGTAGCGCTCGGGATTTCCATGCTCGGTCTTTCGAGCTGGGAAAATATCTGGATCTATCTGGTGGCGAACTTTTCTGCCGCCGTGGTGGCCGCGATCATTTTCAATCTGATTAACCCGCCCGCGCCGGACGAGTCGGCTTAGTAGATTTTAGAGAGGGCGCTCGCCGCGACGAGCGGCTATCTCAACCGGTTCGGCGCTTGACACAAGCGCCGCTCCAACGTCTCCAGACGGACAAGCTCGCCCTGATAGGGCCACTCTTCAGCGTCCCTTACGAGACCGGCTCGGACCGGATTCTGCCACACATAATGCCATTTCTCCGAGTAGCTCTCGCCGTGACGAATAAGGTGATCGAAGAAACCTTTCTGCCAGTGCGGGGGCTTTGCAGAAACTGCTTTCGATAAATCGCGCTTCAAAAGTCGCATCCACTGGGTGAGCACGAAATCACCGCCCCCCCGAGCAAAGAGATGAATGTGATCGGGCATGATGACGTACCGACCGATTGCTATTCCGCGGGACTCGCCTTTCCTGGCGAACTGGATGAGCTGCAGGTGCACTTCCGCGTTCGCGAGCAACTTCCGGCGATGCCGCGTGTTGAACGTCACAAAGTACAGCGGAGGATCGTACTTTTGAAATATCGGATTCAGCCTGGGGGGACTGTCGGCCACGAAGGAGTTTGACGTTGTAGAGGCGCTTGTGCCAAGCGCCTGTTTTCGTGATTCGGCGTCCGCCGAGGCGGACGCCGCTACAACCCTCCGTATGGGACTAAAGTCCCATATACGCATCGGCTTATTTTTCTTCATTCTGGCGCTCGCAGAAAAAAGGCAACCTATGAAGAAATTACTAACACACATCAATGTCGCCGGTGCGGCCGCGCTAGTCTGGGGACTGGCGGCCTGTGCCACCACGGCCAATACCACAGCCATCAAAACCTCGCAGAAAGAGATGATGCTGGCGCAGGCCGGATTCGTTTCGAAAACGGTCACCACACCGAAGCAAAAGCAACAAGTGGAGAAGCTGACCGTCGGGGCAGTTTCGGCGGTGAAGTACAAGGGGAAACTCCTCTATGTCTATCCAACCGAGAAAAAAGATCAGATCCTTGTTGGCAAACAGGCTCATTACGATGCCTACAAGAAGATGCTGGCCGCGAAGGCAAGCGCAGCCCCGGCAAGTACGGCTCAGACATCCGCAGATAACGGCGCCTATTTGACGGGCGAAACCGCGGGCCCGAATCGCATCATCGTGCAGGAGTTCGACGGATTCGGTCCGATCCAGGACAACCCGGCCTGGCAGTAAAAAGACGCATTTCAAACCAAGCAAACAGAGAGAACAAGATCATGAAACAATTCAAACCATTCAAAATTGCCGGCGCGATCGCCCTCCTGGCCCTGGCTGCAAGCTGCGCCACCACTTCATCAACAACAGCAACGACGGATATGCTGACCGCGGCCGGCTTCAAGCTGGTGAGCGCGGACACGCCGAAGAAGCAGGAGCTGCTCAAATCACTTCCGACAGACCAGCTTTCCCTAGTGACCTATAAAGGCAAGCAATTCTACGTGCAGCCGGCCGCGACGCCCAACCAGGCTTACGTGGGAACGCCGAAGGAATACCAAACCTATCAACAGCTCCGGCTGGCCAAACAGATGAGCAATGACAACCTCATGGCCGCACAAATGAACCAGGACGCCATGAGTAATTGGGGCGTCTGGGGGCCCAGTATGTACGGCGGTTTCTATGGTGGCCGCTTCCGGTAATAACCGGGCGCCATCTCGTGCTGGAGCCGCCCCGCTCAGTCGGGAATCTCAACAGGAGGCAACGGAGTTAACGGAGAGTTTTTTCTCTGCTTTCTCCGTTAGCTCCTGTTCAATCTGAAATGCCTTGAAACTTCCGGCTCACGTTCTGTTCCGAAAAGAGTTGTCTCTTATTCTCTGGAAGCCGCGCGGTGTTTTGGATGAGGATGTCGTCAGCGAAATTATCGCGTTTGTCGAGACAGCGGAAAGGCGAGCGAGCAAACCGTTCGACCGTTTCACGGACCTCTCGGCGATCGATGCGGTCGATCTGAACTTTAAGTTCGTCTTTCATGTTGCGCTGGGCCGGCGCCTCTCGGCCGCACCAAAGCCGGCCGTGAAATCCGCTCTGTACGTGACGAGCCCGTCCACCGCTCATTACGCCAAGTTGCACGCCATGCTGACCGATTATTCGCCACTCGACGTCTCCCTCTTCACGGAGCGCGCCGCCGCCGCGGAGTGGCTGGGCGTCCCGGAAGAGGCCCTGGCCATGCCGTAGCGCTCACGCGCGGGCGAATCATTCACCCTGCCTCCCATTCGCTTGGCCCAGTGCGCGGGCCGCTGCTAGCTTGCTGCTGGAATGGGCCCCGAAAACCGTACTGGACGTGAGCGAAACGAGCGATCCACGTCGTTCCTCCAGACGGCGCTTCGCGTTCTGGCCACCGGCGTTCTCTATTACCTGACCACGGAGCTCGCCTGGAACCTTCGTTTCCCAAACACCCTGGTTTCTCTCATCTTTCCGCCGCATGCGGTTCTCGTTTCGATTCTGCTGCTTGTTCCAACCCGTCATTGGTGGATTTACACCCTCGCCGCCATGGGCGGTCATTTTGTAGCCGCGCAGCAGGAACACTGGCCGCTCCTGGATTCATTACACCCCGAAGCCTTCAATGCGGCGCAGAACCTCTTGGTCGCGGGCGGGCTCCGCTTCTTTATCAAATCGCCGTTGAAGCTGATTACCCTTCGCGACGCGATCGTTTTCGTTCTGATTGCCGTGGTGATCGTTCCGGTTGGGACAGCGTTTTGGGGAGCTGCCTTTAACGCGAATCATTTTGGGACTAACTACTGGATCGAGTGGCGTAACCTGTCCGTCTCGAATAGCGTGACCGCGGTCGTTTTTGTGCCGGCGATTCTTCTTGGTGTTCACCAGTTATCGGTCCGGCCGCTCCGCGTGACGCCCGCGCGACTAATTGAAGCAGTGCTTCTTGGCGCGAGCCTTCTGGTTATCGGCGTCTTCGCTTTCGACAACCGGCCCGCTGGCCCCGACACCTCGGCGGCCCTGTTGTATGCGCCCATCCCGCTGCTCATCTGGGCGGCGCTCCGCTTCGGGCTCGGCGGAGCGAGTGCCTCGATGCTGCTCATTACATCCCTGGCAATTTGGGGGACGATGCACGGACGCGGCCCGTTTCTTATGCAAAGTCCGGCGGAAAATGCGCTCGACTTGCAGTTGTTTCTTTTGGTGACCGCCATTCCACTCCTGTTGCTGGCCGTCGTGCTCGAGGAGGACAAGCGCTCGCAGTCCGCGCTCCGCGAAAGCGAAGTGCGTTTTCGGAATGTGGCTGACACCGTCCCGGTTCTGGTCTGGATGTCAGATACGAGCAAGCACTGCACGTTTTTCAATAAGGGCTGGCTCGATTTCACCGGGCGCACGATGGAACAGGAATTCGGCTGGGGCTGGACCGAAGGTGTTCACGCGGAAGATGTCGAGCGTTGCCATGAGGTTTACGAAAAAGCGTTCGACCTGAGGGAGCCGTTTGCGATGGAATATCGCTTGCGGCGGGGTGACGGCGAGTATCGCTGGGTTCTGGATAATGGAATCCCGCGCTTCGACGCGAGCAACGTGTTTCTCGGTTACATCGGTTCGTGCATCGATATCACGGCTCGGAAGCAGGCCGAACTGGATCACCAGCTTCAGCACATGGAACTGGCCAGAGTGGGACGCGTGACTTTGATGGGAGAACTCGCGGCGTCGCTCGCGCACGAAATCAACAATCCAATTGGAGCGATGGTAACGAACGCGGGCGCCGGGCAACGCCTGATCCAATCCGGCCAGTTCGAAACAGAAGAACTGCGGGAATTGCTGGGCGATATTGTGGCCGATGGACATCGCGCCCGCGAGGTCATTCAAGGTATCCGCAACATGGTCCGGAGAAGTGACGCTTCCCGTTCCCTGATCGGGATGGATGAGATCATCGCCGATCTCCTGCGGATCGTGCGGGCCGATGCGCTGGCCCGGAAAGTAAATATTACCGCAGAGATCGATCCGAATGTCGGCCGGGTCCTGGGCGATCGCGTCCGGTTGCTGCAAGTGCTTCTCAATCTCGCCATCAACGCCTTTGAGGCCATGACGGTAGTTCGCTCCGATGCGCGGCGCCTTGTCATCCGCGCGGACCATGGAGATGGAGAGATTTCGGTCATTGTGCGCGACTCGGGGCCCGGATTCTCTGGAGCAATCGGCGAGCAACTCTTCGAGCCATTCTTTTCGACCAAGGCCGAAGGGACGGGAATGGGGCTGGCGATCGCCCGGAGCATTATCGAGGAGCACGGTGGAACTCTCTCGGGAGAAAATTGCGCCGAGGGAGGCGCATGTTTTACGGTTCGGCTGCCCAGGGCGCCGGAGGAGAAATCGAAAGAGGCTTTGCGCTTATGAGTTCGGTTACGTTCGTCTGGGCATTGGTCATCGGAGCGTGCGCGACCATGGCGCTGCCGCACTTGCTCGTCGGGATAAAGCGCGGGGCGTGGGAAAATCTGCTCTTCGCCGTCGCCGCGCTGGCGGTGGCGGACATCGCCGGCGGAGAGCTGGCGATCATGCACTCGCAGACGACGGAGGAGATTGGGCGGGCGCAACAGTGGACGCACCTTCCAGTATTTTTTCTCGTCGTCGCCATCGCGGGATTTGTTCGGCTCTATTTCGGGGCGGGACGGCTCTGGCTGGGAGCGGCCGCGTGTGGCGTGCGGCTCGTTAGTCTGGTCATCAATTTTGCCTCTCCGCCGAACTTGAATTTTCGCGAGATCACGGGGTTGCGGCGGTTTAATTTCCTCGGGGAAACCATCGCGATGCCGGAAGGAGTGACGAGTGCCTGGACGCGTCTCGGAGAATTAAGCTCGCTCCTGCTGCTCATCTTTGTGATCGACGCTTCGATCACTCTCTGGCGCCGAGGAACGGCGGAAAATCGAAGGCGCGCCATCGTGATCGGGGGAAGCATCACACTTTTTATCGTGCTGGCGGCGGGCTGGTCGGCGCTGATTCAAGCGAATATTATTCTGGCGCCGTATCTGATCAGCTTCCCTTTCCTGGGGGTGATCCTGGCCATGGGCTTTGAACTCAGCTATGACATTCTTCGGGCGGCGCAGACGGCGCGGCAACTGGGCTTCAGTGAGGCCGCGTTGCGGGAAAGCGAAGAGCGGATGAGCCTGGCCGCGGAAGCGGCAAATTTGTTTCCGTGGACCTGGGACATCTTGCGCGACGAGGTCTGGGTGACGGACAGGGGGCGGGAGTTGTTTGGGTTTGGGAAGTCCGAGCCGCTGGACTTCAACCGGTTTCTCAAAGCGTTGCACGTCGAAGATCGCCAGCGGATTGAGCACCTGGTCGGATTCGTCGGCGACCACGGCGGCGAGTACGAAGGTGAATATCGCGTCGTGCGTCCGACCGGGGAGACGCGCTGGATCGCGGGTCGCGGGCGGGTCGAGTTCGACAACGGAGGCAAACCTGTCTTCATGCGGGGCGTCTCCCGCGACATCACGCTCCGGAAGCACGCGGAGGACGCACTTCGGGAGAGCG
This sequence comes from uncultured Verrucomicrobiae bacterium, assembly GCA_963702135.1. GTDB lineage: Bacteria > Verrucomicrobiota > Verrucomicrobiia > Chthoniobacterales > UBA10450 > AV80. The sequence goes on along the minus strand of OY969715.1, from coordinate 3,601,162 downwards.
AGGCGCGCTTTCGCATTGTCGCCGATGTAGCGCCGGTGATGATCTGGATGTCGGGCCCGGAGAAGGACGGTATTTTTTTCAATAAGGGCTGGCTGGAATTCACCGGTCGAACCTTGGATCAGGAACTGGGCGCCGGATGGCTGGAGGGGGTTCATGCCGAAGACCTGGCGGGTTGCCTCGACGTTTGCGGGACTGCCTTTGCCAGGCGAGAACCATTCACAGTCGAGTATCGGCTGCGCCGCAAGGACGGTGAATACCGTTGGCTGCTCGACACCGGAACGCCGCGCTTTGAGGCGGACGGCCCGTTTCTTGGATATATCGGGTCGTGCATCGACATCACGGAGCGCCGGCAGGCGGAGCTCGATCATCAACTTCAAAATACCGAACTCGCTCGAGTGGGACGCGTTTCCTTGATGGGGGAATTGGCGGCCTCACTCGCGCATGAAATTAACAATCCGCTCGGAGCAATGGTGACGAACGCCAGCGTGGGGCAACGGCTGATGGCCCAGGGGAAAATGGAAAGCGACGAGTTTCGGGAGCTGCTGGCCGACATCGTCGCGGACGGCCATCGCGCGCGCGAAGTCATCGAGGGCATTCGCAACATGGTGCGCCGGACCAAGACTTCTTATTCCCTCATCCAGCCCCGAGAGGTCATTCAGGATCTGCTCCGGATCGTGCGGGCGGATGCGCTGGCCAGAAAGGTAACCCTGGTCACGGAAATTGACGAGAATGTGGGTCTCGTGGCGGGCGACCGGGTCCAGTTACTCCAGGTCATGCTGGCCTTGACCATGAATGCTTTTGAAGCTTTGGGCGTTGTTCGAGCCGAGTTACGCCGCGTGGTTATCGGCGCCGGTCACGTCGCCCCTGGAACGATCTGTCTGAGCGTGCTCGATTCCGGCCCCGGCTTCCCGAGTAGCATTGCGGAACAGCTCTTCGAGTCATTTTTTTCGACGAAACCGGAAGGGACCGGAATGGGCCTGGCGATTGCCCGCAGCATCGTCGAAGCGCACGGTGGCACTATCACGGGAGAGAATTGCGACGCGGGCGGGGCGCGCTTTCTGGTTTGCTTGCCGGAAGCGGTCGAAGGTAAATCGAGGGCGATGTAGTGGTTTCGAGCATCGGGTTAGCGGCATCCGCTCGCGCCTCGGCTCGCGTATTTAGGACGTATGAGACTAAGGTCCTATGGCGCGGAATTGCTCCGGCCCCCAACTTGTGTTGATCGACCAAGGGAAGACCCCATGCATAATGCAAGCTCCACAGTTTCTGAAACATCGGATGCGAAAGGCCCGCCCCCTCGTGATGGCATCTGGCTGCTCGACGATGACGCGTCGATGCTGAAAGCGCTGGGCCGGTTGCTGATGTCGGCCGGTTTTACCGTAGAAAAATTTAGCGCCCCGGCGGACTTTCTTTCCCAGCTCGAACATGCCCAGTGCCGCGTCGCAATCCTAGACGTCTGGATGCCGGACATGAACGGACTGGAAGTGCAGGCCTGCCTCCGACGGGATTCGCCCGAGACCCGGATTATTTTCATCACGGGCCGGGACGACCCGTCAATTCGTCAAGCCGCCCTCGATGCGGGAGCATTCGGCTTCCTCTCCAAACCATTCGAAGACGAAACTCTGGTGCAGCTCATCCATAAGGCCCACGATCGCGAATGAGCTAGTTGGTTTTAGCTGCGGCAATTTCAATATCGCCATTCGTGACTCGAACGTTGATTTCGGGGCGAGGTTCCGGACCGAACGACATATTGACCCGGGTGGCTTTGTGAGAATCCTGCTCTTCCGGCCGCGCAAAGTGATTGGAAACATTTCCTTTGGCGGTTTCGGCCAGGAGGTGAAACGAGGCGGTACGCGGCAGAAAGACACGAGCGTTGCCCCCAATGATTCTGGCCTCGACCGCAAATGGCCGCTGCTGCCATTTCTCGTAGGAGAGCTCCAGACCACCATTCGCGACCGAAAGCTGGACGTTGCCGAAGCAGTTGCGCGCCTCCAGTTCTCCGTTCACCAGGTCGGCCCGCACATCGCCGCGCATTCCTTCGATGCGAATACTTCCGTTTTCCAAATCCAATCGTGAGATCTTGACCGTGCGCGGCAGGGTGACGATGTAATCGACGCTGCCGGAACGATGGTGAAACCGCCACGTCTTTTGCGGAGGGAAACTTGTTTCGATGGAAACGGATTTCGATTGCACCGAAACCCTGGCCGCGATCCCGTTGAGTTGTTCCTCGCTCCAGGCCTTCCTGGTGGTCTTGATTTTCATACCCGCGTCATCTGAGCCAAGGATGCGCACGGAGCCGGCGGCATTGCGGAGACTGAAGGCGCCTTCGGGATCGACTTCGTAAGTCTGCTCGGTCGTTTGCTCCACCGCCTGCTCGTTCGTTTTTCCGCAGCCGAACCAGAGCAAGCTCGCGGCAATCACGAGCAACGTTCTTCCGTGGGAAAGGGTGGATTGGCCGAACATCGGAGCGATTCTCAGCGATGCCGCCGCCTTGCGGATAGTGGACTTTGGTCCTATGCCGGGACGAGCAGGAGGTTAGGCCTGATCAGTTGCGAGGTATCGCACCCGGCAGGTCCACGCGGATCAGCTCCGAGAAATTGGGTGCCGCGTCCGCCGCTTTTGCGCGCGCGTCGATCAGACTGCGCGCTTTGAGCTCGGAGAACGGAAGACCCGCTGTGACGATGGTGTGGTTTTCGAACATCAGTTCGTCGCCTTTGCCGTTGAGCAGAATGCGCCAGTCCCACGGAATACGCTCCCCTGCGGGATGCTGGTCGCGGATGCTGGTCGTGCAGTTGGTGGTGACGGCGTTGTACCAGCGCGGGTGGTCGCGAATTTCGTTGATCGAGCGCAGATATTCGTGGAAGCGCTCGCGGGCCTGCGTTGGAGTCACGGTCGTGCGGTAAAGATAGATATCTTCGCCCTGGCGGTAGTTCGTTCGCAGGCGGATGACGTCGCGCTCGTCGGCCACGACATAGATCAGCCCGAACTGCCGGTAGAGGCCGCGGATGGCGGAGTAGCTTTGGCCAGCTTGCTTGCGCGTCTCAATGGAGAAACAGAGCGGGGCCGCGTCGGCAAACTGGAAGCTGACAATAGGATGGGCGATCCAGGGCGAGCCCCAATAGTTGATGGCCATGTCGGCACCAGTGATCTGCGAGATGCGGACGGTCCGTGTTTCCCAGCGCGCGTCGTAATCGGTCTCAGTCCGGTAGTCGCAGCTGCGGACATTGTGCAGTGTGACCTCGTCGCCGTTGGTCTCCGCCCAGGCGAGTTGAGCGACGTCGGGCTGCCAGTTGCCTTCGTTACTCGGTTTGATGGTGAGCCACCACGCGAGCACGACAACGAAGCCGATTGCCACCAGACTCAGCGAGCGTGGGCGGCCTTTAACGAAAAGGAGCGCGGCCAGCATGGCTAAACCGTAGATGAGGGCGAGCGGGACCCGGAGCCCCGCGATGGGCAGATCAAAGTAAAGCGCGCCCGCTGCCCACGCGGTCGCGATAAGAGCGACCAGGCCGGTGAGGGTGACCAGCACAAAGCGGAGTGCTTTGCGCATCACGAGACCGTGCCTCGCTTCATTGCTTGGCGAGAACGTCGGTCGCGAGTTCGATCTTTCGATTCTTCAGCTCCTGCGCCGCGCGCTCGGAAACTTTTCCATCGACCCACAAGGCGAGTCCTTTGATCTCACTCCGGCTCTGCGGGAGTTGGCTGAAGAGCTCGACCCGGGCGGCCGCGAACTCGCTCCAGATCGCGTAATCACACGAAAGGGGTATGACCAGCATCCCATTCGAGTCCATGGCGCAAACCCTGTCGTTCTCGAGGCCGATCGAACTCAGCGGTGTCTTGGTCTTGTGATAGCGCGCCAGGATTTGCGCGAGACGTTGGAAATAGTTCGCGTCTTCGTCGGTCAGGGCCCGGCACGCCCTCTCGAGAAATCGAGTCGGATCCCGGCCGATGGTGGCGAGCGCATCCACGATGATGGTCTCATGCCACGGCGAATACCAGGGGTGCATCAGAAACTCATCCGCGTTTTCGCGCGTGACACCGAGCGCGAAGAGTTTCTTGCGATTCTTAATTCGCAAATCCTCGGGCGTCGAATTTACGAGCGTATCTTGCAGGGTCTGGTTCGTATTGAGAACTGAATTCACCGCACCGAGCGGCATCAGGGCGGCGCTGATGACAAGACCACCTCCAGACATGGCGCGCGCAGTATTCGTGAGCTGCTCCTGGAGTTCCTGATTGGTCGAGTAAGGGCTCACTCCCAGCTTGGCGGCGAGGGCGATCTTCGCCTTTTGCGCCCCGGTGATGTTGTCCAGCGCCTTGCCTTCGGTTTCGGAACCTCCGCCTTTCATGCTCTCACCGATTCGCCCAAAAAACCGCGACGCGCCCTGCGGGACGCGTTTCATGGTGCCAACCGGATCCTTTACGAGTCCAACGACGCTATCCACTTTTTGCTTACCGGCGGTTTTCAGCGCTTTGGTGAATTCATCGGTCTTGCTCATCCCACGCAGCTTGTCGATCGCGTAGATTTCGCGAATCCGGGTGCGCAAGGAAAACCCAGTCGTCACCTCAAAGACATTGTTTCCCGACGAGAGGAAGTAGGTATTGAGCAAGCCATCGTTCTCCGCCTGCGGATCAACGGTGTGGAGTCCTCCTTTGAGCAAATCCTCCGGCAGGAACATTTTTGCCTCGACCCGGCCGGCGGTCTCGAAAGCGGTTTGCGGTGGAGCAGGGGAAGGCGTGCTTTCGGTTTGGGCGAATGCGGTCGCCGCGAGCAAGCTGAGAGCGATGAGAATGTTTTTGGATAGCATGGTTATTGGGATCGGGCGTTTAGTTTGAGAATTCGATGAACTTCGGTGATCGCTTCCGAATTGAGCGGCGTGCTGTGATTAGACGGAACGATCTTCTCACTCACCGCGCCGTCGAGATGGCTGCTCCAGTAGGCCACGACGCTATCGCTGCTGTTGGGCGAATCGCCGCGGCCCCGGTCGCCCACGATGGAGTGGTAGGGGATGCCAGGCACGATGGGAATCTTGTTGATCGCGATCACGAAACGGTTGTTCGGTGCCAGCGTATCGACGCTGTTGGGAAATCTCTTCAATTGCAACGCAGCGGGATCGGGGGTCAACGCCTCGCTGATCGTCTTACCGATCGTCAGCATCTTGATCGGCGTCCGTACCAGCATCGATCCGAAGCGGCCGATCCAGTTTTTCGCCAGATCGCTGCCCCGATGCGGAGCGGACAGGAAAATTACGCGCCCGATCTCTCGCCGAGGCTTGAAGATGAGCGCCTCTTTCAGAAGGCGTTTACTCTCCTCCGCCATCTCTGTTTGCTCCGGGGGCTTTCCAAAAGCTTCCATCCAGAGTTTCGTCCCGGGGTCGGTGATCAGAGTTCTGGTGATGCATCCGCCCATGCTGTGACCTATCACCACCATCGGCTTGCGGAGTGGGTACTTCTTCTCGATGGCGTCAAGCTCGTGCCGAAGAATGAGGGCGCTATAGGGATAAGGATAGCCGCTGGGGTAGCTGTAGAACCAAAATTGATAATTGGCCCGGATATCCTTGTCACCGCGCAACTCGTTCAGCATCGGCACCCAGGTGGCGGGTGTATCCATCAGGCCATGGATGACCAGCACGACGGTCTTGTCTGGATTGTAAGGCTCCATGCGCGAGACCCGCGCCGTGTCGGCGTATTGTTCCGGTTTCAAGAGCCGGACAAGGCCCAGTTTTTGCGGCTTTTCCTCCGCCAGCGACATGGCCAGGGAGGCGGTGAAATCCGCGGCCAGCGGGTAGGTGTGGCCTTCAACCTGCGCGGTTTCAGAAGCCAGCGGATCGTGAATTGAAATGACGCATCGCGATCCTTCGAATTCGACCACGCCCGTGACGCTGTAATAGATTCCGCGCGGCCCGAACGCCGCCGCTGCTTCCTCCGCGGTCCGCTGACGGACGGCTACAAGCGGTGCTCCGATCCCGGCCTTTTTCACATCTTTGTCCACGTAGGTGCCGTGAAAGTTCAATTCGTCGGTCGGAATCAATTCATACAAGGCTGGGTTGTGGTCGGGCCGGGGATCCTTGTTCTTCCCCGTCAGGATCAGCTTGCTGTCGGCGCCAAACGGAATCGGTTGGGTCCAGGGCTCGAGTTTGGCCGCGCGGACAACGCCAAAGATTCCGGCCACGGCGAAATTATAACAACGCCGCGCTTCCTTGCTGGCCGGATTGCGCTCGAGGTCCCGCAGCGAATCACGCGCCGCGCTCACGTAGGCTTCGAGCGCGACCAACGGCTGGGTCCGTTGCAATTTTTGAGCGCGCTCGATGGTCTGCGCAATGGCTTGATCCGTCCCGGAGGCAACCTGGAATTGGGGGGGGGATTTGTGCGTGACAACGGCGATCTGCGCGCAGCCGGCGAGAGCCGAGGCCACGACGACGCCTGCGATGAACCTTAAGCGGCTTGATTTCATGGTTGATCGGAATCTTACAGAAGATCGGTGTCTCCCGTCTAGCGCCGCCGGCCGCCGCCGGCTCGACCGCCGCCTACGCGCCCGCCCCCTGGTCGAGCGCCGCCTGAGAAATTGCGTCCGCCGCCGCCCGAGTTCTGGAAATTATTGAAGCGCTCGCTGTTGGCTCCTCCGCGTTGCCGGCTCGAGAAATCGCGGTCTACGTCGCCGAAACCGGAACCGGACCTTCTATCGATGCCCCGGCTTGTCTCCTTGAATGACGTCCGGTTAGAGTTGGAGTTGGAGTTTTGACGGCTCTCCACCCGATTGTCCCGCGTACTCGCAGAATCTTTTACGGAACTCCAGCTTCCATTGCCGTACTGGCTCCAACCGTCTCCGGTGTTCTTGTAAACATTCCCGTTCCGACCGGCGTACATGTCACCACCGGCCGTTTTCCCGGCAAAGCCGCCGCCATTCTTCGTATTCACACCAATGGCTCCGCCGCCGGTTGACGTCTTGATGGAACCAATCGTGCCATTCGCGTTCGAGTAATGTTTCGTCAGAGCGGCCGTATCCCCTTTGGATACGACGGACTTCCCCCAGTTGCCATAGGTGTTCGAACCTTGTCTGGTGGCGGCGTAGGTGCCGGTATATGGATTATAGGCCTGGGCGGCGCTACGACTTCCATAAGGACCGTAGGCGGTGCCTCCGCGAGCGTACGTTCCCGTGTAGGGATTGTAGGCGCTGGCCACGCCGGCGCCGGCATAGGGACCATAGACCCCACGAGCAACGCCATACGCTCCCGTATAGGGATTGTAATAGGACCCCACGCCGTACGTGGCCGCGTAAGGGTAATAGTAAGGGTACCCGTCGATCGGGTAGCCCCAGTAAGCTGGATAGTAATAGCCCGTGCCATTGGCAAGGTATGCTCCATCCTCGTCGCCAACGATGTATGTGCCCATGTAGCCTGCCGTGTAACTTGCTTCCACGGTTCCCTCATCGGTCGTGCTCTGCTTGACGTAGGTGACGTTATAGACGGGAGAGTTCGGCGGGATCGAGTATATCTCTTGCGGCACCGTTTTGGCCGTCAACCATGGCCCATCGGGGTAGGGAGAGGTAAACCAAACCCCTTGCAGACAAAGGTAGTAAGCGTTGCCGGCCTTGATGACCTTGTCTGGCGTGTTAGTCGCGTATTCGAGTGATGTCCCTTCGATGGCCTTGAATTCCGGCTTGCCGTTGTAAGTGACCTTCGCCTGCTCTGCGGCCTTTGGATCGACCACCGCCGTCGTCGGCACTTGCGCGAGGAGGACAGCGTCTTTTGCCTCATCCGTCCGAGGCACTGAAACCAGGACGCGCGCGGCCGGATTGTCCTCCGGAATCTTGGCGAAATCGGGGGGCAGCTCCGCGGTGGAATAAGTCCAGGGCCCTTTCAGGTCAGCCGAGCGGAACCAGCGTCCCGCGGCCAGGTAATAATAATCCTTGGTCGTGTTGTGGACAAAAAGATCCGCATCAGTGTTCGTGGCGTAGGACAACTGCGTGCCTGGAATCTGCGCGTAGGAGGGTTCGCCCTTGAAGAGGATGACCTCGGCCGGCTTGTTCGTGTAGAAAACCGTTGGAGGTTTTCCCTTTCCTGAAAGTGAGAGAATGGGCTTTTCCATTTCCTTCCACTTCGGATCGGTGGCCACCTTGTACATATCGGCCGGCAACTTAGGGGACGCCGCCCAAGGGCCTTCCAGGGAAGCAGCCTTGAGCCATTGTTCACCCCCATACAAGTAGTATTCCTTCGCGCCTTCCTTCTCGAAGAAGAGAGGAAAGTTTGAATTAACGACAAAACCGAGGCTGGTGCCCGCGATATCGGCCCGGACCGGTTCTCCTTCGACGGACAAAAGGATGGCGGGCGTGTTGCTGACAAAAATAGTCGGCGGATCGTTTTGCACCTTCACCGACGGAGGGCGCGCCTTGGATTTTTCGACGGTGGCCACGAGGCGATCCAGCGACATGACAACGGTGTGGTCGGGCGGCAGGAAACTCCGCACTAGTTTATCGACGTCCGGCTTCTTTTCCGCAGCTACGGACGGAAGCGTGACCTCCGTAATCTTGAAATTGCTGAGCAAAACGCTGTGTTCGTCCACGTTTACATCGGTCTGGGCTTGCAGGACGATAATGCCGACCACTTCCTTTTGGCCCGTCGGTGTCAGCGTGAACGCCATCCGGAAATTCAGGTCGTTGAAATCCTTCCACTCATCGACCTGCGGCTGATAATAGACCAGGCGCCCCTGCTCGTTTGTGCGCTGGCGCGGCCAGCCGGGATCGGGCGGGATGACGGTCTTGCTGGACTTGGACTCGGCGGCAAGATTGCCGGCCGTCAGAGTCATAATCATCAGCGCGAGAGCGGTTGCTATTTTCATATATTTCTTGGCTTGAATCCTCGTCGATGCCCGATCGAAGCCAAGCGTTATGAGGCGAGGAAATCTGCCAGATTAATCCTCGGCTCGGATATGGGACCTTCGTCCTACTACCGAAGAGCGTTGTCAGGCGCGCCGCGCCGACCTCTTTCGGAAAAGAACGACCGCGCCGACGGCACCGGAGAAAATTGAAGCCGCCATGATTCCCACCTTCGCCATCTCTAATTCGGGGGAATTGCCAAAAGCCAGATTGGCAATGAAGAGCGACATGGTGAAGCCGATTCCGCCCAGCAATCCCACGCCAGCAATCTGCCGCCAGCTGATGCCCTCGAGCATCGCCGCGACGCGGCACCGGGTGGCCAGCCAGGAAAACAGAACGATGCCAACAGGCTTGCCGAGGACGAGGCCGCAGATCACCCCGAGGGTAATCGGATCCGCCAGGGAACGCGCCGCACCAGTGCCCAGGAGCACACCCGCATTCGACAATGCGAACAGCGGCATGATGACATATTTGTTCCAGGGCATCAGCGCGTGCTCGAAACGCAGCATGGGCGATGCGCCGGTCACGGGCTGGCGTGCGGGAATTGTGATCGCAAGCAACACCCCCGAGACGGTGGCGTGAACGCCGGACCGCAAAAAAGCGACCCACAGGCCCAGACCCAGGACGACATAAATTAGCGGGTGGCGCGCGCCGGCGCGATTCGCGGCGATCAGCCCAGCGAAAAACAAGCCGCCCACGCCGAGACTGATCCAGGAAATTTGCGCAGTGTAAAAGAACGCGATCACCAACACCGCGCCGATGTCGTCGGCGATGGCGAGGGCCGCGAGGAAGACTTTCAGCGATGTCGGTGTGCGATCGCCGAGGAGCGCGAGGACGCCGAGAGCAAAGGCGATGTCGGTCGCCATCGGGATGCCCCAGCCGGATGCGCCCGGTCCGCCGCGGTTGAACAGGAAGTAGAAGACTGCGGGAACGATCATCCCGCCGAGCGCCGCCGCGATGGGCAGGGCGGCTTTGCGAAAAGAAGCCAGCTCGCCGACCACCATCTCCCGTTTGATCTCCAAGCCGACGAGCAGAAAGAACAGCGCCATCAAGCCGTCGTTGATCCAGAAATGCAGCGGCTTGGAAAGCAGGCTGCCCGCGAAACCGAAAGTCGGATCCGTGTGCCAGAGATGAAAGTAGCTGCCGGACCACGGTGAATTTGCCCAGGCGATGGCCACGACCATGCAGCCGATCAAGACGATTCCACCGGATGCTTCGAGGCGGGCGAATTCCTGGAATGTCCGGACGAGTCGCTTAACGGGCGTCGCGTTTTCGAGCGACCGGTTTCTGTTCATCGACTTCGAAACCGCGATTACTTGTTTTCGTCCGCGATCATCTCCTTCTGCTTCAACATCGCCTCGTAGGTCGCGTACTTATAGAGATCTCCGAGAGTCGGATAATTGAAGCAGGTTCGATTGAGCAGCTCAGCCCCCGAATTCGACATCATCGCCATGAGACCGATGTGAACCAGCTCGGTCGCTTGTTCGCCGACGACGTGGACGCCGAGCAGACGCATGTCGTCGCGGGCAAAGATTAATTTTAGGAGGCCGGTCTCGTCTCCGATGATCTGCCCGCGCGGGTTGTCCGCATAACGCGCCCGCCCGACGACGCAGGCGATTCCTTTCCCCTTGAGCGACTCTTCGGTTTCACCGGCCATGCTCGCCTCGGGGATGGTGTAAATGCCTGTGGGCAGGATCGGCGCCACCACATCCTTGTAATTGAACCCGAAGGCGACGCACATCGCCAGCCGGGCTTGTTCCATGCCGGTCGCTGCGAGAGCGGGCGGCCCGATGACGTCGCCGGCGGCAAAGATATGCGGAACCTCGCTCCGGCAGTGCGCATCCACCTTGATTAGCCCGCGTCTGCCTGGCGTGAGGCCGGCGGCGGCCAGATTGAGATCGGCGGTGTTGCTCTGGCGGCCGGCCGCGACCAGGACGTCGCTCACGGCCAGCGTCGCGCCCGATGCGAGCGTGAGGGTGACGTCGCCGGTGGCGGGCGCGTCACAGCGCGTCACTTTTTCCTTCCAAATGAAATGCACGCCCGCCGCGGTCATCGCGCTCTGGATGTTTTCGGAAATCTCGCGATCGAGAAAACCGAGGAGCGAATCGCGTCCGTCGATCAGATGCACTTTGACCCCGAGCGCGTTGAAAGTGCCGGCATATTCCGCGCCGATCACACCCGCCCCCACAACCGCGAGAGTTTTTGGGAGCACGCCGATCTCAAGAATCTCGTCGGAGTCATGCACGCGGGGATGCTCGAAAGGAAATTCCGCCGGGCGCATTGGTGACGAGCCGGTCGCGATGAGAATTCTCTCGCCGCGCAGTAAAAGATCAGGCGTGACGCGCACCGTATTGGGATCGACGAAACTAGCCGCCCCTTGAAACGTTTCGACGTTGAACCTTCGCATTTGCTCTTCTCTGCGCCGGCGTTCGTGAGCCGCGACGTTCCGCTCGTGGCGCATGAAGTCCGCAACAGTCGCTTCGCGCCGGAGCGAGAGATCGACACCAAAAAGCTTGCGCGAACGCAGGCCGGAGAGAGCCAGCGCTGTTTCGCGCAACGTCTTGCTCGGGATCGTGCCGGTGTTGATCCCGGCGCCGCCCACTTCGCGAAGTTTTTCGACGAGGGCGACACGTTTCCCAAGAACCCCCGCGGTATTCGCCCCGGCAATGCCGGCCGGCCCGCCGCCAATCACGACAACATCGAAGTCCCTGGTCATAGATCCCCACCGCCGCACCGAATTATGGCCAAACTTGATTTCGTCATTTTCTTGTCACGGATGGGGTCCACAAATGCCCGAAACAGACTACCACCGGAAAGCTTCCCTGCATCCGCTGGTTCAACCGGGACTTCCAATCGGAATCGTTTCCTGATACGTTCGCCGATATGTTTTTTAGAACCCTGATCTTGCTTCTTACTTTGCCCATCGTCGCGCAGGCGGAGGTCGATTTTTCAAACTACGATGCGCCCCTCTACAAGCAGATCGTAGATCGTATCAAAGCCAAAGTCTCGGCCCGTCTTGGTGAGGGCAAGAATATGCAGGATCGGTATTTCATAATTCCTTTTGCTTACGAAGATCGCGGGAACCACCCGGAACATTCGCACTCGTTTATCTCGGTCATCCGAGTCCTGGCGGATAGTAAGCAACGCAAACTGACGCCCGGCCTCCAAACGCGAAAAGAAATGAATCGGGAATTTGAAGCCTTCACCATCAGCTGGCTTCCAGCAGATTTCATGACCAATCCCAATTTGTGCGTCTTTGACGGACCCTTGAGCCGCACCATTCCAGCAAATAATAAATGCCCCATATCACCCGGCCGAAACTTTACTCTCGAAGAAACGACCAAGCTGGCCGTGGCTCAAAAGAATGCAGTGGCCATGTGGGGACCCTATGAGATCAAACAGGGAGGATTTGATCTGGCAGTGAAGCGGAAAGAGTTGCTCGACGGAGGAACCATTAAATATCGCGCCGATGACCGCCTTTATCAGAAAAGCAAAGTCGCGATCAGTTGCTTTCATGCCATGTCCGGTTTGGACGAGCTTTTCCCCAAAGGCGGATTTCTAGGGACGGGATTTAAGATGTGGGGCTTCAATGGAACCGCGCGAGTCCTGATCGAATATACTGAGAAAGCGCGCTACAAGGGCTTACTGCTCGAGCCGGTGGATGTAAAAAAAGATCGCTTCGGTTTCGTCTATGCGCCGGCCCGAAATGGTGAGGTGCCTTATAATCCGCTGAAAAACGCGTCAGCTTATCAACGATAGCGCAAACGCCAGGCGCGCTTTTTTGGCAATCGTGCTTGCAAAACACACCCGCCTCTTCAGCGTTGCGCGCATGAAATATTCGGGGCGCGTTGTCTTCATCGGGCTGCCGGTTGTGCTGGCTGCGCTCGTCCTCTCCAGCGGATGCTCGCTGGTGCCTCGTCCCAGCAGGCTCTCTGGCAATCGTGCTTTCATCGAATACTGGGCGCCGGATCCAAACAGCAAACAGTTGAGACTGGCGGTCAAGGATAACATTGACATGAAAGGCGTAGTCACGACCGCCGGTTCGGAGATCTTTTCCCTAACCCACAAGCCCGCGGCAAAGGACGCCGCGTGTTTGGCCATCGCGCGCCGCCGCAATGTGAAAATAGTCGGCAAGACCAACCTGACCGAATTCGCGATCTCGCCTTCCGGGATGAATGATTATCTCGGGACGGCCGTGAATCCGTTGAAGCGAAGACTGATTCCGGGAGGATCTTCCTCCGGGAGCGCGGTCGCCGTGGCGAGCGGAATGGCGGATGTGGCATTTGGGACGGATACGGCTGGCTCGATTCGCGTGCCGGCCGCCTGTTGCGGCATCGTTGGCTTGAAGACAACCTACGGCCTGGTTCCGCTCGAAGGTGTTTATCCGGTGGAGCCCAAGTACCTCGACACCGTGGGACCGATGGGGAAAGACGTCGCTCACACCGTTCAAGGGATGGAACTTCTCCAAGAAGGGTTTGCGGCGAAGTATGCGACCGCGAAGGCAGCAAAGCCGACCGGGCAAAGCATCCGGGTCGGACGCCTCAAACTGAGAGGGACCGATCCAAAAATCGATCAGGCAATTGACGATGCGCTCGCCCGGACGGGATTCCAGGTCGTCCAGCTGGACGAAAGCGTAAGCGATAAGTTTGAGCAGGCGGAAAAGGACGGCACTACCGTTGCCTCAGCCGGTGCCTGGATCACCGACCAACGATTTCAATTCGCGCTGGGCGTTACCGCTCGAACCCAATCTATCATTCGGCTCGGTCAGATAAACTATGCCGGTTACCGCAGCGCATTGGGCAGGCGGAACACGTGGAACCGGACGCTGCGTCAGGTTTTTGAGAAAGTCGACCTCATCGCTTTGCCGACACTTCAAAAAATGCCGCCGGGACTGCCACTGCTCAACTTGAGAATAGGCATCTTCGAAGCACACGTCCTTCAGCTGCAAAATACGGTGGCGGTCAATTTTGCGGGTAACCCGGCGCTGGCGGTGCCCGTGCCCCTCCGGGGCGGCAAGGGAGCGAAGACAGCCAGGAGCGTCAGGACTCCCCTGACAAGCCTGCAATTGATTGGGCCGCGACTCGCCGAGGCGGATCTGCTCAACGCCGGGCGACTGATCGAAACCGCCGTAGTACAGTAGCGGCCCTGGTCATTTCGAAATGCCTTCCGGCGTGAAATCGGCGTCGGTAAAGCTCACCTTCTGGTCGATGCGCGCCCCAGTGAATTCCGTGACGCTGTTCTTTCGCGGTCCATGGACAGTGAGATTGCCTGGAATCGGATTGTCCTTTTCGTCGCGCGCGACGCGCGTGACATCGATGCGGCGGACAAGCTCTCCCGAGGATGAATATTTCTCGATCCGGAGCGGGACCAATTGGCGAGGATCAATCCAGCTACGCACTTTGGCGTAGATGGAAGCGGAAGAACTGTCCGGCTTTGATTCGAGAATCTGGCAGTTCACGTTATTGATCATTTCCGAACCAACGACGGCCTGTTTTTTCCAGGCGAAAAAATTCTCCACCGCGTCCTGATAGGAGAGATCGCTCTCGAACAAGCCATCGGCCATTTGCGCGGACGAAATCGTGCGAGCCGGTTTCTGCGGAACGATGATCGAGCCGTTCGCCGCACCCTGGGTCTGATGTAAAATCACAGCCTCGCCTTTGCGCTCGGTAGGCCAAAGCACTTGATAAACAAGATCGGTGCTCGTTTTCGTCCGGCGCTGCTTGATCTGGAGTTGGAGGACACGCTTGGTTCCGTCGCCCGATCGCACTTCGAGCTTGGTGCGAAGCAAGGCGCTGCCCTGGCCAACGGCGTCCAGCCGGCCAGCGAGTTCCGCGGCGGACATGGCCGGCTCCGCGGCGTGAATCCCGGGAAGGCAGAGAGCCGCGGCGAAAGCGGAGGCAAAGAAAACTTTCACGGATGAGCTTGCGCCACTCTCATCCGGCTTGCAACGCCTGGCTCGGATTCAAGCGCGAGCTGCGCCAGGCTGGATAAAGACCGCTCATAATTCCCACCGCAACCGCGATGACGACGGAAAATCCAAGCAGCTGAAAGCTGAGATCGGGTTGGAGAAGTCCGCGAATGGCCGGCGCCGCACTGACCAGCTTCACGCCGATCGCACCAATAGCCACCCCGACGATGCCGCCGAAAAGACCAAGCAACGCAGACTCGTACAGGATCATCCGCATGATGCGCCCGCGCGTCCAACCGACGGCCAGGAGCACACAAATCTCATGAGTGCGCTCGAAAACGGTCATGAGCATGGTGTTCATCACGCCGAGGACACCGACCAGGATCGCCAGGAGAGATGTGCCCCAGCTCATGGCTTTAATGATGCGAAATCCTTCCACGTTACTTAAGTGTTCGCTCACGGTCACCGCCCGCACTTCCGGGACCAGCTGCTCGATTTGGCGCGTGAGTTCCGCGATTTGCTGCTCGTTCGTTCCGGGCGCGGCGCGCACATCAATGGCGTTGATCTGGTTGGCTGAGCCGGTGATTCCCTGCAGCAGCGGCAGCGAAAGAATTACGGAACCGTCTTCGACCAGCGCTCCACCCTTTACGATTCCGACGACCTTGAGTTCTTTGGCTTCGATCTGGATTGGATCGCCCACCTTTTTCCTGAGGATCTCCGCTGCTGTCTGACCCAAAACCACCGCCTCTTCTGCGGCGTCGCTCGGCATTCGACCGGAGACAAGCTGGAGATTGTTCCAGGAGAATCCTCCCCACTCGCGGCCGGAAAGAATCATCAAGTCCGAATCCTCCACGCTCGTTACTTGCACGAGAAGATTACAGGTCGCGGCGATCCGTGGAAGTTGCGCGATCCGATCGCGGACGGACGCATCGAACGGTTTTGGCGTGACCGAGCCGGTCTTGTTGCGGACGACGATGTCAGTCCCGCGGGCCTTCAACCCGACCTGCCAGCCTTTCTCAAAGCCACGGGACATCCCAACGAGCGCTACCACCGCGGCGATGCCGATGGAAATGCCCGCGAGAGTCAATCCAGTCCGCAACGGACGACGCCAGAGACCACGGAGGACGACGGTGAAGAAGGTCATGGCTTGCCGTCCGAGACGATCTGTCCGTCTTTCATGCGAAGAATTCTTCCTGCCCGCCCGGCCACCGTCGGGTCATGAGTGACGAGGACCATGGTGCGCCCCTGTTCCTGTTGCAGGCGGATTAAAAGTTCCAGGACCGAATGAGCGTTTTCGCTGTCGAGATTACCGGTCGGTTCATCAGCCAGGAGGAGAGAGGGTCCGTTCGCCAGACTGCGCGCGATGGCCACGCGCTGGCGCTCGCCCCCGGAAAGCTTGGAAGGGAAATGGTCGAGCCGATTCTCAAGGCCAACGAGCTTCAGCAATTCGAAAGCGCGCTCGCGCCGCTCAGAAGCTGAGCGATCGATCTCAAACATCGGAATCTGCACGTTTTCGCCCGCGGTGAAAGTCGGGAGAAGGTGAAAGGCCTGGAAAATAAATCCGACCTCGCGAGCGCGGTAGCCTGCGGGATTGGGATGATCCGGGACCGATATTCCTCGGTAGAGAAGAGTTCCGGAAGTCGGTCGATCCAACCCGCCGAGTAATTGCAGCAAAGTCGATTTACCGCATCCGCTCGGTCCGGTTATCGCCACGAACTCGCCCTCATTGATCAGGAAGTCGACTCCGCGCAACGCTCTCACGTGCCCTTCGTCGAATTCGCGCGTCAGAGCTTTGGCCTCGAGAAGCAATGGGGCGTTGGCAGAAGGCAAGGTCACATGCTTATGCTAGGAGCCCTGCCGAGAATTTGCCAGCGCGACGAATCGCTTCTAATCGCTGTCGTCGTCGTCGAGTTTATCCTTGGCCTTTTCCAAAGCCTTCTGGCGCTTCTCGATCTCTTCCTTCACCGCCTCTTTCTCCTCCTTTTTTTGCTCCTTCAACGCTTTTTTCTCATCGTGCGTTAGAGGGCGCGTTGTGGTCGTCGTCGTGGTGGTGTGTTCGGTGACGCCGGGCCCAGTTGTGACCGGAGCAGCAACTACCGCCGGCTTTTGCACAACGATTCGCGAGGCTACGAGCTGGTCGCCCGTTCCGGTGTAATCGATCGCCAGTGGATTGCCAGGCGTAATGCGTTCGATCGTAACCGGCGTGCCGGCTTCGTCGACGACCGTGGTTTGTTTGGTAACGACATAGCGCAACGGAGTCGGATTCGTTTCCGTTCTCACGACAACGGTGCGGGAACCGGGAACGAATTCAGTAAAGGCGCCCTTCGTCGTTGTGACGCTCGTAGTGGTGGTCTGCGCGCGCATCCCCGTTGCCCCGATGCAAATTCCCAGGGCGAGCAAGGTCGCGCCAAATCTCGGCATATTCATCTTCATATACGAAGATTCGCGGCGCAGATCGGGCTCGGTCCCCTCAAGGAAAATTTTATCTGCTCGGAACGAGAGCGCCTAACTCAGCGGACTCAACTGCCTGCCATTGCGGACCTACGCGTGGATCCGCCAGGCACTGCACCAGTTCCCGCAGGGCATTTCGATAACTTGGATAGGGGGATCGCTCGCCTGGTTTCTGCGGCTGCAATTTTTCCACGTGCTGAGGCAAAGAGGCGTGGGGCAGGCCTGCCTGTTGATGATGAACTCCATGAAACGGCTCATGCAGGAGCGTGAAAGCAAGCAGTCGCCCCATCCAGCTTTTCGCAACGATGCTTCGGGTTGAGCCATTGACCGTGTCGCCCGTCATCCCCACGTGCTCGATGTACTTGCGCCAACTCTGCAAATTAGCCGCCAAAAACGCCGGGGCGAGATACATCCAAAAGAAATATTTCCACAGGCCGAATGTGGCGGTGGCCCAGAGGACGAGAGTCCATACGGCAACTGTCAGCGCCAATTCCGCCCAAATACGCCGGCGAACGCGTTTGCTTCGAACGGGAGAAGGAGAAAGAAAGAAGGCGCGGAGGAAAAGGAACGGGCCATAAAGCACTCCGAAATTCAGCTCAAGAAATGCGGCCAGACACCTCTTCCAGCGTGGCGTCGCAGGGCGGGAGAGGGGCCAGAATTCGTAGTCACGCTCGGTCGCGAGATAGGCATGATGGGTTTGATGAACAACGCGATAGAGACTGAAGCTCATCAGGCTGAGCGTGCCGATAACGAGCCCATCAAACTCATTGAAGCGGCGATTCCTTCGGAGAAGCCCGTGAGCCGCTTCGTGCAGGCCAATGAGAGTGCCGTGCATCAAATGGCTGGCCACCAGCAGGAGCGGAATCGCCAGCCAGATCAAACCGCGTTGCACCGCGATCGCGAGCAGCACTTCCGTGAGCACCAGACCGATAACGAGAAGCTGAAACGCACCCCGCAGAACCCAGTGCGGTTCGTGCAGCTCGCTCAGCTCTTGGTTGGTGGAGGTCGCGCTCATTGAGGTCGGTTCAGCACTTCAGAGATTCGGCTCTCCGGCGAACGGCAGATGCCCGCCAGCACTCGTTGAAATATGCCATCGAGACTTTCGATGTCACGTGGGGAAAACAAATTCTCACGAAAAAGCCAGGCAACTTCCAGGATTTCGCCCACCTCTGTGATTTCGCATGCCAGTTGGAAACGCGGGGTGCCCGTGGAACGCATGCTGAGACGCGCGGAAAGATTCGGCAGCGCAACTTCCGGCATCGGATGGTTTTGCAAAGCAAAGCGCACCTCGAAAAGTGGATTGTATCCGGGTGCCGCCGGTTCGCCGATCCCGCGCACTAGTTCAACGAACGGTATAGCGTTGGCAAAAGAGTCGATCGTCAACTGCTGAGCCGCTCGGAGATGATCGGACACGACGCGCGAACGATCGATTTGTCCGCGCAGAGGAACAATGCTCGCGTAATAGCCCATTGTTTCCCGCGCGTTTTGCCTGGTGCGATTGGCGACCGGCGTTCCCACGGTCAGGTCATCGAATCCGCTCCATTCAGAGAACGCGATTTGGAAAGTGCCGAAGAGCACACTAAAAAATGTAACGCTGGTGCGACGAGCCAGTTCGCGCGTCTCGTTGGTCAAAGGTGCAGGAATTGCGGAAAGCCAGCGCCGGGCCGGCCCGGGTGGGATCGTCGCGTTCCACATTCGGCTTGAACTGGCTAACTTGGTTTTCCAAAACTCGAGGCGCGGTTCCAGCACTTCCGGTTTCCAGAAAGCGCGTTCGGCCGCGCCCCACGCTGCATAGGATTGCGGGACTGGAGGCAAAGCTTCCGATGATCCCGTGATCGCCTGGAGGTAACCGGCAAAGAGCGCCTCTACGAAGATTCCCAGGCTCCAACCGTCGGCAACGGCGTGATGAATGGCGAAGACCAGCACGTGGTCGTTCACCGCGCGGCGCAGGTCCACCACGCGATAGAGCGGTCCCTGCACGAGGTCGAATGGCGTGCGCAGGATTTCCGTCGCCAAATCTTCCATCGCTTCCGGCCCTGCCTCGTTGGACGCAACGTCGCGCACGGCAAAATTGATCCCGCAACTCTTGCGGACCATCTGCAGCGGTCGCTCCCGGCCAGGAAGGATCGAGAGACGCAAGACATCCTCACGATCGACGACTAATCGGAGCGCGGTGCGGCATTCGCGTTCGGTCAGGAGTCCTTTTACCGGAATGAGACAGCAGATGTGATTCGCGCTGTCTTCAACCGGGACGGGCGAGACTTCCCAAAGTTCCCGTTGCGGGAGAGTCAGCGGATGAAGCTGCGCCTCGCCACTCTCGATCCATTGTTTGAGACGAGTGCGTTGATCAGCCGGCATCGCGAGGATTGCATGTGGCGGGACTTAACGCTTCGCGTCTTCGATCGCCTCAGTCTCTTCGGAGTCCGACTCGCCTCCGAGGAGACGTTCGATTTCTTCGTCGGAAATCGCCTCGAGGTCGACCGCACTGGCCGCTTCCGTCTGCACCGTCACCGGCGCGGATTCCGCGACAGGGGTGACGCCGCCGAGATGGCCGGCAATCAGGGAGGCGATCTGGCCGATGGTTCGCGCTCGCATCAAACTCGTTGGAGGCAAGGCCACGCCGACCGCTGCTTCCAGCGAGGTTTCGATCTCGACTCCCATCAACGAATCCAAGCCGAGATCCGTCAGGGGCTGGTCGTCTCGCAAACTGTCGGGCTTCACCCGCAGAACCGAACCAACGGCTTCACGCACGGCCTGGCAGATGACCACCTGTTTCTCAGCCGGTGAAGCCGCATCGATCCGGCTGCGCCAATCACTCGTCGTGCCGGCTGTTTCCTGATTCTCGAGCGCGGCGAAAATGCGCTCGAGCAGAGGGTTTTCCTGCATGCTTCTGGCAAACTGGCGCCATTTATTCCAATCGACGCGGATCGAAATCGCCTGTGCGCTTCCCGCCCGAAGGAACGACTCAAGCAATCCCGTCACTTCGCCGGGGGAAATTTCAGTTGTTCCCTGTCGCGCGAGAAAATCGGCGACGCGCTCGTTCCGGGCGACGTAGCCTTCACCCCCGAGCACGCCCCAATTTACGGTCAGCGCCGGAAGACCAAGCGCCTGACGATGATGCGCCAGACTGTCGAGAAACGCATTCGCCGCGCTGTAATTTCCCTGCGCCGGATTGCCGAGAATGCTTGAGACAGAAGAAAACATCACGAAGCAATCGAGCTTCATTTGCCGGGTTGCTTCGTGGAGCAGCCAGGCGCCATTTGCCTTTGGTCCGAGAACGGTCCGCATCCGCTCGGGCGTGAGCGACGCGAGCAGGGCATCATCGATCACCATCGCGAGATGGAAGAGACCGCGCAGCGGTTGTTCGCCGGATTCAATTTCCGCGAAAAGTCGCTTCACGTCGTCAGGCCCACTGATATCCGCGGAGACGACGCGCACATCCACTCCGCGGTCCTGGAGCTCCGCGACGAATTCAGCGGCTTCCGGACTCGAAGCGCCGCTGCGGCTCGTGAGGACAAGATGACGCGCCCCAGCGTCGACCAGCCATCGCGCCAGCACCTTGCCGTATCCGCCGAAAGCGCCGGTGATGAGATAGCATCCGTCCGGTTTTACCTCGAACCCAGGGCCGGGTAATTCACCGTGCCGCGGAACAAAAGGCGCCGGGAATGCCACCACGACTTTGCCGATATGTTTCCCGCTCGACATGAGACGAAAAGCAGAGTCGATCCGGGAGGCCGGAAACGATCGATAGGGAAGCGGCCGCAACTTGCCTTGTTCTACCAACCCGGAAATCTCCTCCAACATCTGGCGAGTCAGTTCCTGGTTGCCATGGAAAACCGCATCCATCGCCACGACGTGGAACGACGCGTTGTTGCGCAGCGGTCGAAGCGGAATGCGCGCGTTTTGGTAAATGTCGCGTTTGCCAATCTCGATGAAGCGGCCGAATTCGGCGAGACAGGAGAGACCCATCGGGATCGCTTCTGCCGCGAGCGCGTTCAGAACCACGTCCACTCCGTGGCCGTCTGTCAGTTTCATCACGGCCTCGGCAAAATCGCCGCGGCGTGAGTCGATCACATGTTCGACTCCGAGCGTCTTGAGAAGAGCGCGCTTACTCGGGCTGCCGGCCGTCGCGATGACTTCCGCGCCGAGGTGGAGCGCGATCTGGATCGCCGCCATCCCAACGCCACCCGCGCCGGCGTGCACGAGAACGCGCTCGCCCTCGCGCAAGCGCGCGACGTTGCGCAGCGCGTGCCAGGACGTCATGAAGACGACGGGTAATGTTGCTGCCGCCTCGAAGGTCAGATCGGCCGGAATCCGTCGCACGTCAGCGGCGCGCGCGATGGCGTGCGTCGCGATTCCAAAAACGGCGAGACCGAAGACACGATCTCCAGGAGCGACGTGGCTGACATCGGAGCCAACCTCCTTGACGATACCGCCAACTTCATCGCCGAAAATTCGCGCGTCCGGAGCATCCCCTGGATAAAGGGCCAGGGCCTTGAGCACGTCGCGGAAATTCATTCCGGCCGCTTTCACTTCGATCAACACCTGGCCCGGGCCGCACGGCGGCAGCTCAAAGGGCGAGAAGCGGAGCGTATCGAGACGACCGCGTTCACGAGATTCCAAACGCAGCGGGAGCGACGAATCGAGCCACTGTTCGCGGGTGGGCCGACCACGATCGAGCCGCTGCACATAGCGAGCTTCACCGCGCAACGCGATTTCGCGTTCGCTGTTTTTGCGAACTATTTCGCTCCAAAGCAATTCTGCATCAGCGTCCGGCGGCAGATCGATTGCGTGGCAGCGCAGGTTGGAATGTTCGTTTGAAATGACGCGCATCAATCCAATGCTCGGTGCCTGGGCGACGGCGGTCGGTTGCAGATCGTTGCCGGCCGGCTGCGCGTTTCGCGTGACCAAATCAAGACGAAGCTTCGCCGTCGGATAATTGGATTCGAGCGCCTGCGTCAGATGGAGCAAAGCGTCGAGATGGGCCGCCATATCGGCCCCACCGTCGAGATTCCAAAGATAGACGATCCGCTCAGGCAACGAATCCGCGCAGGCCGCCAAAAGTTTGTTCCAATCCTCCAGCATGCCCGGGCGCAGCGTAAAGGCATCGTTGCCCTCAGACTCGAAAATCTCTCCCCGCCCAACGACTCGACATCTGGCGCCAAACTCGCGCAGCCGCGAAATCAATGCCTCGCCCACGCCGGAACTGTCCTTGAAAACGAGCCATGATTTCTCGTCCGGAGTCTGGATCTCGCGCGCGATCGATTTTTCCTCATACGCCTTGCGCGAGAGCAGGCCGACCTGACCTTCGCCACCAGTCGGCCCGATCAAACCGGGCAACGAAGTCGTTTCCGCAAAACCGGTTTCCTGCAAGACGGTTTCCCATTGGGCTCTCTTGAGCAACGGTTGTTCTGGCCGCAGATCGCGATCCGTAAACCGCCACCAGCCACTGGTTAGGCCGAAAACCGTTTCCGTCCAGAGTTGCGGCGTCGCCGTCTCCATAAAGAAAAGGCTGCCTCCCGGTGCCAGCAGGCCATGAAGGTTGCGCAAAGCGGCGCGCACATCTTTGACCGCGTGGAGCACATTGGTGCCGATGATGAAGTCGAACGTTCCCGGTTCCAATTCCTGTTCCACCCCGGGTTTTTCGAGATCGAAAATCTTAAATTCCACCTCTGAAAACGCCGCCAGTTTTTGGGTGGCGCCGGAAAAGAATGCGGCCGAAACATCGCTGAACGTGTAGGAATGCAGTCCGCGCTCCAAAAGTGGCAGAACCTGGGACGCCAATCCGCCCGTCCCCGCGCCGATCTCCAGGATGCGCAGGCCGCGGCCTTCCGGCAGGCTGCGCGCGGCTGTGCTCACCGCTGCGGCGATGGCCGCGAGCCAGTGACTGGTGAAGAGTCCGTCACCATAAAAATGATCGAGCAACTCCGCGCCGATCCCGGAAAACAAAACCTGCACGGCGTCCTTTTCACCGCGCAAAATTGGTCCCAGGTCCGTGCAGTTGCCCACGCAGAGAAGAGCTTCGGGAAGATGTCCCGGATGTTTCTCGATGTAGTTGCGCAAAACCTTGTCAGCGGAATCTGCCGCCTGCGCAAAATCCGGTGTCAGCTCAAAGCGCCCGTCTTTTTTCCGGAGCAATCCGCGCCCAACCAGACCAGCCATTAACCGTTCAAAGACGGGGCGCATCGGGGCCGCCACCCGGAGGGTCGCTCCATCAAAGGGAATATCCGAAGTCACTCCCATTTCCCGTAGCCCGTGAGTCAGTTGCGCGGCGGCCAGATCATCCACGGCGCAAAGCGCTGCCTCAATTTCGGAGGAACCGCGAGCGGCGATGACACAATCCAGGGCGCTCTGGGCCGCACTCTTTAATTGAGCCAGCGGGAGCGGTGGGAGCAATGTCTTGGGCGACTCGTCAGCGACCCGTTGCCAGGCGACGTGATACGTCAAATCGCGCGTGCTGCCAGGTGCGGCCGAGCGACCCGCGCCGGAAAGGCTGATGGCCCGGAATCCATCCACGAGCACGCAAGGTTTTCCTCCCTCATTATATAGAGAGATGTCGCCTTCGATGAAATCATCGCCAAACTCGCGCACCTTGGCGTGAACGCGGCTGGAGGATCCTGGCGAACCGAGAAAGAGAATCCGGCGGAAACCGACCGGGAGTTTCATCCGGGCCTGCCGTCCTTCAACGGTGGCGGCACCGGCGGAGAATATCTGCAACGCGCCATCGAAGAGAACCGGGTGCAGAGCGTATTCACCCGCGCGGGGAGACACCGCGTCCGATAAAACTACCTGCCCCGTCGATTGCCCGGCGCCGGCGGACAGTTCGCGAATGGGTCGAAATTCTTCACCGTAGCGCAAACCCAGATCGCTCATGTGAGCGTAGAATTCGTCGACAGCGACGGCCTGAGTGCCCGGAGGTTGCTCGCATTTTGAAGAGGCGAAGGCAGATTCCGTGCGCTCGCCCCGGAGCGAACCGACCACGTGGGGAGACCACGTCACGCTTTGCTCGAAACGGCTTGAAATGGCAAAAGTGCGCTCGGTCGGCGAATAGGAGAATTCGATCTGCACGCCCGAGGGCGGATCCGGCAGGATGAGCGGCTTGCGAATTTCAAAGTCCTCCACCACGAACGGTTGCCCCTCGAACAGCTGCACACCTGCTTCCAGCGCCATCTCGACGAAGGCGGCCGCCGGAAAAATCACATGGTTTTCCACCTTGTGATCTTTCAAAAAGGCCATGTGCCGGGAATCGAGCCTGACGATCCAGGTGGGCATCGCGCGTGGCAGCCGAATATCAAACAGGCCGCGTCCGCCGGGGGCGAGACGGCCGTCGCGCGCGTCGCTGGTTTCGTTCCACCAACGGGTCTTTTCCCATGCGTAAGCGGGCAGCGAGAGAATATGTCGCGAGGGCGTCATCGCCGAAAAATCCAGCGGGACGCCGGCGCCGTGCAGATCCATGGCCGACTCAAGCATGGATTCAAATTCGCGTTCGCGGCGAACCGAAGAGATTATCGGTGCCTTGGTTCCACGGTCGGCCAGGCATTCCTGCGTGGCATGCGCGAGCGCGGGATGCGCATTGAGTTCCAGCCAGACGTCCACGCCGAAATCCGCGAGCTTGCCCACCGCCGAGGCGAAACGGACCGGCTCGCGAATGCCGCGGGCCCAGTAGGGGGCATCGCACGATTCGCCAGCGCAACGCTCCCCCGTCACCGTGCTGAAGAACGGGATGGCGCCCGGCTGCGGTTTGATGTCGGCGAGCCCAGCTTCCAACGCCTCCGAGGCCGGTCGCATGAGCGGATGGTGAAAGGGATGATCGACCTTGACGAGTCGGGCAAAGGCACCCTGCGCCTCAAGTGCGGTGGCCATCGCCTCGAGCGAAAGGCGCGGCCCTGAAAGTGTGATCGAGCGCGGTCCGTTGAAAGCGGAAATCGTCACCGTCCGATCGT
Source organism: uncultured Verrucomicrobiae bacterium (assembly GCA_963702135.1). Lineage (GTDB taxonomy): Bacteria > Verrucomicrobiota > Verrucomicrobiia > Chthoniobacterales > UBA10450 > AV80. The sequence continues at coordinate 3,575,991 of OY969715.1, read as the reverse complement.
GACGCGCAATCAGGGCCAAAGCTTCGTCTTCGGGCAACCCCACGGCGAGCATCGTTCCTTCGCCGCGTCCGCACGATTCCATGAGGCGCGCGCGCAGCGCCACAATCCGGGCCGCTTCTTCGATGGAAAAAATGCCGGCAACGCAGGCAGCGGCGATCTCACCCACGCTATGACCAACAACGGCCGAAGGCTCAACGCCCCAGGATTTCCAAAGCGCCGCGAGCGCCACCTGCATCGCAAAGATGGACGGCTGTCCAATCTCCGTCCGGTGCATTTGGGACGTTTCCTCGGGGCGGGAGAGTTCTTCGAGGAGCGAGAAGTTCGCCCAGGGCCGGAGGGCGGCAGCACACTCTTCCATCGCCTCGCGGAAGACCGGCTCATGCTCCATCAAATCGCGACCCATGCCCCACCATTGCGGGCCCTGCCCACTCATGATGAACCCGATGCGCGGCGCGTGCTCCTGGCGGGCCGCGAAAGTCGCGCGGATCTTCGGGCTTTCCTCTTTCTTCGCGAACGCGTCGAGTTCCTCGGTGAGGTCGGCCCAACTGGAAGTGACCAGAGTTAACCGATGCGGGTGATGATTTCGCCGGACGCCCAAAGTATAAGTAAGATCCGGCAGAACGGGCGAGCTGCCGTTGGCATTGGAGTGTTCCCTGATCCAGGCGCTCAGATTGGCGGCCGAATCCCGAAGCGAGGTTTCCGAACGCGCGGAAAGCATCACGGGCCATGGCCCGCGGCTTGGAACGGTAAAAGATTTTTCCAACTGGCGCGGCGGAGGTTCGGCCAGGATGACGTGCGCATTTGCTCCTCCGAATCCGAATGAGTTGACCCCAGCGATGCGTTCGGCCGTCCCGTTGGGGAAGGCTTCGAGCTGGATCGGCACGCGCAACTTGAGCTTCGTAAAATCAATATGCGGACTCGGTGTTGAAAAATGCAGACTGGGCGGAATTTGTCCGTGCTTCAGCGCCAGCATCGCTTTGAGAAGTCCTGCGATGCCCGCGGCGGTTTCCAAATGGCCCAGATTGGTTTTGATGGAGCCGATCGGGAGGGGCGTGTCGGCGGATCGATTACGGCAGAGAGCGTCCGCGAGAGCATGCGCCTCGATCGGATCTCCCACCGCCGTGCCTGTCCCGTGGGCTTCGACGAAGCCAATCTCTTCGGGCTCAATTCCAGCATCCCGGCAAGCATCTTGCACCAGTCGTGTTTGCGCCTCGGGGCTGGGCAGCGAGATGCCGTTGGTATGTCCATCCTGATTGAGGGACGTCCCCAAAATCACGCCTTGAATCGGGTCCCCATCCTCGATCGCCCGCGAAAGTCGCTTGAGCAGCACCATTCCCGCACCTTCGCCGCGCACAAATCCGCTGGCGGAAGCGTCGAAGGCGGCGCACCGGCCTTCAGGCGAGAGCATCGCCGCCTGCGAAAATCCAATAAACCCGCCCGGCGTGATCATCACGGTCACGCCTCCCGCCAGGGCGGCGTCTCCGCGCCCGGTCCGGATGTGCTCGCAAGCCGCATGGACTGCGGTGAGCGCCGACGAGCAGGCTGTGTCCATCGCGACACTCGGGCCGCGCAGATTCAAGCAATACGAAATTCGGTTGGCGGCGATGCTATGCGCACTCCCGGTCGGCGTATGAGGGCCGATGCCGAAATGATCAAAACTCGTGCTTTGGATTCCCTGGTAATCGTTATGCGAAATTCCGACGAATACGCCGAGATCGGTTCCACGTTCGAAATCGAGCACGAGCCCGGCATCTTCGATCGCCTCCCAGGCGGTCTCGAGGAGGAGCCGATGTTGCGGATCCACGTAGGGGGCTTCCCGCGGCGAGATGCCAAAAAATTGCGGATCGAATTGATCGATTGCGTCAATGAATCCGCCGCGCAGGGCGATGGATTTTCCCGCCACCCCCGGTTCGGCGTCGTAATAGCGCTCGACGTTAAAGCGATCGGGCGGCACCTCAACGATGGCTTCCCGGCCCTCGACGAGAAGTTTCCAAAGGGATTCCTTCGAACTCACGCCGCCGGGGAAACGGCAACCGACTCCAATAATTGCAATACGTTCTTTTGGCATGGTCGTGAGTTGTTCCGCCGGGGCGGACTGATTAGCGCTGCCTGTGGGCATGTCAAGTCAGCTACCAATCCGGATGCGGGAATAGGATGTTCACGGACGGTAAGATATTGAGTGATCTGACAGCAATTCGTTTCTACACGCTCAGCGTGTGTTCTCCCATCATTTTTTCCTGCCCGGTTTTGTTTGCTGCGGGGGTGGGCCCTCATTTCCCAACTTTTCTCTTCCGCTTCCTCTGCGATGGTGGCCGGGAACGTTAATTTAATCGAACGAGATCATGTGCGGCATCGCGGGGATAATCGATTTGGTTGGGCTACGCCCCGCGCCGGGGGGCGTGGTGCAACGAATGGCGCGTGCCCTCACTCACCGCGGTCCGGATGAAGAAGGTTTTCTGGAACAACCGGGAATCTCACTCGCTTCGCGCCGGCTGAGTATTGTCGATCTGGCCGATGGGCAACAGCCGATGACGAATGAAGACCGCAGCCTGTTCGTGGTCTTCAACGGCGAATTATTCGATTACGTGGAGCGGCGCGCGGAACTCATTGCGCAAGGGCATCGCTTTCGCACGCACTGCGATACGGAAATCATTCCGCACCTTTGGGAAGACCATCAGGAAGGGATGTGGGAGCGGCTCCGCGGACAATTCGCCGTCGCCTTGTGGGATGAGCGGCAACGGCAACTCCATCTGGGACGCGACCGCTTCGGGATCGCGCCACTTTTCTGGAGCCGGCAGGGCGACTGGTTGCTCTTTGCTTCCGAAATCAAAGGCCTGCTCGCTTCCGGAATGGTTCCGCCGCGACCCGACCGCAAGGGACTCGATCACGTCTTTACCTTTTCCGCAGTGCCGGGGCCGAGGACCTGTTTCGAAGGGGTTCAGCTCCTGCCGCCGGGGCACTGCCTGCGCATCACGCCAGGAAGTTCCGGCCGGAGTCCGGACATTACGGAACGCGCTTACTGGGAAATGGATTTCCCGGCGCAGGGCGAAGAGGAGTGGGGGAATGATTCGAGTGCGCTGGTGGATGAATTCGAGCAACTCCTCTTGCACGCTGTCGAAGAACGGCTGCGCGCGGATGTTCCAGTGGGCTCTTATCTTTCCGGTGGGGTCGATTCGAGCATGATCCTCGCCCTGGCCTGCCGTCTCAAAGGCCCGGCGATCAACACGTATACCGTGCGGGTGAAGGAGCCGGAGTTTGACGAACTGGACGCAGCCAGTCTCTCCGCCCGGCACATCGGGGCCAAGCCACCGATTGTCCAGGAGTACGGCGATCGCGAAGCGCTGGAAAGTTATCCGCGGCTCATTGAAGCGGCCGAAGCGCCGGTGATCGATACATCTTGCGGCGCCCTGCTTAAACTGGCCGAACGCGTCCATTCGAACGGACAGAAAGTCGTCCTCACCGGCGAGGGCGCAGACGAATGGCTGGTCGGTTACCCGTGGTACAAGGCGGCCAAGATTATGGGATTTCTCGACGCCGTCCCGGGAGTGAATCTGAGCGATCTGGCGCGCCGCTGCTATCTCCGCGTGAACAAAGTGCCGCATTTTCCGCCCGAATGGCGCCGGCGGGTGGAAGGCTCCATCGGCGGGACAAACGCCTGGATCGATTCCTATGGCATGCTCGCGATCTCGAAGCTGCGTTTTTACTCCGGACAGATGCGCGAGGTGATGAACGAGAGCCATCCCTGGGGCGAGTTGGGATTTCCCATCGAACGAGCCAAACGTTGGGCGCCACTCAATCGCGGTATCTGGATGGCGGCCCGCGTTCTCCTGGCCGGCCATCTTTTGCAAGCCAAAGGCGACCGCGTCTCCATGCACTCGTCGGTCGAAGTTCGCTACCCGTTCCTGGATGAAGAGGTCTTCGATTTCACCGCGAAACTGCACCCGCGCTGGAAGCTGCGTGGATTCCGGGACAAGTACCTGCTCCGCCTGCTGGCGGAACGCTGGATTCCGAAGTCGATCGCGCGCCGCAGCAAAGTCATCTTTCGCGCGCCGCTCGACAGCTTTCACATGGACCCGGAGCCACCTTACGTCACCCAACTCCTGAGCGAAGATTCGCTGCGCCGGACCGGTTATTTCGATTTAAAAGAAGTGGCTCACTGGCGGCGGAACTTCCGCGGTATGCGCGCCGGTTCGCTGCCACGACTTTCGGTGGAAATGGGGCTCACCGCGGTCGTGGCCACCCAGCTTTGGCACCATCAATTCATGGGTGGTGGTTTGGCCGATTTGCCGGAGTGGTCCGGCTCCGAAAGTACTTTGCCAGCAGCGTAGGGCCGTCGCACCTATTTCAATTTTTCCAACGTCTGCTGTCCGATCTCTTTCATCTCCGGGTCGTCGTGGTCTTTGTTTGGCATCGCCAGCCCTTTCTGAAGGCACTTCAGCGCCTCCTCTTTGCGTCCCATCTGCGCATAGATCCGACCGAGTTCGATGTGATGCATGAGCCGGTTGGGATTAATGGCGATGGCCTTTAGGAGACACTTCTCCGCCGCTTCGTTCGTCGTCACCGGCAAGTCGCCATAGAATGTTTTGGCGAGAACCCGTTTCAAGGCGCTGATGTTTGCCAGCACGCGATTCCAGCGTCCGAGCATGTGCCACGCGGTATCGTTGTCCGGATCGAGCTGAAGGGTGCGGTCTACCGCCGCCTTGATGCGGGGCGAGGCATTGACCTGGTCTTTGCTCCCCATGTGGGGAAGCATTTTTCCGTAGCTGATCGCGGGCGAAAGTTGTGCTTCAGCATTTTTCGGAGCGAGGGTGGCGGCGCGACTGGCGAATTCGAGCGAGACGTTCCCAAGCCGAAGCTTTTCCTGTTTCGAAGACGTGTCGCTCATCAAATGACGGTATTGCCGCGCGATGCAGATGAGAAGGTGCACGTTGTCCGGTTCGAGCTTGTTCGCCGGCAGATATTCTTCGAGCGCTTCCTTGGCTTGGAATTTTTTGTCGAATTGGTCGCCCTTGGCGATCAAAGCGTCGGCGTCTTCTGCCTGCACCGCGCCGCCCGCGAGGCAAATAACTGCACCAAGCAACCTGAAAGAGCGAAGGAGATGATTCGGATTCACGGATGCAAAAATAGTGGGCCGGGCTTCCTTGCGATTCGTTTCTGGTCGCGATCTTGACCGCGAAAAGCCCGTCACAAACAAACTACCACCTGAAGGCAGCTCTGCATCTGCTGGTTCAGCGCCTGTTACCGCGAGATCCCATCTCCCGCACGCGTTTGATCGGGCCCGAGTTTTCTAGTGTCGTCATACGACGGGGCCGGGTTCCTCGATCTTGGCTTTGTTACTGACCGAAGCCCATTCCTCCACCAGCCGGTAGCCAACCGCGAGCAAGGTGGGGCCGATGAAAACGCCGATGAAACCAAACATCAACGCGCCCCCCAGCACGCCGAAGAAAATCAGGATGAATGGCAAATCGCTCCCCTGGCTGATGAGCCAGGGCTTGACCACATTGTCCACGCTGCTGACGAGGACGCCCCAGATGAGCATGAAAATTCCCCAGCCCGTCGAGCCTTGATGGAAGAGCCAGAGCGCGGCGGGAATCCAGACGAGCGGCGGACCAACCGGCACGACCGAGAGAAAGAATGTGAGCAACGCCAGCAGCGCCGCGCCCGGCACACCCGCGATGAAGAAACCGACACCCGCCATCAACGCCTGCACCAGCCCCGTGCCGAGGATGCCGTAAACGACGCCGCGCACCGTAGCGGCGGCCACGGCGAGCAGGTGAGTGCCGCGCTCACCGCCGATTCGCTGGACGCTATTCGTCAACCGTTCGCCCAGAGCGAGGCCGTCCCGGAAAAGGAAAAACGCAATGAAGATGCTCAAGGCCAGTTGGAGCAAGCCGCCGCCAATGGCCATGCCGCCGGCCAAGAGCGAGGTGCCGACTGGTTCGATGAAGCGTTTACTCACTTCGAGAAGTTTATTGTGGTCCAGCGCGAGAGTTTGCCAGCGTTCGGCAGCTTGCTGACCCACGAGGGGTACGTTCGCCAGCCAGGCCGGCGGCCCATGCGGACCGGCGCCCAGCCATGTTTGCGTGGCGACGGTGAGCTCCTGGACGTTCTCTGCGAGCGTCAAACCGACGACGAGAAAGGGCAGGAGCATGATCAGAATCATCCCGAGCGCCATGAACAGCGCGGCCCACGTCCGGCGACCCCGAAGGAGCCTGAGCAGCCGTTGATAGAGCGGCCAGCTCGAAACGCACAACACCACCGCCCAAAGCAGGGCGGACGCGAACGGCCGCAGAACCAGGAGACAGCCGACCAGCAAGAGGAGCAGCGCAATCCAGCCGAGATTTCGCTCCAGTCCCGCGGGTTTGGTTGGTGGTTGCATGGTGGAATTTTTTGGAGAACGGCGCGCTTAACGTCCTTCGACGATTTGCTTCAAGATTGCCAGTCCCTTCGGCTGCATGGGGCCACTGCCGATTCCCGGCGCCAAAGCCAGCAGAGGCGAGTGCGGTTCATTCATTGGATTTTGGTTCCAGCGCAGGCAGTTTCGTTCGGCGATCACGCTTCGCTCTGGATTCCTTCGATGAAACCCTGCTCTCCGGTTTTCACGTGGGCCGCATTGGCTTCGTCGGTGTCGATATGCATGGCCAGCGCGAAGCTCGGATCCACGCGCACGAGCACGTCGCCGAAGATCAGTTCGCGATCGCCGGCTATGCGCACGCGGACAATCGACTTGTCGCGGACGCCGTAGCCGAGGGCGTCCTCGGGAGTCATGTGAATATGGCGAAACGCACAGATGACTCCGCGCTCCAACTGCACGCTCCCGGCAGTGCCTTCAAGCGTGCAACCGGGCGTGTCGGCGATATCGCCGCTCTCGCGGATCGGCGGATGCACTCCGAGCTTGAACTGCTCGGTCATCGCAATCTCGACCTGGGAGTATTTTCGCGTCGGCCCGAGGACACGGACGCGTTCGATGCGACCTTTCGGTCCCACGATGGCGAGCTGTTCCTTGCAGGCATACTGGCCGGGTTGGGAGAGGTCGGCGTGTTTGGTGAGCTGGTGGCCGGGGCCGAAGAGCGCCTCGACGTCTTCCTGCTTGAGGTGAATGTGATGCGCCGAGACCTCGACGAGAAACGACCGTTGTTTCTGCGCTTCCAGCGCGCGCATGATGTAGGAGCGGCTGAGTGTCCGGAGCGCTTCCCTTGCCATCATGCGCTCCTCGTCCGTCGGCACGACGAGCACAGTCACCTTCGAATCATCCGTCGAGATCACGCACACCTCATCGGAGCCGCGCGCGTCGCGATTGCGCTGCTCGTTGAGCGTAATGCCCATGCAGTCCAGTCCCTGTAACGACAGGGCGCGGATCGCCGCACTCCCCTGGCCGATCCCACCGGTAAATATCACCGCGTCCAATCCGCCCATCGAGGCGACGTACGAACCGATGTATTTGCGCACCCGGTAGCAATACGCTTTGAGCGCAAGCAAAGCGCGGTGGTGGCCCTCGTCCGCGGCCTTGAGAATTTCGCGCATGTCGCTCGAAATTCCCGAGAGGCCGAGCAAGCCGCTTTTTTTGTTCAGCATTTCCTCACTCTGCGAGACGGAAAGGCCTTCGGTGCGTTCGAGAAAGGCGAGGATCCCGGGATCCAGGTCACCGCACCTGGTCCCCATGATGAGGCCCTCCACCGGGGTGAATCCCATGGTCGTGTCAACTGAGCGCCCGTGGTCCACCGCGCAGAGCGATGAGCCGTTGCCGAGATGACAACTGACCAGTTGCAGCTCGTTTGGACGGCGCTGCAAAAACTGGGCAGCGCGCAGGGAGACGTAATTATGCGAGGCACCGTGAAAGCCGTAGCGGCGCACGCGGTGCTTCTCGTAGAGCTCGTAGGGCAGACCGTAAAGATAGGCGTAGGCGGGCAGCGTGTGATGAAAGGCGGTGTCGAACACAGCGACCTGGGGCACGGCGGGAAACAAACGGCGCATCTCGCGAATGCCGGCGACCATGACCGGATTGTGCAGCGGCGCGAGCGGGTTGAGCGCTTCGATCTCCGCGAGCAGCTCGTCGGTAATGAGCGCGCCTTCCGTGAACTTTTCCCCGCCGTGCACTACCCGATGGGCGACCAGACTAATGTCCGCTGCACCGCTGATGACGCCCGTCTCCTTGGAAGTGAGTTCGGCTACCATGGTCTTGAACGCGTCCGCGAAATCGCCTTTCGGCAAATCGCGTTTCACCTCGCTCCCGCCGTCGCGGGGCCCACGATGGCTGAGCTTCGTGCCATCGATGCCGATGCGCTCGATCTGACCGCGCGCCTGGCGAGATTCGTCCGCGGTGTCGTAGAAACAGTATTTGAGCGACGACGAACCGCAGTTGATCACGAGAATTTTCTCAGGCCGCTCTCCCTTGAGCTTGAGACCATAAGGATCATCACCCTGGCGGGTTGCGGCGTGCGCCTTTGCCGGATCGGACAAGACCATCTTCATCCGCTCCGCGATGGTCCGCGAAATTCGCTGCACCGCGCTCGGCTCGGCCAGGATGACTGACTGGAATAGTGAAACCGGAATCAACAGCACCTCGCAGCGCGCCTCCGCGACGATGTCCGCGAGCACGGCGTCTCCGGTCATGAGCGCTGGTTCGTTAAAGGTGTCGCCAGCTTTCAATTTTCCCAGAAGCTGGCGCGTGCCGCCATCGCCGAGCACCGAGGCAGCCACTGTGCCGCTCAAGATGACACCAAAGTGCGCCGCTTCCTCGCCCCGGTGGGCGATCGCTTGATTGGCTTCGAACGAAGCGATCCGCGAGCCATCGACCAACTGTTGCAGGCGTTCGGCCGAGAAATCCTGGAAGAGAGCGACCTGTTCCTTGAGAAATGTTTGTGCGTTCATGGTTTTAGAATGCCTATTTTTTTAGCTTCAGAAAAATGCCGGAACGATGTCCACGAAGAGGATCTTCACGATTGTCATGCCCGGAAAAATCATGGCGTAGCCAATATCCGGCCGGTCGGTCGGCGCGAGTTTGCTCGAGTAGGCGAGGATCGCGGGATTGCCACAGGCGCCGGCGACGATGCCGGCCACTTCGTCGTAGGGCATGCGGAAAACAAGGAGCCCCAAAGCCAGGATTGGCACCACGAGCGCGACTAGCACAACCGCACCCAGTCCCAGCATCGCGAACCCGGTATCGGTGACAGTCGAGGCAAATTTCGGTCCGGAGGACATCCCGACTTGGGCAAGAAACAGGGTGAGCCCGAGGTTGCGGAGAACGATGTTGGCGGAAAGTGGAATGGTCCAGTTCAGGCCGCCGGTGCGACGGAGTTTGCCGAGGATGAGCGCCATGATGAGCACGCCTGACAATCCCAGTGAAATCTTGCCAATGGCGGGCAGCGGGAATTTGATCGCGCCCAGGAGGAATCCGAGAGCCATGCCGATACCGATGCCGATGTAGCTGAACTCGGCCGTTGTCTTGATGGAGTCGCCGAAGAATTTGCGGGTCGCCGCGAAGTCGTCGCGAGGAACGAGCACGCCGATCCGGTCGCCGGATTCAAGAACGAGATCGGGGCGAGGCTGAATGTCGGCATCGCCGCGGCGAACCTGAACGATGATGCCCTTCTTGCCCGGCAAATCGAGACTCCCAACTGTTCTGCCCAGCACCGCCGGGCGAGAGGCAAACACGCGGAGATAGTCGAGGTCCCGGCGGTCCTTGATGATGTGGCCAGGTGCAGCCTCGCCCAGGATAGTGCCCGCCTGCGTGAGCGCCTCTTTGGAAGAACCGGTCGCGAGCAGCACGTCATGTTCGGCGATGACGAAATTGGGTGAGGCTGGCTCGTTGCGGCCCTGGCGACGCAGGGCGACGATCTGCACCCCGGCGGGCAAGACGGGCGTGAGGTCGCCGAGCAATTTGCCGAACAGCTCCGAGTTGCGCACCGCGATTTCGAGAAGTTCCGCGCCGCCGCTGGTGGGTACCTGGATCTTCGGCTTCAGGACCATGAAAGCGATGTAGAGGAACAGGATCGGACCGGCCACGCCAAATGGATAGGAAACCGAATAGCCGACTGCCGGATCGTCGTTTCCGAGCGTCGCGATGGCCGCCTGCAGGGTCGGTGTGCTGGTTCCCGAACCGGCAAACAACCCCAGCGCGTAGCCAAGGTTTAGGTCCATCATCTTCACGAAAATGAGGCTAACCGCGCCTGCCGCCAGCACGCCGGTCAGCGCCATCAGGTTGGCTCTGATCCCGGCGCGGCTGGTTAGCCCGATGAAAAACTGCTTACCGTATTGGACGCCGACGCCGTAGAGGAAGAGCGCAAGTCCCAGCGTGCCGACCATCGGCGCCGGCACCGACTTCGGCGCGAACCAGCCCATGCCCAGCGCGACGAAGAGCACCGCTCCCACGCCGAGCGAGAATCCCTTGATGTTGATTTCGCCGACGAGATAGCCAATGGCGATCGTGAGGAAGAGCGCCATCAGGGGCTGCTGCTCGAGAAGTGTCTTGATGAATTCCATAATTTTTCCTGCGGTTGTTACTTAAGACCAAGGTGAGTCGAAGAACTGAACGCCCTTTGGCCCGGCAGGGCCGTAGGAAATTAGCCGGTGGCGTGAGCCACCGGTTCCGAAGCAAATGCTTGAACGCGGGGTGACCTCGTTCCGGTGGCTCACGCCACCGGCTAATTTCCGTGGGAGCCTCCGGCTCCAAAGATCCACTGCCGCGACGGGGAGTTTTAAACGCATCTTTTGTCTCAAACCGCCTTCAGTCCGGCTGCTCGAAAGATGGCGAGGGCTTCTTCAACGGTTGCACGCGAGGGTGGTTGGGTATCATTGAGCTCATAATTCATCCCGAGCTTCTCCCATTTGTAGCGGCCCATCTGATGGAACGGCAGCACGTCCACCCGCTCCACATTTCCAAGTTCCGCCGCGAAAGCTGCGATGCGCTGGACCTCGGCCATGTCGTCCGTCCAGCCGGGCACGAGAACGAAACGGACCCAGATCGGCTTGCGCGCCGCGGCGAGTCGTCGGGCGAATTCATGAATCGTTTTGTTGTCCATGCCCGTGAGCCGGCGATGCAGCTCGGGAGTCATGGACTTGAGGTCGAGGAGCACCATATCAACGACATCGAGGTCGTCATCGCTGAGGCGCTCGCCGAAATAGCCATTGCTGTCGAGCGCAGTATGGATGCCCATCTGCTTCGCGGCCGCGAAGACCTTGAGGACGAACCGATGTTGCATCAACGGCTCGCCGCCGCTGATCGTCAGGCCGCCTTTCATCGTGGCCAGGCCGTGGCGGTATTTACTGATCTGCTCCACCGCGCGCCCGAAAGGCACCGGGATGCCGTTGGTCATTTTCCACGTGTCAGGATTGTGGCAATAGACGCAACGAAACTGGCAGCCCGCCAGCCACGCCACGACCCGCATGCCGGGCCCGTCCACGGCGGAGCCGGTCGTGAACGAGTGGACGAAACCGAGATCGCCGGTCTCCAGCGCCGCGCGGATATCCACCTCGCTCACTTTCTCGCCTAACGACACGCGCAAGTCGTAGGGACTTCCCTCGAGCGGAACTTCAGGATCGGTGGCGGCGCTCATGGTGTCTGCCAAAACGGACTTAGCCCCGACGGGGCGGCGGAGTTGCGTGCGCTTCCAGCGCCCCTCCGAGGCGCGTCGCGTTTTGTGCTGTGTTCCGGTGGCTGACGCCACCGGCTAATGTCCGACGGCCCTCCGGGCCATTCACGACTCTCGCGAGCTTCAGTTGCGGCGTTCATTGGTCAGTTCATGCCGTGGAAGGTGCGGTTGATGACGTCCATCTGCTGGTCGCGCGTCAGCCGCACAAAGTTCACCGCATAACCGGAAACGCGGATGGTGAGCGACGGGTAATTCTCCGGGTGATCCATCGCGTCGAGCAGGGTCGCACGATTGAGCACATTGACGTTCATGTGGTAACCGGCCGCACCAAAGAACGCGTCCAGGGTACTCACGAGGTTCGTGATCTGATCTTCCGGCGTCCGGCCCAGGCCCTCGGGGATCATGGTTGTCGTGAGCGAAATGCCATCCGCCGCGTCCCGAAATGGAATCTTCGCCACCGAAGCCGCGGACGCCAGAATGCCGTGCGTGTCCCGGCCGTGCATCGGATTGGCCCCGGGGGCAAACGGCTCGCCTTTCCGGCGGCCATCCGGCGTGTTGCCCGTGCCCTTCCCGTAAACGACGTTCGAAGTGATGGTCAGGATGGATTGGGTGTGGAGGGCATTGCGATAAGTGGGATGCTTGCGCAGCTTGTCCATGAACATGGAGACGACGGTTGACGCGATCTGGTCCACGCGGCTGTCGTTGTTGCCGAACATCGGAAACTCTCCCTCCGTCTCGTAATCCACCACCAGTCCGGTCTCGTCCCGAATCACCTTCACCCGCGCGTGCCGCATCGCGGACAAACTGTCCGCGACGATTGAGAGGCCCGCGATGCCAAACGCCATGGAACGGATTGGCGAGTAATCGTGCAGCGCCATCTCGATGCGCTCATAGGAATACTTGTCGTGCATGTAGTGGATGATGTTCATGGCGTTTACGTACACTTCCGCCAGCCATTCCATCATTCGCTCGAACTTTTCGGCGACATCTTCGAAGTCCAGGTAGTCGCCCTGGACCGGCTCAAATGCAGGAGCAACCTGCTTGCCGCTCATCTCGTCGCGACCGCCATTGATGGCGTAGAGAAGGCATTTGGCCAGGTTGGTGCGCGCGCCGAAAAACTGCATGTGCTTGCCCACGATCATCGGCGAAACGCAGCAGGCGATCGCGCCGTCGTCGCCCCACGCACCGCGCATGGTCGCGTCGTTCTCGAATTGGAGCGCGCTGGTATCGATGGCGACTTTGGCGGCGAATTTCTTGAAATTTTCCGGCAGTCGCGGCGAATACCAGATTGTCAGATTCGGCTCCGGCGCCGGCCCCAGGTTGTAAAGCGTGTGGAGAAACCGAAAGCTGTTCTTCGTCACCAGCGGCCGCCCGTCATCGCCCATTCCAGCGAGGGATTCCGTCACCCACGTCGGATCGCCGGCAAACAAATCGTCATACTCCGGTGTGCGCAGGAATCGGACGATGCGCAGTTTGATGACAAAGTCGTCAATGATCTCCTGCGCTTGCGACTCGTTGAGCGTTCCTTCCGCGAGGTCGCGCTCGAAATAAATGTCGAGAAAGGTCGAGACGCGACCCAGCGACATCGCGGCGCCGTTCTGTTCTTTCACTGCGGCGAGATAGCCGAAGTAGAGCCATTGCACGGCTTCGCGGGCGTTGCTGGCCGGCTCCGAGATGTCGAAGCCATAATTCTTCGCCATCGCGAGCAGTTCCTTCAATGCACGCGCCTGTTCGCTTAGTTCCTCGCGATCGCGGATGATGCTATCCGTGGACATGGCGCTATCGAGTGCCGTTCTTTCCTGCTCCTTCTGCTTGATCAGCCGCGCCACGCCATAGAGCGCGACCCGGCGGTAATCCCCGATGATGCGTCCGCGGCCATAGGCATCGGGCAGCCCCGTCAGAATGTGCGAACTGCGGCAGGCCCGGATATCGGCCGTGTAAGCGTCGAACACGCCCTCATTGTGCGTCTTGCGATACTTGCTGAATGCCTCCACCACCGCCGGGTCCGGCTCGTAACCGTAGGCTTCGAGCGAATTGAGCACCATGCGCAGACCGCCATTGGGCATGATCGCGCGCTTGAGCGGTGCTTCTGTCTGAAGTCCGACGATGACTTCGTTCTCGCGGTCAATGTATCCAGGCGCGTGCGCCGTGATCGAACTCGGTATTTGGGAAACGTCGAGCACACCCTTTTTCTTGCGCTCCTCCAGGAACATCGCCTCCAACTTTTTCCAGATACCTTTCGTGCGTTCGGTTGCCGGTGCCAGGAATGTCCCGTCACCGTCGTACGGTGTGTAATTGCTCTGCAGGAACCAGCGCACATTGACGTCGCGCTGCCAGAGGCCGGGTTTGAATCCGCGCCAGGCGTTCTTGGTTTCAGGTTGGCTCATAAAATTTGTTTTCGTGATGGTTATTGTTTTTGTCGGCCGAACAGATCTCAGAACGTCCACGCGGTGGAAATAGGACCTTGGTCCCATAGGCAGGCCGGCCGCGTTCTTGATAATCCGCACAATCAAATGCTCTATTTTACCTCTCAGCCGCCTGCTGATTCCGAACTTGGGAACCCAGTTGTTGTCCGTCGGACTTCGCCCGGCCAACGCGCCTGTGCCGTGTTGGCATTTCTTGCTCTGTTGAGTGCCGCGAATCCGGTTCTCAGTCAGGATGCGGTCCGAGGGCCTACCCCGCCGCCCGGTGCTGCGACTTCGTCGGTCGAAGAAGGCCAGTCGCCCCTCGATGAGTCATTCGACTTCCGCGAATTTCGCGTCGAAAAACGCCGCGAAGCGTTCAAAGACACAACCTTCGAAATCAACTTTCGCAGCTTCTACTTCGATCGGCACAAATTCGATGGCACTAGTAGCGAGGCGTGGGCGATCGGCGGATGGGCGGGGTTGAAGACCGGTTACTTTCTCGACCACATCGCGTTTGGGCTGACCGCCTACACGTCACAGCCTTTGCATGCTCCTGAGGACAAGGATGGAACTCTTCTCCTCGAGCCAGGACAGGAAGGCTATACCGTTCTGGGCGAAGCCTACGCTGACATTCGGATCATCGATGGCCTGAACCTTTATGTCGGGCGGAAGGGTTACGACACGCCTTATATCAACCGCAACGACGTGCGGATGACGCCCAATACTTTTGAGGCGATCGCCTTGCAAGGGCGCTGGGAACTGGACAAATCCAGCGCAAAGCCGGAAGCGAACGAGTTGCCGGTGAATAAAGACGGCGCGGCCCTGAGCGCAGACAGCAAAGAGACCGTGGCCCCGGCTCCAGCTCCGGCAAAGGATGTTGCGGTAATCCGGTACGGCGTCGGCTATTTCGACAAGATCAAGGAGCGGAATTCGGACGAGTTCGTCTCGATGGCGGAGGACGCGGGCGCCGGGGTGGAGCGCGGCGTTTTCACCGCCGGAGCCATTTACGAGAAAGGGAAAATATTCTCTATCGGTGCGATCGACTATTACAGCGCCGATATCATCAATATCGCACATGCCGAAGCCAAGGTGGAGCTGCCGCTCAGCACCAACTGGCGGCCGCGGCTTGCGGTCCAGTTCACGGACCAGCGCAGTGTCGGGGACAACCTTCTGGAAGGAGACAGTTTTTCGACCCAGCAATTCGGGATCAAAGCCGAGCTGCCGGTGAAGCAGGCGCTGTTTACCATCGGCTACACCAACATCATGGATGGGGCCGGCATAAAGAATCCATGGAGCGCTAATCCCGGTTATACGAGCGTCCAGGTTCAAGAGTTCAACCGGGCCGGAGAGAGTGCGCTTATCCTCCGGGCCGGCTACGACTTTCCCTGGGTGGAAGGACTAAGCGCCTATGCACTGGGCGTATTCGGCACGACCCCAAGTTCCGCGGGTCAGTTCCGGCAGGACGAGTACGACTTCAATCTCCAGTGGACACCACCGAAAGGATGTCTCAAAGGTCTGCAGCTCCGCCTGCGTTACGCGATCGCCGAGCAGCACGGAGGAGACGTCGACACGCTCACCGACTTCCGCGCGATTTGTAACTACGTGATCAAGTTCTAGGACGCGTCATGAACATTAATCTGTTCTCCGGATGATGCATTAACGCCGGAGGCGTGATGGAGATTAGCCGGTGGCGTCAGCCACCGGAATCCGTATCCAAGAGACGGGCGCCCCGGCAGGGGCGCCAGAACCCGCCACAACATGCCATCGACCCGCTTGTCTCTTCATTATCACATTGTTTTCAGCACCAAGGACCGCGCACCCTTCATTGAACCCTCCTGGCAAGGACGGCTGCATGCCTATCTTGGTGGTGTGGTGAGGAACGTCGATGGAATCCCGGAGACCGTCGGCGGAGTGAGCGACCATGTACATCTGCTCATTGGGTTGCGAGCGACGGCCTGCCTTGCGGATGTGGTGCGCGATGTGAAGGGGATCTCATCGCGCTGGGTGCATGAAGAGATAGGCGAACGTGCGTTTACCTGGCAAGAGGGCTACGGAGCATTCACCGTCAGCGCATCCCAGCGCACACAGGTGCGGGAATACATCGCCCGGCAGGAGGAGCATCATCGGAAGCGGACATTTCAAGAGGAGTATCTCGAGCTGTTGGAACGCAGCGGCGTGGAATACGACGCGCGGTATTTGTGGTAGCGCCTCCGTCGCCCCTCCGGGACACACTTGCCGCCCAGTCAAAGCGGCGGCCCTTTCAAGTCGCCCACTTCGGCGCAACCGTGTCGCTCGATCCGCCGAGGCCCTGCGAGTCCGGGACGCGCGCGAGGGCAAGGTCTTCGGGAAGGAGGTAGAGTTTCTCGAGCATTCGATCCAGGAGATCAAGCTCCTGGTGCAAGGCGGATTGGCGTTCGGCCGGGAGCGTGTTGGCGAGATTGATGATCATGGCGCGCAGCCGCCGCGCGATCTGGAAGTTCGACGCGCCGTACAACCGAATCTCGGCGAAGGCGAGATGGACAAAGTCATCCCAATTGGGCGTGCGAAAAATGACGCGAAGGTTCCCGGTGGGGCCGAGAAGAGAGTCGGTGCGGAGGTTGCGCCCGCCGGCACGACGCAGCAAGCGGTGCAGCTGGTCGATGGCGAGCACGGCGGTGGTAGGGTCGTTGATCGCCGCAGAGAGTGCCTTGATCGCGATATCCACCAGGATGCGCAACGCGAACAGCGGGTCCTGCTCCATCGTGCGCTCCGAGCCGAAGATGACGCAGTCGCGCAGCGTCTTTTCATCGACCGCCGCGGCACCGCCGTGGAGGAGGAAGAGCGGCTCATCGACGCCCATGAAATCGCCAACTTGCGGCGCGAATTCGATCACTCCATTGGCCGCTTCGGCTTTGGCGATGAGCCGCGGCAAGTCAACGGCGAGAATGACGCCGGACGTGCCCCGGTGCAGGACCGTTCGGGCGACCGGGCCGGGGTTCTGTGGTGCAACCGCAGCACCGGGCTCCTCCGTCAATTTCTCGGGATAGACACTTTCAAGCACCGCGAGCCCGTCGTCACTGACTTGCTTCACCAGACTTACGGGACGCAGCAGGCGCGCGGCGTAGTCGATGAGAAAGAGGAACGCGGCGAGGCAGACGAAACCGAGCACGGACGTGGTGAACGTGACCAAACGCGGAACGGTCGTCCCGATGTGATTCAGGGCCTGGATGGCGAAGAGAAGCGTGAAGACGAACACCCCCACGGTGTAACGGATCACGTTGTTGCACAGCAGCGTCGTCGCGATGATGCGGGGCGTGTATTGGCCGCTCGCCACCTGGATCGCCACAAGGAGCGAGCCGAAGGTGAAGACGATAAACGAGAGCGAGAACGTGATGACCGTGTTGCAGAGCGCCTTTGCGCCATCGACGCCCAACCCCAGCGCGTCCCAGTCGAGCCGCGCATCGATGGCGCGGACGAGCGCAGCGAAGATTTGCTCGAGCACCACGGCCGCGACCGCAACGATCCAGAGCGACGAGCGCAGATAGCTCGCGACTCGATAACGTTGTTTCCAGGTCATGGTTAGATTTCCAACAGGAGGAAACGGAGGACGCGGAGATTCAGAACCCAGTCGACTCTGTTCCCTCCGTTTGCTCCTGTAAAATTGCTTGCTGGCTTCGGAAGCGCGCGGCTTAACGCCCTTCGATGATTTGCTTCAAGATCGCCCGGCCTCGCGGCTGCATCGGGCCCATACCTTTTTTTGGCAGGAACCAAATACCCTTGTCCTGCGCGTTGCAGTAAAGGAATTGCACGCCGTCGTGCGCGGCCGCGTGATGGAAGATGGCGCCCGGGTTCTCGTCGAGGAAGGCGAAAAACTTTTCCCCCCACACGTCCCCGGCATACGGAAAGAGTTGCTGGCCGAGCGCCTTCAATTCCTCGAGGCTGATGGTGCGAATGGTTGCAGCCACGGCTGCGCGCCGGGCTTCGGTGATTTCATCCAAGTTTACGATTTCATCTTCGAATGGCATAGCGTTTCCTTAGGTTGGTGTTTTGCTGATCAGAAAGGTGTGGATGTGCGATGACGAGGAACATAACTCAGAAACTCATGCCGACCGAGAAGACCCACGTCCGTTCATCCAGATCCAGGTTGAACACGTAGGTGGTGAAATTCATTTCCTTGTAGGAAAACCCCACCAGCAGGCCACGCTGGATGTCGACGTCGGTCTGGTAAGCCCGCGTGCGCTGGCCCACCAGGCCAAATCGAAACCAATCCACCGGTGAGATGCTCAGCTCGGACCAGTTGTACAAGAAGCTTCCCTCCGAATCGCGCAAATTGAAGACCCACTCGCCTTCACTGGAAAACTCGAACTTCCAATAAGTAGCCGAAAGCTTGTAGCCGGGCGCGATGCCAGTCGTGTCGCCGAACACGCCGCCAAGCATTGGCGTGAATTCCCACTCCAGTTTTTTTCCGCCGCTGAAATTGTAGCCGATCCAGGCCGACCCCGTTTTCAGGTTCTCGTAGTTATAGCGAGCCTCGAGGTGCAGCCAGCCGCGGTCCGCAGTGAACGTCGGCTGCACGTATTCCTGGAAGTCGGGCACGACGTAAGTGGTGGCGGCGGCCGAGAACGACCAGGCGTTCTCGTCCTCTTCCTCGATGACCGGCGGCGTGCTGGTCGCTTTGGAATCGGGCGTTTTGATCGCCTCCTGGGCCACTGCATTGGCGCCGGCAAACACGACGGCAGATGCGATCAAGGCAGGGAATCGCATTTTCATCCTCCCAGCGCGATGGTCAGGCCCACCAGAATCAATCCGAGAACGACCAACGAAATTCCGAACAGCCACGGGTGGCGCCCACTCATGCGTCCGAAGGCGTGGCCGGTCAGAAACAACATCACGATGGCGATGGCATTGGAGATGCGCAGGGCGGGTCCGGCGTCGCGCATGAAAATAAACGGAATCACCACCGGGAACGTGCAGAGGAACACCAGCAGAAAAACGCCGACGGCGCCTCGCCAATCGTCCTTGTGCAGCCGCGCTTTTTCAGGTGGCTCGGGCAGTTGCTTCAACCGCTCGTGCACGGCTTCGAGTTCGGCCGGTTTCAGGACGCTCGCGACCACCGGCGGCAACGCGTCTGCTATAATTTGTTGCGCTTCCTTTGGATCGGTGGCCTGGCGCACGGCGCGAAACGTGAGCAGCCCTCGCCCTTTTTCCGCGAGGCACCCCATCAGATACAACACTCCGTCGATGATTCCCCAGGCCAGATTGCATCCCAGTGCACTAATCAGCATCGTGCGGACCTCAGTTCGCCCTGCCTCGGCGACACTGAGCGAGCCGGTGAAGGCGAGGACCATGATCAGGCCGAAGAGGACTTCGGAGACGCGGTCAATCGGTTCCAGGACCCGCTTTGAAGATCGTTCGGAAGAGGATCCCAGCATACGCTTTAGGACAGAACCTGTTTTTGAAATGCATCAACCGCATCGGCCACGGTGGTGAACCGGTCGATGCCGCCGAGATTGTCATCGACTCCCTCGCCGCGCAGTCGCTCGCGGACCGAGGAGCGCGCTTCCACAGCCTGCACATGGATGCCAGTGGACGTGAGTTCATCGGCCACGCTTCCGAGCATCTGCGCGCTGTGCATGTCCACTAACGGCGCCGCGGAAAGGTCCAGCACAACAAACCTGGGTGCCGTCTTCTCCGCGCGGACCCGATCCACAATCGTGTCGCGCACGTGATCCATGTTGAAATACAAGAGGCCCGACTCCGGCCGGAAGATCATTACGCCGGGAATCAATTCATTGTCCGGATGGCGCTCGCGATCGGAGAACCGCCGCGTGCCGGGGATGCGCCCGAGAAAGGCGACATGCGGTCGCGACGCGCGCCGGATCAACAGCAGCAGTGAAATGATCACACCGATCATCACGCCGCGCAGCAGTCCCTCGCCGAGCACGCCAACAATGGCCGCGATGGCGACGATGAATTCAGTTCGATCGTTGCGCCAGAGATGTTTGAGCGCGGAGACTTTGAAGAGGCCAGCCACCGCCACCAACACGACGGCGGCCAGCACCGGCTGAGGCAAGGGGGCCAGCAAGTGCGAGAAAAAAAGCACCACCACCAAAATAATCCCCGCCGCGAAGGCGCCGGACAGCGGCGTCCGCGCGCCTCCGCCTTCGTTGACGAGCGATTGCGACATGCCGCCGCTGATTGGGAAACCGCGACCCAATCCAGCGGCGAGGTTGGAAGCAGCGAGCGCGAGGAATTCCTGGTTGGCGTCCAGCCGGCCGCCATGTTTCGCCGTGAACATGCGGCCAATGGCGGCGGTCTCGACCGCGCCAAGTAAGAAACAGGCAAACGCCAGCGGCAAAAGCTCGTCCCAATCCGACCAGGCGATCGCAGGGAGTCCGAAGGCTGGCAGTCCCTGCGGAACTTCGCCGAGCAGTTTCACCCCGCGCGCGCCGAGACCTAGCCAACCTGAAACCAGGATGCCACCCACCACTACGAACAAGGCTACCGGTTTGTTCTTGAGGAAGATCTTCCCGAGCACCAGCACCGCCAGCGCGGCGCCTCCAATCGTGAGCGAGGTGGAATTGGTTTCGCCCAGGTGCTTCAGGAAGTTGCCGCTGTTTTCCCAGAAATTGCCGTGGGCGCCGTGGATGCCAAACAACTTGGGCAACTGCGTGCTGGCGAGGAACAGCGCCACGCCGCACTTGAATCCGGTCATCACGCTTTCGGAGATGAAGTTTACGATTGAGCCAGCCCTGACCAGCCAGGCGATGAAGGCGATGAGCGCCACCAGCACGGCCGTGCCCGCCGCCAGCGCGCCGAAGCGGCTCGTGTCACCGCCTGCCAGTCCGCCTAACGAAGCGCCGGTGAGCAGTGAGATCGCGGACGTGACCGTGATGGCCGTATGCCGTGAACTGCAAAACAGCCAGAAGACCAGCCCGCCAAACAAGCAGGCGTAGAGTCCTGCTTCGGGCGGCAGATTGGCCAGCGACGCATCGCCGAGCCCGGCCGGCAAGAGATACGCCGCCAGCGTGATTCCGGCGACGAGGTCAGCCCGAAACCAGGCGGGCTGGTAGCTTCGCAGCCAACGCGCCGCCGGCACGATGCCGGACCAGCGGCCCGGGCGCGTCGTCGCGTCGTCGATCTCAGAGCCGGCGCTCATCTTAATATTTTTCCGGCACGAACTTCCGCTCCTTCAACGGCGCTTCGTCATCGTAGGCGCCCTTCATCGATCGCTTCGGCAGTTTGACCTTCTCGCGCTCGACCTTCTTATGCGGGATGAGGTTCAGGATATGGGCGAGGCAGTTGAGCCTGGCGCGTTTCTTGTCATCCGAGCGCAGGATGTGCCACGGCGCGTGCTTGGAGTCGGTCGCCTTGAGCATCAGGTCGCGGGCGCGGGAGTACTCAAACCATTTGCTGCGCGAGGGCAGATCCATGGGGCTGAGTTTCCACTGCCGCAGGGGATCCTCCATTCGGGCCTCGAACCGGCGTTTCTGCTCCTTGTCGCTGGACTCGAGCCAGATCTTGATGAGCTGGATGCCGCCATCCACGATGTACTTCTCCATCTCGGGACAGCGGTCCAGAAAACGGGCGTGCTGTTCCTTCGTGCAAAAGCCCATCACATATTCCACCCCGGCGCGATTGTACCAACTGCGGTCGAAAATCACGATCTCCCCCGCCGCCGGAAAGTGCTGCATGTAGCGTTGCATGTACATCTGCGACTTCTCGCGGTCGGACGGCGCCGGGAGCGCGATGGTGCGGAACACGCGAGGGCTGACGCGCTCGGTCAGGGCTCGAATGGTGCCGCCCTTGCCGGCGGCATCGCGGCCCTCGAAGACGATGATAACGCGCAGCCCCTCTTGCTTGACCCACTCCTGGAGATGGCACAAGCGACCTTGAAGCGCGCGAAGCTCCTTTTCGTATTTCTTGGTCTTCAATTTTTCAGAACCGTTTTTTTTCGTTTTTGTTTTCTTACTCATAGGTTTGTGGTTGGAGATTTGTTGCGCTCACGCGGCGAGCCAGGCGCGCGCTTCGGATTCTTCTCTTTCGGGAAACATCTTCACCGGGCCTTTCCGCAGACCCGCGCCGGCGAAGGCCAGGACCTGCGCTTCCCAGCGCGGATCGCCGACGACCGCGATTTTCTCGAAGTCGTTGCGATGGCTGAAAAAGAAATCCGTGTCGCCCCACTGCTCGCCGCGTTCCCAGCCAGCGAAGTCTTCCAGGAGCACGAGAAGTGTGGCGGGTCCGGTGCCGGCGATCTTCTGCACGAACTCCGATTGCACGGCATCGAGCTCGGATTTCTTCAGCTCACCGCCGACGCGAAGAATGAGAAGGCGGTCATCGTGCTGTTCGAGATTGGCGCTCATTGGAGGTGTTTGGTTTGGAGTTTACGAATGGAGAGGCTTCAGGCCGCTGGCATGAGGAACATTCGGATCGCAGCGAAAACGAACACCGCGACGGCAAAGGCCGCGGCCGAGAGCCGGACGCGCGGTTGTTCGAATTTTCCTGCCGTGCCGGCGAAGAAAAGCACGGTGGCGAAGAGCACGGTGTTGGCGAGAAATTGACCGGAGCGATTGCCCGCCGCGCGCGCTTCGGTCACCCGCAGCGCCGAGTTGGACCTCATCGCCGCGGCTTCCTCGGCGCCGCGCACCTGGTAAAGATTCGGCACGAAGGGGTGCGGATCGGCGTTGCGATTCTCGAAAGGTTTCTGGGCCAGCCAGGCGTCGTAGGCCTTCTTCACGTCGGGCGGAAAACGCTCGGCATAAAAACTGGCGAGCTTTTCGTTGCCGGCGTCCTGCGCGGCGATGAGCTGCATGAACATCGACGAGTGGACGATCAGCGCCTGGTTGCCCTGCACATCGATCAGCGCGGCGCGCCGTTCCAGCGCATTGTATTCGTTCATCAGTCGATTACTCCGCCGGGTCCACGCGGCGGATTGGTAGGAACACCAAGCCGTGCACAGAGTGGTCAGCGCCATCACGATTACCACGACGGGTTCGATCCATTTCCGTCGGGGCGCGGTGGTGGAATTTTCAGACATGGAAGCAAGACGGGGTTGTTTCCGGAATTTTACTGCGCCCGGGGTGGCAACAGATAAAGCGTCATGGCGAAAATCAGATAGACCATCAGCACCAGCACGCCGACGAACCAGGCCGAGCGCCCGCTGTTCGTGACGAGCGATGCGGTCATCGTGGCAATGAGCATCATCACCACGGCGCCCGGCCAAAATTGCAAATCCATCGGCGTCGGGCCGAGCACGTAACTGAGCAACACCAGGACCGGCGCGACGAAGAGCGCGATTTGCGACGCGCTCCCGAGAGCGATGCCCACACTCAGGTCGAGGCGGTTTTTCCGGGCGCCGGAAAACGCTGAAGCCATCTCCGCTGCACCGCCGACCAACGCCACCACGATGAAGCCCACAAACGCCTGACTCATTCCGAACGACTCCGCCGCTTTCTGTACCGATTCGACAAAGACCTCGCTCACCAGCGCGACCAACACGGTGACGCCGGCCAGCGTGGCGAGAGCTAATCCCATCGGCCACGGCGCTTCGCCGTGCTCGGCCTGTTCTGCGCTGCCAAAAAGCTCGCGGTGCGTCTTGAGGGAAAAAAACATCCCCAGTCCGTAGGCGATCATGAGCAGCACTGAGAGCCCCACGCTCAACTTCTGGGTGAAGGCCGCCCCGGTCACGGAATCGGCTTCCGAGATCGCCGAGGGAATCAACAGCGCGACCGTAGCCAGGAAGAGCAGGCCCGCCTGCAGTCGCGCGCTGATGCGATTGAATTCCTGCACGTGATACTTGAGGCCGCCGAGGAGAAACGACGCTCCCAGCATGAACAACGAGTTGGTGACAATCGCGCCGGCAATGGATGCCTTCACCAGCATGTATTGCCCGGCGCGCAAGGCGGTGAGCGCGATGACCAGTTCCGTCAGGTTACCCAGCGTGGCATTGAGCAGCCCGCCGACTCCATCGCCCGTCTTGGCAGCCACCGATTCGGTAGCATGACTTAGCAGCGCCGCCAGCGGCACGATGGCCAGAACGGACAACACGAAAAGAAGCGTGTGCGATTCTGGTTTGAGTTTATGAAACACGAAGACCAGGGGGACGAACGCAAGCAACCAGAGCAGCGGGTTGTGGCGTATTTCTTTGAGCAGTTGTTTCATATGTGTTCGGTCAAATTCCTCTCCGGTCTGGTTGCGTTTGGTTCATCCGGCTGACCACAGCGAAAAAGAAGGCCGCCGACCAGCCACACATCAGGATGCCGGTCAGGGCCTCGACGCCGCCAACCAGGCGCCATTCGCCAGGCAGGACCAGGTCGCCATAGCCGGTTGTGGTGTAAGTCACGGCGCTGAAGTAGAAGGCCGATGTCAGATCGGGCATGCCGTGATCCCACGCGTAGAAAAATGCCCAAACCGCGATCTCGACCAAATGCAGGAGAATGATCCATCCGGCCACGCGGACGAGCAGCCAGGTCGAAAACCAAAAGCGCGCGTCCACTCGCCCGGTCGTTTGTTTCAGCCAGCGCAACATGGCCATCATCCCCATGGCGTGGACCATGACGCAGAGTCCCGTCAGCGACCAGGCGATGAGAAGTTTCGAAAGCATGCGGAACCGAGATTGCACGAACGCCCCATCCACCGTCGATAGGACTTTAGGCCTACTCGGTGGTCTTCGCAGTTTTGCCCCTCTGCTCGAGTAAGCCGCGGGCCGCCGCGCGCACCTGTGGATCGGACATTCGATAGACGCTGCGATCGAGCAGGTAATGGATGAACCCCGTGGCAAAACCAAGCGCGACGAGGATTGGCGCCCACGAAGATGTCCGCAAGGCGGTCGCGAGCGCGCCGAAGATTCGGTCACCGTAGTAGGTGCCGTCCTGCCGGTTGGCCTCCACTTCGAATAATGGGAGGAGCAGAAAGGATACGACCGCCAGGAACAGCACGACCGCCCAGGGCCGGATGTTCAATCCGTGCAGAGCGCCGCGAATAAGACCGCGCCCGGGAGCCGACTCCCCGCGGGGCGTTTGCGACGCGAGGCCGGTGGCGAGAATCCAGTGTTGCGAAGTCCAGACGACGACAAAGAGAAACAAACTTCGCGGACGAAGCGCGATTCCCACCATCACCGCGATGCCGAGAATGTAGAGGACCCGCGGCCACGACCACCGTGCGGTGCGCAGCTCGGCAAAAAGCACTGCGATGGTCACGATCACAAGCACCAGGGTGGCGCCGGTGCGGACGGAGTCCTGCGCCGACACCATCCAGGCGGGAAAGAACCAGTACTCAATCCACTCGTCCTGATACGCGACTGCTCCGGCGAGAATGTCCGCGACAAAAACGAGAGCGCCGCCGACGACCAAGGCAAAGAACCGGTCGAAGCGCCTCGTCTGCCCGCAACCGGCGCGCCCGGCGCGGGAACGGTAGAGGGAGAGCGCGCCGAAATGCTGGGAGGCAAAGTGCCAGGTCACCCAGGCATAATCAACGATCGCCAGGGCGACCAACCGCTCCGCGCGCGTCCAGGGCAACGCCAGGTCCGGCGGCAGGAAGAAAGCAAAACATGCGATCGTAATCAGAACCGGAAGCACAACGAAGCGAACCGGCTGAATCCGGAGGAGCGGGCGGTACGCTTCGGTGCAATAGGCGAGCCAGGTGCTGCAAAACCGGTGACCAAGCCAGAACAACGCGGTCAGACCGAAGTAGAGCAGATCGAGTGGACCCGATTCCGGTTCGTCATATCCAACGGCGAGCCAAAGAACGATGGGCGCGAGCCAGAGCGCGCTTAACATCCAGAAGCCGTCCCAGGCCGGCCCGCGCACCCACGGCGATCGTGCCTGCGGCAAAGCGTGGTCCGCCGTGACGCCGGCAATTTCAATCGCTCCGGAAGTGGGACTCATTTTGAAGGAGCGCGCCGTGGCAATGACGACGCGCTGGGCGAAAGAATACGGAATCTCTTCGGCCGAAGTGTATTGGACCAAGGTCCAATATCTAGCGCCAATGGCGCTGTATCATTGGCAGCCTGGGGCAACGCCCCCAGGAAATTGATCGGAGGATGCGCGATTCAACGCTCCGGTTCATCGTCGGTCCCACACAGATTGGTTTCGGAATGAATCGCGCCTTCAGCGCTGGTGGTTGGCGTTTTACGAATCCTGGGGCGTTGCCCCAGGCAAAAATAGGCGCGCGCCGTTGGCGCTAAGCAGATACGTCGTATCGACCACGCGTCGCAAAGGACACGGAATCTCTGCCGACGGCGTGTATTGGACCAAGGTCGTATCTAGCGCCAACGGCGCGCCTCAGTTTAGCCTGGGGCAACGCCCCAGGGAATCCGTTTCCCCCACCCATTCCGAGCGCTGAAAGCGCGATTCATCCGACCGCAGTTTTGGATCATAGTGCGTTATGCCCCAATCCCATCAGTAACGTCATCCTTCACATCATTTTCAGCACCAAAAATCGTCAACCGTGGCTTGACACTTCCATCCGCCCTCGCATGCACGCCTACCTGGCAACAGTCTGCCGTGATTTAGGGGGTGAAGCCTTTCGAGCGGACGGTGTTTCCGATCACGTCCATATCGTCACGACACTGCCGCGCACTCTGTCTCAGGCCCAGATGATTGAACAGATAAAGAAAGCGTCCTCGAAATGGATCAAGCCTCTTGAACCGCGCTATCGCGGCTTTTTCTGGCAGCGCGGATATGCAGCCGTTTCTGTTAGTCCGAGTCAGTTGGAGGGCGTGTTGCAATACCTCCAGATACAAAAGGAGCATCATCGCACTCGGACATTCCAAGAGGAATATCGTGAGTTGTTGAACAGGCACGGAATCAAATTCGATGAACGATACGTATGGGATTGAACTGATACCTACGTTTTTGAATCGCGCTTTCAGCGCTGAGGGTTTGGCGTTACACGAATTCCTGGGGCGTTGCCCCAGGCTGAAATGAAAACGCGCCGTTGGCGCTGTGGCCGGGTAAGGAACCTGGAGCGATGCCCCAGGCTGAAATGAGCCCGCGCTCTTGGGGCTAAACGGATCCGTCGTATCGACCACGCGCCGCAAAGGATGCGGAATTCCTCCGGCGGCTGGTATTGGACCAAGGTCCAATATCTTTTGTCGCAGTGTTGCCACCTAATTAGCTCATGAACAGAACGACATTGGTCGCGATCGCCATTTGGATTTCAGGAGCCTCCTTCTGCGTGGGGGCCACGATTCCGGCGGGCACGCCGCTGCATGCCCGGACAACGGAGCCGGTCTCGAGTCATGCGCGATTTGGCACGCTTTTCAAAGCCGAGCTCGAACAGGACGTCGTCATCAAAGGCAAAGTTCTGTTGCGCGCGGGGACTCCGGTCATAGGAGTCGTCGAGACCTCGCTCGGAACTCGGCCTGTCTCGAGCGGATTGACCGTGAACTTGAAGTCAATTTCCATGGACGGACGAAGCGTTCCGGTCCACACCACCGGGGCCTACAGCCTCGAGAGGTTCAAGACCAAGAGGGGAATTTCCGTCTCCGGTCGTGAATGGAACTTTCCTTACAAGACGCGCCTCGCCTTTAAGCTCGCGCAGCCGGTTAACCTGTAAGCCCGGTCAATCGGCGAGAAATGGTAAACTCGCGGCTGGCTTGTATCTATTTAGCGCCAACGGCAATGAAGCGTCCCGCTCGGGCGGGACTGCGGTTTAGCGATGCCTTCCCTGACAATAGCCCAGCGTTTTAACGCTGGGTTTTTGATTGCATGGGAATCGAAAGTCCCTTTGAGGACGGCAGAATCCTGTTGGATGATGGCGCTCCTGTCGTCCCTAAAGGGACTGGGGATGTTTAATCTACCGATTTTCCCAGCGTTAAAACGCTGGGCTATTTCCAAGAAACGCAGACCCTAAACAGATCATTGCCCCCAGGCTCGAATGAACTAGGCCGTTGGCCTACAACAATCTGATCGGATCCATCCTCTCCGATCAATCGGCGAGAATGGTAAAATCGCGGCTCGCTTTGCGCACGGCCGGTTGATCGGTGACGATGAGCGTCGCGCCGGTCTTGAGTGTGTCGTAAACTTTCCCGGCAAATTCCGGCGAGATGCGCACCCGTTTGGCGAGCGCAGCGACGTCCGTATTGCGGCTCGCCGCATCGCTCTGCACACTCATCCAGATGCGCGCGGGACGTCCTGGAACCAGCGCACTGTCCGCGGCGGTCACGCCATCGAGCAGCGTGAAGACGTGGCCTCCAAGCCGTCCGTTCACTTCGATGGCCGCGCGGCCGATTGGCTCGCCGTTACGATAAACATAAAGCGTCCGGTCCGCGCCGCTCACGAGCATGGTGATCGGCCCGCTGGTGCTACGCTCCGGATTCCATTGGTATTCGCCTTTTCCGAGCGGCTTGAGCATGTCGGGCGTGAAATCTTTCGGCGCCAGGATCACGCCCGGATTCGCCGCGAAACGCGGCTGCGCCTTCGTATCGTCGCCAATCACGACCGTGCCGCCATTTCCGGTGATCCCGAAAAGCAGCGTCGAGAAATCATACGGCATCCGGATGCAACCGTGGCTGGCGGGATAACCGGGAAGATTGCCCGAGTGCATGGCGATGCCGCTCCAGGTCAGCCGCTGCATGTTCGGCATCGGCGCGTTGTCATACTTCTTGGAACGATGGGTTTCCTTTTTTTCGAGAATGGTGAAGACGCCCGACGGAGTTTGGTGGCCCTTCGTCCCCGTGCTCACCGACGTGCGCCCGACGAGAATGCCGTTGCGATAAACGTGCATTGTTTGCAATGGGATGCTCACGAGCAACACGACCGGCCCGGCCGGAGACACTTTCGGATTCCACCAATACTCGCCCGGTTTGAGCGGGCCGGTTGGTTTGCCCGTCGGCGAGCCTTTGGTGTGGAACGACGGCTGCGGCATCGGGGCGGCGAAGGCCGGTTGCGAGATCAGTGCGACCAATGCGATGGCGGCGACGATTTGGAGTCTTGATTTCATTTGTCCTTTGCGAACGTTTCAGTCCCCTTGAAATCGCCGCCGAGCGCGAGATACAAATTCACGCGTTCGCGTAAGCGGGAGGCACGAATCCTCGTCAGTTCGATCTTCGCGGAGAGGTTTTCGCTGGCGAGACGCAGGGTGGTAAACGTATCGATCACCCCTTGCTCGAGTTGCTCGCCGGCCAGTTTCACCGAGGTGCCGCTGTTCTCGACCACGTCGGAGAGAGCGCCTTCGCGTTTGCGCAGGTAATAATCACCCGCCAGCGCGTCTTCCACGTCACCGAAGGCGCGGAGTGCGGTAGCGGTGTAGCTCGCGGCCGCGGCTTTTTGTTCGGAGGTGCGGATGTCTTGCACGGCCTTGAGTTCGCCACCGAAAAAGATCGGCTGCGTGATCCCACCGGCGATGCTCCAGGTGAGAGCATCCACGGTGCCGACGCCATCAAGGGCCGCACTGCCCAGCCCGGTCGCGGTGCTGATCGCAAACCGTGGGAGGCGCGCGGCGCGAGCTTCGCCTACGCGATGAAAGGCGGCGGCGAAGCGGTGCTCGGCGGCGAGCACATCGGGCCGGCGTTCGAGGAGCTGCGAAGGCAGACCGGCGGGCACGGCGCCCGGCTGGTCGGGGAAGGAGTCGCGCGTCGCGAGCCGGCCGGAGGGGTAGTGACTGGTGACAATTTCGATGGCGCGGATGGCCTGGGCCCGCGCGGCCTGAGCGATGTAGAGCGCGTCCTGCGCACTGGCGGCGCGCGCCTTGATCTGCGCGAGATCAAAATCGCTCGCGTGACCCTGCTCCTTGCGCACATCGGCCAGCTTCAAAGCTTCGTCGTAATAGCTCATGGTTTCCTGCGCATTCGCAGCCTGCTGCGAGGCCTCGATGGTCGAGAAATAGGCGCGCGCCACTGCGGCGGCGAGCGACTGGCGGGCGAATTCGTAGTCGTAGGCGAGCGCATCGCTTTCGGCCTGGGCGGCGGCCTTTTTCGAGCGGACGCGTCCCCAGACATCCGCTTCCCAGGCCGCGCCGATTCCGAGGCCATAGACCCAACGCTGTTGTGATGAATCCACGCTTCGGTCGCTCGCGCTGCCGCCCTCGTCGCCGACCCCCGGGATGCCGCCCAGGCTGGGCGGTTCGAGGCCGAGATTGAGGTCGCCCCGAAGTTCCTGCCCCTGCCGGTTGCCGAGGATTTTCGCGCCGATGCGCGGATAGAGCGACGAGGCCGCCACCCGGACCGCGTAGCGCGACGCTTCCACCCGCGCGGCTGCGGCTTTCAAGTCGGGATTGTTTACGACGGCAGCTTCGACGAGCCGGGTGAGTTCCGAATCGTGGAAAGTGCGAATCCAGCCGGGCACCACTGGGCCGCGGCGATGGCCGCCGCTCC
This sequence comes from uncultured Verrucomicrobiae bacterium, assembly GCA_963702135.1. Lineage (GTDB taxonomy): Bacteria > Verrucomicrobiota > Verrucomicrobiia > Chthoniobacterales > UBA10450 > AV80. The sequence goes on along the minus strand of OY969715.1, from coordinate 3,545,701 downwards.
AACGGCCGGGGATTTGATCGCGCGCGGCGTCGGTCAGGATATCAGCACCGAAGGGCGGCATTTTCAGCGCGCAGCCGGCGAGCAACAGGCACGCAGCGCTGCTGAGAAAGAGTCGAGTCTTCGCGCGCATGGGCTAGTGCAGCTTGGCCACGAACCAGTCCAGCTTGGCTGAAACGCGAACGAAGACCTTGCGGATGATGTGCAGAAATTTGACGTGCTCGGTGTAGATGGCGCCATGGCCGCGGGCCCCGGCAGCCAGGAAAACATCCTTGTCCTTGCCGTCGACGAGCAACCGCACGGCGATGCGCTGTTCCGGCGTCGCCCCCGCCTGCGTGTTCGGCAAGTCGCCGCTGATCGGCAACTGGCCTTGGGCGGTGGCCCAGAGGATGGAGTCCACCTTGCACTTAATGATGCGGCCCGGATACATCTCCATGAAGATTTCCGCCTCGTTGCCCGGCTCCACGTAGCGCAGTTCGTTCTGGCCATAAAAGGCCAGCACCCACGGATCGTCTTCCTCGATAAAGCTCATCACCGGCCGGGTCGCAAACTGCGTGGCCCGCACGCCGGGACGCAGCGCGAGATTCGCCACCCGGCCGTTGGCCGGCGCGATGTGCGTTGTGCCGTCGAGGTCATATTTCGCGCTCAAGAGGTCCTGTTCGGACTTGGCGATCTGCGCTTTGGCCTGCGATTCCGTGGCGTCCGCGGCGAGGAATTCACCTTCCAGATTTCCGAGATCGCTTTGCGCCTGTTCGAGGTCAGCCCGTCTCCCGGCGCCTGTCGAGGCGAGCGCGGTGAATTGTTCAACCCGCTTTTTCGCCAGGTCGATCCGAGGAAGGAGCGCGGCTTTCTTGGCGGCCGCGTTGGTGAGTTGATCCTTCACCCCGACCAGTGTGGCCTCGGCGGCTTTCGCGGCCGCCTCGAAGGGCACCCGATCGACCTTGAAGAGCACGTCGCCCTTCTTGATCGGCCGGTTCGGCTCGATCGGCACCTCAGTAACCTCACCCGTCACGCGCGGAGAGATGGGGATGACATAGTTCATCGCCCGCACCTCGCCCGCCGAAGGCGCGACGATGTTCATGAAGAGGATGATAATCGCCAGGCAGATGACGGGAATTGTGACGACGATGACCTGGCTGGTGATGTTCCAGGGCAGCCACTTCTTCTTGAAGAAGACGAACCAGACAATGGTCGAATAGATAATAAGGAGGATGATTTCCATTACGCTTTACCTCCCGTGATTTGCCGTTCGAGTTCACCAATGCGAGCGCGAAGTTTTTCGACTTCGCTGGTCTCTTCTGCGTGGGCTTCGCCATGATCGTCATGAGCGAGTGATTCATCTACATCGGTGCCGTAGGCGAGCTTGTGCAGCACCGGTTTCGAGTAGGCCAGGACCCACGCGAGCGGCCAGAGGATACCGCCGAAGACAAGCGACATCAGGCAGAGGCACTGGACCAATCGGGTCTGCGGATGCTTTCTCTTATGGGCGATCTTTTCCGGCAGGATGTGGACGAGCCAGAAAAGCACGATGCCGATGACCGGTGCGATGACGAGCGCAACCCATGAGATGACATTGGCGATGGAATCCAGCGTTTCTCCATGAAACATTGAGGCGTGCGCGGATCGCGGCAGCAACGCCGCGCCGAGCAGGGTGAGCAGGAGCATCGCTCCGCCGCGGCGTCGGGGGCGGGTGATGTGAAAGGGTAGTGTCTTCATGATTTGGGTGACGTGGAAAAGCGTCGGACTTTAGCGGAGACTGCTGCGAAGAAAAAGCTTTGTCTGCGATGAATCGGTGGGTTGGCTCACGGATGTCATCCTGAATTGATAGAGCGGCTAATGAGATCCGCTCGCCGGAGTCAGCACGAGCTTATTACTGTACGAGGCCGTGTAGGAATAGGTTTCACCGCGCCGCACTTCCAAGGTCCCCTGCCACTCACTTCGACTAGAGCGCTTGGGCGTCGCGGTTAAGACATGGCGGCCCGGCGTAATGTATCGGTCGAAGGTGCGGCCGCGCGTGAGCGTGCCGGCGAGTTGGCCGTCTATCGAGAGATAAATCGTCACGTTGTGGCCCAGCGACGGTGAGCGCCGGATAACGAGATGGCCGCCGTCGGTCGCGCTGTTTGCGAAGATCGCACCGCTCGGGTTGGAAGAATCCTTGTCGCTCGCCTTGACGCTCTGGTGCGTGCTCGCGATAAGCAACGCGCCTATCGCCAGGCGCAAAACGGAAACCGAAGAACGTAGTTGTTTCATATAATCAGGAGCCTGAATTTTTGATGTTCGGTCAGCGTGACAGTTCGCCCGGCCGATATCTATTGGACCAAAGTCCAATACGCTGGCGGCTGCCGCCGATAAGGTGGATCGAGCGCTCCGTCGCTCGATGCCAAAACAAATGCGCCTTCGGCGCCACGCATAACATCGCCCGACGGAGCGGCCGATCCACCTTGTCAGGCGAGCCGCTATTTCTTGACCTTCATCTCGACTCCGCCGCCGCCGAGGGTGAGGTCAACGCCCTTGTTGGTCGAAATGACCCGGACGCGCACGCCGTTTTGATTCGACATCGTGACGGCCGACCGGCCACCGGCCAGGGTTATCCCGGCGCCCGCGGCGGTGTAATTGCCATCGAAATCCTTGAGCGACTTAAGGTGGTAGACTTCCCCGGAAGCGGTCGCCCCGGTGATTCCGACTTTGCCGATCGAAAGGCCTTTCACGGAAAGCGGATAATCCTTCCCCTTGTAAGTCAGCGTCCCTTTTCCCCAGCTCCAGCCGATTCCGAGAGCGACTGATCCGCTGCTGATCTTGATGGTTGCGTCCGGTTTTGCAGCCGCCTGCGCGAACCCCGTGAGCACGCCCGAGACGAGCAACAGAAACCCGATTTTCTTGATACTGTTCATTAATGTTTCTCCTTCGATTTTGTTTGTTTGTTTGGCGCAAGATCAGAAATCTCTTCCGGCCAGATTGGTTTTGACTGGGGAGAGTCCACGCTCAGCGTCCGCCCGCCTATTGGACTAAGGTCGTACCAACGAAGCGAGCACCAAATTCGGGGATGGATCAACAGGAGGTAACGGAGAAAACAGAGGAAAAATTTCCTGAACCCTCTTGGTGAAGGCGACCGTGTTTTGTTCACAATCAAAGAAATTCCCTGTTCTCTCCGTTTCCTCCTGTGCATGGTCTTGAATTGCAGACATGACAGGTTCACAGACCATTTTCTTGATCAGCGCCGGTTGCATTTTTGGCGGAGCCGTTTTCGGCTTGATGCTCGGCCGTGTTCTGCCAGAGGGACATTTGCGCGATAACTCGAGGGACACCGTGAAGGTGGTGACCGGGCTCATCGCCACGCTGGCGGCCCTCGTGCTCGGGTTGCTCATCAGCTCCGCCAAGAGCACGTTTGACTCGGTCGATGCGGCGGTCACGAACAGCGGCGCGAAAGTCATCCTGCTGGACCGCGCGCTGGCGAACTACGGCCCGGAAACAAAAGAGCTCCGCCAGCACCTTTGGAGCACTGTTGTCGCCGGGATCGAGATGTTCTGGCCCGGGGAAAAGGCGGAGGGAGTGGGCCTGGTGGGTTTCGAGCGGACAAACGCGATGGAAAATCTGCAGGCGAAGATCCGCGCGCTCACGCCGGCGACCGACCTCCAGCGCCAGTTGCGTTCCGAAGCGGAGAAACTCAGCGGCGAACTGCTGGAAAACCGCTGGCTCTTAATCGCGCAGGCACAGCGCGAGCTTCCGATGACGTTCGTCGTGGTGCTTCTCTTTTGGCTCACGATGCTGCACATCAGCTTCGGTCTGCTGGCGCCGCGCAATGCCACCGTGATCACCATGCTTCTCATCAGCGCGTTGTCTGTCTCGGGCGCGATGTTTATTATTCTGGAAATGGACCACCCGCTCAACGGCATGATCAAGGTTTCCAGCGCGCCGTTGCGGAAGGCGCTGGAACATCTGGGAAAGTAGGGCGCCGGACGGCCGACGCTTGCTCCAAGGATCAGGAGTAAGATCATGATCAGGAGCAGGAAATAAACGCACGTCAATGAGCGGTGTATCCGCCATCCACCACGAACGTTTGCCCGGTAGCGAAGGTGGCCAAGTCCGAGCAAAGAAACAGGACCATGTTCGCCATCTCTTCCGGTTGCGCGGCGCGGCCCATCGGCGTGTTAGCCAGGAGATGGTTGCGGGTGTTCTCATCCGCGAACCAATGCGCCGTCATGCCCGTCTCGACTAATCCAGGCGCGAGCGCGTTGATCCGGATTCCCTGGGCCGCGTATTCGATCGCGGCCGCTTTCGTCAATCCGATCACGGCATGCTTCGCGGCCACATAGGGACTGATGCCCGGCTCGGCGATCATTCCGGCAATCGACGCGTTGTTGACGATCGCGCCACCGCCGGACTTGAGCATGTGCTGAATCTCATACTTCATCGCGAAGAACACGCCTTTCAGGTCGACCGCGACCACCTGATCGAACGCCGCTTCTTCCACGTCGGCGAGCAAAGCTCCCGCGGGAAGGACACCGGCATTATTGAAAGCGCAGTGGAGCCCGCCATAAGTTTCCACCGCGGCAGCGACAAGATTCTGGACCTGCTGCGCATCGCGCACATCTGTCTCCACAAAGAGCGCTGTCCCACCTTCGCGCTCAATCGCGGCAACGGTATCGCGTCCCTCCGGGTTCACGTCGCCAATAACAACTTTGGCTCCATGCCGGGCGAAGAGCAGAGCGGTGGCGCGACCAATACCGGTGCTGCCACCGGTGACGATCGCTATTTTGTCTCTGAAATCGAAGGAACTAACGTTTTGAGTCATGATTGAGGCTTTCGTCCCACAGGAGATATCGGAGTTGTAGCGGCGCTTGTGTCAAGCGCCGAACCAAGAAGACAGGCGCTCGCCGCGGCGAGCGCCTCTACACCGTTTTCCTTTGTAGAAAACAAGATCAAAATCCTCCGTTACCTCTGCCTGCCCGCCGAAGCTTTGGCGAAGGAGGGTTTCCTCCTGTAAGAGACGCTACCGCCCAACGCCCTTCACGGTTGTGGTCGTGATCGGACGACCGTTGACCGGTTGGATCGGACGATTGTTTGGGCTGAGGCGAGCGGCGAAAGCCTGCAACTGATCGCGACTGGCCAGGATCGGTTCTCGGAAGATGAGCCACTCAACATTCTCGGTGCAAGGCGGCGTGGTGAATGACCCCATGTAGGTGTAGGCGGCGTTGTTCTTGGGAAACTGGAGGGATAGATCCAGTTTGGTTTCCGGGAGTCGAACAGTATCCCCCTTCGCCTTCGGAAAGTTGGCGATGAGCTTGGCGGCGTTCTCGTTCGACGGGCCCTCGGCAAACAAAACACCCATCACCGCGAAATTCCCATCAGCGCTCTGGTGAACGAAATGCAACTCCATCGGGAAACTCTTGCCGTCGACCGTGTGCTCGCTCGGGGTGTGAAAGTGGAATTGTTTGAGTTGATAAGTGTTTCGGCTCGTGGTCAGGGTGCTGCCCTCGTCTACGTTCACCTGGATGGTGTGACCATTGTCGACGATATCGACGACATGTTCGTGGTGGACCATTTCCAGTGAGGTCGGCCGGTAATTTATGGTCCACGGATTCGCGGTCCCGGCTCCCGCCTTGGCAATATCGATCGGCGATTGCTCCTTTCCTTTGTCGCAGGCCGCATAAGCGGGGTCCAGCGATCCCCACTTCGCCGGGCCGTGCTTGCCTTCATAACTCCAGTGGGGCGGGTGCGCCCGTTCCGCGGATGTGGGTGGCGGCGCCGGCGCGGTCACTGAGGGAGCGCCTGCTGTCGGCGTCACCACGATCTGCGCGTCAGCCGAAATGACAACCAGAACGCATCCGACTGCGACTGCGACAAGCGTTTTCATCAGACGACTGTGAAGATTTTCACAGTAAGCAGCTATGGGACTTTGGTCGTATGGGGCGTGCTGCTATTAGCGGCGTTTGTGTCAAACGCCGAACTGCGATCAAGGATCAAGTCCTCCGTTATCTCTGTTGCCTCCTGTAGATATTCGAAGAGCGGCGGCGCACCATCCCGCCAATGCTGTGTGCAGGCCGATCGCTGGCCAAAGGCCGATGCCGGAAAGCTCGAGGCTGAGCGCAGCATGGGTGAGAACGGCCACGGCGGCGGCGTCATAAAAAAGCATCGCTACGATCAGAGCGCGCCCGTTGTCGCGAGCCAGCCAGCACGCGACGGCCAGTGCGAGCAGGGCGGCCCCGGCGACGCGCGCCACCGTCACCGCGGCAGGGGAATCGAGCGTTCCTCCGAGCAACACCTGGGCGACCATTGATGGCACAACGATCAGACCGAGGCCGGTTCCGGCTTCGAGGACCGCTGTGATGACGAGCAGTCTTTTCACGATGGTCTCATCATTCTCAACAAGAGATCGCAGAGTTGTAGCGGCGTCCGCCGCGGCGGACGCCGAACCTAAACGACAGGCGCTTGACACAAGCGCCTTACATCCAGTTAGCCTTAGTCAGACAGCGCCTTCTGTAGAGCGGCTAACTTTTCCACCTGCTCAGCTTCCTTCGTGGTGGCGGCCTTCGTCTCCTTCAACTCGATCGTCACCTTGCCGATCTTGCCGTTAAACTTGAACGGCACTTTGTAGGCTTTGCTGACGGCTGTTTCATTGTCCTGTCCGACATCAGCGCCTTCGTCCGCCGAGAATACGTTGGCTTGCGTACTCTCGATGCGACCCGTGGCTACATTCTTACCGTTGACGGAAAGCGTAGCCGTCCCGCCTTTGCCGGTGCCGCCGCCGTCATAGACGAAGTCGAACACGATGGTCGCCTTCCCGGAAGGCAACGCTTCCTTGGAGGTTACCGTATATTCCTTCAAGCCCAGCCAGTTGTAGGTGTAGGTTGGCTTGCCGTCCTTGACGTACAGACTCCAGCCACCGAATCGGCCAGCCTGGGCCAGGATCACACCGTTGGCACCCTTAGCCGCCGTTTCCACCTCTGCGGTAATGCTGTGCGATCGGTTCTTGATGTTAATAAAAACATTCTCCGACATCCCAACCATCCCTTGGGAGAGCGTGAGCGTTGTGCGTCCGCCCATTAGGTCGGGCCGCCCCGCCGTCGCTGCGTTCATTCGAACCAGAAGCCGATCATCCAAGGGTAGGACACGATATTTTGTAGCTTCCGACACGAAAAGATCCTGCATCTCCTTTAGTTTTGCCGGATTTTGCTCGGCAAGATTACTGGCGAGGCTGAAATCCTTGGTCGTGTCGTATAACTCCCAGATGTCATCTTTTAAATCTCGCCGGGGCAGTTGTTCCCAGGCCGCGCGGTGAACGGTTCCCGCCAGCCAGCCATCATTGTAGATCGCGCGGTTGCCGAATATTTCGAAGTACTGGATCTTGTGTGTGCTCGGGGCGTTCGCATCGGCGAAAGTATAAAGCATGCTCACGCCTTCGATGGGGTCTTGCACCACACCGTTGACGCTCTTCGGCTCAGGTAGTCCGGCTGCCTCGAGAATAGTCGGAGCGACATCGATAACATGGTGCCACTGCGAGCGGATCTCGTTCTTCGCTTTGATGCCTTTTGGCCATTGAACGATCATGCCGTTGCGGGTGCCGCCATAATTGGAGGCAACCTGCTTGGTCCACTGGAAAGGGGTATCACCCGCAACCGCCCAGCCGGCGGCAAAGTGCGGATAGGTGGTGGCGTCACCCCACTCGTCATAGTGCTTGAGCATCTCCTCAACCGTCTCCGGAATACCGTTAAAATAGGTCATCTCGTTATAGAGGCCGTTCATGCTGCCCTCACCGCTCGTTCCGTTGTCGCCGAGGATGTAAAAGATGAGCGTATTATCGAGCTGCCCGGTTTCGCCGATGGCGTCGATTAGCCGGCCGATCTCAGTGTCCGTCTGTTCGCCAAACCCGGCATAGACTTCCATTTGCCGCGCAAACAGTTTCTTTTCGTTCGCCGTGAGTTTGTCCCAGTCCTTAATCGCTTCCGGTTTGGGGGCGAGCTTGGTGCCGGCCGGCACTACGCCAAGCTTGATCTGCCGGGCGAGCGTTTCCTCGCGCAGCTTATCCCAACCCTGGTCGAATTTGCCTTTGTATTTGGCGATCCATTCCTTGGACACGTGATGCGGGGCATGGGTGGCGCCCGGCGCGAAGTACATATAGAACGGTTTGTCCGGCGTGAGCGATTTCTGAAACTTCATCCACTTGATGGCCTGGTTGGTCATGTCGGTCGTGAAGTGGTAGTTCGGGTCCTGGGGCAGATCGACCGGGGTCATCCCGTCGTAAATCAACGGCGCCCATTGATTAGTCTCGCCGCCCATGAATCCGTAGAACTTGTCGAAGCCGGAGCGGGTCGGCCAGCGATCGGTCGGGCCCGAGGGGCTGACTTCCCATGCCGCCGTCTCGTGGTTCTTCCCAAACCAGCTGGTGCTATAACCATTCAGCCGTACCATCTCGGCCGCGTAAGCCACGCTGTCGGGACGGCTGCCTGTTTGACCCGGAAACGCCGTAGCAGACTCGGCGATTGAGCCGAAATTGTTCATGTGATGGTTGCGACCCGACATCAGCGCCGATCGCGTCGGCGAGCAGAGCGCGGTGGTGTGGAATTGGTTGTAGCGCAGACCGTTGGCGGCCATCCGCGTTGCTGTCGGCATGTGGATCGGCCCGCCGAAGGCCTCGGACATGCCGAAACCCATATCGTCGATCAACACGATAAGGATATTTGGCGCCCCATCCGGCGCCTTTATCTCGAAGCGAGGCGGCGGTGTAACGTTCCGGGCGTCCATCTCGGTGATCGTCGCCGGTTTTGGCTGGGGGATCGGCAACACCGTCCGGTCGGTGGGATAGATCACTTTCGCGGGAGCCGGTTCTTGCGCGTGGGTCGGTAGAGTGAATGCCAAACCCAACATGAGGCTGAGCGCGGTGAATTTGAGGTGAGGTTTTGTTTTCATGGGCGTTTTTTTCTATCGGGACTGAATTTCAAATTATGGACGCATACGTTTCGCTGGATATGGGACCTTGGTCCTACGGGAGAGATTAACAGGAGGAAACAGAGAAAACGGAGATCCAGAATCCACTCCTCCGTTATCTCTGTTTGCTCCTGTTAAATTTCTCTAGAACCGGATCGTGGCTCCGATGATCGGTCCGTGCGTCGTAAGCTCCTGGTTGCCCCGTCCTCCATTGTATTCAAAGCTGAGCGCACGATATCCGAGTTGGATGTCGCACCAGCGAGCGGCCTGGATTCCGACGGTGCCCAGCACCTGCCAGCTGAGCTCGGAGCCGGCGCCGAAACCGCCGATGTCGCCGTACCCGTTCAGGAACACGATCGGCGACACATAGTAACGGCCGCGCATCCCGACGATGGGATCCGCCCAGGTCGTGGTGCCGTCGGCGGCAAAGCCTGTTTGCCCCAGATTAGGCCGGAGGACGATCTCACTGTAGAAGCTGTAGACTCGGGCGCCGGCGAAAACGTCCAGGAACGCCGGTTTCGCATCGACCACCCGATAACTGATCGCAAACGTCCCGATCGTTTCCTTCATCACTTCGTGAGTGCTCGAAAAGACGATGTCGGCGGGAGGAGCGATGTCGTCATGGAGCCGGGCGTAAACCAGGTCGCCCATGAAGCCCCAACGTTTGTAGCGGAGCTCCGCCGCCCCCATAAACGCCATGTCGAGATGCTTCGCGACATCCTTGAACGCAATATCGACGTCCGCACTTCGGCCGCCTGCGCTGATCGTCCCGTCGATCGCAGTTGCCCAGCCGTAAATGCTCAAATTGAAACTCCATGGATCTTCTGCCGGCCGGGTCTGCACAGGCGACTCAATCGGCCCGGCCGTGAGCCCGGACGATGCGGCCGTGACCAGCACGATTAGAAGGACAATTTGTTTCTTCATGGATTCTCCATATCTATTCGATTTTTAAAGGCGATGTAATTCACTTGGCGGAGGACAGAACACACGCGTCTTATTTCCATTGACCACATCGTGACTGAATTCCGCACGGGCGAATATTGGACTTTGGTCGTATGGCCGCGCCGGCGGGCCGGCGCGGAAACTCGAAATCCGAAGCACGAATTTCGAAACAGTCTGTCGTTTTGGTGATTCTTGTTTGGTATTTCGAATTTCGTGATTCGAACTTTTCCTGTTAAACTTCCCCCGTGATTCTGGGGGCATCCAGATTATCGAATCAACGAGGCCAGGGTGGCGAAATTGGCAGACGCGCCAGACTTAGGATCTGGTGGAGCAATCCTTAGGGGTTCGAGTCCCCTCCCTGGTACTTTGAGAGTATGAAGACGGCGGTTGGAAAACCGCCGCTCCCTGGCTTCAAGGCTGGCCGCAATATTTGAAGAGCAGCATTTCCGCGGTTGCATCGCCGCCGAAGTAAAAGCGAATGGCGCCGTCGCGGCCGATGTAGTCCTGGAGCACGCTGCAACTCGCGCGCCGGCTGTGCACCTGGTGAATGCCAAGGTGATTTCGGACGTAGAGCTCGCCCCACGCCTCGATGAAAATGGCGCGGCCCGCCTTTTCCGCGAGCAACGCTTCCAGCGCCGGCCGTTCGTACTCGACGTACGTCACCGGTTCCGCCTTCTCGATCTCGTGATAATCCAGCCCGCGACAGCCCACCACCTCTTTCGGCGGCAGTGTTTGCCACGATGAAGCGATAACGCCCACGCGGACACGCGGATCGAAACCAGCCGCGGCGTTCTGTCGCGAATGCGTGCTCAGCGCGATCCGGAGAGGTTCATTGCCTCCAATCCCGATGGTAATCCAAAAGTGATCGATGTTACTCGGGACCCGGTCAATCTCCGCGGCGAACGCAATCGGAACACCCGCGACGTGGACGAACTCTCCATGGCTCAATGGAAGGTCCTTGTGCTTGCTGCGCTGGCGGTGTCGATGGGGCAAGCGAGCAGGGTAATCGTTTACTCGGCGGCATGGGAAGAGCCCATCATCAATCTTCCGCTTCCTCTGCCTCTTCCGCTGGGTTCTTTTCCTGTCAGGGAGAGGGAGAGGGAGAGGTAGAGGAAGGAGACGCGTCGAAGGAGCCGTTGCCTTCATCGAAATAGGTGGTTTCGCCAACTCGCGAAATACGCAGGTGCTGACGCCATTGGCCCGGAGCGAATTTGCGGGTGGCTTCCAATGTTTCGGTCGTCGCTCGCGGAGGCGCCGTCTCGCCGGTCATCGCTTCGGACAAGACGCGCCCGTCAAACTTGTGCGGTGACTCCAATCCGAGAAGGCGCAGGACCGTCGGTGCAAGATCGATGTTGCCGCTCGGAAGATCGTTCATCATGGCGCGACGGAAGCCAGGACCGGACGCGATGAGAGTGTTGTGCACGTCGAATTCACTCAGGGTAACGTGGCTGCCTTTCCCAGCGCCGCGAGCTGCATCGGTGACGATCTGGCCGGCGATGCCAAAGCGATTCGGTTTCGGATTCCAACGCAAGGCGACCATCACGTCCGGTGCGTCGGCGATATTCGCATGGACAGAATCCAGGGGAAAAACGCCTTCGAATTTTTCTCGCGCAAAAATCACTCCGGCAAAATTGGAATGCTGAAGCCATTCGACCAGCCGGCCGGCAACCGCGCGATCGTGCTCAACAATGTAGAACAGGATCGTGCCGGCGTTTCCGACCACCATGATCTGTCCCGCTTTCGGCGCCTGCGGGAAGGTCGTCACCGCATCGAAGCCGGCGGCGCGTAATTCGCCGGGGAAATCGATGCCGCGTTCAATGGTCGAGAAGCCATGGTCGGAAACCACCAGGATGTCCGTCGTTTCGCGCGCGTGCTTCTTGGAGAGCGCTTCAAGAAGAGTGGCGAGATTGCGGTCCGAGCTCCGAACGGCAGCCATCGAAACCTCGGCGCCGGGCGAATTTTCGTGCTGCGTCAGATCGGGCTCGCTCATCCAAAGAAGCGAAAACGCGGGCACCCCGTCGCGCCACAGGATGTCGATGAGAGCGCGCGTCGCGTAGGCGTTTTGCTGGTCGCCCGTATCGGCTGCCTTGGTGAGAAGAGGGCCGAGGAGGCGCAGCATTTCCTCGCGCACCGTCGGGGGCATCGGCGCGGCGGCAAACTTGGTGAAGGAGTCTTCTCCGACCGCACTCGTCCATTCCGAGTGGCGGTCGTGGAGAAAGGCGACCGACTTGGTGCCGGCGATCGCTGTGCGCCGGCCGGCACCGCAAACGATTTCTGCGACGGTGGGGGAGGCGAGATATTTTCCGCCGCTGGTTTCGTCTCCCTTTCGAATGACTTCCGGGCCGGCGTTTTCGTAGGCTTTTTGCGGATCGATCCGTGGACGGTACTCGCGGTTCGCGAGTAAATCGTTGCGGTTGGGATAGACGCCTGTGGCGATGGCGGCGCCGTTGACGTTGGTGGCGGTGGGATAAACCGAATGATGATGGCGAAACGTGACGCCTTCCCGGGCGAGCTTCCAAAGCGTGGGAGTATTGCGCGCCGTGACAAAATCAGGACGCATTCCATCCCAGACCACAACGACAACGTGGCGTTCGGCTGGAGCGGTCTTCGTTTCGCAGAAGACGGACGCAGGCAAAACGCAGGCGAGCAGAACGAGCAGGCGCGGGAATGAAAGGAGTGGTTTCAATTCGATCGGAGAAGAAGAGGAAACGTCCAACGTGGGAAAGAAAAAATTCTGCAGGCGGGGTCACCGACCCCGCAAGACAGCTCACTATTTTGCGAATTTTGGCGGGAAGAGCCAGCGCAACACGCCTTGGAGCGGGGCGGTCTCCAGTTCGATAAGCGCCACGCCGGCCTTCGACATTTTCGTGTTCGCTCCCGTCAGCTGAAAAATGGTGCGAGTAAAGTCGGGCTCGTGTCCGACCACCATGAGACTTTTGCCGGAAAAGGTCTTGAGGATTTTGCCGAGCCTGGCGGCGTCGAAGCCTGGGCGCAGCAGCGGTTCCACGTGGACTTTTGCGTTCAAATGTTGGCCCGCAATCTCCGCGGTCTGGCTGGCGCGCGGGAGGGGACTGGTCAGGATAACGGGGGCGATTTCCAGTCGGGCCAGAAGTTTCGCCACCTCGGCGACTTCCTTCTTTCCTTCTTTTGTCAGCGGACGCTCGTCGTTCGGCTTGTCCCAGTTGGGCCAATCCGCTTTTCCATGGCGGAGAAGATAAAATTTCATGGGTAAAGGTGAAGCCGCGGTCGGTCGATGCAAGATAAGCGCGCGGGAAAATTACATCCGCCAGTTATGGGTTTGCGCGTTTTCATTCCGGCCGATAGCCTGAATTCACTTTGAGCAGGAAAGCGAAAAAGCAAAAGCTCTCTCGGCCAAAACAAATAAATGGCCTGGTGCTGACGGAGCCCGGCTGCGAAATCCGGCTGGCGGAGATCGATCCCCGCGAAACGGCGGGCTATTCGAAATCGGATTCCGTCGAGAAAATCCAGCGCTTGCGAGAAAGGCTGGCCGAGATGCAGGAAGCGCTTTACGCCGAACATCAGCGGAGCGTGCTCGTCGTCGTGCAGGGGATGGACACCAGCGGCAAGGATGGCGCCATCAAAAGTCTTTGTCTGGGGCTCGACCCCAACGGCGTGCAACTCACGAATTTCAAATATCCCACGGCGGAAGAGCGGGATCACGATTTCCTCTGGCGCGTGCACAAGGCGACGCCGCGCAAGGGCTGCGTCGCGCTCTGGAATCGTTCGCATTATGAAGACGTGCTCGTTCCCCTGGTCCACGGAGAAATCAGCCGGGAAGCGTGGCGCGCGCGCTGCGCGGATATCAACGCCTTCGAGAAGTTGTTAAGCGATAATGGCGCGGCCATCCTGAAGTTCTTTCTCCACATCTCGCGCGAAGAACAAAAATGCCGGCTCGAAGCCCGGCTGAAAGAGCCGCACAAACTCTGGAAATTCAACCTGGCCGATTTGCAGGAACGCCGGTTATGGGACGACTACCAGATGGCCTACGACGATGTAATTAACAGCTGCACGACCGCGCCGGCCCCTTGGTGGATCGTGCCGGCCGATCGCAAGTGGATGCGCAACCTCGTTATGCTCGAGGCCGTCGTGGCCGCGCTGGAAAAAATGAAGCCGCAATACCCCGCGGCCGAGTTTGATCCCCAGGAGATAACGATCGAGTAACGGCGCTCGTTTCGCGCGGAGCCCTGTCTATTTCGGCGGGGCGGGCGTGGGGCTCGGCACCGGGGAAAACGTCGGAGTTTTTCCAGCGAGGGCCGCGTCTATCACCCCGCGCAGTTCCTTTTCCTCAAAAGAGGGATACGGGATCTGGACGCCATCGATAAATAGGAAAGGTGTTCGATCGACTCCGATTGAAATGCCACGCTCCTGATCGGCCGCGATCCGCTCCTTGACCGGTTCAGTGTCCATGTCTTTTTTGAAGCGCTCGACATCGAGTCCAATTTTCTGCGCGTAGCCGGTGAAGACAAGCCGCACACCCGTCGGTGCGTCTGAGGGCGCGGCCCCTGGGGCGGGCACCACTTTTATGAACGGACGGGGGCTCTCCTGGCTCCACGTCGGTGCATTCTCATATATCATATCGTGCATTTCCCAAAAACGGCCTTGTAACCCGGCTGCTTCCGCCGCGCGCGCGGCGTTCATGGCGTGTGGGTGCATGGCCAGCGGAAACTGTCGAAAGACGAGGCGCACGCTCGTGCCATAGTCGGGCAGGATTTTCCGGAGCGTCGCGGCCAGAAAACCGCAAGGCTTGCACTGATAGTCGCCGAATTCTTCCAGGGTCACGCGCGCATCGTCCGGTCCGTGAATATGGGCGGGCTCCGCACCCGGTTTGCCCTGCACAATCTTGAGAGGAGTGCCGGAAGACTTGGCGCGATAAAGAAGCAGGGCGCTGAGGGAGCCGAGCAAGATGACAGCACCGATGATGACAAAAGGAAGATAGCGTCTCATAATTTAGATTGTAACGATTCGAGCACGGGTGCCCCTTCGGTCGCGGTCCGAGGTTTCCGTCCGGTGAAGGACGCGATCGCGACGATGACGGAGAGAGACAAGGTCAACCCCGCCGAGAGGAGGCAGAAATCGCAAAATGCGTGCAGCACGAAAGCCTGCACATAGAGCAGCCAGAGCGTGGTTACCAGCATGCCGGCGACGACGATGGTGAGAAAGCTTTGGGCGCGGCGGTAACCGAAAACAGCCAGCGTGGCCAGGCTGAAGGCGATGAAATACCCGAGCGCGCCAAACGCCCCGAGGGGAATGCTTCCTACGCTGGAGTACGCGCTCGAGAGCACCTCCGAGCAACCTGAGGAAGCGACGCAGGTGACATCCTCGCCGGTCAGGTGCGTGACCGTGAGATAAATGGAATCGGCCAGCCCGACTAATGACAACAAGGCGGCAGGAATAAACAGCCACGGCCGGGGTCGTTCCTGGGCAGACGGAGCGTGGTTCATTTTGATTTTCCCGGCGTAGCTGTCGGAACGCTCGTCGTTCCCTCCGGCTTCTTTCCGCTGAGCGCTGCATCGATGGCAGCGTGGAGGGCCTCCACGCTCTGGGTCGAAAGGGCGGGCAGGAGGTGGCCATTGACATAAAGGGTCGGTGTCCGGTCGATGCCGAGCGTGTTGGCGCGATCTTGATCTGCATCAACCCGCGCTTTGACCGCCTCGCTGTCGATGTCCGTCTTGAAGCGATCGACATCCAGTTTCAACATTTCGGCGTAGCGAACGAGAACATCCCGCACTTCTATGTCCATGGCCAGGAGCGGCGATTGGAGTCTCCGCGAAGGAGACACCTCTGGTCCGACCGTGTCCACGCCCTTCGTCCAGCGCAGCGAATTCTCGAACAACAGATCGTGCATCTCCCAGAAGCGCCCTTGGAGTCCGGCTGCCTCCGCCGCGCGGGCCGCGAGCACGGCATGTTCGTGCTTGTGCATCGGTTTGTGACGAAAGACCACGCGCAGCCGATCCCCGTAATCGGCTTCCACCTTTTGGAGCTTGGGGAACAAATTGCCACAGGGAACGCATTGGAAATCGCCGAACTCTTCGATGGTCACCGGGGCGCTGGCGCCACCGCGGAAGTGGGGGAGCGCCGTGTTCGGCGCGGGCGGCGCTTCCTGAGCTGCCGGCACAGTCGGAGCGACCTGAGCGGCGGGAACAGAGGCGGCTGGCGCGGCGGGAGCGAGTGAAGGGGTGGGGGCGACAGTGGCCTCGGGGGGCACGGAAACGGTGGGAACGAGGGGTGCGGTGGGAGCGCTCGCGGGTTGCTTCGATCGCAAAAGCACCAGACCCGTTGCGATCGCGATCAATAAAACGGTGATGATGATCGCAAAGGGAAGATAGCGTCGCATATTACCGGCCCGGGGGCCGGGAGCGGAAAACTAATCGGACCTGATTCTGTTTCCACTTTTTTGTCGAAGGCGCTGGAGCGGGCGGGCTCCTCCTCGCGGCCACCCGAGGGAAAAGGGTCCCGGTCGACGTCCCGCTGTTAGTCTTAAGAACGGACGGGGAGCGTCCGTCCGCCGTTCAAGATTTGTACCGAGTCGCCCCGCGCGCGAGCTTGCACATCCAGAGACACAAGCCGCCCAGGATCACGAATGCCAGCACGCTCGGCCAGAGCGGCACCGGATGTCCCGCCAGCAGCACTTCGGGACGCAGCAGCAGACGCAACAACTGCGCCAGGCCCATCAGCCCAAAGACAAAGCTCGCCGTCTTTAATCCAAGAATCTGTGAGTTCATTACTTGTGTTCCTTTAGTTGTGTTCGCATCGCGTGTCAGGTGTTGCTGATTTTCGCGCGAAGCCAGCAAGGAGGATTATTGCGATTCCGGCGCCGATAGTCCAGAGCGAGTGACGCCAGGCGCCAGCGCCGCGACAACCATTCCAGAACTAGCGAAGAAGGGCGATGAGGAAAAGGACGATGCCGCTTAGCGCCGTGTTAAAGAACACGATTGAACGGACTAGCCCGAAGCCGGCCGCGGAGGCGAGGACGTATCCTACTCGTCCCCAGAAGTAGAGCTGGACTCCCCACAAGGTCAACGCACCGTGGCGGTCAGCGAAATGGGCCGCCAGGACGACGGCAGCGAAGAAGGGAAAAGTTTCCATGAAGTTCGTGTAAGCCTGGTCCACCCGGCTTGCGACCCCGCGCAATGGAGGCACGGGCGGTTCCCGGTTGCTGGCTGTCCAGCGATAGCCGAGCTGAAAGCTGATGAGATGGGAGTCCACGATCAGGTGCACGAGCCCCAGAATCACCGTGGCTGCCAGAAATCGAAGCTCGGTCGTCATGGTTTATGAAAATATGGTAGCGGCCTAACGAGACCCAAGATCAGCGACGGCTGGCGGAGCGATTCAGGCGACCTGATGTCCAAGGCGATTGGCCAGAACGGAAACATACTGACGAAATTCTTTGTGGTCCGTGGTGTGTGCCTGCGCCAGGAGGCGCTGTGCCCTTTGCCCCTCACCAAGATGATGGGCCACGATAGCCGCTTCCAGCGTGGCTCTCTTCGAGTTCTGAAACGGCAGGTCTCCGTGCGCTTCGAAATAAGCCAGAACGGAGGGATAGTCGGGGAACTGCTCGAAGAACGGCAAGCCGAACTTGTCGAGCATCTGAACCAGGGTGGTGGCCAAGGCCGAGGTGTCAGCAGTCAGCTCAAACCATCGGTCTTCGCCGAACGCCAAAGAACCAAGTCTTGCGCGAATCGTGCAATGATACTCCTGGACGAACTCGGGGACGGATTTCTGCGACTCGGTCTCACAGACGCATGGCAGAAGGACTCCGAGGTTCACGGCGAACCTTCCGTAGAAGCTCTCGCGGAATCCAGGTATGACGTAGTGCTCTCCGATGGGAAATTGACCCATTTGGAAGCTCACGACGTGAACAAGCCCTCTGGGCGTGGAGCGATTGTGAGTCCGGCCCTTCTTGCGGAATCCGAGCGGCTTCAGGAACGCCGCTACCTGCGCCTGAAGGGTGTCGAGATGTTTTGCGAATTCGGACTTTGGCATGGCCAGGGACGGTCGCCTAACGTTCGCTCCAATCGCATGATTGGACGCAATCAAGGACGACGGAGGACAAACTTCACTGGGAACCAAACGCGACCACCAACAACTTTACCTCGCTTCTGACCGGGCTTCCAGCGGCAGCCGCGAACAGCCGTGGTGACGATGCGCTCCAAGTCGGGCAGCATCCGCGGCGTGAAAGTGACGGACGTCACGCGACCGGCAAGGTCCAGGGAGACCGTGGTGGTAGCGGCGCCCTCCACGCGTCTGGCCCGCAACTCCGAAGGAAATGAGACGCGTCGCACCAGATCAGCATAGCCGCCGACAATCTGAGGCGGAGAGTCGAACGCCTTCTTGTCCCACTGCAGCTCGTTCCTGTCGTATTCGTAAATGCCGTCGTCCCGAACCTGAGTTTCGGCAATGGCTGGAACGGGAAGAAGTGCGAGGGCGATGATGAGGGCAAGCGACTTCATGCGTCTAACGAAAAAGAGCTCAGCTAGGCGACATCGTTCTCACTTCTTGGCCCCTTGCTGCTTCTCCATCGCCTCTAAAATGGCGTCGTATCTGCGGGCCTGCTCTTCCCACTTCTCCAAAATCTTTTCGAAGCGACGATTCTGCTCATCCATCTTCGCCTGCATCTCATCCACGCGCTTGGTCTGGCGATCATAGTCATCCATCTGTGCGCGAGTGCGTTTGTTCTGCGCTTCCCACTCGGCATCGTAAGTCGATTTATTCGTGCTTGGGCGGCACCCGACAAACAACAAGACACTCGCAAGCAAGAGGAGTGAGGAAGTTTTCATAGTCGGGAAGGCGTCTAACGAGACATAAGATCGGCGACCGCGCGAGCTCCAAATGACGTTCGCATTCTTTCAAAGCCAGGCGAATTACCGATCAGGATCAGGATCAGGATCACGAGCACGAGCACGAGCACGAAGACGAGCTTAGATCACGTTCCACTTGGGGCGTTTGGTGCGGGGATCGGTTTCCCACATACGGCAGCCGCCGAGATAGGCGTTGCGATTGTGACCCAATTCTGTGCCGTCGGGTAACTCGTTTAGGATTTTCGCGTTTCCGCCACCGAGCATGACGTAATCAGCGATGAAAGAAAGCTTGAGCTGCTCGATGCAGAAGAAAACTTCGCGCTCCCAGACCTTCTTTCCGAGCACCGCGAGTCCTGGTTTGCCCAGCACTTCTTCAATAATCCCGCCTTCGTAAGGGAGATCGCCCAGCTCGAGCGGAAGGACGTTTTTTTGCCAGACCAGGGTTGAGCCGAGACCGGTGCCCAAGCCCAGGAAGAGCATGCGGCCGCCGCGATAACTTCCGAGCGCCTGCATCGCAGCGTCGTTTATGACGCGGGTGGGCTTGCCTAACGATTTGGTGAAATTGTAACCAACCCAGCCTTTCGCGAGATGCTTGGGATCCTTCGCGATCCGGCCGTTCTGGACGGGCGCCGGAAAACCGATCGAGATGGCGTTGTAGCTCCAGCCTTCCGCGGTCTTCTTGATTTGGGCGATCAATTGCCGGGGCGAAAGTTTCGGACCGGAATCGAACTTGCGCTTTTCCCGCCGCGAAATCATCAGCTTCACGTGCGTTCCGCCGATATCGATGACCAGCACTCTCTTTTTCATGGGTTCTCTTTTCGCGCGGTCGTGATAGGCGTCAGTTTGATCATCGGCGCCGTCTGCGTTTCGGCGAGTTTGCGCGCCTGGCCGCGCGAGCGTTCCCGGAAATGGAGTTGCGCCTGCGAGCGCGGCGCGCCTTCCTCCGGCTTCAGGCGAACGTAGGTTCCGTCCGATTGCAATTCACGCGCCTTGATATGGTCGTTCAGGAAACGCGGCAGCACTTCGTTAATGATCTCGTCGCGGAGAGTGGCGTCTTCGATCGGGAAAGCGATTTCGACGCGCCGGATAAAATTCCGCGGCATCCAGTCGGCGCTGGCGAGAAAGACTTCCGGCTTGCCGGCGTTTTCGAAATAATAAATCCGGCTGTGCTCGAGGAACCGTCCCACGATGCTGATGACGCGAATGTTTTCGCTCAGGTTCGCGATCCGCGGGCGCAGGCAACAGATGCCGCGCACAATCAGGTCGATCTTCACCCCGGCGCAGGAAGCCTCATAGAGTTTCTCGATGATTTCCTGATCCACGAGCGAGTTGAGCTTTACGATCATGCGGCCGGGCTTGCCGGAGGCAGCGTGGTCGCGTTCGCGTTCGATCATTCCGATGATGCGGTTCTTGAGGTCGAAGGGCGCGACCAGCAATTTTTCCAGGCCCGGGTAGCTGGCGAGGCCGGTGAGAGTGTTGAAGGCGATTGCGACCTCCTCGGTGATCTTCGGGTTGGTCGTGAACAAACTGAAATCCGTGTAAATCCGCGCGGTGCGCGGGTGATAATTGCCTGTGCCGAGATGGACATATTGGCGGAGCCGATCGGCGTCCCGGCGGACGATGAGTAACGCCTTGCAGTGGGTCTTCAAACCGACCACCCCGTAAACGACGTGGGCGCCCGCTTCTTCGAGCCGGCGCGCCCACTGAATGTTGGCGGCTTCATCAAAACGCGCGCGCAGTTCCACCAGAGCGGTGACCTGTTTCCCGGCGGTGGCCGCGTGCATGAGCGCTTCCACGATCGGTGAGTCACCGCTCGTGCGATACAACGTGATTTTGATCGCCAGGACGAGCGGGTCTTGCGCGGCGTTCTCGATGAATTCGACGATCGGGTCGTAGCTTTCGTAGGGATGATGGAGGAGCACGTCCTGTTTGCGCATGACTTCGAAGATGTTGGCATGCGGAGGCAAGGCGGGATCGCGGGCCGGCTGAAAGACGCGATCCTTTAGCTTCGCGAAAGCATCGTTGGCCACGAGCGGCGCGAGATGAGTCATCGAGAGCGGGCCATCGAGCCGGTACAAATCCATCTCGCCAAGATCGAAAAACTCGAGAAGCAATTCGCGGAAATCCTTCGGGCAATCCGCGGCTACTTCGAGACGGACGGCGTCGCCGCGGCTCGATCGCCGCAATTCCTGCTCGATGCTGCGCAAGAGATTATCGGCTTCCTCTTCGTCAATATAGAGATCGCTGTTCCGGGTCACGCGAAAGGCGTGCACGCCGTCGAGGAGCAGGCCGGGGAAGAGATCGCCGATGTGATGTTTGATGAGGGAGGAGAGGTAAATGTAGTCCCACGGTTCGTCTTCGCCTTTGCCGCGGGGCAGGAGAATCAGGCGCGGCAGAACGCGCGGGACCTGGACGATGGCGTGGAGCGGTTCGGCGCCGCGTTCGCTCCGGGCGCGCACCAGGAGATTGTGGCTCTTGTTCAAAAGCTGCGGAAAAGGATGACTGGCGTCCACCGCGAGAGGCGTCAGCAAAGGAAAGACTTCCTCGCGGAAATAGCGCTGCGCCCAGGCCGTGCGCTTCGCATTCAGGTCCGCGAGGTCATGGACGCGGATCCCATTCTTGACGAGCGCGGGGGCCAGATCGTCTTTCCAAAGCGCGTATTGGGTTGCGACCATCTCGTGCGCGGTGCGTTGGATCGCGTTGAAGGTCTCGGTCGGGCTCAAACCGTCAGCGCCCACGTCACTCGTCTCGCTTTCGATCTGCTGCTTGATGCCGGCGACGCGAATCTCGAAAAATTCGTCCAGGTTCGAGCTGAAAATTGTCAGGAACTTAACGCGCTCGATGAGAGGTTGGGTCGGATCCTGCGCTTCCTCGAGAACGCGCCGGTTGAATTCGAGCCAGCTCAGCTCGCGGTTAATGAAATTTTCCGGAGCGGAAAAACGGGAAGGCGCGGCGGCGCTCTCAGCGCTCTCAGACGAGCCGGGAAGATTGACGATATTCGACGGCTCTTCCGGCGTCGAAGGTTCCGATCGGGGACTCATCGCTCACAGCCCAGGGCGAGCTAATCGCCAAATCCAATCGTTTTTCCGAGGCCCTGGAAGAAGCCTTTCTTTTCCGGCTTCACCGCGGCGGCCGCTGGCCAGCATTCCACGATCTCGAGGGCGAGGAACCGAAAGAGAGTGAGGCGGGCGAATTTGAAATCCAACCGGAGGTTCTTTGCGATCTGGGCGATCGAGCGAACCCCATTGAATTGCGAGGCGAACTGGGCTTCCGCAACCGTGAGCCGCAGGCTCTGCACGCGCTGGTAGCCATCGCGCGTGTAGGCTGGAATGCGTCCGGCTTCCGTGTCCGGGATCTCCAGCAATTCCTGAAATTGAATGCAGCGCAGCGTGGTCAGGACCCAGTGATCGATGTCCGCCTCGCCGGGAATGTCCTGACAATAATCCGGCAGCGTCTCGCTTTGCTCGAAGACGAAGCGAACGCGCCGCGCGGTCCAGAGCTGCGCAAAAAGTTTTTGGCCGTAATGCTGCACCAATTGGACGGCCGGCTCACGGAGGATCAACTCCTCGCGGGCGAGGGTCAGGAAAACAGGACAACCGGTCTCCCGTTGCTCTGCGCGGGCTTGCTCGGTCTTCTCGGCGTCCACATTGACGAGCGTGATCGGCGCCTCCGGGCAATAGAGTTGCGGGTCACGGGTCGTGACCAGAATGATCTCTCCATTGCGGGCGAGAAGCTCGACCGGTTCCTGGTTCCAGAGAGTGCGCAGGGTACCGGTTAATTTCTCTTTCCCAATGGTGTGCAGGGCGCCGTTGAGAGAGAAGAAACTCGTGTCGCCGGAAAAGAATGCGCCATTGACCGGGAGCGGTTCTTCCGCCCGTGCCTCGGCGGGCTGAGAAACGGAGGGCGCCTCAAAAACTGAAGACGAGGCTGCTGGTTGCGTTTCGGCCCAGGCCGGCTGCGAGTCTGGCGTGCTTTGTGGGAGAGGGGCGCTTTGCGAGACCGGGGCGCTCCACCAGGCATCGCTGGTGGCGCCGGCGCTTGCGGCTATTTCAGCTGTTTCCGCTGCGTCCGCGGCATTTGCGACCTCAGTTTGGGCGGCCTCGGCGGTTTCAGTCGTTTCCACAGGTTCCGGTGTCGCGGGTTCGGCCGGTTCGCTCCAGGCGGGTTTCTCCGCGGCGGCGGGTTCGGCGGCGGCAGGTTCAGGGAGGCGCCAATGCGGCACCTCCGCGGAAGTGCGAGGTGGCTCGGACGCTGGCTCCGCGGCCGCGGCAGCCTCCGGCTCGGGCCAGGCTGGTGCGGACGAACTCGGTTCGGTTTCCACAGCCTTCGACTCGGACGCGCTCGATTCCTTGGGCATGTATTTCTCCACGGTTTTCAGTAACAGATCAGAAGTGAACGGTTTATTCAACGATCCGATGACATTGGCATTGCTAATTTGGTCCGGTTTGAGATCCGCGCCGAAGCCTGACATATAGACGATCCGCACCCTGGCCGTGGCGGAATTCTTTGCCAGGTGCCGCGAGACCTCGTCGCCCTTCATATCCGGCAGCACGTAGTCGAGCAGGATAAGATCAGGCACATCGTTCGACGCCGCGACCAGGCCTTCCTCCGCGGTTGCAGCCGTGACCACGCTGTAATTCGATTCCGCCAAAATCTCCTTCACAAAACTGAGCAGCATCAAGCTGTCGTCGATCACCAGAACTTTGCGGCTGCCGGAGGCCGGTTGCGCGGCAGCGGCGGAAGGCGTATCCCGGGTCTCATCCATCTGGCGCACCGCTTCCATGAGCAGGATCTGCCAGTCGAGATCGATGGTCCGCGGGCTTTGAGCGGCGCCGGACACCTCGGAAATCTGGCCGCCTTTCCAACGCACGATTTGGTTGAAGGCGGCGACTCCTTCTTTCCCCGGCGCGGTCGCGTGCCGGACCTGCCCGCTTTCGAAATAAACGCGCGCCTTCTCCCCGTTCGGTCCGGTGAACTGCAGCGCCGCGGACGAGCCGCTCATGCATTTGAGTTGAATGATATCGGCGAGGTGGAGGTCGCTGAGCGTTCCCTGAAATTTTTCGCTATCCGTCTCGCCCGAAGGCGAAAGGAGGGCCTGGACGAGATCGACAAAATCGGCGTGCGGGAATGGTTTTTCGAGAAAATGAATCGCGCCGAGTCCGGCAGCCTGCTCGCGGTGGGCGGCCAGGTGAACGCCTGTCAGGACGATGGCGCGCGCATTCGGGTGGCTGGTGCGCAAATCGTAAAGAAAATCCTGACCGAGATCGGGCACGGCATCGACGTCGAGAACGAACAGGTCCGGCCGGTCGTTCAGGACGAGGAATTGGGCCTCTTCCAGATTACGGGCCAGATCGACCTGGGCGGCAGGCGCAGCTTCCCGGAGCGCCGTGACAATTTTCGCGGCGAGGCCTTCATCAGGTTCGAGCACAAGAATGCGCCCGCCTTGTTCAAGAGAATTCTGCGATGTCGTTGGGTTCACGATTCAAGGGTGGGGCATGGCTGCCGACACACTTCGAGTCGTGAGCCCTGCCCTAATTAGGAATGCCTGCTTCCGGGCAAATGAAAAGCATTTTTCGCACGCAACTGGATTGGAATTGCCTTTGTCGAGCGTCAGCGCGCGTGCACGCCTGCCGTCACGCCATGTCCCGTATCGTGGACGCCAGCCGTTACGCCGTGGCCGCTGTCGGTTTTCACGCTGGTGCTGCAGCCGCTCAACGCAGCGAGGAGGAAGAGAGCGCCGAAGGTGGAAAATAGGATGTTTCGCATACCTTTAATTCGCATCGGGGAGTGGAAACGAGCGTCTGGAGTCGTCTCGAAGGGAGGAATCACGGACCAAGATTACGGGCCAGCTCGCGGCGACTGATCTTGCCCCGCTCGTTCACGGGAATTTCATCGACAAAAAAAATCCGCTTGGGGACCTGCCAGCCGCTCAGATGGGCACGGCAATGATCGAGCAGTTCGGACTCCCGGACTCGCTCCTCCGCCACGACGCAGGCCGCCACCTCTTCGTTCCGCAGAGTCGATTCGCGACCGAACACAACCGCCGCGCGCACGCCGGCGAACCGCAGCAACTCCGCTTCCACTTCCGCCGGGTTCACCTTTTTCCCCGCGACGTTAATTACGTCGGAGGTCCGGCCGACGATTCGGAATCCATCGGCGCTGGCGCCGAGCAAGTCGTCCGGAAGGAATTTGCCTCGTCCGAGTCGCTCCTCATCAGGTTCGGGAAAATAGCCATCGCCTACGGCCGCACTTCGCACCCGCACTCGGCTGGCGGGAGCGTCCGGCTCGAGCAATTCCAGCTCGAGTCCGCGCATTGGCTGGCCCACGAAACCCTGCTCGAGCAGGAGCGCATCGCGATCATAACAAATACCGCCGCATTCGGACGAGCCATAGAAGGAGTGGATTGGCTGGTGGAACTTCTCGCGAAATTTTCTCGCAACTTCCACGGGGAGCGGCGCACCGGCGGAAATGCAAAGCCGCAACTTTGCTAGGGGAGGCACCTCCCCCATTTCCGAGAATGCCTGGTAGAAGACCGGCATTCCGGGGAAGACGGTCGCGTTGGTGCGGGCGAGATCGTCCAGGACCGCGCGGGGCATCCGATCCCGGCTCAGAACCATCGGGACCCCGCGAGCCAGCAACGGTGTGACCAGGTTGCTGAAACCGTACGAATGCGAGAGCGGGATGACACCGAAATTGAGGTCCTGGTCGGTAATGCCCATCGTTTCGCAAATCTGGTTGCAGTCCGCCACTAATTGCTCGCTCCGGAATCGGATCGCTCGCGGCGCGGCCGTGGTCCCGGAGGTCAATTTCAACAGAACGGGGGGCTGCTCGCCCCAGTCGCCTGCGCCCCGGGCAGTGCAAATTCTCCGGGCCGCCTCGCGTTGCTCCGCGGTGAGTGAGTCGTCGAGCGGCAAGACCACCACTCGCCGGCGGAGGCAGGCGAGCAAGAGGGACGGCCAGTTGGGGTCGTTGCCAATCTCAATGGCGTGGACCTGCCCCGGCGAGCACCCCTCGATCTGGGACTCGAGGGCGCGGGCCTGTTCTTCGATATCGTCAAATGTCCGCAGCACTTCTCCGCGGGTGTCGAGGATGGCCGCGGCGCCTCCCTGGCGGGTGACGGTTTTCTCCCATTCGGCGAGCAAGGCGTCGTGCAATTTCATCCCTTGCGCGCACGGGGGAGCGCGCCTAAGTTCGCCACTCGTTTCCAAACATGAAAGCGGACATTCATCCAGAGTATTACGAGACCGACATCGCCTGCGCGTGCGGTGCTGTCTACCACACACGCTCGACCAAGCGGGACATTAAAATCGGCATCTGTGCCGCATGCCATCCGTTTTTCACGGGCGAACAGAAGTTCGTCGATACTGCTGGCCGCGTGGAAAAATTCGCGCGCCGCTACGGCAGCACGAAGGCCACTCGCGCCGGCGTGGCTCCCAAAGTCTAACTTCAGGGACCCGCTGTAGCCGCCCCGCTCTGTCGGGGCGCCACAGGAACGGCGACAGAGCGCCGTTGCTACAACTTGCAAATGGACTTCAATTCGTTAATCGAGCGCAAACGGGAACGTTTCGAGCAGCTCGAACGCGAGATCGCCGATCCGGCCCTGTTCGAGAACCGAAAGCGCGCCAGCGAAATCATGCGGGAACATTCCGGCGTGAAGCAGTTGCTCGCGCGCTGGACCGAGCTGGAAACGGCGCGCCAACAATTGGACGACAATCGGGAACTGGCGCAATCGGGCGACGTCGAAATTGCCGCCATGGCCGACGATGAGATTCCCGATTTGCTGAAACGCGTCTCCGAACTCGAGCGTGACTTCCAAATTGCGCTCCTGCCTCCGGACGAAAACGAGAATCGCGACGCGATCGTCGAAATCCGCGCGGGGACCGGCGGAAACGAAGCCGCCATCTTCGCCGCCGACCTTTACCGGATGTACAATCGCTATGCGGAAGCGGCCGGCCTCAAAGTCGAAGGTCTCGAATCGAGTCCCTCGGAACTGGGCGGGTTGAAGGAATCGATTTTCAAGGTTTCAGGCGAAAACGTTTTTCGGCAGCTTCGTTTTGAAAGCGGCGTCCATCGCGTCCAGCGCGTCCCGGCGACGGAAGCGCAGGGTCGCATCCACACTTCCACCGCCACGGTGGCCGTCCTGCCCGAGGCAGAGGAAGTCGATCTCGAACTGAAACCGGAGGATTTGCGGATTGAAGTTTGTCGCGCCGGCGGCCCGGGCGGGCAAGGCGTGAACACGACCGATTCCGCCGTCCAGGTTCTCCACATTCCAACGGGACGGATCGTGCGCTGCCAGGACGGACGCAGCCAGCAAAAGAACAAGGAAAAGGCGCTCAAGATCATGCGCTCCCGGCTGCTCGAAGACAAGCAGCGCGAAGAGGAGGCGAAGTATTCCGCCCACCGCAAAAACCAGATCGGCTCCGGCGGACGCGAAGAAAAAATTCGCACCTATAATTATGCGCAGAACCGGGTGACCGATCACCGCATCGGTTTGACGCTCTACAACCTGGACCGGTTCATGGAAGGCGACTTGCAGGAGATGATCAAATCGCTGCAGGCGGCGGATTTGCAGGAGCGGTTGCAGGAGTCATCGCTCACCGCCTGATGGGGCGGCGCTCTCCGCGCGGTCGCCTCGACATTACCCGGAGAAGAAACGAATGACCGTTCTCGAGGTGCTCCAATCGACGACCGCTTACTTTACCAAGCGCGAGATCGAGAGTCCGCGGCTGAACGCCGAGCATCTCTTGGCGCACGCGCTTCAACGCAAGCGGATTGAACTTTATCTCGAGTTCGAACGGCCCTTGACCGAAGCGGAGCTGGGGCCGCTGCGCGAGTTGGTCCGGCGCCGCGGCCAGGGCGAGCCGCTCCAGCATTTGCTCGGCACGGTGGAATTCGCCGGCCGCGTTTTTCTCTGCGACACACGCGGGCTCGTTCCGCGCCCGGAAACGGAGGAGCTGGTCGAAAAATTGACGGCGATGAAATGGCCGGAAAGCGCTCGTTTTGTCGACGTCGGAACGGGGAGCGGGGTTATTGCGCTCACGTTAGCCGCGCAATTTCCGGAAGCGGAAGTGGACGCCGTGGATATTTCCGACGATGCCCTCGCGCTCGCACAGGAAAATGCGGTGAAGCTGGCCTTGGTGGGCCGGGTTCGATTCGCCAAAAGTCATTTGCTAAAGGAGGTCGCGGGGGAGTTCGACCTGGTCGTAGCCAATCTGCCCTACGTCGCGGCGGGTGATCGTTCTGTGCTCTCCCGCGAGGTCCTGCACGATCCCGCCATCGCCCTTTTCTCCGGCGAGCAAGGGGATGAATTGGTGCGGGAACTGATTGGAGTGGCGGGAGATCGCCTGCGTCCCGGCGGATTGCTTGCCCTCGAAGTCGGGATTGGCCAGGCCGAAAATCTAGCTGTGCTTCTGGGCGAAAAGAATTATCACGACATTGCCGCGATCCGAGATTATTGCGGAGTGAAACGATTCATCTTTGGCAGGTATGGATAAAATTCTGATTCATGGCGGCCGCCCGCTTTCCGGGTCGATCAAAATCAGCGGCTCCAAGAATTCCGCCTTGCCGATTCTGGCGGCGACGTTGCTGACGCGCGAGCCCTGCATCCTGCATCGGGTTCCGGATCTGAGCGACACGCACTACATGTTGCAAATCCTGATGCATCTCGGCGCGCAAGTGGAACGCGCCAGCGGGACCGTCTCAGTCACCGCGGAGAAGATCGAGTCGATCGCGCCCTACGAAGTCGTGCGCAAAATGCGCGCGTCTGTCTGCGTGCTCGGTCCGCTTCTCGGCCGCTGCAACGAAGCGACTGTCTCCTTGCCGGGCGGCTGCGTCATCGGCGATCGGCCGATCGATTTGCATTTGAAGGGCTTTGAAGCGCTCGGCGCCGCGGTGCGGGTCGAAGGAGGCAACGTCAAGGTCTTCGCTCCCAAACTGGTCGGCGCGATTATTAGTCTCACGGGCAAATTTGGTCCGACGGTGCTTGGCACGGACAACGTCATGATGGCGGCGGTGCTGGCGGAGGGCATCACGGTGATCGAGGGAGCGGCGACGGAACCCGAGGTCGTCGACCTGGCGAATTTCCTGAACAAGATGGGCGCCAAGATCGAAGGGGCGGGCACTCGCCGTTTGATCATCGAAGGAGTGAAAGAATTGCACGGCGCCGAGCACGACGTCATTCCGGACCGGATCGAAGCGGGCACGTTTCTGGTGGCGGGCGCGATCGCCGGGAAAGGCGTCACGATCAAGCGGGTGGTGCCGGAGCATGTCAGCGCGGTGACAGACGCGCTCGTGGCCTGCGGTTATCAGATTCAATTGGGGGAAAATTTCATCACGGTCTCGCCTAACGGGACGGCCCAGCCGATCGAGCTGGCGACGCAACCGTATCCTGGTTTTCCGACGGACATGCAGGCGCAGATGTGCGCGCTTCTTTCCACGACCGAGGGAATCAGCGTGATCACCGAGAACATTTTCCCACAGCGCTACATGCACGTGGCGGAGCTGAAGCGGATGGGGGCACACATGCAGCTCGAAGGCGCCACCGCCGTTATCCAGGGCGTGGAGCGGTTGTTTGGCGCGCCGGTGATGGCGAGCGATCTGCGCGCTTCGGCGGCGCTCGTGCTGGCGGGCTTGAAAGCTGAGGGGGAAACCGAAGTCAGCCGCGTTTATCACATCGATCGCGGCTACGAGCATCTCGATGAGAAACTGAGCGAGCTCGGCGCCCACATCGAACGGGTTAAGGCTTAACCGGCAAGTCGTGCTCATGCTCTTGCTCGTGATCGATTTGTTATCCAATAATGAAAGAGCTGACTCCGATCACGATCACGATCACGAGCACGAGTAGGAAAGGGAAGGCCAACTGACAATGAGCGGAACTTCGACTTCAGGGGACGTCCGGACCTGGTGCGTGGGATGTCATCTCAGTGCGCTGGCTGGATTTGTTGTTCCGGCCCTGGGACACGTTTTCGGGCCGCTGATCGTCTGGCTGATCAAACGCGGCGACTCGCCTGAGATCGACGCGCACGGGAAAGAGGCGTTAAACTTTCAGATCTCGATGTTGCTCTACAATATCGTGGCGGGCGTTCTCTGTCTGGTGCTCATCGGTTTTGTCCTTCTCGCGGTCCTGCACATTCTCAACGTCGTCTTCGTGATCATCGCGGCGATAAAGGCGAGCGAAGGTGAGATGTACCGCTATCCGCTGACGCTTCGGCTGATCAGTTAAAGGCCGCGCCGGACCCGCGGGCTCGCGCGGTCACAGCAGCGATCGCAGCGTCCCCATGTTCTCCACGTCTTCCTTCATCTCTTTGCCTTTTGGCGTTTCGAGCACTTTCGGGATCTTGCGGAAACGAGGGTCACGCATGATGAAACGAAAAGCTTCCAATCCGATCTGGCCTTTTCCGATGTGTTCGTGCCGATCGACCCGGGAGCCGCGCGCCGTCTTCGAATCGTTCAGGTGCAGCGCGACGAGGCGTTTCAACCCCACGGTCCGATCGAATTCCGCGAACATTTTTTTGGTCAGTTTCTCGGTCGCCAATTCGTAGCCGGCGGCAAAGACGTGCGCGGTGTCCAAACAAACGCAGAGGCGTTCGGGCTCGCGGACATTGGCAATGATAGCGGCGAGGTGTTCGAAGCGATGGCCAAGGCAAGAGCCCTGGCCCGCTGTCGTTTCAAGGGCGATGCGGGTCTTTGTTTTCGGTAATCCGGCCAGGACGTGATCGAGCGAGGTGATAATCCTGGCCAGGCCGGCCTCTTCCCCAGCGCCGACGTGTGCGCCCGGATGCAAAACCAGAAACGGCAATTCGAGTTGATCGGCCCGGACCAGCTCTTCGGAAAGGGCTCGCAGTGAGTTGGCGTGGAACTGCGGATTGGCGGCGGCGAGGTTGATCAGATAATTGGCGTGAGCGAAAACGAATTGGAGTTCGCCGCGCTGGGGATGATCGAGGAACGCCGAAATTTCATTCCGCTGCAAGGGCCGGGCGAACCATTGCATGTTGTTCTTCACAAAAATCTGCATGGCTGTCGCTTCGATCGAACGGGCGCGTTCGATGGCCCGGTGCACGCCTCCGCCGATCGACGTGTGCGAGCCGAGGAGCAATGTCGAATGACGAATGACCAATGACGAAGGTGGTGAAGTCCGCCTCTTTCTCTCCTTCATTCGGCGTTCGGCATTCGAAATTCGTCATTGAGCGATTCGCTAGAATCGCTTGGGGTGCCAGTTCGGTTTCGAGAGGCTGCCTTCGCCTTTGTATTCGAACAGCTTGTACATCGGCGTGAGCAAGATGCCCGGGCCGGCCGCATCGATTCGGATATCGAAATCCAGTTTGTCGTCGAGGAATCGCACGTCGCCGTGGCCGACCATTCCGAAAAGCTTGCCGGAAACTTTGAAGTCGTCGGTGTGGATCACCCCGTCCTTTATCGTGAAGCCGGCATTCGCCTTGTGCGCCTGGCTGTAACCGACACCGGGAATGATCGCACCGATCAGGGCGGAAAGGGGTCCGAAAACCGGAATGGCAAAGATGTCTCCGTCAGTCACCTGCGCGTTTCCCTTACCTCGCATGCTGCGGGCATCGCTCCCGGAACCGGTCCAATCGTAGGTCCCGCCTAGACGGCCCCGCGCGGTTTCATATTTAAAGTAGAGATCAGCCACCCGCGGAAAATCGACACCCTCGACGGTGAGATTCGCCTGATAATGCGGATCGCCTTTGGCGAGGGAGATATCGGCGGTCCCCCGCACTTCGCCGTTGAGCAATCGGCCCGCGATTTCGCTGAGCTGAAGCCGGTTGTCCGTAAAGAGAAGACGCCCGGAAACACGATCGACCGGCAACGTCTTGCCGAGGAAGACGTAATCCATCCCGGTCGGCGCATCGACCGTCAATTCGAGATGGTCGTTCGGTGCGCCAAAATGAATAACGCCGTTCGCGACGACATTCGGCGGTTGCCGGAACTTGTAGGGCGCGACTTCCTTGAAGAGCTTCGGCTCGATCCAAAGGATCGCGTCCGCGGGCCGGAGGGTGCTTTTGACGTCTTTAAGGCGCACTTCGCGTTTCACGAAATCGTAGGTGAACGAGCCCGTGCCGATGCCTTCGTCCCGCGTCACGCGAAAATTATCGAAAGTGAGCGCGCCCTTTTCGAGGCGCACATTCGCATTGCAGCCGTTCATCCAAACTCCGCGGAAACGCGTGCGCTGCAGGGCGACGGCGCCCTCGCCGGTCCAGGTCTCGGGCGCGCGGCTCGGACCGTGCAGCGCGAGTTTCACCTGAGGAGGCCGGCGCCATTCCCATTCACCGAGGAACCGGCTCAACTCCGGGGAAGCGATCGCGCGGAGCACGGTGGGATCGAGGCCGCTTTCGAGATTGAAGCGAAAATCGTTCGGCGCCTCCAGCAGATCGGCGGTCAGCTCTCCAGACTCATGTCGCAGTCGAAGGCCGCGCAGCATTCCGCGCTCGCCATCCCACGAAAAATCTCCGGTGAGTTTCAGGAACGGCACCGTCCGGTAGGTAAAGTTTTCGACGACGGCGCGGCCAATCACGCTCACTTTTGGCGCGGCCTCCGCGAAATTGCCGGAGCCGGAAAGTTCGAGCAGGGGGGGAGAGGTGGAGGCGAAGTCGGCCAGCATTTCCCCAAAACCGAAAGCGTCGAGGAATCGCTTGGCGTCCAGCGTGCTCCGCGCCTGAAAATCCGCCGCTTTCGTTTCGCGGCTCCAACTCGTTCGGCCATTGAAACTGCCGGCCTGATCGCTCCACTCGCAGCGGGTGATGTTGAGCGTTTGGTTCGTCCACTCGGCGCTGACGGCGAGGTTGTGCATTTCGTACGGACCGCGCTGCAAGCGGTCGGCGCGCAAAGTCGCTTCCGCCCGGGCGGCCTCGAACTGAGAAAGGTCGCCGGAAAATTTCACCTGAAGCGACGGTGCCTCCCCGGGAAAACTGAAGCGGCGGAGCTCGTCCGCGACGCGTTGAATAAGGATCATCCGTTGATTCCAGTCTTCCTCGGAGAATTCATCGGAAGCCTTGTAATCGTTGCGTTTGATCAGTTGCCCCGACGCGGAGATGCGGACGCCGCAAAACATTCCTTCAGCCTGGCTGACGTAGATTTGCTCCGGCGGAAAGTAGATGTGGGCCCGGAACTGCGTGATCCGCGGATTCTGTGTCGTGCTGCCCGCGGCCCGGGCTGGAATCGTCAACTCCGCGCCGCGGACGTCGAGCGCATTCAGGAACGGCTGGTGATGGAGGAGAGCGGCGTAATTGATATCCAGCGCGATCTCGCTGATGACGGCCAGGGTGTTCTCGCGGTGCTTGAAATCAAAAATCCGCACGTCCTGGGCGATCAACCCGCGCACCGGATCGAGCGTTAGCCGGGTCACCGAGGCTTCGACGCCCCGCTTGTGCAGTTCTTCCACCACGCGATCCCGCCATTGCCGGCCAAAGCCGCGCTTGGCCAGATACCATCCGCTCCAGGTCAGCGTGCAGATGGCCACGAAGAGAAAAAAACGCAGAGCCCGGGCGCCGGAGCGATGCGACTTCGAGCGGCGCCGATAAAACTGGCGGGCCAGGGAAGGCGGAGTCGGTTCCAAGAGTGAAGCCATTGCGTTGAAGCGTTGAAGCGTTGAAGCGTTTAACGGTAAGATACAAGTCGCTTCAACGCCTTAACTGTTCAACGCTTCAACGTGATGTCAGTCTCAGATTTACCCGCGATCAACGCCTCGCTCAATTTCGTGAGCACGATCTTTATCTCGACGGGCTGGTATCTGATCCGCCGGGGACATTGGCGGCGGCACATCGCCTGCATGATCGCGGCGGTCTTTTCCTCGACCCTGTTTCTGGCCGGTTACGTGACGTACCATGTGCAAATGGGCGGGCGATCCAATGACTTCACGGCGCCCGGCATTGTCCGTTATTTCTATTTTGCGATGCTGCTCTCGCACATCCTGCTCGCTTTTTTGACCTTGCCGCTCGTCATCCTCACGCTGGTTCCAGCCTTCCGGCGGCGCTGGGACCGCCATAAACGCATCGCCCGCTGGACCATGCCGATCTGGCTTTACGTTTCCGTCACGGGAGT
This sequence comes from uncultured Verrucomicrobiae bacterium, assembly GCA_963702135.1. Lineage (GTDB taxonomy): Bacteria > Verrucomicrobiota > Verrucomicrobiia > Chthoniobacterales > UBA10450 > AV80. The sequence continues at coordinate 3,511,964 of OY969715.1, read as the reverse complement.
GCTTGTTTATTTTATGCTCTACAAATGGTTCCCGCCGCCGAATCTTGCACTCGGCCAGTAGTTGATGTTTGATGAGACATCGCGGAGCCGATCCGGCGGTATGAAATTATGGTGACGATTGCGACATTCAACGAACCCTCCCAGGCGAAACATCTAAAAACGCGGCTGCAGGAAGCCGGCGTGAAGGCGGACGTCCATAATGAAGGCCGCCTGCAAAAGGTCGCCTTCGCTACCCAGCCCCAGGCCAATGCGAAAGTCATGGTCGCGGAGGAAGATTTCGAGGCGGCTAACAAGTTGATGGTCGAATGGGAGGCGAGCGACCCGGAAATCGGCACGGCCATTCGCTGTCCCCAATGCAAGTCCCCCCGGATCGAATATCCGCAAATGACGCGGAAGTTTCTCACGCCCTGGCTCGCGAGCGTTCTGTTCGCCCTGAAAATTTTCCCAAAGGAGTTTTACTGCCAGGATTGTCACAATACGTGGGGGAAGGATGGCGACCCGCTGCCTCAACCCGCCGCCTGGGAGACTTTTTCCTAGACTGGCGTCGCCCAGCTGCCGCGGTCCAAGCCGCGGGGTCGCCGCGATGCCAGAGGTAAGACGCGCGGCCAGAGGCGCGACATGAAATTTGATCCGGACCATGAAATGGCTCTTCGTTCTCTTGCTTGCAGTGCTCGTTTTCGGCGGAGCCGCCTTCTTTAGTTACGATCTTTTCGTCAAGCCGGAGCGAAAGATCATCGCCGAGAAAAGCGGCGAGATTCCGTTTGAGCCGGTGCCGGATATCAGCCTGCCGGAATTTCAGGCGGCGGCCAAGCTTCGCCAGGAAGGCAGGCTGGCGGAAGCGCGGGACGCCCTGGCTCTTTTCCTCCAGAAATACCCGAGCGGGCTCCATCTTGAGGAAGCGAAAGATCTACTCGGCGACGTGAACATCGAGATCCTGCTTTCCAATTATCGTTCGCCCGAAAAGCAGGAATACGTGGTGCGAAGCGGTGACGTCCTGGCCAAGATTGCGGCCAAAACCAAGACGACCCCGGAGTTGATCATGCGGACCAACAATCTGACCAACACGATGCTCCAGGTGGGCCAGCGCCTGCTCATTTCACACCCGGATTTCTCATTATTCATCCAGCGCAAAGCGCAGATCGCAGTGCTTCTCGATCACGGACAATTTTTCAAGCGTTACCATGTGAAGACGGTGCGGGTATCCACAAAGCAACCACCGAGAATCACGACCAAGGTCGGGGAGATTCTGGCCTTCAAGGGCGGCAAACGCGTCGGTTTTGGCAGCAAGGAATACGTCGGCAGCACACGCTGGATCCGATTGAGCCAACCCGGCTATTTCCTCTATTCCGAGCCCGACGCCACGCACCGGGACGAGTCGGGCCAGTCCCCGCCGCCCGGCCTGGGGCTGGCGGCGTCGGACGTCGAGGAGCTGAGCAGCCTGATCGGCACCAAGACCACGGTCACGATTACGGACTGAAAGGTTTCGTGGTAAAAACGTTGACCCAATCCATCCGGGGTTGAGATTGACGGTCCCAGTCACCGATTTACGCCGCACTTCACTATCCACCATATGGAATCCCATCCCTTGGATTTTGAAAAACCGATCCTCGAGTTGCAGAGGCGACTCCAGGATCTGAAGAACCATTCTGACGAACACGAGCTCGACTTCGATTCCGAGGTCGAGGCGATGGAAAACAAGATCCGCGAAACACGCCGCATGATCTACGACAACCTGACGGCCTGGCAACGTGTGCAACTGGCGCGCCATATCCGGCGCCCATTCGCGCTCGATTATATCGAGCGTTGCTTCTCCGATTGGATCGAACTCCACGGCGACCGTGTCTTCGGCGATGACAAAGCAATGCCGAGCGGTTTGGCCAAGCTCGGCCACCAGCGCTGCGTCGTCATCACCCACCAAAAAGGCCGCGACACGAAAGAGAATGTGAAGCGCAATTTTGGCTGCGCGCACCCCGAGGGTTATCGCAAAGCGCTTCGCCTGATGCGGCTGGCGGAGAAATTTGGCATGCCCGTGATCTCTTTGATCGATACACCCGGCGCTTTCCCGGGCATCGGTTCGGAAGAGCGCCATATTTCGGAGGCGATCGCAGTCAATCTGCGGGAAATGATGAACCTGCGTGTGCCGACGGTCGCGGTCGTGATCGGAGAAGGGGGCTCCGGCGGCGCGCTTGGGATTGGCGTGGCCGATCGGGTCCTGATCCTCGAAAACGCCTATTATTCGGTCATCAGTCCGGAAGCGTGCTCAGCGATCCTGTGGAAAGATCGGCGGCACGCCGCGGAGGCGGCCGAAGCGTTAAAGCTCACGGCCCAGGATTTGATCGGGCTCGGCGTCGTGGATGAAATCGTGCCGGAACCGGAAGGTGGGGCGCATCGGGACCACGATCTGGCGGCAGCTAATCTTGAGACGGCGTTGCGCCAGAATCTTGAGCGCATCCTGACGCGGCCAATCGAACAGTTGATGCAGCAGCGCTATGAAAAATTCCGGAAGCTCGGCAATTTCGCGGAAGGCAGCAGTCCGGCTCCGGCGAGTTGATGCCCGTGCCTTCCGAAGTCTGGTCGGATTCTCATTCGTTCTTCTGCTGACGGCGGGTCGCGCGTTCGCCGCCGACTTCCGGTTCGAGCGCGACACTTTCGCGTTCGCGAATGAAACCGTCTTTGATTATCAGGACGGCCATCCGCGCCTGCGCGGACCTTCGACGGCCGGGGCCCGCTCGAAGCGTTATGCCAGCCGGTGTTTCGTCATGACCCGGGCTGCACTGCAATTTCACAAGTTTGCGCGCTTCGACCCGATTGCTGCGCCTTTGGATGATCGAGCGTTGGCGGAGCGCATTCGTGCGGTCACCCGACAGCCGGCCTGGCAGGAAGAGTTGCCCGTGGGTCGGCGAATCGTTTTTCCCGGCTACGCCAATCTGCGGGCGATGAGCACGAAGCGCGGCCGGTTGCTGCAGGACAATATCGGCATCGGCTGGCCGACGTACTTTCGGGTGGGCAATTTCCGGATGGTGCACGAGCACAGCCGGACCTATCAGGAACAAACTCACGCCAATCTCGACGCAGCTCTGGCGCGTGGAGAACTGTTCGTTGTTTATCTTTCCACGTTCCCCAGTCTGACGATCAATCACGCCGTGCTGGTCTACGCGCACCGGCCGGGTTCAGCGCGGGGCGCGCGCACGAAGCGGATCGAGCGGTATGCCGTTTACGACCCCAACCATGCGAAAGGACCGCGCGAACTCAGCTGGTCGCCCGGCAAGAGCGAGTTCGCATATCAGAAGGATTGGGATTTTGTCGGCGGCTTCGTGCAGGTCTATCAGGTTTACGGCAAGCCGCTGCAGTAGAAAGCGAACTGAGCGCGAGATTCGTCCTGCGAGAGGGGCGGATGATCTCAGCGAACCTTGGCCAGGCGTTTGGCTCCATTCGAAAGCGAACGCAGTTTGTCACGCACGGCGGCAAATCTCGGGCGTCGCGGCAATGCGACGCGGGGCGGAAGCGGCGGAAACAAAAACCGCAACATCGGATCCATTCGCGCGGCCCACGCGCCTTCGCTGTGATCCGAGCCGTCGGCTTCCAGGTAATGCAAGTCATCATGCAAGCGCCAGCCTTTGTCGATGAGCCGATCGCGCAATTCCCGGGCCCGTTCCCAGCCCTCCTCGCGAGTCCCCGTATCGAGCCAGATTTTCAACGGTGGTTTTGCCGTTTCGTCGATCGCGTCCACGATCTTATAGACCGCGCAATCATCCCACCAGACGGAGGGGGACATCACGGCGAGGCGCGTGAAGTAAGTTGGAAACCAAAGACCCAGGACGAGGGTGGCCAGCCCGCCGAGCGAAGAGCCGCCGAGTCCCGTGAATTCCGCTTCCCGTTTGGTGCGGTATTTTCTATCGATAAAGGGCTTAAGCTCCTCGATCAAAAAACGGCCGTAAACGCGCAGCGATCCCTTGCTCCGGACTTGCTTGACCGGGTCGAGATTTGCCGCCGTGGGCGCGTATTCGTGAATGCGGTCCTCACCGGTGTTGGCGACGGCGACAATAATGATTGGTTCGATCAATTTCGCCGCGGTCAACCGATGCGCGGTTTCATCGGCGCCCCACTCGACGCCGGCAAAGGACGTCGCCGCGTCGAAGACATTTTGTCCATCGTGGAGATACAAAACCGGATACCGTCGCGCCTGTGAGCGCCGGTATCCCTTGGGCAGATAAACGAGGACGTCGCGTCGATTCCCCAGGATTTTCGAGGGGAAAGCAGGATGGCTTTGAATGTTTCCGGTCATTTTGCAGAAGAGGTATGGTCGAAGAGATACGTCTTGTCTAGCGGTCGCGGATGTTTCGAACTTGGCAGGGCGCGCGACACCGGGTTAGGTAGGAGCGATTGACCCAATTGTCCGAGCCGCCAGACGGCGCGTGGATTGGTGCACCGCCGCCCTTAACCGACATGACCGAACGCTACATTCGCTGGTGGACGCCGCATTTGAGTCGGGATTTCGAGATGCTCGCTTTTGGTGATGGTGGCGGAATCCCGCTCGTCCTGTTTCCGACTTCCTTCGGCCGTCACACCCAAAACAAGGATTTTGGATTAACCGGGGCCGTGGCCGGATATGTCGAGGCCGGCAAGATCACGATTTATTGTCCGGACTCGATCGATCTCGACAGCTTTTACAACAAGGAGATTCATCCCGCCGATCGCATGCGGACGCACAACGCGTACGAGCGCGTGATTACGCACGACGTTTTCGACCTGGCCCGGCGGGAGTGCTCGGTCTCGCGCGTGGCGGTTTGCGGAGCGAGCCTCGGCGCCTATCATGCCGCGAACATCGCGTTTCGCCACCCGGACGCGGTTAGTCACCTCATTTCACTCAGCGGCGCGTTCGATCTCAGCTCGTTCTTCGATGGCTATTACGACGATAACATCTATTTCAACAGCCCCTACGACTACCTGCCGAACATCGATGATCCGTGGAAATTCAATCACATGGGCATCGTTCTCGGAACCGGCGAGTGGGATAATACGCGGCATGAGTCGCTCCGGCTTTCCCACATTTTGAACTCCAAAGGCATTCAACACTTTCTCGACGACCGCCGCTGGTCCGGTCACGATTGGAATTATTGGCGCGATATGCTGCCATACTATCTGTCCCTCATTTAACGCCCTACTCTTATGAAAAAAATCGGAATTCTCTTTGGTCAAGAAGGCAGCTTCCCGCCGGCATTCGTCGAGCGGGTCAACCAGAAAACCGGCGGCAAAGACATTCGAGCCGAGTTCGTCCGCCTCGACAAGGTGGTCCAGGGCGAGTCCTGCGGTTACGACGTCATCATCGATCGGATTTCGCAGGATGTGCCGTTTTATCGCGGCTTCCTGAAGAATGCGGCGCTGACTGGAACCGCCGTGGTCAACAACCCTTTCTGGTGGAGCGCGGACGAGAAGTTTTTCAACAACGCGCTCGCCACGAAGATCGGCGTCGCGGTCCCGAAGACGGTGCTGCTCCCTTCCCATCAAGTTCCAACCGACACGAACGACAACTCGTTTCGCAACCTCGCTTACCCGCTCGATTGGGAAGGAATGTTTTCCTATGTGGGTTGGCCGGCGTATTTCAAACCGTTCGCGGGTGGCGGCTGGAAAAACGTCTATAAACTAAATAATCCCGAAGAATTTTTCCGGGCTTACAGCGAGACCGGACAGCTCGTCATGATGCTCCAGGAGGAAGTCCTGTTCGACATGTACTTCCGCTGCTACTCGATCGATCAGCGCAACGTGCGGATAATGCCGTACGAGCCGCGGAATCCGTACCATCTCCGCTACCAGACCGAGTGGGACGCGCCGAAAGCGATCCTGCAAAAGGTCGAGGAAGGCGTCCTGACGTTGAACCAGTATCTGGGATACGATTTGAACACCGTCGAGTTCGCGATTCGCGATGGCGTGCCGATGGCGATCGATTTTTGCAACCCGGCGCCGGATGCCGAAGCCGCGTCGGTCGGGCAGGGGAACTTCGAATGGGTGGTCGAGGCCGTGTCGGACATGGCGATCCGCAAGGCGCGCGAACACAAACCCGGTCAGGACAACCTGAGCTGGGGCAAGTTCATTCAAGCTGCCGCGACCGGTCGCACGCTCGCCGATCTCGCCTAGCGATCGATCTGTAACGGATCGGCCTCGAAATCCTCCTCTGGAGTTGGAAGCTGGACGTTTCTACTTTCGTCCAACTCAGCCGTCGCTGCCTGATCGTCGGCCGGTTTTTCGAGAAAGCTTTGCTCCCAGAGCCGCGCGTATTTTCCGCCCAATTCGAGCAAGGATGCATGCGTCCCCCGCTCGATAATGCGTCCTCGTTCCAGCACCAGAATCTGATCCGCTCGCAGAATCGTGGAAAGCCGATGCGCGATCACGAAGCAGGTGCGATGCGACATCAAGTGTTCGAGCGCCTCCTGGATCAGCCGTTCCGTGGCGTTATCCACGCTCGCGGTCGCTTCATCGAGAATCAGGATCGGCGGATCTTTCAGGAGCGCGCGCGCAATCGAGAGCCGTTGCTTCTCGCCGACGCTTAGCTTCACTCCGCGCTCGCCCACGACGCTGCTCAATCCCTTTGGCAATCGATCGATGAACCCGCTCGCGTTCGCCGCCTCGGCCGCAGCGAGCACCTCGGTATCCGTCGCCGTCGGATTCCCCATGAGCAGATTTTCCCGGATCGTTCCGTTGAACAGGAAACTTTCCTGCGTCACCACGGCGATCATCTCCCGGAGCCGGCGCATGCCGAATTCGCGGATGGGCCTGCCGTCGATCAGGATCTCGCCGGTCTCATATTCGTAAAAGCGCGTCAGCAAATTCACCAGGGTCGACTTGCCGGCGCCGGTCGTCCCCACCAGCGCGATCGTCTCGCCCGGGTTCGCGTGAAAGCTGATCTGCTGGAGGGCGGGCGCGCCGTCTGCGCCGTAATTGAATCCCACATCGTCAAACCGCACATCGCCCCGGACGCGCACCGTTTCCCTGGTGACGTCCCAGCCCGGTTCGATCGGCTCGTCGATAATCTCAAAGACGCGCTCACCAGCGGCCCGTCCGGCCTGTACCAGTTGATTGAGCTGATGAAGTTTGTTGATCGGTTCGTACAAGAATCCGGTGAGCATCAGGAACGCGATCAGATCGCCGGTTTGCATCGCACCGCTCAGGACGGCTCGGGCGCCGAACCAAACGGTAATGACGATCCCAAGCGAGCCGATGAGATACATGGAGGGGTGATAAATTGCCCAAACCCGCATCACCACGAGCGTCGCATGGCGAAGCTGATCGCTCACGGAGTTGAATCGGCCGTGCTCTTCGCGTTCTCGCACGAAACTCTTGATCTGGCGGATGCCGGCCAGGTTGTCGTGCAGCAGCGAGTTCATCGCCGAGGAGGCGCGCCGCTGGAGCCGATACCGCCGATGGGCTGTGAGCGTGTACCAAAGGGCGCCGCCGGCCAGGAACGGCAACGGCGCCAGCCCCACGAGCGTCAACGAAGTGCTGACGTAAAACATCATGCCGAGGACAATGACGAGCTGAAGCACGGCCACGACCCCCTGTTCGATGCCGTCGATGAGCATGCGCTCGACCGAGTTCACATCCTCCAGGATCCGCGTCATCAAATCGCCCGTCGCGCGATTATCGAACCAGCGCAGGGGCAGCATCTGAATGTGCGAATACAGGTCGCTCCGGAGATCGAAAATCACCTTCTGCTCGAACGTGTTGTTGAGAATGATGCGGACCGAATTGAGTCCGTGCTGGAGCACAAACGCCAGCGCCGCGATCAGGACCAGCGGAGTGAGCCGTTCCGCCCGGTGCTGATAGAGCACCTCATCGATGATCCGCTTCGTCACCGCCGGAAACACGATCACCATGAGTGTGCTCAGAATGGCGCAAGCGAGCGTCGCCGTGCCCATCCACGGATATCGCCTCAAATAAGCAAAAACGCGCCAGACTGTTCTCATGCTGTAAGCACTGTATTCCGACGATCTGCCATGCGCATGAAAACAATCGTCGCCCCTCTCGACGTCGGAGTCTTGAGGGCGCTGACATTCCACAATTCAAATCCGCGTCTGAACTCGAAGCGATAAGGGAGAATTTCGTCGGAATTCCCGAATGTCGTTTTCGTAGATTTATCGAAGAATATGTTATTCCAAACTAGCAGAATTGTCTTTAGCATTGAAAACAATCATAACCCTTTAACCGGGACGTTCCCCTATGAGAAATGAATTGTCGGCGTTACTCATCCGTGGCTTATGAAGCGCCGCGATTTTCTCAAGCGCTCACTCGCCGGAGCGGCCCTGACTGCCGTCGGTACGTCCTGCCATCGGGTCCCAAAGTGCTCTTACACGGATGGCGCTGACGATTTCGCCTCGAGTCATTATACCCGGATGTTTCCGGAGTTGGCGAGGCGACCTTCGTGGCCGAACTCCAGAATTGAAGAAGGGTTAGCATGTCTTGGAAAGGAAATGCGGGGCGATAGTAATGCTACCCATGGACCTCACAGTGCCGGTTACACGTATTTGGGACAGTTTATCGATCACGATCTCACATTGGATCTGACGCCCCTTGACCACGCTCACCCTAATGTTGGCTCCGTACGAAATTTTCGAACGCCATTTCTGGACTTGGATCACGTTTATGGCGGCGGACCAAGCCAGTCGCCATTCTTGTACGAGAATAACATCAATAACCGAGGCAAAGAGCGTTTTCTCGTGGGGGACACAAGAGGCGAAGGATCGTCGAAAAACGACCTACCGCGCAGTCCGCAGGGGATTGCGCTGGTGGGAGACTCTCGGCAGGACGAGAATCTCATAATTGCTCAGTTACACGTCGCTTTTCTGAAGTTTCATAATCGTGTTGTTGAGGAGTTGGAGCACGGCAAATTGAAGAGCGTTGGTCCGTGCGGAGGTACGTTCTTCGAGCAAGCGCGCCGATTTGTCACCTGGCACTATCAATACATCGTGCTCAACGACTTCCTGACCGAGGTGGTTAGCAAAAAGGTCCTAGACAGTGTTCCTGCAAGGCTCGGGCGAACCGAGCAATGTGAGCGAGGACATTTTCGCATTCCGGTCGAATTCAGTGCGGCTGCCTTTCGGTTTGGCCACAGCATGGTTCGGGATCAATATGATTTTTACAACAAACATCACGACGACGTAACAGTGAAGGATCTTCTCTACCAGACCGGCGCGGGTGGGGGAGCAGTTCCGTGTCTGGGTGCCGAGTGGGTGATCGATTGGAGGAGCTTCTTCTACCGGCCGGATGCACCATTTACAATAAACAAAGCTCAACCGATCGATGCCACAATCGCCGACGGTCTGCACGATTTGCCGGTCCAAACCATCAAGCTGTTCAATGTGTTGTCCCGTTCAGAACCTGATCCTCCCCCGCCCGCAATCAGGTTGCCGGTTCGAACCCTTTGGCGCGGGGCGCGTATGGGACTGCCTTCAGGCCAGGATATCGCGAAGGCACTGCGGATCGAGAAGCCTCTGACTGACGACGAAATCAAAAATGGCCCTCAGGAACAAGTCCAAATCCTGACGACGTACGGGTTCGATAAGCACACACCGCTTTGGTATTACGTCTTGAAAGAGGCGGAAAGACCTGAAGGTGGCGGAAAACTAGGTCAAGTTGGTGGCCGGATCGTCGGGGACGTAATCATTGATGCCCTTCATGCTGACCCGCATTCTTATCTGTCGATTGATCCTGCCTGGAAACCTAAACTGGATGGGCGACCAGTGTGTAACATGATCCACCTCCTCCTCTACGCGGACCATGTAGCACTCACGGATGAGAGTGCCCCCGAGTGTCGTATCGGAGATTGCTGAAGTCCTTGGGCGCGGCGCCCTGTATTAATCGGTGCCGCGCCCTCGAATGCATGCAAGCCAGTTAATCGCAAACATCACTTATTTACACAAGGCGCTGTAGGCGACCACGGCGGATAACAGCATCTCAAATGGTATTTGAAGACGGGCACCGGTTTTTCCCAGTAGTTCGGCAGTGGCGGATTAGTATCGGAAGGCAGCGACAAAACAGTGTAGCAGAGACTGTGTGGTACCGGGCACTCGTCCCGGATCTTAGGACACTCGAGGGTAGAACCACTGGCCGCCGCTGGATCAAAATAAAACATGACCATCGGAATCCGGACCTTGTTCGGATTCTCAATCTCGTCATCTAGTATCTTCTGCACCTTCTCTGTCGGCGTCTTACAGTCGAGACCATCACACTTGAGTAGGTCCTCACGAAATTGCTTTTCTTTCGTTGACTTCTCTAGTGCTTTAACAAATGCCTTAATAACTCGGCATTTGTCCTCGTCCTTTTCTGGCGGCCAAATGCAAAGGGGTCCCGGACTTGGTGTGGGTGTGGGTGTTCCTGTGAGCGGTGCTGTGAGTTTCGGTTTAGGTGCCGCCTTGGGTTTCGGTTTGGGTGTCGCCTGTTGCTCTATTGAGGCTGGCGTTTGCGCGACTAATTCTGATAAAGCCAGGACAGTGACGGAAACGATGAATAACCCTGCGATGGCTGGCGCCAGCATGGTTCTAAGTTTATTGGGGGATGACCGACTCATTATTTTGACTCCTTAGTTGATGTTAGGGGCCAGTTTTCGGCCTGGCTGCTGCCGTTCTCATCGCCTCGACTTTCGTGGTGAGGCGAAGGAGAATGTCTTTGAAAGTGTACGTATGACGAATTGAATCGAAGCGCGGATCCAGCTCCATCGACCTGTAGTCAATCCATCCGACTGCGATAGCTTTGTTCAGCACAGCTATTGCGCTTTCGGCGTCGTCAAGTGCTGCATGGCTAGCAGCCAGACTATATAGGCGAAAAGGGTTTTTGGGAGCCAATGAGACTTCTCGTTCATCCAGCGCGCGCGCTTCCTCCAGGAGCATTTGGCCTTCTGCCTTGCCAGCGGAGTGTTGCAGGGTGAAGCCCAGCGCTGAGAGAAAGCGAACCGAACCGACAAAGTCCACGCCGCCGGTACGGTTCGATTGCAGCACCTCCCGATAGAGTTTTTCCGCTTCCACAAAACGCCGGTCGAAAAACTCTATGACCGCCGCCATCATTAGAGGTTGAGGATTATCCCCATATTTTGCTCGGGCCGCTTCGCATTGCTTGCGCGCGGCTTCGTAATCACCGCGACATAGCGAAAGCATGCTCAAACCGAGAGCACCCACCGGCAAATCGGGGCGGAAGACGGCGGAGGTTTGGTATGCCTTTTCAGCTCTATCATAGTCCCCTAGTTCAGCCCATGCGCTGGCGATATTGTCTTCATAGACTGGTCGGTTTTCCCGCCGGGCGGCTTTCTCAAACCACAGGATAGCCAAATCGGGGCGGCCCAAGAGACTGCAGCTTTCTCCCACCTTTGCGGCTGCACGCGAATTTGGTGGGTCCAACTCATAGGCCGTCAGAGATGGATCAAGTGATTCTCGATATCGGCCCCTGTTGCGGAAATTGCCGGAGCGAGCGCTGTGAGCTTCGGCCAGCATTGGGGCGATGCGAAGCGCGGTGGCGGCGGCGCTTTCACTTTCCTCGAGCCATTTCTCATCCGGGTCCGTCAGCCAGCGGAGCTGACATGCCGTAGCGAGCATCGCGTACGCTTGTCCATAGTTTGGATCTATCTCGATGGCCTTTCGAAAGGAGTCGATGGCGCGTGCCTGGTCCGTCAGATTATAACGCAATAGATACCCTTTGCCGTGTTCGTAATAACTCCGCGCCAGGGAAATTCTGGTGTCGCCAGTTGCCGTGACCTCACTGGTTTTGAGGTCCTCAATCATTTTCTGGATTTCTGGCATTGATATCTTAGCCAACTCTGAATAGGAATCCATGTCGCGGAGCCAGCTGCTTACGATAGAACCGGTTGCCGTCTCGATTAGATGAAGAGCCAGGCGTTGTTTGCCCTCGCGCACGCGGACGCTTCCGCTCAATATCATTCGCGCCCCGGCCGCTTCACCGATTGCTTTCCAATTGTCTGGTCGCCAAACGTCGATATTCTCTGCCGAATTTCCGGCTGCTGAGCTGAATTGAATTCCCTTTGCAGCTTTTAATGCAGCGGCGAACGCGCGGGTGGCAGACTGCGCCGAATCTGAGGTCGCTGAAACTTCGTCCAGATCTTCCAACGGTGTAAGTACAACCGAACGTCGCGCGATTTCAGCACGTTGAACAATTGTCGAGAGACGGGAACTCACGATCACCGCACCGAGCCCTGCTGCACCAAGGATCACAATGGCTGCGAAGGTGCCCGCCAACGATGGATTCCGTCGCGACCAACGCCAAACACGAACGGGTGGCGAAACTGGCCGCGCGATAATTGGCCGGCCTTCCAGCCAGCGTTCGAGATCCTCGGCCAGATCGTTGGCGGAGCGATAGCGCGCCGAGGGTTCGCGTTCGAGGCAGCGGGCGCAGATTGTTTCAAGATCGCGATCCGCGACTTTTGAGAGAGAACGCAGTTTCGGTGCGGTCGTCTCGGCCGCCTGGCGGATGACGGAGAGGGCGTGCGAGCCCAGGAACGGTGGCCGGCCGGCGAGCAGATCGAAGAGGATTGCGCCGAGACTGTAAACGTCGGCCGCGGGTTTTAGTTGCGCGGCGGGTCCGCTGGCTTGTTCCGGCGCGATGTATCCGGGCGTGCCGAAGATCGTGAGGGTGCGCGTCAGGTCGCTCGTCGTATCAAGCCATTTGGCCAGGCCGAAATCGCTCACGAGCGGTTCGCCGCGCGCGTCGAGGAGGATGTTTCCGGGTTTGAGGTCGCGATGAAGAATACCTTTGCCGTGCGCGTGTTGAACGGCGCACGCGATCTTGGCGACGAGCGCAACGCATCGCCGCGGATCGTCCCGGAGCGCGGGATCCACTTGCTGCAAACTTCCCCCGGGCGCGAATTTCATGCTGAAGAACGGGAGACCGTCCTCGCTCTCGCTCACTTCGTAGATGGGCAGAATATTCGGATGATCGAGGCTCGCGGCGGCTTGGGCTTCGCGTCGGAAGCGTGCGAGCGTTTCGCGGGAGTCGGCGTGATAACCCAGGACACGCTTTACGGCGACGATGCGGCGGGAATGTCGTTGCCGCGCGCGGTAAATCACGCCCATTCCACCTCGCCCGATTTCCTCGAGAATCTGATAATTGCCGAGCCGCCATTCGGTATCGGGGACATCGACTTCGGCGAGCACCTCATCGAGCGTCTCGGTGCAGTCAGCATCCGTTTCCAGACCGCGCTGGAGCAAGCAATTCAAACAGAAGCCGCGCCCGACACGTGAGGTTGATCCACACTTCGCGCACGCAGCAACATCACTGGGCATTCGCACGGAATCGGAAATGCCGTCCATATTAATGGCGGTCAGGAAGAGGAGGCCGCCAGCACGGCGCAAAGATAACGGAGCTCGTCATCGACATCGTCCAGTTTCTCGACCGTTTGCGCGACTTCTCCGCGTAAAAGCTCACGGTAGCGAACTCGCAGCCGGTTAAGGAGGCGTTTCACGGACGTTGTAGGAACGCCCAGCGTCTTCGAAAGTTCTTCGTAAGAGACATCCTCCCGTTCCGACGCGAGATAATCCCCCAAGACGTCGAAGACCCGTCGGCGGCCCCGGCTCTCACATTCCTCGCCCAGCCGCCGCAGAGCGTTCTCGACCGCGGTGGCAGCCCAGCGCACATCGTAGAGTTTTTCCGCGGACCAGCTTTCCGCCCCCGCGGCTGGGATCGACAGGTGCGACGGCGCTTCGGCCATCCAGTCATCCCACGAGACAAATTGCATGTCGCCGCCGCGCTTGCGCGCGTGGCTTCTTATCAAATCGTCGACGAGGAAATTCTGCAACGCCTTGAGCAGTAACGCTCGAAACCGGCCGCGAGTTGGGTCGGCGCGCTTAAGGAGGCTGCCTTCAAGTACCATAAGAAAAAAGTCCTGGGTTAAGTCCTGGGCGTCCGGGACAGAACGGCCACGCCGGCAGATGAAAGCGAAAACGGGGCGCCAATAGATTTTGCAAAGCTCGGCGAGGGCCTGGCGTGCCGCCTCTTCGCTGATACTGGAATCGGCGCACGAGAGCACGACACTCCAACGGGTCGTGGCGAACCGCTCCGGGGAGTGGCCGCCCGTGACGGGGGCGTCCGGCTTCACAGGCGGCGATGCTGACGGATCGTGATTTCTTACTCAAGAGAAATATGTCGTTTGAGGAAAGATGGCGCCTGCGATCGCTCTAAATGGCTGAAACCTAACGAGATATTCTGGTATTCCATTCTTCCCTGCTGTGTCGTCACTTTCGGCCCCTTGGCCTAAGGTATTTCATACCATTCTCCGGAAATTGCAGATCGAAGTTCTCAAAAGAATCAGCAATCTCGGACAAATCTTGAATTAGGAGAGCTTGGGCATCAGCTATAAGCGGAGCCGATCAACTAGAAGGCGACGCCGAGTCCAACTTTAAGGGTCTTCGTACTGCCCTCTTCAAGCGTAGGCGCGCCTTTTTGATATTCGACGCCAAGTTTCAGATGTCCGTCTTTATCCAAATTCCAATCGAAACGGGCAGCAAGATTCCTAACGCTACGATCCCCTTTGGCGCTCAAAAGATAGGCGTATTCGAACGTTAGGATGAAACGGTCATCCCAACCTTTTTGAAAGTACGGGGTCAACTGTAGTGCAACCACCGGCCCCAAGCGGAAAAAGTCCTTTTGATCTTCAGTCAGAAGCTCCCGATTGTCCGATCGCGTCCCGAACTCGGCACGGGGATACGCCCGAGGATACCAAGCGATTGGTAGAGTGCCGAGGGGGTGAAAACCTCCTAATGGCCCTAACGAAGTTTCCCATTCTACCTCGCCCGCCCATGTCTTTTCCCTAAAACCAGAATCGGTCTTGAAGGCGCCATTCACTCGCAACCGGTTACCGGCTATGGTCTTGCCGTCCGGAATGCCGGGTAGCCCAATGTCAGAGCCGAGGCGGAATATTAGTAAGTCCCGCTCTTCAGCAGGGTCGCCTTGGTGAGAGAACCTATCGAACTCGAAGCTGGGAATGAGTGAACTCGAACCGACACCTTCGAAAAGAAATGGCCTCGCCACGACACCCTTGGCGGTCCAGGCATCGCCGTCCCCCGCAAAATCGCGCTGATATGAGAATGTGGCCGGCGGCGTTTTCGCGTTATAGCTCCCACCGGGTTCGACATCAGCTAAGGAGCGCCGGATCTGGAAGCCAAAGAGCGGAACCGTTTCCGACTTTGGGGAATTCCCCAAGAACATAGTGGACATTTCCGCAATGGTCGGAGACTCCTCGCTGGGATGGACGTGCAGTCGATCTTCCTCATCGAGGGAAGCCTCTTGAACTTCCGTTTCTTGGAGCTTTTTTATCTCCGAAGGGGACAGAATGCCGTCGAAGTCCGTATCAAACTTTCGATAGGCCTCGCTGTTACGATGGAGAAAGTAAGCCTGGCGTTCGATCGGTTCGAGTTTTCCGCTTCCGTTCTTGTCGAATTTTGTCGCGTCCTGGGCGTTTAGAGTCGTGAACGGCAGTGCGATACAGATGCCGCAGAAAAAAAGGATGAGCCGGTTCATCGACTATTTCTTGTTCGCGGAGGGAATTTTGCCCCAGCAGAGGTTCTGGAATTCCAGGACGGTGTCACTGGTTTCCACATCGGCGGTGGTTGTAACAAGGCCCACGGCCTGGATCTTTGAGCGCGCATTGAGCGTTATGGCCACCTCTTGGCTGGCTGGTCTACTCATGATGCCCAACCGGGGCGCCGCATGGAGATGTTCGTCTTTTGTGATTCCCTTGAAGCCAGTGACATCTTCAAGGACGCTGATGATCTCTCGGTATAATTCTGTGTAGCTGATTTTGGCCATAATGTTTCGTTTTTTTGGTTGTGTGATCTGATTGCTTTCGCAAACCTTCTCCGTGATTGGATTGGGGAAGTTCCCAGGATTCTTCCGGAGATTGATTCGTCAAATCGCGCCCAGGGGCCACGGTTATGGACCGTCCGCAGCCAACGCGGTCCAAATGCAGCTTCCGCCGGACATCGGTTTAACGCGGCTCTTGAAACACCGACCGCATGGAGGAAAAACCCAGTTCGACGCTCCCGCGATTACGTCGTCGAGGACGTCAACGATCGGAGCGGATGAGAATTTGTGAGCTGGAACTTTGTCTCGTCCCTTCCGTATTAGCTGTTAGCATTTTCATCCTTAACCCCATGATCTCTTCTCCTTACAGATTGTCCCGGCCGGATCGGTATTGTCGTCTATTACCGCCGTTTCAGTACCCAGGTGATCCGCGTGCACGGTTGGAAGACTTAGCCCGGTCCATGCTTCGAGATGCGCCGCCGGCGCCTCCGATGGCTCCGATGATGGCGCCCGCTGTCGGGGTGGACATGGGCGAAGGAGTGCCTGCGGTTGCCTACACCTACTTTGGCCAGTTTATCATGCACGATCTTACGTTCGACGACACGCCTTTCCATTCGGCCGGCTTGCAAGAACCAGAAGAAACGATCAACTATCGCAATCCTCGACTAGATTTGGACAGCGTCTACGGCGATGGCCCTTTTTCAGGAAGCCACCGTCACCTATATGACGGGGTCCGCTTTCTCGTTGGAACAAAGGCGCGTAATCCTCAGGGAGCCCTGTTCGATGTTCCCCTGATCGACGATCTGCCAGCGGTCGCGGACGACCGAAACTGCGAGAACGCCATCCTCAGGCAGATACACGCAATGTTTCTCAAGCTGCATAACCGCGCAGTCGACAACTTGGCGGGCTCGATCACGGAGGTGGATAAGCTTTTCGAAGCGGCTCGGCGCCTTGTTCGCTGGCAGTTTCAATGGCTCGTGCGGTATGATTATTTGCCGAAGATATGTGATCTAGTCGTCTACGATGAGTTGGTGAGGAAAAACCGCCGTTTGATTCATTGGCCACCCGGTTCTTTCTCGATCCCGGTCGAATTCTCCCAAGCGGCAGCACGGTTTGGGCACAGTATGGTCCGACAAAAATACCGACTAAGTGGAGGCGAATTTAATCTCGGACAGCTCTTCGGGAGCTGCCAAAGAGCCGGTCCACTTGAAGACGGCAAGGCAGTCGGATGGTCCCATTTCGTAGGACCGCGCGACTCTCCGGCACGCGACATCGACACAACGCTGGAGAACCCGTTTCGAGAGTTGCCCCAAGACACAATCCATTCTTTCGTGAGATCTCCCATGCCTCACGATCCGCTGATGTTGCCGTTTCGGACGCTGGCTCGCGGTGCGGCGACAAGGCTGCCCACCGGACAGCAACTCCGCGTTGCCCTGGATCCCCTTGGCCAGCTTCCAGATCCAGATCCAGAGAACGATACTGATTTGCAGAAACTGCGAAAAACGTTGCAGAAACTGCGGGATTTGGGCTTCGACCGCGAAACCCCTCTCTGGTTTTACATTCTTCTAGAAGCGCAGACACAAGGAAAAAAGCAGCGGCTGGGAACGGTCGGCAGCCGTTTGGTCGCGGAAGTCATCGAGGCAGCTTTGCGCCACGATCCTGATTCCTTCCTGTTCGACACGCGCGGAGAATGGACGCGAGAACCGTGGACTCATGGCGAGACGAGCACCTCTATTGGCGACCTGTGGGATCTCGCAGCTGTGATTGGTCTTGAGCCTGGGCGCCCTCCTGAGCCTTGAAGCTAGGGCGAGACCTTAAAGGCTACCTGGCCACGCATCGGTCTAATCCACGACGCGGGATTACGCAGGCCGAGAACTTCGTTTTACCGCTGGTCCAATACGCTTGGGCGCGGTACAGCCGAGACGTCATTGGCTCCGGCTTGATCCTCTCGCTCGCCGCGCAAAAGTCTGTGCGCACTTCGCTCGTACGTCGACTGATGACCGGCGTTGAACCCCTAGCCGACTATCAGTGGCAGGTCTTTCTGAACACGCCGTTCCTGGGCATTCCGTCCGGAATTGATGCGAAAGTCCGGCTGCAGGAAGCATTCTTCGCCCGCGGTGTCGAGCATCAGATTCTTACGTTGATCAAATCGTATCCGGAACTAACTCGCATCTGGTTAGTCCAGATAGAAAACTGGCGCCGGTTCTTTCAAGCGTTCAGCCGCGATGCGGCAAGGTTCGCGCGACGAATGAAGTGGGACGGGTCCATTGGAATCGACCACCTACAGCCCGATCTTTCTGACCTCCATGATGGCAACACGTCAGTTGTCCACGTGCGTTTTGCCAATGGAGCAGATTGGTTTTACAAACCGCGTCCAGCTCCTCAAAGCGTCGCATGGTTCGGGTTCCTTTCGCGGATCAACGGGGCAGGTTTTTCGCATTCATTCAAGATTCCCCTCTTCGCATCCGCCAAAACCCACCATTGGATGGAGGCAATTCCGGAGCGCCGCTGCGTCAGTCATCACCAACAACAGGAATTTTGGTTCAGGATGGGCGCTCTGTTGTATCTATTGGATTTGCTTCAGGGCGTGGACTTCCACACGGGAAACCTGATTTGCAGCGGCGATCAGCCCGTTTTTGTTGACTGTGAGACGCTCCTCCACCCAGAGACCCCGATGCCTCGAGGGATTGCTGCTCGAGAGCGCGGTCTATTCCGAATTGGCATACTGCCATTAGAGGGAGGGGATGGCAGCAATGTAGCCGCCCTCGGCCCGATGACGTTTGCGCGAGTGTCGACCGAATCCCGCCGTCTTTCGCACGAGCTGACTCGCGACGCGGTGGTCGAGGGCTTTCGGGCTATCGACGAATTCTTCAAAGGTGAACCAAGGCGCCTTTCACTTCTGCATGACACGGCCGCCGAACTGCGGGCCAGCAAATGTCGCATCATCTATCGGCCGACGGGAAGCTATCATTCCATTCTACAGCGTTCACTCTCACCCGATTTGCTCTCGGACACAGCGAAGCGTTCGACGTTCATACGGCAGGCATGCCAAACATTGTCCGCACCAAAACGCGTCCCTGCCAAGGAGGCACACGCTTTGAAGGATTTGGATATTCCTCTCCTGACGGGGCGCTGCTCGAAAGCGTTGAGTCTTCGTTCAAATCGCGCGATAGAGCGTGCGACGCAACAAATTGCGCAGTCGCTCGCTACGTATCACGTTCCAACCAAAAGTCCTGCAGCAACCTTATGAAACTAGTAAGGCCAATAGGAGCAACGATAGTAATATGACGGCAACTCCCTGGGGCCGGAGCCTGGTTTTGGCAGAACGAAGGTGACGATATCATCTCGTTTATCAAAGGGTTCGAATTCATAGACCCGGAACGTCACCTTCTCAGGAATGGGTTTAACTCCGGAAGGAATATCTGCGGCTCCTTGTAGATAAAAGCCCCCTAGCTCGGCGAACTTCTGTTTCGCGTTATTGGAAGCAATAGTCTCTTGCGCCGCGTCCGGTTTTGGACACGTATATAGGTCGCGATCACTTTGCTTGAGGTCCTTTAGAAACATGCAAAATGCTATCGTAGCGTCAGAGCGCGCGTCTCTGCCCTCGTCGGATGTGTCCCATGAATTCATTATGATTGGTCCTTCTAACTTTGTATTGGATTTCATTATTTTGCCTAACGGAGTTGCTCCAATTAATGGGTCACTCCTTCTCGAAGCGACGCCATTGTTTGCCGCATGGCATCAATAGCGTCGCGAAATTGGTTGTTGCTTCTCAGGTTCTCAAAACGCGGATCCATCATTGCCGAACGATAATCAAGCCATCCAAAAGCCGCCGCGGCGACAAAGTGTTTCAGCGCCAGGTCGGTTACATCCAAACATGATTCGACGGCGGCCATTTCATATAAGATCTGGGAATCGTGAGGCGCTGTTTCCAGTTGTTGCTGGAGAACCGTCAGGCGGGTTTGAAGTATGATGCGACCTTTCTCCTTTTCTCCGGCCAGCTGGAGCAATGCTCCGAGAGCGGATTTGTAGCTGATCGCGCCAAAAAACTCCCCGCCGCCGTCGGGTGCAGTCCGCGCCAGGTCCTCATAAAGGCTCTTTGCCTCATTGAAATGATGAGTAAAGAACTCGACCTGCGCGCCCATCTGCTTCGCAAGTTCGAAGGTCTCGTAACGGGCACGGTTCTCCAGCCAAAGACTTCGCGCGGCAACACCATCGCCTTGCAGCAATCGCAGGCGGCATAATCCCATCCAACTCTCCGGCATCTCCGGTTGGAGATCGGCCACCCTGCGGTACGCGGCCTCGGCCTGCATGTCCATACCCAGCTCGATGAAGCAGTCGCCCATTAAGTGTTCGTAGGTGGCGGGACGCGATTGCCACTGGCTGGCTATCCGGCTCCAACGTAATGCCCGGTCGGGGCGCCCCATCATCAGAGCAATTGCTCCCAGGTGGCTTGCGAGCCGTTCCTGTAGGCCCTCAATTTCAATGGCGCGATATATCTCTTCCTGCGCCTGCTCGAACTCGCCTTTCTTCTCCAGCACCATTGCCAAGGCACGATGAGATTCGCTTCGGTTTGGGCCCAGTCGAATAGCCTCGTGCGCAGCTGTTTCCGCTTTCTCGAGTAGAGTAGGGTCGAAAAGGAAAATTGCGCGGCCCAGGTACGCCAGCGCGAGGTGGGCATGCGCGATGCTCGATGCTGGCTCCGCGGAGATCGCTTTCTCGAAGCACAGAATCGCCCGATCCAAATCCTGTCCGCTTCTCCGGTCCGCAAGCTCTTTGCCGGCTGCAATGAATTCGCGTGCCGTCACACTCCGCATTCCGGGATCTTCCTCGGAAGTTATCCTCGTGATGAGACGCTCCTTCCGCAGGATCAAATCAATGTCGGAGGCCGCAGTCCGCGCGACTTCCATCGAGGCAGCATCGCGCGATTCCACTTCTACAATCCGTTGGAGCAGGATATCGCCACGTGCCGCATCGACCATGTGTAAGGAGATGCGCAGCTTCCCATTCATCCGCCGCAGCGTCCCCGCGAGCACGGTTCGAACCGAATGCTTTCGGCTGATACCCTTCACATCCGAAACCACGCCGGTCGTGCCCCAATCGGAGGCATCCGAGATTGCCACCACTCTAGCGGGCCCGAAGTTCGACAACTTGCGTTCCAAAGCGGAAGCCAGCCGTTCCGACGCCTGAGCGTCCGGCGTGATGCTATCCAGATCGAGCAACGGCAGGACGGCGACGGAGCGCAAAGCAACTTGTTCGGTTCGAACAATGTTTTCGAGTTGTCGCCTTCCGACCTCACGCGTGACAATGAGGGCTCCTGCGAAAAGGCTCAGCGCCGCGACTCCCGCGAGGACTGGATTTCTGCGTGACCAGCGCCAAATCCGGGTTGGGGGCAAAACCGGCCGCGCGATAATCGGACGGCCTTCGAGCCAGCGCTCGAGATCTTCGGCGAGATCGTGGGCGGAGCGATAGCGAGCGGAGGGTTCGCGTTCGAGGCAGCGAGAGCAAATCGTCTCCAGATCGCGGTCGGCAACTTTGGAGAGGGAGCGCAGTTTAGGGGCGATCGTTTCGGACGCCTGGCGGATGACGGAGAGAGCGTGGGAACCGAGGAAAGGCGGACGGCCCGCGAGCAGGTCGAAGAGAATGGCGCCGAGACTGTAGATATCGGCGGTGGGTTTCAGTTCCGCGGCGGATCCGCTCGCTTGTTCGGGCGCGATGTAGCCCGGGGTGCCGAAGATTGTGAGGGTGCGCGTCAGGTCGCTCGTCGTGTCGAGCCATTTGGCTAGGCCGAAA
Organism: uncultured Verrucomicrobiae bacterium; assembly: GCA_963702135.1. GTDB lineage: Bacteria > Verrucomicrobiota > Verrucomicrobiia > Chthoniobacterales > UBA10450 > AV80. Next base: position 3,490,376 of record OY969715.1, on the reverse strand, counting down.
TCGCTGACGAGCGGTTCGCCGTGAGCGTCGAGGAGGATGTTTCCCGGTTTGAGGTCGCGATGGAGAATGCCTTTGCCGTGCGCGTGCTGCACCGCGCGTGCGATTTTGGCCACGAGGGCCACGCATTGCCGCGGATCGTTCCTGAGCGCCGGACCTACTTCCTGTAAATTGCCGCCCGGCGCGAATTTCATGCTGAAGAACGGAAGACCGTCTTCGCTCTCGCTCACTTCGTAGATGGGCAGAATGTTTGGATGATCGAGACTCGCGGCGGCCTGGGCTTCGCGCCGGAAGCGGGCGAGTGTTTCGCGGGAATCGGCGTGATACCCGAGGACTCGTTTCACCGCGACGATGCGGCGGGAATGGCGTTGCCGGGCGCGGTAAATTACGCCCATTCCGCCCCGGCCAATTTCCTCGAGGATTTCGTAGTTCCCGAGACGCCAGTTCTTGTCGGGCAGCGTAATTTCAGCCAGCGCGTTTAAGAGCGTTTCGGGGGCGCACTCTTCATCGGCCGCGAGGCCAGCCTGGAGCAGACAGCCCACACACAGCCCGCCGCCAATGCTGGATGACGAATCGCAATGAGGGCACTGGGCCGGGTCTGCGATCACGCTCGCGATCGAATCGGAGAGTCCGGGGGAAAAATGTTTCATGGCGTCGCGCCGTTGCTTGCGGCCAGAACGCCGCAGAGATGGCGGATTTCGTCGTCGATTTCCGCGGGATTGGCGACAGTCTCGGCGACCTCTTCGCGCAGGAGGCTGCGGTAGCGTTGCCGGAGGCGATGGACGAGGCGTTTTACGGTCGCTTCGGGCACTCCCAACGTCTGCGATAATGTCGGATACGATACGTCTTCGCGCTCTGCGCCCAGGCAGGAGCGCAATGCCTCAAAAGCGCGCAGTTTCCCCGAGGCTTCGCATTCCTCGCGGAGACGGCGGAGCGCTTGTTCGACGACGGTCGCCGCCCAGCGCAGATCGAAAAGACGCTCCGCGGGCCATGATTCCAGCGCCTGGGACGAGACCGTGAGTTGCGACGGCGCTTCCGCCATCCAGTCATCCCACGAGACAAATTGAACGTCGCCGCCGCGTTTGCGCGCATGTCGTTTCTCAACGGCATCGTTCAAGAAGTTCCCGAGCGACTTGAGCAGGAGCGACCGGAACCGGCCACGAGAGGGATCGGCGTGCCGAAGCCAATTACCTTCCAGCATCATAAGGAAAAAATCCTGGGTGAGATCCTGCGCGTCCTGCGGGGAGTGACCGCGCCGGCAGACAAAGGAAAAAATGGGACGCCAATAGAGCCGGCAGAGTTCCGCCAGGGCCTGTTGCGCCTTTTGATCGTCGCCCGCCAGGTCGGCCGAAGTGAGAATGAGACTCCAGCGTGTTGTGGCGAAGTTTCGAGCTTCGCCACCTCCTTCCGCCATTACTGGGGAGTTCACGACCGCGGATGATGGTTTTCCCCTTCATGTTATACAAGCTAAAACTCACGCGTCGCGTCGGCGCCTCGTTAGGCCCTCTTTGGCGAGCGACTTTGCCTGCTCCTTCCTACGGAAGCCGGGAGGCGAAGTTCCTGAAAAGATCTAGTTATTCGGTGTTATTCCGGATCTCGCCGGGAATTTGCCCAGTTCAGCCAATCTTCTTGCTGCCCCGTCAAACTGGATATTGCCGCACTCGTGCTTAATGCGCTCAATGGAAGCACGCTCATCGACAAGCAATTTCTGGCAATCTTCGTAGCTCGACTTGAGAAGTTGCAGCTGGTTGTAAACCTGCGCGTAGTGAGCGGCGACCTCGTTGATGCGCGCGTTGTTCTCCTTTGTATCGGCGGCCCACCGGACGGTCTTGTCGGTGAGCGTCTGCTGCAGCTCTTGCAATAACGACCGGGTCTTTTCGAGTTGGGTTCTTTCTGAGCGGGCGGCCTCCAATTTCCGGTCGATTTGCCCGGCTTCGTTATTGTAACTGTTTACACAGGAGGAGCAGGTCCGGTCGGGAGGGTGGTTGTCATGAGTATTTCGTTCGGCAACGGCGGCGGCGGCCCTCCGCTCGGAATTGCGCTTCTGATCAGCATAGGAATTGGCCTGCTTGGTCAGTGCATTCACTCCGAAATTAATGTCGTCTTCGGTTTGCTTGAGCTTCTTCGCCGTGACCTGAAGATCATTCATGGTCGATTGATCGTCGGACAGTTGCTGAGCGGCTGCGCTTATCTTGTCGCCAATCGTATCGGCCGAGCTGAAGCCAGAGAAAGCCAGGGTGACCGCTCCGAAGCAGAGAGCGAAATGTTTGGTGTTCATTGTATTTCGTTGCTGAGGTGATTTTGCGTCTTTTGTCTTGATCTGTTCATCGAGCCTCTACGGAAATTGAAACGCCAAGTTTTCGATTTCCGCTGGGATTGGAACCGGGCAGTCCAATCCCGACCGTGGACTCTGGCGATTGAGCCACTCATGACGCCCCAAACGCGGTGTCAGCGAGTGCACTCAGCGTCGGCGGTCAAGGAGGCGAGACCGGTTTCCGCTTGCAGTGACGCCACCGACTGGCGATAGCGAGAAGATTCCCATGAATGCTTCGGAGACCCGTGAACTTCGCATCCGGTCGCAGTGGATTGGAACGAAATGAACGATTACATCCAAATTGGCCAACTCGAAGTTTTCGCGCACGTCGGCGTCTCGGAGGAAGAGCGCGCTTTGGCTCAGCGGCTTGTCTTCAACATCATGTTTTGGCCGGCTCGTAACGCTTCGGAATTGGGCGATGAGATTGGGCGGACGGTGGACTACGCAGCGGTTTGCGTGGAAACCAAGAGGTTTGTGCAAGACCGTGCTGACCGCCTGATCGAAACTCTCGCGGACGCGTTGGCGAACCATTTGCTTGCGAAATTTGAGATCCAGAAAATCACAATCGAACTGCGTAAGTTCATTTTGCCTGAGGTCCAGTTTGTGTCCGTGACGGTGACGCGAGATCGCTCTGCGAAATAAGGCGCGGAAGAGCTGGAAGCCCTGTCCATGCAAATTTGGGACGGGCGGAAGCACGTCCCTCCGAGGGAACGAATCCGCCGAGGCAGAAGCAATTCGCTTTTCGTGTTGCCCCTCATAATCTTCCCGCGTGAAGAGCGGAGAGAGCGTTACGGAAAACGACGGCTGGAAAACGGTCGCGAGCGAAACACATTTTCGAAACGATCACCTCGAGGTGACGACGGAGGAGATCCAATCGCCCGCTCGCTCCAAGCCTCGGAAGTGGACGGTAGTGCACCGGAAGAGAGCGGTGGTCGTCGCGCCCATGACGGCAGAGGGAAAGATCGTCCTGATTCGCCAGGAACGTATTCCAATCCGGGCCGCGATCTGGGAAATGCCCGCGGGACAGATTGACGAAGATGGAGAGCCGGACTCGAGTGCGATCGAGGCGGTTGCCTTGCGCGAGCTGCGGGAGGAGACCGGGTTCGAGCTGGCCGAAGGCGGCGAGTTGATCGCGCTCGGCGACTATTTTACTTCGCCGGGGTTCACCGACGAACGTGGATACTTCTTTCTGGCACGCGCGGTTCAACCGAGCGCGGAGGGCCGCGCAAGCGACGAATCGGAATCGATCCTCGATTGCCGGGCATTCAGCGCCGCTGAATTGGGCCGCATGGTCGACACCAACGAGATCCGTGATGCGAATACTCTGGGCCTTTGCGCGCGCCTGGTGGCGCGGGGGCTTCTCTCGCTGGGTCGCGCGTAAGTTTCGATTCGTATGGCGCTACGCAATCTTTTCAAATTCCGCGAATCGTCCGAGAGCGAAGCGTCGAAGCCGTTCCTGGAACATCTCGAGGATCTCCGGTGGACGATCGTGAAGATGGCGATCACGCTCCTGATCGCGATGGTGATCTGTTTCGCGTTTCGCTCATCGCTCGTCCAGATCATGCAGCAACCGCTCCATGAGATTGATCCCAAGATCGGCGCCCTGCGGGCCATGGGAGTGACAGATTCGCTCACGATTTCGTTCCGTCTCGCCTTCTACGCGGGGATTGTTTTGTCGTTTCCGCTCCTGCTTTACTTTCTTGCTGAATTCGTTCTCCCGGCGTTGACGGCGATGGAGAAGCGGTTCGTTTTGCCTTCGATCTTCGTCAGCTTCGCGCTCTTTCTCACGGGCGTGCTCGCCTGCTACTACTGGCTTCTGCCCAAGACCATTCTCTTCTTTTTCCACGACACGGAATCGCTCGGCTGGACGGCCGCGTGGACGGTGCAGGAATATTATTCCTTCGTGACCCGCTTTACGATCGGGTTCGGCCTCGCCTTCGAGTTGCCCGTCGTGGTGCTCGCGCTCGTCCGGTTTGGCCTCGTCACTTATCCCTTCATGGCGCGGACACGCCCGTATGCCATCGTCCTGATTTTTATTCTCGCCACGATCATTACCCCCACGCCGGACATTCTCACGCTCATCGCGATGAGTCTGCCGATGTGCCTGCTTTATGAGAGTTGCATCTGGATCGCGTGGTTCATGCAGCGGAAAGCATTGAAGGCGTTGGACGGTTAAAGGCATGGACGCGCTCGCCGGCTACCATTTGTTCTTCGCGGTCTTTGCGTTCGTGCTCGGCGCGGTGATCGGGTCGTTTCTCAACGTCTGCATCTATCGAATGCCGCTCGATCTTTCGGTGAACGAGCCGCGCCGCTCTTTTTGCCCGGTGTGCAAGAAGCAACTGAAGTGGTACCAGAATATTCCCCTTTTGAGCTGGCTCGTTCTGCGCGGGCGCTGTGCGAACTGCGGAAGCCCAATCGCTTTCCGCTACTTCATCGTGGAATTCGTGACGGCCCTTCTTTTTCTCGCCGTCTGGCTTCAATCTCCCTGGCAGGTCGCCCTGGCGTATTGGGTTTTCGTTTCCCTCCTCCTCGTGGGAATCTTCATCGACCTCGAGCATTTCATCATTCCGGACGAGGTGACAATCGGAGGAACAATCGCCGGCCTTGTCGCGAGCTTTTTGGTGCCCGCCCTCATGGCGACGGACGGAAGATTGAGGGCGGTCCTGACCTCGGCGCTTTCCGCTGCGCTCGGCTACGCGATTCTCTGGATCGTCCTCGAGGCGGGCAAAAAGGTTTTCGGAAAAAAGAAAATCCAGCTCGCGGCGCCGACCCCGTTCAGTTGGACGCGAAAGGGAGACGACGCCGATTTCGTCGTGGGCGAGGAAAAGGAGTTATGGAGCGAACATTTTTCGCGCGAAACCGATATTCTGATTCTGCATTGCGACGAAGCGGGCGTGGACGGTCGCAACCTCGGGAAAACGGATCTTCGGTTTCACTACAACCGGGTCACGATTGGCGGCGAGGAAATCCTGCTCGATACGCTGGACCAGATATCCGGTGTCGTCCGCGAACTGCAGATTCCGCGGGAAGCGATGGGACGCGGCGATCTGAAATTCCTCGCGGCGATCGGCGCGTTTCTGGGCTGGCGCGCGGTCCTGTTCAGCGTCTTTGCGGGTTCACTGCTTGGGTCGCTCGTTGGCCTGGCCACGCTGCTCGTCGGTCAGCGTGTCTGGTCGGCCAAGATACCGTTTGGGCCCTACCTCGCGTTCGGCGCATTGATTTGGATGTTCTTCGGCCCATCTCTCCTGACCTGGTATTTGGGCCTGCTCAATCCGTAGCCCGATTCTCGAGGACGTTGCTCGTGCAGTAGGTCGCGTGCATGGCACTGCTGATCTCGGCGAGCCGGTCCTGAATCTGTTCCAGGTACTCGTGCAGCCCGAATTTGAAAATATCGCCGATGGTGGCGTAATCGAGGTCCGATCGGAGCCGGCCCGATAATCGTTCCGCATCATTGGCGTATTTCGTTTCGTCCGACCCCGAGATGTGGTGCAAGGCGGCGTCAAAGTAATCGACGCTGAACCGGATCGACCGGGGAAAAGAGGAATGCGTGATGATGAACTCTGCCACCCTCCACGGAGCCACCTGGCCGGCGTAGATTTTGCGATAAGCCTCGAGCGCGCTGCAGGAGCGCAGGACTGACATCCATTGAATCGTGTCAAGGTTGCCGCCCACTTTTTCGCCGGAGGGAAGGAGGATGTGATATTTCACGTCCAGGATGCGCGAGGTGCAATCCGCGCGCTCGAGCAATTTGCCGATCCGGATGAAATCCCAGCCTTCGCCGTGGGTCATGGTGGCATCAGTGATTCCCTGGAAGAGGTGCGAGCCGGCGATGATGCGCCGGAAGAACTCGTAGGGGCTCGAGCGCACCTGTTTTTTCGCCGTATCACTTTTCACGAAAAGATAGAGCCGATTAATCTGCTCCCACATCTCGCTGGAAATTTGTTCGCTTGTGGTCCGGGCGTTCTCACGAGCGTGGGTCAGGCAGGAATAGATGGAGTTTGGATTCTTTTTTTGGAGGCTCACGAAATCGATCACCGCCTTGCCGTCGTGCTTGTCGTAGAGCGAGGCAAAAAGCTCGTTCTCCTCGAGCGAACTGATAATTGGATCCCACTGCTGCTTCGGATCGGCCTCGGATGGATTCGTCAGGTCGAGGAGCAACTGGAGATTCACCCCCGCGATCCGGGCGTTGTTTTCCGCCCGCTCGATGTAGCGGCTCATCCAATACAGGGAATCGGCGACGCGGCTTAACACCTCACGAACCTCCTCATGGCTTACGGTGCGGGGTTTTCATCTGCTTCCAGGACCCAGGTATCCTTGCTGCCACCGCCCTGGGAAGAATTGACTACGAGCGACCCGGCGCGAAGAGCCACCCGGGTCAAACCTCCGGGAATGATGGTGACTTTTTCTCCGTAGAGAATGAAGGGCCGCAGGTCGACATGCCGGCCCTGCATCTTGTCGTCGCAAAAGGCGGGCGCGCGGGAGAGCGGGATGACCGGTTGTGCGATGTAATTCCGCGGATTTTTCCTGACCTTTTCCCGAAAGCGTTCGCATTCCGCTTTCGTGGCCTGGGGGCCGATGAGCATTCCGTAACCGCCGCTTTCGTTCACCGCCTTGATCACGAGCTCAGGGATGTGGTCGAGAATGTAAGAGAGGTCCTCTTTCACCGCGGCGAGGTAGGTGGGCACGTTGGGCAGGATCGGGTCTTCGCTCAAGTAGTAGCGAATCATCTTGGGCACGAAATGGTAGATGGCCTTGTCATCGGCGATCCCGGTCCCAATGGAATTCGCCAGGCTGACACTGCCATCGCGGTACGCTTCGACCAAACCGGGAACGCCCAGGCCTGAGTCTTTTCGAAAAACTTGAGGATCAAGAAAATCATCATTGATGCGGCGGTAAATCACATCCACGGGCTTCAGGCCCATGGTTGTGCGCATGAAAACCCTGCCATCCTGCGCGATGAGGTCGCGTCCTTCCACGATCTCGATGCCCATCGAGCGAGCGAGAAACGAGTGTTCGAAGTAAGCCGAATTGTAAACGCCCGGGGTGAGGAGGACCACGGTCGGTTCCGATTTTCCATCGGGCGCGATGTAGCGGAGGACATTTAACAATTCCTGGCTGTAATCCTCGACGGCCCGGACACGAAACTGACCGAGCAAACTGGGGAAAGTCCGCTTCATCGTTTGCCGGTTCTCGATCACGTAGGAAACACCGGAAGGGCAGCGCGCGTTGTCTTCCAGGACCAGATAAGTGCCGTCCTGGTCGCGGATGAGATCGGTCCCGCAAATGTGAATGTAAATATTGCGCGGCACATCGAAGTGCATGAATTCCGGGCGAAAATGCGCCGCTTCCCAGACGATCTGTTTCGGAATGACTCCGTCACGGAGAATGTTTTGCGTGTGATAGATGTCGTGCAGGAACAGATTCAACGCGGTGATGCGCTGGACGAGTCCGCGTTCAATCAGTTCCCATTCTTCCGCGGGAATGATGCGCGGCACGAGATCGAACGGGAAGATGCGTTCGGTCCCCTGATTGTCGTTGTAGACGGTGAAGGTGACGCCCTGGGTGAGGAGGGTGGAGGCGGCCAGGGCGCGTTTGCGTTCGAATTCTTCGCGCTCCATTTCCTTGAACCGCGCGAATAACTTGCTGTAATGAGGGCGGACCACGCCTGGACCGGCGAACATCTCGTCGAAAAAATCCCCGACTTGATAGTCGGAAAAAAAGTCGCCCATGGATCAGTGTGGCGAGCGTGATAATTCGAAGCAAATGGAAAACCGGCGAGACGAGGGCAGCGAACATGAGCCGGCTTGCGCCCGCGTGGCGGCCCAGTTCCAGCAGGTCTGGCTCCGTCGTTATGTCACGAGCAAACTGCGCCGTGACCCCGTCTATTCCGCCGCCAACGAATTGTTTCGCGGCTCGGACGAGCCGATCCTCGATCTCGGCTGCGGCCTGGGTCTGCTCGGATTTTACCTCCGTGAACGGGGTTGCCGGCAGCCGATTCTTGGCCTCGATCTCGATGCCCGAAAAATCGGACAAGGCAGTCGCGTCGCGAATGCGCATTATCGGGACGTCGATCTTCGCCATCAGGATATCCTCGGGCCGCTCCCATCTTTCTCGGGCAACATTGCGCTCTTCGACGTGCTTCATTATTTGCCCCTCGCAGAACAGACCTCGCTCTTAGCGCGCCTGGCGGAATGCGTCGCGCCCGGCGGCGTGCTCGTTATTCGCGATTGTCCGCGCGACAACAGCGCGCGCTTCTGGATGACTTACGTGGCGGAGAAATTTGCGCAGGCCGTTTCCTGGAACATGAACACATCATTTCACTTTCCTTCGCGCGAACGCATCACCGAAGCATTCGGCAAAAATGAGTTCGAGCGCGAGAGCCGTCCGCTCTGGGGAAAACTTCCCTTCAACAATCAGCTCTTCATTTTCAGACGTCGCGTGTCCGCCACTGTTCCGGCTGGGGGATGACACATCGATAGCCGCGCTCGGCGAGCCCGTTCAGGGTTAACTCCAGGCATTGCGGGCCAAATTCTGGATCCTTCGCCACGCGATGTCCTTCATGCAGCAGAACGATTGCGCCGGCCTTGACGTTTCGAAGGATTCTCTCGGCGACGAGCATGGGTTCGCGCTGGACCGTATCGAAACCCCGGACGGTCCAACCGATCAGCGCGAGGCCCCGCCGTTGCAATTCGGGGTGCACGAAAAGATTCTTCAAGCCCGCCGGCGTCCGGAACAAACGCGCCGGGCGGTCCGGACCGCTTCGCAGCCATTCCGCGCAGCGATCGATTTCCGAGAAAATTCTCGCCGGACCAGCCGCCCAAAACATTCCACTTGGATGCGTGTAGGTGTGATTGGCGATCTCGTGACCTCGACTGAGAATTTCCGTGATGAGGTGCGGATATTCTTCCGCGCGCTGTCCGATAACAAAGAACGTCGCGCGGGCGTCAAAGCGTTCGAGGAGGTCGAGGATTTTGGTGGTGTGAGCGGGGGAGGGGCCGTCGTCGATCGTGATCCAGACTTCCGGTTCGGTGGTGGCAAAAGACCGGATGACCGGTCCCCACCACTGGCAATTTGGAACAAGCGTCGCGTAAAGAAGCAGGAGATGGGAAAGGAAGAGCGGCGCCAGCGCGAGCACGAGATGCGTTCGCCCAAGGTAAAGTGCGAGAACGGGGGCGGCGAACGCAAATCCCAGGAGCGCGCGACGTATCCCGGGCGAGCTATTTTCCAGGAGAGCGCGCGACATCGCTAAAAGTCAGAACGATTGCGGCGGCGAGGTTCATCGCGACCGCCACCAACCAAATAGCGCCGAGCTCGCGCAACGCTGGACTGCCGTTGAGCAACGCGCCCGCCATCGCCGTGGTGTAAATCCCCCACAAGATACTTTGGGCGCGCCGAATCGGAATCGTGCGGAAAAGCCCACCGATACGTAACGCCTGAATGATCACGGAATTGATATAAAGAAGGAGCATCCAAAAAAGCCAAATCCAAAACGCAGTCGCGATCAGAAGCAGCGCTCTCGGCCACGTCTCCAGATGGGGTGGAATGAGCAGGGTGGCGAAAAACAGGTAGTGGATCGAGTAGATCATGAGGCCAAGCAGCCACGCCTCAAATCCGTTGCTCTCGGCGCGCCTCGCATCTCCGCCGCGGAAAAGGGCAAGCATGCGAAACAACGAAAAGTAGAACTGCCTCGTGCCGGTTTTGTTCATCGGGAGAGAAAGCCGGGAGCGAAGGCAAACCATTGGTTCCAACGTTCCGAGAGCATTTGCTCCAGGACGCCGCACCATTTTCCCACCGCTTCGGCAATATCGTTCTCGCGGTCGCGCCCGCTCCGCGGCACGGCGAATGGCTCGCGCACAATAATCTGGTAGCTGCGGTAACCGGCCCGGGCAATGAAGAGCGGATAGATCGGCACGCTGGCGACCTGGGCGAGAACGAAAGGGCCGTTGGGCAAGCGGACGTCGTGGCCAAAAAGGTGTGCCGGTGCCGCCGCCAGGTCTCCCTCCAAACGGTCCCCTTGAATGGAGACGATCTCCCCGAGCCGAAGCGCATTGAGGAGGTCGAACGAGAGCAATGGTCCCGCAGTGTTGTAATCAACTTTAACCGCGCCCTCGCCGCTTTTCTGGAGAGAGGCGCTGAGATGTTGCGCCGTCTGCTGGTCCGGTTCAGGGGCGCGCACCAGGCGGATTTCACGGTTGAATTTTTCGGCGAACAACGCGGCGCCCAAATCGTAGTTTCCCATGTGCGCGGTCAGAACGATGGCGCCCGGGGCGGCGGCGAGTTGTTCGAGCCATTTGGCGCCGATGATCTCGTAGGCGAACTCTTCCTTGTTCAGCTTGTGGATGGCAGCCTCCGAGATCGTCCACGCGTAGTTATGGAATGTGCGCCAGACGCGCAGATAGTTCATCGCGCGAGAGGAACCGGGCAGAATGATCGCGAGGTTGGCCAGGACGATCCGGCGGGCCGGCGCCGCGAAAAAGAAAAAGAAAAACGTCATGAAACAGTGCAGGACCGGATAGGTGTAGAAGGGCATGTTGATCGTGGCCCAATCCAGACACTCCCGCCAAAAAACGCCGCGGACGGCGAAACGATCCAGAAAATTGGCGGAGTTTTTCTTATCCACAGATTTCGCAGATTGGACTCCGAGCCTCGCAAAGGCAACGCTTCCCGGTAGATGACCGCTCCTCGCTCCGACAATCTCCGCGGCCAGCGAATCGACGCCCATGTCCACATGGTGGGGAACGGTGTCGCTGGTTCCGGCGGCTGGCTGCGGTTGAAGGGGTGGCATCGCTGGCTCGCCGGCTTCATGCTGCACCAGCTGGGGATTCCCGCCAATGCACTGGAAGGCGATCTCGAGGCCATCTATGCCGAGCATCTCGGAAAGCTCGTCCGCGAATCATCGATGGATGCCGTGGTCCTTCTCGCGCATGAGCGCGTGCACGATCCAGATGGAACTCCGCGGGAAGATCTCGGTTCCATGTTCGTGCCGAACGATGTCGTGCTGGGATTGGCGAAGGCTCATTCGGAATTTCTCCCGGGTGTTTCCATTCACCCGGCCAGGCGCGATGCGCTGGAAGAACTGGAGCGCTGCCTCGTGGGAGGCGCCGTCCTGATGAAATGTCTGCCGAATTGTCAGAACATCGATTTTTCCGACACGCGCTTTCGACGATTTTGGGAGCGAATGGCGGAAGCGGGATTGCCGCTGTTGGCGCACACCGGCGGCGAGCACACAGTTCCGGTGATCAATGCGAAGCTGGCCGATCCGCGGCTGCTTCGCTTCCCGCTCGAGTGCGGTGTGACCGTGATTGCGGCGCATTGTGCGACGAAAAGTGGCGCACTCGATCCCGATCACTTCGATGCCTGGGCGGCCATGTTGGGAGAATTCCCGAATCTCTACGGCGACGTCAGCGCGATGGTTGCGCTGAACCGCTGCGGCCATTTGCGCGATTGTTTGCGCGCCGACATTGCGCCGAGGATTTTGCACGGAAGCGATTTTCCGGTGCCGGTCCTTGGGCATCGAATGTGGCTGCAAGGCTGGATCGACCGGGCAACTTTTCGGCGCTGCCAGAACATCCCCAATTCCCTGGAACGCGACTGGCAATTCAAGCTGGCGCTTGGATTTTCCGAGGAAATTGCGACGCGTCCAGCTGGGTTGCTGCGGATGACTGACCAGGCGGCCTCGGCATGAGAACGCGAAGGCTATGATTCTCTCAAACGCCCGGCTGGTGCTCCTCGATGGAATCCACGACGACCTCGAGGTCGTCGTCGCAGACGGGAAAATCGCCGAGATCCGAAAACGATCGAAGACTGAAGCGATCGATCTCAACGGGAATTATCTCGCGCCGGGCTTCATCGATCTTCACATCCACGGAGCGCTCGGTCGCGACACCATGGAGGCCTCGCCGGAGGCATTTCAAACGATCTGCGACTATCACGCCACCGGTGGGACGACGTCGCTGCTCTTGACCACGGTCACAGCGCCGATCCCGAAAATCATTGAGGTGTTGCGGGCTGTGCGAGCCGCCGCCGGCACCAGCAAACAAATCGCCGGTGTGCATGTCGAAGGACCGTTCCTGTCGCGCGCGCGCTGTGGCGCGCAACGCACCGAGTTTATGCGCGATCCAGATCGCGAATCGGCGGAGCAACTGCTCGAATTCGCGGATGTGATCAAACGTTTTACGCTCGCCCCGGAATTGCCATGCGCCCTCGAGCTGATCGATCGATTGCGGGAGCGAAATATCGCGGTCAGCGGCGGGCACAGCGATGCTTCGGACGAACAAGCGCGCGCGGGTTTCGATCACGGCATGCGGCATGTGACGCACACGTTCAACGGAATGTCTTCGGCGCGACGGCGAGGGATTTATCGGGAGGCTGGATTGCTCGAGTTCGCGCTGAGCGAGCCGGAAATCATGTGCGAGCTGATTGCAGATGGCCGTCACGTTTCCACCACTTTGATGAAAATGTTGTATCGCGCGAAGGGTCCGTCCGGAATTTGCCTGGTGACCGATGCGACTGCTGGGGCGGGTTTAGGCGAAGGTGCGCATTTTTCTCTCTCCGGGCTCGATTGCGTGGTGAGCGATGGAGTTTGCCTGCTGGCCGATCGTTCGGCCCTGGCCGGGAGTGCAGCTCGAATGATCGATCTGGTCCGGGTCGCCGTGAATGAGGTGAAGATTCCGTTGCACGAAGCCGTGGCGATGGCGAGCGCGAACCCGGCTCAAGCGCTCGGAGTGAAGACGAAAGCCAGGCTGGAAGCGGGCGCGGACGCGGATTTCGTCGTGTTGTCGCCGAACCTGGAAGTGCGGCAAACGTTCGTCGCCGGCGAGCAGATCTTTTCCAGGTAGGGACGCCGCGCTGCGGCGTCCGAGAGTTAGAACAGCACGCCGGTAAGGAAACTCGGCGGACGCCGCAGCGCGGCGTCCCTACCATTAGAGCGACAGCAGAAATTTCGCGATATCGAGGGAGGCGGTGGGCCGGCCAAGCTGGCTGATATTCGTCGACCACTCGCGCCATTGCGTGGCGTCGTTCGCGAATGCTTTTTGGACCGCCGCGATCACCGCGTCGTGCTTGAGTGCGATCGTGCCCGAGTTCGTCTCCACAATGAAACGGGCGTTCCCCTCTTCCTGTCCTGGAATGATATGATTAATGATCATGGGACACGCGGCCGACATCGCTTCCTGGACGGTCGCGCCGCCCGCCTTGCTGATGACCAAATGGTTCGCGCGCAGGAGGCGCGGCAACTCATCGCTCCAGTCCACCGTTTCGAATTCCTGCGTGACCGTGCGGCGGATTTTTTCGACGGAAACCTTCAGTCCGGCATTACGGCCGACGGTAACGGTCAATTGGATTTCAGGCAGGCCGGCGAGGAGGCGGACCAGCTGTGGCGCGGCCGAATTCGCCGCGTTGATGATGTAGAGAACGCGCCGTCCGGCTTCCACCGAAGGAGGCAATCGAACCTCGCCGGGTTGCGCAAAGACGGGGCTGACGGGAAAACCAAACGTCTTTATTTTTTCCGGGGGAATGCCGGCCTGGAGAAGGACGGCCGCGCTTTGCTCGTTGGGGAGGAGAAAATAATCGGCGCTGCATCGGTACCAGATCGCGTTCACGCTGATCGAATCCGTGATGAGGACGACGCGCTTGTGCTGCGGCGCTCCCTCCCAGCCGAGTAATTCGTCGAGCATGTGGGGGTAAGCGGGATAGACCGAGACAATGATGTCCGGCTGGAGGCGCGTCAGCATTCGGCGCAGATAATTTTTCAACGCGAAAAAGACCCGAAAATCCCCGACGAAGTTTTCCTGCCGATCAAGCCACCGATAGATCACGCGCCAGACCCGCGGAGTCCGGTTGATCATCCCCATGTAGAGGACCCGGGCCCAATCGTTTCCAAAACCGTACGTTTCCGCGAAGAGATCGTGCAGTTCGACGTGCGCGCTCTCGGGCGAAATTTTGCGCAGGCCGTCGCGGATTCCGCGGGCGGCGCTGTTATGTCCCTCGCCGAACCCGGCGGTCAGGATCAAGATCTTTTTCAAAACTCGTTAGGCCGGCAGGGGTCGGCAGAAGTTGCCGGAGAGTTTAATGGATATTTGTGTCCGGCAAAGTAAACTCTGCGCGCAGATGAGATACCTCAGGTTCGTCGGGCGAATTTTCCGGCGTTTGGTTTACGAGACCGCCATGGACACCACGACGGGATTGGCCGCCCAGATGGCGTATCAATTCCTCTTCACGCTCGCCCCCGGCCTGCTCTTTCTCTGGCATTTGCTCGGTCTGTTCGGCACCGACCCGGCGAAGCTGCACCAGATGCTCCTGATCTTGAAGAGTTTCCTGCCCTCCGACCCGAAGGTGCAGGAGATCCTCGATACGCAGGCCGCCAGCGTCGTGGTGACCGGTGCGAGCGGCACGCTGGCCAACGTCGGCATTATCCTTGGGATCTACCTCGGCACGCTCTTCATTTCCACGATTTCGCACGCGCTCAGCCGGACCCACGGCATCCAGGAAGATCGGAACTGGTGGTCCAAGTATATCATTTCGTTTTTCCTCCTCTTCTGGTTCGGGATCACCATTTTGTTTTGTTTCAACGCCATGGTCTTTGGCGAAACCCTGGCGGGAATCGCCGAGGTAAATTTCCAATTAACCATCCCGCTCCAGGAATGGGTCGCCTTTTCCAGTTTGCCGCTGACTGCCCTGGCCCTGGTGGGTCTGGCCCTGGCCCTCTACCTCCTGACGCCGGAAAATTATCTGACCATGCGGCAAGCCCTGCCCGGTGCGATTTTCTTCGCCATCGGCTGGATTATCGTGACGAAATTGTTCCAGTATTATGTCGCGAAGTACGACCGCTACAACCCAACTTACCTCGCGCTGGCGTCCATCATTGTCCTGATGACGTGGATGTATCTGACCTGTCTCCTTTTGCTCCTGGGCGGGAAATTGAATGCGATTCTCCGCCGGGAGCGGGATCGGGCCGCCAACGCCGCGGCGCCTGCGCCCCAGCCCGCGTGATCCACCTTCGTCCCTCTTGCGCTCGCCTGCCGTGATCCGTTTCCGCGTTTTTCTTGGCACGGGTCTCGCCCTCGGCGCGCTGATCGCTTCCTTCGTCAATGCGCAGCTGACGGACGATGAAAAAAAGAAGCGGGACGCTCGGGCCAAGGCTCGGGAGGAGATGCGGGCCATAGCATCACCGACGCCGGCCGAAACACCGGAGCCGAAGGCCAAGCCCAAGCCGGCGAAGCGCAAAAACAAGAGCAAGAAAAAGCCAACACCGCAGCCGACCGCAACGCCGAGGACCAAGAAGAAGAGTTCAACGCCCGACCCGGACGAAACGCCCGCCGCGAAGAGCAAAGCGAAAGCCGAAACAGATAAATCGAACGAGGAGGACGACACGTCGACCCCCAAGCCGAAACGAACCGACGCGGGAGAGTCGGACGAATCTCCGGAACCGGCGAAGAAGCCTGTTGTCCGGAAGAGTCCAGGTCCGGAACCGGACGAAACGCCCGTCCCGAAGAGCAAAGCGAAAACAGCCTCAAAGAAATCCGGCGAGGGAGACGAAGAGGCGACTCCAAAGCCAAAGCAGAAAAAGAAAGCTGAGCCGCAAGAGTCTCCGGAGCCGGTCAAGAAACATGGCGCCAGGAAAAGTCCGACGCCGGAACCGGACGAATCGCCCACGCCAAAATCCAGCACGAAGAAAAAGACCGATGCGGCGGAGGCTCCTCCAAAGCGGATCGAGAAGGCAGAGCCGGTGAAAACTCCGGCGCCGATCGAAAAGCCCCCGACGTCTGAACCGCCTGGACGGCCGCGCCCGGTTTCTCGTCCTCCCCAGCCTCAAGCGGTCCTCCCGGCTGATATCACGGTTGAAAAATCCGGCCTGGAAAAGGAACAAGGCCTCGAACCGCCGCCACCACCTCCACCGCAGCGCGGCTTTTGGCCTTTCTCGCGGCAGCCGGCGAACTATCGGTATCTGACCAGTGCGACGATTGACGCGATTCGCAGGGCGCCGGTCCAGCGCGGACGCTGGAAATTCGTCATTGTGCACAACAGCGGCACACGGCAGGGCAACGCCCGGGCGTTCGATTATTATCACCGCAAGATTCGGCGCATGCGGAACGGCCTGGCCTACCATTTCGTCATTGGAAACGGGACCTCATCGCGCAACGGCCAGATCGAAATCGGCGATCGCTGGCGCCGCCAGATCAACGGCGGCCACGTCCACAGCGATTACATGAACAACATCGGACTCGGCATTTGCCTCGTCGGCGATTTCAATCGCGACCAGCCGACCCGCGCCCAACTCGAGGCGTGCGAAGAACTGATTCGCTATCTGCAAGAACGCTGCGGGAAAAGCGACGGCCGGTCCTTGATCGTCCGTCCGCATCGGGAAGTGAACCCGCCGCGTTGGGGCACGGATTGCCCGGGCGACGCGTTTCCGTACGGGTGGTTCGGACGGTTCAGGTAGCGGAGAAGGTTAAAGCGTTGAAGGGTTGGAGCTTCAACATGAACACCCAACCACACATCTCCGTGGAATCCGCGACGCAGCTCGCGCTCTTTCTCAGTAACCGGCCCGGTGCGCTGGCGAAGGTTTGCGACGAACTCGCCAAGGCGAAGATAAATATCCACGCTCTCGCCATTTCCGACACGGTGGATCACTCCATCGTCCGCATGGTGGTGAGCGACACGACGAAAGCGCTGATGCTGCTGGGGGAAGGTGGGATGATTGCGCTCGAAGCCGAGGTGCTAATGATCGAAAGCGACAACGAACCCGGCACGCTCGCCACGATTGCCGAACGGCTCGCGAAGGCAGGCGTAAATATTGAGTACGCGTATCTCGCGACGAGCGCGCGCTCCCAGGCCGGGCTCATGATTTTACGTCCGTCGAACATCGAAACGGCGTCGCTCGTGTTGCGGGAGTAGCAGGAATTTCTTAATCCGTTGCCAAGCGCAAAAGCGTAGAGGATATGAACGGCTCATTTTATGACGCCGGTAAAAATCTGGTTGGGCTACCCTTATCCGCTCGGAGCCACCTGGCTGGGTAATGGGGTTAATTTTGCGCTCTTTTCCGAGGCGGCCACTTCGGTCGACCTCTGCCTGTTCGAGAGTCTCGACGCGTCGCAGGAAAACATTCGCATCCCTTTGACGGAGCATACCGACCAGGTCTGGCATGTGTTTCTCCCAGATGTGCGGCCGGGGCAGCTCTACGGTTTCCGGGTCTACGGGCCGTACGACCCCGAACGCGGCATGCGTTTCAATAGCTCAAAATTGCTCATCGATCCGTACGCGAAGGCGATTGCGGGGCAGGTAGATTGGGCGGACGAAATGTTTGGTTATGTCGTGGGCGGTCCCCAGGATGATCTCGCCCGCGATTTTCGCGACGATGCCTGGGGCATGCCAAAAGCGGTTGTGATCGATAATGTGTTTGACTGGGGCGATGACAAGCCGCCCGGGACGCCTCTGCACAGTTCCGTGATTTACGAAATGCACGTGAAGGGGTTCACCAGACTTTGTCCGGAGGTGCCGGCGGAATTACGCGGAACCTACGCCGGGTTGGGCAGCGTGGGCGCGATCAAGTATTTGAAGGAACTGGGCGTTACGGCGGTGGAGCTTTTGCCGGTCCACGCGCACATCGACGACAAAATTTTGATGGACCGCGGGCTCCGCAATTATTGGGGATACAACACGATCGGTTTCTTCGCTCCCGAGGCGAAATACTCGAGCAGCGGCGCGATGGGCGAGCAGGTTTCCGAGTTCAAAGGCATGGTGCGCAATCTCCACTCGGCCGGCCTCGAAGTAATCCTCGACGTGGTTTACAATCACACCGCGGAAGGAAATCACCTCGGGCCGACGCTCAGTTTTCGCGGCGTGGATAATCCGGCCTATTACCGGTTATCGCCGGACGATGCCCGGCACTATCTGGATTTCACGGGAACCGGAAACACGTTCAACCTGCTCCATCCGCGCACGCTCCAGCTCGTCATGGACAGCCTCCGCTACTGGGTGAACGACATGCATGTGGACGGCTTCCGTTTCGATCTCGCGTCGACCCTGGCGCGCGACGAGAAGGGCGTAAACAAGCTACACGCCTTTTTCGAAATTATTCACCAGGACCCCGTCCTATCGCAGGTGAAGCTGATCGCGGAGCCGTGGGACGTGGGCGAGGGAGGATATCAGGTCGGAAATTTTCCGGTCTTGTGGGCGGAATGGAACGGGAAGTACCGCGATGAAATCCGGCGTTTTTGGAAAGGCGATGAAGGTCGAGTCGGCGAAATGGCGTATCGCTTAACCGGCAGTCCCGATTTGTATCAGCACAGCGGGCGGCGGCCGTACGCGAGCATCAACTTCATCACGGCGCATGACGGATTCACCTTGAACGATCTGGTCAGCTACAACGAAAAACACAATGAGGCCAACGGGGAAGGCAATAACGACGGCGATAACCATAACAACTCCTGGAATTGCGGCGTCGAAGGGCCGACGGACGATCCGGAGATCAGCCAATTGCGAGCCCGTCAGCGGCGGAATTTTCTGACCACGCTCTTTCTCTCGCAAGGTGTGCCCATGCTTTACGCGGGCGACGAATGGGCCCGGACACAGGACGGAAATAATAACGCCTACTGCCAGGATAACGAGTTGAGCTGGCTCAACTGGGAGCACAATGCCGAGCAGAAGAGTCTCCTCGATTTCGCGAAGAAATTGATCCGGCTCCGGCACGATCATCCGGTTTTCCGGCGTCCGAAGTTTTTCCAGGGCCGGCGCATCCGTGGCTCGGAGGTCAAGGATGTGATGTGGTTCAATCCGGGTGGTAACGAAATGAGCGATGAGGAATGGGGCTCACCCTTTGTGCGCTGCATTGGGGTGCTGCTGAGCGGCGACACGATCGACGTCCTCAATTTCGAGGGCGAGCCGATTCGCGACGAGACTTTCCTGTTGCTCATCAACGCGCATTTTGAGCCAATCACTTTCGTCCTCCCCGGGCAGGAGCATCTCGAATGGATGCTCATTCTCGATACCGCGGAGGAACATGGGTTTCTGCCGGATCCGGCGAAGTTTGCCTCGGGCGACGACGTGGAAGTGATCGGGCGCGGGGTGAAACTGCTGAAACTCGCGTCCGGAGCGCAGGCTCAGGCTCGCCATGAATCCTGGAAGAAACGCCAGGTGCAATTGCCCCACGAGATGAAACCAACCGCCTCGAAGGCCAAGCCTGCAATGGAGAATGAGGCGGAGACGCCGGCCGGATGATCTGTTTGGTTGGCGAAAAAGTGAGAGGGCGTTTAGACTTCCCAGACGCAATCGCAATGCGACAAACGAATCCATATTGCGATCCAGATTTTTGACGATCCCGCGAACAGTTTCATGACACCCACTTCGCTTATCATCGTGACCGACCGCGGCAGCCTCAAGGCCTACAAGGTGACTGAAACTCCCACTCGCGGTCCTCACCTCCAATTGGTGCAGGCCTTCGACACCACCGACGCGCACGGACGCTATCAAGACAAGCTTACGGACCAGGCCGGCAGTTTCCCCGGTGGCTCTCCGGGGCAAATGAACTCCATTGCCGAACGGACGGGGATCGACATCGAGAATGACCGGCGGATTTGCAAGCAACTCGCCGATGGCATTGCCGAGATCGTGGAGCGCGAAGGAAGGGATGGCTGGTCTTTCGCCGCGCCGGCATCAATTCATTCAGCCGTCGTCGAACTGCTGCCAGCGGGCGTGCGCGAGAAGATTATCGAGTATGTGAAGTCGGATCTGGTCAAAATCGAACCGGCGAAATTGCCCACGCATTTTCGCTCGTTACAGCCGGTGTAGAGATTTACCATCCGATCGATTATGCAACGGCCAGTAAACATCACCTATCGCGGGGTCGATAAGTCGGAAGAGATCGACCAATTCATTCTCGAAAAAGCGGCGCGGCTCGAAAAATTCTGCGATCACATCAACCGATGTGACGTGGCCGTCGAGCAGCCCAATCATGCGCACCAAAAAGGAAATCAGTTCCGGGTGCGCATCGATGTCACTGTGCCGCCGCATCACGAGCTCGTGGCCGACGAAAAGCAGATGGACAATGGCGCGCACGCCGCGCTGACCAAAGTTATCCACGATGCTTTCAAGACGATGGAGCGGCAGTTGCGCCATCTGGTCGAGAAGCAACGCGGCGAGTGAATGGTGATCAGTGAACAGTGATTGGTGAACGGCACGGGCCCATTCACGATTCACCCGTCACTATTCACACTCTTAGGCCGGGGCGCCGCTTAGGCCGCCGGGAAGCGGCGGGACCTCAGGGGCCACCACGACTTGCTTGGGCGGTTTATCGGCCATCTTCTGGCCGGACGTCGGCGGGGTAGGACCAGGCGGCGGATTAATCAGCCGGCCATGCTCCATGATTTCCTTGATCTGCGCGCCGTCGAGCGTTTCGAACTCGAGCAGGGCCTTCGCAATCACCTCGAGCGTCTGGCGATGAGCGGTCAGCGTTGTGGTCGCGGTCCGGTAGGCGTCATCGATCAGCTTGCGCACTTCTCCGTCAATTTGCTCGGCGGTCGCTTCGCTGTAATCGCGTGCCCGGGAAATGTCGCGCCCGAGAAAAACGTAATCCTCGTGCTCGCCGTATTCGACCATGCCCATTTTTTCGCTCATGCCCCATTCACACACCATCCGGCGCGCGATAGCGGTGGCCGTCTTGATGTCGCCCCGGGCGCCGTTCGTAACGTCGCCAAAAACGATTTCTTCCGCGACGCGTCCACCCATGCCCACGGCCAGGCCGGCGATCAATTCGTTCTTCCGATTGGTATATTTGTCTTCCTCGGGCAGCCACATGGTCGAGCCGAGAGACGGTCCGCGCGGAATGATGGTAACTTTGTGCAACGGCTCGGTGTGCGGGAGTAACTCGAGGAGCAAGGCGTGCCCCGCTTCATGATACGCGGTGTTGGTCTTTTCCTTTTCGCTCAGCGCCATGCTGCGGCGTTCCTTGCCCCAGCGGACTTTGTCGCGGGCTTCTTCGAGCTCATAGAGCGTGATCCCCTTTAATCCGCGCCGGGCCGCCAGGAGCGCGGCTTCGTTGATGACATTCGCGAGTTCCGCGCCGGAATAACCGGGCGTGCCGCGGGCGACGACTTGGAGATCCACGCCCTCGGCCAGTTTCACTTTCTTGGAATGCACGCGCAGGATTTCTTCCCGGCCCTTCACGTCGGGCAAATTTACCGTGATCTGGCGATCGAAACGACCGGGACGCAGGAGCGCGGGATCGAGCACGTCGGGCCGGTTCGTGGCCGCGATGATGATGACGCCTTCCTGCGTGTCGAAGCCGTCCATTTCGACCAGAAGAGCGTTGAGCGTTTGTTCACGCTCATCATGCCCGCCACCCACGCCATGGCCGCGATGCCGGCCGACCGCGTCGATTTCGTCGATGAAAATAATGCAGGGCGCGGACTTCTTCCCTTGCTCGAACATATCGCGCACGCGGGAGGCACCAACACCGACGAACATTTCGACGAAGTCCGAGCCGCTGATGGAGAAGAACGGCACGTCCGCTTCGCCGGCGATGGCCCGCGCCAGCAACGTCTTGCCCGTGCCCGGAGGGCCCACGAGCAGAACGCCTTTCGGAATGCGCCCGCCGAGTTTCTGGAATTTTTTTGGGTCGCGCAAGAACTCGACCAGTTCCTGCACCTCGTCCTTGGCTTCCTCGACACCGGCGACGTCCTTAAACGTGATCTTGTTTTTGTCGCGCGCGAGCATGCGCGCCTTCGATTTGCCGAAGTTCAGCGCGCCCTTGCCGGCCATCCGGATTTGCTGGCGGAAGAGGAAATAGAGCACGAGGAGGAAAAGCGCGATCGGGAGGAAACTCATGAGCGTTTGCGCCACGAGAGCGGACTCCATTTTGATCGCCGGCTGAATATTTGCCTTGGCGAGACGCTCCTGGAGGTCGGTGTTATAATTCAAAAAGACCGTGGTGCGAAACGCCACCGGCTGAGCCGCGGCAGAGCCGACGCCTTGTTTAAGGTAATAGCCGCGCAGAGACTGCGTGGGCCGGCCTTCCTCGACCACGAGTTGAAGCGGAAAATTCTTGTCGACCGCGATCTGTTTATTCTCGAGCAATTCGAGGAAGCGGTTGTAGGGCACGTCCTCGATATTGGCGTAAGCGCCGCCGCGGAAGAGAACGGCCAGGCCGATCAGGGCGAAGGCGATGGCAATCAAAACGACACCGCGCCAGTTAAAACTGGGCTCATTTCCGCGGGGTTTGTTCTCCTTTGGGGAGTTCCGGTCAGGTTGAGGCATAGGGCGTGGCGCGTGCTTTTGGCGAGCGCGAAAAGGCTAACATGAAGGCTTTGGCAATGCAAAGAGCAGGAGCCGGACCGAAAGACAATGTCATCCGGGGTAGAGACTCGTCTCTGACGGAATGCGTTCAAAGATCGCCGCTCGATTGCGTTGCGGCGTGCGTGCGGTAATTTTGCTCCGCAAGTTCCTGAAAATGACGGCCCTCAATCTAGTCGCAGACAAAATCGACCGCGCAGTGCAGCGCGTGACGCCGTTTGCCTACCGGATCCAGCGGAGGAGCCGCCGCTGGATGCGCCGCGCCCTGCGCAAACCGCGCAGTGTTTCGGAGGGCCCGAATCTGTTGCCGCTCCTGATCCAGGTGCTGGCGAGTTTTTCGAAAGCGGACGGTGTTTTGCTCGAAGAAGAAATCGACTCGAGCCTTGGGTTCCTTCGCTACGACTATCCGGAAGCGGTCTACTCGGAGTTGCGCCAGCTCTTCCGGCAGGCGCTTTACGAGCAACAGGACCTGTCCGCGATGGCCCAGAAGCTGTCGGCGCAGCTGGGGACCGACCGCAAGATCATGCTCGGAGTGCAGCTCTACGATCTGATTTCACAGGCAGGCCTGAAGCAGGAGCAAGTCGTCGCTTTTTACTCGTTCATGTCGCAGCTCGGCATGGCGGCCCAGGCGATCGACATCGTGTATCAATTGAACGCCTCGGAAGATTCCGACGCTTCCGTTTACCAGCGCGGAGCGTCTCCTCTCGAAGCGCTTTCTTTCGGAACAAACAGCGCCGCGGACGTGACCCTGAAAAGCCTGAGCGGGAGCGATCGCCTGCTCGCGTTCCGTTATCACGACTTGATCCTCCTCAAGAATTACACCGGCCAGACCATTTCGGTGCGGGGCCGGCCATTATTGCGGGGTGGTTTTTGCCGCATTTATCCCGGGCAGCGGATTCTGGTCGGCGATCAATTTCTCACCTACCAGGAACTGGCCGCTTATTTCAACGCGAAGAAGAACGTCTCGCTGCCGCAAATTTTCGTCCGCGTGCACAAAGACGCCGATGAAGTGCAACTGGAGCGCTCGCGCTCGCGGGAAAGCGCCCTGGAAGTGACTTTCGGTTTGAAAGTCCGGATCAAGGCATTGCGCGACGTGGATGCGGTCCTGAACAACGTCACGCTGAAGTCCGGCACGCAGGTGGAAGCGACGCTTGAGGACAAAATTATTTTCCACAACGACAGCGAGATGGATTTGCTCGATCTGCGGCGGCGCGCGCGTGCGATGGGCGGCCGCTTTCAGCTCAAGGCCTCGAAATCCGAGTATCTGGTTTCGAACAATCCGAGCTTGCTCGCCGAAGACGATATCCTGCTCTCGCCGGGGACCAGCGGTGACGTCCTCCTCAAGATTCTCTGCGATTACGACAAGCGCGTCGGCACCTTGGAGGTCATCGATGCCGATCGGCCGATCATGGTGGGCGAGACCCCGGTCCGCGGCACCGCGCCGCTCCAGGATGGCGACACCATCCGGATCGATGTCGGGCAATTTCTGCGCTGCAATTTTTCCGAACGAATCATCGAAGAAGAGCGCAACATCATCCGGTCGCTCGAAGTGGTGGACGTCAATCATCGCTTCACTAATTCCGAAGTGGCCCTCGAAGGCATTTCTTTCACGGTCAATCGCGGCGAGCTGGTCTGCGTCATGGGCGCGAGCGGATCGGGAAAGAGCACCCTGATGAAGGTCCTGGGCGGCCAGCTCCAACCGGTCCAGGGGCAGGTGCTCCTGAACGATCGGCCGCTTTACGAAAACCTCGATCTGCTCAAGGGCTACATTAGTTACATCCCGCAGGAAGATGCTTTTGATGAGCACCTCACGATCGGGGAGAATTTGCAATTCGCCGCGGCCATTCGCGCGCCGCATCTTTCAGGACGCGATCTGACTCGCCGCCTCGAAGGCAAGTTAATCGAGCTGGGATTGAATGAACGGCGCGACAGCATTGTCGGCAGCCCGGTTAAAAAGACTCTGAGCGGCGGCGAACGGAAACGTCTCAACATCGGGCTCGACATGATCGGCTCAGCCGACGTTTACCTTTTTGACGAGCCCACCTCCGGGCTTTCGTCGAAAGACTCCGAGCACGTCATCGAAATCATCCGCGCGCTCGCGCACAACAAGATCATCATTGTCACGATCCACCAGCCGAGTTCGAAACTTTTCCAGATGTTTCATAAGGCGATCCTGTTCGACAAAGGCGGGCGCCTCGTTTTCTTCGGCACGCCGACGGACATGCTGCGTTACTTCGCCGAGGCCGAGCACCAGCATCAATTTGGCGCCGAGCTGGGTGCGTGCCCGTCCTGCGGAACCACGCGGCCGGAATTCATCTTCGACGTGCTCGAGACGCCGCTGCGCGACATCAGCGGCGACATTATTTATGAGGAGAACAGCCGCGGACAACTGATCGCGGCGCGCCGTTATTCGCCGGAGTTTTGGCGCGACAAATACGAAGCGTTTCGTCTCATTCAGGACGTTAAGCAGGTCTCGCTCCGCCGAGGGCCCCTGCCGGCTTTGCCCGCGGCTCCGACGAACAAGAAGCGCTTTTTCATGCGCTGGCGGGATGAGTGGACACAGCTCCGAACCTTGTTGCGGCGCTCATTCATGAGCAAGCTCCGGAACCGGGCGAACCTCGTCATCACGATCGGCGTCGCCCCCGTCCTGGCCCTGCTGATTTCGACGCTTCTGCGCTATTCCGACAGCGGCCACTATGATTTCGCGTCGGCTTATCATATCCCGACGTTTCTTTTTCTCAGCCTGATCGTTGCGATGTTTCTTGGCCTGACGAACAGCGCGGACGACATCATTCGCGATCGCGCCGTCCTCCAGCGTGAACGCAATCTGAACGTCCGGTTGCCCTATTATGTTTTCTCAAAGTTCGTCTCGCTCGGTTTCTTCGCTCTCTTTCAGTGCGTTCTTTTTGTCCTGATCGGGAATTACGTCCTGGCGATCCGGGGGATGTTCTGGATCGATCTCGGCATCATGTTGATGACGGCGATGGGAGGCGTGGCTCTGGGTTTGGTCATTTCCTCGCTCGTGGCCGATCCGAAGACGGCGGCCAATATCGTCCCGCTCGTCCTGATTCCACAGATCATCATGGGCGGAGCGCTCATTAAGTATGAGGACATGAACCGCAACCTCGCTCTGGTTTACACTTTCAGCCGCTGGTTCTCGGAACATCCGGATACCGAGCGAGGGAAGAAGATGAACAGCAGGCTGCAGGTGCCATTCGTCTGCCAATTTATCGCGATGCGCTGGTCGTATGAAGAGATGGTGGTCGCGCAGGCCAAGCTTAACCCTCTGACGCGACGGCAGGAGCGGACGCAGGAGACCATCGATCGCCTGATTGCCAAGAAAGAAGACACTCCGGAGGCCACAAGGAGATTGAATGAACTCAAGGAAACGCTGGCGGTGCTTTCCGGGTTGGAGGCGCAGACTCCGGATGAGCTGGACCGTTACCTAAAAATGATCGACCAGGTTTTGGACCGGAAACGGCCGTTCGATCGCGAGCTTTTCAAGGATGCGTCCGGGCCAGTGACGGCGGAGCAGCTTTACGTGAACCAGAAGGTTTCCGATCTGATCTCCAACGCGGAGATGGAGCAAAGCGACTACCGGCGGAGCGGGAAGCTCAATGTCTTCTTCGGCGAAGAGAAACGATATCTCGGGATGAAGGTGAATGTCTTCATCTTCAATACGATCGTCTTGATCGGATCCACGATCGCGCTGTTGGGCTTGCTCCATTGGATTCTCCGGCGACAACTCGAGGTGCGGCGGAGCGGAGTCACGACAAACAAAGGGTTCGCATTTAGGAGCACAAAATGAACACGCGAAAGAAAACGAAAAGTGAAACCCGCCTGATCGTGGCGGCCAGCGACCACGACCCGGACATGCTCTACGCGACCAAATTCTTTGTGCCGGACCCGTTTATTTTTCTCGAGCAAAACGGCAGGCGGACCATTGTCTTGAGCGATCTCGAGATCGATCGCGCCCGCAAACAGGCGAAGGCGGACGAGATCGTGTCCTTCAGCCGGATCGAGCGCGAAGTGCAGGGGACCCAGAAGAAGGCGCCACCTTTCGAGAAAGTGATGTCTCATTTTTTGCGGAAACGCGGTGTGCGCTCCGCGGTTGTGCCCGCAAGTTTTCCGCTTGGTTACGCGACCGAGCTGGCCACCCAGAAAATTCGAGTGCGCGCCACCAATGGCCTTTTCTGGCCCGAGCGCGAAGCCAAGTCGGAAGAGGAATTGCGCCAGATGCGCCGCGCCCTTGCCATTACCGAGAAAGGCCTGGCTCGGGCGATGGAAGTGCTGGCCGCCTCGAAGACCGGTCCAGGAAAGAAGCTCAGCTGGGCCGGACGAACATTGACCTCGGAGATCTTGCGTGCCGAGATCGACTCGGCCATCCTGCGCGCCGGAGGCCTGCCGGCCAACACTATCGTAGCCGGTGGCGACCAGGCGTGCGATCCGCATGAGCGCGGCTTTGGACCGCTCAAAGCCAATTCGCTCATCATCTTGGACATTTTCCCTCGGGACGCCGTCAGCGGCTATTTTGGCGACATGACGCGGACGGTCGTTCGCGGTCGCGCCAGTGAAGCGCAACGCCGGCTCTGGGAAACGGTGCTCGAAGGCCAGACACTGGCGCTCAAGAAAATGAAGCCGGGCATTGACGGGCTAAAACTGCACACCGAGGTGAAGCAGCTTTTCACCGATCGCGGCTACCCGACGGAAGTGCGCGACGGACGACAGGTCGGATTTTTCCACGGAACAGGCCACGGCCTGGGTCTCGAGATTCATGAGTTTCCGCGCTTCCAGAAGACGGTTTTCAAGCCAGGCCAGGTGCTGACGGTGGAGCCAGGACTGTATTATCCGGGCATCGGGGGAGCCCGGCTGGAGGATGTTGTCGTCCTGACGAAAGGGGGGACGCGAATGCTGTCCCGTTTCGAGAAGCGCCTGGAAATCTGAACGAACCAACCCCTCGGGCGTCTAATCTCCCAAGACAGTGAGGCTGAGCGAAGCGCAGCGGAGTCGAAGAATCTCTTTCCAAGGCGGGGGAATCTTCGACTTCGTTTCGCTTCGACGCATGCAGATCACGAAAACCAAAATTTTCTAAGATGCTTTCATACTATTACGGCGGTGGGATGCTCGGCGGCAATTGGTTGCTGCTGGTCGGCATCCCGTTGATCATTGGGCTCCTGGCCCAATGGCGGGTCAGCCACGCCTTCAAGAAATGGGGCGAGGTGCGTGCCAGTTCGAATATCACAGGGGCTGAAGCAGCCCGCGAGATTTTGCAGGCGGCGCAAATCAGCGACGTTGAGGTGGTCGAAATTAACGATTACCTCGGAGACCACTACGATCCGGGCAGCAAACGCCTGTGTCTGTCCACGAACGTTTACAACACGCCCTCCGTGGCTGCGCTCGGCATTGCGGCCCACGAAACCGGGCACGCCATTCAGCACGCCCGGGCTTATGCCCCGCTCAAGGCGCGCATGGCCATCGTCCCGATCACCCAGGTGGCTTCCCAAATGTTGCCCTTCGTTATTTTCGGCGGGTTCATTTTTCACCTGACCGGGTTGATCACGCTCGGCATTTATTGCTACCTGGTCCTGCTGGTCTTCCAGTTGATCACGCTGCCGGTGGAGTTCGACGCTTCGCGCCGGGCCAAAATCATTCTGCAACAGATGGGTATCGTGCAGGCTGGCAATGAAGTCGCGGGTGTGAACAAGGTCCTGAATGCGGCGGCGTTGACCTATGTGGCGGCGTTCATCGCCACGCTCGGTAACCTGCTCTGGCTTATGTCTGTCCGCGATCGCAGGTAATGGCCCCCGGGGACCCAAAAAAAATGAATCCAGCCATCGCCTTGCCGTCTCCGCGTCGTTTTTCCGATTTGTTATCGTCGGGTCTGCGCTCGCGTGCTAAGCCTAAGCGGGACGCGATGGAACAGCCGAGATCTGATGAAGACAAGCAATTGGTCTCGCGCACCCAGGAGGGCGAGGTGGGCGCGTTCGATGAGCTTGTCGTCAAATACACGCCGCGCCTCTACGGTCTCGTCTATAACATGACCTCAAACCACGAGGACACCAACGACCTCCTCCAGGACGTTTTTTCGAAGGCGTACAAGTCCATCGGCGGCTTTCGCGGGAAATCCTCTTTTTACACCTGGATCCACTCCATCGCGGTGAACATGACCCTGAATTTCCTCAAAAAACGGGGCCGGCGCTTCCATTTGAGCCTCGATGACATGGATGCGAGCGTTCAGAACGACAAGGAGTTCCTCGAACTGACCGCCACGAGCAGCCCGGTCCGCGAGGCCGACCTTTCCGAGCTCCAGCGAAGATTGAACGAGGCCATGATGAAATTGTCTGATGAACACAGAGCCGTGGTCACGATGTTTCATATTCAAGGGATGCCTCATGCCGAGATCAGTAAAATCTTGCGTGTTTCCGAGGGTACGGTACGTTCCCGGCTCTTTTACGCGAACCGGCAACTGCAAAATTATCTGGACGAGTTCCGGAAGAACCCTGTTTCCTAACCCTTCCTAAATTTAAGCGAACGCAGTATGAACGAATTTGACGAAAACGACATTGGCAAATTGTTGCGCTTGAAGCGGCATGAGCAGCCCCCGCCGGGCTATTTCGATAACTTCCTGCACGAGTTTCATCGCCGGCAGCGCGACGAGCTATTGCGGCAGCCTCTCTGGCGTATTTTCCTCCAGCGGGCCCAGGATTTCATGTTCCGGCTTAACGTGCCCTCGCTCGCCTCTTATCCGGCGGCGGTGACCGCCGTGCTGGTCTGCGCCGCGGTTATTTCACTGAAGGTTTATCAAGGGCCCGGGACGCAGGATGTCGTGGCGCAGAACCAAACGCCGGTGGTGGCCACGGCGCTTCAAGATACGGCCTGGAGTCTCTCCTCTCCGGTCGCCACGCGTGATCTGGGTCCGAAGCTACTGCACACCGCGAATTACAGCTCCTACACTCACCGGACCGCGACGCCCCCGCGCTACGTTCTCGATAGTACGCCAGTGAGTTATGAGGCCGCTTTCAGATTTTAGCCTGACGCCAGAATCGTTTTCCCGGTCTCTTCGCGTTGCGGCGTCCGGGTTCGTCTTCGGACTCGCTTTTTTCGCCACCGGCACCTCGGCTCGCGCACAGATTTTCGCGATTCCCGGTCTCTTCCGCACGCAGGCACCGCCGTCGACGACCTCGATCAGCCGCGAAGTAAAAGACGTTTTCGAGAAGTCGGCCAAAGCCGTCGTAAAAGTCCGCGGGACCGACGAACATGGTGAATTCTCCGGCACCGGCTTCTTCATCGATCCGGCGGGCACGCTTTATACGGCTTACTCTGTCGCTGGCGAAACCGACAGCCTGTCGGTTGATTTCGACGGTAAGAGCCACCCGGCGCGTGTCCTGTTGACGGATGTCCGCAGCGGGATCGCTCTGTTGAAAGTGGACATCGCCACGCCGGTGTTGCCGATCGGCAAGTCCGAGCAAATTGAGGTAGCGACGCCCGTCATCTCGATTGGCTACCCGCTCGATCTTCCGGAAACGCCCAGTTTTGGGATGATCGCCGGCTTCGACCGGAAGATTTTCGGGCGTTATTTTTCAACGACACATTTGCGCGTCAACGTCGCTACCCAGCGTGGTGAAGCCGGCGCGCCGATCTTGAATTTCAAAGGAGAAGTCATCGGCATTCTCGTGAGCAGCATCGAGAACGGCTCGGCGTGCCATGCCTTGCCGATTGATGCGGCGGAGAAAATCCGGAATGACTTCGTCCGTTTCGGTGAAGCGCGGCACGGCTGGATCGGCATCAACGTCGCTGAGGCGGAGAAATTCAAGGAAGGCTC
Organism: uncultured Verrucomicrobiae bacterium; assembly: GCA_963702135.1. GTDB lineage: Bacteria > Verrucomicrobiota > Verrucomicrobiia > Chthoniobacterales > UBA10450 > AV80. The sequence goes on along the minus strand of OY969715.1, from coordinate 3,459,957 downwards.
ACGCGCCGAGATGACGGATATCATGAAAGACACCCCGGCCTTTGGCTCGGGCGTCAAACCCGGGGACATTCTTCTTCAGGTCGGCAAGACGAAAGTGCACGAGCCCGAAGACGTGATTGATGCGTCATTTTTCATTACCGCCGGGGACACGGTTCCAATCACTGTCCTGCGGGGTAATGAAAAACTGACATTCCAGGTCGAGGCAGATTTTCATCCGGCCACTCGCCATCGGGTGATTGCGGCTCCAGGAACGAATCAAACGATCCCGCTTCGGCTCGATTCGAATCGCCGGACGCCGTAGGGCGAACGGCGAACTTTCCGGCGCCGCCTCATTCAACCCAGCAGCGTCCGAAGTTCCGCTTCGTCGACGATCCGGATCCCAAGCTTCCTGGCTTTCTCCAATTTGCTTCCGGCGTCTTCCCCCGCCAGGACGAAGCTTGTTTTCTTGCTCACGCTTCCGCTGACTTTCCCGCCGTGCGAGATGATTAGCTCCGCAATTTCATCACGCGATTGACTGAGCGTACCGGTGATAACCCAGGTCGTTCCTTTCACCTTTGAAGCGGAATGGTCCACCGTTTTCTCTTCGCTTTTGAACTGCAAACCCGCCGCTCCCAACCTCTCGATCATCTCAAGATTCCCAGGCACGCGGAAGAAATCGTGAATGCTCTGCCCGACCACTTCGCCCACGTCAGGAATCCGCTGCAACTCCTCCACGGAGCTTTTCATGATCGCGTCCAGGTTTGGAAAATGATCGGCCAGCGCGCGGGAAGCGCTGACTCCGACATGAAGTATCCCGAGCCCAAAGAGGAGACGCCACAGCGGACGCGCTTTACTGCGCTCGATGGCACTGAGGAGATTGCCAACGCTTTTTTCTCCCATGCGCTCGAGTTCGCCGAGCGTGGCCGCCTTCAGCTCGTAGATGTCGCTTACATCCCGGAGCATTTTGTTTTCGACCAACTGGCTCACCATCGCTTCGCCCAGTCCTTCGATGTCCATCGCGCCGCGTGACGCGAAGTGTTCGATCCGCCGCCGCAATTGCGCCGGACATTGGCTGTTCACGCAGCGCACCGCGACCTGGCCCTCGTCTTTTACGACAACACTTCCGCACTCCGGACACTTCTTCGGCATCCGGAATTTTCTCTCCTGGCCCGTGCGCAGGTCGGTCCGTGCGCTGATTACCGCTGGAATCACTTCGCCGGCCTTCTCGATCAGGACAACGTCGCCGATCCGGATGTCTTTTCGCTCGATTTCCTCTTCGTTGTGCAGTGTGGCTCTGGCCACCCGGCTCCCGCCGACCGTCACCGGCTCGAGCGCCGCGACCGGCGTCAAAGTTCCCGTTCGGCCGACCTGGATCAAAATGTCGTGCAGGCGGGTTTCCACGCGCTCCGCTTCATACTTAAACGCGATGGCCCAACGCGGGGATTTTGCCGTAAAGCCCAGTTTCTCGCGCTGAGCGAAGGCGTCGACTTTTATAACCGCGCCATCGGTCTGATAGGCAAAATCGTGCCGGACGCCGTCGAGTTCGTGAATCGCATGCAAGATCCCTTCAACCGAATCGGCCTGTCGCCAGCCTTCGCTGCAGGGCAAGCCGAGTTTCTTGAGCAACGGGAAAAGCTCGGATTGTTTTCCCAGCGTGGCTCCTTCGATCACACTGGTTCCATAAAAAACCACGCCGAGCGGGCGCTGCGCCGCGATCGCCGGGTCGAGCTGTTTGAGCGAACCGGCGGCGGCGTTCCGGGGATTTGCGAATTCGGGCAGGTCGGCCTTTCGTCGTTCTTCGTTGAGTTTCGCGAAACCGCTCTTATCCAGGTAGGCTTCGCCGCGGACCTCCAGAATGTCCGGCGCATGGCCCTTCAGTCGTTTCGGCACCGTTCGAATCGTTCGAATGTTTTGCGTAATGTCGTCCCCGACACTGCCGTCGCCGCGCGTGGCCGCGTAGCGCAGTTCGCCCTTTTCGTAGAGAAGTGAGACGGCGACCCCATCGACTTTCGGCTCGATGATCACTGGAATCTTCTCGTCCGGCAGCAGGCGTTCCATGCGCCGGTAGAAATCCGTGACCTCTTCCTCCGAGTAAGTGTTGTCGAGGCTGAGCATCGGAATTCGATGCGTGATTTGTGCAAAGGCCTTGAGCGGTTTTCCGCCGACGCGTTGCGTCGGTGAATCGGGGCTCGCCAGATTTGGGAAGCGCGCTTCGAGATCTTTCAATTCGCGAAAGAGGCGGTCATATTCGCGATCGCTGATGGTCGGCGCGGCTTCCTCATAATAGCGGCGGTTATGCTCCTCGATCGTGCGCCGCAACTCAGCGATCCGGTTGCGGGCCGTAACTTCTGTTTCCGCCATGGCCGCAGCATACAAACGGGCCACGGACTCGCAATCGCGCAGGAATATCTTGTCGCGGCGACTTCCGACCGACACTCTAGCGGGAGTTTGTTGCGGAGACATTCGGCGGTCGTGGACCGCCGCTACAGGTTTTGTAACAGCATGACAGCCTCAGAGCGAATCCTCGGCGTCGAAGGCGGAGGAACGAAGACCGCGTGGGTTTTGGTCCAACGCGTGGCGGAGGGTTTGCGCGTCGTCGATCAAGGAAAACTCCCGCCTTCAAATTTCCGGCTGACGCCGCCGGACCGACTTCGCTCCCTTTTTCGGCAGCTGCCGCAGGAGGTGGACCGCGTCGGGATGTTTCTGGCCGGTTGCAGTGTCGATGATCGCAGTTCTCTAGAGAGGCTTTGCGCCGAAATCTGGCCGGCCGCGAAAATCGTCGCGGGAAGCGATCGGGATTCCGGTCTCGCGGCCGCCCTGGGCCGCGGCGATGGGATCGCCGTCAACGCCGGAACCGGCGCGACCGTGACCGGTCGTCGCGGTGAGCGGATCGAAAAGGCGGGCGGCTGGGGTCACATCCTGGGCGATGCCGGGGGCGGCTATTTTCTTTCCCTCCAGGCGCTCCGCCTCATTTTGCGCGAATACGATTTGCATCGCGGCGAGGCGCAATTCACCGCCAGCATTCTGCAGGCTCTCTCTTTGAACAGCCGCGATGAACTCGTTCGCTGGGCCCAGACCGCAGACAAGATGGAGATCGCGACCTTGAGCCCGATCGTTTTCGAGGCCGCGAAAAATGGCGACCTGAACGTGGTGAAAATCATCGAAGAAGGCGCGGAAGTCCTGACCGAATACACGGGAGCAGTCGCGTCTCGTCTCGGTCTGCTTGCGCCGAAAGTAATCCTTCTGGGCGGGTTATTTCAGCGTGATTCGCTTTACGTCTCGGCTTTCAAGCGAAAGCTGAAAAAGAATCTTTCCGACGCTCGGGTCGGGATGAGCGAACAATCTCCCGAACTGGGCGCCGCGTGGCTGGCCGCGGAACTCGAGGAACGCGGAGCGTTTTCATTCGAAGCGCAGGCGTCCGGCGTGGAGAATCTGGCAGTCGCGACGACTGAGTGCCGAAATCCACGTTCGGAAAACCTGGAAAAGATGAGCGCCAGAGAGTTGGTCGAGCTCTTCGTGGAGGAAGAAAAATTCGTTCAGGAAGCTCTGCGCAGTGAGATTGATGGGCTGACGCGGGGAGTTGAAATTATCACCAAGGCTTTGCGCCAGGGCGGCCGTTTGTTTTACATCGGGGCCGGGACGAGCGGACGACTCGGCGTGCTCGATGCGAGCGAGATACCGCCGACGTTTGGAGTTTCGCCCGGGCTGGTGCAGGGCGTCGTGGCCGGAGGCGTGAGCGCGCTTCACCGCAGCGTCGAGGGAGCGGAAGACGAACCGGGCGGGGGCGCGCTGGCCATCGACGAACGCGGGGTGACCGAGACGGATGTCGTCTGCGGGCTCAGCGCCAGCGGCAGAACGCCCTTTGTCCTGGGCGCGCTGGCCGCTGCCAGGAAACATGGCGCGAAAACGATATTGTTGACCTGCAATCCGGCCCGAACGCCCACGGAGACTTTTGACCTCGAGATCGATCTCGCGACTGGCCCCGAAATTCTGACCGGTTCGACGCGCTTGAAAGCCGGGACTGCGACGAAAATTGCGCTCAATATTTTCAGCACCGGGGCGATGGTGGCGTTGGGCAAGGTGTGTGGAAACCGGATGATCGATTTCTCGACGGCAAACGTGAAACTGCGCGATCGCGCCGCGCGTCTCGTAGTGGAATTAGGGAAATGCGACTACGCCGAGGCGTACGAGCGCCTGCAGAAACACGGGTGGAACCTGCGCGCGACGCTGGGTCAGGCTCAACCTTGAGGCGAGTGGTGCGACGCGCGAAAGGCGAGGGCCTTGCGAGACTTGCTGGAATGGTGCCGGCGATGCATGGCCATCTTGCGGTGGGATCGGCGAGTCTGAGCCACCCGATGGTGTCGGCGCTGTTGGACGACCGCGATGGTGGTCTTGCTGTCTTTCGCGTCGGGCCTCTGGCAGGCAGGTCCCCGATCATTGAAATAATCGCCGACCTGGCAGCGGCCAAAAACCTCGGCGGTCACCAATTGCGAACGCACGTGTCCCGCCTGATCGCGGAGGAGAAACTTGTATGAGCCGCTGGATTCCGTCCAGAATTGGGGGTTGGGAACGGTGATGGGCAGGCGCGACGTCCCGGTCGGGCCGCGGAAAACAAAAGAATAAACGCCTTCCGTCCCGATCATGCTCGCGTCCGGCCGCAGCCACGAACGTTTTTCGACAATGGTGCCTTCGAAGGCACAACCGAGGGCTGGAGTGGCCAGGAGCAGGGCCATAAACATAGAAGCGAGAATATTGGAAGGCATAGAATTAGAAGGACGACGAAGTGGAGACATTTGTAGTGTTTTTCAGCCCTGACAGCCAGAGATTTGTTTGGGCCAGAGGCGGCCAGAGATTGTTGAAATCTGGCCCAGAGGAAAAAATCCATAAGCGCACCGGCCGGTCGGCGCACGAAGCAACAGAAACTCAACCAAAGGAAACTATGCTCTGGACTATCTTTGTGGTGATTCTGATTCTGTGGCTTCTCGGCTTCATCGGACATTTCGGCGGATCGCTGATCCATCTGCTGCTCGTCATCGCGCTTGTGATTCTGATCGTGAATCTGATCTCAGGACGACGTACGCTCTAGGGAGGATCTCATGAAGCCCACTGGAATTCTTGGTATCATTCTCGTTGTCGTGGGCGTCATCATGCTGGCCTACGGCGGGTTCGCCGTTTTTACGACGAAGGAAAACGTCGCGAAATTGGGCCCGCTGGAGATCAACAAGCAAGAGGAACATCCCGTCCCGATCGGGCCCATTGTGGGCGGCCTCTGTATCGTCGGGGGAATTATCCTGCTCGTTTCGGGCCGGCGATCCGCGGTGTAGGTGCCGCGCGGAAGCGCGTCGGCCTTATTGCTCGCCCGCTTTGAGCACCGCGAAGGTCTTGCTGCCTTTGCGGTCCAGATAAAGCAGGATGCCTTTGCGCGGATCCGCTTTGTTGAGCGCCTCGCGGAAGGAAGCGACGCTAGTAATGCGTTTGCCGTCCACTTCCGTGATGACATCCTCGCGTTGAATGTCCTGGGCCGCGGCGAGACTGTTATCGGCCACGTCTGTCACGATCACGCCTTGGTGGACGCTGAGCTTCAGGCGGGTGGCGACTTCTTTGGTCAGCTCCTGGACTTGGAGGCCGAACTTGGTGGAGTCCTCCGGCTTCGGCGGGACGGGCGGAGTCAGTTCGTTCGAGGCGCGCGAGATGTCGTTTGGCAGTTCGCCGGTTATGACCGCAATCTTGAGCGTCTGGCCCTTCCGCCAGACCGTGAGTTGGACATTCTGGCCGACCTTCTTTTTCAAGATCTCGCGCTGGAGCTGCGTGTCGGTGCTCACCGGGGCGGCGTCCACCTGCGTGATGACGTCGAAAGGCCGCAGGTCGCTCTTGTAGGCGGGCGCATCGGCTTCGATCGTCCGCACGACGACGCCTTTATCGATTCCCTTGAACAAGTCCCGGATCGACGGGTCATCGCCGAGCGATTCTATCCGGATGCCAAGCCAGGGCCGGATGATTTTGTGGCCGGCGATTAGTTGTTGCCCGATCTCGTTGGCCAGATTGCTCGGAATCGCGAAACCGAGGCCGCGGTTCAACCCATTGATGAGGGTGTTCATGCCGACCACTTTGCCGTCGATGTCGCAGAGCGGCCCGCCACTGTTGCCCGGGTTAATGGACGCGTCGGTCTGCAAATAATCCGAGATCGAGTAGCCGCCGGTGGCCAACAGTTTGTTCCGGCCTTTTCCGCTGATCACGCCATACGTAAAAGTGTAATCGAGTTTAAACGGGGCACCGATGGCGAAGGCAAATTGTCCCACCCGCACGGCATCGCTGTCCGCGAATTGCGCGATCGGCAAATTCGTCGCTTCTATTTTGATGACAGCGACATCTGTCTTTTCATCCGTGCCCACGATTTTCGCCTGAAATTCGCGGCCGTCCTTGAGCTTCACATCGACGCGGTCGGCGCCTTCGACCACATGAAAGTTCGTATAGATGTAGCCATCGGCGCGCACGATGAAACCAGAGCCTTCGCTCTGCACCGGTTGAGAATTGCGAGGATTCCGCCGGGGCGCATTTTCATCCTGGGGCCCCTGAAAAAAGAGATCTTCGAGCGTGGGGCTTTCGCTGGCGTCGTTCTTTTTGGTGACTTCAATAATCACGACACTCGGCGCGACAATTTCGAACACCTTGGTAAAGGCGCTGTTCAACTGGTGGACGACATCCTTGCCCGCCTCGGCGTCGGCTGCAGGGATGGTGGATGTGGGCGAGGTCTCCGGCTGGGCCGAGGGAGGGGTGGCGGCCCGGAGAAATGTTCCGGCCAGGAGAAGGGCCCCGATGTGAATGAGATGACGCATAACTGGGAACTTGGACACGAAGTCTATGATAGCTGTTCAAATGCCTTTTTGCGAGGCGGCTCCTTATGGAAACAGCCGCAGGGCACACCTGCAGGTGCCCTCATTGACACGATTGTTAAGGCCATTAACTTTTCGATCCACAAACAAAAATGGTCACACTTGCCCCTGGCAAAATGGATGGGAAAGAGTTCGTCACGGCCGCGCCTGGCTACTGGCCGGATGTGCCGGCTGAACTCTGGAACGATTGGAAATGGCAGCTGAAAAATCGGGTGACTTCACTCGCCCAGCTCGAGCAGCACCTGGTGCTGTCGAACGAAGAACGAAGCGGCGTGCTGCTTTCCGGGACGAAACTGGCCCTCGCCGTCACGCCTCATTTTTTCAACCTGATTGAGCGCGATAATCCGGATTGCCCGATCCGGCGCCAGGTGATTCCGCGGATCGAAGAAACGTGGAGCTCGCCTTATGACATGGCCGATCCCTGTGGCGAGGACTCCCACATGCCAGTGCCCGGGCTGGTGCATCGGTATCCGGACCGCGTTCTTTTTCTCGTGACGGACCGTTGTGCGAGTTATTGCCGCTATTGCACCCGGAGCCGCGTGGTGAGCGGGGTGGGTGAGCAGGAGCTCCACACCGATTTCGAGGAGGCGTTCCGTTATCTCGAAGAGCACACCGAAGTGCGCGACGTGCTCCTCTCCGGCGGCGATGCCCTCATTTTTAGCGACGACAAACTCGAACGGATCCTCAGCCGTCTGCGCGCGATTCCGCACATCGAGTTTCTGCGCATCGGCACGCGTGTTCCGATTTTCCTTCCGCAGCGCATTACGCCCGAGCTTTGTGCGATGCTGCAAAAATATCATCCGCTCTGGATGAGCGTGCATGTGAACCACCCGCGTGAGCTCACCGTGGAAGTGAAGGAAGCGCTCGAGCGCCTGGCGAATCACGGCATCCCGTTGGGCAACCAGAGCGTGCTCCTTGCGGGCGTAAACGACAACATCGACACGATGAAGACGCTCGTGCAGAAGCTCCTCATGTGCCGCGTGCGGCCGTACTATGTTTACCAGTGCGACCTGATCAGCGGCTCATCGCATTTGCGCGCATCTGTCGCGAAAGGAATCGAGATCATCGAAGGATTGCGCGGCCACACGACCGGCTATGGCGTTCCGCAGTTTGTGATCGACGCGCCGGGCGGCGGCGGCAAGGTGCCGATCAATCCCGGCTACGTTTTGTACCACGACAACGAAAAGATCGTGATCCGGAATTACGAAGGAAAGATCTTCGAGTATCCCGAAAGCGGCGGCGACGAGACCGTGCAATTTGCGCCCCAGCGCGAATATCACGACGAATATTTGTATTCGTAGGCGATCACTGCCTCGCGCGCCGTCTTTCTTTTTGTTATTCCGAGCGAAGTCGAGAAACCTCCGGCTTCAATCCGAGATCCCGCATCTTTCGGGACACTCTCACGAAGACGGTAGACGACTGCAAAGTTGCCATACTCAGAATTCACAGAGGCCCCTAACTAACTATGCGCCACTTCAACGTTAACGCGTTCGCGTCCGCCGCCGACGGGACTTCGAGATATGAGCATGCGTCCCACGCTGGGCTCACTTCTTCACCTGCGTCGTTGGTCCATCTGGCCCGTGTCGCCAAATAAATCCGACCCTCCCCGGACATAACCCGATCAATCTGCTCCTGAGGCATCGCCTTAATCGCAGTCTTGAAAAAGATGGAGCCCCCTACCGCTACTTGGCTGCCTTTCCCCTTCTCCCATTGCGCCGTGATGGCCTTCTTTAACTCACGGCACATATCATCGTCCACGTTCTCATATACGGTCGGAGCGTAACACAGTAGCGCGAACACTTGCGCTTGGTAGGCCGGAAATTGTCCTCGATTCGTAAACCAGAAGGTCATTTCAAATCTCTCTCCCGGTATGAAAGTTTTCTCCCTATGGTAATCTATTCGATCAAGTTGCAAAAAACCGACCCTTGATTTGTCGATCTGCTTTGGAGATTCCGGTGCGCTGTTACTAGTGCGGGTGGGTAGCGCCGGTGCGGCTTCCGGTGTCGGTTTCTTTTCAGGAAACCCAATAAATTTTCGGTGCGCTTTAATGTATTCATCGGCGTGCGTCCAGTATTTTGCCGCATAGCTCAAAGCGGACGTATTACGCCGCACGTCAATCATTCCCGTTCGGGCTTGCCGTAGAAATTCAAGCTTGCGGCCTTTGAAGATACCAGGTGCCGTGCTTTCTAAGAGCTTAAACGAATTTTCGAAACCGCGTTGCGCTAGCTCATCACACGTCCAGACAACATGCTTTTCGTTTTTGAACTCATCGGAGAACCGAATCAACGCCCCAATAACATCGACCCGTTCTTCAAATGGCTGCTTCGGCGCTGCAAATACGAGATCGCGTATCTTAACTAATAAGGCCTGCCTCTTTTCGGGTGACTCGTTGGTGAGGGCCGCGAGCCATCCGGCTGGCGAACCGAACTGAATGCAGGCCAGTGCAAGAACACCCATTAGAAACAGGGTAATCGGCAACGGGTGAGGAACGGCAGCAAGCCAGCTCAAGATGGGCCCCCTGTTTTCGTAAACTCCACCGGCAGTTTGCGCCGTGCCGATTGCATCGAGAATCCATCGAATAAGGGAAGCGAGGCCCGTGAGCGCGGCGAACGCCCAGAGACCAAACTTAATGATGGATTTTCCCACGACGCGAGCGTAAATCCCGACTCGCCATCGTCAAGTTACCCTTGCGTTAAGGCGATAATCCCGAAGTGAGAGGTGTCTCGACTGCGCTCGACGTGACAAAGGGGAACTACCGCGGCGCTTCGAAAACGATTTCACCGCCGATCACCGTCATTGCGCAAGTCGTGGTGAGAATTTCCGCTTCGGGAATTTTCATGATGTCCTTCGAGAGAACGGTCAGATCGGCCAGCTTTCCCACTTCGATCGACCCTTTGTCCTTCTCTTCAAACGCGGCGTAGGCGGGCCAGGCGGTAAACATCTTTAGCGCCTGCTCGCGCGACACCGCCTGTTCGGGATGCCAGTCGTCGCCGGAAAATCCTTTCACGCTCTTGCGCGTCACAGCAGCGTAAAACTCGATCATCGGTTCGCCGCGCTCGACCGGCGCATCGGAGCCGCCTGAAATAATCGCGCCGGACTTGAGCAAGCTCTGCCAGGCATACGCTCCGGCGAGACGATCTTTCCCCAGACGGCTCGGCGCGAAAAATAAATCGCTGATCGCGTGTGATGGTTGCATCGAGGGAATGACGCCGAGCTTCGCGAAACGCGGAATGTCCTGCGCGCTCAGAATCTGGGCGTGCTCGACCCGCCACCGCGGGTCGCGGATTTTGCGTTGTTCGGGCGCCACGGATTTCAGCGCGCGTTCGTAGAGATCCAGGATGACCCGATTGGCGCGATCGCCGATGGCGTGCGTTTCCACCTGAACGCCACGGCGCAGAGCCTCTTCGAACATCGGCAACAAGTCCGCTTCCTTCTGCGTCAGGAAGCCCGAGGTCTCGGCATCGGCGTAACGATCGAGCAACGCCGCGCTGCGCGAGCCGAGGGAACCGTCAAACACGACTTTGATTGTCCGGTTCGTGTAATGGTGGTCGCCGGCATCGACAACCGGGCCATCCGCGAGCAGGCGCGCGGCCGGCTCACCCGGCCCGTAGACGGCGTTGTAGATTCTCAGTTTGATCTTCCCTTCCTCACAAAGCCGGCGAATGAGATCGGCTTCCGCGAGAACGCCCCCGGCGTTTTGAATTTCGCACCAACCGAGCTCGAGGCTGCGTTGCACGCCTCGCAAAAGTTCGCGCTCCATTTCCGCCGGCGTCGGCGGTGGGATATGCTTGCCGACCAGGCCCTCGGCGTGATCCAGCAACATGCCGAGCGGTTCACCGCTTTTCTTGTCCTTCAAGATTTCGCCGCCGAATGGATTGGGCGTGTCCTTGTCGATGCCGGCAATTTTTAACGCCGCGCTGTTCACGACCACACCGTGACCGTCGGCCCGCGTAAGAAAAACCGGGTTGTCCGGCGAGATTTTATCCAGGTCCAGGCGTGTCGGAAAGATCTGCGGCTTCCAGAAAGTTTCGATCCAACCCCGGCCCGTGACCCAATGCCCGGGTGGCGTTTGACGGACGCGCTCCTTCACTTTCGCCAGAAAATCCTCGAGGCTCGTCGTTCCCTCCAGATTCAGATTCGTCTCGCGCGCGCCAATGCCGAAGATGTGGCAATGCGCGTCTGTCATCCCGGGCACCACGGTGCGCCCCTGGAGGTCGATCCGGCGGCTGCCGGACGCGGCCGGAAATTTCTCCGCGGCCTCGGCCTTCGAGCCGACAAAAATAATTCGCCCGCGCTTGACCGCGATCGCCTCCGCCCGGGGTTGACGATCATTCGCCGTGTGAATGTTCCCGTTGATAAAAACGGTTTCCGCCGGTTCCGCGTTGAGAGTAGCTGAGGCGGCCCAGCAAACCATGAGCAGAGAGGAAACCGCCCTTAAAACCTTCATCCGGCAATCTTCGCCAGGCGCGGGCCAATCGTCGAGCGCCGTTCCGGCTGTTCGGCCGGCCCGAGAAAAATTATTTTTACGGTTTTGCTTCTCGGCGGCTTCTTCGTATCAAGATAAGAGTCGCGAGTTTTGCGAGAATAAACAAAATGGTAAGCGAATTTTCTTTTGCCAATCCAATGTCGATTTATAGAGTTGCCGCACTCTCGCTGGCAGGCGGCGAATTAACCTTAACCTGACTGATCTCTGAACGCCGCACATCCTAATAGCAACTTTGCGCCGTTTTTATCTTGGCGACTGGCCCCTCGTGGAAGCACAGTTCGCTAAGCACTATGGCGAATTTTTTTCCACGCTGGGCAAATTGGCTGCCGCTGAAAATCGCGATCTGCGGCGTGGTCATTGTTTGCGGCCTGACAGCGGGGACGTGGTACTACATCACGCCGAAATATACCCGCGTCGGTTATCAGCCGATCCAGCCCGTGCCGTTCCCACATGATCTGCACGTCTCGCAGCTCGGGATGGATTGCCGTTATTGCCACAGTTTCGTCGATGTGGCCGCCCATTCGAACCTCCCGAACACGCAGACCTGCATGGCCTGTCATACCCAGGTGCAGAAGGACAATCCGAAACTGGAGCCGGTGCGGAATAGTTGGAAAACCGGACAGCCGGTCGAGTGGGTCCAGCTCCATCGCACGCCCGACTACGTTTATTACGATCACTCCGCGCACGTGAATCGCGGGATCAGTTGCGCCAGCTGCCACGGGGAGGTCAATCACATGCCGGTCGTCTATCACGCCAAACCGCACAGCATGGCGTGGTGCCTCGAATGCCACCGGCATCCGGAAAATTTCCTGCGGCCCGAGACCGAGATCTTTAATCTTGATTGGAAACCCGAAGGAGAAAATGTCTCAGCCTTCGTGGCCAAGTACGGCCAGCCGAAGGACGCCAAGGACGATTGGTCGAAGAAGGAGAAGCTGACTCAACAGGAGATCGGCCAGACATTGAAAGAGCGCTGGAACATCCAACCGCCGCTCAACTGCCAGGGGTGCCACCGATGAAACGCGTTTTCGAGCATCCACCAGAGAAGCTGACGGGGAAGCGTTACTGGCGCAGCCTTGGCGAACTGAGCGACACGCCGGAATTCCGCGGCTGGCTCGAGCGCGAATTTCCCGCCGGCGCGGCGCAGCTCGAAGGCGATGAATGGTCGCGGCGCGGCTTTTTGAAATTGATGGGCGCGTCCATGGCGCTGGCCGGCTTTGGTATGACGAGCTGCCGCCGCCCCGAAGCGCACCTCGTGCCGTTTACAAAGAGCGTCGAATGGGCCATCCCCGGCAAGTCTCTCTTTTATGCGACGGCGATGCCGCGACGCACCGGCGCGCTGCCTCTCGTGGTCACGACGCACGATGGCCGGCCGAGCAAGATCGACGGCAACCCACTCCATCCGGCGAGCGGCGGGGCGACCGATACCTTCGCCCAGGCTTCCATCCTCGATCTCTACGATCCCGCGCGGTCGAAACGTTTTGCTGAAAAAACGGAGAAGGCGAAGGACGGGAAGAAAACCGAAAACCTGGAGACGCGGGACCGGGCGGCCTTTGACAAATATCTCGCGCAACTGCGCACGAAAATTCTGGCCGATGGCGGAGCGGGTCTCGCGTTTCTGGTCGAGGAAGTGCATTCGCCCACGCGGGAACGGTTGCGCGCGGAGTTGGTCAAGGTTTTCCCGAAGATGCGTTGGTGCGTCTACGACCCGCTGCTGACGGAAGCGCAAAGCTTCGCGACCCACATGAGCTTCGGCGACAATATCCGGCTCATTCCCCGGCTCGATCGCGCGGATGTTGTTCTCGCGCTCGACAACGATTTCCTTGACTGCGGCGACGGCAATCTTGCGGCCGTCCGCGCCTTTGCTGCGCGGCGCCGGGTCAGCGCGGCGAAGGACACGATGAATCGGCTCTACGTGGTCGAAAATCGTTTCACGCTGACAGGTGCGATGGCGGATCACCGCCTGCGTTGCCCGGCAAGTCAGATCGCCGCGTTTGCCTTCGCGCTGGCCGGAAAGATTGCGGCGGCAACGAAGGATTCGGGTCTATTTACGACAATCGCCACGCTCAAGGCGCCGGAGGGCGCGGAGAATTTCGACGAACAATGGCTCACTGAAGTAGCGAACGATCTCCTTTCCAAACCGGGCGCGAGCCTGGTTCTGGCCGGGTCGCATCAACCGGTTGTCGTGCAGTTCCTGGCCTACGCGGTCAACTCGGCGCTAAAAAACATCGGGACAACGCTGATCATGCGGGAATTTGCCCGGAATCCGAAAACGAACAGCATTCTCCAATTGGCCGGAGAAATCAGCGGTAACCGGATCAAGCAACTTTTCATCCTGGGCGGCGATCCGGTTTACAATGCGCCCCGCGGGATTACGCAGGATAAAGAGACGAAGGGCCCGGTCGATTGGGCCGATCTCCAGAAAAGGGTGCCCGATGTCGTGCGCCTCGGCCATTATGAAGATGCGACCTCGGCTTTGAGCAATTGGCACCTTCCCGCCGCTCATTATCTGGAATCGTGGGGCGACGCGCTCACTTCCGAAGGCGCGTATCTCGCGATTCAACCCATGATTCTTCCGCTCTTCGGCGGACTTTCCGACATCGAGCTGATGAACGCCTTGTTAGGCGCGCCCAAAGTGGACGGACCGGAACTGGTGCAGGAAACATTTCGCGCCACCGCGCCTCCGGGTGATTTCGCGGCAGCCTGGTCCCGGCTCTTGCGGGACGGTTTTGCCTCGCATATCGAGCTCAAGGACAAACCGCCGACCTTCAATGCAAACAACGCGGGCGGAGTTGCGCACACGCTCTGGAATCCGCCGCCCACGCCGACGCCCAATTCGCCGGAAATCGTTCTCGTCCGCAGTTATGCGATGGACGACGGACGTTACATCAATAACGGCTGGCTCCAGGAGTTGCCCGATCCGATCACGAAACTGACCTGGGACAATGCCGCTTTGATGAGTCCCGCGTTCGCGAAACATCTGGGCGTTAACACGGGCGATCTGGTGAACGTTGCCATCACCGAAAAGGGTCTGGATGCGCAGAAGAAGAATATTCGACGCGAGCTCGTGATCGCGGCCCTCATCTCGCCCGGTCACGCGGACAATTCCATCTCGATCCCCCTGGGCTACGGACGAAAGCAGACCGGACCTGTCGGCGAAGAAGCGGGTTTCAACGGTTACCTCCTGCGCAACAGTTCGAATCCACACTTTATTACCGCCGACGGCAAAACTGTCGAAGCCGTCAAGGTTACGAAGGCGGCCGGGACGTATGCCCTTTCGGTCACGCAGGATCACTGGAGCATCGAAGGTCGCGGCCTCGTCCGCGAAGCGACCGTCGAGCATTATCGAGCCGACAATGAATTCGTGAAGAAGATCGCGGGTGACGACGAATTGCCGGCCAAGTTGCCGTCGCTCTACAGCCATCCGCCACTCACGTCCCCGCAACAGTGGGGAATGTCGGTCGATCTCAATGTCTGCACCGGCTGCAGTGCGTGCATTGTCGCCTGCCAGAGCGAAAATAATATTCCGGTGGTCGGCAAGCTTCAGGTTAGTCACGGCCGGGCGATGCACTGGCTGCGGCTCGATCGCTATTACGCCAGCGAGAAGCCGTTCAACCAGGACAGGGGCGAATACCCGGAAAATCCCGAGCTCGTGCACGAGCCGATGATGTGCCAGCACTGCGAGAACGCGCCGTGCGAAACCGTTTGTCCGGTCAACGCCACCGTGCACAGCGAGGATGGCTTGAACGTGATGGCCTACAACCGCTGTATCGGCACCCGGTATTGCGCGAACAACTGTCCGTTCAAAGTGCGCCGGTTTAATTATTTCGATTACAATCAGCGGCCGATCGGCAAAAAAGAGATTATGGGGGTGAGCGTTTACCAGGAATACCTCGGCCCGCTCACGAAGAAGGGCGCGCCCGACACGGTGAAGCTCCAGAAGAATCCAAACGTCACTGTGCGGATGCGCGGTGTCATGGAAAAATGCACCTATTGCGTGCAGCGAATCGAGGAGGCCAAGATCGCCGCGCACGTACACGCGGGCGCCTCGAACAAGACCCTCATTCCGCGCGACTCCTTCACGACCGCGTGCGCCCAGGCTTGCCCCACCGAGGCGATTGTATTTGGAGATGTCTCGGATCCCGAGAGCCGGGTTTCGAAAATGAAAAAGCAGGACCGTAATTACCGGCTGCTCGATTATCTGAATGTTAGCGCTCGCACGAGTTATCTGGCGCGGATAAGAAACCCGAACCCGAAAATGCCCGATGCGAGCCGAATTGGAGTGGCCAGTCTCAGTCACGGCCACGAAGGACCGGAACACCCGAAGGCAGAGCATCACGAAGCCGAAGTGAAACATTAACCTGACATGGAGAGCGCGAGCACAGTTCCAGACGTGATCGAGGACGAAGCGTCCGCTTCCGCCGAGAAACGGTTGAAGCGCATCCCGCTTGTTTTGAACAAGCGGAATTACAGCTGGATCACGGAGCGGATCTCAGGAGTGATTGAAGCGAACGCGCCCCGCTGGTGGTGGGTGGCGTTCGCGATCACCTCGATGGTGGCGATGTTCGGGCTCTTCTGCCTCGGCTATCAGATTTCAACCGGCGTTGGCACCTGGGGCCTGAATCACCCGGTGGGCTGGGCCTGGGATATCACCAACTTCGTTTTCTGGATCGGTATCGGCCACGCCGGCACGCTCATTTCCGCCATCCTGTTCCTGCTTCGGCAAAAATGGCGCACTTCCATCAACCGCGCCGCCGAGGCGATGACGCTATTTGCCGTTATTTGCGCGGCGATTTTCCCGGGCGTGCACGTGGGCCGTGTCTGGATGGCCTGGTTTCTTGCGCCGCTCCCGAACAATTACGGCATCTGGCCAAACTTCCGCAGTCCGCTGCTCTGGGACGTCTTCGCGGTCTCGACCTATTTTTCGGTTTCGGTCCTCTTTTGGTACACCGGGCTGGTCCCGGATCTCGCGACGCTCCGAGATCGGGCCACGACGAAGGTAAGGAAATTCCTGTATGGAATTTTCGCCCTGGGCTGGCGCGGTTCGAACCGCAACTGGCGGCATTATGAGATGGCGTATCTACTCCTGGCCGGCCTGTCCACGCCCCTGGTCCTCTCGGTGCACAGCGTCGTTTCCTTCGACTTCGCCACGTCGATTATTCCGACCTGGCACACGACGATCTTCCCGCCCTACTTCGTGGCGGGCGCGATTTTTGGCGGCTTCGCCATGGTGCTCACGCTGCTCATTCCGGCCCGCGCGATCTACAAGCTCCATGACATCATCACGCCGCAGCACGTCGACAAAATGGCGAAGATCATTTTGCTCACCGGCTCGATCGTCGGGTACGCCTACGCGATGGAATTTTTCGTCGCTTGGTACAGCGGCAATCAGTATGAAAAGTTCGCGTTCTACAACCGGATCTTTGGTCCCTACTGGTGGTACTGGTGGGTCGGCATGCTCTTCTGCAATACGGTTGCGCCCCAGCTTTTCTGGTTCAAAAAATTCCGGTTTAACATCTACGTCGTTTATTTTGTCTGCATGTGCGTGAACGCCGGCATGTGGTTCGAGCGTTTCATCATCATTGTCGGCGGACTGCACCGGGACTTTCTCCCTTCTTCCTGGGGCATGTTTTACCCGACGTGGGTGGATATCTGGACGTTCATCGGGACGTTCGGAATTTTCACGTCTCTCTTCCTGCTTTTCATTCGCTACCTTCCGATGATCGCGATGTCGGAAGTGAAGATTGTGCTGCCCGAGGCCAACCCGCATCATGGCTCTCCGGGTGAACACCACGCCGTCGCCGCCGGCGGAAAGGAGAGCGTATGAGAACGCCCTCCGGCAACAAAGTCTACGGAATGGGCGCGGAATACCCGAGTGCCACGGCGCTCTACGAAGCGGCGAAACGCGTGCGCGATGCCGGCTTCAAGCGCTGGGACGTCCATTCGCCTTTTCCGATTCACGGTATGGATGAAGCGATGGGGCTCGGCAAGTCGTGGCTCAGCGCCTTTGTCCTCGCCGGCGGCATCTCCGGGTTGCTGACCGCGGCGATTTTGGAGTTCGGGCCCTCCTGGTTCATCTATCCGCTGGTGGTGCACGGAAAACCGACCAACTGGGCGACCGTGCCGGCGTTTTTTCCCATCATGTTCGAGCTCACGGTTCTTTTCTCCGCCTTCACCGCGTTCTTTGCCATGCTCTTCATGAACGGTTTGCCGCGCTGGTATCATCCGGTTTTCAACTGGCAACGATTCAGCCGCGCGACTAACGATGGATTTTTCCTGATAATCGAAGCGCGCGACCCGCGTTTTACCGAATTGGAAGCCCGCGAACTCCTGGAACAGAGCGGCGGGCAGCATGTGACAATGATCCACGAAGACTAAATATGCTCCGCGGCTTCTTTCTCATTTTTCTGCTGACCGGCGTTGCCATCGTGGCCGTCTTCGGCTTGCGCGGGCAAAAGAGCACCGGTTCGCCGATCGAGGTTTTCCCCGACATGGTGCGCCAGCCAAAAGTCCGCGCGCAAGCGCCGCTCGGATTTTTTGCGGACGGGCGCGGCGCCCGCGTCCCGGTCGCCGGCACGGTTCCGATGGGTTACGAAATGCCGAAGGCCCCGAGCGAGTCAATCGTGGCAGCGCCGCCGGTCCCGGCGGAGATGAACGCGCAGCCGCAGTTCGGATTCAGCAGTGGAACGGATTATTACAACACGGGCAAGATGGGAACCAATTGGGGGACCGGTTTGCCAATAACGCTGACAGGGGAGTTGATGGTGCGAGGTAAACTGCGTTTCAACATCAATTGCGCCATTTGCCACGGGCTGACGGCAGCCGGGGATGGAATTACGAAGCAGTACGGCCTGGCGACTGTTGTCACGCTGCAGGATGAGCGGATTCGCAAGATGGCGGACGGCGAGATTTTCAACACCATCACCCACGGCAAAAACACAATGCTGGCTTACGGGCCGAATGTCACCGTCACCGATCGCTGGGCCATTATCGCTTATCTCCGCGCGCTCCAGCGCAGCCAAAATGCGACGGAAGCCGATGTGCCTCCGGAACACCGGGCCGATCTGGACAAGCCGGCGGAACCCAAAGCCGAACCGAAACCGGAGGCGCCAAAGAAATGAGCGAGCGTTCTGACGTGGTCCCGGTGCCCGAGGGTGAATACCTGGAGACGAACCGCTTCGGGGGTTTGTCGATGTTGCTGGCTGTGGTCGGTTTGATCGGCCTGGGGCTCAGCGTGGTTGGGGCGTTTGTGAACCGGCATCAGTTCAGTTTTTCGTGGCTGTTTGCCTTTGCTTTCTTCTTCACCCTAATCGCCGGCTGTTTTTTCTGGATCATCGTCCATCACGTGTCCGATGCGGAATGGTCTGTGGTCGTCCGTCGCCAGTTAGAGAACCTGGCCATGCTCATGCCGGTGATGCTGGTGTTCTTCGTCCCGATCCTGATTTTCCGGCGTCATCTCTATGCCTGGATGACCATTGCGCCGGGACTTGATCATCTTTTGGACCTTAAGCGCGCCTATTTAAACTGGCACTTTTTCCTCGTCCGCTCCCTCTTCTATTTCGCGTTTTTCATCTGCGCGACGCTGCTCTTCCGGCGGTTTTCGATCCGGCAGGATCGCGACGGCAATCCGGGCTACACCTTGAACATGAGGAAACTCGGATTCATCGCCCTGCCGCTTTTTGGCTTGTCTCTCACTTTCGGCGCCTACGATTGGCTCCTGGGTTTGGACTACAAATGGTTCTCGACCATGTGGGGCGTTTACATTTTTGCGGGCGCGGCCGGCAGTTCGATGTCGCTCCTGGTCCTGGTGATCACGGCCCTGCGTAACGCCGGGTACTTGAAGGAGACCGTCACCATGGAGCACTACCACATCATGGGTAAGTGGATGCTCTCGTTCACGGTTTTCTGGGCTTACATCGGCTTCAGCCAATACATGCTCATTTGGTACGCGAACATGCCCGAAGAGACGGAATGGTTCATCCGGCGAAACACGGAATCATGGAATAGCCTGACTCTCTTCTTGGTCATCGGCCGTTTCTTCGTCCCGTTCGGGTTGCTTTTGTTGCGCGCGCCGAAAAAGAGTGCGCGCAAGCTTTGTCTCATTGCGGGCTGGATCGTCTTCATGCAGCTCGTCGATATCTATATCGTCGTTCTTCCGATGCTCTATCCGACGGGCCTGCACATAAGCCTCTGGGATTTCCCGCCGCTGATTGGAATGGGCGCGACCCTCGCCTTCTTCTATCTGCGCATTACGGCCAGAACCTCGCTCTTTCCGAATCGCGATCCCCGTCTTCTGGAGTCTCTTCGCACAACTAACTAACCGTGACGCACGACGAACCAGCTCAAAAATTCCAGCCCCGCTCCCTGTTTTCGACATGGATCGGGGTGGTGCTTCTCTTTGCCTTTTTCGGGTTGCTGGCGCTGGTCGTTATCGGCGCCTCGGCGCGCGGAGACAGCTATGAGAAGAAGCGAGCCAAAGTCCGGGCCGAGAAGCTGGAGGCCCTGAACAAGGAGAAGCTGACCGCGATCACGACCTATGCCTGGGTCGATAAGAGCAAGGGCGTGGTGCGAATCCCGGTTGAGAAGGCGATGATGATAACGCTGGCGGAGCTGTCCCAGAAACATCCCGTTCCGGCAAATCCCATCGCAGCGTCAGAGGTGAGTCCGCCGCCACCAGGCGCCGGGCCGGCGGCCGCTTCTCCCGCTCCCTCACCCGCCGCGAACCTGAGCGGGACACCGAAACCGACTTCGATCAGCGGCCCTAATTCGGAGGCGCATAATCAACCCGCCGCCGCCATCAATCCGGCGCCTGCTCCTCCGGGAACACAACCCGGTCCGTCGCACGCCCCAGCCGCGTCTCCCCCTTCTGCCGCGGTTAAGCCGCCGGTGTCAGCGTCCGCCTCGCCTTCACCTTCCGCATCCGCGACGCCATCCCCAGCCCACGGGAAAACGCCATGAGCGCTTCAACACCCAGCCCTTCGATGAATCCCACTGACGTACCCATGAGACCGCCTGGGACGGCGGAGTCGGATGTGACGATCCGTGATGTCGAACAAGTCGAACGCGCCTTGATCGATGCGTCCACGCGCCTCCCCGTTTTGTTTTTTTACGCCTCCGCGATCGCCTGGCTTCTTCTCGGGACGCTTCTGGCTGGACTTACTTCCTGGAAGCTGCACGCGCCCGACTTGCTGGCCAATATCAGCTTTCTGACCTGGGGTCGGGTCCGGCCCGCGCACATGAACGTGATGGTTTATGGGTGGGCGTCGATGGCCGGCATTGGCACCGCCATTTGGCTCATGGCACGTCTCTGTCGCACGACATTGCGGCATCCGCTTTTGCTCATCACGGGCGGGGCGTTTTGGAACCTCGGCGTCCTCCTCGGGGTGGGGGGGATCCTGACGGGCGACAGCACAGGATATGAGTGGCTCGAGTTTCCGCCCTACGCTGCCATTGTTCTCTTCATTGCCTATTCCCTGGTGGTTTCCTGGGCGATGCTCATGTTCCGTTTTCGTCGCGGCGACCACATCTACATCACGCAATGGTATTTGCTCGGCGCGTTTCTCTGGTTCCCGTGGGTCTACGGCGCCACCCAAGTCATGCTTTTCGTGGTTCCTTTGCAGGGCGTGATGCAGGAAGCGATCACCTGGTGGTTCGCGAACAATCTTCTTTTCCTCTGGTTCGGTGCGATCGGACTGGGCACGGCGTATTACATGATTCCGAAAGTGATCGGACGCCCTGTTTACAGCTACCATTTGGCGGCGATCGGGTTTTGGACCTATGCCCTCTTCGCGAGTTGGACGGGCATGCAACGGCTGGTCGACGGCCCGTTTCCCGCCTGGATGGTCACCGCCAGCATCGCCGCGACGATCCTGACCATTATCCCAGTGGCGACCGTGGGCCTGAACCATCACATGACGATGCGGGGATATTTTGGCCTGCTGCGTTACAGCCCGACGCTGCGCTTCACGGTCTTCGGCGCCATTGCCTACACGGTTTTCAGCCTGGTCGGGGTCTTGCTCTCGCTCCGTTCGGTGGCCGGTTACGTCCATTTCACCGAGGCCAGTGTCGCGTATTCGCACATGGGATTGTACGCGTTCTTCACGATGACCATGTTCGGCTCCATGTATTACATCGTGCCGCGGCTGGTGGGGCGCGAATGGCGTTATGCTTCTTTGATCAAACTGCACTTTTGGTCCTCGACGTATGGGGTCGGTTTGATGGTCCTCATGCTCCTCGTCGGCGGTCTGGCGCAAGGGACCAGCCTGAATGACCCGTCGATGGCTTTCAGCCAGAGCACGGAATCGATTTTGCCTTATCTGCGGGGCCGGAGCGTGTCCGGGATGCTTTTGACCATCGCGCATTTCGTCTTTGCATTTCATTTCGGCCTGATGCTTTTCGGCCTCGGCCGGACGGCGAGCGTTCCGACATTTCTAAATCCACAGGAAGAGGAGGCCCTCGAGGCGCGCTTATGAAAGGAATAGGAGCGCTCATTCTTGGCATCTTCGGCACCTTTGCCTTCTCCTGGGCGGGGCTGGTGCTCATTCCGAACTACCAAATCGGGCATCTCGATCCGCAAGTGGATGAAGATGGGAATGACCCCTATCCCGCGCCCAAGTCGGGTATGGCGGACCGCGGCCGGCGCATTTATGCCGCCAACGGCTGTGCCTATTGCCATAGCCAGCAAATGCGCGCCGATTACGCGGGCTCCGACATCGAGCGAACGCGCGATCAGGACCCGACGAAGAAGCTGAAGTGGGGCGAACGCCGCAGCGCTCCGCGCGATTATCTCTTCGAACACCCCGCCCTGCTGGGCAAAATGAGAATGGGTCCGGACTTGGCGAACATTGGAAAAGCCGCGCCGGTTGAGGAGGAAAACGCGGCGCCCGCTTCCAGCCCGGCGGCTCCCACGACGCCGCAAGCATCGCCCGCTCCCAACGCCACCACGGCAGCTTCGCCGGGCGTTTCACCCGCAAAGGCCGTGGCGACAACTTCTCCCGCAGCTCCTGCGGTGAGCCCAGCAGCGGCCGCTTCCCCGGCTCCGGCAGTGAGTCCGAGCACGACCGGCACAACCGTCGCGGCGAATGGCCTGCCGCTTCCCTACACAGCGGCGTGGCATCATCGCCACATTTACAGTCCCCGCAGTGTGGTCTCGGATTCCAACATGCCCGCTTATCATTTCCTCTACGAGAAACGACGTATCAGCGGTCAACGCGCGGCCGATGCGTTGAAGCTGGCCGAGGGAGACGCGGTGCCCGAGGGCTGGGAAGTGATCCCAACCTACGAGGCGAAATGTCTCGTCGCGTATCTGATGTCGCTCGATCAATCACATGCGTTGAATGAATTGAAAATGACAGCGGCGGCCCCAGCTACTTCCCCCGCGGCCGCCACGTCGCCAGCGCCAGCCCCGCCAAAGGAGGCGAAATGAACGAGAACACTCCCGCTCCCGAACGCAGGGTCCGGCAGGGGATGGACTACGGTGAAACCGAGGATGTCCAGCAGGTCCACGCCGCTATCCAACGGGAAAAGCGAGAACCTCACGCCGGCCTCGAGCCGCTCTCGCTTTGGTTGATTGCGGTTTACGGTTTGGCCATCTTTTTTGGCGGCGCGTACCTCGGGCGTTTTTCGGGAAATTTCAGCGGCGACGGCCTTGACCCACTCGGCGGGGCGCCCCGTTTGACCAAATCTGGTCCGAATGGTCCCGGTGCGGGTCCGCAACAGGAGATGACCTCCGCCGACCGCGGCAAAA
This sequence comes from uncultured Verrucomicrobiae bacterium, assembly GCA_963702135.1. Classification (GTDB taxonomy): domain Bacteria; phylum Verrucomicrobiota; class Verrucomicrobiia; order Chthoniobacterales; family UBA10450; genus AV80. The sequence goes on along the minus strand of OY969715.1, from coordinate 3,436,856 downwards.
AAATCTTCTCGGCGAACTGCGCTGTCTGTCATCAGCCCACCGGCCTTGGTTCATTCGGCCAGGGATATCCGCCGCTCGCTGGCTCGGAAATTGTGAACGGTGGGACCAAGCGAGTGGCTATGATTGTGCTGAAGGGCCTGCAAGGTCCGATCACGGTCAAGGGACAGAAATACGGCAGCGCCGTGATGCAGGCATGGGATAAGACATTCAACGATGCAAAGATCGCGGACATTCTCACCTATATCCGTTCGTCGTGGGGAAACACGGGCGGACCCGTGAGCCCGGAGGGTGTTGCTGCTCTGCGAAAAGAACTGGCGGCTCGGACTGAAGCGTTCACCGAGCACGATCTGGAGGCCGTTCCAGCGGACGAAAACCTTCCCGGCGGGGAGGCTCCGGCCAACGCCCCGCCACCTCCGCCGAAACCTTAGCTAGATCGCGCGCGCGATGATCAGGGCGATGGCCGACAGGCCGGCCTCATCCTCGGCGTCAAAGCGCTCCAACTCCGGACTATCGACGTCGAGCACGCCGATCAACTGAGAATCTTCAGTCAAAAGCGGCACCACGATCTCCGACCTCGACGCGGCGTCGCAGGCGATATGCCCTGGGAACTTCGTCACGTCCGCGACTCGAAGGGTCGCGCGATTCTCCGCCGCTGTCCCGCAGACGCCGCGGCCAAGGGCGATCCGAACACAAGCCGGCTGCCCTTGGAAGGGACCGAGAACCAGCTCGCGGCCTTTTAGCAAATAAAAGCCCGCCCAGTTCAAGCGCGGAACCGAATTGAAAATGAGCGCCGCGCAGTTCGCCATGTTCGCGATTGGATCGGTCTCGCCGGCGATCAGAGCCTGGCATTGCGCCGCCAATTCGCGATAAAGCTCCGTTTTGGTCGAGTTCCTGAGATCGGAGGTTACGAACATCATCGAACCTTACACTCCTGGAGGTTTGCGAACAATGCGTCCGCAACCCGCGAAAACGTGCGCCCCCTAGGAGCGGGATGCAGTCGTTCGTTCGGCCACCATCTCGTCGACCACCGCGAGAAACGGATCGATATCGAACGGTTTGGTCAGGTAATTGCGCGCCCCGGCCGTCAGCAGGCGCTCGATCTGGCTCGGGGTCGCATCAGCACTCAGTACCACCACAGGCAGTTGGGCTGTCGCGGGATCGCCTTGCAGCCGCTCGATCACGTCGGAGCCATGCATATCGGGCAGGTTGAGATCCAACAAAATCAGCTTCGGGTGGTGAATCTGCGCCAGCTCCACGCCGGTCTCGCCTCGAGCCGCATGGAGTAGTTTCAGCGCTGGCCGAAATTCCAAAATCCGCTCCACCAGGGTAAAATTCACGAGATCGTCTTCAATGTAGAGAACGTCGCAGGAAAGGGATGGAAGCAGGCTCGGCTCGGTTTTGGGTGGAGGCAGATCGGGATCCGCCAATTCGCGATTGATGATTTCCAGCAGGTCGCGCGCGGCTTTGAGGATGTGGTGCACATCCGGATCCTTGGTGGCGACCCCGGGGCGCATGGCCACCAGCTCGGCGAACCCGATGATCGCATTGAGTGGTGTGCGCAGTTTTTGACTTAACTCGGCGCGGAATTCGCGCTCGGTCAGATTTCGCGGGTCTGAATGCAGGACGGCGGCCCCCTCGTTCTCAAACTCGGGGGGGAGAGTTTTGGCCTCGTTAATTTGGTTCATTTGCTTGGGGTCTTCTATGATCACGCGGCCGCCCAGCTTCTGGTGTCGGCTTCCACGTCCATGCGGAGCCCGGACGGTTCTTCGAAGCTGAGGTTCCGCAATTTTTTCACCATATCGATGTCACGCCGCATCTTGTTTTTGTGCGCGCAGAAAATAGTCGCGGTCTCGTCGGTGATGAGATCCGCCTTGTAGGCCTTGAGGAGTGATTGATCGAAGGTGTGCCAGCCCATGGTGTCGCCGGCTTCGATGATCTCCTGGAACGTTCGATTCTCGCTCTCACCGTAGAGCAACGTTTCTCGTGTCCGCAGACTGCTGCCCATGATTTCCGAGACGAGCAGACGTCCGCCACCCACTTTGCTGACCAGCCGCTGGCTGACCACGTAACGAACCGTATCCGCGAGCCGTTGCCGAAGCTGCTGCTCCTCGTCCTTGGTGAACATTCCCAGAACGCGGTTGATTGTCTGTCCCGCGTTGATCGTGTGCATCGTCGTAAAGACGATATGACCGGTCTCGGACGCGGTCATCGCGATCTCCATCGTCGCGCGGTCGCGAATTTCGCCGACCAGAATTACTTTCGGCGCCTGCCGGAGGGCGGCGCGCAGCCCATTGGCGAAATCGGGAAAATCCTTCCCCAGTTGCCGTTGGTTGAAGAGGGCTTGCTTGTGCGGGTGCAAAAATTCGATCGGATCTTCCAGGGTCAGAATGTGAATCTTTTGCGACATGTTGAGCTCGTTCAACATCGCGGCCAGCGTCGTGGTTTTTCCGCTGCCGGTGGCGCCCGTCACGAAAATGATCCCGTTTTTCTCCTTGATCATCTCCCGGAAAATCGGAGGCAATCCGAGCTGGTCCAGGGTGGGGATTTCGGTCTGGAGCTTGCGCATGACAATGGCTTGCCGGCCATTCTGCTTGAAAATATTGACTCGAAAGCGGGCGAGGCCGCTCAGGGCATAACTGCAATCGCACGAACCGTAGCTCTTGAATTCGTTTCTGAGGCGCTCGTCGTCGCCCATCAGGTGGTCGGCGATTTGTCCGATCTGCGCTTCGTCCAACGCCCCGGTCTCTGATTCGATCGGAAATTCTTGGAGAACCCCGTGCTCTTCAATGATAGGCGGCCGGCCCACAGCGAAGAGCAAATCGGAAATGCCCTCGCTGCTGCTGACCATCGCCGAAAACAGAGCGTCAATGAGTTCTTTATTCACAAGAGTCGGAGGAACTGATATAACTTAGCGAGAATTGTGCCCGGCGAGGCAATCCTGGCCCTCAAAATACAGCCCGCGCGAAAGGGTCAGACGGCGCGATCACACTGGGGGGATGTTTATTCTGGTTAAAAAGGCGCTTTTCTCTTGAAAAGTTTGCCCTGATATTCAGTTTCAGATTCCCGCATATGGACGCTTCCACTGGCCTCGCTCCTCATTCGCACGCCGAACACGATCCGCATCATCACGATGCCGGGCACGACCATCACGAACTGTCGTTCTGGCGAAAGTACATCATCTCGACCGATCACAAGGTCATCGGGATCCAGTACGGCATCACCGGGCTGATTTTCCTGTTCTTTGGTTTTTCGCTCATGATGCTGATGCGCTGGCAGCTGGCTTATCCCAACCAGGCGATTCCGCTCATCGGCAACCTGCTTGAGCGCATGTTGGGGCCGGACGCTGTGGAAAACGGCGTGATGAAGCCTAATTTTTACAATTCGTTAGGCGCGATGCACGGGACGATCATGATCTTTCTCGGCATCGTCCCGATCGCCTTTGCCGCTTTCGGGAATTTCGTGGTGCCTCTCCAGATCGGCGCGCCCGACATGACCTTTCCGAAAATCAACATGGCCAGCTACCAGGCTTTCTTTGTGGGTGGCGTCGTCATGCTCATCAGTTTCTTCGTTCCCGGCGGCGCGGCCAAAGGTGGCTGGACCTCCTACACGCCCCTTGCGGTCATTTCGGATACGGGTCCGAATCATGATCCGATCTGGAACGGCCAGACCCTTTGGCTCATTGGCTTCATTCTGCTCATTACCTCGTCGCTCCTCGGCGCGGTCAATTTCATCGCGACCATCATCCAGCTCCGCGCCAAGGGAATGACCTGGATGCGGTTGCCGTTCTTTGTCTGGGCCCAATTCGTGACGGCCTTTCTGCTCCTTCTCGCCTTTCCGCCCCTGGAGTCCGCGGTGGTGATGCAACTGATGGATCGTGTTGCCGGAACCAGCTTTTTCATGCCGAGCGGGCTGGTGGTGACTGGGGTGCCGCTGCATGTCAGCGGCGGCGGCAGCCCGCTTCTCTGGCAGCACCTATTTTGGTTTCTCGGACATCCCGAGGTTTACGTGCTCATCCTTCCCGGGATGGGAATTGTGGCCGAGATTATCGCGAACAACACGCGCAAGCCGCTCTGGGGTTACAAGTCGCTCGTTTTCGCGGCCCTGGTTCTCGGGTTCCTCTCGTTCATTGTCTGGGCTCACCACATGTGGTTGACGGGGATGGGCTCGGTCGTGAGCGCATTTTTCCAGACGACGACGATGATCATCTCGATTCCGTCGGTCATCATCTTAAGCGCGTTTTTCATTTCGCTTTGGGGCGGCTCGATCCGGTTCAATGCCCCGATGCTCTTTGCGACTGCGTTTTTACCGATGTTCGGCATTGGCGGGTTGACCGGGATCCCGCTGGCTTTTAACTCCGCCGATCTCTATTTGCACGACACCTATTACGTAATCGCCCATTTTCACTACATCGTGGCGCCGGGGACAATTTTCGCCGTCTTCGCCGGCATTTATTTTTGGTTCCCGAAAGCGACCGGTAGAATGATGAGTGAATTCTGGGCGAAGGTGCATTTTTGGCCTTCGCTCATCTGCATGAACATCATCTTTCTGCCCATGTTTCTGCAGGGGATGCTCGGCATGCACCGCCGCTGGTACGACGGCGGCCAAAACTGGACCCTGTCCGGCGAAAAAGTGTGGGGTTTGAGCGGCTTCGAATGGAACACGCCGATCTCGATTGCCGCCTGGGTCATGGGCCTGGCGCAGATACCGTTCATCATCAACTTCTTCTGGAGCATCAAGCATGGGAAGAAAGTGAACGATAATCCCTGGGAGGCCACGACCCTGGAATGGACGGCGCCCTCCCCGCCGCCGCACGGAAATTTTGCCACGACGCCGACGGTTTATCGCGGGCCATACGAGTACAGCCTCCCGGGCCGCGAGACCGACTTTACAATGCAAGACGAACCAATGCGCGAGAGCGACCGCAAAGCGTACGAAGCGGCCGCCGCGGTGCACTAATCGCTCGGACACCGCCACCATGGAAATTCCCTACACAGTCACGGCCCGGCCCGATACCGGGCTCTGGAACGCAAAAGTTGGCATCTGGCTTTTTCTGGCTTCGGAAGTCATGCTCTTCGGCGGCCTGTTCTCCGCCTATATTTTTCTCCGGCTGGACGCTCCGGCGGGGGCCTGGCCGCACGGATTATTGAACGTGCCGGTCGGAACGATGAACACGGCGATTCTGATCGCCTCCTCGGTCACGGTGGTGATGGCTTGGGCGTCACTCAAGATGCGCCGGTTTCGCGCCTACTGGTGGTATATGCTCGTCACAATTTTGTGCGGCGTCACCTTTCTCGCGGTCAAGCTGGCCTATGAGTGGCCGGAAAAGTTTGTCCACTTCGGGGCCCGGATTAAGACCGGAGCGCTGGAAAAATACGAGCCCTACCTCGGAAACAAGCATTTGCTGGAGAAAGGGCACGCTCCCCGCATCGAGATCACAGGCCACCTGCATAATCACGAAGCGTTGCATGATCCAAACATCCACGAGTTCGAAGTCGCACTCGACAAGGTTAACGCCGACCCAACCAATCCCGAATCCGACCGGCCGCACTTTTGGCCGGTGCATGCCACCGACAAGATCGCAAAGATCGACAAGGCGGACGTGGAATTCGCCGGGATGTTCCTGCCGAATTTCAGCACCTACTTCGCGACCTACTTCACGATCACGGGACTGCATGGTCTGCACGTTCTCGGCGGCGTCCTCGTCTTCACCTATCTTTGGCTGCCCGTCGGGACAAAACTTTACAAGCGCAACCCGGAGCATTTGGCCAATCGAGTTGAGGTCGCCGGCTTGTTCTGGCACTTTGTAGACTTGGTTTGGATTTTCGTTTTTCCGCTCTTTTACCTGCTTTAATCAATGGACGAATCGCACGAACCAGTCATTGCCGAGACAGCCGCCGCGACGGTCGCCGATGCCTCGCACGACGAGCACGCCGCCCACGATGTTTCAAAACACATTCGGGCTTATCTCATGGTGGGCGGAACGCTTCTCCTCTTTACGGGCATCACCGTCGCTCTCTCCTACGTCAATTTCGGAACGCAGAAAGCCAACGTTGCTGTCGCGATGCTCGTGGCGACTTTCAAGGCAGGCCTGGTCGCGGCCATTTTCATGCATCTCTCTTCCGAAAAGAGGATGATCTATCGTATTCTGATTTTTACCTTTTTCTTCGTCCTGGGACTTTTCTGGCTCACCTATCTCGCCTGGTACGATCCAATTATTCGTTAAAATGTCGCTGAAAGGCTTTCACATAGTTTTCATCACTGTCTCCACGCTCCTCGCCCTGGGCGTCGGTGCGTGGTGCCTTTGGGTCAACTCCGTCGAAGGCGCGGCGGTTTTCCGGATCGGCGCGATCTGTTCATTTGTCGCGGCCATGGTTTTGATGGTTTACGGCGTCTGGTTTTACCGAAAAATGAAACGGCTTCGGATTATCATATGAAAACGAAGTTGCTCGTGGCCTTCGTGCTTTTTCTCGGTTCACAGGCCGGACAGGCTCTCGCCTGTTCGGTTTGCTATGGCGCCAGAGATGGCAAGACCGGTGAGCACATGGCAGTCGCCGTCTGGGTGTTGATGGGTGTGGTCATGTCTGTCATGGGCGGCGTAGGGGCCTTTAGTTTTCATCTTTGGCGGCATGCCAACACGCCCCTCGAGCCGCACCAGGAACTGACCGACGAAGATTTGGACCGTTATGACTAGGCTTGCGCTGATCAACGAACTAATTGGGCTGCCGCCGAATGCTTCCGAGCATGGCTATCAGATCGATCACATCATCGAATTCAGCCATTGGTTCATGGGCGCGCTCTTTCTCGGTTGGTCAATTTTTTTCATCTACGTGCTCGTGCGCTTTCGGAAGAGCAAGCACCCAGTCGCTGATCACGAAGGGGTGAAGAGCGGCATTTCCACGCATTTGGAATTTGCCGTGGTCCTGATCGAAGCTGTCCTGCTTATCGGTTTCGCCGTCCCGATTTGGGCCAAACGAGTTAATCACTTCCCCGACGACAAGGATACGATCGTGGTGCACGCGATCGGTCAGCAGTTTAACTGGAATTTCCATTTGCCGGGACCGGATGGCCAGTTCGGCAAACGGGAGATCGGCCTTTTTTCACCCTCGAACCAGCTCGGCCTCGACTACAATGATCCCGCGGCGAAAGATGACATTGTGGTCTCCGGAGAGTTGCACGTGCCGGTCGACCGCCCTGTCATAATCGAGCTTTCCTCACAAGATGTGATCCATAACTTTTGTCTGCCGCACATGCGGATGGCGCAGGATGCCATTCCCGGCCAGATCATCCCGATGTGGTTCAAGCCGATTAAGAAAGGCAGCTACGAAGTCGTTTGCGGGCAGCTCTGCGGCTTCGGTCATTACAGCATGAAGGGGACGCTCGTGGTGGACGATCCCGCGGAGTATGAAGCCTGGCTGAAGGAACGCGCGGAGCTGGCCGGGTCACACACCGCTCCGGCGCCCGCCGACGCGGCCAAGACCGCGGCTCCGGGCGGCGAGCCTGGCGCGCAACCCGAACCTGCGAAAGCTCCGAGTCCCAGCGGACATTAGGTTGGCTGCCGATTTTCTTTCTGTGGCGGCGGTTTCTGACCGCCGAAATCCTTTGTTTTAGATGACTGAACCGACATCGAGATCAACGGCAGTCACAGACTGTCGCTCCAAGAGAGGGCTGCATTGGTTCGCGTTCTTTACCGCCATCGCCACCCTTTTCCTGATTTGCAGCGGTGGCATGGTGACGAGCAAAGGAGTCGGGCTCGCCGTGCCCGATTGGCCGACCACTTTCGGCTACAACATGTTTCTTTTTCCCGTCTCGCAATGGGTCGGTGGAATTTTCTTCGAGCATACTCATCGATTGATCGCCTCAACCGTCGGCTTTTTCACGATTATCCTTACGATTTGGCTGTGGCGCGCCGAAGAGCGCCGCTGGCTTCGCCATCTGGGATTCGTGGCCCTCGGCTTGGTCATATTGCAGGGCGTCCTCGGCGGCCTGCGGGTCACCATGTTGAAAGATGAAATCGGAGTCTTTCACGCCTGCCTGGCGCAACTATTTTTTGGACTGATCGTCGTCATCACGCTGGCCACTTCCAGTCTCTGGCAACGGATCTCCGCCGCGGACCTTTCCGGGGCGCCGGCGCGAACCCTGGCGCGAGCGGCGATTTTCACCACGACCGTAATTTACGTCCAGCTTGCCCTCGGTGCGACGATGCGTCATGAGCATCGGGATCTCGCGATCTTCGATTTCCCCATGGCCTACGGCCAGGTCATCCCGACTCTAACGGCCGGGGAGTTGGTGAAGATCAACGAATGGCGAAACGCGCGCGCGTTATCGGAAGTCACGCCGTTTCACATCTGGCTGCAAATGGCTCACCGTTTTCTCGCCCTGGTCATCGCCGGCGGCGTGATCACCTGCTTGTTTCGAGCCCGTGCGGCGGACCTCCGCGGCACGCCGGTCGGACGGTTTTCCGACGCCTGGTTCCTTCTCCTGGCTTCTCAGATCACCCTGGGGGCCTGGGTTATCTGGAGCAACAAGGCGGCGGATATTGCGACGGCTCATGTCGCTTTGGGTGCTATCATGCTCGGCATGGGCGTTACGATCTCAGCAATCTCACTGCGGCTTGCGCAAACCTTGGAGAGTGCGCCGGTCCGGCAACGATATCTCATGACCGAAGACCTTCACGCCTCATGAGTACCGCTGTGATTCCTGCTCTGAAGACCGAACCAGCCGTCGAAAATGAGGCACGGCGGCGTGTAGGTTCGGATTTCGCGGAACTGGTCAAAGCACGCCTGACGCTTCTGGTTCTGCTCACCACGGCGGTCGGTTTCTATTTGGGCGCCGTTGGCTCCATCAATTACCTCGCACTTTTTCATGCTGTCTTCGGGACCGCGCTGGCGGCGGCTGGAGCTGCCGCGCTGAACCAATGGTGGGAACGACGTCTCGATGCGCTCATGCTGCGCACAAGAGAGAGGCCAATTCCCGCCGGTCGAATGCGCCCGGTGAGCGCTCTTATGGTCGGGAGTCTGCTGGCGATTGCAGGCGTCGCTTACTTGAAGATTGCCTGCAACGGGCTGAGCGCCGTTCTCGCGGCCCTGACGATCGTCATCTACATTTTTGCTTACACGCCGCTAAAACTCATCAGCACCGCGAACACGCTGGTGGGTGCAATTCCCGGTGCCTTGCCGCCAATGATTGGCTGGGCCGCCGCCAGCGGGCGTCTGGATCCCGGCGCCTGGAGTCTCTTTGCCATCCTCTTTGTCTGGCAATTACCGCACTTTTTCGCCATCGCCTGGATGTACCGGGAAGATTACGCCCGCGCTGGATTTCAGATGGTGTCGAGAGGGGATGAGACCGGGACACGCAGCGCCAGCCAGAGCGTTTTCTTTTGCATCGTTCTCCTTCTCGTCGCGGGGATTCCGTCGTTTCTCGGCATCGTTGGTTCGGTATACCTCCTGGCGGAGCTGATCCTCAATGGTTTGTTCATCTTCGCGGCCATGCGATTCTTGCGGACGCAGGCAGCAGCCGATGCCCGGAAGCTCTTTCTGACCTCGGTCATTTATCTGCCGTTGCTTCTCATCGCGCTGGTGTTGACCAAGTCATGAAATCAGAAACGGCCGCCATCCCGCTGACACCCCCGACTCCGAAAAAGTCGGCGGCGTGGAAAGCGACCCTGATTCTCATCCCAATCGTAACCGCGGCTCTGCTCTTTTGGTTGCGTCAGACACAGGTGCAGCAACTGACGAACCGCACGCTCTCCTCTTACGGAGTCCTGCCATCTTTCGAGCTCGTTAATCAGGAGGGCCAGCCCTTTGGCTCCGCGCAATTGGCCGGCAAGATCTGGATTGCCGATTTTATTTTTACAACTTGCCCGGGTCCGTGCCCCATCATCAGCACCCGGATGAGCGAATTGCAGAAGCCCCTCGAAAAAACCGACATCCATTTCGTTTCCTTTACGGTCGATCCGGAAAAGGACACGCCGGAAGTCTTGCGCGAATATGCCGAGAAGCTGCACGCCCAGCCGAAGCGTTGGGATTTTTTGACCGGGCCACGCGAAGCCATTCATTTACTCTCGCAAGATGGTTTTAAGCTCGGTCTCTCGGACGGCGCTGAAGAAGACGGCGGTCCGACCCACACGACCCGGTTCGTCCTGGTAGACCGGCGCGGCGCGATTCGCGGCTACTACGATGCGCTGGCGCCGGATGGGGTCACAAAATTACTCGCCGACGCGAACCATCTCTTTCGCGAGCAGCCAAAATAATCTCGATTACGCCGTGGGCTCGGGCGGATACGCAGTCGGGCCCTCGGCGCAGACGAGTCGCAGATACTCCTGGTATTCGCCCTTCGGCAACCCATCGACGATTCCTTGCAGTTCCTTTTCTGTGATAAAGCCCATCCGAAACGCCACCTCCTCGAGACAGGCGATCTTCAGGCCCTGCCGATGCTCGATGGTGGCAATGTAATTTCCCGCTTCAAGCAAGCTGGTTTGCGTCCCTGTATCGAGCCAGGCCATCCCGCGCCCCAACATTTTCACGTGCAGTTCTTTTTGCCTGAGATACGCCAAATTAAGATCGGTGATTTCCAGTTCGCCACGGGCTGACGGCTTCAGGTTCCGGCAAAACTCTACGACCCGGTTGTCGTAAACATACAGCCCGGGGATGGCGAAATGGCTCTTGGGATTCTTCGGCTTCTCCTCGAGGCTCAACGCGCGGCCGTCCGGGCCGAACTCCACCACTCCGTACCGCTCAGGGTCGCGGACCTGGTAGCCAAAAATGCAGGCGCCGCGCTCGAGGGAGAGCGCTGCGCGGTAGAAGTCCAGTTTTCCGTAGAAAATATTATCGCCCAGAATGAGTGACGCGCCGGAATCGCCGAGAAAATTCGCGCCGATGAGGAACGCCTGGGCGATTCCTTCCGGCTTTGGTTGCGCGGCGTACTCGATTCGAATGCCGAGCCGGGAACCGTCTCCCAGATAATCCTGCAGCATCGGCAAGTCTTTTGGAGTGGAGATGATCAACACATCCCGCAGCCCGCCCAGCATCAGCGTAGCGAGCGGGTAGCAAATCATCGGCTTGTCGTAAACGGGTAGCAGTTGTTTACAGACAATCTTGGTCAGTGGATAGAGGCGGGTGCCCGCTCCTCCCGCGAGGAGAATTGCTTTTTTATTCATGCGAAAAGCCCATCACGTTTCGGAACTCCAACGGTCGAGCTGGTCGGCCCATTCCTGCCAGTAACGGACGCGGCGGGTCAAACGCAAGTTTCGAACCCAGCCGCGATCGCCGGCGCGGTCGAAGACGAACGGGTCGCCCAGATGTTCGCTGAATTTGCGGTTGGCGATTCGGCCACCCACCGCATGCCGCAGCGCGTTCTCGATGACCTCGCGCGTAACGGGCGGCTTCGCTTCGATCGATGCGCTCAAAGTGATTCCGAGCAGTTTCTTCAATAGAACTCCGCAGATCAAGGCGCGCGAGCTGGTCGCGTGGACGTGTGAAATATTCTGCTGGGCGAACATCCGCCGCAAAGTGACCGCAAAACGCGCTTGCCGCAAAAAAAGCTCGACTGGCGCTCGGGCGGTTTCATTTGCGCGATCGTCTTCCAAGGCTAGCACGAGTTTTCGATTCGCCTGCCATTCGGCTTCGATCGCCATGGCATCGGGGAGGAATTCGAATTGAAGCGCCAATCGTTTCATCGCAGCTGTCAGCCAGCGGCCCGGTGTGAACTCGCAGATGAATGCCGTCACGGGGTGGTTTCTTTCTTGCAGTGCAAAAAGTTCTGCTTCGATTGCGGGGGAATCGTCATCAGGCCATCGGTCGATCAGGTATGCAATCCTCCTCCGGGATGAAGGGGTTGGGGAGTTATCCGCGGGCGTTTGAGCGTGCCCCTGTTTTTCGAGAAGTTCGACCAGGGGCCGAACTGTTGTTTCCACCTGGAAGTTATCTTCGATCCGGGTCCGCCCGGCTGAACCGTAGCGTGCTCGCAGTTCGCCGTCCCGGCAGAGGATCTCCAGCGCATCTGCAAGAAGACCACTCTCGTCGGCCGGAACGAGCAGACCGGTTTCGTTGTTCACCACCGCTTCGGGAATCCCCGCCACGGTGGTAGAGATCACAGGGCGCGCGGCGGCCATCGCTTCCAGGATGACCGTGGGAAAGACGTCGCTGGCGCCGGCGTCGTCTACCGTTGAGGCCAGCGCGAAAACGTCACAGCGCTGGAGCTTCTCGATCACGCCGTCTTGCGGCAAAGCTCCCGCTAACGTCACGAGACTGCCGAGCCGCAAATTGTCGATCCGTTGCTGCAAACTTTCGCGCAAGAGCCCGTCGCCGATGATCTCACAGCGAAATTGGACATTCCGCTGCCGCAGTTGTTCGCAGGCTTCGATCAAGTATTCGAACCCCTTAAACGCGACCAACCGCCCGACGCTCAGTATTTCTGTCGGTCTGATCGCTGGAACGGTTGGAGTCGGCGGGAGAAAATTGGCAAGATCCATTCCGTTGTAGACGCGATGGATCTTGCCAGCTGAGCCCGGGCAGCGTTGCGCCATCAAGCCGCGACTGTATTCCGTTTCAACGGCGACGAACTCAGCCGCATCGCAAATCTCCCGCAGGAGATCGTCGTTGCCGAGGTCGGCCATGAAATCCTGGCCGTGCGCCGTGATGCTGAACGGAATGTTCGTCATCGCTTTCAGGAAAAGGGCCGTATGCGCCGCGCGGTTCGCGAAGTGCACATGAAAGTGGTCGATCTTGTTTCGCGCAAACAGTTCGGCGAAATAAGTGGCGTTGCGGGCCCGCGTCGCTGCCTTGACCTCGCTGCCATATTTTTGGTCGTGCGTCGCGATCAGCGCCTCCGGCCATCGATTTTCCGCGCGAATTTTGTCTTCCCAGAGCCGGAGAATTGGCGGCGGCGGTGCGTAATGAATGGGTGCCTGCAGTCTGCCGGCATGCGCGTGTCGAATACTCGTGAGCGGCGGATGAATGGAACCGACCAGCAGGGGGAATCCCAGCCGTTCGAGGGCGAGCATCTCCGTGTCGCAAAAAGTCTGCGAAAGGACGGGGTAACGCGAATAGAGATAAGCGAGCCGCACTCTCTCCGGTATCCGGTATCCGGTATCCGAAATCAAGAGAACCGGACGTCTTTCCCCGGATCCATCTCGAAATCGAGGGCGAGAGCATCCGAGGTGTTCGGTTTGATCACTTCCTCCATGAATTTCACGTGGATCGGGTCCTCGCGGAAGATCTCATATCGGTCCATCGACTCGAAATCGATCGCGATAAAGAAGGGCCAGGGCAAATCCGGATCGATCCGCTTCCCGCATTTTATGCTTAGAACCTCGGGAATCTTCAGGAGTTGCATGCGCGTGTTCATCATCATCTCTTCGAGACGCGCAAGAGTGACCTCAGGCTTGAGCTTGAATAGGACGATGTGATGGACCATGGGGATTTAGCTTTAGGTCGAGAGCGGCTGGCAGGCAAGTCGGAAACCGGTCCGGGAGCTACCACCTGAGGCCGTGCGCTTGGTTGGCGGTTATTTCTTCCAGTTCAGCGCGCCCTTCTTCAGCGCATAGATGTATCCGACCATTAGGATTGTGATAAAGCTCAGCATGCTCCAGAGGATCAGCTTGCTTTCGACGATCATTTCTTTGTAAACGACCGCCCACGGATACATGAACACGATCTCGAGATCGAAAAGAATGAAGAGCATCGCGACCAGGTAAAACTTCACGCTGAAGCGCGGTTGGGTTTCGCCCTGCGGCACCATCCCGCACTCGTAGGCGGTGTCCTTCACGCGGGTGCGCCCGCCCGCCATCCCCAGCAGGACGCTGACAAGCAATGCGGAGATGGCAAAACCAATCGCGATCCCGATGTGCAGGAGCAGTGGAAGGTAATCGCGTATCATGACGGTCTTCAGGAAACCGCAGCCCGACCGAGCTTAAAAATGTCGGCCTACTTGGCGGCGGCGGCGGCCCGAGCGATGGCGGCGGTCCGGGCACTGGCGGCCGCGGCGGCTGCCGCTGGAATATGTCCATTCTGCGGAGCAATGGCGGCCGCGAGGGCGGCTGGTAGTCCCTTGTATTTTTTGCCAGTCTTTCTCACCGCGCCGCGGGCCACAAGATTTTGCAGCTTCTCATATGCGCGCAGGCGAAGCATTTCCTCACCACCGCTGGCCGCATTTCGAGCGCGCAGATTTTCGTGCACGATATCGAAGAGTTGCTTGAACTCGAACGATGCCCTGCGGGAAAGGACCGCAACCAATTCCTCGGTCACAAGATCAGGAACTCGGCGCGAGAATGCGTTTTTCTTGAGAATAGCCATAAGGCGCAAATGATATCACATTTTGCCCATAGCGCAGCAGATTTCTCCGCCAGGTCCGTGTAACGCCTTTGTCTAAAGCGTTTAGGGCCCTTTGTTTATCCATTGTCTGCGTGTAAATAATCCCCGGTACGGGATAAGAGCCTTTCTGCGCTCGATTTAGGTGTTTTACTCTGGACTCGGGGAGGGCGATGCAGCCGGGACTGTCACGGGCGCCAGGGGCAAGCTGGCAGGGCCGTGAGTCTTTCCGTAGTAGTAAAGCGCCGCTGCTCCACCCAGCCCGCCCACACCGAGAATCGTTTGGTAGACGGTGACAGGGCCCACCGACTCCGCGATGTAACCGTCTCCATCATAACTCTGCGCCATGACAATCGGGCTGAGATGTCTGGTGATGATTTCGGGGGCAGGCAGTTTGTTCAAATCGACTGTGTCGGCGATGCCCGGCAGAAAAGCGGCGCTCATGAAAAGCATTGGTCGCAATGTCGCGTCAACTCGCGTGTAGAGGAGGGCCGGGTCGATGTAGGTGAATGCCTGCCGGGCGGTAGGAACAGCGCGCTCGGCGTTCAGGAAAGTTTTTGAAGTGGCCAGATCGGAATTTCCACTCGCGCTTCGCTTCAGGGCGGCTTCGACCGATCCGGCGTCGGCGCCCGCCACCAACAATCGGTCCGATAATCCGATCGTCGGCGAAAGGGAGAAAAATTGCCCGCCCGAGCGCGTGGAAAAATATTGCACGCCCTCTTTTTCCTCGTGCGTCCACTCGGTAGAATCCCCATTCGCTGTCGTGATGATGTTCAGGATCTTATTCGCCTTCACCGAATCCTTGACCGGAAGGGTGGCAAAGATCGACGGCCAGTGGGAGCTCGCTGGCCAATCGCCCACCCAGCTCAATTCCGATCCGAAGGCACTGTTCCAACCCTCCAGAGTTATGCCGTTCGACGAAAGGGAGCTGGTTATTTTCTGCAAGCCCCCGATCCACCCGAGAGCGCCCGGCGAACCGGGAAGAGGAACCGGCTTCGTTAAATTCAGGAAACCGGCCGCGTAGAGAAATGTGTCCTTCGTCGCGATGGGAAGCGACGCGCGCGTGAGGTTGCCACTGTCCAGCATTTGGGGCATCGCGACAAAAATCGTGTCCCGAATTTTTCCGCCATCGAAAGCGGTCGCAGCGCAAAGGCTGCGGATTTGGCGGATCGCCGCCAGTTGATCCGCTGATTCACTCGGATCCTTGTCCGCGAGAGGCATCAGCTTCTCGATCAATCGATCGACGCGCGTGAAGGCCAGCGCCGTGTAGATCGAGGGCATTCGCTTGGACGCCGCCGCGAACACATCATCGGAGGCGAGCGTTTCGCCGGGATCCTTGGTCCGGCCATCCGCGCGATCGACGAGCGGCTTTAACTCTTCGGGATCGTTCGCGAAAAAGAACCACTGCCCGGCGCGCACCACCGAGAGACGCACGATGCCTGCGGTGTCGGTCTGGAGCTGGTGTCCCTGGTAATCCACGGACTCGTGTTTCAAGTCGGGTGCCTGGCCGAGTAATTTGGCCTTCCAGGTCGTCACGATTTTTTCCGCGTTCTCAAGGTCTCCCTGGAATCGAAAACCACCCACTAATTTCCAGGCGCTATGTTCGATGGCGAGCAGGGCGACGAACGCGTCTTTCATTTGGAGAGATTCGCATTCCTGCAGAGTTGGGCCCAGGCCTTCGCCCGTGGGAATCTTCGCGCGGGGTTTTTGCAGAAAATCCTGCACGGCCGGTTCGGTCCAGATTTGGTAGAGATCAGTCCGGTGCAGTTCCGCCCGGGAGCGGTTGAAATCCGGCAGATGGACAAAGGCGAGAGCGTCTTTCGGGAGGAGCGCGGTGACAGCGGCGCTCGAAGTGTGGCGGGAACGGTAGAAGCCCATCCAGATCGCGCCCGCCGTGATCATCGACATGATCACGATCAGCTGAAATCGTTTCATAGGCGGACATTGTAGCGCGGTCTGCCTTGGCCGCGAATTTTTCCGGGCGAACGGCGCCGTAAGGGCGAGACGCGGGCGCCGCGCTTCCTTGTCCGTCAGGCGCGCGGATGGAATTTACGATGCACCGCTTTCAACCTTTGCTGGTCCACGTGTGTATAAACCTGCGTTGTCGAAATATCGGCATGACCCAGCATTTCCTGGATGATTCGCAGATCGGCGCCGTTGCTGAGCAGGTGGGTCGCGAAACTATGACGGAGCAGGTGAGGGTAAACATTTGTCTCCAGACCCGAATGTCGCGCGAGCGCCTTCACGATTTGCCAGATGCGGACAGTCGTGAGTTTCGTTCCGCGGCTCGACAGGAAAATCTCGCTCCCGCTCCGGCGCTTCACCAGCTTCGGCCGTTCGGCCTCGATGTAGGAGTTGAGGGCCAGACAGGCTTTTCTTCCCACCGGCACGAGGCGCATTTTGTTTCCCTTGCCGGTCACGCGCAGAATGCGCTCGTCGAAATTCAAGTTTTCGAGCCGGGCATTGGCCAGTTCCGAAATGCGCAGTCCGCTCGCGTAGAGCAGTTCCACCATCGCGCGATTGCGCAAGCCGAGGGGATGCTTCGTCTCGATGCTTTCGATCAGCGTTTCGACCTGAAGCTCATTGAGCGTCTCTGGCAAATAGCGTTCGATTCGCGGCAGCGTGAGCGTTTCCGTTGGATCGCGTTCGAGTAAACCCTTCCGGCTCAGATACCGAAAGAAGATCTTCAACGCGACGACGTTTAATTTGATGGACGAGGCCGAGAGACCTCCGCTTTTGCGCGAAGAAAGATACTCGCTGATCAAAGGCTGGGTCACTTCTCGCGGGCCAGTGATTTGCCGGGCCTTGGCACACCACGCCGCAAACTCCGTGAGCGAGCGTCGCGTGGAGAGTTGGTAATTATCCGAGAGGCCGCGCTCCGTTGCGAGGAAACGGATAAACGAATCGATCTCCTGTTCCACGTGAATACTTAGCGAATCAGCGATTCATTGAATTAGCGAATGAAAATATGGCGGAGCGGCGGCAGTTGGGCAGCCAGCCTCAGCCCGGTCCCGCCATTGACAAAGAGAGAGTGTGTTCCGAACGTTGTTCACATAATGAGTCTTGATCTCAATTCACTCCTCAAAGACTGGCCCCATGAAACGGGCGCAATCAAAGTGCGCAAGATTATTGGACTGGACGGCAACGAAAAATTGCAGCTCCGGATCGACCTCGGCGTCCTTCAGATGGAAGTGGCCGGCCGCCCTGACGGACAGCGGCCGCACAACTGCGAGTCATTGCTCGTTTATCATCAACGCCGGGCCGAGCGGGCCGAGGCGCGCGGGGAAAATTACGAGCTCACGCCTGAGCAATGCAATGAACTCCAGCAGGAGGGCATTCAGTACTATCACCGTTACCTCAGTCTTTTTCAGATCAACGATTTCCCTGGGGTGATTCGGGATACGCAACGCAATCTCGATCTCTTCGCTTTCGTGGCCGAGCACGTCGACCGCGACGAACTCATCTGGAGCTTCCAGCAATTTCGCCCCTACGTGCTCATGATGAACACGCGCGCCAAGGCTTCAATCCTTCTTGGCGAAGGCCGTTTCGGTGACGCCATGCGCGAGATCGAGCGGGGCCGCGACGCCATTCAGGAGTTTTTTCAGCAGTCGAATTTTCCCGAGCTGGCCACGAAAAGTTCCGAGCTCGCTTTTCTCGAAGAGTGGCTCGAGGAAGTCAGCTCCAAACGCCCGCTCTCGAAGCTCGAGATCATGCAGCGCGAGATGGAGATCGCCATCGCCAGCGAACTCTACGAACGCGCCGCCGAGCTGCGCGATGCGATCAAGCTGCTGAAAACCCCGGACACGGCCGTTTAGCAGTTCGCTAATTTTGCAGCGTGTTTGTCTCAGACGCCACGCCCCAAGGGTTCGCCGGCAAGAGCGGCGCTCATCGGGCTGGGTGCGGATGACTTGAATCGCGTGGTTCAGAAAACCGACGGCATGAAAAAGCAACGTCGCCCATCCGCCCCTGAGGCGGGGACCCTTGGCCGGCGTGAGCTATGGATGGGGGCAGCGCTGGCCCTGGCCACCCTCGCTGTTTACGGCCAGGTGATCGGCCATCAATTCGTCGATCTCGATGACGACCTCACCATTCGAGACAACCCGATGGTGAGCGGTGGCTTGACGTGGAAGGGGATCGCCTGGGCCTTCACAACCTTTCACGACTCGAACTGGCATCCGCTGACCTGGCTCTCACACATGCTGGACTGCCAGATCTTTGGCCTCAGCGCAGGGGGACATTTGTTGGTGAACGCGCTGATCCATGTTGCGAACACGCTGCTCCTTTTTTGGCTTCTGAAGCGATTGACCGGCGCGAGTTGGCGAAGCGCAATCGTCGCCGCCCTCTTCGCCCTGCATCCGTTGCACGTCGAATCGGTCGCGTGGGCGGTCGAACGCAAAGACACATTATCGACCTTCTTCGGACTGTTGAGCTTGCTGGCTTACGCCCGTTATGCCGAGGCGCCTTCGTGGAAACGATACGCACTGGTGGCGCTTTGGTTGACCCTCGGGCTAATGGCGAAATCCATGCTGGTGACGTGGCCCTTCGTTTTGCTGTTGTTGGATTACTGGCCGCTCCGGCGCCTAAAATGGGACCCGGCGGATGGGCTTGTGCGATTCGCGAAAGCCTGGGTGCCGTTAGTTCGAGAAAAGCTGCCGCTCTTCTGTCTGGTCGCTGCTTCCATGATCGTGACCTACCTGGCGCAATCGTCTGGCGGAACCCAGGCATTGGTGGAAGCGACGTTTCCGTTACGCCTTTCGAACGCGATTGCCTCGTACGCCAAGTACCTGCTTATGACCGGGTGGCCCAGCGGTTTGGGCGCCTACTATCCGTTTCCTCCCGGCGGTATTCCCATCTGGCAGCTCGCCGTCTCCGTTGTTGTCCTCGCGGCCATAACCGCAATCGCGATTCGAATGGAGAGGAACCGACCTTACTTCATCATGGGATGGCTCTGGTTCCTGGGGACGTTGATTCCGGTGATCGGGCTGGTGCAGGTTGGCGTCGGTTTCGCGATGGCAGATCGTTACCACTACATTCCCTCCATTGGCCTTCTCGTGGCGATCGTTTTCGGCTTGGCGGATCTGGCGATCGCGTGGCGCGTGGGGCGCGTTGTCATCGCTGCGTCCTCCGCGGTTGTCCTCCTGGCCCTGGGCTCTCTCGCGGGGATCCAGGTTCGCTACTGGCGCGACAGCATGACTTTGTTCGAGCGGGCCTTGTCGGTCACCTCCAACAACATGTTGATTCAAAACCAACTGGGGACGGTTCTGAATCGGCAGGGAAAATTAGCTGAAGCGGTTCTCCATTTCGATGAAGCATTGCGCATTAAGCCGGATTATTTCCATGCCCTGGCGAATATGGCCCGAGTCCTTCGGCAGCAAGGCAAGACGGGAGAGGCCATCGGATTTTACAAGCGGGCGTTAGAGGTGAGACCGGATTCCGTCAAAGCGCACATGCAGCTCGCTCTGGTCTTGGTCAAAGAAGAAAAGGGAGACGAGGCTTTGCAGCAGTTCTCCGAGGCAATGAAGCTTGCTCCGAACGACCCGGATGTCCGCACGAATCTGGGGCTCATGTTGACGCGTCAGGGCAAGTTTGCAGAAGCCACCGTGCAACTGAGTGAGGCCTTGCGCCTGGAGCCCAACAGCGCTGACGCGCATAACAATCTCGGCCTCGTCCTTTTAATGTCGGGACAACCCGAAAAGAGCATTCCGCATTTTTCCGCGGCGTTGCGTTTGAAGCCAAACTTTTCGGCCGCCTCGGACAACTTAAAGCGGGCGCAAAGGCAGATCGACACGCGCCCAAAATGAAACCAGCAGCGGCTCCTCCTATTCATAAATGGCTTCGAGCTGCTGATCGATTACTTCGCCGGTGTAGCGATCTATCGCAATATGTAACCAGTAGCGTTTCTCTCCTTCGACAACGAATTGCTGCGTCAGGTCCGTAGTTCCCGGAGGATACCGTCCCGTCTGGGTGATCAGGTCGATGAGCAACCCCCAGGTTCGTGTCTGGGTGACCTCGGCGAGCGCGCGCGCGATTGTCTCCCTCGTTTCTTCGCTCGCGGTGAAAGGTGTATTGGTTACGACACTACTTAGACGCGTGATTTCAGCCCGGCTCAGTGCGGGTTGAGTTGTGGTCGCGTTTACGATATTCGTCGCCGCGGCTTTCGCTGCGGGGCTGGGGACTGGAGAAGGGCTTGGCAGGGGCCCGATATTTTGCTCGGCCTGAAATGCTCCGGTTAGGATTGAGGTTAGAACGGCAACGGCTTGGGTGTTCAAATTGACGATGCCGGATCGAATAGGTGCGCTGTTATAAGTAAAGAGATCAAGGATGGGAGCGTCCGAACTGGTCGCCGTGTAGAAGTCGATTGTCTTCGGATTTGGCGAAGGAGTAGGAGTTGGGCCGGCTGCGGTTCGGAAGGCGTAACCAAATTCCCCAACATTGCGAAATGGCCGGTTAAGCATCGCGTAAGAGGGTAACGCGGGTGGAGGAGTGGGTGACATACCGGTAGGAAGCGGAAAGGGAGACGGCGTCGGCGAAGGCGATGGGTTGGGCCTGGCGGGATCCACGTTTTCGAGTCCAACAGCCCAGCCGCCGCTGTACTCGATCATCGTGGTCGTGGTCCCCGTTAACGGGTCTGCGGCGGTGTCGTCGTCATATTGATCGATCAGGGCCGCTCCGATCGAGAGAATCGTCAAAACGTGGCTGGAGTCATCAGCGTTCGTGCGATTCATCGCATAGTTTAGAAGTTGAAAGAACTCCGGACTGCTTGTGAACGCGGGAATATGATTTTGCAGGGCACTTCCTGAAGCGCCGACATACTGCCAATGACCAGGGAGGGCGGGCGTTGGCGGCGAAACTGTCCCGGCTGTTCCAACAATCCATTTAAGACCGAAATACTTTTGGATATCGGCGCTCTGAGCCGCCGGTGGATTCGGTTTAATCAAATTCAAGTTGCCGACATAAAATCGCTGAGCAATCGCCGCAGTGCCGGCCTTCCAGGTGGGGGCATTCCTTTCCCGCGAGAATGTTCCAAGGTATTGCAGCGCACTGGAGCCGAAACCCGCTTCCCGTTGAAGTTTGATCAACTCGGTCCTGGTGACGAAAGCCTGGTCAGTGCGGTTGAGGTAGACAGTCGGAGAAACGGTTCTGAAATCCTGGCTGGTGCCGATCGGGGGATTGCCCGCAAAGTAACTGACAAAACGGGTTCCTGTGCCGCTTGCAAAGGTTGGCGGATCGAAAGTGAAGTTTGGGAAAGTAGAATACGGATGCACCGTGGCATAGTTTCTCCATCCGACGATGGCGTTTATGCCACTGGCGCTCAGGAGCGCGCCGCCGGCAGTAGTCGGGATGGCCCGGAGATCTGCGAACGCAACACTTCCCTTTCGGCCGATGTCGCTGAGCGGCAAACCCGGTGTAGGCGTGGCTGTCGTGTAATACGGGAAACCCGCCACGTTCACATCAAGCATTCCTCCTTCATCGTAAGCAGCGTAGGCATATCTTCCGATGACCGAACCCGGAGATGGGTTCGGATTTGGTCCTTGCGGCGTCAGCAACACCCAATCCGGCGCGGCGAAATTGGAGACTGGCGTAGAATCGTTTCCCGAGGAGGACGCGCGCGGAAGCAGGTAGTGGCTATTCCAACGTGTCGATGTGATTTCGCCGCGCTTTGTAATCGCGGATGGAGCCGGCCCCGAACTGAGAGTTGACGTGCGGCCGGTTGGGTCTCCTTGAACGCTGCGCCGAATCAAGTTTGGAAACGGCGTTTCTCCGGCGTTCGGTGTGCCCCAACGTTGTGACTCAATATTGCCCGACGTGACTACTGTCCCGTCGGAAATTTCTTTTCTGAAGTCAGTGACAACAAGATCGAGGGCGCTCCTGGCCAGGAGATCGGATTTTGTCTCCTGGAAGCTTGCGTGGGCCAATTGGCGATCGGTCCCGGCGCGAGACAAATACGCGACGACCAAACCGCTCAGCAGCAGAACGAAGGCGAGAACAATGACTAGAGCTACCCCCTCGTTCGAAACCTGATCGGCTGAGGATGAACGAGTCACTGATCCGAAATGTAAAAACAGCGCTCGTACAACCGGATGCCGGAGACTGCCGGACGCGGCAAAGTTGTAAGGTTATCCAGAAACGATTGCCACTGCGCGAGAAGCTCACCGGGACGCAATCCCGGGGAACAATCGGGCAGACCTGCGATGATCGTCGCGATCTGTGAATTGGATAATAAGACTTTGCTTTTTTGATCAATGACCGCAATCGCGACTACGATTGCGGCAGCATCTTTGATTGCCACTGCCGGCAGCGAGGTCCACGCGGCTGGATGCGCAACGAGATTGCCCGTTGCCTTCTCGAGATAATAATATTCGAAACGAAAAACCTGGGGACCGATTATTTCGTAAGTCCTTTTGGCCGGGTCGGTGTCGTCGTAGGCGGAGCTGCTGGCCACTGAGGGCCAGGCCCCGTGAAGAGTAAGCGGGCGAAAGACTAACGGTGTGTTAGTTGCGGACGCACCGTTCCAATCCAGTCCCTTACCCATGCGCTCCAGGCAATTGTAGGCGAGCGAGTTTGAGGAATCGGAGTTCACCCTATAGGCCACCACGGAGATTGGACTTGGTGTCGTCGGGTAATAGCCTTGGACAGTGCTGTAGAACCCCGCCAAGTCGTTTCCAATCATCGGCGTGGCCTCCGTCTTTAAGTAATAGCTGACGTCGCTTCTTTTGATGACCTGGGAAAAGTCGAGTGCCATGCGCTCAAAAAGCGGCCTGGTTTGTGAGTCTGCGTCCATCCGCCGGCTTCCCGTGGTCGTAAGGGCAGCGGCGTTATTGAACAACTGTGAGATCAGAAGAACGAGAAGCGACAGGACGCTGACCGCGACCAACATTTCGGCCAAAGTGAAGGCGAGCGTTACTCGTGAGGGCGAACGCATAGGTTAATGTCGATCCAACGCGCTGAACGTTTCGATCAAGCCTGCTGGGGGGGTTATCATGGGATCAACCGAGGCGGGCCAACTGATCTTCAAGCTAACGAAGGTTGGCGCAGATGCGCCGGCTGGGCTGGGAGGAAATGTAATCGTCGCCCGGTAGCGCGGAGTCGCGCTCGCATCCGCGGGAGCGACCGCTCGTCCCTCACCGTCGAAGTACAGAACTTTCGCGGTGCCGAAGGTGATCTCGAATTGCGGGGACGTTGGGCTCGTCTTGGGAGTCGTTCGGAGATCTGCCACGACGCTCGCCAGAACTGAAGCCGCGGCCGTTTGCGAAATGGAGCTTTGGTGTGTTTGAATACCCAGAGGGAGCAATCCGAACAGCGCGATAAGACAAAAGGCCGCAATACCGAGGGCCAGCGTCACCTCGACAAGGGAGAATCCCACGGCACGACAAGAACGGCGGCTCATCGTCGGTAGATCTTCACAATACTCCCGAGCCCGCTGATTTGAATCGCAACGACATTGCCCCGGTAAGTCGCTGTCGATGTGCCAGCACCATTCATGGCCGTCGGGACCGCGCTACCGCGGGTCGGAAGCAATCCAATTTCGACAACGCGTCGAACATCGTAATTGTTTCCGTTGATTCTGCTCTCAGCTCGCGGGCTAAACTGAAGCGTCTTCCAGAACGTATATTGCGCGGTTGGAGCCGGGTTCCCGACCGGATACTGAAACGGATATTGTGAGTTCGTGTATGGCGCCGTGTTTGGCGAGGGAGCGTTCAGCTCCCCAAATCGTGCGTAATTGTAACCCGCGGTCGGTTCGAACTGAAGGGCCGGACGAGCGTCAAACGTGTCTCCCGTTCCCGTGCCAATGGCCAGAAGCGGAAGGTGGAGGTTTTCGACCTTAACCAGCCTGGCGACTTGGACGAGTTTCGTGGGATCAATCGCGCCGGGCGTTGCACCGTAGATCGTCGTTCCATCCACCGAAGCGACGCTCGACATCACGAGTCTCCCGTTCCCCGCCGTTGGTGGGTTCGTCGATGCGATCGAAGCGTTCTCTTCGTAGAATCCCACCCAGGCGTAGGTGTTGTTTACTCTGGCGTAGGTGCGCGCCTGCTCAAGAACGCCCTTGATGGTGTAGGCAGCGTTCGTGAGGTCGTTCGCGCCTTTAAGGTTGGTGAAGGCCGGGACGAGAAACGCGGTCAAGACCGCCATGAGGGCAAGGACGACGACGAGTTCGATGAGGGTAAACGCGTGCGTTTTGTGATCGGGTGGGGGAATCACGGACCGGGGGGAACGTTCTCGGCAAGTCATAGCGAGTCGCCGGCGGGGAGGGAAGGCGAAAATGAGCCGCGCGCTATTAATTCAGGCCAGTTCAATGGATCGCAACGGCCGCTTTGGGAACGCGGCGACCTTTTTTGAGCCGGTTTCCAGGGGACGGAGGAATGGGGGCATGCTTCTAGCTTTTATTGACGCGTTGTGCTGGAACACACGTTATCAGAGGAAGAGCATAGTCAGATCGTTCAGACGATTGAGATGTTTGAGGTCATAACTCAAACACAGCCTGACGATTATCAGTCGCTCGAAATCCTCAAGGAAGCCTACCAAAAGGTCGGGCGTGGAGCTGATTCGCTCAAAACTTCACGTCGTCTGGCCGAGGCTTATTTTGGCGCCGGCTCCTACACACTCGCCATGCAGGAGTGTGAAGTCATTTTGCTGAAGGAACCCAATGCGCCTGAGATCCTGGCCATGCTCGGCGATATCGAAACACGCCTGCAGGCCGCCGGGCACGCGATTGCGACGACGGGCTCGAAGAGCGGGTTGATCGCCCCAAACAAAAACGGTGCGCATGACGGTGGGCTGGTCGATCTCCAGCACGGCAAGAACGCCCACCATCCGCAAGATCGGGGGGACGAGCATCTCGCCAAGTTTCTGGTGATGCAGCAGCTTTTCACCGAGGACCAGGTGACCAAGGCGCTCGAAACGGTCAACCATTTGAACAAGGACCTCAGCGGCCAATCGCTCGCCGCGTCGCTCCTGGACAAACTCTGCCGGCAGGACACCGATAAGGTGGATCAATCGCTCTCCGGTTTGATCGACCGGACGAAGTTCGCCTACGTGCCGCTCGAGTATTACGACATCGACCGGCAGATCGCGCGGATGTTGCCGGACCATTTAACGCTTGGCCGCCTCTACGTGCCATTCGATTTGATCAGCCGCACGATCATGGTGGCGTGCTGCAATCCATTCGACGCGGCCGGCCGGGAAGCGGTCCAGCAATCGCTCGATTACACCGTGACGTGGTATCTCGCGCGGCCGGACGCGATCATTAAAGCTTTGCAGGACATCTACCGATTGGAGAGCCGGGTCTAATGCTCGCGACGACGACGATGAGAAGCAAATCTTTCGCCGAACGCATCGCTGATGTTCTGATTGAGGATGGCCTCCTTCTGCCGAACCAGCTCGAGGAAGCCGTTGGCATCCAGCAAAAGGAAGGCGGCCGGCTGCTCAAGATTTTAACCGACCGTCAGTTCGTGACGGACCAGGACATGACGGTGAGCATGGGCCGCTGCCTCAACACGCCGCTCATCAATCTCTCGAAATTGCGCGTGCCGGAAGAGGTGATGTCGCTCGTGCCGCGCGACATGGCGAAAGCGAACAAGCTCATCCCGATCGCGCGCCTCAACGGCAAGCTTTTCGTCGCGATGGCCGACCCGACAAATGTGCTCGCGGTCGATGACGTCAAGCGGCGGGTGCAGCTCGAAATTATCCCGATGATCGCCACGGAGAAGGCGGTCGCAGACGCGCTCGCCGGTGTCCACGGCGCCTCGAACATGAGCCAGGTGCTCAAGCAGGTCGCCGAAGATGTGGCGAATGCGGGTGACGTGGAAGTGCAGTCGGCGAAGAACGATGAAATCGATCTCGATCGGCTCGCGACGGACAGCGAAGACGCGCCTGTCATCAAAATCGTCAATCTGATTCTCGTCCAGGCCGTTAAAGAAAAGGCGTCCGACATCCATATTGAACCGTTCCAGCGCACCTTGAAGCTGCGTTACCGCATCGACGGTGAATTAGTCATGGCGGAGTCGCCGCCCAAAGCGCTCCAGCTCGCGATCACGTCGCGCATCAAGATTCTCGCAGGCCTGAATATCGCCGAGCGGCGCGTTCCGCAGGACGGTCGTTTCCGCATCAAGGTGATCGGCAAGGAAGTGGATTTGCGTGTGTCGATTCTGCCCACCGCCTATGGCGAGAAGATCGTCATTCGTATTCTCGATAAAGCGGCTCTCACCGGCAGCATCGACCAGATGGGCATGGACCAGGGTACGCTCGATAAATTCAAGAAGGCGATCGACGCACCGCACGGCATGATTCTCGTCACCGGGCCAACGGGTTCGGGCAAAACGACGACGCTGTACTCAGTGCTCCAGGAGCTGAATAACCCGCAGTACAACATTGTGACCGTCGAGGACCCGATCGAGTACGAGCTCACGGGTATCAACCAGGTTTCCGTGCGTAACGATATCGGTCTCGATTTCGCTTCGGCGCTTCGCTCCATCCTCCGGCAGGATCCGGACATCGTGATGGTCGGTGAAATTCGTGATAACGAAACGGCCGACATCGCTGTGAAAGCGGCCCTGACCGGTCACCAGGTCTTGAGTACGCTCCACACGAATGACGCCGCCGGTGCGATCACGCGTCTTGATGACATGGGAATCGAGCCGTTCCTGATCTCCAGCTCAGTCATCATGGCTTGCGCGCAACGACTGGTCAGGCGCATTTGCACCAATTGTCGCGAGGAGTTTGTGCCGGAGCAGGAAATCTTCGATCGGCTTTCGATGAAGGCGCCCGAAGGTGCTGTTTTCTATCATGGAAGCGGGTGCGAGCGATGCAAGGGCCGGGGTTATCTCGGCCGCGTGGCGATCATCGAAGCGCTGCCCGTGAGCGAGTCAATTCGCCGCCTCATCATTAAGCGAGCCTCGGCCGCGGTCGTGAAGAATCAGGCCATGGCAGAGGGGATGAGAACGCTGCGGATGGTCGGACTCGACAAGGCGCTCGAGGGGATCACAACGCTTGAAGAAATCTGGCGGGTCACTGGAGAAGACCACTAAAATGACGATGACGATCCCATTCCTGAGCTTTTTCAAGAAGGTCAAGGATCAGGCCCTGGCTAAGAAAGAGCCGCCGGTGGCTCCGAAACCGGTGGCGCCGCTGGACAAGCCCAGCAGCGAACGTTTCAGCAAGACTGTGATGCCGAACGCCACGCGAACGTTGCCTCCGCAGGATCCATTCGCAATGGCAGCGCGTTCGCCCGCCGGGACTATTTCGATGCCAAGCGCGAATGCAGGTCCCTCCGCGCCCGTGACCCGGCCACGCGATTTACCGCCGGCGGTCGCGCTGGCGCTGGAGCCGAGGGTCGAGCGCGTAATCTCACTCGACCTCGCGGATATCGCCGCCCAAATACCTGCCGACTACATCAAGCCAATTGAAAGCATCGACGGGACCCGCCGGATTCTTCTCAAGGCGTCCGAGGTTGAAAGAGGAATGGCGAGCGGGAAACCAGCCGTTTCACTGGCCACCATTTACCAGCAGGTGCCGGAGATTTTTCTGCGCTCCGTTCCCCCGGGCGACGAGACGCAGGTGCAGCTTCCTTTCGAGAAGGTGCTTGATCAATTCACGAAACTGCAAGTCCGCGGCGACCAGGAACGCCATCAGGCCGTTCCGCAGGTCGAGACGCCGTTCTTGAAGGTCACACTCGAAGACAACTCCCGTTTCGGGACGACAACCGAGCAGGCGGTCGAAGTCGGAGACTTGCCGCCGGTGCGGATCGAGTTGGCGACAGCCGAGGCGTATGCCGCCGCCGAGCCCGATACCTCTGGAAACGGGTTTGTGCCGCATTCGAAGAGCGACCCAGCCTCGATCCCGCCCACCCGGATACCCTTCAAACTTTCACCGAATGGAACGGGCGGCCCCGCACCTGAGAGTGTTCCAGCCTCAAGCGGGCCGTCCGTTCCGATTAATTTCGACGCCGCGCCAGCGCCGACGCGCATTCCGTTCAAGATGACAGCTCCTTCGGACGACCTGCGGCAGAAGGACGAGCCGTGGTTGACCGCAGAGAGCCTGGCGCCAGTGGCGCCAGCCCCCGCCCCAGCACCAGCCGCACCGGCGCCAGAGAGCAAACCCGAGATAACGATTGCGCTCGCGCTAAAACCGATTCTGGAAGGACTTCCGCCCTTTCAATTGGGAGGCGACCCCGGCGCTGTTCCCGCCGAAACGCAAATCGACCTGCCGTTTTCGCTGATCGAACCGCAGCTCGCGACGGGACGAATCACCTTAACTCCTGCGGTGTTTGAAGCCGCTCTCCCCAAAGAATATCGGGATCTTTTCAAAACCAGCGAAGCGGCCGGAGACGTCATCTTGCCGCTGCACGAAGTCCTGAAAAACCTGCCCACGGCTTCCCTGCGGATGCGCGAAGACCAGGAAGAACAGGAAGCCGGAGCAAATTTTGCCACGCCCTTTTCCGCGAAAGCGGAAGAAGACGCGAAACGTTTTAACCTCGCCGGAAAGGCCGTCGCGAAATCAAGTGTGACGCCAGCCGCGGAGCCGATTGCAGTCGCCGTGGTGCCGCCAGCTGCCGCAACACCGACCATCGCAGCGCCAGCCGCCGTGGCGCCCGTGGAGGTGCCACTCGATCCGGTCCGAGACCCGTTGCAGGTTGCTCTCGATACCGATGAAAAGCTCGATGCCAAGGGCGCCGTCGCCCACCTGAACAAGCTCGCGGGAGTGAAGAGCTGTGCGCTCATGTTTGGCGATGGGCTTACTCTCGCGGGAACTCTGCCTCCTGAGTATGGAGCGGATGGGCTTTGTGCCATGGCGCCTTCGCTGATGCAACGCGTCGAGACCCACATGGTGGAGACCAACCTCGGCCCACTCCGAGGGATGACCCTTTCCTGCGCGAAAGCCGCAGTCACATTCTTTATGCACGAAAATCTTTGCCTCGCCGCCCTGCATTTGAGCGGCGAATTGACGTCGGAAGTGCAAGAAAAACTCGCACGCGTCGTGCACGAGCTTTCACGAAAATATTCGCATCCGATCTAGGAGGTCCTGTATGTCCATCATCAATTACGCCAGCCGCGAGATTCAATTTAAGATCGTTTATTACGGTCCGGCGCTTTGCGGGAAAACCACGAACCTGGGCTACATCCATCAGCGGATTAATCCCGAGAATCGGGGCGACCTCGTCTCGCTCGCCACTGCTTCGGATCGCACTTTGTTCTTCGATTTCCTGCCGCTGAACGCGGTCGTAATTAAAGGGTTCGTGACCAAATTTCAGCTCTACACCGTCCCGGGCCAGGTCATTTACAATGCGACCCGCCAGCTCGTTCTGCGGAGTGTGGACGGCATCATTTTCGTCGCGGATTCCCAATGGGAAAAGATGGAGGAGAATGTCGAGAGCTTTCGGAACCTCGAAGACAATCTAGCCAAACAGAATATCTCGATCGACGAGATCCCGTACGTTTTGCAATACAACAAGCGCGATCTCGAAAACATCGCGCCGGTCAATTATCTCGAGTACGTCCTGAACAACCGAAAAAGACGGGTCCAGAGTTTCGAAGTCATTTCCAGCACCGGACAAAATGTTTTCGCGTCGCTTAACGCGGTCTCGCAGATTCTTCTGCACAAATTCAGCAAGCAAAGCGACGTGCCAAAGACGGCGCCCGCGCCGGTCGCGATCCCGGTTGAACCGCCCGTGGCGCAGAAACAGAGCGCTGCTGTATGAACGCGATCCCCTGCCTGACCATCGAAGACGTCGCGAATCTCGACGGCGTTCTCGGTAATTTCCTGACCAAGGCCGAAGCGGAGCTAACCGTCGTGATCGACCGCGGCGGAAATGTGATTTCGCAGTTCGGCGACATGACCGTGATGGACGTCACGATCATTGCGGCCCTGGCCGCGGGGTCATTTGCCGCCACGAAAGAGCTCGCGCGCCGCATCGGCGAGGTCGAATTCAATGCGCTCTATCACCAGGGCAACGGGAACCATATTTTCATGAATTCAGTCGACGACGATACAATCATGATCACGGTTTTCGGACGGCGGACGACGGTTGGTTTGGTGCGATTCTATTCCGCCAGCACCGCCCAAAGTGTCGCGGCGCTTCTGAAATCCCTTCAGTCTGGGAGCGGCGGTCACGGATTTTCGTTCGACGCTTCGGACATTACCGCCACGCCGGTCTTCGCCGACCAGTAGCACAGGCACTTGGCCTGTCGGGCCGTCAATCCTAAGGACGGACTTCTCCTGATACCCACAGACCAAACCTTTCAAGACTGTTACTGAATTGCCATATCCATCAGTTCCAGCCGTACATCCTTCAGATGTATCTCCAGGGCATCTGCGCGCTCGATTACTCCGTGCACAATGAAGCGAAGGCCAACCGACGACTCGTGGGGGTAGTAAACCTCTACGTCGTCGCACACAATGAGGACAGATCCACTCGCCTCTACCCCAGCAGAGAACAAAAGGAGCTCGCGATTATTACTCAGCTGCTGACGGTTCGCGGACAAAAGTCTTAGGTCCCAATGTACGTCGAGGCCTTCAAATTCCTGCGCACTGTCGGGCGCGGTCTTCACGCTTTCCGAGATCTCCCTAGGGCTTGTGAAACCCCGAACCTTGGGAGTCGTCGATACACCCGGGGACAACGGTGAGGGCGATCGTGTGCGAGACGGCACTCGAAGTGTCGAAAGCCTTGTGAAATTGCGCCCTGATAGAGCAATGACCGCCACTGCTAACCCCAGGCAAATCAACAGGATCGGTTTAAGGCGATCACGTGAGGCCGTCGCCCAAAACATTCCGACCGCAATCGCGATACCACTCAATACTATGGCGATAATCACCAGGGGGTCCGGGAGAGGTCAGTCTGTGAATCTCGTCAATTCGCTATGGCTCGCTACCCCGTGAATTCGGTGGCCACGAGCGTCGCGTTATGGCCGCCGAATCCAAACGAATTGTTCAGGGCGACGCTGATCTTCTTTTCCTTGGCGACGTTCGGCGTGTAGTCCAGATCGCACTCTTCGCCGGGATTCTCGAGATTGATCGTCGGCGGAATTACCGAGTCGCGGATCGCGAGTGCGCAGGCGGCCATCTCAACCGCACCCGCCCCGCCTAACAAGTGACCGGTCATCGATTTCGTCGAGCTGATGGAAACCTTGTGCGCGTATTCGCCGAAAACCGTTTTGAGAGCCCGCGTTTCAATGACGTCGCCGAGTCCGGTCGAGGTGGCGTGCGCATTGACGTAATCCACCTGGTCCGGCGTGATCCTGGCATGGTTGAGTGCCAGCTGCATCGCCCGCACGGCGCCTTCGCCATCCGGCGGTGGTGCGGTCATGTGGAAGGCGTCGGCCGAAAGTCCGTAACCGGTCAGCTCGCAATAGATTTTCGCGCCGCGGGCTTTGGCGTGTTCCAACTCTTCCACGACCACGACGCCGGCGCCCTCGCCCATGACGAATCCGTCCCGATCGCGATCCCACGGCCTCGACGCCGCATGCGGGTTGTCATTGCGTGTGCTGAGCGCCTTCATCGAGGAGAAGGCAGCCATGCCGACGGTGACGATGGAAGCTTCCGAACCGCCGGCGAGAAATATATCCGCATCGCCGAATTTAATTATCCGCCATGACTCACCGATGGCGTTGTTGGAGGTGGCGCACGCGGTGGCGATGCACATGTTGGGCCCTTTCAATCCGAACTCCATGGAGATCAGGCCGCTTCCCATATTGCTGATCAGCATCGGGATGGTGAAGGGGGAAACGCGTGAGGGACCTTTGGCGAGCAGAATGCCGTGCTGATCCTCGAGGGTCTTCAGGCCGCCGATGCCGCTGCTGACAATCGCGCCAAAGCGGCGGCGGTCGACTTTCTCCATATCGATGCCGCAATCCGCCATGGCCATTTTCGCGGCGGCCATGGCCAGTTGGGAAAAACGGTCCGTGCGCCGGGCATCCTTCGGGTTGTTGAAAAAATCCTTGGGGTCAAAGCCACGGATCTCACCCGCGATCCGGCAATCGTAACCTGTCGTATCGAACGCCTGCACCAGTTCGATCCCGCTCACTCCGTTTTGGAGATTGCGCCAGAAGGTCGCGACGTCATTCCCGACCGGGGTAATCACTCCCAAGCCGCTGATGACAACTCTACGATCGGAAATCATCTGGAGAGTGGATGAACCGAGATCACCGCGTTCCCATCCCAACGCTTTGGACTGTCTGGAACAGTTTTCCTTCTGTCTTAATGGAAGGGGCGATGATGATTTCGGTTTGTTGAAACTCGGCGATCGTGCGCGCGCCGACGTTGCCCATGCAAGTGGTGATGGCGCCGACGAGGTTTTGACTCCCGTCATCCACCTCGGCGGGGCCAAAGAGAATTTGTTTCAAAGAGCCCGTCGCGCCCACTTTGATGCGGGTGCCGCGCGGCAGATTTGCGTGGGGCGTGGCCATTCCCCAATGGTAACCGCAGCCCGGCGCCTCGTGCGCTTTTGCAAACGCGCTGCCGACCATGACCGCATCCGCACCGCAAGCGAGCGCCTTGCAAACGTCGCCGCCTTTGCTCATGCCGCCGTCGGTCAGGATCGGGACGTAGCGCGAAGTTTTCTTGAAATAAGCGTCGCGCGCCGCGGCGCAATCGACCGTGGCCGTGACCTGTGGCACCCCGAGGCCGAGGACACCACGCGAGGTGCACGCCGCTCCGGGCCCGACTCCGATGAGCACAGCTGCGGGACCGCATTGCATGATCTCGAACGTGACATCATATCCGACGGTGTTCCCGACGATGACCGGAATTTTCATGTCGCGGCAGAATTTTTCGAGGTCGAGTGACTTATATTCCGTCGAAATATGACGAACCGTGGAGACCGTGCTTTGGACGACGAAAACGTCCGCCCCCGCTTCCTGCGCGATCGCCCCGAATTCCGCGGCTCGTTGCGGAATGGAACTCACGGCCGCAGTCGCTCCGCTGTCCTTGATTTGCCGAATACGCGCCGCGATCAAATCTTCCTGCACTGGTTCCTGGTAAATCTTCTGGAGCAGCCCCGTGATCTCCGCCTTGTCGGCTTCGACAATTTTCTGGAGAACTTCCCGGGGATTTTTGTAGCGCGTTTGGACCCCCTCGAGATTCAAAACGGCGAGACCGCCGAGCTTGCTCATCTCGACGGCAAAAGCGACATCCACCACTCCGTCCATCGCGCTGGCCAGAATGGGAATCTTGAAATCCAGCGGTTCTGCGTCTCGCCGTGGCAGCCGCCAGGCGATATCGACCTCATTCGGATTGATCGTCACGCGCCCCGGGACCAGCGCGATTTCGTCAAAACCATAAGTCACGCGCGCTTTTCGATTTCGTCCGATCCACATTCCCATAATTAAATTTGCTCCGGTTTAAATCTTTCGTTCAAACTTCCGCAGCGTGGACACCGCGGAAGCAAAGCGGGCGTTCGATCTTCAAACTCGAACGCGCAGATCACGCAACGTAAACGGTAGCGCAAAGCGCGGCGTTCGCGTCGGCGACGATTCCACTCCCCAACTATCCAGAGGAGGAAAACTGCCGCAAGAAAAACCAGCAAATAGATCGTGACCAGCGCGGAAAGACTGACCCGGATCACGGCGCCACGCTTTCAGTCGCCTTGGAAAGCGCGACAATATCGTTTCCCCAATCGAAAGTCGCCGTTCCCCAGACGAAATCATTCTGAGCGTCGGATTGCGCATTGCCAAGGGCCGAGAACCGAGAGAGCGCCAGGTGCTTCCTCGCCTGTTCATCCAGCGCGACGTCACCGGAAGACCTCCCGAGAAAACAATAACGCACCGCTCCATGCTTATCCACGGCGACGCGGAACTGCGCGGCCTGCGGCGATTCATGACCGGAGACGGTGAATTTCATTTCCTGGCTTTGGATGGCGCCGATTGCTTCCAACTCCGGTGACAACCGGACGATCGTGGGCGTGACCTTTGTCGCCAATTGGATTGGCGCGGGCAACGCCCGGACCGGAGCAGGTGGTTGAGCGCTCGGCACGGCCGGCTCGGGCCGGGGTGGAGGCATGTCTTTCAGGGCGGGCTGCCGCATCAGGTAGGAAGGCGCGTGCTGCATCGTGGGCATGGCCAGTGATTTTCGATCCGCGGGAGGTTGGGTGGTCGAGGCGAGCGCCGGATCCTCGGCCTCCAGCCAATTCAGCAGAACGCGCCCTTCCTCTGTATTCGGCGCGATCACGGTCACGCGTCCGGGCGGTGGCAGGAGGGCGACCGCCGGCGGATAGACAATTTGAAACGCATAGAAACACAAGGCGTGGAGCGCGACGGACGCGCTCAGGAAACCGGTGAGCGCCAGTCTGCGTGAGCGTGGCTGGTCCCAGGTAAAGACGAGGCCCAAATTGCTGTCGGAAGCCAGCGGAGCGTTCACTTCGCAGGAGTGGTAGCGAGCGCCACGGAGGAAATTCCGTGTTCGAGAGCCAGGTTCGTGACTTCGACCACCAGCGTGTAGGGAGTCAGGCGATCGGCTTTGATAATGATCGGTCGCCCCTCTTTTTTCGCCGCATCGAGCAACGGTCCGAGTTGCTCGAGAGCAATTTTCTGGTCGCGAAAATAAATCGCAGGAGCCGTTCCCCCGGTGATGCTGATAATTTGCGGATTGATCTGCGGACCGAGCGTGAAGCGGGAGAGCGGGACCGAAACCGAGATGCCCGGCTGCAGGATGAAGTTCGAGCTGAGAAGCATGAAGAAGATCAACAGAAAAACGACATCCAGCATCGGGATGACGCCGAGCCAGCCGAAATGGTATTCCTTCGTTCGGGAAAGCTTCATACGATGCACGGCCGGCGGGCCGAGGAAAACTCAGCGGCCCTGTTCTTCAACCGGCGCCTGGAAGGTAATGATGTCGCTCATTGGCTCCCGGTCGGTCAACATATGCACGACTTCGATCCCGGCCCGCTCCATTTCGTGCATCAGCGTGTTGACCCGGGAAGACAGGTAGCTATAGGCCACGAAAGTCGGCGTCGCGACGACCAGGCCGGCGGCCGTCGTGAGCAAACTCTTGTAAACGCCGTTGGAGAGCTCCGTCACCGTCGCGTACCCTCCGTTCGAAGAGAGCGTTCCGAACGCGTCGATCATCCCGGAAACCGTGCCGAGCAGGCCAAGCAACGGCGCGAGAAAAGCCAGCGTGGCCAGGACGCCCAGAAATCGCTCCAGCTTCGGCACTTCGAGTTGTCCCGCTTCCTGCACGATCTCGCGCAGCTCCGAGCGCGGCGCTTCGTGGTGAATGATTGCGGCGTGAATAACCCGAGCCACTGGTCCCGGAGTGCCAGCTGATTCATGCAGCGCTTCGGCGAAGTTACGGCGCTGGACGAGGTTCGAGAGCCCTTGCAAGAATTCGCCCACGTGGATGGTCGCGCGATGCAAGTAGAAGAGCCGCTCGGCGAAGACGGCGATGGCGATGACGCTGCAGGCCAGAATCGGCCACATCAGCAAACCGCCCTTCTGGATGTAGTCGATCATCTGGAATTGTCTTAACCGCCTTTGCCGCCGGTGGCAAGCAGGGAAGGGGTTTGGCCGAGGGGCCTTGGGTGGGGCGGGCCCCTAAAACAGGCGTTAATTTCTATTGACCCCTGGTACGGAAAGTGGTTAGAAGTGGGGGGTAGTGGATTAGAATGGAACGATCACCCGCTGGCGCATGGATCCCGAATCACAACCTCAAAAATTCTTCGCCGGCGAATTCCGTCACTCGATCGACGAGAAAAACCGGATCACCATCCCCTCTCCTTGGCGCAAGAGCGAGGGCCAGGACTTCATCATCCTGCCCGAACCTTCCAACCAGTTTCTCCTTATCATGTCCGCGGAAGAGTTTGCCCGCCTTAGCGCCCAAGCCGAATCGAATACCACCATCTCGGCGCGCGACCGCAGGATGTTCTCGCGTCAATTGCATTCCCGCGCGGACCACGGCGCCTCCGATCGCCAGGGGCGGCTGGTCTTGCCGGAAAACTTTTGCCGGGAGCTGGGCTTGAAAGGTGAGGTCGCGCTCGTGGGCGGCCGCGGCCGCTTTGAAATTTGGAATCTGCAAAAATGGAAACGCGCTCAGGAGGAAGAGGCGCCGACCTACCAGCACGTCGCGAATGTGATCGGACTGTAGGGAGGGTGGCCAAGAAATCATGAACGCGTTGCTGTTTGAGCGGCCCATCTGGTTCGCGACCGGTCCGCTGGAATTCGAGGAGGAAGCGCAGGCAATGGAGGACATTACTTATCATCGTCCGGTGCTCGTGGCGGAAGCCATCGAGCTGCTCGCGCCTCGCGCCGGCGCCCTGGTCGTCGATGCCACCTGCGGGGGCGGCGGCCACACCGAGGAAATTCTGCGCACCGGCGCCGATGTTCTGGCCTTCGATCAGGATCCCGACGCGATCGAGCACGCTAGCGAAAGACTTACTCCCTACGGCGGCCGCGTGACTCTGCGGCAGATCAATTTTCGCAATGCTGGAGAGGCCCTCGACCAACTCGGAATCGTCGGCATCGGTGGGGCGTTGCTCGATCTCGGCGTTTCCTCGCGCCAACTCGAAAATGCGGAGCGCGGTTTTAGCGTCATGCGCAACGGGCCTCTCGACATGCGGATGGATCCGCGGCGCGATCTGACCGCCGCGACCGTCGTCAATTCCTATTCGGAAGAAGAGCTGACGCGGTTGTTCCGTGAGTTGGGTGAGGAGCCCGCGGCGCGGCGCATCGCCAGCCAGTTGGTCAAGCAGCGCAAGACCACTCCCTTTCACGATACAATGCAGTTGGCGAAGGCCGTGGAGAAGATCGTGTGGCGGCACGGCCGGCGGCATCCCGCGACGCAGGTTTTCCAGGCGTTGCGGATGGAAGTGAATGACGAACTGGGCGCACTCGAAGAAGGTTTGCGCGTCCTGACCGCACGCCTCGAGTCTGGCGCGCGGATTGCGGTCATCACGTTCCATTCTCTCGAGGACAGGATCGTTAAGAATTTCTTTCGCGATCGCAGCCGCGAGCTGCTCGATCGACCGGAATGGCCGGAGCCGCGCGCCAATCCGGATTTCGTCTTGCGTCTCATCACCGCCAAGCCGGTCGAACCCGGTGAAAATGAACAGCGCGTCAATCCACGCTCAAGGAGCGCAAAGTTGCGCGTCGCCGAAAAAATCTGATGCACGCCCCGCGCCGAAAAGCTTTTAATTCCGTCAACGCGGCTTCGCTCGCGCGCTGGATTGCGATCACGGCGTCCCTGGCGATGACCGGATTGATCTACGTTTACCTCACCTTGCAGCTCCATGATCTGGGCGATCGCAAGAAGGCGCTCGAAAATGAACTGACGAGTTTGCGGGCGCAAAATGACGTGGCCAGTGTGCAGATCGCGGCCTTGACCTCGCGCTCGGCCATGCAGCGCCGGCTCAAGGAAGGTTATCTCAAGATGATTCCGATCTCCGAGCACAACATCGTGCGCCTGAACGCGACGGCGCGTCCGCTTGGAGAAGACGCCATCCAACCCATCGCGAACAAACGTGCCGGCAGATGAAGTGGAACAGCCGAATTCGTTGCGCCCTGGTTTGCATCGGGTTCACGGCCTTGTTCAGCGCCTTTTCCTTCAGGCTCGTTTATCTGCAGATGATCAAGCACGACGAGTACGCCGGACTCGCCGCTGAAAAACACGTCTACAAACAGGCGATCTATGCCGAGCGCGGCTCGATTCTGGACGCGAACAACGAAGTGCTGGCCCATAACACGCCCGTCGAAACGGTCGTGGCGGACGCGACGCATCTGAATAATCGCGATGCGCTCATTCCACTGCTGCATGACGCGCTGAAGATTCCGGCCGACGAACTTTCGGAAAAATTACAGGGCGACCGCCGTTACATCATCCTGAAGCGCGAGGTGCCGGAGGCCATCGCCATGGCGCTGAAAGGCAAGTTGCGCGCGCAAAATTTGCGCGGCATTTATTTCGAGCGCGATTCAGCGCGCATTTATCCGAATGGCTCGATGCTTTGTCATGTCATCGGGTTTACGGACTTCGAGCATCGCGGGATCCAGGGGGTGGAATCGTCCATGGAAGAATACCTTCATGGCCAGGACGGTTACCGTTACATCGAGCATAACCGCGCGGGTCAGGAGATGGTGCTTTATCGCGGGCAGGAACGCACGTCGCGCAATGGCTACCAGGTGCACCTGACGATCGACCTCAATCTGCAAAATATCGTCGAGAACGAAATCGACGCGGCCATGCGCGAATACACGCCGCAAAAGGCCACAATCATTTTGATGCGTCCCCAGACCGGCGAAATTCTCGCGATGGCGAACCGCCCGCATTTCGACCTGAATCAGCGTTCGGAGGCGAAGCCGGAACAAATGAAGAATCGCGCCATCATCGACATGATGGAGCCCGGCTCAACGTTCAAGATCGTCAGTGCCGCCGCCGCCCTCAACGAGCACAAGGTTCGACCGGACTCGACCATCTTTTGCGAGAACGGCCTTTGGAATTATGGCGGCCGCCCGCTGCACGATCACAAGGCCTACGCGGATTTGAGCGTGCGCGACGTTTTGGTGAAGTCGAGCAACATCGGCGCGGCGAAGCTGGCCATGTCGGTCGGTGAACAGAAATTTTACGAGTACATCCGGCGCTTTGGCTTCGGCGAGCGCACCGGAATCGAATTGCCCGGCGAGATCAGCGGCGTGATTCGGCCGCCGCAATCCTGGAGCAAGATTTCGATCACGCGCATCCCGATGGGCCACGAAGTCGGCGTGACGCCGCTGCAAATGACTTCCGCCATGGCCACGATTGCGAATGGCGGCAAACTCGTTACGCCGCGCATTGTCAAGTCGATCACCACGGAAGACGGCAAGACGGTCAGCACCTTTTCGCCGGTCGTTCTTCGCCAGGTCATTTCACCGGAAACCGCGGCGCAGATCGGGAATGCGTTGCGTGGTGTGGTCAGCGATCGAGGCACGGCCGCGGCCGCCGCGGTTCCGGGTTTCACCATTTCGGGCAAAACGGGGACCGCCCAAAAAGTGGATCCCAAAGGTGGATATGAGCAGGGGAAGTATGTTGTCTCGTTCTCGGGCTATCTTCCCTCTGAGAACCCGGAATTTGTCGGCCTGGTTGTGCTGGACGACGCGCACACCACGAAGCCGGAATTGAATTATGGCGGCCTGGTGGCGGGACCTATCTTTTCGCGCATTGCCGAAAAGGCGGCGCGTTATCTCGACCTTGAGCCGCATGAGGACGTGGGAAAACCACCAGTTGCGGGGCGGGTAGCCTTAACCAGTGCCTCACGCCGTTGAGCGCGTTGCCTCCGCCTTTTCCCACCTCATGCAGCTCAAAATTCTCGCCTCTGCGATTTCCCCCCGCCAAATCATCGGGCCGCTTGATCGCGTCGTGGATGGCATCGCGTATGACTCGCGGCGTGTGCAAAGGAACTTTCTTTTCGTCGCATTGCGCGGCGAAAAGAGCGATGGCCACCAATTCATCGAGCAAGCCATCGAAAAGGGCGCATCGGTCATCGTGACGGAGCACGAGGTTCAACAAGCGCGCGCCACCTGCCTCGTAGTCGAGAACACACGCCAGGCGCTGGCCGATCTCGGCGCGGCCTTTTACGAACGGCCCATGCGCCGGCTCAAGATGGCCGCGGTCACCGGGACCAACGGCAAGACCACCACGACATTTCTGCTCAAACATATTTGTGAGAAAGCGGGACTGCGTTGCGGATTGCTTGGAACCGTCCGCTATGAAATTGGGGGCCGCGTTTTGCCCGCGGTCCGGACCACGCCGGAGTCTCTCGACATTCAGGAACACCTGGCCCAGATGGCGGACGCCGGTTGCAAGGCCGTGGCCATGGAGGTGTCGTCCCACGCCCTCGCGCTGGACCGAACGCGCGGACTCGAGTGGGACGTCGCGGTCTTCACCAACCTGACGCAGGACCATCTCAATTTTCACAAGACGATGGAGAATTACTTCGAGGCGAAAGCCCAACTCTTCACCGGCCTGGCGGAACAGAAAACCAAGACGACCCCGGCGGCCGTGATCAACCTCGACGATCGCTACGGCGCCCAACTGGTGGATCGCCTCGACAAGAAAACTCCTGTGATCACGTATGGAGTGAGCCCTCGGGCCGATTTTCGCGCGTCAAATTATCACGCGGAATTCGCCGGTACCTCGTATCAGCTCGATGCAAAGGGGAAAAGCTATCTCGTCCGTGTCCCGCTGATCGGAAGATTTAACGTGGCGAATTCAATGGCCGCTCTCGCCGCCGCGAGCAGCCTGGGAATTAGTTTGCGCGAAGCGATTCTCAGCCTGGCGCGATCTCCCCAAGTGCCAGGACGGCTCGAGGCCGTTCCGGCGAAGCGGCAGTTTCAGGTTTTTGTCGATTACGCGCACACCGATGACGCCTTGCTCAACGTTCTCAAAACGCTCAACGAACTCTCGCCGAACCGTCTCATTGTCGTTTTCGGTTGCGGCGGGGATCGCGATCGGCAGAAGCGTCCGCTCATGGGTCGCGTGGTCGATCAAAATGCGGATTACGGGATCATCACCTCGGACAATCCGAGGACGGAGAATCCGGACGCAATTATTGCCGAAGTGGAACAGGGGTTTCAATCGAGCCACTACGAGAAAATTCCCGATCGCGCGAAAGCGATCGCCCGCGCCATCGAGCTGGCCCAGCCGCGCGACATCGTTCTTATCGCCGGCAAAGGTCACGAGAAGACCCAGGAATTCGCCGATCACACGATCCCCTTTGACGATATTCTGGTGACACAACGCGCCCTGGAGGATCGCCCGCTCGAGTTTTGACATGGAGCCGCTCACGCTTAACCAGATCGCCGAGCTTGCGAATGGGGTCCTCGCCCAAGGCGACGGCGCGCAGATCGTTGAGCGCGTCAGCACCGACTCTCGAACGCTGCAAACGGGCGACCTTTTTGTCCCGCTGCGCGGTGAAAATT
The DNA here is from genome assembly GCA_963702135.1 of uncultured Verrucomicrobiae bacterium. Lineage (GTDB taxonomy): Bacteria > Verrucomicrobiota > Verrucomicrobiia > Chthoniobacterales > UBA10450 > AV80. Next base: position 3,395,677 of record OY969715.1, on the reverse strand, counting down.
TCGACGGGCACAAGTTCGTCGAGCAGGCCAGCGAGCGCGGCGCCGTGGGCGCGATGGTGGAAGAGAGCTGGAAGGGCGTAACGCCGAAAACCTTCGCGCTCATTCGCGTTCCCGACACGCTCCTGGGCTATCAGACTCTGGCGGCGAACTACCGGAGGTCATTGCCGCTCAAGGTCATTGCCATCACGGGCAGCAACGGCAAAACCAGCACGAAAGATTTTGTCGCCGCGACCCTCGCGCGCCGTTTCCGGGTCTCAAAAACGGAAGGCAACTTCAATAATCACGTGGGGTTGCCGCAGACGATGCTGGCTGCTTCGACGAGCGACGAAATCGGCGTCTGGGAAATCGGCATGAATCATCCCGGAGAAATCGCGGCCTTGGCGAAGCTGGCCGCGCCGGATGCGGCCATCATCACGAACGTCGGTCTCGCGCATATCGAATTCATGGGGAGCCGCGAGGCGATCGCCGCGGAAAAAGGCGCTCTCGCGGAAGCGATCGGCGCCGACGGAACGGTAATTTTGAATGCGGACGATCCCTTCACGCAGTCCATCGCTGAACGCACCCAGGCCAAAGTGGTCCTGGCCGGAATTGAGAACGGTTCCGTCCGCGCGAACGAGGTGACCCAAAGCCCGACCGGATCGGAGTTCACGATCCTGGAAGGCGCCCACCGCTGTCGCGCCCAACTGCCCGTGCCCGGAATTCACATGGTGCAAAACGCAATGCTGGCCGTGGCCGCGGGGCGCGCCTTTGGCCTTTCTTTGGAAGATTGCGCAGCTGGTCTGGCCTCCGCCCCGCTCACGAAAGCGCGCCTGCAAATCAAGGAGATCAACGGCATTCAGTTTATTGACGACAGTTACAACGCGAATCCCGATTCAATGAAAGCGGCGCTTCGCACGCTGGTTGAACTGGACGCGGACGGCCGGCGGATCGCCGTTCTCGGACAGATGAGCGAACTCGGTGACGAATCCGAGCGCCGCCATCGCGAAGTGGGCGAAGCGGCTGCGGCCTTCGGTGTGGATGAGTTGATCGCCGTCGGCGAGACGGGCGCGGAAATAGCGCGGGCCGCACAAAAAGCTGGGTTGAGCAAGAGCGTGTCGGTGGCTGCGGCAGAGGACGCGGCCCGGGTTCTCGGGAAGACTGCCGCACCCGGGGATTTGATTTTGGTCAAAGGAAGCCGCTCGGCCCGGATGGAGCGAGTCCTGGAAGCGTTCGCCCAGAGCCAGTCAACCGCGGAGGCAATGCCATGATGTTCTACCTCCATCTTCTGAGTGAGGAGATAAAAGGATTCAACGTCTTTAGCTATGTGACGTTCCGTGCCGTCGCGGCAGCGGTCACCGCTTTCGTGCTTTCGCTCGCCTTCGGCAATTACGTCATCCGAAAGTTGATTTCGCTTAAGGCCGGTCAGCCGATCCGAACGGCCGACGAAGTGCATCGGCTCGCTGAATTGCACAGCAGCAAGCAGGGCATCCCGACGATGGGCGGCGTTCTCGTGATCGGCACCGTCGTCCTCTCGAGTGTTCTGTGGGCCCGACCGGATAACCGCTTCGTTTGGCTGGCCCTCTTCAGCATGGTCTATCTCGGAGCGCTGGGATTTGCGGACGACTATTTGAAGGTCACGAAGAAGAAATCCGATGGCATCAGCGGCCGGCTCAAATTGGTTTTTCAAATCGCGCTCGCGAGCATCGTCACGGCGGTTTTTCTAACGAACCCGCTCATCGAAGTTCAGGCGCGCATGCTCTATCTGCCGTTTTTCAAGATTCCCGTCATCCTGAATATGGGCGGGTTAACCCTCGTCTTTTTCGCGTTCGTCATCGTGGGCTCGTCCAACGCGGTCAATCTCACCGATGGGCTGGATGGCCTGGCCATCGGTTGCACGATCACCGTCGCTTTCGCGTACGCCTTGCTTTCTTACGCGGCCGGGAACTTTCGCATCGCGGAATACCTTCAGGTCCCGTTTTATCCTTATACCGGCGAACTCGCCGTGGTTTGTTCCGCGCTCGTCGGCGCCGGCCTCGGCTTTCTCTGGTTCAACTGTCATCCCGCGAAAATGTTCATGGGTGATACCGGGGCGCTCGCGATCGGCGGAGTGATTGGAGTCATCGCGATTTGTTGCAAACAGGAACTGCTTCTCGCGGTCGTGGGCGGCGTTTTCGTGATCGAGGCCGTGTCCGTGATCCTGCAAGTGCTGAGTTTCCGCCTGACCGGCAAACGCATTTTCGCGATGTCGCCCATTCATCATCATTTCGAACTGACGGGGTGGAAGGAAAACACCGTGATCGTCCGGTTCTGGATCTTATCGGCCATCTTCGCACTTCTCGGGTTGGCCACGCTGAAGCTGAGGTAAATCGTGAAATACCAGGGCCAAAAAGTTGCAGTGCTGGGAGCGGGCCTGAGCGGGACCGCTGCCGCGCTCCTGCTTCGCAGTGAGGGCGCTGACGTCACCGTTCTCGACAGTGCGGAGGAAAAAAAGCTGCTGAAATCGACCATCGAAAATCTGCGGGCACGCGGCATCGAGGTGGTTTGCGGTCCGGCGGCCGAGAATGATTCGTCCGCCTACGATTTCGTTGTTCTGAGTCCGGGCATTGATCCGATCTCGCCCCTGGCGACCAGTTTTTCTTCTCGAAAGATCGAGACAATGGGTGAGCTCGAGTTGGGTTGGCGGTCCGTGAACGTCCCGGTCATCGCCATCACCGGGACAAACGGAAAGACGACCACCACGGAGTTGCTCGCGCAGATGTTGAATGCGTGCGGACAACGCACCATCGCCTGCGGCAATATCGGCAAGCCGCTTTGCGAAGTGGCGCTGGAACAGCATGACCTCGACGTGCTCACCGTGGAAGTGAGCTCGTTCCAGCTCGAAACCATCCTGACCTTCCGCCCTTCGATCAGCGTCTGGCTGAATTTTGCCCCGGACCATCTCGATCGCTATCCCTCGGTCGCCGAATACCGCGAGGCAAAACTGCGCATTTTTAAGAATCAAACCGCGGAGGACGTCGCGGTTATCAATGCGGGCGAAACGCTGCCGAAAATCACGGCGCGGCCGGTCACTTTCAGCGCCTACACGAACCAGGCGGATTTCCGCTTCGAGAACGGATCGATCGTTTATCGAAACGCGCCGGTCCTCCGCATGACGGATACGAAACTGCGCGGCTCGCACAATATCGAAAACCTCATGGCCACACTCGCTGTTGGCCTCGCGCGCGGCTTGTCCTTCGAGCAAATGCTTCCGCCGCTCTGCGACTACCTTCCGCAACCCCATCGTTTGGAATTTGTCCGGGAAGTCGGCGACGTGACCTACGTCAACGATTCCAAGGCGACCAATCTCGACGCGGTCGAAAAGGGACTGCTCGCGCAGACCAAGCGCGTGATCCTGATCGCGGGTGGGAAGGACAAGGGATTCAATTTCGAAACCCTCCGGCCGCTGGTCTCCGAGAGGGTCCGCGCGGCGGTCCTGATCGGCGAGATGGCGGAGCGGATCGCGCAGGATTGGAAAGGCGCGGTGCCGTGCGAGATCGCGGATTCGCTCACCGACGCCGTCGAGCGCGCGCGCGCCATCGCCCAGCCTGGCGAGGTCGTCCTCTTTTCTCCGGGCACTTCTTCCTTCGACATGTTCAAGAGCTATGCCGATCGCGGCGATCAATTTCGTGCCCTGGTGCACGCCTTGCCCAAGTAAATCATGAAACTATTCCAGCTTCTCACTCGCAAAAAATTGCGCGCCACGACTGCGCGCCGCGGACTCGGCGCGGCCGAAATGGACTACGAAGAGATGTCCGAACCGAACATGAAGCTCTCGCGCGCGCTCTTGATCGTGCTCGTGCTCCATGTTGTGGCCGTCGCCGGCATCATCGCTTTCAACACGATCAAGACACGGCAGGGTTCGCTTCCGCCGATCTCGACTGAAATCGCCCGCGCTAAAGTTGCGCCAGCGGCCCCGGCGAAATCTGAAGGACCCGCGGTGGTCCCTGTGACGCGCAGTGATGAAACCAAGGTGGCCAAGGTGCCGCCCAAAGCAGTCGCAAAGGATGAGCGGAAAGCCGAGGTAAAGGCCGAGACGACGAAACCGGCAGAGAACAAAGTGGCCAAGCCTGACGCCTCGAAGACCTACGTTGTCGCCAAGGGAGATACCCCGGTCTCGATCGCGCGAAAATTCAAGGTTCCCTCCGACGACATCATGGCGGCGAATCACATCGATGATCCGCACAAACTTAAGATCGGCCAGAAACTGGTCATCCCAACCAAATCCAAGAAAACGAAGAAAGGGGACGAATGAAACATCGAGCGAATACGGAGGCGAGCGTTGAGCGCCCGTCCGGGCAACACTTTTGTCCGCCGGTGCCGCCGCCACCGCCGCCCCGAAACTAGATGCATCGCAAGAGTGCCTACTTCTTGTTCCTGGCCGTTCTCGGGATGCTGGTCATCGGCATCGTCATGCTTTTTAGCACCAGCGCGTTCGCGCGCGATAGCCACGGCGACGTGTATTTCTTCATGAAGAGACAGGGTGTCTGGCTCGGAGTCGGCCTCACGGTGTGTACCGTGGCCGCTCTGGTCGACTATCATTTTTGGCAGCGGACCTGGTGGATCTGGTTCGGTCTGGCTCTGGTTGCTCTCTCACTTTGTTTCGTGCCGCATATCGGCATGCGCATCAATGGTTCGCGCCGCTGGGTCGGACTCGGTCCATTCACCTTTCAGCCCTCGGAAATCGCCAAGGTCGCTGTCGTCTTTTTCCTCGCCTGGTGGTTTGCCCGTTGTGAAAAGGGCGCCGGCCGGATTCTGCAGGGCTTCGTAATCCCGTTCGGCGTCGTCGCGACCGTGTTGCTGCTCATCGTCATGGAAGTCGATCTCGGCACGACTGCGCTGATCGGCGCGACGATGTTTGTGATCATGTTTGTGGCGGGGACCAATCCCGTGATTCTCGGTCTGCTCTCATTAGGCGGTTTGGCCGGCATTCTCGTCGTCGCCACCCATATGTCGGAACGCATGGCCCGGCTCTCCGCTTTCATGGATCCGGAACGCTTCAAGGATGACGCCGGTTTGCAGCAAATGCAGGCCCTGATCGCCTGGGGCAGCGGCGGGATGGAAGGTCTCGGTCTCGGGAACGGCCGGCAGAAAATGCTCTACCTTCCTTATGCGCACACGGACTTCATTTTCCCGATGATCGGGGAGGAGCTCGGTTTGCGGGTGAGTCTGCTCGTCGTCTTCCTTTTTGTCGTCATCATCGTCTGCGGGATGATGATCGCGCTCCACGCGAAGGATCGCGCCGGGTTGCTGCTCGGCTGCGGGATCGTCTCGCTGCTCGGCTTGCAGGCGGCGGTCAACATCGGCGTCACGACTTCGCTGCTGCCGAATAAGGGCTTGCCGCTTCCGTTTGTGAGCTACGGAGGATCGAACTTGGCCGCGTGTCTTTTTGGAATTGGGCTGCTCCTGAACATTTATCGTCAGGGAGTGCTCGAACCGGCGAACAAGAAACGGACGATGATCCAGGCGCGCACGACGCCGAGAATCTAATAGGTCATATGAGTCCTAGCCTTATCTCATGAACACGGTCATCGCATGTGGCGGAACGGGCGGGCACTTGTTTCCGGGTCTCGCGGTGGCGGAAGTTCTCCGCGCCCGGGGTCACGAAGTCATGCTCTTCGTTTCCGAAAAGGAAATCGACGCCCTGGCGCTCTCCGGCCGGTCCGATTTCCGGTTCCAGAAATTGCCGACAATCGGTCTTCCTTCGCTTTATTCCCCCGCGGTGCTCGGGTTCGCGCGCCGCTTCAACGAGAGTCTTTCGCTTTGCCGCGGTTTCTACAAAAAATTCAAACCGCACGTCGTCCTCGGGATGGGCGGTTTTACTTCCACCGCGCCGGTGCTCGCGGGAAAGATGCGCGGGGTCCCGACTTTCATCCACGAATCCAACGCGATTCCTGGAAAGGCAAACCGCCTCACGGCGCGCATGGTGCGCGCGGTCCTGCTCGGGTTTGCCGAGTGCGCCGCGTTCTTTCCCAAGGTGCGCACGGAAGTGACCGGCACCCCGATTCGCAAGGAACTCCAGCGCCTGGATCGAAAGATCGCGCGGCAACGCCTGGGACTGCGCGAAGATCTGCTCACAATTCTGGTGATGGGCGGAAGCCAGGGCGCGAGCGGCATCAACCAGGCGATGATCAAGTCTTTGCCGGAGCTGCAAGGCGTGCCTATTCAGGCCATCCACCTGGCCGGCGCACGCGATGAACGGCTCGTGGCCGACAACTATCAGCGCGAAAATATTCCGGCCCATGTCACGGCCTTTCATCACGCGATGGAGGAAGTCTACAGCGCCGCGGATTTCGCGATCGGCCGCTCCGGCGCAGCCAGTCTCGCAGAACTGGCCGCCTTTTCGTTGCCCGCGATCCTGATTCCTTTTCCCTACGCGGCGGAGGACCATCAAACGCGCAACGCCGAGATTTTCGCCCGGGCCGAGGCCGGTGTTATTTTGAAGGAATCCGATCTCGCGGGCGATTTGCTCGCCCGGCAAATCCGGGAATTGATCGGCGACCCGGCCAAGCTGCTTCGCATGGCGGAAAATTCCGCCCGGCTCGCGCCAAAAAACGCGGCCGCCCTCGTCGTGGAAACGATGGAAAGGTATACGCAAACCAATCATGACGCTCGCCTCTGAAGTCGATCTGCAAAAACTGCTGACGCGCGAGCACCATCGCATTCACCTGGTGGGCGTGGCGGGGAGCGGGATGAGCGGCATCGCTGCGCTTTTGCTCGAGCTCGGGCATGACGTGAGCGGCTCGGACAAAGTCGGTTCGCTGGAAAGCGACCGCTTGCAGCGGCTGGGACTCAGCTTCCACACGACCCATCGAGCGGAAGACGCGAACGACGCTGAAATCGTGATTTTCTCTTCGGCGATCAAGAAGGAAAACCCGATCCTGGTCCGCGCGCGGGAGCTCGGCCGGCAGCTCGTCCGCCGCGCCGAAGCGCTGGCCGCGATCATGGCGGGCAAGCGCGGGATCGTGATCGCCGGCATGCATGGCAAGACGACGACTTCCGCCATGGCGGCGCATGTCTTGCGCGAGGGAGGATTACACCCGTCGCACTATGTCGGAGCGGAAATTCCACTTCTGGGTTCGAACGCGCATTGGGATCCGCGTGGCGAGTATTTCGTGGCGGAAGGAGATGAGAGCGATGGGACGCTGCGCTTTTTCAAACCGGAACACGCGCTCGTGCTCAACATCGAGGAGGAGCATCTCGATTTCTATGCGGACCTGGCTGCGATCGAAGCCGTTTTTTCCCAACTCCTCGATCAAACATCCGGGACGGCTTTTTATTGCGCGGATGATCCCCACGCCGCGCGGATCTGTGGCGCGCGCCCGGGTTCCATCTCCTTCGGTTTCGCGGCGGACGCGGATTATCGCGGCACGGACATCGACCTCCAGGACTTCGCGTCCGTCTTCTGTGTTTTTCGCCGGGGCGAGAAGCTGGGCGAAGCCGTCCTCAACGTTCCCGGCCGGCACAACGTGAGCAACTCACTCGGGGTGATCGCGCTCGCCGTGGAGTTGGGGATCCCCTTCGAGAAGATCGTCGCGTCGCTCCGCCGCTTCGAACACGCTCGGCGGCGTTTTGAAATCAAGTACCAGAGCGAGCGCTTCTTGTTGGTGGACGATTACGCGCACCATCCCACTGAAATAAACGCGACGCTGGCGACGGCGAAATCCGTCGGACGCAATCGGGTTCTGACGATGTTTCAGCCGCATCGCTATTCGCGCACTCATGCGCTGCGGCGCGAGTTCGGGCGCGCTTTTGATAACGCCGATCGTGTCGTCGTGACCGATATTTACCCCGCGAGCGAAGCGGCCCTTCCGGGCATCAGCGGGCAAACCATCGTCGATGAAATCGTCGCGCACGGCCATCGCGGCGCGAGCTATCAACCGCGCCTGGATCGTCTGCATTGCGACCTCGGGAATATGATCGCGGCCGGCGATCTGATTTTGAGTCTCGGGGCCGGTAATATTCACGAGCAGCTCTCGCTGCTCGCGGCCGATTTGGTCATCGCGGAACGGTTGAAGGAGATTGTCGGCGACGAAGGCGAGGTGCTTCTTTACGAACCGCTCGCGAAGCACACGACGTTGCGCGTGGGCGGGCCGGCGCAGTTCTGGGTCGAGCCGCGCAACGAAGCGGCCTTCGCCGAGCTGATCCGTTATTGCCGTCGTGAGAATCTTCCGCTCTTCGTCATTGGACGGGGCTCAAATCTGCTCGTCCGCGATGGAGGGATCCGCGGTGTCGTTGTCCATCCGTGTGGCGGCGAGTTCGACCGGGTGGAGGTTTCTGGAAACGAAATTACGGCGGGGGTCGGCGCGAAACTCAAGCAGGTCGCCTATGCGGGCAAGGCTGCGGGCCTCGGTGGCTTGGAATGGATGGAAGGAATTCCAGGCGCGGTCGGCGGCGGCTTGCGGATGAATGCCGGCGCCATGGGCGCGCAAACTTTTGAGAACGTCGTGCGCGTTCGTTACCTGGATGGTGAGGGGAACGTGCACACGAAAACTCCGGCAGAGCTCGAGGTCGGCTACCGTCACGTTCCCTCGCTCGACAATAATTTCGCCGTCTCCGCGGTCTTCAGCGGCACGCCTGCAACGCCGGAGGAAATCACCCGGCGCCTGGACGAGTCGCAGGAGAAACGCCGGACAACCCAACCGAGCGCGAAAAGCGCGGGCTGCATTTTCAAGAATCCCAAGAGTGGTCCGGCCGGTAGACTGGTGGACGAACTAGGGCTGAAGAATTTGCGCGTCGGTCACGCCCGTGTTTCCGAAGTGCACGGGAATTTCATTATCAATGAAGGCGGGGCGACAGCGGCTGAAGTGCTCGAGTTGATCGAAAAGATCAAGGAAGTCGCGCGGACGAAACGCGGCGTCGAACTGGAAACCGAAGTGCAAATCGTGGGGGAGGAAGCGTGAACGCGTTGCCCGGAAATATCGCGGTGCTGATGGGCGGACCCGGATCGGAGCGAGAGGTTTCCTTCGCCACGGGCCGGGGGGTGGCCAGGGCCTTGCGCTCGTTAGGCGCGGAAGTGACGGAGGTTGATGTCAACGGTCCGGACTTCGAATTACCGCCCGGCCTCGACCTCGCCTTCATCGCGCTGCACGGAACATTCGGTGAAGACGGCCAGGTGCAGCGAATCCTGGAAGAACGCGGCGTCGCCTATACCGGAGACGGAGTCGGCGAAAGCGAACTCGCTTTCGACAAGATTCGCTCGAAGGAGGCATTTCAGCGGCACGATGTTTCCACTCCCTACTGGCAAATTGTGACGGGTGGCCAGCGTCCGACAATTCCGATCCCGTTCGTCATTAAGGCGCCGCGCCAGGGTTCGACCGTAGGCGTCCACATCATCAGGAATGAGCGCGAAGTCGACGCGGCGCTGGCGGACGCGGGCAAGTACGATCGCGAACTGCTCGTCGAAAAATTTGTTCCGGGCCGGGAGCTGACCATCGGCATTCTGGGCGATCAGGCACTTCCGATTCTGGAAATCATTCCCAAGGGCGGCTTTTACGATTTCACGAACAAGTACCCGTTCCTGAACCCGGGCGCGGGTGGCGGCGCCGAACACGTTTGTCCGGCAAGAATTCCGGACGACCTGACCCGCGCGATCCAGGACCTCGCCTTGCGCGCGCATCGTTCGCTGGGGCTCCAGGTTTATTCGCGCGTCGATATCATGTTACCCGAAGAAGGCGAACCGGCTGTTCTCGAGGTGAACACCATTCCGGGAATGACGGAAGCGAGCCTGCTGCCCGAGGCCGCCGCCGCCGCCGGCATCGGGTATGCCGAGTTGTGCGCGCGAATCATCGAACTTTCACAGCAGAGGTTGACGGCATGCCGATGAAAGCGACGAAGCAACGCCCCCGCGCGCGCAACGAACGCGTGTCGAATCCGAAGCAGCGCCGGCAGCAACATCTGCTCGATGTCCGGGTCCGTTCGCATAAGGCGACGCAGCATCGCAACCGCCGCGTTCTGGTTATCGTCTCGAAGATCGTGCTGACCGCCGGCATTTGCACCGGTCTCTATTTTGGCGTCCAGCTGGGAGCGAAGCGTTTGTTCTTTGAGAACCCCGACTATCGGCTTAGCCAGATCGACGTGCAGACCGACGGAACGTTGCAACGCGATCAGGTCTTGAAAACCGCCGGTCTGCGGGAGGGTGAAAATATTTTCAGCGTTAATCTCGCGCAGGTCCAGGATCGGCTCCAGCAGTTGCCGCAGGTGAATGAAGTGCAGGTGGTGCGGAAGATGCCGGGGGAAATCGACATCCGCCTGGTCGAGCGCAAGCCGATCGCCTGGATCACGTCCGACAAACAGATCTCCGATCCATTTGCTTCCGACGTCGCTTTTCTGGTGGACGCGCGCGGCGTTCTGATGAAACAAAAGAAATTGCTAACTGAATATCTCGGCCTGCCGCTGATCACGGGATGCACGAGCGAGTCGCTCGAGGCGGGCAAAGTCGTCGAATCGTTCGAAGCGAAGGCGGCGCTCGACCTCCTGCGCTTGAGCACCCGCAGCTTCATGCAGACGCGCTTTCAGATTCGGGAGATTGACGTCTCGAAAGGCTATTGCCTGCTCGTCTCGGACAAGAATCACACGCGGGTGACATTCGGTTTCGACAATCTCGACACGCAATTGCAGCGCCTCGAGCAGTTCCTCATTTATTCCGATGATTCGAAGCGCGATCTCGAGACCGTAAACCTGCTGGTGCAACGAAACATCCCGGTGACTTTCGCGAAGAACGCCGTGGAAGTGATTAACGACTCGATCGACCCGGAAGGGTCGGAGCCGAGAATTCTCAAGGCGATTCCAGTTCATTCACCCCCCAAGACAGAAACTTCTCCTGTGCCGGCGAAGTCGCGCGTGAGCGCGCCTCCACCGCCGGTGCGTAAAGCAATCCCCGTCCGTCATCCCAGAAAGGATTAAGCGAAATGGCAAGCAGCGATCTCATGGTTGGTCTCGAAATTGGCACATCGAAAATTTGCGTCGTCGTGGGCGAAGGCCGTCCCGATGGCACAATCAAAATTCTCGGCGTGGGGCAGGCGCCGTCTCGCGGTGTGCGCAAGGGCGAGATCGTCGATTTCGAAACCGCCATGAAGTGCGTCCACGAGGCCGTGGTCGACGCCGAGACGAAAAGCGACGTCATGATCCGAAGCGTTTACGTCGGCGTCGCCGGTTCGCACATTCAGAGCTTCAACAACCGCGGCTGTGTCGCCCTGCCGGAGGACCGGGACGAAATCGACGAACAGGATATCGAGGACGTGAAGATCAACGCGCGCGAAGTGAGCATTCCGGCGCAGAACGCCTTCCTCCATTCCATCATCCAGCATTATCACGTCGATGGGCAGGACGGGGTCCTCAATCCCGTGGGTATGCTCGGACAAAAACTCGAAGCCGATTTCCACATCATCCACGGTGTCCGGACGCGGATCCAGAATACGATTCGTTGCGTCAAGGAATTGCCCCTGGAAGTGGAAGACGTCGTCTTCACTGCGCTCGCGGCCGCGCAGGTTGTGCTCACGCAGCACCAAAAAAACCTCGGCGCGCTCGTGATCGATATCGGCGGCGGCACGACGGATTACATTTTGTATGTGGACGGCGCGGTCAAGCAAAGCGGCGTCCTCGGTGTCGGCGGAGATCACATTACGAACGATATCTCGATGGGTCTGCGCATCCCCATGACGCGCGCGGAGAAACTTAAGATCGAGGAGGGAAGTGTTACCCTGGGCAATTGTTTGCCCGGCGACACCGTCCTGCTCAAGGATGATTCCGGGTTTGCCGGAAAGGAGATTGAGCGCGAAACGCTCAATACGATCATCCACTTGCGCCTGCGCGAAACCTTCGAGCTCCTGAAACGGCAGCTCGAGGAGGAACCGTTCATCAACTATATCGGTGAGGGCGTCTTCATCACCGGCGGTTGCAGCCATTTGAACGGCATCGACCATCTGGCCGAGGAAATTTTCGAATTGCCCGCGCGGGTCGCGCATGCGCAAACGATGTCGGGACTGACCTCCGCTTTTGAGAACCCGCAGTTTTCCGCCGCGATTGGCTTGATCAAATATGCTCAAGCCGTCCAGGTGGATCGCCGCCCGCGGGGCGGCTTCGGCCGCCTCTTCGGAAAACTCTTCCACGGGATGCGTTCGTGAGGGCGCCTTCCAAAACAGCACGCTTATGATCCAACTCAACCGCAACTACAACCTGCCGGAGAAGGCAGAAGAGGAAATCCCGATCAAGGTCGTCGGCGTCGGCGACGCCGGGTCGAATGTGCTCGATCGGATTGTGCTCGATGGCTTGAACAAGGCCGATCTCATCGCGATCAACACCGATGTCCAGTCGCTCGCCAGTTCCGTGGCGGCCCACAAGGTCCAGCTGGGGCGAACCGTCACCCGCGGCCTCGGGGCCGGAGGCGATCCGGAAGTTGGTTACAATTCCGCTTACGAATCCGCCGATGAAATCCGGCAGGCGCTCGCGGATTCCAGAATGATTTTTGTTTGCACGGGCCTGGGCGGCGGAACGGGCTCGGGGGCCGCGCCGGCGGTCGCGCAGGTGGCGCGCGAAGCGGGCGCGCTCATCGTGGTTTTTGCGACGTTGCCTTTCGCGTTTGAAGGCAAACGCCGCCTGGCCCAGGCGAAAGAGGCCCTCGCGAAATTACGCGAGAGTGCCGACGCCGTCATCTGCTTCGAAAACGATCGCATGGGCGACATGGTCGCGCCGAAAGCGGGAATTCATCAGGCGTTCGCCGTCGCTGATGTCACCATCAGCCAGAGCGTTCGGTCGATCGTGAACCTGATCCAGCGGCCCGGACTGATTCGAATCGGCTTCGACGACCTGCTTTCCGCTCTGCGGAGTCCCAGTGGCCGTTGTTTGTTTGGTTTCGGAGAATCGGATTCCGATAATCGCGCGCACGATGCGCTCACCCAGGCGTTAAAAAATCCGCTTATGGATCGCGGCCGCATGCTCGCGGATGCGTCTCACGTTTTGGTTCACGTCGCCGGCGGACCGGCGATGACGCTGTCTGAAGTGGAGATTTTGATGCAGGAACTCGGCCGGCACATCAATGATGACACGCAGATTCTTTTCGGCACGTCGGTCGACGGACGGATGGGAAATCGGTTGAGCGTTACGTTGATCAGTTCGCTGGCGACAGAGGAGGAGAGGGGATTCGCCCCCGCAAGACCGGCGGCTGTGATCGAGCCTGAACCGGTCCCGGTTCCAGCTCCGGCGTATGAGCCAGTGGCGCCTCCCGCTCCGCCGATCTGGGAGCAACGCGAAGAGGCACCGGTCGTCGCCGTTGAATCGCCGGCGTTTGCGGATGAGTTGATTCAAATGGAAGAGCCCGCCGCGGAGCTGGCACCGGAAACGGCTTCGATTGCCGACGTTCCGGAGGAGCCGATCGTGGAAGAAGCGCCGGCGCCGCCGCCCCGCGTGATTTTCCCCAAAAAGAAGCCGGTTGTGTTCAAGGAACCGAAACCGGTTGAAGAGAAAAAGGTGCACGCAAAGCAGGAAGTGCTGCAATTCGAGCCGGTGACGCGGGGTCGTTTCGAGAAGAGCGAGCCGACGATCGTCGAAGGGCAGGATCTCGATGTCCCGACGTTTCTTCGCAAGAACGTCAGGGTGAAATAGGAGGGCTTTCTTAACAAGGAGCGGCGGTTTTCAACCGCCGACCTACCAAAACGGCGGTTTCAAACCGCCGCTCCTTGGAAGAGGAAACGTTCGCGCTCCCCGCTATTTCTTCATCAGCTCCAGAACGGCGCTGACCATCCCGATCAGTCCAGTGCGGATAGTCGGCTCCGGCACGGGTGCGAACTTGCTCGAATGCAGGCTCGGCAACGGCACGCCGGTTTTCTTGCTCTCGGCCGCCTTCGCGGGATCGACCCCGCCCACGTTGAACATGAAGGCCGGAACCGAATGATCCGACAGGCTGTATTCGCTGAAATCCTCGCCTCCCATCGTCGGGTCTTTCACGACGACGTTGTCGGCTCCGATCGCACTTTTCAACGCGACCGTGACGCGCTTGGTCAATTCCGGATTGTTATAGGTCGCCGGGGTGTATTGATCCTTTTCCACCTTCACGATCGGCATGCGATCCTCCGAGACTCCAGCCGTGGTGGCGACGCCCTTCGCGATCCGCTCAATCGCCGCCAGGACTCGATCGCGCACCTCCTGTTTGTAGGTGCGCACGGTGAGCTGCATCTTCACTTCGTCGGAAATGATATTGTGCTTCGTGCCGCCGTGGATCGATCCGACGGTCACGACAATCGGATCGACCGGATTATTCTCGCGGCTGGCGATTGTCTGCCAGGCGTTGATCATCTCCGCCGCAAGCACGATCGGGTCCTTTGTCTTGTGCGGATAAGCGCCGTGCCCGCCCACGCCGCGGACCGTCACGTCAACGGAATCGACGTTGGCGTAACAATACCCTTCCGTGACTCCGATCTGGCCCGTGGCGATCTCCGCGTCGTCGTGCAATCCCAAAACAAAATTCGGTTTCGGCCAGCGGGTGTAGAGCCCGTCCTTCAACAGCGCCCGCGCGCCACCGACGGTTTCCTCCGCGGGTTGGCCGATGAAAATGATCGTGCCGTGCCATTTGTCCTTGAGTTTCCCGAGCGCGCGCGCGGTGCCGATGAAGGTGGACATATGGATGTCGTGCCCGCACGCGTGCATGACCGAGACATCCTGGCCGGCATCGTTTTTCGTCGTCACCGTGCTGGCGTAGGGAAGGCCCGTTTCTTCATGAACCGGCAACGCATCCAGATCGGTCCGGATGGCGACGGTCGGACCGGCGCCGTTTTTCATCACGCCAATGACGCCATAAGATGTCAGGCCGGGTTTATCGTACTTCCCGACGTGATCGGTGACCTCGCAACCGGCCGCCTTCAGTTCCTTCGCCACGATGGCGGCCGAGCGTTCTTCATGCGTCGAAAGCTCGGGATGGGTGTGAAGATCCTTGTAGATGGTGATCAGGGAGGGAAGCTCAGCGTCGGCGATGGATTGGGGAGTCTGTGCGAAAAGGGGCGCGGCTGCGAGCGAGAGGGCGATCGAAAGAAAACAAATCTTCATCTGGCACGTATATCAGAGCCGCGACGAAAAAGCATACGCGGATTAGCACCATTCGTAATCGTGCTCGTGCTCCTGCTCGTGATCGACGCTTCGGTCGGAAACAATCGATCACGAGCACGAGCAGGAGCACGAGCACGAGAAGAATTGCCAGCGGTGGCCGCGGACACTTGATTCCCCGCTCTTCCGCCGCGTAGTTGCTGGCCCATGGCTTTCGAGGAAAACACGCTCCTCTTCGGGTCCGATCCGATGTCGCGGATCGTTGCCATCGAGCTCGGCGATACGGGAACCGTGAAGGTTTACCGGCGCGAACAGGATGGTTCGACCGCCACCGACATCGAGCCATTCCATCCTTTCGTCTGGTGCGATTCCGACGTCACCGACCTCAACATTGACGCCGAAAAACTCGCGGGCGATTTGCGTTACGGCTGGCGAGTCAGCGTCAATAGTTGGAAGGAGTTGATCGCCCTCCGCAACGGACTCAAGAGCGCGGGCCGCAGCTTTTTCGCGCTGAGCGATCCGGTGCAGCATTACCTGACCGCGACGGGACGCACGCTATTCAAAGGCCTGCCATTTGAAGAGCTGCGCCGGCTCCAGCTCGAAGTCCTTTCCTTCGTCGGCGGCGAAACTGAAATTCCTGGTCCTGTAGCCGGGGTCGCTGACCCCGGCGCCGCGGTCAGCGACCCCGGCTACAACGATCACCTCATGAGCATCGCGCTCTCCGACAACAGCGGCTGGGAGGAATTGATCGTGATCGATCCGGTCAGTGCTGAAGAATCCGAGCGCGCTGCCCTCAAGCGCCTGACCGCCATCATCAAGGAACGCGATCCTGATGTGATCGAAGGCCATAACCTCTTTCGGTTTGATCTGCCATATCTCGTGGCGCGCGCCCGGAAAGCGAAAGTGAAACTCGATTGGGGACGCAGCGGCGGTTTTCTCCGCTCGCGTCCATCGCGCCTCCAGATTGCCGAGAAGACGATCGATTATCCCAAGTTCACCATCGATGGCCGGCATTTCGTCGATACGTTTCTCCTCGCGCAGTTTTACGACGTCGGCATGCGCAGCCTCTCCGGCTTCGAACGGATCGACGTGGCCCAACATTTCGGCCTCACGGACGAGACGCAAATCTCATCGCTCAGCGGCCCGGAACTTCAGCGCGCCTATCTCGAAGACCCCGACCGCTTCCGGCAGCGCGCCCTCTGCGCCGTGCGCGAAACCCGCGCCGTGGCCGATCTCCTCAGCCCGAGCTACTTCATCCAGGCGCAGATTTTTCCCTACAACTACCAGGACGTGATCGTGCGCGGCAACGCCACCCGCATCAACGCGCTCTTCCTCCGCGAGTACTATCGGCAACGCCATGCCATTCCGGAGATGCCGATGGTGCGCGGCTTCGAAGGCGGTTACACCGCCATCTTTTTCACCGGCGTCGCGCGCAATGTCTGGCATTGCGACATCGCCTCGCTCTATCCGTCGGTCATGCTCCAGTTCGATTGCTTCCCGGTGACCGATCAGCTCCAGATCTTCCGGCATCTGCTGACCGATCTGCGCACTTTCCGGCTTGAAGCCAAGGCGAGCATGCGCTCCGCCGCCGCCGACCGGAAACAGCAGCAGTACTTCCACGCGCTCCAGAACACGTTCAAGATTCTGATCAATAGCTTCTACGGCTATCTCGGGTTCGCGCCGGGAAACTTCGCCGATTTTGACGCGGCTGCGCGCGTCACCCAGATCGGGCGCGACCTTTTGCAGAAGATGATCGATTGGTTGAACGCACGCGGCGCGCAAGTCATCGAAGTCGATACCGACGGCATCTATTTCATCCCGCCGCCCGATGTTGTAGCCGGGGTCGCTGACCCCGGTGAGAAAACGGCTGGACCCGCGAAAGAACAGCCGGGGTCAGCGACCCCGGCTACAACTGTCGAGCAGCTCCGGCGAGAACTGGCGAAGGAACTGCCGCCCGGCATCGAAGTCGAATTCGACGAACAGTTCGACGCGATGTTCAGCTACAAGGCGAAGAACTACGCGCTCCTCACTCGCGACGGCGAAGTAATCATCAAGGGCGGCGCGCTCAAATCGCGCGGGCTCGAAAAGTTCCAGCGCGTTTTCCTCGAGGAAATGATCAAGCTCCTGATGGAGGGGAAGCCCGAAGGGATCGGCGACTTACGGAACGACTTCGAGCGAAAAATCCGCGGACGCGAGATGCCGATCACCTGGCTGATGAAAACCGACACGCTTCAGGATTCGCTCGAAAAATACCGGCAAAAGATCGCCGGCTCCGCCCGGAACCGCGCCGCCGCCTACGAGTTGGCCCTGACCAGTGGGCGCGATTATAAACCCGGCGAGCAGATCAGCTACTACATCACCGGGACGACCAAGAAAGTCGCCGCCTACGAAAACGCCAAGCTCGCCTCAGCTTTCGATCCGCAGAACCGCGACGAAAACATCGATTACTACATCGCGAAGCTCGATGAGTTGGTGAGGAAATTTACGAACGTCACGCCGACCGCGACGAAGCAACAAACGCTTCAGCTGTAGAGTTGGTGCGCCGCTCCTGATCGTCGAATTCGAATCAAGACAGGAAGTCGATCGGGGCATTGTAGAGATTCGTGCCTTCGGTCTTCTCCCGGCGCAAGAGAAAGCGCATGGGAGCGGTAAGGTAAACTGCGGTTTTTAGTTCTGCGTCGTCCTTGCCGGCATATCGTTGCAATGCCTCGTCGGCTGCCGCCCTCGCTGTATCTGATAGTTTTTCGAGCTCTGGAAACAGAGCTTTGGGTTCGGAGTCAGCGATTCGCATGAACAACTTGTTGCCACGTTTCGAAACGCGAATCGACTCATCGGAGCGCTTGAGTCGTTTCAATTCGAGGCTGGTGCAGTACGGTCCGTCTTTCTGCCTGATAAAGTAGGCTGATGTCAAACGGCGACCGTGTCGCCGCACGTGAACGTACTCCGTTAGATAAGCGAGTTTGTGCAACTCGAAATAAGAAATAACTCCCCGATGGGAGATTAAGTAGCGCGCTAAGTTCAAAACGTCCGATGGCGAGAAACCTGAGCTTCGTTTTTGTCGCGCTCCGAGTCGCCGCCATTGCTCGGCAATAAATTGGTAGTCAGATCGTTGATTCGCCGCACTGCGACTCAACATCGCTTGCGCGCTAGGGTGGTAGATCGGGATCAGCTGGCGGTTGAACCAGCAGTTCAAAGTTCGAACGTTTCCTTTCAACGTGAGGTTATGTCCCTCGATCCCGCTAAGCGCATCCAGGGCTGTCGCGCCGATCGCGACCACGATCTTAGGGTCGACGAGTTCAATCTGGCGTCGGAGAAAATCTTGGCAGTTTGCTCGTTCTAATTGATCTGGCGTTGCGTTATTGCCTGATCTGTCGCGCGGATTACAAAGGACAGCATTTGTAACGAAGATGTCCTCGCGGCTAATGCCGGCGAAGCTGAGTAAGTCTTCAAAGTTTGTGCCTGATCGGTCGCCATGAAACGGGATTCCGGTGGCGTCAGCACCCAATCGCCCAGGCGCTTCTCCGACGAAGAAAAGCTCGGCGTTCGGATTGCCAGATGTTCGGCTCAAGACCCGCGCGCTGTCACGCATTCGATCGCAACGCATGCAAGTCGCCGCTTCCGCGATCAATCTTTCGAACTGCGTTTCTTTAGATTCCATCTTATGTCTGGTCGATTAATCGCCGGGTGTCAGCAGTTCTGCCCTGCAGGTGAGCATACACTGATAAACAGGTGAGCGTGCCCTCCTGCATTGACGTGTGTCGACAAACGAATTTAAGCAATCGCGTCAAGCCCACAAAGTTGCCGAGCGCCTTCAGGAAATAATCGTGAGAACGGTATGCGGCTGTGAGCGACAGGGTATTCGTATCAGTTCGTGTGAATTCGGCATATTGCCAGCATGGTGCTCCCATCGTCCGCGGTCTATCAAGTTCCGGACTGGACAGATGCACGACGAATGCTGCGCGCGGGCGACTCTTCCAGCTCGTAATGGCGTCGATTACTGTACGGAGTTGGTTGCGGTCTCCGCTGCCGAACTGTGCGAGGCGCAAGAAGTAAGTGCCCCAAGCGCTACGATGGCGCCTCTGGCCGCGGATGTAGACGGGTATGAAGTGATTGAAGAAATCATCGACCGAGCGGCCGTGAAAGGCGCTCTCAGACGGGAAGATCGTATTTGCGACGTCATAAACCGACTTGGCGCCGCGATCGACACGACGCGGGTCATACTGTCGTA
Source organism: uncultured Verrucomicrobiae bacterium (assembly GCA_963702135.1). Classification (GTDB taxonomy): domain Bacteria; phylum Verrucomicrobiota; class Verrucomicrobiia; order Chthoniobacterales; family UBA10450; genus AV80. The sequence goes on along the minus strand of OY969715.1, from coordinate 3,376,398 downwards.
CATCGACTTCGATCAACGCTGAAGGCTGCTCGACGTGCACACAGAGATTGAAGCGATCTCCGTCCTTTGTCAGCAGTTCTGCAGCATCGTGCCAAGCCTCGATGGTGGACTTTCGACTGACGATACAAGGCTTTGAAATCATGGAAGAATTGTCAGGTCGCGTTTGTCCATATCCACGCGCAAAATAGCCTCGCGGTGCTCCAAAAGACGGCGAAACGCAGCATAACCCGCGAGAATTGCGCGTTCCCAATCGTTCGTTTTCCTGCTCCGTACCTCAAGATGAGAAACGATTCGTTGGATGGTTGAGAGCATCTCTGAGTCGACGTGTTTCACACCGTCGTAATAACGCCGCTGACCGGCATTGCTGTAAATAAACGCGACGACGAGTTCTTCAAGAATGCCAGCACGTGCTCCATCTTCGACCTCGTCCACCTTTGGCTGACTCTTACGTTTCCTGTTCAGGAGATCCCGCATAACAGGGGACCAGCCGAGCACCGCCATGTTGGCGAGATGCATTACGTCATGAAACCGATAGCCATCATCCTTGTATGCGTTATCGGTTAAGACATCACCAATCGGTTCACCACTGGGGTAGATCTCCATTCGTGCTCCCACCTCGTCTGGTCGGTGATAAACTCTGACATCTAGCGCCCGCGGCAGTTGCTCGGACGCGGGAGAGCTTTCGTCATATTGATGGAACAACTCCGATTGTCCGCCGGCGATCGGCCATCGCTCTTGTGTTTTGTGGAGATTCTTGGTTGCGATCGCCGACAACGACAGATCGAGCCGCGATGCAATATTCGAGAGATACCAGAGCACATCACCGAGTTCTTCTTCGGCTTTACTCTTGAAACCGTCATACGACTCGCGGTCGCGAATTTTCTTCTTGAATTCTGAGAGGAGGGTTCCCGTCTCTCCCGCAAGTCCGAGTAGCGGAATCATCAGCTGTGATTCGCCCGGCTGATCTGCGAATTGGTCGGTGCCGGCTGCAATTTGCTGATATCTCTCAAAATCCATTGGATCGCGTGATAACTACCACCTGCGTGTCTGCCATTCACGGTGCTGAACCGGCGCAATTGTCTGGTCCGTCACGTAGGTGTTGCTGCCGCAATTCCCCTGAGACACCGAGCGCTTCGTCACCATCGCGGTGAAGCATCGCGGGTGTTCAGAGGAGCGCCGAGCAGATGATTCACGTCGTCCCCGTTCGAGGGATTCTCAGAGATCAGAAAAAGGATCTTCACTTAGACCACCAAGCCCAGGTTCCGCCGACGGAGATGAAAATATTGGCGGCAATGCCATTTGCTTTGAAGGCGGCTGCCACTCTGGCACCAAGATCGGCACGGATCGTGGAAGCGTTCTCGCCTTCGAATTGGCCCGCGAAGGTGTTGCGAGGCAGAACAGCGAGAGTTTTGTCTTTTGCCGCGAGTGACCCGTATAATCCCATCTCGTTCAATACCCTCTTAGTTTTCTCGTATGTGCCCGCCGTTTCCATCGGGAAGTGAAGGCTGAGATGGACGAGATAACTCACTTCGCTTTTTCCTCCTCAGGCGGCGATGAAATCGGCTTCGTTGGAATAGTCGTCGATCGGCTGAAAAGCTTTGGAACAACCAACATTGAAATGATGATCCCAAAAAAGCCCAGGGAGAGAAACCACAGGTTGTTCAGGGACGAGATCTGATTCTTTACGTCCTCCTTCGTTGCTAGCAGATTCGCTTGCTCCCTTAATGCGCGGTAATCCGTCTGCAGCTGCTTTAGTTCAACGAGTCCTTTTGGATCGGCGAACATATAGCTTTTTAGGATGTCGAATTCCTTCCGGGTATCTTCCAAGCTGGCAATTTGCTCCGGTTTCACGTCCGCGACGTGCAGGGTTGTCTCAATCGTATTCAGTCGCGCTTCGATCGAGCTTGTAGTCAGGAGCCGCAACTGCTCGGCTAGCGCAGCCATTTTCGATTCCAGCTCGGGGAGGGACGCTAGAGATTTTTGCTGAGAATCGATCAGCCGTTGCCGTGCTACAAGGAGGTTTTTGTAGGCAGGAAGCAAAGTCATCGCTGTGTAAAAGATGAGGAATAGTAGCGGAGCCCAAACGCAGACGAATTTAAAAAACTGATATCGCGGCGAATTCGAGCGGCGGAAGTGAACCCAGCTCTCGCCCGAATCCTGTTTGCCGACGTCTATGGTAGCCATAAGGGGGTTTAGGCTCCAGGGAGCCCAGTGCAGCTTCGCAAACGAATACGATTGGCGTCAATGTCTTTAAAGGAGCGCTGGATTCTCTTTTGGTCGAGCAACGACGAGGGCATGCTTTCGGGTTTGGAGGGGAGGGGCTCGGGGTGAGACAGTACGCGCGAGCGATCGGGCATCGCGCTTTCCGAGCGCGGAAGCGACCCCTTCGGTAGTTGCGACTTCACGGGGAGATTAGCAGTCAACAGCTGGCGAACCGAGAACATTCTCAAGCGAATGGCCTACTCTTGAAGACTGTCCTGCTCGACCACGGCGGCGACATGAAGCCCTGTCACATTGGCATGGGTCTCATTATCTGAGAAGAGGACGACATACGTCCCCTTGGGATTTACGGTGGCATGGTCGGGCGCGCGGGCGAAACAACCCGGCCAAAGCGCCCCACCTGATGGAGTAGCGGACCCGGAGTCAGGCAATACCCGGGCGTGATCGGACAACCCGCTTTGCGCAGTCCGGTGGCGACCCAGGTGTTGCAGGTGTTGAAGGCGGAATAGGTGCCGCGCGCTCGATACCAGCCTTGCCCAAGCCGAATGGGCCGCCCGGCGTCATCGAGCGCGTAGGTTTGGTCGATGTGCTGGCACAACCGGGCAAATCCTCCGGGCGAAAGATCAACTGCCACGATCGAGAATTTCGGATCGGCCAGCTTCGGGCGGAGTGTGCTAAATCCATCGGCGAGCAAGACCGTGCGCTTTGAGCCGGCCAGAGCCCTGAGCGCGATCCCGCTGGTGAGCGGCTTGCGGTAGCCATCGTCTTCGCCCCAGCCGACCTCCAGGTATTTGCGCCCCGAGTAATCGGACTGGGCCGGCCAGACGCCGCGAGGGATATCCGATCGTTTCACGGCCAGGCCCGTGTGAAGGGCGCCGTGATTGATCACGTAAACGGTCCGAGCGGTTTCGCCCGCTCGTGGCGGATAGAGCGACTTGACCGGTCCAGCGCAGGCGGCGACGCCCAGAAGGGCGGCGACGATGAAACCGGCTCGGAAAAAAGTGCGCGCAAAGCGATCGAACCGGATCTTCATCCTGATAGTTCGTCCGAAGCGCTCGGTTTTCAACGGTTTGGATGCGGGCGGGCTGAGCGGAGTCGAACCGGTCGAGCCCTTCGGGTTGTGGCCAGTCCGGTGTGGGGACGGTCTTAATGTGGTCGGCTCCCCCAGCGTCTCGGCCTTAGGTAGGAGGGTTGCCTGTTACTTCTTTTGTAGAAAAAAGTGCAAAAAATCGCTTGCGCCAGCCCCCGATAGCATGGATAGGGGGCGCTTCTCGTGCGAAAAACTATTCTCCTTTTCACTGTTATCTCTGGTTGCGCCCTGGCCGTTTCGGCCAACGCAGCTCGGACCGAAGCCCTTTCCTTTCAGCCTCAATCCGTCTTCCAAAAGCGGGCCGAAAAAGCAGCCTCTGAGGCCGCAAGATCTGAGAAGCGGACAGAAAAAACGGCCGCCGAACCCGCAAAATCGGAGTTCGTCTTTAAAGACCGGAACGGCAAGACCGTCTCGGCCCCAATCGTAGAGCGGTATCAGAAGAACCGCATCGTCCATCCGATGGCGAAAATCGACCCGCGCCTCGACCCGAAGATGAGCCGCGCGGCCACCATTGCGGACGAACGCGCTCACGCCCACTCGAAATCGCGCTGCTGGCGCTACGTCAAGGAAGCTCTCATGGCCTCCGGAGCCGTGGACTCCTATCCGAAAACTTCGCTGGCCAAGCAGGCCGGCGACGAGCTGGTGCGCGACTACGGCTTCAAGAAGCTTCCGATTCGCGATCCTTACGCGGCGCCGATTGGTTCGGTGCTCGTGTATTTCAAAGGCCGCAACCGCCCCGGGCATGTCGAAATCCGCACGAAGACCGGTTTCGTGAGCGATTTCCGTTCGAAGGACGCCTGCCGCTACGCGCTCATTGGCGTTTACGCCAAGAAGTAGCCGGCTTTTTGTTACCCGCGGGCGAGATGCTCGCGACCGTGCGGCGCGCTCAAATCGAGCGCGGGACCGATCGGTACGATGCGGGTGGGATTGATCCTGTCGTGCGTCATGTAGTAATGGCGTTTGATGTGATCGAAGTTCACGGTCTCGGCGATATTGTCATGCTGATAGAGATCGCGCAGATAGGGCCAGAGATTCGGGTAATCGACAATCCGGCGGAGATTGCATTTGAAGTGGCCGTGATAGACCGCGTCGAACCGGATAAGAGTGGGGAAAAGACGCCAGTCGGACTCGGTCAGGCGCTGGCCTAACAAGTAGCGTTGCGTCGCGAGGCGGGCGTCGAGTTCGTCGAGAGTTTCGAACAATCGCGTCGCGGCCCGCTCGTAGGCCCGCTGGACGGTGGCAAAGCCGGCGCGATAAACGCCGTTGTTCACGCGCTCGTAAATGCGCTGGTTAATTTCGTCGATTTCACCGCGGAGATCGGGCGGGTAGAAATCGCAGGGGTTGGTGGCGAAGTCGTCGAATTGGCTGTTAAACATGCGCAAAAGATCGTCGTCAGAATTGCTGACGATGCGCTTTGTTTGTTTGTCCCACAAAACCGGGACAGTGACGCGCCCTTCGTAATTGGGATCCGTGGCGCGGTAAGCCTCGCTCAGGAACTGGAACCCGTTCACGGGATCTTCGGAATGCCCGGGACCGTTTCGAAAAGCCCAGCCGCGCTCGTCGCGGACCGGGTCGACGACGGTCAGGCCGATCGTTTCCTCCAAGCCCTTGAGTTTGCGCAGAATGATCGTGCGATGCGCCCAGGGGCAGGCGAGCGAGACGTAAAGATGATAACGGCCGCGCTCGGGCGGGTAGGGGGTCGAACCGTCGCGCCTGACCCAATCGCGGAACGCGTCTTCCTGCCGTTTGAACTCACCGGACTTGGATTGTTCTTCGGGAAATTGGGCCATGGTTTTTTGCCAATTAATTCAATCGCCGGCCAGCCGCATCTCATTCGTCCGAACAAAGCCGAGCCGGGCGTAGAGTGCGCGGCCAGCTTCGGACGCGTGCAGGACAAGGCGGTCGAGGCGCTCGGCCCGCGCCCATTCTATGATCCGGTGAAGAAGGAGCACCGCCACGCCTTGCCGGCGCCAATCCGGTTCGGTGAACACATTGATGATGATGGCGTGCCGTCCGTCCGCGATCTTGTTTCCTTCTTTCGGGTGTGGAAGAACTTCGCGGAGTTGAACCCCGGCTCCACCGGCAATGACGTTTGGCTGCTGCGCGGGAACAGCCAGCCATCCGATGTACTCGCCGCGAGCCAGGAAATCGCGAAGGCGTTCACGCGATTTCGCGCGGAGGGTTTCGAAGCTCTCTGGCGCGACCTCGCCCATTTCCTGGAACATGCGCGCGCGATGCTCGGCGAGGGCGTCCACATCCTCAGGAGTGGCAAGACGAATCGTGAATCGCTCAGACATTTCGGAAGAATCGAGTTTCGGCGGCGGGCGGCCAACGCGCAACTGAGACAGCCCGGCCCGACTTTTCCCAACTGGCGGTTCGGTGAAAATTTGCTCCATTCCGCGATCGTATGAAGAGCAGTTAGGCCTACGGTTAGTGCTGCATTTTCTCAAAATTACGACTCATCTCACCCACTTTGGCGCCACGGAGAAAATTAATCGCCACCGTGGCGTAATAACACTTGCGCCTGTGGTACAAGCCTTGCATACACACAATGCGTGCGACGTTTTCTCCTGTTAGTTTTCTTGTGCGGGTTTGGTCTCGCGTTCTCCAGCATCGATGTCCGTGCTGCAGGTCTGGCCGCTTCCAAGAACAGATTCTATTATCGAACCCCGGCAGGACCGACGTCGGCTCGGATCATCCGCCATTACTGGAACGTGCCGGTTTTCCATCCGGATGCGCGGGTGGATGAGCGCCTTGATCCCCGCCTTCGACGCGCGGCCACCATTGCGCAGGAACGCGCCAACGCGCGCTCCAAGTCCCGCTGCTGGCGTTACGTGAAAGAGGCCCTCGTGGCTTCAGGCGTGATCAACTCTTATCCGAAGACCAACTATGCATCGCAAGCGGGCGACGAACTGGTCCGGAGTTACGGTTTCAAACGCTTGCCCGTCCGCGATCAATTCGCGGCGCCGATCGGTGCCGTGCTCGTTTTTGGCCATGGCACTGCCGGCCATGTGGTCATTCGGACCAAGACAGGTTTCGTCAGTGATTACTGGACAAAGAATCGCTGCAAATATCCGTTGGTCGCCGTTTACGGAAAATTCTCGTCGTAAGCGAATCGATTGCGCCGGTCGCGCAAAGCCAGCCTAGCGCAGGTAGACCATCCCGAGATATTCCACAAAGCAGGCAATCCAGTCGTCGCTGATTTCCTCCTGCGCCTGGGCGAGAGTCATTTTTCCCGCGGCGATGCGAGTCAGCAGGCATTGGGTCACCAACTCTTTTCGCATCGCATTATAAGGTTTGGCGTACAAACTCTGCGGCCAAAGATTCTCGACCGCGTCGGCGCCTCCGAGTTCAAGAGGGATGAGGTGATCGACCTTAAATTCCAACCGTCGCCGCCAGGGAATGCGATAACGAGAGAACACTCTGCGCTCCATTTCTTCCGTGACCCCCTGGCGATCCTTGTCTTTCCGCGCGATCCGGCCCGGTGTGAGTTTTCGGTCCGGCAGCATGTCGTCCCCGGCCTGGGCAGGGGCGGCCAGCATCATCGTCAGGAGAGCTGCGAACGTGAGCCGCCTGTGCAATGACATCTATTTCAGGAGATGTTCGCGGATGAATTGCACGGTGCTGTAGAATTGGAAGTCGGCATTCTTCTTCTTCGCGAAGCCGTGCCCTTCGTCGTTCGCCATGAGGAACCACACCGGCGTCGCCTGCTTCTTTAACGTGGCCACGATCTGTTCGGCCTCAGTCTTCGGGACCCGGGGATCATTCGCCCCCTGGACGACGAAGAGCGGCTTCGTAATTTTCTGGGCGTTGTTCAAGGGAGCGATGCGCTCGAGGAATTCAGCCATTTTCGGATCGCGTTCGTCGCCGTACTCCACGCGGCGAAGATCGCGCCGATAACTTTCCGTATTCTTGAGGAAGGTCACGAAATTGGACGGGCCCACCACGTCCAGCGCACAACGAATTCGATCGGCGTAGTTCGAGGCCACGGCCAGGGTCATGAATCCGCCGTAGGAACCGCCGGTGACCATGACCCTCTTCCCATCCAGCGCCGGGCGGGTCGCCATCCAATCGAACAGCGCCAAAATATCTTTGTAGGAATCCTCGCGCTTAAACCCGTTGTCGAGTTTCAGGAATGTCTTTCCGTACCCTTCCGAGCCTCGCACGTTGGGAAATATGATCGCGCAGCCGAGCTCGTTGATGAAGTAATTGTTCCGTCCCAAAAAGCCGGGACGGTACTGCGCTTCGGGGCCGCCATGAATATTGATTATGACCGGTCGAGGGCCGGGAAACTTGGAGGCATCCGGCAGGTAGAGAAATCCGGTGATCTCTTTCCCATCGAAAGATTTCCAGCGCACGAGTTCCGGTTCGGCAAAGCGCGTTGCCGGAATGCCACCGGTCTCGCTCGCCGTCCACCGTGCGGTGGTGTTTTTTCCCTCGGCGATTGACCAGGTGTAAACATCCGAAGGCGAGCGCGCCCCGGCGACATTGAAAGCCAGCAAACCCAGCTTCGAATCCCGGTGCCAGCGGAGACCAGTGATAACGACGGCCGGGAGCGGCGGATTGAAGACGGGATCTTTTTGCGGCCGCGCCGTCATCGCGCCATTTCCCGACACGAGCTCGATCCGGTGCAGCGTGCTCATGCCATTCTCGTTCAGGGCGTAGGCGATTTGTTTGCCGTCGTGGCTCAAGTCCCAGCTGCTCACATCCCATTTCACGTCCGGCAGGAGGTAGGTGTGCTTGCCGCTGGCGAGATCGATGTAGGCCAGGCGCTGGAATTCAGATTCCCGGTCGGTCGTAACAAAAACGCCTTTGCCGTCTTTCGAAAACACGGCCGCGGAGTAAGCCACCTTTTCAGCGCCTTCCGGCGGCCGCGGCGTAATTTCCTTTTTCTCGCCGCTCTTGGCGTCGAACAACCAGAGATAGCTCTCGTTGATGGAAATGCCTTCCACCACCAGCACCTTTGTATCGTCCGGTGACCAGTCCGCCGGTTCCCATCCGCCGCCTTTTACTTCCGCAAGCATCCGATCGCTCTTCGGATCGGTGGGCGACTCCACATAAATATCGGTGTCGGCGCCGTTGCGGCGGGTGGAGGTGTAGACGACGCGTTCGCCGCGGTTGCTCCAAATGGGCTCGGAGTTCCGCGACTTGCCATCGGTGAGCAGGGTGATCTGACCGTCGGCGAAATCGTAGCGGTAATTCTGGTTGAACTCATTGCCACCCGCGCCCTTCGCAAAAACGAAGTAGTCACCTTTAGTTGGTTCAAACGATGCGCCGTCCACGCGGTCCGGGAAAAATGTGAGCTGGGTTCGGTCGCCACCGGGCTGGGTGACGCGATGAATCTGGTTCGTGTCGCCGAAGCGCGTCGTGATCAGCATCTCCGGACGGGTGGGATGCCAGTCCTGTAAGCCGGCCGCACGGGACTCGGTGTAGCGGCCAACCTGTTCGGGCAAATCGCCCGGAATAGGCGGGATGCCGTCAACGACCAGGTTATCGGCGGGCGTGAGTGGTGGTTTTGCCGGCGGATCGGCGGCGAACGCACCCAGCGGAGTGAGAAACAGAGAAACCAACAGGACGATGCGATTCATAAGAGAGGCGGATGTTTTCACACTTCGCCACCGGATCGAAGCAAAAAGCGATCGAGCGCCTTTCGCGACGGAAATCGCTACGGCGTGTGCGCCTGTGGCCCGTATCGCATATCCTGCCGCGGAGCTCGCTCGACCTTCGGCGGGAGCGGAATTGCCTGTTGCCGAGTGTTTTGGGGAATTACGCGCTGGCCTGTCTGCGGGGCCGGAATCGGGAGCGAACGAAATCCTGGCGGTGAAACCTGCACGAGCATGAAATACGGGTTCCGGTTCGCCCAATTGAGCGCCTGCTGCTTGGTCTCAAAAAATCGATCGATGACGAGGGCGCTTCGTTCCTGCGGTGTCCGGCCAGAGTGTCGCGCTGCCTTGCGGCTGACTACGGCAGAACCGGTATCGACTGCGAGCAAGGGTCCATCGGGAAGCATCACCTTACTGCCGTAGGGAATTTTGCGTGGATCGACCGCACAGTGTCCGGCCCGCAAGCGCGCGCCGGTGGAACAAATGTGGCGCCGCGACCAATGATCGGAACCACCGCCTCCACTGGCCCAGTACACGGTAACGCGTGCGAGCACTGATTGCTCACGGGCAAAGGCGTTGGTTCCCAGGAACAGGACCAGTCCAAAAGGTATAAGGAAACGTTTCATTTTCGGCTCCGCGATTCCGTGGCGGAGTTCCCCGGTTGCGTTGACCAACTTCTGCCGGCGAACGCCTCGCAGAAGAATCTTCTCTTTAGATTCGAAGCTGCGCGGGGCTTTGGCCCTCAATGAATCGAATTCAATCTCGTCATTTTCGCCTGCGCGTTAGAGTGTCTGCCCATGCCGAGCCATAAACCTGTCCGCCTCGCCCTGTGGTCCGGCCCGCGGAACATCTCCACGGCGATGATGCGGTCGTGGGGAAATCGATCGGACACGTTTGTGTGCGACGAGCCGTTCTACGCCTATTATCTGGACGCGACCGGCCGCGATCATCCCGGCGCCGGTGAAGTGATCGCGAACGGTGAGACCGATTGGCGAAAGGTGGTCGCGGCGTTGACCGGCGACGTGCCGCGGGGCAAAGACGTTTTTTATCAGAAGCAGATGACGCATCACCTCCTGCCGCCGATCGATCGGGCCTGGCTGCGGGCGGTGACCAATTGCTTCCTGATTCGCGATCCACGCGACGTCATCGTTTCTTATATCAAGAAGAACAACGACCCGACGCTGGAGGACATAGGTTTTGTGCAGCAGGCGGAAATTTTCGATTGGGTGCGCGCAGACACCGGCGCGGTCCCGGCGGTGGTCGAGGCACGCGATGTCCTCGAGAATCCGCGCGGGGTCCTGGAATTATTATGCGGGAAAGTCGGCGTGGAATTCAACGACTCGATGCTTTCCTGGTCACCGGGCCTGCGGGAGACGGACGGAATTTGGGCGAAACATTGGTATGGCGAGGTCGCAACCTCGACGACTTTTCGCCAGCCCCCGCCGCGGGAACCGGAGCCGGTTCCGGAACGCTTAAGGGAGGTTCATGAAAAGTCACGGGAAGCTTACGAGCGCCTTTATCGGTACCGCTTACACTGAAGGCGACGCAAGAGTCCCATGAGTCCTATAGGTCACATATGCTCCAGCAATTCCACGAGAAGAACCGCGACCTGTTGGTAAACATCAACGGCCAGCTCTTCCACCGGGACAAGGCCGGGATCAGTCCGTTTGATTCCGCGGTTCAGGGCGGCGATGCCGTGTGGGAAGGATTGCGGCTCTATGACGGTCGCATCTTCAAATTGCACGAACATCTCCTCCGGCTCCGGCGTTCCGCGGAGGCGCTCGCCTTTTCCGAAATTCCGCCCGACGAAAAACTCATCGACGAAATCAAGCGGACACTCGCGGCGAACCAGATGCGCGACGGCGTTCACATTCGTCTGACCCTGACGCGTGGAGTCAAAACCACCTCCGGCATGGACCCGCGCCTTAATCAAGCGGGGCCGACATTGATCGTGCTGGCGGAACACAAACCGCCGGTTTATGCGAAAAGCGGGCTGGCCCTGATCACGAGCAAATTTCGGCGCCCGCCGCCGGAGATCCTCGACCCGAGGATCCATCACGCCAATTTGCTGAACTCGATCCTGGCCAAGATCGAGGCGAACAACGCCGGTGCGGACGATGCGCTCATGCTCGACACGCGTGGCTTTGTGGCCGAAACGAATGCCACCCACCTCTTCTCGGTGCGCGACGGCGAAGTCACGACCAGCCGCGTCGTCGCCTGCCCGGAAGGAATCACCCGCGAGACCGTGCTCGAAATCTGCGCGGCCAACGGGATTCCGCACCAGGAATTAGATCTGACGCTCGATCATGTTTTGCGCGCCGACGAGATGTTCTGCACCGGCACCATGGGCGAATTGGCGGGCGTGATCAGGGTAGACGGGCGAACGATCGGAAGCGGCGAAGTCGGACCACTGACCCGCCGGTTGAGCGAACTTTTTTCGGAGCGGACGGCCCGGGAAGGCGTTGAGATTGTGTAAGCAGGAGCAGGCAGTTCCGGCTCGCAATCGGGTGTCAGTGATTTCATCTTGAGCCTATGGCGGACGCCCTCACCCCGATGATGCAACAGTACCAGCGGCTGCGCGCGAGCGTGCCCGCGGATACGCTCTTGCTCTTTCGGCTTGGCGATTTTTATGAGCTCTTTTTTGAGGACGCCAAGGAAGCGTCCGGGTTGCTCAATCTCGCGCTGACTCACCGTAACAGCGTGCCGATGTGCGGCATGCCTTACCACGCCGCGCCGGGTTACATCGCGAAGCTCATTCAGGCAGGACGGCGCGTCGCCATCTGCGATCAAACGAGCGACCCGCAGCCGGGGAAAATCGTGAACCGTGAGATCACGCAAATTATCACGGCCGGCACGGTCAGCGAGATGGACCTGTTGAAATCAAACCGGCCGAATTATCTCGGCGCCATTTATTTTCAGGACGGCGTTTTTGGCTTCGCGTATGCGGAGCTGAGCACAGGTGAGTTTCGGGTCACGCAATCGGACGCCACCAGCACCCTGATGGACGATCTCGCCCGGATTTCTCCCGCGGAATTGCTGGTCAGTGAACGCCAAAGCGCGCAATTCGGGGAGATTGAAGGTGCGCTTTCGTACGACGATTTCGCATTTCTGGCGGAACACGCGCGCTTCACCTTGTGCGAGCATTTCGGCGTCAAATCGCTCGACGGCTTTGGCTGCAGCGACATGCCCGCGGCGATCGGCGCGGCCGGCGCCATCATTCATTACCTGAAGCAACAACTGCGGCGAAAGGTGGATCACCTCACGTCCCTGCGTTGTGACGCGCGAGACAATTACGTCCTGCTCGATGCCGCGACGCAGGTGAACCTCGAGCTGGTCGAGTCCCGCGGTGCCCGCAACACCAGCCTGCTGGCCGCGCTTGACCGAACCATCACGCCGATGGGCGGGAGAAAATTGCGAAACTGGATTTTGCAACCGCTGCGCGATCTCGGGGAGTTGGAGCGGCGTCAGCAGATGATCGCCGACTTATTGCATGAGTCCGACTTGATCGCGGCCCTGCGGCATTCACTGAAGTCGATCCGTGATCTGGAGCGCGCATCCGGCCGGCTGAGCCAGGCCTCGGGCAATGCGCGCGACCTAGTTGCCCTGAAAAACTCATTGCAGCAAATCCCGGAATTGAAGCGCGAACTGCGCCGATTGATCGAGCGGATGGAATTCGGCACGGGCCGGGATGCTTCGCCGCAGCCTTCGACGGCTTCTGCCAGCGACATTTCGGCGGATGGCTCGACGAGCATTCCCTACCAGAACCAGCTCGAGCAGGCGTTGCAGGAAATGCCGGAACTCACCCAAAAACTTAGTGGGGCACTCGTCGAAGATCCTCCCATGGTCCTGAAAGAGGGCGGGATGTTTCGCGACGGTTTCAGTGCCGATCTGGATGAACTGCGGCAGGCTTCGCGCGACGGCAAGAATTGGATCACGGAATTACAGGAACGCGAGATCGCTGAGACCGGGATCAAATCGCTCAAAGTCCGTTTCAATTCCGTTTTCGGGTACTTCATCGAGATCACCAAGTCGAATCTCGCGAATGTGCCGGCGCGTTACATTCGCAAGCAAACGACCGTGGGCGGGGAACGCTTCATCACGCCCGAACTGAAGGAAATGGAGACCAAGATTCTCGGGGCCGACGAGCGCGCGCGTCAGCTCGAACACCAGCTGTTTCTAACTCTTCGAGACGAGACGCTTCGGGACCTGGCGCCCATTCAGCAAACGGCCAGCGCTCTCGGGACTCTCGACGTGATCTGCGCGCTCGCGGAAACAGCACGGCTTTTCGGCTACTCGCGCCCCGTTCTCAATCAGGCGCTGAGGCTGGTTATCCGCGATGGGCGACATCCAGTGCTCGATCAAAACCTGGCCGAGGAGAAGTTCGTCCCGAACGACACAGACCTGGACGGCGAACGGATGCGCCTGGCCATCATTACCGGGCCGAACATGGCGGGAAAATCGACCTACATCCGGCAGGTGGCCTTGATCGTCCTAATGGCGCAGATCGGGAGTTTTGTCCCGGCTTCGAGCGCGGAGATCGGGCTGGTGGACCGCATCTTCACGCGGGTAGGCGCGAACGACGATCTTTCCCGGGGCCAATCGACCTTCATGGTCGAGATGAACGAGACGGCGAATATCGTGAACAACGCCACCGAGCGCAGTCTCGTGATTCTCGATGAGATCGGCCGTGGCACTTCGACCTTCGATGGGCTTTCGATCGCCTGGAGCGTTGCGGAATTTTTGCACGACAAGATCAAGGCGCGCACGCTCTTTGCGACCCACTATCACGAGCTGACCAAGCTGGCGGAGGAACGCAAAGGCGTCGCGAATTTCAACGTCGCCGTCCGCGAATGGAACGAGCAGATCATTTTCCTGCGCAAGATCATCCCCGGCGGCGCCGATAAGAGTTACGGGATCCACGTGGCGCGGTTGGCTGGGGTGCCGAAGGAAATTCTCGACCGCGCCAAAGACATTCTCTCGCACCTCGAGCGACCGAACGGGACGGCGGACGTGCAGAAGCCCAAGAAAAAAGGACGGGCCAAAAAGGTCGTCAGCGTCCCGGTAAAGCCACAGCTGGATTTGTTCTGAGAGATGCCGGTTAAGACCGAAAACGAACTGGGCGAGAAGTTGCGGAATCTTTGGCTGAAGGCCATCGCCGCGATCGAGCTCCGCAATCTCGGTTACGCGATTTCACTTTTGCAGGGAATCCTGAAAGAGGAGCCGGAATTTCTCACCGGTCGCCAGCTCTTGCGCCGTGCTGAAGTTACCAAGCACAAAGGCGACCGGCGAGCGATCTTCAACATCTCCACCTCCGCGATCTCGATCATGAAAGCGCAACGGGAGTTGAAGAATAACCCGCGCCGCGCCGCGGAAATGATCGAGAAAGTCCTGGAGGAAGAACCATACAATCGCCAGGCCAATCTGGTCTTGAAACAGGCGGCGCTGGCCGCCGGCTGGCCCGAGATCGCGGTCTTCGCGCTCCAGACTCTGCTCGAGGAGAAACCGGGCGATACTAAAATTCTGCACGAATTGGGCCGGCTGTATCACGAGCTCGGAGAGAGCGACAAAGAAGTCGAGGTCTACAACAAGATTAGAGAAATCGATCCGGCGGATATCGAAGCGGACAGATTAGGCAAGGATGCGTCGGCCCGCGCCTCCATCAAGACAGGTGGATGGGATAAGGCCGAAAGTTATCGCGACGTAATCAAGGACAAGGCCGCGGCCGTGTCTCTTGAGCAGGCGAGCCGGCTGGTTCTGGCCGAGGAATCTCTTGAAGAGCAAATTGTGAAAGCTTTCGCGCGTCATCAGGCGGAGCCGCAGAGCGTCGATTGGGCGCGCAAATTGGGCGCGCTGTATACGCTCAAAGACGATCTCGATAAGGCCATCGAGTGGTATCAACATGCCGCGGATCTTGCGCGCGGCGGCGATCCGGTCCTGGCCCTGAAACTAGCCGAGCTCCAGGGGAAACGTTTGGATCGCCAGATTGTCGAACAGGAGGGACTTCTTGCAACGCAGAGCGCGCAGGACCAGTCCTTCGCCGAGCGATCGGAAGCGCTCCTTCTCGCGAAAAAGAAGCGCGCGGAGCTTCTGATCGACGACGCGCGATTGCGTTCCGAGCGCAATCCAACCGATCTCCAGGCCCGTTTCGAACTGGGCGAACATCTCTTCCACGCGGGCCGATTTCGGGAGGCAGTGCCGGAGTTGCAGCGAGCGCGCCAGAACCCCTACTCGCGCTTGAAATCGATGAACTTGCTCGGCCGTTGTTATCGCGAGCTCGGGATGCTCGATCTCGCCGCGCAACAGCTTGAAGAAGCGGCGCAGGAGATCAGCTCAATGGACGCAATGAAAAAGGAAATCGTCTATAATCTTGGCCTGGTTTACGAGCTGACGGGCGAAAAGGACAAATCGATTGCCGCGATGAAGCAGATTTACCAGGCCGACTATGGCTATCGGGATGTTGCGGCGCGCGTGGAGAAATCGTACGAGCGTCCGGTGCCGGATCATCAGGCCTGAGGAGCCGCAGAAACGTGAAGGCGCAGCTCCAACACGAGCGGCTCCCTGCTGGGAAGAGCCACTGTCGGGAGATACAATTGCGGATCGATGCCGGTGACTTTCAGCCGCAGCGCACTGGGATGCGGCAGGCGCTCGACGTCTCCACCCAATCCGATTGAGTCGAATCCGGTTTCGTCCGCGGCGGAGAAACAGACAGCCCCTCCCTGAGCCAGCCGGATCGAGGCAATGTCGATGATGGTCAGAGCGCTCACGAAATCGACGCGCAGCGGAGCGGCTTCGGCTCCCGCAGGCAACTCGATTCGAAGCTCTTTCCACTCCTCATGCCCAACCCGGGCATAAACCGAATCTTCCTCGCGATGCCCAGCATCTGTCGTGTAGAAAACCTGGACAATGGTTTGCTGCGCGAAGGGCGTCTGGCGAATCGTTCCGTCGCGCCAATGATCGGCGATCTTGCGCTGCAATTCATCGGCGCGCGCACTGTAATATTTTGCCAACGCAGCGTTCCACTCGTTAGGCGGGGCCAGGAGCTGTTCGAGGAACCCGGGCAATTCCGAGGCTGGCGGTTTTTGCCAGACGCCCAGGCCCGGTCCGTCGTGAAATGTCCAGGAACGGCCACGCTTCTGGAGCTCGGCCCAGATTTTCCAGACGCCAAAATCGCGGCTGTGGACGTCCACGTCGTGGAAAAGGATGACACCCCCTGGCCGGACTTTTGGCAGCCAGGAGTCGAAGTCGTGCCGCACCGCAGTCTCCGTATGAAGGCCGTCGATGTGGAGAATGTCGATACTCTCAGGCTCGAATTGTTCGCCAGCGGTGTCGAAGCTGTCCCGGATCAGGGTGGAGAACGCTTCGTAATTGGCTCGATTGTGTCCGGAGACCTGCCCAAACGTCGTTTCATCATAGCCCCCGGCATGTTGATCGCCGCGCCAGGTATCGACGCCGAAACAGCGGGTGCCGGTTTCGTTTTCCGTCACCGATTGGCAGAACGCGAAATAGCTTTCACCGCGATCCACGCCCAACTCGACCAGGACGCGGGGCTGGAGGACAGCAACGAGATCGTAGGCGAAATGCAGATGGTTGGTCCACGCACCCACCCCGTAAATGCGCGGTTCAAAGCGATCTGACGGCAGAGCCGGTTGAAGAATTTCCGTTCCCATGTCGGGCGGGCAGAATAGCTCGACGCGACCGGGTTGTCAGCGCGCAAGCGAACAGTCGAGACCAGCGAATCGCTAAAAATGCGCGCCGGTGATCAGCCCGCGAGCCAGAACCAGGCAAAGATTGAAGAGAAGTTGGATGCCGACGAGGCCAACGCAGACCGCTCGCGTGGAATGCTCCCGGAGCCACCAAACACCGAAAAAAAGCAAAACGCCGAGCAACGGCTGGTAACCGTGCAGAACAGGGAGCGCGGGACAACTGTAGATGGCCAGGATCAACATCGCGGGGCCCAGCAACCCGTACCAGAGCCATGGACGGGGTTTGGGGAGCTTCGCGCACTGAGCGAGGGCCGGATAGATCATGACGATGCCGACAACGCCGGGCAGGCAAGTCAACCAATGACTAAGAACCACCGTGAAATCGAAAGGGTGGACCGTGAACACTTCCGACCCCATTACGGAGAAGAGGTTTTGGAGCCGGATCCACACGAAATTTATCGGGGACGCCCAGGCCGCCTCAGTCCCAGGTCCGGCGAAATTCTGCGCGACCAAATCGGATGGGATGCGGAGCATGAATCTTGTCCAAATGAGCCAGGGAGCCACAACCAGCCCCAGGACCAGGAGATAACGGACCGCTGACGGGACGCGGGATTTTTCCCTCCGCCACTGAGTCAGGTAAAACAACCCCACGCAGCCGGCGAAGACGATAGCGTAGGGATGGCAGTGACAGGCCAGGGCGAGCAAGGCAGCCACGACGGTCGGGCCGTGGCCACGGCGGAGGGAGGTCCAGGCGAGCAGGATAAAAAATCCAGCCATGGCCTTGGGCCAGGTGTAAACCGTTTGGCCGATGAAATACGGATTCGTGACATAGAGAATCGTCGCCAGGGGCAGAATGGAATTTGCCCCCAGGCTGGAGCAAAAAACCAACAACCCGAGGAGCAGGAGCGAATTCAGAACGAAACCGACGACAGCAAACTGTTCGAAATAGCCATTCGTGTTTAGTTGAGACACATCCCACCAGGGTTTGCCTGCATAGAAATAACCCCCCAATTGCGGGCGGTCGCGCGGCGCACCCAGGGCCACGCGAAACGGCAACGCGACCAGGGACATCAGGATGGTCCGATTGCTGACTTCATTGGCGGGCAGAATCGGTCTCACCTTTTTGAATGAGACTCCGCGCATAAAAAACTCCGCGACGGCGAAAGGAATGTAATTATCGGTCGGCAGGTCCGTCAGATACTGGATCTTTACGTTGGTGGTGTGGGTCTTGAAAATGTAGAGCCCGTCGGGGAGCGGCTCTGGGAATCGGACGTCGAGGTGAAGAAGTCCCAGGTTCAACACGAGGAACAGGCCCCACAAACCGAGCGAAACTTTGCTTGGTCTTGACAGCGCCAGGGAAAACTCTTGCGGGACCCGGCGCACGAGCAGGTAAACGGCGCTCAACAACGTCAGAGCGATCAGCAGCCCGACAAATGCCCATCGAACGGCCGGGAGAGCCGCGATGGCCCATCCCAGGAAAGCGTGCAAAAACACACCCGCGGCGCCTCCGTAACCGACCAGCTCGAGCCCGCGCAGTTTCGTCAGGCGATGCAGGAGCGCAACGCCGTTCACGAGGATCGAGGCGACAACCCAGGTCAGGAGCAGGAATCCGGCGGCGAACGTCATCTGCGCCGATTTTCAGGGAGAGTCCGTGCGCGACAAGGATTTTCGCGAATCGTTAGACAGGCGGGCTGGTTTAGTCCTCTATTGAACGGATCAAACAACGATTTCACCAGGTCTAACTTCGATCCGACGCTCCTTTGATGTTCGAGAAACTCCCGAGCCTTCTTGGTTTTCAGCCGAAATTCCATGCCGGCGGTCCGCGGCAGCCTTATCTGCCGTTGCTCTACGACCTGGTGGCGAGCAGAAAACCGAAGGCGGTCGTGTCGCTGGGATTTGGCGACGCGCAGGCGTTTTTCACTTTTTGCCAGGCAGCACGCGAGCAAAATGTGGAGGCCCTGTGCACGCTGGTTCGTCGCGAGCGGGCGAACGAAAATGCTGCCGATGATCCCGCCTGGCAGCAGGCAAAAGATTACGGACAGGAATTTTATGGCGACCGGGTCCGTTTCGTCGAGGGCTCGGCGACGGAGGCCCTGGGCGCTTGCCCCGACAAGAGTGTCGATCTGCTTCTGCTCGATGACTGCGATTCGGCGAGCGAAATCCGCGCTGATCTGGCGCGTTGGGAAGCGAAGCTTTCCAACGATGCGCTGGTCTTGTTGCTCGGTCTCGATCTGGAGCGAGCGGATGGGCCCCAGGACGCGTGGAAAGAATGGGTGATCGGGCGGCCTTCCGCGGAGATCCCCGGCGGCATTGGCCTCGGCGTCTCCTCTCGATCGCACACGGCTGATTCCGGAGAATTCCTCTCCCAGGCCTTATTTGGACGAGAGGAAACGCTCGCGGAATTGATTGGAATTTATCGGATCGCCGCCGCCCGCATCAACGCGCAATCCGTGGCCGACGAGGCGGTGCGCGAGCAGGCCGCGCTCACCACGCGGCAAGTCTGGCTCGATTCGCTCCTGGCCGATCGCTGGAAAGTCCAGGAAATCATGGACCATCAGGCGCGCGCCATTGATGCGCAGACCGAGCAGCTAAAGAATTTCGAAATCCTGCGGCGCGACCGCGCGAAAGCGCAGCTCGTGATGGACAGCCAGCACGAGCAGCTCCAACACTGGGTTGCGGAAAGCGACCGGCTCAAAGCAAAGATCGAGCAACTCAAGACGCAGCTGAAGGACCAGAAAGCGATCCTGAGCGCCGCGAAACAAGCGTGCCGGAAGGGCGGAAAATGTTTTCACATTCTGACCGGGCCGAAAAAGCGACGATCGCTCAAGGAGAAGATTGTGCGCGAGATTCAGCGCCTCCCACGGACCTTCAAGATTTCACGCGCACCGCAGCCTGCGGCACTCGTGGAGAAAGCGGTCCCGGCCGTTTCCAAGGTACCGGTGGACCGATATTCCGCGTGGATTAGCGAGCATGAACCCGATGCGGCCGCGTTGGAAGGTCAGCGCCGTGCCTCGGAAGATTTGGCCGACCGGGTCAAAATCAGCTTGCTGACGCCGGTTTATAATACGCCGGCCTACTTCCTGGACGAGATGTTTGCTTCGGTCGCCGCCCAGACCTACGACCATTGGGAGATGTGCGTGGTGGATGGCGGCTCAGACCGGGCGGAAACCATCGAGACCCTGCGGCAATGGGAACTGCGCGAACCGAGGATTCGCGTCCAGCGCCTGGCTGAGAATCTTGGGATTGCGGAGAACACGAATCGCGCCTTGCAAGCCGCCACCGGCGACCTCGTGGCCTGCGTCGATCATGACGATCTGCTGGCCCCGTTTGCGCTTTATGAAATGGCGCGGGCGGCCTCGGAATTTCCGGACGCCGATATTTTCTACAGCGATGAAGATCGATTCAGCGCCGAGGGAAAACGGCATGCGCCATTTTTCAAACCGGAATGGAGTCCGGAGCTTCTTTGCTCGTCGATGTATATCGGTCACCTGACGGCGTACCGGCGTGCGCTCGTCGAAGAAATCGGCGGCTTTCGCAAGGAGTTCGATTTTTCCCAGGACTACGATTTCGCTCTGCGGGCCACAGAACGGGCGCGGGCCATTCATCATGTTCCTCACGTCCTCTATCACTGGCGCGAACATCCGGAATCCGGTTCGGCCGGAGGAAAACCAGACGCGCGCAAGACAAACCTGGCCGCGCTGGCCGACGCGATGCGGCGCCGAAATCTTGCGGCGGAGATCGTTGAATATCCCACGGCCAACCGCGCGCGCTTGAAAGTCGCGACCTGGCCGCGTGTCTCGGTGATTGTCCCGACAGACTCGCCGACACGAGCGCAAATTTGCCTGCGTGATCTCCCCCGCAACACGAAGTACCCGGACCTGGAGATCGTTATTGTCACCAACAGCCGGCTGATCGAGTCGCTTAGGAGTCTCGAAACGCCGAACGCGACCGCGCGGTTCGTGCCCTACGACAAGCCGTTTAACTTTTCCGACAAATGCAATCTGGGCGCGGCGGCGGCCACGGGCGAGCGGCTCATTTTTTTCAACGACGATGTCGAAACGGCGCAGCCCGGGTGGATCCAGAATTTAATCGAGCCGCTGGAGAATCCCGAAGTGGGCGCCGTGGCGCCAAAACTCCTTTATGAGACCGGAAAAATTCAGCACGCCGGCCTGGTCATGGGAGTGCGTGGGTTGGCCGGAACGGCTTTTCATCAACGCGCGGCTGATTCCACTGAGCATTTCAACCTCGCCCAGTCGTTGCGGGACGTGGCGGCCTTGTCCGCGGCCTGTCTCGCGATGCGGCGGGACGATTTCCGGCGCGTCGGCGGCTTCGACGCGGTCAACACGCCGATTGCGCACTCGGATATCGATCTCTCTTTCAAAGTGCGCGAAGCCGGACTCCGCTGTGTTTACACGCCTTACGCGACGTTGAGCCACGCCGGGCACGTCTCGATCGGCGTGGAGGAGGAAAAGGAAACCGCCAGACGCCGGGACAAGGCCTCGATCTACTTGCTTAAACGCTGGCCGCATTACACGACTCACGATCCGTACTTCACGGACAACATGCGCGACTGGCTCTATACCGATTCGCCGACGCCTCTCCGGATGACGGCGGGCGATCGGCCGGCCTCGCTCGATTCTTCCCCGGATCTGCTTTTCGTTTCGCACGATCTCTCCTTGTCCGGTGCGCCGATGATGCTTTTTCACGCGGCGACCTGGTGCCAACGCCACGGCATTTTCGTTCTGGTCATGGCGCCGGAGGATGGACCGCTCCATGAGAAACTGAAAGCCGCGGGCATCCCGGTCATTATCGATCCGCTCATTGAATCGGGACACGAATCATTCGCCAAATTTGCGCGCGACTTCGACGGCGTCGTCGCGAATACGATTCTCAGCGGGGCGGTCGTGCGTGCGCTCAAGGGAGAAAACGTCCCGATTGCGTGGTGGGTGCACGAGCCGGGCTCGGTGGGCGAACATTATCTTCGGGAAGACGCCAAGCTTCGCGCGGCCGTGCCGTACGCTGACTTGCTCTTCGCGCCCTCTGAAAGCACCGCGACCGTTTATCGACGATACACCGACCAACCGGTGAAATGTTTGCGCAACGCCATTCCAGATCTTGGCCTGGCGAAGGAAAGTGGTGACTCCGTCGCTACCCATCCGCTTCGATTTCTTCTCCTGGGAAGTATCGAACCGCGAAAGGGCCAGGATGTTTTTGTGGAAGCGCTGGCGTTGCTCCCGGCCCAATTGCAGCGGGCCGCCGAATTTCAAATCGCCGGCCGCGTTCTCGATCCCGATTTTTGGCCAAAGGTGGAAGCCGTCGCGAAGAAGTTGCCAAACTTCTCGGTCAAAGGCGCCTTAAGCCACTCGGAAGCGATCGAACTGATGCGCGAGGCTGATGTGATTGTTTCCGCTTCGCGCGATGAAGCGATGCCGACGGTCACGATCCTGGAGGCGATGTGTCTCGGGAAAGGGTTGATCGCCACCGTTGTCGGCGGCGCGCTCGAAGTCCTGGTCGAGGGTGAAAACTCACTTCTCGTGACGCCGGACTCACCGGAAACCCTCGCGATCGCGATCCGGCGCTTGATCGAAGACCCGGCGCTGGCGGGTGAGCTTGGAAAAAAGGCGCGCGCGACTTACGAAAAGAATTTCACGATGGAGCGTTTCGGCGAGGAGTTTCGCCAGCTGATCGGGGAAGCGATTTCGCAGCCGCTGACGGTTGGGCCAGCACAAGATGCCTGAATCTGCACAGGGCCATGAACTGGTCAGGCCGCCGCGCGTTCTCTTTGTCTCGCACGAAACGACGTTAAGCGGCGCGCCCATTCAACTGGTGCATCTCGCGCGCTGGCTGAAAACGGCGGGATGGGAAGTGGCCGTGGTCACGCCCGACGAAGGACCGATCACGGAGATGCTGACGCGAGACGGCGTCACCACCTTGATGGAGCCGACGCTCCTGAGCGATCTCCAGCACGTGCGGCTGCGGGAATTGTGCCGGGGTTACGATGTGATCGTGGCCAACACCATCGTGAGCTGGCCAGCCGTGCGCGCCGCTCATTTGGAGAAGCGGCCGGTCCTTTGGTATCTGCACGAAACGCTGGTGGCCGTGCGCTTGATGCGCGCGATTTCGGAGATCAGGCCGGCGATGCAAATGGCAAATGTTTTGGTCACCCCCACGCGGCAAACCGCGAGAGTTTACGAAGGACTCACGCTGGGGCCGATTGAAGTGGTTCCGTATGGCATTCCGAAACCGCCGCTGATCCCGGGGCAGAAGGAGGATGCGATCTGCTTCGTGACCCTGGGTAGTTTCGAGCCGCGCAAAGGCCAGGACGTTTTGCTCGAAGCGATTCACAAGCTGGATCCGGAGATACGCCGGCGGAGCTCGTTCAAGATGGCCGGCCGGATTTTGGATACCGAGTTTTTCGAGAAGCTGAAGAACCGCGCTGTCGGTCTCACCAACACCCAGCTAATCGAAGCCCTCGACCACGCCGGAGCCACCGCGCTCCTCAATCAGGCGGATGCGGTCGTTCTCCCATCGCGGGATGAAACAATGCCACTCGTGATTCTGGAGGCGATGGGACTGGCGAAGGGAGTCATCAGCACGGACGTCGGCGGCGTTCGGGAATGGGTTCAGCACGAAATGAACGGGCTGGTCGTCGCTCGGGAAAATCCGGACGAGCTGGCGCGCGCCCTGACACGATACGTGGAAGAACCGGCGTTCGCTCGTGAAGTGGCCCAGGCGGGACTGCGGACGTTCGAGCGGCATTTCACCCTGGACCGCTTTGCGACACGTTTCGCGGAGTTACTGCAAGCGCTCCGGGACGATCCGCTCAAAGAGCACTCGGCCGCCCCGATCACCTACCAGAATTGGATCGCCCGCTTTGACACGCCCACGCCAGGCGATGCGATTGCCCTGCGCCGGCGCCATCGCGCGATGCGGAGGCAACCCGTAATTTCGGTCCTTCTTCCGGTCTACAATCCTGAACTTCATATCCTCGAGGCCGCCGTCGCTTCGGTTGAAGGGCAACTCTATGAACATTGGGAGCTTTGCATTGCCGACGATGCATCGACCGACCCGGCAGTCCGGCCGTTTCTCGAAGGAGTCGCGGCGCGCGATCCGCGGATCAAGCTCATCTTCCGCGAGCAAAACGGCCACATCTCCGCGTGTTCGAACTCCGCGCTCGGGCTCGCGACGGGCGAATGGTGCTCGCTCCTCGACCAGGACGATGTCATGGCCGAGCACGCGCTCGCCTTTGTCGCGCTCGAAATCGAAGACCATCCCGACGCGGGTCTGATCTATTCGGACGAAGACAAGATCGATTCGGCGGATGTTCGCTCGAATCCATTTTTCAAGCCCGATTGGAATCCGGAGCTTTTTCTCGGGCAAAATTTCATCAATCACCTCGGAGTTTATCGGACCGAACTCCTGCACGAAATCGGCGGGTTTCGGGAAGGGTTGGAGGGTTCACAGGATTACGATCTGGCTTTGCGCTGCCTTGAGCGATTGGAGCCGGCGCGGGTGCGACACATCCCGCGGATTCTCTATCATTGGCGCGCCGTTGCCGGGAGCCTCGCGGCGGTGGCGGACGCAAAACCGTACGCGAAGGAAGCAGCGCGCCGAGCGATCGGCGATCATCTGCGACGCGTCGACATTTCAGGGAGAGCGGAGGCGTGCCCGGAAAATTCGGAATCTCATCGCGTGGTCTACGAACTAACGGACCCGCCCCTGGTCTCGATTATCATTCCGATGCGGGATCGGATCGATCTCATCGAGCGATGCGTCGCGAGTATTCGCGAACGAACTGATTATCCGGCGATGGAGTTCGTTATCGTCGACAACGGTTCGATCGAGCCGGCTACGCTGAAATTTCTGCGCAAGATGGAGCAGGAAAGGGCCGCGCAAATCATCCGGGACGACGGATCATTTAATTTCAGCCGTCTGATCAACCGGGGAGCCGCCGCGGCGAAAGGAGAAGTATTCGCATTTCTCAACAATGACATCGAAGCGAACGAAGGGGACTGGCTGCGCGAGATGGTGAGTCATGCGGTCCGGCCAGGGGTGGGAGCCGTCGGGGCGCGACTTTGGTATCCAAATGGCACCCTCCAGCATGGTGGCGTCGTCCTGGGTCTTGGCGGCGTGGCGGGGCACGCGTTCACCGGGGTGCCGCGCGGACATGCTGGTTATTTCAACCGCGCCTGGTTGCAGCAAAATTGCTCGGCGGTGACGGGCGCGTGCCTGGTCTTGCGCCGGGAGATTTTCGAAGAAGCCGGTGGATTCGATGAAGTGAACCTGGCGATTAGTTTTAACGACATCGACTTCTGTCTTCGCTTGCGAGCCGCGGGTTTGCAGAATGTCTGGACTCCGTATGCGAGCCTGATTCATCACGAGTCCGCGTCCCGCGGTCACCAACGGGCCCCCGAGGAACAGGCTCAGTTCGTGCGCGAGGCTGCCTACATGCAACGGAAGTGGGGCTCCGAGTTGCTGAACGATCCGTTTTACAACCCCAACCTGTCACTCAATCTTCCCGGCTTCGAACTGGCGGTGCCGCCGCGCCTGCCGGAGTTCACCCTTTCCGCGCGATAAGAACAGAGTCGTGCCACTTGTTGCTTTCGTTGTCGTATTCCGGCAAGTCTTCCCACTGCGTCTCCGCTGCAATCACTTCGAGCCCCGCATAGCGCGC
Organism: uncultured Verrucomicrobiae bacterium; assembly: GCA_963702135.1. Classification (GTDB taxonomy): domain Bacteria; phylum Verrucomicrobiota; class Verrucomicrobiia; order Chthoniobacterales; family UBA10450; genus AV80. Next base: position 3,351,108 of record OY969715.1, on the reverse strand, counting down.
GACCGCGCGGAGGCCGTCGGGATACATGCGCCAGCAATCAACCGGAAAGCGATGTTCCGGCCCGCTCGATGGGACAATGATGCAACAAAGGCCGTTCGGTCTTAATGTCCGCGCGATCTGCCGCATCGTCTCCCAGAAGAATTCCGTATGCTCAAAGGTCTGGCCCGCGATAATGACGTCCGCGCTTTCCGGCGATAATTCCCGCCAGTCGTAGGGGTCGGCGAGCACGACATCGACGTTCGGCCCGGCGGCGAGATCGACTCCCAGGTATTGCCAGGGCGGCAGGGCGAAAAGGGGACGGTAGGAACCGTTGAAGTCCTGGCTCCCCAGGTCGACGATCACGAGCGGCTCGTGGCGCCGGGTTTCGAGATGGTCGCGCCGGAACGCGGTCATTTTGTCGAACGAGCTTTGGTGCATCTCTGCGCAGTGAACCGTGGACCTCGCGGTTTCGCAACTCTTGTCGCAGCGCGCCATCGAAATGCGCCTTGCATTTGGCCCGACAGACTTAATTCTGCGGACGTGCGCAGGACGAAAATTATCTGCACGTTGGGCCCGGCTTCGAAAAGCTCTGAGACGCTGCGGGAGATGATGAGCGCCGGGGCGGATGTGTTCCGGCTGAACATGAGCCATGCCGAGCATGCGTGGGTGCGCGAGATCGTGCCCCGCATTCGGCAGATCGCCGCGGAGATTCACCGTCCGGTTGGCATCCTTCTCGACACGCAAGGGCCTGCCATCCGGACTGGCCAGCTCAAGACGAATCTGAATTTGAAACCGGGTGATGTCCTTGAGTTCACCGTCCGCGGCGCCAAGAGCGAGGAGGAGTATTCCGTCGACGTTAACTACGATGGACTGATCGATGACATTTCGGTCGGCGACACCGTTCTGGTCGATAACGGCGTAATCCGGCTGCTTGTCCTGGAGAAAAAGAAGAACCGGATCCGATGCAAAGTGCTTACGCCCGGTTCGCTTGGCTCGCGCCGCCACATCAATCTTCCCGGGGTCCGCGTCAATCTGCCGCCACTCACGGCGAAGGACATTGAGGACGTCACGCTCGGGGCGGAACTCGAGGTGGACTTCGTCGCGCTCAGCTTCGCGCGGCAGGTCAGCGACCTGGTGGAACTTCGCAAACTCGTCAAGAAACTTGGCAGCCCTGCCCGGATCATTGCGAAGATCGAGGATCAATCGGCCGTGCGGCAGATCGACGATATGATCGACGCGGCTGATGTCGTGATGATCGCGCGCGGAGATCTGGGAATCGAAATTCCGATGGAAGAGCTTCCGATTGTCCAACGGCGCATCGTGAAGCGTTGCCTGCGGATGGGGAAACCGGTCATCGTCGCCACCCACATGCTCGAATCGATGATCGAAAATCCGGTGCCAACCCGGGCCGAAATCACGGATGTAGCCAACGCCGTCTTCGAGCAGGCTGACGCAATTATGCTCAGTGGAGAAACCACCGTGGGTCGCTATCCGGTGGAGTGCGTGAAAATTTTCGATCGCGTCGCGCGCCGAATCGAACGCAGCGGTGGCGCAGGCTATGGGGCGGACGCACTCCTGGAAGACAATCGACAAAAAACGGTGGCGGCAGCGGTGGTCCTGGCCAATTCACTGGATCGCGCCAAGCTCGTGGTCTTTACCCACCATGGCACGATGGCCCGATATGTTTCGAACATGAGGCCAGCGCACGCGCCCATCTTTGCGTTTACTTCAAGCGAGCGCGTTTATCGCCAACTCGTTCTCTCCTGGGGAACGCACCCGATCTTGATCGGGTTCACGGACGATCCCAAGCAGACGGTTGACGCCGCGTTGAAGCACTTGCACACGCTGAAATTGACCGAACCGAGAGATAACCTGGTTATCCTCACAGACATGGTTGCGAGCGGATTGAAAGTTGATTCGATTCAGCTCCGACAGGCGAAATAAGCAAAAACGCGCGGAGGTTTCCCATCCGCGCGTTTTGTAAAACAAGGGCCGTCCCTTAAACTTCGACCGGCAATTCCACGTCCACCGGGCGCTCTTTCTTGCTGAGGGCACGGCGCAATTTCGAGAGCGCGATGTTCTGCAACTGGCGGATTCGCTCGCGGGTGACGCCGAATTTTTTCCCGACTTCTTCCAGAGTCTTCGGCTTGCCGCCGTCGAGGCCGAAGCGTGAGAAAATGATTTTGCGTTCGCGGTCGTCCAAAACATCGAGCAATCCGCCGACTTCATTCCGGAGATTCTTGTCGCGGAGCAATTCGAATGGCGTCTGGGCTTCTTCGTCGCCCACGATTTCGCCGAATTCGGTGGAATCGTCATCACTGATGGGCGCATCCAAGGAGGCCGGACGGATCGAGACGGTCTTGAGCTGCGAAACTTTGCCGCTGGCAATGCCGATCTCTTCCCCGAGCTCGTCATCGGTCGGTTCGCGCCCGAGCTCCTCGCTCATCTGGAGCGAGACGCGGCGCATTTTCGAGATTTTGTCGACCAAATGGACCGGCAGGCGGATCGTTTTGCTCTGGTTAGCCAGGGCGCGCTTGATCGATTGCTTGATCCACCAAGCCGCGTAAGTGCTCAGCTTGCCGCCTTTTGCGGGGTCGAAACGCTCCACGGCCTTCATCAGACCGATGTTGCCTTCGGAAATGAGGTCGAGCAGAGGGAGACCAAGGTTCGCGTAGTCGTGCGCGATCTTGACGACGAGCCTCAAGTTCGAACGAATCATGAGGGCACGCGCTTCGCGGTCGCCTTTCTTGATCTTCGCGGCGAGTTCGATCTCCTGATCGGGGGTCAGGAGCGGGATTTGCCCGATCTCTCGCAGGTAAATCTTTATTCCAGTATCGCTATCTTCAGCAGCCATATAACTTTTCATGAAAAGGGTAAAGGGGTCGTGTCAGCAAAAATCCGGTTGTTGCGGTCAACCGGCGTTTGTAGACTTTTTGTTTTAACATTCTACAAAGTAGTTAACAACCTTAAATATCGCATTTCTGACAGGGCTCGGCCGGGTCTTGTTCAATCTTTCTCGGCGGCCATGGTAACCCGTTGATTGCAAGTTGGTAAGGTTCCCATCGCGGATCGGCAAAAAATTCGCAGGATTGACGTGGGTTGAGAAGCCCGAATAAAGTGTTTTCCGCGTCGGAATTCACCGTGTTTCGAGGCCCCCCAAACGTTCCCCCGTCTCAATGCTGGCTAAGATCTATTCTGCTGCCGTCTATGGCGTGGATGCCTATGAGGTCGAAATAGAAGTTAATGGCGCGGGGGGCGACCCGAAGATTATCATCGTCGGGCTGCCGGACGCGGCGGTGAAAGAGAGCCGGGACCGTGTGACAACGGCGATCAGCAACAGCGGCTATTATTGGCCCCGGGGGCGGACGACAATCAATCTGGCGCCGGCCGACATCAAGAAAGAGGGGCCGAGCTTCGACTTGCCGATTGCGCTGGGCATGATCGCGGTCGCTGAGGAACTGGACGGGTCGTCGTTCGAAAAGTTCAGCTTTGTCGGTGAGCTGGCCCTGAATGGCGGCGTTCGTCCGGTGAAGGGCGTTTTGCCGGTGGCCCTCGAGGCGCGGCGGCAAAAGAAAGAGGCCATTTTCGTTCCGGCCACAAACGCGCATGAAGCCGCGATGGTGGAAGGGATCACCGTCTACGGCGTCCAAAATCTGCGCGAAACCTTTGAGTTCGTTCGCGGGGAATCGCTGATCGCGCCGACCTACGGCGATCTGACTTCGTTCTTCGCCACGCACAAGAATTACGACGTCGATTTTAGCGACGTGAAAGGGCAGGGGCACGTCAAGCGCGCCATCGAGGTGGCGGTCGCGGGCGGACATAATTTGCTCATGATTGGACCGCCCGGTTCCGGGAAGTCGATGTTGTCGAAGCGCATCGCTACGATTATCCCGCCGATGTCACTCGAGGAAGCGATCGAGAGCACGAAAATCCACAGCATTTCCGGGATGCTGAGCGGGGAACAGGCGTTCGTCTCGACGCGCCCGTTCCGTTCACCCCATCACACGATTTCCGATGTCGGTTTGCTCGGCGGCTCCACGATTCCCACGCCGGGCGAAGTCAGTCTCGCGCACCACGGCGTGCTTTTTCTCGACGAGCTTCCCGAGTTCAAACGCTCTACCCTCGAGGTCATGCGGCAGCCGTTGGAAGACGGCAAAGTCACGATCTCGCGCGCTGCGGGCAGCGTGACGTTTCCTTCCGAGTTCATGCTCGTGGCCGCCATGAATCCCTGTCCGTGCGGATACTTCGGCGATTTGAAACGAGAATGCCGCTGTGGTCCGCTCCAGGTTACGCGTTATCGGCAGCGCATCTCGGGACCGTTGCTCGATCGGATCGATCTTCATATTGAAGTTCCGGCCGTCGAGTATCGCGATATCTCGAGCACGCGCGTGGAAGAAGGTTCCGCGGCGATTCGGGATCGCGTGGGACGCGCGCGGGCCCGGCAGCAGGTGCGCTTTTGCTCCGACAAGAAGATCAACTGCAACGCGCGGATGGGTCCGCGCCAGATCAAGGAACACTGCAAACTCAGCGACGAATCCCAGGAGCTGATCCGTGTCGCGATGACGGAATTGAATCTGAGCGCCCGCGCTTACGACCGAATTCTAAAGGTCTCGCGCACCGTCGCCGACTTGCAGTCGAGCGACGAGATCAACTCGGAACACGTGAGCGAAGCGATTCAATACCGGACCTTCGATCGCACTCTTTGGGTGTAGAAGACAATCGGGCCACGCCGTTTTTCGAGATCGCTCACGAGGCTGGATTTCGAGTATTTCTTGAAGATCAAAATCTCTTCGACCAGAAGCTGGTTGATTGACAGCGCGGGCGAAACGCGGTTCATGACTTAACTGATGAGCAGGATCCTGATTGCCGACGACCAGAACGATGTGCTGGAGGCATTGCGCATTTTGCTCAAGGGCGAAGGGCATCAGACCGACGCGGTGACATCGCTCGCCGGAGTATTCCAGGCGCTCGATAAGAAGGATTACACGCTGCTGATCATGGATCTGAATTACACGCGTGACACGACCTCCGGGCAGGAGGGGCTGGACGTGATCCCGCGCATTCAGGCGCTCGACAGCACTCTGCCGATCGTCGTGATGACCGCGTGGGCGACGATCGATCTCGCGGTCGAAGCGATGAAGCGCGGCGCGCGCGATTTCATTCCGAAGCCTTGGGATAACGATCGGCTTCTCGCGATTGTGCGGACGCAGATCGAGCTGGCGGGCGCGTTGCGGAAAGGCCGCCGGCTCGAAGCGGCCAATCAACTCCTCCGCGGCAACGCCCCGAATCTCATCGCGGAATCGCCCCGGATGCGTCCGGTGCTCGAGTTGATCTCACGGGTGGCGCCGTCGGATGCGAATGTTCTCATCACGGGCGAAAACGGCACCGGGAAAGGCCTGGTGGCGCAGGCGCTGCATGCGCTCTCACCGCGCGCCTCGCACAGCATGATCACGGTCAACATGGGCGGACTCTCGGAGGGCATCTTCGAGAGCGAACTATTCGGACATGTGAAGGGCGCGTTCACTGATGCCAAGACGGACCGGGCCGGCCGTTTCGAGCTGGCGGACGAGAGCACGCTCTTCATGGACGAGATCGCGAACGTGCCAATGAATCAGCAGGCGAAATTATTGCGCATGATTGAGACGGGCGAGTTCGAGCGGGTCGGTTCCTCGAAAACATCGCACGCGAATGTGCGGATCGTTTCCGCCACGAACGCCAACCCGCATGAGGAAGTCGCCGCGGGCCGTTTTCGGCAGGATCTGCTTTTTCGTTTGAACACGATCGAGATCGCTCTGCCGCCGCTGCGCGAACGGCGCGAAGACATCATGCTCCTCGCGAATAGTTTTCTCCGCCAGCATGCAAAGCGGTACCGCAAAACAATAACCGGATTCGAGGAAGCGGCGCGCGATCTCCTGATGCAGCATCAGTTCCCCGGCAACGTTCGGGAGCTGGATCACGTCGTGGAGCGGGCGGTCCTGATGACACAGGGTGCGCAAGTGAAAGCCAACGATCTTGGCCTAACAAGTGGGCGTGAGGACTCGCCGCGACTGGAAGACATGAGCCTGGAGGAAGTGGAATCTTTCCTGATTAAAAAGGCGCTCTCGCGCTTCGATGGCAACGCCCGCAAGGCCGCGGAAGCTCTGGGGCTCAGCCGGAGCGCGTTCTATCGGCGGCTGCAGCAGTATGGACTCTAGGGAGCGCGCAGCAGACTCGCCCGCGACTGCGCGCGATCGCGGCGAGCGTGAATGAAAGTTCCCAAGAAAACGCACCGCCGTTTTACCCACGAAGGTCGCCTGACCTGGCTGACGATTGCCGCGGGCGCACCGGCCGCCATCGTCGCGCTGGCGATGCTTTGGTTTGGCGATCATACCGCAAAAGTTCAGTGGACCTGCACGCTCTTTATCGTCGGCTTGGGCCTGGGGTTCATCCTGAGTGCGCGCGAGCATGTCATTCGTCCGCTCCAAACCATGACGAACCTGCTCGCGGCGCTGCGCGAAGGCGACTATTCGATTCGGGCCCGAGGCGCCCGGGCTGATGACGCCCTCGGGGAATCGCTGCTCGAAATTAATGCGCTCGGCGAAACTCTTCGCGTGCAGCGGCTCGGCGCTTTCGAGGCGACGGCGTTGCTCCGGACGATCATGGCGGAAATCGACGTCGCTGTTTTCACCTTCGATCCCGAACGGCGCTTGCGCCTGGTCAACCGGGCCGGAGAGGATCTGCTGGGACAACCAATGGACAAACTGCTCGGCCGCCGCGCCCGCGACATTGGGCTGGAGGTTTGTCTCGAGGCGAACGAAGACGCGCCGCTCACGCTGGCGTTTCCGGGCGGCTCCGGGAGATGGGGCGTCCGCCGCAGTTCTTTCCGTGAACGCGGCTTGCCGCACGAACTGCTGGTCCTGACTGACCTCAGCCGCACGCTGCGGGAAGAAGAACGGAACGCCTGGCAGCGCCTCGTGCGCGTCATCGGCCACGAGATGAATAACTCGCTCGCGCCGATCAAATCGATTGCTGGCAGCCTCGAGACTTTGATTCGGCGCGATCCGCCACCCGCGGATTGGCGCGACGATGCCCGGAGCGGATTGAACATCATTGCGACCCGGGCCGAATCCCTCAGCCGTTTCATGCAGGCCTACGCCCGGCTGGCACGGCTGCCGCCCCCGCAAAAGGAAACGATCGATCTGAGTGCACTCGTCAGGCGAGTCGCGAGCCTGGAAACGCGCATTCCGGTGCGGGTCGTGTCCGGACCCGAAGTAACTGTTCAGGGCGACGCGGCCCAGTTGGAGCAGTTGCTCATCAACATTTTGCACAATGCGGCGGAAGCCTCTCTCGAAACCGCCGGGACCGTGGTCACCGGCTGGCGCGATTTAGCCGAGTGCGTCGAAGTATTTGTGCGGGATACCGGGCCCGGCATCATGAACCCGACGAATTTGTTCGTTCCATTTTTTACGACCAAGCCCGGAGGATCGGGGATTGGCCTGGCGCTGAGCCGGCAGATCGCGGAAGCGCACGGCGGTTCATTGACTCTGGTGAATCGCAGCGGCCCGGGTTGCGAAGCGCTTTTGCGCCTGCCGAAATAACGTCCCACAATCGGGACGGTGGAATCCCACAACCGAAGCTTTTCCGAGCTCATCGGTTTTTTGTCTCCAAATCTAAACGGCTAATTAAGAATTAGTTATGGCTTTGTTTGGACGTGTGGCACGGCCATTGCAATAGCCTCGTCCGCCAAGAAAGATTTTGAATCCAATCGGGATGCCGAATGCATCTCACAGGAAAGATAAGAATATGAAACCAACAGTCCAATTCAACGAGAAGAGCCGCCGCGATCTGAGTGATCGCGGGTTCCGCAAGGGCTCTCTCCTCCCCCAAACGGATTATAGCTTCCAAGCATCGTCATTGCCAAACGGTGGCCGTTGCTTCGATGGCCGCCGACCCTCGTTCCGGGCGATCAGCCAGGAATACTTTAAGAATGAAGAGCCCCGCAGTTTCGCGGGTGAGGCGGCCTTGTTCGTTGTCATCGTGATGACAGCGGCCCTGCCCATAATCAACAGCGCAAGCGGGCTGGTTCATCTCGTGCGTTCGTTCGCGTCGCTTTAATAGAAAACAGCGACACGATGTCAAAAAGCTCGGAAGCAAAAATGGATACGACTATTGTGCGGCCGAGCGGCTTTACGCCCGCTGCCTCTGCCATGGATGTCCCACGCCCGCACGTTGCCAAACAAAAGCGCAAACGCCGGATCATTATCATCGCCGGGTCCATCCTGGGGCTCATCCTCATAACGTTCCTTCTTTCCCGGCTTAAGCCGGCTGTCCCAAGCATCGACCGCTCCACCGTCTGGATCGACACGGTCAAACGCGGCCCAATGGTGCGCCAGGTCCGCGGCCTCGGGACGCTGGTTCCAGTGGATATTCGTTGGATTGCGGCGAACACCGAAGGGCGTGTCGAAAAGATCGTGGTTTGGCCCGGGACACCGGTGCAGCCCGACACAGTTATCCTGGAATTGACCAGCCCGGAGCTCGAACAAACGGCGGGCGACGCGGAGTCGAAAGCAAAAGCGGCCGAGGCGGAACTGACCACCCTGCGCGCTACGCTTCAGCGCGAACTGCTCGACCAGGAATCGATTACGGCCCGCGTTCATTCCGAGTTCGAACAGGCTAAAATGGAGCGACAGACCAACGATCAATTAGCCAAGAACGGCCTCGTCTCTGATTTGGTTTACAAGACATCGAAGGTGAAGGAGGCGGAGCTCGCCAACCGGGACGAAATCGAAAACAAGCGTCTCGCTTTTTCCCGCGACTCGATTGAGCCGCAGATCGCCTCGAAGCAAGCCGCCGTCGATCAGGCAAAGGAATTCGCGAAATTGAAAGTGGATCAAGTCGAGCAGCTGCATGTGAAAGCCGGCATGAATGGTGTCCTGCAGCAGTTGCCGGTGCAAATCGGGCAGCGCGTCAAACCCGGAGATAACCTGGCGCGCGTCGCCGACCCGACCAAACTCAAAGCCCAGGTGAAGATCGCGGAAACGCAGGCGAAAGATATTATGAATGCCCAAGTCGCCTCGATCGACACCCGGAACGGCATTGTGGCCGGTCACGTCATTCGGGTCGATCCCGCGGTGGAGCAGGGGACGGTGACGGTGGATGTGGCCATCGATGGCGACCTGCCGAAAGGCGCCCGGCCTGATCTTAGCGTAGACGGAACCATCGAGCTGGAACGTCTAGATAATGTGATCTACGTGGGCCGGCCGGCTTTCGGCCAGGAGAACAACACCGTTGGCATTTTCAAATTGGTCGCAGGCACTTCGGAAGCAGTCCGAACGCCGGTGAAACTCGGCCGCAGCTCGGTCAACACAATTGAGATCCTGAGCGGCCTCGAGCCGGGCGACCAAGTCATTCTTTCCGATACCAGCTCAATGGATGCGCACGAACGCATCAGCCTTAACTAGACAAAACCAAACCCGATCCCAAACCAAGTAATATGGCCTCAACTGAAACCATCAACGAACAACCCGCTCGCAGCCCCGGCGCGAACGGCGCTAACACATTAATTCACCTCGACGGCGTCACGAAGGTCTTCCTGACCGACGAAGTGGAGACGCACGCGCTTTCCGGCATTCATCTGGATATCCGCACGGGCGAATACGTCTCGATCGCCGGACCATCCGGTTGCGGCAAGTCCACGCTGCTCTCGATCCTGGGTCTGCTCGATACTCCGTCGGGCGGCAGCTATTCGCTGAAGGGCACCGAGGTGGCAAACCTCTCCTTTCCGGATCGCGCCCGCATCCGCAACCGCGAGATCGGCTTCATTTTCCAAAGTTTTAATCTCATTGGCGATCTGACCGTTTTTGAGAATGTGGAACTGCCTTTGACCTACCGCGGCATGGGCGCGAGCGATCGCAAGGGCTTCGTTCTCGAAGCGCTCGAGCGCGTCGGCATGGGCCACCGCGCCAAGCATCTGCCCAGCCAGCTCTCCGGCGGCCAGCAACAGCGTGTCGCCGTCGCGCGCGCGCTCGCGGGCAAGCCTGCCATCCTTCTGGCGGACGAACCGACCGGCAACCTCGACTCACGTAATGGCGACGCCGTGATGGCGCTGCTCAAGGAACTGCACGCCGGCGGTGCCACGATCTGCATGGTGACGCACGACACCCGTTTTGCCGAGCATGCCGATCGCACGATCCATCTCTTCGACGGCCGGGTGGTCGAAGACCGGATGGCGGCCTAACAAGCAGAGACAGCCGGTAACTTTCCAGACATGTAAACGTAAGCCAGGGGTCCCATGTTACGAGATCTTAGATACGCATGTCGGATGCTCGTAAAGACCCCTGGGTTTACGATTATTTCCGTCCTGGCGGTCGCCCTTGGGATTGGCGCTTCGACGACGATGTTCTCGTCGATCAACGCGCTCCTCCTGCGGCCCATGCCTCTGATCCAGGACCAGGAGCGCCTGGTCGCCGTCTCGCAGTTTTTCCAAAAAAACGCCGATCAGAACGCCGGGACCGCGTTCCCGGATTACCTCGAATGGAAGAAGAATGTAACCACGCTCGAGGGAATCTCCGCCATCCAGGAGGCAACTTTCATCATCTCGGGCGGGGACAAGCCGGAGCGTTACCTCGGCGGGCAAATTTCAGCCGACGCGTTTACCTTTATGGGCGTGCAGCCCATTCTGGGACGGCTCTTTCGTCCTGAGGAGGATCAGCTCAATGCGGCGCCGGTCGCTCTGATCGGTTACGACATCTGGCAAAATCATTTCGGCGGCGATCGCGCCGTCGTCGGCAAAACCATTCCGATCAACGGCAAGCAGGTGACGATCGTCGGCGTGATGCCCAAGGGCTGGCGCTTCCCCGAGGTTTGCGATCTCTGGATGCCGTTGCAGATGAATGAGAAAGATCACCCCCGCGGTAATTTTTTCCTCGATTGCATCGGCAAGGTGAAAAAAGGGGTGTCGATCGAACAAGCGCGCGCAGAATTGGAAGCGATTACCGCCCGAATTGCGGTGCAACATCCGGAGACGAATTCCGGAGTGGGCGTCCACGTCACGCCGTTTCGGGAGGAGATGGTCAGGAATTTCAAAACCCTCACGCTCCTCGTCATGGGCGCGGTGCTTTTCGTGCACCTCATCGCCTGCGCCAACGTGGCGAATCTTCTTCTGGCGCGCGGAGCGACCCGGGCCAAGGAGATCGGCATTCGTCTCGCCCTGGGCGCGAGCCGGCGCCAGATCGTGCGACAACTTTTGGCCGAAAGCATCGTGCTCGGCATGGTCGGCAGCACACTTGGTTTGCTCCTGGCCGTCTGGGGTGTGGACCTGATGGTGAGCGCCCTTCCGAATGAAGTGCCCTACTGGATTCATTTCGATTTCGACTGGCGGGTCTTCTCATTCGCGCTCGGGATAGGCGCGGTTTCGAGTGTTCTCTTCGGATTGTTGCCGGCGCTTCAGGCCTCGCATCCTCGTCTGGTCGACGCTCTCAAAGAAGGCGGCCGGACGGGCTCAGGCGGTGCGAAAGGTCAACGGGTGCGCAATTCATTGGTCGTCGCGGAGGTGGCCCTGGCGTTGGTCCTGTTGATCGGCGCCGGTCTCATGATGCGCAGCTTCATGAACCTCCAGAAGACGGATATTGGAGTAGACCCGTCGAGCACCCTGACCTTCCGGGTCGGCTTGCCCGAAGCGCAATTCCCCGACAAAGACACGCCCGCGCGCTTTTTCGAGCAGCTCATTCCGAAGTTGGCGAATCTGCCGGGCGTGGAATCGGCCGGGGCAACAACGTCATTGCCCGCCGCCGGGAACATCGGCACAGACGCGTTTGTGCTCGAAGGCGAACCGGAACCGAAGCAGCTTCAGGACGCCCGCCAGGTTCGACAGCTAACGATCACTCCGGGGTATCTCCAGACGGCCCGCGTTCCTCTCTTGCGTGGACGGGACTTCACGCCTGCTGACAGCAAGGATGCGCCGCGGGTCGCATTGATCGATGACGACGGCGCCCGTGCCTGGTTCCCCAATCAGGATCCAATCGGCCGCCAGCTCCGCGCGCTGGGCAAACCGGGCGACCCGCCGAAGTGGATGACGATCGTCGGAATCGTCAAACCTGTCGTTTACGATCGGCTGACGAACCGGCGTCCGATGCCCGCGATTTATTGTCCGCAGGATCAGGCCGCGGACCGCTTCCTTTCGGTGATGGTCCGCACCAAAACAGATCCGGCGAAATTCGCGAACATCGCGCGCACCACAGTCTTGTCGGTGAACAAAGACCTGCCGATCTACCGCGTTTTCACGATGGACGAAGTGGTCGCCCAATCGTTCTGGGATCGAAAGTTTTTCGGAACGCTCTTTTCCATCTTCGCCGGCCTGGCGCTTTTCCTCGCGTCGCTCGGACTCTATGGCGTGATGTCTTACTCCGTTCGGCAGCGCACTCAGGAGATTGGAGTGCGGATGGCTCTGGGCGCGCAAACGGGCGATGTTTTGCGGCTGGTGACTGGTCAGGGCCTGCGGCTTATTATGACCGGACTCGCGATCGGTTTTGTCAGTGCTTATTTTCTGACCAAGCTGCTGGCCGGGAGTCTCCATGGGATTTCAGCGCACGACCCGCCGAGCTTTGCTCTGGTGCCGTTGATCTTGTTCGCTGTCGGCCTGGCCGCTTGTTATCTGCCGGCGCGCGCCGCGATGCGTTTGGATCCGATGGTAGCGCTGCGCTACGAGTAGCTTCTGAACAGGACCTTGTTATGATTCAAGATCTCCGCTTAGCGTTCCGCAGCCTGATCAATACGCCGGGCTTCACCCTCATCGCTGTCGTTACCGTCGCGCTCGCGATCGGCGCGAACACCACCATCTTCAGCCTGGTCAACGCGCTTCTGATTCGCCCCCTGCCGTACAAGAATCCGCAGGAACTCCTTCTCTTGTGGGAGAAATTTTCCGCGCAAGGCCTTGATCGAATTCCCGTCTCGGCACCGGAGTACCTCGATTACGAAAAAGAGCTCAAGAGTCTCGATATCGCGGCTTTTGATTACGCCGACCTCAATCTTACCGCTGGGGAAATGCCCGAACGGATCCCCGGCGCCGTTGTTACTCCAAGTCTGTTTCCAGTTCTGGGGATCGAACCGATTCGCGGCCGCGTCTTCACACGGAACGAGTTCGGGGAGGGCAACGACAACGTGGTGGTAATCAGTGAGCGTCTTTGGAAGCGTCGGTTCAACTCCGATCCCGAATTTGTCGGCAAACAGCTCTCCCTCAATGGACGGAGCTTCACGGTCGTCGGCATCATGTCGGAGAAATTTCAATTTCCGTTGCCCTTGTTCAACGTTCAGGGTGGCACTTTCGGACAGCAGGTCGATCTCTGGAAACCGATCGCTTTTAGCAAAAATGACCTCGAGTCGCGCGGTTCGCGCAGTTTCGGCATTATTGGGCGATTGAAGCCCGGCGTGTCGCCCTCGCAGGCGCAGGCGGAGCTCGACACCGTTATCGCCGGCTGGATGCCCAGATTTCCCGATAACTACCTGCCCACATCTCGTTTCGGCGGGACGCTCTACAAACTCCACGAGCAAGTTGTCGGCGGAATGCGGACGGCGTTGGTCGTTCTGCTCGGTGCGGTGGCGCTCGTCCTCCTGATTGCCTGCGCCAACCTAACGACCATGCTGCTGGCGCGGGCCGGAGCGCGCGAACGCGAATTCGCCATTCGGGTCGCGCTGGGCGCCGGGCCGGGCCGGTTGTTGCGACAAATGCTCACCGAGAGTGTCTTGCTGGCTCTCGTCGGTGGATTTGCTGGCGCGATTCTCGCCGTTTGGGGTTTGGATTTGCTCCGCGCCGTCGGGTCGCAAACTGTTCCACGAATTGCCGAAGCCAATCTCGATTGGCGCGTTCTGCTGGTCACATTGGCGGCCTCCGTTGTGACCGGCATTCTATTTGGCCTTGTTCCCGCGCTCGCGACCGCAAAACCCGAGCTGACCGAAGCGCTCAAGGAGGGTGGCCGCGGTTCCACGACCGGAGCCCGGCGCAACCGAGTCCGCAACGCTCTGGTCATTTCCGAGGTGGCGCTCGCGCTTGTCCTCCTGGTCGGCGCGAGTCTCTTGCTCAAGAGCTTCGTTCGTCTGCAGAATGTCGATCCGGGATTCGATCCGCGGAATGTGCTGACGATGGAAGTCTCGCTGCCGCTGGCGAAGTATGCGCGCGGCAAGCCGGTTTCCGATTTCTATGCAGAGCTGCTTCGACGCGTGCAGGCGCTGCCTGGGGTGGAGGCCACCGCATTGACCACCATTCTTCCGCTGAGTGGCACGAACAGCGACAGCTCGTTTGCCATCGAGGGCCGCGATCCAATTCAGGCAAAGGTTTTCCCGGACGAAGAGCTTCGGAGTGTGACCGCGAATTATTTCAAGGTCTTGAAGGTCCCGCTCATCCAGGGGCGTTTCTTTGATGAACGCGACAATTCGGACGGACCGGAAGTAGTCATCGTGAATGACGCCTTTGCCCAAAAATGGTTTCCAAATCAGGACTCGATCGGAAAGAGAATCACGTTCGACGATCCGCGAAAACCCATTGAAAAATGGATAACGATTGTAGGCGTTGTGGGCAGCATCCGGCATCAAGGCCTCGAGGTTGAGGCCAAGCCCGAGTATTACCTGCCGCATCCGCAGAACCCCTATCGCGGGATGATCCTGGCCGTGCGCAGCCAACAAGATCCGCGTTCGCTGGCCGAATCGATTCGCCGGGAGATTCGGGGGCTTGATCCCGAGCTGCCGGCGGCGAACGTCCGCACCCTCGAAAACGTTGCCTCGGATTCGATCGCGCCGCGCCGGCTATCCGTCCTTCTCATCAGCGTCTTTGCGGCGGTCGCGCTCGTTCTGGCCTCGGTCGGCATTTATGGCGTGATGTCATTTCTGGTCGTTCAACGCACGCACGAGATCGGTGTGCGGATGGCCCTGGGCGCGCAACGGGCCGATGTCCTTCGCCTCGTGGTCGGTCATGGAATGAAGCTTGTTTTGATTGGGAGCGTGCTCGGGTTGCTCCTGGCGCTCGTTTCGACACGCGCCTTGAGTGCGATGCTTTACCGCGTCGGCGCGTTCGATCCCGTCACGTTTTCCGGGGTGACGATCGCTCTCGCTCTGGTCGCTCTACTGGCCAGTTACGTTCCCGCTTTGCGCGCCACGCGCGCGGATCCAATGATCGCGCTTGGGCACGGATGAAACGCAACTGAGAGGACGCCTTTATGCTGACCGATTTTCGATACGCGCTCCGCATGCTGGTTAAGTCACCGGCTTTCAGTGTGGTTGCGATTCTTACTCTTGGTCTGGCCATCGGCGCGAACAGCGCCATTTTCAGTGTCGTCAATGCGGTGCTGCTCCGTCCGCTGCCTTACCCGCATTCGGAGCAGTTGGTGCGCGTTTTTGGTTCTCAACCGGGGCTGGCCCTGGCGCCCAGTTCCCCAGCCAATTTCCTAGAGTGGAGGGAGCAGAATGATGTCTTCGAGCGCATTGGGACTTATATCGGACAGGGGTTCAACCTCACCGGCGGTGACAAACCCGAGCGAGTGATCGGCGCGCGGGTTTCGGCGGATCTCTTTCAAATACTCGGAGTGCAACCGGCGCTGGGGCGCGTCTTCGCGGAGGAAGAGGACCGGGCTGGCCAAGGCCAGGTGGTGATTCTGAGCCACGAATTCTGGCAGAGCCGTTTTGGTGGTGTTCCAAACGCGCTCCGCCAAACGATTACGCTGAACGAACGCCCTTATACGGTGATTGGCATCATGCCGCCTCGGTTTGCTTTTCCCGATACGCGAACGCAAGTCTGGACCCCGGTCGCGTTCAACCCCGCTGAGCGCGCGACTCGCGATACCAATTTCATCGATGTCATCGCGCGGCTGAAGCCGGGCGTTTCGATCGAGCAAGCGCGTGCGCACATGACCGCGCTCGCGCAGCAGCAGGCGGAGCGTTACCCGGAATCGAACACGGGTGTCGGCGTGAAAGTCATCTCGCTCCACGAGCAAACGGTGGGCGAAGTCCGGCCGATGCTCGTTGTTCTCCTGAGCGCGGTTGCTTTTGTCTTGCTCATCGCTTGCGCGAATGTGGCGAACCTTCTTCTCGCTCGTGCCATGGCCCGACAAAAGGAAATGGCGATTCGTGGTGCGCTGGGCGCGAGCCGGACGCGCGTGGTTCGCCTGCTCTTGACGGAGAGCGTGCTGCTCGGAGTGCTCGGAGGCGCGTTCGGCCTGCTCATCGCGATCTGGAGTCTCGATCTCTTGGTTTCGTTGAAACCGGCCAACCTTCCCCGGCTCGCTGAGATCGGCATTAATCGCACCGTCTTCATTTTCACCTTCGCGATTTCCGTCGTGACTGGAATCATTTTTGGCCTGGTCCCGGCTCTCCAGGCTTCGAAGCCTGACCTGAATGAAGGCCTAAAGGAGAGCGGTCGGGGTGCCACCGGCAATCCACGGCGCCACCGGGTGCGCGCGTTGCTTGTCGTTTCGGAAGTCGCGCTCTCCTTGGTCCTTCTGGTCGGCGCCGGCCTCATGATCCGGAGCTTCGCGCGATTGCTCGCCGTCGATCCCGGCTTCAAGGCCGATCACGTCCTGACGGCTTTCGTTTCGCTGCCACCTTCGAAATATCCGAAACGCGAAGAGCAGGCGGCGTTCTTTGACCGATTGATCGATCGACTGCGAACCCTCCCGGGCGTCAGCGCCGCCGGCGTCGTCACCGACATTCCTCTTTTCGGCGGCAGCTCGACCGGGTTGGAGATCGACGGGCACCCCGCTCCCTTGCCGGGACAAAGGCCGCTGACCGAATACCGAATGATTAGCCCGGATTATTTCGCGGCGATGGGAATGTCGCTCGTGAAAGGCCGCGCCTTCTCTCGTCACGACACCGAGGATGGGCCCGGTGTCGCCATTATCAACGAAACCGTAGCGGCACGTTTTTTCGCCGGAGAAGAACCGATTGGAAAGCGGATTGGATTGAGCGGCAATCCCAGGGATTGGCGGGAAATCGTCGGGGTGGTTCGCGACGTCCGGAATTATGGACTGGACGCCGATGTGAAGCCGGAGGTTTGCGTGCCCTTTGTCCAAAATGCGCCGGGGTATCTGGCCGGCGTCGCGTCGGCGATGACGGTCGTCGTGCGTTCGACGAACGACCCTTCCGCTCTAACGAACGCTCTCCGCGAGCAAGTTCAGGCTTTGGATAAGGATCAACCGATTTCCGAGATCAGGACCATGGAGTCGTATCTTTCGGAGTCGATGGCGCAACGGCGCTTTAACATGTTCCTGCTCGGCGCTTTTGCGGCGCTCGCGCTCATTCTGGCTGCTGTCGGGATTTACGGAGTGATCTCGTACACGGTCACCCAGCGGACGCATGAAATGGGAATACGAATCGCGCTGGGTGCCCGGGGAACCGACATCTTCAAGCTCGTCTTTGGACAGGCGATGCTCACTACGGTGGGCGGCATTGTTATTGGCTTGGGTGCCGCCCTCGGGTTGACCCGTCTCCTGCAGAATCTTCTTTACCACGTCACCGCCACCGACCCTCTCGTTTTCGCGAGCATCACGCTCTTGCTGTTGTTGGTCGCCATGGCGGCCGCCTACCTTCCCGCGCGCCGGGCCATGAAGGTCAATCCGATCACCGCGTTAAGAGAACCATAAGGTGAGCACTCTTCTTCAAGACCTCCGCTACGGATTCAGAATGCTGCTTAAGCACAAAGGCTTCACCGCCGTCGCCGTGCTCGCTCTTGGCCTGGGGATCGGCGCGAACACCGCCATCTTCAGTCTCGTGAATGGCGTTCTCCTCCGGCCACTGCCGTTTCCGGACGCCGAACGCATCATCAATATCGAAGGAAAAAATCCTGCGGCGGCGGGCACTACCGAAAGCAACATCTCGTTTCTCGACTTTACTGATTGGTCGCAACAAACCGATCTCTTCGCGAGCACCGCCGCCTACTGGACCGGTACCGCCAACTTCGGTGCGGATGGGGCGGAGCCGGAACGCGTCCCGCGCGCTGGCGTGACGACCGGGTTCTTCTCCGTGCTCGGGGTCCAGCCTGTTCTCGGGCGAACGTTCGTTCCCGAAGACGACAAAGGGTGGCCGCAAAGCGTCGCGATGATCAGCCACGGTTTGTGGAAGCGCTTCGGATCTGATCCGGCCATCGTCGGGAAACAGGTCCAGATGAGCGCAAGATCCCTGACGATCATCGGCGTGATGCCGCCGGGGTTTGAATACCCGGAGCAAACCCAGGTTTGGGTACCGACCGCGGTCAATCTCTCGGACGAACCGCGCGATAACCGGGTGTGGTCGGCGATCGCGCGACTGAATACCGGTATCGACCTGAAGCAGGCGCAGACTCGTCTCAGCGCCATCAACGCGCAGCTCGCCAAGCAATTTCCCGAAACCAACAAAGGTTGGGACGTGTTTCTTTCGACGCTCCAGGAGCGGCTCGTTCGCGAGGTGAAACCATCCCTCCTCGCGCTCCTTGGCGCCGTCGGATTCGTCCTCCTCATTGCCTGCGCGAACGTAGCCAATCTCCTCCTCGCCCGCAGCGCCGCGCGGCAAAAGGAAATTGCGATCCGGGCCGCGATGGGCGCGAGCCGCACGCGCGTTCTGCGGCAGATGCTGACGGAGAGCATCCTGCTCTCGGCGATCGGCGGGCTGGCGGGACTCGTCCTCAGCATTTGGTTAATCGACGGGCTGATGGCGATGCTGCCCGAAGGCGCGCCGCGGCTCGAACAGATCGGGATTGATTATCGCGTCCTGACGTTCGCTCTCGGCGTCTCGGCGCTTACCGGCATTCTCTTCGGCATCGTCCCCGCGCTTCAAGCCTCGAAGCTCGACGTCACCAGCGCATTGAAAGAAGGCGGCCGCAGCGGCGAAGGAAATCGGCGGACGAGCGCGCGCAGCCTGCTGTTGATCGGCGAGGTCGCCCTCTCGCTGATGCTGCTGGTCGGCGCTGGATTGCTCATCAAGAGCTTCCTCCGTCTTCAGGAGGTGCGGCCCGGTTTCAATGCGCACAACGTCCTCCTCGCCAACCTGGCGTTGCAGGGTCCGAAATACAAAGATGATCAGCAGTTCGTAGAATTTTTCCGGCAACTGAAAGAACGGCTGGAAGCGGTGCCGGGCGTGCAAGCGGCAGGAGGTAGCGTTAATCTTCCGCTCGACGCGAGTGGTTATGCGATTGGACGCGGGTTTATTCCGGAAGGCCGGCCGCTCACGGTGGACGACGCGAAAGACGCGATGTTCTCCACCATCACGGGCGATTATTTTCGCGCTCTCCAAATTCCGTTGCTTTCCGGACGCACCTTCGAACCTCGTGACAATGCTGACGGACCGAAGGTGGTGATCATCAACGAAACCACCGCGAAGCGTCACTTCGGTTCGCCCACAGCCGCGCTCGGCAAACGCCTCAGCATCTGGGCGGCATTTCGAGGGCATCGCAGCGATGAAAAATTCATGCGCGAAATTGTCGGGGTGGTTGGGGACACCAAGACCGGTTCTCTGACCGGCGAGGGCGGCGCCCAAATCTACGTTCCACACGCCCAGGACTCGCACTGGAATTTCATGGGGCTCGTGATTCGGACGGCCGGCGATCCGGCTGCTTTCGCAACCACTTTGCGACGCGAAGTGCAGGCGCTCGACAAGGACCAGCCAGTTTACAACGTCCGGACGATGGACGATGTGGTCTCGAATTCGTTAGGCACGCGGCGCATTTCGATGCAGCTCTTCGCCGTCTTCGCCAGCGCGGCCCTGCTCCTCGCCGCCATCGGGATTTACGGCGTCATGGCTTACTCGGTCACGCAACGCACCCAGGAAATCGGCATTCGCATGGCGCTCGGCGCCCAAAGATCGGACGTCCTCGCGCTCGTCATCCGGCAAGGCATGAGGCTGAGCGTGATCGGCGTCGTTGTCGGCGTGGCGGGAGCGTTCGTCCTGACGCGCTTGATGGCCAACCTTCTCTTCGGAGTGGCGGCGACCGATCCGCTGACCTTCGTCGCAATTCCGTTGTTGCTCCTCTTTGTGGCGCTGGTTGCTTGTTATCTACCAGCCCGGCGCGCGGCTCGCCTCGATCCGGCCATCGCGCTCGCGCAAAGCTAACCAGTTATGTCTATGATCACACTCAAACATCTCGAACGCTTTTACCCGCTCGCGAAAGGGAAATTCTTTTACGTCCTCCGCGATATCAATCTGGAAGTTGCCGAAGGCGACTTCGTTTCCATCATGGGTCCGTCCGGCGCCGGCAAATCGTCGCTCCTCCACGTGATCGGAATGCACGATCACGCCTGGACCGGTGAATATTTTTTCGACGACGATCCAGTCCACACCCTCAAACCCAAGGAGCGCTCGACCCTCCGGAACGAAAAGATCGGTTTCGTTTTTCAGAACTACCACCTGCTCGACGATCTGACCGTCTACGAAAACCTGGACATCCCGCTTTCCTATCGGCACGTAAACAAAGCCGGGCGCGATTCGATCGTTTGCGACGCGCTGGATCGATTTCACATCGTCGGGAAAAAGGATTTGTATCCGCGCCAGCTTTCCGGTGGGCAACAGCAACTGGTCAGCATCGCCCGGGCGATGATCGCGAATCCAAAGCTGATCCTGGCGGACGAGCCGACCGGCAATCTTCACTCGGACCAGGGCAAGGAGATCATGGAGATGTTCAAGACCTTGAACGCGGGTGGGACGACGATCATTCAAGTCACCCATTCGGACGTCAACGCGGCGTACGGCAACCGAATCATTCAACTCCGCGATGGCTTCGTCGTTTGACGGCAGTCACATGAGCCGCGCTGTAGCCGCCCCGCTCTGTCGGGGCGTCTCCGGCCGAACGGCGACAGAGCGCCGTTGCTACAGCGCTTTCTCTCAGAAAAGAAACTAACACCTATGCTAACCGATCTTAGATACGCCCTGCGGATGCTGGTCAAGACGCCCATGTTCGCGATCATCGCGATCCTCACCCTCGCGCTCGGCATCGGAGCGAACAGCGCAATTTTCAGCGTGGTCGATACCGTCTTGCTCCGGCCGCTGCCGTTCCAGGATCCGGAGCGCATCGTGATGGCGTGGGCGCGTTACGTGAATGACAGTGGAAACGGCGTTCATTCCTTTCCGGACTACACTGATTTGCGCGATCAGAACCGGAGTTTTTCCGGGATGGCGGCTTTCACGCGGACGGCTGGCACTTTGGCGCAGGCTGAGGACGCTCAGGCGCTCGAAGGCGTCGCCATCACGCCTGAGATCTTTGATGTCCTTGGCGTTCCACCTTTGTTTGGCCGTGGCTTTAATCAGGAGGAAGCCAAGGATCAAGGAGCCCGGGTCGTTGTCCTGACCTACCCGCTTTGGCAGCGCGCGTTTGGCGGAGATCAAAAAATTCTTGGACAACAGATCACTTTGTCAGGCCGTAGTCACACCGTCATCGGTGTCATGCCGCCGGGTTGGAAATTTCCCATAGAAGACGAGCGGATCGATTACGTAGTTCCTTTGCAATACCTGACCGCATCCGCGCTCACCAATCGGGGTTCGCATTTCCTGAGTGTGGTCGGCCGGTTGCAACCGGGAGTGCAGATCCAACAGGCGGAAGCGGAACTGAGCGCAATCGTCGGACGGCTCTCGAAGCAATACCCCGACACGAACATGAATTTCACCTCGATGAACGTCGTGACGTTGCATTCCGACGTGGTTGGAAATGTGCGCCCCGCCTTGGTCATTTTGCTTGGCGCGGTGGTGCTCGTGCTCCTGATCGCCTGTGCGAACGTGGCCAACCTCCTTCTGGCGCGCGCCGCGTCCCGGAGCCGTGAAATTGCCATCCGGACCGCGCTCGGCGCGAGCCGTCTTCGCGTCATCCGGCAATTGCTCTGCGAAAGCCTTCTGCTCGCGCTAATGGGTGGAATCGGTGGTCTGCTCCTGGCCTGGTGGGGCGTGGATCTCCTGGGCGCGGCCGGGCCGCAAGGGCTTCCTCACATCGCGCAGATCAAAGTTAATTTCACCGTTTGTGCCTTTACCTTTGCGCTGGCGCTCGGCAGCACCGTTCTCTTCGGGCTTGTTCCCGCGCTGCAAGTTTCGCGACCGAGCGTGAACGAATCGCTGCAACAAGGCGCGAAGGGATCGACCGGAGGCTTGCATACCAATCGGCTCCGCGCGTTCCTCGTCGTCTCACAGGTCTCGCTCTCCCTCCTGCTCCTGGCGGGCGCGGGGCTGCTCATTAAGAGCTTCTTTAATCTTCGGGGAACGAATCCCGGTTTCGATCCCGTGCGGCTGATGACGTTGCAAGTGACCTTGCCTCGCGTCCGCTACCCCGAGCTCGACCAGCAGATTCGAGCGCACGACGCGATCATGGAAAAAATCGCCGCCATCCCAGGCGTGGAATCCGCCGGCGGAGTGAATCCGCTGCCGCTGGGCGGGAACATCGCCAGTTTATCGCTCATGGTCAGCGGCGCGGCACCCCTGCCGCTGGGCAACCATCCCAGCGCGGGTTACGTCATCGTCAAACCTGATTACTTCCAGGCGATGAAGATTCCCGTCCTGCGCGGGCGTGTCTTTACGCGCGCAGACACAAAAGATTCGCCCTTGGTGGTCATGATCAACGAGGCATTCGTTCGTAAACATTTCCCCGACCGGAACCCAATCGGCCAACAAGTCATGATCGACCGCGGCGGAGGCAAAGCGCCGCCGTGCGAGGTGGTCGGCGTGGTGGGGGATTCGCGACACGACTCGCTGGCCGCTCCGCCGGGGCCGGAAATGTATGTGCCGCTCTCCCAGGATCCGAGCCGGACCATGGACCTGGTTATGCGTGTCGCCTCGACAAATCTGGTGGGACTGCAGGCGGAGGTGAAACGCGCGATCCATGAAGTCGACAAAGATTTGTTCGTTCCGAAGCTCGAACCGATGACGGCAGTCCTATCGACCCAATTAGCGCAGCCTCGTTTCAACATGATGCTGCTCGCGGTCTTCGCGGGTGTGGCCATGGTCCTCGCCGCGATCGGCATCTATGGGGTGATCGCTTACAGTGTCACACAGCGTACGAGAGAAATCGGCATTCGCATGGCGCTGGGCGCGCAGCGGGCCCAGATGCTCAGCATGGTGCTGCGCCAGAGCCTGACGCTTGTCGCGGTGGGAATTGGGATCGGATTTTTGGTCGCTCTCGGGGCGACCCGGGTGATGGCGACGCTGCTCTACGGCGTTGGAGCCAATGACTTCTCAACCTACGCAGTTGTCATCCTGATGCTGAGCGCGGCTGCCTTGCTGGCGAGTTACGTCCCGGCGCGGCGCGCGATGAAAGTAGATCCGATGGTGGCCCTTCGTTATGAGTGACAACGCCCGGTCCGTTACCTGGCCGTTCGCGCTTCCAGTTCTTCCACGGCGCGATGGTCCTGGTCGGCTTTCACCAGCAGGCCGAGGCGGCGGTAGCATTCTTCGCGCTTCTGCAACGCCGGCACGGTCGGGTTCGCTTCGATCGCGTGGCTGAGCGACTCGATGGCCGACAACGTCTCGCCTCTCTCCATTTCCAATTCGCCGCGATATTGCCACGCGGTGGAGAAGTTCGAATCCAGTTCCGTCGCGCGCTTGATCTGTTCCGCCGCCTCTTCCGTGCGGCCCAGTTTCGTGAGGGCGTAGCTGCACTCGGCCGCCGCTCCGGCGGATTTCGGATTGAGACGGGCCGCGTTTTCCGCGTCTTGCAAGGCCAGGGCCGGCTGGTTGATCTCGTTCAACTGCCAGGCGCGCGCCACGTAAAGCTCCGCGTTACTCCGTTCCACTGAAATTTCCGAATCGAGCCGGCTGATCGTTTCGAGGAATTCGGGCGTGAACGCGTCCAGCCGGATGAATTTCTGCACCGCCAGTTTTTCGCATTCCTCCGTTCGTCCGAGATCGACCAGGGCAATGGCCTGAAACAGTTTCGGCCGCATGGCCCAGGGTCCCAGCGTGGCGGCTTCCTCGCTGTCCGACAGCGCCAGCTCGTAATCTTCGCTGCGCAAAAACATCAGCGCTCGATCCGCCAGCAAGCCTGGGTCGTTGGGCGAGACGGCCAGGCTGGCATCGAGCTCGCGAATCTCAGCCAGGAACTTGCCCATCTGCTCGAAGAGTTTGCCCCCTCGCTGCACTTCCGGATCCTCCGGCGCCAGTTCCTGCGCCCGCTTCAAATCTTCGAAAGCATCCTGCCAGCGGTGGAGACGCCGCCGGCACAACGCGCGGTTTATCCGGGCCGTCGCGTTGTCTTGCACCTCGATGTAAGTGGACCAGGCCGCGTTTTCTTCCGTCCAATGTCGTTGGGTTTTCTCCACCCGGGCGACTTTTTCAAGAACGCGGATATTTTTCGGTTCGGCGCCAAGCGCCTTCGTCCAGGACTGCACCGCGCCGGCCGGGTCACGTTGCTCGAGGGCCAGGTCGCCGGTGTATTCGTCGAGCTTTGGTGAGGGCTGGCTCACCGTGCGTCGCCACTCCTCGAGCGCCTGATTCACCCCGGCAAGATCGCGCAAGCCGAATTGGGCCTGCACGAATCGATCCCAGCTCCCGTTATCCTGCGGATTCAGTTTCAAAATGCGCCGGGCGAGTTCCGCGGCCTTTCCATAGGAGTGGTCACGCAGGGCTTCGCGGAGTTCGGCTCGAAGCGCTTTTTTTTCCTTGGAGGCCGCGAGGCCGCACCCGCCCAGGGTCAAGGCGGCGGCCGCGCACCCCGCGAGGAGGAGGCCTGAAAAAATGCGTTTACTCGAAGAATTCATTCGCTGGTGGAGACGATAACGGATAATTCTGCTGGCGTCGTCCTTGCGCCGCTGCGCAACAATCGCAAACTTAAACCGCCATGCCTTCGTTCGATATCGTTTCAGAAGTAGACGCGCAGGAAATTGATAATGCGCTCAATCAAGCGCGTAAGGAACTGGCGACGCGGTTCGATTTCAAGGGGAGCGTCGCGGAAATTTTAGCCGAGAAAGACAAGATCATGCTTACGGCCGAGGACGCGTCGCGGCTCCGAGGCTTGCGCGAGATCGTCATTGGGAAATTGGCCAAGCGGGGAGTGGATCTGCGCAACGTCGAACAAGTCGAGCCCGCCATTTCACCGCTGGGCCACGCCCGGCAGGAATTGAAAATTCAGCAGGGGCTGGAAGGCGACAAGGCCAAGGAAATCATTCACGCGATCAAGGGGCAGGGCTTCAAGGTCCAAAGCCAGCTTCAGGACCGGCAAATCCGGGTCACCGGGAAAAAACGCGACGATTTGCAGGAGGTCATCGCGTTCGTGCGCAGCCGCGATTTCGGCGTTACCACTAATTTCAAAAATTTCCGCGACTGAGAAAACATCAAGGAGCGGCGATTTGAAATCGCCGTTTCTTTGGCCGGCGGTTGCAAACCGCCGCTCCTTGAGGCTATTGCCTTAACCGCCCTGCACCGGTGGCATAATCGAAACCTGGTCGCCCGGCAGTAGGACGTAATCCCGGCTGACGAACTCGACTTGAACGGCGACGAGAATGCTCTTGTCCCAATCGCGCAACGCCGGCGTGCGTGAATAGAGAATCACGAGCAGCGCATCGACTTTGGTTCCCTCCGGAACTTCCAGCTCCATTTCCGAAACTCCGGCGAGTTCCCGAAGCCGCGAGAAAAACTGCACGTGCACGTTCATTGATCACTCGCGCCGTTTGCGATCAAATCGTTCCGGAGGACGCCGATGCACGGAAGATTACGATAGCGTTCCATGTAATCGAGACCATACCCGACCACGAATTCGTCGGCGATTTCGAAGCCGACGTAATCAGGTTCGATTTCCCGGGTCCGGCTCTTTTTCTTTTCGAGCAGGACGCAAATACGCACGCTCAACGGCCGGGCCGTTTCGAGCTTCTCGCGAATGCTCGCGAGCGTCCCTCCGCTGTCGAGAATGTCATCCAGGATCAGCACGTGGCGTCCGGTCACATCGGGCAGCGGCACCTGGCGAAAGAGCGGGTCTCCGCTGGGTTTGAGGCCGCCGTGATAGCTGGCGACGCTGAGGCAATCCAATTTCAGAGGCAACGGGATGCGTCGAAGAAGATCGGCCAGCAGGATCACGCTGCCGTTTAGGATGGCGATTACGGTCAACTCCTGGTCGCGATAATCGTGCGAAATTCTCACGGCGAGCTCGTCGAGGCGACGGTGAATCGTTGCTTCGTCGAAGAGAATTCGATCGAGATCGGCCTGCATTTTCACTCAACTATCAGCGATCACTTCGAGGCGCGAAGTCAAAACGTTCGGTGCCTATTCGCCGAGGACGGTAACGACGACGTGCCGGAGGTGAGGGGACCGGCGATGCTCGAACAGGAAAATTCCCTGCCAGGTGCCCAGCTGAAGCTGGCTCTTGGCGATTGGAATCACCTCGCTCGATCTCGTCAGAACCATCCTGATATGTGAGGTGGAGTCGTCCGGGCCCTCCGAGGTGTGAGTAAGATAACCTGCGTTTTCGGGCACGAGCCGCTCGAAATACTCCTCGAGATCGACGCGAGCGGAGCGGTCGGCATTCTCAAAAATTACCAGACTGGCGCTGGTGTGCTGGTTGAAAACGGTGGCGGTGCCAGTTTCGACCCCGCTCTTGGCCACGGCGGCCGCCACCTGATCGGTGATCTCGTAAGTCCCCTTGCCTTTGGTCCGAATCTGCAGCGTTTCAGAATGCGTCCTCATTGCTCCGGATTAGCGTGAGAACGGTTCTTGATCAACCGGGCGTTAAACGCGGCATTGAAACCGGAAGCTCTCGCCACCAGCGGAGCCGTCTCAGAGACGAAACATCGATATCAAAACGATGGAAGCCTACTCGCGCTACGGCGCCCCGCGGTCGTAGACATCGACCAGGCCGACGCCAGTGCCATTGTTCAGGTCCGCGAGCAAGGCGGTGTAGAGGCCCGGTGGCAGCGTGCTCGAGATGCCGGATTCCAATGGGCTCGACGGTGCCAGGCCCGCCGCGATCAGCTCAGCCGCTTGCGCGGGATTGTCCTGCCAGTCGTTATTGGCCACGAGAAGCGTTCCATTGCCGTCGCGCAACTCGAGGACTGGATCGGCCAGCGCATTGGGCACGCCCTGGGCCGTGAGGCTGGGACCGATGCCACGCGCCACGATTCTGTCGTTGCCGCTGTTATTGCCCAGGATGAAGCCCGCGATAACGATGTTACTCCCGGTGCTGACCAGAGCGCGCGTGCTGATATTGCCCAGCTTCGATGCCGCTGCCTGATCAACGTCGTAGACCTCGACCAAACCAGTGCCGGTGCCGTTATTATTGCCTCTAAGGATGGCTGTATAAGCGCCCGGAGCCAAGGACACACCGCAAATCGCCGATTCCAGATCATCCGTCGGCCTGAGGTCAGGTGTGCTTAGGCACTGGTCCTGGCCATCTCGCCAATTATTATTGGTGATAGTGTTAAATCCGGCCGGGCCGTGGAGTTCGAGAACGGGATCAGCCAACGGATTGGGGACGCCGGCACCGGCCAGCGAAGGTCCAAGGCCACGGACTGTCACCTGCTTGGGAGCGCTTCCAGTAATGATAAAGCCACCGATGCCGACATTACTACCGGTCTGAACCAGCATACGAGTCGAGACGTTGAGGGCCTGGGCCGCTCCAATCGGAGTAGAGGTGGGCGTTGGTGTCGTGGTGGGAGTAGCTGTTGGCGCCGGGGTTGAGGTCGGAGTTGGAGTGATGGTCGGGGTTGGCGTCGGTGTCGGAGTTGGCGGTGTTGGGGTTGGAGTTGGAGGTGGAGGTGTTGGAGTCGGGGTTGAGGTCGGAGTCGGTGTCGTCGGAGGCGTTGGAGTTGGGGTCGGCGTTATGCCTGGGGTTGGCGATACACCCGGTCCAGTCACATCCAGGAACGCCGCACTGATCGGGCCCCAGGTTTGAAAGCCCTGGAAGCTGTTCACGCCGCGCCCGCGGACAAAGATGATGTGGCGGCCTACGGACAGGCCAGTCGTATTTATGGTTGCGGTGACAGGCTCGGTCTGCGCATCGAACGAGCTGCTGATGGGGATGGCCGTGCCGCCAGCCCAGGGAGGCGTATCAATGTAATATTCTGCTCCGCCCACATTCTGGCTGAATGCGTTGTTTGACCAGGCGAAGTTAATGACGGCAGTCAACTGTGATGGTGTGCCTTGCGACACTGCTGCCGGGTTGGTGACAACGGTGTTGGCATCTGGTCCGTGCGAAGTCAGATAAGGCGTGCGCGCTATCTTCGCGAGGTAAAGCAGCATCCCCCGATTCTCAGGCCAGATGCCCTGCGACGAGCCGCAACCTGGATTATCTATGCACGAGTAGGAGGGGAGGAAGTCCTGGCCGCTCAACTCGGTGGAAAAGGCCGCCATGCCCAGCTCGCCGTACGCCCAGTCAATCGAGCCTCCATCTACCGGATACAACTGTTCCTGGATCGAGCCGTACTGGTAACCGTTACCGCCCGCATTCGGCGCGGCCATGTGCGCGGCAATGTTGCGCGTCTCAGCGTAGTTAGGCATCTGCGCGGTAGTCCAGCCCCACGTGTAGAGGTTTACTGGCACAACGGTGTGGACGTTCTGGTAAACACCCGTGGCAGTGATAGGCGCTGCGTCGGTGTCGCCGGGGCCGCGCTGGTCGGGGACGAGGGTCCGAATCTTGTTGACGATAGCCATGTCCTCCGGCTCCGATCCGGACGACGTCCCTCGATAGGTCTGGTCGCACACAAAACCGCTCGAGCCGTTGCAGCAGCCCCACTTGAAGGGGAAGTTGCGGTTGTTGTCTACGCCGGTGTGGTCAGATGATGTGGGAGGCCAGGAGCACCCGCCCCCGGAGTTGTTGCCGTTCTTGCGGTACATGTACGGATTGTTGCCGCCGCCTCCCGATTCGACGACGTGGTGGCCGTCGGGATTGACTTCGGGCATCAGCCAGATGTCGTGATGGTCCAGGAGCCAGTGAACGTCGGCATTGGTATCGTAATTACTGAGCAGGTAGTCAATCATGCGCATGAGGACTTCTGGCGTAGCGATCTCGCGGGCGTGGATATCGCCGTCCGCCCAGAAAACCGGTTTAGGGCCTGGGATGTTGCGGTTCGTGAGGTGGAGCACGAACAGGTCGTAGCCGTTCCAGGGACTGGGTAGGACGCACGATCCTGGATGGGATTTGCACCAGGAATCGCCGATGTCGACTTTCTCAACCAGATTGGGGAACTGGGCCACCTTCTGATCGAGGAAGGCGTATATTTCTTCCACCGTCTTGTAGCCGTTGTAGAAAGTATCGATCATCAGTTGAGGGTCGCTGAGGTTGCGACTGCTGTTCTCGTCTATCTCCACCCGGAGGCCGCGCGCCGTCAGGCCATAGTAGAGGTCGCGATCGCGGATTACGGTGAGATAGCCTCCCGTGGTGGGCACTTCTTCGGGGTTGAGTTCGTGGGCCAATGAATCGCGCTCGGCACGGTCTCGGAAATAGACGCGCATTACCAGCGTGTCGTACTTCTCGGCCATTGGATTCTGGCCGCTCCCTGCCTGGGGGTGCACAGTTGCAGTTGAAGCGTCAGGATTCTCCGCAACAATCTGCGCTTTGCTGCTTCGGGCAGTCAGGTGCGCGGGGCGAGCCCCCAAGGCGACACCGGCCAGAGTGATTGCCGCGACGACGCCGAAGGCGCGAAAGACAGACCTCGCTCGTGCCGATGATTTCTTCGTCGTATTTCCTGCCGTGTTGTTTTTCATTTTCGATTCTCCCCCGGGGGTCATCCGTTTCATTTCAGAGGCCGACTCTTTTTACCAAGATTTTGGCAATACGCAAAGGATAGCAGGGGTTCGTGACATGTCCGCGCAATCTTGACGCGATCGAGCGTAGTGATCCCCGTCACCGGATCACGGATGCCGCTTGGAAAGTGGCAGGGAATTTTCCGGTTCGAACACCGTCAGGCGGCACCCAAACGGAACATTGTTGTAACGGTTATGGGAGAGTAAGCCGCCGAGAGCGACGCGTTCGAATCACTGAAGGTGGTAAACCTCGACCAGAGCCACCCCGGCGCTGTTGTTCACGCCTTTGACAATGGCGGTGTAGTTGGTGGGCAACAGAGTCGCCAGGATGGCTGATTCGTGAATGTTGGTTGGAGCCACGCCGGTGGCCTCGATCTCAGCCTGATGATCGCTTTGCCAATCGTCGTTGGACGCGATCAGGGCGCCATTGTTGTCATGCAATTCCAGCAGCGGATCCTGAAGCGCGTTGGGCACGCCGGCGCTGGTCAGGCTGGGGCCGATGGCGCGAATCAAGACCTTGGGCTGGCTGCCGGTGCCGCCCCCGATGATGCCGCCAATGAGAACGTTATCACCCGCTTCGACGACGGCGCGGGTGCTGATATTGGCGAGCCTGGCGTCAACATTGGCATCCAGATCGTAGACCTCAATTAGCCCAATGCCCGTGGCGTTGTTCTTGCCGCGCAGAATTGCAGTGTAACTTCCCGGATCGAGGGTCCGGACGATGGCCGATTCGAGGTCGTTGGTTGGGGGGATGGTGGTTGCTTGAATCTCACTTTCCTGCATTTCCCTCCAATTATCATTCGTAGCGAGAACGGTCCCCGCCTGATTCAATTCCAAGGTCGTATCAGAGAGGGCTCCGCTCACGGAAAGCGAGGGACCGAGGCCCCGAATGATCACTCGTTTCGGCACGGTGCCGGTGACGATGAAGCCGCCAATGGCGACGCTCTCAGCGCTTAGCACGTCCGCCCGGGTTGAAATATTCAACATCCGCGAACCGCCGCTCAGAAGTCCTGATGGCGACGTGAAGGAGACGCCTGACGGAAGCTCGAATTGCAAAGCGACAGTATTTCCAAAATCGGCCACACCGATTCCCGTCCCAAATCCTCGTCCAATGGCGTGAATTCCTTGATTAAAATCCCATATGGTTTGGCCTGGCTGGAGGAGACAGTGACCGGTAAAGACAAAACTGGAAGCCCCAGTTGGAGTGATGCTGTACGACGAGCCAGGTTGGTTCCAGGAATCGACAGTCCTATTGTCATGGTCGGTTGAAGGATCCACGGCGTTCCTGGTGCCTTCTCCAGAAATGTTGCCCCCTGGATTACCGTGACCTCCAAAGAAGAAGGCAAATTCGTAAGAGGCGTTTGCATTATTCTCGGCGCCGTTGCCGGCCACGGTCAGGGCACCCTCGAACGTCCAGTGAACGGTAATTGGGACCGCCTGTGAGTTGGTGTTAGTGAAAGTGAGGGTTTCAATGATAACCGCCTTCGATTCGCCAGTGGCACCATGACCGGCCGCGTAGGAATGGAGAGTGCCGTGCGCCGTGTCGGCCGTCGTGCTGGTTGAATTGCCGTTGGGCGCTTGGGCGGTGGAGGAAAAGAAGTAGTGACCGGCCGCGGCGTCCGGTGCGAAAACGATGCTGCCCCCGTCGTGCGCATCCACGTCGGCCAGGCCTGAAGAGGTGGTGTAAACGGCATGGGCGTGCCCGAGTGGGGTGGCGTTGGCGTAGGAGCGAACTTCAATGTCAGCTCTGGCAATTCCACCTCCGGCGGCCAGAACTGCGAGAAGCAACCGGAACGAAACAAGGAATGGTGTTTTATTATAGATCATATTTGTCCTCCAATGGTCTAAAGGCGAAATCGGGAGGGGAATTGAGACATTGCCGACGAAAAAAAGTGCACTTCCCCGATGGGGCGGAATAGAATGGGCGCGCCACGAAAGGACATTTGAGCGCCGCTCCCAACGCCGATATCACCCAAATCCTGCAAGACTGGAACGCTGGGGACCAGGATGCTCCGGCCCGGTTGATGCCGCTGGTTTACGATGAACTCCGTCGCCGCGGCGCGGAGTATCTGCGCAAGGAACGATCCGATCACACGCTCCAGGCCACGGCCCTCGTGCATGAGGCCTACTTGAAACTAGTCGATCAAACGAAAGTCGAATGGCGCAACCGGCTGCATTTCGCCAGCATTGCCGCCCGGGCCATGCGGCAAGTGCTGGTGGAATACGCCCGCGCCCACAAAGCCGACAAACGGGGCGGCAAACTGCGCAAGATTTATCTCGATGAAACCAAGGAGCTGGGCCAGGCGCGCGATCCCGATCTAATTGAGCTCGATGAAGCGCTGAAGAATTTTGCCGGGCTCTACCCGCGCGAGAGCGAGGTCGTCGAACTGAGATTTTTTGGAGGATTGGACACGGGCGAGATCGCACAGGCCTTGAATGTCTCGACCAAAACTATTATGCGTGATTGGACGTTCGCCCGAACGTGGCTCTGTCGCGCGCTCAGCGAAAATGCCGCGTAACGAGAGCGCAGAGCAAGTCGCGGAGCTATTCAAATCCGTGGTCGAAATCGACCCCGAAGATCGGCAATCATTTCTCGAGGAGCGATGCCGATCCAGTCCGGAGGTGCGCGCGGAAGTCGAATCGCTCCTGGGAGTGCATGACCGGGCCGGGAAATTCATGGAGCGCCCGGCCCTGGAGCTGGCAGCGGAAAGTTTCGCGCGGGACGGCGCGTTCCGAGCCGGCCAGAATGTTGGCCATTACGAAATTGTTTCTCTCATTGGCAAGGGGGGAATGGGTGAAGTCTATCTGGCGCAGGATCAGCAATTGCGCCGTCGCGTCGCCCTCAAACTGGTCCGGCGCGGCTTGGATACAGACGCAATCATGCGCCGTTTTCAACATGAGCAACAATTGCTGGCCGGCCTGAATCATCCAAATATCGCGCAGCTTTACGACTCCGGCATTACGTCCGACGGCATTCCCTTCTTCGCGATGGAGTACGTCGATGGAACGCGAGTGGATGATTTCTGCCGCGAGAATCAATCGCCGATCGAGGTCCGCCTCGAACTTTTCGGGAAGGTCTGCGGCGCGGTCCACTATGCGCACCAGCATCTGGTCGTGCACCGCGACATCAAGCCTTCCAACATCCTGGTGACGGCTGACGGTGAGCCGAAGCTGCTCGACTTCGGCATCGCGAAACTGCTCGACACGGTCACGAACGCCGCACCGGAGCAAACGGTCACGTTGCAGAACGTGATGACGCCGGAATACGCCAGTCCCGAGCATGTCCGCGGTGAAGCGATTACCACCGCAAGCGATGTCTATTCGCTGGGGGTTCTGCTCTACGAGCTGCTGACTGGCTCCAAGCCGTACAGGATCGAGACTCGCACCCCGGTCGAGATTGCGCGGGTCATCACTGAACAGGAACCCGAGCGTCCCAGCACGGCGATTACCAAATCAGAAACTCTTTCTCAATCTGCCATCCACAATCCCAAATCGCTGCGCGGCGACCTCGACAACATCGTGCTCATGGCGATGCGGAAGGAGCCGGCGCGACGTTACTCATCCGTCGCGCAATTCTCCGGAGATATTCGCCGTCATCTGGATGGTCTTCCCGTGCAGGCGCGCAAAGATACTTTCGGTTATCGATCCTCGAAATTCATGCGACGTCACCGTGTCGGCGTGGCCGCCGGTACCGTAGTGATCCTGGTTGTTCTGGCTGGCCTGACCGTGAGTATTCAACAGATGCGCGCGGCCAGGCGCGAAAAGGGAAGAGCCGAAGCCGTCAGCAAATTTTTGCTGACAACGCTTTTCTCCTCGAGCCCGAACTCGCTGATTCGACGGCATAAAACCGACGCATCCCTTAAGGACGTTCTGGATGACGCTTCGAAGCGACTAACCGCGGGGGAACTGACCAGTTAACCAGAAGTCAGGTTCGAACTGCAACGAACGATCGGAACTACCTACATGTCGTTAGGCCGAATCGATGAAGCCGAGCGCATTCTCGCGGCCGCGCTCAGCGACCAAACAGCGCTCTATGGCAACGGCGACTTGGAAACGCTCAAGACCGGACTTCTCGTGGCGCAAGTGTGGACGGAGAAGGGAGAGTACGCCAAGGCCGAGAGGTTCTTGGGGCAAAACCTTACGACGATGCGTGCCTTTCACGATCGAGGCGTGATCTCCACAGACTATCTAGTAGGCGCCCTTTACAATTTTTCGCTCGCCCGACGGGCGACGGGGAATTCGAAAGAAGCCGAGGCCGCATTGCGCGAGATTATGACCTTGGAGTCGCGGGCCGATCCCATTACGCGAGCTGAATTCCCGAAATTCGAATCGGTCCTGGCTCTCTCCCTGGCCGACCAGGGAAAATTCGACGACGCTGAAAAGATACTGAGGACGAAGATTGCGGCATTTCGCCAGAAGGCTGAAGACGCTTCAGATCCAGGTCTGGCCGCAAGTGTTTCGATTCTAGGCGCAGTCCTTTTGGGCCAAAAAAAATACGCCGAAGCCGAGACGAACCTGCGAGAATCCGATGCGCTTTACCGGAAAATCTACGGTCCCAATTACAGGACGGTCGGCGACAACCTTCGGATCGAGGCGCAGCTTTTGTACGAAAAGCAGGAGTACGCGGAGGCTGAGGCGAAGATCGACGAGTGCATCAAGATTTACCGAGAGACAACAACGCCCTCCTACATCAATTACGCGACCGCCGGCATGATTCAGGGTCTGATTTACGGCCAGACGGGCCGGCCGGCGGAAGCCGAGAAACTCCTGCGCGAAGCCGTGCAACTTCGCGCTCAATATTCACCGAGCGGTCACTTCTTGCGGGCGGTCGCGGAGAATGAGCTGGGGCAATTTCTCGCCGGGCAGAAACATTTCGAGGAGGCCCAGACCCTAATGCTTTCCAGCTACGAGAGCTTGAAGAACTCTCAGGCGCCCAAGAGCCCGCGGGTGAGGACCGCCCTTGAGCGGCTCGTTGTGCTTTACGAAAGCTGGGGCAGATCCGACGAAGCCAGCAAATATAGGGCGCTCCTTGGCCAATGAGCCACGCTCAGTGGTAGACGGCATCGACCAGCCGCAACGACTTTTCGTTAGGCAGGAGCGATTGCTCCATTTGGTTCATCACGTAGGCGAACGAGATGCCGTGTTCGGGATCGGCGAACGCATGGCTGCCGCCGGCGCCGGGATGCCCGAAAGCGAGAGGAGACGGACCGAAGAGCCGGCGGGTCGCGCCGGGCGGATCTTTCATGAACCCAGCGGAAAACGCCGTAGATATTTGAAAGACGCGATCAAGGCCAGAGACCAGGGTCGTCGTCATCTTGGCGATCGTCTCCGGTGTAAAGAATCGATGCCCGTCGAGTTCTCCTCCATTCGCCAGCATCCCGTAAAACTTTGCCAGTGAGGTCGCGCTGCCGATTCCGCCAAAGGAAACAAACGGCAACGCGCGGTTTTCTTTGCTGTTCATGGCACTCACCGAGTGCAAGCCGCGCGGAGAGGTGAAGGCCTTTCGCGCCATGGTTCCCGGCGTGGCGAGGTCCCGATAAAATTCCGCGGGACTGGCTGCTCCACCGGCCTTGGCCGCGTAGATTGTGGCGACGCGTTCGTGCTCGGAGTCCGGCAAACCGATCCAGATATCGAGGTCGAGGATCTCGGCGAAGGTCGTTCGCCAATATTCGCTCAGCGTGATTCCCGCGAGGCGGCGCACCAGCTCGTCGAGAAGGAATCCGAAAGTGCGGGCATGATAACCGTGCGCCGTTCCCGGAGGCCAAAGCGGCGCCTGTTTTTCCAGCGCGGCGATGATGGCCGGATAATCGAGCACATCCGCGGATGCGTCCAACGCGCAGAGGCCAGCTTGATGGGAGAGAAGCTGCGTCAGGGTGATCTCACCCTTGCCCGCTTGCGCGAATTCTGGCCAGAACTCGGCCACGCGGCGGGTTAGTTCGATCCCGCGTTCGTGCAGAACGTGCAAAAGACACGCGCTGCCCAAACCTTTGGTCGCGGACCAAAACAAGACAATTGTGTCGGTAGTCCAGGGAATCTCCCGTTTCGCATCGCGAAATCCGCCGTGTCGTTCCAGGAGCGCTTTTCCGTTCTGCCAAACGGAAACGGCCGCACCGAGCTCGTCCAAGTTCGCGAAATTTTCGTCGAACAGTGAAGCAAGGCGGTCGAGTTCCACCGTCGAGCGTAAACCAAGGAGCGGCGGTTTGAAACCGCCGTTGTCTAAGTTCGGCGGTTGCAAACCGCCGCTCCTTGATTTGTCGCAACGCCAACCTCAAATCACCGCGTGGAGTGCCTTCAGGTCGGGATCTTTCTTGGCCAGGTCGCGGAAGGAGCTGTCCATCTTGAAGCTGATTTGCAGGTTCGCTTTCGCATCGTGGACGTTGCCTAGAAGCGCTTCGTAGCAACCCATGTTGTAATAATAAATGGGCTCTTTCAGGAGCGCGATCGGGCCGGTAATCAGAAGGTGTTTTGCCTCCGCGGTTTTTCCGAGCTGATGCAGGCAAAAACCGGCGTGGAGAAACCCGGCGCCGGCATCGGGCGCAACGCGGCAGAGCTTTTGGCTGACGCGCAGCGCGAGGGTCCACTTCTTTTCTCGCATGAGATGATGGAGGCGAAGCTGAAGCACTTCCGGGCGATTTTGAAAACGCGCGGAAATCGCGTCGAGTTCCGCGAGCGATTCCCGCGTCATGCCCAGCTCTGCGTAGCCGCAGGCGGCCTGCAACTGCCATTCGAACTGCACAGCTTCTTACCTAGCAACTACCGCGCCTGCCACTGGCTCCAGAGCCTTGGAAAGGCGGTGTTTACTGCAGCAAAAGGGCTTCGAGTTCAGCCAGGCGTCGGTCGAAAAGCCGAAGCGTGCTTTCAATTGGCGCGGAGGTGGTCATGTCCACCCCGGCGGCCTGGAGCGTTTCGAGAGGGAATTTGGACCCGCCCGATTTCAGGAAGGCGAGATAACTTTCCACGCTGCCTGTTTCCTGCGCCAGGACACGCTCGGACAGCGCCACCGCGGCGGAAATTCCGGTGGCGTATTTATAGACGTAAAACGCGTTGTAGAAATGCGGGATTCGCAAGCACTCCAAATCGAGCTGGGAATCGAGCACCACGCCTTCTCCAAAGTACGCCTGCAGCAGCGTTCGATATTCAGACTTGAAAACATCCAGGGTCAGGGCGTCACCGCGTTCTTCGATCGCGTGAATGATCTTCTCAAACTCCGCGAACATCGTTTGCCGGAAAAGCGTGCCGCGGATGTCGTCGATCTGCCGGTTGATGATGTAGGCGCGCATCTTCTTGTCGTCGGTGTTTTCGAGAAGATGATGCGTGAGCAGTTCCTCGTTAAATGTGGATGCGACTTCGGCCAGAAAAATCGGGTAATCGTAGTCTTGAAAGGTTTGTGATCTTTGGGCGAACCAGGTGTGCATCGAATGCCCGGCCTCGTGGGCGAGCGTGTAAACGTCGGAGAAGACATCGCTCTTGTAATTCATCAGGATGTAGGGTGGCGCCCCGAAGCTTCCCGACGAAAAGGCGCCGCTGCGTTTTCCTTTCGTTTCATAACGATCGCACCAGCGCCCGCGCAAACCCTCGCTCAACGCCGCGTTGTATTCCGGACCGAGCGGCGCGAAGGCGGCCAGGATTTTCTCAATCGCCTCGTCAAAGCTAATGCGGGAATCGATCTCGGGAACGAGCGGGACGTAGGTGTCGTAATGATGCAGCTCGTCCAAACCCAGAACGCGCCGGCGCAAATCGTAATAGCGAAAGAGCGGTGCGAGGTTCTTCCGCACCGCGGAGATCAGTCCGTCATAGACGGCCATGGGCACGTCGTCGCGAAAGAGAGAGGCTTCGAGGGCCGACGGATAATTCCTGGCGCGCGCCCGGAAGACGTCAGCCTTCACGGAGTACGCCAGCGATGAGGCGAGGGTAAACTGGTGATCCTGAAATTCTTCGTAGAATTGATGAAAGGCCCGCCGGCGTAACGCATGATCCCGCTTCACCAGAAAAGAGCCGAAGGAACTTTGGGTGAGCGGCTTTTCCTCCCCCTTTTCATCGATCAGCACGCCGAATTTCATGTCGACGTCGGTCAGTTGGGAAAACGTTTCGTCGTAGCCGTCGAGTGCGGAACTGCCGAGCGCGAGCAGGCGCTCTTCCCGCTCCGACAAGACATGCGGTTTCATCCGGCGGATTTTCTTGAGCGCGGTTTTCCATGGAGCCAGCGCGGGGTCCTCCAGAAAACTCGCGAACCTTTCGTCGGGGATTGCCTGGATCTCAGGCCCGAGGAAGGACGCCGCCTCGCCGATCTTCGTGAGCAGGTTCTGGAGCTGCCCCATCCGAGCGAGGTAATCGGGGTTCGCGCTGTCCTCGGCGAGCTGGAGCGAAGCGTAGTGGATAACGCGTTCGATTCTTAAGTCGAGTGACTTCTCGAACTCGAGACAGGCTGCCAGCGATCCGGCCGATTCACCAAGATGAGCCTTCCACTTTGTAAGTTTCGGATACGCCTGTTGGATCCAGGCCACGTCCTCGGTCCATTTGTCCGCATCGCCAAAAAGATGGGTCAGGTCCCATTTATCGGAATCGGGGAGATCGGCGCGGGTGAGAGTTTTGGTAGCGGTCATTGGTAAGGGCAGGCCGAAAACGTCCAACGTCCAACGCCCAACGTCCAACGCCCAATTGAAGAGGCGTACCGATTATTCTCGGAAGTTCTTCATCGCTGGATGGCGAGCGATGCGGCGCATGGCTTTGCGGAGGAGGCCCAGTCCAGGTGCTTTACGGTGCCAGGGCGAGGCACCAGATGGGTGGGGCAAAGGGATTACATCGAAGGTGCGCCGGTTGCGGCGCAATGGAAACGACCGGCCGACAACTTCGTCGAGCTTCTCGAAAACCAGAAACTGCGCGATCGCAAGTTTGCCCACCGGAATGACAAGCTCGGGTTGCAGGAGATCGATTTCATCGTTCATCCAGGTCGAGCAATTCCGAATTTCATCCGGCGCCGGAACGCGGTCTCCGCCCGCAGCCGTCTTGCCGGGAAAGCAGCGGCAGACTGCGGCAAAATAAATCTGCGAACGCACTTCGCCTTCATCCAGATCAGAGAACTCCTCAAACCAGCGAAAAAGCGTGCGACCCGCCGTCCAGGCGAACGGCCGGCCGAGGACCGGCTCCCGGACACCGGGCGCCTGACCGACCAGGATGACCTTGCTCAGAATTGGTCCGCCGGAGACTGGCGGAGGCAGCATTCGCGGGCAGCGCCGGCATTGCAGCAAGCGCGCGACATGCTCATTCAGCTGTCCTTGTCTGCGCGATGCCACCCTCATTGCAGCCGCAGTCCGGTCATCGACGGAAGAACGACAAGATCAGGCTGATGACAATGCTGATAATGACGCAGGTGACGATTGGAAAATAGAAGGCGGAGTTGCCGCGTTCGAGGCGGATGTCGCCAGGTAAACGCCCAAGCCAGCCGGTCCCGAATCCGCTCCAGAGCGCGAGGCCAAGGATTGCAATCGCTCCGCCGAAAAAAGCGAGGAATCTGCCAAGGTCACGCATGGCGAAAGATAGCAAGGAGCGGCGGTTTACAAACCGCCGACCAAAATAAAACGGCGGTTTGTAAACCGCCGCTCCTTGATAAGCGCCACGGCACGCTGAACCTTCTCCCAGATTCATGGCAGTCCAATTCCGAGATTATTACGAGACGCTGGGAGTCTCGAAGACGGCGAGCGACGACGAAATCCGCAAAGCGTTTCGCAAGCTCGCGCGCAAGTACCATCCGGATGTGGCGAAGGACAAGGCGACCGCGGAGGAAAAGTTCAAGCAACTCAACGAGGCGTACGAAGTCCTGGGCGATCCGGAAAAGCGAAAAAAGTACGATGAGCTTGGTGCGAATTGGAACCAGCCGGGCGGATTTCAGTCTCCACCCGGGTGGGACACGCAGCAGCGGGGAGGAGGGTTCCACCGTTACGGGGAGGGCGGGGTCGAGTTCGAGTTCGGCGGAACTGGGTTCAGCGATTTCTTCGAACAATTCTTTGGCGGCGGGCGCGGGCAGGGCGGTTTTGGCGGGGGCAGTTTTGGCCGGCGGCCGGCGGGAGCGGAGCGAGGCAGCGATGTGGAAGCCGACATCATGGTGACGCTGGAGGAGGCGCTCCACGGCTCGAAGCGGACAGTTTCGCTCCGGCGAGGGTCTTCCGATAAGGTTGAGAAATATCAGGTCAAAATTCCGCGCGGTGTGCACGAAGGACAACGCATTCGGCTTGCGGGTCAGGGGGAAGCCGGAGCCGGTGGCGGTAAGAGCGGCGATCTGTTTTTGCGAGTGCGCCTGGCGCGGCATCCTGATTTTACGGTTGAGGGGAGCGACCTGATCCACGAAGTCAAAATTGCGCCCTGGCAGGCGGTGCTCGGAGGCGAGTTGCAGGTGCCAACCCTGGAGGGAAGTGCCCGTCTGAAATTGCCCGCTGGGACGCAGGCCGGACAGCGTTTTCGGTTGCGGGGTCATGGCCTTCCGACGGCCGCGGGAACGCGCGGTGACCTCTTTGTTGTGCCGCAGATTCAGATCCCGAAGAAGCTGACTGATCGCGAAAGAGAAATCTGGCAGCAGCTCGCCGAACTGCGCGGAGCCTAGCCTCTTTCGCTCGACACCGCTGCGTGGGTCAGATTAGAAACGGACCAGATGAAAATTTCGCTCGGGACTGATCACGCCGGATTCCGCTACAAAGAGAAGGTGAAGGAATTGCTCGGTCAGCTCGGTCATGAGGTGATGGATTTCGGCACCTCGAGCGAGGAACCGGTCGATTATCCGCTCTTCATTCGACCGGCCGCCGAAGCGGTCGCGAAAGGGGAATGCGAGCGCGGAATAGTCTTTGGTGGTTCGGGGAATGGCGAGGCCATGGCGGCGAACAAGGTGCGCGGCGTTCGCTGTGCCTTGTGCTGGAATGAAGAGACCGCCCGGCTCTCGCGCCAGCACAATGATGCCAACGTGCTCTCAATCGGCGAACGCGTCATCCCAGAGGAGACGGCGCTCGCCCTCGTGCGGGTTTGGTTGACGACGGCTTTCGAAGGCGGGCGGCACGCCAAACGCATTGCGCAGCTCGAGACGTAATCAAAGCCAGCAATCAACGGCCACCGCCGCGAGGAAGAGCGCGCTGACAAAAGCGTTGCTCTGGAAGAAGGCGCGGTTAATGCCCGCGAGATCAAGCTTCCGGGCGCTGCGATGTTCGTAAAAGAGAGCGGCCGCAACGAAAGGCATCGCCGCGTAATAGATTGTTCCAAGTTTCGCAGTGAAGCCGAACGCGATCAGCGCCAGGAACATGAGGAAGTGGAGCCACTGCGCCAGCCGCAAACTCTGCGCGATCCCGAGTTTGACGACCAGCGATCGCAGCCCTGTCCGGCGATCGAAATCGACGTCCTGCGTTGCGTAAATCAGATCGAAACCCGCCACCCAGCAGATTACACCGGCCCCCAGGACCAGAGGTGGAAAATCGAGGTGACCGGTCTGCGCAATCCAGGCGCCGGCGGGCGCAATGGCGAGTGCGAATCCGAGGAAAAAATGAGTCGCGCTCGTGAAGCGCTTCGTCAGCGAGTAGGTGAAAACAATGAGAAGCGCGACCGGCGCGAGGAGGCCGGTGGCGCGGTTGATCGCCGCGCTCGTGAAAAGAAATCCAAGCGCGCTCATCGCCAGAAGCGCCCACGCGGTCGGTTTGTCCAGGAGACGATGGCGATTCGCGGTTCGTGGATTTGTTTGATCCAGAGACCAGTCGCTCAAACGGTTGAAGAGCATCGCAGCGGTGCGGGCCAGAACCATGCAGGCGAGCACGAGAAGCAAAGTCCGCAAAGTCGGCCGGCCATTTGCGGCGACCAGAAGCGCTCCCAACGCGAAGGGGAGGGCGAAGATCGTATGCGAGAACCGAATCAGCGTAAGAAACCGCCCGATGACATTCGATCGCGGTGGAGTTTTGTCCTCGATGGCCATGAGTTCCGGTCCGCCTAGCGGCTTGTCGTGAGAAGTTGCTCCACGTGTGCTCGCGCGCCGGAGAGAATAGGCGTCCCATGCGCGAAAAGCATGCGTTCAAAAGCGTAGTTAAGGAGTTTCGCCAATGACCGCCGCAAGAGGTTGGCGTCGAGGCAGTACTTGGCCGGCAGCACTCCAAACCCGTGCGGTTCGAAGTTAATCAAGGCATCGCCCAGGATCAGGGTGCCTCCGTCCTCGTTGGAGTGCAGCGCCATCTCGCCGGCCGGCCCACCGTCGAGTGCCACCGCGGTCAACCCACGGGAGATCTCTTCGCCATCCTGGACGGCCGTGGCGGGTGGAAAATCCGGGGTGCCGCGTAGTTCAGTGTGAGCAAAAATGGGAATGGACAGGGTTCTGCTAAACTCCGCGGCGGCCCGCGCGTGGTTCACGTTCGTGACAAAGATCCCGGCGGCCTGCGGTTGGGCGCGAAGGCTTTGCATACCTTCCGGGGTGAGAGGAATCGGATCGATAACATATGTGCCCGCGTGGGTGGCCAGCGCGGTGGAGAACAGCTCCGCCTTAACTTTCCTGTCGTACGCCTGCCAGATCAGAATGCCGGGCAATACCTTCTCAACTTCCTGGGCGCGCGCCATTGGCTGGTAACATCGGCGCGCGATTCGACTCCCTCAAGAGCAGGCTTTGGCAGCGGCGGTCCGGGGTCTGGCACCATAGATGCTATACGGATTATAATTACTAGAATATGAATACCTTCTCCTACCAAGCTCGTGACGCCTCTGGGAAAATAGTTTCCGGCATCCAGGATGCCCTCAATGAAGACAATGCCGTGACCAGCCTGATGAGCCGCGGGCTCATGGTGCTTTCGCTCCAGCAAAAGGCCGCCGCCAGCAGCCGTTCCCGCAAGAAAACCTGGACCGTCAAAGAAACCGACCTCGTTCTCTTTACCCGGCAGCTTTCGACCATGATCGAAGCTGGTATTTCGCTCGTGCAGGCCATGACGGCGCTCTACGACCAGTGCGACCCCAAACGGCAGCGCAATTTACGCCACATCATTAGTGACGTCACGACGCGCGTGCAAGGCGGTGAAACCTTCAACGAATCGATCGCGAAGCATCCGCGCGTTTTTGACCGGCTCTTCGTCAGCATGGTCAAAGCCGGTGAGCATGGTGGTTTGCTGGCGGAGATTCTCGACCGGCTGGCCGGTTTCCTGGAAGCGAGCGCGCGCCTGCGCAAGAAGGTGAAATCGGCCATGACTTACCCGGTCATCGTCATTTGCATTGCCTTTGCGATTACGATCTTTCTGCTCGTAAAAGTCGTGCCCATCTTTGGCGAAATCTTCAGGGACTTCGGCGCCAAGCTGCCTGCGCCGACGCAGTTCCTGATCGACGTCAGCGATTTCATGCGGAGCGAATGGTACTTCCTCATTCTCATTTTCGGCGGCACATTTTTTGGCATCCGGACATTCCTTCGTTCGACCCGGGGCAAGCAGTTCGCCGATCGCTGGAAGCTAAAGCTCCCGATTTTCGGACCACTTATCCATAAGATCTGCATGTCGCGCTTTTCGCGCACATTTGCCCAGTTGATCCGCAGCGGTGTGCCGATTCTCGAAGTGCTCGACATCGTGGGCGGAGCTTCCGGAAATCACGTTGTGGAGACGAGCATCAAAGGCGTCAGCGAGGATGTGGAAAAAGGCGACAATCTTTCCGTCGCGCTTTCGAAAAAGCCAATTTTTCCGCCGATGATGTTGCGAATGGTTTCAGCGGGCGAAGCGACCGGCAAGATCGACACCATGCTCGAAAAGATGGCCGACTTCTGGGACGAAGAAATTGAAGCGATGCTGGATGCGCTGACATCGCTGATCGAACCGCTTTTGATTGTGTTCCTTGGAGTAATTGTCGGCGGCATCGTGATCGCGATGTTCCTGCCAATCTTCAAGCTGAACGAAGTAGTTTCGCAGAGCAAAAGCTAAGGAGAAGCCCAGCTCGACGGACGAGAAGGAGTGGATCGCAAGGTCCACTCCTTTTCCACGTCCGTCCCAAATGCCTCATCGGAGCAATCTTTCCCGGCCCTTGGGCTGGTCACCCTTCGGGGTTTACGGGAAAGTGCTTGTTCTTCAGCTTTTCGGGGACGCGTTGCGTTTGTTCCGATTCGATCTTTTCTGTCGCAGCGCCCAGGGCCTCGTAAGCCTCACGACTCTTCTTCGCCCGGCACATGTAAGCGGCGGCGTGGGCGAGGGGAATTCGAGCTTCCGGCATTCCGATGAATTCAACGGCCTGCTGCGCCGCAATGGCGAGAGGCAATGCCTCGGGATCGGCCAGGCCTACATCTTCACTGGCAAAAATTACGATACGCCGCGCGATGAATCGAAAGTCTTCGCCGGCGTGGAGCATTTTGGCGAGCCAGTAAATTGCGTTTTCCTCTTCGGAAGCGCGCATGCTCTTGATGAACGCGCTGATGGTGTCGTAGTGCGCGTCGCCCTTTTTGTCGTAGACGATGGCCTTGTGCTGAATGCTGTCTTCGGCGACGGCGAGGGTGAAGTGGATGACGCCTTTTTTGTCGGGTGGCGTGGTGAGCACGCCTACTTCGAGAGCGTTCAGGCATTTGCGCGCGTCACCGTCGGCGAGCTTGGCAAGATGGGTGCGCGCATCGTCGTCGATTTGCACTTTGTGATTGCCGAGGCCGCGCTCCTTGTCGGCGAGCGCGCGATCGATCAGTTCTTCGAGTTGTTGGACCTTAAGGGGCTCGAGCTGAAAAACCTGGGAACGCGAGACGAGCGCGCTGTTGACGTAGAAAAAAGGATTGTAAGTCGTGGCCCCGATCAGGCGCAGATTTCCGCTCTCGACGTCGGGGAGGAGGATGTCCTGCTGCGCTTTGTTGAAGTGATGGATCTCGTCGACGAACAGGATCGTTTTCTTGCCCGCGCTCCGGAGACGATTCGCGGCCGCCGCCACGACTTTCCTCATCTCGGCGACATTGCTTTCC
The DNA here is from genome assembly GCA_963702135.1 of uncultured Verrucomicrobiae bacterium. GTDB lineage: Bacteria > Verrucomicrobiota > Verrucomicrobiia > Chthoniobacterales > UBA10450 > AV80. The sequence goes on along the minus strand of OY969715.1, from coordinate 3,306,572 downwards.
ACTCCGCTCAGCCGTTCGAACTTCGCCTGGGTCATGTCGGCGATGACATGAGCGAGGGTGGTCTTACCGGTCCCGGGCGGACCGGACAGGATCACGGAAGGCAGGCGATCGGCTTCGATCGCACGGCGCAAAAGTTTCCCGGCCCCGAGGATGTGTTCCTGCCCGACAAATTCTTCCAAGGTGCGCGGGCGCATCCGGGCGGCCAGAGGGGCGGAAGCGCTCACCCGCTCTTCCGGCGGATCGTCGCCGCTTTGAAACAAATCCTGCACTCGCAAAAAATACGGAGCGCAAATCCGAGTGCACCTTATATTCGCGCCCATGCGAAAGACTCTTGGTGTGATTGCATTCTTTTTCATCGCGCTCGCCTTGGCGAATGCGGAATCGCGACTGCCGTTTTCGACGGTTTTTAAGGGTCGCGACCGGTTCGATAACCTGGTGAGCAAGGCCAAGGCGGAGAATTGGAAAACACTGCCGATCGGGGAACGGACGGCGACGGTGGGGCGGTCGCTGGTGGGCACGCGTTACAAATCGTTTACGCTCGAGATCGACAATCGGATCGAGGCACCGTCGGTGAACTTCAACGGGATGGATTGCTGGACGTTTTACGAGAATGCGCTCGCCTTCGCCCGGATGCTCAATGAGCCGGAGGAGAGCTGGACGCCGGAGCAGATGCTGCATTACATCGAGCTGGACCGCTATCGCGGCGGGCAGTGCACCGGCGAATACCTTTCGCGGCTGCATTATCTGGAAGACTGGCTGGCGGATAATGACCGGCGCGGATTAGTAGAAGATCTGACGCGCAGCCTCGGCGGCTCGAGCGTGCCGCACTCCGCACGAGAGATGACGGTAGGCTGGCGGCATTACCGTTACCTGGCGGCCAATCGGTCTTTGCTGGGGCCCTTGCGGCAAATGGAGGCACGGGTCTCGAGTCATCCGCTCTATCAAATTCCGAAAAGCCGTGTCGCCTCGATCGAGGGCCGACTGCGCAGCGGTGACATTATCGGCATTATTTCGCGGGACGGTCCGGGCCGGTACTCGACCTCCCACGTTGGGCTGGCGCTGCGCGTGGCCGATGGTTCGCTGCACTTCATGCACGCCTCGTCGCCGCGAAATTACGGGCGGGTGGTGATTGATTCGACGTTGTCAGGTTATCTAGCTCGCTACCGAACCGATTCCGGGATTCTGGTGGGCCGTCCGCTTCGCTAGGTGGGATCAATCATAAGGACCATCGAGATCAATCTCGTGGTGGCGTTGCCTCGCCAGCGCGAGGGCAAATCGCACGCGCCCGACACCACGCCGCAGGCGCCGGCGCCAGGCCACATCGCTGTGCTCCAGACGAAAGCGCGGCCGGATACGAACGTGCTCTTTTCGGCAAAGCGAAATCGCTTCGGGGGTCCAGAGCCGGCGGGAAATCGCCGACATTAAGTACGGGATTGGGACGTTATCCCGGCCCATATAAGAAAGTGTGAGAAGGTCGCGCGTTCGCTCGCTCGCGCGCGCTTCCATGTTCCAGGCGGTTTCACCTGGTCGCAGGGCAGATTCGAGGACGTCTTTTTTCCACAAAGTCGCCTGGAGCCGGGTCCGTCCGTCGGAGTCCCTGGGCACAATTCCGAAACGATCGTTTAGCTTCACAAAATCGCGCTCCAACTGTGAGCGGCCGAAAAAGCAGAAGGACGCGGCGTCCCGTTCGAAGGCGTACGCGAAATCGGCCGCCAGCTGCTCTCGGTTCACTGGCCCGTTCAAGAAATAATCCTCCTGCAGGTAGAGGACATAAGGCTGCGTGATCTGGCGCAGCGCGACCTGCATATTGGCGGCCCAATCCCGGTCTGGTCCGACCGCGATCGGTTGGAGGAAGTTCGAGCGAACCTGGAGGCGATTGACGATGAGGAATACCGGGAACGGGCAATCGCTCCAATGTTTGCGAAAGAAGAAGACGAACGGCCGCCACGCATCGAAGAACGCGTCGCAACTCGAAACAATGATCGCGACAGAGCTGGCGAAGTCTTTCAGCTCCGGCATGGAGGAAGTCGTGCGGCAGGCGCTTGCACTCCGCAAGCGATTTTTCGTCGGGGCGGGGATGCCGTACGGCCTGGTCGGTTGCGCCCCCGTCCTCGGCGGGTTACTATTTTCTTCTCCAAAAAAGGGGGCGTACTGGCTTCGACTCGTTGTTTGAAGCGCAGGCGGCATGTCGAGGATGGTTCGTTGGCCTCGTTAAAATCCGGACCAAAAAAAATAAACGCAGATCACCAAGATCTCGCTCTCGCGGCTTAATTGACCGCGATGTTTCCGGTTGGACGCCTGCTACGGCTGGAAACATGGACAGCAGGCTAATCGTTCGGCGGAGCGACCGCGTCGAACGGTGAAGGAATTTCGTGGATGCTCGGGGGCCGGCAGTGTGCCGGTGCAACGTTTGGCCCCTTAAAACTTATCACCGGATAAACATGTAGAAGCTTGCGTGGACAGCTTCGAGGACAGGGGTTCAACTCCCCTCGCCTCCACCTAATTCGAATATCGCCCCGACCTCCTAGCCCGAGCCAGTCGGCGCCGATGCAGGCAACCGCGTTTGAAGCTTTGGCAGGTAACCGTTGAGCGGGTCGTGATCGAGGATCCGATTATGCGCGCGCAGTAGTTGGCCGAGCTGGGCGCGCAATAAGTTTGGAAAAGTTTTCAGCAGCTCCGAAAACGTGCCCGAATAAATGACCTCACGCTTCTGCCATTCCTGTTCATCCGTGGTGAGGGAGCCATCGCTTTGGAAGAGTCGCAATTGTCCCACATGGGAAAACCGCTCGCCTTCGATCATGGCGCCGAGGGCCGCGTGAATCTCGTTCGGCAGATCCCTTGCCCTGCGGAGGAAATCGACCACTGATGGCGGCGCCTGCAGTGTGCTCCGGGCGGCGAGGCGGGTGGGCGGCACGTGTGGAACGACGTCGAGATCGTTTACGTAACGGAACGTAACCGCGCCGAGCGCTTGATCGAACGCGGTGGAGAATGCCGGATCGCCGACGCGCGGTTGCCCGTAGGTGTACACGCCAGCAATCCTTCGGCGTTCGCGGAAATGGAGAATCGCGGCAGCGATCACCGCGAGCGCGCCACCCAGGCTGTGGCCGGTGACAAACAATCGCGTCTTTTCGTCCGGAGCGAGCTTCGCCACGGCATCGCACATCTGCTCGGTGACTCCATCCCCCAAATCATTCGCGAAGCCGCCGTGCAGCAGCCCCGGAACATCCTTAAGCGTGAGTTGATGGTAGTTCACGTTGGACAGCCAATCGTCGGCGTTGATTGGTTCGGTGCCGCGAAAAGCCACGACGACAATATTTTCGCGTCGCGCCACGAACCCCTGTGTCGAAAAGCCGCGCAGCATTTGCGGCTCCTCGAAGCTCCATTTGGCGAGGAAACGCCTCACGTCCTGTTGCGGTGAATACGTCAGCAGCGAAGCATTGCACAGCGCCACCGCATTGACCGCGTTCTCAGCCTCAGCGGCCGGTTCGAAATTCCATGACCAGTCCTCGCGGGGGCGCTGATCGAGCAGATTGAGGAGGGGGTCCATTTCGTCCATAGGGTGTGCCGGTTTCCTGTTCCTACGGGAAGGCCCGGAGGAGGTTCCCAATTGATATGGGAGCACTGGCAAATACTTCGGTGCAACGGCTGACCTTTTAGAAATTACCGTCGGCTGAACATCTGGGGCTTCGAGGACAGGGCAACTCCCTTGGCCTTCCACCGGGCAATACGATGGGCGCGCCGGGGCGCTGTCCGTCGCGTTGCTCTGCTCGGGAAGGGTCAAGCTCCCCAATCGGCGAGGTCGCGAGCGCTGGGTTCCTCCGGCCCTTGCAGTCTTCCTGTCTCCCCCAGAAACGGTGGCATGGCTGCTGCTATAGTAATTATGGTTATTATAGTCAATCGGATCTCCAAGCCATGAAAAAAACACTTCTCCTAACTGTCGCTCTCCTCTCGATCGCGGCGTCATCCTCCTTCGCCGACGCACTCCTATTCACCGTCAGCGCCACCCCGTACGACCGTCAGATGGCTCGTATCCGGCCGGTCTTAACCGCCTCCAGTCGCGCTGCTTCCACTGATGTCTCGTTAAATACTGTGAATCAGTGGATGGGGAATCTCCGCTCCATCCCTTACGGGTTTACCGCAGTCTGGAAAACGCCCGCCGAAGCGCAGTCGGGCGCCCCTGCGGATTGCAAAGCCAAGGCAGTCGCCCTCTACGAGAAGATGCGGGCGAATGGTGCGACCAATGTCCGCCTCGTCATCGGCAAGCGGACCTCAACCAGCCAAAAAACGCATGCCTGGCTGGCTTGGGAAACGCAGGGCGGCAGTTATGTTCTCGATCCGACGTTCAATTGGACCGCGTGCCCGACAGCCCGGGCGGGAAAACGAAATTATCAGCCTTTGTACGCCTACGCCGGTGCGAAGAAATTCCGCGCTGCTTCAGCGCTCGTCGCTCAGAACTAACCGATAGACGGCTACAGCAATTTTCGAGAGCGGTCTCTCCAGTAGAGACCGCTCTCGTGTTTTTTGCCCTGGTCGCATCCAGAGGAATGTCGCAGGCGACGGCGTTACAGCGGTCTCATGATTGCACTGCTCGCAGGGGCAGTTGATCGTGTCTCCTTCCCGTCGCAAATGAAAGCCGCCCTCGCACTCATGTTATGTCTAATGGCGTCCTGCGCCGGAGTGAAGCCCAGCGCTCCGAGTCTGGTTGGGGAGTGGCGCTACGCCGACAAAGTCCAGGCCTGCCGTTATGTGTTTAACAGGGACGGCAGCTTCGAGGGCGACGTCGTCTACCAAACAAAGCTCATCTCGAAATTCAGAGGCCGCTGGTTGGTGACCGACGATGTCCTGCACTACACATATATCAGTGACGCGCTCCGCAAAATTCCTGCCGGCGCGACTGACCGGGACAAGCTTCTGAGCGTTCAGCGGGATTACTTCATCATCGAAGCGGCTGACGGCAGCAGGCGCAGGTACCTCCGGGTCCGGTAACAGAAGGTTTGGGAGGCCCAAGACGAGGCGATTCGTCCTTTATTTGCTCGCGCGAGCTGTCAAATCTGAGAATCTCAAGATAAAGCTTCCCTAGAAAGCAAGATTGATGCTATAAAAACACCAATAGCCATAATTCTTGCGAAATTTCACTGACTCTCGGATACCTCGTTACCCATGAAAAATTATTTGTTTCGCAAGACCAGCTCTCTTGTCTGCGCAGCCTTCTTGATCTGCGCCGTTACTGGATGTCAGCAACGGGTGACTTTGACTCCCGGAGAAGATGATCTCGTCGTTCTCAACGGCTGCGTCGTTTCTGCCTGCAATTACCTCGCCGTCGTGAAAGCGCAGCACACCCTTGATCGGAATTTTTGGGCCAAAATCCTTCTCGTCCGGTTCGATAATCACCCCGCTGGACATGCCTACTGCGTTTGGGAAACCGAAGGAAATCTTTATGGATACGATCGCAATTCGGGCGGATTCCCGATACCCGTCTATACGCGCGATCCACGGTCGATCGCCATCGTCCTCGCGCAGGAACTTTCCAAATACGTGAAGGAACCGCTGTCTGTGAGCAACGCGGAGTTCGTGAATTCGAGTGAAGCGGAGTTGTATTCCTTCAGCTCGCTGGAGCAGAAGGAAAATGCGCCGCCGGCCGCGCTTTTTGCTCAGGCACCCTCTCTCGCGAGGCCGTAGGCTGGCGAGATCGAGATCAGTCCGGAGCCTATTTCCTGGGCGCCCCGCCCCAGACTTTTTCGAGAAAACCGACGCGTCCGGACCCGACGTGATACGCTTCAAAATCCGCCGGGTTCTTGAGATAATACTTTTGATGGTACTCTTCTGCCGGATAGAAATTCGTTGCGGGAAGGATTTCCGTCACGATCGGTTTCTGAAACTTGCCCGATTTGCCGAGTCTCTCCTTTGAGGCCTCGGCCAGTTTCTTCTCCACTTCGTTGCCATAGAAAATTGCCGCCTGATAGCTCAGGCCAATGTCGTGAAATTGTCCGTCCGCCTGGGTCGGATTGATTTGTCGCCAGAAAATATCGAGCAACTGATCGTAGGAGATTTGCGCGGGATCGTAGGTCACCTGGATCGCCTCGCGGTGCTTTGTCTGATGCGCCGAAACTTTTTGGTAGTTTGCATCCGCCTCGCTGCCGCCGGTGTAGCCAACAACGGTCTTAACGACGCCTTTCGCTTGATCGTAGGGGGGCTGCATGCACCAAAAACATCCGCCGGCAAAAATGGCGGTCTTGACCGTTTCTGCTGGGGATGGATCAGCGGCTGTACCGAGGTTTGCGCCGGCCAGCGAGGCAAGAGCGATAATCAGAGTGGTGAAATATTTCATCATACGAGTGGTGAATTGTGCCGGCTTATTTGATTCTGCGTGCGCCCGCGTTCGCTTTGCGAATAGTAAGAGCAATCCGCATCGCCGGCCAATTCAGATGCTTCAATCCCGAGAATTTCCTGCTTTGGCGCCTGATGCTGAAATCATCCCGGCGAATTATTTTGCGCCGCTCGATTTGAAATCCATTTATGGCCGAAGCGCGCCGATCGAGGTCGATCTGGGGTGTGGTGACGGTTCTTTTCTGGTCGGAATTGCCGCCGCCGATCCGGCGCGTGACTTTCTTGGAATTGAACGTCTCCTCGGGAGAGTGCGAAGTGCACACCGGAAAATTACGCAGCGCGAACTCCCCAATGCGCGCGTCTTGCGCGTGGAAACATCCTACGCCGTGCAGCAAATGCTGCCGCCGGGTTCAGTCACGCTGTTTCACCTGATGTTCCCCGATCCCTGGCCCAAACGGCGGCACTGGCGGCGCCGAATCGTGACCGAGGAGTTTTTCACTTCCGTTCATCGCGCGCTTGCTCGGGACGGCCTGCTCCGCATCGTGACGGACCAATTCGATTACTTTCAGGAAATCGAGCGCCTGGCGGATCAATCACCGCGGTTCACGACCAGCTCCGATCCGGAACCGCGGCGTGCCCCCAGCACATTCGAAAAACGATTCAGCCAATCTGAGATCTACCGGCTGGTGCTTCGAAAAGTTTCGGATGTAACATAGGCTTTGGCGTCCCATCGATCGCGGAAAACGTTGATTCGGACCGCCCCGGTCTCGTCCTGGCGAAAGAGCTTGATGCCTCGAGCGGCAACGCGTTCCGCCCATTCGCTCTTGATTCGTTCGTTTTCCGGGAAATCGCGTGAGGTGGCGATGATCGCCTCTGGTTGCACAGAGGCGAGGAAGGCATCCGATCCGGAAGTGCCCGAATAATGCTGACCCTTGATCACGATATCGCTGCGCAGATCGGGATAATTGCGGAGCAGGTATTCTTCGGTGGCAACGCCGCTGTCGGACATGATCAGCACAAGTGATTTGCCGGACACGAGCAGCTGAATGACGAGTGCCTGATCGTCCGCCTTGCCACCTTGAAATTCACGCGGGGGGAAGAGAATTCTGAGCCTGATATCTCGGGAAAGATCAAACTCATCCCCGGCGTTGCCAAGCCGCCGTGGGCTTCCGCTTTGTGCGAGCCCCGCAATCAAGCGGCGGTGAGTCAGCGATCGATCCGTGGCGGCCGTATCGATCAATTGCCGCGGGCGGAAATCGAGCAGCGCGCCGCCCGCTCCTCCCATGTGCCCGGCATCACCGTGTGTCAGAACGAGGCCATCAAGCCGGTTTACCCCTTTGGAGCGAAGATATTGCCGGACGACGCGGTCATAATTACGCAGCGATCCCGTATCGAATAACCAATCGCTCTCCGGGGTGCGGACGTGGAGCGCGCCGCCCGATTTCAAATCGAGCGCATTGATTTCCATTCGCGCTCCGCCCGGCCACTGGGGGTGCTCCAGGTAAGAATGCCCTCCCGGGATCTGGGCGAAGAGGTGGACCGCTCCAAGAATGCCTTTGGTCAGGAGCCAGTTGGTGTTGTTGAAGATAACCGACACCCAGGCCGAAAGCGGTGCCGCGACGATCGACAGCAGGCCGCACGCGAGAACGAAGAAGGCGATCGGAACCACGACGAGGTTCGCCAGCAAGGAGACTGGCGTCACCAGGTAGTAGTACCAGAGCATCAAGGGCAAGGAGCCGATCCACGCCGCAAACGAAACGGAGGTGCCGCGCGCGAGCCAGGAAACGAAGTGGCCGATGATTCGTCGCCGCCGGCCGAACAAACTGCGCGGAAGAAATGAGTCCGCTTCGAAGCGGCGATGAAGGAAGCGGTAAGTCGGTTCGGCCAGGAGCACGATCGCGGCAACGACTGAAAACGAGAGTTGGAAACCGGTGGCAAAGAGTTCGTTCGTGTTCCAGCACAAGATCAGCGTGGCCGCGGCCGCGAGGGTGTTGAGCGTGAACACTTTTCGTTCCACCAGAAAACCGCCGAGCAACACCGCGCTCATCACGGCGGCCCGCACGCTGGAGGTGTGCAATCCGGTGACAGCCGCATAAAACAACAGCGCGGGAATTATGAGCGCCGTGGCCCATTTGCGGCGCAGGCGGACGACGGTGGCCAGGATCCAGAGCAGGCGCGCCATTATCCCGACGTGTAAACCCGCCACGGCGAAGAGGTGGAGCGTGCCGGTTTGCTGGAATGGCTCCTCGATATCTTCCGGCGTCTGATGCCGCAAACCGAGAACCATTCCATGGATCGCTCCCGTAACGTCGGGCGAATTCTCCAGGCCGCGTGCGAGAACGGCGCTCATCCACTCACGCGACGTCTGCGCGGCCCGGAGAATTAGATTGCCACGGGCACGGCTGAGGACCGTGCCGTTTTCGGGGTAACGCACGATCAGCTCGCGTTGGATATCCTGCCGCGCGAGATACGAGCGCATGTCGAACTCGCCGGGATTGCGGGGGGCTCCGATGCGCTCCGCCGTGCCGAAAAGCCTGATCTCGTCGCCGAACGCCACCGCGTGTTGCCAGCGCGCAAAAAACTTTGCGCTGCACTTGTGCGCCTGGCCGTCCATCTCAATGGATTTTGCCTGCAGAAGGAAGGACGCCGAGCCGCTCGGCGACATCTTCGGTTCGCTCAGGACGCATCCCAAAACGGTGACGGGACGCGGGCTCTCTCCAAGTTCGCGGGCCAGCCGCAGCGCCGGCGAATCGCTCGTGCGCAGGCTGTGGAGGACAAAGAATCCAGCGACACCGAGAAGGTAAACCGCCAATGAATTGCGCGAACGCAGCGCCAGCAACGCCAGAAGCGCAAGCGTGCCGGCGGCTGGCAGGGACAGATTCGGCGCGAGATCGGCGGCCAGAATACCGGTGCCTGCCGCCAGGGCCAGGCCAATAAAGGGCTGGCGCGGGAGCGCATTCAGCAACTGCATCGTTCGGGGGGAGGTGAGGGGCTGATCGCTAGTGACTCATCGTGGAGCGCGTTGCACGGCTGGTTGGCCTGGGTCGTCGTGAAAGGTTTTGATTCACCAACCCAAGCTTATATGTTTGCACCCCAGTGCCGATCCCTTTTTCGAAAAAAAGCCGGAGGAACGTTGTTCGCCAGGCGGCCGACAGCAGCGCTGAAAAAAACAAGCGCTCAACCCGCGTCCGGTTGATCCCCCGGGCAGACTGGCATAAGCGCAATTTCCTTACTGAGGTCCTCATCCCATCGCTCTTCATCAAGCGCGCCGGCGATCGGGTCCGGCCGCGTTTCCCGAAAATTCGCAAGGGCGAGATCGGCATCACCTGGATCGGGCACGCCTCGTTCCTGATTCAAACGCACGAAGTAAATCTCTTGATCGATCCGATCTGGTCGAAGTGGTTGAAGGTGATCAAGCGCCTCAAGCAGCCGGGGTTCGAGATTCATCATCTGCCTTCGATCGATTTCGTTCTGGTGACGCACGCGCATTTCGACCATCTCGACCGGCGCACGCTGGCCAAGGTCGCGGCCAATCAACCGATTGTGGTCCCGATTGGCGTGGGAAATCTGGTGCACGATCTTGGGTTCAATATCGTGCACGAGCTCGATTACTGGCAGACGGTGAAGCTCGGTCCGATCGAAGTTTCGCTGACGCCATGCGCGCATTGGGGCGCCCGCTTCCTGGCCGACCTCCATCGCGGCTTTGGCGGATTTGTCCTGAAAATGGATGGCCGCACGATTTTTCATTGCGGCGATAGTGCTTACTTCGATGGCTTCAAGGAAATCGGTGAGCGTTACCCGATCGACATCGCGCTGCTTCCCATCGGCGGGTATGACGCGCCCACCGGCCGCGAAGTCCACATGAATCCAGAGCAAGCGGTCCAGGCGTTCAAGGAACTGAGCGCGAAAACTCTGGTGCCGATGCACTACGGCAGTTTTCGCCTGGGCTACGAACCTCTCGATGAGCCCCCGGCGCGCTTGCTCGCCTCCGCCTGCGTCCACGGCATCGAGGACAAAGTTCTCGTGATGACGGAAGGAACGCCGGTGGTTCTTTGACGGATTGTTGCCGGCTAGTAAACGTCGCGCCTGTAACGCTTGTCGCTTTTTAGTTTTTCGACGTACTCGTTGGCCTCACTGACCGATTTGCCGCCCTGTTCTTGCACGATGGTTCGCAAGGCCGCGTCGACATCCTTGGCCATGCGGCGGGCATCGCCGCAAACGAAGAAGTGAGCGCTCTCACTCTCGATCCACTTCCAGATTTCGGGGCCGTTCTCCAGCATCTTGGTCTGGACATAAATCTTGTGGGCCTGATCGCGTGACCAGGCGCAATCCAGCCGGGTCAAGATGCCGTCGCGTTTGAATTGATCGAAATCCTCCTGATAGGCGTAGTCGCAGCTCGCCTTTTGTGCGCCGAAAAAGAGCCAGTTTTTTCCCTTCGCCCCGAGCGCTTGCCGCTCCTGGAGAAAGGCGCGAAAGGGCGCGACTCCAGTGCCGGGTCCGACCATGATGATCGGCGCGCCCAAATCTTCCGGGAGATGAAAATGTTTCGCCGAGCTGGGATAAACCGGCACGGGAACGTTATCCGCGCGTTCCGCGAGGAAGGACGAACAAACGCCTTTGCGTGCGCGGCCATGACTTTCGTACCGCACGACATCGACAATGAAATGAACCTGCTCGGGAAAAGCACGCAGGCTCGAGGCCACTGAGTAGAGCCGCGGCTGCAACTTCGTGAGCAACCCGACAAATTCCTCGGGGCTGAATTTTACCGACGGATGCTCACTCAGGAAATCGATCACTTCCATGCCCCAGAGGTAAGTTTCGAGATCCTGTTTGCGGTCCGCGGCGAGCAGATCCCCGAGCAAAGGTGCAGCGGAAGCGCGGCTGGCAATTGCTTTCAAGAGCTTCGGCGTGGGCTGGGTGATGGAATAATCCCTTAGAAGCGCGTCGCGCAGGCCCTTTTGGGTTTTGGCGGCGGGCACTGTTTCATCGCCCTTCGCCCCCAGGAGGTGAATGATCGCGTCGACTAGCTCAGGATCGTTCGTCGGATACACGGCCATCGAGTCGCCCACCTCAAAGCTCAAACCCCAGCCGGTGAGGTCTATTTCGAAATGGCGCGTCTCCTTTTCGGATCCGGGCCCGCTCAAGAGACGATTGGCCACCATTTTCCCTGGAAACGGATTGCTCCGCGTGTAACGCGGAGCTGGCGCGGCGGGACTATTTGGAGTGCTAACTTCCGGCATGTCAGTTTGGTAGCGGCGATCCTTGCCCGACGCAAATACTCATCGACGATCCGGCGAGCAAGTCAGAGACGCCGGTCAGTATACGTCGCGCTTGTAGCGTTTATCGCTCTTCAGTTTCTCGACGTATTCGTTCGTTTGCTCTTCGCTCTTGCCACCTTGTTCCTGAATGATTGTTCGCAGCGCGGCATCGACATCCTTGGCCATGCGCCGGGCGTCGCCACAGACGAAAAACTGGCCGCCCTCTGCCTCCATCCACTTCCAAATCTCCGCCGCGTTCTCCAGCATCTTGTGCTGCACGTATGATTTTCCTTCCTGGTCGCGGGACCAGGCGCAATCGCAACGCGTGAGAAATCCGTCGCGCTGATACGCCTCCAATTCCTCGCGGTAGAAATAATTGCAGTGCTCGTGCTGCGATCCGAAGAAGAGCCAGTTCTTCCCCGTCGCGCCGACGGCCTGGCGCTCCTGCAAAAAAGCGCGGAAAGGGGCGATCCCCGTTCCGGGTCCCACCATGATGATCGGCGTATTGCCATCTTCGGGCAGCCGGAACTTCGAGGTATTTGGAAACACCGGCACTGAAACATTTCCGGCGCGCTCGGCCAGAAACGTCGAGCAAACGCCTTTGCGCTCGCGGCCACGGCTTTCATAGTGAACGACGTCAATCGTGAAGTGGACCTGGTTAGGCCGCGCCTTCAGGCTCGAGGAGATCGAATAGAGACGCGGCTGCAATTTTGCCAGCAGATCGACGAATTCCTGCGGCGCCCATTTTATCGATGGATGCTCGATCAGGAAATCGATCACCTGCATGCCCCAGAGGTAGGTCTCAAGATCCTGTTTCCGCTCCGGCTTGAGCAGGTCGGTGAGTAGCGGCGCGGCGCTGGCGCGTTCCGCCACCGCCTTCAAAAACTTCGGGGTTGTCTGGGTGATCCGGCAATCCCGGAGCAACGCCTCCCGCAGCGTGGTTTCGCGGCTCGGGCTTTTTACCGCCTCATCGCTTTTCGCGCCGATCGTCTTGATTATCTCGTCGACCAATTCCGGATCGTTGGTCGGCCAGACAGTCATCGAGTCGCCGACTTCGTAGCTCAAGCCCCAACCGGTCAGATCGATTTCAAAATGGCGCGTGTCCTTCTCGGAGTCCTCGCCGCAGAGACTGCGATTGACGACCAATTTGCCCGGAAACGGGTTGGTGCGCGTGTAGGGCGAAGCGGGGGCAGTCGGTTCAGGCGGCATATTTACGATTTGTGGAGGCGATCATGAACCGCCGCGACCCGAAAGACGTTTTATTCGCCGTCGTTGCCGATGGCGAGCGTGGGGCAAACGTCCAGCGCGCGTTGCGCTGCGGCGGCCTCTTCCTCATTCTCCGGCTGCTTGTAAAAATACACGTAGGTCTCGTCGTCGTTGTATTTCAAAAGATTCGGAGCCTCGTCCAGACAGACGCGGCAGGGGGTGCAGGTCGTATCCACGTACCACGGACCGGGAACGTTTTCGGGTTGTTTGCTGGCTTTATCTGGCATGAAAAATTTCTACTGAAAACCAGCGCGAACAGCAATGCCTTTCCGTGGCGAGGCCAGATTAGTTTCCCGGCGGGGTTACGTCAGGCAGCGGCTCCGGCTCGATATCAGGCAGAAAATCGGGCGCGCCAGGCGTTGGTGTCGGGGCGGCCGGCGGGGCGATGAGCGGAGATAAAAACACACCGCTTTTGGTCATGAGTTTGCCGTCGCGGGACATAACGTCTTCGACACGATACAAACTTCCTCTGCGCGCCGACCCATCTTTTGCGTCGCCAAATTCGGAATGAAGGTAAAACCGCTCCATCTCGTTCAGATGGAAGGGCCGCGAACCGCGCCGGCCGAAGACCACCGTTTGTCCGCCCGTTTCGTCCACCACGCGATCGCGTTCGAGTCCGCGCGAGACGGCGATCGCTTCGCCATGCGTCGGATAGGTGGCGATCAACTTGGGATTCGGCCGTGGGCTGAATCCTTGCGCACCGGCCACGGTGTCGGGTGAGATGAGTTGCACCACGCGCAAGCCATTGTGCCCGTCGGCCACGAGCGCGAATTGCGATGCGGCCACGCTTCCGATCTGCACCGCGCGCGTGTCGTTGAGCAGACCGCCGGCGTTGAACATCTGGTCCAGCCGTGGCCGTTCCGGATTCTCCACGTCGATGATCGCGAGTCCCTCCGGTCCGTTTGCCACGTAAGCGTAGGTGCGCGCGACGTAGAGCCGCCCGGGATTTTGCAACCGGAGCACCCCGCCCGAAACCGGCGTTGGCCGATCCGGATCGGTGATGTTGAGAACTTTCAGGCCGTCATCGTCCGTGACGAAGGCATATCGGAACTGGATGGCCACGCAGTGCGGATTGCGCAGGAAGTTTCCCGTGAACTGTCCGGCGAGGCGCGGATTCATCGGGTCGGTGCAATCGATCACGAACAATCCGCGCGGCGTCGTCAGGTAGAGCCGGTGGCCGGCGGCCGTGACAAAGCTTGCGCCTGTCAGGACGCCGTCCGGATTGAACGTCACAGCGCGGGTCAGGAAATTATTGTCCGGATTGCCGTCCACCAGCGTGGCGACGTTCGAGCCCACCAGGCCTTCCTCGCGATCGGAGACGTAGGCGAAGGCGTAGAACATATCGATCGGCTGCTCTTCGTTTTCCGGGAGCCGTTCCCGCGCGGGGTCGAGCGCGAGCGTGCTCGGGAGAGCGATCGATGTGGCGAACTTCGTGTTTACCCGCGTGCGTTGTCCGAGCGGAGAAACCGGCGCGCTCACGATCCGCTCTGAAAATCCTTTTTGATCGATATTCGCGACATCGAAGACTTCGAAACCGCCCGGCCCATTCGCGGTGTAAAGATATTCGCCGCGCAACACGAGGTCCTGGATGTCGTGACCGCTGTGCTCATGTCCTTCCTTGAGAATCGTGCCGGCTTCGAGGTGCTTCCGGTAATTGTCCGGATACGCGATCTTGTGCAGGTGGCTTCCGATCGCGGCTTGCGGTTCATCCGCTTCGGTCCAGATGACGGCGTGTAATCCTTCGCGGCCTTCGCCGACATAGGCATAACGCCCAAAGAAATTCACCGTCCCGGTGCCGAACCCAAGCAACTGCGTCATCCACGCGTTGTTGTCGTTGTTCTTCGAGAGATGGCAGTCGGTGCAATTCTTCGTCGTGCCGACGCTGCTTGTCGTGTGTGGGAAATGCGGATTGAACGCCTGTCCGCTGTAGCCTTCCGCGGAAAAAGTTTGTTGCTGCGAGTAAACCCATTCGCGATTCGCGTTTTGCGAACTGACCACGACCGCGCTCGACGAACGCAGGACCGCCATTCGATTTTTCTTCACCGTTCCGTCGATCCCGAGCATGAAAACGTCGTCGCGCACCACTTGCGGATTGTAGGTCGTGTAATTCCGATCGGTGACGCCCTCGAATTTATTTTGCGGGACGCGCTGGTTCGCCTTCATCGGAAGATGGCAACCGAAGCAGCTGGTGGCCCACGAGGTGTGACAGATCTGGCAATCCATCGCGCTGTTGTCGTGCGCCAGTGTCACCCGGCGCTCGCTGTAGCCGGGGTCGTTGACCCCGGTCCCGCGGTCAGCGACCGCAGTCACAGGCCCGCCCCATGTCTTGCCGTCGCGCATGAGCGTTTTTGCATAAGCGGACTTCGGATTGTAATGCGCGGAGAGGGGATCAATCGTGTCGATGGTTTGCGGCACTTCCCAGCGGGTGTCCGGCGACATGACCGATTGCTGATAAAGCTTTGTGCCTTCCCAAACAAAGCGCGGCCCCCACGGCGTATTGCTGTTGTTCGCCAGGTCAACCGCGCCCGCATTGCCGGAGGTAATCAGGGTCGGGCGCTGATCGATGGTCCCGTGGCAATCGATGCAATTGATCGTGGTCGCATTGCGCGGTTCGCCGTAGAGCTGCCCATTGCCGTGGACATCTTTCTCGAAATGGCAGTCGGCGCATTGCATGCCATGCGCGAGGTGCACGTCCTTCAGGTGAACCGCCTTGGCGAATTTATCCGGATCGTCGTGCGGAATCTTATTGTCGCGCAGATCGAGCAGGTTGCCTTTGCGATCGTGCTTGAAGATCGCCCGGAAAACCCAGCCGTGGCCGTGGTAATCGGCGAACTGGGTGTGCTTCAACTTCGGATTTAACTCCGAGACCTTATCGAGAAACTCCTTGTCGCCCCAAAGACCGCGGGCGGCCGCCGCCTCGGGATTGCTTTGGGTTTCGATGACCAGCTCATCATCCGTGGGGTTGCGCTGCTCTTTCGGATACATGAATTCGCCGTCGGTTTCCTGGTCCCACCAGGTGTAACCGAGATACGGATTCACGAAGAGATTCCCCTGATGCATGTGGCAGTTCATGCATTGGCTCGAGGGAATGGACCGCGTGAACTGGTGCGTGATCGGGTGGCCGCGCTCCTTTTTGGGGATCGTTTTGTCCGCGGTGAAACTCAGACCCTGGTGTCCGTACTTGCTCCACCAGCCGGAGTTTGAAGGCGAACGGTCATTCGCATAGACGACGTGGCAGGCCGAGCAACCGCTGGAACGATAGTCGCCAGGATGATCGTTCGATCCGAGGAAGCCCAGGAGCGGATCGTGCAGCCGTGTTTTTTGCAGGCCAAGGAAAACGGGATCGGTGCGGTTAAGAGTGCCGAGGCCGCGCTCGGACAGGCGACGGAGCGGTTTGCCCGGCGGTTCGTCGAAGGTTGGAAGGCCGAGCTGTAACTGTTTTTCGCCGCCCTTCTCGAAAATGCGCAGGATGTTGCCGGGATTGCTGAGATTGAAACGGGGGAGCGGATCGAGGAACGGCAGGATGCCGTGCAACCTCGTGTCGTCAGACGTGACCGGGGTGTAGTTGTTGATCCGGAGCTGCACGCCCTCGGGACCGTAGGCTTGTCCGAACCGGTAGTTCTTCAGATAAAAGCCGCTGTTGTTGTAAAGGGCGGCGCCCCAGAGCATCGGGCCGGTGGCCATCATGCTGTGCTCGACGTTGCGAACGATCTCTTCGTGGCAAAGGCCGCAGGCCTGCTTGGCGACCCGCAAGTCGCCGGGATTCATGAAGCGAACAAACTCGTCCGATTCGTGATTGAGCCAGACGTTGGAATTCGGAGGATTGGCGGAGGTTTTCCAGAACTCCTTGTTCCGCGGCAAAATGTGAGCCTGCTCTTTCGTGAGGCCACGGGCGGGATTGCCGCCGTGACAATCGGTACAGCCAAGGACCACGTGCGCGGCCTTGTGCATCGGCTCGACGCCGTTGTGACACTGGTTGCAGCCGACGCTCTTCGCGTCGGCCTGGGCCTGCGATTGATCGATCCAGTTTTGCGGCGGGCGGCTGGCGGGCTGGGTGAGGGAAGTCTCTGGTGGGATGGCAGTGGGCGGGCCGTAGCCGGAGGTTGTTTCTGGGCTTTGCCCGTTCGCATCGAGCACGAGCATGAGCACGAGCACGAGCACGAGTGAAGGAGATCGCGCGCCTTCTTCCGTTGTAACGATGTAACGATTCAACGATTTACGTCCCTCAATACGTCAGCGTGATCGTAAAAATCCCGCTATACAGAACACTATCCACTTTCGCGGGCGCCGGTCCGGGATAACCAAAAACCGGATCGGTACTCGCGCGGTAAATGTCTTTGTAACCTTGTCCCGGCACCAGGAAGCCCGCGCCGGCGGTCAGGATGATGTTATTCGTCAGGAACGGGCGGTATTGAAATCCAAGGCTGCAATCCAATCCGAAATCGCGGCTCGCGCGGTTCGTGAGCAGAACCTGTTGGATCGATTCGGTTTCGGCCATCCAGATATAATTCACATTCAGGAACGCTTTCAGCTTCGGCGTGATATCGGCGTCATTTCCGTATCCGACAATGATCGCGCCCGGATTAACAAAGTTCGATTGCCCTTCGCTCTTGCTCGTCCGCAAATCGATCACCAGGCTGTCGCGCTGCTTAAAATTCACCGAAGTGCCGCCGAGGTTGAACCCCTGGTGCACGTAAAAGCTGAACGGACCGCCGATAAAAAACGGCCGGTCGAAAATGGTGTCGAACCCGGTGCCGTGTGAATTCCGCGGGTCCGGATCGCCGCTCGCGTAGAAACCGGAGAGCTTGAAGCGGAGCCAATCTTTATCCATCGAAAGCTCGAGCGCGGCCATCTGCGCGTTGATCTGTACCCGCTGCTGCGCGATGCCGTTGAAACCGTCTTCGCCAAACGCCTGGTAAAACGCGTGAGTCAGATTCAGCCGGCCGATGTGACCGTCGCCCGTCCAGCCGAGATAGTAGGCCTGGACGTAATGGTCGCGCACCGCGCCGATCGGCGCCGGCCGGGTGATGAAATCGTTCTTATCGAAGTGCCGCTCGCCGCCATCGAAGTTGGCGTGGAAACTCAATTGGGCGGTGTAGCCCTTGGCGAAAAAATCCTGGCGGTAAACATTCGCGATGAAGATTTGCTGATCGCGCCGGTCGAACTTGTTCAGATCGGAGTAGGTGTCCTTTTCGAGCATGTCGAAGGCGACCATGTTGTATTGCCAGAGATTGTTGTCGTAATTGCCGAAGGCGCGGACGCCGAGATTCGTGTCGTTGAAAATAAAGCCGCGAAAATCGCTCACGAACGGCTGAATCCCGAACCGGGAGGAAATGAAATCGTAGTTGTTCGTCAGGTCGCGGATATGGATTTCCCCGAATGCTTCCTGGAGGGCGAACCAATCTTTTCGGCGCGTTGTGTAGCGGGTATGCGCGAGATCGTTCGGGGCGGGGGTCAGACCGGGGCCGAGTCCCGACCACGGGTCTCCCGGATTCGGATTGACGAGCGGCCCCGGCGGCGGGTTGAACCCCGGCCCGCGCGGGTCGGGGTCGAGGACGTTGTTCTCCTTGACCGTGATGTAGTTGTAGTTGGCGACGAGGAGCATGCGCAGCGCCCAGACGACCGGCTTGAACGCGGTCTCGCCTTTGAAGAGGTCGATCCCAATCGAGAAATCGTTCGAGAAGAAAATCTGTTCGCTCCGTCCGTAAAACTCCGAGCTGTTTGGTCGTGCGGTGCTCACTCCGCTGGGCACCGGAAGCGTCCGCGTTTCGAATTGGAAGAAATCGTTCAGCGTGAGGTTGAGGAAAATGTCCTGGCCGATGACGGGCGCGTCGCCTTTGAGCTGGCTTTGCAGGTACGGATGCCAGAAGCGCAGCGCGCCGGATTGATAGGGCGTTTCCGTTGACGGGTCGGCGTACCGTTTCCAGCGTCCGAATCCGATGAACCAGCGATTCGGCACCGGCTCCGCGCCCGGGAGCATGCCGGTCGTTTCCGAATCTGGATACGCTTCGTAATCGAGTTTACGCCGTTCCGGTGAACTCTCGCGGACGCCTCGGCGGGGCAAGCCCAGCGAGCGCGGAACGGATTCTTCCCCGTACTCTGGTGGTTGCGGAAGGATGGGCGGGAACAAATCGGGAGGAGGTTCCGGCTCGAGCAGATTTCCACCGCCCGGATCGGGATTGAATTGGGAGGGTGGCAACGGAGGATCTTCCAGCTGGGCCTGCTCCTGTCCGAAAAGATAACGGCCCCCAAATCGCCAGTGGGCGCGGGCGCGTTGGCCGTTGACCTCAATTGCAGCGCCTTCGCGCCGGGCGCTGTTGATCTCAACGACGGAATCCTTGCTGTCGCTGACAACCCGACTTGCTTTGCGCCGATGGCCATTGATCTGCACGAGGGCGTCCTTGCTATCGCTGACAATTTCAACCCGGACGGCTTCGCTGGGCTTGGCCTTGCTCTCAACCCGGACAGCGGCGCGGTAACCCCCGTTGACTTCAACGCGCGCGCCCTCATCCCGTGGCGGGCTATCGTCACCGGAAAGCTCCGACGTCCCGCACGCGACAATCAATCCGGCGACCGCACCGAGCAGGCGTCGGGTTCGCGCGCTGATCGCTGGGCGAGACGAGGTCATAAAGGGGTGCAAAGGATGGGGAAACCGGTTCCCCTTGGCAAGCCTAAGGGGAATGCGGGGAAAGTGGCGTTTTCGCCCTCTTGCTCATGATCCTAATCCTGATCTTAATCTTCCCTTCCACCAGAGGGAGCAAGAGCACGATCAAGATCAGGAGCAGGAGTGAAAACCAGAGACCGGGCAGGGCCCGGGGATTTTCATAGCGGAAGGCACGCTTTTCTAGTATCAAGGCTCCCCCGTGCCAGTTCGCGCCCTATTGTCTTCCGTGATTGCAGCCGGTTTGCTGCTCTGGCCCGCCTTGGCCAGCGCCCAGCTTACGGCCGTCGACGTGCAGACCGTCATCAACCAGGCGGTCACGCGCTCCCTCCAGGTTTCCCCGAACAGCGTCATCGCGGTCACCGATCGGGAAGGCAACGTCCTCGGCGTTTGGAATGTGCGCGGCGGCGAGCCGACCCAGGATGAGATCGCGAGCTGCGTCTCGAAAGCGGGGACCGCGTCGTATCTGAGCAGCAATCAAAACGCGTTCACGTCGCGCACCGCCGGATTCATTATCCAGCAGCACTTTCCTCCCGGCGTGCGCAACACCGCGCCCGGACCGCTGGTCGGCGTAGGTCTCTCGAATCTGTTCTTTTCCGACATCAACAAATTCCGCAAACCGGGCAGCGTCATCAGCTTCAGCAGTACGCCCGGCCTCACGATTGTTCCCGTGGTCGGTTCATCGCTCGATGGTTCGCCGGGTGGCGTTCCGCTTTACAAGAACGGCGTGCTCGTCGGCGGAGTCGGCGTGACCGGCGATGGCGTGCCGGGCCCAATCCCAGGATTGCGCTCGCAGAACCCGTTTCAGTTCATTCCGGATTACGACGTGGACGAGGACATCGCGCTGGCCGGGCAATTCGGATTTCGGCCGGCCGATTCCATTCGAGCGAACAATGTTTACATCAACGGCATCGCGCTTCCTTACGTCGTCAATCCCGGGCCCGGCCAGAGTCCAATTGTCGTGCAGGGCAATGCTGCGAGCGGCTACCCGGTCCAGGGCGCGCCACCGCCGTTCGCTTATCCCATCGCAACTTTCGGCGGAGTGCAGGGGGAAATTCGCCAGCCCATCACCAGCGACCCGATTTCGACTCCGATCAATGGCCAGCCGCGTCTGACCGCGGCGGAGGTGGCGAGCATCATCAACTTCGCCGCCGATCGGGCCCGGATAACGCGGGCCGGCATCCGGTTGCCCATCGGTTCGCAGATGCAGGTCTTCATTACCGTCGTGAATTTTCCAGATAACCCCAGCGTTGTGCCGACCGTGCTCGGCGCCTTCCGCACGGGCGAGGCGACCCTCTTTAGTTGGGACGTGGCGGTGCAGAAAGGGCGGACCGCCGTTGGATTCTCCACTAATTCACTCGCGCTCTCCACCCGCTCGGTCGGATTTCTTGGGCAGACAAATTATCCGCCCGGCCTCGACGTCCAGGATCCTGGCCCCTACTACGGACTTCAGGAACAATTCTCCGGATTCGTTCGCGCGGCGCTCCCGCAATTCGTTTTGAATTCCGGCTTCGCGCCCGACCCAAGATTCCGGAACGGCATCACGATTTTCCCGGGCGGTTTCCCGCTCTATCGCAACGGGCAGCTTATTGGCGCCATCGGCATCAGCGGCGACGGGGTGGACCAGGATGATATCGTCGGCGCCTCCGGGACGCATGATTTCCTCGCGCCATTCGCCATTCGGGCGGACCAATTTCTGTATCTGGGCGCGCGGTTGCCTTACGCCAAGTTCCCGCGCGATCCGAGCATCGTTGATCCGCCGGGACCGCCTCCAGTCGTCGTGGTGGCGGAGAAGCTTGCGAATATTTCGACGCGCGTGAGTGCCGGAAACGGAGATAGCCAGCTCATCGGCGGCTTCATCGTCACGGGAAGTCAGCCCAAGAAAGTCATCGTCCGCGCGATCGGACCCTCGCTCTTTCCGCCGGGCATCGGCTCCGTGCTGGCGGACCCCACCCTGGAATTGCACGACCAGACCGGCGCGCTCATCGCGTCGAATGACAACTGGGCGGACTCGCAGCAGGCCGAGATCGAAGCGACCGGCATTCCGCCGGAGAACGACTTGGAATCGGCCATCGTGCGAACGTTGAACCCCGGCGCGTACACGGCGGTGGCGAGAGGCGCGGATGGCGGGAGCGGCACGGCCCTGATCGAAGTCTACGACTTGAACGCAACGCTCAACTCGACCTTGGCCAACATCAGCACGCGCGGTGCGGTCGGTCCGGAAAGCGACGTCATTATCGGAGGATTCATCATCTTCGGGAACGGTGGGAACACGCGGGTGCTGGTCCGCTCGGCCGGGCCATCGCTCGCTTCATCCGGAGTACCCAACGCGATGCCGGATCCGACTCTCGAACTGCGCGACAGCAACGGCACGCTCATCATTGAAAACGACAACTGGCGAGACGGCCCGCAACTCGAGATCGAAGAGACGACCCTCGCGCCCACCAACGATCTCGAATCCGCCATCGTTACGACGTTGCCGTCAGGTCCTTACACTGCCGTTGTCCGCGAACGAAACGGCCAGAGCGGTGTTGGTCTCTTCGAGGTTTACAACCTTCAGAATCCCTGAGGTTGGTATCGCGGTCTCGGCGCGATGTAAGGGCCCAGGTGCTTCCTCGATGCCCCCTTTCCTGACATTGAAGTTCGTGCTGGATCGTAATCTTCGCCAACCGACTGTTGACCCATGCGTATCACATTGACCGTCGTCGCTGCGGGATTGGTGGTCCTCGGTCTTTGGCTCATCGCGAGCGGTTTTATGTTCGAAGGATCGACGGAGACAATCAGTGGACCCCAGATCGCGGCCACGCGGCAAACCACGGCCGGACCGGTCGTGCTGGGAATGGCCCTGCTCGCCGGTGGTACACTTTTTTTTGTCCTGCTCCTGCGCAGGCAATAAGGCGACCCGATTTGTCATTTTCGGGAACAGCGGAAACACGCGCGGGCTGTTAATCCCGCCGACGCAGGGAAAAGCTTCCAGAGTAAGAACGCGTGAATCCGCCCTTGAGGTTCTGAAACGCAACGAAAAACCGATAGACACCACGCGAAACGGGAATGCCAGGAACAGACACTTTTGTGTTCCAAACCAAATGTTTAGTCCCATGCGGAGCGAGCCTGCGGTACTTGTACGTTGGCGAGTAGGTGACCTCCTCAATGTTCGGCACGATTTCGCGCCATCCAGTTTCCGTTCGCTGCTCAACACCAACGCCGTAAGACAAGACAGCCTCGCTCCGACTAACCAAATTAATCACTACAGAATCGCCGACCCGGTAGCTTGATCTCAAATCGCCGATCTCCAATAAAGTTTTGGTTTCACTGCCCAGTCCTGGGATAGCTAGGGAAAGAAAAACCAGGCCCAATAGGACCAATCGCTTCATGCTAATATCCCGGACTAGTGGCGTGCAGTCAGTCTGTGAACCTCAACAGTGGTCATCACCTTTTCCGCTGTTCGAATCGCTAAGGCGCGTGCGCGCGGAGGTAGTCTCGCAACGGCTGCCCCGCGATATAAAGTTCTTCGATTCCCGCGTCGCCGTTGTGCACGCGCACCGTCGCGTAGGCGTCGATCTTCTCGCGGCTGCTGTGCTCGGCGTACGCCTTTTCTGCGGCGGGCGCGTTCGCCTCGGTGACCCAGAGCCGGTCGAAGGGGAATCGCACATGCGCCATTCTTTCGTAGTAACTATAGCTCTCCGCCTTGACCACGTCGTCTCCCTCCGTGGGCGTCTCGTCGGCTTGATCGACTACGGCAAAGCCATCCGCGTCCTCCTTTAGTTTGACGTAGATTGTGGATCGATAAGGAAGAGATTTGGCGCTGACAAAGTTCTCTGCCTCGAAACGCAAGGAAAGATACCGGCCACGCATGGCGTCAACGGGATCGACCGGTGCAGTGCGGAATTTCCAGAGGCGGCCTTCGCGCAAGGTCCGCTGCCGTTTCCAGATCATCGAGGCCGGGACAGCGATCTGGGTCAGGGCCACCACGAGAAAGATAATAAGGCGCAGCGTGTTCATGCGGCGGAGCGCTTCTTGAAGAGGACGACGTTGGTGAGGATGAACCCGAGACCGATGACGATGAATCCGATCGCACGCGTGATGAAGGAGAGGTCGCTGTCGAAAAAGCGCGCAATGCCGAGGGCAGAAATGATGAGCAACCCGAAATTGGTGCGCGCGGCGCTCTGGGCGCGCAGCCCGCGCGCGATCAGTTCGACGCCGAGACCGAGCGCATAGAGATCGAGCAGGATGGCGGCTCCTGAATCGCACTCCGTTTTCGACCGCCACGTTCCGCTGGGACGTTCACAAAGCCCCGACACATACCAGCCCAGGCCGGCGATAACCGGAAAAGCGGCTGCCAGCACACTGAACTGCACCTTCCGACGCACGAACGACCAAACGGCCAACGCGACCGCCACAATCGGGAAGCTCAATTCAATCGCGACACTCAGGGTGTGCGGAAAATCGATCGGCCAAACCGGGGCGGTCCGAAAACGCCAGATGTCCTCAAAAGTCAGGACAATGGTCATGACACCGATGGCGACGCCGGCCAGCAAGGCGAGGAGATGCAGGCGGCCGGAATTTGCGGTTGGAAAAAATTCAATCCCGCAAATGTAGGTAGTGGCAAAAAAACCGGCAAAGGCCAGGACGCCAAGATTCGCCTTGGCAAAATCCGCCGTGAAACCAAGCCCGATCGCGGCTGCGATCGCGAGCACGATGGCAAGTGCGGTAGTTTCTCCGCTCCCGCGATCCCGTCGATAAAGCGCGGCGAAATAGGGAATGACGAGAAGCAGCAGGAGCCAGAAGTAAACCGTCTCGAAATCGCGCACTTCGTGTCGGACGAAAAGCCAAACCACGGCGCCGATAACGTAGGTGATCGCGCCAAGCGTGGTGCGCAGGAGATATACCAGCGGGATGCTCAGGAGCATCCAGACAAAAATGAAATTCGCGAGGGATCCGTGGATTTGAAACGTCTGACTGACGAGCGAGATGGCGGTGCCGATGGCGGCAACGTTGAAAATGGCCGCGCATTCGCGCCACGCCTTAGATTCGCTCCGTCGCAGCAGGACGAAGACCGATAACGCCTGCGCGGCGAGCAACGGCAGGAAGGCGATAGCGCAGCGAACGGGCCGGCTGAAGTCGTCCCAATTGTGAGCGATGAGAAGAACGATTCCGGCCGCGATCAGGATCGAGCCGACGGTTGCGAGCAAGACGAAGCCAATCCTGGACGAACCAGTCGATCTCGCCTCGTAGTACCGCTCAATCGCTTGCGCGTTTTCAGCAGAAATGGTTCCGCTGGCTACGAGCGCCGGAAGTTCCGCGCGCAGCCACCGGACGGCGCGTTGATTCGCGGAGGAACCCATGCCCGGATTGAATCAGAACCAGAATCGAAGCGAAGAAAAATCGCGCACGGCCACAGCACGATCGCCGGTTGCGGCGCGAGTCAACGCTTCTAGAATCCCCTACGCGGATGTGAACGCAGACGCGTTCACGAAATGCCCGACCGCAAACCAGACGCGCCCATTCCTCCTTACGAGGCCGCGCGTTCTGATCGGCCGACGAGCGCCGAGGGCACGCTCCTGCGGCCCGATGGAAAGCACGATCCCTACGCGGCTTTTCGTTTTTCGGCGTTCAAATTCTACACCGCCGGGAATCTTGTTAGCGTTGTAGGCCGCCTCATGTTGATGATCGCGGTGGAATGGGAAATCTATGCGCGCACCCATTCAGCCACGGCTCTGGGACTGGTTGGATTGATGATCGCGCTTCCCGTGGTGCTTCTCTCGTTATTCGCCGGCCACATCGCGGACCGGTTCCCGCGGAAAAGGATCATACTCGTGACCCAGGCGATGAGTGCGATCTGCTCGCTGGCCCTGGCGTTCGTTTCGTGGCAACACCTCGCGATCCCCAACTGGCCGATCCTGCAAAAGGGAAATCATTTTCTGTTTGGGATCGCCTCGATCTTCGAGCGGCACACCTATTTCCATTTCGATGATCTTTCGATCCCCCTGATTTATTTGATCCTGCTGGTCCACGCGACGGGACGAACCTTTGGCTGGGCTGCGCGCAGCTCCTATTTTCCGCAGCTGGTGCCGCGCGACGCGTTCGCGAACGCCGTGACCTGGAACAGCAGCGTTTTTCAGATCGGTTCGGTGGTCGGACCGGCCATCGGCGGACTGCTCATCGTGCGCGCGGGATTTCCTTTCATTTATTTAGTCGATGCGATCTGCGCGATGTTGTTTTTCCTGCTCGTGTTGCCCATCCGGAGCAGCGATCGCGGGAGCAGCTCGGAACGGAACGCGTGGCGGAGCCTGAAGGAAGGGATTCGGTTCATGCTGAGCAAGAAGGTGATTCTGGCCACGATCACGCTCGATATGTTTGCGGTCCTGCTCGGCGGCGCCACGGCGTTGTTGCCGATTTTCGCGGATCAAATTTTGCACTGCGGTCCGATCGGACTCGGCTGGATGCGGGCGGCGCCGGGAATCGGTGCCTTCATCATGGCGTTAACGATCGCCTATTTGCCGCCGATGAAACACGCGGGAAAAACTCTGCTCTGGTGCGTGAGCGGGTTCGGAGTGGTGACAATCCTATTCGGCTTGTCTCACTATCTTTGGCTCTCGCTCGCCATGCTTTTTATGACTGGGGTGTTCGACAGCGTGAGTGTCGTTGTGCGGCACACCCTGCTCCAACTGCTCACGCCCGACACGATGCGGGGCCGCATTTCCGCCGTGAACAACATCTTTATCGGGACGTCGAACGAGCTCGGCGCTTTGGAATCAGGGTTAACCGCGGCGCTGTTTGGTCCTGTCATTTCCGTCGTCGCCGGGGGCGTCGGAACGGTCCTTGTCGTGCTCGGGGTCTCGTGGGTCTGGCCGGAAACGCGTAAGATCGGTGCGCTCGACAAGAATTTGCGATAAGTTCCGCTGATGAAAATCGCGGCCGTCCTTCAGTGCTGTAGCCGCCCCGCTCTGTCGGGGCGTTGGGGACGATCGGCACGGCGACATAGCGCCGTGGCTACAGCGCGGGCATTTTATGCGGAGCGGGATGACCGGGCGAACCAATCATGAAAATTGCCGCGGCCCAGATTGCTTGTTCGCTCGGTGATGTTGAGGCGAACCGGCGCAAGATCCGTGACTTCTCCACGCGGGCTCGAGACGGCGGCGCTGAGCTGGTCGTCTTTCCCGAGCTGGCGGAGACGGGCTATTCGATGCCTGTCATTGCGGCGTGCGCGACTCTCTGGACGGCGGGAGCCGTCCCCGAACTCCAGAAGATCGCGAAAGATAATTCGATTGCCGTTATCTGCGGTGTTTCGGAACGCGAGGGCGACTCGATCTACAATTCGCAGGTCCTTGTCGACGCGGATGGGGACATCGTCGGGAGCTATCGCAAGACCCATCTTTTTACCGGCACGCCGGTAGGAGAGGACAAATGTTTCGCGCCCGGCAGTGAGTTGAAGAGTTTCCCGTTTGGCGGGTTCCGTCTGGGTTTGAGCATCTGCTACGACCTTCGTTTTCCGGAGATCTACCGAACGCTCGCGATCGAGCAGAAGACGAACGTTTTCATTCTGTCATCAGCCTGGCCGTTTCCACGGATCGAGCATTTTCGGACACTCGTCAGCGCGCGCGCCATCGAGAACCAGAGCTACATGATCTCTTCGAATCGCGTCGGCACGGATGAAGGAGTTACCTGCTGCGGATCTTCAGCAATCATCGATCCCTATGGTGTGACTCTCGCGTCCGCCTCAACCGATCGCGAAGAGCTTATTCTGGCTGAGATCTCGGAAGAGGCGATTGCAGCCGTTCGAAACAAGATGGCGGTTTTCGCTCAACGCCGGCCGGACGTTTATGGGAAACGCTGATTCAGAACGCCGACTAAAACGCCGCGTGTAACGCGAGCATCCCGTACGGGATGCCGCCGTCCTGATGATAGCGGACCTGCGTGCGATGGAAGTCGAACTCGCGAAAGGGAATGAAGCCGCCTTCCAGCGAAAGTTTGATTGCCGACGTCACTTTCCAGTCCAATCCCGCACCGACCCGCGCCTCATTGTAAGTGATTGCGGCGTGATTCAGGGACGTATCGCCCCGCACGGTGCCGAACTGTTTATCGACCCGGTAGCTGGTCGAACGGATATCGGCGCCTGCGTAAAACAGGATGTTGCTGTTGGGTTCAAATTCCAGGCGCGGCGTCGGCACGACCGCGTTCAGTGTCCATTGCGGCGCGAATTTCCAACGAATACCGCCGCCGGGCAGAACCGGATATTGGCGCAAGGCATCGATGCCGACTCCAAAGACCAACTGAAAGTTTGAGTTGAAGATGTAGGTGCCGCCCAGCACGACCGGCACATTGAAAGTGTCCTGGCCGAAATCATCAAAGTCGGTTCCGTAGAAGCCCGGGTGCGTTTCGATCCGGATCAGGAAGGAGTCGGACAACTCGGTGTCGAGGCCGATGATCATGGCGGTCGAGTGGAGGTCGTCCGGGATGGCCGCGTTGCTGCCGAAGCCAAACGAGTAGTGTTCCGCCTCCACACCGATACGGAGAATTCCGATCTTCGTTCGCGGCGTCAGGATAAAATGGAACTTCGTATCGCTTCCGTCGAAATCGTTGATGATCATGTTGCCATGCTCGCCACGCTCGACGTCACCGGAGCCGAAGTAGGTTCCTTCCGCGTGAAATTCGTACGAGAAGGACGATTCCGACTCGACCAGCGCGATGTTCTTGCCGTCGGCTGAGTAGGTCTCGACTTTGACGGCGAACGCGTTGATCGCTGCGAGAGCGAGGCAAAGCGCGACAATTCGGATGGTTATTTTCATGCGGCCGGGATCAGGGTGTCTGCCTACACTGCTAGCGACCCCCACCGATGTCACGCTTAAACGCTGTGACCGCCCTCGAAATATCCCTCATCATGGCCGATTCCGAGGCCACCCGCTCGATTCCGTGGAGGCCGGCGATCGTCGCAGAGGAGATGAAATCGCCTCGCCAAACGAGCGTGGAGGGCCTGCCGCCGATATCGACCGCCCACATCTGATGAAGCGTCAGGCCGACGTAATAACCGCCACTCGCATAATAAAGGACGTCCGCGGCCTGGACACCTCCGTTTGGCCCCGGGCGGCGATACGAGGCGCCGAGCGTGAGCACGCCCTGCTCATCGGCCGTGAGCAATTCCCAGAATGGCTCACCTCCGCCGCGTCCATTTCCCGAACCATCGATCAATCCCGAGAACTGTTTGCGAATCTTGTCCTGCTGCTGCATGAGCCCGCTGAATTCCGAGGAAGGCCGAACCGACCGGCCCGTATGATCGTAGGCTGGTTGGGCCCCAGTGCCGCCTGAAGAAAAAGCCCGTGCGCGACCGCTCAGCACGTCCGCCCAAAAACTGGCGACCGGCGCCGGCATCGCGCCGCCGGGACTCCCGGTCGGCAGCTTTTTTGCTTCGGCACCGCTGATTTGCAGATCGGTCGAACCCTTTAACGTCGCGCTGACGAGCGCCTGGACCGCGCTATTATTGGGGGCGCTCGACAGCCGGGAAAAATTTGCCGGTCCCGGCGAGGAGGGAAGATCGGAGTGAAGCAGGACCTTTAACTCAGAATGCCGGGCGGGATTCCATTGGCGCAGGGCGTCCGCCACGCGCGAGGGGGGGGCGGCGACGACAAAGCAGCTTTGAGCTGAGATGTAGCTGCCGCTCATCGGGGTGCCATGGGCGACGCTCGGGCCTTTCGCCAGCGCGGCGAGATCGACTTTATCAAAGACCGAAAAGGACGCGAGCTCCGCCCCAGGATCGGCGAAAATGTTGGAAATCCCGAGGGCCAGAAGGCAGAGGACGGAAAATATTCTCATGGATTTTGAGACGGGATTTGGCCGGATTGCTTCAGCTGTTTTCTTTTCCATTTTGAAGATGTCACCTCTATCCCGAGACTGAGGGGCTTGCAAACAATGTAGAGGCACTCGCCGCGGCGAGCGCCTGGGCGTTCTCGGTGTCAGCGAGACGCATCCGTTTCGCCGCTCCGGCCGGTTTGAAGGGACGGGTACAGGTCCCTAAGGAGATCACGGAGCACGATGACGAGGACAATCGCCAGGAACAACCCGAGGTAAGGCAAACTGATCACCGTCATGTCATTGAAGAGGAACGGAAAATAACTGAAGAGCGAGATCGTGACCACCGCCAGAGGGATGTAGAAACGCCGCGGAAAATAGAACCCATAGACAATGGCAATGCAGTCGGCCGCGTAAAAGTAGCGCTCGTGCATGTAAGGGAGCGCGAAAGGGACGAGGAGGGCCGAAACGAGCGCGAGGCGAACGGTGAGATGGTTCCCCCAGCGCGCTGCACTTTTCAAACAGGCGTAGCAGAGGAAGCCGACGACCGTGATCGCGAAGATCAGGCCGGCCCGGCCGAACACCTCCGCGTTGTCTGGCAGCCATTGGTAAAGATTCGGCGCGCTCGAGGTCAGGCGTCGATAAGTGTTCGCCTGGTCCAGATAGATGGTCAGTAAATCGTAGAGCGGCCGCCCGGCCAGGAAGACGGGCAAACAAAGCACGAGGTAGACGATCGGGAGCAGGAGGAAATGTTTCAGCGGCACCTCTCCTTTGGCCCAGAGCACGAAGAAGAGCGGAAGGAGAAACACAGCCTGGACCTTGAAGGCCAGCGCAATGGAAAAGAAAAGGAGCGCGCGACCGGGCCAGCGCCGGAGGAGGCAGTAGAGCGCCGTGAGCAGGAACGTCGTGTGGATGGCGTCGCACTGGCCCCAGAGCGCGCTGTTGAAGAATATCGTCGGCGCGAAGAGAACGGCCGCGAAGGCCGCAAGCCAGATGGGGCGCCGATCGTATTTGAGCCGCACGACGAGGAGGACGACGAGGGCGAGAATGAAATCCCAGAAGAGGCTGATCGACTTGATCGCATAGAGTTTCGGCAACGGCAGGTAGGTCGCGAGCCACAGCAGATAGAGATAGGGAGGTGTGTAGTTGGAGAAGCCGGTCTGGAAGCCTTTGAAACCGTTCTCCCGGAGGTGGTCGTACCAGGGGCCGAGGAAATTGTTTGTGTCGAAAGTCTGGTAGTTGAAGAGGGCGAGGCGAAGAGCCAGCGCCAGGGCAACGCAGAGCGTTGCGAAGAGGAAATCCTGCAGCGAGTTATTCTTCAGGAGATTTCTAAGTGAAGGCATTGCGTTTCCATCTTGGCGGAGGGACTTGTATTCCCATAGCAAAGCTGTTGCAAACAATGTAGAGGCGCTTGTGCCAAGCGCCTGTTTTGGTGGTTAGGCGCTTGGCACAAGCGCCTCTACATTTGCGGAATTTTCATGACAGAACCGGCCATTCTTCTCGACCGCCTGAGCAAGTCCTACGGCGACATCCATGCCGTGGAGGATCTCTCGCTCGCCATTACGCCGGGAACCATTTTCGGATTTCTGGGCGCGAACGGCGCGGGAAAAACGACGACGATTCGCATGCTCTGCGGCCTCGTCCGGCCGACCAGCGGGAAGGCGCAGATAACCGGCGCCGATGTCTGGCGGGAGCGGCACGTGGTGCGGGCGAACTTCGGTTATGTCGCGCAACGCTTCAGCCTCTATCGCGATCTCACCGTCGAGGAGAA
This sequence comes from uncultured Verrucomicrobiae bacterium, assembly GCA_963702135.1. Taxonomy (GTDB): domain Bacteria; phylum Verrucomicrobiota; class Verrucomicrobiia; order Chthoniobacterales; family UBA10450; genus AV80. Next base: position 3,275,503 of record OY969715.1, on the reverse strand, counting down.
TATTCGTTTTTTCGGCGGCGCCTGCCGCGTGCCGCGCGGCGAATTGCCGGGACGCACCGACCGGCTGTTGGAGTTGACCGATCTGAGAGCGAAACGGCATGCCGCCGCCGGCAGTCTTTCCGGCGGCATGAGGCAACTGCTCGCCCTGGCCTGCGCGCTCGTGCATGAGCCGCCGTTACTTTTCCTGGATGAACCGACCTCCGGCCTCGATCCGGTGCATCGCCAGCAAATGTGGAATCTTCTCTACGATTTGAGTCACCGCGGCATCACCATCTTCGTCACCACCCATTACATGGACGAAGCGGAGCGCTGCACGGAAGTCGGCTTCATCGAGAAGGGCCGTTTGCTCGCGAAAGCCCCGCCGCGCGCCCTGAAAGCGAGTTTCCACGCGAAGCTCCTCGAGATCGAGGTCGAACCCGTCATGGAAGCGCTCGTCCGGCTGCGCGAGGTCCCCGGAATTCTGGGCGTCTCGTTACGGAGCGGCAGCCTGCGGCTTTATGCCGCGGATCCGGAAAAGCTCGTAACTGAATGGAAAAATCAATGGCCGTTTCCAGACCTGCGCTGGGTCGGCCACCGTTGGGCGGAACCCGACATGGAAGATGTCTTCACCGCTTACTCTCAGGGTTACGATGCGGTTTTGAAACCGGCGCAAACATGAAACGAGGTTCCTTCAGCGCCATTGCGAGCGTGGCTTACAAAGAGTTCCTGCATATCTATCGCGACCGGCGTGTCTTGATTCTGCTCCTGATTTTGCCGCCCGTTTTTACCCTCGTCTTCGGCCATGCGTTTGAAGCCGGCGAGATGACTAATGTGCCGGCGACCCTCATCAACCGCGATGGCACGCCGCGCGCGGAACGCTTTATCGATTTGATCCTGAAGAACAAGACGTTCCAATGGCGGGTCGAGCCGCCCACCGTCACCGGCGAAGAAGATTTGCTCGGTCACGGCGTGCAGGCCGCGCTCATTATTCCGACGGGCTGGAACGATGGCCTCGCCAACGGCGATCCGATTCCGTTGCGTCTTTATCTGGATGGCAGCGACACAAACACCGCGGACTTGCTGGAAGGAAGCGTGCAGAAAACGCTGGGCGACTTTCAGCTCAACGAGCGCCAGGTCATGATCGATGCCCTCCCGGAGGACGTTTTCGAGCTGTCGAAGAAATTGCCGGTGCAGGTGCGGAAGCAATTCGTCTCCATGATGGAACCCTGGAAAACGGAGGGGAAGATTCTCTATAATCCGAAGACGCGTTTTATCGATTACGTCGTCCCTGGAGTCATCGGGCTCATTTTGCAGCTCATCACCGTGACGCTCATGGCTTGCACGCTCGCGCGCGAACGGGAGGCCGGCACGCTCTATCAATTGATGGTCACTTCATTGCGCCGCCGCGAAATCGTGATTGGGAAAATCATTCCGTACCTCGCGATCTCCGTCGTCCTTATCGTCGGGATCATTCTTCTTACGGGCTGGCATTTCCAGGTGCAGTTCCACGATCCGGGTGCGCTGGCGGTCATTTGCCTCTTGTTTCTTCTCTGCTCGCTCGGGATGGGGTTGCTCATCTCGGCCATTTCGCGGACGCAGACGCAGGCGATTCAGTTTTCCGTTTTCTTTCTCCTGCCGGTGTTTGTGCTTTCCGGTGCGTTCGCCCCGCTGGAGCAGTTACCCAGGGCGATTCGTTATGTTTCGGAACTATTTCCGCTCACCCATTTCTGCCGCGCCTTCCGGCTCGTGAACTTGTATCGCGCGACGCCGCAATTTTATGCCGAGGATCTGATCATTCTGGCGGCCGGCGTCTTGATCACTTTTCTGGGCGCGATGATCCTGCTGAAACGGGTGGAGCAGTAGGCGGAAGATGCCTGTTTATTGTTTGCAGTTACGGGCAACGTGCCGGTAGCGCTGAAAGCGCATTCTCATGGAAGCCTGGGGTATCGCCCCAGGGGATTCGTGTAACGCCAAACTGCCAGCGCTGAAAGCGCGATTCATTTCCGGTAGCAATCTGTCTGGGCCTGACGGGGCATCGGCGCGTTGAATCGCGCCTTCAGCGCTGGTCGCAATGTGCGATCGGAATCCTGGGGCGTTGCCCCAGGCTGGTCTGAAAACGCGCCTTCAGCGCCGAACAGGTACTGCTCCAGCGCCGTCCGCTGCGCCTAGAACTTTGCTTTGATTTCCAGGCGCAGGTAGGGCGCGGGATCCGTCTTGAAGGTCATATCCGCGCGGTTGAAATCGAATTTTCGTTGCAACGAATAGCCGCCGCCGAAATCGATGGTGACTGCGTCGGAAGGCGAATAGATGAAGCCGCCTCCCACCCGGTAGTCGGAATAATCCACCTCGGCATTGCTGAGTTTGTGCGGCACGATCGTGTCGTCCTTGTCCGTGCGGAAAGAGCCGCCGACCAATTGTCCGCCGGCCCAAAAATCCCATTTATTGCCGGGCGAATAAATGATTCGCGGCTCGGGCAGGAGGGCGAGAAACCGCAATTTTTCGCTCGGCATCCAGATTATGCCGGCGAGCGGGATCACAGGATATTGCCCGCGAAGAAAGGAGGCATTCAAGCCGGCGAAAACGTAGAGCTTGTCGGGCTGCAAAACAAAAATGCGGCCCAGCGTGATTGGCGCGTCAAACGAGGCATTGCCGAAGTCGTCCTCGGTATAGAATCCCGGCTTCACCTGGAAGAAGGCGCCGATATCGTTGTTGTGCATGTATTCGAACCCGATATTGACGGCCAGGCCCTGCAAATGATCGGGAACCGGGGCGCCCGTGGCCCCGAAATCAAAGCGATCGTAGGAAATTCCGAGATTGAGATAAAGGTGCCCGCTCAGAAGAAAGCGGTGGCCGTAGGAGAATGAATTCGAGATCGCGTATTGATCGCCGAAACTTCCACCGCGGTGCAGATCGCTTTCAAAGACATAGCTCGAGTCGATCTCGAACAGGTCGCGCGAAACCGCTTCGGGTTTCTCGTCTCCGACGGATTCGACGGCGTCTTTGATCCCGACAGCCCAAACCGGTGAACCGAAAAACAGGGCGGCGAGAATGAGGAGTGAGCGTGGAAGGCTTTTCATCCGCGAGGAGCGTAACTGCATCGGACGTTGCGACAACCGGATTCTCCCTCGAATCGAAATAGTTTTGGCCTGGCCTCGGGGAGCGGACATAATTGCCGAAACCGATGAAACGCGCCCTCGCTCATCTTGCCGGGACCGATCCGCGCTTTGCTGCGCTCATCGCGCGAGCGCGGCCCTTCGATGTGGTCGCGCGACCGCTGGTCAGGCCGTTCGACGCGCTGGCGGAGTCGATCGCTTACCAGCAACTGAGCGGAAAGGCTGCCGCCACCATTTTCGGCCGTGTCCGCGCGTTGTATCCAAAGCGCAAATGGCTGGATCCGAAACTCGTCCTGGCCACCAAGGATGAAACCTTGCGCGCCTGCGGGCTTTCCCGCGGCAAGACAGCGGCGTTGAAGGACCTGGCCGCGAAGACGCTCGACGGGACGGTGCCGTCAGGTCGCGCTCTCGCGCGCATGAGCGACGACGAAATCATCGAGCGGCTAACGGCGGTGCGCGGAATAGGACGGTGGACGGTTGAAATGTTGCTTCTCTTCGAGCTCGGCCGGCTCGATGTCTGGCCCGTGGCGGACTACGGCGTCCAGAAAGGTTTTGCGAAAACCTTTGGCCGCAGAAAACTGCCGACGCAGAAGCAGTTTCTAAAGATCGGCGAAAAATGGCGCCCCTACCGCTCGGTTGCGGCCTGGTACTTCTGGCGCGCGCTCGATGCGCCGGACGCAAATCGCTTCGACTAGAATACGGCTGGCGCTTCTTGTCAGGCGCGCACCAAGATTGACTTGCCCCAGCCGGTTCCATAAAAGGGAAGCCTTATGGCGACGATTCACGTGGCTCGGGACGGGGCGAACATCGGCACGTTCTCAGTAGAAGAAGTTCGGGAGGGCCTGCGGACAGGCAGATTCCTGGCGACGGACATGGCCTGGCAGGAAGGAATGGCGGATTGGCGTCCGCTTTCTCAAGTGGTGCCTGAGAAGCCGGCCGCCGCGCCGGTGTCCGGGGCGACGGAAACAAATGCGCTCCCGGTTTCTCTCTCGGGCCCGGGCGCAGCGACTGGCTCAGGCGGTGGTTTGCCCTGGGAACATCGGCAGGAGCTTGGATTTCTTAAGGCGTACTTCGACACGGTGATCATGGTTTTGACGAAACCCGCCGAAGCATTTGCCCTGATGAAAACCGAGGGGGATATGATGGGCCCCATGCTGTTTGCGCTCATCGGAGGAAGCGCCGGTATCATCGTTTCCGTCCTTCTCCAGCTGGCCATGCATTCGATCGGCTTTATGGCCGACCAGCAGAGCGCCCTGTTCGGAATGGGGGTTGTCGGCGTTTGGTCCCTTGCTTACATCATCCTCGCTCCGGTCTGGGTGGTCGTCATCGTGTTCCTCGCCAGCGGAATTTTACACCTCTGCTTGATGATCGTCGGGGGTGCGAAGAAATCGTTCGAAACCACCTTTCGCGTCGTCTGCTTCTCATCCGGGTCGACCTGTCTCCTCTCGATGATTCCCGTTTGCGGAGGGATGATCTCCGGCGTCTGGAACATCGTGCTGGAGATCATCGGCCTGGCGCGGGCCCACGAAACAGATACGGGCAAGGCCGTCATGGCGGTCCTGCTCCCGATCATCGTCTGTTGCGGCGGCTTGCTCCTTCTTGGCATTCTGGGCGGGTTCAGTGCGCTTACCCTCTTCCAGAAGCACTGAAGCAAATCCCGATGCGTCTGCTGTGGCGTCGACGAACCGCCAGCGAAACTGACCACGAGCTGATTTGGTTCGGCGTTTCCGTCGCAACGATTGGGGGCGCCGCAGCCTGGCTGGCCATGGGCCTGCCGTGGCCGAGATGTCCGTTCTTCGCCGTCACCGGTTTGCCTTGTCTGACGTGTGGCGCGACGCGCGCCGCCCTCGCGTTTCTGCATGGCGATTTCCTTTCGGCCTGGAAGTGGAACCCGCTCGCCACCGTCGCATTTTGCGGGGTGATTGCTTTCGATCTCTACGCCGCGGTGGTGCTGGTGGGTCGGAGGCCCCGGCTGCGAATCGTGGATTGGACCGGCACGGAAAAAAACGCAGCGCGGATCGCAGCGATCAGTCTTCTTGCGCTGAACTGGATCTATCTCCTCGCGCACCACGATCGCTTCTAGCGAGCGCCGCTTCGCTGAATTCGATGCCCCTTTACCGCGCGCTCACGCCATTTGGTTGAGGTAATTCATCACGAGCGGGAACTCGCTATTGGCCGACTTAGGGAGTGAACGGTAAGTCTCCAGGGTTTCCAAAGCCCGGTCCTTGCGTCCCAGATGGACATATTGCATGACATGCGCGGCCGCGACATTTACACAATCGTCCGGCCCGACGAGGTCGAGCGAGTGACGGAATGATGCGTCAACTTCATCGTTTGGGATCGTCGCGAGGTCCGCTGCTTGATCGACGGCCTCCCTCGGAATAGGCGCGATCACTTCAAACGCCACCGTTCCCATTCTTGGAACACCTCCATTGCACCGGAAATACCGGCGGAGCCGATATTGGATCACATGGATCCAGGAGGTGTAGTAGTGCTTGAAGTCCTGGTGGATCAGCAGGCCTCCCGGCATGAGACTTGGAAAGAAAGAAGTGGTGATCTGGGAGGCAATGCTCTCGCTCTTCATCGCATCCACCAGGAGGATCTTGATCGGGCCATCCCTCCATTCGTAGAGGGTCAAATCGGCCTGGATCAGTTCGACTCGGTCGCCCCCGTGGTTACGGACAACGCGGCGCGCCTCGGGAAGAAAGCTCTCCCCCGCCTGATAATGGCCGGACGGAATATGTGCCGGCATCCATTCTTCCCAGACAAATCTATCCAGACCGAAGACCTTCTCTGTTCGAGTATCGGCCTGAGAGCCGTGCTCCAGGATGCCTTGAGCGAGCGCGATCGAGGTCGAACCGAGCCAGCACCCGAGATCAACAATCGCGCCATCTTTTCCAACGTAACGAGCCGCGCTCTCGCGGAAAAAATCCATCTCGGCGAGCGAAACCATCCCGGGAATTTCCGGCCTCGGAGCGCTCTCGCCTGCAGCGGCGGCGCCCATCGAAGGTTTGAACGACAGGAATTTCCACATGCTGTGCCTTCTACCAAGATCCGGATCAGTTGCCCCGATAAAACTATGGCGACGCGGATCGGAGGTCGTCTTCCGGCGCACCGCGATGGCTGGCAATGAAGGCGGATGGATCAATCCAGCCGAGCGTGTCGTCGCGATAACCAGGACCGATGAACGGTGTCGTGAACTCGCGCATCTCGAAATGGAGATGCGCCCAGTATTTTCCATTCGCTGTTCCCACCGTGGCGATTTGCTCCCCGCGGCGCACATCTTGTCGCGCTTCCACCAGGATTTCGTCGACGTGCGCGTAGAATGTCTGGACGTATTTTCGCACGCCGTTTTCTTCATAGGCGTGGAGCACAATGATGATGTTGCCCCAGCCGGGGCCGCCCTCAGACGCGCGCCAGACCCGGCCATCGGCAACCGCGAAGACCGGATCGCCCAAGTCGCTGTTTTCACCGCCGATGCCGTTTAGATCGTCGCCGAGATGGCGATTTTCGGTAAACGGCTGCGCATTATAGGCGAGCGCGCCGTCTTCGCTTCCGAGCGGAAAATCGAAGCGCGCCGCGGTGGGCAGCGAGGCGAGGAAGAGCGCCGGCGCCATCTGAAAGGCCGGGTCGAGGGAGGTGGGCCGATGCAGTTCCGGCCAAAGCCGCCAGAACAGGCCCGAACAGAAGGCGAGCAGGAAGAGGCCGGCGAACTGCAGCGCCCACCGCAGCGATGTTCTTCCCTTGCTCGGAGTTGGCTTCATCTTTACGCTCGCGCGATGCGAATTCTGGTCACGGGCGGTGCGGGGTTTATCGGCTCCCACCTTGTCGAGAAGCTGCTCGCGACCGGCCACGCTGTCTCGATCCTCGACGATTTTAACGACTTTTACGACCCGCAAATCAAGCACGCGAATATCAAGGCCGTTGCGGCCGATGTGCCGGTGCATCGAGTGGATTTGCGGGATGGCCCGGCGATCAACTCGCTTTTTCACCGGGAAAAGTTTGAAGCGATCGCGCACCTCGCGGCGCGGGCGGGGGTGCGGCCATCGATTAGTCAGCCGCAGCTCTATTACGACACGAATGTAAGTGGAACGCTGCACCTCCTCGAAGCCGCCCGGCTCACTGGGATTGAGCGATTTATCTTCGCGTCGAGTTCATCGGTCTATGGTATTTCGAAAACGGTCCCGTTCTCGGAGAGCTTTCATCTCACGCAAACCATCAGCCCGTACGCCGCCACAAAAGTGGCCGGCGAATTCCTTTGCTCGACCTATTCGCATCTTTACCGGATGCGGGTGGTGGCCCTGCGCTTCTTCACCGTTTATGGCGCGCGGCAGCGGCCCGACCTCGCGATCCATCAATTTACGAAACGCATTCACGCGGGCGAACCAATCGACCAATACGGCGATGGGACGACGAGACGGGACTACACCTACATCGACGATATCATCCAGGGTGTGCTGGCCGCGCTGAAATATGAAGGTCCGCTTTTCGATCTCTTCAATCTCGGTGAGAGCGAAACCATTCAACTGAAGGAGTTGATCGAAGCGATCGAGAAAGTGCTCGGCCGGCCGGCGAAGATCAATCAGCTGCCCGAGCAACCCGGCGACATGCCCATGACCTGTGCGGATATTTCCAAGGCGAAAAAGCTGCTCGGGTACAATCCGACGACGCCGCTGAGCGCAGGCCTGCCGAAATTCGTCGACTGGTATTTGAATAAGCAGAAGTGAAGCCTCCGGAGGCTCGCCGTCCCGTCCCTCTTGCGTTTTCCGGCGTCCCGGCCATAGTTATTCACAGATGTCGGGAATGTTCTTCGATAATCCTGCCGTTCGCTTTTCACGACGATTCAGTTTTTTTCAGATTCGAATGCGGTCCTTCGTATCGTGGCTGTTTCGTTGGCTGACTGGTGCGGACGGCTTTTTCGTTCGAATTGATTCCCGATGCCACGAGGCGGAGTTCCCGAAGCCGACGCAGACTGCTTACCAGCTACTTGTAAGGACCCTGTTGGGTTCGCGCGCCAAGGACCGTGCATCCACCGATGCGCTCCGCCCAAACAACAATTGGGTGAAACCTGAGGATCAACATGACATTCCAACCATCGGGGAGAAATGGCCGGCGCTCGCGCGGCGGCTCCCGCAGAAGGGGCGACAACAATCGCCCGCGCCACCAGAGCGCGCCATCGAGGGCGCCGGCGAAGAAATCGTTCTGGCAGAAAATAACGGCGTTTTTTTCCGGTGGAAAACCGGGACCAGCGGCGAGGCCTGTGGCGCAGCCGGTGCGCAAGAACGGCTTCGAGCCGTCGCGTACGCCGCGTAAACCTGAATCGGTCGAAGTCACCACGCCCCGGCTGTATGTCGGGAACCTGTCGTTCGATGCGTCGGAGAGCGATCTCTTCGAGCTCTTCAACGGCGTCGGCGCGGTGCAAAACGCCGAGGTGGTGACCTATAAACACAACCAGCGCTCGAAGGGTTTCGCCTTCGTCCAAATGAATACGGTCGAAGAAGCCAAACGCGCCGTCGAGGAATTGCACGACAAGGAATTCCTCGGCCGCAAGCTGGTCGTGAGCGGCGCGAAATCGAGCGAGCACCATTCGGCCAACTGACGCTTTGTCGCTTAGCAAGACCGGGAGACGAGGTGGCTTTGGCCGCCAGTCTCCCGGTTTTTTGTTTGGTCAAGGAGGGGCGATTTGAAATCGCCCTCCTAGGAAATCGGCGGTTTCAAACCGCCGCTCCTTGTTAATCATGAAGCGCGTCTTCTTCATCGTCGGCCCGACCGCGACGGGGAAATCCGAGATTGCCGCGGAGATCGCCTCTCAGCTGGACGCAGAGATAATCAACGCGGACGCATTCCAGCTTTACCGCGGGCTCGATCGACTGACCGCAAAGCCCGAGAAAGCGACGCTGGCCAAAGCGCCGCATCATTTGCTGAGCGCGGTTCCGCTGAGCGAAGAAATGAACGTCGAGAAATTCCGGGCGGCGGCGGTGAAGTCGATTCGGGACATTAAGGCGCGCGGAAAACCTGTGATCGTCGCGGGCGGCAGCGGTCTCTATGTGAAGGCGCTTACCCATGGTCTGTCGCAATTGCCTGCCGCGGATCCAAAGCTTCGCGCGCAATTGAACGACCTAAGTCTCGACGAGTTGTGCGGGCAGCTCCTTGAGCGTGATCCCGAGGCAGCACGCAGAGTCGACTTGAAAAACCGGCGGCGCGTGGCGCGTGCACTCGAGATTTGTTTGCTCACGGGCAGGCCTGCGTCCGAGCAACGCACTGTAGCCGCGTTCGCTGAGCGCGGTCAGCCGCGGCCAGCGGCCGCGGCTACAGACGGAATCTTCGTCTTTCGGGAACGCGCGGAAATTTACCAACGCATCGATCGCCGCGTCGAACAGATGTTTGCCGACGGCGTCGTGGAAGAAGTGCGATCGTTGCGCGAGCTCAGCTCGACTTCGGAAAAGACGCTCGGGTTGCGGGAGATTCGCGCGTTGCTCGCGGGTGAAATTTCCGAGGTAAAATGCATCGCGAAAATTCAACAGGCCACGCGGCGTTACGCGAAAAGACAGTTGACCTGGTTTCAGCGGCAAGATAATTTCGAGCCACTGAACCTATCATCGCACGGCTTCCCCGAAGCCATCGAATTGATCGCGCAAAACGCACGTCTCGCGTTTGTGCCAAAGGATGATTGAAGTTCGCCCGAAGAAAACCCAGGAACGCGCGGTCCTGATCGGCCTCGAGAAAGACGGCGTTTCGAAATGGGATTTGCGCGATTCGATGGAAGAATTGCGCGAGCTGGCAAACTCCGCCGGTGCGGAAGTGGTCAGCACCGTTACCCAAAAATTGCAGAAACCGACGGCGCCGTACTACATCGGGCGCGGCAAGGCGCAGCTGATCAAGGAATCGTTTAAGGATCAGCAGGTCACCTCGGTGATTTTTGATGATGAGCTTTCGCCCGCGCAGGGCCGGAATCTCGAAAACCTGCTTTCGCGCAAGGTGCTCGACCGCACCCAGCTGATCCTCGATATTTTCGCGCAACGCGCCCGTAGTCGCGAAGGGCGGCTGCAAATCGAACTCGCGCAATTGCAATACCTGCTGCCGCGGTTGACGCGGATGTGGAACCATTTATCCCGGCAAACGGGCGGGATCGGCACGCGCGGCCCGGGCGAAACGCAGCTCGAAGTAGATCGGCGGCGGGTGCAGGAGCGGATCGCCCGGCTCGAGCGCGAACTCGAAGGCGTGCGTAAAGTGCGCTCGATCCAGCGGCAGGGCCGCAAGCGGCATCAATGGCCGGTGGCGGCTGTCGTCGGTTACACCAACGCCGGGAAATCGACTCTGTTGAATTTGCTGACCGGCGCCGGTCTCATCGCGGAAAACCGGCTTTTTGCGACGCTCGATCCGACGACGCGAAACCTGACGCTCCCGAACAAGCAACGGCTCCTGCTGACCGACACGGTCGGTTTTCTGCGCAAACTTCCCCACACCCTGATCGAATCGTTCAAGGCAACGCTCGAAGAAGTGAGCCAGGCGGATCTGCTGATTCATGTTGTCGATCTCAGTCATCCGCGGGTGGACGAGCACATCGAGGCGGTGAACAACGTCACGAAGGAACTCGGCGCGTTCAGCAAGCAGACGCTGATGGTGTTCAACAAGATCGATGCACTCCAGAATCCGGAGCTGGCCGACGTTTACCGGGACAGGTTTCCCGGCAGCGTGGCAATTTCGGCGCGGACCGGCGCGGGAGTCGCGACGCTGGTGCAGGCGCTGGAAGATGAACTCGGATCGTGGCGCTTGCGCTCCCGCTTTCGGATTCCGCTGACGGAAGCGGGCTTGATCGCGGAGATTCATCGAATCGGTCACGTGCTCGAATTGCATTATGAGGACGAGTTCGCTCTCGTTGTGGCGCACGTTCCCGCCCAGCTCGAACAGAAGTTGAGCGCGTTTGCGATGTAGAGGCGCTTGTGCCAAGCGCCTAACCAAGACAACAGGCGCTTGGCACAAGCGCCTCTACATTGAGAATTGACGCAGTGCGGCAGCGTGGTGAGTTAACGGTATGAAATGGGTTTCACGGGTGAAAGCCGCGGTCGGCTTGAATATCCTGCCCGCGCCGCTTCGCAAACTCATCGTGGCCGTGATTGGCATCACCATTCTTTTGCTCGGCGTAGCCATGGTGGTTCTGCCAGGGCCAGCATTCATCGTAATTCCCGTCGGGCTTGGAATTTTGGCCACGGAATTTGCCTGGGCGCGGCGCATGGTCCGGCGCACCCGGGTTATGATTGCGAAGGCTCGCGGGCGTGAATCTGGCAAAGCCCGCGTGCTGGCAGGCGCGACGCGATGACAAGCCGGGAGCGGGTCGCCCAGTTGGTGCAGGCGCTGCCGAAGGTTTACCCGGACGCGCATTGCGAACTCGATTTCCGCAACCCGCTCGAACTCCTCGTCGCGACGATTCTGTCCGCCCAGTGCACCGACAAGCGGGTCAATGCCGTCACGCCCGCGCTTTTCGCGAAATATCGCACCGCGAAGGATTATGCCGGGGCGCGACCGGAAACGCTCGAAGGACTGATTCGCTCGACCGGCTTTTTTCGGAGCAAGACTAAAAGCATCCGCGCGGCTGCCGCGGCGATCGTGAACGAGCACGCGGGCCGCGTTCCCGACACGATGGAAGGATTGCACGGGCTGCCGGGCGTCGGCCGAAAAACAGCGAACGTGGTTTTGGGAAACGCCTTCGGAAAGGATGAAGGCATCGTGGTCGATACGCACGTGTCGCGTCTTTCCCATCGCCTGCGGCTCACCCGCCAGACCGATCCGGAAAAAATCGAGCTGGACCTGATGAAGCTGGTGCCGCGCAAACACTGGACGAACTGGAGCCACTGGCTCATCTGGCATGGGCGGCGGCGTTGTTTCGCGAGAAAACCCGATTGCCATCGCTGCGAAATTTTTGGACTTTGCCCGAGCGGGAAAGCGTTTATCCGCAGCGGAGAGGCGCGCCCGCTGGAAACGGACGAGCCGGTTACTTCGAAGCGGCGCTCTTGAGTTCCTCGACCTCTTCTTTCGCGCCTTCCGCTTTCTTTCGCAGTTTCGCGAATTCCCGTTCGAGTTTCTTCATCTCGTCATCGGAAAGATCTTCCAGATCGACCAGTTTATTTCGCGCGGGTGCGAGGGCGCGAATCAGTTCGTCGAGCTTGAGATGGACAGCCTTGGCGTCGCGGTTCTGGGTGTTCTGAATCAGGAAGACCATCAGGAAGGTGACGATGGTGGTTCCGGTATTGATGATGAGCTGCCACGTGTCTGAGTATTGGAATGTCGGGCCGGTCAGGGCCCAGACGACGATGATGAGAAGAGCGCCCACGAAAGCCCAGGCGCTCCCGAGAATGCTGGACGTTTTTCGGGCAAAGACCCCGAATGCGTCCCGGATGCGGCAGAAGAGATCTCGCTCATCGCATTCATCCTTCGCTTTGGGAGCCGCCTTTTTTGCCATGCACCTTAGCTTCGCGCTTGGAGCCGGGGCTGCGCGCATCGAAAAGAACTGCGCCGTTGCTTTCGTCGTTTCCGCGGCAACGTTTGAGCCTTGGGCAAGGCGATTCATCTCAACCTGGATAATGCCTGGCCGGCGGGTGCCCTGCCGTTTGAGACCCTGGACGCCACCTCCTGGGGGCCGCAGATCCGGTTCTCCGCACCGGCGCGACTAATCGAAGAGTTTCACGCCGAAGTTCGGAAGGAATTGCCACCTTTTGTCCTCTACGGCTCCGGTGACTTCCACCATCTCACGGCTCTCTGGGTGCGGCCGGTGGCCGGACCGTTTGTGCTGATTTCGTTCGATAATCACCCGGATTGGGATGTCCGGCCGCCACGCTGGTGTTGCGGCGGTTGGGTGAACCGGGCCCTCGAACTCCCGCAGGTAAAAAAGGTGAGCGTCTGGGGCTGTGGAAATTTCGAGTGTTGGTGGCCGGGACGGCTTTTCGGGAATCGGCGCGCAGAGAACGAAGGCCGGCTGGAGATTAATCGCTGGGCAGAGGGGCGTCCGCTTTCCGCTCAGAATCGGCCCGGAGCGATTTTGCGCGGGAATTGGCGTGAGCGTTTCGAGAAGTTTGTTCAGGCGCTGGAAGGATCGAACGTTTACGTCACGATCGACCTTGATTGCTTGCGCGCGGAGGACGCCGTCACGAATTGGGAGAACGGCCGGTTCGCGGTGGAGGATGTCGCATGGGGACTCACGCAACTGCGGGCCTCGGGCTCGAACATTTTGGCTGGCGATATCTGTGGGGCGTTTTCGCCACCGGTCTACGCGCGGCGCAAGCAACGTTTTGCCGCGAAAATGGACCATCCAAGATTGCCCGCTCGCGATTTGGCGGCGGCCACGAAGATCAATCTCCACGCGTTCGAAACGCTCTGGCCGATTCTGGCGGGCTAGAGGAGGGGACCTTCGTCTAGCTGATGGAGACCAGAATGATGCCGGCGCTGATTAACGCCGCGCCGAGGGTTAACTGGAGCGTGAGTTTTTCCCGAAGCAGGAGGGCGGCGGCGAAAGTGATCAGAATCACGCTCAGCCCTTGAAACGGATAGATGAAGCTGAGGTCGTAGCGCTGCAACAAGCCAAGGCCCAGGAAGAATTGCACGGTCATGAGGAGGATGCCCGCGGCAAACGGCGCTACAAATTTTCGCGACCGGAAGCCGACCGCGTTGGAAGCGTCCATCGCTTTTTTCAAAACGAGCTCACCCGCGACGTGGCCGATCAGGGCAATCAGAACGATGACGAAAGAAATTGCCGTCATAGACGCTCCTCGAAGCGCGCGACCGGTTTCGCGACCACGGCCAGGCCTAACAAGACCAGCGCGATGCCGATTCCGCGCACGGTCGTGATCGATTCCCCGAGGACCAGCCAGCTCCCCAAAGGGATCAGGGCATGCACCACCTGCGAGATGGGAAAGGCGACCGAGAGAGGGATGTAACGCAGGACGTGCAACCAGGTGACGAGGCTGAGAATCACAAACACGATGGCCACCCAGGTGTAGGGCGAGGCCAACCCGGTCACCCCGGTCCAGGACCAGCGCGGCGAGAGATGCGCGGTCTCGACGGCCCCGAGCTTCAACAACAATTCATAAATGGTGACAAAGGCGATGCTCAGCGCCAGGTGCAACCAGGGATTGGCGAAACCAGACGGCTTACTTTGCATCGGCATGCATTTCGTGAGCGTTTCGAAAACGCCGCAGGACCGGATCGTGCCTCGTCGGTTCGAGAACCTTTAACGCTTGCCGGAAGATCGGATTGAGCCAGGCCGCGGTGTGCATCACGTAGAGATCGAGCGGAAATAGATCGCAGCCAAGGTGGAGCTTCGGATGATAATTCAACGGGCTGCTCCGATAACGCTCGAGGCCTTGGGCGAGCGACCAGCTGATGATGTCGCGCAGCGTGTAGAAATAAAGGTGAAGATCGAGGGCGACGCGGTAGTCGAGGCCGAGGTAATCGTCATAGATCGTGCCGTCGTGCACTAAGGCAACGCTAAAGGCAATGGCCTTTCCGTTCTGTCGCCAGATAAAAAACCGCGCTCGCTCCGGCATTCGCCGTCCCAGATTGCCAAGATATTCCTTCGTCAGGCATTCGAACTTCAGGGGCGAGCGTTCATGCACCTGTAGGTAGAGCGGATAAACCTCGTCCACGTAAGGGGTGAGATCCGTCACGACCTCCACGCTGATCGGGTCCGCTGTCGCTATGCGCCGGAATTTTCGCCGCAGATCTTTGCGGGTGGAAGCGCCGAGCGTACTCACGTAGTGATCGAAATCGGTGTAACGGAGCTGCAGTTCCGTCATCGGCATGCTGGGGACGCGCGTGTAGCCATGCGTCGAGAAATTGCGCAGCGCGGGCCGATATCTCGCCGCGAAATCCTTGAAGACCACGAGGGAGGCTCCTGCTTGCTGGGCATAGGTTTTGAGGGTGGCGAGAAGGGCGTTCGCCACCCAGTCTTCATCTTCCGGCGCGCACGCCGACAGATGTCCTTCGCCCGCGGCATTGCCGACCATGAGCACGCGCATCGTAAGAAATCGCGGGAAACGGCGGCGAATCGCACTCACCACGCCGCGCAAGGCCGGAATCCCTTCCACCAGATTTTGCTGCACGAAAAACACCGGCTGGATCGCCCGGACGCGGCCGGTCTGATCTTCCAGAAGCAGATAGCTGTGCTCGAATTGCGAAGCGAGGGTTTGCTCCACGATCTCATAGAAGCGGTGATCCTTGCTCTTGCCTGCAAAAGCGCCGTCCCATTCTCGGACGTTGCGGAGATCGGCCAGGGAAAGAACGCGCGCGACGCCGGATGGGAACGGGATGGTCTGGCCGGTGGTCATTGGCAAAGGCGGAAGAACGTCCAACGCTCAACGTTCAACTAGGAAGGGGCGCCTGTAGTCGCGGCGCTATGTCGCCGCGCCGGGAACAAACGCCTCGACATAGCGAGGCGGCTACAGCTTCTGATTCGCTCCCTCCGTCTTGAAAGCTCCACTTCGGATATGCAGGTCGCGCTGCGGAAAGGGAATCTCGATGCCGGCTTCGCGGAATTGCTCCTCGATCGCGAAGTTCAAGTCGCTCCTGAACCGGCTGGGCCGGTGACTCATTTCGCTGCTCCACACGACCAGCTCGAAGTCCATGGCGTTTTCGCCAAATTGCGTCAGGAAAACGCTGGGCGCCGGATCGTGCAAGACGTGCGGATTGCTCTGCCCGGCGGCAATCAATGCCGCCCGCACTTTGTTTACGTCGGTTCCATACGCGACGCCCACCGGGATGCGGAAGCGCACCCGCGGGTCGCCGTAAGTCCAGTTCGTCACGGGCGAATCGATGAATTTCGTGTTCGGCACGATCATCGCGATGTTGTCGTTCGTGCGGATGACGGTGCTGCGCGCCCGGATCAACTCCACCTGGCCCGCCAATCCCGCGACCTCGACGCGATCGCCGATCGTGATCGGGCGCTCCGCCAGGATGACGAGTCCGCTGATGAAATTGCTCGCGATATTTTGCAGCCCGAATCCCACTCCTACGCCGACCGCGCCCGCGAAAACGGTGAGGGCGCCCAGCTGAATGCCGGTGTTTTCGAGCACGAGGAAGATGCCAACGACCAGGACGAGATTGCTCACGATCTGCGAGATGGCGTACTGCAATGACCGGTCCAGCCCGCTGTTGACGAGGAACCGGTTGAAAAGAAATCGCTTCGTCCGGGACGAAAACCAGAAGACCCCGATGAGCATCGCGATCAACAGGAACATCTGGACGAGACTGAGCTTCACTCCCGGGACGGGAGCAGTCCAAAGGAGGGGAAGGCCCGCGGCGTTGATCGCGCTCACGGTGAAAAAGACGAGCACGGAAACACTCAGGATCGTGGTGACGATCGCGATGAAGTTGGGGTCGAGTTTAAAGCGCGCGAAAAAACGCCGGACCGTCCCGCTTTGCAGCACCTTCGCCACGGTGAGACCGATGGCGAAAAGGATCGCGAAGGCCACCAGTCCCAGGAAGGAGACATAATGCCCGGCCACGTAAAAGAGCGGCTTTTCGAGCAGGCCCACGTTCATCAGTCCAGTCTGTGCCGCTTAACCTGGTCTGCAACCTGAAACGAAAAAACACGGCCGAAGCCGTGTCTTTTAAAAATTGTAGGGTCAGCGCGCTGCGCTGACCGCGGACGCCGCCGCGCGACGTCCCTGCCTGCGCCCCTGTCTATCCCTGTTTCGAGGCTTTTTCTTCGATGTATTTCACCACGTCGCCGACCGTTTGAAGTTTCTCGGCATCTTCATCCGGCACTTCGACGGAAAATTCTTCCTCAAAGGCCATGACCAGCTCGACGATATCGAGCGAATCCGCACCCAAATCCTCAATAAACGACGCCGTGGGCGTGACCTGCTCGGGATTGACGCCGAGTTGCTCGACGATGATGTCCTTTACCTTCTCTTCAATTGGTTTGTCCGTCATAAAAGTTTTTCGGTTGGCGTTACTTGAGGGGGCAGGTCTTTAACATTCTCAACAAGGATGGCAAGTAAATGAATTAGCGTTGTTGTCAATCAATTTCAGGTTGAAACACTCCGCGCCAGCCCGGGCCGGAGTTTACTTCGCGTTCGCTTGGCGTAAGAGAGAAAGGATGTCGTCCCCGACCACAACTGAGGATTTGCTCGATCTCAAGCTTCTGCCCGCCTGGGTAAACGAGCCCGTGCGCCCAAACGAGTATTCCCATTACGAGGGCGAGGACGAGCGCTCCTACGAGCGCGGAGGCCAACGGCCCGGCCGCGGCGGTGGCGGTGGTGGCGGCGACCGCGATCGGCGCGGCCCCCGATCACGCGACGCCCGGGGCCCGCAATCGCGAGACGCTCGGGGTCCGCAATCCCGCGACGCCCGCGGCCCGCAGTCGCGCGATCAACGCTCGCGTGGCCCGAGGCCGGACCGGCCCGGCGGAGCGCGCCCGGATGGAAACCGCCGGGAAGGTGACGACCGCCGCGAGCGGCCGGCCGCGCCACCGATTGCCGTCACGGTCCGCTTCATTCCGCACGCGCCGGCCTTCAACAGCGTGATCGCGCAAATTAAATCCGGCTCGGTCGCTTATTCTGTTTTCGCTTTGGCCCGGCTTTTTCTCGAGAAACCGGAGCGCTACGACGTGCAGTTGACCACGCCGGCCGATCGCCCGCTCTTTCGACTGGGCGAAAACGGCGCTGTCTCGTCCGATCGCGCGATTCTGGAAGCCAACGCTTTCACCAGCGCCCGCGACGATTTTTACACCGTCGAGGTCGTCCAGAGCGAACCGCTCAAGGGCAATTTCACAAACGTGGCCCGCTGCCGGCTGAGCGGCACGTTGCTCGGCCCGACCAATCACCACAACTACCAGCCGCAGTTGCGCACGCTTTACGAGACGCGCTTCAGCCGGCGCATGAGCTTTTTCGATTATCAGAAACAGGTCGAAATCGTCAGCGACCCGGCGGTCGTCGAAGAATGGAAAGAGCAGGCGCGCAATGTAACCACCTACACGGCGAAGACCGGTGAGCCTCCGCTCAAGTTCACCAGCGGCGCGGAGGTGGAGCGCCATTTCCGCCAGCATCATCTTCCCGGTTTGGTGCAGAGCGCTGCTGAGTTAACGATCGATGGCGTCCTCAGCCGGCGGCTCCCGGATCGCGCCCTGGGGCGCGCGATCGAGGAAGCGTGGTCGGCGGAAACCCGGTCGCCCTCGAAGATGATGCAGGAATTGGCGGGCGGATTGCGAGGGGCGGGCCTGAATATATTCCGGCATCGCCGCGGGATGCTGTTCGTTTCGCCGATTCGCGCACGGGTTTTCAGTCACGAGAGCACGGGTGTTTCGCCATCGATCAACGCGATTTTGGAGACCGTGACATCCGCCTCGGGAATTAACCGCAAGATATTGGCCGAACACCTGGCGCCCGCTGGCGCCGAACCGGCCGATCTCGAACGCATGAAGCTGGCCCTGGCCTCCGATCTGCATTGGCTGGTGAGCGAGGGTTACATTATCGAGTTCAATGACGGTTCGCTCGATTTGCCCCGGACGAAACCACCGGCGGCGCCCACGAAGGAAGAGAAGTCTACTGCGGCGAGTGAGATCAAGCCTGCCGAACCAACTGCGGAAGCCCAGGCGGTGACTCAAGAAAAACCGACCCCGGCAATTGAGGCCCAGCCTGAGACAACCGCGGAAGCCGCGCCGGCTGCGGAAGAAAAGCCAGGTCCGGTGGACGAGGCCAAGCCCGTCGAACCAGCCGCGGAGGCCGAGGTGGTCCCAGAAGACAAGGCCGAAGTCGCGAGCGAGTCGGTGCCAGCGGAGGCGCCCGTCCCAGAAGAGTCCTCCGAAGCAATCACGACTACCGAGTCCAGGTAGGGACGTTTCTCCGAAACGTCCGATAGGGTTCTGTCATGCTGTAGCCACGGCGCTCTGTCGCCGTGCGTCAGGAGAGGCGCTGCGCTCGGGCACGGCGACAGAGTGCCGTGGCTACAGCGTCGCCTCGGTACGAGACGCGCGAACTAAGCGGAAATGATGCCGGCCTTTTTCAAGGTGGCGAACGCGCCGTTCTTATTCAGGGTCTTCATCCCGCGTGCGGTGACGCGGATCCGGATAAACTTCTTCAGTTCCGGCACCCAGATGCGGCGTTCGTGCAGGTTCGGGCTGAACGTGCGCGGCACGTTCTTGGTCACGTGACGGCCCACGCCCCCCTTTTTCTTGGCCATACCGCGGCGGTGAATGATGCTTCCGCGCGTGACCTTCGATCCTGTGATGCTGCAAACTTTTGACATAATCTACCCCGAAAGAGTGCGTAAGCTGGCGCGCTCGCCCCAGTGGGTCAAGCGAATGTTTACTCGCGGGCGTTGGTAGGGACGCCGCGCGGCGGCGTCCGCAACGTGCCGCGCCCGACCGTCGATATCTCGGACGGCGCGGCGCGCCGTCCCTACCATGAGTGCCGAAGGCCATGCTCAGCAAAAACATTCGCGTTGAACGTTTCTTGCCTCCCGAGGTCAAAGATAAGTCCAGGAACTTGCCGAATTGACGAATCAGGACCTTGCGATTCGCCTAACCCCTGATTCGCGCACTCGCTAAATCGCTCAATCGTTAATTATTTCCAATGGCCCGGACAAATCATCAGAAACTGCGCCTCGGGTTTGTTGGGGCAGGGGACATTGTCCGCCGGCGCCACTTGCCCGGGCTGAAAAGACATTCGGACGTCGAGATCGTGGCCGTCTCGAACTCCAGCTACGAGAGTTCGGAGAAGTTCTGCCAGGAAAACGCACCCCACGCCACGCCCATGCAAAACTGGGCCGACCTGCTCTCGCTCCCCGATCTCGACGTCGTCTGGATCGGCACGCCTCCTTACATGCATTCGGCCATTACCGTTTCGGCCCTGGAAGCGGGCAAACACGTTTTCTGCCAGGCCCGCATGTCGATGGACCTGGCTGAAGCCGAGGAGATGCTCGCCGCCTCGAAACGCTATCCCGAGCTGGTCACGATGCTCTGCCCGCCTCCGTTTGGGTTGCGCGGCGATCTGCTCGTCAAGAAATTGCTCGCGGAGAATTACCTCGGCCGGCCGCTCCATGTCCGCCTCCAATGCTTCACCGGGGCGTATTTGAATCCCGAGACGCCGGCGCATTGGCGACAGCGCATCG
The DNA here is from genome assembly GCA_963702135.1 of uncultured Verrucomicrobiae bacterium. Classification (GTDB taxonomy): domain Bacteria; phylum Verrucomicrobiota; class Verrucomicrobiia; order Chthoniobacterales; family UBA10450; genus AV80. The sequence continues at coordinate 3,255,308 of OY969715.1, read as the reverse complement.
AGATCAGCGGCTTGAACGTGCTCGCCCTCGGCATCTACGTCGAAGTCCTCCAGCGCTGGCTGGGCGATATCACTGGAGTTTATGCGCGCGGGAAAATTCTGCACGCGAGCCGGCAGGGTTACGACGTCATCGTCCCGGATTTGCTCACCATCCTGTGCAAATTCGAGAATGGCGCCGAAGGCGTGCTTGAGTTCGGCGGCATCAACGCGCTCGCCCCGAACGATCGCCTCGAAGTTTACGGCGAAGCGGGCACGATGACTTACGACTTCGGCTCCGAGACCCTCCAAGCCGGCCGCGCCGGCGACCGCGACTTGCACGTGATGGAAGTGCCTCCCGAGCTGGAGGGCGAATGGCATGTCGAAGACGACTTCATCGCCGGCGTGAAATCGAAGGGGCGCGTTCGGCCCCATCCCGATTTCGAGGATGGCGTCCGCTACATGCGTGTCGTCCAGGCCGTGGCCGATTCGCGGGCCCGGAACGAGTGGGTCGAGGTCAAGCGCTGAGGGTTGTTCCCAAGGAGCGGCGCTTTCCAAACCGGCGTCGTTGTGTGCATTCGGCTTGCTCGACATGAGCGAAAATTGTACGTCTTCGGCTATGTCCCCCGAAATAGGCGTAAAATTCTTCGCCTTTAAAGACGAACCTTCGTCTAATTCTCGTTCGGTCATGACACGCGCTCGCCTGATAATCGGCCTGCTCGCCATCACGCTGAGCTCAGCTCAGTCGAATGTGGATGTGTATCCGCCGCTCACACGCGAAATGCTTGTTGGGACGTGGGAAGGGGTCGCTGGCATCGGGTCGCTTCCGGTTGTCTTCCACATCCGTATCGCGCCGCAAAACGAGGACTCATATCTGGCAGAGATTTATCCAGAGCATCTGAATGGCAGTGTATACCGTCTGCAGACATGCACGATCAAAGACGCCAAAGTTTATCTGCGCTTTGCCGAGGTGTCGGGTAGGGGCAGCGAATGGTGGATCGAAGGCGAAGGCTACGGAGATGCGAAGACAGCCTGGATCAACGGTCGCATTGGCACGGGCAATAGTGTCCGCGAGTCGGGCCCACCGTTTTTCTACCTCGCTAAAGGCACTTGGGTGCGCAGTTTTGGCGATGCCTCTCGTCGAGGGGGACAGAAGATTGCAGAGACGCAAGCCCCAAAGAAATGACCTAACCATGCGATGGAGCGAACGGCTGGCCGCTTTGCGGCAAGGCTGAAGGAAGAACTAAGAGTTATGAAACCAGAGACGCTCGCCCTCGGCCGCCGCAGCTCATCTTGTTCTCGTTAGGCGATGATTCTATCCCTTGATCAGCTCCCGGAGGTGCGTGGTCTCGACGCGAAAAGACGCAGCGAAGCGCTGAGACTTTGGCACCGCAGGCTCATGAAGAGTTGGTCATTCTACCTCGCAGATGTCGCACTGCGGCTCAGTGTCTGGGCGCTATTTGCGAGCATCCGTTTCGGACTTTTCCCATCCCTCGGGTTTCGCTGGTTTGATCTCGCTTGGGTTGCAGTGGCGTTTTTGGCCGGCCACGTTCTTGCGGTCCGCATTCTTTATTTCAGGCGACGTGATCTTCTCCGAACGATTGTTCAGCAAGCCACGGCAACGCCTAACCAAGCGATGCAGCGAAAGCCTGCCCGTCGTTCGGTCCCCATTTCCGATGACTAAACCATCTCACCTGCAATCGACGCTCGCTCCCGGTAGGCGTCGCTGATCTTATTCTCGTTAGATGTTACTTATGAAAACAATTCTTCTTGCGGCCACTCTGATCTTTGTTGCTTCTGCAAAGGTGCATGCCACCGAAGCCCTGATATTTGATGAGGGCGGGTATAACCTCTACATCCTGGTTGGGTTCGGGGATAAACCGGTCATTGCGACGGTTCGATTTACGGCTCCCGGAGCCAAAAGCTGGGTCGCTCTTCCCGAGGAGCAGCTGCAAATTGAAAAGTTCGACATGAAAGCGCGCATTTTGATCATGCACTTCTCAAACAAAAGCGATCCAGAGTTGCCGTCTTCGTTTTCATTTTCTGTCAAAAAGGACAAGGCGGTCCTCTCTATTGGTGGCAAAAAAATTAGAAGCTCATTCAATTGGCTCGACGAGTGAGGCCGCTCCAGTTTCGCTGGTGGGAGCGAACGACCACCCGCGGCGCGTTAAGCGAGGGATGAATGACTGATCCGTCAGGCACCAGGCAGTCGACGTTGCGCACCGCGCTAGCCGGCCTCATCGGCAACGTGCTCGAGTGGTTCGACTTTGCCGTCTACGGCTACTTTGCCAGCAACATCGGCCAGCAGTTCTTCCCGAAATCGGATCCGGCCGCCCAGACCCTTCTCGCCTACGCGACATTCGCGCTCGGCTTCTTCGCGCGGCCGATCGGCAGCATCGTGCTCGGCCGCGTGGGCGATCGCATCGGACGAAAGGCACTCCTGACGCTGTCGATCGCGCTCATGGGCGGCGCGACGCTGGTGCTCGGGCTCCTGCCAACATATGAACAGGTCGGTATTCTGGCGCCCGTGCTGCTGATGTTAATGCGGGTGCTCCAGGGCATCTCGCTCGGCGGTGAGTTCACCGGATCGATGGTGTACACGACAGAGGCTGCATCGCCGTTGCTCCGCGGGGTTGTTAGCAGCTCGACTGCGGCGGGCACGACGCTGGGTTTCATCCTGGGATCCGGAACCGCCTACCTCATCAACCACGCCATGACGCCCGATGAGGTCAATGCGTATGGATGGCGCATCCCGTTTGTGGGCAGCATCGTGTTCATGCTGGTCGGCTACCTCTTACGCCGCGGCATCAAGGAAACCGAGGAAGGTCTGAAGGCAATTCAGGTGCGGCCGCCCCTCTGGCCATCACTCATCGCAGATGCTTTGCCCATTCTTCAGACGTTCGGCATCGTCGCGATGACGAACGCGGCCTACTACCTCACGTTCTCGTTCGCCGTGGAGCGCCGCAAGGCGCTGGCTCAACAGACCGGCGATATCGCCGCGGATCAATTTCTGTTGGTCAATACGTTCGTGCTGTTCGTCGTGCTGTTCGCCAAGCCTCTCGGCGGCTGGCTCTCGGACATCACGGGACGCCGCAGGCTGATGATGGGGCTCATCGTGGCGACAATGGCGCTCATTCTTCCGGCGCTTCACTCGATGATGGAGGGCACGCTCACCAGCTTCTTCTGGGGACAGGTCATGCTCGGCGTGCCGTTGGGCATGGCGCTCGGCCTGCAGGGCGCGATGGTCGTCGAAATCTTCCCGTTGCGCACGCGGGTCACGTCCATGAGCGTTGCCTACAGCGTGACGCTTGCCCTCGCCGGCGGCACGGCCCCAATGGTCGCGACGTGGCTAATGGATACCATGAAGCAGCCGCTCGCGCCCGCGTACTACGTGTTTCTGTACGGGTTGATTGGCCTCGCGATTATTTGGCCGATGAAGGAGACCAATACGAGAAGGCTAGATCAATAATGCGACCAGGAGGGAGAAGATCGCGCAACGACCGCCCGTGGCCGATTCACGGGCCCGAAACGAGTGGGTCGAAGATCAAACGGTGATTCTCTCTTCAAGGAGCGGCGATTTGCAATCGCCGACCTATTAAGACGGCGGTTTCAAACCGCCGCTCCTTGGTTCAAAGCCTGCTCTGAGCGAAGCCGAAAGAATCGCTTCTCTACCATGATCCGCTTGATCGCTCTCCTGGCACTTTCCCTCGTCGCGCTCTCATCGGCGCGCGGGGATGATCTCGATATCATGGTCGATGAGACCGTTTCCGCTGACGTCCGGGCCGAAGCCCAGGACCGGCTCGCTGCAGTGGAGTTCCGCTCGATTATGGCGAGGCTCTCAGAACTAATCAAAAGTCATCGCATCGAGTCCGAACTTCGCTCCGGAATGGACAGTCCGTGCGACAAACCTGAAAAACTGAACGAACGCGAGCGAATCGGCTGCAAGCTGCGGGAACTCTGGCGGCACCACATGGCATCGGCCAAAGGAGACCGCGAGGACGTCGAGCTGATGCTCGACCTGCTTGAGGACCCGTCCGTCGGGCAGGGGAAACGATTGGTCGTTTGGGAATTGTGCAGCCGCCTCCAAAGCGCCCTCGACAATTATCGATGGTCGTTTCTGCCCACGCTGCACGAAGTCGTGCAACGTCTTGAACGCTTCGTGCGGGATGCGCGGGAGCCTGACGATCTCCGGCGCGTTTTCGTCGACTTTCTGGTCCGCAATGGCGATCAGAACAAATACTTCGACCTGGCCTTGGAGCTTGCTTCCGCCGGGGACACACCGTCTCGCCAAGCCGAATTTTTCCAAGCCTGCACGCGGTCTTGTCGGCCGGACAAGCTGTCGCCGGAAAATCGCAGGAAATATCTGCGCCATGCGTTCTGTCTGCTGGAACAGGTCGACGACGGCCATTCGGGACACGGATATTTTCTGGCTTGCCAGATTGGAGGCTTCGTCGGCGTCCCGCCGGGCCGGGAAGGCCAGGAAACATTTGTGCCTGATGCACGGCTGCCGGAGTACCGGGGTCCTCACGGACGAAGAGAGAAATTCTTCCAGGACACCGTGAACAACGCCCGCAAATGGTGGGAGGAGAATAAAGCCACCTTGTGATTTCGAGGACGGCGTCCGTTTTCTGAAGGAGCGGCGCTTTCCAAACCGCCGCGGTTTGCCGAGTGATGCAGCCTTGTGTCACTCTCGCCTCTCTGATAGACCTTCGCCGTGTTTCTTCCCCAGCTTTCGTTAGTGTTCTCCAGAAATAGGCTGCAACATGCTGCCTTTTCTTACGACATCTTGCAGCCCCATTCTCGTTAGAGCCATTTCACCTCCAATCCTATGACCGTCTTTCTTTTGACCAGCTTGCTCGCTGCCGCTACGCAAAACGACAAGATCACCGACACACTGCTGGGTTTCTTGCCGATTCTTCTTTTCCTCGGCATCCTCTATTTCCTGTTTCGCCGGCAAACGAATTCGCCTGCAGCGAAGGTTCTTCGAGAAGAGAGAGCGCGGCACGTGCAGCACATGCAAAAGATGGAAGAGCTGGCAGAACGCATTGCGAAAGCCCTTGAGCGAAACCAATAGGCCTAACCAATTGTTGCAGCCAACCGCTGGCGCTTTGATACTCCGCGTCGGATTACGAAAACATTCCCACTACAAGCAGGGCTCGCTCCGCCAGCGGTGGCTGAGCTAGTTTTGCGTTAGACCATGAGAGACCGTCCTCAAAGCATCGTTTTGATTTTCTTGGCAGCCGCCTTGCTTTCGATCAGTAGCACGCTGGCTGGACACTACGACGAGCTCGCCACGTGGGCTAAACAGGATTGCGAAGACTACCGTGCGCTGGTAGCTCAGACCAATCATGCTCGGAACGGGCACGATGTAGCAGCGGCTATGCGCGAGAATGTGCGACGCCAGCGACATACCATCAATACGCTGCTGCAGTTCGCGCGCTCCCATCCCGATTTACGGGACGCCGCTCAGTGCGGTCTAAGCGAAGAGGGTCAGCTGTTCTGGCGTGAACATCACCCTAACGGGACAACGCTACCCGCCGAAATCACAGCTATAAAAAAGCATCTCAACGCTTGTCTAGACTCGGTTGGGTCGAAGGCCCAGGAGCAAATGGTCGCCGTCTTGCGAAAATATCATGATGATGCGGAAGTTCTAAGTGCGTCGAGAGCACTTCGCGAAATGTGGACGGAAAACGATCGCAAGCTGCTTGACGTGCTTCGTTAGCGATGGGCGATTGGATGGCACGGTCTAACCAATCGCTGCGGCCAACCGCTGGCCGCTCCAAGCGATGCCGTTCGACAGACTCAAGGCGTTTCCGCTTTCGATGACTTCCGGACTTTGTCAGAATCGGCGCGCTGAGCACTGTCTCGTTAGATGGATGGCCAGTCGCATCATCGCGCTTGTTCTCTTGGCTATGGCCGTTTCAGGCTGCGACAAGTTTCAAGCTTTTCTTGCTGCGGAGTCCTGGAAATGGTCGGCCTCAGGGGTCGCGGAGACGAGGCGACGCGGCGAAGTCATCTGCCACGCGATTGAGGCTTATCGCGAGAAGACCGGCAAATACCCATCTCGCCTTGAAGACCTTCAGCCCGAATTTCTCCGCGAGATTCCGCAGCCGACTGTCGGTCACAAGCGGTGGGATTATATGCTCATAGATCAGGGCACGGACTACTGGCTCCATGTCGTTGCCTCGGAGTTTGGCCCGAGCCTGGACAAGAACGCGGGGGAGGATTGGGAATACATGGATGAGGATTCCTGGTCGACGCCAAATAGTTTGCCCGTTAGTCTGCCGAAATGAAACCCGCACGGAAAACAGTCGCAGTAGCTCTTCTCCTGGTTGGATTAGTCATGGCCGCAATGGCAGCGAAACCCAACCCACAGCTTAAGATGTCGGACGTCGACTTCATCAAGTGCACGGGCAAGATCAGGTTCACTCCCGCAGGGCAGAAGATGCTGGTCGATGCTTACAATTCGGGTCATCCGGTAACTTATACTTCGGTGACTTGCTGTTGTGGAGCGCCGCCGCACAGCTTCGCCTTCGACGTTCGTCAGTATCAGTGCGTCAAAGAAAAGATGTACCGTTATTATTGATCCAGCCCCGCGGACGGCTGCGTCGCTGATAGTGCGTTCGGGGCGAGACGGAAGGAGAGCGATTCCGCTCCCGGAGGATGAGCGGCGACGCCTGAATGTGCCAGGCGTGGCATTTGCTAAATCGCAATATCGAAATGGAACTTCCAGACAAACGCGAGGACGATGGATTTGATGTGCTCGGCTATTATTCGCCACCGGAGGCAGAGAAGTTTCTCGAGGCCCTGGAGAAGGCCAAGATCGAGTACCGGGCGGAAGTGAACGACAAGACGCCCGAAATGACACCGATTCGTTCGCGCCTCGGCGGCACTTTCGGGCAGGCCGTCCAGGTCTTGATCAGCACGCTGTCCACCAGCCGCGAAGAAGTGGGAAAGATTCACGAACAACTCTTCGGCGATTGCCTGCCGAATTATGATTCCACCTTTTTCCGCGAACAAGGGCCCGGGGATACCCAGGACGCGATCGCTAGTCCTCCCGCTGAATGATATCCACATCTCTCGCCAGTTTTATAAATCTGGCGGGCCCTGATTTCATTGTCATCGCCCTCATTCTCGCTGTTTTGGTGGGCGTCCCAACGGCGATCGCCCTTCCCATTGTTTTCATCATCAACCGGCGCAGAAAGAAACCGCCGCCGCTTCCGGCGCCTCGCCCGCCCGAGGCGGGGCAACAAGGCTGAGGGATGAAATGACAGCAAATTGACGCTCGCCTCCAATTCGCGAAAATGATCTCGTCTCCTGTTAACCTCTGACCCTGACTCCTATGATCACGTTTGCCGCTCAGACTGCTGGCCTTGGGTTCCTCATTCTCCTGCTGAGCCTGCCGCTCGCTTATCGCAAAGTGCCGATGAACGCGTTCTATGGAATTCGCATTCCGGCGTCGTTCCAATCGCCGGAGCGCTGGTACGACATCAACGCGCATGGAGGCCGGCTCACCGCTCGCTGGTCTGTGCTCATCATCGCGGCTGGAGCGGTCGGCTTTCTCCTGCCGCCCGACGTCTATGCGGCGTATCGGTGGGGAGCCGGCGGCGTCCTCCTCGTCTGTCTCCTGACACCGCTGATTCAGACAGTTCTTTGGGCGCGTCAGCAGCCAAAGGGGTGACCAGACGAAGACTGAGTCTATGGTTGAGAGATGATGGTGGAGAGTGGCCGATGCGACGTTTTTTGAAGAGACGTTCGTTGGCTGATGGGCGCAAAACGTCATTCGGCTTCAGGCTGATATTGTGCGTGTCGCTCTGCCTTGCCGGTTCTGTGTCTCCGGCCCAGGCGGGAGTGAAGGTCACGTATGCAAAGGGGCCGGAGGTGGCAGCGATGTTCCTCAAATTCGGCACCATCGATTATCCCCGGGAGGCTCGCCGCCTCCATTGGAGCGGCAACGGTATCTTTCGCGTTTATGTTCGCCCAAATGGGACGGTGAAAACTGTGGGGGTTGTGAAATCAACGGGACATCCCGACCTGGATCTGGCGGCGGCGGCGGGCCTTTATCACTGCCTGGCCAGGCCCGGCGGTCGCCGCGAGATCGATATGCCTGTGTCGTTCACTCTCTCCAGACGATATTACCACCCATGGTGATGAGATTCGCGATGGCGTCATGAAACTCTGCGATAAATGCCACGCGCAAGACGCGAAGGTCTTTCTCACTCAAGTCTTAGAGGGTGACACCACGAACGTGGCCTTGTGTGAAGCCTGTGCGGAGACAGTCGGTCTCGGGGGAATAACGCTCGATCGCGTCCTGAAGGGTATGCAGGACGGGGCATCTCCGGCTTCGCTCGCGAATGAAGCCTTCGACCAGGTGGCGGCGACGCGTCCGGAATACAGCAAGGATGCTTTCCAATTTGTTCGAGACGGTGTCGATCATGCCGTGCGGTCGCTCTCGCGGACGTCGCGCCACGTAACCCCCCGCGAGCTGCTCGATTCGCTGCGGGTCCTGGCGCTGGAGAGATTCGGTTCCGCCGCCCGCGATCAGTTGCGCAGCTGGGGTGTTACTTCCTGCGAGGACTTTGGCGAGATCGTGTTTACCCTGATCAACGGCGGCCTGTTCGGGAGCCAACCGGAAGACAGGAAAGAGGATTTCGAAAATGGTTACGATTTCGCAACGGCATTTCCGGCTGCGCCGCCAAAGGCAGAGTGATGCGGAGACTCATTTCCATCGTAGTGATCGCCGGAGCGCTCCTGGGTTTTATTCTTTACCTGGTGCTCGATCTCCATTGGCTGCCCGAATCGTTTCTTGATCACACCCCCGCCTGGGTGGGCTGGGTCGTGTTGTTTTGTGTTCTCTGTTATGTGTATAGCGAGCTGGCCGGGTGCGTAGTCAGGAAACCGAAAGATCGCGCTTCTGCGGCGAAGCCAAAGATTCCCTAGCCAGACGATGATGATGCACCGAGGAACCGCGATAACATGATCATGGAAGTCGTTGTCGAGGCGTTGGCCTACCTTTTGCCGTGGCGAGCCTGGCTTTGCCTCGTGGCGGCCGTCATCATTGCAATTGTTCTCCACGCGTATGGAATCTGGTTGGTCTGGCCGTCCGACATCTTCGTCGTGGCGGTGATCCTGGGCGTTGTCCTCGGCGTTTTCTGGGATCAGCGCTCGGGATGAGGGTTTGGATTCTGGATGGAGAGCTACTCGGATATTTTCGAGCCAGCTTTCTCCGGCTCACGCTGGTCCATTATGTAGGTTAAGGCCCCAACACTCCCGCGCGTGGTCAAGCGAGACGGATGACACCTGCGAAGAAAATGCGGTATGAAACAAGAGTGCATGATTGTCGTCAACAAAGGGGTCCTTCAATCCTTAGAAGAAACAGGTAGGATTTCTCCTACATCTAGAATGATCGAAAAAGATTGACGGTGTCCGCGACAATTTCTACGACGAGGCATGTCGTTCCCCCAGATTCGGCTGCTGCCGCTGCATTGTGTTCTCATCCATTTACTGTCGACAACCTCCCTGTTGTTCGGCCAAACACCTACTCCGACTCCGCCGCGCGATACCGATGGCGATGGCGTCCCCGACCACCAGGATGGTTGGCCGCAACATAAGCAAATTGCCACGCCACGCGTTCCTGAGTCCGGGTACGTTGTGATTCGTCTCGGTCCGGGCAGCGGCTACGCCGTTAATAACCTAGGAGATGTCGTCGGCCAGGCTGAAAACGATAACGGTGAGCCCGAGGCGATCTTGTGGCGCCTGGGGCAGTCTCCAACGTTTCTCGGATTCCTCACTCAGGATCAGGACGTGGTACGCTGGAGCATCGCCCGGGGAATCAACGATGCACGACAGATCACCGGCAGTTCCACTTTCAGCTGGAATCCGAATGTGTCGGGTGAATTCCCCGAACCGCCGAGCAATGCGGTCTGGGATTTCATTTCGAATACTCACGCATTTGTTTGGCAAACCGGGACGATGACGGAACTCAGTGACTTGAGCTTCGGTCAGCCGGCCAATCCATTGTATCCGGATCCAACCGGCAAGGGCTACAGCGAGGGATTCGCGATCAACCGATATGGGATCGTGGTTGGCCAATCCGATACCAATCTGACCACGCAGAACATTGGATGGGCGTGGCATCTTGCTAGCGGCGCCTTGCGTGCCGTGAAATTCAATGCCACCGCGCCCCTTGATTTGGAAATTGTATCTTCAGATGGCGGCAGCAACGCATCGGCAATCAACGATCGCGGCGCGATTTCAGGCAGCCGGCAAGGCGATCAAGAGGCTTTTTTCAAGGTCAACAACCAGCCGCAATTCTTCGCGGTGACACCTCCAACTACTATTCGTGCCACCGGGTTGAATAATTCGGACCACGTCGTTGGCGTCGCTGGTGATTCTCCAAACGCCTTTATCTGGCTGCCAACCAGACAACCCGAAAATGACAGAGTGGTCGATCTTGGCCCGATGAGTTTGGAAGCTGACCTTCGATATACAGGCGCTGAGGCGATTAACGATCGCGATCAAATTGTCGGCAGCGGCAGTCTCGGTTTTACGGGAGTCAGGGAGGCGCTGCTCTGGCAGAACGGCAAAGTCCATCGCCTCAATGACCTTATTGGCGCGCGCCTGAGCGTTCCGTTGCAGATCGCGCACGCGATCAGCCAGAACGGCATGATTGTGGCGAACAACGGGGGCTCCAGTGGTGGCGAGGCCTTTCTGCTGGTTCCGGACGAACTCATGGTTGACGCGAATAATGACGGCAAGATGTCATTCACGGATGCGGCCGTGCACAACAAGGACAGGACGAAGAAGCATTCCCCCTATCAGTTCTGGGTCAATGACGACCGGGACGAGGGAGATGACGATGTGCCGGTCGAAGGCTTGGTCGATTGGACGAAAAACACAATCAATCAAGTGCGCGATCTGGAGGATTTTAGTCGGCTCTGGATTAGCTTTAAGGGCCTGACAGGCCTGGTAAAATCGGCGGGAGTTCAACTGCAACTCGAATGGCAGCCGAACGACGGGACATTGCCATGGAGACCGGCGGAGGGTAATCCGGCCATCAAACTCTTCCCGGCCGCCGAGCCGGATGGTGGCCGCAAGTACCCTGGACAAACAAAATTGGACACAACTGCAAGCTTCCACGCCCTATAACACGGCATACGGCTTGGTTCGGAGAGACTTTCCTCTTGTGTTGTCCTTGGGGCCAGATGTTCTGCAAAATCTCACGGAAGAACAGCCGACCTTGCATTTTCTCTTTGAAGGCGTCGCTCGAGGTAAGGGCCGGCTGGTCCTAAAACTGCTCAAAAATGGTCAACCTCTGGCGGAATACCCCCCTCTTTACATGGAGATAAAGGACGTAAAGGACATGTACGAACAGTGGACTCTCGGCGATGTCACAGATGCCAACGCATCAGTTTTCTCTTCGCTTGATTACCAAGTGTGGCCGACTGTTACGCCGGTCCAAAAATTTGGCCTTTCAGGCGAGCCGATGCCCGCTCCCACGAGGGAAGAGGAAAAAGATTACATCTTGTTGGTCCACGGCTGGAACGCATCGCCGTTTAGCAAAGATGCGGTGGGCAATACGGCCTTCAAACGTCTTTTCTGGCAGGGATTTAATGGACGCTTCGGCCTTTTCCGCTGGCCGACGTTTTACTATGAAGGCGTCGCACCTGCGATACATCACTTTGATGCGAGCGAGCATCGCGCATGGGCGTCCTCGCTTGGACTGCTCGGTTTGATCAACCAGCTTAATGCGGGTCCCTTTGCCGGCAGAATAAGAATTATTGCGCACAGCATGGGAAATATTGTCGTGAGTGAGGCCCTGCGTCGTAGTCAAAGTGGTCAAGTCGTCCACACCTACATCGCATCGCAGGCCGCCATTTCTGCACATTGCTACGACGCCACAACCATGGCTATGACATTCCGTCTAAACCTCGGTCCAACGACTCCGGACGTTTACGCATATTATTGGCAGGACGGAGCAATCTCCCAGCCTCACCAATGGCAGAGTGAGGGCCGACCAAGCTATATGGACAGCAGTTACCTTGTGAGCAAAGCTGGGCGCTACTTCAATTACTACAACGACAAAGACGCGGCATTGAATTGGCCTCTGTGGCAATTAGATCAACAGACAAAACCAGATCTCGACTATGGGTACAGATACGGCGGCTTGGTCAATGCGCAGGGTTTTTTTCGGGACCCGGGGCTTGGCGCGACCTGGTTGACGTTTCCAACGGATCACCACGAAGTGTTTGCTTGGGCTGCTGAGTCCCATTCTTACGCGTTGGGTGCGCAGTATGTGGCGGGAGTGGTAACGGCTAGCCATGGAGCGAATGTTGACCTGAAGGGGCCTCCGTTCAATTATGGTAAAACGATCAAGTTTCATAGCGGGCAATTCGCAGATACGAACGCTCAACGAAAAGATTACTGGGAACGGGTGTTGAATGACTGTGGCTTACTGGAATGAGAGCGACAAAACGCCTATTTGCTTTTGCGGGTCTAGGAGGTTTGATCGCGATTGTATGTTGGTCCTGGATAACGCGGTCAACCGACAACGGCAGAAATCTCGCTAACCGGCCTCACAGCGATCCAGTTGTTCCGGCAACCGCCGGGCAAAGTCTTGTAGAGACAACACGACCGCCGTCGGATCGGGCAAATCCTTTGAAGATATTCGAAGCAATTGAAGCGACAAATGTTCCAATTGTTTTTTGGGGCAAGGTGATAGATCAGGACGGCCGCCCGGTGAGCGGAGCTGTGGTGCAGTATGACTATACGATCGAACATGGAAATCTAGCAGGAGTGGCGTGGAGTGAACAAGAGGTCCGAACCGGTGAAACAGTGAGTGATACGGACGGGCTCTTTTCGGTGATGGGGCTGACGGGTCACGACTTGGGTATCCTTGCGGTAAAGCATCCGGATTATCAGTTCAGGGAAAAAGGGGCCGTGAGTTTCGACTTTTTCGGGAGCACAGCGTCAGGCAAGTTTGTGCCCGACCAACGTAAACCAGTTATTTTTACAATGGTTCACAGGCAAGGATTGGAGCAATTGATTCATATAAAGGGGAGCCTCCGAGTGCGGGGTGAAGGAGTCCCGGAGCGATGGAGTCTTTGGGAAGGCGAGCCGACTCCGAACGGCGAGCTAGCGGTCACATTTAGACGCGAGCCCGCGGTGCTTGAACGTCCCGGTCAAACGGCGACGTGGTCGGCTGACCTGGAGATCGTTGGAGGCGGAATAGTTGAAGCTCCCCGGGATGAAGATGTTCGCCGGGCTCCAGAGGCGGGTTACCTGCCGACTATTGCTTATCCTCAGGTGGAGCAAAAGAGAGGCGTTCCGTACCGGTCTTTTTACGTGAAGACTGCCGATGGCAAGTTCGGTCGAATACAAGTTGAGCTTGACGCATACGGCCAGGGAGCAACGGCGCGATGTTCTATTGCGGGAGACATGAATCCGCGCCCCGGTTCCCGTAACTTGGAACCCTCTGAGGAGGAGTGACAAAACGGACGACTAGGAGCTTGAGTGCTGCAGGAATAGCTAGATGCGCTATCATATTGCTCCACGATGGCGTCCCTCTGAGAGCAGCGGAGTATGAACAGTTTTATAAGCCGAGATTAGGAGGTGATACCGTCGGTTGGAACGTGGAAGTCCTGATTGTTGGGTACCGCCCTGGAGGCGGGCACGTTTCTTGCAGCTTGTTCAGCTCCCGTGATTGTTTCTCCCTCAAAGCGGTTTCGCCTGTTTTGCATTCTCTGGTGCCTTGCCCTTGGTGGTTTAACCGCAGCCCGCGGTGAAACCAGCGGAAATCCCGTTCTTGCCGAAATCGAGAGTACGCTTCAACAGGCGGCAGATGCAGTCCGCCAAGCGAAGAGACCGGAGGACCTCGATGACGCTGTGGCCACTCTGAAGCGGCTGCGTGAGCGCGTTAATGCCCCGCCGGTGACGCCGGAAATGATTAGAGCCGATTCCAGGATCGATGCAGCCTCGCGCTTTGTCACGCGCTGGCAGAAATACCTGTCCAGCGTGAGTTCGGGCGATGGGGAAAGTGCGGGCGATATCCTCGAAGAACTTAGCGACACGAACGAGATCGGACTGATTCCGCGCTCTGAGATTCTCGCCCGAATCCACCGGCCCGCCCCAGCTCAAGCGCCATCTCAAGCTTATATTAGACCTGCCCTCAAAGAGCTGCTCGACGGGCTCAAGACTCTCGATGAGGTGAGTGCAGCGCTCGATCAGCTCAACGCCTGGATCTCGGAAGGTCGCGCTCCGCATAGCGAAATCCAGCTGGCGATCACAACCTTGACGCCGTTGGACCGCGCGTATCACGAGTTCAAAGCCGGACTTCCTACCAACCTGGAGGTTTTCCTGATGGAGACGCGGTACTCCTCGAATTATTCGATGCTTTTACGCGCGCAGGTAATTGCCCTGGTTCTTCCCAGATACCTCGGTTTGCCAGAAGAGACGAAGCCGAAGCCGGGGGAAGGGCTGCACACCTTTCTGGATCGCGTTGCGACGGATGCACTCGCAAAACACAACTACGTCCTCGCGGCGCGCGCGCGTCAATTCGATTACTCCATGAAGTATGGCTCCCAGGAGATGCAGGGACCGCAGGCCGCCTCCTTCATCGCGGCGCAAAACCAGGAGGAGGCGCAGCAATATGCGCAGGCGGTGGCGTCGTATCAAAAGACCCTGGCCATCGGGACAGACGTCGTCCCAGTAAAGGTGATCGGAGAAAGGTTGGCCGCGATCCACAAGGAACATCCGATGGAATACCAGGAGGGCCTGCAACAGTTTCTCGTGCCACCACAGCGAAACTTTGATCCCCGTCGTCCTCCCTTCGGTCCGGCGTCGCTACCTCCGGCTTTACCCACTCCTCCGTCCCTCCGGCAAAATGAACGCTTCTAATCGCTCAGCTCGAATCCTCTTGTGCCTTGTTCCGTTCCTCCTCCTGTTCGCGTTTTCAAGTCGTCTGGTCCACGGAAAATCTGACTCGCTGGCTGCGCTTGAGTCTGCCATTCAAAAGCAAACGGCGAATCCGAAAACGAGTGCCGCCCAGCAGCGATATCGTGCGGCCCTGGTCTTGCTCTCGCAGCTTCACGAGGCTATTGATCGCAACGACCCGCGGCAAACCGCGGCGGCACTTGGCGAAATCTCCGCGCTATTTGAATCGGAAGCAGTGCGTGCGGCGGCCCGCAAGCTCGGAGTGGAGTTACGCGTTGAGCAAACTGCGAAGGGAAACAAAAGGCTGGCCAGGGTTAGTAGTGTCTTGGCAAACGCGGCAGCAGCAGTGCAGGCCGCGCGGCGCGCCGCCGATCTCGATGTTCCGGTCCACGATCTCGGAGACTTGATGAATCACCAGGATTCAGACTCCCCCGAAGCCCGCAATGAACTAGAGAGGATCCAAAACACGCGCGCATTCGTTTTTCTTTGGCAGGATTATCTGGCCGCGAACGAAGCGGGGGATTCACCTCGTGCGCTCGCGGCCTTGCGAGACGCGAGTCGACTTACCCCCGATCTCATTGAACGCTCGCAGATTCTGGCTCTGATCGACGAGGTTTCGAAGCGCAAACAACCGGATGCAAACGAACCTGCGTGCTCAATAGTGGCGCAGATAAAAACCCTTGAAGATATTCCTGAGGCGCTAGACGCGCTGGCGGCGCTTGAGCCGATGCCAGGCGTTTCCGCAGGAGACTATCGAGGCCTCGTTGAAACGCTTCGCCATGAGCTCTCGCGAATTTCGCAGGTCTACCGCGAGTATCGGGCGGGTCTTCCTACCGCTCTCCAGATCTCGAGATTCGATAGCCCTACGCCTAACGAAGAAACATTCCGGTTCGTTCTTCCGCTTAGAGTTCAACTGCTCCGAACGATCATCCCTCGATCCCTCGAAGTAGACGAAAACCTCAAACCCAACGCAGAAGAACCGATCAGAGATTATCTCGACCGGGTAACGGCGTCTGCCGTCGAAAAGGGTGAGTTGAGATTGCTCGTTCGAGCGCGCGACTTGCGAAGCAAGCTTGATGGGGTTCTTTCGAGCGCCAATGATTCCCTTTCGCAATTTCTCCTGGCGGGACTCAATCAGGAAGAGGCCGAGCAGTGGGTGGCGGCCGTGGTCTCTTATGAAACTGCGCTAAAATATGGCGCTGACGCGGTTCTGGCGAAGCATATCGGAATGCGGCTCGAAAAAATGAAGGCAGCCCATGCCAACGAATTCGAAGAGGGTTTTCAAAGATTCATGACCGCCAATCGGTCCTGGTCCGCAACGAACACAACTGGGTCGGTTGATGCCATCAAGATTCCCGGAACGCCCCATTAGTTGCTCAAGTTATAAGCCTCTAAGAGACCGACCCCCGTCGTGTTGCCGACGCCACTGACGATGCCGGTGTAATTTCCCGGCGGGAGGTTTCGCACGATCGCGGACTCCAGGTCGTGCGAGGGTGGGATGGTGGTCGCGATGATTTCGGCCTCCTGGTCGCTCCGCCAGTTATCATTCGAAGCAACGAGTCCTCCATTGCCGTCGCGCAATTCCAGCATCGGATCAGCCAGCGCCTGGGGCACCGGCAGGGATGGGACCGATTGAGTCCGGCCTCAAGGGCACAGAGAGAATTCCGAAAAGAACTCTTGTCACTGAGATTTCGAATCCCTATTTCTCAATCGCTGCTGCACCCTCAACCCCGAATGCCCCAGAGATTTCCTCTTCCGGAAAGCGTTGCCTCCTGAGCAACGCGTCGCAAAAACCCTTGGCGCAGCCGCAGAACCTCTCTGCTGTTCGAACAGAAATCACGTTTAACAACAGACTCACCCTATGAAAAACCCCCCTGTTCTAAGAATCGCAACTGCCCTGTCCAGGCGGACTCTCACCCTTTTGGCGACACTGTTCCTTGCTGTTGTTGGGCGAGTGGAGGGAGGAGGGGTTTATAATATTTATTACCATCCGGTAGGGGCGTCAGGGTTTGATACTGACACACTCACCTTCAGTTGCACCCAGTTTGCGTCAGTCTTCGAGGTCTACCGTGATGGAGTGTACAATAGTACGGTAAACTTTTTCCAGTCGCAAACTTTTGCGGAAGGATATTCGACCAACTGGCCGCAGGACGATGGCAACGTAAGGCATTATGTTGTAAAAAATGCCGTTTCAAGCGAGGTCGTTTTTGATGAATATTTTATAAGTGGGACTTGCTTCGGGTGCATCGATCAGACCTATGGCGGTGAGGCTACTGTCACATCAAGAAACATCGTGCTTGATGGGCCGACCCCGATCGCTCCTCCCCCGTATTACAAGTGCACGGACAACAAATCGGGCGGCGATCAGGCTGATTGTGCGTCCGGGAACTGCCCGGGCGCTCCGATGGCGCAGTACAGCGTCCATTCGCTGCTCGTGAGTCTCAATATCCAGGATACCCCCCTTCGCTACTCGCCGGCGCGCGGGCCGGCGATCAACTTCACCGTCACCTACAACGAGCGCGAGACGCAACAACTGCCTATCTTCGGCTATTCGAACTTGGGCCCGAAGTGGACTTTTGGCTGGCTGTCCTATGTCGTCGACGACCCAACCACTCAGTTGCCCACCACGCTCGTTTATCCTCCAGGCGGCGGGGCGGAAATTTATTACTTCGATTCCGGATCGCAAACATTCCTGCCCGATCCACAGAGTCACGCTCTCTTGGTTCGAACCAGCACGAACAGTTATCAAAAGAGATTTCCGGACGGGTCGGTCCAGGTGTTCGATCGGAGTAATCAGCCTGGCACCCAACGTTACCCGAGAAAACTTTTCATGACGGAGATGATCGATCCGGCCGGCAACCACGCTTCGATTGACTATGACGCCTACTTTAGGATTACGAAAATCACGGATGCGCTGGGACAGGAAACCCTTGTTTACTACGAGCATCCGACTGATCTCCTTAAGATAACGAAGGTGGCTGACATGACCAACCCGCTTTCACCTCGCTTTGCCACTTTCGATTACGAGAATGGGAAGCTCAAAACGATAACGGACGAAATCGGGATCCAATCGGTGTTCGGTTATCAAAGCGGTACCGATTTGATCGAGTCGATTACGACCCCGTACGGGACGACGACTTTCGCGAGAGGCGGGAGCGGCACGAACCGCTGGATCGAAGCGACCGATCCCCTGGGCGGCAAAGAACGCGTCGAATACCGCGATAACGCGCCTGGCATTGCGGCGACGGAGTCGTCCGGCGTGGTGCCCACCGGGATGTCGGCCGCCAACGTTAGTCTCGATGTCCGGAACACTTTCTACTGGAGTAAGAAAGCGATGGCGGTCGCGCCTGGTGACTACACGATGGCGAAAATTACCCATTGGCTTCTCACGCCTGATGGAAATGCGACCTCGGGAATAGTTGCCAGTGAGAAAATGCCGCTCGAAAACCGCATCTGGTACGCATACGAGGGTCAATCGGACCTGAACCATGAAGGAACCAGTGCAAACCCAATTCGGATAGCGCGTGTTTTGGCCGACAGCACGACGCAACTCTCCCAGTACGAATATAACGGCTTCGGCAAGACGACCAAGGAGACCGATCCGGCGGGCCGAGTCATGAGTTATGTCTACGATTCCAACCAGATTGATCTGCTTGAAATCCGGCAAACAACTGGCGTCAACAACGAATTGGTGCGCCAATTAGGCGATTATCACCTGCACCAACCGCAAACAGACATTGATGCTTCGGGTCAACCGACCTATTTCACGTACAACACGTTTGGCCAAATCTTGACGCAGACCAACGCAAAGGGCGAACGAACCACCTACGACTACGGTGATGGAACCTCCGTTCCTACAGGATACTTGGCCTCAATTACGAGTCCGGAATTTAATAGTGCTTTTGCAATCACCCGTTTCGGCTACGACGGCTTTCATCGAGTACAAACTGTGACCAACGATCCCGACGGCTATACCGTGACGACGGACTACGATAACCTCGATCGAAAGACCCTGGTGACTTATCCCGACTCCACGTACGAGGAATTCCATTACACGCAGGATTTCAGGTATGGGGAGACCACAATTCTTGATCTGACGGCCAGCCGCGACCGGTTGGGCAGGTGGACCTACCGCCACTACAATGAGAACCGCCAAATGGATTCGATCACCGATCCCGAGAATCGCACGACTCTCTATGGCTGGTGCACATGCGGTTCGTTGGAGAGCATCACCGATCCGAACTGGAACGTGACCACGTTCAACCGCGACATCCAAAGTCGTGTTTATCAAAAGGTATTCACCGACTCAAGCACGATAGATTATCTTTTTGAAGGGCAAACGACTTCAAACACGGCCGGTGCGACGAGTCGCTTGACGTCTGCGACGGATGCGCTCGGCCGCCGCACGAACTACGCGTATTTGGCCGACAACAACATCGGCCAGGTGAGTTACACAGACAACTCGGGAAGTCAGCTTAGTCCCCCCACGCCTACGGTGAGTTACACTTACGATCCAAATTACAACCGGGTCGCGACAATGACCGACGGCACCGGCCAGACGATTTACACATACTACCCGGTGATTGCTTTGATGACCTCTCCGACACTCGGAGTCGGGAAACTGCAAACGATCGACGGGCCGCTCGTGAGTGACACCATCAGCTATACCTATGACGAACTGGGCCGAAGGATCGACCGAGTGGTCGACGAATCAATCTTCCAAGCGGTCGACGACGTGATGGAAACAGTGGCGTACGATTCATTGGGCCGCCTGACGACGACGGACAATGCTCTGGGTTTGTTTGAACGCTCCTACGATGGGGTGAGCCCTCGTTTGTTGACGCTCACCTATCCGAGCGGGCAAACAGCCAATTATGCTTATTTTTCCGACAATGAGCACGATCGACGGTTGCAATCCTTGGGAAATCTCGATCGCACGAACGCGATGTTGTCAAAATTCGACTACACTTACGATGCGGAAGGACAGATCCTCACTTTGAGCCGGCAACTGGGAACGGTGAATTCAGGACGTTGGTTCGAGTATGATGGTGCACAGCAACTGCTGTCAACGCGCGATGCATTCAGCCTGGGTGCCGCCACAGAAGTGGACGCTTACGTCTACGACGATGCAGGGAATCGGACGAGTGACACGAAAGTGATGTACCCAGGGCAACCAAAAGAGGCCATAATAATTCAGCACGATTACACGATTAATCAGCTTAATCAGATCTTCGGCTACGTTGTTACTGGAGGGCCACTCCTGACTTGGCCGAGAGATGTGACTAATGATGACGCGGGCAACATGGTTGACGACGGGGAAGGGAGGACCTTCGAATGGGACGCAGCCAATCGCCTGCGAGCGATCAATTATGGCGGTGATCGCAGCGAATTCACCTACGACGGTCTGAACCGGCGAGTGAAAATCGTGGAAAAAACCGGTTCCACGGTGACGAGCACGAAACAGTTTGTCTGGGTCGGAAACAGGATTGTGCAGGAGCGCGACGCGAGCAACAACGTTACGCGGACTTACTTTGCGGAGGGCGAAGCCCACGGAAACTCGCAAGTCGGATACACCAATTATTATTACACACGCGATCACCTGGGCAGCGTCCGGGAGGTAACAAGCGGTAGTAGCGCTCTTCAGATTCGCTACGATTACGATCCGTATGGCGGGCGGACGAGGATATACGGCCCATCCGATGTAGATTTTGGCTACACCGGCCACTATCATCATGCTCCCAGCGGGTTGAATCTTACCCTTTACCGCGCCTACAATCCGGTGTTCGGAAGGTGGCTCAGCAGAGATCCGATCGGAGAAGAGGGCGGAGTGAATCTGTATGGATATGTCGAAAACGACCCCGTTGACAACACTGACTCGTTGGGGCTCGAGACCGACACAATTGAAGTGACAAAATCGGACGGCTCGTGGGACCAATCAAACCTTGGACCCCACATGCTTAAGCATGATATTTTAAATAGAATCATTCCGTGGATCGATGATGGTGTCGCGGTTCATGTAACATTCTACAATGTGTGTCCTAGTGATCATCCGGTTCTTAATGAGAAGGATTTGGAGGCTGTTCCAGCTTCGTTGGGTACCGCGTGGAAGATCGGCGAGAATACAGCAAGAATTGATATTCACACGCGACTCGTCGTCTCCGCAGCCGCCAAATATGAAGTTGGCAAGAAACGGGACTGGCAAGAGCTTCGTCGGGGCAAATTAAAGGCCAAATGTTCGAAAAGGAAGTGCCACAAATGGGTGAGTCCTTCCAGTTAATCGTCCGCACTAATTAACGATGAAAAAGTGGCTGATTATCGGACTGGTGTCCGTGATTGGGTTTGCCCTGGTGATTGCCAAGATTTGCTTCTTCACTACCAGGAAGGCAGCCGTTCGTTTATCTCAGTCGACCTCGTGCGAGCTTCGAACGGACGGCTTTTATCATTTGTTTACGGACCAGCAGATGCCCCTTGTTTGTTGGAGGGACGGGCAGGAGATCGGACGAGTCGAGTTCGCGTTTGATGCGGATTGGTTCCGGACGGCGATTTTCCCTACTCAAGACAAACACAAACTCATTTGCTTTTCCCAGACCGATCTGACCATCGCATTGTTCGTGATAGACCTCGAACAGAGGAGTGAATCAAAATACTCAGCGACAAAGGAGTTTTTTGTGTCCGAGCCATCGATCATCAAATCAACGACCCTCCCTTTACGCCGTTGTGCAAAGGATGAAGTGGCCCAACTGAAACAGTATATTGAATCTATCGACGATCACACTTTGGGCAATTCGTGGGTCTCACTGATGCCTTATGTTTCCAACCCCGGCAAAGAGTGGCTTCTTACAAAAATAGACCATGTTACCAATCCAAGCCATGTGCCGTCCGCCGGTGAAATTCCCGCAGTCAAGCCTGAATAAACTTACGGTCGGATTCAGCCGTAGACAAAAAAAGGGGTCAGAGCTAACTATTGATACGGGCGAAGGAGACAGTCGGCTCCCGAGAAAGAATCTCGCAGGACTCGTCTGGATTACCATGGCCCTGCTTCTCGGCGCATGTTTGTGCGTTATGTTCGCGCCTCGGACTTTCGCCCAACAACATTGCAACATGTCGTTTGAGAACCACACCAGAATGCAATTAACAATGTACGTGGACGGCCACAATGGTTGCCTGGCCAACGCTGGCATGACCTGTTCCAGCACCGAAAACCTGAGCGCGCACCATGTTGATGCCAGGTCCGGCGAACAAATCGTGCATCGACTGGCCCAAACCGTTCCGGCAGGCACGACGTCATTTACGTACGTTGTCTGCTATACCAGCGATAACAACCCGCCCTGTCAGGGCGCCAATTAGCCCGGAGAGTCACTGGAAGGGGGCAGCAGATTACACCGGGGTCAGCGACCCCAGCCACAGCGGATGGGCAGAAGTCGAATGAGCTCGATCACGAGCACAAGCGCTAGGACGAGAATGAGTGGGAGACGGAGCGGGGTCAGAGACCCTGGTCTACAGCGGCTCTAGTTGCTCAGGTTATAAGCCTCTACGAGACCGACTCCCGTCGTGTTGCCGACGCCACTGACGATGCCGGTGTAATTTCCCGGCGGGAGGTTTCGCACGATCGCGGACTCCAGGTCGTGCGAGGGTGGGATGGTGGTCGCGATGATTTCGGCCTCCTGGTCGCTCCGCCAGTTATCATTCGAAGCAACGAGTCCTCCATTGCCGTCGCGCAATTCCAGCATCGGATCGGCCAGCGCATCCGGTACCGGCAACGATGGACCGATCGCGCGCAGAATCACCCGCAGTGGATTTTGCCCGAGGACGATGAGGCCACCGATCAAAACGTTGTCCCCGGTTTGGACCAAACCGCGAGTGGAAATGTTCGCCAGCTTGGAATTGACCGCTTGATTCAGATCGTACACTTCCACCACTCCGATTCCGGTTCCGTTGTTCACTCCGCGCACGGCGGCGGTGTAGGCCGCGCCGTTGGCCGGCAGCGTCGCGACAATGGCCGATTCCAAATCGTTGCCCGGCGGAATCGTGGTCGCGATGATCTCGGCCTCTTGTTCATCCCGCCAGTTGTCGTTGGCTCGAATCAGAGTGCCCGAGGAATCGCGCAGCTCGAGGAAAGGATCGATCAACGCATCAGGGAAAGGAAGGGACGGGCCGATGGCGCGAACGATCACGCGCTTGGACTGCGTCCCCGTGACAATGAATCCGCCAATCAGAACATTATCACCCGTCTCCACGCGCAGGCGCGTCGAGATGTTGCCAAAAGTGGTCGAGGTCGTTGCGGGCGTAGCTGAAGGGCTGGCCGTGGGTGTAGGTGTTGGCGTAGGCGTAGGTGTTGGCGTTGGCGTAGGCGTAGGTGTGGGCGTAGGCGTATGGGGCGTTGGGGTGGGCGTAAGGAGGCTTGTGCAGGAAAGTCTTTGATTAGTGGTGGTGCCGGTCGACGACGAGTCTGAGTTACCTCCAATGACATAGAAGCTGCCGTTTAGGACTGCACCTTTTCCGCCGGGTCGTGCCGCCAACATGTCCGGTAAATTTAGCCACTGGTTGGAAACGGGATCCCAAAAGATCGCCGAGCTTAAAGTCTGAAATATGTCGCCCCCGGCGGCTAATACTACTCCATCTCCATAAGCGGCCGCCGTGCCGCTGAAGCGCGACATCGGCATATCAGCAATGCTGTCGTCCCAGGTATTTGTAGAAGGATCGTACCGAACGGCACGGTTTACGGAACTCGGAGGCAAAGCGATCCCGCCCGCAACATAAACGTAATTCCCGAAAGTGAAGGCGGTGACACTTGTGGCGGCATACGGACAGTTCGCGCCCAGCGTCCAGGTATTGGTCGCAATGTCGTAAATCTCGAGAGTATTACTTCCGGTAGGGGGCCCTCCGCCCGGTGCTATCCCGCACATCTTGTAAAGTTTTCCGCCGAGGTAGACCGCGGAGTGTTGCGTGGTCGCCACATTAAATTGCGCGAGCGGAGTGTAGGTGTTGGCGACCGGATTATATTTAAAAACGCCACTCCCGACGACATAGATGTTGGTCCCGTCGTTCATGGCCGACGGGGCGCTCTGCGCGGCGGGCAACAGCGCGATGGGTGTCCAGGACACGCCATCGAACTTGTATGCGTCCTGGAGTGGAATTGATTGGGTGCCGCCAAAACCGTAGATGGAGCCGCCAAGACTAGTGAACCCCGCGTCATAGACCTCGACAGGATATGCTGGCGCCGAAGACCATCCGCACGTATTCCCGAAGGGAGTAGGAGTGGGTGACGGTGTGGGAGGAATGCTGGGAGTTGGCGTCGGTGTCGGGGTATGTGGTGGCGTTGGTGTTGGCGTTGGACTCGGTGTTGGTGTCGTTGTTGGAGTAGCGGTTGGTGTCAGGGTCGGCGTAGGCGTCTGGGGAGTGGGTGTCGGTGTCGGACTTGTCGATGACTGTGAGCAATATCGGCCGCCGGTGTTGGTAAAGCCTTGAGAAGTGAATCCACCCCAGACGATCATTTGGTTCCCGGTCCAAACTCCCGTGTGGAACGATCGGCCCGCTGGCGCGTTGTTGGTGGAAGTAGCTGTCCAGGTATCCGTGGCGGGAGTGTACCTCCCGCCGGTGTTACGAGAGATGGCGGCATCGTTTCCACCCCACACGATCATTTCGCTGCCGGTCCAGATCCCCGAGGCAAACGAGCTTCCGCCGGGCGCGTTCACGATACTGGTGCTCGTCCAGGTGTTCGTATTGGGATTATATTTCCCACCGGTGTTCAAATCGCTGTTCCCGAATCCACCCCACAAGATCATCTCGCTGCCGGTCCAGATGGCTGTGTGATTTGATCGGGGAGTGGGCGCGTTGGCTACGCTGGTGGCTGTCCAGGTATTCGTTCCGGGATTGTATCTTCCGCCGTCGCCAAAACTAATGGTTCCATTGTATCCACCCCAGACGATCATTTCGGTGCCGGTCCAGATGGCCGTGTAATAGGCGCGGCCAGCCGGCGCGTTATTGGTCGTGAGAGCTGACCAGGTATTCGTGGTGGGGTTGTATCTCCCGCCGCTGTTCAAAGCGGTGTTACCGCTAAATCCACCCCACACGATCATTTCGGTGCCGGTCCAGATGGCCCTGTGAAGTGATCGTCCCGTCGGTGCATTAGTGGTGCTCGTTGCCGTCCAACTGTTCGTGTTGGGATTGTATCTTCCGCCGGTGTTGAAATCGGTGACGGAACCATCATATCCACCCCACACAATCATTTCGGTGCCGGTCCAGACGGCGGTGTGATTATATCGCCCCGCCGGCGCGTTCGTGGTGCTCGTAGTCGTCCAACTGTCCGTGCCTGGATTATACCGCCCGCCAAAGTTCGGAACTCCGAATTCGGTCTTGCCACCCCACGCGATCATTTCGCTACCCGTCCAGACTGCGGTGTGTTCGTCTTCGGGAAGAGGCGCGTTAGTGGTGCTGGTGGCCGCCCAGGCATCGACGCAGGTTGTAGGACCCTCCGTCGCTCGAGTGCCTTCTGCACCGCGAGGCGCGCCAACCAGGCTGCTCACAAGACCGTTTATTTCAAGAGGCGCCTGCGCCCGGACCATTGCCGTTCCGGAAAAAGCTAAAATGACGACTGGGAGAAGCTGGAGAGGGAATTGTTTCATAGGTTGGGAAGGGACGGAGATTGGGAGAAGGGGAGCGCCTTTAGTTGCTCAGGTTATAAGCCTCAACGAGACCTACTCCCATCGTGTTGCCCGCACCGCTGACGATGCTGGTGTATGTCCCGGGCGGAAGATTTAGGACAATCGCGGATTCGAGCTCGTTCGTGGGCGGAACCGTGGTCGCGATGATCTCGGCTTCCTGGTCGCTTCGCCAGTTGTCATTGGAAGCGATGAGTCCACCGTTGCTGTCGCGCAATTCCAGCTTCGGATTGGCCAGCGCATCCGGGACCGGCAAGGAGGGACCGATCGCGCGGAGGATCACTCGCATTGTATTTGTTTGTCCGCGGATGATGAGGCCACCGATCAAAACGTCGTCCCCGGTTTGGACCAGGCCGCGCGTGGAAATATTCGCCAGCTTGGAGCTGGCCGCCTGATCCAGATCGTACACTTCCACGACACCAATGCCGGTCCCGACATTCAACCCGCTCACGGCCGCGGTGTAGGCTGCGCCGTTGGCCGGCAGCGTCGCGACGATGGCCGATTCCAAATCGTTGCCCGGCGGAATGGTGGTCGCGATGATCTCGGCTTCCTGCTGATCCCGCCAGTTATCGTTGGCTCGAATCAGGGTGCCGGAGGAATTGCGGAGCTCGAGGTACGGATTGGCCACAACGCCTGGGAAAGGCAGCGACGGGCCGAGGGCGCGGACAATCACTTTTTTTGGCTGCGTGCCTGTGACCACAAATCCGCCAATCAGAACGTTGGGGCCGAATTCCACGCGCCCGCGCGTCGAGATATTGGCAAAGATCGGGGTTCCGGCCGGCGTGGCCGTCGGGGTGGGGGTAGGTGTGTAGGGCGTTGGGGTGGGAGTAGGAATGCTGGTGCAGGAAAGCTTTTGGTTAGTGGTAGTACCGTTCGCGGTAAAGTCTGATCTTCCGCCTACGAAATAGAAGCTGCCGTTCAGCACGGCACCCATTCCGTCCTGGCGCGGCGTCAACGTGGCGGGCAAGTTTAACCACTGGTTGGAAGCGGCATCCCAAAAGAGCGCTGAATCCAAAATCTGAAAGGACTGGTTTGTCCCACCGGCCAGGACGACACCATTACCATAGGAGGCAACCGCGCTGCCGCTTCGCGCCTCTGGCAGGAAAGAAATGCCGTTGTCCCAGGCGTTTGTGGAAGGATCGTACCGGTAAGCATTGTTTACGACACTCGGGGGCAAAAGCATCCCGCCCGCGACATAAACGTAATTCCCGAAGGTGAAGGCAGCGATTGATATGGCTGCGAAAGGAACGGGCGGGCCACTCGTCCAAGTGTTGGTAGCAATGTCGTAGATCTCTAGGTCGTCGCTCCCTTTCGGGGCTTGCCCGCCCGGCATTCCACCACACATCTTGTAGATTTTTCCGCCGAGATAGACAGCCTTATGACCGTTGGTCGACACGTTATATTGCGCCAGCGAAGTGTAGGTATCGGTGACCGGATTATATTTCCAGACGGTGTTGCCCACGAGGTAGATGTTGGTCCCGTCGTTGACGGCCGACGGGAAACCCTCCGGGTACGGCAACGGCGCGATGGCTGTCCAGGATACGCCATTGAATTTATAGGCTTTGGTCACTGAGGCTGAGGTGTCGCCGCCAAAGGAATAGATGTAGTTACCCAGACTAGTGATCCCCCCGCCGAAGGTCTCGACCGGATACGCTGGGGCCGAAGACCATCCGCACGTATTCCCGAATGGAGTAGGAGTGGGTGACGGTGGCGGAGGAATGGTCGGAGTGGGTGTGCCCGGAGTGGTGGTCGCCGTCGGCGTAGGACTGGGGAAGATGGTCGGTGTGGGCGTCGGGCTGGGCGGAGGAAGGCTGGTGCAGGAGAGCTTTTGGTTAGTGGTGGTGCCGTTCGCGGTTAAGTCTGCTCTTCCTCCTACGAAATAGAAGCTGCCTTTCAGCACTGCACCTATTCCCCCCGTTCGTGGCGTCAACATGGCTGGCAAGTTTATCCACTGGTTGGAAGCGGAATCCCAAAAAAGCGCTGAATCCAAAATCTGAAAGGACTGGTTTGCACCACCGGCCAGGACGACACCGTTACCGAAAACGGCCACCGCGGCGTCGGTTCGCGCCTCGGGCAGGAAAGGAAAAAAGCTGCCCCAGGAATTTATGGAAGGATCGTACTCGAAAGCCAGGGATGTGGGATTCGGGGGCAAAAGCATTCCGCCCGCAGCATAGACGTAATTCCCGAAGGCGAAGGCACTGACTTGCGCGGCGGCGTAAGGAACGATCGTGCCATTCGTCCAGGTATCAGTGGCAATGTCGTAAATCTCGAGAGCGTTGCTCCCTTCCGGGGTTTGCCCGCCCGGCACTACCCCGCACATCTTGTAGATTTTCCCGTCGAGGTAGACAGCCCTATGGCCGGTGGTTTCCACATGATATCGCGCCAGCGGAGTGTAGGTATCGGTGACCGGATCATATTTCGAGACGTTGCCACCCACGAGATAGATGTTGGTCCCGTCATTGACGGCCGATGGGAATGCCTCCGGGCTCGGTAACGGCGCGATGGGTGTCCAGGAAACGCCATCGAATTTATAGGCCGTGGTAAGTGAGGCTGAGGTGCCGCCGCCAAAGGAATAGATGTAGTCGCCCAGACTTGTGATCCCCCCGCCGTAGGTCTCGACAGGATACGCCGGCGCCGAAGACCATTCGCACGTATTCTCAAATGGCCCGACGCAATAGAGTCCGCCGGTATTCAGTCTGCCGGCAGCTTTCGATCCACCCCACACGATCATTTGGCTGCCGGTCCAAACGGCCGTGTGGTTCGCTCTGGCCGCCGTCGCGTTGCTGGTCGTGGTGAGTGTCCAGGTATCCGTGGCGGGATTGTACCTCCCGCCGGTATTCAGGAAGTCGCTTGTGTTTAACCCACCCCAGGCAATCATTTCGCTGCCAGTCCAGATTGCTGAGGCGTCTTCTCGTCCGCCGGGAGCGTTTGTCGTGCTGGTAGCTGCCCAGGTATCGGTGCCGGGATTGTATTTTCCGCCGCTATTCACGTCGTCCGCGCCATCATATCCGCTCCAGACAATCATTTCGCTGCCGGTCCAGACGGCGGTGTGATTTCTTCGGCCGGCGGGCGCGTTCACCGTGCTGGTAGCTGTCCAGGTATCCGTGCTCGGATTGTATTTCCGGCCGTTGTTAAAAAGGGTTCCGCTAAATGATCCACCCCAGACAATCATTTCGCTGCCGGTCCAGACTGCCGTATGCCCGGCTCGGCCCGGAGGTGCCTGGGTGTTGCTGACGGGAGTCCAGGTATCCGTAGTGGGGTTATATTTTCCTCCGGTGCTCAAATTATTGCCGCCGCCCCAGATAATCATTTCACTACCGGTCCAGACGGCCGTGTGGCGCGATCTGGCACTGGGCGCGTTCGTGGTGCTCATGGCTGTCCAGGTATCTGTGGCGGGATTGTATCTCCCGCCGGTGTTCAAGGAGTTGGTGAAATCGTAGCCGCCCCACACGATCATTTCGGTCCCGGTCCAGACGGCCGTGTGCCAAAATCGCCCCGTCGGCGCATTGGTGAGGCTCATGATCGTCCAACTGTCCGTGCCTGGATCATATCGGCGGCCAGACCTTGAAAATGGCTCTTCGGTCGGCATACCCCCCCAGACGATCATTTCGGTCCCGGTCCAGACTGCCGTGTGATAGCTTCGCTCGAAGGCTACGCTATCGATTCTGGTCGCGGACCAGACGTCGACACAGTTTTCGGTTTGTCCGTTCGCGCCGATGCGGATTGCAGGACCAATCCCTTGCTCCTGGGCCATCATCACGGCCGCAAAAATCAAAGTGATGACCGGAAGCAGTTGGCGGAGGATTTTTTTCATGCGCGGGGAAGGATGGAAATTGTGAGTGATGGGATTGCCTCCGTTCCCCGATTCTTATTTTTCAAGCAAGATAAGAATTAAAGAGGCGCTAACGCATCGGGAAAAATGTTGTTTTCAGGAAAGTAATGATCGGAATTGCCCCAGGCGAGCACATTATTCCGTCTATCGTCTGAATTTAGCTTGATGGGAAGGGGCCATCCGGTTACAAACTGCTTTCGAGCAGATGCGCTCTCCACTTCCAACGGCTGAAGCCGCCGCGTTCTCTTTCTTCTCGAGCGCGGTCTTCAGAGCTTTGCGGAAGGCAGTCGTAGCCTTTTCTGTGCTGCTCCTGGCCGGCGCGGCGCTGGTTCGCGGCCAATCGCCGCTCGACGGTTTCGATCCAAACGCGAATCAATTGGTCCGTGTTGTCGCCGTGCAGCCGGACGGCAAGATTCTCCTCTTCGGGGATTTTACTACGCTCGCGCCCAACGGCGGACCGACGGTCGAGCGCAACCATTTTGCCCGGCTCAATCCAGATGGCACGCTGGATATGGCTTTCAATCCGGGCATCGACGATTTCGGAAGAGTCAATTCAATCGCGTTCCAGCCGGACGGCAAGATTTTGGTCGGCGGCGTTTTCTTCAACATCGGCGGACAGCCACGCCTGAACCTCGCCCGGCTCGATGGCACAACGGGATTGGCTGATTCGTGGGACCCGGATGTGAGCGATGCGGTTACTTCAATGGCGGTGCAGGCGGATGGCAAGATCCTGATCGCCGGCTTTTTTACCAGCGTCGGCGGTCAACCACGGAGCCGCCTCGCCCGGCTCGATCCATCCACTGGCGCGCCCGATTCGTTCGATCCGAACGTGAACAGTGCAATCCTGGCTATGGCGTTGCAGGCGGACGGCAAGATTGTGATCTCCGGCTATTTCGACGAGATCGGTGGACAGCAGCGTCAACGCCTGGCGCGGCTCGATCCCACCACCGGTTTGCCCGATTCGTTTAGTCCAGAGCCAAACAGCCTCGTCCAGACAATTGCCGTTCAGGCTGACGGCAAGATCCTGGCCGGCGGCTGGTTCACCCACATCGGGGGCGCGAATCGTCAATATATCGCCCGGCTCGATCCTGTGACCGGCGCCGCCGATTCGTTTAATCCGATAGCCACAGGTGGCTTTGTCACCACGATGGTGGTGCAGCCGGATGGGAAGATCTTAGTCGGTGGCATTTTCTCTGGCATCGGCGTGCAGGGGCGCCGTTTTGTTGCTCGCCTCCATCCCATCACCGGCCAGGCCGATTCGTTTGATCCAAGTCCCAGCTCTCCAATAAATTCCATCGCAGTGCAACAGGACGGCAGGGTGGTGCTGGGCGGAAATTTTTCCCAACTCGCGCCGTCGGGTGGACCGGCGATTACTCGCCATTACATCGCCCGCGTGGAAGCCGACGGGCGCGCCGATCGGACGCTCAATCTCAACATGGTCGGCACGGTCGGCCAGTCTGGAAGTGTTTATGCCACCGCTCTTCAGCCGGACGGAAAATTCCTCATCGGTGGCTTCTTTACCAGCGTTTTGGGCGTGCCGCGCAACAACATCGCCCGCCTGAATACCGATGGGTCGCTTGATATCAATTTCAATCCGAACGTGACCGGTAGCTTCGCTCCATACGTCCGCGCCATCGCCGTGCAGGCCGACGGCAAGATCCTGCTCGGCGGCAGATTCACGAACCTCGGTGGGCAGACGCGCAATTATATTGGCCGCGTCGATGCCACCACGGGGGTGGCCGATTCCTTCAACCCGAACGCGAACCTGGATGTCGATAGCATCGTGGTCCAGGCCGACGGCAAAATCCTGGCCGGCGGCGGCTTCGAATTCATCGGTGGAAGCGGTCGCGTGGGCCTCGCCCGGCTCGATCCTGTGACTGGGATGGCTGATTTCTTCAACGCGCAGGCGAACAGCACCGTCCTTGCCATCGCCGTGCAGGCAGACGGCAAGATTCTAATTGGAGGTGTTTTTACCACCATCGCCGGACAGCCGCGCACCCATATCGCCCGACTCAATCCCCTCAACGGATTCGCGGATTCCTTCGACCCGCAGGCGGACCAGAATGTCGAGACAATCGTGGTGCAGCCGGATGGCAAGATTCTGGTGGGTGGCGAGTTCTTTGCCATTGGCGGGCAGACACGCCATCACCTGGCCCGGCTCGATGGCACCACCGGCCTGGCCGATTCGTTCGACCCCGACTTGAACAATGTGGTCGACTCCATCGTGCCGGAGGTGAACGGCAGAGTTTCGGTGGCCGGCCAATTCACCACGATCGGCGGGGTGCCTCGCTTCCGCTTCGGCCGGATTGAGAGCGCGACAGGCCTGGTGGATTCGTTTAACCCGAACCCCAACAATTATCTCTTTTCGATCGCGACGCAGGCGAGTGGCAAGCTGTTATTGGGCGGCGCGTTCACCAGCATCGGCGGACAAAGGCGCGGGTTCTTTGCCCGTTTTAGCAACGATGCCGCGGCGTTCCAGGTCCTGGCCGTGACGCCCGCTGCCGTAACCTGGACGCTGGGCGGGGCCAGCCCCCAATTCGCACGCGTGACCTTCGAGTCTTCTAACGACCTTGTGAGTTATGCTCCGCTGGGTCCCGGGACCGCGGTGGGAAACAGCTGGACTCTAACAGGTTTGAATTTGCCAGCAGGACAGAACCTTTACATCCGCGCTCGCGGTTATTATCGCACCGGCAGCCTGGGTGGCTCGGAAAGCATTATGGAATCGGTGCGGAATGCTTTTTTTGCGGGGCCGACGCCAACGCCGACTCCGAGTCCGACACCAACGTTCCCGCCTTCACCCACGCCGACTCCGTCACCTTCGACCACACCATCAGTCACGCCACCACCGGCGAGTCCGAGCCCGACATCCACCGCGGCGGCGCAACCCCTTAACATTTCGACACGGATGCATGTGTTCACCGGCGGTGACGTTGGCATTGGCGGCTTCATCATCACCGGAACCGCTCCGAAGCATGTGCTCCTTCGGGCCATTGGGCCTTCGTTAGGGCAAGGGGGTGGGCCCGGACCTGCGCCCTCATCGCCCCTCGCTCCCTGTTTGCATTGCGGCGCGCTGGCTGATCCGGTGATGGAATTGCACGGCCCGTCCGGATTCGTCACGATCACGAACGACAACTGGCGAGACGATCCCGTGCAGGAAGCTCTCATTATCGCCAGCGGCATTCCGCCTTCCAGCGACCTGGAATCGGCGATTGATGCAGTCTTGCTTCCGGGCACCTATACCGCAGTCGTCCGCGGAAAGAACAACACGACGGGGTTGGGCCTGGTGGAGGTTTACGATCTCGATCGCGCCGTTGACTCCAAGCTGGCGAATATTAGCACGCGGGCGTTTGTCGGACTGGGGGACAGCATTGTGATTGCGGGCTTCATCCTGGGCAACGGCGGCGGTGACGACAGGATTGTCGTGCGTGGCATAGGCCCCAGCCTCACCGCCGGGGTAATTGCGCTGGCCGATCCAACGCTTCAACTGCGCGACAGCAATGGAGCGCTCCTCATGTTCAATAATGATTGGCAGGACGACCCGGTCCAGGCGGCGGAACTGATAGCCGCCGGTCTCGCGCCGAGCGTGGACCTGGAGTCTGCGATGGCGGTGACTTTGCCGCCGGGCCTCTACACGGCGCTGCTGGCGGGATTGAACGACGGAACGGGCGCTGGCCTGGTGGAAGTTTACGATCGCGGGGGCGGGACCGTTGGGCCGACACCGACGCCAAGTGGCACACCGACTCCACCTCCGACTCCAACAGCAACTCCAACCCCATCGGCGACGGCAACATTTGCACCTACTCCCACAGCGACACCCACACCATCGGTTCCAAACGGGACACCCACGCCGACACCGCCTCCGGGGTGTGTAGTCTTTGAAGTGTTCGATGATATCACGACGTTGCCCGGGACCGGCTGGGTCCAGATCAACCACAGCACGAATGCGGGAACAACCGGGTGGTTTCAGGGAAACGGCGCCGTATTCCCAGCGCAGTCGGGCTCGGCCATTTCCTATATCGCCGCCAGCTTTGAAGACAACACGACCGGCAACCACGCCGACCGCCGCGCCGCCGCCGCGGCTCGGCCGCCGCAGCCTGACACCCCGCCATCGCCAACGCCTCCGCCCCCTCCGCCTCCCAGCACTATCAGCAACTGGCTCCTGTCTCCGCCCATGACGTTGCAGAACGGCGCGACGATGACCTTCTGGACCCGAACGGTGGACGTGCCCCAATTCCCAGACCGGCTTCAGGTTCGCCTGAGCATCAACGGAGCGAGCACGAATGTTGGAACGACAGAATTCGACGTGGGCGACTTCACGGTCCTCATGCTCGACATCAACCCGACTCTGACAACGGCTGGTTATCCGAATGTGTGGACGCAATACACCGTGACTGTGAGCGGGCTCGGATCTTCCACGACGGGGCGGTTTGCCCTGCGTTATTTTGTGCCGGACGGCGGAGTGGGTCACCCGAACGCCGACTACATCGGTATCGATACAGTGACATTGACCTGCACAAATCCAACGCCCACGCCTACACCCTCGCCCTTCCCGACGCCAACTCCCAATCCTCCAGCCGAACCGCGTGGCGGTTGATGAGGCGTAAACTTCAAAATGGCGGTCCGCGTTTCCCCATTGGTCGTGGATCCAGGTTGCAGGGCAGGGGATGACGCGGATACAAACTCTGAGGACAATGCGTGCCCTGATCCCAACCCCTCGCATTGCCGCGTTCATTTCGGCGCGGGCAACAACCCGGGTAGCGCTCTTTCTGTTTTCCCTGGCGGCTCTGCTGGCTGGCGGCTTGGTGCCGGCGTACGGGCAATCCGCGCGCGATAGCTTCCACCCAAACGCGAACGAGGAGATTCACGCCGTCGTCGTCCGACCGCCCGCGGCCCCGCCTACGCCCACACCACCTTGTCCAAGGGGGACAGGCTGCGGAGGGACCCCGACGCCGGCTCCCGTGCAGATGGTTAACTTCTCGACTCGGATGCGAGTGCAGAGCGGGAATGGCGTTGGCGTAGGCGGGTTCATCGTTACGGGAGCGACGCCGAAACATGTTTTGCTTCGAGCCATCGGACCTTCGTTAACCCAGGCCGGTATCCCCGGCGCGCTGCCGGACCCCGTAATCGAACTCCACGGTCCGGGAGGATTTATCCCGATCACGAATGACAACTGGAGAGATGACCCGGTCCAGGAGGCAGCGATCATCGCCAGTGGCATCCCGCCGGGCAATGACCTGGAGTCAGCCATTGATGCGACTTTGAACCCCGGAACGTACACCGCGGTCGTTACCGGCAAGAATGGCACTTCGGGTGTCGCTTTGATTGAGGCTTACGACCTAATTCCGGGTGATGATTCGAAGCTGGCCAATCTGAGCACCCGCGCCTTCGTCGGCACGAATGATAACCTCGTTATTGCGGGCTTCATGCTCCGCGGCAACGTCGGTGATACCGGGATCGTGCTTCGAGGGATTGGCCCCAGTCTCACGGCGGCGGGCGTGCCTGATGCGCTGGCCGATCCAACGCTGGAGTTGCGCGACGGGAATGGAGAGCTCCGAGCCGTGAACAACGATTGGCGGGACAATCCGATTCAAGCGGCGGAACTAATGGCCGCGGATCTGGCGCCGGCGAATCAATTGGAGTCCGGCATCGCACTCGTTCTACCGCCGGGCCTTTACACCGCGCTGCTGGCGGGACAGAACAACGGCACAGGAATCGGGTTGGTCGAAGTTTACGACCGTGGAGAACTCGAATGAGATTCCCGGTGTGAGCCGGGCCCACTGGGCCAGGTCGCCCGATTACGCCGCTTTCCCCAACGGAAGTAAGACCGAATCGGAATGGTTTTTTTTCCACTGAGCCGTCAGGACCGCTTCAGTGGACCCTGCCAGCATCGCTTCGGTGGGAATGGATTGACCTTTGAAGGCGCGAAGAAATGTATTTCCCGTCTCGGTCACGCGCTTGATGGAGAGGAACGATCCATTCAGGCCATCGTCAAAAGTCGCCTCCACCAGGCCCGCATCAGCTAAGAGGCGGACTTCGTAATTGGCCTGAAGGCCGTGCAACTTGATCAGACTGGGCTGTTGCTCGTTCGCAGCAGCCATGACGTTATACGCATAAGCTAGATTCATCGGTTTCCTTCCTCGCCCCGTGTCGCTGAATTGCGCGCGGGATGTGGCTAGCGACGAGGAGATCGACCGCTGAGGCAGCATCTCACCAGGCGGGAAATTCCCTACCAAGAGGAATACGCGTTTTTCGATGCGTACTTCTACACAGTCCGTTGGTCAGAGACCGCCGCTCCAGTTAACCAAATTGATGCGCTAACCGCGCCAGGATATAGCCGATCAATCCCGTGGCCGGCAGGGTCAGAACCCATGCCCAGACGATCCGTTCGACTACGGTCCATTTCACGCCACTGAAACGTTTCACCGCGCCGACGCCCATGATCGATGTCGAGATAACGTGGGTGGTCGAGAGCGGGATCCCCCAGTGGCTCGCCACTTGAATGATGACCGCCGCGCTGGTCTCGGCGGCGAAGCCGTGGACTGGCTGCAGCTTCACCATTTTATGGCCGAGCGTGCGAATGATCCGCCAGCCTCCGGCGGCTGTGCCCGCGGCCATCGTCGCCGCACAGAGAATGATGACCCATTTGGAGACAACAAAATCCGGCGTGTGCAGGAAGTCGAACATGGGCGGAAGATCCTTGAACGCTCCGCTCTTGGTGCCGGTGAAGAGAGCGAGGGTGATAATGCCCATCGTTTTTTGGGCGTCGTTCGTGCCATGGCTGTGCGCCATCCACGCGGCGCTGACCAGCTGCGCTTTCCCGAAAATTTTGTGGACGATGTGCGGCGTAAACGGCCGCAGCAAGGCGAAGAGGAGCGCCATCAGGAAGGCTCCGAGAAGGAAGCCGATGACCGGCGAGGAAAACATCGGCACGACGACTTTCGGCATCAGGCCTGTATCCCATTTCAGGACCGACCAATCACCCCGCGCCGAGGCGACCGCCGCGCCGCACAAACCGCCGATGAGCGCATGACTGGAACTCGAGGGCAGCCCCATCCACCACGTGACCAGGTTCCAAATGATGGCGCCGAGCAGCGCGCACAACACGGTCGTCATCGTGATGACCTTGGTATCGACGATGCCTTTCCCGATCGTGGAGGCGACGGCCGTCCCCATGAGCGCGCCGGTAAGATTGAAGAACGCCGCCAGCGCGATCGCCTGTCGCGGAGTCAGGACCTTTGTGGAAACGACCGTGGCGATGGCGTTCGCCGCATCATGGAAGCCGTTGATGTATTCAAAGGCGATGGCCGCCAGCACCACGATGATGAACAGGACCATGCGGCGTGCCTCGGCTTTGGCCTACGAATACTTGAGCACGACCTGGAGAATGATGTTCCCCGCGTCGCGGCAACGATCGATCACTTTTTCGAGCAGCTCGTAGAGATCGCGCAGGAAAATGATCTGCTTGGTGTCGTAATCGCCGTGAAATAATTCACGCAACAATTCGAGCTCGAGCTTGTCCGCGTCGCCTTCGATTATTTGCAGCCGTGCGTTTTGCTCGCGCGCGCTCGCGACATCGGTGCCTTTGCGTAACGCCTTGACCATGGCCAGGACGGTTTCCGCGGCCTGGTCGAGCAATTCCAGATGTTTCTTGAAACTGCGGCCGTGCAGCTCCGCCGGGAAGATTACGATTCGCTCGCCGATTTTCTCTACCGTCTTCGGAATCTTATATAACGCCGCCGCGAGGGCCTGGATGTCTTCTCGTTCCAGCGGCGTGATGAACGTTTTGCAAAGCTGTTCCGTCAGCTCCTGGGTGATCTCCTTGTCCTTCCGCCGGCTGTGGACGAATTCATCCAGGCTCGCGGGCGAATCGTGGTGCTCCAGTTTCGCCAGGAGAGCCACGAGATGATGGACGCTGCTGTCGGCCTGCTCCGCGCTGGCCTCGAGCAGGTCGAAAAACTTCTCGTCGTGTCCCAGAAATCTTCGGATCGAAAACATAAACGCCTATAGCATTGCACCGCGCATGATGAGCAAGGCAATGCTGAAATAAATAATCAGCCCGGTCACATCCACGAGCGTGGCTACGAAGGGAGCGGAGGAAGTGGCCGGATCGGCGCCGACTCGCTTTAAAATGAAGGGAAGCATCGATCCGGAAAGCGATCCCCAGAGCACCACGCCGACGAGCGCGAACCCGACGGTCATCGCGACCAGCGGCCAGTGCGGTCCATAAATGTTCGAGAACTGCGACCAGATCGCGACGCGCATGAATCCGATCACTCCCAAAATGATCCCCAACATCAAACCGGAGACGATCTCCTTCCGCATGACGTGAAACCAATCGCGCAACGTCACCTCGCCCAGGGCCATCGCCCGGATGATGAGCATCGAGGCCTGCGACCCGGAGTTGCCTCCGCTCGAGATGATCAGCGGCAGAAAGAGCGCCAGCACCACGGCCTTCGCGATCTCGCCTTCGTAGAAACTCATGGCGGACGCGGTCAACATTTCACCGAGAAACAAAACCACCAGCCAACCCGCGCGTTTGCGTACCATCTTTAAGAGCGGAATGCGCATGTAGGGCTCGTCCACGGCTTCCATGCCGCCGAATTTCTGGATGTCTTCGGTCGCCTCTTCCTCGGCGACGTCGAGCATGTCGTCGATCGTGACCAGCCCCACCAGAACGCCGCCCGAATCCACCACCGGCAGCGCGGTCCGATCGTATTTCCGGAAGATATTGAGCGCGTCCTCCTGGGAATCGGTCGCGTTCAGCGTGATGAAGTTCTCGTCCATCAAGTCGCTCACCTTTGTCTCGAGGGGCTTGAGGAGGAATTCGCGAATGCGAATATCGTCCAGCAGCTTGCCGCGCTCGTCGACCGCGTAGATCACGTTCAGCGTCTCTGAGTCCTGGCCGTTTTCCCGGACGTAATCGAGGACCTCGCTGACCGACCAATCGGCATGGACCGCGATCAAATCCGGCGTCATCAACCGGCCGACGCTCCCTTCGGGATAACCGAGAAGCGCCTGCGCGATGCTGCGTTCCTCGGGCGTGAGCAGTTTGATCAGTTGGCGCGCGGCGGCGCTCGGCAGTTCTTCGAGCAGCGCCGTCCGATCGTCCGGCGACATTTCATTCAAGATTCCGACGACCTGCTCGTGGGCCATGGCGCGCAGCAATTGCTGCTGCGCCTCGACGTCGAGGTACTCGAAGACATCCGCCGCCAGCGGGTTGGGCAGGACGCGGAAAATGATGACTTGCTCGTCCTCCGGCATGTCGAGAATCACCTCGGCCACGTCGGCGGGCGGCCATTCGCGAAAAATTTCCCGGAGCGCGCCGAAATCACGCGCGTCAATCAGGCTTCGAATTTCTGGTTGGAGGAGTTTCCCGACCATGGTGATGACGAAGTAGGATGTTCAACCGCGCGCGTCGCCGAGCTTTGTAACACTCGGCTTGGCGAAGCGCAATCGCTGGGGGCGTGTGCGCGCCCCTTCTCTCCGCTTGGAATTTCGGAGAATCTCGCCAATATGAGCCCGATGACAGAGACAGGGACGGCACCCATGATCCGGCGCGAAATCGGTGAGGACGGAATTTGCCTGCTCATCTTCGATCGGCCCGAGTCCGGCGCGAATATCTTCGACGCGCCGACGATGCAAAACTTAAGCGAGCATCTCGACGCGATCGAAAAGGATTCGTCGATTCGGGGCGTTGTCGTGACGTCCGCCAAGAAATCGATTTTTATTGCCGGCGCTGATCTCAAGACGCTGCTCAAGCAGGCCCAAACCGGCGAGTTGCGCGCTTTTATTGCCGAAGGGCAAAAGGTTTTCAATCGCCTCACGGCGCTCAGCGTTCCGACCGTCGCGGCGATCCATGGCGCCTGCGCCGGCGGTGGCTACGAGATCACGCTGGCGTGCGATTATCGCGTCGCCTCCGACGATCCGGCGACGAAGATCGGCTTGCCCGAGACAACCCTCGGCCTTGTTCCGGCCTGGGGTGGCGCCACGCGTCTGCCGCGTTTGATCGGCGCGGATGCCGCCGCCGAGGTCATCCTGAAGGGAAAGCTTTACGGTGCCTCCGAGGCGTTGAAACTCGGGCTGGTTGACGAAGTGACCGCGCGCGAACAATTGCTCGAGGCCGCGCGCAAAAAACTAAGCGAGGGCAAACGAGAGGCCGCGACCATGAAGAGCGGGATTGCCGTCGCGGCGCCGAAGGAATCGGGAAATGCCGCGCCCGCTCGCGCCTTCGAAATTATTCGCCGCAGCGGGGATTCTTCCATCGACGAGTCGCTCTCCCGGGAATTGGATGCCATCAGCGAGCTGGGGGCGACCGACGCGACCCAGAACCTGATCCGCAATTTTTTCCTGGCGGACAAATATCGCAAAGGCTCTTCCAAGACCGCGCCGGAAAAGGTCACGCACGCGGCCGTCATTGGCGCCGGCATCATGGGCTCGGGAATCGCGCAGTGGCTCAGCTCGCGCGGGGTCTCCGTTATCCTGCGCGATGTGGATTCCCAGGCCATCGACCGCGGGCTGGCCAACATCGAGAAGACCTACGCGGATGCGGTCAAGCGTGGCCTCATGA
Source organism: uncultured Verrucomicrobiae bacterium (assembly GCA_963702135.1). GTDB lineage: Bacteria > Verrucomicrobiota > Verrucomicrobiia > Chthoniobacterales > UBA10450 > AV80. The sequence continues at coordinate 3,215,342 of OY969715.1, read as the reverse complement.
ACGCGGACAAAGCGCAGGAAGGCCGCGCCCGCATCGTGGCTTCCACGCAACCGGTCGTGATGCGCGACGTCCAGATCGTGATCGAAGCGGCCTCGGAAAAACTTGAGATAAAGAAGAAAATCTTCGCCGATCTGGCGACGACGACTCCAGCCAACGCGATTCTGGCCACTAATACTTCTGCGTTGCCTATCGATGAACTGGCGACCTCGACCGGCTCGCCCGAGCGCATCGTGGGTCTGCATTTCTTCAACCCGGTCAGCCGCATGAAGTTGATCGAAGTCGTCGTCGGCCGGCAGACTGCCGACGAAACCCGCGACCGCGCGCTGGCCTTCGCCCGCCAGATCGGAAAGCTCCCGGTGGTCGTGCGCGATGCCCCCGGATTTCTGGTTAATCGCGTGCTCTTTCCGTATTTGCTCGAGGCCGCCGAACTCTTTCAAAGCGGCGTCGGTGCGGAGGAAATCGACCGGGCGCTCTTACAGTGGGGCATGCCGATGGGGCCGCTTCGTTTGATCGACGAGATCGGCATCGATATTACGGTCGATATTGCCGATACCCTGGAGAAGGCGTTCGGCGCCCGCGATCGCGCGCCGGACATTTTGCGAAAGATGCATGGCGCCAAAATGCTGGGACGAAAGTCGGGCGGCGGGTTTTACCAATATGAAGGCAAACAGCAGACGCCTAATGAAGCATTGCAGCAATGGCGCATCGGCGCTGGCGCTGTAGCCGGGGTCGTTGACCCCGGCCTGGGAGGCGACGCGGCAGGACGACCGGGGTCGACGACCCCGGCTCCAACAGGGAGTGACCTGGCCAATCGCCTCACATTTTTGATGGTGAACGAAGCCGCGCGCTGTCTGGAAGAAAAGGTCGTCGCGACGCCGGAAGACGCTGATTACGGCATGATTTTAGGGACGGGATTCCCGGTGTTCCGGGGCGGACCGTTGCGATTTGCGGAGAATTATGGTTTGAAAAAGCTCGTGACAGAGATGGATGAACTCAAATCGCGCGCCGGCGAGAAATTTGCGCCGTGCGATTTGCTTCGTCAGCACGCCCAGGATGGAACTACATTCTATGGCAGGTAGGGACGCCTCTCCGAGGCGTCCGTCGAATCAGTCGGCGCGTTCGGAGAGCACGCCCTACCTCTAAAAATATGAAATCACCGCTCGAAGCCCCGGAGAAACAGATTTCTGAAGAGACCAGCGCAAAGCCGCAGGCCGCGTCCGTGATCGACACGTCGAAGATGTCGGCCGGCAAGGCAGCGGCCCTCGATCTCGCGGAAAGCTCGCGCGATCCGCTCGATGAGCGCGGCAGCTTCGCCAGTAATCTCTTCATTGGCCGCTACGATTTCGACCGCATCTTTCCGTTCCCCGAGCAGAGCGCGGAGGACCGCGCCGCGGGCGAGAGTTTTCTCGCGGAACTGCGTGCCTATCTCGATGCGCACGTAGACGCGGATGAGATCGATCGCACCGGGGAAATCCCGCAGAAGAATATCGACGATCTCTTCGCGATGGGAGCATTCGCCATCAAGATTCCGAAACAGTACGGCGGCCTCGGTTTGTCGCAGGTGAATTACGGACGGGCCGCGATGCTCCTCGGCAGTTGGGACGCGAATCTGACTGCATTGGTTTCCGCCCACCAGTCGATCGGGGTTCCGCAACCGCTGCTCCTCTTCGGCACGGAAGAACAAAAGCAAAAGTATCTGCCGCGGGTCGCCCGCCATGAAATCTCCGCTTTCGCGTTGACGGAAGCTCACGCTGGCTCCGACCCGGCGACGATGAGTCTGCGCGCTGAGCCGACATCGGACGGCTCAGCCTTCATCATGAATGGCGAAAAACTCTGGTGCACAAACGGCCTGAAGGCCGGCGTGCTCGTGGTCATGGCACAGACGCCGCCGAAAATGGTGAATGGCAAGGAACGCAAACAAATCACCGCGTTCATCGTCGAGGTCGATACGCCCGGGCTGGCGATGCCGCACCGCTGCCACTTCATGGGGTTGCGCGCGCTTTACAACGGTGTCGTTACTTTCAAGGACGTGCGCGTGCCGCGCGAAAACATCATCGCGGGCGAAGGCAAAGGCTTGAAGGTGGCGCTCACGACTTTGAATACCGGCCGCCTGACGATTCCAGCGGCGTGCGTCGGGTTGTGCAAACGCCTGCTCGAAATCTCGCGCAAGTGGGCCTCGCAGCGGGTGCAATGGGGTGTCCCGATCGGGCAGCATTACGCGATCGCGGGCAAGATCGCGGAGATGGCCGGGAACACGTTCGCGATGGAAGCGATCACGTTTCTCACCTCCGCGCTGGTCGATCGGAAAGCCAGCGATCTCCGGATCGAAACCGCCATGTGCAAAATGTGGGCGACCGAGATGACTTGGAAGATCGCGGACGACGCGATGCAGGTTCGCGGCGGGCGTGGCTACGAGACCGCCGAATCGCTCGCGGCCCGCGGAGACGAACCGATCGCGGTCGAGCGCTTCCTGCGCGATTGCCGCATCAACACGATTTTCGAAGGATCGAGCGAAATCATGCGGCTCTTCATTGCTCGCGAAGCGCTCGACCCGCATCTCAAGGTCGGCGGCGCGATTTTCAACACGCAATTGCCGATGGCGACGCGGATCAAATCGATGTTCAGCTCCGGCTCGTTCTACACCCGCTGGTATCCGAAACAGTGGATGGGTGGCCATGCCGGGAACCTCGACCATTTGCACGCCGACCTGCGGGAGTACGTGAATTACGGCGCGTCCACGAGCAAGAAACTCGCGCGCGGTTTATTCCACGCCATGATGCGCTTCGGTCCGAAACTGGACCGCGAGCAACTGCTCCTTTCGCGCTTCGTCGGGGTCGCGACGGAACTTTTCGCCATGAGCGCCACCTGCGCGTTCGCGCAGGCCAAGATCAACGCCGGCGAACCGGCGGCGGAAGTTCTCTCGCTCGCGCATTACTTCTGCCGTTCCGCGCGTTCCCGGATCGATCATCATTTTGCCGGGACGAGTCGCAATGCCGATCAGCGCGGCTACGATCTCACGCAAGAGTTGATGGCCGGGAAACACGATTCCCTCCGCAAGGGGATCGTGTAGCCCTGTAGCCGCGCGCGTCGCTGTAGCCACCGCGCTCTGTCGCGGTGTCCGGTAACGTCCCTGACCGAGCGGGGCGGTTACACACCGCTAGTCTGTTTGGTGTCCTTGCCCTGAAAATAGCCCAGCGTTTCAACGCTGGGTCTCGATGACGAGATGAAACAAGTCCCTTGGGACGAAAGAATGGCGCCCTGTTCGTAAGGGACAATTGGTGCTCCTTTCGTCCCGGGGCGGGACTCGATTTGTCTGGATGGCTAGCACCCAGCGTTAAAACGCTGGGCTATTGTCATCCAGATCGAGCTCCGAGATGCCGCCACTACGGTTGACCAATGGCACCCCCCCAGCTAACCTCAGCGGATGAGTATGCCGCCGGTGCTCACCGAGGCGGCCCGCACATCATCGCGGCGCCAAATCAGCGAGCCCAAACTACCAGTCCACGACGCCGCCGGCGTCCTCAAGAGTCTTGAAGAGCATGTCCTGCTCGACGGCTTCAAGATCGTGATCGATCTCGAGAAAAGCCGCGGCTCCTATTTGTATAACGAAGTCAACGATCAGCGTTTGATCGATCTCTACGGGTTCTTCGGCTCGAACCCGATCGGCTTCAACCACCCCCATTTCGAAAGCCCCGAGGTCAAAGCTGATCTCCTCCGCGCCGCGCAAATTAAGATCGCGAACTCGGACGTTTACTCCGAAGCCTACGCGGAGTTTGTGGAAACCTTCGTGCGGGTCGCCGGTCTGCCGCCGCTCGAACGGTATCTCTTCATCGAAGGCGGTGCGCTCGCCATCGAGAACACGCTCAAGGCCGCGATGGATTGGAAGGTGCGAAAAAATATGGCGGCCGGGCGAGGGGAACGCGGCACCGAGATTTTGCATTTCCGCCAGGCGTTCCACGGACGCAGCGGCTACACCATGAGCCTGACGAACACCGATCCGCGCAAGACCGATTTGTTCGCCAAGTTCAACTGGCCGCGCGTTTCCAATCCGCACATCGATTTCTCGCTTCCCGAAGCGGAGCAGGAGGACGCTGTCATCGCGCGGGAAAAGAAATCCGAGCAGGAGATCATGCAGTTCATCAAGGAACGCGGCGTCGATATTGCCGCGATCATTATCGAGCCAATCCAGGGCGAGGGTGGCGACAATCATTTCCGGGGCGAATGGCTCCGGACGCTCCGCCGCATTTGCGATGAGAACGAAATGCTTCTCATTTTCGACGAAGTGCAAACCGGCATGGGAACGACCGGCCGCAACTGGTGCGGCGAACATTTTGGCGTAAAGCCGGACTTGATGGCTTTCGGAAAAAAGGTGCAGGTCTGCGGCGTCATGGCCGGCCCGCGGCTCGATGAAGTGCCGGACAACGCCTTCCGTCTCCCCAGCCGGTTGAACTCAACCTGGGGCGGGAACTTCACCGACATGGTGCGATCGACGCATTATCTGCGCGTGATCGAGGAAGAGAATCTGGTCGCAAACGCTGGAAAGGTCGGCGCGCATTTTCTGGAGTCGCTGCAAGCGTTGGAGCGCGAAGAGCCCATCGTGACGGCGGTGCGTGGCCGCGGCCTCTTCATCGCCTTTGATCTGCCCGATCCAAAGACGCGCGACGAATTCTGGAAAGGTCTGTTCGATCGCGGCGCGCTGGTTTTGAAATCGGGCGAACGCGCGATTCGTTTCCGACCGGCGCTGGATATCTCCACGGAAGTCGTGGACGAAGCGATGGAACTGCTGCGCCAGCAATGTAAGGCGATGCGCAAGTAGGTGGCTCGTGCGCTCCGCGCGCGATGCCAGAATAATGGCCCCGAAAGCTTTCGGGGCGACTCACCAAAGAACATGCAAACAATCCTCAATAATCTCGGTCTCTCGGACGTAAACGACGGCGTATTTTTCGGCGAATGGCGCGGGGGCGGCGCGACGATCGACAAGATCTCGCCCATCGATGGACGGAAACTGGCCAGCGTCCGCACAGCCTCCAGTGATGATTACGACACGGCCATTGCGCGCGCCCACGAAGCGTTTTTGAAGTGGCGTGCCACTCCGGGACCGGTCCGCGGCGACACAGTTCGCCGCCTGGGCAACGCCCTCCGCGATGCCAAACATGATCTCGGTCAGCTCGTGACGCTCGAGACCGGCAAGATCATTGCCGAGGGCGAAGGCGAGGTGCAGGAGATGATCGACATCTGCGATTTCGCCGTCGGTCAATCGCGCATGCTTTACGGCCTGACGATTCAATCGGAACGCGCCAGTCATCGTTTGATGGAGCAATGGCATCCGCTCGGCGTGGTCGCGGTCATCAGCGCTTTCAATTTCCCGGTCGCGGTCTGGTCGTGGAACGCGGCGCTGGCCGCCGTCTGCGGCGACGCGACAGTTTGGAAAGCTTCGGAAAAGACGCCGCTCACAGCGATTGCCGTGACGAAAATTGCCGAGCGCGTTTGCCGCGAAACCGGGGCCGATCCGGCGATTTTCACCTTGCTCATGGGGGACCGCGATACGGTTGGGAAAAAGCTTTCGGCTGACCCGCGCATTCCGTTGATCTCGGCCACAGGCTCGACCCAGATGGGCGTCCACGTGGCGCAAACAGTCCATGGCCGTCTCGGGAAGACGATCATGGAACTGGGCGGAAACAACGCGCTCATCGTGACGCCCAGCGCCGATCTCGAGATGGCAACCCAGTCGATCTTCTTCGGCGCGGTCGGGACCGCGGGCCAGCGCTGCACCTCAACGAGGCGCGTGATCCTGCACGAATCAATCGCCGACAAAGTGCGCCAGAAACTGCTCTCCGCCTACAAGAGTTTGCGCATCGGAAACCCGCTCGACCCGAAGACGCTGATGGGTCCTCTGGTTGAGAAGGGCGCGGTCGACATGGTGCTGCAATCCATCCAGCGCTTGAAGGACGAGGGTGGCGAAGTTCTTTATGGCGGCGAGCGCCTTGACGGTCCGCAATATCAGGGCGGCTGCTACATGACGCCCTGCCTGGCGAACGCGAAACCTGATTTCAAGATTGTGTGTCATGAGACGTTCGGGCCGTTGCTGTATTTGCTGACGTATCGCGATTTCGATGAAGCGATCGCGATTAACAACGGCGTGCCGCAGGGTCTGACCTCCGCCATCTTCACGAATGACGTGCGAGAAGCGGAAAAATTCATGAGCGCGGTGGGAAGCGATTGCGGCATTGCCAACGTGAACACCGGGACGAGTGGCGCGGAGATCGGCGGCGCTTTCGGGGGAGAGAAGGAGACCGGCGGCGGACGCGAGAGCGGGAGCGATTCGTGGAAGATGTACATGCGCCGCCAGACGAACACGATCAACTTTTCGACCGAGCTGCCGCTGGCGCAGGGAATCGAATTTGGCACCGGCGACTCCGGCAGCGCGACCGCGTAATCTGCTACCCGGCAAACGCCGACATCCCGGTGATCTGCTCGCCGAGCACGAGCAGATGGACATCGTGCGTGCCTTCGTACGTCTTCACGCTTTCGAGGTTGCACATGTGCCGGAAACACTGGTGCTCATCGAGAATCCCAACCCCGCCCAGGATGTCGCGCGCGGTCCGCGCGGCATCGAGCGCGATCTCGACGTTGTTCATCTTGGCCATGGAAATGTGATAGTGCTTCGCCGCCCCGGCGTCTTTCAATTGCGCCAGGCGGTGGGCCAGCAACTGCGCCTTGGTAATCTCAGTCAGCATTCGCGCCAGCTTTGCCTGCACCAGTTGGAAACCGCCGATGGGCCGGTCGAATTGCACGCGGCTAATCGCGTATTGCCGCGCCTCGTCGTAACACGCCATCGCCGATCCGATCACGCCCCAGGCGATTCCGTAGCGAGCCTGGTTCAAACACAAGAGCGGCGATTTCACTCCGCCGCTTTGCGGCAGTAACGCGTTCGCCGGGATGGCGCAGTCGTCGAATTTGAGCTCCGCCGTCAACGCTGCCCGGAGTGAGAGTTTGCCCTCGATCAGTGTGGCCGTGAAACCAGGCGTGCCTTTTTCGACCAGAAATCCGCGGATCGCACCCGCAGTTTCCGGATCGACGCCGTCTTCGCCCTCGACCTTGGCCCAAACCACTGCCACGTCGGCGATGGTCCCATTGCCAATCCATTTCTTCGCGCCAGTCAGGCGATAACCGTTGGCGGTCTTGCGCGCGCGGCAACGCAGTCCGCCGGGATTGGAACCGAAGTCAGGTTCCGTGAGAGCGAAACAACCGAGTTTCGTGCCCTGCGCCATCGCTGGCAGCCAAAGTTTTTTCTGTTCTTCGGAGCCGAACAGATTGATCGCCATCATGGCGAGCGAGCCCTGCACGGAAGCGAAGGTGCGCAGCCCGCTGTCGCCCCGTTCCAGCTCCTGCATGATCAGCCCGGCGGCGACGCTCCCGAGTCCGCCACAGCCGTACCCTTTGATGCTCGGCCCGAAGACACCGAGCCGGGCCAGGTCCGGCACGAGTTCCATCGGGAAAGTGCCATCGCGGTAGTGCTCGGCGACGACTGGCAGAAAGCGTTCCTGCACCCACTGCCGCACGGAATCTCGCGTGCGACGCTCGTCCGCTGTCAGCAGTTCATCGAGATTGTAAAAGTCAGCGGCTTCGAATGTGGGCATCGCTTTGTCAGCCTAGCAGCGGCGACGACGCGACTTCAACTGCGGAGTGCCTGTTCAGTTGTAGCCGGGGTCGCTGACCCCGGTCGCGCTCAGAGGACGTTCGCTCTCCGGGGTCAGCGACCCCGGCTACAACCTGAATCTCGACGACTCAGCGAGCTTTCGTCAGCTCAAACGGCCGGTAAAGTTTACTGCGGTTCGGATTGTGAAGTGTCAGAGCGCTGGCTTCTTGCGCAGCTTCAGATTCAGGAGCTCGACGAAGACAGAGAAGGCCATCGCAAAGTAAGTGTAACCCTTTGGAATGTGGAAACCGAATCCCTCGCCGATCAGGTTCACGCCGATCAGAAGAAGGAAGCTGAGCGCGAGCATCTTGATGGTCGGGTGCCGCTCGACGAAGCCGCTGATCGCACCCGCGAACATCATCATCACCCCAACCGCGATCATGACGGCTGCGATCATGACTCCGATTTCGTCCACCATCCCCACCGCGGTGATCACAGAATCGAGCGAGAAGACAATATCGAGCAGGATAATCTGAATAAGCACGGATTTGAGGGAGGGTGCGGCGCGAACGGATCCCTCTTCGCCGTCGCCTTCGAGCTTGTCGTGAATCTCGCGCGTGCTCTTCGCGATGAGGAATAAGCCACCGCCAATCAGGATCAGCGCTCGCCCTGTCAGGTCGAAACCAGACAGAACAAAGAGGGGCTTGGTCAGTCCGACAATCCAGGAAAGCGAGAGCAGAAGGAGGATGCGCATGACCATGGCGAGGGCGAGGCCGATCTGCCGGGCTTGCCTCTGTCTCGTGGCCGGCAGTTTTCCAGCGAGGATCGAGATGAAGATGACGTTGTCGATTCCGAGGACAATCTCGAGGGCCGTGAGGGTGAGAAATCCAATCCACACCTGCGGGTCAGAGAGCCATTCCATTCTCCAAGACCAATCACACAAGGCAGAAAGGTTTACGAACGAGTTCGTTCTCCGGGGTCAGCGACCCCGGCTACAACCCGAGTCTCAATGGCTTATCGCGCTGTCGTCAGCTCAAAGAGTCCGCCAAAGTCTTTGGCTGTCTCCATGCTCATGATGAAGCTCTGCAAATTTTTTGCATTGCTCCTGGCCGATTATGTCGCCGCCAAGCGCTGTGAATTTCACCGCGATTTCCTCTTCAGTCATCGGATCGCGCGGGCCGCGCAGATTTTCAAGCTGGTTCGCCCGACTCTGCCTGCTTGCTAAGAGATTGTGGGAATCAGGGCGGCCATATAACAAGGATCATGCAGCCGAAATTCCTCCTCATCTTCATCTACCTCGCGGTATCTGCGATTGCGCAGGCCGATCCGGGCATTCAGGCTTTTCTCGAGCAAGCTCTCGCGACTGCGCGCGAGAAGAATCATCTCCCTGCGGTCGCGGGATTGATCCAGATCGATGGCAAGATCGCCGCCCAGGCGGCGCTGGGCGTGCGTGCGATTGGGCATTCGGAAGCGGTCACAGTCAATGATCGCTGGCACATCGGCTCCGATACCAAGGCGTTTACTTCGACAATGATCGCGCGCCTGGTCGAGCAAGCCGTGATGAGTTTCGACGACACGCTCGCTGCATCCTTTCCGGACTTCGCGAAGGAAATGGACCCGGCCTACCGCGGGATCACCATCACCCAGCTGCTCAGTCACACCGCGGGCTTGCCGCCATTGACCGATGACAAGGATCTGCCGCCGTTCCTGGCGGTGATCAAATCGGCCCAAGGCGTGAAGGCGCAGCGTACCGCGATCGCGCGCAAGTATCTCACCGCACCTCCAGCTTCGAAGGCGGGCGAGTTTGCGTATTCCAATCTTGGTTTCATCATCGCGGGTGCTATCGCTGAGGCACGAACGGGCAAGACTTGGGAAGAACTGATTCGCGCGCAGGTCTTCTCGCCGTTAGGCATCAAGAACGCTGGCTTCGGTGCGCCCGGCACTTCGGGCAAATTCGATGAGCCGTGCGGCCACGAAGAAAAGGCGGGCAAGCTTGTCCCGCTCGATCCCGCGAATACCGAAGGCGACAATCCGCCCGCGCTCGGCCCGGCGGGGACGATCAATATTTCGCTAAAGGATTGGGCGCGCTTTGCGCAAGATCATCTCGATGGCGTGCACGGCCACGGCAAGCTGTTGAAAGTAGCGACCTACCGCAAGCTCCACACGCCGGTCACAGGTAACTACGCGCTCGGATGGGGCGTCAAATTGGAAGCGGACGGCACGCCTGCCATTCTCACGCACAATGGCAGCAACGGTTTTTGGGTGGCCACGGTTAGGATCGCGACCAAGCCTAACCTGACCTTTCTCATCACGACGAACGCCGGAAACGAGGCGGCGAACGAGGCGATAAAGGAGATTGTGCAAGGTCTGAAGGACCGTCTTGAAGCGCCGAAATAAAGCGCGGTGGCAAATCGCTCTGACCTCACGCAGCGAGACGAGCCGCGTGGAGCGAAGCGATTTACGTGGCGAGGCGCCGCCTTGGGCGACCTACGCGCAGATTTTTAAGCAGCTTTGCCTCCCGGTTTGCCCAATTTAGAGCAACGCCAGTCTTGCTATAAATTGGCGGTATGGCACAAGCAAAGCCATGAATCCGAGGGGTTTCTTGGGGAGGGGAATCGACGCCACGCCAACCTGGACGGTGGGCCGCCCTTTCGCGGGGCTGGTGGTGAAGATGGGGTTCTAGCGGTGACACGTCATGACTTTCTTCACCGAACTCAAACGCCGCAACGTCGTCCGCATGGCCGGGCTGTACCTCGTCGGCGCATGGCTGCTCACCCAGGTCGCGAGCACGGTGCTTCCAATGTTCGGCGCACCGGATTGGCTGCCGCGCAGCATCGTAATCGTCCTCGTCATTGGCTTTGTCCCGGCGCTGGTTTTTAGTTGGGTCTTTGAGCTGACGCCGCAAGGTCTGAAACGCGACGAAGACGTGCCCGCGGAGCAATCGATCGGACCGCAAACCGGACGGCGCATGGATCGCATGATCATCGCCGTGCTGGTGCTCGCGCTGGCTTATTTCGCTTTGGACAAATTCGTGCTCGGGCCGCGCAGAACCGCCGCGCCTGACGAGTCCTCCTCCGCCATTAACGCCAAGTCGATCGCGGTCCTGCCGTTCGATAATCTCAGCCGCGATCTCGATAACGCTTACTTCGCCGAAGGCGTGCAGGATGAAATCCTCACGCGGCTGGCCAAAGTCGCCGATCTCAAGGTGATCTCCCGCACCTCGACGCAGCGTTTCAAGAGTGCGCCGGCCGATCTCCGCGAGATCGCCAAGCAGCTCGGAGTGACGAATATTCTCGAAGGCAGCGTGCAAAAGTCGAACGACCAGGTGCGCGTGAACGTGCAGCTCATCAATGCGCTCACCGACACCCATCTGTGGGCAGAGAGTTATGATCGGAAGTTGATCGACATCTTCGCGGTCGAAAGTGACGTCGCGCAAAGGATCGCCTCGTCGCTGGAGGCGAAGCTATCCGGCTCGGAAGAGCGCGCGATGAAGGCCCGGCCGACCGAGAACACAGAAGCTTATCAATTGTATCTCAAAGGCAGGTTCTTCTGGAACAAGCGCACGGGCGGCGATCTGAAGACTGCCGCCGATCTTTTCCAGCGAGCGATCGAGGCCGACCCGAGTTACGCCGGCGCTTACGCTGCTCTTGCAGCTACCGATCTTCTGATTCCCGTCTTTGGCGCCGGCCCGACCAAGGAATTCCTGGCGAAAGCGACCACCGCGGCGCGGCGGGCGATCGAATTGGACGAAACCTCGGCGGAGGCCCACAGCGTCCTGGCCATGGTCCTGCTTTTTGATCTCAAGTTCGTTGAGTCGGAAGCCGAGTTTAAGCGGGCCATTCAACTCAATCCGAACTACGCGACCGCTCATCAGTGGTATGGAAACAGTTTTCTGACGAGCCTGGGACGCTTTGATGAAGCGATCAGGGAAGGCGAGCGATCGATCCAACTGGATCCGTTATCTCTGGTCATCAACACAGACTTTGGCAGCACGCTGGTCCTGGCTCGTCGTTATGATGAAGCGATCGCCCAACTCCGCCGGACGCTGGCGTTGGACCCTAATTTCGCTTATGCGCATTGGAACCTTGGGGTGCCGCTCTACCTCAAGGGAGACGTAACCGGGGCGATTAGCGAGTTCGAGAAAGCAGCTTCACTGGACGACGATCCTTACGTCGAGGGCTTGCTGGGTCGTGCTTACGCGGAAACGGGCCGGAGAGACAAGGCCGAGGCGATTCTGCAAAAACTCAAGGAGCGCGGCCAGCACCAGTATGTTCGCACTTATGCCTACGTTTTCGTTTATATCGGACTGGGCGACAAAGCGAAAGCGATCGAGTGCCTGGAGAAAGCTTATGAGCTCTCTGAAACTCCGGATATGGGATGGATCAAGATAGACCCGCTGCTCGATCCGTTACGGAATGAGCCACGTTTTCGGGAGATCGTGGCAAAAATGTTCTCGCGCCACGAATGAACCGGCACAACTTCTTCGTCGAGTTGAAGCGCCGCAACGTTTGCGACTAGATTCGGATGACCGCCTTCGAACATGTCACCGCGCTTTGGTCCTTCGTCTATGCCTTGGCACTGACGCACCTCGCCGAGCTGGTCGTGGCGCGCGACCGCGTGCGTTTTTCCGGGCTGCTCGCGCTGGGAATGGTCAACGCCATTCTTTTGGTGTTCGCCAACTGGCTGTCGCTTTGGGACTTTCGCTCGATTGAGGCATGGGACCTTTGGTCCATCACCATCGGGTTCCTGCTCGCCATTTCGATGTTTTTCATCTGCGTGTTGGTTGGGCCCAAAGCTCACGATGAAGGGCCCATTGATCTGGAAGACTTCTTCTGGCGGCAGCGGCCGTATTTCTATGGCGCTCTCATGGCCTGCGCCGTCCTGTCGTTGCTCGCGAATCTTGATTTTCTGAAGACAGCGAATGCTGCCATGTTCTTAAAACAAAATCTGACCGTCCTGCCGATGTTCGTCCCGACTGCGTTTGCGCTGGCCTCTCGCAAACGGTGGGTCCAATGGGCCGCGGGCCTCTGCTATCTGGCTCTGTTGCTCGGATACACCATTCTATTCTACAGCACCCTGAGTTGAGACGCGGCGCCGCACCTCCTCTCTAGAAAATAACGCCTTCCGAATTGGACGTAGGGCGTTGGATTTTCTCCGTTGTAACGTTGTAACGATTCAACGAATCAACCAGGCGGAGCGAAGCGCAGCCCTACGCCTTGTCGTAAACGCCCTTGGATTTGAATTTCTTCCCGTCCGCGCCCGTTCCTTCAGTGGCGACGGTCCGCGTTTTGCCATCCGCCGAGACGGTGGTCTTGCCCCTGGAGAACACTTTTCCGCCTTTCATGGTCGTGATCTCGTAGGTGTGGTCGTTCACCACTTTGTAGGCGGCTGCGTCCCAGGCCAGGTTGCCCTTCGTTTTATACGATTTGCCGTCGGCCACGCCCACCCAGACGCCGTGCGTTTTTTTCCCATCCTTGTCGACGCCGGTCACCTCTACCTTCATTTTGTCCTTCTGCTCGGTGTAAACGACCGTCATGTTCTTGTTCATTCCCGCCGGGATTTGCGACTTCGCTTCGTTGAGCTTCCACGTTCCCATGTGCGGGTTCACCTTGGCGGCCTCCTTCTTCGGGGCGGCTTCTTTTTTCGGGGCGGCCTCCTTCTTCGGGGCGGCTGCCTTTTCGGTTTTTGCAGCCGACGGACTTGCCGCCGGCTCGGTTGTTTTCGCTGCGCCAAAACAAAATGTGGCGCCCATAAACGACAGGGCCACAGCCATTACTGCAATTCGAGATTTGATCATGCGGGGGATTCCGGCAGAAACGTCGTTAGGCGTCAATAGCAATCAATTTAATCGCGGATTTCCGCGGATAACACGGCTTGATAAATCATGGGATTCTTACCGCTAGTCCGTTAGAATCCGCGGGGATCCGCGGTTGAAAACAACGTTGACGGCAAATCTGAAGCCGGTCTTGATTCAGCTCAGATGAGCGAATGTGAATCATCTTATGAAGATGAGAGTAAATAAGATTATCTGCTTCGCCGTTGGCGCCATGTTGACTGTGACAGCAGCGCGTGCTGGCGAAGTCTCCGTCGTGGACAATATTCTCGGACCGGAGGGTCCGCTGTCCGTTGACGGCAACCTTTACTACGTTGGCTGGGTCTCCCACACGCTGTCGAAATGGGATGGGAAAACGGCCACCGTGTTGAATCATACCCCGGGCTGCGGCCATAACGGACTGGCGCTCACGAAACAGAGGACGTTCCTCCTCGCGTGCACCGAGGAACGTGGCGCGATCCTCGAGCTCGACCTGACCGGGAAGCAGCTGCGCCGTTGGGAGGCCGACAAAAACGGCAAAGCATTCGACGGTGGTATTAATGATATTGTGGTGACCGCCAACGGCAGTGCTTACGCCACGGTCTTTGGCCCGTTCAAGGACCCGCCGACCGCCGTGGTGGGAAAAGTTCTCTATCTGGCGCCGGGCAGCGAGAAATGGGTCGAGGTCGCGGACGACCTCAATTACGCCAATGGAATAGGCGTTTCTCCCGATCAAAAGACGCTCTACGTCAGCGAAACCGTCGGAAACTGCATAAAGAAATTCACGATCAACGACGACGGCTCGTTGAGTAACCGATCGAATTTTGCCCTGCTAAACCTTCTCGCAAAAAACAAGGTCGAATCCTGGTGGCTTGGACCTGACAGCCTGAAGGTCGACAGCAAGGGGAACATCTACGTCGCCCAATGGTTTGGCGGCAAGATTTTGAAAATATCTCCGGACGGCAAACTGCTCCACGTCTTTGAGATCGCCGCGGGTGACGGCACAACCAACGTCGCGTTCAGCGAAGGCGAGAAGGAATTGTACGTGACTGTGGTCAAAGATCCCAAGGACTCGCAGGCCAAGGGCAGTATCGTAAAGATCCCGAACGTTAAGTAGCGGATCCCTTAACTGGCGTAGTCGGCGATTGCTTTGGCTACGTCCAGGGTGGAATCCTTGCCACCCATATCGTAGGTGCGGATCTTGCCTTCCTTGATCACGCGAGCGGTCGCGTTCTCTAATGGTTACATGAGTCGCGGAACAAACAGGCTGTTCGCTTCGCGTTTGCAGCGAGATTCTTTTCGTCTAGTACCAACCACAATTAGTGGAGCCCGATGCTATTGTGTTGCATACCGGGGCACCTCCATTGGAGATCGAACCCCACGCCCAAATGGCGTTGCCCCATGTAAAGCCCCAAGTACCAATTTGAGTTCCGTTTGCCGGAAGAGGAGTGATACTGAGGGGACCGCAAACGGCCTTCTTGCACTTGCCGTCGGTCGTAAGCCCGCCAAGGGTGTTCGTGGTATTTGAGTACCAACTTGACGGACACTTACAAGTCGTCTGGGTGATCGGAGGGTCGCTAAGTAGGGTTCCGATGCTTACGCACCATCGATACGTACCGGTACCAACCGCACTGTAAGCGTTGACAGCAGCAGCGTCCGAAGCGTTGAAGGCACAACCCGCTGCCGCAACGCTTGGATCCTTGACATAGGCTTTGGCTTTGCTCGTGCAAAGAGATGCACACGTATCTTCCTGGCCTGATCCACCCCACCAGAACGTCTTGTTCACCTCGCCAGTAAGGTCCTTGAGTACACCGGTTGCGGTTACGACGTTCAATAAGTTGTCCTTCGATATCTTGCAAAAACAAGTCGCACCCATGCTTGCTGATGTGTTAGGTGCGAATATTCCCAGTCCAAATAGCACGAAGGAAGCGAGCAAAAAGCAGAGCGTGCCAAGATTTCTCATAAGGGGGGACTCCTTTGATGTTAAGGATGCGCTAGGTTGTACGCCTTTCACGGTGATAGGCGCAAGAGAATTCTCGGCATGAATCGAGGGGATGTGTTCCCTCGTGTCGCAACCAGTGAATATTGAGGCTATGAACTGGCGTAACAACGTCGAGGGTGGAAAAAATTCCACCCTCGCCACGGCGAATCCGTGGCGCCGCGATCGGACACGTCGTAGACCGGTCTTGCCCGGTTCTAGCTGACGTCACGAAGTCGCGTAGTTTGCGATCGCTTTGGCTACATCGAGTGTCGAGTCCTTGCCGCCCTCGCCACGGCGAGTCCGTCCAATGGCGGACATTGCATGAGAAAGCATCCAATTCTTCAATTCACTCAGAGATCAGATCCTCGACGACCCCATTCGTGAGCAAGGTCTCGATTGCCTCTCGCGGATGTCCTTCCCGGATCAACTCTGTCAACGCCACGGGAGTAACCAGTCTCTTCCACAAGGCCACTTCCTCAACTTTCGCCAAACGGAACAATCCCTCCAGCCCCGGCCCGAAAAACACCGGCATGACCTCGAGTGACAGAGGCGGAAATGGCTCTCCGGCAACGGCGGCAAACACCAGGCGTGGCTCGGCATAAAACTGCACCAGGGCGGCGCTCCGTCCCGCGGCCAGCAGGCAACCCGGCGTATCCAGCTGCTTCAGATCAGGGGCCGCGAAGCGCAATGCTCCTTCGCTGGCTCGAAGAGTAGCCTGCTCGACGCGGCATATGGTAAGGAGGTGCGAAGGATTGGGCAGATGCCCGGCGATGAAATCGAGAAACGCGTCGGCTTCTGCGGCAAAGAACGACGCAGTCCCCCCACCGACGTTCACCCACTCTTCCAGGAGCTCCTTCCGCTGCGACGGCGGGAGGATCGACAGAGTAAGTTGGGCCGCTTTGGCCGCGCGTCCCATGCTCCACGATCGCTGCACCTCGACCGTGAAACGGAATCCTGCGCTCGCGACAAGTGCGGCCAGGTCCGCCCGTTCGCCAGCGGAGAAATCAAGCCCGCTGAGCGGATCCTGGCCCGTCTCTACCCGCACGGCGCGGCCCAGCGCGGTCTGGAAATCGAGCAGGGACACAGCCTGTCACGTGCCCCGGCAGCGCCGCCAAATTTCCCGCGCCCGCGCCACCTCCCCGGCGATCGCTTCCGGGCCCATGGGCTCGACGTTTTCCTCCAGCAACTCGAAGACGATGCCAGCGACATTCGGGGCGCGCGGCAGGGTGTACTCCAGCATCTCCCAGACCTGCTCCGGCACGCGGCCGGCGTGAGCATCCATCCAAAAGCCATCCTGCCAGGCTCCGCCGGCGACGTGGATCTCGCCCACCCGATCGAGCGGCATGCTCTCAATCGAGGCGAAGGCATCAAAGTGATGGTTCACCGAGTTGCAATAAACGTTATGCAAGTCGAGCAATTGGAAACAGCCGCCCCGTTCGGTGATCGCCCGCATCAGCCCGCCTTCATCGCCGATCTCCGGATCGGCCGGGAGTCCCTCCAGGTAGTGCGCGGGGTTCTCGAGCAGGAACGGCACGCCGTAGCGCTCGCGGATAGCAAGGGTGCGCGCAGCGACTAACTGAACAGCCTCTTCCGTGGGAGGCAGCGGCATGGGCACGCCCATCTCAAGGGTGGCGCCATTTTCACCGGGCATCGTTTGGAATCCGAGATGCTCGCTGTGCCACAAGAATGGCCAGCGCGCCTGAAACGCGTCGAGCATCTCCACGTAGGCCGCGTTCCAACCTTGGGCGGAGCCGATCGACAGTTCCACTCCGTGAATGACCATCGGGAGCGAGGCACACGTCTCCTGCGCGAGTTCCACCTGAGCTGGAACAAGATCGATCGCTACCGCCTTTCCGTCACGCCGCTGCCGGCAGAGGGTCTCGGGAGTGATCTCGACAAAGTCCAGCACTCCCGGCCGATAGAAATCGGCCGGCATCGAGGCGTAGTACGGCAGCCCGATGCCGAGCGGCTGAACAAACCTCTCTGCCTCCGCCCTGGCAGCTGTGACGGATTGGTCTTTCAGCGGTCCTCTCAGAATCCCTGACTCTCGAACGAGGTCACGCCGTCTCGGGCGAGGTCCGCGGGCGGATCAACAATGAAGTCGAATTTGAACTTCGCAATTCGTCCGCAATTGGGGCAACCGGACATTTTCAAGATGCGGCCGACGGCGCGCGAAACGGTTTCCAAGTTCTGTTTATCTGAGCCCATTGAGGCCGTAGCAGACTTACCGATGTATGATTTAGGCATAATGCTCTCCTTATTTCTGTGGGGTTGTGGGGTGTGTTCTGCGGGGGTGTAGGGGTTTTCCGGGGAGGAATAGTGGAGTGTGGCTTTCGCCTTATGATGCCGGTTCCAGCCGGTAAATAGTTTTTTACTGCGGATCAGATCCGCCTGTCAATCCCAATAAATGGCATCGGAAAAACACCAGTGTTCGCTTCGGAGTTAATCCGCAATTCGACAGCGCGAGTGCAAAACACAACGTCGACTTCATCTCGGAAAAGAATACGCTGCCGGGATGAATTATTGTGTGGCGCCCGTCGAGTCTGAAGCCGCGAATCCGGCGATACTCCTCGGCCCCAATGCGGGATGAAAAAAAGGCGCTGGGGCAAACGACTACGGCGGATCGCGGCGGCCGTGATCCTGATTCCTCTGCTCGCGGGTTTTTACGCCTACCTCAATTTTCGCGATGTCGTCGTCTGGTTCGCCAATCGCGGACATCCGCAGCTCGTGCTCGGGGTGCGGAATGCGACGCTGCACTGGCATCGCATGGAATTTTCCGACGTGGTGCTGAAGCTGCGCGACAACAAAGAAGAAGTGGTCCGCATCGACTCGGCCGTGATCAAATTTACGTGGCGCGGGTTGCGCGAGCACAAGATTGGCGCCGTCACCGTGAAGCGCCCGCGAGCGCGGATCAGCGACCGTCTACTCGCGGCCGTGAGAAACGACGCGCCCGCCCCCGCAGCAAACCAGCCGGCGGCGAATCCCTGGCATGTGAAGAAATTCGCCGTGCTCGATGGTTGGGCGGAAGTCGATTTCCCCACGGCGCCGTTGATTCGTTTTTGGTTCGCGCCGGAATTCCAGGATCTCGATCTGAGCCCGGGCCCCACCGCCGCTACGCCGCAGCAGACCGTCGTTCTCGAGGGCATTGAGTTTCTGAGCCGGGGCGGGAAGCCCGAGCAGGTGGGGAAAATCGGCCGCCTGGAATTGAAGTTCTCTCAGTTCGAAGCCGGGAAAATGAACTTCGACGAACTGATCGTCCGGGCGCCATCGTTTCAGATCACACCGACGGCGCTGGAGGCGTTCGGAGGTTCGGCCCCTGGCCCAGGCAACTCCGTCACGACCGAAGGCGTCGCTCCTTTCCCACACCTTCGCATCGGCAAACTGCTGGTCGAAAACGGCGAAGTGTTCATCAATGGCTTCGGCGAAACGGTTCCCGAAGGCTCGTTAAAATTCGGATTTGAGACGGACGATTTTCAGCTCGGCGAATCCGGAGCGGCACTCGAAAAAAAGCACACTGTCCAGCTTTGGGATCTTCGCCTCGCGCCGACGTTCGCTCCGCTCGCGCAGTTCGCTTCCGTCGATTCGCTCCAGATCGAGTTCACGCCGGTCGATCTGCTCCAACGCAAAGAGATTGCCGCCGCCACGCTCACCGGGATGACGATTACGATGGGCCAGGCGTTCCGCTCGTTCATGAACGCGGAGAGCAAAACAACCGCCAGCGGAGCCACCCCGGCGGCAGCCACAACGAAAGCGCCGCCGACGAAGCCGTGGAAACTGCGCGAGCTCGGGATCGTCAACAGCCGCATCACGCTGGCCGATTTGGGTGTCGGCGCGCCGAGCGTCGGTTTTAATATCGAGACGACCCTGAAAAACATCCCGCTTTCCGCGGCGGTGACCGAGACCGCCGAGGAGATCCAGCAGCAGGAGCTGGCCGATCTTGTCATCACTTCGCCGTTCGATCAGTTCGCGCCGGTCTTCACGATGAAGACGCTCTTCATCCGCTACTCGATTGCGGGATTGCTCCGGCGCGAGCTGGAGGAAATCCAGGTGCTGAATCCGACGATCTACGTGGGGGAGGATTTGTTTTGGTACTTCGATGAGTTGAGCAAACGCGAGGCGGAAACCGAATCACCCGCGGCGGCTCCGGCGCCCGGGCCCGACGATACAGGCTGGAAGGTGAAAAGAATCAGCGTTGATTACGGTCAGCTCGTGATTGCCGCGGACGGGAAAGCGCGCCTTCCGCTCCCGCTCCAGTTTTCGACGTCGGCGGAGAATTTGAATCTCGGGAAACTCAGCGACCTGAAGCTGGCCCTCGATCTCAAAGTGCCGCGGGAAGATTACCTGTTTCCCGACTACAAACTCGAATTGCGCCAGCTCGGCGGCGACATCAAGTTCGACCTGCCGCCGCGAAGCGGAGGGAATAACTTGGTGCAAACGTTGCGCATGAGCGAGGTGCGCTGGCGGCAGTTTCACGCGGAAGAGGGCTGGCTCTCGATTACGTTCGACAGCAAAGGGATCAACGGCGAGATCGGCGCGAAAGGTTACGGGGGCTATATCAACGGCGGGTTTAGTTCGTTCTTCGGAAACAACTCGCCCTGGGTCGGCTGGCTCTCGGGGACGAAGGTTGATTTGAAAAAGGTCACCGACGTGATGGCTCCGGGAAATTTTGCAATGGACGGTCCGGCCGATTTCAAACTGGAAGCCAATGGCGCCTCGTCGTCCCTCGAACGGCTTCGCGGGAGCCTGCGCGCGACGCGGAGCGGCAAAATGCGGATTGGCAAACTCGACCAGATCATGACGGAGATCCCCGGCAATTGGTATTGGCTGAAGCGGGAGACGACCCGCATTGTTCTTGAGACCCTCCGTGATTTCACGTACGACACCGGCGATGCTTCATTTTGGTACTTGAATGACGAAGGCAACCTCAAGCTCACCCTGCAAGGCCCGGGCGGTTCGCGAAACATCGATGTGGTTTTGCATGGCGCTGAAGACCGCAAGCCTTAGCCTCGGGTTCGTCGTCCTCGCCGGCTGCGCGAACGGTCCGACGATCAACCTCGACACGAAAAAGCCGCTGAAGGTCGATCCGGTCAAGGTCGACCTCAACATGCGCGTCGACGTTTATCAGCATCCCGACGCCAACGCGCAAAAGCGGGTCACCGCCACGCAACCCGCTGCGACCGAGGATGCTCAGACGCGCCTGCGCAATCGCATGGGTGAAGTCCAGGTCCTGAAAAACAACCGCATCGTCGGCGAGTCCCGTCAGGGTCTGCTGGAAATTCGAAACAAGCCGCCGGGCGAATTTGGCGAATACGTCCAGCGTTTGGTTGAAGCCGAGAATAAGGACCGCGTCGCGATGATGCAGGACATCGCGCAAAAGAAGAGTCTCGCGTCCGAAGAAGTGCAGCGCCAGCAAGCGGAACTCGCGCGCAACAAGGCGTTCAGCGGCGAATGGATCGAGGTCCCGCAATCCGATGGGACCTTCGTCTGGAAGCAGAAAGGGATGTAGGGAAACCGGATACCGAAAACCGGAGAGGGGATGGGCTTTGGCGCTTGTAGCCGTGGTCGTTGACCACGGTTCTTTCTTTCCTTGGCCTCTTTCCGGCGTTGATCCGCCAAGCCGCGGTCAACGACCGCGGCTACAGGTTATCCGCGCAACCGGGCGGCCACCAGATTTTCGGCACCGCCGGCTACGATCGGTTTTCGCGACGGGCTCGAAATAGGAGCGGGTATTTCAGCCTTGAGTTTCGCCCCTAGACTTGGGCAGATAGTTCCTCTAGTAGATTCCTCGTGCAGCGACGCGATCAAATCTGATGCAAAGGCGAGCGGCGATCATCACGGCTCTCCGAACACCTGTCGGTCGGCATGGGGGCGCATTGGCGTCGGTTCGCCCCGACGACCTTGCCGCCCACATCATCAAGGCCGTCGTGGCGCGATCCGGCATCGACCCCGCATTGATCGAGGATGTCTACTTCGGCGCTACCAACCAGGCCGGCGAGGACAACCGCAACGTCGCGCGCATGGCCGCGCTGCTGGCGGGCCTCCCCGCGTCCGTGCCGGGTTCGACGGTGAATCGCCTCTGCGCGTCGGGGCTGGAAGCCGTCAACATCGCGGCGCGCATGATCGAGGCGAGTCACGGCGATGTGTTCATCGCGGGCGGCGTCGAGTCGATGAGCCGTGCACCTTATGTGCTGAGCAAGGCGGAATCCGCATTCGACCGGTCGCAGCAGATCTTCGACACTTCGATCGGCTGGCGCCTGGTCAATCCTCGCATGGCGGCGCTGCATCACCCCTTCTCCATGGGCGAGACCGCCGAGAATGTCGCCCGCCAGCACAAGATCAGCCGGGCGGATCAGGATCAGTTCGCGCTGCAGAGCCAGCAACGGTGGTCGGCGGCGCACCAACGAGAAAAGTTCGCCCAGGAGATCGTGCCCGTCGAGATTCCGCAGCGCAAGGGCGCTCCGACCCTCGTCAGCGTGGACGAGCACCCGAGGCCGGACACGACGCTGGAGAATCTCGCCAGGCTGAAACCCGCCTTCTCCAAAGACGACCAGGGAACGGTGACCGCGGGCAATTCGTCGGGGATCAACGACGGCGCGGCGGCATTGCTGATTGTTGAAGCCGGGCTGGCCAAATCGCTGGGTCTTCAGCCGATCGCCTTCATCGGTCCGAGCGCCGCGGCCGGCGTCGATCCCGCGTTCATGGGGCTCGGACCCGTGCCCGCGATTCGCAAGGCGCTTCTGCGCGCGGAACTGACGCTCGACCGCATCGACCTGTTCGAGTTGAACGAGGCGTTCGCCGCGCAGGCCCTCGCCTGCCAGCGCGAGCTGGGCATCGACAACGCAAAATTGAACGTCAACGGGGGCGCGATTGCGATCGGTCACCCGCTTGGTTGCAGCGGCGCCCGCCTGGCCACGACGCTGATCCACCAGATGGCTCGCACCGGCGCCTCGCGCGGCATCGCGTCGCTCTGCGTAGGGGTAGGACAAGGCTTGGCGACGGTCTTCGAACGGGAGTGAGTTTGGAAGTGGGCCTGACTGTCAAATCGTTCGAGCGCCGGGCCCCTCTGCAACGCATCTCATTCTGCCCGTGATTCTATCGTCGATCTCAGGAGGGTCTTCGCTGCACACACCAATTCCCGAGAAACAGATGCCAGAATGGGCGCGCGTTGCCTCGCAGGCACATAAGCGCGCGAGAAGCGTGCGGAAATTTGCTGAAGAATAAAGCCTCTCCGATGAGGAAGCGTTGCGGAGTGGGATGGAAAAGAAGTCGCAAGGATTCGCGGCCGCCAGCGCGGAGGTTTACTCGAAGATTTAGTGCAGCAACTGCACGCGGCTACGTGCCTTGACTCTTAGGCGCGTCTCCTCCAGTAACCTTTGGTGGGGAAGAAACGACGAATTCTGGCTAGCCGGAACGCGGGACGCGTGGCGCTATTAGCCGACTATTCGCAGAAAGCGTTCTTCTGGCTCCACGCCGAATTAAGGCGCAGTGGTTATCCCGCCTTGCCGCATCCGGAACGCGAAAAATTTTGGAGCCAAATCCCTTCGGGCAATTACTCCCCCCGCGACGGAATGAAGTTCTGCGATGACTATCTCGCGATTGTTGAAGAACAGATCGAACAGGAGATTGCCCGCCACAGCGTCATCTTCTGGCTGCACGTTCTGAGGAGGATTTTTCCAAGTCCCGCAGGTGAGAACGTGGAACCCGTCACAAACGGATGGGTTCGGGCAACGTTGGAAAGTTCCGCCCAGAAATTTGGGCAGCTGTCAGACTGTGGCGACGTCGCCGGATCACGGGATGTGCCAATTGAGCGCGTCCTGAATGGCTTGTTGTTGCGCACAGAGTTCACCGCAGAACGAGAGCATTTGAAAAACGGCCCGACCGAACTCGTCTTAACGACATTTGACGTCGTCGAACTCAGGCATGTCTACGACTGTCAGAAACTATGCTATGAGGTTTGGAAATGTATGGCGTCGCGACGGGCTCTGAGCAAAGGCGCGCAACTCCAGGTATTTCCTTCGCAACCCTTCTTTCACGACAAGCGAACAGCGGAGCTTGATGCTTTGATTGAGTCGTATGACCGCAGACAGCCATTTACCGCGGTAACCGCGACAGCCACCGTGTATAAGCCCAATGACGAACACGCCATCGGCTTACCTCATTACAATGTAGGTATGCAGAAGTTCGATAAGCAAGGTTTGATAGCGAAGCGATTAGGTGTCCAGATGCACGAAGAATTTATCCCGAACTTCGTTTGGCTGTCAGATGACCTCGCGGCCTTCTACAAGGCGCATGAGCATTTTGCGTTAGCATTTCTACAAAAGCATAAAGTCGCGCTGGCCGATGCGGTGGCGGTGATTGCCGCCTTATCTCTTCACGTCATTACTCAGTGGCGAAAGTTCGAGGAGATAATCCGATACTGGCAACGTGCGTACGATGGTCCGTCGCGTCGTGAATTAATCGTTGAAGAGATAGGCCGGCGTTTGCCAATCGCAATTGAGCGCTGCTCGTTACCAGCGGAAGCAGCTACGGTTAACGTGAACGCCGTATTCGACTTTCTTGAACTGGGAGACGCTCAGCGCGCCTCAATCGATATTGGCCTTGCCGGCCCGCGGGCGATTTTCATACCCGCCGCAGGTTCGAATCGCTACTACATCGATTACGAGCCGCTCGCTAGTAGACTCTATTATCTATTCTTTGGACTTAAGGTTGAAGATCAGAACTTTAAAGGGGACGCGCTAGAAGCGTTGATTCGCAATCGGGAGTCCGTGTTGCCGCACGCGGCGATGCGAGCTTCCGACGGGAGTGCTCGGCAGGTTGATGCCTCGTTCGCTGCGGATGACACACTTGTGATTGTCGAGTGCCGTGCCGTGGGGCGTTCATTGGGCATGGAGCGTGGTGATCCCGCGGCAGTGAAATACCGTAACGATCTCATCAATCGCACTCTTCGGGATGTCGATGATAAGGCGCAGTGGCTGCGCGGACATTCGAGGGAAAGGCAGGATATCATGCGATTCCGGCGTATTCTGCCGATAGGTGTTACGCCGTTTCGCGAATTTATTCCGTCTCGTGATCGTTATTACTGGGTTACTGATACTTTGCCGCGGGTGATGACACCGGATGAGCTTACAAGCGCACTTGATGATGGGACTTTCGAAGGCGACTGCGAAAACTCGGTGGCAACCGAAGCAACAGGTCCTCCAACCTCGTGAAGCGCGCCGATCTTTGCCCGGTCGAGTCGTGATCCGGGGTTCGAGACGAGGCAATCGCCTAGTGCAATTTCGTTCGTCACACTAATCTTGCGGGTGCGGAAATTCGCGAATCTGCGCAGCGAGAACAATGCACCGGTGCTCTGCCGCGAGCGGGAATTACGCCGAAGCGTGGAGAGTGATTTGCTAGGCACTCCCGGCGAAATTCGCCAGTCGCTTCGACGGAGCGTACAACCGTAGAATCGTGCTAATGATTTGGTGGGCGTCGGAAATGATCTTTCGTGCTTCCTCTCGATTCTTGAATGCTCCTCGATGCGCAACGTCGTTCCTCGCATCATTCACTGTGCGAATGTATGTCGACAGATCCCCAACCTCACCAAGCTTTTCGTCTTGTCGAAGGATGGGGATGATTAAGTGACGGTATTTTCCTTGGAGACCGTTCGCCCACATCATAAGCGTATTCACGAAATCATCATCGAGTCGTCGCTTTTCGACGAGTTCTGCCCTTACCACGATATTCGCCGCGATTTCCACACATATTCCTGCTCGCAGGATGGCCCCGGAAAACTCCTTCCGCTCGAAGAGACCTTTAGTTTTAGTCCAATTGTTTCGGAGCTTCTCCAAATCGGTACGATCGTTGTACGGCGGTCTTTTCACATTCGTTACGCTAGCCTCCAGGAGGCGATCAGCCCCAGCGAATCTTGTGGGCTCCCAGCTGACGCAGTCAAAAGTTCCGACGTTGTAGCAGTCACTTCGTGTATGGGAACGGCTTCTTCGGAACCGCCACTTTAGCCCGATGCTTTTTCAAACGTCGCACTTGTCTACAAGCGTCGTAAACAAGTGGATCGGCCGCCCTAGCCAACCTTTCTGCTGCGATATCATGCTGCGCTACGGTAACCGGCGCGTTCGCCATAGCGTGCATAAGCTTATTCCGACTATCTTTCCACTTAGCCAACTTGTTGAGCCATTCCGTTGAGAAGTTTGCTGCAAGCAATTTGTCCTTGCGGCGACGCTTCTTGAGGAAATCAATCTTTGGTCCAAGCATTTTGACTGGGTTTCCATTCTTGTGCGTCGCGCCGCCGGTGCAAAGCAAGGCAGCAACAAGCCGATCTTCCAATATCGCGTAAGCGATCCATGACGCCTCCAAGTGGTAATCGGCTTTCATCGCTGCGTCCATTTTCTGGAGGAGCGCCGTATAGTGCTTGGCTTTCTTATGTGGTTTGCTCACGGCGTTATGGAGTAACGAAACGCATGGCGCTTTGAAAGGCTACAGTGGGCCGGACGAGAGGTAAGGGCGGCCGTTGTGTCGCTTGATCCGAGCTGTCTCGCGGTGGACTCCGTTCAAATCGAGAGTCCAACGTCGCCTTCGAAAACCGATGTTTTTAGTTGCGGGCGCTCTCCGCTCTTCCACAGGGCAGCAGTGTGTACGGTCCGGTACCTGAGTGGCCCGCCGTCCGGTTTTTCGCTCCGCGTAATCGGGCAGGGATGCAGACAAACTCGGTGCACATCTCACCGGCCGACAATCGGACCTTCGCATCCGTCTCCTCCGCGATCGACGAACTCGAGGTGCGGAGCGACCCGTCCCAATCATCCGTCCATCCGCTCGCTCAGCCCGTCGAAGCCAGCTTTGCAAAGCCGGACTTGAACGCCCCCACCAGCGTGTCGATCTCCGCTTCGGTCATCGGCGTGGAGAACACGCACGCACCCGAGCTGATGATGCTGCAACCTTCGTTGTAGAGGTGATCGAGCAACGCCTTGAGGCGGCGCGACTCGTCGGGCGTCGGGTACGCATCGCGGTAATTTCGTGGCGGCGTCTGCTTCATGTGCACCAGGAACATCGAGCCCGCCCCGGTGACGCTCGCGGGCGCGCCCGTCGCGCGGATCGCGCCTTCGATGCCGTTCCTGGCCCGATCGGTCAGCGCGTTTAGCCGCGCCACCGCGGGTTGGTCGAACTTCAGCATCGCCGCCATGCCCGCGGTCATGCTGATCGGGTTGGCCGTGAATGTTCCGGAGTGCGGGAAGACGTAGCGGGGCGACTGCGGGTTGAGCACATCCATGACTTCGGCGCGGCCGGCGACGGCCCCGATGGGAAATCCACCGCCGATGATCTTGCCCAGCGCGGTCAGGTCGGGCGTGACGCCGTAGCGCGCTTGCAACCCGGAGTGCTCGGCCCTGAACGTGATGACTTCATCGAACACCAACAGCACCCCGTGGCGCGCGGACCACTCGCGCAGCGCGGTGACGAACTCGACGTCTGCCGGACACAGGCCGACGCGGTGCGGCATCAGATCGATCAATACGCACGCGAGGTCCTTGGCGTGCTCGTCCAGGATCGCCAGCGTGCGCTCGGTGTCGTTGAACGGAAAGACAACGACGTCCTTGAGCGCGGATTCGGGTGTCCCGTGCACCAGCGGAACGCTGCGCGGATGGTCGATGCCGCCCCAGGTTGCCGGCGTGGAGCCCTGGCTCACCTCGGCGTAGTCGTAAACGCCGTGGTAGGCGCCCTCGGCCTTGGCGATCTTCGGCCGCCCGGTAAATGCGCGGGCCGCCTTCAGCGCGACCATGATCGCCTCCGTGCCCGAGTTCATGAAGCGCATCTTCTCGAACGAGGGGTTGCGGCTGCACAAGTGCTCGGCATAGCGCACCTCGATCTCGGTTCCCATCATGAACGCGGTGCCGCGGGTCATCTGCTCCGTCACCGCCTGGATGATCTCGGGGCAGGCGTGGCCGTGGATCAGGGACGCCATGTTGTTGGAGAAGTCGATGCGCGTGACGCCCTCGAGGTCGGTCACGCGGCAGCCCTTGCCACACTCGACGTAGGTCGGGTGACCCGCCCGCAGGATCGCGTTGCGGCTGACGCCGCCGGGAAGGACTTTGAGGGCCCGCTCGTAGAGGGCGGCGCTGCGCGAGAGGTCGGTTTGCGTGGTCATGTCAGGCTGCTTGGTTCGTCGCTGTTTTAAGTGGGCAATTCTCCCGCAGAGACGCAGAGACGCTGAGGGTTATATTCTTCCAGTCCATTGACGCAGCGTGTGATACCGCTCTTGAGAACAGCTTCACCAAAGTTCAGGAGGTATCCTAGCTTCAGTCCGGTCAAACGCAGGTAGGTCTGCACCTGTTTCTTGTGTGCCGGCACGATACGCTCGACTGACTTGAGTTCCAAAAGCACCTTATTCTCGATGATGATGTCGGCTCGAAAGCCCTCGTCAAATCTGATCCCTTTGAAGACGATCGGCACCAGGACCTGCCGCTGTACCCTTAACCCACGGTCGGACAACTCACGGGCCAAAATGACTTCGTAAACCGTCTCCAGGAGCCCCGGCCCAAGCTCCCGATGAATATGGATAGCCGCTTCAAGCAGCTTCGTTCCAATTTCATTTTCTTTCATTTCCATACAAACTCTGCGCCTCGGCGTCTCGGCGCGAGATCATTTTTCTGCGCCGCCTGCTTTGATCGGTTCCGGGATGGGAAGCAGAGGCGCACCGGTGCGCTCCTGCACGAAATCGAAATCGATGCCGGGGCTCAGTTCGACGAGCCGAAATCCGTTGGGCGTGACTTCGATCACGGCGAGATCGGTGTAGATGCGGTTTACGACGGCGCATCCCGTCAGCGGAAAGGTGCACTTTTGCACGAGTTTCGCCTCGCCTTCCCTGGTGCAATGCTGGGTGATGACGAAGATCGATTTCACGCCCGCGACCAGGTCCATGGCGCCGCCGACTGCGGGGATGGCGTCGGGCTCGCCCGTGGACCAGTTGGCGAGATCGCCGTTCTGCGCGACCTGGAGCGCGCCGAGCACGCAAAGATCCAAGTGGCCGCCGCGGATCATGGCGAAGCTGTCCGCGTGATGAAAGTAGGCGGCGCCCGGCAGCGCCGTCACGTGCTGTTTGCCCGCATTGACCAGCTCGGGATCGCCTTCGCCGGGCCTGGGCGCGGGGCCCATGCCGAGCAGGCCATTTTCTGTGTGGTAGATCAGCGAGCGGCCCGCCGGCACGAACCTGGTGACCAGCTCCGGAATGCCAATGCCCAGGTTCACATACGAGCCGTCGGGAATGTCCTGCGCCAGGCGCTGCGCCATCTCCTCACGTGTTCGCCCGATCATCGGCGGCTTCGTCATGGGTAGGACGCTCCTGCGGCGACGAGTTCCGATTCGTGGGCCGGGTTGGCGATGGCGACGACGCGATCCACGAAGATGCCGGGCGTGACGATCGACTCGGGGTCCAGCTGGCCCGGCTCGACGACCTCGGCGACCTGGACGATCGTGACCTTGCCCGCCATCGCCATGGGCGGGCCGAAGTTCCGCGCCGTCTTGTTGTAGAGGGTGTTGCCGTGGGTGTCGGCGACCCGTCCCTTGATGAGCGAGAAGTCCGCGCGGAGGCCGTGCTCTAGCACGTACTTTCTGCCACCGAATTCCCGGCTTTCCTTGCCTTCCGCCAGAGGCGTTCCCACTGCCGACGGAGTGTAGAACGCCGGGATTCCAGCTCCGCCGGCGCGGATGCGCTCCGCGAGCGTTCCCTGAGGAACCAATTCTAATTTCGTGCGCCCGCTTCGGTAGAGCTCGGGGAAGACGGTCGAGTTGGCGGTGCGCGGAAACGAACAGACGACTTTGGAAACGCGGCCCGCCTTGAGCAGCGCCGCGAGGCCAACCTCGCCGCTGCCGCAGTTGTTGCTGATCATCGTCAGATTCGTGGCGCCCTGATCGATCAGCGCGTGGATGAGCTCGATTGGACTGCCCGCCTCGCCGAAACCGCCGATCATAATGGCGGCGCCGTCGAAAATGTCCGAGACAGCCTCGGCCGCGCTCGCCACCCGCTTGTCGATCATTCGCAAGCGGCGAGAAGAGTGGCGGTGGCGCGATCCGGCGCCGCGGCTTGAAGAGTAGTGGCGCGGACCGGAGCCTGTCCGGGAGCCGCCACCCGCGCGTAGTCGTACAAGCCGGCCTCGTCGAACAGAACGCGGTCCTCGTAGTCGTCGAACCAGAGCGCCTCGGGGTTCCGGCCGACGATGCAGACCTTGCCGCGGTCGGGAGCGCTGCCGGCGTTCCGAAGAATCTTGAAGATCAGGACGCCATTCTCGCTGCCGGCGAGTCCTGGTATCCCTTCATTGGTGACCGCCGCAACTTCGGTCTTGCCTTTGTAATGGGTGATGGAAAGGCGCGCGTGGGACTCGACGCCCGACAGCCCCTTTTGCGAGGTGTTGAGAATTGTCCACGCGGTCTCGATCGGAACGTTGAACGCCTTGTAGGCGACGATGTCGCGCCCGCAGAAGAAGTAGTGGTTCTCGCCGCCGGCGCGCTTGAACTCGCGCTGCAGAATGCGGAGGGCGTCCGCGTCATCGTTGATGCCCTTCATGATCGGCGCCTGGTTCTGCACGGTGAGCCAGCCGCGCGAGGCCAGGCCCCGCATCCCTTCGCCCGTCGCGGGGACCCATTGCTTCAAGCCCTGCGCGTCCTCGACGTAGTTTCCTTCCGCATCCTTGGCGAGGAACTCGTCTGGGTGCTCGAAGTGCAGCATCATGTGCAGGCCGACCTCCGGGTAGGTCTCGTGGAACCGATCGAGCATCGAGAGGAAGGTGTGGTCAAAGCGCTGGGGATAGAACGCCATATCCTTGGTGCCGATGCGGATCGACTCGACGCCGGCTTCGGCCAGAGCGCCCAGCCAGGCTGCGATCTTTGAATTGTTCAGCACCATTGCGTCGCCGCCCGACATCAGGATCTCGCGCAACTTCTCGCGTCCGCTTTCGGGATGCACGCCGCCGTTCTTCGCCACGGCCGCGTTGTGCTGCTTGATATAGGGGATGATCTCGGGGATCATCGCGAGACCCTTCTTCGAGATAGTGCCGTCCTGTCGCTTGATCTGCTTACGGGCGATCAATTCTTCGCGGTAACAGAAGCGGCAATGGGCCGAGCAGGTCGAAATGACATACATGAGTCCCATCTCGTATTTGTGCAGCAGGCCCTCGACGGGGCTGTAGTCCATCTGGTTGCCGGGATCCTCCGAGCCCGCAAGATCCATCGTCTCGGCGGGGTCGGCCTTGACGATGCGCTGAATCGCGGCGCTGGTCCTGGCCAGCTCGTAGTAATGGCGGGTGATCTTCACGGGCATCCGGGATTCAACGTCACGATCGGTGCCCTTGAGCGCTTTGAGCCTTGTCACCTCGTCTTGGGAATAGAAGCTCAGCATGTCCGCCGGCGCCTTCTCGTTGAAGAAGGGGGCAAGCCCACTGATGATTTCCCGCTCATAGCGGCCTTCTTCGACGCTCTCGAGAAACTTCTGCTCGCGTGCGGTGGGGACGTAGGGTTGTGGCTGTGTCATCGTTCGGGCTCCATTGCGGGAAAGAATTAATGTCGGTCGATCAGTTCGCGATTTTACGCCCAAATCCCCATCCTACCAAGGCATTTTGTGGCGAAGGTCGATCGAGCGTCATTTGGAGAATTTACAGCGCAAAGGCGGCTTCAAAGGATTCAATCTCGAAAGGAGAATTTCACGCTCGGGGGGCGCAGCTTTATTTCTTTTTAAGCCGGTATTTCGGAGGTTTTTCAGTGTTTCTTTGGATTATCTTGCGGGCTTCCAAATCGAGCTTAACCGTCTCGCCATACCAGCTGATATTTCCCGCGAACTTCCCCTTCAATCCCTTGTTGAGCTGGGTGAACAAATCGGTGTGAGTGAGCTCCTTTTTGGCGAGAGCTGACAGGATCGCTGCCTTCACCGCGTCATACTTCTGCTTGTCGATATTTTTCCCGCTCTTCCCCAGGGGATGTTTCGTCAGTATTTTCTCTTCTTTCATTTGCTTCTCCGTTTTCTAGGATCATGTCTTCAACGTTGCTGCTGAGCCAGCCTCAAGGAGCGGCGATTTGCAATCGCCGTTTTATTAGGTCGGCGGTTACAAACCGCCGCTCCTTGAAGCTTCACCGTGGCAGGGTGCTTTTTCCACGATCCTGACCAATTTTCAAAGCCGTTTGCGAGGACTCTGAAGAGATATGAGACTGTTGAAACCCTTGGCCTTGATTCAATGAGTATTCGAACATTCTTGGGCGGTACGCTTTTTCTCGCCGTTCTGATCGGCGGCCTCACAGCCTCTGGCGGGGCGACGTCAACTGTTCCTGAACCGGGCGATCTGCGCACGGCCGGAACGGTGGATTTCCCGGTGTCGTGCGCGCCGGCTGTCCAGGCGGACTTCACGCGCGCCGTCGCGTTGTTGCACTCGTTTTTTTATGAAGAGGCGCGCCGGATTTTCACCGACGTCGCCGTCAGGGATCCCGCATGCGCCATGGCGCAATGGGGAATCGCGATGACGTGGTGGCATCCGATCTGGACGCCTCCGACGGCCGACGAAATGAGCGCCGGCAAGGCGGCCACGCAAAAGGCCATGACCATGAAGGCCGCGACCGATCGCGAACGGCAATTTATTACGGCGCTCAATGCCTACTACAGCACGCCGGACGGCCCCGCGACGGGCGAGGTCGGGCAGTCTTGTCATGGGCCCGTGGGGCCGCGCGCTCGCGTGGTCGCGTATGAAAATGAGATGCGCAAACTGCGCGATCGATATCCCGATGATTTTGAAGCGCAGACCTTCCATGCGTTGGCGGTGCTGGCGGTGGGCTACGCGAACCCGACCGACACGACATTGTCCAATCAGCTCCAAGCCGCCGGCATCCTGGAAAAGCTATGGAAAAAAAATCCGCAGCATCCCGGCGTCGCGCACTACCTGATCCATAGCTACGACTATCCCGCGTACGCGGAGCGCGGACTGGCGGCAGCCCGGAGCTACAGTTCGATTGCACCGTGGGTGCCCCACGCCCTGCACATGCCCTCCCACATCTTCACGCGCCTGGGCATGTGGGAAGATTCCGTTTCGGCCAATCGCTCCTCGGCTGACGCGTCGCGCGCTTACGCCGCCCTGCGGCATCGCGAAGCCACCGAAGCAGAGGAACTGCACGCGCTCGACTACATGGCTTACTCCTATTTACAGGAAGGGCAGGATGCGAAAGTGAAGGAGATCGTGGATTTTGCTGCGACGGTGCGCAAAACGAATCCCGAATTGGAATTCAGCGGGGCTTACGCTCTGGCCGCCATCCCCGCTCGATACGCTCTGGAGCGCAATGCGTGGTCCGAAGCCGCCGTGTTGCCCATTCCGGCAATACCGCATTGGGCCTCCTTTCCCTTCATGGAAGCGCTCATCGAATATTCCCACGCGCTCGGACGAGCGCACACCGGCGATCTCGAAGGTGCACGAAAGGCGATCGATCGGATGCGGCAATTACGGGATGCGACGGCGGATGCGAAGTTTGATTATTTCAAGAGACAGCTCGACCTGCAGATGCAGGCCGCATCAGCCTGGCTGGCCTACGGCGAAGGCAAGAAGGAGGAGGCTGTGGCCCAGTTGCGGCGCCTGGCGGACGCGGAGGACATTCTCGGCAAGCATCCTGTTTCCCCGGGCGCCCTGGTCCCGGCCCGCGAACAATTGGGTGATCTGCTGCTGAAACTGAATCAGCCCAGGGAAGCTCAGCGTGAATTTGAGGCGGCGCTGAAAATTTATCCAGGGCGGTTCCGGGGTTTGTATGGCGCTGCCCAGGCTTCGGAACAAATGGGGGAAAAGGAGAAGGCAAACCGCTATTACGCCAAACTGATTGAACAAACGGCGAAGGCTGACGGCTCACGCAGCGAGCTCGCCCAATTACGGGCCAACAATGCTCCGAAATAGGTTCGAAGCGGAACGAATCGATGTCTTCAATCCAGAAATTCTTGCTGGCGGTCTTGCCCGAGGCCTGGGCGAAATCGATGGAAGCCGAGTCGCGCGAGTGGATTTACACCTGTTCCTGCGGACATACTTGTTCGGTCTGGGACATGGGCGGGATTCGCTGGAAGGCCGCGGGCGAGCCGCGTCGGCTGATGAAATGTCCAGCTTGCGGCAAAACGACCTGGCAGGTGGTTTCAAGAAATCGTCAGACTCCGGCCAAGTCTGGGGCGTGAAAAGCGGGGCCGGAGTTGAACGTTCCGGCACTGCGGGCGATGATCAGGCTCTGCGAGGAATTTTATGAACGAACCAGTCTACATTCTCGGCGGCGGCCGAACCGATTTTAAGCGCAACCTGAAGAAGGAAGGCAAAACGATCCGCGATTTGATCACGGAATCCGGCCGGAAAGCGATCGACGACGCGAAGATCGATCCGGCGGAAATCGAAGCGGCGGCGGTGGGCAACTTCAACGCCGGCCAGTTCACCAAGCAGCTGCATCTGGGCGCGTTCATCCCGGAGATTGATCCGGCACTTCATGGCATCCCGACGATGCATACCGAAGCCGCGTGCGCTTCCGGTGCGCTCTCCGTGCTTCTCGGCGCGCAATGGGTCATGGGTGGTTTTCACGATGCCGTGCTGGTGGTCGGCGCGGAACAGCAGAAGACGATGTCGTCGCTCGATGGCTCGGATGTGCTTGGCGCTGCGGCCGATTACCACGTAGAGAAGCCGGAATACGGCGACTTCATGTTCCCGAAATTGTTCGGCAAAATCGCGCAGATCTACAGCGCCAAATATGGCGCCAGCGAGGAAGCCCTCGCAATGGTCGCGTGGAAAAACTACGCGCACGCGAAATTGAATCCACTCGCGCAGATGCGCGACGCCGAGGTGACGCTCGATTACGCCTCGCAGGTGTCCGAGAAGAATCCGAGCGTAGCCTCACCTCTGAAGGTTACCGATTGCTCGCAAATCACCGATGGCAGCGCGGGGTTGGTTCTCGTTTCGGGCAAGTATCTCGATCGGATTGGCCGCGACAAATCGAAGTTTCCCCGGTTGCTTGGCTTCGGGAGCACGACCGATTATCTCGCACTCGAAAAGAAGGACGCGCCCACGTTTTCAACCGCGCGGAAGGCGGCCGAGAAGGCATACGGCATGGCGAACCTGAAGCCGCGCGACATGCAAGGCGTCGAAGTGCACGATTGCTTTTCCATCACCGAGATTGTCGCCTACGAAATCCTTGGGCTCGCCGAGCCGGGCAAGGGGGCCGAGCTGGCCAAGAGCGGAGCGACTGCGCTGCCGCAGGTGCGCGGCGAACATGTGAGCGGCAAGATCGGCTGGGAGATTCCGGTGAATGCCGGCGGTGGCCTGATCGGCGACGGCCATCCGGTCGGCGCGACCGGGGTGCGTCAGGTGTTCGAGGGCTATCAGCAACTGACGGAACAAGCCAACGCCCGGCAGATCGAAGGCGTGAAGAAGTTTCTGACGTTCAACATGGGGGGCAGCCTCACGACCGCTGTCGCCATGATTTGGGGCCGGGAATAAGCGGCCGTCGAGCCGCCGGGAGAAGCAGGTGCCAGCTTACGCGGCGTGCGCGTGATCCTGTGACATCGCGTTCAGGTGCGCGCGGAGCAGGGAAAGGCGCACTTTGACCGCCTGGCAACGTCCGCGTTCACGCGCAGCGTCTGTCTCCGGCAGGTGCTGTGACTTGTAAGGCGAGCGGGCCGGTCTCAGACAATTTTCGACAAATTCGTTGGCGATGCGGACCCGCTCCAGGTTTATGGAGCTTGGATCCTTCTCGGCTTCCGCGAGCGCGATGTCACGGATCGCCACGTAGGCGTTGATCTCGTCGACGACGTAGCTCGTCATCCGAAAATCGGAGGGTGGCGTCCGTTGTGGCAGACGTTTTGAGGAAATGTTTTTCGGTAGAAAAACCGTGCGCAGTGGTGGTTGAGTGAGCTGCATAGACCGTAATTCAGCAGCTCCCGTGCCCTTCAGCCCACCTGCTCCTGATCTTGATCATGCTCCTAATCCCCTCGGGTAGCCGGTCGGTTCGGAAAGACCGATCATGAGCAGGATCAGGATCATGAGCAGGAGTTGACGGGCAACACTTTCCCCTATCTCCGGCCTGCGATCTCGCTAACTTGCTCAACCTGATGAGCATTCCCGATTCTGACGCCACGATGGCGGTCTTTCTCGATCTTGAGAACATCGCCATCGGTGCGCTTGAGGCGCAATTTCCCGCGTTCGACATCAGAAAGGTCCTCGAACGTCTGCTCCTCAAGGGCCACATCGTGGTCAAAAAAGCCTACTGCGATTTCGACCGCTACAAGTCCTTCAAGCGGGGGCTGCACGAGGCCGCCTTCGAATTGATCGAAATCCCGCACGTCCGGCAGTCGGGCAAAAATTCGGCCGACATCCGGATGGTCGTCGATGCGCTCGACCTCTGCTACACCAAGAGCCACGTCGACACGTTCGTCATCATCAGCGGCGACTCGGATTTCTCGCCGCTGGTCAGCAAATTGCGCGAGAACGCCAAGACCGTCATCGGCATCGGCGTCAAGAAGTCGACCTCGGATCTTTTCATTAATAACTGCGACGAGTTTATCTATTACGACGATCTCGTGCGGGTCGAACCGGCCAAGAAACGTCCCAGCGCCGCTCCCAGTGCGCGCAACGCGAGGCCGGCTCCGGAGAAGGGCAATGGCTCGGGTCCCTCAATCGACGGCGCTCTTGAGCTCCTGGCGAAAACCCTGGAGGCGCTTCGCGCCGAACGAGGCGAAGACTATACGATTCGCGGCTCCCTGGTGAAACAGGCCATCAAACGCCAGAATCCCGGCTTTAACGAGCGTGCGCACGGGTTCCGCGCCTTCAATGAGCTCCTTCTCGAAGCGCAAAAGCGCGGTCTCCTGAAACTGGAAGACGACAAGCAAGCCGGCACCTACATCGTTCACGCGATCGAGTAGGGCGAGGCAGTCGCGGCGCTGAGGCCGCTCCCACATCGGGCAGGCTATCCCATGTAGAAGCCGCCGTTCACGTTCAGCACGTGGCCGGTTATATACGACGCCATTGGGGAGCAGAGGAACAAGGCGGCATCGACGATGTTCACAGCGTCGCCCAGGCGGCCGAGCGGGATCTGCTTGATGAAATTGGCGGTCACTTCGTCGGGCATGCCTTTGCTCATGCCGACGTCGATGAAGCCCGGCGCGATCGCGTTCACGGTGATGTTCTGCCGCGCGAACTCGCGGGCGGAGACTTTTGTGAGCGCGATGATCGCGGCTTTGCTCGAGGAATAGTTCGCCTGCCCGAACAGGCCCATCTGTCCGCTGACGGATGACAAGTTCACGATCCGGCCGTCTTTACGCAAAATGGCGGCGGCCTTCTGCGTGACGTTGAAGGTGCCGGTCAAGTTTACGCGCACGACGCTTTCGAACTCGTCCAACGCCAGTTTTTTGATCGTGCGGTCACGGATGATTCCGGAATTATTGATCAGGATGTCGAGGCCGCCGAATTTGTCGGCGATGGCATTCAGCATCGCCTCGACCTGTTCCGGATTGGTTACGTCACACTCGATGACGAGCGGATCTTTCAATTCCTTTGCGACCGCGTCCGCATCCGATTTGTTCTGGTTGGCGGGGTCGGTGACATAATTGACCACGCATTGCGCGCCGCGCTGGCCGAACGCCTTGATTATTTCCGCGCCGAGACCGCGCGAGCTGCCGGTGACGAGCACGATCTTGCCCGAGAAATCCAGAGGATCGGTCATTGGGAAAGTTGAGAGTTAGGAGTTGAGAGTTGAGACCCGGAAAAGCGACGCACGATCAGTGAAACTGGCAGACCGATTAAGAGCATGTGCACGCACACGGCGGTCAAATCTCGGGAGAGGGAAGGGCGAACGACCGGATAGGCGAGAGGCATCACGACCCAATACATGAAGCCATAGACGATCACGCCATACAGCAGTCCGGAAATGACGGCATGCTGCGTGAGGAAAGCCAGTTTGCGGCTCGCGAGGTAGAAAATCGTGGCGACGACGAAGGCGATGAAGAAGTGGATGGCCAGCCCCAACCCAGCCGTCGCCAGGCCGCCATTGATGGCCGCTTCACGGCCGATTAGCCCTGCGGCGACCCCCTGCAACATTCGGATTGGGCGGGGATACGAAAGGGCGAACGCTGAGCTGATATCCAAAATTCCCGCGACCAATCCGGCCCAGCCGATCGCCGGCAACGCTTGGGATCTCCCGGTTGTCACTGCGGCAGTGGGTGCACTCATTCGGGGACGTTAGGCTGAAACGGCATTGCTCGACAAGCGATTGCCGCTAAGATTTCAAACTCCATGGCTGCTCCGATCCGAGTTCTCACAGCTGTTCCGATCTGCGACGGGCACGACAGCGCGATCAACACAATCAACCTCGAATTCATCCGGCACGGAATCGAGGTCGTTTACCTCGGTTATCATCGCTATGCGGAAGACATCGTTCGCGCCGCGATTCAAGAGGATGTGCGTGCCGTCGGCATCTCCAGCTACAACGGCGGGCATGTCGAGTTTTTCGTTGAAGTAGTGAAACAACTTCGCAAACGGGGCGCTGATGACATTGCGGTCTTTGGCGGTGGTGGCGGGACCATCACCCACGACGACCAGCAGGTGATGCAGAAGCGCGGAGTCGACAAGATTTTCTTCGCGGGCACATCGTTGACGCACATGGTCGATTTCGTCCACCAGCGTTACGGAAAAGCGCACAAGCTGAAAAGCCGCAGAGGTGCGCCCGCCGACATGCAGCTCGCCCGAAAGTTGACTGAGATCGAAGACTCGTTCGCGAAAGGCAAACGCCCGCGAAAATCAGGGGCGAAGAAGACCGGTGACACGCGCGTGATTGGTTTCACCGGTCCCGGCGGCGCCGGCAAGACGACGCTCATTGATGAGCTGGTCTTGCGACTCTTGCAACGCGACGCAAAATCCCGGATCGCCATCCTTTCCCACGACCCGAGCGTGGTCGGCGCAGGCGCGCTCCTCGGCGATCGCGCGACCATGATTAATTCTCAGCACGATCGCGTCTTTATGCGCAGCATGGCAACGCGCGGGCAAGCTGGCGGCTTGTCACCAGCGACGGGAGATTGCCTTCAGCTCTTGGCCCAGAGCGGCTTCGATTACGTCATCATCGAGACGGTTGGCACGGGGCAGGAAGCGATGCCGTTCCAAAGCAAACTCGTTGACCAGACGGTGCTGGTCATGAATCCCGATTACGGAGCCCGGTTGCAGTTGCAGAAAATCGTCATGCTCGATCTCGCGGACATCATTGTTGTGAATAAGAGCGATCAAGACCGCGCGCGAACCGCGATGAGCGAGATCGGACGGCGCGTGGAGCAGAATGGACGAGGGCAGCGCGTGCTGGCGACCGTCGCCAAGCGACACCGCGACGCGGGCGTCGATCAACTTTGTGATTTACTGACGAAGCCAATGCCGAGAACGGCGAAGAAAGGCCCACGCAAATGAGCAAGCTAGGAAACGTTGTCGAAGCAGTCGAGAAGTACAACACGTTTGTCGAGAGCGAGGTTAAGCGCGCGCGCGCGAACAAGAAATTCGGCCAGCAGATGGTCGATCGATGGAACGAGATCAAGGCGAAGATCCCGGTTGGAAGCGCGCCGACCGGTCTGAAATTGCCGCGACTCGCTTTGCCCGAGATCGACGAAGCGGGCGATATCACGCGCTACCTGTTGGGCGATGGATTGCCGGGGGAGTTTCCGTTCTTGAACGGGGCCTATAGGGAAATGTATCTCGAGCCTCTGCAAACTCCCGCCATCGAGGTCGGTGCCTACGAAAAGAATGGACATAACGGGGCGAAGTCGAAGAAGAACGGCGCTGTGGTGGCGGGCGTGTCGCCCGCAAGAGAGAAAGGCTCGCAGCCGACACGGCTGCCTCTACAGCAGGCTGAAGAACCGACACGCCTCTTCTCCGGTTTGATGCTCGCGGAAGATACGAACGAGCGGTTCCATTTCCTCGGCGCGCACCAGCGCTCGAAGCGTCTCAGCACCGCGTTCGACGGGCCGACCCTTTACGGCATCGATAGCGATGCTCCCGGCATCCTGGGCAAGATTGGGGAGGGCGGCGTCGCGGTCGATACCGTTGAGGACATGGTCCGGCTCTACGACGGGTTCGATCTCGGCTCACCTGATTTCTCAGCCTCGATGACGATCAGCGGTCCGGCTCCAATCATCATGGCGATGTACATCGCGGCCGCGAAACGGCGCTTCGGGTCCAGCATCGTGCCGAAGCTCCGCGGGACGATTCAGGCCGATATTTTCAAGGAAGTGCAGGCGCAAAACGAAACCATCTTTCCGGTCGAAGCTTCACTCCGTTTTCTCACCGACATGATGGAATTCACCACGCGCGAGATGCCGCGCTGGTATCCCGTGTCGATCAGCGGTTATCACATCGGTGAGGCCGGATCGACGCCGGTGCAGCAGGCCGCGTATACACTCTCGAACGGTTTTGCCTATGCCGAAATGATGGCGGCCCGCGGTATTCCCGTGGATGAATTCGGTCCGCGTCTTTCCTTCTTTCTCGATTGCGGGCTCGACGTAGAATACATCGCGCTCACTCGCGTCTCGCGCCGCATCTGGGCGATTGGAATGCGGGACGCGTTCGGCGCCGGGCACAAGGCGCAGATGTTCAAGGTGCACACCCAAACCAGTGGCCGTTCGCTGGTCGCGGCGGAGTTCAAGAACAACCTCACCCGCACCGCGGCGGAGTTGATGCTTTCCTATATGAACGGCACCAACTCCTGTCACTCGAACAGTGCCGACGAGCCGTTCACGACTCCGAGTGAAGAATGGATCCGTCTCGCCGCGCATGGCCAGGCGATCCTCCTCGATGAATCCGGCATCTTTAAGCACACTATGAACATGCTGAGCGGTTCGCCTGGGATGAAGGCTGTCGAGCGGGCGGTGGAGGCGGCTATTCTGGAGGAATTCCGCGAGATCGAACGCCTGGGCGGCGTGATGGGAGCCGTCGAGAATCGCTATCAGCGCAGTCAAATCCAGACGGCCGCGCATCGTTACGAACAACAGATCTACGACGGAACGCGTCCGATTATCGCGCTGAACAAATATCGGAATCGCGACGAGGAAATGCCGGAGTTTGAGCTGGCCCGCACCCCGCGGTCGAAACAGCAACTCCAGGTGGATCGCTTGAAACAGTTCAAGAAAAAGAACGCGGCCAAGGCGGAGAAGGCGCTCGCGAAGCTGGCGGCAGTTGCGGAGACTGACGAGAATTGCTTCCCGGCCCTGCTCGAAGCGGTGGAAGTCTGCTCGTTAGGCCAGATCACCGGCCGGCTGCAGGAAATCGTCGGTCATTTCCGGCCGATGGTGTAAGCAGCCGGATCCCCAAATGTGGGAGGGGCCTTTGTGCCCCGACTCATCGAATGACGGAAGACCCCCACTCCCGGAATTTACGGCTGCATCGGCTGAGTGATTCTCCGGCCACTTTCTTCGTCACTAAATCGCTTCATCCCAAGAAGCCCGATCATTGGCATGCGCTGTTCGCTCTGCGCGAGCCATGGACGCTGCCGAGGTTCATGCATTCGTTGATGAGTCACGTTGCCGCAAAGACAAGCACGGATATCTGTTCCGGCGGCAGCGCCTGGCAGGACACCTACTATGACACGCGAGTGAGAACTGCCCGGCAGTTTGGGATATGTGGCCTATTACATCGAACAGAACCCAGTGAAGGCGGGGCTAGTCGAACATCCTGGCGCCTGGCAAGCGTCGAGCGCGGCGAGACCCGATCTGGTCACAGATCCCTGGCCGTGGCTGTTTGACGACGAGGAATAAGAATCAGTCGGGGCACAAAGGCCCCTCCCACATTGGGAAGAGGCTTACTTCCGCACCCGCTTCAGGTGCATATTCTGCCCGTAGAAAGCGAGGCAGCGCCTTTCCGCGACGCGAGACGCGTTCATCGAGACGGTGATGCCGTCGCCTGTTCGCGTAATCGTGCCGGTGCCGGCATTGCCGAAACTGTCTTCGAATTTGAATTGCAGGGTATTGCCGGAAATCTTGGCCGCCCCCTGTCCTTCAGGCGCAGCGCCGTGGCCATCGACGTAGGCGCCATCGAACGTGACCTGCATCGCGCCGCCGGATTGTTCGATGCTCAATTGAAAAACCGCCGGGCCATTAAGGAATTTATCGGCGCGGTATTCGCCGGCCCAGGACGAAGTGTCGGCGGCGCCAACAACGAGAC
This sequence comes from uncultured Verrucomicrobiae bacterium, assembly GCA_963702135.1. Lineage (GTDB taxonomy): Bacteria > Verrucomicrobiota > Verrucomicrobiia > Chthoniobacterales > UBA10450 > AV80. The sequence continues at coordinate 3,173,745 of OY969715.1, read as the reverse complement.
AGGTTGCCACCATGATAAAAGTGGCGAGAGCAATGCGTCGGAAACTGGAATGAAAAGGTAATGTGCTCATGCGAAAATTATGAGTCTGATTTTTCTGTTACGCCATCTTTAAAGCGGACCCTCCGCGGGATTCGCATTGTGAGCCTTATGGCCCGGGCATTATTCTGCGCGCACCCATGGCTTTGCCGGAAATAGACGTTGGCGCCAGTGCACGCAGTCGAATTGCGTGGCGACTGCTGCCGTTTCTTTTCGTTCTCTACGTCGCGAACTATCTCGATCGGACGAATATCGCCTACGCCACGCTCGGGATGAAAGGGGACCTGGGTCTGACGGACTCGGTCTTTGGCACGGCGAGTGGGATTTTCTTTATTGGTTATCTCGGGCTGCAAATTCCCGGGGCTCTGTTGGTGGAACGCTGGAGTGCGAAGCGTTTGCTTGCGCTCACGTTGATTACCTGGGGCGCGCTGACAGCGTTGACCGGTTTTGTGCGGAGCCCGCTGGAGCTTTACGGCGCGCGTTTTCTCCTCGGCGCGGCGGAGGCTGGTTTTTTCCCCGGCGTAATAGTCTATCTCACGCACTGGTTCATTTATCGGGACCGGGCCAAGGCGGTGGCGCTCTTCATGTCGGCCATTCCGATTGGATTCATCCTTGGAGGACCTATCGCGGGCGCGATCCTTGGAGTGCGTTGGCTTGGCGTCCCGGGGTGGCGCTGGCTGTTTCTGTTCGAAGGCGTTCCGGCGATCATCCTGGGAATCGCGACGCTGTTCTTCCTTCCCGATCGGCCGAACCAGGCGCGCTGGTTGCGAGCGGAAGAGAGCGATTGGATCACTACCCGACTCACGGAAGAACGGGAGGCTAAAGCGCACGCCCACCACATGACGCTTTGGCAGACGCTCCGGCATCCGGCGGTCCTGATGCTTACGCTTGGCCTCTTTTTTACCTATAGCGGCGGCTATGCTTTCTGGTTTTGGGAGCCGACCATGCTCCAGCGCCTGACCGGCTGGAGCATCCTGCGGGTGAGCTGGATGGGATCGCTGATCTTTGGTGCGGGCCTGATCGGGATGCTCGTCCTTGGTTGGAGCTCGGATCGCACGCACGAACGGCGCTGGCATTTTGCCATCCCGCAATTAATCGCCGCTTTGGCGCTGGGCGCGTGGTTTCTTGCTCCGCATTCGAACGTATGGCTCGTCCTGGTGTTTACCCTGGTCGGGTTCGGCACCACCGCATACCTGCCGTCGTTCTGGGCGTTGCCGTCTGCGTTCCTGACCAGTTCGGCGGCGGCGACCGCAATTGGGTTCATCAATTGCGTCGCCAGCATTGGCGGATTCGTCGGTCCCAAAATCATGGGGGAACTAAGTCAGCGCACCGGCTCGTTTCACGGGGGATTCATTTTCATGATCGCCTGCTGGACGATCGCGTCCGTGCTGGTGTTGGTGTGTCCGCGGGAGCGACAGAGGCCCTAATGGACCGCGCGTCTCCGCCGGAAGCGCATGGCTCGAAGTTCCTGACCTGTTACCTTCGCGCCGGCTTGAGGCGGGATCAGTAACCCTGGCCGGCGCAGGTTGCGCACCTGTCCGGCAAGAACGATGGCGTTGCGCTCGCCCCCCGGACTATCCAAGACGCGAACAGGCCAGCCGCGTTCTTTGAATCCCGCAGCAATCCTATCGGCGGCCGGGTCTGACTTCCGGTCCAGGCAAACATTGACCAGCGCGATGCCATCCTTTCGCAGACACCGTCCGACCGCGTCGAAAAATGCCGCGTCTTTCATGTGGGCGGGAATGTTCTCGCCGATGAAAGCATCGATTATCAGGACGTCATAACGCCTCCGCGTCTTTTGCATAAACGCGAGTCCGTCACCGACATGACATGTGACGTTCCGGGGCAGGCCAAAATAGCGCTTCGCCAGCTGGAACGAGACAGGGTCAATTTCAACAATTGAAACCTGCCGGCCTGCTCGCGCCAGCATGGTGCCGAGAGTGCCGCCGCCGCAGCCGATCATGAGGACCTTTTTCCGGGGCCGTTGCAGCGCCAATCCATAAAGGACATGGATATGCGCATCCAGGCTGACGCCGTTGCAGTCGGCCGTGCTTTGATTGCCGCCCTTCTGCGCGTAGGTGAGCGTGCGGCTTCTTTTTCGGAAGCGAAGGGTGATGACCCCGTATTTGGAAGCGTGCTTTGGCGGCGGCGGACGCATTGAACAGGTTTCTTGAAACGAACAGGCCGCTCGCGCTCCCGATCCGTTGCAGCGTGCGTCAGTTCTTAAGGGCAACGTCGAACGGCGCGCCGGTCTTGGCGCGGATGTCGTCCTCTGTCACACCGGGATGCAGCTCAGTTAGAACAAGCCCGCCACCATCCTTCACCTCGAACACACACAGATCGGTGATGATGAGGTTGACGACGCCCAGGCCCGTGATGGGCAGCGTGCATTCTTTCAGGATCTTCGGGCTGCCGTCTTTCGAAGTGTGCTCCATCACGGCCACCACGCGTTTCACTCCGGCGACAAGGTCCATCGCGCCACCCGGTCCCTTGATCATCTTGCCGGGAATCATCCAGTTTGCGATGTCGCCGGAGTCCGTCACTTCGAAGGCGCCTAGAATGGCAAGATCGATGTGGCCGCCGCGAATCATCGTGAATGAGTCGGCGCTCGAGAAAAAGGCCGAGCCGGGAATCGCCGTGATGGTTTGCTTGCCGGCGTTGATCAGGTCGGCGTCCACTTGATCGTCGGTGGGGAACGGGCCGATGCCGAGCAGGCCGTTCTCGGACTGCAAGGTGACGTTCATGCCTTCGGGAATGAAATTGGCCACGAGCGTCGGGATGCCGATGCCGAGATTGACGTAATAGCCGTCGCGCAGCTCTTGCGCGGCGCGCTTCGCCATCAAATCGCGGATCGGATTTTCTTTTTTCGCCGCTGTGCTGCCTTGGACGGTCCGAAATTCAATCCGCTTTTCGTAGCTCGGGCCCTGGATGATGCGATCGACAAAAATGCCCGGCGTGTGGATCTGGTCGGGATCGAGTTCGCCGACCTCGACCAGTTGCTCGACCTCGGCCACGCAGACGTTCCCGCAGCTGGCGATCATCGGGTTGAAATTCCGTGAGGTCTTTCGAAAAATCAGGTTGCCGGATTTGTCACCCTTCCATGCTTTCACGAGCGAAACCTCGGCTCTGATGCCGGGTTCGAGCACGTATTCCTTGCCGTCGAAAACTTTCGTCTCCTTGTTCTCGGTCAGTTTGGTGGCGAAGCCGGTGCGGGTGTAGAACCCCGGGATACCGGCGCCGCCCGCGCGCAGGCGCTCGGCGAGGGTGCCCTGCGGAATGAGTTCGAGATCGAGCTCGCCGCTGAGCACCTGGCGTTCGAACTCCTTGTTCTCGCCGACGTATGAGGCCATGACCTTTTTTACCTGCCGGGTGGTCAGCAGAACCCCCATGCCGAAGCCATCCACTCCTGCGTTGTTGCCGACGATGGTGAGGCCCTTTACGCCGCTGTCGTGCAAGGCGGCTATGAGATTTTCCGGGATGCCGCACAGCCCGAAGCCGCCGGCGGCGATGGTCATGTCGTCGTGGAGGAGGCCGGCGAGCGCCGACTTGGCGTCTGAGTAAACTTTGCTCATGTGGAGAGAGATTTAACCACGGATTGCACGGATGAGCACGGATGAAAACCCGAACAGTGAGCTGGAATGGGGGTGCAACCTTTGGGGAGCGCACGCGCCCTCGCGTGCCGATTTCGGCGCCCCCGCCGAAATATCCCAGGAAACCGCGACCCCGAAAGCGTTCGGGGTCGCCAGGTCGCCGCGGCGACCGCTCCCCAGAGGTTGCCGACCTGCGATTAATCGCCAGATTGCTGCTTCACTTTTCTATGACTAAACCTTCACTCGCGCACCGCCTCGCTGAATTCGCCTGTTCGCTCAACTACGAAGACCTTTCGCCCGAAGTAGTCCATGAGGTGAAGCGACGCGTGATCGACTCCTTTGGTTGCGCCTTGGGTGCCTGGAATGAAGAACCGTGCGTCATCGCACGCAAAGTCGCCTCTGATTTTTCGGCCACGAATGGCGGAACGATTCTTGGCACAGATAAAAAGGTGCCGCCAGACTGGGCGGCCTTCGCGACGGGCTGCTGCATTCGTTACTTTGATTACAACGATACTTATCTTTCCAAGGAGCCAGCGCACCCGAGCGATAATATCGCCGCTGCCCTTGCCGTCGGCGAGAGTGTCGGCGCGAATGGCCGGGAGCTGATCACTGCGATCGCGCTCGCCTACGAAGTGCAGTGCCGCTTCTGCGACGCGGCCAGCATCCGCGCCAAGGGTTGGGATCACCCAACCTACGGAGCTTTTTCGACCGCGCTGGCTGCCGCGCGATTGATGAAACTCGACGCCGAAAAGACCCGGCATGCCGTTAATATCGCGGGGGTAAATTGCGCCGCCTTCCGGCAGGCGCGCGTGGGAGAGCTTTCCCATTGGAAGGGCGTCGCCTTTGCGAACGCCGCGCGGCACGGTGTGTATGCGGCCCTGCTGGCCCGTGCAGGCATGACTGGTCCCGCTCCGATCTTCGAGGGACAGATGGGATTTGAAAAGGAATTGGGTGTGTCGTTAGGCGATGTTGGTGAAGTTTTCGTCAAGCGACCTGGCGAGAAGGACCTGAACGAAGGCACGGCCGCGATGATTCTCCGAACGAGCATCAAGTATTGGCCTGCCGAATACCACAGCCAGAGCGCGATCGAGGCGGCCATGTTCCTCCGGGCCGAGATCGGCGATCCGTCGAAAATCAAGTCGGTCCGAATTGAAAGCCACGACGCGTCGGTCGATATTATCGGAAGCGAGCCCGAAAAATGGAAGCCGGAGACGCGCGAGACGGCCGACCACAGTTTGCCTTACATCACGAGCATCGCCCTGATCGATGGAGAGGTCACCGACAAGCAATTTCAGCCGGAACGTTTCATGGATCCGGCGATCTGGAAATTTCTCGAGAACGTCACCGTCCAGCGCAATGCGGAATTGAGTTCGCTCTATGCGAAGGCAGTGGCCAATATCGTTCACGTGACGCTGGACGACGGGCGAACCTTGACGAAGCGCGTGGATTATCCGTTAGGCAATGCGTTCAATCCCGTCAGCGACGAGCAGTTGGAGGGTAAATTCAACGCGCTGGTCGTGCCCGCGCTCGGCGAAGAAGGCGCGCGGAAGATTGTGGCCGCGGGCTGGAAATTGGACGAGGCGAAAAGCCCGGGCGAATTAATGAAACTGGCGAAGATGCCGGAGAGTTCCGTGAAATGACGAAGACCGCCCAACTGCGGAGCTTGATCGCAAAGAGCGCGGTGGCGATGCCGGGAGTGCCGAACGCTTCGATGGCTCGCCAGGTGGAACGCGCGGGATTTGACGCCCTCTACATTAGCGGCGCCGGCCTCGCGAACTCCACGGCCGGTTTGCCGGACGTCGGCCTGCTCACCCTGACCGAAGTGGTCATGCTGGCCGGGTTCATCGCGCATGCCGTCAGGATTCCGGCAATCGTCGATGCCGATACGGGCTTCGGTGGCGCGGAAAATATCGGCCGAACGATTTACGAGTTGGAACGCGCCGGGTTGGCCGGTTGTCATCTTGAGGACCAGGAATTTCCGAAAAGGTGCGGCCATTTGGCCGGAAAGCGCCTGGTCGATCCGGAAGAGATGGCCGAAAAGATTCGCGCGGGCGTCGCCGCGAAACGCGATCCGGATTTCCTGGTGATTGCCCGGACCGATTCTCGGGCGCTGGAAAATTTCGACGGAGCAGTGAAGCGTGCGAACACCTATGTCGCCGCCGGCGCGGACGCGATTTTTCCCGAAGCGTTGCAGACAAAAGAGGAATTCCGCGATTTCGCCCGAGAGGTGAAGGTCCCGCTCCTTGCGAACATGACCGAGTTCGGCAAGAGCCCGTTGCTCAGTGTCCAGGAACTCGGCGATCTCGGTTATCGCATGGTTATCTTTCCGCAAAGCGCCTTTCGCATTTCGATGAAGGCGACGGACGGGTTTTTCCGGGCCCTCAAGAAATCCGGCACCCAAAGCGATTGGGTGGAGAAGATGCAGACGCGGAAGGAACTTTACGAAACGCTCGATTACGATCCGGCCGCCGAAAATTGGCCTGGTTATCGTGAGCGTTGAAATGTTCCCGCGCTGCGTCATGTTGAGCGCAGCGAACAATCGCGCCCGCGAGGCGGGAGAGATTTGTTCCCCCGCGGAGCCTATCGAGTCAGGAAAGTTATGAGCACAGAAACCAAACCATCTTACAGCCCAGGACTCGCCGGAGTGGTGGCGGGCGAGACAGAAATTTGTTGGGTCGATCCGAATGCGGGCCTGATGTATCGCGGTTACGACATTCACGAGATGGCGAACAAAGCCAGTTTCGAGGAAGTGGCCTACCTCCTCCTCAACGGAGAATTGCCCAACGGCGGACAGCTCGCGAATTTCACCAATCAGCTCGCCTTGGAACGCACTCTGCCGGACGCCGTCGTCAAGATGATGCGGCTCATGCCCAAGAACACGCATCCGATGGATATGTTGCGCACCGGCGTCTCGATGCTCGCACCGTTCGATCCGGACCTGAACGATCACTCGCACGCGGCCAACGTTCGCAAAGCGATGCGGCTGATTGCGCGAGTCTCATCCTTGATCACTGACGGATGGCGGATTTCCCAGGGCCAGGATCCGATCCCAGACAGACCCGACCTGACGCATGCCGGTCATTTTTTCTACAAACTCACTGGCGGTGTGCCGCAGGATTGGCAAATCCGGATGCTCGACACGATCTACATTCTGTACGCCGACCATGAATTCAACGCTTCCACATTCGCGGCGCGGGTGACGGCTTCGACGCTGGCGGACATGTATGCGGCGGTCACTTCGGCTTGCGGCACCTTGAAGGGCCCGCTCCATGGCGGGGCCAACGAAGAATCGATGAGGATGCTCGACGATATTCAGACGCCGGAGCGCGCCGAGGGCTGGCTGAAATTGCAACTCGCGAAGAAGGCGAAGATCATGGGCTTCGGTCATCGCGTTTACAAGGAGGGCGATTCCCGGGTGCCGATCATGCGCGAGATTGCGCGCGATCTCGGGCAACGATTAGGCAAAGAGCAGTGGGTGCCCATCTGCGAAAACCTGGAGAAAACGATGGAGCGCGAGAAACATCTTTGCGCCAATGTCGATCTTTACGCCGCGCCGGTCTTCACCATGCTGAAATTCCCGCCGGCATTGAACACGCCGATCTTTGCCGTCTCCCGCGTGGCGGGATGGTGCGCGCACGTCGTCGAGCAGCACGATCACAACCGCCTTATTCGCCCACGCTCGCTCTACACCGGTCCGGAATTGCGGCCTTATCCGGGCTCTGCGGCCAACGGAGCGAAGTGAGCGATGGCGGCCGCTGAATCGCAGTCTCTGCAGGAAAAGTACGCTCCGGCGAACGCCTGCTTTGGTTGTGGTCCGTCGAATCCGGACGGACTCCACATCCGCAGTTTTCCGCGCGGAGAAGAAGTCGTCGCCGAATGGAAACCGGAGACGCGCTATGAGGCGTTTCCTGGCGTCCTAAACGGCGGCATCATTGGAGCGTTGCTCGATTGCCACTGCAATTGGACGGCCGCCTGGCACCTGATGAATAAAGCGGGCGAAGACCGGCCGCCCTGCACGGTGACGGCGGATTACGCGATTAAACTGCTGCGCCCGACGCCGACGAACGCCCCGGTTCTTCTCTCCGCCAGGGTCGTTGAGTCGACCGGCGATCGAGCTACGGTCGAAGGAACATTGACCGGCGGCGGAAAAGTTTGCGCCACTTGCCGCGGAACGTTTGTCGCCGTGCAAGAGGGTCATCCGGCCTTCCACCGCTGGTAGAGGGGCGCGCGTTCGATTCTTTCAAGGAGCGGCGGTTTTCAACCGCCGAACCATCAAGACGGCGGTTTCAAACCGCCGCTCCTTGGATCGCAAAGTCGAACGCTTAAGGAAAAACGTCGCTCCCTGGATCGCAGGTGACGCGTTCGATGTGCGCGTAGATGTTGAAGGTGGGCGGACGAAGAAAGCCGATCAACGTCTGATTGCTTTCGCGAGCGAAATTAACCGCCAGGGTAGAAGGCGCCGAGACTGCGGCGATTATCGGGATCCCAGCCGCGAGCGCTTTTTGCACGATCTCGAGCGAAGAACGCCCACTCACGACCAGGATATGATCGCTTAAGGGCAGCAGATCATCGAGGAATGCGCGGCCAATTGCTTTGTCGACGGCGTTGTGACGACCAACATCTTCGCGCAGCACAATCAGATTGCCGTGGAGATCGAAGATGGCCGCGGCGTGGATCCCGCCCGTCCGGGAGAAATTGCCCTGGGCCATGCGCAGACGCTCGGGCAGTCCGAGAAGCGTCGCGGCTTCAATTTGGATCCGCCTCGAATCAATCGGCGCAAATTGTTGCCGGATAAACTCAATGCTCGTCTTTCCACACAGCCCGCAACTCGTCGAAATCGTACCAAAGCGGTGGGTGGCCGCGGGGGTGAATTTCGCGCCAGCTGCCAGCGTGACATTGAGAACATTGCCGAGCGAGGCCGGCAGCGGACATCGGCCGATCTCCTGTAGATCCCCGCGCGCGCGCACGATTCCCTCGGAAAGAAGGAAGCCGGCCGCGAGCTCTTCGTCGTTGCCCGGAGTGCGCATGGTGACGGCAAGCGGATCCTGGCCAATGCGTATCTCCAGCGGTTCCTCGATCGCGACCTCGTCGGTCACGCATTCATAACTGCCGTCCGCCCTGCGGCGGAAAACGCTTCCGGCGCCAATCCCATGCTCTTCCGCTTCCGAAGCGTCCATGGAAGAATCATCGCACGAAAGGACGACGCGGCGAGGCTCCCCTCAGCTCGCACGGTCCTGTCCAAGTGGTAGCATGGCGGCATGACTCTTAGCGCTGTCCTCCTCGTTGGCGGGGAGTCGCGCCGGATGGGCCGGGACAAAGCGACCATCGTCTTTGAGGGCGCGCCTCTTTGGCAACGGCAACTCGATCTCTTGCGCGGTCTTCGGCCGAAGGAGATTTTCGTTTCCGCCCGAAACGAGCTGTCCTGGCGGCCTGCCGATACAAATTTGCTTTTGGATGAATCTCCTTCGCGCGGCCCGCTCAGTGGCCTAACGAGAGCGTTGGCCTCGATGAGGACATCACACCTCGTCGCTCTGGCAGTCGACATGCCGTTTATGACGAGCGAGCAGATGCGGGCTCTTTGGGGTATAGCCACGCTGGGCTGCGGCGTCCTGCCCATGATCGGTGATCGGGCAGAACCGCTGGCCGCGATCTACCCGCGTGAAGCTGGAGGCGATTTCGCCAGGGCGCTCGGGAGCGATGATTTTTCGCTGCAACATTTGGTGCGGAATCTCGCGAGAGCCAACCATATCCAAATATTTTCGGTCCCAGCAAGGGATCAGCCCCTCTTTCGAAGCGTCAACCAACCAGGAGACTTCCAAGGAGCGGCGGTTTGAAACCGCCGTTTTTGATTGGTCGGCGGTTTGTAAATCGCCGCTCCTTGGGGGGCGCAGCCTGGAATTCGCTGCCCGAATTCCGTCGATGCGTGACGTGGCTCTCCGCGCGTAACCTGAGGCCATGAAAAATCCGAGCTTTCGAATCGTGCCGATTCGCACTGACATTGCCGAGGCAGCTCGCCATAAAGCGGAGGAGGGCGCGCCAGATCACGCTTTCGTGACGGCGGATTCGCCGGACGGATATCCGTGCCGGCACTGCCTCCGCTGGGCGCAGCCCGGCGAGCGCATGATCCTGTTTCCATTTGCAGCCATCGCGCCTGGCCGTCCTTATTCGGAAAGTGGGCCAATTTTCGTTCACGCCGAACCGTGTGAACGCTACGCCGCGACGCACGAGTTCCCGCTGACGTTTCGAAATGGCCGCGTGCTCCGTGCTTACAATTCGCAACACGCCATCATCGCCGCCGAAGTGGCGAACGCAGAAGGACCCGAAGCTGTCATTGAAAGGTTCCTGCAACAGCCTGAAACTGCTTTCGTTCACGTCCGGAGCGCCAGCCACGGCTGCTACACGATGGAGGTCGAACGCCTATGAAAGCGATGGAACTCCTACCCCCTTCCGACACGATGTATCGCGCTTTGGTCAATCGGGACTCGAGCTTCGAAGGCATTTTTTTCGTTGGTGTGCGCACGACCGGGATCTTCTGCCGGCCCACTTGTTCGGCAAAAAAGCCGGCGCGGGTGAATGTCGATTTTTTCGCGACACCGAGTGAGGCTTTACATGGCGGCTACCGGCCCTGTCTACGCTGCCGGCCGATGGATCCGGGCGAGCGGCCGCCGAAATTAATCGAGCAGTTGCGGGCGGAAGTCGAACGGGCTCCGGGTGGCCGGCTCACCGACAAGGAACTGGCCGCGCTTTCCATCGATCCCTCCACCGCGCGCCGGCAATTCAAGCGCCACTACGGAATGACATTTCAAGCCTATCATCGCGCCCGGAGGATGGGACTCGCCTTGCGGGAAGTGCGCAAAGGCGGCCGCGTCGATGAAGTGCAAAACGGCAGCGGCTTCGAATCGGCCAGCGGTTTTCGTGAAGCCTTTACCCGCGTGTTTGGTGATCCGCCGACCGCGGCCAAGGCGCGGGCCTGCATGTTTGCCGAGCGAATCGACACGCCGCTCGGCGCCATGCTGGCGGTGGCGGACGATGCCGGTTTGCGCCTGCTCGAATTCGCCGACCGGCGGGCATTGGAACGTGAGATGACGATTCTGCGCCAACGTTTGAAAACGAACGTCGTGCCGGGCGAGCATCGTTATCTTGACGCGATTCGGACGCAGCTGTCCCGGTATTTTTCGGGCGAAAAACTGGAGTTCGACATTCCGCTGGCGCCGGTTGGATCTGAGTTCCAAATGCGAACCTGGGATGTCCTGCGTTCCATTCCTGTGGCTGAAACCCGCTCCTATTCCTGGATGGCGGAGCGTCTTGGCATTCCCGGAGCGCGCCGAGCGGTCGGACGCGCGAACGGGACGAACATGCTCTCGATCATCATCCCGTGTCATCGTGTCATTCGGGCGGACGGCACGCTTTGCGGCTATGGGGGCGGCCTCTGGCGAAAGAAGTGGCTCCTCGATCACGAGCGGAAGTGGAGCGGGAAGAAGTGAATGGTGACTGGTGATCGGTGAATCGTAGGTCACCATTCACTGATCACGATTCACATCTTCAAAAAACGCGCCCAGGAGGACTCGAACCTCCGACCGTCGGATTAGAAATCCGATGCTCTATCCGGCTGAGCTATGGGCGCTCAACGCAATCCACGGAGAGTATTACCGGCGCAGGCTACTGCAAATCAGTTTGTCTGGCCGCGCAAATCTTGGGCGCTGCGGAATGCTGGCCGGGAGCGGCGGGCGCACCCTGAGATCGGGGCAGGGTGGCGTCCGCGTGTGGCAACGTTCGGGATCGAGATTCCCGAACGGCCATGTTGGGATTTCTGGCCCTACTGAAGCGTATAAGCTTCCACGACGGCGACCCCGCTCGTGTTGCCTGTCCCGCGCAAGACCACTGTGTAGTTACCGGGCGCGAGCGTTTGCACGAGCGCGGCTTCCAAGTCGTTATTGGGCGGGATGGTGGTGGCTTCAATTTCCCCCTGCTGGCTGCTGCCGTCGGGCCGAAGCTTCCAGTTGTCGTTAGCGGCGATCGTCGTGCCGCTGGCGTCGTGCAGTTCGAGGGCCGGGTCTTGGAGTGCGCCCTGAACTCCCGAAGCAGTCAGCGAGGGACCAATCGCCCGCAGAATCACTCTGGCGGTGCCTCCGCCGACGCCGCCGCTCACGATCAGTCCGCCGATCATGACATTGTTGCCGGTATCGACAAACGCGCGGGTGCTGATGTTCCCGAGCCGCGAGGTCGCGGTTTGATCCAGGTCATAAACTTCCACGACGCCGACGCCAGTGCCGTTGTTCTTTCCCTGAAGAATAGCCGTATAGGCACCGGGAGAGAGGGTGGCGACGATGGCTGACTCGAGATCGTTGGTGGGCGGAATAGTCGTCGCCAGGACTTCCGCCTCATGTTCTCTCCAGTCATCGTTGAACGCGATGGTGTTGATCCCTTGATGCAACTCGAGCATGGGATCCTGGAGAGTGATCCCAACCCCGTGGAGGGAAGGACCTATTCCGCGGATAATGACTCGCTTTGGCGCTGTCCCGGAGATGATAAATCCGCCAATCAACACCTTGCTGTCAGTGAGGACCTGCGAACGGGTCGAGATATTGAGCAGGTTCCGGGGAGGAGCCAGGTTCAGCCGGAAGATTGTCCCGTGGTGGGATGCGCCGCCCATAGTGGTTACGCCATACAGGTTATGCTCCTCGCCCTCGAACAATTGGCTCGGATGGCCCCCGGTGCCGGTGCCGTCGAAAAGGTAAGCGGTCACTTGCCCCGCGGGATCAATCTTATAGATGCTCCCGGCTTGCGGTAGTCCGCCATCCTGGGTCGTGCCGTAAACATTACCATCAGTGCTGGCAATTAACCGGGAGGGCCCGCTTCCGTTGTTACCCTCAAAACGAAACACTGTATTCCGCACACCCGCGGGAGTGACCTTGAAGACTGTGCCGATTGTTGGATAGCCGGCGATGCCGTACATGTTGCCGTCCCCGCCTTGGATGAGCCTGCCGGGATTGCCGCCATCGTTGCCGCCGGTAAACGAAAATAGCGTGGTCATGGCGCCAGCCGGCGTGATTTTGAAGATCTTTCCGAAGCCACTGAAGACATTGGCCGGTGTTTCAGGACCGCACCGTGTGCTGCCATAAAAATTGCCGTCGGGCCCTTGTGTTATTGCGTTGGGCAAGCTTCCGTCCACTCCGCCGGTGAAGGTGTAGAGAGTTGTGAACACGCCGGCCGGAGTCAGTTTGAAGATTATCCCGGCATTGTGCATTTCAGGCGGATGATTGAAAAACCCGCCGCTCGAGTCGCCGGCAGCCGTTCCATAAAAGTTTCCATCCGCGCCTTGCATCAGGCTGGTGGCGTGAGTTCCCTTCCCATCCACAAAGTGATAGAGCGGTGTGAAGACACCGGACGGCGTCAGCTTGTAGATCATGCCATTCAAGTCACCCACCGCTCTCGGCGCTGTCGCACCGTACAAATTGCCATCGGCACCCCCGACCAGGATCGTTGGATTCGCCTCGTCTGGCGTAAGAGCCTGCAATGCATAAAGCACTGTGACGGAACCGTTGGGCCATACTTGATACACCGATCCGTGGATCGAACTGCCACCGTTGAACGTCCCGAAAGACGTGCCGTATAGGATGCCATTGGCGAGCCGGACTTGGGGATAATCGGGATTCGGGATAAAATTGGGGTCAGGCGTCGGGGAAGGTTCACTTCCCGGGAGGGGAGCGGTCAACGATGCCATCGTTTCAATCGTGGCGGCCCGCAGGGGCACGACAAAGAGGGTCGCTCCGAAAACCGCTATTTTCGCGAACCGAAGGGCGTTCTGGAACGGGCATTTCCTCGAGACGGTCAGCGGGGAGGAAATGGAGTCGTTTTTGTATTTATGGATAATCACGCTGTGTATTGAGCAACTTCTCGGCCACTTAGGCCCGGATTTCGGGCGGAGAATACTGATTTTCGAACATCACTTTGCGCTTTCTGCCGGTGGAGCCGGTGTGGTCCGAGCCCCTTGGGCCACCAGTTGCATTGCAGGCGGCGACTTGCACTGTTGGGCCGGTGAATTCGCTCTTTGTTATCGTTCCCTACAAATACGAAGGTATGTGGGTCTTCGACGATTCCAAAGTCGGATTGTTGCGTGAACCTTTCGTCGCCGGGGTCGACACCATGATCGACCGACTCGTCGCGGGAATTCCGCAGGCGGAGGAAGGATTCCGAGCGATTTTTAGCGCGGCGCCATTCCCTGGCCACACGGAAAGGCTGGATTGGCGTCGGGAAGAATCAGGCGGGAACTGGTACTACAACGACCGCTTCAAGATGGAAGGCTGGCTTTGCCCGGCCCTGTTCAAGTATTTCCCGGCTGCTCCGAAAACGATTTATGTCCAGGTGGAGCCCAGGCGTTGATCGTCGAGTTGTCGTTATTCGCTGATCCGGTGTTTTAGTTCCCAGACGCGCAACGCTGCGAGCAGAAGGCTCTTGGTGCGCGTGAGCGTGCCGACGGCCGCCGGCTCGCGCACCACATTTTCGGTCGCGTTGATCTTGCGGGGACGGCCTCGACGCGCTTTTGGGGTGCCCACGCGGCGTGCGGCTGTCTCGCTGAGGGGAAGATGACCGACGTTGTTCATGATTTGCTGGATAGCACCTTGCGGGCCAGCAGCGAAAATTGCCCGGGAGTGTGGAAGCCTGGCCGTTACTCAACCGGCCTCTTCGCTCTCGAAGCGCGCCCGAAAGCGCTTGTGCGCTCCTCTGTTCTCCGCAAACTTCCAACCGGCCATGGCTAATCGAAAACTCGGCTGTTTGAGCATCTTTTTGTTCGTCGCACTCTGCGCCAGTGTGTTCATGAACTTTGTGCTCGCGGTCACGGCCATTCAGCGGCTCAGCGGGGGGCGGCGCGAGGAAGAGCCAACGCCGTATTTCCGCGAGACAATCGTCCAGCGCGGCAGCAAGGGAAGTGACGACAAGATCGTGCTGATCACGTTGCGCGGCCTGATTAGTTCATCGCTGTCTGGAAATGTGGGGGATTCGATGGTGGACGACATGCGCATGGCGCTGCAACAGGCGCGGGACGACGAACACGTGCGCGCGGTGGTGCTCGAGATCGATTCTCCGGGCGGTGAGGTCACGGCCTCGGATGTTATTTACAATTGGGTGGCCAAGACTCGCGCGAAGAAGCCGGTGGTGGTCTACATGGATTCAGTCGCGGCTTCGGGCGGCTATTACGTGGCCTGTGGTGGAAAGTATCTGATGGCTAACGAAACAACCATCACGGGGAGCATTGGTGTGATCATTCAAACGTTGAATTACCAGGAGCTCTTCAACAAGGTCGGCCTGGCCTCGGTTGTGTTTAAGAGCGGCAAGTTCAAGGATATGCTCAATGGCGCGCGGCCGGTCACGCCGGAAGAGCGGGACTTTGTCCAGAGCTTCGTCATGAAAACCTACGAAAAATTCCTGGGGATCGTGGCCCGGGAGCGGAATGTTCCGGCCGACCTCCTCCGCAACACCGTCGCGGATGGGCGCATCCTTTCCGGTAAGGACGCACTCGATAACAAATTAATTGATGGCTTGGGCCAGATTGAAGATGCGTTCGCGAAGGCGAAGGAACTGGGCAAAACCCGGGACGCCGCCATCGTCAAATACGGACCGCCCTTTTCGTGGGGCCGGGTCTTTCGCGCGTTCGGCCGCGCCGGGGATTCGAAGATCGAACTAACGCTTCCCAAGCAGCTCGTTCCGCAATTGGAAACGGGCCGGGCTTACTTTCTACCGAGCTTCTACGCTCCCTAGGACTAGCGCCTTGGGTATGGCGTTTGACGGTTTTTTTTCAGCGCTGGCTGCTCTGATTCCCGCTCTGTTCCTGGCCGCCGGCGTCTACATCTACGTCGCCCTGGTCCGGCAAATCAGCGTGCGCGTGGTGGACCTATCGGCTCCGCCCGCGCGCGACTTTGGCTGGCCGGAGGCGGCTCTGGCCACATTCTTCGTCCTGCTTTTTCTTCGGGCCCTGGCGGGGTCACCCTCTCACGATGTGAATCGCCTCCAGAATCGCGACCTGATCGAGGGCGCGCTCTTGTCCATTGGGCTGTTTGTCTTTATCGCCGCCTTTCTCTGGTTGAGGGGGTTCGATTTGAACTTGTTAGGCGGTTTTTCCAAAATTGGATTCGGACGCGCGGTGACCACGGGCGGGATTTTGCTCCTGGCCGCCTATCCGCTGGTTCTTCTCGCGGAGGTGGTGACGCAAAAGCTTTCGCGCGGGAACCTGGAAAAGCAGAGTATCGTCGAGCTTTTTAATGCCTCCAGCACGTTGCAGCAGCGCGTTGCGATCATTTTATTAGCCGTGACCGTGGCGCCTCTCGCCGAGGAGTTTTTCTTCCGGTTTTTCCTCTACGGCGTGCTGAAACGATACTTCGGTCGGACCGTGGGGGTCTTCGTGAGCGGGCTGCTCTTCGCCGCCGTCCATGCTCATCTTCCATCTTTCGCGCCGCTCTTCGTTCTCGGAATGTGTTTCGCGGTCGCCTACGAATGGAGCGGCTCCCTTATCGTTTCCATGACGATGCACGCGCTCTTTAATGCTCTCGCCCTGACTGCGCTCGCCTTTCCCGAGGTGATTCCGCAATGAACCTGAGCGAGGTCGGCGAAGACCGGCTGCTCGCGCAACTCCTCCCGACGCTTTCCAAGAATCATTCGGTAGTGTTGGGCGCGGGCGATGACTGCGCGGTCGTCCGGTGTCCGCAGCCGGACCACTTCCAGTTGCTCAAGACGGATTGCGTTGTCGAAGGGGTCCATTTCACGGCGACTAGCCCTCCGGGTTTGGTGGGCTGGAAAGCGATGGCTCGTCCGATGAGCGATTTTGCCGCGATGTCCGGTGTCCCGCAATTTGCCCTCGTGACTCTGATTGTCCCCGCAAAAAAGACACTCGCCTGGACGAAGAATCTTTATCGTGGCCTGGAGAAAGCGGCCCGGACTTTCCAAGTGGCGATCGTGGGCGGTGAGACAAGCAGCAGCAACGGTCCGGCCGTGATCTCGGTCAGCCTAAGCGGTTTTGTGGAGAAGAACCGATGGGTCGGTCGCTCTGGAGGGAAAGCGGGAGACGAATTGCTGGTAACGGGCCGCTTGGGCGGATCGCTCGGTGGAAAACATCTCAAGTTTACACCGCGGATTGAAGAGGCGCGCTGGCTCACGAAGAACTTTCCCGTTCATGCGATGATGGATTTGAGCGACGGGCTGGGCGCGGACCTGCCACGGCTGGCGCGCGCGAGTGGCGTTGGATTTGAAGTAGACGAAAATCTCCTTCCGCGGAATCGCGGTTGCACGGTGACGCAAGCGCTCAACGACGGCGAAGATTATGAGCTACTCTTTGCCGTTTCGCCGCGCGATAGCGCTCGCCTGCGGATGAGGTGGTCCAGGAAATTTCCTCGCCTGCCTCTCACCCGGATCGGGCAGTTGAATTCGTCATTGGTCATTCGTCATTCGAAATTGCCGCCAGGCTATGTTCATTTCCAATAGCGTTGCCGAGACCATCGCCGCCGGGCAAACCTACGGGCGAAACGCCGCCAAAGGAGATGTATTCGCCCTGACCGGGGATCTCGGCGCCGGGAAGACGCAGTTTGTGAAAGGTTTCGTGGCGGGTCTGGAAAGCGCCGCCGAAGTCACGAGCCCGACCTTCGTCCTGGTGCACGAGTACGAGGACGGCCGTCTGCCGGTTTATCATTTCGATTTTTACCGGCTCGATAACAGGGAATCCGTCGTGCAAATCGGGTTCGACGATTACGTTTTCGGCGACGGCGTCTCGTTGATCGAATGGGCCGACCGTTATTCCGATCTCATTCCGCCGGAGGCGAAGTGGCTTTCCTTCGAGCTGAAAGGCGAAAACACGCGCGTGATTCGAGAGGGAAAGCGGCCATGAAGATCCTTGCCCTCGAGCTTTCCAGCGGACAGGGAAGCATCGCCTGGTTGGAGAACGACCGCGATCCATTCATGCGAAGCTTCGGGAACGACCGGAAACATTCCGGGTTATTTTTTGAGAATTTGGAACGGTCCATCGGCGAATTCGGCGCGCCGGATACGATCGTCGTCGGCCTCGGTCCCGGTTCGTACGCGGGAGTGCGCATCGCGATTGCGACCGCTGTTGGTCTGCGGTCGGCGTCCGGGGCGAAACTGATCGGAATCGCCTCCATCTGTGGGATGGAGACGGCTGCGCGCGAGTATTGCGTGATTGGGGACGCGCGGCGGGCATCTTTTTTCTTTGGTCGAGTTCGCGCTGGCCGGTTAGTTGCAGGCCCCTCACTCCATTCCCTGGTGGAATTGGAAAGGAAGATCAGTGAATCGATCGTGCCGGTCTATGCTTCGGAGTCATTGCCGCAATTCCCCAAGGCGGCGCTGGCCTATCCTTCCGCGGGAAAATTGGCGGAGGTGGCGCGCGATCAGGCTGGTGAAATTGCCGAGTCGCAATCGCTGGAACCGATATATCTTCGCGAACCGCATATTACGGTAGCGAAAGCATCCCGAGTCTCTGCGCTCTCTTCATGAATTCCACGACGTATCGGTGTTGGGCTGAAATCGATCAGAACGCGCTGCGGCACAACGCGGCCGTGGTGCGCGACCGGCTCGGGCCCGGCGTGGAGCTGCTCGCCGTTGTGAAAGCGAACGCGTACGGGCATGGCATGGTGGGTGTGGCCAAGGCGCTGACCAAGGAGGCGCAGTTTTTTGGCGTCGCGAATTTGGAAGAAGCCGAGATTCTGCGTCGAGAAGTTTGGCAGCCAATCATCATTCTCGGTCCCGCCGTGCCCGAGGAAAGATCCTCAATTGCCGAGGGTGGGTTCATCCCGTCCATTTCCACCTTTGCCGAAGCGGAGGAATTTGATCGCGTCGCGAAGGGATCGCCCGTCTCCGTCAATTTCGTGATCGATACGGGCATGGGCCGGATGGGAGTTCTGCAGAGGGAAGCGCTGGCGCTCTTCGAAAAAGTGACCGCGTTGCCGAACATCAGGGTTCACAGCGTTTCGACGCACCTGCCGGTTTCGAATGAGGACGCGGATTTTACGCGGGCGGAACTGGCGGAGTTTGGAGAGATCGTGAAACAGCTTCGCGCTGATTTTCCCGGCAACTACAAGATTCATGTCCTGCAAAGCGCCGGTACGCTTGCTTTCGGCGACCCACCTTTCGATATCGTCCGCGCCGGCATCATGCTTTACGGCATTTCACCGCTGCCCGAATTCCAGGAGCTTTTGCATCCGGTGCTGACCTGGAAAACACGGATCTCATTGATTCGCGACATGCCTGAAGGGCATGGCATCAGTTACGGGCGGACTTTCATCACGCCGCGAGCGATGCGGGTGGCGACGCTTTCCGCCGGTTACGCGGACGGTTATCCCCGGCATCTTTCGAATTGTGATGCAGCGGTCCTGGTGCGCGGACAACGCTGCGCGCTTCTGGGGCGTGTGACGATGGACTTGATGATGATCGATGTCTCGCGCGTCGAGGGCGCGGCCGTGGGCGATGAAGCAATCCTGCTCGGTCGCCAGGGCGATCAAGAAGTGTCCGCCACGGAGCTGGCTGAGCGCGCCCAGACCATCTCGTGGGAGATTACGACACGGATTGGCAGCCGGGTACGGCGCGTGTATGTGTGAGCAGCGATGTTCCAGATTATCTTCAACGAACTAAGTGCCGCGGAAATGTCGGCCCTGCCGAAAACGCTGCAGTTGGAGTTGCTCGCGGAGTTCCAGATTCTCCCGGAAGATCTCGATAATCTGGACGCGAGCCGTTTCGGAGTGATCGAGCGGGAAGGGAAAAAGCTGCATCGTTATCGCGCGAAAGATTACCGGATTTATTTTGAGAAACGCGCGGAAGGAATAACGGTGCACCGCGTCCTGCACAAGAACACGTTTCGCGACTTTCTTTTCCGCAGCAAACTGCCGATGGCGGAAGACGATCAGCTCGGCAAGGCGCGAGAATTTTGGAAATTAATCGAACAGGGCGAGCGCGCGGAGAAAAAGACCTGATCGCCGCGCTCGACGCAGACGAAGAGCTGCGCCGGCACGAGTTCCCGGTTTGTGCGCGGAAAATTTACTGCGCTCACGCCGCGGATGCACCTTTGCCCCGTCGAGTCGCGGACGCGATGCGGGCGTCGATCGAACGGGCCTCGAGCGACACACGGAATTACGATCTGGAGCTGGCGCATATCGCGGAAACGCGGGAAGCGGTCGCACGTTTGCTCGGCGCGCAGTTGGATGAGATTTCGTTTACGGGACCCACGTCGAGTGGCCTGAACGCGATCGCGAACGGGCTCGATTGGACGGCTGGTGACGAAATCGTCTGCTATCTCGATGATTACCCGGCGAATGTTTACCCGTGGCTCGCGCTCGAGTGGCACGGCGTAAAGGCCGTTCTGCTCAAGACGGCGCGCATCGGTGAGATCACGCCGGAGATTGTCGAACAGGCTCTGACGAAGCGGACAAAACTTGTGGCGCTGGCGAGTGCGAATTTTTGCAGCGGATACCGAATTGACCTGGAAGCGATCGGTGCGCTTTGCGCGGCGCGCGGCGTCTTGTTTTCAGTCGACGCCATTCAAACCCTCGGCGCCTTTCCGCTCGCTCTGGACGGAATCGATTTCCTCAGCGCTGGCGCTCAGAAATGGATGCTTGGTCCGTCGGGCGCGGGGGTTTTGTATGTGAAAAAGAGCCGGCGCGATTTGTTGCGACCAACGACGATCGGTGGCTGGAATGTGCAATCGCACAATTTTATCGCGCAACGTGAGATCGAGTTCGCGCCGGGCGGACAGAAGTTCGAGCCAGGCGCTTACTACCACTGCGCCATCGCGGGATTCGGGGCGGCGGTCAGGCTGCTCCTGGAAGTTGGACCAGCGCAGGTGGCCGAGAGGATTCTCTCGCTGACGCAGGCGCTCGAGCGCGAAATGGCGTCCGCTGGTTTTGAATTCCTGAGCCCGAAGGAAGCGAGCCAGCGCTCCGGCATCCTGACTTTTCGCCATCCGAGGATCCCGACGGATCGCCTTTTCGACGCCCTTCTGAAAAGCGATGTGGTTGTCTCGCTCCGCTTCGATCGGACGGATCAAAGCTGGTTGCGGGTCAGTCCGCATTTCTACAATACGGCCGCTGAGGTCGGGAAGATCGCGGAGGTGCTGATCCAAGGAGCGGCGGTTTGAAACCGCCGTTTTTACAGATCGGCGGTTGGAAAACCGCCGCTCCTTGGTTTGAAACGACCGCTACTTCATCAGCAGCACGGAACGGCTGCGTTTGATTTCGCGGGTGATCTTGCGGTGCATGTGCGCCGGCATCCCGGTCACGCGTCGAGGCAGAATCTTTCCGCTCTCGGTCACAAATTTCTTGAGCAGATCGGGATTCTTGTAATCGATCGCTTCGGTGGCGATATCGATACGGCGCCGCGGCATCGTGCGGTTGGCGCGACGGAAAGCGGAGCGGCGTTTGGCGGTTTTTGGTTGCATGGCTGATTACCTCGTTTCGCGATGCAGAGTATGCCGCTTGAGGAAAGGATTGTATTTCTTTTTTTCGAGGCGATTGGGCGTCCGCGGGCTCTTCTTGTTGCGAGTGCTCATGTAGCGCGAGACCGGCGCGCCGAGCGCCTTCGCTTCCGTGCATTCCAGAGTGATGATTTCCTGCGCCATAAACTATTCCTTGCTGTCGTCCGCTTTTGCCTCTTCCTCTTCGCCTTCGGCCCCCTCCTCGTCGGTCAGACCGAACAGCGAGGTGACTGATTGCCGCACGCGAGACGCCTTATTTTGCTTCTCGAGCTGAGACTGACATTCAACGGTGAAACGCGCGAACGGGATCGCTTCCAGCCGCGCGTGCGAGATTGATTTCCCCGACATTTCGCACGTCCCGTAGGTCCCGAGCTCGATGCGTTTCAGCGCCTGGTCGATTTCGTAAAGTGCGTCCTGTTCCTGGGAAAGAAGGCTGAGCGCAAAATCGCGATCATAGGCATCGCTGCCGGCATCGGCCTGGTGCATCCCGAAGGCGGAGGCCTCACTACCTTCCGCGCGAGAGCGGAGATTGTCTTTCGCGACGCCGGCCATCGAGTCGACCATCGCATCGCGCAATTGGAGCAATTTCTCTTTCTGGCCGCGGGTGAACGGATCGAGCTTTTTCGTCTTGTTGTTCTTCGTGGGCAAAATCAACGACTGATCACTGTGCGCGTTGAAGGTTTTTTGGGCGCCGTTTGCCTTCGAAGGCTTCTGAGCGCGCGCGGATGTTTTAGCGGCCGCCGGAGCCTTTTTCGCTGCTGGCTTCTTGGGCGCAGGGGCAGCTTTCTTCGCCGGCTTGGCATTCTTCGCGGGCGAGGCTTTTTTCTTTTGCGCTTTTGCTTTGGCAGGCTTTTTCGGAGCCTTCTTTTTTGCGGGGCTGGCCATAATTTTCGGTATCGCCCTTGGGTCGCCGGGCGCGAGCGGAGGCTTAATTAAGGGCATTTGCCCGGTGGCGCAAGGGGAGATTTACCCGTGAAAAACGAGCAATTGGCGGGCGGTTCGCCTTTCCAATTCTACGAGCTGGCGCTGGAGTAATGGCGTAACGCAAAACGCCAGAAGATCCGCGAGAGAGCAAACGCGATTGAGCCGGCCAGAACCAGGTGCAACATCAGCCAGCCCGGTTGCCCGAGCGACTTGATCAGGAGGCGCGCCGGGATGTTCGCGACGATGACCACGGGGATGATCCAGCCGAAAACGAAAAGGAAGATTTTCGGAAAAATGACGTCCGGATAGCGCGCGATATGAAGAAAATTGAAGTAGCCGTAGACCAGCCCCTGCGCGCGGACGATCCAGAAACTGACCGCGGCCAGGGTGAGCATGATCGAATAGTGCACCGCCACGCCGAAGCCCAGCGCAATAAGATAAAGCACAATCGCGCCCGCACTGGGGGTGACGTGAAGTTGAGCAAGCGAGACGATGACAACCACGCCGCCGAGGAGGGCATTGAACACACTGTCGAGACCGAACTGTTTCGTGGAGACGGCGAACTGGCTATCGATCGGCAGGACCAAAAGCGAGTCCAGTTTTCCCGTGCGGACCAGTTCCGGAATGTTCGAAACATTCACAAAAAAGAAGGCCTGGAAGAGCTGCGCGATCATTTGATGCGTGCCCAGAAGCAGGACGA
Source organism: uncultured Verrucomicrobiae bacterium (assembly GCA_963702135.1). Classification (GTDB taxonomy): domain Bacteria; phylum Verrucomicrobiota; class Verrucomicrobiia; order Chthoniobacterales; family UBA10450; genus AV80. The sequence continues at coordinate 3,151,028 of OY969715.1, read as the reverse complement.
CTTCCCATTTCGACCAGTCGCCGATCTGATCGACCTGACCGAAAATGATGCTAAAGAAAACGATCTGGCCGCAAAACCAGAGCACTTCCACGATCATCCAGAGGATAAAATTCGCCTTGAAGCTCAGCTCGCGAATGAGCGAGTTGCGCAGCATGATCCCCCAAATTTCCAAATAGCGCCGCATGCCTGGATGCTCTCTGACGAAGCCCGCGATTAGTCAACTAGAGTAGAGCGCAACTTCGACGCGCTCCAGCGGTTGTATTAACTTCAAGCGCGATCATCGTGCTGGACGACTAACATGTTTAAACGACCTATCCCTCTCCTCATCGGTATCGTCGCGGTGGTCCTGGCCGGGCTGCTTTTTACCAAATGCCGGAGTGGCTCCGGACAAAATTTCCAGACCGTAGCGGTGACGCGCGGACCGATCACGCAAGCAGTCACGGCGACTGGCACCTTGAATCCGGTGCAGAACGTTCAGGTCGGAAGCCAGGTCTCGGGAAACATTCAGAAGCTCTTCGCCGATTTTAACTCGGTCGTAAAAGCCGGACAGGTGATTGCGCAGATCGATCCCGTGGTCTTTCAGGCGAACGTCAACCAAGCCAAGGGCGATTTGGACAACGCGCAGGCGGCGCTGGAGCTTGCGCGCCTCAACGCGGCCCGCACCCAGGCGCTGGTCGCGAAACAAAATTCCGCGCAATCGGACCTCGACCAGGCCACGGCCAACCTTCATCAGGCGGAGGCGAACGTGAAGATCAAGGAAGGCGCGCTGGAAAAAGCCCAGGCCGATCTGGACCATTGCACCATCACCTCGCCGATCGACGGCATAATCATTTCCCGCAGTGTCGATGTGGGCCAGACGGTGGCGGCGAGCTTGCAGGCCCCGGTGATTTTCCAGATTGCGAACGACCTCGCGAAAATGCAGATCGACGCCAACGTGGCCGAAGCGGACGTCGGCGGCGTGGCGGTCGATCAGGACGTAGATTTCACGGTGGACGCTTTTCCCACCCAAACGTTTCACGGGAAAGTCGTTCAGGTGCGCAATGCGCCGATCACAGTGCAGAACGTCGTGACCTACGACACCGTTATTGGCGTCACGAACCCGGATTTGAAATTAAAACCGGGAATGACCGCGAATGTCTCCATCGTCTCCGCGCACAAGGACGAGGTGCTGAAAATTCCGAACGGCGCTCTCCGTGTCCGGATGCCCGATGAAAGCCCGGCGCCCGCGGTGAAGCGGGATCCTTCGATACCCGGCAGCCTGGCGGCGGCCGGCCGCCCGCGCGCGCCGAGCGCCGGATCGAGCGCAGCGTTTACGTTTTGGCCCCGAGCGCGTCAAAGCCGACAAAAACGACGATCAAGACAGGAATCAGCGACGGCATTGCCACCGAAATTACGGAAGGGTTGAAGGAGGGCGATCGGATCGTTACCAGCGTGACGGACAACAGTGGACCCGCCTCAACCCCGGCCACGAATCCGTTTGGCAGCGGCCCGCGGCGCCCTTAGTCGATTCCAACAAAACGTTCACTCATGGCCGATTCTTCTGCAGCCGTCGCGGTTCGCCTCGAAGACGTTCAGAAAACGTACCGGACGGGCGAAGTCGATGTCCATGCGGTCCGCGGTGTTTCCCTTGAAATCGCGCGCGGTGAATTCGTGGCGCTGATGGGTTCGAGCGGCTCGGGCAAGTCCACCTTGATGAATATTCTCGGGTGCCTCGATCGGCCAACCTCCGGCCGCTATTTTCTGGACGGCGAGGACGTTTCCTCCCTGGATCGCGATCAACTGGCCGATGTCCGCAACCGCAAACTCGGATTCGTTTTCCAGAATTTCAATCTGCTGGCGCGCACCTCGGCCCTGGAAAATGTCGAGCTGCCTTTGCTCTACGGTGCCGCGCGTTTGAGCAACCTCCAATTGCGCGAGAAAGCGGAACGCGTGCTTGAAGCCGTCGGATTGCAGGGCCGGGGGGACCACCATCCGAGTCAACTTTCCGGCGGCCAGCAACAGCGTGTCGCCGTGGCCCGCGCGTTGATCAACGATCCCGAAGTGCTGCTCGCGGACGAACCGACCGGCAACCTGGATAGCCGGACGAGCGTGGAAGTAATGGGAATTTTCCAGGACCTGAACCAAAAAGGAATCACCATCATCATGGTGACGCACGAGCCGGATATCGCCGCTTACGCTCAGCGCAACGTCGTGATGCGCGATGGCCGGATCGTGAGTGATCGCGCCGTGTCGCGACGATCCGATGCCGCGACGGAATTGCAGAAACTGAACGAGCTTCCGCAGGACGTGATCGAGCCTGCCGCCCAGACATGAGAATTGCATCGACCTTCAAGATCGCGTTGCGGGCTCTGCGCCGGAACAAACTGCGTTCGGCTTTGACGGCGCTCGGAATCATCATCGGTGTCGGCGCGGTCATCGCGATGGTGAGCATCGGGAACGGAGCAAAGGCGCAGGTGGAGGCGCAAATTGCCGGCCTGGGCGAAAACGTGATCCTGATTTTTTCCGGCAGCACGACCTCGAGCGGCATCCGGACTGGCTGGGGCGGAGCGGGCACGCTAAAAATTGAAGACGCGGAAGCAATTCGTCGCGAAATTCCAGCGGTTACGCTCGTGAGCGAGGAAGTGGTTTCCACCGCGCAGGTTGTGGCCGGGAGTCAAAACTGGTTCACCCGCGTTTACGGCGAGTCGGCCGATTATTTCGAACTGCGGCAATGGGCGCTCGCCGATGGCGCGCCCTTTACGAATCAGGACGTCCGGAGCGCAAATAAAGTCTGTGTCGTTGGGCGAACGACGGCCACGCAGATTTTCGGAAGCGAGGACGTCGTTGGCCAGGTTTTGAGGGTCAAGAACGTGCCCTTTCAGATCACGGGCGTTCTCACGCCCAAGGGATTGAGTTCGCAGGGAACCGACCAGGACGACATCGTAATCATGCCTTACACCAGCGCGCTCAAGCGAGTGCTGGGCGGAGGGACGACGCTGCGGAATATCAACGCGCAAGTTGCCAGTCCACGCGATCTGGGGCCGGCGAAACAGCAAATCATCGAGTTGCTCCGGCAGCGGCATAACATTCGCGAAGGGCGCGACGATGATTTTACCGTCCGGAACCAGGAGGAAATCGCGGCGGCCCAGACGGCCACCACCGAGACCATGACTGCATTGCTGCTCGGAGTAGCCATCATATCCCTGGTCGTCGGTGGGATCGGGATCATGAACATCATGTTGGTGAGCGTTACCGAGCGCACGCGTGAGATCGGCACTCGCATGGCGGTGGGCGCGCACGGTCGCGACATCCTCACTCAGTTCTTGATTGAGGCTATCTCGCTCAGCGCGGTCGGCGGCATCATCGGAATCATCACCGGCATCGCGGCCTCGAAAATAATCGCCGCGCTGAAGAACTGGCCCTCCCTCGTCTCGCCGGGCTCCATTATCGGCGCGTTTCTCGTTAGCACTGCGGTCGGTGTTTTCTTTGGATTTTATCCGGCGCGCAAAGCCGCGCGGCTCGATCCAATCGACGCGTTGCGCTACGAGTAATGTGGGAGGGCCCGCGCGTCCCTTACGACTTCGGATCGCGGATGCGCTTGGATGGCACCCACTCGTCCCATTTCGCTTCGTAATCGGTGTAATGGATGAGGTGAATGCCGTCCTTCACCTTTAGAATCGTAGCTGGATACCACTTCTTCTTCCAGAGAACGTCCACTTTTTTCCCGATGGCATATTGCACCGGCTTGATCGGTCGCAAGTCTTCGGCCGCGACCCATACGTCTTCATCATCCTCGTAGCCGATGAAGTGGAGTTTGAACTTCTCGTCCCGGGCTTCGACGATCCGTCCGGCATACCAGTCGCCGTCCGCGTCTCTCGCCTTGGCGCGCTCGCCGATTTTCGGATTGGCCAACGATTTCGCGGGCGCCAACACCATATCCGATTCGAACCCTTCCGTGGTCGCGAAGGTCGAGAGCTGCTCTTCCGCGAGGCTCATGTCCGCGCTCAAATGAGCGGCGAACTCCGCCAGCGTGACGGAGCCGTCGTGATTGAGATCGACGTAGGCCACTCCGCGCAGGCTGTCGAGGAGCGCGTCCGAGAAAGTCCAATGCTCAGTCGAAGATTCGCTGGCCGATGAGGATGTGACACAGGCGTAAGCTGGACGGCCTTTCTGTTTTGTCAGCGCAACCGACGCCTGGCCGGAGTAACAGCAGTCGAGCAACCAGAGCACGCGCGCGCACTTGCTCTCGGACTTGATCTTCCCGGGGATCGAATTGACGGACCAACCTTCCACGTCATCGTCGCCCGCATCGTAGGAGGCGAGGAACACATCGTTGCCATCCTCAGACTTGGACCCGTGACCGCAATAATAAACGATGAGCAAGTCGTCGGAGCGCAGCTTCTTCAGCGCAGTTGAGAAGTCGCTGTCGATTCTCTCCTGCGTGGCTTGCTTATCCTGAAGATAAACGATCTGCGTTTCCGGGACTCCGCGTTGTTTAAAGTGATCGACGAGGGCGGCATCGCGGCGATTCTTGACCGGGAAAGATCCGAACATGTCGCGGTTTTTCCAACCCAGCACGCCCACCACAAAGACCCAGGTCTTCTCTGGTTGCCAACCGAGTTCTTTGGCTGGCGCCGAGCGAGGATTGAGAAACGGCCAGAGCAGGGCGCAGACACAAAGCGCCGTTGAGATTTTGGATCGAGAGTGCATCGGCCGGATTTGTATCGGAAATCCCGGCACGCTGCCAGTGCGGAACTCCGTCGCGCAACCGTTGATCTTTGCCTGGTTCGGCGGAGGCTCGCGCATGGAACAGCCGAACCGTTTTCAGAAACTCGTCGCGCAAGCGAAACAGAACGTCACGGAAATCCCAGCGGCTGACGCGCGGAAACAGGCCGAAGCTGGCGACGCGATTCTCATCGATGTTCGCGAAGAGGGCGATTGGCGCGCCGGCCATGCCGAAGGGGCAACGCACCTCAGTCGTGGCGTCATCGAGCTGGAAATCGAGGAGCAGATTCCCGACGTGACGAAACCGATTATTTGCTATTGCGGCGGCGGGAGCCGGTCCGCGCTCGTGGCGGAGAGTTTGCAGAAGATGGGCTACGAGAATGTGCGCTCGCTCGCTGGAGGCATGCGGGCGTGGAAAGAAGCGGGCTTGCCGATGGCAGGGGAGTGAATGGTGACTAGTGACTGGTGAACTGTAGGAGCTCAGATCAATTCACCGATCAAATCACTATTCACTTCCCACGCTATCCCCCAACGGCCTGATAATGCCCAAGCCCGCGCCGCCACATGAAATTTGCGGCGCCCCAGGTGATCAGGACCCAGGCGGCTTGAATCGCCAGAGCCTGGCCCACCTCCGCTCCGTGGAGGCGCCCCATGAAAATCGCGATGGGGCAAAAGAGTTCGTAATAAAAAGGCAGCCATTTCATGACCGCCTGGATGCCGGCCGGCATGATGTCCACCGGGAACATCTGGCCACCGAGGAAGTACTCGAATGAGTAAACGATGAAAACGATCGTGGAAATCTCGAGAATCCAAAACGCCATCATCGCCAGGCTGTAAGTGATGAAGAACTGCATCAGCGCCGCCATGACGAGGGACAGGAACGCGTAAACGTAGGTCATCACGTCCGACGGAAAGACGAGGTAATCGCGGAAATAAAAAAGAATCGCGATGATGGGCGGGATCGTCACCGCGGTGAAAACCAGCCGGCCGCTGAGAAAGATGCTGAAGCGATAGGCGAGATAATTGACCGGCTTGGTCAGAAAGGAATTGATCTGACCTTCGCGAATGTCCGACGCAATTTGCCATTCGTCTTCCGTCGGCGTGACCAGGTTTGAGACCACGATCGTGAGCAAATAGTAATAGATCATCGAACCGTAGGTGTAGCCGTGCATGCCGCCGCCCGGTTCTCGAAAAATCGCCCGCCAGAGGAAAACGGTCCCCGCGAGCGGGATCAAACCGAAAACGGCGCGGAGGAAATAATTCCAGCGGTAAACGAAGGTGTTTTGCAGGCCGAGATTGAAGACCGTCAGGTATTTTTTCACGCGGCAGGTCCCTTCTCGCCCATCTTTCGCAAGGCGCGATCATGAAAGTAGGAAAGGAACAAGAGCGCGCAAGCGACGCCGATCAGGGCCATGCACATGTCCTCCTGCGTGTCCCAGACATCACCCTGGGTGCCGAGAAAATCGTTCGCGGCGCTGCCGCTAAAGCAGGCCGTCCACCACTCCACCAATTCGTAGAAAGCGCTGATGGCGAGGCAAACGGAGACCACCAGAAACGGGATCCATTTTTTCCGGTTCACGATCTGGAGGCGGACAAACATCTCGCGGGTGATCATCGCCGGCACGAACCCCTGCATGAAATGGCCGAGCCGATCGAAGTGATTGCGCTCCCAGCCGAAAACCGGGCGGAGCCAATCGAACGCCGGGACGCGCGCATAGGTGTAGTGGCCGCCCACGAAAAGGATGCAGATGTGCAAAGCGATCAGCGCGTAGCAGAGCGTGGTAAATCGGAACCGGTTATAGGTTGCAAGCAGGATGATGATTCCGGCGAGACCCGGTGCGATCTCCAACCACCACGTCAAACGATCGTGCGGCTGCCAGCCCGACCAGCAAAAGACAAGGGCGACGACGAACAGCAACGCGAGATGACTGCGTGCGTTCTTCATGCGGGCGGAGTCGAATTATGGGCCGCGAGTTCAACCGCGAGGTTGATCGCGGCGATCATGCTATCGGCCCGGGCCTGGCCCTGGCCCGCAATCTCGAAAGCGGTTCCATGATCGGGGCTCGTCCGCACAAACGGAAGACCCAGCGTTACGTTCACGCCTTCATGAAAGGCATGGAGCTTCAATGGAATCAGGCCCTGATCGTGATACATGCAGAGCACGCCGTCCCAATCACCCTTTGCGGCGTGGTGGAACAGCGTGTCGGGCGAGAAGGGCCCCGCGAAGATTGGTGACTGGTGACCGGTGATCGGTGATTGGTAATTCAGCTGGGCGATGGCCGGGGTAATGATTTCGATTTCTTCGCGACCGAGCGCACCCGATTCGCCGGCGTGCGGGTTCAGGCCCGCGACCGCGATCCGTGGGTGCGCGATCCGGCGGCGCCGCAGAAAATCTTTGAGCAACAGGCCGACTCGCACGATCTCGTCAGAATTCAGCGCCGCTGCGACTTCGCGGAACGGCAAATGGGCCGTGACCAGAGCGACCGTCAGCTTGCCGCCCGTGAGCAGCATCGCGAAATTCTTTACGCCGCAGCGATTGGCAAAGAATTCTGTCTGCCCCGGAAACTGGAAACCGATCTCGTACATTCGCGCCTTATGAATCGGTCCGGTCACGACCGCCTGAATTTCGCCGCGGAGGGCAAGAGCGGCGCTTTCTTCCAGGGCGTCGAGGGCAGCATGGGCAGTCTCGGAAGTGGGTTGGCCTGGCACGCAGGCCACTCGCCTTCCGAGAACGGAGTATTCCGCGGTCTCAGGCAAGCGGCCGGAGGCGAGGGCGGCCTGCACGATCTCGGGACCGATACCGGCCGAGTCGCCGAGCGTGATGCCAATGCGGAACCGCATCGCGCATTGTCATCAACGCCGCGGTGACTCGCAAGGTGGATCGAGCGCTTCGTCGCTCGATGGCATATAACGTCGCGGCGTAGCCGCGCGGACTAGAACGTGCGGATGTAGGCCTTCTGCCGAAGGCCTGAGATCCAGAGTTCCTGTTGCCGCTGCGATTCTTCCTGCATCAACTTCTTTTCGATCTCGGGCCGCAGCTTGGCGAACGACGGCGTTTCGCCGCCGCGCTTTTCGTCGACTTTGAGGATGTAATAATTCGGTCCCAGCTCGATGACGTGACTCACCCTGCCGGCGGGGAGATTGAAAGCGACTTTTTCGAGAGGCGCCGCCAGTGTCTTGCGTTCGATCCATCCCCAATCACCCCCGGCATCGCGCGTACTGTCCTCGGAATAGATCTGCGCCATGCGATCGAAGGGCGCGCCGTCAGCCAGTTTCCCCAGGATTTCCTCCGCGATTGCTTTCTGCGCCGCTGCATTCCCTTCGGCGGCGTGGGTCGGGATCATGATCAGGCGCAGCTTGACCTGCTCCTTGGCCGTGAACTCCGCCCGGTGCTTGGTGTAGTACTCGGTGATTTTTCCGGGGGGAATAACTGTGGCCGTTTTTACATTCTTGCTCCGCATGGCCTGGACGATGATTCGTTCCTTCTCAGCCTTCTTAAATTCGGTCAGCGAATAATTCTGCGCCTGCAGCGTTTTGATAAAAGCCTGGCGATCGCCGCCAAAGCTCTCCCTGATGATGTCGTTCACCCGTTCCTCGACGAAATGATCCGGCAGCTCGAATTTGTCCTTGGCAAAGGACTGGATGATGAGCTGGCGATCGATCAGATCTTTGAGCGCTAATTCCCGGGCGGCTTTGATTTGCTTGGCCAGTTCCTCCCCCTTGAACTGCGATTGCAATAGTCTTTCGCGCGGTCCGACGAGACCACGCACTTGGGAGTAGGTGATGACATCGTTGTTCACGACGGCCGCGATGCCGTCAATGACCTGGCTCTCCGCCGCGAATGAACCGCGGCACAGGGGCGGGAGGAGCAGGGCGACTACCGCGAGCGTGGCGACAAATAAGGGGCGGATCATGACTCTATATTTTCTTGATTAGGTCCAAAACGCCGACCAATTGGCGGTCGATTCTATCAGTACTAATGCGAGGGAATTTGCCCCCTACAAGTATAAAATCGCCGCGGCGCGTGAGCATTAACTTACCTTCGCGCACCTCGACTCGGGTGACGCCGGCTTTGGCCGCAGCGAGCTTGATTTCGGTGAGAACGAGCAAATTGTCAACCGCCGGCGGAAACTTGCCGAAACGGTCGCGCCACTCTTTACGGAGTCGATCCCACTGTTCTCGCGTCGTGATTTCCGCCAGATGCCGGTAGGCCTGAATGCGGAGCGCGGAATCGGTCACATAACTGGTGGGAATGAAGGCGGGCACGCGGGCCTCGGGCCCGAGCTGCACAAACTCGGCCTCATTCGTGGCGACAAAATCAAGGCGCACCTCCACCTCCAGGCGCGCCCGCGATTTCTCGCCTTTTAGCTGGGAAACGGCCTGTTTGAGGAGCTGGCAGTAGAGATCGAACCCGACCGCCATGATGTGGCCGCTTTGGGCCGTGCCCAGAATGCTTCCAGCGCCGCGGATCTCCAGATCGCGCATCGCGATGCGGAAACCGGCGCCCAAGGAGCTGTATTGCTTGATGGCGTTGATCCGCTTGCGCGCGGCCCCCACCGTCATCATCTCGCGCGGCAGAAGGAGGTAGGCGTAGGCTTTATGCTCGGCCCGGCCCACGCGGCCCCGCAACTGATAGAGGTCGGCGAGTCCGAAACGGTCGGCCCGGTCGATGATGATGGTATTCGCGTTCGGGATATCCAGGCCGCTCTCGATAATCGTGGTGCAGACGAGCACGTCGATCTTGCCCGCCACAAAACGCGCCATGACGGATTCCAATTCGTCCGCGCCCATCTGCCCATGGCCGAATTCGACGCGCGCCTGTGGGCAAAGCTCGGCGATGCGGTCGCGCGTTTTCTCGATCGATTGCACTCGATTGTGCAGGAAATAGACCTGGCCCTGGCGCTCGAGTTCGCGATTGATGGCGTCCCGGATGATTCGCTCATCGTATCCACAAACCACGGTCTCGACCGGCAGGCGATTCAGCGGCGGCGTCTCGATCGTGGACATGTCTTTTACGCCGACGAGGGACAGATAGAGCGTGCGCGGGATCGGCGTGGCCGAGAGGGTGAGGACATCGACGAGCTTGAAGAGTTCTTTGAACTTTTCCTTGTGCAGCACGCCGAAGCGCTGTTCTTCGTCGATTACGACGAGACCGAGATCCTTGAAAACGACGTCGCCGGAAATGAGCCGATGGGTGCCGATCACGATGTCGACGCCGCCCTCGCGGAGAAGCTGCAAAACCTTGCGTTGTTCGGTGTGCGACCGGAAACGGCTGAGCATTTCGATGCGGACCGGGTAATCGAGCATGCGCTGCCGAAAGGTTTCGAAGTGCTGCTGCGCGAGAACAGTAGTCGGGGCGAGGACAACGACTTGTTTGCCTTGCATGACCGCCTTGAACGCGGCCCGAATGGCCACCTCGGTTTTCCCGAAACCGACGTCGCCACAGATGAGGCGATCCATCGAGCGGGGTTGCTCCATGTCGCGCTTGGTGGCCGCGATCGCGGTGAGTTGATCTGGCGTTTCGCGGTAAGGGAATGAATGTTCGAACTCGCTTTGCCACTTCGTATCGGGATCGAAGGCGTGCCCCAGCTGGGTTTCGCGTTCGGCCTGCACGGCAAGCATTTTGCCCGCGTAGTCGAAAATGGAGGCGACCGCGTTTTTCTTCGCCCGCGCCCATTTTGCATCCGCGAGCGAACTGAGCGGCGGCGATTTTTTCCCGACGCCGACATAGCGGGAAACCAGAAAGGCCTGCTCGAGCGGGACATAGAGTTTTGAATCATTGGCAAACTCCAAAGCGAGCACCTCCTGGAGGCCGCCGCTTTGGGTGGGAACGCGCGTCAATTGCAGAAAACGCCCGACACCATGTTCGAGATGGACGACCAGATCGCCCTCATTGAGCTCGCTGAAGTCGATCTGAGCGCGATTGCGGCCGAGCTTTTCCGCGCGTTGCAACCGCCGCCGGCCGTGCGCCGTGTAACGCCCGAATAATTCCGCGCCGGAAAGGACCACCAGATGCCCGTCCGGAAAGACGAAGCCACGCGGGAGCGTCCCTTCCACCAACTCGACGCCCGCCACGGCGTCTCCCATGATCTCGCGGAACCGCTCGATTTCCCCTTCCGTTTGGAAATAAATAACAATGCGAAATTCAGCCGCGCGCCAATCTCTCAACCGCGCGGAAAACTGCGCGCGCTTTGCCTCCACGAGCATGAAGTCGCCCACGGCAAAATCGCCGATGTCGCATTGCTCGAAGGCGCCCCGGAAATCTTCCAGCTCATCACCGCCCAGCCAGCCTTCCCCAATCAGGATATCGGCGTCATTGGTTTCATCCGGCTCGATTGCGATTCGAACGTGATCGGAGGCGATGTAGTCCCGGACCGTGCCCGTTTGCTCGTCGACGGCTCCGAGCAAGATCTCAACGCTCTGCAAATTCCGCACCGACGTTTGGGTGTCGACGTCGAATTCACGCAGGGATTCAATGTCATCCCCGAAAAACTCGGCGCGAATCGGCCGCTGGGTCTGCCAGGAAAACAAATCGAGAATCCCGCCGCGAACGGCGAACTGGCCGCGCGTGGTGACCTGCGCGACGCGTTCGTAGCCCGCGGCAACGAGCGCTTCGATCATGTGCTCCATCGGTTCGCGTTTGCCGCGGCGGAGCGCCAGGATGGCGGAATTCAGGACGGCCGGAGCAGGTGCCGCCTGATCAAGCGCCGCGCGCGTGGCAATGATGACGTGAGGACCTTTTTCGCGCTGGATCCGGTTCAAAAGCGCGAGCCGTTCCGCCGCGATATCGGGATCGGGCAGAATATTTTCCACGGCGGCGAATTCCGCTTCCGGCAGGAAGAGCGCTTCGGGCAGCCAGTTGAGCAGACTCTCGTAGAGTAATTCCTGCGACCGGATATTTGGGCACAGGACCCAGAATGTCTTTCGAATTTCTCCGGTAATGGCGGAGACGAGGAACGCTTGCGCCGGTTCGGTCACGTGCGAGAACGTGACCGGACGCGCCTCTTTTCCAGAGTCGCGCAGTTTCTCCGCGATCGGTGTTGCCCTGGTTACGACGAGGGGCAGGGGATCGCTTGAAGAAACTTCCACCGGCAATGTTTCGCCGGATCGAAGCGAAGTTCAAACAAGGGACGGGGCTCGGCCAATCCGTGTCTCGTAAAACTCCTGCTCTTGATGCTGATCGTGATCCTCTTCCAGTTCACAGGCAGATCATGATCAGGAGCAGGAGGATGCCGATTACAGATCGCGGCCGACGGCGTTGGCTACGGCGCGCAAACGCGGCACGAGCTTGGCCAGCATGTCGGGGACGAGTGCCTGTTCGCCATCGCTCTTCGCCAAATCAGGGGAGTCGTGGACTTCGAGCATGATCGCGTCCGCGCCGGCGGCCACCGCGGCGAGCGCCATTTGCGGAATGAACTCGCGGAGGCCGACGCCGTGAGTCGGATCGACCACGACGGGCAAATGCGTTTTCGCTTTGAGAATCGGCACCGCGTTTAAGTCCAGCGTGTAACGCGTGGCGGTTTCGAAGGTCCGAATGCCTCGCTCGCAGAGGAGCACGTTCATGTTGCCCTCGCTGAGGATGTATTCAGCGGCCATGATCAGCTCGTTTATCGTGGCGCTAAATCCCCGCTTCAACAGGACGGGCAAATGACTGCGGCCCACTTCCTTCAGGAGGGTAAAGTTATGCATATTGCGCGCTCCGATCTGAAGGCAATCGGCATAACGCTCCACAATCGGCAGGTCGCGCGCATCCATGATCTCAGTGATCACGGGAAGACCGGTCTCGTTCCGCGCATCCGCCAGAAACCGGAGGCCATCTTCGCGCAAACCCTGAAAACTGTAGGGAGATGTCCGTGGCTTAAACGCGCCGCCGCGCAAAATTCGCGCGCCACAATCCTTCACCGTGCGCGCAATGGAGAGAAGCTGTTCGCGGCTTTCGACGGAGCAGGGCCCGCAGATGAGGGCCACCGCTGAATCGCCGCCGACGCTTACGCCGCAAATCTCCACAGTTGAGGCGACGCCCCGCGATTCATAGGAGGCGAGCTTGTAAGGTGTTTCCACGGGGACGATCGCTTCCACCCCCGGCATGGCAGCGAACGGCTTTTCCCGAATCCGCGCTTCCGCGCCTATTACGCCAATGATGACACGGGAGGCGCCGCGACTGATTTGCGCTTCCAGGCCGTACTCGCGGACGCGGGCGACGACTCGCTCGATCTGCTCTTCCGTGGCGTTCGGTTGGGTGATGATGATCATGGCGTAATCAGCGGAAGCACGATCATGTCTTCGGCAAACGGGAAGTGCAAGCCGGGAGCGAAGGTGCTCCCAACGGCCTAGTGGGTGATGGTCACGGGTGTGCCGGTGGAGACCGACCTGAAGAAATTCTCGGCCATAAACTCCGGCATCCGAATGCAGCCATGGGAAGCCGGATATCCGGGCAAATAACCCGCATGCATGCCGACACCGCCCACAATCCGCATAAAATAGGGCATGGGCGCGCCCTTGAAGCGGGTGCCCGGAGGCTTGGGATCTTTGCCGACGTCTACGTTAGGGACGACCACGTTGCCGGCCGAATCCACGTAGTCGCCGTATTGGCTCGAGACGTGGGCCTGGTCTTTTTGGATGATGGAGAATGACCCACTGGGCGTGCCCAAGCCTTCGCGCCCGGTCGAAAGCTGTGAAATACCGACCAGTTGCCCACTCTTATAAAAATAGGCTTTCTGTTCGCTCAACCTGATTTTGATCGACGGCTTGCCGGAAACACCATCGCCGTCCCAGTAGGAAACGGAATCCTGCGGGGCGGACGACGAGACTGGGCTGTTGCCGTAGACTCCGCCCATGTATTGCGACTGGGCGAGAGCCGGGTCGTCTCCCTCACATCCCGTCACGGCCAGAGCCAATACGGCCGCCAAACTGAGCGCTAAAGAACGGAAGAATAATGCCGGCATAATAAGGAAAATTTGGGACCGATGCTTCTAACGGCCATCGAGTCGGAAGTCAAGATGCCGGCCCTGGTTGTGGGCGGGCCGAAGAGCCGCGCCATGAGCCCTCGTGGCCGTGGCCGGTAGCTGGCTTGTATTCTGCTTTTTCTGGAGGAGAATTGCGACCATTCGCCGCCTTCGACACGCGCTCCATGCCCACCTACGAATATTCATGCGAGAAGTGCGGGAAGAACTTCGACACTTTTCAATCGATGCGCGATGAGCCGTTCCGCGAGTGTCCGAAGGAACTTTGCCGGCAGAAAAAATGGGGGCACGGAAAAGTCAAAAGGCTTCTCGGAACCGGCGCTGGCTTGATCTTCAAGGGATCAGGCTTCTATATTACTGATTATCGGAGTGACTCTTATAAAGAAGGCGCAAAAAAAGATGCGCCAGCCGCCCCGGCCGCCAATGGTGAAAAGTCTTCCGGAGTAAAAGAGAGCGGCAGCAGCGAAAAAGCTTCGGCACCCGCGAAGACGGCCGAGGCAAAACCGAAAAAGCAGTCGACCACATGATCAAGCTAGTTTGTCCGGAGTGTCAGCGCCAAAACGAGCCCGAGCGCATTTATTGCCACGATTGTGGGGCGCGGCTTGATCGGTCCGCTCTGGCCAAGGTTGCGCCCAAACTGGAAGACCCGAAGGCCACCCAACGGCGGCTGAAGCAACTGTTCGATCCCGGCCGGATCAAGCTGCGTTTGATGTTTTTCAAGATCAGCAAACTGGTTCTGGGCGCCTGCGCCCTGGCCGTGCTCATTGAGATGTTGCGGCCACCGATCGGCCTGCCCGAGCGCCCGAAAAGCCTGGAGCTCCAGCAGATCAGTCTCGATCTGGAAAATGCGACGACGAGCCGCGGCGCCGCTCCCTTGCAATACTCCACTGACCAAGTGAACGCTTATCTCGCCAATGTGACGAAAACCAAGCGGGTCGCCTTGAGCAAATTCCTCCAATTCGAACGCGCGCTCGTTAATTTCGATGAGGGTGTTTGTGGAATGACGGCGGAACGATCCCTCCTCGGGTTTTCCATTTTCCATTCCATTTCCTACAACGTCGCGTTGCAGAATGGGACGCTGACTGCCGCTAACAATGGCGGAAGCGTCGGACGGATGCCCATTCACCCGATGATCATGAAATACGGCGATATCCTCTTCACCGATTTGTGGGCAGTTTTGGACCGCGAGAAGAAGTTGGTCGCGAAAATGGGGACACTGGAATTTCATCCTAAAATGGTGGTGCTGACACCCAAGCAGGCCGTTACCCTCCCGCCGGCAGTCCCGGCGCCAGCGGCCACTCCTCCTGCTCCCACGCCGTCCGCCGAGACCGCGCCGGCTGTGACGCCGCCAGGGACGTAACGCCGGTCCTCGCGGCGCCGCCCTGAAAACGCGCCGGGTTGCTTCCTTCGGGCAGGTATTTTTTGAGGCTTTCTCGCTCGCGTTCCGGGCGGTGGTTTGCGATTCTTCCGGCGTTCGCCCCCCATGAGTTTTGTCTGCCGCAGTATTGCCGTGCTGTGCGTCCTGGCCTGTGCGCAGGCCGGCGCTTCCTCTTTGCCGGAGCGCAGTGTCAGCACTTCGCGGCAATTCCTGGTCTATGGCAACGACATCCGTTTACGGGCAGCGATTTGCGACCTGGCGGAGCGGACGAAAGGTGACGTTCTTCGGCTCAGCGATCAGCGGGATGAGTGGACCACGCCGATCGTCGTCCATGCGCGATTTCCTCAGGCGAACCTGCCGGAAGCGCCGCGCGGCGCGCTCTATTTCTCCCAGACCGGTTTCGGGCTGAAGGTCCAACTCGATTTGACCATCGAATCGGACACGAGGCAGCCCGAAGTCCGACGCGAGCTCCTGCGCGCCATTCTGCTCGAAATGATGTATCGAGGTCAACCCGACCTGGCGGCGGGCACAGGCTATGTCTCGCCACCCGATTGGCTGCTCGATGGAATCGCGCCGCGGCAATCAGACTTCGACCGGGAAGAATTGATCGATGTTTTAAGAACGCCGCTGGTGAGTGCCAAGATTCTTCCGCTCGAAGAATTCTTGCGGCAGCGATCCGATTTATTCGATGGCCCCGGCCGTTCGGTTTATCGCGCATATTCTCTTGCGCTCGTCGAGCTTCTCGTCCGCGGGCCTGAGGGGCCGCATTGCCTTGCGCGCTTCATCGCGAGCCTTCCAGCGGCCGCGCGCGATGAAATGGCCGGTTTGAGAGAATTTTTCCCGGTCCTGGGTAATGCGAACAACGCCGAGAAGGTGTGGAGATTGCATGTTCAGCAGCTTTTGGCCGGCCACTCATTGCAATTGCTCAGTGCGAAAGAAACGGAACAGAAGCTGGCGGAACTCCTGGTGCTAAGAATGCGTGGCGCTCGCCCGGAAAGAAATTACCGTCTCGAGGAATTCTCCAAGTTCATTCGAGAGGCGCCTGCCAAGTTGTCTCTCGCCCGATGCAGCGCGGATTTGAGAAACCTAGGGACCCGGGCGAATCCGGTCTATTGCTCCCTGGTTAAGGAATATGAGAAAGCGGCCACGCTGCTGGCGCGGGGGAAGATGAGGGGAATCGCCGAGCGACTCGTCCGCCTGAATGCAACGCGCGACGGAGTTGCAAGTCGAGCAGAAGAGATCGACGACTACCTGAATTGGTTCGAGGCCACCAAACAACGAGGCCCAAGCGGAGCGTTCGCCAATTACCTGAAAGCGGCCGAGATGACGTCCCATCCGGAGAAGCGAAGACACGATCCCATTTCGGTTTATCTCGACGTCCTCGAAGCGCAGTTTCAGAATTGATCCCCGTGCACAAATCGCTTCCTAGTACGATTGATTACATCGAGATGCCTTCGAAGGACCTGCCGGCCACGAAGGAATTCTTCACGCAGCTTTTCGGATGGTCGTTCCAGGATTATGGCCCTGACTATTGCGCCTTTGACGATGGCCGCATGACCGGAGGGTTCTTCGCCTCGGAGAACACCGGCAGTGTGGCTGCTGGCGCGCCGCTCATTGTCTTCTATCGATCGGATATCGCGGAGATTTGCGCTGAAGTTCGGCGGCTCGGGGGAAAAGTTACGCGCGAAATCTTCGATTTCCCCGGGGGCCGTCGCTTTCATTTCGAAGCGCCCGGCGGTGGCGAGTTCGCGATCTGGTCGGAGTAAATCGGGGGCGTCGGTCCGCTCCCTGGTGTCCGATGTCTGATCGTATGGCCGCCGGAAGAAATTTTGAAAAAGTAGTCTACTTTTCCGGCTACGCCGATACACTCCCGTCTTCGCCCACGACGCGTAATGGCGTGTCGTTTCAATGGCTTCGTTCGTGACTTCTAAACGGCAGTAAATTGGAAGGATTAGGCAATGTTGAGGAAATTGTTGAGTTGTTTCACGCTTCCGCTGCTTCTGCTCTTGAGCAACAGCTCGGGAAATTCGGCACCGCAAGGACCCGGGCAAGACCTGGCAGGAGAGACCGGCACGCTTGAAAAGATGATCGTGGCCCGCGGAAGCGTCGTGATGGATCTCGACTTGAATCGGCTCCAGGGCCGCGAATCCGGGAAGCAGGAATCGAAATGGGAGACTTTGCGTTTCGAAGTAAGCCCGAATTCTTTTTTTACGGTCCTTGTCTTTGACAATGTCTTGCGCGGTCCTGAGGCAGGTTCCATGGGATTGATTTGGGGGAATTCCGCGACTCTTCCGGAATCGCTCTCTGCGTCTTCAAACCAGCTCGCCCTCGAAAAACTTCCCGCGGACGCAGCTTTCGACCTTGCCGTGCGTGACGGGAAAACAGGCTTTGTCTTCTTCAACGTCGAAGGAAATGTTTATGAGTACGAAGCTGCGGCGCATTCGCTCCGCCTCGCGAACGGACGGCTCCTGCTTTCGGAAGAATTCGCCAACAAACTTGGCCGGCCGGCGGAAGCCGGCGTGGTTGTGGGAAGAATTTCGATGACGGCTGCGGTTTCTCCGATCGAAGTCACGTCGGTCGTCAACGGCGCGGCTCGCTCCGCGATCCTGCCCCCTCGGCGCGGCGGGGCTCCGAACGTTCCTACTTCGGTGCCGGGTCCTGATGTCATCGTGGGAGATCTGCCCGCCATGCAGCAATTTGGGAGCAGCGGCACTCAGGTCGGCCTGGCGGTGGGAACGACCTCCTGCAATAACGGCGACGTCGAGTTGGATTGGTTTGCGTTGTCGAACACAGACCATCCGGTCATTCCGCAGAATCTCTATCGAATGAGCGGTGGGGCGAGCAACAATGACCGCTTTGAGCAGATCGGCCAATCCTGGTTGAAGCACGCGTTCACTGCCTTGCAGGACGACGCTTGCGGTTTTGGCTGTAGTCCGGCCGCCAATGGAACTCACTTGGGCGTGGGCTGCTCGGATCCGTACTCGTCGAGTCTAAATGCGAATCAAAGTCGCCTGGGATCGCGGGCCTGGGTGAATCCGTTCACCGGCGTTTTCCCATCGACCGCCAACAATCACTCCGGCCACGCGGAAACAGGAGTGACCCACCGGATTCTGGTGGAAGGAAGCGACCTGAACACAACGCTCAATCCGGGCGCGACGTATTATGCCGAAGCCCAATACGTCACCCCGCATGAATACGTCTGGTGCCAGGCGCATCCAGGGCAATGCAACATGTATAACAACGCGTCCTACCGCCGTTTCAACGTCGCTGGCACGACCAGTTTTAGTTTTTCGACAGTCGGATCCACCGTGCGCACGACCCCTGCCATCAATGCCTGGACGGGAGCGACCAGTAACACGATCGAGCCCGAGCCAGGAATCGATGGACGCGCGTTTATCGCCTTCAAGGTCACGAACCCATCTGCTGGCGTGTGGCATTATGAATACGCGATCAATAACCAGAATCTGGATCGCTCGATTCAATCGTTCAGTGTGCCGCTCGGGTGCGGAGTTACGGTGAGCAACCTGGGGTTTCATGCCCCGCTCAACCATCCTGGAATCGCGAATGACGGAACCCTGGGAAGCCTGGGTTACAGCAACGTTGCCTGGACATCGAATCAAACCGCGAGCGCTTTGAGCTGGAGTTCGGAAACGTTCGCGCAAAACCAAAATGCGAACGCGATTCGCTGGGGAACTCTGTACAATTTCCGCTTTGATTCGAACCGTCCGCCGCAACTTGCGCTCGCCACGATCGGTTTCTTCAAGAGTGGAGCGCCGATCACTGTTGGGATCCAGGGCCCATCCCCGGATACGTGTAATGCGACCCCAACTCCCACGCCAATGGCGACCCCGACCCCCACTCCGACCCCGACGCCCAACCCAACTTCAACCCCAACGCCAACTCTCACGCCGACCCCAACACCGACTCCCGCGGCGACGCCAACGCCAACTCCCACGCCGACGCCCATTCCCACGCCGAGTCCGGCGTCCCAAGCCGTCAATCTCTCAACCCGGCTGCGAGTTCAGAGCGGTGACAATGTTGGGATCGGTGGTTTCATTATTTCGGGAACTACCCCCAAGCATGTCCTTCTTCGGGCCATCGGACCTTCCCTGGCTCAATTCGGTGTTCCAGACGTGCTGGCTGATCCGGTGCTGGAGCTGCACGGTCCGGGCGCGTTTGTCACGATAACCAACGACAATTGGGGAGACGATCCTGTGCAGGCGGCAGCGATCGAGGCCACCGGCATCGCGCCGACCAATGAGCTCGAAGCGGCAATCGATGCGACTCTAAATCCCGGGGCCTACACCGCGGTAGTGAAGGGCAAGAACAACACGTCAGGAGTCGCGTTAGTGGAAGTGTACGACTTCAGCCAGGCGGTCCCCGGAAAGTTGGCCAATATTAGCACGCGGGCCTTTGTCAGCGGGGGCAGTGACGTCGTGATAGCGGGCTTCATGTTGGGCCACAGCGGGGGTGATGCGAAGATCGTGATCCGCGGCCTTGGTCCCAGTCTCGCCAGTGCGGGTCTGCCAAACGCGCTGGCGGATCCGACGCTGGAGTTGCGCAACGGGGACGGAACGCTGCTCAGCGCGAATAACGACTGGCAGGATGACCCAACGCAAGCTTCAGCGCTCCTCTTTGCCGGCCTGGCCCCGTCCAACGATCTCGAGTCTGGCATCGTGGCGAACCTGCCGCCGGGCCTTTACACCGCGTTGCTCGCGGGACGGAACAACGGCTCTGGCCTGGGCCTGATTGAAGTTTACGACCAGGGGCCGCCCTAGGCGCGTCCGGCGCCCGTGGTTCGCCTTCGTCCGGCGATTCTGAGCTGGTGCGTGGAACCTATCCCAATTGGGTGAGAGATGCGCCGAAAAGAAACCAAAAAAATAATCTGCTTTTCGGCGCGAAGGATATAATATCTTGCCGACAGCCGTGCCTGCACGTGCTGTCGTCTTGGCATGAAGGATTTCATCGCCTTCTGAACGGGTAATCAATTGGAGGATTAGGACAATGTTCATGAAAACGTTGGGTTATTTTGCGCTCCCGCTGCTTTTGCTCTTGAGCAATAGCACTGGAAATTCAGCACCACAGAATTCGGGGAAAAGTTCACAAGGGCTCACCGCCACGGTCGAGAAGATGGTCGTCGCGAGCGGAAACGTCGCCCTGGATCTCGATGTGAGCCTGCTCCGAGGAATCCGCTCTGAGGCGCAAGAATCGAAACTGGAGACCTTTGGTTTCGAGGTGAGCCCCAATTCTTTCTTTACGATCCGTGTCATCGACAACGACCTGCGAGGTCCCGAGCCGAGTTCGATGGGTTTGATCTCGAGGAACTCCGCGGCTCTTCCTGAACCGTTGAATGCGTCCTCGAGCCAGCTCGTCATCGAGCAGACCCCTTCGGGTGAGCCATACAACCTGGTAGTTCGCGACGGGAAAACCGGCTTTACGTTTTTCAACGTTGAAGGCCACCTCTATGAGTACGATGCCGCCGCACATTTGTTCAGCGTCAAGGGCGGAAGGCTTCTGGTTTCGGAAGAGCTGGCGAAAACACTGGGACGTCCGGCCGCGGCTGGGTCGATCGTCGGGAAAATTTCCATCGCGACGACCGTGTATCCCATCGAAGTCAGTACCTTCGTTAACGGTGCGGTTACCTCGACGACCATGCCTCCGCGAAAAGGCGGCGCTCCGAATACCCCGGAGGGTTCCGTCCCGGGGCCCGACATCGTCGTTGGCGATATGTCCGGTTTTCAGCAACAAGGCAGCGCCAATGGCCAGGTCGGCCTCGCGACCGGAGCGACCTCCTGCAACAACGGAAACGTCCCGGTGCATTTCTATCGATTGCCCGACCCGGACCATTCTGTCGTGTCGCAAAATTTCTATCGGATGAGCGGGGGAGCGACCAACAACGATCGCTTTGAACAATTGGGCCAGGCTTGGGTGAAACATACATTCGGAGCGAGCCAGGAAAACGCTTGCGGGTTTGGCTGCACTCCCTTCCCAGACCAGAGCGAGCTCGGCGTGGGATGCTCCGACCCGTATCTCGCGAGTCAAAATGGGTTCCAGGGCAACACGAATTCTGGCGCCTTGGGTTCGCGCGCCTGGGTGAATCCATATACCGGCGCCTTCTCGGTGAGTCCGAGGCCGGACAATCATACCGGTCATTCTCATACCGGCACATCGCACCGGATTGTGGTTAATGCCTCCGATCTGAACACAACGCTGAATGCAGGCGCGACGTATTACCTCGAAGTTCAATACGACAGCCCGCACGAGTTCGCCTGGTGCCAGGCCCACCCGGGGGAATGCAACATGTATAACAATGCATCCTACCGCCGGTACAATGTCACGGGCACGACGAGTTTTACCTTCGCCTCCGTGGGCGCGACGGTCCGAATGACCCCGGCCACCGGGGCATGGACGGGCGCGACCAGCAGCACGATCGAACCCGAGCCGGGAGTCGATGGACGTGCCTTCGTTGTCTACAAGGTGACGAACCCGTCCGCCGGCGTTTGGCACTACGAATACGCCATCCATAACCAAAATCTGGATCGCTCCGTTCAATCGTTCAGTGTCCCGCTCGGATGCGGGATCACAGTGACTAACACGGGGTTTCATGCTCCGCCTAATCATCCCGGATTTGCCAACGATGGAACTGTGGGAGGCGCTGGATTCAGCAACGCTGTCTGGACGCCAAATCAAACCCTGGATTCCCTGACCTGGAACACCGAGACCTTCGCGCAAAATCCAAACGCGAACGCGGTGCGCTTTGGGACGATGTATAATTTCCGTTTTGACTCCGATCGCCCGCCCCAAGCCGCGATGGCGACGGTTGGCTTCTTCAAAACGGGTGCGCCTATCACCGTGGCAATTCAAGGCCCTGCTCCGGATGTCTGCACCGGCGTGACCCCAACGCCATTCCCAACCCCAACCCCATCGGCAACCGCCACCCCGGTGGCGACACCGACGGCAACCCCGACACCAACTGTGGGGGCGACCGTGACGCCTACCCCCACCGCCACCGTAGCGCCGTCAGCGACGCCCACGGCAACACCGGCCCAGGCGGTCAACCTCTCGACTCGTATGCGAGTGGGGATTGGTGAGAATGTTGGCATCGGCGGCTTCATCATCACGGGAGTGGTACCGGGGGCTTCGATCAATATTCAGCCGAATGGCTCCACCGCTCCGAAACATGTGCTCATTCGGGCCATTGGGCCTTCGTTGGCGCAATCTGTTCCCGACGCCATGGCCGACCCAGTCCTGGAACTGCACGGTCCGGGCGGATTTGTCACCGTCACGAACAACAACTGGAGAGAGGACCCCGTGCAGGAGGCTCTGATCATCGCCAGTGGCATCCCACCGACCAATGATCTCGAATCAGCGATTGACGCGAATTTGAATCCTGGGGCCTATACCGCAATTGTGCGCGGGAACAACGACACTTCGGGTGTCGCCTTGGTTGAAGTTTATGATCTCGATGCAGCCGTTCTCTCGAAGCTGGCTAATATTAGTACGCGGGCATTTGTCGAGACAGCGGACAACATAGTCATCGCGGGATTCACGCTCGGAAACAATAACGGCAATGACACAGTCGTTGTCCGCGGTATCGGTGCGCCGGGGGTGCCTAATTCCCTGGCAGATGCAACGCTGGAACTGCGTAACTCTGATGGAGCGCTGATTGGTTCGGATAACGACTGGCAGGACGACTCCGGCCAAGCGGCGGAAATCACCGCCTTGGGTCTGGAGCCTCCAAGCGCGCTCGACGCTGCCATCGTGGCGAACTTGCCGCCGGGCCTTTATACGGCCCTGCTCGCGGGACGGAACGGCGGGACGGGCGTTGGCCTGGTTGAAGTCTACGACCTTGGAACGCCCTAACGAGGTTCCAGCGGCACTTGGTTTCACTTCTGGCTGTTACCGCCAATAGGCGCAGCTTGAGGTGATCGCATGACCTTTCATGCGGAATGTGAATTGGAGGATTAGAACTATGATCACGAAGACGTTGAGTTATTTCACCCTCCCGCTGCTGTTGCTTTTGAGCAATAGCTCGGGAAATTCCGCGCCACAATCCGCTGGCAAAACCTCGGACGGACAGACTGGAACGCTCGAGAAGATGATCGTGGCGAGTGGCAACGTCGCGATGGATCTCGATCTAAACCGGCTGAATAGGACAACGCCGGCGGCCCAGGAATCCAGGCTGGAGACAGTGCATTTCCAGGTCGGTCCCAACTCCTTCTTCCCGATTCTCGTCTTTAACAATGTCTTGCGTGGCGCGGAGCTGGGCTCGATGGGACTCGTCCCGACAAACGCCGCAACTCTTCCGGGGGCGTTGCAAGCGTCCGTGCGCCAACTCATCATCGAGAAACTTCCGTCGGATGCATCCTTTGATCTCGCGGTGCGCGACGCGCAAACGGGGTTCACTTTTTTCAACATTGAAGGCAACGTCTATGGTTACGATTCCACGGCGCGTTCGCTCGGCATTAAGGACGGGAAGCTTCTGATTTCGGAAGAGTTTGCGAATGCGCTGGGACGGCCGGCGGAAGCGGGGATGAGCGTCGGGCAGATCTCGGTCACCGCGGCCATGTATCCGATCGAAGTGACCAATGTCGTTAATGGCGTAGTTCAATCTTCGATCCTGCCATCGCGGAACGGTGGGGCTTCGGAAGTGCCTAATGCAGTGCCGGGACCGGATGTCATCGTCGGCGATCTGCCGTCCATGGCCCAGTTTGGAAGTAGCGGCACCCGGGTAGGCCTGGCGGTGGGCACGACCTCCTGCAACAACGGCGATCAGAATCTGAATTGGTTTGCGTTGACGAATACGGACCATCCCGTCATTCCGCAAAACCTCTTTCGCATGAGCGGCGGGACGACAAACGACGAGCGGTTCGAGCAAATTGGGCAATCCTGGTTGAAGCACGCGTTTACGGCCTTGACCCAGAATGCCTGCGGCTTTGGCTGTAACGGAGTAGGGGGCACTCATCTGGGTGTGGGGTGCTCGGATCCCTACAGCGCGAGCCTCAATGCGGATCAGGGTGGTAACAGCAGTGCAGATGGCCTGGGTTCCCGTGCCTGGGTGAATCCCTTTACCGGCGCATTCCCTTCGACCGCGGCCAACCACACCGGCCATAGTCACAATGGCACAACGCACCGGATTCTGGTGGAGGGAAGCGACCTGAACACCACGCTGAATCCGGGAGCGACGTATTACGCTGAAGCCCAATACGTCACTCCGCATGAGTATGCCTGGTGCCAGTCCCACCCGGGACAGTGCAACATGTATAACAACGCTTCCTACCGTCGTTTCAATGTCACGGGCACGACGAGTTTTTCCTTTACGAATGTTGGCGCCACGGTGCGCACGACTCCTGCCATCAATGCCTGGACCGGGGCGACCATCAATACCATCGAGCCGGTTCCGGGAACCGACGGCCGGGCGTTCATTGCCTACAAGGTGACCAACCCATCGGCTGGCGTCTGGCACTATGAATACGCAATCAACAATCAGAATCTGGATCGCGGGATCCAATCTTTCAGTGTCCCTCTGGGAAGCGGAGTCACCGCGAGCAATCTTGGGTTTCACGCTCCAGTGAATCACCCCGGAATTGCGAATGATGGAACGCAAGGAAGCGCAGGCTACAGCAATACGGCTTGGACACCGAATCAAACCGCAAGCGATCTGAGCTGGAGCTCGGAAACCTTTGCCCAGAACCAGAACGCGAACGCGCTGCGTTGGGGAACGTTGTATAATTTCCGTTTCGATTCCAATCGTCCGCCTCAGGCCGCGAATGCGACGATCGGCTTCTTCAAGACCGGGACGCCAATCACGGTGGGGATTCAGGCCCCTGCTCCGGACGGGGCCACGACACCGACACCAACTCCGGCTGCCACGGCGACACCAACACCTGCGACTACGGCTACACCCACAGCCACAGTGGCGCCGACGCCCTCGCCTTCGGCTACACCAGCGTCTACACCGACACCCACGCCTTCGACAACGCCTTGCGCTTCGAATGTTACCTTCGCGAACGCGGCGTCGATAACGATCAATGACGCCGGGGTAGCAAGCCCTTACCCAAGCAACATCGCGGTTTCTGGAATCACCAATCCAGTAACGAAAGTGACGGTTACGATCACCGGATTTAACCATACCTTCCCATCCGATCTGGATGTGCTCCTGGTCGGTCCCGGCGGACAGAAATTTGTCCTCGTCTCCGATGTGATTGGCGGGACCGATGCGGTCGGAATCAACTGGACCTTCGATGACACAGCCGCGGCCTTCATCGGCTCCACTGGCACCCCGGCTTCGGGAACATTCAAGCCGACCAACTACACTACTTGCCAGGACCCATTTGCCGCGCCCGCTCCGGCTGGCCCGTATTTGAGTCCGGGCGGAATAGGAACACCGTGCGGCACCGATACCCTGGCTGCGTTTAACGGGGTGAATCCGAACGGCACCTGGAGTCTCTATGTTGTAGACGACCTCGGCGCGGACGTGGGCACGATCTCCGGCGGATGGAGTTTGAATTTCACGACTGGCGGCGGCTGCTCGACCCCTACGCCGTCTCCAACGGCGACCGCTACACCATCGCCCACGATTCAGCCCACTCCGAGCGCTTCACCGACTCCGGCAACCACAGCTACGCCAACGGCGAGCACAACGCCGATCGCCACACCTACACTTCCGCCAAACACTCCCACTCCGACTCCGACACAATCACCGAGTCCGACTGCAACCGCCGCACCCTCTGGAACACCAGCCACGACGCCTACTCCAACCTCCACGCCAGAGCCGACCGCTACTCCGACGCCGGTGGCGCAGCCCGTCAACCTTTCGACGCGCATGCTGGTGCAGACTGGCGACAGGATCGGCATTGGCGGTTTCATCATTACGGGGAGCGCACCGAAGCATCTCCTGCTGCGGGCGATTGGGCCTTCGTTAACGCCATCGGGTATTCCAAATGCGCTGGCCGATCCGGTGCTGGAACTTCACGGTCCAGGCGCATTTGTCACAATCACCAACGACAACTGGAGAGACGACCCCGCGCAGGAAGCGGCGATCATCGCCACGGGCATCCCGCCCACCAATAATCTGGAAGCGGCCATTGATGTGACTCTGAATCCGGGGACCTACACCGCGCTGGTGAAGGGGAAGAATAACACCTCGGGGGTTGCGTTGGTTGAGGTGTACGACTTCAGCCAGACCGCTTCCGCGAAATTAGCCAACATTAGTACGCGGGCCTTTGTCAGCACCGGAAGCGACCTCGTGATCGCAGGTTTCATCCTGGGCGGCGGCAGCGCTGATGGCAGAGTCGCGGTGCGTGGTGTCGGCCCCAGCCTGGCCGTGGCCAGCCCGCTGGCCGATCCGATCTTGGAATTGCGGGACGGCAACGGTGCCCTGCTCATTTCGAATAACGACTGGCAGGATAACCCCGCGCAAGCCGCGGAATTGAGTGCCGTGGGTCTGGGCTTCACAAACAATCTTGAAGCTGGCATCGTCGCGACATTGCCGCCGGGCCTTTACACCGCCCTGCTCGCAGGACTGAACAACGGCACCGGCATCGGCCTGGTCGAAGTCTACGATCTCGGGAGTCCGTAGCGGCCCTGTCTCCCACGTCCATAGTTGCTCGCGGGAGCGTTGGTGCGTATCATAGGCGGCGCGCCCGGAAACGGGCGTTCACCGATGCAAAAAATAGGATTCGCCGAAGCCCTTGATTCGATCGTCGCCAGCGATCCGCGTTATCAGCGTGACGCCTACGTGTTCTTGCGCGACGCGCTCGATTACACGACCAAGCAACAGAAGAAGACAAAAGGCGCGTCGGTCCGGCACGTCGCTGGTCCCGAATTGCTCGAAGGCGTGCGCCAATACGCCTTGAAGGAATTCGGACCGATGGTCGTGACGGTTTTATCCTACTGGGGAATTCGATCCTGCGAGGATGTCGGTCACATGGTCTTCAACCTGATCGGCGCCGGTATTTTCGGCAAAACCGAAGAAGATTCGATCGATGATTTTAAGAACGTCTTTGATTTTTACGAGGCCTTTGTGAAACCGTTTGAACCGGTCAAGCCTCCTGCCCCAGGGGTGCCCATTGTCTTACCCGCGCCGAAACTGTCCTGAATCCAGCCGCGCTCCGCGTGGCGCTCTGGCCCGCTTGCAATGTTGACCGCCCATCTCAAAGCCGCCCCGCCCGAGAGTAGCGCCGGCATCACGTTCCCGCCGAGCACTGCCCAAAAGCGAGTCCTGGCCAATGGACTCACTCTGATTGTCCAGGAGGATCGCAGCGCGCCGGTCGTCAGCGTCCAGGCGTGGTGCGGCACCGGCAGCATCGACGAGAACGCGCATCTTGGCGCCGGCTTGTCGCATATTCTCGAGCACATGCTTTTCAAGGGAACGAAAACGCTTGGCTCGAGCGCGATCGCCCAAAAAATCCAGGATGTGGGCGGTTACATCAATGCCTACACCTCGTTCGATCGGACGGTTTACTGGATCGATGTGCCGAAAGCCGGCGCGGGCGTCGCTCTCGAGGTTTTATCCGATACGATGATGAATTCCATCCTTCCGCCGGACGAGTACGCGAAGGAACAGGAAGTGATCCGCCGTGAATTTGCCATGGGCATGGACGATCCCGACCGGATGGCGGGACAGTTGCTTTTCGCGACCGCCTTCCAGCGCCATCCCTACCGGCTGCCCGTGATCGGACAGTTGGAGATTTTCAACCAGCTTACGCAGGAAGACGTGATGCGGTACTACAAGACCCGTTACGTGCCGAACAATCTCACCTTCGTCGTGGTGGGCGACGTCGATGCGGAAGCCGTCTCTGAGCAGTTGGCCGGTTTCTTCAAGGATCACCCCGCCAAATCGCTCCAGCCGGTTTATATCCCGGCCGAGCCGCCCCAACTTGGGCCGCGGATCGTTCACCAGGAATTTGCCACGGAGCTGACCCGCCTTTCGCTCGCCTGGCACATTCCGGAAATCACGCACCCCGATGTCCCGGCGCTCGATCTTCTTTCGACCATTCTCGGAGATGGACGCAGTTCCCGTCTCTACCGGCGCGTGCGCGAAGAAGCCGGACTCGCCTTTGGGGTCTCGGCGTTTTCCTACACGCCGGGCGATCCTGGATTGCTCGGAATTGACGCCACGGTTGAGCCGGCGAAGCGGGAACCGACCCAAGAGCTGATTCTGAAAATCATTACAGAAATCAAAGAGGCGGGTGTCACCGCCGACGAGCTCGCCAAGGCCAAGAAGATTTCCCTGAGCCATCACCTCGGATCACTCACCACGATGCGCGGGCAGGCCTCGGACCTGGGCTCAAACTGGTTCCTGACCCGGAACCTCAATTTCACCCGGGAGTATTTGGCCGCGGTCCAGGAAATTACGGCGGAAGACATCCGTCGTGTCGCCGCAAAATATCTCACGGGGGATAATCTGACGATCGTCTCTCTTAATCCGAAGGGCGCTCTGGCGGCGAAGGCCGAAACGAGCGGGCCGATCGTCGCGGGGGAGATCCAAAAGATCGAGCTTTCGAACGGAATGCGGCTCCTGGTTCGGGAAGATCCGCGGCTGCCGCTGGTTTCGATGGTAGCGGTTTTTCGCGGTGGACTTCTGGCGGAGACGCCGCAGACCAATGGGATCACGCATTTGATGGCGAAGGTGCTCCTGAAAGGCACAACGACCCGCAGCGCCGAGGAGATCGCGGACACGATCGAGGCCGTCGGCGGCAGTATTGGCAGCGATGCCGGCAACAACAGTTTCAGCGTCTCGCTCGATGTGACGCAGCCGGATTTCAAATTGGGCGCGGAATTGCTCGCCGACGTCTTGCTCAACGCGACGATGCCGGAGAAAGCGATCAGGCGTGAAAAGGAAGTTCAGCTCGCTGGAATCAAGGAAGACGAAGAGCAATTGACGACCGTGGCTCGCAATATTCTGCGCGAGGCGCTTTTTGCGGGGCATCCCTACGCGCTCCGCGGGAAGGGCTCCGCGGAATCAGTCGCGAGATTGAGCCAGAAAGATCTGCTCGCGTTTCGAGACCGGTATCTCGTCGCCCCCAATGGCGTCATTTCTGTCTTCGGGAACGTCCAGGCCGCCGAGACGAAACAGATTTTCGAGCAGGCCCTGAGCAAAATGAAATCAGGCCAGCTCGCGTTGACGGATGCCCCCAAACCATCGCCCCTGGCCAGCACCACCCCGGTTGAAAGCCTGAAGGACAAGGCGCAGGGCGTCATCATGGTTGGTTTTCGGGGCGCGGACATGTTCAGCCCGGATCGATATGCGCTCGAATTGATCGATGAGGCCAGCAGCGATTTGGGCTCGCGTTTTTTTGTTCGCATCCGCGAACAAATGGGTCTCGCCTATTATGTCGGTGCCAGCCAGATGCAGGGGCTCGTTCCCGGGCTTTTCCTCTTTTATCTCGGGACGGACCCGCAAAAAATCGAATCGGTGCAGTCAGCATTGCTCGATGAAATCAACAAACTGGCCGCGGAAGGCCTGACGACTGACGAGCTGGCCCGCGCGAAGAAGAAATTGCTCGGCCAAATGCAGATCGCCAATCAGAGCAATGATTCCTTCGGGTACATGGCCGCTCTCGATGAGCTTTATGGGCTTGGTTTCGCTCATTACAAATCATTCGAGCGCGACGTGGAAGCGGTTACGCTCGAAGATGTAAAAGGCGTCGCCGCAAAATATTTTCAAAAACAACCGTACGTCCTCGCGATCGTGCGGCCGCCGGATAAATCGAACGAACCGAAAGGGAATTAGTTATGGCCGAAGTCCAAACCAACACGCAATCCGGGGAACTCTCTCAGCGCTTTATCGAGTTCGTCATGATGCAGGCGCAAAACGCCGCGCTCTTTCTGGGTCAGATTCCGAATCCGCAGACCGGGCAGGGAGAGGTCAATTTGGAACTGGCCAAGATGTTCATCGACCAGCTGGGCATGATCCAGGAGAAGACGCGCGGCAACCTGACGAATGAGGAAACGGCTGTCCTGCGCAATACGCTTTCGAATCTCCAGATGGCATTTGTCGAAGTCTCGCAGCAAACGCGAGGCGAGAAGCCCGCTGGTGCGCCGCCGGATGAACCCTCTCCGGCCGCGCCTGAAGCATCCGCCGAACCAACGGTGGAGCCCGGTGAGGCACCCGTAACTCCTCAGGCCGAAACGGAATCGCGCAAGAAATTCACGAAAAGCTACGGCGCGTAGATAATGCGGGAGGGGCCTTTGTGCCCCCACAGTGCCAAAGGGTCAGGCACAAGGCCCCACATTAGTTGCAGCCTTCCGTTGCACCGCGCACGTATTGCTTACGTGACGACTTCTGTCCGAAAGCCGATCCGAAAGGGAAAAAAGAAAATGGCGAAGATCGAGGTCGTTACCGACCCGGTCGAAGTCGCGGAGGACGCGGGCCTGCGCTACGTGAGCGACGAACAACCGGGCTACACGCGGAAACCCAAGGGCGACGACTTCGAGTACTTCGACACGGACGGCAAACCGATCCGGGACGAACCCCGGCTTTTGCGCCTCCGCCGGCTCGCGATTCCGCCAGCCTACAAGGATGTCTGGATTTGTCCGGCGTCAAACGGGCACATTCAGGCCACGTCCCGGGACGCGCGGGGGCGAAAGCAGTATCGTTATCACGAGCGCTGGCGGGAAGCGCGCGACGAAAACAAATACGATCGCATGCTCGTTTTCGGCCAGGCGCTGCCGAAAATTCGTCGCCGTGTCGGCCAGGACATGAGCCTGCGCGATTTGCCGCGAAGCAAGGTTCTGGCAACGGTCGTGCATCTTCTCGGGCGCACCTTCATTCGCATCGGAAACGAAGAGTACGCGCGCGACAACAAATCATTCGGCCTAACGACCATGCGGAATCGCCATGTCGATGTCAAAGGCGCGAAACTCAGCTTTAACTTTCGCGGGAAAAGCGGGGTCCAGCATGAAATCGATCTCAACGATCGACGGCTCGCCAATATTATCCGCCAGCTCCAGGACCTGCCCGGTCAGGATGTCTTTCGATACGAAGATGAAGCGGGTGAAGTGCGAAGTGTCACGTCGGAAGATGTGAACGGCTATTTGCACGAAATCAGCGGGGAAGAGTTTACGGCCAAGGATTTTCGCACCTGGGCGGGGACGGTCCTCACCGCCATGGCGTTAAGTGCGCAGGGCCCGGTCGAGAATGAGACGCAGGCGAAAAAGAACATCAAAGACGCCATTGCCGCCGTGGCCAAAATCCTGGGTAATACGCCGACCGTTTGCCGGAAATGCTATGTCCATCCCGTGGTCTTGGAATCCTACCTCGATGGCGACATGATCGAGGGGCTCAAACAAAGGACCGAAGAAGCCCTCGCCGAAAAACTGGAGGACATGCGGGCGGAAGAGGCCGCGGTGATGGCCTTTCTCCAGGCGAAACTGGCAAAACTGAAAACCTGACGAACGCCTAGCGGGTGCGCGGCGGCGGAGTGGGGGACGTCCGGCGGGGCGTCTTGGGAGATTTTTTTACGGTGATCGTGTCCCCAGGAGGATTCTGATCTTCCGGTCGTTTGACCGTGCTCGGCCAGATCAACCGCCATGGTTGGCTCTTCACGGTGGCGGTCAGTTCCTTGACGTTCGCGCTGCTTTCCTTGAGGTCCGGCCCTAATTGACTGAGATCGGCGAGGATCGCCTTCAGTCTGTCGGATGACTCTTTAAAATTCTGCAACGTCATCTGGATATTGTCGTTGCTGGATAAATCAGTGCTGATTTTCTCGATGTTCTTGAAAGCGATCGAGATGGAACTGTCGCGCGCGGTCATGCTGGTCAGGTTCTCCGCAAAGGTCCGCATTTGCGCCAGAGCCATGTTCAACTGCGAGTACTCGTCGGTGATCCGGCTGAGATTTTGCGCCGTAGTTTGAAGCTCCTTCAACGTGGCCGTGGCCTCGACAGCCACCGGCTTTACGATATCGAGCATTTTCGAGATCGATTCGCCAAAATCGGGCACACGCTCGCCGGCGAACATCTCGCCGTCCTTGGCTGGGCCTGACTCCTCATTGCCTTGCGTAAAGTCGATCGCAGTTTCGCCCAGGAGACCTAGGGTGATCAAACGCGCCTTGGCGTCCTTGTAGACGCCCGAGCCCTTGTCGACGCGGACATCAATGCGTGCTTCGTACTTTGTCCTGCTCTCGGCCGGGGTGGGCTTGGTGTTCGGCTTCGGTGGAGGTGTCGGCGGCGTATTTGGGTCCGACGCACGGAGCGCGGCAGCGGCGGCCTCGGCGCGTTGCGCCTCTTCCTTCGAAACCGGCGAGAACAATTTCTCGACCTGGCCAATTTTCCGGCCCGCGAGCAAGACAGGCGCTCCCAGTTTTATGCCGGCCGCATTGTCGAGATAGATCCTGTAAGTGACCAGCGGGCGGAAAAGACCAGGCGCTCCGAGAAGGATAAGAACCCCCGTCAGGACGGCGACGGTCGCCAGGACCAGCAGGCCTGTCAGGATTTCATTACGTTGTAACTGCATCTTTGCTTCCTTCCAGAATCGGCCCTTCCGTGCTGCCGCTCAAGAACTGCGCCACGACCGGATTTTGAGATTGCCTAAATTGTTCCGGTTCACCGGCTTCGATGATTGTCCCCTGGTAGAGCATGGCCATTTTCGTGCCGACCCGAAACGCGCTGTCCATCTCATGGGTGACAATAACCGATGTTACCTTCGATTTCTCTGAGAGACTAATGATCAGTTCGTCAATGACCGAGCTGATGACCGGGTCGAGTCCGGCCGAGGGCTCGTCGAAAAGAATCAGCTCGGGATCCATGACCAGCGCTCGCGCCAGGCTCACGCGTTTCCGCATTCCGCCGCTCAATTCGGAGGGCATCTGGTTCCTGGCGTCGCCCATTCCCACCAGGCTCAATTTGTCATCAACGATCTGGTCGATCTCTTCCCGGCTCTTGTCGGACAATTCTTCGAGCGGGAGCGCGACATTATCGCGGACGCTCCGCGAACTGAGCAGCGCCGAATACTGATACACCATTCCAATGCGGGTTCGCATCTGCTGGAGCTTGCGCCCCGATAGCCGTGAGATTTCGAATTGCTTGAAAAAGATCGACCCGGCATTGGGCCGCAGAATTCCGAGAATCAGGCGCAGGATCGTGCTCTTGCCGCTGCCGCTCTGGCCCATGATCACCAGGCGATCGAGCGGCTCGACGATAAGCGAGACGCCGTCCAGCACCTTTTTTTCTTCGAACTGAAGCCGCACATCGCGGAGTTCGACAACTGGAGGAGTGGGCGCGCTCATGGGAAAAAAACGACGTAGACGATGTTAAACAACGTGTCGAAAGCGATGACGGTCGTGATCGCGGTCACGACGCTCGAGGTCGTGGCGGTGCCCACACCAGCCGCTCCGCCCTCGACGTTGAGTCCTCGATAGCAGGCGATCGAGCTGATGAGCATGCCGAAGAGGAAACTCTTGAGCACCCCGGTGACGATGTCGCGAATGAGCAGGCTGTGCAGGACGAGATCGTTAAAGTAAACGAACGCGATACTAAAATACCCCCACGAAATCAGGGCCGTGGCAATAATGGCGGCCACGCTCGAGACGATGGACAGGCAGGGCATCAGAAAAAAGAGCGCGAGCACCCGGGGCGCGACCAGGAAACGCAGCGGACTGATACCCATGGCTTCGATCGCCTCCACTTCCTCGGAGACGCGCATCGTGCCCAGCTCCGCCGTGAAGGCGGCGCCGATGCGCGCGGCCAGCATGATCCCGGTCAGCAGTGGGCCGAGTTCCCGCGTAAATGAAATGGCCACGAGTCCCGGGACCAGCCGCTCAGTGCCGAAGCGTTGCAATTGATAGCCGGTCAACAGCGCCATGGTCAGCCCGAGAAAAAACGAGACCATCGCCACGAGCGGAACGGAACCGACCCCGGCCCGTTCGGTGTGCCGGAAAAAACTCGCGGCCCGGAAAGGCGCGCGCCCCCGCCGCATGTTGTCCATCGTGTCCGTGACCGTTTGGATGATGAACCAGAACATGCCGCCGATTTCGCGCAGGAAACCGCGACCCTTCTGCCCGATTTCCTGCACGACCACGACCGGGTTGGTCTCAATGGTCCCGCTCGAGTCAGTCGTGCGATTCTCTTCGGCCATGTTCAGGTGGAAGTTGGCCCAGTTCCCTCGCGTGCAAAGAGGAAAATCCCGCGTTAGTCTCGCCCTTTCCCCGGTCCGCGGGGGATCGGGAGAAAATTAAGCTGGGATGCGAGCCGGCGATGAGTCAAAAGCGAAGTAATACGAACATGCGAAACGGGAGAGGGGAAGATCGATTGGGCGCCTTACGGGGACGCAGGGACCACCATGGCTGGGCCGGAAATTGAGTTCCGACCTTTTTTCCAGAACCGCTGAATGAGCATGCTTTCTCCTTTTTCTATCGTGATCCCGGCCTTCAACGAGGCGGGACGAATTGGGGGAACGCTCCGGGCGACGCTGGAGTACCTGGGCCGCGTTAGCCCGGAAAGTGAATTGATTGTGGTCAACGATGGTTCGACCGACGCGACCTCCGAAATCGTCCGCGGAGTGTTCTCCGGCGCCGGCTCGATCAAGACGCGGTTGATTGAGCACCATCCGAACCGCGGCAAGGGCGCGGCCGTGCGCGCTGGTTTGATGGCCGCGACGCACCCAATCGGGTTATTTTCGGACGCCGATCTGTCGACGCCCATCGAGGACGCCCCGAGGTTGGTCGAACCAATTGCGGCCGGCGAGGTGGATATCGCTTTTGGTTCGCGCGCTTTGGACCGGACCTTGATCGGCCAGCACCAGCCGTGGCGGCGCGAACAGGGCGGTCGCGTTTTCAATCTGGTGGTGCGCGTGGCCACGGGCCTTCCGTTCTGGGACACCCAATGCGGGTTCAAGGCTTTCCGCCTCGATGTTTGCCGGCCCGTCTTCGAACGCGCCCAAACCGAGGGTTTCGGTTTCGACGTCGAGCTGCTTTATCTGGCCTGGCGCGCGAAACTGCGAATGCGGGAAATTCCGGTGCACTGGAACCATTTCGATGGAAGCAAGGTCAGCTTCTTCCGTGACAGCCTCCGTATGTTTGGCGAAGTCGTCGCACTGCGCTCGCGCAGTTGAGGTGGGATCGGGCCTGTGCCCACGATACTTGTCCTAGGCCCGCTCGATCAGCTCCGCGAATTGCGAGAAGAAATAGGTCGCATCGTGCGGACCCGGCGCAGCTTCCGGGTGGTATTGCACGCTGAAGACTGGCAATTCACGATGGCGCATGCCTTCGACGGTGCCGTCGTTCAAGTTGATATGCGTGACTTCCATTTCCTTCGGCAAGGAATCGGCGTCCACCGCAAAACCATGATTTTGCGATGTGATCGCCACCTTGCCGGTGCGCAAATCTTTGACCGGTTGATTGCCGCCACGGTGGCCGAATTTTAGTTTGAAAGTTTTGCCGCCCATGGCGAGGCCGAGGACCTGATGGCCGAGGCAAATCCCGAAGATCGGCTTTTTCCCCAGCAAACCGCGCAACGCTTCATGAGCGTAAGACAAGGCGGCTGGATCGCCGGGTCCGTTGGAAAGAAAAACTCCATCCGGATTCAAAGCCAAAACTTCATCGGCCGTGGTGGCGGCGGGTACGACGGTGACTGAGAATCCGTTCTGCCGCAGGCGGCGCAGGATATTTTCCTTGATCCCGTAATCGTAGGCCACGACGCGGTGCCGCACCGGCGGAAGATTTTGCCGGGTAACTTCATCGGCATTTCCACTCGCCACCGACCAGATGGCGCTGAGCCGATCGTCCGCATCCCATTGATACGAAACCGACGTGCTGACTTCGCGGACATAATCCATTCCGATCACACCCTGGCCGGCGATGGCCCGGGCGACCGCTTCCTTTTCCGAGAGGGCGTCCGTCAGGCAGGCTTTCATCGCGCCGCGTTCGCGCAGGTGCCGCGTCAACGCGCGCGTGTCGATGCCTTGCACTCCGGGGATTGCCCACCTCTGCAGGTAATCTTCGAGCGATGTTTCCGAACGCCAACTGCTCGGAATTTCGCTCAACTCCTCAATGACGAATCCGCGCACGTGAGGCTCGCGGCTTTCCTGGTCCAGCGCATTGGTGCCGTAGTTTCCGATCAGCGGGTAGGTCATCGCCACGATTTGGCCGCGATACGACGGATCGGTCAGCACTTCCTGATATCCGGTCATCGAGGTGTTGAAACAGACTTCGCCCACCTGGGTGCCCGGGGCGCCAAACGATTCGCCTTCGAAAGTGCGACCGTCTTCGAGAGCGAGAATTGCGCGCATGACTGGTGGAGACCGTTAGCAGCTTTCGGCGTTCACGAAAGCCGATTTCGTAATCGTGCTCGTGCTCCTGCTCGTGATCGACTCTTGTTTTTCGATCACGATCACGAGCACGAAATCGAGCAAGAAAAAAGCTCGAACCGCTTTCGCGATCCGAGCTTTTCAAAATATTACCCCGCAAATGCCGTTTAGGCGGATATCCCGTTCCCTTTCGGTAACGGGCGGACGACCGTCGCAGGAGCGTCTGACTTCCAATTAAGGCATGTCATCTTCCCCAAGTGCAACCAAGCCTCCTAGTCAATGAAATATCGGTTCGGGAATCCCACCTGTAATCTCGAACACCGCAGGGCAAATTGTTAAAAGTTCTTGGTTGAGAGTTGAGCGAAAAACTCTGGTTTCCATCCCAACCCTCAAACAAAAACTCTCAACGCTTTCAAAGAACTATTCACGTAGTTCCACGCCCAACTCCCGCTGCAACCGCTCGCGAATCTTCGCGTGGACCACCGTAATTTCGTCGTTCGTCAGTGTCCGGGTTTTGTCGCGGTATGTCAACGCATATGCCAACGACTTTTTTCCTGAGCCAAAACTTTGTCCCTCGCCTCCGCTGAAAACATCGAATAATTCGATGCTCGCCAGCAGCGGCTCGTTCGCGTTGTTAATCGTCGAGAGAACTTTTTCGTGACTCAGATTTTCCGGCACGATCATCGCGATGTCGCGTGTGACTGCCGGAAACTTGTCGATCTCGCGAAATGTCTGTCCGCTTCCCAGGTGCGCGACCGAATCAGTATTCAGCTCGGCAAAGAGGACGGGATGGATCGCACTAATCGTCTTCGTCCGTTCGGAGGCGACCTGGCCGGCGAAACCAATTCGCTCGTCGTTTCGCCAGATCTCGACTGCCAGCACCAGATCGGGTCTCTCCACCTGCTTGAACGACGCAGATGGGATGACCGATTCGATCGCGCCTTTGAGGTCGAAATAATCGAGGATGCGGTTATCGGAGCGCCAATGCGCGGAAGGTGCGGAATTTCCCCAAAGAAGAATTCCAAGATGGCGTTCCTCTTTTCCCTCGGGAGGAATAAACACCCGCCCCACCTCAAAGATCGCAACGCGCTGCGCTCCGCCCAGGACATTGCGGGCCCAAACATCGAGGAACGAGGCGTAGAAACTTCGCCGAAGCGCCACATGGTCCTCGTTCAGCGGGTTGCGTAATTCGATCGCGCTCTCAAACTCAGTCGCCTTGCGCGAGATCAATTTCGAAGTCCGGACCTCGGCCAGTCCGCGCCCCGTCAAACGCACACGCAGACGGGATTCAAAGTCATAGCTGCGATCCGCTTCGGATTCCGCGGTGAAGCGGCTGCGCGCATGTCCGGGCACATTCTGGATTCCAAAGCCCCTCACGACCTCCTCGATCAGATCGACGTCGCGTTGCAGGTCGAGACGATGACTGGGAATGCGCCAGGAACTTTCGGTGCCGTTGCCCTGCGCTTTCTCCAAACCGAAACTCTGCAGAATTTTTTCGATGCGCTCCGTTGGGACCGGCACGCCAATGACTTCGTTGCAATGCTCGTAGCGCAAAGAAACATCAGGCGGCGAGGCCGGCAGTGCGCCGGCTGTCGCAATTTCCGGCGCTGGATTTGCGCCGGCGATTTCGCGCATCAATTCCGCGGCACGGTTGGATGCGGCCAGGATCATCCCGGGATCAACCCGGCGCTCGAACCGGTAGCTCGCATCGCTCGGCAGATTCAGCGTCCGTGCGGTGCGACGAACGCTCGAGGGCAAGAAGTAAGCGGCCTCGAGCAAAACATTTTTCGTCGAAGGGGTGACGCCAGTTTCTTCGCCACCCATCACTCCGCCGATGCCGACGACGCGTTCTTGGTCGGCGATGACCAAATCTCGCGGAGTGAGATTGTAGGTTTTGCCGTCGAGCGCGAGAAACCGTTCGCCTTCGCGCGCAAGGCGCGCAACGACTTCGCCTTTTAGTTTGTCAGAGTCGAATGCATGCGTGGGCTGACCGAGCTCGAGCATTACGAAGTTAGAGATGTCGACGATGTTGTTAATGGAACGCAGCCCGACTGCTTCCAGTTTCGCGCGCAACCAGTCCGGGCTCGGGCCGACGTTAATGTTCTCGATTCGTCGCGCGGAAAAGAACGGGCAGGCGGCAGGCGCTGTGATCCGTACACCCTCGGCCTTTATTGGCAGGGACGGCGCGCTGCGCCGTCCGCGGTCATCGCAGCGCGATGACCCTACCAGCGCCCCGATCTCCCGCGCCAATCCGAAATGGCTCAGGAGATCGCCGCGATTCGGCGTGATCTCGACGTCCAGAATTGTGTCTTCGGGGAAAAGTGACGCGATCGGTTCGCCGATCTTTGCCTCCGGCGAAAGAATGAGCAGGCCGTCACTTTCCTGGGACAGTCCGAGCTCGCTCGGACTGCACAGCATCCCCTGGGACTCAACGCCGCGGAGCTTGCTCGGCTTGATTTTCAAATCGTTCGCCAAAACTGCGCCAGGTAAAGCGAGGGGAACCTTGTCGCCCACCTTGTAATTTTTCGCACCGCATACGATTTGGCGGGGCTGGCCGCTGCCATCATCGACCTGGCAGACGCTCAGGCGATCCGCATTCGGATGCTGCGTTGAAGCGTTGATCTGCGCGACAACGACATTGTCGAAACCCGCCCCGCGTTTTTCGATGCCCTCGATTTCAATCCCCGCCATGGTGAGCAGGTCCGCGAGCTCGTCGATGCTCGGCGGCAGCTCAACAAATTCGCGCAGCCAATTGGCGGAAAATTTCATGAGAATTGACGGAGGAACCGGAGATCGTTCGCGGCGAAGTAACGAAGATCAGGGATACCGAACAGGATCATGGCGAGGCGGTCCATGCCCAATCCGAAGGCGAACCCGCTCCATTTCCTGGGATCGTAGGCGTCGTCTCCCCGCGCGCGATTGACCTTCTCGAACACGGCCGGATGCACCATCCCGCAGCCGCACATCTCCAGCCATTTCTCGCCGCCCTTGAGCGCCTTCGATTTCACATCGATCTCCAGGCTTGGTTCGGTGAACGGAAAATAATGGGGCCGGAAGCGAACCTGTGTGTCCGCACCGAACAACTCGTGGAGGAAAAATTCCAGGGTCCCTTTCAAGTCCGCGATGCTGACCTTCTCATCGACATAGAGCCCTTCGATCTGGTGAAACTGCGCGCTGTGCGTGGCGTCGACTTCATCGCGGCGGTAGGCCGCGCCGGGGGCGATCACCCGAATCGGCGGCGGCGCATTTTCCATCGCGCGAATCTGGACGGTGGAAGTGTGGGTGCGAAGCAGACGGCCATCCGGCAAATAAAAGGTGTCCTGCTCGTTGCGCGCGGGATGATCGGGCGCGGTGTTGAGCGCATCGAAGCAATGCCATTCGGTCTCGACATCCGGCCCTTCGGCGAGCGCGAATCCCATGCGCCGGAAAATGCTGATGCCGCGATCCAACATCTGGGTGAGGGGATGCAGCGTGCCCAGCTCGGCCGCTGTGCCGGGAAGGGAAATGTCGATATTGCCCAGCGCGCGGGCTTCTTTCGCGGAGCGAAGATTCTCGGAGGCTTTCGTGATTGCCGCAGTCACGGACGTCCGGGCTTCGTTCAAAAGCTTCCCGACAACCGGACGCTCATCTTTCGAGAGCGACTTCATCTGGTCGGCCCAGGCGGAAATGCTGCCGGCCCGGCCGAGGTAGCGGACGCGCGCGGCGTCGAGCGTTTGCTCGTCAGTCGCAGCGGCCACCTCAGCCAGCGCGGCCTCGCGCAATTGTTCCAGCTCGTGAGACATGGTGGAGGCGTTGGAGCGTTAAAGGCTTAAGCGTTGCAGCGTGATCGCTTTAACGCTTCAACTCTTCATCGCTTCAACGCAACCCTACGCCGCCTTCTTCGCCTTCGTTTTATTCTCGAGCGCGGTTTTCACCTGCTCGACGATTCCTTTGAATGCGACCTCATCCGTGATGGCGAGATCGGAAAGAATCTTGCGGTCGAGCCCGATGTTGGCGGCCTTCAGGCCCTCGGCGAAGCGGCTGTAGGTGAGGCCCTGCGCGCGCACGGCGGCGTTCAGGCGCTGAATCCAAAGATAACGAAAAGTCCGTTTGCGTGTTTTGCGATCGCGATAGGCCCAATACTTGCCCTTCATGGTCGCGTCTTTCGCGTAACGAAAGAGTTTCGAGCGGCGGCCGCGGTAACCCTTGGCTTGATCTAAAACGCGTTTGCGTCGCTCCCGGCTGGCCGGGGCGTTAGTGGCTCTTGGCATGTTGTTTTATCCCGCAGGCGCGGGACTCCTCTTTCAGCGAATTGTTCTTTTAGGTTTATGATCTGCGCGACCTCATTCGCTGATTTAGCCCGCTGGGCAGGCCAGGTGTGCAGTTCGCCACGGCGCCATCGGGCGTTCGCGGGCCGGAAAAGTAACCGGCTCCCCCTAAATCACAAATGGTTTCTGCTCGCTCTCCTCGTAATCGTGCTCGTGCTCCTGCTCGTGATCGATCTGGGGGCGTTAGATTCGATTTCGATCACGATCACGAGCACGAGCAGCGAGCACGAGCCGGAGGTGCATAATTACATTGGCCGCGGACAGCGCGGCTCCTAACATCGCCGCCATGGATTGGCTCGGCCGTCATCGGCGCTTGGTGGTGGCGGCAATTTGCGCGTTCTGCGCCGGGGGCATCATCGCGGTCCATTTCTTTCCGGATTTTCCCTTCGTCTCCGCCATTTGGCGGCAGGAGCAGAATTATGAAAACTTTCTTCAGCGCGAAGGCCGCAAGACAGCGACTCGGCCTGAGTTTGTCTTCCTCGGAATAGACCAGAGCAGTCTTGAACTGCCGCCCCTTTCGCCGGAAGAGATCGAGGGTAACCGCGCCTTGCTTTTGATGTCGCAGGGGCCGTTTCCGTGGTCCCGGGAAGTCTGGGCGCGCTTGCTTGACCGGCTCTTCGGCGCGGGTGCGCGCCTCGTTCTTTTTGACGTCCTCTTCAATCCCCCGAACGATGGGGACCCGGCTCTGCGCGACGCGCTGGAGCGATACCGTGACCGGGTGGTCGTGGCCGCGAATATTGACGTGGCCAATGCGAACCAAATTATCGTCCCGAACGAAACACTGATTCCACCGTCCGCGATGCTGGATAGTCGCGTAGGTTTCGTCAATTTCTGGCCGGACAAGCTGGATGGAATAATTCGCGGGATTTACTTCACTCGGTCCGAGCGTGAGCTCGCTGGCCTGGCACCATTCCCGGGCGATGAGGTCTTCGAGTCCTTCTCAGCTCGAGCATTAGAAAAACTGGGGCACCCGGAGGCCGTGCCGCGGGACCAGCGACAACATCCAATCCGGTTCAGTGAAAACGGGGTCTATTCGCCGCGGCCCCTCTACGAGGTTTTTGATCCGAAACTGTGGCACGCCAATTACGGCGACGGGGTTTTCTTCAAGGACAAGGTCGTGATCGTGGGCCCTTCCGCCCAGGTTTTCCACGATTTCGTTCCGACGCCGATGGAACCTGATACCCCCGGCCCGGTCTTGCATCTGCAGGCGATCTCGGCGGCGCTCGCTCAGGAATTTCTCCATAATACTTCCGAGATTACCAATTTGATTCTGGTCGCGGCCGCGGGGCTGCTGGCCTGGATCGTTATCGCGCTCGTCCGGCGGCCGCTCACTTCTTTGCTCGCGTTGGTCGGGGTGACGGTGGCGTATCTGGCCCTCGCCCGGATTGCTTACGATCGAATGGGATTGCTGATTGTGGTCGTCCCGGTGCTGATCGCATTTCTCGCCGCCGGCTTTCTCTCGCTCGGTTTCGAGTATGTCTTGGAACGAATCGAGAAAATGCGCACTCGCCGCACTCTCGAACGCTATGTGTCGAAGAACCTCGTCAAAGAAATTCTCGATAATCCCGACAGCTTTTACAGCAGTCTGCGCGGCGTTCGGATTCCGGCGACGATTCTCTTTTCCGACATCGTTGGCTTTACCGCGATGACCGAAAACGCCGATCCCGAGGCGCTGGTCAAGAAACTCAACGAATACCTGAGCCGCATGACCGCGGCGGTTTTCCAGCATGACGGCACGCTCGATAAATTCATCGGGGACGCGGTCATGGCGGTCTGGGGAAATGTGAGCAGTCGGGGTGTCGCGGAAGATGCGAAATCGTGCGCGCGCTCCGCCCTGGCGATGCGCCGCGAACTGCACGCGCTCAATGAAAAATGGAACGGGGAAGGGACGGCGCCGTTCGCGATCGGCATCGGGATCAATCACGGCGACGTCCTGGGCGGCAATATTGGTTCGCAGGAGAAAGCCGACCCGACGGTGATTGGCGACGCGGTCAATCTGGCTTCACGGCTGGAAGCGCTCACGCGAATCTATGCCGTCGATATTCTGGTGGGTGTGCGTGCGAGCGAGTTGATCCGCGACGATTTTCACCTGCGGAGCGTCGCGCTTGTCCAGGTGAAAGGAAAAACCAAGCCGGTCGAAATCTTCACCCTGATCGGCGCGAAGACCGACCCTGGGCACGAGGAGCTTATCGGGCGGATCGAGGTCTATGAAGCCGGGTTTCAAAAATTCCGGGAGCGCGATTTCGCGCAGGCGGGGCGCCTCTTTTCGCGCTTTCTCGAGTCTTGCCCGGAAGACGCGCTGGCAAAGATGTATCTGGAGCGAGCGCTCGAATACGAAAAGAACCCTCCGGATGAAGCGTGGAATGCGGTAGAGATCTTCAAGAGGAAATGAGGCGGCTATGAGCGATGCGAAAGTTCCGGAGCCAAACGAAGGATTTGACGAGCCTGTCGAGGCGGATTCGAAACAGCTGGCTCTCTGGCGGCAACGCATCCAGCGCCTTCGTTACCCCCTGACTCTCGCGTTTCTTTCGATGGTCATAACCCTGGCCTTCGGCTGTTGCGCCTACCTCGTATTTCAAGACAAGAGGCCACCCGCGGGGTGGCTGGAGCTCTGGAATCGATGGGATGTTGTCCACTACCTCAAAGTGGCAGAGTTCTGGTACGGGGGAGAAGGCTCGGGCGAACAACGGTTCATGATTGTGTTCCTGCCGCTTTATCCTCTCTGCATCTTCCTGGTTCATTTCTTCATTCGGAACTGGCATGTGGCGGCTCTCGTCGTTTCGAACCTCTGTTGTGCGGGAGCGTTCTGTTATTTCTTTCTTCTAACCCAAAAAGAATATGGCCGGCAGGCGGCGAAAGCGGCGCTCGTCTATTTTTCCATCTTTCCGACCGCTTACTTCCTGCACGTCGCCTATTCTGAGAGCCTTTTTCTTTTTCTCACCATCGGTGCGTTCTATTACGCCAGGCAGGGGCGCTGGCTTCCTTGCGCGCTCCTGGGAATGTTATCGACGAGCAGTCGCCTTCCGGGCCTCGCCCTCATGCTGCCCCTCGTTGTGGAATACCTGCAGCAGAAGGATTTCCGCTGGCGCCGGATTCGCTGGGACGCAGCCCTCCTGGCTCTCGTTCCGCTGGGTTTGGCCGTGTATCTTTTTCTTAACTACTACTACTTTGGAAATCCGTTGAAGTTTTTGCAATACCAGCGGGAACATTGGGCCCGTTCTTTGTCTCTACCGATCCCAGCACTGCGGAACATTTGGTACTGGATTAACCACGACACGTCGTTCGAGCACAGAGTAATGGTGTACGGGTGGCAGTTAGCGGCTTTTATTCTGGGAACAATAGGACTGATCATAGCGGCTTCCCGCCTGCGTCCTTGTTATACGGTTTACCTGGCGCTGAGTTGGATTCTGATATTTTGCGATAGCCTCATGGTGTGTTCACCGCGGTATCTGCTTACTCAATTTCCTTTCTTTATGCTGATGGCCCAGTGGCGTCGCCGGGATTGGTTTCATTATTCAGTTATTTGTCTGTTCCTTTTATTTTATGCCCTAAACGTTACCCAGTTCGCGCGCGGCTGGTGGGCACATTAGATCATCGAAAGGCGGCGCGAAGTGACGCGACAGAGTTTCGTTGCGGTGGTTTCTGCATGAATCCGAAGAGCCACAGGGCTCGCTCCGGTGGCCCGGGAAAGCAGCGAGTTCATTCTCGGAAGCACAGGGGTCCCGGCGGCCCTTTCCGCG
Source organism: uncultured Verrucomicrobiae bacterium (assembly GCA_963702135.1). Taxonomy (GTDB): domain Bacteria; phylum Verrucomicrobiota; class Verrucomicrobiia; order Chthoniobacterales; family UBA10450; genus AV80. The sequence continues at coordinate 3,106,689 of OY969715.1, read as the reverse complement.
GCCGAGGCGTTCGGAAGACGGATGCAACCGTGAAGCTCGGCCAGGGGAACGACGTCCCCGCTACGAAAGTCTTGCGCTGTCCGGGAGGTCGCATATTGTCGTTGCTCACCAATGAAAAGGCCAGCCATTGCCATCGGTTTTCGTTAGTTTCGGCGGCGATGCTTGTGTTGCAAAGATGAAGACCGCTCTTGGTACGCTGAGGAGCCAATTTGCGGAGGTTAACGGATGTTAGCGCTGATTTACCTCGGCCTGGCCATCTGTGTTGGAGAGCGCCTCTGCGGACACTTTTATCGCTTTGTCTCCACGGCCCATCGCTGGGCGACCGGAGCGCTGGTCGGGCTCTTACTCAGCACCGGTTTCACGTATCTGGCCGCGCGGCATTTTGCGAGCGCCAGCAATCCCCTGTTCTGGGGAAATCTTCTGTTTTTTGCGACCGCGGCCACGTTCCTGATTACTTGCCCGCGGAAACGAGGCCCGTCCTTCATTCAACCACGGGTCGCGGGATCGGAGGCGTGGGTTTGGATAACCTTGGCAATCTATGCGGCGCTCGCCAGCTGGATGATGTTCGCCGTCCTCGACTTCAAGGGCGGACAGGTCCTGATCGGCATCACGCAATGGAGCGACTACGGGCCTAATACTGCGATCGTCCAGAATTTCGCCTTCGGTCACAACTTCCCGGCGGAGTATCCCCATTTTGCCGGAGAGCCGATCCGTTACCACTTCCTGTTTTACTTCCTGGCGGGAAATCTCGAATACCTCGGCCTAAATCTGGTCTGGAGCCTGAATCTTCTAAGTGTGCTGACGCTGGTTTGCATGCTGGCGCTCGTCATCGCGTTTGGGCAACTGCTCTTCAAATCGCGAGCTGTGGGATGCATCGCCTCGGCGCTCTTCTTCTTTCACGGCACGCTCAATCTGGTTCCTTTTCTTCGCAAGCAAACATCCTTCAAAGGCGCCCTCCAGGCCATTTACACCCTGAGGGATTATCTCACCTCAGGTTATCCGTATCGAGGTGAGGATTGGGGAATATGGACCCAGGTTGTCTTCATCAACCAACGCCATCTGGCCAGTTCCATTGGCGTTTTCCTGGTTGTTTTGATCTTTCTCTTCGATCGGTATCTGGAAAGGGCGAAACAAAAGGAGATGGAACGTGCTCTCGCCCGTGGGAACGCTGGGTCCGCACCGTTGCCACCGCCCACTGAGTCTCCAATCACTCCTGAGCTCGCGGTCCAACCTGAAGTGGACGAACCGCCGGCGAGCGCCGCGCTGACGGATGACGCGCGAATTTCCGCTGAACTTGAATCTGGTGAATCCAGCTCGGCGAGCGAACCCAGTTCTGCGAGCGAAGCACAGCTTGCCGACAAAGATGATTCACTCGAGGCGCCGTCGACGGCGGCGAATTATTCGTCAGCCGCTGAAGCTCCGACCTTCGTGAGCCGGGCGTACGAAGAATACATGCGGGGAGCAGCCGATGCTTCCTCAGTCAGTGAGACCGCCGAGCCGGAGGCCGTTGAGGTTGTCCAAGAATCGTCGCCAGAGCCAGAGCCGCAGCCGGAGATTGCGGCAGTAAGCGAAGCGCAATCGCTGCCGGAGCAGGTGCCTGTTCCGGAACCCGTTCCTGTTGTCTCACGAGGACTTGTCGCGCAACTCGTTCATGACAACCTTGTTTCCGGCCGAGGCTTTATCTTTTCCGGCTTTTTGTTAGGCGCTCTGCCCTATTGGAATGCGCCCGTGTTTACGGCGGCGGCCGCGGTGCTCGCGTTTCTCTTCATTCTCTTTCCCAATCGCCGCTACATGCTGGGATTGGCCATAGCGGCGGCGATCGTGGCTCTTCCACAGGTTATTGCCTTGCGCTCTGGAAATGCGCGCTCCGGGGCGTCGCTTATCCATTGGGGCTACACGATGGGGAACGTGCCGGTGATGGTGGTCGTAAAGTATCTGGGATTCACCTTCGGTCTAAAATGGGTGCTAATCCTGGTGGCGTTGCTTTTCTTTTCCTGGCGTCACCTCCGCCTGTTCATTGCCATCTTTAGTCTGTTCCTGTTGACGTTCTGTTTCCAGTTCAGCGAAGAGGCGCTGGCGAACCACAAGTTCATAAACATCTGGCTCGTGATAGCGAACTTGTTTGCGGCCTATGGCCTCTGGCGCCTCTGGCATCTAAGAATCAAAGGCTGGGCGATCCCATCCCGGTTGGTTGCCATCCTTTTGGTGAGTCCCATCATCCTCGGTGGAATCATCGATTTCTTCCCGATTCACAATGGCGGTTTTGTTTACACAAATTATACCAACGACCGGCTCATCCGATGGGTGCAAACAGAGACGAAGCCGGACGCGGTTTTCATGACCGACAAGTTTGTTAATCATCAAATCCTGCTGGCCGGTCGCAAGATCTTCTTCGGTTACACCTATTTCACCTGGTCTGCCGGTTACGATTTACCGAAGCGTGAAGCTGCTTACCGGCAAATGTTTGAAAGCAAGAATGCCCACCAGGTGTTTACCTTGTTGAAGGCTAACGGCATCGACTATGTCGCGTTTGACGGAGGCGTTCGGGGCACTTTCAAGAACTCGAATGAGCAGCAAGTTTATGCGCCCAACTTCAAGAAGGTGTTTGAAGGGGCAGACTACTGGCAAATAGCCATCTACAAAGTCCCGGAAAACGCAGATTTCGTCCCTCCTTCTTCTGGTGCGATGCCGGAAGGCGCCCAACCTCAGGGTGGCAATGTCTTCGAGGGTGCCCAGGGAAAGGATAATGGTCAGTTCAACTTTCCCCGCGGCCTCACGGTTGATGGCGCTGGAAACATTTATGTTGCCGATACCAACAATGACCGCCTGCAAAAATTCTCTCCAGCTGGTGCCTTTCTTTCCGTCATGGGAAGGCGAGGCTCGGGTCCGGGTCAGTTTCTGGAACCGGGCGGAATCGCTGTCGACGCAGCCGGGAATATTTTTGTGGCGGATGTCTCGAATCACCGCGTCCAGAAGCTAAAGCCCGATGGAACTTTTCTGGCTGAATGGAAAGGACCTGAGCAGGGATTTATTGCTCCTCGGGATATCGCGATCGACGCCGATAACTCGGTCTACGTGGTTGATCAGGGTCGGTCGCAGGTTATCCGGCTTGACCCGAACGGCAAAGCGTTGGTCGTTTGGGGAGCACCGGGAACGAACGATGGGCAATTTTCCGGTCCCACTTCCGTGGTGGTAGATGGAAAAAATAACAGGGTCTATGTGGGGGATCCGAGCAACAAGCGAATTCAGGTTTTCGATGCGAATGGGAAATTCATCGCGAAGTGGACGGTGGAAGCTTGGGGTGCTCCCACGGGATGGTACTTCCAGGACCTGGCGCTTGATGCCAAAGCCGGACTCTTATATGCGTCCAGCCAGTCCACGGACGAAGTGCTCGTTTTCGATCTGACCGGAAAGTTGATCAAGTCTCTAAAGGCCGAGGCACCCGACAAGGTCGTAGGAGCGTCCTCCATTGCGTTGCAAAAGGACGGTCTGCTGGTGGTTAACACCTTTTCCGCACGTGTGACCCGGGTCGACCTGCCCAAGAAATAGCGCAGTCGGTGACCCTAACGGAGGGGTTTATTTGAGCTGAAAACCAGCCGCGACAGCGTCCTGGTAAAACATGCGCACGGTGTCGAGAGAAAGCTCACCGAGATCTGTGCCGCCCAGCTTGACCGCCTTGGCCAGGATATCGTGTGGGACCGTAACGATATGGCAGCCACAGGCAGCTGCTTGAAAGATATTCAGCACTTCCCGCACACTAGCCCAAAGCAATTCAGCCGAAGGCAGGTCTTTAATTGTTTGCAGCGATTCTTTCATCACCGGGAGCGGATCGACGCCGGTATCGGCGATACGGCCTGCGAAAACGGAAACCACGGATGGGACCTCCTTTTTCAGCGCTCCCGCCACGCCTTCCACCTGTTTCAGGGTCAGGATGGCGGTGACGTTGACTTTCACGCCGTCCGCAGCCAGGTCAGCGATCAAGGGGAGAGCTGATTCGCCGCGCGTATTCGTTATCGGAATCTTCACGTAAACATTTTCCTGCCAATCCCGAATCTTCAGCGCCTGGCGGCGCATTTCCGGGAATTCGTCCGAAAAGACTTCGAAAGAAATTGGTTTGTCCGTGACGTGTTCCAAGACGGAACGGGCGAACGCTTCGTAGTCCGAAACTCCAACCTTCCGCATCAGGGTCGGGTTGGTGGTCAAGCCGTGGATAAACGGTTTTTGATAAAGCTCCTTGATCCCCTCTAGATCCGCGCCGTCCGCGAAGATCTTGATCGGAAGTTTTTCCAGCATGTCCGTCTTCATCTCATCACCTAGCGGCTGTTGGCGCGGGAGCGCAAGTCGCTTTTGACGCCGCCATCATTGATTGAGAATCTTCGTCCCTTCAAAGTCGAAGCGGAAACGGACTTCCTTCAAACCCTTCTCTCGCAGAGCGTGGCGGAGGCGCGCTTTGTCTTTGGCGTAAAACATGAGAAAACCGCCGCCGCCGGCCCCGATGAGTTTTCCGCCGAGAGCGCCATTCGCCATCGCGCAATCGTACCAGACGTTAATGTCCTGGTTGCTCATGCTTTGGGAGCGTTCTTTTTTTCGCTGCCAGTGGATGTCCATCAACCGGGCGAACTCCGGCAGATTATCGCTTTCGAGAGCGGCCTGGCTCTGACGGCCAAGGTCCTTCACAAAGTGCAAGTTCTCGACCATCGCCTTATCGGCCTGTTTGCTCTTGTCGTCCTGTTCCTTCAGGATTTTCGAGGCCGAGCGCGCGTAGCCGGTGAAGAAGAGCAGAAGGTTATCCTCCAGGTCGTACAAAGTTTCCTGCGAGATTTTCAACGGCCAGGCCTCGACCTGCCCATTGGGGTTGAATTTGAAGCAGGTAATGCCGCCGAACGCCGCAATGTATTGATCCTGTTTTCCGATCGGCTCGCCCAGTTTTTCCAGTTCGACCTGGCAGGCTTGCTCGGCCAGCTCCGCCGGATGAACCAGGTTCTTCTTATGCGCATGAAAAGCCTTGAGCAGCGCCGTGGTAAAGCTGCCGGACGAGCCGAGGCCGGTGCCGGCCGGGATATCCGCCATGCTGGTGATTTCCAGTGACGGTGCTTCGATGCCGACCAAGCGCAACGATTCGCGGATAATGGGATGCTCCACCTCGTCCACGGTCAGGACACGCTCGAGCTTGGAGTACTTAATGATGAGTTCGGGGACGAACGTCCGGTGCAGCGTGATGTAAACGTACTTATCGATCGCGGCGGCAATAAGAAACCCGGAGTGTTCGCGGTAGTATGACGGCAGGTCGGTGCCACCGCCGCCCAGCGAGATACGAAGAGGAGAACGCGTGATTATCATAACTGCACCTGCTCGTTGTCGTGGTAAATTTTCTCGACTACCTCCAGCGCCGCCCGCGCCTCCTTCAAACCAGGCACCGGCGTGCGCCCCAGACGGATGTCCTCCAGGAACGCTGCCATTTCAAGCGTCCAGGAATTATCAGCATTCGGGTAATCCCAGGTCGTAATCTCGGGCGGGCCCATTTGAGGTAACATCTTGTAATAGGAAAGGCGTTCGACGCCATAACTTCCACCGAGCCCCTCGATGTGCAGTTTGCCGACGCGGCCGTAAATCTCGAACGAGAAAAGATTTTTCCATTCCGAGCAACTCACCTGCAGCCACGCGGTCTGACCCGAAGCGGTGCGTAAATTCAGGAAGGCATTATCTTCCACAGGTATGTCCCAAAAGTAGGTGGCGATATGGCCGTCGACTCGCGGGAAATCTCCCAGGAACCAGCCGGCCAGATCGATTAAGTGCACACCCTGATCGATAAGCTCTCCGCCCCCCGAGAGAGCCGGATCGGCGCGCCACTCTCGATCGTAACCGACGCGTCCGCCATGGCCATAGCGACCGCGAATGAACATCAACGGGCCCAGCGCCCCGGTGTTCACCAGTTCGCGAGCTCTTTGGACTGCGGGATGGAAGCGATGATTGTAGCCGACCCGAACGCATACTCCCTTCTCGCTCGCCAGGGTGATTAGATCGTCGATCTCCGCGACAGAAATAGCGCCAGGTTTCTCTATGAGTGTATGTTTGCCCGCCGAAATTGCCTGGCGTGCAATAGGGGCAAGGGAATTGTTTAACGTCGAGACGATCACTGCGTCGACCGTGGAGTCGTTCACGGCCTCCGCAAAATCGGTCGAAGCACGGCCAGAACCGCTGGCGCTGACAAGTGCTTGAGCGCGGTCTAGGTCCAAATCACAGGCGACCGCGAGTTGGTCCGGCCTTAAGCTCTTGAGGCGTTTTTGTCCGATCAGACCGCACCCAATGATTGCAAAGACGGGTCCATTTTTCATACTTGTCGATCAACTGGTACCCTCTCTTACCGCTCTTGGAGCGGCAAGCATTTTCCCGGGAGCAATGCTCGCAAGCTCACCGTGCTGGCGTCTGACGTTAGCTAAGTTTGAATTCCTGGCCCTGTGGCTACGAATCGGGCTACCAGCTTTCGCCCCGATCCTCTGGTGTGGTCCGTCGAAGTGTGAGCAAATCCGTTGTGCGCAATCGCTCACGCTGTTTTCCGAACTGCTCCCACGGATCCCATGGGGCGCTAATCAGCTTTCCACTGATTCCGTCCGACCCCGGGCTCAAAAGGAAATCGACCAGACGCCCGAGTCGCTCAAAGTTCTCGCGGCTGGCGTTGAGAGTTGCCCTCGCTGCTGCCACCTCCGCCTGGCCCGCTGCGTCGGTTCCGTGCTGCAGAACCTCGTCGGTCATTCGGGTCGGCAACGCTCCAGGGGCGATCGAATTAATATCGATCGGATCGTCGCGCCATTCCTCGGCCAGCGTTTCAACCAGTCTAACCACACCTGTCTTGGACGCGGCGTACGCAGAAAAATTGGCGCGCGCCTTGCCCGCACCGCCACCGGAGAAGCAGAGAATTTTGCCGCGAGCATCTCCTTCGGGGCGCAGCAGGGCGGCAAACGCTCGCAGGACGTTGAAGGTCCCATCAAGATTTACGCGAACCGTGGCACTCCATTCCTTCGGATCAAGAGTCAGGGCGGGACCTATGGGACCTTGGAGCGCGGCGCAGATAATAATTGCGTCCAAGCGTTGTGTTTCGGCCGCAATCGTGGTGGCAAGTTGCTCGACTCTTTCCCACTCGGTCACATCGCACTGGAAAGCGCGAAAGCGCGCATGGTCGAGCGCACCTTCGAGCGATCGCGCAAAACCCCACACTTCGTGGCCAGTGTCGAGGAGCCACTCGGCGAGGAAGCGACCGATGCCGGAGGTGGCGCCTGCGATGAGGATTTTCATTTAGGTTGAGCCGCCGTCATCTCCTTGATGGCAAATGGCATCTTGGAAACGCCAAACAAGTAATCAGCGAAGCGCCGCGCCGGGGCAAAAAAAGCGAGCCAGGAGAGCAGCCTGCCGCCGGGAACGCCCGCAAGGTTTTTCAAAAAACGAAATTTGATGGTTCCTTCGTGTCTCATGAAAACGGGAGTAAGGCCAACTTCCCGATAGAGGCGGGAGAGCAATGAGGGATTGAAAAGGCTGATATGAATCTCGGGAACGCAATAAGTAAAATGGATACCTTGGCGCTGTGCCAATGGACAGTCCAGATTGCCTGTCGTCAGAATCAAGAGACCTCCCGGCCTTAGACAGGAAGCGAGTAACTCAATAACGGCCCGGGGATAGGGAATATGTTCGATAACTTCGATGCACGAAATGATATCGAAGCGTTCCGCGCAGGTGGTTCGTAATGCATCCCAGTCGAGAATCTCGAAGTTATCGTTCTTCTTCAACCGCTCACTGTAGCTGCCAACATCGTGTCCTACCGGATGAATTGGCACCGTAACGTCGCGCCATTTCAGGCGGCCCAGGTCCCGCAAATACTTTAGCAATCCGCCAGCGCCACAGCCAAAGTCGAGCCAGGTAACGTCTCCAGGTGCGGAACGATCAATCGAAGGCTGGCCTTGGAAGTGTTCCTCGGCAAAGCGGACCAGGTTTGCAAACTCGAAGCGACGAGCGGTGGAACTGTAGTTGGTGTATTCCTCGTGATAGTTCACAAGCGGATCAGGGCCCCGCCCGGCATAATAGGCGTCATCATAAATGCCGAAATCTGTCACCGGCTCGACAAAGAGAAAGCCGCATTCCTGGCACTGGTAGAAAGTGAACTCGGCGTTGATGAACGTGCCCGTTTTCGCCCCCTTTACCTCAAGGCAAAAGGAGTCACAGACGCGGCATTGCGGCTTCGACTTCTTGGGAGCCGGAGACAGCGAGGTTGTGGGCGGCATGATCTAGCGCTTCTCCAGCACCCAGGAGTTCTCTCGAAGCCACGCCAAAGTTCTTAAGATGCCTTCGCGAATAGTCAGCTTGGCCGACCAACCTGTCTTCTGAATTTTAGTCGTGTCCAGGAAGATGAATGGGTTATCGCCTATCCAGCCACGGTCGCCCCCGGTGAACTCCAGTTCAGGCTTTACCCCGAGTTGCTCGCAAATCCACCCAATCGAGTCGATTACCCGGCAGTAGTCAGGCGCACCCAAATTGTAAACCTCCGAGCGATGCTTGGCGGTGCGCGCTGTGTTAAGGCTCATCACTTGCAAAATCGCTGAAACGCAATCCTGCACGTAGAGGTAACTCTTGCGCTGGGTTCCGTCGCCCAGGACGCGGAGATGATTGGGATCCTGCACCAGTTGACGGTAAAAATCGAAAACGTGCCCGTGGGTGTAGCGTTCACCCAGGATAGAGACGAACCGGAAGATGTAACCTTCGAATCCGAACCCTTCGCAATAGGCCTGGATCAGGCCTTCCCCAGCGACCTTTGAAGCTCCGTAGAGTGAGGTTTGGATCGGAAAAGGACAATTCTCGGGGGTCGGAACCATCTCCGTTTCGCCGTAAACGGAGCCTGTGGAAGAAAACGCGATTTTTTTGATCTGAGTGGAGCGCATGGCCTCGAGCACGTTGAAGGTGGCGAGGGTGTTTTGTTCCAGGTCTTTTCGGGAATGTTCCAAACCGAAACGAACGTCGGCATTCGCAGCAAAATGGAACACGGTATCGCTGCCTGCCATCGCGTGGGTGAGCGCAGGCAGGTCCATGTTATCTCCGCGAACGAGCTGGTAGTTCTTTTGCGCAAGGGCTCCCTCGACGAATTCGGCCTGACCGGTCGAAAAGTTGTCCCAGCCGATGACTTTATGCCCTTCTGACAACAGACGGTCGACCACGTTGCTTCCGATAAAGCCGGCCGCTCCTGTAACAAAACAGTTCATAGCATTGTCTAGTTTTCGCCAGACCCTTCCCCATTGAGCCGGGGTCGCAGGGTCAAGCCGATGCAAAGATTGCAAAATACAAAGGGCAGCGGGAGCGGAAAGAAAGCGCGATGCGTGATGTCGAAGCATCGGCGCAGTTCCTCGATAATCTCGTCGGGCCGATTGATATGTTCGCGTTCGATAAACCAACGGTAGGGCTGTTGGTAACGTTTTTCGAAAATCCTCTGGGCGGACAGGCGCCGGGCCAAGGTATAGGCCATCCCGCCTTCGCAAGGCAGGACGACGCTGAAGATTCCGTGCTCTCGATTGCAGAGGCGATGCATTTCCCGGACGGTAGAGGGCAGATCAGGCAGGTGTTCCAGGACATGGACAGCTAGAATGCGATCAAAGTAGCCATCAGGAAAATCCAGCCGTTGCTGGCAATCGCCTCCGATGGCGTGGATACGCGGGAACCGTTCAGCAAGCTGTTGGCGCATGTTCTCCCGCAATTCCAACGCATAATAGTTTTCCTCCTGCGCCGGCGTGAGTTTCTCGTGATGGAGGTGCTCGCCGAGCCCGGCGCCAATTTCCAGGGTGCGGCAGAAGGAAGCGGGAGCATGCCGGACGGGATAACCGTGATTGAAGCGCTCAACCAATCCAAAGCGCTGAGGCAGCACTTCATGCCAGTGCTTCATGAAATCGTCACTGATGCGCTGCTGCTCCGCGGTCAGTGGCGCAAAGGATTTCGGCCACCGGGCCGGAGTACCGCGCCTATTGGCGATCATGTTGGGCTAGATAGAGGCTGCTCGTCATAACCCTTCCTTGCGGTCAAGGATGAACTTCGGCCGGCTCTTAACTTCCTCGTAGATGCGACCGATATACTCGCCCAGGATTCCAACGCTGATGAGTTGAATGCCGCCGAGGAAGGAAACCAAAATCACGAGCGTCGGGTTGCCCCAGAGGATCTGCCATCCCATCAGTTTATAGAAAAGGTAGGTGGCCATGAGCAAGAATGAAAAGCCGGCGGTGATGAAGCCAAAGATCGTGCTCAGCGTCAGCGCGTAATTTGAAAAGCAGAAGATGCCGTTGAAACCGATTCGCAGAGAGCCAAAAAAACGATTGTAATTGCCCGCGCCTTCAAAGCGCGGCGGACGATCGAACGGGACGGAGGTTTGGCGGAAGCCAACCAGCGCAACCATGCCACGCAGGAAACCATGTGACTCTTTCATGGCGACGATCTCATTAACGACCCGGCGGCCCATCAGACGAAAATCCCCGGTGTTGGGCGGTATGTTCACGTCCGCGATCTTGTTGATGAGCCGATATCCGCCGGCCGCGACAATCCGTTTCAACCATGTTTCGCCCTCCCGCCCCCGGCGCTGGGCATAGACAACGTCGTATCCTTCCCTCCATTTCATGACCATGTCAGTGAGGAGTTCGGGTGGATCCTGTAAATCGACGTCCATCACGATCACTGCGTCGCCGGTCGCGTGGTGCAAACCCGCGAGAGTTGCCATGGGCTGGCCGAACCGGCGCGAAAACTTGAGCAATTTGATTCTTTGGTCTTTCGCTCGATGGCCCAGGATGATCTCCTCGGTTCGATCCGGCGAAGGATCCATCGAGAAAATGATTTCGAAATCGCTGGTTATCCTGTCGAGAATCACGACGACGCGGGACAGGAATTCGGGAATGTTTTTCTCCTCTTTGTATACGGGAACAACGATCGAGATTAGCATACCCTTGTCTTTTTTTGGCCGGTAGATCAGTGTGAACGGCCAAGCTTAGAAGATGTCGTTGCTCGAATCAATCCTCTGGGAGGAAGTTTCCCAACAGGGTGGAAAGACACGGAAGGGCGGAGTGGATGGCCGCAAGATGTTTCCATGGGCCGCGACAAGGCGATTTACATGTTCAATCTAGTGAAACGATGGCGAAACACCCCAGAGGTAAGCCTTGCGCAGGACATGATGGAACTTCATTCATCACCCAAACCCTTTTCGAACCTCCCGCTCCGAGCCAGGAAAGGCATGGAGAGGGTGAGAGACAACAAAGTGCTGTTCTTGATGATTTTGCCGGTCGTCTTGATCGCGTTGGTTCCCCTTTATGGCATCCTGTTTCCACCGCTGGTTGATCTTCCTGAACACCTCCTGATCAGCAAACTGTTGTGGGAAAAACTGTCTGGAGTTTCGCACCTCGATCTTGAGGTTTCGTTCTTTCTCGCTTATCGGCTGTTTCCAGCTTTCATGCTGATTGTAGTTCCCCTGTGCAAGCTTTTGGGAATACCATTTATCTACCTTCCCAGGATCGTGGCGATGGCGCTCATGTCCTTCCACGCCGTCGTGGTTGTCACGATTTTTTATTTCGGATCAAAGGACAAGTCGTGGAAATCATGTGCTTTCGCAGTTTGCTTTGCGCTCCCCGCGGTTGTTTGCATGTATTCAGCTTGCTGGTTCATCGGTTTTGTGAACTACACCCTGGCGGTCACGCTGCTGATTCCGGCTGTTTTTCTCACGGAGAGGTTCCTTAGCTCAGGCAAGTGGCTTGACGCCGTTTTTGTTTTTCTCACGCTGTTGGCGGTCTACACCGCCCATCCCTTTGCACCGACGTTCTGGTTACTCTGGTGTCTCAGCCGTGCGCTGGCTGGACTCGTCACGCAGAGTCTGGGCCAGGAGTGGAAGAGACTAGTTTCCCTTGGCCTTATTTTTCTTCCGATATTTCTGTATCACTTCCTGGCCACCGCGGGTAGTGAGCTGGCTCCGTCCAGCCGCTCCTTCCTTACTCAACCAGCCATCGTCTCAATAGATGACTGGTATCAGGGGAGATTTCAGGGCTTCCTCGACGGAGCCTTCTTTAAGGCGGATAGCGCCGCTGACTCGAGATTATTTGGGCTCGCGGCCGTCGGATTAGTTCTCTGCGCGATCGTTTTCGCTTTTTGCTCGGCCCGGGAGCAACGCGCCAGGAAGCTGGCGCTATCGAGCCTCTTTCTTATTGTCGGTGCTTCCTGGATTAATGAGAGGTTTATTCCGATCCCAGCCGGTCATTGGCTGGCTTACGACTATCGGTTCGGCTCAACCACTTATGCGATTGGTCTTGCCCTGGCTGGAATGGTATTCATTCGCTCAGGACCAAGTTCAACCAACGGTGCGTTGTTCAGAACAGTGCTGGTTATTTTGGCCGTATTCTCCGTTTTCGCCTCGTTTGTGCATTTAAGAGAGGTTCGACATGCCTATAAGAGGTTCGACGCTCCGGCGCGCAAGTACATGGCGAAAGTGTTCAACCACGAAGAGCCAGTGGGGATTGTCTTACCCAAGAGCCAGTATCACCCGGATGGGAGTTACTTGAAGCATTATGTTTGCCTGATGGAGCCGGATTGTAACTCCATCGGCACCACTTTTTCAAAAGGATACGCTGGCGTCCTCTATCCTGTGAGAATGAGGTCCGCCGATCGAGTGTCAATCGGCCCATTAGTCGGATATTGGAAAATGGACGAAGCGAATCCGGGTGATGCTTGCGGGGATTCCAGCGGGAACGGGAATGTGGGTGTGCCTCATGGGACCGAGATCGTGAGCGGAAAGACTAGCCGAGCCAGGAGCTTCAACGGAAGCAGCGATTACATCGAGATTCCGTCAATTAGGATTGCCGATGCCATTACGGTTGCTGCATGGGTCTACGCGGATAATTTCGCGCAAAACGGTGCTGTGGTTACAAAAAATGCAATACATCCTCAGTGGGCCTTGTTTTTCGAGCGCAAAGGACTGTTAAGGTGGAAAAGCGCGGGGAACGGAAACGATGTTGTCTGCGCGGCGCCCTCGAATCGTAACTGGCATCATATTGTCGGCAGGCAGAAGGGCACGGCAGGCAGCCTGTCCGTGGACGGAGTTCTTTGCGCTTCAGCTACCTTGTCCGCGATCGGCAATACGCCTACGGCGATTTCGATCGGGCGATTTAACAACCTCGGGTTTCGGCCTTTTACCGGGCAAATCGATGAAGTCCGCATTTATGATCGTGCCCTTTCCGACGATGAGATATCCCAGTTGTTTGCGCATGGAGACACATCTTCGTTCGAAGCTCGACGCAGATGAGAATGCTGGTATGAGAAACACGCATGTGGATGCACCGCTTACGTTCCATTGTGTTCCGAAGAGGCTGCCGGCCTGGTGTTAATACCGCGTCCGCCGGGGGACGCCCGGTCGGGCCGAAGGCGAGGGAAGGGCGGACACCACTTTAAATGACAACACCAGGGCATAACAATCCCGACGAGAATCTGCCGCCGCCGTGGACTGAGCCTGAAGCGCGCCGCGCCCCCTCGGAGACCCTCTGGGCCCGCTCTAAACAATGCATGGGATGGGTGAAAGCCAATCGTGCCTTATTTCTGGTGGTCTTGCCCGTCGTCTTGATCGCGCTGGTCCCTCTTTACGGCATCTTGTTTCCACCGCTCGTCGACCTTCCTGAACACATTCTCATGAGCAAGCTCTTGTGGGAAAAGGTGTCCGGCGTCTCCCACCTCGACCTCGAGATCTCGTTCTTTCTTGGTTACCGGTTGTTTCCGATCCTGATGACGACCGTTATTGCCTTCTGCCAGCTCGGAGGAATCTCTTTCGTCTATCTTCCGGAGGTCGCCGCGGCGGTGCTCATATCGCTCCATGGCATCGTGGTCGCCGCGATCGTGTATTCAGGACTTAAGGAAAAATCGTGGAGGTCCTGTCTCATCGCGAGTTGTTTTTCACTGCCGGCAACAGTCTGCATGTTCTCGGCTTGTTGGTTCATCGGCTTTGTGAATTACACGCTGGCTGTCACGATGCTCCTGCCGGCCATCTTTTTCACGGAAAGGTTCCTTCGTTCAGGTAAGCGTCTCGATGGGTTGTTGCTTTTTCTTGCGCTGGGAATGGTCTACGCCGCTCATCCGTTTGCGGTGACATTCTGGGGCTTTTGGTGTTTGAGCCGTGCTGTCGCATCGATTCTGACAGGAGCGCTCCTGCGGGAATGGAAGAGACTAATTCTGCTGGGTTTTTTCTTTCTGCCGATCTTTCTCTACCACGCGTGGGTAACGAGGGGGACGGCCCTGGCGCCTTCGAGTCGCCCCGTCCTGAGCCGATCACCCTTTGTCTCTCTGAGCGATTGGACCCAGCACAGATTTCGGACGCTACTGGATGGCACATTGTTTGGAGCCGATGACGCGACTGACTCAAGATTATTTGGGCTGATGGCGCTCGGTTTGATCCTCGCTTCCACTGTTCTAGCGTTTTCTATTAAGGGCCGGTCTCTCAAAAAGTGGGCATTATCCAGCGTTCTATTTTTCCTTCTCTCTTCCTGGATAAATGAAAAGGTGTTTCCAGTTCCCGACGGATTTTGGCTGGCCTATGAATATAGGTTTACTTCGACAGCCTTTGCCATTTGTCTGGCTGTAGCGGGCGTGATTCTCATTCGTTCGTGGCCGGTCTTAGCCGCGAAAACCCAAGGAAGGATGATTGTCGTTTCCCTGGTCTCTCTCTCCGTTTTAGCCTCGGCTGACCACCTGCTGGACGTTCGGCGGGCTTACACGAGATTTGATGTTCAGGCACGGAAGTATATGGCCAAGGTCTTTGACCATGTGCAGCCGGTTGGAATCGATCTGCCGCATAGCCGATTTCATCCGGATGGCAGCTTTTTGAAACAATACATCTGCCTTAAACAGAGCGACTGCATTCCGCCCGGTTCGACCTTCGCCATTTTTTCTTCGATGGGTGCTGCGGGCGACCTTTATCCCGTGAAGATCAAGCGACCTAAGTCTCGGGCCGTGCCAATATCGCAGGGCCGAGCAAACTCGCTCCTGCCTTTCCCTTCGTCTCTCCTTGTCCCTTTCCTTTCCCGGGCGCTGGATGACGGATTGGTCGGTTATTGGAAATTGGACGAGCCGAATGGAAGCGATGCCTGCCTCGATGCCAGCGGGCACGGCAACGTGGGGACGCCTCATGGAACAACTGTTGCCGATGGAAAGGTGAAGAGAGCGAGAAGCTTCGACGGACACAGCGACTATATCGATCTACCTGGCGTGAGCACTCCCGGCGCCATCACGGTGGCGACGTGGGTTTATGCGGACACGTTCTTGCAAAACGGATTCATTATTACAAAAAATCCGGTGAACACACAGTGGGCGCTCTTTTTGGAATTTGGAGTGTTGAAGTGGAGGGGTGGCGCGGCTGGAGCCACTATCTCATGTGCCGGACCATCGAATCAGAACTGGCACCACATTGTGGGGAGACAGAAAGGCGTTGAGGCCAGTCTTTATGTTGATGGACGCCTTTGCGCTTCGGGCACTCTGCCCCTGATAGGTAACGCAAGCAGTGGAATCAGCCTGGGAAGATATGACACTGTCAATTTCGATTACTTTCTTGGCCGAATCGACGAAGTGCGGATCTATAACCGAGCCCTTTCTGAGACGGAAATATCCGAGCTATTCAGATCAAGCGATGTGCGATCCCATCCGCCGGTCTCATCTAAGACGAAATAAGCGAGTAAATCTTGCGTTGCCCCGGTGGAACACTTGCTGAAACGGGGGTGTTATCTGTTCACGGGGTTGTTAGCGAAAAAATGCGGACCCCCGTGACTTCCTCCCGCTCGGTGTAGTGCTCCCGCACAAATGCTTCGACTGCAGGAAAGCTCTCGATTCCCTGGGTGGCGCGATCCGAGTACATGAAGGCCCCGGGTGCGACGGCGTCGACAAAAACAAGCGGCGGATGCGCTCGAAGGTCAGATAGAAAGCGTTCGCGGAAATATTCTCGATACGGTGTCTGAATCAGCAGCCGCTCGATGCTATGGTCGCGTGTGCTCATGATCGTTTGGGTCTGGACGTAGTATTCCGGTCTCCAACCCCAAACCACCATGCGATCTCCCGGCTTGGCGTAGCGGGAGATGGCAGTCGCCACGGTGCGCTTGGCCACAATAGCGTCAGGATTGAAGTCGTTCGACGACTCGAGGGTGGCTTTCCCGAGCGGGAGCAGGAAAAGAACGACGAACGAGGCGCGCGCCAACGTTCCACGACCTGTTTGCGCAACCAGGTATCGCCCGAGTCCCAGGAGATTCGCGACACAGAAGCTCACCGGGATGATGGAGAACAGCAGGTAATGCGGGAAGGGACGATGAGCCTGGTGGATGGCAAAGAACGCGGCGACCGCCAGTAGAATGGAGGAGAGTGATGCCCAAACAGAGACACGGAGGAACTGAATTCGCGAGTAGAGTGCTCCTCCCGCGACCAGAATAACCACCGCCGAGCAGATAAGAAAGGCCGTGTAATCTGGCGCGCTGCCAAAAAAGTAAGAGATTCCGACAGGTGGTCGATCTCCGATGTAACCGAGCGACATGGCAAGGTAGGGGATTACCGCGTCCCTCAAGGTTGCGGTTGCGCAAAGACTTATCAGGATCACGACGGGCACCGTGACCAAGGCGGTTCCCAGGGCGAATAATTCCAGCCTCCGGTTCACCGGTAAACGGGGCCGCGAGATAAGCAAAGCCGCGGCGAGCGATGCGACAATTGCCAGTGCGATGGGCGCCGCCTGGAGTTTCGCGAAAAGGGTGCTGCCAAGGCAAAGCCCGCCGATCACGCAAGCAAGGAGGCGGGAGAGTTTGGAACCAGAGCCGCGGGCAAGATACGCCGCCGCGGCCAGGGCGAGGCTCGTGAGAAATATGGAAAAGTGCTCACTGGAATAATGGACAAAGTCGACGTTTTTGGTGAGGGAAAAAAACAGGACCGGTGGCGCGATTGAGATGCGGGCGGCAGGCGTTCCGTAAGTCCATTTCACGACAAGGTAGAGGGCGCAGATTGCTCCTGCGATGAGGCAGAGCCCGATTACCCGCGCGGAGAAGAATCCGATGGGAGCGCCGAAAAGAGCGGGGAGCGTGAGAATATCACAGTTCAAGGGCCCGCTCGTCCCGGGATCGAAGCCGCGCCAGGGGACCCAGTCAACCCGGGCCTTCATCGCGCAAGCGATAAGAGCGCCCTCATCGACGTTGATTGGGTCAGGCCAGAAAAAGACGGGCCAACGACAGGCGAAGAGCGCGACCCATGCAGACAAAAGAAAAGCCCGCTCAAATCCCTTTTCTCCTGAAACGCGTCCAGGGGAAATGACGGCGAGAACTAGAAACGCAGTTAGAACTGCGCCGCCGAGGAGATAATAGGAAATCGGCTGAGGGAAGTAGAGGGAGTAATCCATCTATCTTGTTCGGTTTGCAGGCTGAGCAGGCCGAGCGGTTGTCGTTCTGCAGCCTAAGCCGGCTTCTTCTCCTGTGGCGTAGCGGGTTGCACGAAAGCCGACTAAGTCGTGTTCACCTCAGTCCGGCCTTCGACTCCTGCCACTTCCTTCAAGGTGAAAAGCGGACGGCCTTTCACCTCATCATAAACGCGCCCGAGGTACTCGCCCAGGATGCCGAGGCAGAACAGCTGGACGGCGGCGAGGAAGAAAATCGCCGACGTTATGATCGTGTAGCCAATGAGCGGCGACACGGGATGAAAGATTCGCCAGTAAAGCACCAGGATTATCATGACCAGCGCAAAGCCGGCCACGAGGAGGCCGAGATAAGTGGCGAGACGGAGGGGCACCCTCGAAAAAGAAACAATGCCGTTGACGGCCAGGCCCAATGACTTGCGAAAGGTATACTTAACTTCGCCGGCGAAACGAGGTTCGCGTTCGAAAGGCACGGCAGTTTGCCGAAAACCTATCCAGGCCCGCAACCCCCTCAGGTAACGTCCGCGCTCTGGCAGAGTGTTCAGAACATTCACCACCTGGCGGTCCATGAGACAAAAGTCTCCGGTGTCCGCCGGAATATCCACGTCAGTGAGCACACGCAGGACCCGGTAGAAGAGGTAGGCGAAAAGCTTTTTCATCGGACCCTCGCGCTGGCGTGCCGTGCGCTGGGCATACACGACCTGATAGCCCGCCCGCCATTTATCGATCATCACCGGAATGAGCTCGGGCGGATCTTGCAGGTCGGCATCCAGGACTATCACCGCGTCGCCTTGGGCAAAGCGCAAGCCGGCCGTGACGGCAATCTGATGGCCGAAGTTACGGGCCAGACTGACGTAGCAGACCCTCGGATCACGACGGCGCAAGTCGCGCATTATTTCGAGCGAACGATCGCGACTGCCATCGTCCACGAGAATGATTTCGCTCCCGGCATCCAGGCCATCGAGGATGCGGGCCACCCGGCGATAGGTCTCTTCCAGAGTCTCCTCTTCATTGAAGACCGGGATAATGAATGAGAGGACTGGCTTCATTGGATACTGTCGTTCTCGCCGGCGAAGGCGCGTCTTATCTACTGGTCATTACCACCCGGTTCAACGCGCATTTTTTCATGGAATTCGGTCCCCGCCCACGCATCTCGGCCGCCTGCTTATATTCGGGTGGTTCATCTCCCGCCAGTATTTAGTTCCGGGGGCCAGGAAATTGATCGTCCTGGCGGCGAAGAGGCAAGATGGCTGCGGCCGGTTGCTCAATATTCCTTGCTGCAATACTGCAACGCGTTCAGAGTTCTCAAAATTTTCGGAACGCAAATGTTCAACTCGATCTCATCCTGATGGAAAAACGTACGCGTGATCGCTTGCGGAAGGCGGCCTGGTTTGTGGGACTCGCCTTGCTCTTCGCTCTCTACACAACCGGGCTTTCTCGCAATCCACCCGGTTTCTACGTCGATGAATCGGCGCTGGCCTACAATGCTTATCAGGTTGCGCACACTGGAGCTGGTGAGTTTCCGCCGCGCTTTCCGATCTATTTTCAGTTCTTTGCCGACAGTTGGTCTCAATATGTCAGCCCTACCCAGGTTTATCTGCTCGCGATTGTGTTTCGTTTCCTTCCGCCCAGTGTTCTCCTGGCGCGATTGTTTGCCGCGTTCTGGGTCTTTAGTGCTTGCCTCCTCCTTGGTGTCCTGGCCAGGCGCATCTCGGGTCAACTCAAAGTGGGTGTCATCGTCACCGCCATCGGCCTCACCATGCCGTGGCTATTTGAAGTAAGCCGTTTGCTGCTCGAACCGCACTTTGTGCCAATGGCATTAGTGCTCTTTTTGCTTGCTGTCTACACCGTCCAGGCAAAGGAAAAATGGAGTTGGCGCGACGTTGTTAGGTTGGCCGCTACCCTAACGCTAATAACTTATTGCTATCAGGGCGGGCGGTTGCTCGTAATCCTTATGGCCGGCGGCCTCGTGTTCTTTGCCACAACGAGGGAGCGTTTGGTCGGTGTGATCAAGACCTGGGTTGTCTACGGCATAACGCTGATCCCCGCGTTTGTGTTCAATTATCGCCACCCTGGTGCGTTGATGAAGCGATTATACGAAATTTCATACGCCAGGCCGGGGGTGCCGTTGTTTGATGTGGCGTCCCAATTCGTCAAACGTTACCTGGAAGACCAGAGTCTGATGGGCCTGCTCATGAACGGAGACTATCATCCGCGGCATCATGTCCCGGGTTCGGGGGGCGCATTGTTTTTCGCGACTTTCATCCTGGCCTTGATCGGTCTCGCTATCATCCTCGCTCGCCATTGGCGCGATCCGTGGTGGCGTTTTGTTATTTTTGGATTCGCCGCCTCAATTGTCCCCGGCGCGATCTCGGTTGAGCCCTTCCATGGAATGCGGCTTATCGCTTATCCGGTGTTCCTTCTCGTTCTCATTGTGCCCGCGCTCGAATGGATGTTTGCCCGACAATCGAGTCCGTCACCTTTGTTGTCCGAGGGTGAAGAGCCTCGTTTGCCGGACGAGCAAGTCCTCGAGCCTGAAATGGCGGGGGGTGGTGCTCCGCGCTTTGTCCGCCTCGGCGTCCTAACCCTGTTGTTGGCCCTCACTGCGTTTGAAACCTACCGGTTTCAAGTGGTCTTTCGCCGTAATGGGCCAAACCGCCAGTTTGATTTCGATGTCCCGTACAAAACAGTTTACGACGTCGCGACCAAACAGCCCGTCCGGCCAATCTATCTTGAAGATGGGAAATGGGGTCCCGCCTACATTCACGCCTTGTGGTATGCGACGGTGGAGAAGAGACCGAGGTCGGAGTTTGTGCACCTGGCGCCGGGAGCGAAAGCTCCGACGGGAAAGCTTGTCATTAGCTCGGCTGAGGGCTGCCAGCAGTGTGAACCTGTCACCAATTCCGGCGTCTATCAGGTTTACAAGGCGCGCTAGCGAACGCGCCCATTCATCTGTCAGGTGTCTTCCTTCACGCCCGTTGGGCTTGGGGCATTTTCGATTGATTGGGCCACCACGTAGCGGGGCCGGCCTTTCACTTCTTCGTAGATGCGGGCCAGGTATTCGCCCACGATGCCGAGGCTTATCATGAGCGAGCTTCCGATGATGAGTTCCAGCAGAATCACCGTGGCGAAGCCACTGACGGCCCGGCCTGCCAGTTTCAGATAGAGCGTCTGTGCTCCCAAAATGATGGCAAAAACAAAGAAGAGGGCGCCCGCCAGCGTCACCAGTTGGAGCGGGAAAGATGAAAAGGCCGTCAACCCCGTGACCGCGAGCCGCAAGCGCTTCAGGTAGGACCAACTTGATTTCCCGGCTGAGCGCCGAGCCACTTCAAACGGAATCCGCACCGAGGTAAAGCCCAGCCAGGCAGTCATGCCGCGAAAGAAGACATTCCGCTCTTTCATTTCAAGCCAGGCGCTGATGGCTTTCCGATTCATCAGCTTGAAATCCGAGGCGCCTCTCAAATCAAATCCGGAGAGCTTGTTCAGGATGATATAAAATAACAGAGCGCCGAGTTTGCCGGACAACGATTCGGGGCCGCGCTTGATCTTGACCGCTTCGACAATGTCGGCTCCCGTCGTTTGCCAGAGACGGAACATGTCGGGCAAAAGCGCCGGGGGATGCTGCCCGTCTCCATCCATTAGCACAATGGCCTCGCCGCGGGCGCGTTCCAGGCCGGCGCAGAGCGCCAATTCCTTCCCAAAATTTCGGCTCAAACGGACGGCGCGAATGGCCGGCAACATCCGGGCCTCCTCCGCTACGACCTTCCAGGTATCGTCCGGCGAACCGTCATCAATGAGGACCAGCTCGAAAGGGCAACCGGTTTTGGCCATGGCAGCCTGCACGTCCGCCAGAAATGCGTGCAAGTTAGCGCCCTCGCAATAGAGCGGAATGATCACCGAAATAAGCGGTGACCCCTGTGCGGATGGGTGCGCCTCGGAGCCCGCCTGATCCAGCGTCTCAACGTTCATCAGAGGGCCTGAGTCTCCAGTGTCCTGCCGGCGTTCTCCGCCGTCATGGTCACTCCTGTTTTCGGGCTCTTCATCGTTGCTACGAGACCGCTAACCTTTTTCCAACCCCCTTCAAAGCCAATTTTGAAAGCAGGACCATTCTTCCGGCGCGTTTCAGTAGCCAAACGGAACCTCGCGGGGTAAAGAACCGGCGTGACCGGCGCACCACGTCATTTTCATTTCCTGGGTATCTGCGGAACCGCGATGGGAGCGGTCGCCGCGGCTTTGCGCGAGCGCGGCTTCACCGTCACCGGCTCGGACGAAAACATTTATCCACCGATGTCCACCTTTCTCGAGAGCAAGGGGATCGCGCTTCATCAAGGGTATCGCGCCGAAAATATTCCGGCCGACGCCGAGATCATCGTCGTCGGAAACGCCATCACCCGCGGCAACCCCGAGGTGGAAGCCGTCCTGAACCGGAAGCTTTACTACGCCTCGCTGCCGGAAGTCCTGAAACAATTCTTCCTCCGCGGCCGGCACAATCTCGTCGTGACCGGCACCCACGGAAAAACCACCACGACCGCCCTGCTCGCCTGGATCATGACGTCCGCGAAGCTCGATCCGAGTTATGTCATTGGCGGCATTCCGAAGAATCTGGGCCAGGGCGCGCGCTTCAACGATTCGAAATATTTCGTCATTGAAGGCGACGAATACGACTCCGCCTTTTTTGATAAGCGCTCGAAGTTCGTTCATTACCTCCCGGAACTGTTGATCGTGAACAACGTCGAGTTCGATCACGCCGATATTTTTCGCGATCTCGACGAGATCAAGCTCAGTTTCCGGCGGCTGGTCAACATCGTGCCGCAAAACGGCATGGTGCTTTTGAACGGCGACGATCCGAACTGCGTGGAGATCGCCCGCCACTGTCTTGCCCAAATTCTGGAGATTGGGTTTTCACCCAACTGCGCGCAGCAAATCCGCGATCCTGCCTATTCCGCCGAGGGCTCGCGCTTTACCCTGGGCAGCGATGAATTCGAGGTCCCGCTGAGCGGTGAATTCAACATCCGCAACGCGGCGATGGCGATTTCCGCGGCGCGCTTCTACGGCGTTTCCGTTGCGGAAATCCAAAAGGCGCTCACGAGTTTTCACGGGATCGCGCGGCGGCAGGAAGTGCGGGGCGAAGCACGGGGTGTGACGGTGATCGACGACTTCGGGCATCACCCGACCGCGCTCCGCGAAACGCTGCGAGCGCTCCGGCAGCGTTACCCGGGTTGCCGTCTGTGGGCTGTCTTCGAGCCTCGTTCCAACACGACCCGCCGCGCGGTTTTTCAACACGAATTGCCGGAAGCGCTGAAACTGGCAGACGGCGTTTTCATCTCGCGCATCGCGCGTCTCGAACAGCTTCCGGAAGCGGA
Organism: uncultured Verrucomicrobiae bacterium; assembly: GCA_963702135.1. Classification (GTDB taxonomy): domain Bacteria; phylum Verrucomicrobiota; class Verrucomicrobiia; order Chthoniobacterales; family UBA10450; genus AV80. The sequence goes on along the minus strand of OY969715.1, from coordinate 3,083,904 downwards.
TCGACTGAATCCGGAGGCGGTCGTGGCCGCGATCGCGGAGTCAGGCCGGCCGGCTTTCTACGAGCCGGATGCGGCTCATATTGTGGAGCGGCTCGTGCCGCTGCTGAAACCCCAGGATATTGTCGCGGTTTTTAGCAACGGCGGCTTTGACGGGATCCACGGAAAGTTACTCGCGAGATTACGCGAAGTTCCCCTGTAGCGACGGCCTCTGACCGCCGACAGACTGGGGATCGCTGCGGCGTGCGTTCACGACGTGTGATCGTGCACAATACGCCAGCCCTCCGGGGTGTGGCGGAACAGGAGAGTGAAACGCCCGTGCGGTTTGTCGCTCTTTCGGACCAGCCTCCAACGCCCGATCACCAGTGCGGCGTCGCTGCTCAAAGGCGTGATTTTCAGCTCCGAGAAATGGAGCGTGCCCATCTTCTCGCGGCTATCGTATTTTTTCTTGTAACGATCACGGACGATCTGCCACCCGCGAGTGAGCTTGTCGCCTGACACGAATTCGGTCGCGCCCGACCGCTCGTAGCCGAGCATGAAGCCATCGATATCTCCGCGGTTCCAGGCTGCGGCCTGGGCCGCCATGACCGCGCGAATCGCCGCGTCATCCTTGGAACTGCGCTCTTGGGACTCGGTCGCCGCGAATAATGCGCCGCCGGTAAGGCCGGCGGCCAGGGCTGTGACGATCACTGTCCGGAGAATTAGCTGTGGAATCATATTCTGCGTTGAAATGTTGGACGCACGGGCCCCGTTACCGCAGGCGCGGAGGGCGCATTTCCTTTTAAGCGCCACCCAACGCGATAGCGACATCGAATGTTGTTCAAGCACCTCTTCGGCACTCCCGAGAAATCGACCGCTCCCGAGGGGAACGAGGTTGACCGACCAGCCTCGACCTATTACATAAAACCCGTGCTACGGCTTTTCTGCATTGCGGCGCTGTCTCTTGCAGCGATTCATTCCGGCTTTGGCCAAACCAAGACTGCGCCCCCGCCGACACCGGCAAGCAATCCCAAGGCTGCGGCACCTCTGCCGGAAGCTCCGGCCCCGGCTCCAGCCGCACCCGCGACCTCGCCGCTCCCGCCTGACCGGCAGGTGACATTGCAATATCCGAATAGCGACGTCGCCGATGTCCTTCACCTCTACGAACAACTCACCGGCAAGAAGCTGGTCACGGACAATTTCGTGCAGGGCAAGGTCAACATCTTCATCAGCAAACCGCTCCCACGCGAAGACGCCATCAAGATCATCGAGATGAATTTGCTCATGAACGGCTACGCGCTCGTGCCGGCCGAGGGCGATGTCGTGAAAGTGATCGGGACCGGGAGAAATCCGCGCGGCGCGGGTGTGCCCATTATTTCCGACGACGCGGATATCCCGGCCGGGGACCATGTCATCAGCTATCTCTTCAAGCTTCGTTACGCCGATCCGATCGAACTCCAGCAAGTCCTCGGGCAATATCTTTCACCGCCGCAGACGTTCACTTCGTTCCTGGCCCTGCCCAAATCATCGAGCATCCTCGTCACCGAAAATTCCAGCGTGATTCGCGCCCTCGTCCACATCATCGACCAGGTGGACGTGCCGCCGGCGGAAGTGGTGAGTGAGTTCATCAAGCTGGAACGGGCCGACGCGCAAAAAGTAGTCGATATGCTGAAGGAAGTTTTCGATAAGGGGACAACGCCCCCCGCCGCAGGCGGAGTCCCTGGCGCCGCCCCGCCGGTCGTGCCCGGGGTGAGGAATGTGCGCCCCGTTACGCCGCCGGGCCAGAAATCGGAAGAAGGTGGGGGGGATCTGGGAGCGCTCGCCGCTCTTTCCGAAGACTCCATCGTCGTGGGCAAGATCAAAATAGCCGCGGACGTGCGGACAAACCGGATTCATGTCATCACGCGCCCGATCAACATGCGGTTCGTCCGCAAGCTGATCGCGGAGTTTGACGCGAACGTGGAGTTCGGCAAACCGGTCACCCGGCCTCTGCGCTACGTCTCCGCGGCCGATATCCTGCCGGTGATCGTCCAGGCTTTGACCGAGCCTGGAGCCAATTCAAACGGCGGTGCTGAGGGTGGAAATGCGGGCGGGAATCCGCAACAGCAGCAGCCGCGGTCTAATTCCACCGGCGCGGGTGGTGGCTCGAGGCCGTTCGATAGCGGATCGGGCAGCAGCGGCGGCGGCCAGGGTTTCTCAGAGGAACTTTCCACGACCGCGGTTGATACAACCCCGAGGGCCGTGACGATCGGCAACGCCAAGATCATCGCGGACCAACGCGCCAACGCAATTATCATCCTGGGTAACCGCGATGTGGTCCTGAAGGTGACAAAGCTTCTCGACGAGATGGATGTGAAAGCGCCGCAGGTCGTCTTGAGTACGGTCATTGGCGAACTGGAGATGAGCGACAACCAGGAGTTCGGAGTCGATTACTTTCAGAACTTCAAACATGTTCCAAGCGGCTCCGGGCAGGGCGGTTTCGCCGGCCTGGCACGGAACACGACAAGGGCTCTGGCCAATCCGATTACCATTAACGATATCACGGGACTGGCCAATGTGGTCGCCACCGGCAGCACCAGAGTTTTCCTCAGTTCTGGGTTCGGCCTAAGCGCGCTCGTGAGCATGCTCGATCAAACAGGCAAATTTAAGGTGCTCAATCGCCCGGTTGTTTTCACGAGCAACAACAAGAAAGCCATTATCGCTTCAGGCCAGGAAATCCCAGTGCCGGTCAGCACCCTGTCGTCATTCCAGCCAACCACGGGCACCGCGACTGGTAACGTCAATAATTTTGGCACGCAATCGAGCATCCAGTACAAGAAAGTGGCGCTCCAACTCGAAGTCGTCCCACTGATTAACTCCGAAAAAGAAGTGACGCTGGATATTTTGCAAAAACTCGACAGCCTCGGCGCCAATGTGCAGGTCGATAACAATGACATCCCCTCCATCGTAACCCGTTACATCAAGACGACTGTGTCAGCGCCGAATGGCTCGACGATCGTCCTGGGCGGATTGATCACGGATACCAAGCGTGTCGACAAGAGCGGCATCCCGATTCTCAGCCGGATTCCATTAATCGGCGCCATCTTTAGACAGACCACCAGAAGCGGCTCGCGCAAAGAACTCCTTATCCTCATGCGGCCGGAAGTTGCTTTGACAAAGTTGGACCTCTACCGCCTCCGCCAAAAACACGAGGACAGAACGCATATGGGTCCGGAGCTCAATCAGGACGATTGTCCCGACTGTCCAAAGCCGGGTGATGGCAAACAACTTGATCTGCCGGCGCCCGACCTGCCGGGGATGAAGTAATCATCAGGGAGCTCTCGCCGCGTGAACAGTGCCGTTAGTCAATCTTTAGTCGATCTCCTCCTCGCCAGCGGCGTGCCGTCGCGAGACGAGGCGCAGGCACTTTCCTCGAACTTGAACGGCGGTTCCTGGACAAGTCAGGTCCTCGATTCCGGCAAAGTGGATGAGCAGCGTTTCCTGGAAGCGATCGGGAATTATTTTCAGGTGCCGGTCGTCTCCATCGAGAAGATGAAGATCGAACGCCAGGTCTTGTCGCTGCTCCCGAGCCGGTTCGTGTTCCAACATCACATCCTGCCGATCGAGAAGAAGGACAACACGGTCGTGCTCGCGACCTACGATTTATTCAACTCGGTAGGGCGCCAGCTCGCGTCGCAACTTCTGAAAGGCCCGGCCGAATGGGTGCTCGTGCCGCGTGCGCAAATCCTGCGCGCCATGAAGACGGTCTATGGCGTCGGCGCGGAGACGTTCGATGAAATCCTGAAGGCGAATCGCTCGTTCGAAAGCACGCAGGACATCGAAACGAGCACCGACTTGAATGCGGACGACCCGGACGCATCGGTCGTGAAATTCGTGAACCAGATCATTCGCGAGGCGATCCTGGAGCGCGCGACCGATATCCACGTCGAGCCGCTCGAGAACGATCTGCGCATTCGTTATCGGATCGACGGTATTCTGCACGAAGTGGCTGTGCCGCCGCAGTTGCGCCTCCTGCAATCGGCCATCATCTCGCGCCTGAAAGTGATGGCCCACATGGACATTGCCGAGCGGCGTTTGCCGCAGGACGGCCGCATCAATCTGCAGACGCACGACCAGACCATCGACGTGCGCGTTTCGACGATTCCGACCGTGAACGGCGAATCGATCAGCTTGCGTTTGCTCAGCCGCGATCAACAGCAATCGTTCGGTTTCGAGCGTCTCGACCTTAGCCCCGGCCACCAACGGATCATGAAGATGCTCCTGGCGCAGCCGAACGGGATCATCCTGGTGACCGGTCCGACGGGCTCGGGCAAGTCAACGTCGCTTTACTGTTTCCTCAGCAGCATTAACTCGGTCCAGCGCCGGATCATCACGATCGAAGAGCCGGTGGAATATCGGCTGCCCGGTGTGTCGCAGATTGACGTGAAACCGGAGATCGATCTGACGTTCGCGAAAGGTCTTCGCCACATTTTGCGGCAGGACCCGAATGTCGTCATGGTGGGAGAAATTCGCGACGTGGAGACGGCGGACATTTCGATCCGGGCCGCGATGACTGGTCACCTTGTCTTCAGTACGCTGCACACGAACGATGCTGTGGGTGGCATCACGCGTTTGCTGGATATGGACGTTGAGCCGTTTCTGCTTTCGTCCGTGGTAAAGGCATTTATTGCCCAGCGGCTGGTGCGCACGATCTGCCCGCACTGCCCCGAGCCGGTGGAGTACCCGAGCGAGTATCTGGCTGAGATTGGTATTTCAGCGAAGTTGGGGACGCAGTTCCAACGCGGCGCCGGGTGCGATCATTGCCGGCAGACGGGTTATCTCGGCCGGCTCGCTATCTACGAGATCTGTGTGATCACCGAGGCGTTGAAGAAGTTGATCATGCAAAAACGCGATGGCGGCGAGCTGAAACAATGCGCGATCGCGGGAGGAATGGAGACGTTGCGTCAGGATGGTTGGCGTCGAGTTGCGGAAGGAAAAACAACGATCGAGGAAGTGGTCCGAGTCACCCAGACCGACGAAGTGATGGCGGAGAGCGACGGGCAGAAAGCGCCCGCGCTGGTGGGCGACGCGCCCGTGGTCTTGGAGTAGCGGCGCCGTCCGTTTCTACCCGCTTCCGCGCAGGTCCGCAATCGCCTTCGCGTAATCTTCCGTGCGGAAGATCGATGTGCCGGCGACCAGAACGACCGCGCCATTCTCGATCGATAATTTCGCGGTCCCGGAGTTGATTCCGCCATCCACCTCGATGTGCAGATTTGCCTGGCGAGAATCGCGCCAATCGCGCGCGCGCCTTACTTTTTCCATCATCTCGGGCCGAAACGCTTGTCCCCCGAAACCGGGATGGACCGTCATGACAAGCAAGAGATCGATCGTGGGCAAGTAGGGTTCGATTGCCTCGAACGGCGTCGCCGGATTCAAGGACAATCCGGCCTTGCATCCCGCGGCGCGAATCGCGCTCAACGTTTGCGCGACGTCGTGTTTCGCTTCCGGTTCGACATGAACGGTGATGGAGTCCGAGCCGGCTTCGAGGAAGCGCGGCAGGTAATGATCGGGATGCTCGATCATGAGATGAACGTCGAGCGGAAGTTTGGTGTGCTTTCGGACGGTCGCGACGATCGCGGGGCCGAAAGAAATGTTATCGACGAAGTGGCCGTCCATGATGTCGAGGTGAAGCCAATCGGCGCCGGATTCTTCGGCCCGATGGATCTCGGCTTCGAGTTGAGAGAAATCCGCGGCGAGGATGGAAGGAGCGACCAATGTTTTCATGCGGACGAAACCCTCCTCTGCAAAGCTACGGCGGGCAAGCTCCGCAGGTGTCTTCCTCTGCCTCTTTGTCTCAGGAAGAAGAGGTAGCGGAAGATGAGCCCGCCAAAGGCCGCTCCAGCTTTCCCTTGACGCGGAGAGAGTCCGTTTCTAGATACTACCGGTTTCAGCCGGTCGTTATCGCGCTCGCACGTATGGTGCTGTGAAGATCGAAGTCAGGACGCGCTTCCGACAGACTGGATAGGGCGATTCAGCGACTAATTTAAAGGCAAATTTCATGTTCAACGGACTCTTCGGCTGGTTATCCAGCGACATCGGCATCGATCTCGGCACGGCAAACACGCTCGTGTATGTGAAGGATCAGGGCATCGTGCTGCGCGAACCGTCGGTGGTCGCCGTGCAGGCGGGCACCAACAAAGTGCTGGCGGTTGGCGACGAAGCCAAGCGCATGCTCGGCCGCACGCCCTCGAATATTGTCGCCGTGCGTCCGCTCAAAGACGGCGTCATTGCGGATTTTGAAGTCACGGAAGCGATGCTCCGGCATTTCATTACGAAAGTGCACGGCCGCCGGGTGCGGGCGCGACCCCGCGTGGTCATCGCCGTGCCCTCGGGGATCACGGAAGTGGAAAAACGCGCGGTGCGCGAATCAGCCACGCACGCCGGTGCGCGGGAAGTTTATTTGATCGAAGAGCCGATGGCGGCGGCGATTGGCGTGGGCCTGCCGGTCCAGGATCCGGCCGGCAACATGATTATCGACATCGGCGGCGGCACCACCGAAGTGGCGCTCATTTCCCTTTCCGGAATTGTTTTCAGCCGCAGCGTGCGGGTAGCGGGCGACGAGCTGGATGAAGCGATCGTGCAATACATGAAGCGCGCTTACAACCTGATGATCGGCGAGCGGACCGCGGAAGAAATCAAAATCAAGATTGGCTCGGCCTACCCGAGCGAAAAGGAAACCAGCGTGGAAGTGAAAGGGCGCGATCTCGTGGCGGGCTTGCCCAAGACGCTCATGATCACCTCGCAGGAAGTGCGCGAAGCGCTGCTCGAGCCCATCTCGACGATTGTTGATTCCGTGCGCATCACGCTCGAGCGTTGTCCGCCGGAATTGTCCGCCGACCTGGTGGATCGGGGCCTGGTTCTGGCCGGGGGCGGGGCGTTGCTGCGCGGGTTCGACAAACTTTTGAGCGAAGAGACCGGTTTGCCTGTCCATGTTGCCGAAGATCCGCTGAGCGCCGTGGCGGAAGGAACTGGCAAATGCCTCAATGAACTTAAATTTTTGCGTCAAGTGGCTTCAGCCGATCGCAATTGGCGGTAGCCATTGCAGATTGCAGATTGCCGATTTCAGATTGCGTCCGGTGAACGCGCGATTTGTGAAATCTGAAATCTTAAATCTGAAATCCGCAACTCGATGAACCGCTCGAGCATTATCGCGCTGGGAATCTTCGCGGCAATTCTGGCGTATTTTCTGAGCTTTGGGGCGGACAGCACCCGCAAGCTCCAAGCCGGCTTTTATTCGCTGATCTCTCCTTTCCTCAAGACCGGCTCCGGCCTCCAGAAATCAATCACCTCCGTCCGGAGCGGGTTGCAAACCCTGGAGGAAGTAGAACGAGACAACACCGCGCTCAAGGTGGAGAACCGCTCGCTCAAGGCCACGAACCAGGCGTTGCGCGATGTGGAGCACGAAGTGAATCGGCTGCGCCGCGCACTCGCCTATCGGGAACGCGCCCTCTTCAAGCTCGTGCCCGCGGAAATTGTGGCCCGCGATTCATCGACCTGGTGGCGGACGGTCACGATCAATCGAGGAAAAGCGGACCACATCGAGAGCGAACTGCCGGTCGTGACCGACGAGGGACTCGTCGGGAAGACGACGACGGTGGGCGACAACATCACGATTGTTCTCCTGCTCTCGGATGAAAATTGCCGGGTCGCGGCCACGGTGGAAGGCACCAAGGAGCAGGGGATCATCTCGGGGGAACGCGTGAGCGGTTCGGTGACGCCGCTGCTCGATCTGAATTTTCTAACGAAACAAGCCAACCTGGAACCGGGGAGGAAGGTGTATACCTCGGGAGTAGGCGGCGTTTTTCCGGCGGGGCTTTTGATCGGGACCGTGCAAAGCTTTAAGGCACGCGAACTGGATGGCCAGGCGCGGGTTACGCCCGCGGTGGATTTATCGCATCTCGAAGACGTCTTCGTGGTCACGGGGAACAGATGATCTTCTTCGTTATTCTGCTGGTTTTGACCTTCCTCGCGCAGGTCGTGGAGTTTTTTATTCCACCGCTCGAGTGGATGTACAACGCGCACATCTACATCGTTCCCGTGATCGTTTTCTACGGTGCGATGGCGCTGCCGTTTCCGCTCGTTCTGGCCCTCGCGGGCTTTGCTGGTTTTCTTCTCGATGCTGTGACGGTCCAGGCGCTCGGTTCGCGAGTTGAAATATCGATCGGATGGTCAATACTCCTCTACGCCGTTCTGGCGTCCATTATGCATGGCCTGAGGCCTTTGTTCATCCGGGGACGCTGGGAAGTGCACTGCGTAATGAGTGGGCTGTGCACGTCCGCGATTCTGCTCTCTCAATTTCTTATGATTGCTTTCCGGCGCGGCTCGCTTGTCTTCACGCGTGAGGCATGGTGGCAAATCGGCGGTCCGGGCTTCATCGCCATGTTGATGGCGCCGCTGGCCTTCTGGATTCTGCATTCGCTCGGACGGCTTACCTCCAATCCTTATCTCCCGGAAGCGGACGCCTACGAATGAACTATCGTCGCGTCGATCCACGCTGGCGGTTGCAGTTTCTCGCCTTGCTCATCCTGTTAGGCCTGGCTGCTCTCCTGGGTAAGCTTTGGCTCGTCCAGGTCGCGCATGGCCCGGAATGGACCGCGAAGATCCGCGGAAGCTCGGAAGCGACCGTGCGCATTCCGTCCGTGCGCGGTGAGATCCGGGACCGGAATGGAGTTACGCTGGTGGCGAATCGCGCGAGTTATGCCGTCGATTTCTATCTGCCAGAGATGGTGAAAGGCTACCGAGAACGCGTGGGGCCGCCGCCGATGACCGGATACCGCAGCACGATCAACGGCATGCCGAAAGACCTGAAGGAGCCCGACATCGTGAAGATCGTGAACACGGGTGTGGTGCCGCGGCTCGACGATCTCGACCTGGCCCGCAATTATAATGCCGATCAGCTGCAACGGCATTTCCGGACGAATACAGAGGTCCCGTACTCTTACATCAAGGACATCGATTTCCCGACGATGGCGAAGTTTTCCGAACACGACGTCGGCTTGCCCGGTGTCGACATCACGATCAAACCGGTCCGGTCGTATGTGTTCGGCGCGCTGGCGTCGCATCTCCTCGGCTATGTCGGCCCGCCGGACGACACCAACAAGGAGGAGGCGAAAAAATTCAGCTTTTATCAGCCGGACGTGGAAGGAAAATCCAACGTCGAGAAAGCGATGGATGAATACTTGAAGGGGAAGCCGGGTGTGCGTTACATGCGCAGGAACGCCAAGGGACAGATTGATGGTGTCCTCCGGGAGGAGCCGCCGCAAGCGGGAGCGAACGTGAACCTGACGATCGACGCGCGCATTCAGATGATCGCGGAAGAAGCGCTCCGCTCAGTCGGGCGCGGGGCGGCTGTGGTGGTCGACCCGAATAACGGAAACATTCTCGCCATGGTGTCGGTGCCTTCATTCGACCCAAATACTTTTATTCCGAGCATCAAACTTAAAGACTGGGAAACGCTCCGAAAGGACGAGGCGAACCCCATGGTCAATCGTGCGGTCAGTGGTTTCCCTCCGGGCTCGACCTTCAAGATTGTGACCGCGCTCGCCGGGCTTCGGAAGGGCCTGGCCCGGCAGGCGTTCAATTGCGGGGGTGGCGTGAGTTACGGCGATCATTTTTTCCACTGCTGGATCGGCGCCAAGGGAGGCAGCCATGGGACCCTTGGCCTTATGGACGCGATCAAGGTGTCGTGTAACTCGTTCTTTTATCAATTCGGCAACGCCGCCGGGATCGAGACCATCGATGACGTAGGCGAGTCGCTCGGTTTGGGGCAGACGTCCGGGATTGAAATCACGAGTGAATCTCCCGGGGTGCTGCCGGGGCCGGACTGGATGCATATCCATTACCCGCGCGAACGCTGGTCTTCGGCGTATACCGCCAACGTCTCAATTGGCCAGGGGTACGATCTGGTCACGCCGCTGCAACTGGCGATGGTGTATGCCACGGTCGGAAACGGCGGCGTTTCCTATTATCCCAAGCTCGTCCAAAGCGTCACTGGCGCCGATGGCAAGCCGATCCTCGATGCAAAAGGCGCTCCCGTCGTTTCCCCAGCGCCGAAAATCCACCGCGATCTCCGCTTCGATTTTCAAAAGGAACATTTTGAACTGGCGCGGCGCGGCCTTTGGAAAGTGGTAAATGAAGGCGGCGGCACCGGCGGCAGGGCGCACCTGCCTGGCGTGCAAGTCGCGGGCAAAACAGGCACGGCGCAGGCGATGACCGAAGGCAAGAAGGACACGATCGCCTGGTTCGCCTGCTTTGCGCCGTATGACCAGCCGAAGTACGCGATCGCGGTCATGGTGCAGGGTGGGGAGCACGGCGGCTCCGTGGCCGCGCCCATTGCCACGCGCATTCTCTCGCGCGCTCTCGCCATGGAGGAGGGAACATACGACGCGCAGGTGGCCTGGCTCGCCCCAGCGCACAAGGCCAACCCGTTTCAGATGATTGCCGCCGTCGACTTTAAGGATGCAAATCCATCGCTGGCCGCGGGTGACGAAGAGAATTTGGATGGCTCCACCAGCTCCGACATGGCGATCGCGAGTGCCAATCCGGATGTGGAATTGGAGGCCGATGCCAGCGGACGCGTGGCTGGCCAGAAGCGGACTCGCCCCACCCCCGCGCCGACCCCGCCGCCGCGGAAACTCAACTTCTTTGAAAGGCTTTTCGGTGTGCGCCCCAAACCCACGCCGCCACCCACTCCACCCCCGCGTCGCCCGCCCCCCCGCAGATGAACCTCTTGATCGGAACTTAGCGCGAACGAAACCGCCAACGCTTCAGCTCATGATCTCAAATTCTCTTCCGACTTCTTATGATCGAAAAAGTGAAACGTATTTTAGGCCTTGGCTCGCCCAAGACCGGCAACAAACTGATAATCAGCGTCGAGAAATTGGAGCGCCGGGTGGCTCTCCTCGAAAACGGCCGTCTGGAAGAATATAACGTCGAGCGAAACAGCGCCCGAAACATTGTCGGCAGCGTCTATAAAGGCAAAGTTAAGAACATAGAGATGGGATTGAAGGCGATGTTCGTGGACATCGGCTTCGAAAAAAATGCGTTCCTCCACTTTTGGGACGCCATCCCGGCCGCGCTCGACAGCGGGATCGAGGAAATCGATCGTCCAAAGGACCGCCGGCCCAAGAAACGGATCACCGCGAAGGATATCCCGAGCATTTACCCCGTCGGCGCAGACGTAATCGTCCAGGTCACAAAAGGACCCATCGGCACGAAGGGCCCCCGCGTCACGACCAACCTCAGCTTCGCCGGGCGCTATCTGGTTTTCATGCCCTATAGCGACCGGAGCGGCATCTCGCGAAAAATCGAGGATCCGAAAGAGCGGGAACGACTCCGGAAAATCCTGCGCGGCCTGGATATTCCCGAGGGCTTCGGCGTAATCATTCGGACCGTTGGTGAGGGCCAGCGCGCCCGGTATTTTGTGCGCGATTTGAGTTTTCTGCTCGAGAACTGGGCGAAAGTCGAACACGCGATCCAGACCGAACCCGCGCCCTGCCGGGTCTTCGAGGAGCCCGATTTGGTGGACCGAACAGTCCGCGATTTCCTGACAGACGAGATCGACGAGGTCATGTGCGACGACCGCGCGGCGATCGAACGGATGAATGAAATGGTCGGGCAGATTTCCCGGCGCGCCCGCAGCCGCATTCGATTCTACGATGGCGCCGCGCCGATCTTCGAGACCTACGGAATCCAAAAGCAGATCGACGATGCCTTTCATCGCCAGGTCTGGTTGAAATGCGGCGGTTATATCGTCATCGACGAAACGGAAGCGCTCGTCGCCATTGACGTAAACACGGGACGAAACAAGGGCGGCCGCGACGTCGAAAAGACAATTCTGCAAACCAATCTGGAAGCGGCCGATGAGATCGCCCGCCAGTTGCGCCTCCGCAACGTGGGTGGCCTGATCATCGGCGATTTCATCGACATGAAGAGCCGGAGAGACCAGCAGACCGTTTACAGCCTGATGAAGGAGCGGCTAAAGCGCGACAAGGCCAAGACGCATGTCCTCCCGCTCTCGGCTCTCGGCCTGATGGAAATGACTCGGCAGCGGGCTCAGGAAAGCCTGAGCGATTCGATCTACGAGAACTGCCCTTATTGCCAGGGTCGCGGCGTCGTGAAGACCTCGATGACGACGAGCGTGGAGCTGCATCGCACGTTGAACACCGTCATGCGCAAATATCAGGAGACCGTGCACGATTTCCGGGTGATTTTGAACCCGGACGTTTTGAAGCGTTTAAAGGAAGAAGACGAAGAATTTCTCGTCGAGTTGGAGCGGCGTTACGCGGGCCGATTGATGTTCCGGGGCGATCCGGCCTATCACCACGAGAAATTCACCATAACAGACGCCAATACGGGGGCGGAACTAAAGCCTTGACTATTTTTGCAAAAAAACCGCCTAGAGTGCTTGCAATCTCAATTCTCCATGCAACAATCGCGGACATCCAATGGAGCGCCCGAGAGCGGGTGCGTCTTGACCTGTGATGTGACTTAACCCTATAGGAGAAAACAAAATGAAAAAACTAATACTAAGCTTGTGCGCACTGGTCGCTCTTGGCTCTGCCGCTTTTGCCGGGACTGAGACGTATTCAAAGGACTCAAAGTCCGTTACGCCCCCGCCTTGCCCTCAGTGGTATGCGGATAACGAATTCAACATCAGCCTCTCGGGAATCTATGCCTTTAGCGGCAATGACAACACGTTCCTGGACCATGGCTGGGGTGGAGCGATCGACGCGAAGTACTTCTTCCACCGCTACTTTGGTATTGGCGTGCAGGGCTTTATCCTGGATGCCGATACGGACAATGATTTCAACGGCCTCGGCTTTGATGATGATGATTCGGATGGCGTTGGCGGTATCCTCGGTACCTTCACGCTCCGGTTCCCGATGAGCTGCTCGCGGTTTGCTCCGTATGTCTGGGTCGGTGGCGGTGGCGTCTGGGGTAACTCCAGCGATGCCGTCGTTTTCAACGCGGCGGGCGCACCTGTCCGGGTAAACGGCAACGATGATGGCCACGCAATGGGCCAGGTCGGCGGCGGTTTCGAAGTTCGCTTCACCCCGCATTTCGGTTGGCAGAATGATTTCAGCTGGAATGTCGTATCGGGTTCGAACAACAACTTCGGCATGGCCCGCACCGGTCTCAACTTCGCGTTCTAAACAACGCCGTATAATTCAAACAAAGCGCCGGGAACACTGTATGTGTTCCCGGCGTTTTTTTTTATTCCTTCCTCTTCCGCTACCTTTTCCTCCTCGGGAACCCAGAGATTAAGAGGAAAAGGTAGAGGAAGAGGCAGCGCGACAGTTGTATTGCGAAAGAGTGCTGCTGCGCGAAATTGCCGCTGATGTCGTTTGCCCCGCTTCTGGACAATTTGCCGCTGCAGAAATCCCGGCTTCTCCACCGCTTTGAGGATTTGATCTCCCCCAAGACCGATGCGGAATTTGAAGCGTTGGCACAGGAGTCCCGCGCCCTCACCCTGCAAAACTTCGGGCGTACCATGCGCCTGTTTGCTCCTCTTTATCTTTCGAACGAGTGCATCAACAACTGCCGCTACTGTGGCTTCTCGCGGGACAATCCCATCCTGCGCGTCACGCTCGGTCTCGATCAGGTCATCGCGGAGGGACGGCATCTGGCGGGTGAGGGGTTTCGGCAGGTTCTGCTGGTCGCCGGGGAACACCCGAAGTTTGTCAGCCAAACGTATCTGGCCGATTGCGTCCGCGCGCTCTCGCCCGACTTTTCATCGATCTCAATCGAGGTCGGGCCGATGGAGACGGCCGATTATGCGCCGATTGTCGAGGCGGGCGCCGAGGGTCTGGTTGTCTACCAGGAAACATATAACCGGGAGATTTATGCCGAAATGCATACCTCGGGGCCGAAGCGTGATTTCAACTGGCGTCTCGATTGCGCGCAACGTGGCTACGATGCTGGGTTTCGCCGCATCGGAGTGGGCGCTCTTTTCGGGCTGGCCCCGTGGGAGCAGGAAGCGATCGGGCTCGCCGGGCATGTGGAGTATCTGCTGAAGCGCTGCTGGCAGGCGCAAATCACCGTGAGTCTGCCCCGCTTGCGTCCAGCGGCCGGGGAATACCAGCCGGCCTTTTCGATGACGGATCGCGAGCTCGCCCAACTAATTTGTGCGTTCCGGATCGCCTTTCCGCAGGTGGGCATTGTTCTCAGCACCCGCGAGCGGCCCGCCTTGCGTGACGCCCTCGCCTCCTTGGGCGTCACCATGATGAGCGCTGGCAGTCACACGGAGCCGGGCGGCTACACGGGTCAGGGTACGGGCGATCTTCATCGCACCGTGCGCGGCCGTATCGTCGCTCCTGAGTTCCAAGATGGCGAGGACAGGCTGGCAGCGGGCCAATTCGAGATCAGTGATGAGCGTTCTCCCGCGGAGGTCGCCGCTGTTCTCCGGCGCCGTGGATTCGAGCCGGTTTGGAAAGACTGGGATCCCGCGCTCCTCGCTTCATGAAAGTCTGGATCAACGGCGAGCCGGCCGAGATAAAGGACGTCAAGAATGTCGCTGAGCTCGCCGCGCGCTACAACCTTCCGCCGAAAACAGTCTTGATCGAGCACAACGCCACCGCGCTCCATCAGCGGGAATGGGAGGAGCGTCCCGTCGCGGAGGGCGATCGCATCGAGTTTGTCCGGGTCGTGGCCGGCGGCTAGGGTCCGCGCAGTTTCAACTCAGCTGCTTCACGACCACTCGCATCCCGTCTGTTTGAATCACGGTGACCGGTGTCTCGACGGCGATGAATTCGCCCTCGGTCACCACGTCGACGATGTGATCGGCGAAGCGGGCTTTGCCGCTGGGGCGCAGGGTCGTCACGGCGCTGCCTTGCATTCCCGGCGTCAATGCCAGGGCCGTGGCGAATTCCCGGGGTGCGCCCGAGAGTGAGGGCCCGGGAGGATTGGTGGTCATGAGCGCGAAGCGCCGGTACAGGCTCGTGCGCGGGAGATAGCGCGCGAGAACAATGATCGCGATGGTCGCCGCCACGATCGCCAGACAGAGATTGCGCATCGGAGTGGCGATCATCTGACGGGTCGGAAAAAATGTCTCGCCGGGGTAGCGATCGACCATCGCCCAGAGCAGCGACGTGAGGATGAGAAATACGCCAATGACGCCGAAGACAATTGTCGAGTGCGCGAAAAAGATAATCTCGACCAGGACGAAGACGACGCCGAGCACGAAAAGGGCGACTACTTCCCAGCCCGCCAGCCCAGCCAGGTAGTGGCCCAGGAAAAAAAACGCGAAACAAATCGCGGCCAGAATCCCGGGCAAACTCACGCCCGGAATCTTGAATTCGAGATAGGCGCAAATGATTCCAAGGAGGAGAAGCAACGGCGCCAGCTTCGTGATCCAAAACGCGAGGCGTTCAAAGCCGCTGGGATCGAGCGAAACCAGCTGGCCTTTCAACTCGGCTTTTCGCGCCAGGTCCTGCACCGAATCGGCGATGCCCTCAGCCAGTAACGGTTTGCCATTGATCTTCTCGGTCGCCTCCTGCGCGGTCAGCGTCAGAAGCGAGCCCTTCGGGTGCACGACGCGGTCGCCGATTTTCACTTCTTTCTCCTTGCTCATGAACGCTTCGCCGAGGTCGGGATTATGACCGTTGCGGGTGGCGGAACTGCGAACGAGCGCGGACCAATACGAGATTGTCTTGTCGCGCTCCGTTGCCGGCAGATCTTCCCCGGTCGAAAGCACCGGCGCAGCCGCGCCGATCGCACTCACTGGCGACATGTAGATGTGCTGCGTGGCCAGCGCGATGAGCGAGCCGGCCGAACCGGCATTCGAGTTGATGAACATGTAAGTCGGGATGGTGGCGTGATTCAGGACACTGGTAATTTCCGCGGCCGTATCCAGGCGCCCGCCGTACGTGTCCATCTCAAAAACAATCGCTCCGGCCCCGGCGCTCTCCGCCGCCTTTACAGCGCGCCGGAGAAACAGGAGCAGGGGAGGCGAAATCTCCCCATTCAACGGAACGACGACCGTTTCGCCCTTGCGAATCACCTCGCGCGCCTCGGCAGGCCGGGGAATTGCGGCCAGGCTCAGGACCACAAGAAGGTAGCGTAGAAAGATTCTCATGATGTGGCCGGGCTGCTCGTGCGATGACAACTGGTGGAAGCGTGCCTTCTCTGGCTTAATTTGACATCGCTCCGCCCGGCAAACGAGCGAAAAGTATAGGCGCATGGGAACTATCCCTTCACAAAATATCGAACAGATCGCAGCGGCGAATGACATCGTCGAGGTGATCGGCTCCTATTTTCCCCTCAAACGCGCCGGCACAAACTTCAAGGCGCTTTGCCCTTTTCATCAGGAAAAGACGCCTTCCTTCACGGTCAGCCCGCAACGGCAGACGTTTCACTGCTTCGGCTGCGGGGTCGGGGGAAGCGTTTTCCGCTTTGTGATGGATTACGAGCATCTCGATTTTCCAGCGGCGGTGCGGAAGCTGGCGGCGCGGGCTGGTATTCCCGTCATCGAAGAGCGCGGCGCGACCGGCGAAGACGATCGTCAGCATGAAACTCGTCGCGCGTTGCTTCAGCTCCACGCCGAAGCCGCGGAATGGTTTCACGACAACCTGGTGAAAGAGAAAATCGGGAAGCCGGCCCGTGATTATCTGAAAAAGCGGGGGATCGATCGGCGCATCGCCACCGACTGGCAGATTGGTTTCGCGCCCGAGAGCTGGGATGCGTTTCTAACCTGGGCGCTCGAGCGCGGATACCGGCGCCCGCAGATTCTGCAAAGTGGATTGATCAAGCCGCGAGACGAGAATCGGCCGGAAGGAGAAGCCTACGATCGATTCCGCGGCCGGATCATGTTTCCGATTCACAACGATGTGGGCGAAGTGATCGCCTTCAGCGGTCGCGTGCTGGAAAAGGAGGCGGAGGGCGCGAAGTACCTGAACTCGCCCGAGACTCCGCTTTTCCGGAAAGGGCGCGTGCTCTTTGGCCTGCATAAGACAAAACGAGGCCTGATTGAAGCGAACTGCGCGATCGTGTGCGAAGGGCAGCTCGATCTCATTACGGTGTTCGAGGCCGGTATTACCAATGTCGTCGCGCCGCAGGGCACGGCTTTCACGGAGGATCAGGCGCGGATTCTGAAGCGGTTTGTGAACGAGGTTGTTCTTTGTTTTGACGCCGACACAGCGGGCCACAAGGCGGCGGAACGTTCACTCGATGCGCTCTTGCAGAACAACCTCATTGTCCGGGTCGCGGAAATGCCCGCCGGCGAGGATCCTGATTCCATGATTCGAAACCGGGGCAAGGACGAATTTGAGAAACGCGTCGCCGGGGCGCGCGATTTCTTCGACTCCTGGATCGAGCATGAGACTGCGTCGATCGATCTTGATTCGTTAGGGGAGAAAATGCAGTTGGCGCGAAAACTCGCGGATACGGTCGCGCGAGTGCACGACCCGCTTATGCGGGGAGAGGTCGCAAACAAGGTGAGCGCCCGGATTGGCGTGCCCCGGTCGGACTTCGAACGACTCCTGAGCAAGCCGAACCGCAACCGAGTCTCACCGGACGAGACGGAGGGCGAAACCATGACGCCCGCGCCACGTCATGAGGTCGCGATGCTTTGCCTGCTGGCACTGCGCCATGTGGAAGCGCGCGAGTTTCTGCAGGCGCAAGGCTGGCGCGAGATGCTGGGCCAGACACCCGATGCCGAGATTCTGGGCCGGATTCTGGAGGCTGACCTGCGACCCGACGATCCGGCTTCGATCAACGCGTTCATGTCCGGGCTCAAAACCGGCGATGAAGCGCTGGTTTCTTCGTGGTTACTGCAAAAAATGCCCTCAAATGGCCTGGAGGTGGCCAAAGGTTGGTGGAACGGGCTGCGGCGGGCCGTTCTCCGCCGGCAACTCCAGATCGCGGAAGGGCGCATGAAACTGCCCCGGCTTACCACGGGAGAAGCGGTCAATTTGCAGAAACAAATTCTTGACCTTACGGAGCAACTCCGCGAGCTTCCCGAGTTTTCGTCTGCCCGCGTGCTCGACACATAAACTGTCGCTGAGGGGGCAGTAAAGTCGAGCGCGAGCCGGCTGGAAACGCCGCAATTCCTCAAAAAGCACACAAAGTTTTGGCAAAGCATTCGAAAAAACGCGGACGGGGCCGGCCAGCGCTGAAAAAACCAGCGAAAGCCAGGCGTTCTCAAACGTCTACGACCGTGAAGCGGAAGAAGGTGCGGACCAAGGCGCCCAAGGCTCGCGCGAAGTCGTCTTCCTCCAAGAACTCCAGCCCGCAGAAGAAGACCACTTCCCTTTTGGTGCGTTTACGCAAGGGCCTCAATGGGGCGGCTGCTTCGGAATCCGAGGAAATGCTGCCGTCCACGCCGGCCGATGTTCAGACCCGCATTCGTGAGCTCATCAAGCTGGCGAAGGAACAGGGCTACCTCACCTTTGACGACCTGAACGAAGCGCTCCCCGTCGAAGTGACCGACGCGGATGAGCTTGACGCAATTTTGACGCGGCTCCGGCGGATGGAGATCGACATCATCGAGGCTTCCGAGGTCGACCGCTACAAGGACGGCAAGAAGGATTCCGAGGAAGAGGAAGAAGAAAAGCCGGAGACGAAGCTCGATATCCTCGACGACCCGGTCCGGATGTATCTCAAGCAAATGGGCCAGGTGCCGTTGTTGACTCGCGAGCAGGAGGTCGAGATTTCCAAGCGGATCGAAGAGGCGGAGATCATGGTCCAGCGGCTCATCAACCGCTTTGGTTTTATCGCGCAGGCCCACCTCGATCTCGCGCACAAGCTCACCGAGGGAGGCGAGCGTTTCGACCGCGTTATTCTCGACAAGAAAATCGAGAGCCGCGAACGCTACATGAAAATGCTCCCGCGCCTTTGCCGTCAGGTGGAGAAGCTGGGTGCCTCTATTTGCCAGCAATACTCCAAGATCCTGCACGGTCCGGTGCGCAAGGACGCCAAGAAATTGAAGGCATTCCAGAAGTCGGTCGCCTCCCTGCAAAAGCTTTATCCCAAATTCTATTTCAAGCAGAAGGTGACCGAGGAATTCGTTCACCTGGCCGATGAGCAATTTCAGGTGCTGACGGTGCTGCAGGGCGAGATGAGCAAGCATCCGCGCGACCATGGCGCCCGTTCGCCGCTTGGGATCAAGTCGCGGGACCTGGAGGGTTCGCTCTGGCTTTCACTCGAGGAATACACCGAGCAATATCGCGCCCTCAAAAGCTGGCTGCACAAGGCGCTCCGGGCCAAGACCGAAATGGTGGAAGCCAACCTGCGGCTCGTCATTTCCATCGCGAAAAAATACACAAACCGCGGCCTCTCCTTTCTGGACCTGATCCAGGAGGGAAATATGGGTTTGATGAAGGCAGTGGAGAAATTTGAATACCGGCGCGGTTATAAATTTTCCACCTACGCCACCTGGTGGATCCGCCAGGCGATCACCCGCTCCATCGCCGATCAGGCGCGCACGATCCGCATCCCCGTGCACATGATCGAGACCATCAACAAGCTGATGCGCGTGCAGAAGCAGCTGGTCCAGGAATATGGACGGGAACCGACCCCGGAAGAGGTGGCGGAGGAAATCCTGCTGCCAGTGGATCGGGTGCGGGCTGTCCTGAAAATGGCGCAGCAGCCCATTTCACTTCAATCCCCGGTGGGCGAGAGCGAAGAGACGAATTTCGGCGATTTCATCGAGGACAAGGGCGCGGAGAATCCGAGCGACATGACGGCGATCGTTCTCTTGAAGGAGAAGATCAAGGATGTGCTTGAGACTTTGACCGAACGGGAACGGCAGGTCCTCGAACAACGCTTCGGCCTCGTGGATGGGTACAGCCGGACGCTGGAGGAAGTCGGACGGCAATTTCGAGTCACGCGAGAGCGGATCCGGCAAATCGAAGCCAAAGCCCTGCGCAAGATGCGGCATCCGACGCGTATCCGGCAGTTGGAGGGTTTTCTCGAAGCAGCGGAAACTTGATCCCGTCGCACGCGTCTTTTTCCAGCGCGCAACTTTGGCCGGGCCCCGGAGTTTAATCTTTCGACCATGAAGCGCGACGACGATCCAAAACTGTGGGACCTGCTCGGCCAGGCGGCCGAACCCAAAATATCGCCGTTCTTTGCCCGGAATGTTCTCCGGGAAGTGCGCCAGCCGGATGCTCGGACAACGATGCGCGGATGGCTCAATCTTCGAAGACTGATTCCAGCCGCCGGCCTGGCTGCGGCCCTCGCCGCGGTGGTCTTCCTGCGATTGCACACGGCTGTGGCTCCTCTGGCCGGTCCATCGTCCGACGCCCTGGCCAACGTCGATGCGCAGGATTACGAAGTGATCGCCGATCTGGATGATCTCTTCGCATCCGATGACAACAATTCGCTGGACGAGAGCGTTCTCCTTTAAGGAACGCCCGAGCTGAATTCTTTCCGCAGTTTGCTGATTCGCCGGCAAAAAAATTGAGCTGGCGTGGAATTTCCAGCCAGCTCAATTCGGAACCGAAACCGCGTTCGCCTTAGCGCCAGTGGCGGGAGCGGTGATAAACGCGCCGGTTATGATGCCAGTAATGACGTGGCGTCACGTAAACCACCCGCCGCGGGCCGTAATAATAGTTGGAGCGGTAGGGATAGTACCCTGGACCGTACCCGCTGTAGTAACCCCCTGGACCGCAACCGTTATAGTAACCGAACCCGAACGGCAACGGGAAGTTGATCCCCACTGAAACTCCCGCGTCCGCCCGTGGTGTCGGGATGAACGCGAAGGCACTGACTGCCAAACCGATCAGAAGAAACTTTTTCCAATTCATATTAGATCCTCGTTGATTTGATTATTGAACACTCCGTATGACGTAAAGTTGACGTAAAGTTGCTAGGAATTATTCGGAGTGGCGCCGTTATCGATCGGATATCCGGTGATGCAGACATCCTGGCCGAGCCGCTCGTAGCGAACGCGCTCGAGGCGCAGCGCCTGTTCTGTCGAGGCAGCCCCGATTCCGGGGAAGGCGACAATCGGGCCTCCGGTAAAGACCGGCCCAAGGTAGAGCTGGACCCTGTCCACCAGACGCTGATCCAGAGCCTGGCCCAATACTTCGCCCCCGCCTTCGATGAGGACACTCGTGATCTCTTTCTCGCCCAGTTCACGCAGAACTCCCTCCAGGTTTTCTCCATGATGAACGATCGTCCGCGCGGCGAATCGATCCGTAAAAACCCGGGCCTCGCGAGGGAGCGTTCCCGACCGGGAGAGAACGACGCGCCACGGTTGCCTCGCCCCGTGCGAGCGGACCGTGAGACGCGGATCATCGGCTCGCAATGTTCCCGCGCCGATCAAAATCGCATCGACTTGGGCGCGCAGTTGGCGTGCGTGCCGGCGCGAGGCAACGCTCGTGATCCACTGCGTTTCACGCGGAGGAGCCGACAATCGCCCATCGAGACTCATTCCGCATTTGGCGATGACGAACGGGCGCCTGGTCTGAATCCATTTGTTGAATGCTTCGTTGAGCGCGGAACATTCGCTGGCCAACACGCCGGAGCGCACCTCGAGGCCCGCCTTCCTGAGCTGGTCGATTCCCCGCCCGGCATGTCTGGGATTGGGATCGATTGCCCCAATCACGATTCGCTGGATCCCTGCCGCGACGATCGCGGCGGTGCACGGTCCGGTTTGTCCGTGGGTCGAACAGGGTTCCAGGGTCACATACAGGATCGCATTCTTCGCGGCGGGGCTCTTCACCTTGCGAAGGCAGTCGATCTCGGCGTGCGGGCCGCCAGCGCGTTTGTGATGCCCTTTTGCGATGATCTTCCGATCGACCGCCAGAACGGCTCCGACCGCGGGATTAGGGCTCGTCTGTCCCAGACCCAGGCCTGCCTCGTGGAGAGCGGCGCGCATCAGGATCTCGTCGTTCTGAGTGGCAGTCACAGGCAGAGATATCTCGGCTCAATCATCGAGGCAAATTGCTTCTTAAGGGCGATTAGGCTGGCGCCTTGAAGATGGGTAATATTGGCACACTATCGACAGTCTATCCAATGTAATTAGTGAGACACTATGTAACTAAGTTGAGAGTTATTGTCGAGCAACGTGGTAATGTAAATAGCTTTATAACAACAGTTTAAGCATCGAATTTATTGCTGTCCACTTCGTGGCATTTCTTTCGCTTTATTCGTATCGAACTTTAACCAACACCATTTAGTCGAAAGGAAAATATATGAACGTGATTCGTTACCAAACTCCCAATGCCGCGATGTGGCCATCGCTTGATCGATGGGCCAGCCTTCGGAGCGATCTCGATACGCTCCTGGAATTGCCCTTCTGGACAGGCTCCCGGAGCCAATCGCAGTTGTTTAGCGGATGGACTCCCGCACTCGATCTGTATC
Organism: uncultured Verrucomicrobiae bacterium; assembly: GCA_963702135.1. GTDB lineage: Bacteria > Verrucomicrobiota > Verrucomicrobiia > Chthoniobacterales > UBA10450 > AV80. The sequence goes on along the minus strand of OY969715.1, from coordinate 3,061,584 downwards.
AGAACAACGACAACATCGTCGCCGTCGTCGAGCTGCCGGGCCTGGCCAAGGAAGACATCGACATTTCGCTCCAGGACGGAACGTTGACCATCAGCGGCGAGCGGAAAGATGAGGCCACCCCGGAAAACGGCGCCACTCGAACGGAACGTTGCGCGGGCAAGTTCCGCCGCAGCATTACAATTCCGACCCGCGTCGACGCCAACAAGGTCAGTGCCACTTACAAGGATGGCGTTCTGACGGTGACGCTGCCGAAAGCGGAAGAAGCGAAGCCGAAACAAATCCAAATCAATCTTAACTAAGCAACGCTCCAGAAAGGAAAAAACCCAAATGAACACTTTAGTTCGTGAAAATCGCAGCAGTAACGGTGACCGGCAGGCGACCGAGCAATTCATCGCTCCGGTGGCCACCGTCCTCGAAAACAAGGACGGATATACGCTGGAAGTAGAAATGCCCGGAGTGAGTAAGGAAAACCTCGAGATGTGGGTGGAAAACAACGAGCTGACCATCCTCGGCCGACGTTCGACCACGTCCGTGGAGGGTACTCCGCTCCATCGGGAATCGCGGACGGAAAACTTCCGGCGCTCATTCGAGCTCGATCCGTCGATCGACGCTGACAAGATCAGCGCCAGGATCGAGCAAGGTGTCGTGACCTTGACTCTGCCTAAAGCGGAGCAGGTCAAACCGCGCAAGATAGCCGTCGCGTAAGCGAATTGTTTTTGGTTGGGCGTGCAGGCCGCAAGCCGTGAGGTTTGCGGCCTGTCGTCATTTTCCGACACCTCTGCGGGCTTTTCTACTTGGCGAACTTCCACAGCCGCCGTACCTAATGAGTTCTCCTATGGCCACGAAAACCGAAGAAAAACCCGCGGAAGACAAAGTTACCGCCGCCCGCAATAAGAACCTCGACCTGGCGCTCCAGCAGATCGCCAAAGACTACGGCGACGGCGCCATCATGCGGCTCGGAGACGCGACGATTGTCGACATCGATGTCATTCCGACCGGCAACATCCTGATTGATCGCGCGCTCGGGGTAGGTGGATTTCCCCGTGGTCGCGTCGTCGAAGTTTACGGCCCGGAATCGTCAGGCAAAACCACATTAACGCTCACCGTCATCGCCCAAGCCCAGAAGCGCGGGGGCCTGGCGGCGTTCATCGATGTCGAGCACGCGCTCGATCCGCAATATGCGCGTCGTCTCGGCGTGAACATGGACGATTTGCTCGTCTCGCAGCCGAGCTCCGGTGAAGAAGCGCTTCGGATTGTCGAGACGCTCGTGCGTTCAAACGCGCTCGACGTCATCGTGCTCGATTCCGTCGCGGCCCTGGTCACGAAACAGGAACTTGAGGGTGAGATCGGCGACTCCACCGTGGGTGCGCAGGCGCGCCTGATGAGTGCCGCCATGCGCAAATTGACCTCGCTGATTTCCAAGGCGCGGACCTGCTGCGTTTTCACCAATCAAATCCGGGAGAAGATCGGCGTGATGTTCGGCAACCCGGAGACGACCCCGGGCGGCAAGGCGCTGAAGTTTTACGCCAGCGTGCGCATCGATATTCGCCGCATCGGCGCGATCAAGCAGACCGACGGCGTGGTTACCGGCAACCGGACGCGGGTGAAAGTCGTGAAGAACAAAGTCGCGCCACCCTTCACCGAAGCGGAGTTCGACATCATGTACAACGAGGGAATTTCCTCGACCGGGGCGCTCTTGGATCTGGCGCTGGAAAAGCAAATCATCGAAAAGCGCGGCTCCTGGCTCAGCTACAAGGGAACGCAATTGGCCCAGGGACGCGATGCCGGGAAAGAGGCGTTGAAGAACGACCCGGCGCTCTACGAAGAGATCGAGACCGCCGTCAAAGCGAAGCTCGACGAAGACAAAAAGTAGCCGGCGCCCGGACGCTCCCATTCGTTCGAACTCTGCCTGCCTACTCGGGTAGTGCTCGCGTCGCGGCGAATGTCGCGCTTTATTCGCCGGTCATGGCTTCGTCGCAATTTCAACAATGGCCTTCCCGGACCTGGACCCGATCGCTGATCGTCGTTCTCTTGTGCTTGCTGGCCCGGCCGGAAATCGCCTCGGCGCAAGCACTCACCCGGGCGGAGTCACTTAAGATCGCGGAGTCCTTTATCCAGCATCGCTGGCAGGCTTCCGCGAAAAATGTGCGGCACGGAAAAGATGCCGAGGGCATTGAAATTCACACGCCGGATCGGGACGGCGGCCACGGCAATCCGCTGCGCGAATGCTGGCTTCCGGACAAGGAGAATATCGGCGTCGCTTACAAATGGGGAGGGGACGACAGTCCGAAAAGTTTCACTGCTGGAATCCGGGCGGGGAAAGCCGGCGGCGATGTTTATACATCGGAGAAGCGTCGTCGCGGGGATAAGGCCGTGAGTGGCGACGCCGTGGGCGTTGATTGTTCCGGATTCATCGGTCACTGCTGGAAACTGACCGCGCGCTATTCCACCTACTCGCTTCCATCGATCTGCGAGAAACTCTTATCACCCGCAAAGCTGGAGCCGGCCGACATCATGAATAAGGCGAACGGCCACGTGGTTCTTTTTGTGAAATGGCTCGATGCGGAAAAGAAGAGGGCGCAGTTCTACGAAGCAGCACCGTTCAGCAAAACGCTCGCTTCCGAGCGGGATATCGCCGAAATGACCGCGGCTGGTTACAAACCATTACGTTACCGCCGCATCCGCGGTTGATGTTGCCATGACCTCCGCCGAAATCCGCCAATCCTTTTTCGATTTCTTTCGCGAGAAGCAGCACACGATTGTGCCGTCGGGTTCGCTTTTGCCGGACTCGCCGAATCTGCTCTTCACGAACGCCGGCATGAACCAGTTCGTCCCGATTTTCCTCGGACAACAGAAGCCGGCGTGGAATCCGCCGCGCGTCGTCGATACGCAGAAATGCATCCGCGCCGGCGGGAAGCATAACGACCTGGATGACGTCGGGCTCGACACCTATCACCACACGTTTTTCGAGATGCTCGGCAACTGGAGCTTCGGCGATTACTTCAAGAAGGAGGCGATCGACTGGGCGTGGGAGTTGGTGGTCGAGCGCTGGAAACTCCCAGCCGCGCGGGTCTACGCCACGGTTTACCAGCCAGGACCCGGCGAACCGAGCGAGTTCGACCAGGAAGCGCACGATCATTGGGCGCGGGTCTTCGAGAAGGCCGGGCTCGATCCGGCCGTTCACATCGTAAACGGAAACAAGAAGGACAATTTCTGGATGATGGGCGATACCGGCCCGTGCGGCCCGTGTTCCGAGTTGCACATCGATCTCACGCCTGAGGACCGGACGCCCGAGATGGAGATTCGCGGCTCCAAGCTGGTGAACGCGGGCGTCCCAGAATGCATCGAGATTTGGAATCTCGTTTTCATCCAGTTCAATGCGAATGCTGACGGCACCTTCTCGCCGCTTCCCCAGCGGCACGTCGATACCGGCATGGGGTTCGAGCGCATCACCTCGATGATCCAGGGTACGCAAAACTTCACCGATTTTTCGCGTCCGATTTCAAACTACGAGACCGACGTTTTTCGTCCGATCTTCGACGAGATCGAAAAACTGAGCGGGAAGAAATATGGCTCCACGCTGCCCCCCGCGGGCAGCACCGGTGAGAACGAGCAGGAGAAGAGCGACGTCGCGTTTCGTGTCGTTGCCGACCACATCCGCACGCTGAGTTTCGCGATCGCCGACGGCATTCAGCCCGGTAACACCGACCGCAACTACGTGTTGCGTCGAATTCTCCGCCGCGCCGTTCGGTACGGCCGCACTCTCGGATTCCACGAGCCATTTTTCTACAAGCTCGTCTCGGTTCTCGCGCAAACGATGGGCGATGTCTTTCCCGAGGTCCGCAGCAAACAGAAGCACATTGAGGAAGTACTGAAGCGGGAGGAAGAGGCGTTTAATAAGACGCTGGATCGAGGAATCGCGCTTTTTGATAAGGCTTACGAGATTGAAATGACCAATCCGGCATCTTCGATTGCAAGAGGTCAGGTGCATGCCGCATTGGCATTCGAGTTATACGACACCTACGGCTTCCCGATCGACCTCACTGCATTGATGGCTCGCGAGCGTGCCTTGACTGTGGACGCGGCCGGCTTCGAAAAACTGATGGAAGAGCAGCGCACTCGCGCGCGAGCCGCGCAGAAAAAGCAGGTGATCGAGCTTTCGCAAATCGAGACGAAGGAGCCGACGCATTTTCTTGGTTACGACCTCGATCATACCGGCGCGGACGTGCAGGAAGTCGTCGCGCTGAAGGACAAGACCGCGGTCGTGCTCAACAACTCTGTTTGCTATGCCGAGATGGGGGGACAAGTCGGTGATACGGGAGGGCTGATCGGCGCCGGAAGACTTTGGCGAGTCGTCAAGACGCAGCATAGCGGCAATACCTGGCTCCATTTCATCGAAGGCGAAGATGCCCCTGGTGTGGGCGAGCACGTGACGGTCGAATATGACGCGCCGCGTCGTCGCGCTATCGAGCGGCATCACACGGTCACCCATCTGCTGCATTGGGCGTTGCACGAAATTGTGTCACGAGAAGCGGCGCAGAAGGGGAGCTACGTCGGACCGGACAAATTGACCTTCGATTTTTCCAGTGCGGCGCTCACGCCGCAGCAAAAACGCGATGTCGAGAAACTCGTGAACGAAAGAGTCGCGGAGAATGCATCTGTTTCCTGGACTGAAATTCCGTACGTGGAGGCGAAGAAGCGTTCGGATATCCAGCAGTTCTTTGGCGACAAATACGGAGATACGGTCCGCGTGGTCCAGATCGGCGGCAAGGCGGATGCGCTCAACGGGTATTCGATGGAGCTGTGCGGCGGAACCCACGTCCGGGCGACCGGCGACATCGGATCGTTCCGGATCGTTAAAGAAGAGGCGATCGCTGCCGGCATTCGTCGAATCGAAGCAGTCGCGGGCGATGCGGCTCGGGATTGGGCGAAGCAGGAAGCAGTGAAACAACAGGAAAAGTTTGAGGCGCTGGCGCGAAAGAAAGATGGAATCGCGGCCTTGCCCGCCTTTGCGGAGAGCGCGGAGACGAAGGCGATGCTCGAACAGATTGATGCGCGTTCGACGCACCTCGAAAAACTCGGGAATGAAGTTCTCGAATGGGAGAAGCAGCATGCCAAAGCTTCCGAAGCTGACTTGAGAAGTCAGGCGGGGACAATCGCGGGCGAGCTTGCTGAGGCGCACGCGGGAGAGAAGTCCTGTGTGGCGGAGATAGCGGACGCCGACGCCAAACTGCTGCAAGCGGTCGTGGACGCGCTCAAGCCAAAGTTTAACGGACCGATCTTCCTTGCGGGAGCAGCCGATGGACGCGTGGCTTTGATTGCATCCGTGCCCAAAGATCTCGCGTCCAAGATTCAGGCGAACAAGCTGATTCAGGAAGTCGCGCCCATCGTTGGCGGCAAGGGCGGCGGAAGACCGGAAGGCGCGCAAGGTGCAGGGAAAGACGCGGCGAAAATCGGCGAGGCATTGGCGCGGGCGCGTGAACTGATTTTGTTGTAGAGGCGCTTGTGCCAAGCGCCTGTTTAGTTGGTTAGGCGCTTGGCACAAGCGCCTCTACAACCCTACGGCAGCACGAGGGTCAGAAAGGCCGTAGTTCCCACCGCGAGAACGATCACGAACAGATAGATCAGCCCGCCGAAAGCAAACTTGAACAGGGTCATGAACCAGCTCTGCCGGTAAACGCGGCGAATCGAGAGGAAGATCTGAACCACCACCAGCAGAGAGAGAAAGATCGTCGCCAAAACCTGCAGGGCTCCCGGAATCCACATGTTCAAGCCAAAGGAGATCAACACGACCAGGATGATCGAGATATAGAAAAAGGCGTGGATGTTCAGCGCGTAAACCAGGTGTTCGATGTAGAACCGTTTCTGCCGGACGTAGAGGATCTTCAGGATGAAGGCGAAGACAGGCACGCAGAAGAGCATCATCGTCGAGAGATTGCTCCGGAGTGTTTCGATAAAGAGCCTCGCTTTCGTTCCGTCCTCGCCGATGCGGTCCTTGATCCGCTGTTCCAGCCAGGCTTCGAACGGAGTTTTCGGTCCATCTTTGTTGTTGCCGAATTGAACATGAAGGTCCCCCGGTTTTTTGGTGGGCGTCTTCTTTTTCCCAGTCGCTACCTCGTGTTTGATCTCATCGATCAGCGCTTCTGTTTCGGAAGGCGTCGCCGTCGGGTTTGGAACAGCGGCCTCGGTTTCGGCCGTGGCCGGCGGAGCGGGGGCCGGCGGAACGGCTGGCTGGGTTGGGTCGGCCGGAAGCTGCGACTCAGTCGAGGGAGCCGGCGGAGCCGGAGGCACAGGTGAAACGCCGGGTTCCTTGTCATCGGTCGTGAACGTGAAGAGCGACCCGTCTTTCTGCAGAGCCCGCACCTTGGCCATCTTTTCCTCGTAACGCGCGCGTGCTTCCGGAGGCAGGTCCTCCGCCTTCGTCGTCTGGGTGTCGGCCACGGGAATAAGCTTCGCCGAGAGGAAAAACACGATGCTGACCAGGAGATAGAGGCGCAACGGATGGAGAAAACGCACCCGGCGTCCATCCACGAATTGATTCGTCAGCCAGCCGGGCCGCCACAACAGGAGGCCGATCGTCCGGACGAATTTGGAATCCCAATTCAGAAACGAGTCGAGCACATCGACAATGACGTGCCGGAACGAACGCCGGTAATCGATCGCGGCCTGCCCGCAATTCGAGCAATAGTGGCCGCGCAGCTCCGTGCCGCAATTCTCGCAGTGCGTCAACGGCGCCAGTTCCTTCTTCGGCTTTCTTTTCCAAAAGCGACGCTTGCGACCGCCGGGGCTTCCGTCCATCGCGGAAACAACCGAGTCGCCCACAATCGCCTGCGATGTTTCGTCCGTCATCGAGATCGGCTCCCTGGGTTGAGACTCATTTTATCGCGGCCCAGACGCGATGCACGTCGTCATGATCTTCCAAGGTCTGGAGGAACTCGCCGGCCCGAGCGCGATCTTCTTCGTTCAACTCCGGAAAGCTTTTCGCGAGATAGCCCAGCTCGCTGGTCACAACCGTCCAGCCATTGGCCGCCAACCACTGCGACACCGCATGCAGGTCGGCGCGTTCCGTGATGAAACGCGCGCCGCTCGTTCCTTCGGGAATATCGTCATTCTCGGTCGGCGCGAGCGGTTCGACGTTCTGCGCGCCGGCTTCGATCGCCGCCGCCTCGATGTCCGCGCCCGCATCGGCGTGATGCGCTTCGACCAGGCCGACGTGGTCGAAAAGAAATTTGTTGCTGCCCGGCGTTCCGAGCTGGCCGCCTTTTTTGAAGAGGACGCGAATCTCGGGCGCGGTGCGGTTGTTGTTGTCGGTCAGGATCTCGACGATGACCGGCACCTTGGCTGGCGCGTAACCTTCGAAGACGACGTGCTCCATGACCAGTTTGTCGTCGCCGATGCCGGCGCCTTTTTTGATCGCGCGCTCGATGACGTCGCGCGTGACGCTGGCTTTGCGCGCTTTATCGACCACGGCGGCGAGCCGGGGATTCGCGGCGGGTTCGGCGCCGCCGAGCTTCGCAGCGACCATGATTTCTTTCACGAGCTTTCCGACGAGCTGACCTTTTTTCAGCCCGGCGACTTCTCGTTTGGCATGCAGCCATTGGCGACCCATACCGTCGATGTACCAGTTGCGCGGCTGCTTTACAAGGAGCGGCGGTTTGCAACCGCCGTTTGTTTAAATGGGCGGTTCCAAACCGCCCCTCCTTGGGTTGTCGAGACGGCGGTCTAGTCCCGAAACAGAAAGAGAGCCGCCGTGCCGACGACCCCGATGGCAAACAAGGCGATGTCGTTCTCGACGAAGTACGGATACGCCATGAGCGCGAGACCGAGGAACATCGGCTTCCAGACGTGCATCCGTTTCCCATAAACAAATGCAACGAAGCCGATCGAGCCGAAGATTAGTCCGCCGACGAGATTGAGACCACTGAAGACAGGCACAGCGTCCTTTCGAGCTAATTTCACGCCAGTTCTTGCGGGTTGTAGAGGCGCTCGCCGCGGCGAGCGCCTGTCGTTTTGGTTAGGCGCTTGGTACGGGCGCCTCTACAACTTCGAAACTTAGGGTTGACCCTCATCGCATCGGGGTGCCACGATTCGCTCCCGCAACCCTGAACCAAGGAGACCAACGTGGCTTCGCAACTTTTCAAGACAAAGAGCCCTGAGCGTTTGATCCGGGAAGCAGAGCACCCGGACCGCTTAATGAAGCGCTCGCTTTCCGCAGTCGATCTGACCGCGCTGGGCATCGGGGCGATCATTGGCACGGGCATTTTCGCACTGACGGGGACCGCGGCGGCAGGGGAGCGGATCGAAGCTGCCACCAGCATGCTCGGCACGCCCGTGCTCAATTTCATTCAATCCTGGATCACGCATGCCGATCTGGTTCTGGGTCGGGCCGGCGCTGGGCCGGCGGTTGTTTTCTCATTCATCGTGGCCGCGATTGCCTGCGGTTTCGCGGCCCTCTGTTACGCGGAATTGGCGTCGATGATTCCGGTTTCGGGTTCCGCCTATACGTATTCGTACGCCACTTTGGGCGAGATTGTCGCCTGGATCATTGGCTGGGACCTGATCCTCGAATATGCAGTCGGGAACATGGCTGTGGCCGTCGGGTGGTCGGATTATTTCGTGAAATTCCTGTATAGCGTGAGCCAGGGCACGATAAAATTTCCGCTCTGGCTCGTGCTGGATTCCACCACCGCGGCGACCAAGCTTTCGCAGGGCGGCGAAGCGGTGCAGTACTACTCGCACCTCGAACTGCCGCAGGTGCTGGGACACTCCTTCGCGGTCAACGTGCCTGCATTCGTCATCGTAGCGGCGGTCACGATCTTGTTGATCTACGGCATCCGGGAGAGCGCGCGAGCGAACACCACGATCGTGATCGTGAAGGTCGCGGTGGTGATTTTCTTTATCGCGTTCGGCGCTTTCATGGTGCATCCGACGAATTGGACGCCTTTCGTGCCAAACGGATTTGGCGGAGTGATGAGCGGCGCGGCGATTGTTTTCTTCGCTTTCATCGGGTTCGATGCCGTTTCCACGACAGCGGAGGAAACGCGCAATCCCCAACGCGACATGCCGATCGGGATGATCGCGAGCCTGGCGATTTGCACGCTGCTTTACGTGCTCATGTCAGGAGTGCTGACCGGCATTCTGAAATACACCACTTACCTCGGGGATTCCGCGGCCGTGGCCACGGCCTTTGCCAGCAAACCCTGGGCGCAAGCCCTTGTTAGTGCCGGTGCGCTCGCGGGGATGACGTCCGTGCTGCTGGTCTTTCAGCTCGGGCAGCCACGTATTTTCATGGCCATGGCTCGCGATGGTTTACTCCCGCACTATTTCTCGCGGTTGCATACCAAATACCGCACGCCCTACATCACCACCATCTGGACCGGCGTGGTGGTCGGCGGGGTCGCGGCGTTTACCGACATCGGTTCGCTGGCGGACCTGACCAACATCGGGACGCTCTTCGCGTTCTCCCTGGTTTGCATTGGGGTCATCATCCTGCGGAAGACCGATCCGACTCGGCGCCGTCCGTTCCGAGTTCCGCTGGTGCCGTTGCTGCCCATCCTCGGTGTGATCATGTGCCTGGCACTGATGCTGAGCCTTCCTATTCTGACGTGGTTGCGGTTCATCGGCTGGCTGATCATCGGCATGGTGATCTATTTCCTCTACAGCATTCGCCATAGCCGACTGCAGCACGGCGAGGATACGGGCGACACGGAAGACATCGTTCCGCCGATCATTAAGACGTGAAATGTCGGGCGCTCGCCGCGGGGAGCGCCTCTACATCATCAAGATTCGCCCTTGTCGTAGAAGAGGATATTGATGAGCAGGACGATGCCGCCGCCGGCCGCGGCGAGGAAGAGAAGAATCGCCAGTCCGGGATAACCCCAGATGCGAAAGGTGGTTTCCACGCGCATCATCATGGCGGCGCCGACGATTAACGCCGCGATGATCAAGCCGACGGTGATCCGATTCGCGACTTTTTGAAAGCCGACGACGAGCGTCTTCTCGTCGATCGCATCGACCGAGATCTTCATCTCGTTGTTCGCGATCGCGTCGATGATCTTATTGATCCGCGCGGGCAGTCGCTGGACCAGGTCCTTCAGCTCGAGGACGCCGCTAAAGAGATTGCCCGGTGACAGACTCTTGAGCAGACGTTGTTGCATGATTTGCGCGGCATTGCGGCGGATGGAGGCATTGGGATCGAACTCGGGCGCGATCGCGCGCCCGACCTGATCGAGGTTCAAGAGGGTCTTGCCCAGCAGGGTCAACTCCGCCGGAACGCGAATGCCGTTTTCCGCGGACGCTTGGGTGACTTCGAGCACCAGCCGCCCGACCTGCATCTGGTCGACGGTGGCGCCTTGCTGTTTCGCGACGATCTCCGCAATCGCATGCGTGAATTCGCGCTCCGCGAAGTCCTCTTTGCGCTCGCCGATCTTGATCGCGATTCCGGCCGCGTCGTCTCCCCGTCCCTCTGAGATCGCGAGGAGCAACTGCAAAAGTTGCTCCTGCAGGCCGGGGGTGATCCGCCCGACCATGCCGAGATCAATCAGGGCTATGCGATAATCGTCCGTCAGGAAAACGTTGCCTGGATGCGGATCGGCGTGAAAAAATCCGTCGACCAAAATCTGCTGGAGGTAAGCCCGGAAAAGTTCCTCGGCCAGCGCGCTGTTATCGAATTCCATCCGGGCGAGAGGGCTCAACTCGGTGATTTTTTTACCGTGCACGTACTGCATCGTCAGGACGCGCGATGTGCTGTAATCCAAAATGGGCGCGGGCACGACGACGTGCTCGAAATCTGCCAACTGCGCACCAATGGTAGTGAGGTTGGTGGCTTCCTGCCGGTAATCGAGCTCACGGAGAAGGCTTTTGCGAAACTGATCGAGCATCTGGACAAATTCGTAGCGCTTTCCGGTCGCCGTGTGTTTGTCCACGAACTCGGCGATCTCATCGAGCGCTTCGAGGTCTTCCAGCATGGCATCCCTAATTCCGGGCCGCTGCACTTTGACCGCGACCTGCCGTCCATCCCGCAAACGCGCGCGGTGGACCTGGCCGAGAGAAGCAGCCGCCATCGGTGCGACATCGAAATCCGAAAAAGCCTTCGACATCCGGACACCGAGCTCGGAAGAGACAATTTTCTCGACCTCATCGAACGCGAACGGCTCCACTTTGTCCTGCAAACGCGCGAGCGCTTCCAGGTAGGCACGCGGCATGAGCTCGACGCGGGTGGAAAGAAGCTGCCCGAGTTTTACGAAGGTCGGCCCCAGCTTTTCCAAATCTTCCGCGAGTTCGCTGGCCTTTGCCGCTTCCTTCGGGCTGACGCGCTGTTCGGCCTCCAGCGTCTCGTCGAGTCCGGTTTCTTTAACCAGATCCGAGCGGCCGTATTTAACGAAGAGCCACGCGATTTGCCGGTAGCGATTGAGGTGCTGTGGTTTTAGGGAAATGCCCATGCACCTCTAAAACGAATCTGGCGGCCCGGATGGCCCCTTCACCGCGAGGGACGTTCAGCAATCAAGGAGCGGCGGTTTGCAACCGCCGTCTTTATCGGTCGGCGGTTGCAAACCGCCGCTCCTTGGCTTTCGCGCGACGCGCAGAACGCCTAAGCCGCTTTCTGGTAACTCGCTTTGTCGTCGACCTCGAGCCAATCGAAAAGCGTTGTTTTCGCGGCATCAAGACCGTGCGGCTTGACCTGCTCTTCGAACCATTCGCGTTTCTCCGGATTATTGTGCGGATTCATCGCTTCCACTTCGTCACTCCACGCCTTCACTTCTTCCGGTGTTTTCTTTTCACCGTGGCTGTTGAGCCATTCGACCATCTCGGCGTCGCCCGTGCCCTTCTCGACCTCTGCTTTGAAGTCGTCGCCCTTCACGCCTTTGAAGCCGAAAAGCATGTTGTCGAGCGGGCAATCGAAATGGTATTCGCCGATGTTCCCGGCAATAAGCGCGCGGCATTTGTCGATCGTCCGGCCCAAAATTGCGTAGCCGCCGACCCGTATCCGTGGGCTCCGCGGCGCTTCTTTCGTGAGATCTTTTCCCTCTACTACAGTGTTCATGTTGGAAGTTACGGCCGAACGGCGGCGCTGTAAACTTTGTGAGGAAAAAGACACCCGATTTCCCGCGAAATCCGTATTGACTGTATATGAGTCAACAAAAAGAAATTATCTCCACGATTAATGGGTTGATCGAGACCCTGAAAGACGGCCAGGAAGGCTTTCGTCAGGCTTCCGAGGCCGTCAAAGACACCCAGTTAAAAACGCTTTTCAGTGAGTATTCGCTCCAGCGTTCAAAGTTCGCCGGCGAATTGCAAAACGAAGCCATCACCATGGGCGAGCACAACCCGGAGAACACCAGCAGCACCGCGGGCGCGATGCATCGAGCCTGGATCAACATCAAGTCAGCTGTCACCAGCGGGGACGACCATGCGATCCTGGCCGAGTGCGAACGGGGCGAAGATTCTGCCGTGAACGCATACAAGAAGGCGATGGAGGAGGAAGAGCTTTCCGCCCCGATTCGCGAAACCATTTCCCGGCAGTACACCGGTGTGAAAAGCGCGCATGATCGCATTCGCGAATTGCGCGACGCGACGAAGAAAAACTAACGCGGCCAGACTTTTCAAGGAGCGGCGGTTTGCAACCGCCGTGTTGTGGGTTCGGCGGTTGCAAACCGCCGCTCCTTGATGTGCTACGTTCGGCGATGCTCATTCGCCGTGCCATCGGTACGACGGCGCTCGCGACGACGATGGCGCTGTCGTTCGTTCGCGGCGAACTACAGATTTCCCGGCCGCCGCCAGGGAAACTGTACCAGGGCCTCTATTTCGATGAACCGGCCCCGGGGCGCGATCCGACCGAGCACGATGTTACCGCCGAGAATGTGGCGCGTTTCGAGCAGACTCTCGGCACGAAGACGGCCTGGGTTTTCTTTTCGCACAACTGGTCGGAATCGAGAAAATTTCCCGCCGCCACCTGCGATTGGATTCGCCGGCTCGGCAAGATTCCTTATGTCCGCCTCATGTTGCGCTCCGACCTTGAGCAGAACCACGCGGAGAAAACTTTCAGTCTGGCCAACATTCTCGCGGGAAAATTTGATGACGACCTCAAGGCGTGGGCGCGGGAAGCGAAGGTTTTCGGTGAACCGATTCTGATCGAATGGGGGACGGAGCCGAATGGGAAATGGTTTTCCTGGAACGGGAAATGGAATGGTGGCGCGACCGAAGGACCGCGCCGTTACATCGAAGCCTGGCGCCACATCGTCGGTCTCATGCGGGGCGAAGACGCGGAAAACCTGCAATGGATCTGGCACGTGAACTGGTTTGACGAGCCGGAAGCGAAATGGAACCGGTTCGAGAATTATTACCCGGGCGCCGATTATTGCGATTGGGTCGCACTGAGCATCTACGGACCGCTGACGCCGCGCGCCAATGACGGGACCGAAAGTTTTCGGTTCAAGATGCAGGCTGCTTACCCGCGGCTGACGAAGATCGCGCCGGGAAAGCCGATCGTGATCGCGGAATTTGGTTGCGACGTTCACCACCGGAAAGTCAACGCCAGTGAGTGGGCGAAAGACGCGCTGGACGATTTGTTCTCAGGGCGTTGGCCGGCGGTGATCGGCTTCTGCTGGTGGAATGAATCGTGGGAGAACGACGACACCAGCGAGCACGACACCGACATGAATATTCTGCATGACCCTGGCTTGACGAAGACGTTTCGCGAACAGCTCACGAAACATGCCGAGGCCGTGCAGGAGCCTGCGATCGTGACTCCGTCTTCGTAGTCGTGCTCGTGCTCCTGCTCGTGATCGATTCTTGTATTCCGGTTTCGATCACGATCACGATCACGATCACGATCAGGAGCACGAGCACGAGCACGAGCACGAGTAGGAAGGGAATTGCTCACCTCAATTCGCTTGCCCATATTGCCGCATGGTCAATATCTGCATCGAATACACTGGCGATCTCCATTGCGACGCGGTGCACGGTCCCTCCCACGCCAAAATCGCGACCGACGCGCCGACGGACAACAAAGGCAAAGGAGAATCATTTTCGCCCACCGATCTCGTCGCCACCGCCTTGGGCACGTGCATGAGCACCATTTTGGCGATGGCGGCCCAGGAACACGGTCTCGATGTGAAGGGGATGACCGTCAACGTCAGTAAAGAGATGTCGAAAGACGCGCCGCGCAGGATCGTGGGATTGCCGTCCGAGGTTCACATTCCGCTGCCTGCAGCTACGCCGCAGCGCGCTTTACTCGAGAACGCCGCGCTCAATTGTCCCGTGCACAAGAGCCTGCCAGCCGAGATCGATCGTCCCACGAAGTTCTTCTGGGAAGGGTAGGGACGGCTTTCGGCTTCAAGGAGCGGCGGTTTGCAACCGCCGTTTTAATGGGTCGGCGGTTTCAAACCGCCGCTCCTTGTTTTTTACTGCCCGAGCACCCAGGAGAAAATCAAAGGCACACAAATCGTCGCATCGCTTTCGACCACGAACTTCGGAGTTGAGGCCGCGAGCTTGCCCCACGTGATCTTCTCGTTCGGCGCGGCGCCGGAGTAGCTGCCGTAGCTCGTCGTCGAATCGCTGACCTGGCAGAAATAACCCCAGAGCGGCACCCCGGTGCGCTTGAGATCCTGGTGCAGCATCGGGACGACGCAAATCGGAAAATCGCCGGCGATTCCGCCGCCGATCTGAAAAAATCCGATTGAGCCCTCCCGGTTGCGCAGCCTCTTCGCGTTTTTCGTGTAGTGGTCCGCGAGCCAGGTCATGTATTCGATGCCCGTGCGCACGGTGTGCACGTTCTTCACGTCACCGCGCACCACAGCCGCCGCATACATGTTACCGAGCGTCGCATCCTCCCAGCCCGGCACGACGATCGGCAGATTTTTTTCGCAGGCCGCCATCATCCAGGAATGCTTCGGGTCGATCTGATAGCTCTTCTTCAGCTTACCGCCGCGAAGAATCTTGTACATGAACTCGTGCGGAAAATAATGCTCTCCGGCGCGGTCGGCGGCGATCCACTCTGCAAGCACCGCCTTCTCGATCCGCCTCATTGCCTCCATCTCCGGGATGCAGGTATCGGTCACGCGGTTCATGTGCCGGGCGAGCAGTCGCTGTTCGTCCCGTGGCGTGAGTTCCCGGTAGTGCGGCACGCGCTCGTAGTGGTCATGCGCGACGAGATTGAAAATATCCTCCTCGAGGTTGGCGCCCGTACAGACGATCAGGTGCACTTTGTCGCGACGGATCATCTCCGCCAGGGAGATGCCGAGCTCGGCTGTCGACATTGCGCCTGCGATCGTCATTAGCATTTTCCCACCGGCGGCGAGGTGGGTCTCGTATCCCTTCGCCGCGTCGAGCAGCGCGGCGGCGTTAAAGTGACGATA
Organism: uncultured Verrucomicrobiae bacterium; assembly: GCA_963702135.1. Classification (GTDB taxonomy): domain Bacteria; phylum Verrucomicrobiota; class Verrucomicrobiia; order Chthoniobacterales; family UBA10450; genus AV80. The sequence goes on along the minus strand of OY969715.1, from coordinate 3,046,228 downwards.
ATTCTTCGCGATGAATTTCGAGACCGGACCCTTTTTTGCCGCGAGCGCGGCGTTGATCTCTTCTGGGCTTCTTGACCGCCGTTTGGTTTTCATCGTGTGGGCAACTTATGTCAGGCGGGATACAGCCATTTCATGTAATCGGCCACGCCTGTTTCCAGGGAGTATTTTGGTTCGTAGCCCAAGCTTCCGCGAGCCTGGGCCAGGTCCGCCTGGGTGAAATTCTGATAATGCTCATGCGGGTTATCGATGTAATCCGGCTTGAAGTCGGTGCCGAGCGACTGGTTCAGAACATCAATGAGTTCGTTAAACGAACGCGCCTGGCCTGAGCCGAGGTTGTAGATTCCGCTCTGCTTCGCTTCCAGCGCGCGAAGGCTGCCTTCAACGATGTCCTTCACATAGACGAAATCGCGCTTCTGCTCGCCCTGCTTGAAGATGCGGGGCCGTTGGCCCGCTTTCATCTGGCATGAGAGGTGATAGACCATGCTGGCCGGCACTCCCTTATGCGCTTCGCGGGGGCCGTAGACATTGAAGTAGCGCAACCCGACAACGATCCAGTCCTCGGAGGCACGCGCGGCGCGCCGGGCGAGATTGTCCATGATCGCCTTCGAGAAGGCGTAAACGTTGGCCGGCGCGGCGCCATTCGTTTCCACGCTGGCGGCGCTCGCCGCTCCATACGTCGCGGCCGAGGAGGCGTAAATGACGCGCGTCCGGTTCGGCTTCGCGAAATTCAGGAGCCGGCGAAAACTCTCCACGTTGTCATGCACCTGGACGAATTGATCGTGCAGAGTCGTGTCGGTGATCGAGGCGAGGTGAAAAATCGCGTCGAACTTTTCGTCCCCGAATTGTTGCTCCCAATCGAGCGCGGCCAGATTCTGCGCGACGAAATCGCCAGTGTAACCGGTCAGGTTTTTGAAATCGCCGGAGCGAAAATCGTCGATCACGGTCAACCGCGCCTTCGGCATCCGCTCTTGCAGGGTCAGAACAAGGTTGGAGCCGATGAAACCGGCACCGCCTGTAACGAGAATGGAAGAGTCAGTGGAAGACACAGCAAGGGAACGCGTCGATGCGCGCGCCTGATAAATAAATCTTGAGCGGACAAGCGCAAGCCGCTAGTTCGAAACGCGATCTCCAATAGGAACGCCAGGCCTTCGAGGCCGTTGGTCAGGCCTTTCGCTGTGCTGTCCGAATTCGTCGACCACGACTCCTTCGCCAACCGATAAATAGAGCCGCAAGTATGATCACCCCCCAACCTATAAGGACGATCGTAATCATTTTTCCGATGACGAGCGCGAACATGAGGAAATCAATCGTGCCCGTTTGCCAAAACACCCATTCGCCGGCCACGGTCGTCGCGAGGAGCTGATTGCCGCTCTGCAAAACAACAATGCCGTCGCCCGTCGAGGGGTTCAGACGCACGGCTGAGTTGATGGCAGGTTGCCTCTCACCGTCGTGGCCGATGATAAAGTCCCCGGCGCCATCGGGAACATAGAGCATGGTGCCAAGGCCCCAGATATCAGCTCCCATCTGCGACGCATGCGGTTGCCGCATGAGTTTTAGTGTTTCGGGCTTCAGCACGCCGCGTCCTGCTGCCTCTCCATTCGAACCGGTCAGATGTGCTTGAATAAACCGGGTCATGTCCGATGCCGTCGTATAGAAACATGCCGCCGCCAGCGCCGTGAATCGAGGGTGAGTCAATTCCTTCCCATTCAGATCGATTAAGGGAGCAACGTTCCGCAGGTTGCCCGCATCAACCGCAAAGGTTGATCGGTTCATCCCGAGCGGCTGAAAAACAGTTCGCTGCATATACGATTCGAAAGGTTCCCCGGTGGCCTCCTCGATCACCAATTGCAGGAGTGTGTAACCCCCACCGGAGTATTGCCATTTCGTCCCTGGCGCTAACCCCACTCGCACCCTGCCATCCGCCCGTGGCGACGCGTCGGCGGCGCGGGTCAGCGATTCCTCGATCGACTGCACCTTGGCGCCAGGTGCAAAGCCGGCGTAACCAAGGCGATCTGTCAGTCCGGCCATGTGGCTCAAGAGCCGCCGAATGGTGACCTTACTGTTATCGAATTCACTCTCCGGCAAGGTCCAGCGCGTCAGGTAGGTTGCGACCGGTGCATCGAGATCCAGTTTGCCCGCTTCCACCAACGTCAGGACGCCCCAGGTGCTGACCCATTTACTGACCGAGGCGACTTGGAAGAGCGTTTCGCTGTCAACTGAGTCGCCGGCGAAATACTCATCGTGAAGCTTCCCGTTTTCGATCAGCCGAAAGGCCGCCTTCCCGCGGTGGTTTGCGCCAATTTCCTTCCTGGCCGACTCCATGAACGCGTTCGCGTCCCCGGCTGGCGCGAGCGATTTTCGCCCCCACCCGTTCAAGGTTCCCATGAACACTAATCCCGTCCACAACGCCATGGCGACGATGGCGCAAAGGAGAGGAAGTAGGAATGAACGCATCGGAGGTGTCTGGAATTCTCTTATGCCGCGTCGAGGAAGGAAAATAATTCTTGCTGCCCAATCCAATAAACTCTATTCCGGGAAAAGTTCTTTGTGAGTTCGATCAGTGGACCGGTGCGAGGAATTCCCGTGAGATTCGGGAGCAGTTGCGCTGCTGTGACTGGATACGACTTCCCCTGAGCCAATCGATCGCCACGGCGATCGGTGAAGGCGGGAAGAAGGAGGAAGAAGTTGAGACTAAAGACCCCTTAACTTCTCCATACGCCAGGAGCCAGAATATTTGCCCGCTCCACCTCATTCGAGTCGCCGCGTGTGCGGACGGCCCGAAAAAACTTCTTCGCGAAAAAGAGGAATGAGAGCTGTGGACGCGAAGTCCCGCGATGGCGGGAGCAAGTCTGCCTCTCGAAAAGTTGGAGGTAACTTGTTATGCAGAATCGTCCAGGACTCATGGCTGCTGCCTTTCTTTTGGCAGCGCCCTTTATCTGTCGCGCGCAAGACGCGGCCTCGTCAACCCTTCCGAAGCCGGAAGCAGAAACTGAAGAAATCGTCATCAGTGCGACACGTCTTCCCACGCCCGAGGATGAATCTCCGGCCAGCGTGACGGTGATCACCGCTCGGGACATGGAGATCAAACAAATCCGGCGGGTGGCCGATGCGTTGCGTGAAGTGCCGGGGTTATCAATCGTCCAGACGGGGACGCCGGGCCAGCTCACGTCGCTATTCACCCGCGGGCTGGGCAGCGACCAAACGCAGGTCTTGCTCGACGGCATTCCGATCAACCAGGGCCTCGCCGGCCTCTTCAACTTCGCCGATCTCGTGGTCGACGATATCGATCGGATCGAAATTGTGCGTGGTCCGCAGAGCACGTTGTATGGACCGCGTGCCCTCGCGGGAGTCGTGCAGATTTTCACGAAACACGGGAGCGGTCCGCCTGTGACAGAATTCAGCGCCGAGGCCGGTTCTTTTTCTACTTTCCGCGAGACCTTCACGAGCTCCGGCGCGGTCGATAAGTTTGATTACTCCGTGGGATTGAGCCGGCTCGATACCGACAACGACCGGCCGAATAATCAGTATCGCCTGAGCAACGGGATCGCGAACGTGGGCTGGTCACCTAACGATCAGTTACGGATCAGCAGTCTGTTCCTCTATTCGCTCGCGGACGCCGGCAACCCCAACACGATCATGAACCCGCGGCCGTTTGATAATCTCGAGACGGAACGCTGGCTCGTCGCCCCGCATCTCGATTACAAACCGGTCGAGTGGTGGGAACACAAGCTCATCGTCAGCTATGACGAGGAGCGGCAGATCAACGATCCGAATGACGACGGTTTTGTCGGGCCGACCCGCGCGTTGTTCGAGCGTTTCACAGTGGATTATCAGAACGATCTCAAGCCAGCCTCCTGGCTCACCCTGACCTCCGGGTTTTTCTACAGCCAGGTGGATGCCGGACAGGAACGGCCTTTCGTCCTGTTTGGGGACACTTTCATCAGCGATTACACGGAGGAGACGGCGGTTTTCCTGCAGGCCGCCGTGACGCCATGCAAAGGGCTGAATCTGGTGGCGGGGGGGCGTTACGATCATTTCAACGAGTTCGGCGATATTTGGACGTACCGGTTTGCCGTCAGCTACTTAATTCCGCAAACGGATACGCACCTGCACGCCAGCGTGGCGACTGGATTCAGCCCGCCGAGCAGCCAGGATAAGATTTTTCGGTTTTTTCCCGATCCCAGCCAACCGCTGGACCCGCTGGAGCCGGTCGAAAATCTTGGCTGGGATGCCGGAATCGAGCAGCGCTTTTGGGGAGGGCGCGTGCTCATCGGCGCGACCTATTTTCATAACGATCTGTCCAATGTGATTGGGTTCAACGGCATGTTCGAAACGCTCAATCTTGGCTCAGCGATCACGCAAGGCGTCGAAACCGAAATCAAGGTGACGCCAATTCCCGATCTCACGTTTGCTCTGGCCTATACCTATCTGGACACGGAGAAAACGTCGGCGCTCGATATTAACCAGCCGGAAGGGTCTCGGCTGCCGCGCCGGCCGCGCCATGAAGTCTATGTTTCAGCTTCCTATTTGTGGTGCAAGAAGTTGCGGACCACGATCGAGGCGAAATTCGTGAACGCGCGGGAGGAAATAAACTTCGGCGGGCCAAACTTCGATATCGAGGATTACGCAGTTGTGAACGTAGCGGCTGAGTATGAAGTGAATTCACACTTCAGCGTTTTTGCCCGAATCGAGAATCTTGGGGATGAACAGTACGCCGAGGTCTTGGGGTTTCCTAACCTTGGGCGCGCAGCTTACGGCGGATTCAAGGTGCGATTTTGACAGGTAGGGACGTCTCTCCAAGCCGTCCCTACTTGGGCAATAGCAAAGCGCGATAAGACGCGGCTTGCTCAGGTTTGTTCCAGGATTCGTACAGACTCGCCAGGCGCTGCAGGGCGAGTTTCGTGCGCGGACTGTTCTCGGCTTGCGACTTTTTCAGACTTTCGTAGCTGGTGAGCAGGAATGATTCGGCTTCAGGAAGGCGACCCTGGGTGGTCAGAAACTCGCCGAGCGCGCCATTCGCGGTGGCGCGCAGGAAATGTGTTTCCGGCGAATTTTCCGAGCGAATTCGGACCGCTTCGCGCAACAGTTTCTCTGCTTCCGCTGTTCTGCCGGTCTGACCATAGATCATGCCCTGCACCATCAAGGCCGTTGGGTAGTTGACGTATTGGGGACTGCTGCCGGCTCGATAGATCTTGAGCGTCGCGTTGATCCTGGTTTCGGCCTCGGCGTATTCCTGAAGGCCCAGGAGGGCTTGCGCCTGGAGGCGGAGATTGTCACCGAGTTGCATGTTGGCCGCGCTATAGATCTTCCGATAAATTGTTTCGGCCGCGCGCAAGTTTTGCACAGCTTCCGCGAACTCGCCCTTTTCGATCAGGAAACTGCCAAGTCCAGTCAGGTTGGCGGACAGTTCCGGCGTTTCCTCGCCGGTCTGCCGAAGCGCCCCAATTCTCTCCCGAACTGTTTGGGTGGCTTCTTCGAATTTTCCCTGGTCGGTCTTCGTGAGAGCGAGCAGAGCCTCGTCCGGATTGTTCTTCACTTCCGGATACGCCTGCGCGCGAAGAACTGCTGCTTCGCGCAGGAGCGTTTCCGCTTCCTTGGAATCGCCCTGGGCTCGCTGGAGGAGAGCATAACCACTCAGGGCCGTGATCAAGTAATCGGAGCTGATCGTCCCTTTTCTCTGTTCGGAGCGAATGAGGGAGAGCTTCGCCCGGTAGAATTTATCCGCTTCGGCGTAATGGCCCGTCGCGCCTCCAGAGAGCGATGCTCTTAAGACGAGAGTTTTGAGCGTTTCCGGGTCGTCTTCACCATAGATTCTGAGTTGTGCCTCCAGCGCCGCGGTCAGGTTTTGTTCCGCCAGGACATATTCGCCCAGAGAAAAGTAGCTTGAGCCGATGATTCGTTGGAGCTCCGCTTTGACTTTCGGTTGATCCGAGAGCTCTTCCGTGGCCAATCGCCTCGATGCTTCGTCCAGGAGGTCCTTGGCGGTCCGGGGAGCGCTTGAATTCCTGTCAGGGTTGGAGGCGCTCAACGTTTTTTGGAGGAAGCCGCTGATCGCCTCGGCTTTGGCTCTTTCGCGATGGGCCGTCCGGACTTGAATGAGGGTCGCGACAATCCCACCGAGCAAACTCAGCAGGACCAGCGCGGCCGCGGCCACCCCGATCCGGTGCCGGTTGACGAATTTGGAAGTTCGATACGCCACGGTGTCTTTACGGGCGATGACCGGCAATCCTTCGAGATGACGGCGAATGTCCTCGGAGAATTGCCCGACCGATGAATACCGGCGCGCCGGCTCTTTCCGCATCGCCATGAGCACGATGTTGTCGAGGTCACCGCGGAGTAAGCGTGAATTGTGACTGGTGAATCGTGAATCAGGAGGAAGCGCGATGCTGGGCCGTTCCGGTTCCTGCTCGGTGATGGCGCGCGCGATCTCCTCTGGGGTGCGCGTTTTCAGGCGGTAGGGTCGCTGCCCGGTGAGGAGTTCGTAGAGCAGTCCACCTAACGAGTAGACGTCGCTCGTCGTCATGATCTTATCGCCTTTGACCTGCTCGGGACTGGCGTATTCCGGCGTCATGACGCGCAAGGCGGGAAGCGTCTGGGTAAACAATTCGTCGTCCGGGCCGAGAAGTTTCGCGATGCCGAAGTCCAGCAGCTTCGGTTCGCCCTCCGGCGTCACGAGGATGTTCGACGGTTTCAAGTCGCGGTGAATGACAAGATTCTGGTGCGCGTAGGTGACTGCCGCGCAGACCTTGCGAAAGAGCGTCAGGCGCTCGGTCGTGGGCAGAGCGTGGGCTTCGCAGTAGGCGGTGATCGGTTCACCGTTCACGTACTCCATGACGAAGTAGGGGAGGCCGTCGTCCGTTGTTCCGCCGTCGATCAGGCGCGCGATATTTGGATGATCGAGCTGCGCCAGGATCTGCCGTTCATTGCGGAAGCGCCGAATAATATCGTCGGTGTCCAGTCCGCGCCGAATGATCTTGAGCGCAACCTGCTTTCGATATTCGTCGTCGGCTCGCGCGGCCAGGTAAACGGCGCCCAGCCCGCCCCGGCCGATTTCGCGGATGACTTGATACGCGCCGAATTGCCGCCCCGCGCAGGCGTCGTCCAGGTTGTCTGAAAACAAGTCGCGGGGGATTGAGAAAGCCGGCTGCTCGATGAAACCGCCGGTTTGTTCGTCCGATTTGAGAAGGGATTCGATCTCGTCGCGGAGTCCTTTATCGTCGCCGCATGCGTTCGTAAGGAAAGACGGGCGTTGGTTCGGATCGAGTTCGACGGCGGCCTCGAAGAGTTCCTTCACGCGGGCCCAGCGCTCAGCGGCCGGTCGCATTTTCTTCTCCGTTTGGCAACCAGTTCATGAACTTAACCGCGAATGAACGCGAATGGGCGCTAATGGGGAGGAGAAGAAGCGGCATTGTCATAGGTCCTGCGGTTCAGCCTGGAAATCAGCTTCTTCTAATTGGCGTTGATTCGTGTTCATCCGCGGGTCTCTGGTCAGCACCAGTCGCTCCCACTCGAGCCGGGCATGCCTGAAGTTTAGGATTACGCCAACCGGTAGCCCTGTGATTCGAAGATAATTCAGCATTTGTCCTCGTTCGTGGTCTGTGATCCGTTCAACAGTCTTTGTGTCCACGATCAATTTCTCCTGGACCACGAGGTCGGGCACATATTCCCCCACGACCTCACCTTTATACAGCACCCGGTGACGTTCCTGCTGCGTGTAAGCGATACCTCGCAGCCTGAATTCCACGCCAAGGCAATTCTCATAAATCTTCTCGTGAAGTCCATGCCCGCGCACATTCAGCACTTCAATCGCGCACCCAACAACAGCATAAACCTCCTCCTTGAAAATCAATTCGCGTTCATTCGCGTCCATTGGCGGTTTCATTTGACCTCCCGCCGGAGCCACGCTTTCGCCATGCGCCATTCTCGTTTCACGGTCCTCGGAGAAACATTCAACACTTCGCCGATCTCTTCGTTCGTCAGGCCGCCGAAGAAACGCAATTCGACGATCTGGCTTTGGCGCGGATCGAGGGCGAGGAGGTCCTTGAGCGCGTCGTCGAGTGCGACTAAATCGATGCTTCGTTCCGCGGAGGGGGCGAGCGCTTCGTCGAAAGCGAGTTTGTCCCAGTTGCCGCCGCGCTTTTCCGCGCGATGGGACCGGGCATGATCCACGAGGATGCGACGCATGACCTGGGCGGCCACGCCGAAGAAGTGGGCGCGATTCTGCCATGTCGTGGTCTTCTGGTCGACCAGATGCAGATAGGCCTCGTGGACGAGGCCCGTCGCCTGCAACGTGTGATCCGGTCGTTCGCGTTGTAAATATTGGCGCGCCAGCTGGCGTAATTCTTCGTAGACGAGGGGCATCAACCGGGCGGGCGCGTCACCGTCGCCAACGCTCCAATTGACCAGCAGGCGAGTGACGTCTTCGCGTGCCGTGGATGAGATCATGCGGTTTGGGTCTGCTGCGATCGTGAGGTCGGCTTACTTTACCGATTGGAGGCGGAGAATAGAATGGACGTCACAAACTCGGCAACTTTATTCCCCCCGGAGAGCAGCCCGCGCCGCGGCACTCGAAACTAGGGAAAAAAATGTGGCCCCTTTTCCTGCCGGTTACCGCTTTAGCTCTATGAAGATGAAAAAATACGCATTAATCCTGATCTTGCTCGGCGGCTCCGCAACCTTTTCGCAGGCGCAGCAAATGAGTGGTGGAGTTCCCGTGGGACGAGCGGGAGAAATGTCGCCTCCCAATTACGCGACGAAGGGCCTCATTCCGTCCCGGCCCAGTCTGTCTCCACAAGCCGGACCGGCGTCGATCACCTACAATGTCACGTTTACCGAGCCCGGCGGTCCGTATGCCTCGTATTATCCGGCCATCACCGCGGCGTTGCAGGCGGCCGGAGTGGAATGGAACAGGCATCTGATCGGCTCGGGTAACCTGGAGGTGGAGATATCCATGGCCAACATTCCAACCATGGACGGCACGAGCGTTACCACCGGCTTCGTGCGTAACAACGGAACGCGGGATATCTTCGAGCAGGGCGCCGCCTACGAAATTCGCACGGGAATCGACCCGAATGGCGCGGATCCCGACATTCGGATCCGCATTGGCACCGCATATCTGACGAATGAGGTTTGGTTCGATCCAAATCCACAAGCACGCAACACCCCGATCCCAGCCAACCACATCGATGCGATCTCTGTCTTCATCCATGAGTTGGGACACGCCTTCGTTTTCAACGGATGGCGGAACGGAACGACCGGACAGCTCCCGCCCACCTACATGTCGACAATGGACGAGCAGTCCAGTTTTGACGGAACCAATCTTTTCTTTAACGGCGCCGGTGCGGCCGGGCGGTATGGCGGGCCCGTCCCGCTGACCTATGGGAACTACGGGCATATCGGAAACAATTCCCCGCGGCCCGGCTCCAATCTCCTCCTCGATCTGATGAACGGCGTGGTTTATTACTATCAGACTCGCTATTTCATCTCTCCGCTCGACTCGGAAATCACGAGAGACTGCGGGATTGCCATCCCGGCGTTGAAGGATCAGCTCTTGAATGTCTCCACGCGGATGCGTGTCCTGGCCGGCGATAGCGCTTTGATCGGCGGCTTCATCGTTATTGGCAACACGCCCAAGAAAGTAGTCGTCCGCGCCATCGGTCCATCTTTGGCCGGAGTGCCCGGCGTGCTTGCCAATCCGGTGCTGGAACTTCATGGTCCCGGCGGATTCGCCACGATCACCAACGACAACTGGGCGGACACTCAGCAGGCGGAGATCCAGGCGATCGGCGTGGCTCCGGGCAACAGTCTGGAATCAGCGATTGTGGCGACGTTGCCGCCAGGCGCCTACACCGCCATCGTCCGTGGACAGAATGACGCGACCGGTGTCGGGCTGGTGGAAGCGTACGACCTGGAATCGTTCGCGGACTCAAAGTTGGCGAACATCAGCACGCGCGGGTTTATCGACGTCGGAGAAAACGTGATGATCGGGGGACTTATCGCCGGGCCCCAGAACGGGGTCAGTGGCCCGATGTTGGTGCGGGGAATCGGTCCCTCGCTCTCAGCTTCCGTCCCGAACGCGCTGCTTGATCCAACACTCGAATTGCGCAATGGCAGCGGCACTCTCGTTGCGTCCAACGACGATTGGAGGGACACCCAGCAGGCCGAGATCGAAGCGACTGGAATTCCGCCGTCGAATGTCAAGGAGTCGGCAATTCTCTCGACGCTGGCTCCCGGCGGCTATACCGCCATCGTTCGCGGGGTCGGCAACACCACCGGCGTCGGGTTGGTGGAAGTGTATAATTTGCAGTAAGGATCTGTCGCCGGACGCTCCCGAAAGTGTTCAAGGAGCGGCGATTTGAAATCGCCGACTGAAAGAAACGGCGGTTTCAAACCGCCGCTCCTTGAGGCCAAAGGCCGACGCTACCTTGAATATCGCTTCGCCTTCTGGTAGTCGCAGAGGGTGAACCCGCTGCTCTATGCCCTTATCGGTTTGATCGCCGGCGCGGGGATCGTGGCGCTTGCTTTCGCTCTGGCGCGGCGTGGCCGGGCCGCCGAGTCCGATTTGGTGAAGCGGCTCGAGGAATTCGATCGAGCCCAGGAACGGGAGGAGAAAATGTTCCGGGACGAATTTTCCCGGAACCGCGAGGAATCGGCGAGCGCGGCCAAGGCGCAACGCGAGGAGCTCGCCAAATCGCTCGAAGGGGTGCGTGCGATTGTCGATCTGCGCCTGAAGGAATTGCAGAATGATAACGCGCAGCAGATCGACAAGATGCGCGCGACCGTCGATGAAAAATTGCAGGGGACGCTGGAGAAACGATTGGGCGAATCGTTCAAACTGGTGAGCGACCGCCTCGAGCAAGTGCACCAGGGACTCGGCGCGATGCGGCAGTTGGCGACCGATGTGGGCGGATTGCAAAAAGTGCTCGCGAACGTGAAGACGCGCGGTGGCTGGGGGGAAGTGCAGCTGGGCAATCTCCTCGAGCAGATGCTGACCGCCGATCAATTCTCGCGCAACGTGCAGACGCGCGACGAGTCCAGCGAACGGGTCGATTTCGCGGTTCGGCTGCCGGGCGATGAAAATGGCGCGCCGGTCTGGCTCCCGATCGATGCGAAATTTCCAACGGAAGATTATCAGCGGCTCCTCGCCGCTCAGGATAAGGGCGATGTCGATTCGATCGAAGGTGCCATGAAAGGACTGGAGACGCAGCTGAAGAAAAGTGCGAAAGACATCTGCTCGAAATACATCAACCCGCCACGCACGACGGATTTCGCGCTCATGTTCCTGCCGACGGAAGGACTGTATGCGGAAGCGATCCGGCGCGTGGGCCTGGTCGAGCAGGTCCAGCGGGAGTGCCGTGTCATGATCGCGGGACCCACAACGTTAGCGGCCCTCCTCAATAGTTTGCAGATGGGATTTCGGACTCTCGCGATTCAGAAGAGCTCGAGTGAAGTTTGGAGCCTGCTTGCAGGTGTGAAGAATGAGTTCGGAAAGTTTGGGGGATTGCTGGATGGCGTGAAGAAGAAGCTCGATCAGGCTTCCTCGCAGATTGACGATGTCGCCCGGAAATCGCGAACGATCGAGAGAAGACTCAATCGGGTCGAGGAACTCCCCTCTAATCCAGAGCCACTGCTGCGTGAATTGTTGCCGCAGGAGGAGGATGACGTCGATATCGAGAGCTAGAGCACCTCGGGCCACTTCGCCGGATCTTTGAGCATGATCTCGCGGAGCAGGCGAATCGGCAGCATTCCGTGGTTCAGCACCTCGTCGTGGAATTTCTTCAGGGAGAAATTTTCGCCTTCCTGCACTTCGTAATCGGCGCGCAGCTTGAGGAGCTGAAGCTTGCCTAACGTGTAGTTGAGGTAACCGATATCGAACGTGCCGCGCATCGCCTCGGCCCGCGCGGGTTTCTCTTCGTAATAGCAATTCTCCTGGAAGAACTTCGTCGCGTCGTCCACCGACATTCCCTGGGTGTGCATCTTGATCGAGACGCAGAGCCGGCAGAGCCGCAGCATCGCCTGCTGAGACTGCGCCAGGCGGTATTTGGCCGATTGCTTGATCTGCTCGTCCGTCGGGCTTGGGCCGAAAGCGCTGCCGAAGCCGGCGTCGATCATCATTTTTTCACAGTAATGCGCCCATCCCTCGACGTAGGAAGTGGCGCCAAAAACCTTTTCCGCTCGCGTGGTTTTGGAAGCGTTCAGATGGAGGAACTGCACGTAATGTCCCGGATAAGTTTCGTGGATCGAAATGACGTCGGCGCTGTAGGAATTGAACGAGGTCAGCCACTCGTTTTTTTGCTGCTCGGGCCATTCGTTCTCCGGGGGCGTGACGTAGAAGTAGGCTTCCGTCGCCCGTTTTTCGAAGGGACCCGGTATGTCCATCGAGGCAAAACTGGTCGCGCGCCGGTATTGCGGTGTTTCTTTTACCTGGGCCTTCACCTCCGATGGAATCGTGACCAGCTTGTGGTCCACGACGTACTTGCGGACGGCATCGAGCTTCTTTGTGATGTCGGGAATCAGGTTCTCCGTCGTCGGGTGTTCGCTCTGGATTTGCTTGAAAACTTCGAGCGCCGGTTTGTCTGGGTCGATTTTCTTCGCGGCCTCGGCGAAAACTTCCTGTTCGTGTTTCAGTTCCGCTAACCCGAGCTCCAGAATTTTCGCCGGCGCCAAATCGACCAGCTCCGTCTCAGCCAGGAAACGCTGATATTTTTCCTCACCGATCGCAAACTCTGGAGTCGCCTTAGGCAATTTTTCCTTCTCGAGCCAGGTCGCATAATCGGTCAGCGCGGTCGCTGCGCGGCGATTCGATTGCAGAAGGATGGCGCGCAGACTCTCGTCTTTGAGATCGGTCAGCGCCTCGATCAGGTCTTTCTTCAGGAACTCCGCGGACCCGCGCGCGATCTGGATCGCGAGCTCGACGTACGGCTTTGGGAGCACGTCGGCGAGATTGGTCTTGGCGGCGATCATGATATTGGGCGCCTGGTTCTCGACGACGATGATGCTGCGCACACGGTCATCGATGGGCGCGTATTTGCGTTTCGCGAAGACGTTGACGTCGAGGGCGCTGGCGTAGCTCATGGGGTTGTGCTCGTAAATGGCCAGGTCCTGCGTGAAAAAAAGCTCTCGGCGGATCGCAGTCTGAAGGAGGCGGAGGTCAATCGCGGCGCGGGGGCCGAGCTTGGCCAGGTCGAACTTTTTCAGCCGTTCGTCGAATCGGGTCAGCCGCGCCAGCTCCGCATCGATCGCGAGCCGCGTGTATTCGCTGATCCGGCCGTCGTATTCATGAAAACCGAGGGCGGTCGCGTGCAACGGCCGGGCTGCGAGATAACCGCGAATGAATTCGTCCGCGACGTTGTCCAGTTCCACGTCAGGCTTGAGCGCCGGCGTGGGTTTCGGTGTCGGGGAAGGTTTGGGAGTCGGCGACTGCTTGGGTGAGGGGGACGGTTTCGGTGAGGGCGATGGTGATGGTGATGCTGACGACTTGGGCGACGGCGATGGCTTGGGCGAGGGCGACGTCTTGGGTGCGGGCGAGGGCGAGGCTTTGGGCGAGGGCGATGGCTTCGGAGACGGTGAGGGCGACGATTTGGGAGGTTTGGCAGACTTGGGTAAGGGGGAGGGCTTGGGTAATGGCGTCGGCGATGGCGCGGCCAGAACGCTCCCCCAGGGCAGGCAAAGCGCGAGACTAAGGACTAACGAACGTAATTTCATGAACGGAGGATGCGATTTTCCTGCGGCCTGACCTTAGCGGACGGTTTGCGCGTTGCCAAAAATTTCCGCATGAGCGATCATCCTTGCTCCCGACTGAGGAATCTCACATGAAGCGACGCCTTTTGCTCAGCACCGTTACGTGCCTTGTGGTTCTTAACCTTCTTCTCGGGGTCCGGTTTTACACTGCCCACGCCGCGGGGGGCGATGACGATAGCGGCTACGCGCAGATTGCTGTTTTCGCGAAAGCCGTCCAGCTCCTCCGGCAGGATTACGTGGACGGTAACAAGACGAGTTACCACGACCTGATTTATGCCGCGATGAAGGGCATGCTCGCGTCGCTCGATCCGCACAGTCAGTTCATGGAGCCGAATGACTTCAAGGACATGCAGGATGACACGCGCAGCCGGTTCAATGGCCTCGGGATTGAAGTCGCGGTCAAAGGCGGGCTGCTCACGGTCATCACTCCAATGGAAGACACGCCGGCGGCGAAAGCGGGCATCCTGGCCGGCGATCAGATTTTGAGGATCAACGGAAACTCGACCGAAAAGATGGAGCTGCAGGATGCGGTTAACTTCCTCCGCGGGACCTCCAAGCAAAAAGTGACGCTGACGATCCTGCGCCCCTCCACGAAAGAGATCAAAGATTTCGCCCTCGAACGGACGGAGATCAAAGTGCAAAGCGTCAAGGGAACGAAGATCCTGGACGTGGACCTCGGCGGACCTTTCAAGATCGGTTACATCCGGCTGATTCAGTTCAATGAGCCGACCGCCGAGGAATTGGCGAAAGCGCTGGATGAATTGCAAAAACGCGGGATGCAGGCGCTCGTGCTCGATCTCCGGAATAATCCGGGCGGGCTCCTGAACGTCGCCGTCGATGTGTGCGCGCAGTTCCTGCCGCCCAATACGAAGGTAGTTTCCACGCAGGGACGCGTCGGCTCGCAGCAGCACGATTATGCGACGTCGGGCGGCACGAAGGAGCGCCCCCGCTTCCCCCTGGCGGTTCTCGTCAATGAAGGCAGCGCCAGCGGCTCTGAAATTGTGGCCGGCGCGCTGAAAGATTTGCGCCGGGCAGTTCTGGTGGGCGAAACGACGTTCGGGAAGGGGTCGGTGCAAAACGTCGTCCAACTCCCGGATGGTTCGGCTCTGCGCTTCACGACTGCGAAGTACTACACGCCCAGCAAGCAGGTCATCCACGGGAATGGCGTCGCTCCGAATATCCGCGTGCCGATGACGCTGGAACAGGAACGCGCGCTCTTTGCGATGCGAAGCGCTGAGAACATGAAGCCGGAGGAAGAGAAGGCCCTCATCAAAACGAAGGACCCGCAACTGTTGCGCGCGATCGACGCCCTCAAAGGCGTGATGGTCTATGCGCAGGAAAGCGTGCCGAAAGCCGAGCCGGTGAAGAAGTGAAGAGTGATCGGTGAATAGTGAATGGTCTGTGCACAGTTCACCGTTCACTAGTCACGATTCACTTGCTGCAAGGACCATCCTCGCAATTGAGACCTCGTGCGACGAGACCGCCGTCGCGATCTTGCGCGGCAATCAGTTGCTCGTGAGCGAAGTGGCCTCGCAGCGGGAGCACGAGGCCTATGGTGGCGTTGTTCCCGAGGTCGCGTCGCGCAATCATCTCCTGCACGCGCCCCGCCTTCTGGAGAGTGCGGTGAAAAAAGCCGGTCTCGACCTGGGTGAAGTGGACGCGTTTGCCGCGACATCCGGCCCTGGGCTGGCGAGTTCACTCATGATCGGCGCCTCCATGGCCAAGGGTCTCGCGCTCGGTTTCGCGAAACCGTATCTGGCCATCAACCACCTCGAAGGCCATTTGCTTTCACCCTTCTTCACCGGGGATTTCGAGATCGAGCCAAACGTTTCGCTGATCGTCAGTGGCGGGCACACTCTTCTGGTCGAAGTCCGGGCTCTCAACGATTATCGCATCCTCGGCCGGACGGTGGATGACGCGGCCGGCGAAGCGTTTGATAAGGTCGCGAAGTTGCTCGGCCTCGGTTATCCCGGCGGGCCGGAGATCGAGCACCGTGCCTTATCGGGCGACGCGGCGAAGTTCGATTTTCCGCGGAGCATGCTGGATTCGGGCGACCACAATTTCAGTTTCAGCGGGTTGAAGACGGCCGTGCGCTATCAGATCGCCAAGCTGGCCGAGATTTCCGACGCGACGCGCAACGATGTCTGCGCTTCTTTTCAGCGGGCTGTGGTGGAAGTGCTCGTGCAGAAAACCCTCCGTGCGACGCGTGAATGTGGAGCGAAATTGGTCACGGTGAGTGGGGGAGTGAGTTGCAATCGTGCCTTGCGCGATGAGATGGGTGCGGCGTGTAATCGCGCCGAAATGAGACTTCTCACGGCCGTTCCCGAGCTTTGCACCGACAATGCGGCGATGATCGCGTTCGCGGCAGCGTTGCGCTTTCGCGCGGGCCACAGCTCAGCAGTTACCCAAGAGATCGATCCGAATCTCGCGCTGGCGTGATCGCCTAATACTCTCGCTGTAACAAATAATCCGCGAGTGCGCGCAGGACGGTGGCGTTTTCCCCAAGAGATTTCAGCGCGCGGTGTGCTTCTGACGTTAACCGCCGCGCTTCGGTCCGCGATTTTTCGAGGCCGATGACTGCCGGATAGGTCGCTTTCTTCGCGGCGACGTCCTTGCCGGCGCTCTTGCCCAGCTTCTCGGATGTTTGGGTGACGTCGAGGATGTCGTCGATCACTTGAAAGGCCAATCCCAGCGCGCGCCCGAACGCAGTGATCGCCGACAACTGCTTCGGACTGGCGTTTGCTGCCATCGCGCCCAAACGCACCGAGGTGGTGAGCAGCGCCGCGGTTTTGTTCTCGTGGATGTAACGAAGCTGCCTGCGATTGATGCGGCGGCCCTCGGCTTCTAGATCGGCCACCTGGCCGGCGATCAGTTTCCGGCTTCCCGCCGCCACGGCAATTTCGCGGAGGATTTCGCGCAAATCGTAACGCTTCGTTCCCGCGGTCGTTGCGGTAATCTCGAATGCGATCGTCAGCAGTGCGTCGCCCGCGAGGATGGCAATGCCGTCGCCGAAAACCTTGTGGCAGGTCGGACGGCCGCGCCGGAGATCGTCGTTGTCCATGCTCGGGAGGTCGTCGTGGACGAGCGAGTAGGTGTGAATGCACTCGATGGCGCAGGCGAGCGGCAGCGCCGCGCTGATTTTGCCGCCGCAGGCTTCAGCGGCCGCGAGACAAAGGATCGGGCGGAGGCGTTTGCCGCCGGCGAACAGGCTGTAACGCATCGCCTTGTGAATCGTCGCGGGCTGGGTCGATTCCTTGGGCAGGAAACGGCCGAGCGCGCGGTCGACTTCTTTTTGCCGGGAGACGAGGTAACGCTTCAATTCCATGGAACTCGCAATCTGAAACTCCTGGCGGGCTTGGCAAAGGAAAAACAGCGCTGTAGCCGCGGCGCTCTGTCGCCGCGTTGGTCAAGCGCCCCCCATTTGCGCGCCGACAGAGCGGCTCGGCTACAGCGCGCCACAACCACCTACAGAAATATCCTGTAATTTTCCGCCGGCTCGCGCGTTAGACTGGTGAAACCAAATGCAAAGCGTCCAGGCAAAGGCGGCGAAATTCGACGGCGAACAGATGGACGCGCTCCTCCAGCGCTTCGAACGGCCGCTCTTGCAATATGCGACCCGCATCCTGGGCGATAGCGACCGCGCCCGCGATGTCGTGCAGGAAACTTTTGTGAAACTCCAATACGAAAATCGAGCCGAACTCGATCACGCCCCGGCGAAATGGCTCTTCACGGTCTGCCGGAACGGCGCCCTCAATATTTGCCGAAAGGAAAAACGCATGACCTACCTCGACCAGGAGCTGCTCGAAGCGCGGGAAAGCGAGCAACCGGCGCCCTCCGAGAAACTTGAAGCGAAGGAAGCGAGCGGTTTCCTGCTCCGAATTCTGGGCACGCTCCCGCCGCGTCAGCAGGAAGTGCTGCAACTCAAATTTCAAAACGGCCTCAGCTACCAGCAGATCAGCGAAATCACGGAGTTATCAGTCAGCAACGTCGGCGTCCTTATTCACAACGCCCTGAAAACTTTGCGGCAGCGCTACGGGCAGGCCTCCAAGGATTTCCTGCCTTTCACACCTCGAATTGTCTCATGAAAATAAACCTCGATGATCCCAACTTGACGGCCTTTGCCCTCGGCGAACTTTCCGGCGCAGAGGAAGCCGCGATGGAGCAGGCGGTCGCTTCCTCGCCTGAAGCGCAGGAATTCGTGGCCGAAACGCAACAGCTCTCGCGGTTGCTGAAATCGGAGTATGCGGCCGATCAGCCTCTGCTGCCGGAACGTTCGCCCAACATCATCCGAATGGAGGAGCAGCGGCGTCTCTGGTCCTCGACGCAATGGGGTTCGCTCGCGGCGGCCCTGGCGATTTTCGCTGTGCTCGGCGCGTTCGCCATTTCTGCGCTTCGGAAGGAGGGCGGGACCTTCGCAATGAAACCTTCGGGATTGCAGAAGGAGAGAGCGAATCTGCCCATAGCCGATACCTCCACGATTGTGGAAGTGAATGAGGATGAGGATTTCGGTGGCACGCCGAAGACGACGCCTGCGCCGCAACAGAACCTTCTGGCGATCCAGCCAAACCTCCCACCACCACCGGCTGAAGTGCCCGACTCTCGCACAGAGGTGAAGCGTCCTGCGAAGCCAGGTGATGCACTTACATTACACAAATTTGCCGGAGGCAAGAAGTTGGCTGCCGAGGGGGAATACTACTCACGAGGTTTCTTGGGAGAAACCCGTCCGGAGCCCTCCGAATCCGATCCGACCGGGCGTTACCGCCAGGATTTCGACACGGCGACTTACGATCACGTCACGGAGAATCCGTTTCTCCCCGCGGCGAGCAATCCGCTCTCAACCTTCTCGATCGACGTGGACACGGCTTCGTACGCAAACGTCCGCCGCTTCATCAATTCCGGTTCGCTCCCGCCCAAGGACGCCGTGCGGGTGGAAGAGATGATCAATTATTTCAGCTACGATTATCACGAACCGGAAGGCGATAAACCGTTCTCGATCGATCTCGACGCCACGGCGTGCCCCTGGGATTCGAGTCATCGCCTGCTACGGATCGGGTTGAAAGGCCGCGACGTGGCGAACGAAAATCGGCCCGCGAGCAATCTCGTCTTCCTCCTCGATGTCTCGGGCTCGATGTCGCCGGCCGAACGCCTCCCGCTCGTGAAGCAGGCGATGCGGTTGCTCGTGGAAAAGCTGACGGAGAAAGACCGGGTCGCGATTGTCATCTACGCCGGTGGCTCCGGGTTGGCATTACCCTCCACGACCGGCGATCGCAAGGAAACGATCCTGCGGGCGCTCGAAGATTTGAAATCCGGCGGATCCACGAATGGCGCGGAAGGCATCGAGCTTGCCTATAAAGTCGCGGCGGACAATTTCATCAAAGGCGGAGTAAACCGCGTCATCCTCGCGACGGACGGCGATTTCAATATCGGTGTAACCAACCAGGGCGACCTAATCCGGTTGATCGAGGAAAAAGCGAAGAGCAAAGTCTTCCTCAGCGTCCTCGGCGTCGGCACCGATAACCTGAAAGATTCGACGATGCAGAAGCTCGCCGACAAAGGGAACGGCAACTACGCGTATCTCGATACGATCGACGAAGCTCGCAAAGTGCTCGTACAGCAGGTGAACGGCACGCTGATGACGATCGCGAAGGATGTGAAAATCCAGGTGGAGTTCAATCCTGCGCGCGTCGCCTCCTATCGTTTGATCGGGTACGAGAAGCGGATGTTGCGGAAGGAAGACTTTAATAACGACAAAGTGGACGCGGGCGAGATCGGCGCCGGGCACACGGTGACGGCGTTATATGAAATCGTGCCGGCCGGAAACGGCGCGACTGATCCCTCGGCGAGCATTCCGCCGGTCGATCCGCTGAAGTATCAGGCCTCGAATCCCGCGACGGTGGCGACGACGCAATCGGCGCAGTCGCAGGAAATGGTGACGGTGAAACTGCGTTACAAGAAGCCGGAAGGCGACACGAGCGAATTGACCGAGCGGTCGTTCGTCGATAACGGCTCGAAGTTCGAAAACGCGGCGCCCGATCTGAAATTCGCGGCAGCGGTCGCGGAGTTTGGGATGATCCTGCGCGACTCACAATACAAGGGCCAGGGGACGATCGGCGCCTTGATCGAATGGGCGCAGGAAGGCAAGGGCCGCGACGCCGCGGGTTATCGCGCGGGATTCATCGAGCTGGCGCGCAAGACGCAGACGCTGAAGCCGCGCGAAGGTTGATTGGTTTGGTTGCTGTAGCCGGGGTCGCTGACCCCGGGGGGGACGTGAGACGCGTTCGCTACCCCAGACAATCGTCCAGACACGCGAGCAAATGCGAAACGGTCTCATCGGTTTCGTCGCCCATGTTGGAGAGCCGAAAGGTTTTGCCTCGGATCGGGCCGTACCCGGGATCGATGACCAGGTGATGTTTCTCGCGTAGTTTTCTCGCCATCGCGAGGACATCGACGTCCTTGCTGTTTTTCACGCACGTCAGCGTCTTGGTCCGGAACCCGTCCTCGGCGAAGAAGTCGAAGCCGGTCCGGCGGACCCAATCGTGGACGAGCGCGTTGGTCCGGGCGTGTCGAGCGAAACGCGCATCGAGACCTTCTGTGAAGATCTCCTCGAGTTTTGATTGCAGGGCGTGGATATGGCCGATGCTCGGAGTGCTCTGCGTCATCCATTCGGCTTGTTGGTTCTTGAATTCGATGAAGTCGAAGTAATAGCCGCGATTTGGGATTGTTTTGGCTCGGGCGAAAGCCTTCTCGGAAGCCGAGAAGAGAGAAAAGCCGGGTGGAAGGGCGAGCGCTTTTTGCGCGCCGGTCAGCATGACGTCGATGCCGAGCGCGTCCATGTCGATCGGGACGCCGGAGAAGGATGAAACCGTATCGACGACCAGGGCGACGTCAGGATACTTCGCGAGCGTGCAGCAAATTTCCGGGAGAGGATTCATCACACCGGTCGAGGTCTCGCTGTGAATCAAAACGACCGTGTCGAATTTTCCGGTCGCGAGCCGGGCATCGATCTCCTTTGGATCGATGTGTTTTCCCCACTCGACCTGCAACGGCTCCGCGTTTTTGCCGCAGCGTTTGGCGACGTCGAACCATTTGTCCGAGAATGCGCCGCACATGCAGCAAAGCACGCCGCGATCGACCAGATTGCGGATCGACGCCTCCATCACGCCCCAGGCTGATGAAGTAGAGAGAAAGACCGGCTGGTTGGTGGCGAACAGTTTCTGAAGGTTCGGATGAACACTGCGGTAGAGATTCTTAAAGTCTTCGCTGCGATGTCCGATCATGGGTCGCGAAAAAGCGGTCATCGTTTTTTCCGAAACTTCGACCGGGCCGGGAATGAAAAGCTTGTCGTGCGGGATCATGGGTGGGGGAACGTCCAACGGCCTGCCCTGAGCGCAAGTCGAATGGGTCCAACCCGCCTTCGCAAGGCTATGGCGGGCAGGGCCTGCTTCAGCGGCAAACAAGGAGCGGCGGTTTGAAACCGCCGAACCCGGAACGACGGCGATTTCAAATCGCCGCTCCTTGAGGCCAGCTTGCTTGCTCGAGGCTAAGGCACGACTGCCCACGCTTGCTGAACGGGGGTTCCAGATGTACGGCTGCGAGATGAGTGGGAAATTTTGGGCAATTGTTTTTTGTTCGGTGAGTTTCGTGGGGTTGGCGAAGGGCGCGGAATCGCCAGGTTACCTTCTTTTCGTGAGCAACGAGCGCTCCGGGGACGTGACCGTGATCGACGGGTCCACCGATGCGGTCGTCACGACCTTCGCCGTTGGCAAGAGGCCGCGCGGAATTCATCCGGCGCCAGATGGGAAACGGGTTTTCGTCGCTCTGAGCGGCTCGCCGCGAATGGCGCCAGGCGTGGACACCGAACGCGCACCGGCGGACAAGACGGCGGACGGCATCGGCGTGATCGACGTCGCCACGCGCAAGCTGATCGAGCGTTGGCATGTCGGTTCCGATCCGGAGCAGTTGGCGATCAGCAAGGATGGGAAACTCGCTTTCGTCGCGAACGAAGACGATGCGAGCGTCGTGATCGTCGATCTGAGCTCGGGGCAAACGCGGGGCAAGGTGAAGGTATCGGCAGAGCCGGAAGGCGTCGCGGTGAACCCGGCTAACGGCGAAGTGTATGCCACCTGCGAGGAGAAGGGCGAGGTCTTCGCGATTTCACCCGAGCAACAGCGCGTCGTCGCGCAGATCGACGTCGGCGGCCGGCCACGCTCGATTGTTTTTTCGGCCGACGGAAGCCGTGGTTTTGCCACCTCCGAAAGCGGTGGGTACGTCGCCGTCATCGATCCCGCGGCGCACAAACTAGTTTCAAAGATCCAGTTGCCGCCAGGTTCGCTCCCGATGGGTTGCGTGATCTCGAATGACGGCAAGGAACTCTACGTTTCGACCGGCCGCGGAAATACAGTCGTGGTCGTCGATACGGTGAAGAATGAAGCCGTAGCCACGATTCCCGTGGGAAACCGCGACTGGGGGATCGCCCTCAGTCCCGATGGATCCAAGCTTTACACGGCAAATGGCGCGTCGGACGACATCTCAGTGATCGATGTTAAGGCGCGCAAGGAACTGAAGCGGATCAAAACTGGCAGCGGGCCGTGGGGCATCGCGGTCGTGGCCGCCGCCAAGTAATCAGCTGAGGGCAGGTTCCGCTGGAATCACGCTGGGGTTCGTTCGAGGCGTCCAGGGCGGTTGGGCTGCACCCGCGAGATTCAAATCGTGCAGAACGGCATCCACGCGCGCGCGATTGGGCGACAACGTGCAGACCGGGTCCGTGTTCGCGGCCTGGCCCGTCAGCAACGCCGCCTGACAGCGGCAGCCGCCAAAATCGATTTCCTTCTGCGGGCAGCTCTGGCACGGCTCCGGCATCCATTCGGTTCCGCGGAAGCGATTGAAGCTTTCCGATTCGTGCCAAATCCAGGCGAGCGCTCGCGCCCGGACGTTCTCGAAACGCAGATCGGGAATCGCGGATGAGGCGGTTGGGCAGGGGAGCACGTCGCCAATCGGGTTCACGGTGAGATAGCGCTGTCCCCAGCCGTTCAGACAAGGTTTCGGGCGCGTTTCGTAATAATCCGGGAGGACATAAAAGATGTCGATCTGGCCGGCGAGACGCGCTTTGGCCGCCGCCGCGACTTCGCGGGCCCGCTCGACCTGATCCCGAGTCGGAAGCAAAGCAGCGCGGTTTTGAAAGGCCCAGCCGTAGAACTGGACGTTGGCGAGCTCGATCCGCGAGGCGCCGAGCGTTTCCGTGAGGGCAATCATTTGGGGCAATCGATCGATATTGCGCCGGTGAATGACGAAATTGAGACTGAGCGGGATTCCGGCCGCGCGAACAGCAGCCGCGGCTTCGAGCTTCCGGGCGTGCGCGCGGGTGCCGGCAATTTCATCGGCCAGCTCGGCCTCATCCGATTGAAAGCTGAGCTGCACGGAATCGAGGCCCGCGTCGCGCAACTCGCCCGCGCGATCGGTATCCAATCCAACACCACTCGTGATGAGGTTGGTGTAAAGTTTCGCCGCGCGCGCGCCGCGCACGATTTCCGCCAGGTCGCGCCTGGCGAGCGGTTCACCGCCGGAAAGCCCGGCCTGCAAAACGCCCAGCTCGGCGGCTTCCCCAAAGACGCGCTGCCATTCGCTGGCGGTCAACTCCGCGCCGGCCGCCATCGCCGTCGGATTCGAGCAGTACGGACAATGCAACGGGCAGCGATACGTCAGCTCCGCCAACAGTGCGTAGGGCCGCGGTGTCATGAAGCGAACACGATCAATTTCCGGCGACGCAGATCGTCGAGACATTCACCGACATCGCCCTCCAGTTCCGCAGCGGAACTTTCATACTCCGCGGCCAGGGCCGCGACAATTTCAGCAATGGTCGTTTTGCCATCGCAACGCATCACGATCTCCCGCGCTGTCTCGTTTAGGATCAGGATTCCTTCCGGATAGAGCAAAACGTCGTCGCCCGTGGCGGGATCGGTTTGCAAGCGCACGCCGGGCGCGAGCCTGACACACTGTTGCTGGTCACTCGCGTTCATCCGTAACGCAGCTGGATCGCATCCAGGATCGCCCAAAGGAGATCGCACTTGAATTGTAATGCCGCGACGGCGGCATCCTGCAACGCGCGCGTGGCGCAATGTTCCATCGTGATCTTGAGCGCGTCGTCCGAATCGCGCCGGGCTTGCGTGATGCGGCGCCGAAAATAATCGAGACCGGCGGAATTGATCCAACCATAGAATTTTTCGAAGGCGGCCAGCCGCGCACTCATTAGATCGGGCGCAAAAAGTTCCGTAAGTGACGAGGCGATCGCGACTGGCCATGGCTGCGTGCGGGCGAAAGTTACGTAGGCATCGACTGCGAAACGGACCCCGGGTTCGACCTGCCGGTCTTGCCAGAGATCGTCGCGCGAGACGCCGCAGGCTTCCCCGAGGCGCAACCAGGCCTCGATGCCGCCTTCGTCCTGGCTGGAGCCTTCGCTCCCTTCGAGGCCATCGTGGTCGACGAGCCGATGAATCCAGACGCGCCGGACGTCGCGCAACGGACAATTGGAAAGAATCGCGGCGTCTTTGATCGGGATATTGCGCTGATAATAGAAGCGGTTCGTCACCCAGCCGCGCAACGCTTCGGGCAAAAGCCGGCCCTCGTTCATCGCGACATGGAAGGGATGCTTATCGTGATAAGCGCGCGCACCCACCTCGCGCAGCCGCGCGAGAAATATTTCTCGAGACAATAATTCCTGGCTCACAAACTTATCTCCAGTCCATCGCGGGCGATTTCCATTCCAGCCTGCTCCACGGCTAATCGTTCGGGTGAGCCGGGCGAAAGAATTGGATTGGTGTTATTGATGTGCGTGTAAATCTTGCGCCGGGCCGGCGCTTGCCGCAAGAGAGCGAGACTGCCCTCACTGATCGGGAGATGATTCATTTCCCGTGCGCTCCGGGCGTTCGGCCGGATGGCGCGCAGCTCGTCGTCGGTCCAGAATGTGCCGTCAAACAGGATGACGCTGGCCTCGTGCACGGCCTGGCGGAGCTCGTCCGTAATCTGTCCCACCGCCGGCGCAATCAGCACGCTCGCTCCGGAGATTTCATCGCGGAACTGAAACGCGATGCTCTTATCCAACTGAATGGCGCGAAACCCGATGGCCGAGTCTAACGAATGAAACTGCGGGCCGGCGGTTCGCCATTCAATTCCACCGAACGGTTGCAGGAGGAGGTCGACCCAGCGAAGCGCGGCCTGTGTTTCGTCGCTGGCGTGGACCACGAGCGGCGTTTCCTGCTGCCGCATGAGAACCAAACCGAGGGCATGATCGAGATCGGCATTGGTGAGGAGAACGCCGGCAACGGGGCTGTTGCGCGCCGAACCAGGACGTGGCTGCAAGTCCGGCGTGCTCTCAATTTGCCGCGGCAAATCGGGCGAAGCATTGATCAGGAACCAGCGATCGCCGTCGCTCGAGATCGCTGTGCTTGATTGCGTTTGCGGCGCAATCTTGCCGAGGCGCGCGGCGACGCAGTTTGCGCAATTACAATTCCACTGCGGAAGGCCGCCACCGGCCGCGCTTCCGAGAATACGGATGCGAATCGATCTACCCTCGCTCGATCAAACCGCGCCGGAGTAGCAGGTGCACTCGAAAAAGATCGGCAGGGTTTTTAGCATCGGTTTGATCCACCGTTTTTTTGTCAGTTTCATAGCGTTCTTGCATCCTTCCAGGCAGTTTTATTGGGTAAATCATAAAATCGGACCTGTCCAATTCATTTCTTCGGCTCGATGAACCAAGGAGACAGCAAGCGCGGATACGCTTGCGCGGGAAACCTTCGCGTGGCATAAGAGCAAGCCTCGCGCTCCAAGACCGAGGCCGCCGCCTTCCAAATTTCAAACCATGCCGACGCTTTCATCCACCGATCCAGTCCTCGAGACGCAGGTCTTCTGGGACCGACACAAGACAGAAGTATTCGCGGTGCTCATAGTCGCGCTGGTCGCGGCGCTGGCCTGGGGCGGGTACCGGCTCTACTCAGAGCGGCGCAATGGCGCCGCGGCGACCATGCTTTCCACAGCCAAGACCGCTGCCGAATTTCAGAAAGTCATTGGGCAATATCCAAGAACACCGGCTGGCTCGGCCGCGTACCTCTTTCTCGCCGAGGAACAGAGGAAGGAAAAGAAATTCAGCGAGGCAAACGCGACGCTCCAAACATTCGTTGAGAAATATCCGGCGCATCAGTTGAAGGGGACCGCTCGGATGGCGATGGCCGGGAATCTGGAGTCGCTCGGGAAAAGTGATGAGGCGCTGGCGGCTTATCAGCGCCTGGCCGCCGATGATCCGCAGGGGTTCAGCGCCCCGGTGGCCCTGATCTCTGCCGTCCGTCTGCTCAAGGAAAAGAACCAGAACGAGGAAGCGCAGCGCGTTTGCGAGACCATCCTGACCAAGTATCGCGAGAGTTTGGTGGCCGGCGAGGCGACGCGGCAACTTAAGTTGTTAAAGCCTCCAGTGGAGACGCCTCCTGCCCCGACCCTGGCGCCAGCCGCGAATGTGCCGCCGCTCTTGCAGCGGCCAGCTGATCCGCCGGCCCCCGCTCCACAGGCGGCTGTTCCGGCTGCTGGAAATACGCCGGCGGCTTCTCCGAAACAGAGATAATTGGAACCACGGCCAGGGCCGTTCGAATCGGACGTTGTCCGACCGCCAGTCAGGCGAGCACCCAAGCGGTGCCGCTTTTAGCGCTTCGAGAACTGGAAACGTTTCCGCGCGCCGGGCTGACCGGATTTCTTCCGCTCTTTCATCCGCGGATCGCGCCGGAGCAGACCTTCCGCTTTGAGCGTTCCACGAAGATTCGCATCCACCAGGAGAAGGGCCCGCGAAATGGCGAGCCGGGCTGCGCCCGCCTGGCCGGTAGCGCCTCCGCCCGTGGTATTGATTGAGAGATCGTAGGAATTGGTGAGCTTCACCACCTGAAGCGGCTGGAGCACGGTGTTCTGCAACGGGACCGTCGGAAAATAATCCTCGAAGCTCTTCCCGTTGATATCGATTTTGCCGCTGCCTGGCGTCATCCGAATGCGCGCGACGGAAGTCTTGCGGCGGCCAGTGGCGATGAATTCCTGAGTTTGGGCCATGGGAAAATTTCTAAGAAGCGAGCGAGACATTCGCCGGCTGCTGCGCGGCATGAGGATGCAAATCGCCGCGATAAACTTTGAGCTTCCGGTAAATGGCGCGCCCGAGTTTGTTGTGCGGAATCATTCCACGGATGGCGTGTTCGACGAGCAGCTCTGGGTGACGCGCACGTCGGGCCCGGGCGTTTTCGGTTTTGTGTCCACCGACGAATCCCGAAAAGCTCATGAAGGTTTTTTGTTCTTCCTTCTTGCCCGTCAGGCGCACTTTCTCCGCGTTGATGACGATGACGAAGTCACCGGTGTCGACGTGGGTGGTGTAGATGACCTTTTCTTTGCCGCGCAAAAGGTTGGCGGCTTTCACGGCCACCTGGCCGAGGACCTGATTGTTGGCATCGATGATCCACCACTTGCGTGGGACTTCATTGGCTTTTGCGGAAAACGTCTTCATCAGGCTGAAAGGGCACGGAAATTACGAGCGTGGCCCCAAGTGTCAACTGCTTCTTGACCGGCATGAACGAAAGCGGCGAGCGCGGCTCGAGCAGCGGAAGGAGAATCAAGGCTGGCACCGCACGTGCTTATAATTATCATAATGCGTCCCTGGTCTCTCTCCTTGCTCTTTTTTGCCTTGGTCGTTCATTTGGCGGCGGGCGGTGAGGAGAAATCTGGAGACAATGGCAGCACCTCAGCGCGAGCAGTGATTCGGGAGCTGAATCTGGCCCGACAAAACCCGGCGCTCTACGCAACTTTCGTCGCAGAGCTACGCGGCCGGATGCAGGGCAATGTGATGATCCTGCCGGGGCAAACGAGAATCCGGACGAAGGAAGGCACGGGAGCAGTGGATGAGGCGATTCGCTTTTTGCGCAGCGCTCAACCGCAACCGCCCCTCGCGCTCTCGCCCGGCATGTCGCGCGCGGCCGCGGACCATTGCGCCGATCAGGCCTCCGGAGGATTCGGCCATGTCGGACGGGATTCGAGCCATGCTGACAAACGCATTGCTCGCTACGGAATGTTTGGCGGCGGCTGGGGTGAAAATATTTCGTACGGAAAAGCGACCGCCCGGGACGTGGTGCTCGCGCTCATCATTGACGACGGTCAGCCGGCCCGGAAACACCGCAAAAATATTTTCAATCCGAGCTTCAACTTTGCCGGCGCCGCGTTTGGGCGGCACGCGCGCTTTGGAACCGTTTGCAGCATGGATTTTGCCGGCAGCTACAGCGAACGCGGGCAATCGCCCGTCGAGACGCTGGTCGCGCGAAATTTCTGATCGCTCGCCCGGCCTCTACTCCCTCTCTGCCCGCTCCGGGCGCATCTTATCCAGAATCGGCTGGATAGAGGGGTCCGCCTTCAAGAGCGCGGGACGCAGGACTTCACGGAACTCTCTGCGCGCTTGTCGGAGCCGGTCGCGCGCCGCCTGCACGGCGGGATCGGCCATCGCTTTTTGATGGGCCGCCTTGAGCTTCGATCTTTCTTCCTCGGTCAGGTTGGTCCAGCGGGCGCGGCGCTCCATTTGGAATGGTCGTGTTGGTTTGTCCGGGGGCGATTGGGCCAGGACGGCCGGCGCAAATTGGAGCGTGGCGGCCAGGATTGGAACGAGGAAGCAGTGCAATTTCGCTTTCATATGTTTTGATAATTTAACCCGGCCGCTCTGGAAAGTTGCGTCGGCGCGTTGGAGAAATGGTCGCTGGTCATTTCATTTCGCCAAGGGTAATTTCTCCGCTCTCTCGCATGGCCAATCAAACTCCCGCTCCCAAAACCGCCATCACGCCGCGGCGTGATGAAGATTTCCCCGAATGGTATCAGCAAGTCATTCGTGCCGCCGAGATGGCGGAGTCTTCCGACGTCCGGGGCTGCATGGTGATTCGGCCGTGGGGCTACGGTATCTGGGAAAACATGCAGCGGCAGCTCGATGCGATGTTCAAGGCGACCGGGCACCGGAACGCCTATTTCCCGCTTTTCATTCCGCTCAGTTATTTCGAACGGGAAGCGTCCCATGTGGAAGGCTTCGCGAAGGAATGCGCGGTCGTCACCCACAGCCGGCTGGAGGTAAACGCCGAAGGGAAGATGGTGCCGGCCAGCCCCTTGACCGAGCCCCTGGTTGTTCGGCCCACGTCCGAAACCATTATCGGCGCGAGCTACGCGAAATGGGTGCAAAGCTATCGCGATCTCCCGATTCTCATTAACCAGTGGGCGAATGTCGTCCGCTGGGAAATGCGCCCGCGCATTTTTTTGCGCACGACCGAATTCCTCTGGCAGGAGGGCCATACCGTGCACGAAACCGAGGCCGAAGCGCGCGCGGAAACCAAACAGATGCTCGACGTCTACGAAACTTTCGTCCGCGATCATCTCGCGGTCCCGGTTTTTAGCGGTGAGAAATCCGAAAGCGAACGTTTCCCCGGCGCTGTTCAAACGCTTTGCCTCGAAGCCATGGTCCAGGACCGCAAGGCGATCCAGGCCGGCACGTCGCATTTCCTCGGCCAGAATTTTTCGCGGGCGAGCGGGATCCAATTCCAAACGCGAACCGGGACACAGGAATTCGGCTGGACGACGAGCTGGGGCATGAGCACCCGGCTCATCGGCACCGTCATCATGGCGCACGCCGACGACGATGGGCTTGTTCTTCCTCCGCGGATCGCGCCGATCCACGTTGTCATCTTGCCGATTACGTCGAAGGAGGAAACCCGGGCGCGGGTGCTGGAGGCCGCGGAGAAACTCGCGAGCGAACTGCGGGCGCTGAAGTATTTCGGCGCGCCGCTCGAAGTGGAAATCGATCAGCGTGATCTCGGCGGCGGTTTGAAAAATTGGGAATGGATCAAGAAAGGGGTGCCGCTGCGGGTCGAGCTGGGTCCCCGCGATCTGGAATCAGGCACTGTCGCTGTCAGTCGGCGAGATCAACCTGTAAAAACGAAAGAGTTTGTGCCGGTCGCGGAACTCGCGGGCCGCGCCATCGAGCTGCTCGATTCCATCCAGCAAAATCTCTTTGACCGTGCGAAACAGTTTCGCGACGCGCACACGCGCGTGATCGACTCGAAGGAGGAGTTTTACGAGTTCTTCACGCCGAAGAATTCCTCCAAGCCGGAAATCCACGGCGGCTTCGCCCTCGCCCACTGGAATGGATCGCGCGAAGTCGAGGAGCGAATCAAGAACGATTTGAAAGTCACAATCCGCTGCATTCCTCTGGAGGACAGCGCGAAGCCAGCCGAGGCCGGCACCTGCATCTTCAGCGGCGAGTCGAGTCGCGGCCGGGTTGTCTGGGCCAAGTGGTACTGACCCCGTTCCGATGGGAGCGCGGTTGACGACAGGGGATGCGGTTGTTTATTCCCCCTCGTGGCGACCGATCTTACCCTTTACAGCCGCGCCATGTGCTCCTGGTGCATGGATGCGAAGGACTATCTGTCGGAGCGCGGTTATCAATTCACCGTGATCGATGTGGGCCGGGACCGCGACGCCTACGAGGAAATGGCGGAAATTTCCGATCAGACCTATGTGCCGACCCTGGTCGCCGGCGACGAGGTTCTGGCGAATTTTGACACCGACCAGCTGGAAGAGTTTCTGAACGAGCACGGAATCGAGCCTTAATGCTGTTTGGCCTTTTCCTCACGCTGGGCGTTGCTGTTCTGAGTGTCGCCCTGCGGAGCTACCAGACTTCGTTCGCGCAGAAGGCCGGGGCGATTGGCATCCTCATCTCCACGTTTCTCGCGGTTTACTTCGTGAGCGACAGCTGGGGACTCGGCTTGGTCGCGGCGCTTACCTGGTTTTTCCTGCCCTGGCTGGAAATTCTTACCCGCATTCGAGCGCTGCGTTTGCCGAAAGAGAAGGCGCTCCGGCCGAAGAGTCCACCTTCCGAGGAAGTCTTTCCCACGCTCGAAGACATCACCCGCGAAATCGAGAATGAAGGATTCACGCACATCAACGATGCCGGCTGGGACTGGGAGGATTACCGCCAGTTTTTCCGGCTCTTTTACAAGGAGGAAGATCGCGCGCAGGCGACGATTTGTCTGAACGAGCAGAATGACCTTTCGTTTTATTACCTGCGCATTTCCTCCCGGGCGAATGATGGGATCATTTGGACAACTTGGAACTACCCGCTCTCCTACGGACTGAAGTTGACCCCGCAGTTCAGGATCAATCGCCAGCGGCCGGATCAATCTTTCTGGCAGCTCTACCAGAGTCACCGCGAGTTTCTGCGTCTCCATCGGGTGGAGACGAGTGTCATCGATCCGATGGATGAAGATCGCATCCAGCTCGAGGTCGAGAACGATTTACGCGATCAGATCGCGCACAACATTAGACAGGGTGTCCTGAAATCGACCGCCGATGGCGAGGTGAAATATTCCTGGCGGGGGATGGTTTACCTTTGGTGCCAGTTCCTGCTGGATCTGGTGCGGTTGTAAAACTCTTCCTCTTCCGCTACCGCTTCCTCCCCTTCGAACAAAGGCCGCGCCGAAATTTTTGAAGAGGAAGAGGTAGAGGAAGCGGAAGATTAGACCTTCATTACCTCGGTCTCTTTACGCTCGAGGTGTTCGTCGATCTCTTTCACGGACTTATCCGTCAGCTTTTGGACGTCGCTTTCCAGATCGCGCAAACCATCTTCGGTCAACCCGCCGGACTTTTCCATCTTCCGCGCCTCGTCCACCGCGGTCCGCCGGTTCGCGCGCACGCGGACGCGCGCTTCCTCCGCCATTTGCCGGAGGGATTTGACGAGATCTTTCCGGCGCTCTTCGGAGAGCTCTGGAATCGGCAACCGGATGATCTTCCCATCCACCAGCGGCATGATCCCGATCTTGGACTCCTTCAACGCCTTTTCGATATCTTTCACGGTCGCCGCATCAAACGGCTGGACGACGAGCAGCCGCGGTTCCGGACTGGTGATAAGCGCGAGCTGTTTCAGCTTCATCGCCGATCCATACGCTTCCACGTCCACATTTTCGACGAGCGCGGGCGACGCCTTCCCGGTTCGCACGCTGGAAAACTCGTGCACCATGTAATCGACGCTTTTTTCCATCGTCACTTCGGCGTCGAACAGAATTTCTTCAGCGGTCATGGTCTTTTGGAAGGTGGTTGCGGCGAGCAATAGAAACCCGCTGCACCGAGAATCGCAATCACGAAATTGCTGGCCGATCGCGCGCTCCGGCCGTCGCGGGACTCGATCCGCCTACTCGGTCACGATGGTGCCCACCTTTTTCCCGAGCACGATGTCGGTAAAATTGCTGGGCTTGTTCATGTCGAAGACGACGATGGGAATCTTGTTGTCCATGCAAAGGCTGAAGGCGGTCGAGTCCATCACCTGGAGGCGTTGGGTCAGCGCTTCGGAGAAGGTGAGGGTATCAAAACGCTTGGCGTTCGCGTCCGTGTTCGGGTCGCGATCGTAGATGCCGTCCACCTTCGTCGCCTTCAAAATGATATCGGCTCGAATCTCGCTCGCGCGCAGCGCCGCGGTCGTATCGGTCGAGAAATAGGGATTGCCCGTGCCGGCGACGAAAATGACGACCCGCCCCAGCTCGAGATGCCGGATCGCCCGCCCGAGGATGAACGGTTCGGCCACGTTTTTCATTTCGATGGCGGTTTGCACCCGGGTTTCGATGCCGGCCTCGACGAGCGCGCTTTTCAGCGCGAGCCCGTTGATCACGGTCGCCAGCATGCCCATGTAATCGGCGGTTGTGCGATCCATGCCGCGATGGCTCGCGGACAGGCCGCGCCAGATGTTGCCGCCGCCGATCACGACGGAAGTCTGGACGCCAAGATCCTTCACCTCCTTGATGCGTTGCGCGATTTCACGGACGATTTGCGGCGAGATGTTCTCGCGTGCGCCACGCTCGCGGAGCGCTTCACCGCTCAGTTTGAGGACGATGCGCTTGTAGGCGGGCTTGGAAGATTCGCTCATGGCGAGCCAGATGAGACAAGTGTAGCGGCGCTTGTGTCAAGCGCCGAAGCGTTGCCCGAAGGCGAGCGCCTCTACATTTGGACAATCTGCAGCGGCCCGGGATAACCTCGGAGAAATTCGGCCGCGCTCATCCGCTGCTTTCCCTCGAGCTGCACTTCACCCAGTGAAAGCGCGCCATCGCCCGCCGCTATCGTGATTGCGCCCGCGGATCGAAGAATTTCCCCGGGCACGGCCTGCGCCGATGGGACCACACTCGCGCTGAATACCTTCAGTTTCCGATCGCGACCGGCCGCATCGCGCAAGAGTGCAAACGCGCCGGGCCACGGATTGAAGGCGCGGATTTTGCGTTCGAGCAACGCCGCCGATTCCGTCCAATCGATGCGGCCCTGTTCGCGACCGAGCTTGGGGGCGTAGGTGGCCTTGGATGAGTCCTGCGGAATCCGGGGAGCGGTTCCGCTTTGAAGTTGGACCAGCGCTGCGCGCAATGCCTCGGGAGCGATCTGCCCCAGCCGGTCGTGCAGCGACCCGCCTGTTTCACCCGCGACAATTTCAAGAGACGACTGCAACAGGATGTCGCCCGTGTCGAGACCTTCGCTCATATACATGACCGTGATGCCCGACTCGCGGTCGCCAGCCACGAGCGCCGCCTGAATCGGCGCTGCGCCGCGGTGCCTCGGCAGCAGGGACGCATGCAGATTCAGACAAGCCAGGCGTGGAATTTCGAGGACCGCTCGCGGGAGGATTTGCCCGTAAGCCATCACGACGATGACGTCAGGAGCCAGCCCTCGAATCGCTTCGACTGCTTCTTCGCTCTTGATTCGGGCTGGTTGCAGGATCGGCAGCGTAGCGTCGGCCAGCGCTGCTTTGATCGGCGGCGCGGCCAGGCGTTGGGCGCGACCGGCCGGTTTGTCCGGTTGCGTGACGACCCCGACGAGTTCGTGCTCCCCCGATTCACGCAACGAGCGCAAGACCGGCAGGCCAATTTCGCCCGTCCCGATGAAGACGATGCGCATCGCGCGCTAGAGCTGGATCCGGGGCGCGGGCGCGCGCCGGCGGGAACGACGCGGGGCCGTGCCTTGCGCCATTAATTTGTCGCCCGCGGTGACTTCGCGCTGGCCGACCGACGAAGCGCAGCCGGTGCAGAGGTAATCGAAAATCTCCTTGTCAGGCAGAATCAGCAGGAGCCGTTCGCGCACTGGCATGGCGGTCTTGCACTTTTCGCAATACAGGCTCGAGGCGGTGAAATTCTCAAACTGCTGCTGGCTCATGCGACCCATTCACCCCGTTCACGCTTTCGAGAATATGGAGCAAAACTTTCGCGGGCGGCTCCGTGGCGTCGATGCAGGTGATCCGGTCCTGCCCGTAGTAACCCAGCACGGGCTTCGATTCGGATTCGTAGGTGGCCAGCCGGCGGTTGATCACCTCGTCGTTTGCGTCGTCGAGGCGATTGTCCTTCAGGGCCCGCTTCTTCAGCCGGGCGAAAAGCGCCTCGCGGTTCGGACAGGACAAGTGAAAGACTTTTTTCACGTCGATCAGTTCGTCCATGATTTTGGCCTGGCCGACATTTCGCGGAATTCCGTCGAGGACAAGGATGTCGATATCGGGCTTGAAAACGTGCCCATTAACAGCCGCATCGATTTGCGCCTTCCAGAGTTCGACCGTGATCTCATCCGGCACGAGCTGGCCCTTGCTCGAGTATTCCAGGAAAGCCCGACCGACCTTCGTGCGGGTATCGATCGCGCGAAAAACATCTCCGCAGGCGCAATGGAAAAATCGCGGGATGCTGCCGAGGGTCCGGCCCTGTGTGCCTTTGCCGCTCCCGGGCGCGCCGAAGAGAATGTAGGTCTGGTATTTCATGGGAGCTTTCAGTTATAGGACAGAACAGCCATCGGGCACAACCCTTCAAATGGATGGGTCGCGCCGCGGAAAAAACAGCCCCGGCGTTTGCGCCGTCGAATTCCGCTAGTTCGCGGCGACTGGCTCGACGTTCACGCGACGTCCGGCCCGATCGAACCGCACCTGGCCGTCGACGAGCGCGAAGATCGTGTAATCGCGGCCCAGACCGACGTTCTTGCCGGGCAGAAACTTCGTTCCGCGCTGCCGGATGATAATATTGCCGGCGATGACTGCTTCACTGCCAAATTTTTTGACGCCCAGGCGTTTGCTGACGCTGTCCCGTCCGTTCTTGACGCTGCCTTGTCCCTTTTTATGTGCCATTGCCGGAGATTGAGAGTTGAGAGTTGGTGGTTGCGAAAGGGAGCTATTCGGCTGTTTCTTCGGTCTTGGCCTTTTTCGCCTTCGACGTCTTTCCGCCCAGGCTGATGCCGGTGATTTTGATGCGGGTCAATTTCCGGCGATGGCCGACCGTCCGGTGATACCCTTTGCGGCGGCGGTACTTGAACGCGATGACTTTCTTGTCCTTCCGCTGCTCGACGACCTCGCCGGTGACGGTTGCGCCCTCGATGAGCGGACTGCCATGCGTAAGCTTGTCGCCATCCCCATGGAAGAGGACATCGCCAAAAACGGCTTCTTTACCCGCTTCGCCCTCGAGCAAATCCACATCGATAATGTCGCCCTCGGCAACGCGATGTTGTCTGCCGCCTGTTTTGATAATTGCGTAAGCCATACAGAGAAATACTTCGGGGGAAAAGCCGCGCAAATTCACACGGATGCACTGCTTTGACAAGCGGAAAAGCAAATGTAGAGGCGCTCGCCGCGGCGAGCGCCTAACCGAATTAGACAGGCGCTTGGCACAAGCGCCTCTACATCGCCGTTAGCGCTCTGCCCCGCTGACGACCAAGGTAATCTCCCCTTTGGCCGGGTGCGCCTCGTAATGAGCCGCTAATTCGGACGCCGTCCCGCGCCGGAATTCCTCAAACTTCTTCGTCAACTCCCGGGCGACGCAAAGCTGTCTATCCGGCATGATCTCGACGCTGGCCGCGAGGGTTTTCATGATTCGGTAAGGCGATTCGAAGAACACGGACGTTTCCTCGCGTTCCGCTGCCGCGCGCAGCTCGCGCTCACGCTGGCCGCTCTTCACCGGCAGAAACCCCCGGAAACAAAACCGTTCCATCGAAATTCCCGAACCGACCAGCGCCGTCAGAATCGCGGAAACACCGGGAATAATCGTGTAAGGCAGATCGCGCTCGATGCATTTCCGGATGAGGCGCGCGCCCGGATCCGAAAGACCGGGCATGCCGGCGTCGGTGATTAGCGCGACATTTTCCCCGGCCGCCAAACGCTCCGCGAGCTGTTCCGCGCGCATCGCCTCGTTATGCTCGTGATAACTGATGAGCGGCTTCCGAATCTCGAAATGCCGCAGCAGATTCCCGGAGTGCCGGGTGTCCTCCGCCGCTATCACGTCCGCCGATTTGAGCGCATCAAGCGCGCGCAAAGTGATATCGTCGAGATTGCCGATCGGCGTCGCGATAACGTAAAGCATCGAATGGGTGGATGCGCGCTGCGCGCGGGCGCTCGCTACTCGACACCGGATCCAAATGGCGCGCGATACTCGGGCGTTGTGTCCGGGGCGAAGCCGTGGCGCATGATGTTTTCGGTGACGACGCGGGGGACGAGGAATTGGAGCAGGTAATCGCCGCCGCCGGCTTTCGTTCCGCCGCCCGACATCTTGAATCCGCCGAAAGGATGGCGGCCCACGACGGCGCCGGTGCACGAGCGGTTGATGTAAACATTGCCTGCAACCAACTCGGCCTTCACTCGCTCGATATTCGCCGGGCTGCGGGAGAAAAATCCAGCAGTCAGCGCGTAGTCGGTATCGTTCGCGACGCGGATGGCTTCGTCGAGGTCGCGCACGCGGATGACGCTTAGGACCGGGCCGAAAATTTCTTCGCAGGAAAGGCGCATCGTCGGTTTCACGTCGGTGAAAATCGTTGGCGGGACGAAGAAGCCTTCGGACGGCACAGTCCCTTGAAACGCAAGGGTCGCTTCCTTCTTGCCCGCCTCGATCGTCTCCAGCATCCGCCGGTAAGCCGTCTCATCGATGACCGGGCCAACCATGATGCCTGGAGTTTCGGGGTTGCCGACGCGCAGACTCGCGGCGGCTTCCACCAAACGTTTGATCACGCGATCGTAATTCTCGTCGAGCACGATGAGCCGCGAGAGCGCGGAACATTTTTGGCCCTGATAGCCGAAGGCCGAATAAATCGAATCGACGATCGCTTCGTCGAGGTCGGCGTCCGAATCGACGATGACGGCATTCTTGCCGCCCATTTCGCAGACGACGCGTTTCAATTCGAGCTGGCCGGGAAGAGTTTTGCCGGCGCTCTCCCAAATCCTCAGCCCCACTTCGCGCGAACCGGTGAACGCGATCATGTGGATGTCTTTGTGATCGACCAGATGCTGGCCGATGACCCGGCCTTTGCCGGGGAGGAAATTGAGGACGCCCGGCGGGATACCGGCTTCCTCAAACATTTCCATGACGAGCGCCCCGCAAACGGCCGATTGCTCGGCTGGCTTCATGATGACGGTGTTCCCTGTGACCAGAGCGGCGGAAACCATGCCGGTCAGAATCGCCATCGGGAAATTCCAAGGGGCGATGACGAGCGCGACGCCGCGCGGCCAGTAGTGCTGGTAGCTCTCTTCGCCCGGCACGTGCTGGGTGAGTCGCGGGAGACCGCGTAAACGCATTTGTTGGGCGTAGAAGAGCAGGAAATCGATCGCCTCGCGGATATCGCCGTCCGCTTCGGCCCACGGTTTGCCCACTTCGAAAACTTCGACGGCCGAAAGCTCGAAACGCCGGCGATCCATGATGGCAGCCACGCGTTCCAGTAATCCCGCGCGATGCTCGACACTGACCCGGCACCAATGATCGAACGCTTTGCGCGCGGCGGCGACGGCGGCTTCCGCCTCCGGGATTCCAGCTTCTGCGACCGCGCCGACCACCTGTGTCGGCGAACTGGGATTAATCGAGTCAATGAGACTGCCGGTCCAAATTTTCTGGCCGTCAATGACAATGGGATATTTCTGGCCCAAACGGCCGCGGACTTCGCGGAGGGCGTTCTGCATTTTTTCCTGGCTGCTGCGGTGGACGAAGTTTACGAGCGGCGAGTTCTCGAACGTGTCGGTGGGCGGAGCGGCGGGCGTGGCGCCATTGTGAGATTGAGCTGTAGTGGCAGGCGTGTCGCCTGCAAGATAACCCGGTGATGCAGCCGACACGGCTGCCGCTACAGGGGCGTGTTTGAAAAGAGAATTGGGATCGCGGAGAAGCTGCTTTGCGGAGGCTTTGTCGGAAAACTTGGCTTTCAGGAATCCTTCGTTCGAGGTGTTCTCGAGCAAACGCCGGACGAGATACGACATGCCGGGGAGCAATTCGCCGACGGGACAATACTCGCGCACCCGATAACCCATCTCGACGAGCGCGCGCTTAATCGGGCCGGCCATTCCGTAAAGGAGCTGAAACTCGAAGCGGCTCTTGTCGATCCCGAGCTGTTGGGCGTAGGCCTGCGCGTGCGCGATGCTGCGAACATTGTGCGAGCCAAACGCGGCTGTGACGATCGACTCGTTGTCGAGCAGGATGCGCGTGCATTTTTCGAAACAGGCGTCGCTTTCCGGCTTTTGCAGGAAGACGGGGCAGCGCCAGCCGTTCTGCGCCGCTTTGATTTTTTCGTAGTCCCAATAGGCGCCCTTCACGAGGCGGACGGTGAAGCGCGTGCCGCGCGTGCGGCCCCAATCGAGCAGCTCCCGCAGGTCGCGCTCGGCGTCGCGCAGGTACGCCTGAATCACGATGCCGGCATGCGGCCAATCCTGGAACTCCGGCTCGGCGAAAAGAGTCCGGAAAAGCTCGAGCGTGGTATTTTTGTGCGCGTAACTCTCCATGTCGAAATTGATGAAGGCCCCGACTTCGCGGGCGCGCCGCAGGATGGGGCGCAACTTCGGGGCGAGATGCGCGATCGCGTCTTCCGGGTCGGCCGGATTCATCTGCGAATAGAGGGCGGAGATTTTCACGGAAACGTTCACCACTGGGAACAGCTCCGTGTTCTGGCCGAGGGGATCGCTCCAGCCGCGCGTTCGCTCCGCCAGGCCGTCGACCAGCTCAAAACAACGCGCCGCGTATTCGTTCGTTTCCTGTTCGCTCACGACGGCTTCTCCGAGCAGATCGACGGTGAATCCGATCCGCTCCTTGCGCCGCTGGCGCAGCATTTTCATGACGTCGTCCGGGTTTCGGCCGGCAATGAATTGCCGGGCCATGCCGGAAACGTTCCAGCGTAGAATCGGGGCGGTGAGCCAAGGGAAACTCCGCGCCACACGCAGACCGGTTTGGAGGAATGGCACGGGGGCGTTGTTCATCCCCGCGAAGTATTCCCCGAGGTGCTGGACGATGTCGCGCGAGCTGCGGAGCGACGCGAGCACATCGACGAAGCGGAACATTTGCACCTTGAAATGCTCGTCCCGCATCGAGAACGCCATCATTCGCTGATAAAAACCGGCCTTGGTGAAAATCGATTCGGGGTTGCGGTCGACCAGCTCGAAAATCCGTTCGCCCCGCTGCTCGATCTCGCCTTGCAGAGAACTCATGGCGCGATACTAACGCCGCCGCCCGGATTCGGCAAAGCCGAGAGTTTCGTCGTAATCGTGCTCGTGCTCCTGCTCGTGATCGCTCGGTGGGGGGGACGATTACGATCACGAGCACGAGCAGGAGCACGAGGGGAAGAGAAATTCATGGTGCTGCACGCTCGCTGAGGCTCTTTCGCGCGAATTGATGACTGAAATAGAAAGGACTCAATCGATATGAAACTTAAAGAGCGAATCGAGCAGATAGGGGCGTCAGGGTACATTTTGCTTTGGCTCCTCGGAATACCGATTCCGGTTCTGTTTTTGTTTTTTCTGCTCCGCGGTTGCAATTAGCGGCCACGGGCTTGGCAGACAGATTTGCCTGGCGGTGTCCTGAGCAAGCGCTCGAGGTGCCGGCCAGGCGATCTGTGTCCCGTACCTCCTGCTCTTGATCCTGCTCATGATCTTTGGGATGGCGTCTTTTCCAAGGGAGATTGATCAGGATTAAGATCAGGATCAGGAGGGCGGGCGATCGAGTTTGCTCCGCTGGACGAAGTCGGGTAGGAAACCCGCGATGGATCGATACGAATTCGAGAGCGACAATACCGCGGCAATTTGCCCGGAGGCTTGGGCCGCTCTCGCCGAAGCGAACGCGGATGGGGCCGCTTCCTACGGCGATGATAAATGGACCCGGCGCGTCACCGAGCGTGTGCGCGAGATCTTTGAGACTGATTGCGAGGTATTC
This sequence comes from uncultured Verrucomicrobiae bacterium, assembly GCA_963702135.1. Classification (GTDB taxonomy): domain Bacteria; phylum Verrucomicrobiota; class Verrucomicrobiia; order Chthoniobacterales; family UBA10450; genus AV80. Next base: position 3,006,275 of record OY969715.1, on the reverse strand, counting down.
CTCGTCTTCAACGGAACGGCTGCAAATTCCCTGGCTCTCGCGCAACTTTGCCGGTCATATCATAGCGTCATTTGTCACGAGCGGTCGCACATCGAAACCGATGAATGCGGCGCTCCCGAATTCTTTTCCGGCGGCGCGAAGCTTCTCTCAACTCCAGGCGCCAATGGAAAGCTCGACCTCGCTCAGGTGGAAGCGGTCCTTCAGCGGCAGACGGGAGTCCATTCACCCAAACCCCGGGTGATCAGCCTCACCCAGGCGACCGAACTGGGGACGGTCTATCAGCGCGACGAGATCGGAAGGATTTCGGAGTTTGCGCGCACGCACTCGCTTCTCATGCACATGGACGGCGCCCGCTTTGCCAATGCGGTTGCGGCCCTGGCTTGCTCGCCGAAGGCGATCACGTGGGAAGCCGGCATTGAATCGCTTTGCTTCGGTGGAACAAAAAACGGAACCGCTGCCGGCGAGCTTGTCGTTTTTTTCAAAAAGGAGCTGGCGCTCGAATTCGACTATCGGGCGAAACAAGCAGGACAGCTTGCGTCAAAAATGCGATTCCTCGCCGCGCCCTGGGCAGGCCTGCTGAACGCCGATGTCTGGCTTCAGAATGCCCGGCGAGCCAACGAACGAGCACGGATGCTCGCGGAAAAATTGACGGCTCTGGGATTGCCGCTGGCCTTTCCGTGCGAGGCGAGCGCCGTTTTCTTGCGCCTGCCCGGACAGCTCGTCGCCCAACTGCAGGGGCGCGGCTGGCATTTTTATAAATTCATCGAACCCGATGTTTATCGCCTCATGTGCTCGTGGGCGGTCACGGAAAAAGATATCGATGATTTCATCGGCGATTTGAAGAAGGCACTGGCCGAAAAAGCAGCGCCGGTGGGGTAGAACCGTCGCGGCTCGCGGAAGAAATTCTGTGGCGATGCCGGTGATAGGAGATAAGAGTAACCCGGTGAAAACCGTTCTACGGATTCTGCTCCCGGGAATGCTGGCCCTCGGCGGCTGCCAGGCAGCGCACGATGTGGCGGTGACGTCGTTCCGTGTGATCGATGCGCCCGCCAATTTCGTCCGCCGCAAAATTGATGAACCGTCGACTACGACAACAACGACCACGACGACGACCGTTGCTTCGGATGCCGTGACTCCTGGCCGGACCGTGCACGCCCCGCCCAGCAATCGCGATCCGCAACGCCGGCAGGTGACCACGCCGCCCGCGCCCGGTCCGAGCGCGTCTCCGCGCCCACGGAGTGCGACCGTCGAAAATCCAAAACCGTCGCCCAGCGCGGCACCGCGGAGTGCCGCCAACCCACCCGCGCAATTTCCGACGGCGAAGAACGTCCCGGGGAAACCGGGATACGTTTTTAGCCCCTTTGATCCGAACGGCGGTTATGTCGACGTGAATGGCTTTACGCCCGGCAGCAAAGTGAAAGATCCGTACTCGGGCAAAATATTTCTCGTCCCGTAATTTCCTTTTCCAGCACGCATTTGACAATTTACGAATAGTAGCGAAAAAATGTCGCCGGGCTTTGCCATGCGCGTATGGATCCTGCTTCTGGAGTTTATATGAGCCTTTCCGGCCAATCTCTTCGTTCCAACTATGAACAGCCAGCCGCTCGTTCGCTCACGGCGCGAGGCGTTGGGCGCTCTGTCAGGTCTTCTGTCTGCGCGATCGCCGCTTTGATTGTCAGTCTCACAGCAACCGCTCACGGCTATGTCCTCGAAGGCCAAAGCTGGCCGACGGGCACCGTCGTGGCATTGCAACTGAACCTGGGCACCCCGAGCATCTTGCTACAGGACGGGAGTCCAACGTGGGACGCCGCGGTCTTGCCGGTGGCAGGGATGTGGAATGTGCGACTCCAGCGCGTGCAGCTTTCCAATGTCTTGAATTCCGGCATTAACGCCTCATCGGGCGACAATCTGAATTCCGTCGTTTTCGCCAATAACGTTTTTGGCCAGCCCTTCGGCGGGAGCACCCTGGCGGTGACCTATTACCGGTACTCGGGCTCGACCATGCGGGAAGCGGACGTGCTCTTCAATCGTGCTTATGTTTTTGACTCCTACCGCGGGCCGCTCCAATTCCCGCCTCACGGAACGGCCATTGCGGATATCCGGCGTGTTTTGCTGCATGAGCTTGGCCACGCAATCGGTTTGAACCACCCCGACACCGCCGGGCAACACGTCACTGCGGTGATGAATTCGATCGTCAGCAACCAGGAGACTCTTTCCGCCGATGATATCGCCGGCGGCCAGTCGATTTATGGCGCCCCGGCCACCAGCACGCCTACTCCGACACCCGGCGCCGGGGTTCCGAGCCATCTCGCGAACATTTCGACGCGCATGAAGGTGGGCGTCGGCGAGAACGTTCTGATCGGCGGTTTCATGGTTCAAGGCACGCAAACCAAGAAAGTCATTTTGCGCGCCATCGGACCTTCGCTCGACGGTGTCTCAAACCTATTGGCCGACCCAGTCTTGGAGTTGCATAACGCAACCGGCGCCGTGATCGCAAATAACGACGATTGGCCTTCCAGCGATCAAGCTTCCGAAATCTCGGCGAGCGGCATGGCGCCCGATCATCCCAACGAGTCCGCGATCATCATCACGCTGTCCCCGGGGAGTTACACAGCTGTGGTGAAAGGATACCAGAACGGACAGGGCGTTGGCCTGGTGGAAGCATACGAATTGGATGGGAACGGGACGCGAATGGTGAACATTTCCACGCGTGGACAAGTCGGCGTGTCGGATGAGGCGATGATCGGCGGCTTGATCGTGCAGGGGAGCAACGTGAAAAGAGCGATCGTGCGCGCGCTCGGTCCCTCGCTCAGTTTGGTGGGCGGCGGTGCCTTGGCCGACCCGATTCTGGAACTGCATAATAGCTCCGGCACTTTGCTGGCCTCGAACGACAACTGGGTGAACAGCCCGCAATATTCCGAGATTGTCGCGAGCACTGTGCCGCCACCGAACACAATGGAATCCGCCATTATCGCCACCTGCGGGGCGGGGAATTACACCGCGATTGTCCGCGGCGCTGGCAACACCACCGGGGTTGCCTTGGTGGAAGTATATGACCTCGATCAGTGATCGACACTTTTTGAAAAATTATCCGTCATGAAACTCCTGCCTTCCCTTCTCCTGACGCTCTGCCTCGGAATCACCACAGCGAGCGTTCGTGCTACCACCGTTATTCCGCCCACGTTCGACCAACTCGTGAGCGACGCGGAGGTGATCTTCCAGGGCACCGTTACCGACACGCGGTCGGAGTGGACTGGGCAGGGGACCGAGCGCGTCGTCGTGACCTATGTGACGTTCAAGATCGACGATGCCATCAAAGGCGCGCCGGGCGGAAGCTATACGATGCGCATGCTGGGCGGAACTGTGGACGGCGAGACGTTTGAGGTGGCCGATGCCCCCCGATTCAAAACGGGCGATCGCGATATTCTTTTCGTCGAGCACAACGGCAATCAGTTCGTGCCGCTGGTTGGGATCATGCATGGCCGGTTTCATGTTCAAACCGACGCAGTGGGTCGCGAAATTGTCGTGAAAGATAATGGCGCTGGCCTGGCGAACGTCAGCAGACTCGGCCTGGACGAGAAAGCCGCCACAACGGGCCCGGCGCTCTCGGCCGCTGATTTCAAATCAGCCATCCGGCAGAGACTCACCCAGCTGGGACGGTAGGTTCAGCGCGCTGCGCGAGCCGAAGCGAAGAGCAGGTCGACGCCGGAGGCGTCCCGGAAATTAGCCGCTGGTGTCAACCACCGGTCATTAATGAAAATACGGGAAGCCCCGCGAGGGGCGACGTGATCCCGCCGCCCCTGCCGGGGCTTGCCCTTTTGCTGGCAGAGAACCGGTGGTTTGCACTACCGGCTAATTTCCAATGTCCCTCCGGGACAACGGACCCGCGATCCCTTAACGGCCTGTGTTGCCTTCAGCTTTGCGCTTTTCCGCGACCTGGTTCATGACCTTCCTGGTCGTGTCGAGCGAATGCTTGGCCCAATTGTGTTCGCTGACGGGACGTGGTGTCGGCGACCCTTTGGCGTCGGCTTGTTGTTCGGCCTGCGCAACGGCGGCCAGGTGCTCGCGCTGCTTTTGGATAAGGAAAAGGCCTCCGAGAACCAGTGCGATCAATACTACGATAACGGTTCGCATGGGCTAAATCAGAGCAGACGGCGAGCCAAGGGGACGTTGCTGGGCGGATGCGCTGATGGTAGGTAGCAGGATGATCGCGCGGCGCTATTTTGCGGGGACTCTTTTTGTCCTGCTGGTTGCTGCCGTCGCGAAACCAGCCCCCGCGCAGACCTACGAAGGCCGCGAACTGGTGAAGCCGCAGTTGCTCGCGGATACGGATGCAGTCGTCCCGGGGAAGGCGTTCACCGCCGGTCTCCTTCTGAAAATGGAACCGCACTGGCATACCTATTGGCAATTCTCCGGCGATGCCGGGCTCCCGAGCGAAATCAAATGGACGTTGCCGCCGGGCTGGAAGGCCGGTGAAATCCAATGGCCCATCCCCCTCAAATTGATGGATCCGGGCAACATCCAGACGTACGGCTACGAAAACGAAGTGATGCTCTTGCAGGAGATCACACCTCCGGCCTCGATCATCGATTCGTCCGTCAAATTATCCGCGGAAGCGAACTGGCTCGTCTGCGAACGGCTTTGCATTCCCGGCAGCGCGACCCTTCAGGTCGATCTGCCGATTGGCGGCAAGAATGCGCCGGCGAACGAAGAGATCTTCTCGCGCTACCGGCGCTCGCTCCCGCAGAAGTGGCCCGGAAACGCAGTCGCCGCCGCCAGTTGGACGCGGACCGGTGCCGAGCTGCGGCTCACCGTCGAAAGCAACGCCCTGGCGAATTATCCGGTCGCGGAATTCTTCCCCTTACCGGAAGGGGATTTGGTCGTGGGGCATCCGCAAGCCGAGCGTGGCCCGGGCAAAATCACTTTTCGCATTCCGGTTGAAACGCAGGATCCGAAATTGTCGTCGCTCAACGGCATCATCGCTTTTGGTCAGGATGAAAAGAGTCCGGGCCGCAATGCGTGGTCGTTGAACAGCAAAGACCTGGCATCAGGCGCTGTCGTTTCTGCGGCGTCCGATGCTTCGGGTCTGCTTAAATTCCTGTTCTTCGGGTTTATCGGCGGTTTCATTCTCAACCTGATGCCGTGCGTTTTGCCCGTCATCTCGCTCAAGATTTTCGGGTTCATCCAGCACGCCGGCCAGAGCAGGGGACGCATTCTGCGCAGCGGCCTCGCGTTTGTTGCGGGGATCTTCGCCTGGTTCATCGGACTGGCGCTGTTGTTGATCGCACTAAAATCAGCCGGCCGCGAAATCACCTGGGCTTTCCAATTCACCAACCCCTGGTTCGTGCTCGTCATGAGCGCGGTCGTGCTCGTCTTCGCGCTGAATTTGTTCGGCGTTTTTGAAATCTCGCTGCCGCAAAGCGCGAACCGCAGCGTGCTTGGCTGGACCGCGGGCGAAGGAGATGCCGGTTCGTTTTTCCAAGGTGTCTTCGCGACTGTTCTCGCGACCCCGTGCACGGCTCCCTTCCTGGGCGCCGCCCTAGGGTTCGCTTTCACTCAATCGGGTTGGACGATTCTGATCATGTTCGTCGCCATCGCTGCCGGCATGAGCTTTCCGTACCTTCTGCTGTCCGCCCAACCCGCCTGGCTGCGCCTGCTGCCCAAGCCCGGCCCCTGGATGGAGCGAGTGAAACAACTGATGGGGTTCCTCCTCCTGGCGACGCTCCTCTTTTTGCTCTGGGTCATCGGGGCCGAACGCGGCGTCGAAGCCATCATCTGGACTTCCTGCCTCCTCCTCGCCCTGAGCCTCGCCTGCTGGATGAAGGGCTCCTTCCTCATCCCGACCGCCTCCCGCCCCACTCGCTTCGTCGTGCTCGTGCTCATGCTCCTGCTCGTGCTCGGCAGCGGCTGGTATTTCGGCTTGAAATTCCAGGCCTCTGCCCTTCCCTCCGGCGCGACCCCAGCCGTCGCCGGCGACTGGCAACCCTTCACGCCCGAGCGTCTCCAGAGCGAGCTGGACCAAGGCCGCACCGTCTTCGTCGATTTCACCGCGGCCTGGTGTCTGACCTGCAAATTTAACGAAGCGACCGTTCTCGAAAGCGCCGCTGTCCGCGAATCATTCCAGCGCCGCGGAATCGTGAAGATCAAAGCGGACTGGACCAATGCCGATCCCGCGATCACGAAAATTTTGAAACAATTTGGACGGCCGGGTGTCCCATTGTATGTGCTTTACCCGGCGGGCAAAGAACCGGTGGTATTTCCGGAGTTGCTCACGCAAGGCATCCTTTTGGAAAAACTCGAAACCATCACGCCCCACGTAGCTGCTGAATAAAATATGAAAACAAAACTGCTCTTGAGCGCCATTGCCTGTCTCGCTTCCACTTCGCTGTTCGCGGCCGATTCACCGCCGGTCGGCAGCAACGCGCCCGATTTTTCCGTGGCCGATTCGAAAGGCAAGACGCACTCGATTTCCCAGTACAAAGGGAAATACGTCGTGCTGGAGTGGTTTAACCCCGATTGCCCGTTCGTGAAGAAGCATTACGGCGGCGGCAACATGCAAAAGCTCCAGGAAGAATTTACCGGCAAAGGCGTTGTCTGGCTGAGTGTCGATTCGTCCGCGGCGGGGAAAGAGGGCAATCTTTCGCCCGAACAGGCGGAAAAGAAGATGAGCGAATGGAAGACGAAATCGACCGCCTTGCTCCTCGATGCGGACGGCAAGGCCGGCCAAGCTTATGGCGCCAAGAACACGCCCCACATGTTTATCATCAATCCCGAAGGCAAAATCATTTATGAAGGCGCCATCGACAGCAAAGCCTCGCCGAATCCCGCCGACATTCCCAGCTCGACCAATTACGTGAGAGTCGCTCTCGAGGAATCGATGGCCGGCAAGAAAGTCAGTAATCCGACCACACGTCCATACGGTTGCTCGGTGAAGTACAACTAATTCGCGTAGCCGCCTGAACTTTTCCCGAAGTGTCAGTTCGATGGTAAAGTCTAAATGACCGTTCACTACGGCGAAATCAATTCGGATTCCGGGCCGTTCGTCTTCATTAGATTGCTCGACTCGATCGAGCAAAAGAAGTATGACGTTCTTGGATGGGCGCAGCGCCTTAGCACGACCGAGTTTGACGGTCGACCTGTCGCGGTCGCTAACCGAAACACCGAAGACCGCGAGGTTCTGCAGGTGTGGCCGCAGGAGTTTGCTTCGGTCCTTGAGCACATGTCATGGGCTGGAATCGGCCTATTGCCGAAGCGCGTCGAAGATTTGCCATTGGCGGATCCGGATGCCGCGCCCAGGCATTAACCAACCGATTCAGCCAATCGTTGGCCGCTCCGACAGCTCACTCTGAGAACTTCAACATCTAAGGTAGATTGGGCTCACCCTTGCGTGCCTGAGGCCGTTGGCTGACCTTGGGTTTTCTCAAACCCAATAGACTTTATGGACCCTAACTCCGGGCTTGTCGTTTTAGGCACAGCGATCGGATCGGCTAAGCTTATCGAAAAAGTGCTTGGTCCAACAGCTGATTATCTTGGAACAGGCCTGCGCGATTTTACTCAACACCGAGTGGCCAACGTGAAGAGAATTTTCCTGAAGGCTAGCGCCTTCCTTGGAGACACGCCTCCCGAGGGACAAGTGCCACCAAGAGTGCTCCGCGACGTTCTGGACGATGGTTCCTATCGCGACGATGAACTGACCGCGTCGTATTATGGCGGAATCTTGGCTTCATCGCGTTCTGGAATTTCGCGAGACGACCGCGGCGCAGCTTTCACAGCATTGGTTGGTAGGCTTACCACATACCAACTCCGCGCCCATTACATCCTATACCGGACCATTAATCAGCTTTATTCGGACACAAACCGGAATTTGCAGGATAGCGGCCCGCGATCAGCGTGTCGGACGTTCCTCCCCATGCAGGATTATATTATCGCGATGGAACCGCAGCCGGGCGAGGCAGTAGAGGCGTTCCTTGCCCACGTTTTTTTCGGACTGCATCGAGAGACGCTTATCGAAGGGAATTTCGCCTTCGGGCCGCATGAGCACATGAAGTCAAAATTCGCGGGTGCAGAAAGCCAGGGGTTATTATTCCAACCCTCTGCGCTGGGAATCGAGTTGTTTCTTTGGGCGACGGGCAATTCTACGCTCGATCTAAACGCAATCTGCAGACAGGAAATCGACCTTCCTGAACTGGGTATTCCTCCCTGCTCCAATGCACAACCCACAAAGCCAATTCAGAAGCCCAGCGAGGCCTAACCGGCGACTTGGGTTCAATGCCGGCTAGTATTCAGATATGACATGGGAACAGGTAGGGCAATTGTGCTTCGATCAAGTGCCGTTGGTCGCTCGACATCTTCCAGTTAACTATTGGTGTGGCCACATGGACTGGGAGAAGCGAGTCCACATGCTTTTTGCGGACGAACAGCAATTGAAGCCAGAGATCGACGTTGCGATGAGACAGTTCTCTTCAACCCGGATATTGCCGAAAGCACCAAAGGGTATCCTGAATTTTTTGATTTGCTGCCGATTCATGTGCGCGTCAGATACGGTGAACATCCTACTCGCCTCCGACCACGTTCATCGGCTTGTTCCAGAGCCGGATATGGTGGCCGATGAAGTAGTTCTATGCTGGCTGTTGATCGAGACTTGGAACGAATGGCGGTGGGATTCATTTTTGAAACTTGAAGTTCTTCGATCGTTGGGCGGCGAGGATTCATTTTACGGCGTTCCCAGTTTGCCGACATATAGGAATTGATCGCTCAGCTATAGGTCAACTTCGCTTTGCCGAGAGCCGTGATGCTAACCGCAAGACCGACAGCGGCATGAGGCGGACCAGAGACATTCCGAATTTCATGATGAAACCTGGAATGACGAGAGGACGATCATGCTCAATCGCGGCGAGTGCGATGCGGGCGACTTCTTCAGCGGAGACATGGACGAATACCGGAGTGCGGTCGCGTTTGGCGCCGGGACGGGCCGCGACTTCGGTGAACTCGGTGTAGACCGGCCCTGGACAAAGCGAAGTGACCGTGACGCCGGTGCCGTGCAGTTCGGCACGGATTGCTTCGGAAAAACTGGTGACGTAGGCTTTCGTTGCCGCATACACCGCGAAGCCCGCGATGGGCAGGAAGCCCGCCGTGGAGCTGACGTTGAGAATCGCGCCGCGCTTGCGCGCGATCATTCCGGGAACGAGCGATCGCGTCAGAACCGTCAATGCGGTGACATTGACGGCCATCATTTCTTTCACGCGCTGGAGTTCACTCGTCGCGAAGGGCCCGACATCGCCGAGGCCGGCGTTGTTAATGAGAAGATCGATCGAGATCTTTTCGCTTTCGAGCCAATCGCATAACTCCTTGATCGCAGGCTCGTCGGACAAATCGGTGGCACGAATGCGGATGTTCAGAGCTGGATTCTGTTTCGTGAGTTCGTCACGAAGTTCTTCCAGGCGCTCCTTTCTCCGCGCGACCAGGACCAGCGAGCTGGCGCGGTTGGCCAGCTGACGCGCGAATTCCCGACCGATTCCGGCCGACGCGCCCGTTATGAGCGCGCTGGAGCCTTCGATACGAAATTTGCTCATCCTTTGCGCAGAATCGGTTCGAGCGTGCGCCAGACGAGATCTGCTATTACCCGATGGCCGGCGGCGGTGGGATGAATCAAGTCGGGTTGGTTGAGATCGCGGTGGCCGCCGACGCCTTCGAGCAGGAACGGGATCAGGGTCGCGTTGTTCTCTCGGGCGAGATCGGCATAGAGCTTCGCAAAATTCGCCGAGTAGTCCGCGCCCAGGTTCGGCGGAATCTGCATTCCGGCAATCACGATCTTCACCGACGGGTTCTTCGCTTTCACCTTGTCGATGATCGCTTGCAGGTTTGCCTTGAGCGATTTCACCGGCAGACCCCGCAAACCGTCGTTGCCTCCGAGTTCAATCACGAGCACGTCGATCGGCCGCTGGAGCAGCCAGTCGGTGCGCCGGAGAGCGCCGGCGCTGGTGTCGCCGCTTAAACCGGCGTTCTCGACCTGGAAGGGCAAACCGGCGGCGCGAATCTTCTCCCCGATCAACGCCGGAAAAGCCTCCGTCGGTGACAGGCCCAATCCGGCGGTCAGGCTGTCGCCCAGGAAAACGACGGTCTTCATTGCGGTGGCAACCGGGGTGGGCACCGGCGTTTCACCGAAAATTGTTGGCGAAAAAAGGCAGAGCCAGAGCGCAATTCCGCAAATTGCTGGCATCGTTTTCCTCATGCGCGGCGAATCATGTTCGCGTAAGCAAGTCGAACCCGCTCCTACCGTCAATGACAGCATTCCCGATCCTCAACGTTCAGCATCTCACCAAGACCTACGCCACCAGCGCCGGCCAGCTGACGGTGCTCAAGGACATTTCCTTCATTCTGCCGCAGGGTTCGACCTGTTCCATCCTCGGGCCGTCGGGCAGTGGCAAGACGACGCTGCTCGGTCTCTGCGCCGGGCTGGATCGGCCAACGTCGGGCTTTGTGCTGTTGAACGGAATCACGCTGGGCGAGGCGGGGGAAGATGAGCGGGCCCGGATTCGGAACGAGCATGTCGGTTTCGTTTTTCAAAATTTCCAGCTCATCCCGACGCTGACCGCGCTGGAGAACGTCACGGTTCCGATGGAATTACGCGGCGATCGCAGCGCGCGGACGCTGGGTTTGGATTTGCTTGGGCGGGTCGGGCTGGCGGAACGCGTCGATCATTATCCGGCGCAGCTTTCCGGCGGCGAACAGCAGCGGGTCGCGCTGGCGCGCGCCTTCATCAACCGGCCGAAGATTCTGTTCGCCGATGAGCCGACGGGGAATCTCGACGCCGAGACGAGCGCGGGAGTTATCGAGATCATGCTCGAATTGAATCGCAGCGCCGGGACTGCGCTGGTTCTGGTCACGCACGATTCGGATGTCGCTCGTCTGACTGAGCAAACGATTCGGCTGCGGAATGGGGAGATGGTGTAATGCGCAGCTCTTCTTCAAATGTGGGAGCGGCCTTTGTGCCGCGACAACGAAAACCAGAGTCGGGACGCAAAGGTTCCTCCCACATTGGTGCTGCACTGACAATCGCGTCACCCAAATGATCTCCTCCTTCATCTGGAAAATGGCGTGGCGGGATAGCCGGTCGAGCCGGCGGCGGTTGCTCCTCTTTTCCGTCTCGATCACGCTCGGAATAGCGGCGCTCGTGGCGATTGGATCGTTCCGGCACAGCCTTTCCCAGGCGATCGAGGATCAGGCGCGCAGTTTGATCGGCGCCGATCTCGTGGTCGTCTCGAACCGCCCGTTCAGCCCGGAGGCGGAAGCGCTTCTGCACTCGTTAGGCGAACCGCAGGCGCGCGAGGTCCGATTTTCGAGCATGGCCACTTTCCCCCGGAGCGATTCCACCCGGCTCGCGCATGTCCGCGCCCTCGGCGGCGATTTCCCGTTTTACGGCGTGGTGGAGACGCTTCCTGCCTCCGCCGCGCGCGACTTCCGCGAGGGCGGTCGCGCCCTGGTCGACCAAAGTCTCCTTCTCCAATTTCACGCCGAGGTGGGCGATCCGATCAAGATCGGCGAGAAGGATTTCACGATCGCGGGCGCGCTAATCAAGATGCCGGGCGAAGCCTCGGCGGCGGGATCGTTTGCGCCGCGTGTTTACATTCCGCTGCAAGATCTCGCCGCGACGAATTTGCTGAAGCCGGGGAGCGTCGCGCGCTATCGCGATTACGTGAAGTTCCCGGAAGGGATCAATGTGGCGCAACGGATCGAGATCCTGACGCCGCAGATCCAGCGACTTGGGTTGGAATTCGACACCGTGGACAAGCGGAAGCGCGATCTCGGGACGGCGTTGGACAATCTCTACCGCTTTCTGAATCTCGTGGGTTTCGTCTCCCTATTGCTGGGCGCGGTCGGCGTGGCCAGCGCGATCCAGGCGCATCTGCAACAAAAGACCAGGACGGGAGCGATCTTGCGCTGCCTCGGAATGTCGTCGCGCGGAACGGTGCTCGTTTATCTGATTCAAACCGCGGCCATGGGTCTGGTGGGCGCGACGGCCGGCGCGGCGCTCGGTATCTCCATGCAGCGTCTTTTCCCGCGCATTCTCCAATCATTTGTGCCGCTCGCGATTCCGAGCGGGATCGCCTGGGAGCCAATTGTTCGCGGCGTCCTGCTTGGTTTTGCGATCTGCATTCTGTTTGCGCTGCCGCCGCTCCTGCGGTTCCGGCGGGTCTCGCCGCTGCGCGTTCTGCGGGCGGGCGTCGACCAGAAGGAGACGAAGCGCGATCCAATTCTCTGGCTGGTTTACGCGCTGATCGTGGCTGGGATTACCGGTTTCGCCATTTCCCAAACGGATACCGTAACCAAAGGATTGGTTTTCGCCGCCGCGCTGGGAGGAGCGGTCGGAATTTTTGCCGGGGTGGCGAAGCTGTTGATCGCGGGCGTTCGCAAATTTTTCCCGCACGGCTGGAGCTTTGTGCTGCGCCAGGGGCTGGCGAATCTTTACCGTCCCAACAATCGCACGCTCCTGCTCACCCTTTCATTGGGCCTGGGCACGTTTCTCCTCCTGAATCTTTACCTCAGCCGTGAGGTCCTGCTGGCGCAGTTCCAATCCGTGGGCGCAAAGAATCAGGCGAACATTTTCCTCTTCGACATTCAACCGGACCAGAAAACCGGCGTGGCGGATATCGTGCGCGCGGCGGGGATGCCGGTCATTCAGGAAGCGCCCATCGTCACGATGCGACTGGCGGAAATCAAAGGTCGAAAAACGGCGGACCTCCTCGCGGACCCGCGGCGGAAAATTCCGGAATGGGAACTGCAACGCGAGTACCGCTGCACCTACCGGGAGCAATTGTCGGATACGGAAGAAATCACCGCGGGCCGCTGGATTGGACGGGTCGAGTACCGTCCGGGCGACAGCGTTCCGATTTCGCTCGACGAGGAAATCGCGAAGGACTTCGAGGCGACGATTGGCGACGAGCTGATCTTTGACGTGCAGGGAATCCCGATCAAGACCACGATCGCCAGCCTGCGCACGGTCGATTGGAAACGATTTCAGACGAACTTCTTTGTGCTCTTCCCCGCGGGGGTTCTGGAGACGGCGCCCACGTTCCACGTTCTCGTCAGTCGCGTGGAATCGCCGGCTGATTCCGCCCGCTTGCAGAACGCGGTCGTGGCGGCGTATCCCAACGTCTCCGCGATCGACCTGACCTCGGTGATCCAAACGGTCGATTCGATCCTGGATAAAGCCGCGCTCGTCATCCGGGTGATGTCGTTTTTCACCGTCGGCGCCGGGATCATTGTGCTGGCGAGCACGATCTGGAGCGGCCGCTACCAACGGCTCCAGGAAAGCATTCTGCTGCGCACACTCGGCGCCTCGCGCGCGCAAATCTGGAAGATTCTATGTGCGGAGTATTTCCTGCTCGGCGTTTTCGCCAGTTTCACGGGCATCGTTCTGGCGGTGGGCTCGAGCTGGGCGTTGGCCAAATTTGTTTTCAAACTGAGTTACGCGCCCTCGCCCTGGCCGCTGCTGATCACGGCGGCTTCGGTGAGCCTGCTCACGGTGGCGATCGGGCTGGGCGCGAGTCGTGGCGTGGCGAGCAGGCCGCCGCTGGAAATCCTGCGAGCGGAAGCGGAGTAGCTGTAGTCGCCCCGCTCTCAAAACTGTAGCCGCCCCGCTCTGTCGGGGCGTTGGGCGCACGGCGACAGAGCGCCGTGGCTACAGCGCTTGGCGTGACGTTCGCGTCGCTGGCGCGAGCGCTTTCAGTTCGCTCTTGCTCAGCGGCCGCCAATGTCCTCGCGGCAAATCGCCGAGACGCAGGTGACCGACGCGAACCCGCACAAGCTTTTTCACTTCGTAGCCCAGTTCGTAAAACATGCGGCGAATTTGCCGGTTGATCCCCTGGCGCAAGACGACCCGCACGCGAGTCATTCGGATCGGCAGTAATTTCTCCATCCGGGCGCGTTGCCCATCGAGCATCATCCCGGCCAGCAGCTTCGCGGCGAGGGCTGGCTCCCAGGGACGATCGAGCGTGACTTCGTATTCTTTTTCAACCTTGTAGCGAGGATGCGTCAGATGCTGAGCGAGATCGCCATCGTTGGTCAGGATGAGAAGTCCCTCAGTCTGGGCGTCGAGCCGGCCGATATTGAAGAGGCGAGGGAACTTCGGCGGCAGGAGATCGAAAATGGTGTCGCGTGTATTGGGATCGGTGCGCGTGGAGACGAAGCCCGCGGGTTTATGCAGGATCAGGTAGAGCTTGCGTTCGCTGTGGACCAGCTTGTTCCCGACTTTGACATGATCTTCTTCCGTGGGTTGCGCGCTGAAATCGGTGCAGACGCGGCCGTTGATCGTCACGCGGCCATCAGCGATCAACTGGTCACAATGCCGCCGCGAACCGACACCGGCGGCCGCGAGAAAACGGTTTAGGCGCACGGGATTTGAAGTGAATGGTGACTAGTGATCAGTGAATGGAGAACAGCCCCATTCACTATTCACTGATCACAATTCACCAGTTCGCTACGCGTCCGGCTTGGTTTTCGGAAGGCCGATAACTTTCGTGCCTTCCTTGAACTGCCCGCGCTTCTTGAGAAGCTCGACGCGTTCGAAACGTTTCAGGACATTCCGCTTCGCGGTAATCGTGCTGGCTCCCTTTAGACTGCGATGTTGCGACATAAAATGCTCCTGGCTGCTGTTTTCGAAATTGAGCGCCCACGTTACGACGAGACGGGCGGATTTCAACCGCGGATCGTGTGCTGTAGCCGCCGCGCTATGTCGAGGCGTTCCCCGGGGCTCGGCGACATAGCGCCGCGGCTACAGGTGCTCGGGAAAGAGCGCGAGGATACTCTCCTCGTTCGCCTGGCAGATTCCGCGTTCAGTGATGAGCCCGGTCACCAATTGTCGCGGCGTGACGTCGAACCCGAAATTGGCCGCGGCGCTCGTCTCGGGGGTCATGCGCACTTCCATCTGTTCGCCGGCGTGCCACCCGTCCGCGTAGTTCACCTCGTCGGCGTCGCGCTCTTCGATCGGAATTTCCTTCAGTCCATCGCGGATGTTCCAATCGAAGGAAGAGGAAGGCAGGGCCACGTAGAACGGCACCCCGTTGTCCCGGGCCGCAAGCGCCTTGAGATACGTGCCGATCTTATTGGCAACGTCGCCGGTGTAGGTAGTCCGGTCCGTGCCGACAATCACGGCGTCCACTTTCCCGTGCTGCATCAAATGTCCGCCCGCGTTGTCGGCGATGACGGTGTGGGGCACACCATGTTCGCCCAGCTCCCAGGCCGTCAGTTTGGATCCCTGACTCCTCGGTCTGGTCTCGTCCACCCAGACATGAACGGGAATCCCGCCATCGTGCGCCGCGTAGATGGGAGCAGTGGCCGAGCCGTGATCGACGAAAGCGAGCCAGCCGGCGTTGCAATGGGTGAGCACATTCACCGGCGCGCCGTCTTTTCTCTGGCTGATGTCCCGGATCAATTCCACGCCGTGCTCTCCGATCCTCCGGCAAAACTCCGCATCTTCGTCCGCGATTTGGCGCGCCGTGTTGAACGCCACCTCCCGCTTTTCTTCCAGCCCCTTCGCCCCGCTCATCCCTTTCAACTGCCGCTCGATGGCCCAGGCGAGATTCACGGCGGTGGGCCGCGTCGCCTTCAATTGGGCTGCCGCGGCGGCCAGGTCAGCCTCGAACGAATTGAGCGAGGCCGCTTCCAGCGTCGCCAGATACATCCCGTAGCCGGCGGCCGCCCCGATGAGCCCAGCTCCTCGGACGTGCATCTCCCGGATCGCGCTCGCCATCTCAGCGACGGTCCGCACTTCTTCGATCACGAAACGATGCGGAAGAAAGCGCTGGTCGATCAGTTGAACGAGGCCACTGTCGGATTCGTCCGGCCAGATTGTCCGGTAATGTTGACCGCGCACATTCATGAGCCATTAGAATGCGATCAACAATCGTGCAAAGCTAGAGCGGAAAACCAGCGCTCTTCGCCAGATGGAAATTCTTAGTCCCATTCCGCGCCGCGACTCGAATGTTCCGAAGGCCCGGATCGGTTTGCTTGTGACAGGTTTCATCGTCGCTGCCCTGGCGCTGCTTGGCATTCGCAGCCTCGACTGGTTTCTGTTGAAGCAATCGCTCCGGCACCGTTTTGCGAAGGTGGAATGGGTCACCACGGCGCAATTAGCGGATTGGCTGGCGGATAAAGAGCGACCGCCGCCGGTCCTCCTCGACGTTCGAACTGACGAGGAATGGAACGTCAGCCATCTCTTCGGGGCGCGGCGGGTGGACCCGAATTCTTCGATCGAAAAACTTTACCCGGAAATCTCGAAGGAGAGCCCAATCGTGACCTACTGCTCCGTTGGTTATCGGTCGGGCGCGCTGGCGATGAAACTGCGGGAGGCGGGGTTCAGCAACGTCCGAAACCTGGAGGGATCGATTTTCCAATGGGCCAACGAACATCGGCCGCTGGTGCGCGAGGACCAGCCGGTCACGACCGTCCATCCCTACAGCAATTTATGGGGCCGGCTGCTGGATGATGATGTCCGCGCGCCGCTGGGATGATTTCCGGCCAAGGAGCGGCGGTTTGCAACCGCCGTTTTTATGGTTCGGCGATTCCAAATCGCCGCTCCTTGTTTTTTAGGCGCCTGGCACACGCGCCTCTACAGCTGATTGGTTATGACCACGTAACGGCCGCACGTCGTCACCTGATGGTAAATGTGGACGCGCGCCGTCACCAATTCCTGCCAATAGGGCACGCGTTTCTCGTTGATGATGAGGTAAATGGGATCGGAACGGTTCCACGCCTCCAGGACGAAAGGTTCGTCGAGATATTTTTGCTGGGCGGCCTCGCTGCGGTCGAAGAAATCAGGTTTCTGGTTCACCAGAAAAAATCTTCGCTGTAAATAGAAAGTCAGGGAGCTGGCGTTGCGCAGGGGTCCTTCGAAAAGGACCTGGCCACGTTGTTCGAGAAGAGGGCTCAGAGAGCGGACCGCTCCGGCCAGAGAGAACGCGGGCGCCATCCGCGATGCTCCTTCGGCCAGGCACAGACCGATCGGGACCATGGAGGCCAGGACCAGGAGCAACGCGATTTCCGAGCGAGGCCGGCCGGCAAAAAAGAGAGCCGCGAGAGCAAAGACGGTGAGGGCTACGGCCGCGATCTCAAGCAGCGGTCGCAACACCAGCCAGTTGGCGAAACGAGTATCCGCCGGCACGACGCTGTAAAGAACCTCGGGCGCGAAAAAAGCGATGATGGCAGCGGCGGCCCCGGCCAGGAAAAGGAAGCCCAGCCCGGCGATTCGGAGTGGCGGTGGAGTTCGTTCCCAAACCAGCGCGGCCCAGAGCGCAAACGCGCTCCACACACTCATGGAAGCGAAGACGGTCTGTTGGCCCGGCAGGAGGAGCGGCAGAAAGCCAACAGCCAGCCAGCAAAGGGGAAGCGCTTCCGCGAAAGAAACTTCGTGGGCGCGAAAAATTTTGCGCGTCGCAAAAAACAATCCCGGCAGCACGAGAATGGAAGCCGGAAACCACCACGCCAAATGCAGGACAAGAAGCTGCCATGGCGGCAGACCGGATTCGCCGGCCCCGCTTAGCATTCGGGGAAAGAATCCGGGGAAATGGTTCTGGGCCCAGATATACCAGGGAGCGACCAGCAGAATAAAAAAGAGCAGGTAACTCCAGTGCAGGAGGAGGCGAAACCGCAGACGCGCTTCCCGAAAGAAAACAGCGAGCACAACACAAACGGCGGCGAGAAGGGAAAGGCCCTCCAGCCCTTTGCTCAGGCAGGCGAGACCGGTGCAGAGCCAGACGCCGGCGAACCACACGCGCCGAAACTGACGCCGTTGATAACCGCACACCGCGCAAAAAATGGCGCCGGCGACGAAGGCGCTGAAGACCGGCTCCGGCGTGACGGCCCGGCCCAGCAGGAACGCGCCCGCGGAACAGAGATGAATGAGGCCGGCGGCGAATCCTCGCCAATAACCGGCGAGCCGTTCGCCGATCAGGAAGGTCAGCGCGATCGACGCGATCATGGCGAGCGCGATCGGCAGGCGCGCGGCGGTCGCCGTCACTCCAAAGATTTTGTAGGAGAGGACGATGAGCCAGTAAACCAGCGGGGGGGTTTCCAAACGAGGGACGCCATCGTTTGTCGGCACGAGCCATTGTTGCGTGGCCAGCATTTCGCGGGCGCCACCGGCGAATTGGCTTTCGGTGCCATCATAGAGATCGCCCCAGCCAGCGGTCGCGAGGTGCAGGACGGCCGCGAGCGCGAGGAGGAAAATGAAAAGGGCGTGACGGGTGGGCGGCGGCTCGAGCACCTGGGGATCGAGCAACGTGTCTTCGAGCGTGAAAGTGCGAGCGCCGGCGACCATGGCGACGATTCGTTAGGCGTTGTCCGTCTCGCGATACCGATCCCATTCGCCCGGCACCCGGAGCAACGTGGCCTCGGGCATCTGGATGATCGCCAGCATCTGACGGCATTCTGCAATGAGCGTCTCGTCAGCGGGCCGCGTGACTCGGAAGGCGCACCAGAACCGCACCCGCTCGAGCTGGTCGAGCCAGCCTTCGACCACGAGCCGGTCGCCGAGCTTCGCCGCGCGGCGATAATCGATTTCGGTCCGGACGACTACCGGATACTTCTGGTTCTCGGCCATCTGAGAGAGGCCGAGCCCAAGCTGTTCCGCGAGGAGCGTGCGCGCGATTTCGATGAAGCGCAGGTAGGCGATGTTATGCACCACGGCGGCGCAGTCCGTATCGAAGAACATCACCTGCACGTCGGTGCGAATGCGGGGCGCGCTGTCGTTTAGCATGCAAACTCATCATTTCGAAAGCGCTCCCGAAAGCAAAGGAATTGTCACGCAGGCCACCGCAGCAAGCTCCTGAGGTTCACAAGATCTCCAGAGCCTTTCCGCTTTCCCAAAGGAGAAACTCATGGCGAGGCAACCGCGCTTTTTCAGGATTCCGCCGAATGTAACGCACGCAGTTCGCAAAGTGCTTCTCATCGCGAACGAGGCGATCAAAATAGTCGCGCTGCCAAAGGTTGCCCGATCGGTCGAGGAGCTTGTTAATTTGGCGCGCCGTGAATCGCTTCCAGCTTTGAGTTAGCTTCTCCAGCGGCCACTCCGGATTGTCGAAGTGTTTCGGCGACGACCTCGGCGCAGTCAGGCCGGCGCAACAGACATGATCCGTAACCGGCATCGAGCCAGCGTTCGATCTCACCTGAAAAGCGTTTGTGATATTCAAGATCCGTCTCCGAACTCCATGGTGCTGGATGAACCTTCAGCACGTGTCGCGCTCGCTTTCCCATTGGCTTCGCAAATGGGTCGGCACGGCATCCGCCAGCCGGAACGTGACGAAATAGACCGCGCCCGCCTGCTGCCAATGCGGCAAACGATTCTCCGTCTGCCGAATATCGGCATAGGGATTGAAGAAGCGCAGCTCGTTCATTCCGGGGGGTCCTGAACGCTGGAATCATATCCAAGCCGCGAACGTTTGGCTGAAAGCGTCCCTACCTAACTGTGGGCGCGTTATGGGCGCTCGCGCGGTGTTTCCCACCTGTTCAGCAACGAGGAGACCGCTTCCACCACTTCGGGAACCGTCACCGCCTTCATGCAGCGGAAATCGATGGGGCATGCTCGCAGAAAACAGGGACTGCATTCGACGTGATGGCGAATGATGTGGCAGGCGTTGCCGAGCGGGCCGGTCAGGTACGGCTCCGTCGAACCAAACACTGCGACAACCGGAACGCCGAGGATCGTTGCGAGATGCATCGTGCCGGTGTCGTTCGTGAGCAACAGCGCGCATTCCCTCAACTCGGCGATGAGTTGGTCCATCGTCGTTTGGCCGATGCGATTGGTGCAACGGGCGCCGGCCGAAGCTTCAATGGTCGCACCGATCTCCGCGTCTCCCGCCGTGCCGAAGAGAACCCAATGCACGGGCCGCCCCGCTGAAACCGCCGTGGCCACCTCGGCAAAACGTTCCGGAAGCCACCGTTTGGCCGGCCCATATTCGGCACCGGGACAGAGGCCGACCTTCGGGCCGGCGCCGTTGGCCTTCGCCCGGGGCAAAAACCCTCGAATGACCGGAGGCTCGTCGGGTCCGCCAACCTCGCGTGAAATTTGGAGATAATGCAGAACCTGGTGTTCAATCGGACCAAGCCTCGAACGCTCTGGAATGATCTGATTGAGGAGCCATCGGCGATGATGACCTTTGTAGCCGACACGCCGCGGCACGCCGGCCAGCCACACTTCCAGAGCGACGCGCAATGAATTGGGAAACAGAATCGCGACGTCGAAGTCGATTTGGCGGCGAATCGATCCGATGGCGCCGAAAAGCGAGCGACTCGTCAGACCGATGACTTCATCCACTTCGGGAACGAGCTTCCAAACCGGTGCGATTTTTTCCGGAGCCAGCACGGTAATGTGGGCGTCAGGCCGGCCCGCCTTGATCGCGCGCACGGCGGACATGCTGATGACGCTGTCGCCGAGCCAGTTCGAGCCGCGAATCAAAATTCGGAACGGCTTCAGCTCGCGCGTGTCCGGTGGGACGTAGAGGCCGCGCTTGTAGTGGGTGAGGAGAAAATTGGGTCTGGGAGTTTTCCAACGATTGTGGACCCACAACCAATCCTCGGGCGCCTGGCGAATCTGCTGCTCGATCGTCCGGTTCTCCTTCGCGGTCAGGGAGTCCACCGAATCGCCGGACGAATCGATGCGCGGAGTGAAGACCATCCGCCAGCGGGCCGGCCCTTCGGTGTGGATGGCCGCCGCCATGACCGTGGCACCGGTTCGTTTCGCGAGAAGTCCGGGAAGCGGTGAAGTGGACGCGAGTCTCCCGAAAAATGGGGTCCAGAGACCGTGATCACCGGCGTGTTGGTCCGCAAAAATTCCCAGAACCCCACCGGATCGAAGCAACTCGATCGGCTTGTGAAATCCTTCGCTTCGATCGAAAAGTTCCGAACCGGTCCGCGCCCGTCGCCGGCTGACGTCCTGGTCGATGTAACGATTGCGCAGGGTCTGGTAGGGCGATCCAATTCGGGCGTAGGGCGCGTAATGCGGGACGAGCTGGGCCGCCAGTTCCCAGGGGCCGATGTGGCTCAGAAGCAGGACCACCGGCCGGCCCGCCCGCAGCTCCGCATGCATGGCATCGAGATTTTCCGCCTTGATGAAGCGCGTCATTTTTTCCAACGGCATCGAGACCATCTTGAGGCTGCAAAGCAGATTGGCACTGAGCCATTGGAAATTCCGGCGGACGATTCGGCGCAATTCCAGAGGCGACTTTTCCTTCCCGAAGGCGATCTCGAGATTACGGCGGGCCAGCCGGCGATAGTGCGGGAGGAGCAGCCAGGCCCACCAACCCATGAAACTTCCGAGAGCAAACAAGACGCGCACCGGAAGGGCGCTCGCGATCGCCGTGCTTGCGCGATACAAAAGGTAAATGCTGAAATCGAGCATGCAGGGTCAGCGAGATGTGACTGGTCAATTCGCGCCGCAGCGTAAATTTGCCTGCGCTCTGCTTCAATCAATATAATATCCCTGTGTTGCGGCCACCAAGCTATTCTGTCCGTTCGGATTTTGCGCGTTTCGTCGCGCACAAATTCGGGCACGGCCCGTTCCTGGTCATCAGTCCGGACCGGACAGAATTGGAGCGGCAATTCAAAGACGCCGGCGTGACGGCAACGGTCTGCGCTTCGCTGGCCGAGTTAACCTCAGCCGTTCCGCAAAACGGGAGCGGTCCAATGGCTGATCTGGCCATTTGGTTTTATCCGTCGGACAAGAGTCACGACGAGCGCGCGGTGGAAGACATTTCCGGGCGCGCGCGGGAGGTTCTGCTGGTCTCCGGCGGGGGTGCTGAAATTGCCAGCCGGCGGCCGCATCTGGTGGAGGGCTTCCGCCGTTTCGGATTGCTACCGGATTATGAGTGCGACCTCGGGGACCTGGAGCCGACCGCTCTGCGGCTGGTGCGCAAGGCGGAAGAAACTGCGGGAACGCTCGTGCCCGCGGTCGAGTCCGCTTTTGCGCGCCTCAATCGGCACGTGCGTGGCTTGCAGCGGACGCTCCGCACCCGGATGTCGGAACTCGAGGCCGCGGACCGCCATATCGCGAAGCTCGAGGAGAAGCTTCTGAAACTCAAAGAGGCGAAACGGGAGCTGAAACAATTGAAGCAGGAAAAGCACGCCCTGCGCAAATCGCCGGAACGCAAGATCGGACAGGTCCTGCTGGCGCCTTACCGGTTGCCCCAAAAACTGCTCCGCGAAGTTCGCAAGAGATTCCCCGCGGCGGGCAAGCCAGGTCGCGCCCGACAGGCGAGCGAATACCAGGATTGGCTCCACTCGCGTCTGGTGAAACCCGATGAAATAGCAGGCTTGCGGACGGAGGCGAAGGGCTTCGCCTACCAGCCGTGCATCAGCATTATCACGCCCGTCTTTAACACCCCGGTGGCCTGGCTGACGGAGTGCGTGGAATCGGTCCTCGCCCAGGCGTACGAAAAATGGGAATTGATCCTGGTCGATGACGATTCGACCGCCCCGGAGACGATAAAGGCTTTACGCGAGCTGGGGGCCCGGGACTCGCGGATCGTCCTGGCGAAGGACGAAATGCGCGGTGGAATTTCCGCCGCCTCAAATCGAGGGCTCGCCCTGGCTGAGGGCGAATGGGTCGGCTTTCTCGATCATGACGACGTCCTCGAGCCGGATGCATTGTTCCAAAATGTGAAGTGGCTGCAGGATCATCGCGACGCAGACATGATTTATTCCGATGAAGACAAGCTCACCGAGCAGGGATTCGATGCGCCGATCTTTAAGCCGGATTGGTCACCGGACTATTTTCTTTCCTGTAACTACATCTGCCATTTCACAATCATCCGGTGCGAACTCCTGCGGAGGATCGATGGGTTCCGCTCGGAGTTTGATGGCGCGCAGGATTACGACCTCTTCCTCCGCATCATGGAAGAGACGAACCGAATCGATCACATCCCGCGCGTCCTTTATCATTGGCGGCGCAGCCTCAGCTCCACCGCCGATAATATCCGGCGCAAACCCGGGTCGCTGGAGACCGGTCGCCTCGCGCTCGAGGCCTATCTGGAACGGCGCAAGGAGTCGGGACATGTCACGGTCGACTGGGGGACGCATGCCTATTGGATCAAGCGCCAGCTGACCGAAGCCAGGAAAATCTCGATTATCATACCAGTGCGCGACCGCGTGGATTTGCTGGCCCGTTGTCTCGACAGCCTGACCAGTAAGACAAGCTATGCGCCCTATGAGATTGTCGTCGTCGATAACGACAGCCAGTCGGAAGAGGCGCGCGCGTATCTTTCAAACCTCAAACACCGGGTCCTGCCTTACAGCGGCCCCTTTAATTTTTCGGCGATGAATAACTTTGCGGTGGAGCAGACCGACAGCCCGTGGCTGCTCTTCTTGAACAACGACACGGAAGTGATCGAGGGCGAGTGGCTCACGATGATGGCCGAGCATGTGCAACGGCCGGCAGTGGGGGCGGTCGGTCCCAAACTCCTCTATCCGGATGATACGGTGCAACATGCCGGCATCGTGGTGGGCGTCGGGGGCGTCGCCGAGCACGCCTTTCGCGGGTTGCCCGCTGATGCGCCGGGCGTTTGTCGCCAACTCCAAACCACGCGCAATTACAGCGCGGTAACCGGCGCCTGCCTGCTGACGAGGCGTGAAGTGTTCGAAGAGGTGGGGGGATTTGATGAGGAGCGGTTGCCGGTCACCTTCAGCGATGTGGACCTGTGCTTGAAGATGCGGCGCGCCGGGTATCGTGTGGTGTATGTTCCCTTCGCGAAATTGTATCACCACGAATCGGGCACGCGCCGCCCGGCGGTGGAACCGCTCGAGACCGAGGTGATGCGGGAACGCTGGCCCGACGTGCTCGAGCACGACCCCTATTATAATCCAAATCTTTCTCGCGAGCGGGCCGACTTCTCTTTAGGCAAGTAACCTTAATTTATGAGCACGCCCGATAAGCAACTTTGGCAAGGCCTGACGGCAGAAGCCCGCGCGGCGCTCGCCACCCGTGATTACAGCGCCCCAACTTTTTCGCAGCAACTGGCGGAAGCGGGCCTGGAGGCGGGGAAACTTGCGGCCGCGGATCGAACCAACGCGGAGATTCGGGAAGCCTGGATTCCCGGGGTGGAGATTTTTCCCCGCACGATTTACCCGCAGCGGCATCGGGGTTCGTTCGGCGAGTTTGTCCGCCGCGATGAGGGCCCGCTCGCGCGAATCGGTTTCTGGCCCGCGCAATGGGCCAACGCGCGCATGTTTGCGCAGACCGCCAAGGGTTTTCACATTCATCCCCCGAGCATCCCCGATGGAACTCCGCCGGCGGACTGGATGCGGCGCTGTTTTATCGACGAGCCGGAGAATTATGCGCTGCGCCGTTACGAGCACGAGCAGTGGGACGTGATGTTCTTCGTGCAGGGGGTCGCGGAAATGATTCTGCGCGATGTCCGGGCGGGACTGCCCGCGCGCACGATGCGTTTCTTCGTCGATGGTGACAATCATCGCGGCGCCAACAATGCCGGGGTCGTTGTCCCGGCCGGGGTCGCGCACGCGCTTCGCGTCGAGGGCTCCGAAGACGTCATCATGGTTTACGGGACGAGTACATCGTTCCGGCCGGATTTTGAAGGACGGATCGCGAGTGACGTGGAGACCGCCGGTTTGCCTGAATCATGGGCCAGGTTTCTGGCCAAGAGTGAATAGTGATCAGTGAATAGTGATAGGAAGTAAGCGTTTCCACTATTCGCCAGTCACTGATCACCATTCACGTTCCACATGAAGCGAAGCTTCAACCCGGCTGAGCTGGAATTGATGGATCGGCCGCAGCCGGTCTCGCCCGAGCTAATGAGCGACCTGCGCAACCTGCGCCAGCTCAATCGCCATTTTGGGAGCTACGCGCTGACCACGCATTTCCTGCGGCGCTGGATCCGGCCGGGGACGCAATGGCGAGTGCTCGACCTGGCGACCGGCTCGGGCGATATCCCCCGGCTCGTCGTCGATTACGCCAGGAAAATTGGCGCGAGCGTCAGGGTGGACGCGATCGACCAGCAAAGCTCGACCCTGGAAATCGCGCGCGGCTTGAGCGCGGATTATCCCGAGATCGATTTCAAACAGGGCGACGCCCTTTCCTTTGGGCAGGAAGCGGAATACGACATCGTCCTCTCCTCGCTCGTGCTTCATCATTTCGAGGAGACGGCCGCGGTGCGAATGCTGGAGCGCTGCCGGCATCTCTCGAGAGGATTCGTTCTGGTCTCGGATCTTCGACGAGGCTTTCTCGCCACGGTGGGCGTCTATTTCTTGACCGCGTTGATTTATCGCGACCCGATGACGAAGGCCGATGGCCGCCTTTCCGCCGCGCGCGCGTTTTCCTTTCGCGAATTTGCTTCACTGGCGGAACGCGCCGGCTGGAAAAACTTTGGCCATCGCAAGTTCCGCTTCGCCCGCCAGGCGATCTGGCTCGAGACCCCAAACTGGCATGGTTGATCTGATGGCGTAGCGTCGAAGGATTCTGAAATAGTTCTTGTCGACGAGATTTGGAATCCCTATTCCTCGTTCGCGGCTGCATCTTCAACCCCGAATGACCCCAGAGATTTCCGATCACGGAAAGCGCTGCCTCTAAGGCAAGCCTCGGCAATCCTTCGCCGAGTTTTAGCGCCTCTCTGCTGTTTCGGACAAAAGTCACACTTAAACCACGTACTCAACCTATGAAAAAGCTCCTTGTTCCAAAAATACTGTGCAGGCGGACGTTAGCCCTTTTGGTTATACTTTTACTTAGTGCGGTCTCACGAACCGAAGGAGGCGGCGTCTATAATATTCATTACCATCCCGTAGGGGCGACAGGGTTTGACCTTGATACTTTCACTTTCAGTTGCAGCCAGTTTGCGTCAGTCTTCGAGGTCTACCGTGACGGTGTCTACAATACCACGGTCAACTTTTTTCAAACAGCAACTTTTGCGGAAGGATATAATTCCAATTGGCCGCAGGACGATGGCAACATAAGGCATTATGTTGTAAAAAATGCCATTTCAAACGAAGTCGTTTTTGATGAATATTTTTTCAGTGGGACTTGCTTCGGGTGCATTGATCAGACGTATGGCGGTGAGGCGACTGTCATCTCAAGAAACATTGTGCTTGATGGACCGACCCCGACGCCTCCCCCGCTTCCCTCTTACAAGTGCACAGATAAAAAATTGGGTGGCGATCAGGCGGATTGTCAGTCCAGGAACTGCCCGGGTACTGCTATGGCGCAGTACAGCATCCATTCTCTGCTCGTCAGTCTGAATATCCAGGATACCCCGGTTCGCTACTCACCGGCGCGCGGGCCGGCAATCAACTTCACCGTCACCTATAACGAGCGGGAGACCCAACAATTGCCTATCTTCGGCTATTCCAACCTGGGCCCGAAGTGGACATTCGGCTGGCTCTCCTACATCGTCGACGACCCGACCACGCAATTGCCGACCACGCTCGTTTACCTTCCAGGCGGCGGGGCGGAAATTTATCGATTCGATTCCGGATCGCAAGCATTCCTGCCCGACCCTCAGAGTCACGCCCTCTTGGTTCGAATCAACCCGAACAGATATGAAAAAAGACTTCCAGACGGGTCGGTCCAGATTTTCGATCGGAGTAATCAGCCGGGGACCCAACGTTACCCGAGGAAACTTTTCATGACGGAGATGATCGATCCGGCCTGCAACCACGTCTCGATTCACTATGACGACTACCTTAGAATTACGAAAGTCACGGATGCGCTGGGGCAGGAGACCATTGTTTATTACGAGCACCCGACTGATCTCCTTAAGATTACGAAGGTGGCCGACTTTAGTAACCCCCTTATCCCTCGCTTTGCTACGTTCGACTATGAGAATGGGAAGCTCAAAACGATCACCGACGAAATCGGGATCCAATCGGTGTTCGGTTATCAAACCGGCACGGATGTCATCGAGTCGATCACGACCCCGTATGGGACGACGACTTTCGAGAGGGGTGGGAGCGGCACGAACCGCTGGATCGAAGCGACCGATCCCCGCGGCGGCAAAGAACGCGTCGAATACAGCGATGATTCGGGCATCGACGCGAAGGAACCGTCCGGCGTAGTGCCCACCGGGATGTCGGATGCCAACGTCAATCTCGACGTCCGGAATACGTTTTACTGGAGCAAGAAAGCGATGGCGGTGGCGCCCGGTGAATACACGATGGCGAAAATCACCCATTGGCTTCTCACGCCTGATGGGAATTCGACTTCGGGAATCGTGGCCAGCGAGAAAATGCCGCTCGAAAACCGCGTGTGGTATGCGTACGACGGTCAATCGGATCTGAGCCATGAAGGAACCAGCGCAAACCCAATACAGATAGCGCGTGTTTTGGCCGACAGCACGACGCAGCTCTCCCAATACGAATACAACAGCTTCGGCAAGACGACCAAGGAGACCGACCCGGTGGGCCGAGTCATGAGTTATGTCTACGATTCCAACGGGATTGATCTTCTTGAAATCCGGCAGACAACCGGCAGCAACGACGAACTAGTGCGCCAATTCGGGGATTATTACCTGCACAAACCGAGGACGGATATCGACTCTTCGGGTCAGCCCACCACGTACCAGTACAACGAATTTGGTCAAATCCTGACGCAGACGAACGCGTTCAGCGAACCAACCACCTACGCCTACGGTACCGGAAGTCCCGTCCCTCTCGGAGCCCTCGCTTCGATCACCAGTCCCACCTTTAACAGTGCGTCCGCGGTCACCACTTTCGGCTACGACAGTTACAAGCGAGTCCGAACTGTGACCGATTCCGACGGTTATGCCGTCACGACTGACTACGATAACCTCGATCGGAAAACCTCGGTGCGTTACCCCGACTCGACTTACGAGGAATTCTACTACACCCAAGACTTCGGACCAGGCGAGACCACGATTCTTGATCTGACGGCCAGCCTCGACCGGTCGGGCAAGTGGACCTACCGCCATTACAATGAGAATCGCCAAATGGATTCGATTACCGATCCCGACAATCGCACGACTCTCTACGGCTGGTGCACCTGTGGTGCACTGGAAAGCATCACCGACCCGAACGGGAACGTGACCACATTCAACCGCGACCTCCAGAGCCGGGTTTATCAAAAGGTGTTCGCCGATACCAGCACGATCAATTACCTTTTCGAGGGGCAGACGGCGCCGAACACGGCCGGCGCCACCAGCCGGTTGAAATCGGCGACCGATGCGCTCGGTCGGCGCACCAACTACTCATATTTGGCCGACAACAACCTCAGCCAGGTGAGTTACACAAACACGTCGGGCGCTCAGCTTAGTCCCCCCACGCCTACGGTGTATTTCACCTACGATTCAAATTACAATCGGGTCGAGACGATGACCGATGGCACCGGCCAGACGATTTACGGATATTATTCGATCGATCCTGCGCCAGAATTGGGCGCCGGAAAGTTGCGGAGCATCAACGGGCCGCTGGGCGATGACACCATCATCTTTGCCTACGACAAACTGGGACGAGAGGTCAGCCGGTCAATTAACGGGGTGGAGGAAACAATGGAGTACGATTCATTGGGCCGCCTGACGACGACGCACAATGCCCTGACGGCTGGCACGATGGCTTCGTTTGAACGTTCTTACGATGGGGTGACCCGCCGTGTGTCGACGCTCACTTACCCGACCGGGCAAACTGCCAACTACACCTATTTTGGAAATGACCACGACCGGCGGTTGCAAACGTTGGAAAATCTCGATCCTGGGAGCGCGAACCTGTCGAAATTCGACTACACGTATGACGCGGAAGGGCAGATTCTGACCTGGAGCCGGCAGCTGGGAACGGTGAGTACGGGCCGCTGGTTTGAGTACCGACGATGCAAGGCAGCTTTTGAGTGCGCGCGACGCGGCCAGCGAAGAATCCGCCACGATGGTAGATAGTTACGGCTACGATGCCGCAGGCAATCGGGACGCTGACTCGAATTTCAATCCGCAGACAGAAAGCGGAACGCTCCGCAGCTACACCCTCAACAGTCTCAATCAGATCGATAGTTATAGTAATGGGCAGGGTCCACTTACTTGGAACACGTTCCTGTCGCACGATTCGGTGGGAAATCTGACCGACGATGGACAGGCGAGAACCTTCGAATGGGATGCGGCCAACCGGCTTCGAGCGATCAACAGTGGCAGCCTACGCAGTGAATTCACCTACGACGGGCTGGACCGGCGGGTGAAAATCGTGGAGAAGACCGGTTCGACGGTGACGAGCACGAAGCAGTTTGTCTGGGTGGGGACCAGGATTGCGCAGGAGCGGGACGCGAGCAACGTGATCACGCGGAGCTACTTTGCGGAGGGCGAGGAACGAGGAATTCCCGGAGCGAGAGGCACCAAGCAGTACTACTACACCCGGGATTATCTCGGAAGCATTCGGGAAATGACGAGTAGCACGGGAGCGGTTCAGGCGCGATACGATTACGATCCGTATGGCCAGCGGACAAAGCTAAGCGGCGCGCTCGATGTGGATTTCGGCTATACCGGCCACTATCATCATGCTCCCGGCGGCTTGAATCTGACACTCTATCGCGCCTACAATCCGGCGCTCGGGAGATGGCTCAGCAGGGATCCGATTGAGGAAGACGGGGGAATAAATCTATATGGATACGTCGAGAACAATCCTATTAATGCCGTGGACCCGCTGGGATTAGTCAAGAATGACTGGAGAGAAAACAACGGCGGGGGATATCTGGTGAAAGAGTGCGACGTCTATTATCGCACTCGCTGCGAGCAGATATGCAAAACTGCCGGGCAAAAGATGAAATGGTGTTACCAATACCGGCTCCCATTCACCCCGTGGACACGGCTGTCGGGTTGGTTATGTTCATGTGAACCATGTGGAAACTGATGACACTTCGGATTCTTACGCTTATCTGCTTTCTCGTAGCGACTCTGCCATTAATTATCTGGTCCTTGGTGGTACTCATGGGGGCGATCATATTGCGGCTCATGGGAAACCGTGGAGCGACATTTTTGGAAGTTGTAATGAATGAAGCGCCGTCGGGTGTGATTATCTCCTTCCAAACCCACAATATCATCGGTGCGATTTTAACGATACTGAGCTTTGGTGTCTTGATTATCGGATGGCACGAAGTAACTCGGTAATAACAGCACCTGAACATGACCGTCGTAAGACGGAAGTAGCGAAGACGGGCAGGGCAGGTGAGTTGCTTGCCATGCGTGTTGGCGGATTGTCGCAACGCGGTCTACCAAGGTCAGTCTGTGAATCTCGTCAAATCCCATGCCAAAGCAAGGACACTAGATGTCTGTGGGGTCGCCCAGTGTCTTATTGAAGCCGACGGCAGCTTTGACGAGCCGGCGCACGACGGCGGCAATGACTTCGTCGTTCTCGCGTAGCTCGACTGTGGCCATCTCGTACTTGCCGCCTGGCTTCAGGCGTTTTTCGATTTCGCGCAGACGCTGGCCGCGCCAGAAGCCGAAGAGCACCCGATGCGCTTCCGCGCGAATGAGAAGCACTGGTCCGTTTGATGAGTAGACCAGGTGCCCCCACTTGATGACTTCGTTTAATTTTGCGCTGGCGCGGACTGCTGCTCGCAACCCCTCCACCGTGACGCGCTGCCATCCGGAGAGACCGTCCACGTAAGCATCAGGGCTTGCAGCGGGGATTGATTTCTTCATTGCAACAGACGGAATCGGCAGCCTCAATCGCCGAAATCTGAGCCCGGCGGTTTCGGCTCACTCTTACGGATCGCCCGCCACGAGTCGTCCTTTTGGCGTTGATAAAGCCACATCCGCTCCAAACGCGTTCCCGTTGGTGTGGTGTAGACAAAATGCATGTACGCGTGGTCCGAATCGCCTTCCCCGATAAATTGTTGCTCAACTGTGACGCCGGGGAAAGCAGCCTTGAACTCACGAAGCGCCTGGTCATTTGAAACTCCGCCGCAGGCAGTGAGACATAACGCCAACGCAGCAACCGAAAAGCGAGCGCACGTCGATCCCATCGTTTGGTTAACCTGCAAGCGTTGCATCAGGAACTGCGTGAGGCCCACAGAATGCATGTGGCAAGCCCGGCTCCTCCGAGCAGAGCGAGAAGTCCGTAAAGTCGAGACTGCGATGGAGGAATGTGCTCTGCCAGCGTCTCCTGGCGGTTCTTGGGGTAATTGGTGGCCCGGCCAAAGACAAGGTCTTGCGGCACGGCAAGGGCGAAAAGCCCGCCCGCGATGAGGAGTGCCGCGATAACCAACGCGATCTTGTCCATCGTTTGAAATCGCGGAATCATGCCGTCCCAGCTCAATCGTCGATGGGCTCCTTGTCCGCGATAAAGTCTTTCATTGCCTGGATTTCCTCCGGGGAGTGTCCCTGCCAATCCAGGTGTTCGCTCACGACCCGGAGCGGCTCCCGGGAGCGATAGGACTTTGTGGGATTGCCTGGGAACTTCTTGTCCGTCACATTGGGGTCGTCCACAAACGCGCCGGTCGGTTCGACCACGTAGATTCGGCCTGGACCTTCGCCCTTGGCCAGCTCCGCTCCCCAGGTGGCGGCGTGCAAGGTCTCGCTGAAGTAGATCCAGGGCGACCTCCGGTCGGAGTAGTTGGAGGAATTGCCGGGTTGAAGCAGGTCCCCGGGCTTCAGGTCCGCCCGGGTGCCATGGTAGAATCGTCGCGAGTTAGGGTCGAAGACGAATGGTGCTGCGGGATTGCTCATGTTTATCTCGTCATCTTATCGTGGCCATCAAGTGAAGGCGCGCTCATAAGCAATCCAAACAAGCAGGAGATAAACCACGAGCTTGAGCGCGGCAGCGATCCAATGCTCCGCGGCTCGCCGGCACGATAACAGAAGCGACGTGGCGAAAAGCAGTCCGCCGATGATCAACGCGGGTGTCGCTCGGTATGAAAATCCAGCGTCCGACGCGACTGGAGGAATCAGAAAGCACAGCGCCGCCAGGAAACAGATCAACTCCAAGGTTCGGAGGGCGGCGACTTTCATCTATCGACCCCAAGACACGTGAGGCGCCGGACGGTTCGCTTAGGTGAGGGTAGAGGGCGCCTCTGCAAAAACGGTCTGCGCGCCTTGTTTTTCATAGGTAACATTAACCGTGCGCCCAATCGCTCGTGTTCGGTGCACGGAGCCGGCCGGTACGACGATGCTCTGCCACTCCGTTAGAGTTGCCTGAGCGCCACCTTCAAAGTCAATCTGAAGTTCGCCCGCCACGACGAGAAAGAGCTCATCAGAATCCGGGTGGTGATGCCAACGATACTCGCCCTCGAAGACCGAAAGCCGCATGCACTCTTGGTTGATATTGAACAGCACCTGATTCTTGTAGGAATCGCTGATCCCAGCTTCCTCCGAGCGAATGTCCACGACAGTCATGGCCGGATAGTGTGCCTTCTCGGACGAATACTCTTGGGATGTCGGAAATTTGGATTTCATATCAGGCTTCAATTACCCGAGGACGAGCATGGCTCGCAGCGGGAGGGGTCCAAAAGGGATTAACAGAGCGGGCCGGAAGTACGCAATCCAAAGAGGGCCATTGGCATAATGTGATGGCACGGTGCCCACACACGGTCGCAAAGGCGGCTTTGGCGTGCACGGTCGAACCACGGCTACAGCGGTGTTGCTTGGAGTCCCTGTTAGCGGATTATCGCAAGGTGCAGATTATTTCTTCGGTCTCAGAGGCGAGTGCGTGCTCTCGCGAGCATGGCAAACGCAGAGTCCTCGTGCCGACGATGGGGGCGTTGCATCGAGGTCATCTCGAATTGATCCGGCTGGCGCGCGAGGCGGCCGGGGCCGAGGGCGAGGTCGCGGTCAGCATTTTTGTGAATCCGCTCCAGTTCGCTCCGGGAGGCGACTATGAAAAATACCCGCGACCAGAAGCGGCCGACGAGGAGGTCTGTCGCGTGGGTGGTGTGGATATTCTTTTCCGGCCTGGGCCCGAGGAAATGTATGCCGCCGATTCTTCGGTTACGATTGAGGAGAACTCCTTGTCGGCGACGTTGTGCGGCAAATCGCGCCCGGGGCATTTTCGTGGGGTCTGCACCGTTGTCGCCAAGCTGTTTCATATCCTCGCGCCGGATGCGGCTGTTTTCGGCGAGAAAGATTTCCAACAACTCGCCATCATTCGCCGAATGGTGCGTGATCTGAATTTTCAGATCGAAATCATCGGCGCGCCTACTGTCCGGGAATCGGACGGCCTCGCCTACAGCTCGCGCAACCAGTATTTGAGCCCAACCGAGCGTGAACAGGCGCCTGTCCTGCGCGCCGCTCTCCTCGAGGCGGCACGCCTTGCGGCCGACGGAGAGCGATCGGCACCGGCGATCATAAGCGCTGCTCGCAAAGTAATCGACACGTCGTCGCTCGCCCGGATCGACTACCTGGAACTGGTGAACGCCGAGACATTGCAGCCACGCGAAATCGTGGAGCCCAATTCGCTCATCGCGGTCGCGGCATTTTTCGGACAGACTCGCCTGATCGACAATATCAGGATCCCATGAAGCTGTGATTTTCACGCCGTAGCGTCTATCCCCTGAGAATAGCCCAGCGTTTTAACGCTGGGATCATCGACGATAACAAAACAAGTCCCCACAGGGACGAAAGAACCGTGTTTTGTCGCACAGCGAATCGGGCGCTCCTTTCGTCCCTGCGGGACTCGATTTTTGTCCGGTGGTCAAGGTCCCAGCGTTGAAACGCTGGGCTATTGTCAGCAGATTTAGACGAAGAGAGGACAGAATTACGCGCTGACGGCTATCCCAATTACGCGGGAGGTGCTAACGCTAACAGCGGCGGCGATCCCGCAACTGCGGGACCGCGGCTACAGGAAATGAAGGAATACGATTTCGTGGTCATTGGCAGCGGCATTGCCGGGCTGACCTTTGCCTTGAAGGCGGCGGCGCATGGGTCGGTCGCGGTGATTACGAAGCGCAAGGGCGCCGACTCCAACACAGCCTGGGCGCAGGGTGGAATCGCCTGCGTGACGAGCGACGAAGATTCGTTCGAACTTCATGTGCAGGACACCCTCGAAGCCGGTGCGGGTCTGTGCGACGAAGCGGCCGTGCGAACGATCGTGATGGAAGGCCCGACGCGCGTGCGCGAGCTGGTGGAGCTTGGATTGCATTTCGACGACCGCGAGGTTTCCGGACATCGCGAACCCGATCTCGGCCGCGAGGGGGGCCATTCGAAACGGCGTGTTCTCCATGTCCAGGATGTGACCGGCCTCGAGATCGAAAAGACGCTGCTGCGCGAGCTCAACCGCTCTCCCAAGGTGGAGTTGCTCGAGAACCACATGGCCGTCGATTTAATCACGGCGGGAAAACTTGGTTTCGCGACCGAGGATCGTTCCCTGGGCGTTTATGTGCTCGACGAACGCACAGGCGAGGTGGAAACGGTTCGGACCGATCGACTGGTCCTGGCCACCGGTGGTTGCGGGAAGGTTTATCTGTATACGACGAACCCGGACATCGCGACGGGCGATGGCGTGGCGATGGCCTGGCGCGCGGGGGCGGTCGTCGCCAACATGGAGTTCATCCAATTTCATCCCACCGCGCTTTTTCACCCCAAAGCGAAGTCATTCCTCGTGTCGGAGGCGGTCCGGGGCGAAGGCGGGATTTTGCGAAACAGCCGCGGGGAGGATTTCATGGAGCGCTATCACCCGCAGCGTTCGCTGGCGCCGCGCGACATCGTGGCGCGCGCGATTGACGCGGAGATCAAACGTTCGGGGGCGCCCTGCGTCTTTCTCGATATCACCCACCGTTCACTCGAGTTTTTGCAGGAGCGTTTTCCGCATATTTACGAAACCTGCCTGCGTTTCGGGATCGACATGGCGAAACAACCGATCCCGGTTGTGCCGGCCGCGCACTATCAATGCGGCGGCATCAAAACGGACGTGAACGGCGCCACGACGCTGCCCGGCCTTTACGCGATCGGTGAAGTGGCGTGCACTGGTTTGCACGGCGCGAATCGCCTGGCGAGCAATTCGCTCCTCGAGGGCCTGGTGGTGGCCCATCGCGCCTGCGAGGCCTTGCTCCGCGAACAACCCACCTCGCACGCCGCGCGCGCGATTTCCCTCCCGGAATGGGAATCGGGCGACGTCCAGAACGTGGATGAGCTGGTCGTGATCTATCACAATTGGGATGAGATCCGGCGCCTGATGTGGGATTACGTCGGGATCGTCCGGACAAACAAACGGCTCCAACGAGCCAGCGCCCGCCTGCGCAACCTGCAACGGGAAATCCGCGAGTTTTACTGGAATTTCAAGGTCTCGGTCGATCTCCTGGAGCTCCGCAACCTGGCCACGGTCGCCGCGCTGATCGTCGATTCGGCCCTGAGCCGCAAGGAAAGCCGGGGTTTGCACTTCACCCTCGATTATCCAGAGCTCTCGGAGCGGCGCTTCCGGCGGGATACCCTGATCAGCCGGACCTGACCGGACGCGCCAGGTCAGTAGTCTCCCCCGGAGGGCTGGAATGGATAGTGCTAGATAGGTGAATACCTGGGGAGGGCCGGCCCAACCACGAGGGAAAAACTTGCCTTTCCGGGTTTTATCGGATAAACAACTCCGCTACTTGGCTCGATGAGAAGATTTTTCGCCTTTTTTACCCTGCTGGTGGTAAGCGCCCTCGGACTGAGCGCCCAATCGCCCTATGAGAGCAGCGCGGATTTTGCCAAGTATGCGATGAAGTTGCGGGAGCAGGCGCTCCTCAAAGTCGAGCCCCAGGTCTTCGTGCCGACGACCTCGCGCACGAGCATGACCCGTTTCCCGTGGAAAACGAATATTGTCACCACGGTTTTCTGGATTGGCGAGGCCGCGGCCGGGAACAATCCGGTGCCGAATGTGAAAAGCTCCTGGGACGCCAATTGGACCTCCAATTACGGCGGCTTCGATTCCCCGGATCCCGGGAATCGCCGGAACTACATTCCGATTTCGTTCACCCCGCGCCAAAATCCATTTTATGTCGCGCTGCCCTATAACGACGTCACGCACGGGCAGTTCAAGCCCGAAGCCGCCCTGGTGATCCCCTGGTTCAAGCAGGCTTACACCGAGCCCGGGCGCTCCGTCTGCAAGGACCGCTGGCTGGCAATTCGCAAGGGCAATCGCACCTGCTACGCGCAATGGGAGGATTGCGGTCCTTTTCGCACGGACCATTTTCAATACGTTTTCCAGAATGAGCGGCCCAAGCCGAATTTAAACCGGGGCGCCGGTCTGGATGTTTCGCCGGCGGTCCGGGATTACCTGGGCCTTTCGCCGACGGACGTGACCGACTGGCAATTCATCGAAGTGCGCGACATCCCACCAGGGCCGTGGCGCAACTATGGCGACAACAACCACTTCGTGATCGCGAAGCGGTTGAGCGAGCAGAAGGTCGTTCAGGACACGACGGACAAAAAGGCGAAGTAGCCGGGGCGATTACTCGCCCGAACCGAGCCGCGCGGTCAGGCCTTCGAGGGTTTCCCTCAACGTTTCCGACTTCTGCATGAGCGGCTCGTAGCGCTGGCGCTCGGCGGTGCAAAAGGCGGACAGAGGCTCGAACGCCACCGAGATCTCTTTGTAAAAAAGGTCGATGGCGTGGTTCATTTGCTCCTCAATCGCATGGACCAGTTCCAGGCGTTTGGTTTCCATTTCTCTCTCGTAGGCGGCCAGAATTCTTTTTCGCTGGGTAAAGGCGACGATCGTTCCAATGACGGCGGCGGAGGCGGCGAGAATACCGGTCACATCCGCCACGGCCGCGCTGCTCATCGCCACGATGACGGTGACGAGGCCGCCGGCCGCCGCCACGCCGGCCGGCAAGCGAAGCCAGGCCGCGGTTTCGCGAAACATGCGAGCCAGTTGTTCCTCCACGCCCTTACCCGCGATGCGCTCGACGAGGGTAAGCTGAATCGATTGCAGAAGGTCGCGGCGCTGGCGCGCGAAATCGGGCATCGTCCCGCTCAGCCGGTCTTTGCCGTCCGAATCGAATTTTGCCGCGATCGTGTCCTGTAATTGGGGCCAGAGGCCGCGCAGATCCGTCTCCAAAAGCTGAACGGCGTTCTCCACCTGTGGCTGGACGGTCTGGCGCAGCTTCGCTTCCACATCCGTTTGGAATTCCTGTTGCCATTGCTCCCGGCTCCAGACAAGGCGCCAGGTCCGCCAGAAAGAGAGCTTTTGCTCAAGCAGGCGCGTTCCCTGCCTGGCCGCCTCCCGGCAGGCCTGTTCGACGCCACGAAGAAATCCAGCCACCTGCCGCAGCGTTTGCTCCTTGCGGGCGCGAAGAAATTCATCCACGCGGGAGAGCTGCTTCTCATCGCGCGCGATGGTTTCGAAACAACTGCGAATCTCCCCCGCCACTTCACCGAGAATGATGCCGGCCGTTCGCGCGGTCGACCGCAGCTTCAAGATGCGCACGCCGGATTCCGCGACCATGTGATTGATCTGGTCTTCCAACGGCCCGAATTGGCTTTCTTTCCAGAGCCCTTCCTTGTCCACGCCCGTCGTCCGCGACAGGAGGGCCTTCCGGGCGGAGACGGGAAATATCGGTGGCGCGAAGCCCAGTTTTTGCAGGGCGGTGTCCTGAAGATGCCGGTGGATGATTTCGATTTCTGCCGCGTCGCGCAGGTCGGCCTGCTGGAGCACAAAGACGACGTTCTTCAGCCACTTCTTTTGGACGAAGTTCAGCAAATCCCAGGCAGACTGCGACCATGGGTTCACGACCGAGAAAACAAAAAGGACAAGGTCCGCGCGAGGAACAAAGCC
This sequence comes from uncultured Verrucomicrobiae bacterium, assembly GCA_963702135.1. Lineage (GTDB taxonomy): Bacteria > Verrucomicrobiota > Verrucomicrobiia > Chthoniobacterales > UBA10450 > AV80. Next base: position 2,968,604 of record OY969715.1, on the reverse strand, counting down.
CTCGGTGATCGTCTGGTGTTCGGCCACCATGGTGTTCGTGCCCGGCGTGTCCACCACATTGAAGTCGCGCAGGAACGAAATCGGCAGATAGCGTTCGGTGAGTTGAGGAGAGACCTCGACCGATTTGTCCTCCGCTCCGTAGCGAAAAATGTAAACCCGGTCGGTCGCCGGGCGAACATCCACCCGCGCAAATTCATGGCCGAAAAGGGCGTTGAGCAGGGAGGACTTGCCGGCTTTGACTTCACCGACGACGACAAAAAGCAACGGCTCCCGGATATCGGTTAACAAGCCGTGGATCGTATCCAGCGTCCCCGAGTCGCGACGCATATCGGAGCTCAACTTGAGCAGCGCCGCGAGTGCAGTTTCGAGGTCAGTTCGAAGCTGCAGGTAATTGTCGGCAATCATGCCCGCCGCCTAGCTGCCCGGAGGGCTGATCGGAGGAGGAGTGGAAACGGCACCCGGCGATGCGGCTGGAGTGGCGCGCGGCGTGGGTGTCGGCTTCGGCTTCGGCGGCAGGGGAGTCTCCATCTTAAGCAATTCCGACACGGTTACCGATTTGAAGCCTTTCCTGTCCAATTGGTCGAACGTAGCCGGCATGGCTTCCAGAGTGGGAGGATGAATATCGTGCGCGAGCACGATCGAACCGGCGTGGGTTTCCTTCAGAATTCGGCTGGTCACGACGCTCGGTCCCGGTCTCTTCCAGTCGAGCGGATCCACATCCCAGATGATGATCCGATAGCCGAAATCCTCATGGATCCAGTGCTTCTGGCGCGCTGTGATGGATCCGTAGGGCGGCCGCAACAAGGTCGGGCGTTTCCCGATGGCAGCGAAGATCGCGTCATCCGTTTTCTGCACTTCGCGGCGAACCGCCTCGTCGGACATCTTGCCGAGATTCGGATGCGACCAGGAATGGTTTGCGATCTCATGGCCTTCCTTGGCCGCGCGCCGCAGGATGTCGGGATGGTCGGCCGCGTTTTGGCCCACCACGAAAAAGGTGGCCTTCATATGATGGGCGGCGAGGAGATCGAGCAACTTCGGCGTGAGAGTCGCGCTCGGCCCGTCATCGAACGTCAGGGCGATATAGGGTCCATCGACGTGGACGGAATTGAAGGTGATCTGCGGTTGAGCCGGCGAGGCGACGACGAGGGCCGGCGCCGGTGAGGAATTGCTGCGTTCAACGGGCTGCGCCGCCGGGGCGCCCTGTCCGGAAACTTCGTGAAGAATCAGCAGACTGATCGAGGAGATTGCGAGCAGTTGTCGGGTAAGCATGGAATGGCGAATGCGAGGCGAAAACTTTCCGCTGTATCTAGCAGAGGTGACATGCAACGCAAGCAACGGGCCCTCTCACCGGATGAGCGATCGGCGATGAACAATGCAGCTGGTCGAGGACGAAAGCCTAATCTGTCGACCGCAGATTCTGATCTTCAATAACTAGTGATGAAGATCGTAGACTTCCACCAGGGCGGTACCATGGTCATTACCTTTTCCCCGGGCGATGGCGGTATAGGTGCCGGGGGGGAGGGTCACCCGCAGGACGGAATCCTCAAAATGCTGAGGAGAAAGCCCAAGGATGCCAACAATCGTATCCGTCTCCCAATCATCGTTCGCGGCCATCAACATTCCGTTGTTATCGCGTAACTCCAGAGTCGGATCCGGCAATGGATCGGGCACTCCAGCGTTTTGTAGGTCGGGCCCAATTGCGCGCAGCACGACTTGGTCGTCCCCCGCACCTCCGCCGGCGATGAATCCGGCGATCATTACATTGTCGGGATCGACAAAACCGCGCGTGCTGATATTCGCCAGCTTCGACGTCATGCCGAGGTCGTAAACTTCCACCAAACCGACCCCGGTGAGGTCGCTCTGGCCGCGCAAAATGACGCTGTAGGTCCCTGGGTCAAGGGTGACCACAATCGCGGATTCCGCGTCTTCGTGCGGCGCCAGCCCGGTAGCCTCGATTTCGCCCTGTTGCGTGTCCTTCCAATTGTCGTTGGCCGCGATAAGCGCCCCGGTGGAACTGCGCAGTTCAAGTTTTGGGTCCTGGAGCGAACCGCCCACGCCACCCTTCACCAGCGATGGCCCGATGCCGCGGACAATCGCCCTCTTCTGCTCCTGTCCGGTGATGATGAATCCTCCAATGACGGCATGGTTGCCGGTAGAAACAAAGGCGCGGGTCGAGATGTTGAGAAGCTGGGCGGTGGGAGGCACGCCCGCAAAATCGGAGAGCGTGATTGCGTTGCCGGTGGAGGTGACGCGGAATGATCCATGGCCATCGATGCTGACAAGTCGGCCGCCGCTGGCGACGTTGCTGAAGGAACCGGTTAAGGGCGAAGCGCTCGTGAGGATCGTGAATGTATCCGCGCTCCCGATGGGGAAGTCGCCGATTTCAATCATCAGCTCGCCAGCCAGCGAGGTCGCGCCACCGACCGACAAATGTTCGTTATAAATGCGCCCAACTCCGGCCACGAAATGCGAAGTTGACGAAAGGGACAGGTCGCCATCAATCGTTAGGCCATTGCCCGGGTGTAGCGTGCCGGCGCCGAGGAAAACGTCTCCGTGGATGAGGCCAAAGCCCGAAAGGATCCCGCCGCTGATCGTCGTCAGATCGGCGTCTAACCTTCCATTCACCCGCGTTTCGCCCCCGGTTTGTTGATAATTGTGGCCCGATGGAACCGTGAAGAGGCCCGGAATGGGTGCGGGAATAATCGTGACTTCGAATGACACCATTTCGACGGTACCGGCATTCGTGAAATCGCCTGGCGCGAAAAAGGAGTAATCGACGCCCACCGTGAATGTGCCGCCAGCCTGGTTGTCGGCAAAATGGCGCAAGCCGTCATCGCCGTTTTCATCCTCGATGCGGCCGGAGTTGGTGAGCGAGATGGCAGCGGCGTTGTGAAGGATATCGGCCCCGCCAAACCTCACCACCCCGCCGGCAAGATCGTAAGTCCCGCCGGTTAGTGTGGCGGTGGACGAGTTCCAGTTGGTGAGCGCTCCGGTCACCGTGAAAATGGAATACAACATTCGCAACCGCCCGTCGTTCGTGAAATCGCCTCCGGTGGTGAAATTGTGACCTCCCAGGATGAAATCGCCGGTCGCGGTATTGTGGCTGAAATTGCGCAACGCATCATTGCCCGCAAGATCTTCGATTGCGCCGTTCAGCTGAATGAAGAGCGTCGCAGCATTCGATACGATATCGGCCCCGCTAAAGCGCAAGATGAGCGGCGTCGTTACCCCAAAGCTGTTCTCGAGCTCGTAATTGCCGCCAGTCAAAGTGTGCGTAGCGGAGTCGAAATTGGTAAACGCGCCGGGAATGGTAAACGTCGTGCCCGGTCCATCGAAGGACGCGCTCAGGATAAGTCGACCCTGGTTGGAGAAGCTTGCGCCGGTGACAAAATCCTGGGCGGAGATGGTGAGCCAGGAAGGACCGTCGATCTCCTCGAGGTTACTAATGCCGTCATGGCCCTGTTCGTCCAGGATGTGAGCGCCGGAACCCAACAAGGAAAGCTCCGCATTCTGCAACTTGACGACGTTGGCACCATTGAATTTCAAGGCCGACAGGGTGTTCTCGTCCGCGCCTATCCAGTATTTTCCCGTCAGGATGCCGTTGGAAAATGTGCTGAGGGATCCGGCGTCAAAGGTGGCGTCTCTGGCCAGCGTCGCGCTGTTGACAAGAATTGGAATGCTGCGGGTCGTCGCGATATTCAGCGTCGTGCCGGTCACGGTGAGGTTGGCTTCGACCTGGATAGAAGACCCGCCGGCGAAGACAAAATTAGAGACAGTCGCGTCGATGTCGCCGGTGAAGCTGGTGTCGCGCACCGTGATGTTGTAATTCGTTTCGCCGGAGTTATTAGGCACCTGGGGAGGCAACCAATTCGCCGGGTTGCTGTATAAAGGATTTTCCGGCCTGAGAATGAAGGTCGACTCCACCGTTTCCGCGATTGCAGAGGTGGAGGCGGCCAGGGCGAAGACGCCGAGAACCAGCTGGGGAAAGAGCGGTGCGCGCAAAGTAATCGAGCGATAACAAAATCGCGCGTTTTCTGCAATCCATTGTGTAAAGGCGACCGATCACCCGAGTGGCCATCAAGAATCAGAGATAAATCGACTCTCTGGCAGTCATCCTGCTCCAAAAAAGAAGCTGATTACACATCCGCTGGAGCAGGGTGGCGCGACATGGTGGGTGAAACCCGCGCTCGCACGCGAATTGGCTTCTCCATTAATGAAAATTTTGCTCGTAGAAGATCACCCGGGAAGTCGCAAGAATCTGCAGCGGCTGATCGAGCGGCGCGGCCACGAAGTGGTGGGTGTCGGCAGCGCGGAGGAAGCCGAAGCGGCGCTCGCCAAGCAAAGCTTCCCGTTCCTCATTCTCGACTGGATGCTGCCCGGAAAAAGCGGCGTCGCTCTCTGCCGGCAGTTACGGGCCCAGCCAAATGGCGACGAAATGTTTATCCTGCTGGTGACGGCACGCGCGGACACGGCGGACCTGGAAAAGGCGCTGAAAGCGGGCGCAAATGATTACCTGACGAAGCCGCTCGACCCCGACTTGTTGAACGTGCGAATTTCGGTCGCGGAACACCGGATTCGCGAACTGGGAGAACGTAACCAGGCCCGGGCGGCGTTACTCGAATCCGCCCGCACGATGGCGAACATTCTTGAGAACACGACGGACGGGTTCTTCGCCGTAGATTCCGCCTGGAATATCACCCACTTGAACGCCGAGGCGGAAACGTTGCTTGGCCGCACCCGCGATGAATTACTCGGCCACGAACTTTGGAAAAAATTTCCCGAGCACGTGGGATCTGTTTTTGAAGCCAATTACCGGAAGGTCATGGCCGAGCAGGTTCCGGTGGAGTTTGAGGCGAGCGATTCCAGCGCGAAGGTCTGGTACGAAGTCCACGCTTATCCGAGTAACGGCGGTGTTTCCGTCTTTTTCCGCGATATCAGCGAGCGGCGGAAAATGGAATCGGAGCGCCTGACGACCAGCAAGCTCGAATCGCTTGGCACTCTCGCCGGCGGCATCGCGCACGATCTGAACAACATCCTGACTGTCATTTCCGGAAACATCGGTCTCGCCCAAATCGAGGCTCCGTCCGATTCGGGGGGTTTGCTTGGGTTTCTCTCGAAAGCGGGCCAGGCGGCCCAGCATGCGGCGCATCTCTCCAGCCAGCTCCTCACCTTTTCGAAGGGTGGCACTCCGTTAAAAAAAGTCGTCTCCGTCGGCGAGCTGCTCGAGCATTCGGCCGAGTTCTCGCTCTATGGCTCGAACCTACGGGCTGATTTCGATATCGCGGTCGATTTGTGGAAGGCGGAGGTGGATGCCGGCCAGATCGAGCAAGTGGTGAACGCACTGATGCTAAATGCGCGCGAGGCGATGCCGCATGGCGGGACGGTTCGCGTCCGGGCGCGCAATGTCGTTTTCGATGACAAGCCGGGGACCGTTCTTCCGGCAGGCCATTACCTCAAGATCACCATCACCGACTGCGGGCCCGGGATTGGCGATGAATTGCGCACGAAGATTTTTGATCCCTATTTCACGACCAAGGCGACGGGAACAGGCCTTGGTCTTGCCATCAGTTACTCGATCGTTAGGAAACACGGCGGTCTGCTCCAACTGGAACATTCATCGCCGGAAGGTTCCGCTTTCGCGTTTTATCTCCGCGCCAGTGACCGCAAGCTCTCGATTCCCGAAGTGCGAGTTACGGAACGCGCCTTCCATTTCAATCACCAGCGGGTGCTCGTCATGGATGATGAGGCGGCCATTCGAGAACTAACCTCACAACTGCTGGGCACGCTGGGTTACGAAGTGACGGCGGTGCCGGACGGGCTGGAAGCGGTGAGACTTTACGAGCGTGCCCTCCGCCGCGGCGAACAATATCAGGTGGTGATTCTGGACGCTACGGTACGGGGCGGCTTGGGTGGGGTGGCGACGATCGAGCGTTTGCGCGCGATGGATCCAAAGGTCAACGCGATCATTTGCAGTGGTTACTCGGATGAAGCCGCCTTGTCGGAATTCCTGGCTTACGGCTTTCGCGGTGCCCTTCCGAAACCATTCACTCGCTCCGAGCTGGCGGACGCGCTCCAGCGAACGCTCGAATCGGCGAGCGCGAACTAATCAGGTCGAAGCGGTCGCTCTAACCCTTGTTCCGCAGCTTTTCCAGGACGGCGATGAAAGCATCCGGGCCGCCCTGCATATAGCCGAGCTCGGCCACCATTTTGCCTTCACTGTTCAGGACGATAATTGTCGGAAATCCCTGAACCTGGTAGCGCATGAGGAGCCGTTCATTCTGTTCTTTCATCGCGGCCGAAACGCTTTTCCTTTTGGGAAAATCCACTTCCACCAGCACCAGATTCTTGCTGGCATATTCTTTGAACTGGGGCTGCGAAAAAATCTCGCGATCAAGCATTATGCACCATCCGCACCAATCCGAGCCTGTGAAATCGAGTAACACGAGCTTCTTGCTGGCCTTGGCTTCCTGCTGGCCCTGTTCGTAGTTTGTCCCCCAGCCAGGCTTGGAAGGCGGGGCTTGCGTCACTGTGGTGGTTTGCGTGGATGATGAGTCCGTCGGCGCCGAGCTATCGCATCCGGCCAGCGCAAGGAGAACACCTCCGAGCCCCGCGCAGAGAAGAAAAAACCGGCAGACTTTCACGGGTCCAACCTCCGGTAAACTTCCTTGCTTCGCAAGCAAACGCTCGGAGAGCTTGCGGCGCAGTCGCCGTACAAAGCTAGCCCGGCGGAGTACGCCGGGCTAAAAAACCGAGGAAAGATTTAGACTATTACTTGATGTGTCCCGAGACGAGCTTGGTCATCTCGAACATGCTGACCTGGCTTTTGCCGTTGAAGACCGGCTTGAGCGAATCGTCCGCATTGATCATGGTGCGTTTTTTCTTATCCTGGCAACCGTTCTTCTTGATGTAATCCCAGAGCTTTTTGGTGAGCTCGGAACGGGGGAGCGGTTTGGAGCCAACGATTGCGGCAAGTTTGTCGTCAGGCTGCACCGGTCTCATGAAGGCGGCGTTCGGTTTACGTTTTGAAGGAGTCTTTTTGGGTTTCGGCATAGAGGCTGATTAATCCCTCCCTCGTGGGAGGGCAATACTAAATTTAGCGAATCGGAAAGATTTTGTTGTCAATTTGAGCGCCGGACGGCCACCGCGGCCACGTCGTCGGGAGCCGACCCGCCCCCATTGTTCATCGCTGTCTGCTCCACCACCCGATTCAGCAAGGCTTGCGCACTCGCCGGAATCGGCTGCAACATCTCGCCGAGCCGCCCCGAGGAAAGCCTGGGATTCTCCGCGTGACCCGAGCCGTAGAGTCCATCGGTGTAGAGGAGGAATGCTTCACCGGGCTCGAGGGCGATGTTCGTGGCGAGAAACTCGGAGCGCTCGAGCAGCCCGAGCGGGGGAGCGGACGAGGGAATTGCTTCAATTTCTCCGCCCTTTCGGGCCACGAGCAAGGGCGGATGTCCTGCCCCCACGACGCTGGCGTGGCCTGTCTTCGGATCGAGCGCCACACACATGGCCGTCATGAACGAACGGGCCCCGAAAATACTTCGGAAATCGTTGTTCACCGCCTCCATGATTTCCACCGGCTCGTTGTGCTCCACGCTTCCGTGGTGAAAGAGCAGCTTGGCCAGCGTGGTGAGAAGAGCGGCAGAGGCCCCATGCCCGGTGGCGTCCGCGAGCCAGAATAACGTTCGGCCGTCGGCCATGCGCCGCCAGCCGTAGATATCCCCGCCCACCTGAATCACGGGCCGGTAGCACGCGGCAATGTCCCATCCGGGCAAATCCGGCGACTTTTGCGGAATGAGAGATTGCTGCGTCAAGCGGGCCGCCGCGAGGTCTCGCTCCAGGTTCCGGCGCCAGGCCTCGAGTTCATCGTTTTGCTGCTGCAATTGGATCCGCATTGAGCACAGGCGAAGCTGCGTTTCGATGCGAGCGCGCAAGACTGCCTCGTTGATCGGCTTGGTGACGAAATCGTCCGCGCCCGCTTCCAGGCATGAAACCTCGCTCTCCTCGCCCCCGTGTCCGGTCAGCATGATCGTCGGTATTTGGGCGATCGAAGCGTCAGCGTCCTGGCGAAGTTGTTTCAAGACCTCCGCGCCATCCATGCCTGGCATATCGAAGTCCAGGAGCAGGAGGGAAGGGGGTTCAGCATGGAGCGAGGCCAGGGCTTCGATGCCGTCCGAGGCTTGCGTGCAGACGTAGCCGGCGCGGGAAAGAATCCGCACGAGCAGCTTGCGGCTCGTCGCGTCATCGTCGGCTACCAGGATGCGCTCGTTCGGTTTCTTAACCATCTTCTCTTGTGATTCGAAAATAATCGGCTGCGAAACTGTATTTTTCGTCTTGTGAAAGGGGCCTCCAGGTCGGCAACATTGACTTATCCGGGTCGCCCTTGCTGCGATCCGGGTAATTAGCGATTGTCAGCCAGCGCACAATGAATTACAACGGATAGACTGTCGTCGAACCTAACTCTATGAAACTTTCGCTCTCGCTTGCTCTTGTCGGTGCCATGGCCTTGCTTTCTGCCTGCGAGGACGAACCGCCGGTTCGCTCGAACAAGCGCCATCCCTCCAGATACCCGTCGCCCCCGCCCACCAGCGAATATCCTCCGCAGCCGCAACCGTACCAAAACGGACCGACCCCGCCGCCTACCGAGAATGTGGAAGCGCCGACCCAACCCGCGGCCACCGCACCGCCGAAACAAACCAAGGGCGACATTCCTTACGGCATTCCCGTTCCGAACAAGCCTGGTTTTGTCACCAGCCCGTACGCGCCCAATCAAGGTTATGTGGACGTCCGCGGATTTCCTCCGGGAACAGAAGTCAAAGACCCGTACACAAACAAAATCTTCCTCGTTCCCTGACGAGCGTTGGTCCCGCGCAGCCTGCGGCGAAGGACTCCGGCGCTTGGGGCGAAGAGGTCTTGCGGCCGCACTGGACAAGCCCGCCGAATGTCCCGATGCTGAGCGTCGCGCGCGCCACCCCACGGCGGTGGCGCCCTGTCTTAAGCCGAATCAAATAATAGAGTCGTATGGAATTTCGCATTAAACGGGCGCCCCGCATCGAAGCGGAAATGACCGTGCCCGGCGACAAGAGCATCTCCCACCGCGCCGCCATCATCGCCGCGCTTTCCAATGGTGTTTGTGTTTTGCGCGGATTTCTTCCCAGCGACGATTGCATGCGAACGGTGCAGGCCCTTCGGCAACTCGGGATCAAGATCGAACATCCGGAGCCGGACATGCTTGTCGTGCATGGAAAGAAGCGGCTGCTCACCGCGCCTTCTGGTGAGATCGATTGCGGAAACTCCGCCACCACCATGCGTTTGCTCGCTGGATTACTCGCCGGACAGAGTTTCGATAGCCGTCTCGTGGGAGGGGCGACCCTCTCCGGCCGTCCGATGGACCGCGTCATCGCCCCGCTCCGCAAAATGGGCGCGAACATCGTGGCCGAAGGGCCGAACGAAACGGCGCCCGTGAAAATCCATGGCGTAAAGCTCAAGGGATGCCGGCACGATCTGACCGTGGCGAGCGCGCAGGTAAAGAGCGCGCTTCTTCTTGCGGGCCTTTTTGCCAAAGGGAAAACGACGGTGCACGAACCGTCGATGAGCCGAAATCACACTGAGCTGATGTTGAATTATTTTCTGGTTCGCACCGTCCGCGAAGACGATGACAGCACCAGCATATTTGGGGATCAAGTGCCCGAATCGCGCGATTTCCTGGTCCCGGGCGATATTTCTTCGGCGGCGTTTTGGCTCGTCGCCGCCGGGGCGCAGCCGGGCGGCCATCTGCTCGTGCGGCGCACGGGATTGAACGACACCCGCACCGCACTGCTTGGCGTCCTCATTCGCATGGGAGCGCAGGTGCGCGAAGCGATCGAGGACGTCGATCAAATCGAGCCGCAGGGAACGGTGGAAGTGACCGGCGCTCCGCTCAAGGGCACGGTCATTCAAGGCAAGGAGATACCTCAGTTGATTGATGAGCTGCCCATTCTCGCGGTGGCGGGAGCACTCGCCAGCGGCACCACCATCATTCGTCATGCCAAAGAGTTGCGGGTGAAAGAGACGGACCGCATCGCGGCTATCGCGCACAATTTACGCGCGATGGGCGCGCAAGTCGTGGAATTGGATGACGGGCTGGAGATTCATGGCCGGGCGGAGCTCCGAGGAGCGCGCCTCGCGAGTTTCGGCGATCATCGCATCGCCATGGCTTTCGCTGTCGCCGGAATGTTCGCGGACGGCGAGACAATCATCCAGGATGTGGAGTGCGTTCGTGAATCGTATCCCGGGTTTGAAAAAGCGCTCGATGACTTCGTTTCTTCAAAGCGAACGCGCCTGACGACCCCCGTCATTAGCTCACTCACGCCCTCCAAGGCGGCCGAAGAATGAAAGCGCGCAAGCCGATCGCTTGCGCCGCGCAGGGAGTAGTTCCGGCAATTTCTCGGAAGCAGCGACTCATGTCTTCGCTGTGAACGTCCCGGCCGCTCCCCGTGTCGTTGCGATCGATGGCCCGGCCGCGTCCGGCAAGAGCAGCGTCGCGCGCGAAGTCGCGAAACAGCTTGGCTTCGACTACGTAAATTCCGGCGCCATGTATCGCGCCGCGACTTGGCACGCCTTGCAGAACGCACTTTCCCCGACAGACGGCGTCGCCGTCGCACGCCTGCTCGAGACTTCTCGCATCGATTGTCATCCCGACGATGCCGGCTCCCGCATTCTGATTGATGGTGTCGATCCCGCCGAACACCTCTGGGACGAGCGCGTGAATGCCGGAGTGTCCCTCGTCAGCAGCATCCCGCGGGTCCGCGAAATTCTGGTGGCCAAGATGCGGGCCTGCGCCCGCGATCGTGACGTTGTCATGGAGGGACGCGATATTGGTTCCGTCGTTTTTCCCGAGACACCGTACAAGTTTTACATCGACGCGTCGCCGGAAGTCCGCCACCGCCGGCGGATTGCGCAAGGGCAACGCGATCACATCGCGGCCCGCGACCAGGCGGATTCTTCGCGTGTCACTTCTCCGCTCGTTATCGCGGAAGGCGCGCATGTGATCGACAGTTCCCATCTCAGCATCGCAGACGTGGTGGGGGAAATTATGGGCCAATTGAAGATGAAAGGGATGAACATTTAATGATCGAGGCCTCGGGTGAGCGAGGAGTTTGGACCAATCACTCAATCTTTCAATTCGCTGAGCGCCCTCTGATTTGATGAATCCTTACTACTGGTTCTGCCGCAGCCTGATCGTCCTGGTGGGCCGGGTTTTTTTCCGGCTTCGCTTCGTCCACCGCGAACGAATGATCAATCATGGCCCGGTCATTCTGGCTTCGAACCACGAGAGCTATCTCGATCCACCGCTCGTCGGCAGTGCTTCGCATCGGGCAATTTTTTTTCTCGCGCGCAAGTCGCTCCTGGATGGACCTTTTTTCGGCTGGCTTTTGCCCAAACTAAACGTGATCCCCGTCGATCAGGAGGGGAACGACCGCAGCGCCCTCAAAGCGTTGATTCGCATTCTGAGAGCAGGAGAGGGGACTCTGGTTTTTCCCGAGGGCGAGCGCACGAAGGACGGTCGCCTGCAACCTGCGTTACCCGGGCTGGGCTTCGTGATTGCAAAAACGCTCGCCCCGGTCGTGCCCATGCGGATTTTTGGTGCGCGCCAGGCCTGGCCGCGCGGAGGCAAGCCGGTCCCTTTTCGCCCTGTTACCGTGGTCGTGGGCGAGCCAATCCACTTTACGGCCGCCGATCTTCAGCCTCCGGGGAAGGATCTTTATCTCCGTCTCAGCCAGCGCGTGATGGACGCGATCGCGGCGCTCTCACTCGATTGATGGCCTTGCGCGAAATTCCGGAGCAGCAGACGGTGCCTGAAGTGGAATCCTCAAATGGCTCGGATAATGACGCAGCTCCGTCACCCGCTCCGCGCCTGGGCGTGAGATTGATGATTGTCATTCTGGTTGGGCTCGCCCTGGTCGCGATTTACGCCAACGTCCAAAAAGTCCGGCGCGATAAGATCGAGCGCGTCATAATCACTCCGGCGGCAACGGCCACACCGGCTGCGTCGCCCGCGCCTTGATTGGTGGCGGCCGCAAGGCCCTTTGCTCAGGGACCCGGATTGGAATCGTGTCGATTGGCCAGCGAGCGTGCGTAAGCCAGGGTATCGATCGCGTCCACGCCCTTGTCGCGCCGAATAGCTTTGATCCGCGGAAAACGCAGGGCGAGACCACTCGCATGCCGGGTGCTCGGCTGGATTGAATCGAACGCGATCTCCAGGACGATGTCCGGCTTCACTTCGCGATAACGGCCGCGCTGCGCGGTCGTCTGTTTCTTGAAATGCTCGGTCAACTCGGCGATCTCCGCATCGGTCAACCCGCTGTAGGCCTTGCCAATGGTCGAGAGCTGGCCGTTCGCCTCGTCGCGCACCGCGAAGGTGTAATCGCTCAGGACGTGATTGCGCTTGCCATGGCCGAGCTCTGCCGCCACCACGACGACGTCGAGTGTCGCCAGTTCCTTCTTGAGCTTGAACCAAAACATCCCGCGCCGGCCCGGCGAATAGAAGCTCTCGGGGTCTTTCACCATGAGTCCTTCATGAAGGCGGCGGCGCGAGAGTTGGAAGGCCTCTTCGATTTCCTGGGCGGACTGGGCGGGATAAATTTCCGCAACCTGAAACTGCGGCGGGAGTTTCAGGCCGCGCAGGTTTTCGCGGCGCTCGCGGAGCGGCCGTCTCAAGAAAGAACGCCCGTTTTTCCAAAGCAAATCGAACGCGACAAAGGCGACCGGCACGTCCGCCGAGGGAGTCGCAAACAGATCGGGTCCTTCACTCTTTCGTCCCAGCCGTTTTTGCAGATCAAAAAATGTCAGCTTTCGGCCCTGCTCGAAGGCCATGATCTCGCCATCGAGGATGAGTTCGTCCTCGAACTTTCGCGCCTGCTCGGCCAGCTCATTGAACTGATTTGTCATCCGCCGCAGATCCCGCGAAAAAATTTCCACGCGCCCCTCGCCTCGATGAAGTTGGGCGCGGATTCCGTCGAACTTATCTTCCACGTAAACTGTCGGAGGCGGAGCTGCGGTGGCGTCGCTGCCCGCTTCCGGTGCGAACCGGGCCCAAATCGCCTCGGCCGTCGGCTCCGGACTGGCGAGCATGCATTTGATGGGGCGAAACAAGGAAAGCTCCGCGCGTTGCAACTCGCCTTTCGCGGCCAGGAGCGCTGTTTCTCCAATGTCGCCGAGAAGCATGTTCGCTTCCTTCACCTCATCGAGTGGAACATGGAAAGCCGTCGCGATCGCTTCTTCCACGAGACCTTCCCGCAAGCCGATCCGCAGATCGCCCGTCAGGATCTTGACCACATATTGCCCTTCGCGCGCTGAAATCCTGGCGAGACGGGCTTGGAGAATCTGGGCCTTGCCGAGCGGACCCCGGGATTTTTGCAACGACTCGAAGAATTCTCGGGACTCGCCCAGCGTGAAGGGTTCGGGAGTGGTTCGACCTTCCAGAGCCTCCAACGCGGTCTTTCCGGCATCGCCGTGGGAGCTGGCAATGCGTCGAAACTCCGCTTCGGTCAGCTCGCTCGCGCCGATCAAGGCCCGGTGCGTGACCGACCAGCCCACTTGCAGAGTGCGCAGATTACTCTGGGGAAACGGTTTTCCGGTGAAGTAGATCGAGGCGATGGCCAGCTGCGCCGGTTCCAGGGTTTGGAAGTATTCCGCGAGAAAGCGCACTTTTTCGAGCTTGGCGGGCGTGGCGGCAATCGCTTCACCCACGCTCGCGAACGCGTGGAATCCCGATGGGGGAACGCCCTTGCCTTCGCGAACTTCGCTCTCGTCTTGCGGCGGGGGCGCCGCAAAGGGCACGCGAGGGCGCGTGCGCTCCCCAGACTTAAAAGTCAGCTCCATTTGGTTTTCCTCGCTCAAGGCCCAGGCCTCTACGCCGCGGTCTCTTAAATCGCGCGCGAACTCGGCGGCAAATCCGTGCAGGGTCAGCACCCGCCGTGGTTCGACGAGTTCGACGTAGCGCAGGAGATCCGCATAATCGGCGTGATCGGAAAGCGGGAAAGCCGCGTCGACCTGATAGCGATAGACCGCGTTTGAATCAACGGCCCAACCGCTGATCATGGCGACGCGTTTATCCCGGATTTTTTCCAACATGCGCGAACGGTTTGCGCTGGGCGGACAGATCAGGACCTTGCCCGCGACGTCGTCCGCCCGGTAGCGTTCGTACTCGCAGAACGATTGCCCAAACTGTTCGTAGATCCGTGTCATCTGATAGACGGACCCGTGCAGCATCGGTCTGAGTCCGGCGCCGGTCAGCGAGCAAAGAATCTCCTGCGCTTTGCCTAACGAGTATCCCAGCAGAACCGGCACGGCCCCCGCTTCGAGTGCGTCCCGGCAGAAGGCCACAATCTGTCCGATGACCTCGTCCGTCGGCGGCAACCGATAGCGCGGCCGCCCGTAGGTCGTTTCCATGATGAGTGTCTCGGCCTTCCGCCACTCGGTCGGCTCGGCGGACCGCCCGGGCCGCAATTTGAAGTCTCCCGTGTAAAGTAACGACCCGCTCTTGGTCTCGAGGAAGAGCTGGGCCGAGCCGAAGATGTGACCGGCGGGCAGTAACATCAGGTCCAGGCCCCGTATCGTCTTTCGTTCGCCGAAGGGGACGATGTGTTCGTTGCGCTTCCCGGGTAAACGCGCCTGCATCAACCGCGCCGTTCCTTCGGAGACGATGATCTCATCGTGCGCTGCGATGTGATCGCTGTGAGCATGTGAAACAAACGCGAACGGCTTCCGGTCCCGGGGATCGAGCCAGATATCCTCGTGCGGCAGGTATATGCCCCGGTCGTAACGAACTTCGATCACGGAAAATTTTAGCCGCGAAACCACGGTGGCGAAACCGGGATTCGGGCCCATTCATCTCGCGGTTGCATTGACAGCGCGGTGCGGTTCCCTTTCCATGAGACCGATGAAGTTTGCGACGATTTTCCTTCTGGCCGCGCTTTCGGCTGGCAACGCCCTGGCCGCGGACACGGCGAAAGTGCTTTCGAAGGTGAACCCCTTGCCAGTCGCCTTGAGTGACGATTTTCAGTTCCGCAAAACAAAGCTCTTCTTTCTGAGCGAAGCTCCGAAGAAGCTGCGAAAATCGGCTTTGTCCTCCTCGCAAAACGGGGGCATTGCGGAAGCATCGATGAACTTCGAGCGCACTTATCGCATGTACGGCGCCATTACAGCCGCCGATCAACACCAGAGGTTCGGCAATTATTTCGATTTCTTCTGGCGCGCAAAACGGCCGGCCAATGTGACGGTGCGTTTGGAATATCGGCAGGAGAAGCTTCGCTCATTTGTCCAGGCCCGCGAAATAACCTACAGCAACCTAAAGGGTGGTCAGAAGACCGCGTTCGCGGTGATCGGCGATGACTACTTCAATGATGGGCGGGTGATAGCGTGGCGTTGTTTGCTGATTGAGAACGGCCGCATCGTCGCCGAAAACCGCTCCTATTTGTGGGAGTGAAACGGCCCGCGCAGGGATGAGGGGACGACACGTGATTGGGTCGGAGTCGCTAAGTTTAACCAGCGCAAACAGTTCCGCGCGCCGGGGGAATCCCCGCCCAGGGCCGTAGTTGGTTTGACACCAGGTAACGCGATCTTATATTTTCCTACGCAGTGCAGTCGTCAATTCAAGTCGGAGTAAACGGCGAAGCCGTTTGGGTGAAAGTTGAAGGAAAGGGTACCTTCCTCAATAGCGGCAACCTTAAAGAGTTTACCCGCGAGATGGTTAATCGCGGCTATCGCGAATTCGTCGTCGATCTGGAAAAATGCGCGATGATGGACTCCACCTTCATGGGGACCATGGCGGGCGTCGCGCTCCGCTTAAAGGAACTGGGGCACGGACATCTTCACGTCGTTCATTGCGGTGAGCGAAGTCGCGACCTCCTGATGGGCCTTGGTCTCGACCAGATTTTTAGCATTCACGTGAACGGCGCGGCGTCGCCGCAATGCAAATTGCTTCAAGGCGAACCCGCCGCCGCCTCGCCCGAAGAAAAGAAGCAGGAGAATGCCCGCCAGGTGCTGGACGCACACCAGGCTTTGTGCGATGCCGTGCCGCAAAATATCTCCCGGTTCAAGGACGTTCTCGATTATCTAAAACAAGATCTCCACCACGAGACGGCGCCGAACTAATCCAGCCCTCGGCGCATGTGGCCAATCATTCTTCTTGGGCTGTTGATTGCGTCTCTCGCGGGATGGCTTTTTACCTGGTGGCAGCAACGCAACCGGATTTACCAGCTCGAGCGCTCTAAAGAAGAGATTCAGATCGAGGAAACCCTTGTCTTCGATTTTTTGCACGGCCTGGGCGAAGCGTTTACCGAGACAATCCGCGCGGCGGACTTGCATCGCCTGATCGTGGAAGGCGCGACCCGGATTCTCGACGCGCACGGGGGTGCGCTCTACATGATGGAGCGCGCCGGCGGGAAGCTGGCCCCAGCCTATATCTCGAAAGGTTCGCCGCCTTTCGTCGAAGTGCCGGCCGACGTTCTCCAAAAAGCGGTGGCCACTCCTCCGGCCCTGGAAAACTATCTGCGTCTACACACCATTCCGCCGGGTGAAGGCGTCGTCGGCCGCGTCTGGCAAACACGCGAACCCGTCTGCCTGACTGATCTCGCCAATACTCCCGAGCTCGCTGCCCTGCGGGGCACTTCTCTCGGCGCCCGATCGATCATGGTCACGCCCCTGCTTTACGGGAAACAAAACATGGGCGTTCTGGCGCTGGGCAACGGGGCGATGAGCACGCCTTTCTCGCCCAGTGATTTCGTCGTTTTCAAATCGATCGCGGAGCAGTCGGCTTTCGCGCTCTACAACGCCATCGTTTATTCGGAAGCGAATGAAAAGAAGCGCCTCGATCACGACCTGGAGATCGCGCAGGACATTCAGCGCCTCTTGCTGCCAAGCGAAGCGCCCACGGTCGATGGATTCGAGATCAGCGGGATCAACATTCCCGCGCGCCATGTGAGCGGCGACTATTTCGATTATATTAAAGTGGACGACGAACGGCTCGGCGTCGCGATTGCCGACGTCTCGGGAAAAGGCGTGCCCGCGTCGATCATCATGGCCATCTGCCGGAGTGTCCTGCGCAGTCAGGCGACGGCGAATCCGTCGCCAGCGGATGTTCTGCAAAAGGTGAACCGGCAAATTTATCCCGATATCAAGGAGGACATGTTCATCAGCATGGCCTACGTGATTCTCGATCACGTCCGCAACACCGTTTTGCTCTCGCGCGCTGGGCACGATGCGCCGCTCCATTACCAGCACGCGACGGGATCTGTCACTCCCATAAAGCCGCCGGGAATGGTCGTCGGAATTGACAGCGGAAGCGTGTTCGATAGGATAACGCACGACTTCGCTCTCTCGTTGGAACGGGACGATTGCCTGCTCCTCTACACGGATGGAGTAACCGAGGCCCTCGACGCAAACGGAGACGAGTTTGGCCCGGAACGCATGATCCAATGCGTTCAAGCCAGCGCACCGAAGGGGGCACCAGCCATTATCAAAAATTTGATCGACGAACTGCGAAGCTTCGTTGGAGCGCAGCCCCAAAACGACGACATTACTTTGATCGCTATTCGCAAAACATGAGAAGAATCCCCGTCACAGAAGCGCCCGCCGCGGGCGACAAATCCAAGCCGATCCAGGGAACCACGGAAGCGAAGCCTGGCGCATCCGATCCTGAGGCCCAGGCTGCATCGACCGATCAGGACGAAGGCGAAAATTTGCAGGCTGACCTCGATCGCTTTCGTGACCTCGCGCTGCGGAGCCAGGCTGATTTCGAGAATTACAAGAAGCGGGCGGTCCGGGAAAAAGAAGAAGCCGTTAAGTACGCAAACAGCTCTCTGCTCGAACGCCTCATGCCCATCGTGGATAATTTTGAACTGGGTCTCGAAGCTGCGCGTGGTGAAGGTGAAACCTCTCCGGTGTTCTCGGGCATGAGCATGGTCCTGAAGCAATTGATGGATTTCTTGACCGAGCAGGGGCTACAACCGATCGATGCGGCCGGTCAGAAATTTGACCCGAATCTTCACGAGGCGATTGCGCATGAGGCGAGTGAGCAATTTCCGGAGGGTGTCGTTACCCGGCAAACGCGGCGCGGCTACCGAATGAAGGACCGGCTCCTGCGACCCTCCAGCGTGGTGGTTTCAAGTGGTCCGGCCGCCGCTTGATTTTCGTAATCGTGCTCGTGCTCCTGCTCGTGATCGCTCTTTTTTTAACTTCTCGATCTTCGAGCATGAGCGCGAGCACGAGTGCGATCATCCTGAAGAACGTTTGAGACCTGGGAGATGGCTACCGAGAAGCGCGATTACTATGAAGTCCTGACGGTCGAACGGGGGGCGTCCGGAGACGAGGTGAAGCGCGCTTATCGCAAGCTCGCGGTGAAATTTCACCCGGACAAAAATCCAAACGACCCGCAGGCCGAGGAACAATTCAAGGAACTTGGCGAAGCCTATGACGTGTTGATCGATCCGGACAAGCGGGCTGCCTACGATCGCTTTGGCCACGCGGCTTTTGCCCAGGGCACGGCCGGACGCGGCGGTGGTTTTCATGATCCTTTCGATATTTTCCGGGAGGTCTTCGGCGGGAGCGGGGGCGGGGTGAGCGGAATTTTCGAAACTTTTTTTGGCGGCGGTGGGACCACCGATCGCGAAGGACGCCAGCGCGGGTCCGATCTGCGTTACGATATGCAGATCACTCTCGAAGAGGCTGCCTTCGGCGTGGAAAAAGAGATTGAGGTTCGCAAACTCGACGCGTGCAGCAAATGCAACGGCAAAGGGTCGGACCCCGGCTCGCGCACGATCAATTGTCCCACCTGCGGCGGCCGCGGCCAGGTCATCAGCTCGCGCGGATTCTTTCAGGTTTCGCAAACCTGTCCGCGCTGCCGGGGCGCGGGCCAGATCATCGAGAAGCCTTGTCGCGTTTGTGAGGGGGAAGGGCGCGTTGAGAATACGAGCCGCATCAAACTCAAGGTCCCGGCCGGCATTTCCGACGGCTCGCGCCTCCGCTCGTCCGGCAACGGAGAGGCGGGAATCCGCGGTGGACCCTCCGGCGACCTTTACGTCGTCATCCACATCAAGGAGCACGCGATCTTCCAGCGCGAGGAAGACAACCTCTATTGCGAAGTGCCGATAGCGTTCACTGTCGCCGCGCTCGGTGGCGAAATCGCGGTGCCAACGCTGGAGGGCAAAGCCAATCTCAAGGTGCCCGCGGGAACCCAGAGCGGGCAGGTTTTCAAGCTGCGCGGCAAAGGCATTAGCAACGTCAACGGGCGCGATCGCGGCGATCTTCTCGCGCGCCTCCTGGTCGAGGTGCCGAGCCGTCTGAACAGCGAGCAGCGCCAGAAGCTCGAAGAATTTTCCGCTCTCTGCGGCGAGGAAAACACGCCGCTCCACAAAAGTTTCTTCGATCGCGCGAAGGAATTCTTTCGCTAGATCAGACTCGGGTGGCCTGCCCGGCGCACGTGTCTGCGCTCACCAAAAGGTGTAGAACAAGAGCTCCGTCGCCAGCGTTTGGGTGAATAACAGGATGAGCACGCCGCACCAGGCGCTCGATCTTGGGTTGGCGCTTTGGTAGCGGTCGAGATGGCGCGCCGCAGCTAGAATCGGCAGGGGCATAAGAAACATCCAGACTCGTTCGGTCTCGCCGCAAAAAATTGACGCGAACGCCAGGACAACTGCCGCCACGGGGAGAGCGATCGACAACAGATCGGCCGGTTGCCTCGCACGCCAGGCCGCCCAACCGTCCGTTATTTCGCGCCATGAGAGCGCGACCGTAACGATTCCGATTCCAATAAGAAACGCCGCCAGGTTCCCGGCGCTCGCCATCAGGTAGTGCCCGAAATCGGGATACATCTCCAATCGGTAACCGCTCGCCATGCGTCTCGCCGTCGCGAAGGCCTTAATGACGTTATAACCCGTCGTCGCCCGAAGCACCCAATGCAGGACTGCAAACGTGAGTCCGGCCCAAACAAGATTGAGCCAGATTCGCCGGCGCAAGGCCGGATAGCGAATCGACAGGATGGCCTCGATCGTGAACACGAAACCGATGCAGACGGTCATGAACGTGAAGAACATCGCCGCCGCGAGCGCAACTCCGGTCAGGATCGAATAGCGAATGGGATTTTGCTTCCAGCTCTTGTGAAAGAAATAAGCGGCCAGCAATGGGAAGAACAAAAACACCCCATCCATGCACGTCGCTCCAAACAGGACCAGGGATGGGGTAACCGCATAGATGGCGATGGCATACCGGCTCGCGGCCGGTCCCAGAATATTCCGGGCGAGCAGGCTAAACGGATAGATGCTCAACGCCGTGCCGATAATAGCGGACCAGACTGCTGCCCCGACGCCGTCGCCAAAGACACGCGAGACCGCCCAGAGATAAAGAACCGGGCCGGGCGGGTGGGTGCCGGAATGCATCGATAAAGTCGGCACCAGTTTCGTGTAATTGCGAACAAAGGAGATCGGATTCGGGTCCACCCGGTTGATATCGCCGAAATACTCCGTCCTGGCTCCAGGCACGATGGGCATAAACGGGCGCCATAACGCCAGTGCTCCCCCGCGCGTCATTGCCGTGGTCACGTTGAGGGCAACGATAAATGCGAGCGCAATAACAATCGGGACTGACCGCGATTTTCGCCGCCAAAACCAATGCAATGCCAGCAACCAGCCACCGAACGTTAGCACCGGAACGATGGCCCACGCACTCAGCGCCGGAACCCAGTTCGCGTAGAGCGGAAAGGTGCGCCAATCCATTAACCCGATCTTCGGCTTGATCGCCGCGATCAGGCAGTGACAGCCAAGCAGCGCCGCGCTCCAAAGGAGGGCTTGCGTCCAAAATGACCGTAGAATTGCGCGCCGATTCCCAAACATTTGATGCGTTAGCGCCGTCGAGCATAGACGTGCGCGGATCGCGGATGCACGTTATTCTTTAACCAACAACACCTGACGCTCGCCGATGCATCGCTTTTATATTGCGCCCGAAGCCTGGCACCCCGACGCCCTCGTTCTAACGGGCTCCGAGGCGCATCATTGCACCACGGTTCTGCGTCTGGAGGCGACGGACAAAGTCGTTCTCTTTGATGGACGCGGGTCCGAGATCACCGCCGAGATCGTAGCCGGCGGCCCGGCCGAGGTCCGTCTCCGTAAATTGCACGATGCGCGCACGCCGCCGTTGCGCTGTCGCATCACCCTGGGTCAGGCAATTCCCAAGGGGAAAAACATGGATTTGATTGTGCAGAAAGCGGTGGAAATCGGCGCGGCGGAGATCGCTCCGATCGTGTCCGATCGCACGGTGGTGCGCCTGGATGAAGAGAGCGCCGCGTCAAAACAGGCCAAGTGGCAGACGGTCGCGATCGAAGCGGCCAAGCAGTGTGGCCAGAACTGGCTCCCCCAGGTGCGAACGCCGCAGTCGCTCGCGCAGTTTTTCTCGAATCATCGCGGATTCGACCTGCAGCTGATCGGCTCGCTCCAGTCCGATGCGGTGCACCTCAAGAAAATCCTTGCGCAATTTTCCACCGAACACGGGGACCGGCCCGCGAACGTGTTGATGCTCGTTGGTCCGGAGGGTGATTTTACGCCGGCCGAACTCTCGCTCGCCCGAAGCCAGGGGTGCCGTCCAATCACGCTCGGTCCGATCGTTCTTCGGGTTGAGACGGCGTCGATTTATTGCCTGAGCATTCTCTCGTACGAGTTGCTGGTGTAAGTCATTTCCCGACGTAACTCACGCGCCAGATCGTTTTGTTTCCGTCTTCGCTGAAGAGGAGACTGCCATCTTTCGCAATTGTGATCCCAACGGGTCGCCCCCAAACGTTTCCTGCCGGCGTGACGAAACCGGTCACAAAATCCTCGTAATCGCCCCGCGCCTTCCCGGTCGCTTTGTCGAAGGGAACGCGGACGATCTTGTAACCGGTGCGCCGTTCGCGGTTCCAGGATCCGTGGAAGGCCGCGAAGATGTCGCCCTTGTACTCCGGCGGGAATTGGGCGCCATTGTAGAAACAAAGATTGAGCGTGGCCGAATGGCTCTGAACGAGGACGTCGGGCACCAGAACTTTGGCGGCCAGCTCCGGGTGCTTGTCCTTGTGCCGCGGGTCCTGGTGGTTCCCGAGATAGAACCACGGCCAGCCGTAAAATCCGCCAGGGTGCACGCGGCTGATGTAATCCGGCACCAGATCCTCGCCCAGCCCATCCCTTTCGTTCGTGCTCATCCAGAGATCGTTTGTGCCCGGACGGAAGGCGATCCCGACAGCGTTGCGAATTCCCCAGGCGAAAACATTTCGGCCGGTGCCATCCGCGTTGAATTCAAAGATGCGCGCGCGATCTGCTTCCGACGCTGCATCCGAGACGTTCGAAAGCGAGCCGATCGAAACGTACATCTTCTTGCCGTCGGCGGAAAAGACGATGGCGCGCGTCCAATGTCCGCCGCCGCGGAGCAAACCGCCGCCAGAGAGCTCGGCGTTTAGCTTTTCCACCGGCCCGCGGGCCTTGGTATCGCCGTTGCGATAAGGAAATCGAACGACTCCGTCTGTGTTCGCCACGTAAAGATATTTCGGCTCGGGGCCGGGAGGAAAAAACGCGAGGCCAAAGGGATCGTTCAGGCCGCTCTCGGCAAAAGTTTCCGTTGTCCCCGGTTTGCCGTCGCCCTTGTCTCGCAAGACTTTAATGGCGTTCGAATCGCTTTCCGTCACGAAGATGTCGCCGTTCGGCGCCGTCAGGAGGAATCTCGGATCGGCGAAGCCGCCGGCGTATTCTTCAATCTTAAATCCGGCCGGCACCCGGAGCTGCGCGCCGGGGGGCCGGCGAACAACGCCTGGATGATTTTGGGCTGACTTTGTCGCGTAAGGCAGAGGCAAGTCATCCACCTCGATTTTGTGGCGGACGCCCGGCGCATCTTGCGTCCAATCGGCCGTGGAGGAGGTTTTTTGGGCCTCCGCGTGGGCAACTGGAAGAATCCACGAAACCAGAAGCGCACTCAGCGACCCGGCGATGAAACGGCGAACCTGATCCGAAAGAGCCATCAATAGATATACGGATCGGGCAGGGTGAATGCGTTGCGCAATAATTCGATTCGCGGCTCGGCGTTTTCCGGGAGGATGACTTCGACGACGTCGAACCGGAAAAGGATGTCGGGATCCCCCAGGAGGCGCAGCCACGCCAGACCGCCGCGCGCGATTCGTTTTTGTTTGTTGCGATCCACGGCATCGAACGGACGCCCGAAATCTTCGCGCGTCCGCGTCTTCACCTCGACGAAGACAAGGGTGTCGCGGTCGCGGCAGACGATGTCAATCTCGCCCCCGGTGCGTCCGCGAAAATTACGATGGAGGACTTTGTACCCGTTCCGGCGCAGAAACCGGCAGGCCAGATTCTCCCCGCGAATTCCAAGCCGAAGATGCTCGGGACGCGAAGGCGAAAACCGGCTGCGCCACCGGCTCGAAAGATCGGCGATGAATCGGACAAGGCCCGTGCTCATGCAGTTTAATCAGATGCAATTCCGTGCCGTAGCCCTTGTGCTGGCTGAAGCAATATTCGGGAAAACGGGCGCAGAAATCGCGCATGATCGCGTCGCGGGTGACCTTGGCAATGACACTGGCGGCGGCAATGGAGAGGCTGAAGCAATCGCCGTCGATGATGGCCGTCTGGGGAAGGGGAAAAGGAAAAACGGGAAGGCCATCGATGAGCACATGGTCGGGCTGAAAGCGGAGCGCTTCGATGGCGGCGCGCATCGCCTTGTGCGTGGCGCGGAGAATATTGATCGCATCAATCTCGAGCGAATCGACGATTCCAACGGCCCAGGAGATGGCCTGGTTGGCGACCAGTTCGTGGTAGATTTCTTCACGGCGTTCGGGGAGAAGCTGTTTCGAATCGTTGAGCTTGCGATGGCGAAATTTTTCGGGGAGGACCACTGCGGCCGCTACGACGGGGCCGGCGAGCGCGCCGCGGCCCGCTTCATCGATGCCGGCGATCGTGGAGACACCGAGGGCGCGTAATCTGCGTTCATGCCGAAAGCCACAGCGACGATACATTCATTCCGACCGTAGCGAATGCCGGGCGTGGTGAAAAATGAAAATGTGAATAGTGACTGGTGATCGGTGAATGGAACGAGCGCCCACATTCACTAGTCACTGATCACAATTTACGCTTCCCGAACCGCCGTCGCTTCCTTGCCTTTGCGGTCGCGCAGGTAGTTGAGTTTGGCGCGACGCGCGCGTCCCTGCTTCTCGACTTCCACCTTCGCGATGCGCGGTGAATGGAGCGGGAACACTCTCTCGACCCCTTCACCGTAGGAAATGCGGCGCACGGTGAATGTCTCGTTCAGGCCGCGGCCTTTGCGGCCAATCACGATGCCGGCAAAAATCTGAATCCGCTCCTTGTCGCCTTCGACCACCCGTGTGTGCACGCGGACGCCGTCGCCGACCTTGAAGTTCGTTACGTCGGTCTTGAATTGTTCCTTTTCGATTGCGTCGATAATGGTGCTCATAAATTGGTTCCTCCGGTTGCTGTAGCCGCCTCGCTCTGTCGAGGCGCAATGCGGGCCTTGGCGGAAGCGTTCGAAACGGCGACAGAGCGCCGTTGCTACAGCGGGCGGTCATTTTCAGTCGCTTAAGGGGAAAAATCAAAGGAAAGATGAGCTCAGGGGGATTTTCGCCTCCACCTCCCGCTCGTGATCTTGATCCTAATCCTAATCCTGATCCTCCCCCTGTCGCTCGGGGATCATGAGCAGGATCAAGATCAGGAGCAGGAGAGGAGGTGGCGGGTTGTGCTTTGGCGGTCGCCCACTATAATCGGAGCGCACTGCGCCCGTAGCTCAACTGGATAGAGTGACAGCCTCCGAAGCTGTAGGTTGCGCGTTCGAGCCGCGCCGGGCGCACTTTTCCGAGCGCGGAACTTCCTCAGGCCAGCGCTTCCAGGCGCTTGAGCAGGTCACCCCGGGTCGTCATTCCGACGACTTGATCGCGCAGTTGGCCGCCCTTGAAGAAGAGCAAAGCGGGAATGGCGCGCACATTGTACTTCACGGAGAGATTCTGATTCTCGTCCACGTTCACTTTCGCGACCTTCACCGAGCCCGCTTTTTCTGTCGCTACCTCATCCAAAAGCGGTGAAATCATTTTGCAGGGACCGCACCAGGGAGCCCAGAAATCGACCAGCACAGTCTGATCGCTTTGCATGACTTCCTTTTCAAAATTCGAGTCATCGAGAGTGACAATCGGAGAGGTGGCGGAGTTTTGCATGAGTCTAAGATAACGCGTAATTCCAGATTTGAATGAGAAAAATGAGCGCGGAAAGGCCGAGTAATCCCCAGCAGAACCATCGCGGGATTGAATCGAACGCGTCGATTGCCCTGGATGGGGCGAGGACGCGGGGCGGTTGCACGCCGGTCACCGGACTTGGTTGAACGGCGACAAGCGAAGGTAAAGTGATTGTCGGCGGAGGCCGGCGCGGTGGAATGACTGGCGTGCGCGAGGGCAGGGGGATACGGGCCATGTCATGCCCGGCCACCTCCTTCTGGAGGCCAGGCCTTGTCTTTGGTCTCTGGGGGAGAGCGCGAGTTTCCTTCGGTTCAGCCATGACGAATCATGTTGCGCCAGGAAAAATCCCCGAAAATTCTTCTGTTGTCACTCGCTAAATTCACCGCCCGATGCTCGGAGGGACGTGCTTCTGCACGTCCCATTCTATGGTGGAACGTCAATTCAGATTTGGGACGTGCGGAAGCAGGTCCCTCCGAGAGGCCTCAGGCCAGGAGATCGTAGCCCCGGCTGCCTGTGATGCGTCGCTGGATGAACTCGCCCACCGTAGCGGGTTGGGAAAGGATCACGCGAGTATCGACCTCCGGTGCGTCCGCTTCCGTCCTCGCCACCAGCGGTTGATCCACGAGCAAGCGCAGTTCGCGTCCGACTTTTTCGGCCGCCAGCTCCCGCGCGATGCGCTGTTGCGTGGCCATGGCCCGCCCGTAGCGCTGGTTCTTGATTCTCGCTGGAATCTGCTCCGGCATCTTGGCGGCTCGCGATCCGTCTTCTTGCGAGTATTTAAAAACCCCGAGGCGCTCAAAACGTGTCCGCTCGATGAACTCCAGCAGGGTGGCGAAAGCCTCCTCCGTCTCCCCCGGAAACCCGACGATGAATGTCGTGCGGAGGGCCACACCCGGAATCCCGGCACGCAGAGCGATGACGAGATCCTCGATGTGGGCGCGGCTCGTTTCACGGCGCATGCGGCCGAGCATCATTTCATCGATATGCTGCAACGGCATGTCGATGTAGCGGGCGACCTTGTCGCATCGCGCGATCGTCTCGATGAGCTCGGCGCTCCAATGCGCCGGGTGCGTGTAAAGCAGGCGCACCCAAAAATCCCCCTCGATTGACTGAATTTCGCTTAACAGCGCGCTCAGCGTCGGCCCTCGCGAGGAATCCACCGGCTGACGCGGGCCGGCCTTCGCTGTCCACAAATCCATTCCGTAATAGGTCGTATCCTGGCTGATCAAATTGATCTCTTTGACCCCTTCGGCCACGAGCGCGCGAATCTCGGAGAGCACCGAGTCCGGTTGCCGGCTGCGGTGCCGGCCGCGCATTTGCGGGATAACACAAAAACTGCACGGATGATTACACCCTTCCGCAATCTTCAGGTAAACACTGTGAGCCGGGGTCAATCGAAAACGGGGCGTGTCGTAATTAGGAATGTAAGTCGGACGGTCGGTCACGAAGTTGTATCCGCCGTCGCTGACCGCGGCCGGGGAACCGGGGTCAGCGACCCCGGCTACAACGCGCTTGATGATCGCTCCCATTTCCGCGACCTGATCCAGCCCCACGAACGCATCCACCTCGGGAAGCGATTGTCGTAATTCCTGGGAAAACCGCTGCGACATGCATCCGCTCACGATCAACTTTTGGCCTGGGTTTTTCCCGAGCCCGCGCTGTTGATGCGCCTCTAGGATCGCGTCGATCGATTCCTCCTTGGCTGAATCGATGAAGGCGCACGTGTTCACCACGAGAACGTCCGCTTCCTCGGCCACAGAGGTGATTTCCATGCCGTGCTGCAAAACGCTCCCGAGCATGATCTCCGCATCGACCAGGTTTTTCGCGCAGCCGAGGCTGATCATGCCAACCTTCGGCCTGGCAGCGAGTTGAGTTTTCACGTTACCGGGTCAGCAACTTCCGCGGAGTCGGGGTCTGGACTGCGCGCGGAGGGGGAGTCAACCCTGGCCGGGGAGGAGGAGTCGGGCTCCGTAGCTGTCTCTTAATTACGGGTGAAGCGCTGGGCTTGGGCTTCGGCACGTCCTGCGGATTGACCGGTTCGGCTCGGCGCACTTCGGGTTCGGACGTGGGCGGCTGCGGAATCGGTGAGGGGGCGGCGAGGATGGCCGGCGTCGGCTGCGTTACCGGAGTCTCCGCCGCGGCCGGTGTTGCACTCGGCGCGTTCTCAATCAACTGGGCGCGCGGCGCGATTACTTTCTCCGGCGCGGTCGTCGGCGAAACTCCCACGATCTGGCCAGGACTTGGCTTCAGGCGCTGCACTTCAAGCAGGGTTTTCATCCCGACGAAACCGCCGACCAGAACGATGACGCCAATGACAAAAGGCATGAATGATCCGCGCCCGCCGCCGCCACCACCGCCACCGCTGCTCCGCGGCCGAACGACAGTCGTTCGGGCTGGCTTGGGCGCGGGATTGTCCTGGAGATAGGAATAGCCATCGACTGTGACCGACTCGGATGTCTCAAAGGCCTCCAGATAGGGACTGACGTCCACGTCGAGAAACTTTCCGTAGATGAGCAGGAATCCTTTGGCGTAGGCGAGACTGGCGAACTCGGAGAAATCTTCGTTTTCGATTTCGGCCAGGCGCCCGGGCCGGATCTTGGTCATACGTCCGGCTTCATCGAGCGTGAGATTCCGCGCGAGGCGTGCTTCCTGTAGTTTTTTGCCGAGGCCTTCCATGAAAATTTGTGCGGCGCCTGGTTATACCGTGGCGTCGAGGTCGACGAGAATCTCGCGAGGCTTCGCGCCTTCGCCGGGTCCCAATATGCCGCGCTGCTCCAGAATATCAACGATCCGTGCCGCGCGCGTGTAGCCGAGGCGCAGGCGGCGTTGCAGGAGCGAGGTCGAAGCGCGCTTTTCCTGCCGGATAATCTCGAGGCACTTCTCGACCAGCTCCTCGTCTTCGTCGGTCACATCTTCGCCTTCCTCACCGCTCCCGCTGCTGGAGATCTTTTCGTGGATTGCGAGATCGTAGGCCGGCGGGCTTTGCGCGGAAACGAACTCGACCAGCCGCCGGATTTCGTCATCTGTCACGAGCACGCCTTGCGCGCGGATCAGCCGCGAAGTGCTGGGCGGCAGGTAGAGCATGTCGCCCTGGCCTAATAAGCGGTCCGCGCCGTTCTCATCCAAAATGACGCGGCTGTCGATTTTCGACGCCACCTGGAAGGCGATGCGGCTTGGAATGTTCGCCTTGATCACACCGGTGATGACATCCGCGCGCGGCGTTTGGGTGGCGACAATGATGTGAATGCCGGCAGCACGCGCCATTTGGGTGATGCGGGCAATCGCGCTTTCCACGTCGGCTGGCGCGGTCTGCATCAAATCCGCCAGCTCATCGATGATCACGACAATGTAAGGAAGCTTGTCCGGAATGATCACCTCGTCATCGCGCGGAACCTGGATATTGAGCTTCTGCGTGAAATCCTCAGCCGAGCCGTTGGCCGGCTTAAAGTCGTCGACCAGCTCCTTGTCGAGCTTCGTCGCTGCGTCCGCATCGAGTTCCTTCTGCGTTTTCTTCGGTGGCCGCGCGTTGAAGCTCGTGATGTTGCGCACGCCGCTCTTCGCGAAAATCTTGTAACGATTTTCCATCTCGAGAATCACGTGCCGCAGCGCCAGGAGCACTTTCTTCGGATCGGTCACGACCGGGATAATCAGATGCGGCAGATCGTTATAGACCTGCATTTCCACGACCTTCGGATCGATCATAATGAAGCGGAGTTCTTCCGGTGTGAAGCGGTAGAGCATGCTCGCGATGAGCGCGTTGATGCAGACGCTCTTGCCGCTGCCGGTCGTCCCGGCGACGAGCAAATGCGGCATCTGGGCGAGATCGGCAATAATCGTTTTCCCGTAAACATCCTTGCCGAGGGCGAGCGGAAGCTTCGATTTTGTTTTCGCTTCCTCCCAGTCTTGTGATTGGAGCAATTCGCGCAGCGTCACTTTAACTTTTCGCGTGTTGGCCAGCTCGATGCCGACCGTGTCCTTGCCGGGAATCGGCGCGAGGATATTGATCCGTTCCGCGCTCGTCGCCCGCGCCAGGTCGCGCTCGAGGGCGACGATCTTGTCCACGCGCACGCCTTTGGCGGGGTAGACTTCGTAGCGCGTAATCGTTGGCCCTTTCGTAATGTCACCGGCCGCGACCGCAATCCCGAATTGGCCCAGCGTCTCGATCAGGATTTTTTGAATCTGCTCCAGTTCGGCCGGGTCGGCGGCGGTCCGGCCTTCGGTGTCGTGGGCGTCGAGCAGATCGAAACCGGGCAGGACATAATTCTCGGCGTCCCACGTCTGGCTCGTTAGGCCGGTGGATGGTTTCGCTTTCTTCTCCGCGCCGCGGAGTTCCGCCAGGGACGGTTTCTTTCGCGCCGGTTCTTCCGGGAGCGCGGTGGTGTCGACCACTTTCGGCTTCGGCCGGTTCACCAATTCTTCCGCCAGAACGGAGGCCGTGGCGGTGTCAGCCACCGGGGCGCCCAATTTTTTAAGCTGCTTCACCACCTGCCGCTGCTCGCGTTCCTTTCCCTTTTTCTCCATCTCGAGCCGCGTCCGCCAATCCGCTTTCCGCAGCCGTCGATTGTGTTGCCATTCGCCGAGCTTCTGCATCGAACTGCGCATGCCGGCGACTGCCTGCCGGACGATGTGGATCGGGCGCAGACCGGTCATCAGAATGAGGCTGCTGACGTAGACGCCGGTGAGCAGAATCACGGAACCAACCCCGCCCATCCAGGTTTGAAGGAGCTTCTTGCCCAGAGCGTACCCGATCCAGCCGCCCGGCCCCTGAATATTAAACGCTGTGCGCCAACCTTGGAGGTGTTGTGTTTGCACCTGCAGCAAACAGGCGGCCGAGACAAGGAAGAGAACGATCCAAATCAGGCGCGGGATCAGGCGCAATCTGGGGTTGAACAGCTTCGCGCCACCGAATCCCAGCAGAACGACCGCCAGCAAATAGGAAGCGGCGCCCATTAGCAGGTAGGAAAAGCCGGCAATGATGGCTCCGAACGGGCCGATGAAATTTTGCGCGGGCCGGTTCGGGGGCGAAATGTGGCTGAACGGAACCCAGGAAGGGAGATCCTTGGGGTTGTAAGAAATCAGGGCCAGGAACAGCAGCGTGCCCGTGCCGAGGAGAAGGAGCGCGAAGACTTCATTCCACGCGGTGTTTTTGATAGTTCGGGCCACTGCGGCTCACAGTAATGCGAGAGAGAGCCCTTTCAATTTCAATCCGAGTGGACCGAGAGATGATTGCGGTGGTCCGTGCGCGTTGGACGTTGGCCCTCTCTCCCAGCTTTCCTCCTTGCGCCCCCCAAGCATCGACGCTTACTCTCCGACGCGTTATGCGACTTCTTCTTCGCAGAGCCGGTCTCACGCTGGCGGCCGGCTTACTAATCTTCTGTTGTTCCTGCGAGCGTCATCGCGTGGAAGAGATGCCGGCCGAGCACCAGACAAAGAGTGGTGAGACTGATTCCGCCAACCTGCACGCGGAGGCATCTCCCGAGCCTCGCTCCAGTCCCGCCAATTTTTTCCCGGATAAACCCAAACCGTAAGCAGACAGGACCGACGCATGGCTAAGCACCAGTACGCGACCTCCCCGCCGAACATTACCGGGATGCCGCCGGGCGTCCCCTATATCATCGGCAACGAGGCGGCCGAGCGTTTCTCGTTCTACGGGATGCGTTCGATCGTTATTGTCTATGCAACGGCATTTTTGGGAATGATCGAGCCTGACGCGCGCGCGCTCTTCGCCCTGTTCGTCGCGCTCGTTTACTTCTGTCCGATCATAGGCTCAGTCGTCGCAGAGGGGTGGCTGGGGAAGTACCGCACCGTTCTCTATTTTTCGATCATCTATTGTCTCGGCCATTTCACTTTGGCTTTGATGGAGACGTCCTGGGCGATCCAACTTGGTCAGAAATCGGTGTTCTACACTGGCCTTGTGTTGATCGGAATCGGCTCAGGCGGCATTAAGCCATGTGTCTCGGCAAATGTGGGAGACCAGTTCGGGGAATCGAACCAGCACCTGCTCTCGAAGGTTTTTGGCTGGTTCTATTTTTCGATTAATGCGGGCTCATTTATTTCTACGATCGCGTGCCCATTCCTCCTGGCGGATCCACGGTATGGCCCTGCCTGGGCTTTCGGTATCCCCGGTGTGGCGATGGTGCTTGCAACGATCGTTTTCTGGGCCGGCCGCCGCCGATTCGTCCACATCCCTCCTGCGGGACTTGGCTTCCTTAAGCAGATGTTTAGCCGAGAAGGCCTTGGCGCACTTGGACGACTCGCCTTGGTTTACGTCTTCGTGGCGGTGTTTTGGTCGCTCTGGGATCAGAGCAGCGGCGGCTCGTGGACTCTGCAGGCTCAGCGAATGGATTTGAATTGGTTCGGCATGCAACTCCTGCCCGCTCAAGTGCAGACGGCGAATCCGATTCTCATTCTCATTTTCATTCCGATCGTCAACTACGGCATCTATCCTTTAGTCAGTCGATTTTTCCTGCTCACTCCGCTACGCAAGATCGGCATCGGCCTTTTTCTTACCGCGGGTAGTTACCTCGTCATTTGGTATATCCAGTTGATGATCGATGCCGGCGGCAAGCCGAGCGTAAACTGGCAGTTCCTCGCTTATGTTATTCTGACGCTCGGGGAAGCGATGGTTTCGATTACCGGTCTCGAGTTCTCCTACACTCAGGCACCGAACAAGATGAAAAGCGCTGTCATGGCGCTTTGGCTGTTCACCGTCTCGATGGGCAATCTTTTCACCGCTGGAGTCAACTACTTCATCCGGAACGACGATGGGACGGTGAAGATGAACGATCAGCAGTACTTCCTCTTTTTTGCCGAATTGATGGCGGCGGCTGCGGTGATCTTCGTCATTGTGGCGAGTTTCTACAAAGGACGGACTTACCTGCAATCTCAAGAAGTGTCGCCGGAAGAGCTGGCCACGGAGCCGGTCCTCGCGGGTGGGACACCGACGTGATTCTGTTTGGGGAGCGCACGCGCCCTCGCGTGCTCGTTTCGGCGCCCACGCCGAAACAACCGGGAAAAGTTCGCGAAGGCGAGGCGCCTTCGCCAGCACGCGAGGGCGCGTGCGCTCCCCGAAGCTGACGCCACCTCACTTATGAAAACTACGCTTGTCATTCTACTAGCCTCCGCACTCCTGCCGTTAACGGTCGTCGCCTCCCCGGATGACGACCGATTCCAAAAACTCGCCAACGATTACATCGAGCAAACTCTCCGGACCCATCCGGAGCAGGCGACCGAGCTGGGCGATCACCGGTTTGATGACAGGCTGACCGACTACTCGGCGGAAACCCGCACGAAGGAACTCGCGGACGCAAAAGCATTTCGCGAAAAACTGAACAGCTTCGGAACGGATGCGAAGCTGAGCCCGGGGAACAGCGTCGATCTCCGCATCCTCAAGGACAACGTCGACTACGAGATTTTCGATCTCGAGGAATTGAAGGACGAAGACTGGAACCCGCTCGTCTACAACCAGAGCCTGGCGAACAGCCTCTACCTCCTCGTCGCGCGCGATTTCGATCCGCCCGAAAAACGCATCCCGAATCTGCGCAAGCGGATGGAGGCAATTCCCGCCGTCATCGCGCAGGCGAAGGCGAACCTGAAAAACTCGCCGAAGGTTCATACCGAAACGGCGATCGACCAGATGACCGGCGCGGTCGGCTTTGTGCGGGAAGGACTCAATCCGCTCCTCGATCGCTCGCCGCAAATGAAGAAAGAGCTCGCTCCGCTTCAAGAGAAGACCGCGGTCGCTCTCGAAGAGTACAAGAAATGGCTCCAAACCGATTTGCTCCCGCGTTCCGACGGCGATTTCCGGCTCGGGATGGACAAGTTCCGGAAGAAGCTTCGCTTTGCGCTCGCCTCCGATTTGTCAGTCGAAGAACTCATGAAACGGGCGCAGGCGGACCTCACCGCGACCCAGGCGGCCATCTACGAAACCGCTCTGCCGCTTTACAAAAAATATTTCCCAAACGCGGACCAGGCGACCCTGGACGATAAGAAAAAAGTCACCACGGCCGTGCTCGACAAGCTGGCCGAGCAGCATCCTGACGACAACACGATCGTGGCCACCGCGCAAAAAGTCGTGACCGAAGCGACCGATTTCGTGCGGAAAAAGAATCTCGTTCGTGTCCCGGACAAGCCGTTGAAAGTCATCGTCATGCCGGAATTCAAGCGCGGGCAGGGGATCGCCTACTGCGATTCGCCCGGACCGCTGGAGAAAAACGGCGAGACATTTTTCGCCTGCGAGCCGACCCCAAAGGACTGGACGAAGGAGCGGAAGGATTCGTTCTATCGCGAGTACAACAACTACATGGTGCGCGACCTGACCGTGCACGAAGCGATGCCCGGGCATTATCTCCAGCTCGCGCACTCGAATGAATTTCGCGCGCCGACGCTGGTGCGCGCGATCTTCCAGAGCGGCACGTTTGTCGAAGGCTGGGCGGTTTACACCGAGCAGCTGATGGCTGAAGCCGGATATGGCGGACCGGAGGTCAGGATGCAGCAGTTGAAGATGCGCTTGCGCGTGATCTGCAACGCGATCCTCGATCAAAGCATTCACACCGCGAACATGACCGAACAACAGGCGCTCGACCTGATGATGAAAGAAGGCTTTCAACAGGAAGGGGAGGCCGTGGCGAAATGGAAGCGCGCGCGGTTGAGCTCGACCCAGCTCTCCACCTACTTCATCGGAGCGACCGAACATCTCGAACTGCGCGAGCGCGCCCGGGCGAAAGCCGGCGCCGCGTTCGATCTCAGGAAATACAACGACACCGTGCTTTCCTTCGGCAGCCCTCCCGCGAAATACGTTCGCGAGTTGATGGGGCTGTAGGCCCGCAGTGTATTTCGCTGTAGTCGCCTCGCTCTGTCGAGGCGTTCCCCGGGCACGGCGACAGAGCGCCGTGGCTACAGCTCAGAGACGGGATCCGTTCCCTTTACTTCACCACTGAAGGGTCCCAGAGTCCGCCATGTTCAACGTGGCGACGTGGATCCGGCCGACCGACGAAAAGTGGTTTCGTCGTGCTTTCGCGCCTCATCCTGAGGTGCGTCTCTGGAACGCACTCAACGAGGAAGTGCCGATGGAGAAAATGGACGGCCTGCTCCTGAGCGGCGGGCCGGATATCGCGCCGGAATATTTGCGTCAGCCAGTGCCCGATCCCTCCGTCCTCGACAAGGATGTCGATCCGAAACGCGATCGTTGGGAGTTTGATGCGACGAAGACAGCGCTCGAACGGCGCCTGCCGATTTTCGCGATCTGCAAAGGCATGCAGCTATTTAATGTGGCGCTCGGTGGGACGCTGCACCTCGACATCCCGGGACACGATGCTCCGGAAATGCGCGACCATGATGTGCAACCCCTCCGCACCGACAGCAGCGCCACCCATCGTCTGGAGAAAGTGAACAGCTCGCATCATCAGGCCGTCGATCGCCTCGGTGACGGCCTGGAGGTCGAGGCGCGGTGCGCCACGGACGACATCATCGAGCAAATGCGGTTGCGCGACTATCCCTTCGCGCTCGCCGTCCAATATCATCCCGAGCGGGGCGAAGGTTACGCGTCGCTCTTTGCCGATTTCGTTTCGCGTCTCGGCGCGTCCAGTCCTTAGCCCTGCCGCTTACTCGCCGCGATAAACGCAGCGCGCCGTGGGTGTTTCATGCACCACGATTTCGCAGAGCCCGGGACAGAGTGATGAGAGTTTCTGCCAGAGCCACGCGGCCATGTTTTCGATCGTCGGGTTCTCCAGCCCCTCGATCTCGTTGAGGTAGGCGTGATCGAGTTGTTGCAGGAGCGGCTTCATGGCCGCGCCAATCTCGGCATGATCGTAGAACCATCCGGTGGCCGGATCGACATTGCCTTCCACGGAGATCTCGACCTTGAAACTGTGCCCGTGCATCCGCCGGCATTTGTGGCCCTCAGGCGCGTGGGGCAGCGTCTGCGCTGCCTCGAAAGTGAAGTCCTTGGTCAGGCGAACGCGCATGGCCGTTAAGGTGGCATTGCTCGTCGCGCGTGTCATCCGGGAGCCCGCGCTGTAGCCACGGCGCTCTGTCGCCGTGCGCGAGGGAGCGCCTCGACAGAGCGAGGCGGCTACAGCGGAGAGTCACACCCCGCGCTTTGTCGGCGTCCAGATGAACTTGTGCATCTGTAATTGAAAACGCACCGCCAGCTTATCCGCGAGAATCCACTCCACGATCTCGCGGGGATCGATTCGGCCGAAGATCGGTGAAAACAAAACGGCCCGGCATCGCTGCGTCAGTCCGCAACGCCCGACCTGCTCGCGCGACCACTCGTAATCCTCGCGCGAACCGATGACGAACTTCACTTCATCGCGTTGGGTGAGGTGCTCGATGTTCGAGAAAAGATTGCGCGCACACTCGCCGCTCCCCGGAGTTTTCAAATCCATGATCCGATGGACTCGTGAATCGACCGTCGAAATATCGTGCGCCCCGCTCGTCTCGAGCAGGACCGTGTGGCCGGCGTCCGCGAGCATGGTCATGAGCGGCAACACGTTTTTCTGGAGAAGCGGCTCGCCTCCGGTGATCTCGACCAGCGGACATTGCAACGCCGCCACCGCGTCCACGATTTCGTTGAGCGTCTGTTTTTTCCCTTCGTAAAAGGCGTATTCCGTGTCGCAATAAGTGCAGCGCAAATCGCAAAACGTCAGCCGGACGAAGACGCACGGCTCCCCCGCCCAGGTGCTCTCGCCCTGGATCGAGTGATAAATCTCGTTAATCGTCAGCGTCTTCTCGCGGTCGGTCATTCCGTTGGCCGGAACGTAAGCCGTTCCGCCCCGAAATTGAATCAACGAATTCATTGGGAGGGCGAGGCTCCGCCGAGCCTGGGTCTTCCCATTAAATCAGCGTGAGCAGCAGTTTCGCGGCAAAGAAGAGCATCAAGAGCGAAGTAATCGCCTGCGTCGCCGCCTGCCAGGCGGGTCGCGCAAAAATTCGCCCACCTTGCTTGACGGCCACCGAGAAAACCAGCGTCCAGGCGACGGCGCCCAGGACCACGCACGCGGCGAAGGCGAGGGAATTCCCGAGACTGGGGCTGCGCGTCACACTTTGCTGGCCGCCGATCACCGCGAGCCAAAAGCCGAGGTTCCAAGGGCTGGTCAGGGCCAGGGTCAGGCCGAGGAGATAACCGCGCCGTCCTGTCAGGCGCTTGCCTTTAGCGCCATTGGCCTCGGGCGGCTTTTCTCGAGAACGCGCGGCTCGCCAGGCGCCGAGGGCGAACATGCCGGCCAGAAAAAGAAGCAACAGGAGGCTGATGACCGCGAGGGCCTGCCGCACGCTGGGCGTGTCGAGCAGCGCGCCCGCCCCCGTCATGACTGCCAGCGCCCAAAGAAAATCTCCCGTGCACGCTCCGAGGCCAAGCTGCCACGCGGCCCAGAAACCCCCGCCCTGATCGCGGGGAATCACGCTCCGCCGCAGCATCTCTGCATTAACCGGCCCCGGCGGCCACGCGACCGACCAGCCGAGGACAAATCCGTTGATCAGGATTGCGCTCTGCACCTCGTAACTATTTCCTGCTCCTGATCCTGGGAGGCAGCGGTGTATCCGGAAAGATCATGAGCAGGATCAGGATCATGAGCAGGACCAGCGGCCAAGTCGCCGCTAAAACCCGCATTTGGCCTTGGCCTCTTCGAAGCTCGATCGGGTGCTGAGCAAACTGGCGAGATACTTGTCCACGGCGGGCACGGTCGCGGAGCGGGAAAGATTTGCCGGCGCATCGAGTCGCGAGAAGATCGCATGAACGATCTTGCTTCGCGGCACGCTTTTCTCGCCGTAACCGGTGGGAATGTTGCTCGACCAGTAGCGGACGTAATCGAGGCCAAGCTTCTTTTCCATGCCCAGGTAAATCACGGAGTGTCCATGCTCGGCGCGACCCACCTCGGGCGACCAGAAAATTTTCATGAAATCGCCCGGCTGCGCCGCGGCGAAATCATCAAAGTTTTCTCCGAGATCCATTTCGTGAAAAAGGCGGGCGGTGCCCGGGCCGTTGGCGTTCCAGCGGCCCCAGATGCCTTCGCCGTCCCGTTGCCCGCGAATCATCAGGCTTTCGAGCGTGGCGTAATCCAGCTGGAGAGCACCCTTGGCGCGCAAAGCCTCGATGGTCTTCATGAAAACGAGGTAGGTCGCGCCTGAGCAATAACTGGGGGAAGCCGCATCCGGCAGAACGAAGAATTTTCCCGATTCGAAATGCGCCGCCTTTTGCAAGCGGATCGTCGCCACCCGCGAAGCGGAGTAGCTCCCGCCGCTCGGCATTTGCTGAATCTGTTGGACGATCAGGTCGTTAAATCTGCCCGGAGCGATTTGCGCCTGGCCGAGCCCGCGCGCGCCGAAGAAAAGCGCCAGGCCCAGAATGATTCTCGCGAGATAATTGTTCAAAACGACGCCACACAGATAGAACGCGAATCTTCGAGCGGCAACCAAGGAGCGGCGATTTTCAATCGCCGTATTTTAGTTCGGCGGTTTCAAACCGCCGCTCCTTGTTGGCTTTGGTGAAAGAATGTGGTACAAACTGCCCATGCTGCGTTTCACGAAGATGAACGGCGCGGGGAACGATTTCGTCATGATCGACAATCGTGCGGGACTCTTGCAATTGGCGGCCGAGCAGATTTCGAAGATTTGCGATCGGCATCGCGGGGTGGGGGCGGATGGAGTCCTGGTCCTCGAGCGCCCGACAAACGGCGCGATGTTTCGCATGCGCTACTACAACGCCGACGGGGGCGAAGCGGAAATGTGCGGCAATGGGGCGCGTTGTTTTGCGCGTTACGCGAGCCACGTGGCGGGGCCGGTCGAAAGCCTTTCGTTTGAGACGCCGGCCGGTGTGATTGGCGCCGATCTCCAGGGTGAACTCGTCTGCCTGCAAATGAGCGAGCCGAAAGATCTGCGGCTCGGAATCCAGATTCCGTTGGCTGATCGGACTCTCGACGGACATTTTGTGAACAGCGGCGTGCCGCACGTCGTCATCCCGGTGGAAGATTTGGAGAACGTCGATGTGCGCGGAACTGGATCCGCCGTCCGGCACCACCCACTTTTTGCGCCCAAAGGCGCGAACGCGAATTTCCTGCAACGACGAGGTGATCGGCAGATCGCGATCCGCACTTACGAGCGCGGGGTGGAAAATGAAACGCTGGCCTGCGGAACTG
The DNA here is from genome assembly GCA_963702135.1 of uncultured Verrucomicrobiae bacterium. Classification (GTDB taxonomy): domain Bacteria; phylum Verrucomicrobiota; class Verrucomicrobiia; order Chthoniobacterales; family UBA10450; genus AV80. Next base: position 2,930,225 of record OY969715.1, on the reverse strand, counting down.
GCGTCGTGGCGAGCGCGCTTATTTTCGCGGCCACCGAGGGCGTCGACGGACCGATTGCGGTGCTGGTGCGCGGCGGGAACGAATTAAAAGTAGGGTTCGAAAAGAACGGCAACGAATTTAAGAACGTCACGCTGACGGGTCCGGCTGAATTTGTCTTCGAAGGGACGATCGAGCTTTGAGCATTTCACCCGCCTGATGCCCTAACGCATGTTTCGAGGGACCTACACTGCGCTCGTTACGCCCTTCCAGGAGGGCGCGCTCGACCTGCCGGCTCTCGAGAAACTGATCGAGGAGCAGATCGCCGCCGGAATTACCGGCGTGGTCGCGGTCGGCACCACCGGGGAATCGCCGACGCTTTCCCACGAGGAGAAAGAGCAGATAATTCGCCTCACCGTGGAAATCGCCAAGGGCCGTTGCCAGGTCCTGGCGGGCACGGGATCGAATTCCACGGCGGCCGCGGTCATGGCGACAGAGGCCGCGGAAAAGATGGGTGTCGACGGCATGCTGGTCGTGGCCCCTTATTACAACAAGCCGAGCCAGGAAGGTTTGTTCCGGCACTTCCGGGCCATCGCCCAGGCGACCACCTCGCCCCTGATGCTCTACAATATTCCCGGACGTTGTGGTGTGGACATCGGCCCGGAGACAGTCGAGCGGCTCGCGGTGGGCTGCCGGAACATTGTCTCGATCAAGGAAGCCAGTGGCAGCGTCGAACGGGTCAGCGATCTGCGCGCGCGCCTGCCGGACTCTTTTACCATTTTGAGCGGCGACGATTCGCTGACCCTGCCGTTCCTGTCCGTCGGCGCCGTGGGCGTCGTTAGCGTCGCGTCGAATGTTTTTCCGGCGGAAGTTTGCGCGCTCGTGCAGGCGTTCCGTTCGGGCGATGTGAAGACGGCGCGCGAAATGCACCTGAAAATGTTGCCCATCTTCAAGGATTTGTTCATCGAGCCGAATCCGGTCCCGACGAAAACGGCGCTGGCCTGGCGGGGCGCGATGTCGGCGGAATGCCGGTTGCCTCTGTGCGAAATGACGGAGGCGAACGCGGCGCGCCTGCGCACCACCCTCGATGCGTTTGAGGGGAGTGCCTGAGATGAACCGGGTGCGCGTTCTTCTCGTCGGAGCGAAAGGCCGGATGGGACAGGCGATCGCCGCCGCGGCGGAAGCAGCTGATGCCGTTATCGTGGCGGCCCTCGATCAGGGTGATGATCTCACGAAAGAGATCGACGCTTGTGAAGTCGTCGTCGATTTCAGTCATCCGAGCGCGACGGATGCGGTCTGCCAGGCGTGCCTGGGAGCCGGGAAACCATTGGTCGTCGGGACCACCGGACATTCAGACGGCGAGAGGGCTCTCCTCGACAAAACGTCGAAATCGTTGGCGATCGTTTTCTCGCCAAATTTCAGCGTGGGTGTAAACGCGCTCTTCTGGTTGACGCGCAAAGCCGCCGAGATGCTGGGCCCGGATTTCGATCTCGAAATTGTGGAGATGCATCATCGTTTAAAAAAGGATGCGCCGAGCGGGACGGCGAAGAAACTGGCGGAGATCCTGGGTGAGGTCCGGAAGCTCGATTACGCGAAGAATGTCGCGCACGGGCGCGAGGGGATGGTCGGTGAGCGGCCGGCGGCTGAGATCGGCCTGCATTCGATTCGCGGCGGCGATGTCGTGGGCGATCACACGGTGACGTTTGCCGGACGGGGCGAGCGGCTCGAGCTCACGCACAAGGCGTCGAGCCGGGAAACCTTTGCCGCCGGCGCGTTGCGCGCCGCCAAATGGGCCGTCGGACGTCCGGCCGGCCTCTACAGCATGGAAGATGTGCTCGGTCTGTAGCTGGGGTCGCCGTCCCCGGCCGCCTTTCCTAACCTTCGGCCGCGGTCAGCGACCGCGGCTACAACATTCATGAGAGCCGGCGTTGCGCTCGGATCCAATCTCGGCGAGAGACTGGCGAATTTGCGCAACGCGCGAAAGGATGTCGCGGCGCTCCCGGGCGTGCTGCCTCCGCTGCGGGCGTCCGCCATTTACGAAACGGAGCCGATCGGCTGCGAGCCGGGCGCGGCGAAATTTCTGAATGCCGCGATCGAATTTGGATTTGCCGGCGAGGCGCCGGATTTAATGCGCGCGCTCGCCGCCATCGAAAGGCTTCTCGGCCGGTCCGCCAGCCATGAGCGAAATGTTTCCCGCACGATCGATCTCGATTTGCTTTACTTCGGCAAATTGGAGATCGAGACCGCGGAGCTGCAACTGCCCCATCCCCGCCTCACCGAGCGTGAATTTGTTCTCCGGCCTCTGGCCGATATCAGGCCTGACCTCGTCCTCCCGAAACAGACGGAGTCGGTGGGAGTTCTGCTGCTTCGGCTCCCTGATGCGGGAACAGTGGTGCGCGTTGCAGGGGAGTGGTAAGGTCGGAAGCGATGCAGGATTTTCGCGACAAGAAACTGCGGGGCGAACGAATCACGGCGTTGACCGCCTACGATTATCCGACGGCCCGTTTGCTCGATGAAAGCGGGATCGACATCATTCTGGTTGGCGACTCGGTCGGCATGGTCGTGCTCGGTTACGAAGACACCACGGAGGTCACGCTCGCCGAAATGGTCCACCACACCAGGGCCGCGGCGCGCGGGGTGAAACGCGCCTTGCTCGTGGCCGATCTGCCGATCCATACCTACGACGATCCCGCGCAAGCTGTGGCGACGGCGCGCGCTCTGGTCGAGGCCGGTGCGCAAGCGGTGAAATTGGAAGGCGGAGTCAGTCACATCCCGCAAATTGAAGCGATCGTCGCCGAAGGCATCGCCGTCATGGGCCACATCGGAATGCTCCCACAAAGCGTTCGCGAAGAAGGTGGCTACAAAGTGAAGGGCCGCACTCAGTCGGAAGCCGAAGCGCTCGTGCGCGATGGCCAGGCGGTGGAGAAGGCGGGCGTGTTCGCGGTTGTGCTGGAAATCGTCAACCCCGAGGCGGCCCGCCAGATCACCAGCGCGTTGGCCATTCCTACCATCGGCATCGGCTCCGGCGAACAATGCGACGGACAGATATTGGTCACGCACGACCTGATCGGTTTGTTCCCGTGGTTCACGCCGAAATTTGTTTCACCCGAGGCTCGGGTAGCCGACGAAATCCGAAAGGCCGTCCAGATTTTTGTCGGGCGAACGAAATCCGGGGAGAGTTAGTGCTGGGGGCGAAAGCAGGGGAATGAAGTATCCCGTTTCATCGGCTTGGGGATGTGGGCTGCCTTTCGTTTTCTTGATTCTTTCAACGCTGATTTACAAGGGTTGCGCTCCACATTGATTACTCCGTCAAAGTGGCGATCGCGGCCAGACGATAGACTCGTGATCAATTCACGACATGGAATTGCCATAGTTGCGGATGGCGCCTGGCGTGTCCGCCAAGGTTCGATTCGTCGGCTGCAAACGCGTCTGACGCAGCGCACCGCCGGGCTCTCGCAGCGTGCCAGCTTTGGGGGTCGCGTTGTGATTCGCTTCCGAATCTGGTGTTTTGTCCGGCGCTGGGTTGCGCGGCGAGCGCCATCACTGGAAACGCTCTACTCCACGCCTTGATTTTAAGTTCGCCGCAAATGGAAGAGACCGCCCCCGACAATAAGCCAGGCAAGGTATTCATGAGACTTCGACGCCTCCATTGGGCTGACAAGGCAGGGGTAATCCTCGCGGGTTTGCTTATCATCGGAGGCCTCATCGCTCTGCGTGATCCGCAAGACATGGTCATCGTTCACACCACCGGCGACATGCGCGGAGGACAAGGCGCCAGCGTAATTGAGATAGCGCGTCCAGCGACCGTTCGTTTCTATGGAATCACAGCCCTTTCCCTCGGAATGGGTTTGGCCGTATTCATGGTCTGGGCGCTCCAAACCACCGACGACAATGCTTCGACCTAACTCATGGGTTAAGATTAGGACCGACGATTGGGAAGTGAACCGAAACTGATATCGTTTCCATCATGATAAAGCTTTTGGCTGCCTTTGTTGCAGGGGTAGGAGTGGCGTTGTTGGCCTGTCGGTTCTGGTTATTGCCGATCGTTGCTGGGGAGAAAGAGGAAACTGGAAGAATGGAGGGCAGAACTTCAGAGGCGCTAGAGATCGCTGCCAAGATTCACGACGTCCTCGGTGACGATTTTCATCGCTCTGAGCCGCATGAACTCTTCTACGCTGTTAAAGACACTTCCGTGTTAGTGGTCAATCGCAACGGCGTGAAAACACTCCGCCTTTACCGCGACAATCCGTAAGGCAGATTTCCGATCTTTCCTGTCAGAGGCTAATGCCGATCCGACCGCCCCATGAAAATACTTAAGCGGTTCCTCCTGGCTTTCACGGTGGCATCTGGCCTGGCTTTTCTCACCTTGTTTGAGCCGGTGTGGGAGTTCGCCGCACCGTTTCTCGTCTTCCTCAATTTGCCGGGGATGCTCTGTGGCTTTGTAAATGGAGGCCGGTTTTTTCCACCCGAGGGACATCCTGGCCAAAGCTCGCTTCATTTCACGCTCATGCTACTCACGCAGAGCGTTCTCTGGTTTTTGGTGATCTGCCTGGTATGTTTTGTCCGTGCGAGCGTACGAAAAGAAAAAGAGGATCACGCCCCGACGCCCGACTCGAAGTGATCGGCTTGTTTCCGTGGTTCTCCTCGAAGGTTGTTTCGCCCGAGGCGCTGGTTGCAGATTTGAAAGGCCGTCCAGATTTTTATCGGGAGGACAAGGTCCGACGGGAGGTTTCATGACCCTGCCCGGATGGATAACGCTCGCCATTAGGGAGTGGCCGGCTTTGCGATTTTCCAGGTGATGAAAGCAATCCCCCCGGAGCCCGCACCCCAAGGACCACAAGAAAATCCCCCTAATGTGGAGAGTCCGGATATCCTCGCGGATCCGACGGAAGCGAGCGACGAACTCCCCGACGAGGTCAGCGCGACGCAACCTGACCAGCGCCATAGCGGAAGCCTTCTCAAGAGGGTTGAGAAAAATGAGAGGGTATTGCTCGTTATTTTTACTGCACTTATTGCCGTTTTTACGGTCGTGCTCGCCCTGAGCACGTTCTTCTTGTGGCGGTCCACGGAGAATCTTGTTCACGGAGCGGAAGACACAGCTCAACGCCAGTTGAGGGCATATGTCTCCGTGGTCGCGGTCCAACTTTATCAATTCGGCACAGAAAAGCCGGTAATTGGCGGTCTCGAAATAGTTAACAACGGTCAAACGCCAGCCTATAAGATAACCGCTACGATAAATGTTGGAACTGGGCTCACCAAGTCTGCAGCGCCCAGAGGGCCGTTGGCGCTAGACCCTAAAGCAAAGATCTATCTTTGGGGCGCTACGGAATCGCCGTTGACTCAAGACGATTACGACGCCGTCGTTCGAAGTGCCGCGTCAATATTTGTGTATGGTGAAATTCGGTACGTAGATGCGTTCGGGAAGAATCACTTTTCCCGCTTCCGCTACACATACGGGGGTGATGGCGTTGCTCCGACTCCAGGTACTTCGTTGACGGTGAGCCCCTCTCAGGAAGGTAATGAATCTGACTAAATAGATCGAGGCAGTTAAAGACGCATGTTTGACAATGGTCTCGCAGTGCCGGTTTGTTTCCCGAGGTAAATGAGAACTGAGTTTGCAGAGTTCGACGAGGCGCTCCTGGAAAGCAGCAGGAACCGGAACTGGCTGGTGGTGGGCCTGCTCGTTTCCCTGGCGATCCATGGCGCGCTTTGCGGCTATTTTTATCGAACGAATTTCCTGCCCTCCAAGAACCCCCTCGAGGAGCGGGTCCCCGCCATGTTCAAGGTCAAGAATGTGGACACGCAGCCGCTCGACAAAGCGGCGAGCGTGGATCAAACGAACCCCGCGGCCAAGCCCGACCCGGACAAGACCGATGTGCAGCTGCCGGACGAGAAGAAATCCTTCGACCAGCTTTTGCAGGACGTGCACGCCAGCGCCGCGTTGCCGGACGACACGCAAGACGTTCTTCCCGACAAGCCGCAGGTGGATCCCAGCGCCAACTCGGTCATGAAAGAGATCGAGGCCAGCAGCGCGCAGACTCTTTCCAAAAGCCCGAACGCGACCCGCGAGCAGAATCTTATGACCGATTCCGCCACGTCCGGCCGGCCGCAGCCGGCGTTGACCGGGACCGAGCTGGCCACGAGCACGACAATCAAGAAGCCGAACACTTTCACGAATAAGATTCCGGGCGACAGCGCGGGACCGAACACGCGACGGGCGCCCGGGTTCAGCGATCTGGATTCGTTGCTTTCGCAAAAAGGTCCACTCGGGTCCGGCACGCAAATGCGAATGCCGGACGATCAGCTTTTTGGTTACGACAGCGCCGATTTGCAGCCGAGCGCGATGAGCCAGTTGCAAAAGCTGGCCACGCTGATCAAACGCAATCCGAAAGCGACGTTCGCGGTCGAGGGCTATACCGATTCGCTCGGTTCCGCCGAGTATAATTTGGATTTGAGCGAGCGGCGCGCGGACAGCGTGAAGCGCTATTTGGTCGAAGCGCTCGGGATCAATCCGGCACAGGTCAATGCGCGCGGTTATGGCGCGAGCAAATTTCTCGTGGCTCCGCGCCCGGGCCCAATCCCCTTCAACAGCCCCGAAGAACAGGCGGAGATCGAGCGGCAGCGTCCCAATCGCCGCGTCGTGATCGTCGTGCACTGACGCCGCTGGGCTATTGTCAGACGGCACAGAGAGCCGTCTCTACCAGTTTTTTATCCACTTCACTTGGTCAGTGGTTGTTATTCCGCCGGCGGTGCTCCAGAGATCAAACGTCGGATTGAAGCCTTTCGACGGGTTGGTCTGATTGGTTGTCGAGTAGCCGTAGCTGTGGCCGAATGGATCGGCGATGGCGGTGACGGCTTGCGTCTGATCCTTCGGCAAAAGCATGTCGGGTTTGAAAGAGAAATACGATCTTCCTGTCGGAGCGCGGTTACCAAGCGGATCGCCACTTAGTTCCCTGTATAAGAAAAAACTGGCGGCTGAATATTGGGCCGCGTCCGGGTTAAACATGGCCCGGGCATCCAGCGTGTTGGTAGTGCCATTGGCCGTATCAGTCGGATAGGTCCCATTATCCGCTCGGTAGTTTTCCAAAGCCGCAGAAATCGCGGCGATTTCACCTTCAGCGCGCGAGCGTTTGGCCTTCGTCTGGACGTAACCGGAGGTGGCCAGGATGAGGCCTGCCAGCACGAGGACGATGGTGATCGTCGCGAGCAATTCGATAATGGTGAACGCGCCTGCGGCGCGAAATGACGAATCACGGATGACGAATGACGAAGGAATGACGAAGCATCTCCGACGGAAACAACGACAGTTATTTTCGGCATTCGTCATTCGGGAATTCGTCATTTCGGCGAAGCCGTTCAGCCCTGCTGCTGCAATCCGCTTATGATGCTGATCAACGGCATGAAAAGCGCGATGACGATCGTGCCGACGATCAACGCGAGCAGGACAATCATGATTGGCTCGAGCAATGAGGTGAGGCCGGCCACGGCGTTGTCCACTTCGTCATCATAAACTTCCGCGATCTTCAGGAGCATCTCGGGCAACTGCCCGGTCTCTTCACCCACGTCGATCATGCTGATGACCATGGGCGGAAATGCGCCGCTCGCTTCCAATGGCTGCGTCATCGATTCACCCTCTTTCACGCTGTCGTGCACCTGCGAGATGGCGCGGGCGATGACGGTATTCCCCGCCGTCTCCCGCGTAATGTCGAGTGCCTGCAGGATTGGGACGCCGCTCGTGACCAGCGTCCCGAGCGTGCGCGAAAACCGGGAGATGGAAGTCTTGCGAATCAAGTCGCCGAAGAGCGGAGCGCGCAACTTGATTCGGTCGAGAAACGCGCGGCCCGCGCGGGTTCGAGCGGTGAATTTGTAGCCAGCTGCCACGCCGATCACCGCGCTGAGCAAGACCATCCACTGCTGCTGCATGAAATCGCTTACGCCCATGACGAAGAGGGTGATGGCCGGCAACGGTTTGTCGCCCAGCATGTCGTGGAAGATCGTTTCGAATTTCGGAACGATGAAAATGAGAAGGAACGTCATGATCGCCACGGCGAGAAAGAGCACGATGACCGGATAGACCATCGCCGCGACCACCTTGTTTTTAACCTTCTGCGCTTTCTCCTGGAATTCCGCGAGCCGGGTCAGCACCAGCTCGAGCACACCGCCGATTTCACCTGCCTTGACCATGTTGACGTAGAGATCGTTGAAGAGGCGCGGGTGCTGCGCGAGGCCCTGGGAAAACGTGCTGCCCTCCTGCACGGAATCGGACAGTTTGTTGATCGTACTTTTCAGAAGGGCGTCGCGCTCCTGTTTGGCGAGCACGTTGAGACCGCGCAACAACGGCAGTCCGGCGTCGATCAGCGTCGCCAACTGCCGTGTGAAAATCATGAGCGTTTTCGGCTTCACCGATTTTTGCTGGAAGAGGACGATGCCTTTGCCGCGTGGAGCGCGTTCGGCGGTAGCGGTTCCGGCAGCGCGCCGGGTGGGAATTCCGCCGGCAGCGACGACAGCTCGTTCTTCGGAGACTTTCGTCGGGAAATAGCCTGCCTGCCGGAGTTGCCCAACCGCTTCGTTGGTCGAGGACGCCTCGACCAGGCCGGTGGACTCCTGGCCTCGGGAGTCGAGAGCTACGTAGGCGTAACGCGGCATGGGGGGATTGATGAATGACGAATGACGAATGGCGAATGACGAAACAATCGCCCGTTGCGTTCGTCATTCGTCATTGGGCAATTCGTCATTTTCTTCACGTGTATTTCAAAACTTCCTCGATCGTCGTGTCGCCGGCGAAAACGCTGCGCAACCCGTCCTGCCGCAGCGTGATCATCCCGAGTTCGATCGCTTTTTCTTTCAGCGTCACAGTGGGCGCGCGGTCGTTGATCAACTCACGGAGCGGGTCGATGATCTTCAGCAATTCGTAAATGCCCTTGCGTCCCTTGTAACCGGTCTGGTTGCATGCGTCGCAGCCTTTGCCGTAATGGAAATTGCGTTCGCCGATGTCGCGGCGCGTGAGGCCAAGCTGGGCGACGAGAAAATCCGTGGGCTGATACGTCGTTCGGCATTGCGGACAAATGCTGCGGAGCAAGCGTTGTCCGAGCACTGCTTCGAGCGTGGAAGAAATGAGGAACGGTTCCACGCCCATGTCGATCAAACGGGTGATCGCGCCCGGCGCGTCGTTGGTGTGCAGAGTGGTAAAGACGAGGTGCCCGGTCAGCGACGCCTGGATGGAAATTTGCGCGGTCTCCAAATCGCGGGTTTCGCCGACCATGATGCGGTCCGGGTCCTGGCGGAGAAATGCACGGAGCGCTCGCGCGAACGTCAGGCCGATCGCTTCATTCACCGGCACCTGGACAATTCCTTCCAGATCGTATTCGACTGGCTCTTCCGCCGTCAGCACTTTCGAGTCGATGGTGTTGATCTTGCGCAGGCAGGAATAGAGCGTCGTCGTTTTTCCAGAACCGGTTGGGCCCGTGACAATGAAAATGCCGTTCGGGCGATTGATGATTTCGATGAGGTAATCATGGATGTGATCGGGAAGTCCGAGGGAATCCAGGTCGAGGTTGACGGTTGACCGGTCGAGAACCCGGAGGACCACGCTTTCGCCAAATTGCGTCGGCAAGGTCGAGACACGCAGATCGATCGTGCGGCCTGCGACACTTTTCTGGATGCGTCCGTCCTGGGGAAGACGGCGTTCCGCAATGTTCATGTTCGCCATGACCTTGACCCGCGAGATGACCGGCAGCGCGAGATGACGCGGTGGCGGCGCCATTTCGTAAAGCGCGCCATCTACGCGGTAGCGAATTTTGAATTCGTTTTCGAACGGCTCGAAGTGGATGTCGCTGGCGCGGTCCTGGATCGCCTGGAACAGGATCAAATCGACAAAGCGAATAATGGGCGTGGCGTTCGCTTCGGCCTCAATCGCGGACGAGCTTTCGTCCTGGGCAGGAAGGGCCAATAGCTCGCCGGTCTCCCCGAGCTGCTGGAGGATCTCGTCCATACTCGAGCTGTCGGTGCCGTAGTAACGGTTGATCCGCTCTTCGACTTGCCCGGTCGGTGCGACCACCACCTGCACGTCCTTGCCCAGGGCGAAGCGAAGATCTTCCGCGGCCCGCAAATCCAGCGGATCGACCAACGCGACGGTGAGGGTGTTGCCGTGCGTTACGATCGGCAACGCTTGATGCAACCGGGCGAGGCCGGCCGGAATCAGCCGCAGGATTTCCGGGGCGATTTCGTCTTCGGAAAGGTTAACGAAATCGGTCCCGAGCGCATTGGCGAGGACTTGATAAAACGCATGCTCATCGACGAACCCGCTGTCGATCAAAGCCTGTTCGATATTCTTGCCGTTTAAGTTCGCTTCCTGGAGGACATCGTCGGCTTGCGCTGGCTGGAGCACGCGTTGCTCGACGAAGAGGTCCGCGATCTGTTTCGCGTTCATTTTCTAATTCACGTCTCCGAGCGTGATCGAGATCACTTCTTCCGCCGAAGTAAGACCGGCAAGGACCTTGCTCGTGCCATCTTCACGCAGAGTGCGCATACCGAGTTCACGAGCGCGCTGGCGCAGAAGAAGCGTGGAGCGGCGATTATTGATCATGTGACGGACGTCATCGTCGATCGTGAAAATTTCGAAGATGCCCATCCGCCCCTTGTAACCGGTGTTGCGACATTGCTCGCAACCGGCGGGCTTCATGACCTGAGGCTCGTGCAAGGATGAGGGCTCCAGATTTAGGGCGCGAAGCTCCGTTTCACTCAATTCGCCGGGCTGTTTGCAGTTCTGGCAAAGACGCCTGACCAGCCGCTGGGCCATGATCGCGCGCACGGAAGAGGCGACGAGAAACGGCTGCACGCCGATATCGACCAGGCGCGCCACGGCCGACGGCGCGTCATTCGTGTGGAGCGTGCTGAAAACGAGATGCCCGGTCAGGCTCGCGTTCGTTGCGATCGTCGCCGTCTCGAGATCGCGGATCTCGCCGATCATGATGATGTTCGGTGCCTGGCGCAAAATGGAACGCAACGCGACCGGGAAAGTCATTCCGACGTCGTTGTTCACCTGCACCTGGTTGATCCCGGTCATCTGATACTCGATCGGCTCCTCGACGGTGATGATTTTGCGGTCCGGTTTGTTGATGAAATGGAGGCACGAATAAAGGGTGCTTGTTTTGCCGGAACCGGTCGGGCCGGTTACGAGGAGGATGCCGTCCGGTAGTCGGAGCAGGCGCTCGAAGGTCTCCTGGTCGTCGCTGAGAAATCCGAGCTCGGGGAGGCCGAGCATCAGGCTCGATTTGTCGAGGACACGCATGACGACGCTTTCGCCGTGGTTGGTGGGAATGGTCGAAACGCGCAGGTCGATCGGTTTTCGCGCGATTCGCACCTGGATGCGTCCGTCCTGCGGCAAACGCTTTTCCGCGATGCTCATCGAGCCGGTCATGATTTTCAGCCGGCTGACGATGGCTGATTGCAAGCGCTTCGGCGGCGCCTGCATTTCCTGAAGAACACCGTCGATGCGAAACCTGACGCGAAACTTCTTGTCGAGTGGTTCGAGGTGAACATCGCTGGCGCCGAGTCGATGCGCTTCGATGAGAAGCATGGAAACCAGCCGAATGATCGGCGCATCTGCCTCGCCGGTCACGCTCAGGTCACCACCTCCAACGAGCTCCAGACCAGGATCCACGTCGTGTCCGATCTGTTGTGCCAGGGCGTCGGAAGCCTCGTCGGCGGTGCCGTAGTATTTGATCAACGCCTGCTGAATTATTTCCGGGCTGGCGCAAACCAGCTCAATCTCGCGCTGCAACAAGAAGCTGAGGCTATCGATCGTGTCGATGTCGAGAGGATCGCTGATGGCAACGATCAATCCGGTCTCGCCGAAGCCAACCGGGATGACCTTAAACCGCCGGGCATCGTCGCCCCGAATCTGGTCGATAACCTCGGGCAGGATGACGGGTGTCGAGAGATCTATCCAATCCATGCCGGCCTGCGCGGCGAGACTGCGCGAGGCGTCGGCTTCGGGAACGGAATCTTCTTTCGTTTGCACTGGGGGGCGCTTACGAGCGGAGCAAGGCTATTAATTGCCTTGAAGCGTGTCAACGGTAGAGGAACCAACGGAGCTGCCGCCCGCGCAACTGAGACTACTCGACTGTGACGCTCTTCGCGAGATTGCGCGGCTTATCGACGTCGCGGCCGAGTTCGACGGCGAGGTGGTAAGCGAGCAGTTGCAGCGGGATGACGGTCAGGATGGGCATGACGTATTCGGGCACGGCGGGGAGCGTGACGATGTCGTCGGCGATCTTCGCAAGGCGGTCGGCGCCGTTGCCGGAAGTGATGGCGATGACCGGGCCTTTGCGCGCGCGAACCTGTTCGATGTTGTTCAGGTTTTTCGAGAAGACGGCGTCGTCGGGCGCGATGAAGACCGAGGGAAGCTCCGGCCGGACGAGCGCGATGATGCCGTGTTTGAGCTCGGCGCTGGGATGGCCTTCGGCGAAGAGATACGTGATCTCTTTCATCTTGAGGGCGGCTTCGAGCGCGACGGGGAAATTGAACTGGCGCCCGAAGAAGAGCATGCCGGGCGCGGCCGCGTATTTCTTGGCAATCGCTTTGATCTGATCGCTGAGCTTGAGCACTTCCTCGATCTGAGCCGGCAAGGCGTTGAGCGCCTCGATGATTCGCGTCCCTTCCGAGGTCGAGAGATGCCGCATCCGGCCGAGAAGGAGACCAATTGCAGTCAGGATGGTGACCTGTGATGTGAAAGATTTCGTGGCGGCAACGCCGATCTCCGGGCCGGCGTGCATGTAAACGCCGCCATCGCTTTCCCGCGCGATCGTGCTGGCGACGTTATTGCAAATCCCGAGCGTGCGATAGCCTTTGCGCCGGCTTTCGCGTAACGCGCCGAGCGTGTCCGCCGTCTCGCCACTTTGGCTGATCGCGAAGACGAGGGTGTCGCGCGTCATCGGCGTGTTGCGGTGCCGAAACTCGCTGGCGTATTCCACTTCGGTCGGAATCTGCGCGAGCGCCTCGATTACGTATTCGCCGATCATCGCGGCGTGGAGCGCGGTCCCGCAGCCCGTCAGAACGATCCGGCCGACATCGCGCAACTGCGCCGCCGTCATGTTCAATCCGCCCAGTTTGGCCGTGCATTCCTCAGGACTGAGGCGGCCTCGCATCGCATCGCGCACGGAACCGGGTTGCTCAAAGATTTCCTTGAGCATGAAGTGCGCGTAATCGCCTTTCTTGATGTCCGCGTCGCTGAATTCAACCTTGCTCAGCTGGTAATTGCCTCCTTCACCAGCGACTGAGCTGATCTCGAATTTGTCGCGCTCGACGGCAACGACATCGAAGTCGTTCAAGTAAACCGCATCGCGGGTGTAGGCGACGATCGCGCTGACGTCGCTGGCCAGGAAATTTTCATCCTTGCCGACACCGAGGACGAGCGGACTGCCGCGCCGGGCACCGACGAGGAAGTCAGGAATGTCGCGATGCACGAGAGCAATTCCGTAGGTGCCGATGACCTGGCGCAAAGCCGCGCGAACGGCGTTGACCAGTCGATTCTTGTTGTTGTGGCTGGGGTCGCCGGCCCCGGCTGGGGATGCGCCATCGACCTTCCGGCCGGGGTCAGCGACCCCGGCTACAGCGGAGTCCTCGTAAAGTTTGCCGATCAGATGAGCGAGGACTTCAGTGTCGGTTTCGGATGCGAAATTACCATCGCCGTCCCGAACCAGTTGATCTTTCAGCGCCTGATAATTCTCGATCACGCCGTTGTGAACGAGGGCCAGTTTTCCCGTGGCATCAAAGTGCGGATGGGCATTTTGATCGGTCGGCTTTCCGTGCGTGGCCCAGCGGGTGTGGCTGATGCCGAAGGTTCCGGCCGGCGGCTTGTCCGCCATGAGTTTTCCCAGCTCGGCGATGCGCCCGGCGCACTTGCGCGTTTCGACGTGCTCGCCGTCAACGATCGCCACGCCGGCGGAATCGTAGCCGCGATATTCCAGGCGGCGCAGTCCATCGAGGAGGATGGGTGCTGCCTCCGAACGACCAACGTATCCGACAATGCCACACATGCAGGGGAGAGCGTGACATTAAGGCGTGAGCGGTGCAACCAAGCTGTAGCCACGGTCCGGCAGCTGCCGGATCGCCGTGCTCCGGGCGCCCCGACAGAGCGGGGCGGCTACAGCGCTCGGGGCGGCTACCGCGCCTAAATCAAAAAGTTTGATGGGCGCGGGGGCAATCTGCGTTAATTTGTCTTTGTGGGACCGAAAACCCGTACAACACGCCCATCATCCCTGGCGGACTCAGCCACAGCTGCGCTTCCCCCCGGGACGACGCAGCGAACGCTAGCGGTCATCATGGGTGGCGGCGCCGGGACCCGCCTGTTTCCCTTAACGAAAGATCGGTCGAAACCGGCGGTGCCGATCGGCGGCAAGTACCGGATCGTCGATATTCCAATCAGCAATTGTCTAAACTCCGGGCTGCGCTCGATCTATATCCTGACGCAATTCAACAGCATGTCGCTGCATCGCCATATCCAGGCGAGCTACAAGTTCGACAATTTTTCTCGCAGTTTTGTGGACATCCTCGCTGCCCAGCAAACGCCCGAAGGATCGCAGTGGTATCAAGGGACGGCGGATGCCGTGCGCCAGAACATGCGGTACTTCCTGGAGCAGCCTTTCGATTATTACATCATCCTGAGCGGCGATCAGCTTTACCGGATGGATTTTCGGACGCTCCTCCATCAGCACATTCGCTCCGGCGCCGACATCACGCTCGCCATCAAGCCGGTCGCGCGGGAGCAGGCTTCCGAGTTCGGGATCATGCAAAGCGACGCGAATCGGCGGGTCACGCATTTCGTTGAGAAGCCCAAGGACCCAAACGTTCTGAATGAATTTAAGATGGGCCCCGAATTGCTGGCCTCGGTCGGGTCTGCCCCGGACGCAGAATTATTTCAAGCCTCCATGGGCATTTACGTCTTCAATCGGAACGTCCTGGTGGAATGCCTCGAGAACGATCTGGTGGATTTCGGGAAACATATTATTCCGCAGGCCATCCAGGAGCGGCAGGTGAGCGCTTATATTTTCGATGGCTACTGGGAAGACATTGGAACGATCCGGGCGTTCTACGAAGCCAATCTGGATCTCACCGACCTTCTCCCGCAGTACAGTTTTTTCGAAGCCTCGGCGCCGATTTATACGCACCCGCGTTTCCTGCCGGGTAGCAAAATAAACGGCGCGACCTTGCGGCAGGCGATCATCGCCGACGGCTGCATCATCTCGGACGCGCATCTGGAACGATCCGTCATCGGCGTGCGCAGCATCATCCAGACGGGCGCCACGATTCGGAATAGCATCGTGATGGGAGCCGACTATTACGAAACGGACCCGGCAAGCGCACCGCCTGGGTTGCCGCCCATTGGGATTGGGCGCAATTGCGTGATCGACCGCGCGATTATCGACAAAAACGCGCGCATCGCGGACGGCGTCGTGATCACGCCGGAAGGCAAGCCGGCGGACCTGGATGCGGGCAATTATTTTATCCGCGACGGCATCGTCGTGGTGCCGAAGAACGCGGTGATTCCGGCCGGTTTCTGGATCTAGCCCCGCGCCCGTCTACCGGCGTGACGTATTGAGCCCCTGTCCGGCGGCGCCTTCTCTCTCCCATTTCTGCTGCTCATTCCAGGGGAGGGCGGTTTCGCGCGTGCCAGGATCCGCGATGAGTGGTGGCGGATCGTGAGCGCAGGAAGCCAGCGCGGTCGTTGCGCAAACTAGCAATGCGATTCGGATGAATCTGAAACAGGCAAGGTCAGGAATTCGTGCCAGCATAAATTACAGTATCTCCGGGTTGCACCTGGACCCCGCGGACCAGGCTGCTGGTAATGATATCGCCGATGGCTGTCGCGGGTTCAACTGACGAAATTCTGATTTTCCCAATGAAGGTACCGCCGCGCAACACCAGCATTTCGGTGTTGGGTTCGACTCCCTGCCGTCCCCCGAGATTCAGGACGACAAAATTGTAGGCCTGGTTCACCACCAGCACCGTGCCGCGAATTCCAGGACTTCCTCCCGCCGGGAGTCGCTTTTTCTTCTCTGGCTCCGACTGGGTCGAGCGCTCCTGAGCGGCCTTGATCCTGTCCGAGAGCAGGCCTTTTTCACGTTCCACGGTCTCCAGCTTCTTCTTCATCTCTTCCAGTTGGGCTTGCAGGTCGGGCGAAATCGAAGGAGTGCCCGCGGCGGCCGGAGCCCGTTCGGCCTCTTCCGTGCGCTTCAGGAGTTGCACGATCTCCGTTTCGTTCTCGCGCAGCTTTGTCCGGAGAGCTTCCTTCTCTTTTTGGGTTTGGACTAGCTCCGCGGCAATGCCCGCAGCTTTCCTTTGGGTCTCGCTGAACCGGGCGTCGGCGGCGACAGCGGCTGTTTCTCGTGCCTTTAACTCCTTTTCCCGCGTGATCTGAGACCGCTCCGAGGCATTTCGCGCGGCCTCGGTTTGCGTTACCTGCCTGCGCAGTCCGCGCATCTTTTGAGTATTAAGGACGCCAAATGCCGCCGAGAGCGCGAGCAGGAAAACGGAGATGGTGATGACTGCCCTGGGGGTGTTCACTGAAGGGGGGACCTCGCCCCTTTTTGGGGACGAAAGGGAGCGGATTATGGAAGGAGGGCAATCTCGCGTCCAGTGGGAGAATTCCTACACCGGCCGGTGCTGGAGCGCGGAAGCGGTCAGGGGGAAGCCGGTCTTGGTGATGCGGCGGCTTGACTCAGCGCTTGCTGGCGCTGGATGAACTCTTTCGCAAGCGCCCGGTAGGCGCGCGCCCCAGTTCCGTTCGTGTCGTATTCCAGGATCGATTTACCGAAGCTCGGCGCTTCGCTCAAACGAACGGTGCGCGGAATGACCGTCGCGTAAACCCGTTCGCCGAAATGCTCGCGCACATCCGCCACTACCTGGGTGCTGAGATTCGTCCGGCTGTCGAACATGGTCATCACGATTCCTCCGATTTCCAGCCGGTCGTTCGCGCCTGAATTGCGAACCTGTTCGATGACCCGGTCGATTTTCACCAGCCCTTCGAGGGCGAAGTATTCGCATTGAATGGGTGTGAGCAGTTCGTCCGCCGCGGCCAGCGCGTTCGTCATCAAGATGCCGAGAGAAGGGGGGCAATCGAGCAGCACAAAATCGAATGTCTCATCCGCCCGGAGCGGGGCCAGGGTCTCCGCCAGGCGCGTGAGATGGTTGTCCATCCGCGCGATTTCGATTTCCGCCCCGGCCAGATCGAGGTCGGCCGGCACGATGAAGAGGCGCGGCATTCGCGTCGGCAGAATTTTTTCGGCAATCGAAACGTTTCCGAGGAGCGGCTCATACAGGCTCTCACCTTCCAGCTCCTGCATGCCAAAGGAGCTCGTCGCGTTGCCCTGCGGATCGAGATCGATGAGCAGAACGCGCAATCCCTCCTCCGCGAGAGCGCAGCCGAGGTTCACCGCCGTCGTCGTTTTCCCGACGCCGCCTTTTTGATTTGCGATCGCGATGATTTTCATGTGCACGGCACAATCTGGGTCCGAAGTTCGAATGACCGTCGCCCATCCGGTTCCTGCCAGAACAGGTTGTCCGGATCGGGCAACATTTCACTAACCTCCAGCTCGCCCGCCTTCGTCAGCCAGCGATGGAAAATCTCCAGAAAGAGATAGCTTTCAAGATCGATGAAGACAGGCTTGGTATCTTTGTCGCGGCCTTCCGCTCCGCTGCGTCGCAGCGCCTGTTCACTCGGGCGGATATAAACATAGCGGGGCCAATCTTTTTCGGCGCGGAGACGCTCGACCGCGACAACCAGGTCACGCGATATGCCGGTGTAATCTCCCGGCCCGAGCTCTTCGAACGTCACCGTCCACGATCGCCGTTGCACGATCACACGGCCACAACGCAGCCGCGGCATGTGCGGCACGCGGCCGAAATGAAACGGATGAAAACCAAGCGGGATCACCCAGGCGCGCGCAAACGAGCCAAGATGTTTGTGGTCCGCGCGCGTTCGCAAACAGACGTCGCCGTTCTTGTCGTCGATATACACTTCGATTTCAGCCGGGGGAATGACGTTCCACCGGGGATTGCCTCGCTGAGGCGCAACAAAACTCATTCCCTCGGGAATCGCATCCAGCATCCGCACCGTCGTGGTTGACGTAAAATCCGCCGCGAAAAAACCAAAATGGAAACTTGGACAACCTTTCGTGGCCTGGACCAGCGCCTGCGCCAGGGCCGCCTTGTCCGGACAACTCCAATAAAAGCCGTGATGCAGCAGGGCCACGGGCGGATGAAGTTCCGCCAGAATCCAGCGGTACTCACCGCGCCCGATTGCTTCCAGCGACCTGGCCTCCAGTTGCAGATCGGCGGACGGAAACGTGAATTCGTCGAATTTCTCGTACTGAAAATTCTGACGAATGAAATGGCAATCGTCGGCCGTTAATTCCCATTCCTCCGCTTCCGGCCGATCCCGCATCCGTTCGCGAAACGCGGCCTTCACTTCTTGAAAAGCAAAGTGCGCGAGACCGACCATGGCGGGGCCGGTGAGCGGCATCTTCAGCATTTCGCAATGCCGCACGAAGGCCGGGAGCGAAATGGCGCCGTTTTGCAGCGGCGCTTTTTCGAAGAGGGCGCGCAAGCCGGCGGCCACCCGGCTCGCGACAAAAGCGTAGTTGTCGCGCCAGAGATCTATCCACGGCGCGGCCTCGTCCGTGACTTCGTTAATTAAATCTTCTCCGATCGTGAAACGGCATTCCCGAAAGCATTCTTCACCGATCGGGTTGGCGGCCGAATAAAGAAAGCGGTCTGGAGTATCTCGCGCCGTGCCGAGATTCTGCAATTGGCGGCGGGCTTCATCCATGATTTCCGCGCGGGCTGAGGTTTCTTCGATTTGGGCGAATTTTGACGGCAGGGCGGCGATTGGTTGCAGCAACTCCAGCCAATGCGAGCGGGCGGGCCCGTCGCGCCAGCGCTCGATATCCGAGACGATCGCGTCGAACGGGGATGGATCGAGGGCGGGAACTTCGACCTCCCAGCGAATCATGTTTAGCGCCGCCAGCTTTTCGAGCGCCTCCCTTTCCTGGCCAATTGAATGGGCCGGCGTAACGCCGTCACAGCGAGCAAGGATCCCAACGGTCTTCTGATCGAGCAGGACTGTCTCTAACGTGTCGGCGAGAATAAACTGATTGCCGTCAACCCTTCCGTTGGGATGAAGCCGTGGCGAAAGTTCAGCGCGAACCGCGGGGTCGGCGTTCAGCGTCGCGGCCACTCCGTGCGCGGTCCAGCGCTCGAGAAACACCTCGCGCGCCGTGATTCCAGGGTGCGGCGACAAACTGACGCCTCTCATGTTTGGCTCGATCGTTCCCCATCCACCCGGACCGAACTCACTCAAAGTATCGTTTTTTGCGCAAACCCGCTGGAGGTAGAGAAGCAGATGCCGCTCTCTCGCCCGGTCCTTCTTTTTTCGAGGAGGCAATTCGGAACCTTCGAGATCATGATTCGTCATCAACTCGGCCAGCACTTCACGAACGCCCGCTCCGCCAAAAACGAGGTAGCGGGCCAAAGCTTTGCGAGTGGATTGCAAGAGCGCCAGCCGCGCCGAACCGAGTTCACGCGCCAGCGTTTCCTGAAATCGCGTCTCCGAGGCCGCGACGGCGGTCACTGCTGCTGTGTAGGCCGCGACCTCACGCGGAGGCGATTCCCCAGTAGTTACGGGGACATTTCCCGCCCGAACCGCCAGGCGCAGGGCGCGGTAGATCTCCGGTGAAACTCCGTGGTCCCGCCTCTGGAGCAACCGTTCCGCGGCCGGTTTTGTTCGGGCAAACTCCTCCCGCGCCAGAAGGAGTTCACGCGCTGCGCTCCGGGTGCCCGGTGTTCCCAGAGGATCCAGAACATCGAATGGCACGCCCGCCATGCGAATCAGGAAAATTGGGGCAACGCGGTAACTTCCAGACACTCAAGCAACAGAACGGAAGCCGCTGCCAGTGACAAGCGAAAGTGTAGTGCCAGCCACTCGCGATTCAGAGGGGTGTTTCCGCACGTCCCTCCGGGCGGGAAAAAGCGAGCGCCGCTAGTTGTTCAGGAGCGGAAGCCGGATCGTGAACGTTGTACCGACCTGCGGCGTGCTGTCCACTTTGATCGATCCATTATGATCTTCGACGACTTTCTTTGTGATGTAGAGGCCGAGTCCAGTGCCGCTCTTGCCCTGCTTCGTCGTAAAATACGGATCGAAAATCTTCGCCATCTGCGCCGGGGCAATTCCATATCCGGTGTCGTCCACCCGCACATCGACATAAAAATCCTTGCATGTGCAATTAACCACGACAGCGCCTTTCTTTTCCGTGGAGGCTTGCAGCGCGTTAATGATTACGTTCTGGATCGCGCGCATGATCTGAACGGAATCCCCCAGGAGGGTGCAGGGATCCTCACAGATGTCGCATTGCAGTTCGACACCGCTCTGGACGGCCATTGGGCTTACGCCCTTGACAACCTCGCGCACAATCTGAGTCACTGAAATTGGTTTGTGAGGCGAAGCTTCCACGCTCCCGTAGCTCTGCCACATCGTGAGCAGCTCCCGGCAGAGCCGCACGTTTTGCTCGATAATATTCAACTCTTTGGCCGAGGTTGGATTCGCCGATCCGTTCTCCTTCTCGGATTGCTCGAGTTTCTTGGCGAGAAGCTGCACGTAACCCCAAACGATGGTGAGCGGATTCCCGAGGTCGTGGACAAATTCGGCGGAAGCCTGGCCTAACGAAGCGAGGCGCTCTTTTTGCGCGAGCTCCTTGAGGAGACGGTTGTTTAGCTCCTTGATCTCAGCCGCCGCATTGACGCCGGTCCGCTGCATTCGGGTGCGTTCGACGTTACGCCCGATCACCTCCCGCATTTCGCGCGCGTCGAACGGTTTGCTGATGTAATCGTTCGCGCCCAGCCGCAAGGCTTCCTTGGCTGTTTCGAGTGCTCCAAACCCGGTGAGCATGATGACGGCGACGTGCGGATCGATCTCGCGGATCTTGCGGAGCCCATCGATGCCGCTGGTGCCTGGCATGCGAATATCGCTGATGACCGCGTCTGGTTTCTTCTCACGCAAAATGCGCAGACCAGCTTCGACGTTGTCGGCTGTGTAAACTTGGTAGTTCGGTTTCAGGAGCATGCGCAAGCTTTCGCGTGGCCCCATTTCGTCATCGATGACAAGAACTTGAGGGAGATCGGTGGCGATCGTCATATTATTGGCGCTAAGGTAGCTAAGGGCGTACCGTGCGAGCGTCGTTTATCAAGATCGTCCATTGGCCGAGGGAGTTTCTGCCTAAGAGCCATCTTGAAACTTTTTTTCGCAGGCACAAGATGGAACTTGTGAATAACTCGAAAATTTGTGAATAACCTCTGTCGAGCGGGCGGGAAAACATAGTGACTGCATTTAATGTAATGCCTAGAATGAGGATTGCTTACGAGTTCCCCATAGCCTCTTTGCGCTCCCCCCCAAATTCATGAATAAGCAAAATCGAGTTGTGATTACCGGAATGGGCGTCCTGGCGCCCAACGGCATTGGGCTCGACGCGTTTTGGGAATCGCTCCTGGCCGGCCGCAGTGGCATCGGGCCCATTACATTTTTCGACGCCAGCGATCTGAAGAGCCGGATCGCCGGAGAGGTAAAGGACTTCAATCCGCTGGATTACATCGAGCTCGAATTAAAACCGAAACGCATGGCGCGGCACACGCAATTTGCTTATGCGGCGACGGTGATGGCGCTGAAGGATGCGGGTTTGACGTTTCAGGATTTGCCTTCGGACGGTCCGATCCCCGTCGTGATCGGCGTGAGCACGAGCGCCTTGGATATTATCGAAAATGTCTTTCGGGACTCCGATGTGAGAGGTCTCGGCGGAGTGGCGCCCACGTCTCTGGCAGCTTCAAAGCCCCAGGCCGCGGCCAACATTATCGCTGACAGAATCGGAGCGTGCGCGCATGCCGCGACCGTTTCGTCGGCCTGCCCGTCTGGGCTGGATGCAGTCGCCGCGGCTGCGGCCATGATCCGTTCCGGCGAAGCGGAATTTGCCATCGCGGGCGGAGCAGACGCTCCGATAACCAAGCATGGGTTTGCCAGCTTCATCGCCTCGGGCCTCTGCTCAACGAGGAATGACGAACCGGAAAGAGCCAGCCGGCCTTTTGATTTGGAAAGGGACTCCGGAGTGATTTCGGAAGGGGCGGGGATGTTTGTCCTGGAGAATTTGGAACGAGCCCAGGCCAGAGGGGCAAGAATCTATCTTGAGATCAGTGGCTACGCGACGCAGCGAGATTTGCATCCCGACGAACCGGCTTCGGGTCTTGTTAACTCGATGGAGCTCGCCTTGGGAAATGCGGGACAAGGAATCGATGACGTGGATTACGTTTCCGCTTACGGACCGAGCCATCCCGTCCTCGACGCGGCGGAGGTCAGTTTCATCAAACAGGTTTTTGGGAAGCGGGCGGGTCTCATCCCGGTCAGCTCAATCAAAGGTGTAACTGGCAATCCGCTGGCCGCGGGCGGGCCCCTCCAAATCGTCGCCTGCGGGTTGAGTTTTCGCGATCAAATGATTGCGCCGACGGCAAACTACGACACGCCCGATCCTGAGTGCGATCTTGATTTTGTTCCGAACCGGGCCCGCCGAGCCAAGCTGAATTGTATTCTCATGAATGTTCGCGGTCTTGGAGGAAGCGCGAGTTCTCTAGTCATGAATCGGGTGAACTCCTGATGAATAGCGCGACCGCCCCCATTCTCGCAGCTTTAGTGGTTCAGTTGGGATTGGGATTGGCCGTCTTCATCGCCAATCCGCAGCGCAAGTCCAACCAATGCTTCCTCCTCCTGTCCCTGTTGACGGCAGGTTGGCTCGGCAGCTTGTATGGCGCATTTACGAGCAGGGACGCGGCGGGCGCCGCCTTTTATATGCGCGAAGGCTCCGCCGCCGGTGCGCTTATTTTGGCGATGCTAAATCTTCTTAGACTTTCCATCCGACGGAGGCAGGAAGGATGGGAGGGCATTTGGCGCCGTTCCTGGGGCTGGCTCCTGCTGGCTCTTGGAATCGTTGTTCTTTGTCAGACCAAATTCTTCCTCCAAGGGGCGCGCATGCCCCAACATGTGGAAGGCGCGCTCTCCCTCCCTGTCCCGGTCTATGGCAACGCGGTTTACATTTACCTGATCTATTTCGTTTCCGTAGTCGTAGCGCTGGTCATCGGCTCCTGGAGAGACCTTCGGCAAACCACCGGCGGCGAGCACGCTGAACTCTCATTCCTCCTGGTTAGCGCGCTCACAATTCTGGCCACGTCACTCGTGCTCTCGTTCCTCTTGGATTATTTCGTGGCCGAATCGCAGGGAGTCCGGAGTGCGCCCTTTCGCGCGCTCCTGTTCAGCCTCGTGGTCGCTTACGCCATAGCGAGCCGCAAGATCATGGAAGTGGGGACGTTTCTTCGACGAGCGATCGCCTACATAGTCCTGACGGCCTATCTCCTGGCCCTCTATGGTCTGGTCTGGTGGCTCGTCTCCACGGTCTTTGCATCGTTTCTGATTGTCGGGAACGAGACGCTGGCTCACGTCGTGGCCGCGGTGGTTATCGCTTTCGCCATGGCGCCGGCCCGTGGCGTCTCTCAATCGCTGGCGGACCGCCTCTTTATCGGCACGCGCCGTCTTGATTTTCGTTCGACGATGAATGAGGCGGCGGCAATTTTGAAATCCGTCACCACCCTGCAGGACTTGCTCCAGCGTTTCGCGAAAACCATTGCTGGTGCCGTCGCCACCGATAACGTCTTCATCCTGCTCCCCAAGCAGCAGGGCTTTTCGCAACAGTATCCACTACCGACGTCTGACACCGGCAGCTCAATGGTCGTGTTGAGCAAGGACGAGCCGACCATCGCTTATCTCGCGACGCATCCGGAACCGCTTGTTCTGGATGAGTTACATCGGATGCGCCAGACGCCGGAGTTGGAAGCAGTTGAAAAACAGATGCGCTCCCTGCGGATCGCCGTGGCGATGGGCATTTTTTCCCGCGAACATCTCGCTGGGGTGATGCTGCTTGGGCCCCGGCTGTCCGGCCGGATCTACGGAAGCGTCGAGCAAAACGCGCTCCGAGTCCTCTGCGGCCAGCTCGCCATCGCCATCGATAATGCGCAACTGTTCACCGAAGTCCAAAACGCGAAGATCTATAATGAGATTCTGCTCCAGAATCTCACGACCGGCGTCATTGCGGCGGACGCCGACGGTCGGATCACCGTTTTCAATAACGAAGCCGAACAAATCACCGGTTCGAAATCCAAAGACATGCTGGATCGCTCGATCCAGGACCTGCCTGCCCTGATCCGCGAGGTGGTGGAGGAGACGCTCCATTCCAAGGAGCGGCCCGAGAATCGCGAGCTTGTTTTGGAATCGACTGAAGGCGGTGTGGTGGTGCGCGCGAGCAGCTCCGTTTTCCATGCACAACAGGGCGAAATGCTCGGCGTCCTCGTGGTTTTGACCGACATCACGGCGCTAAAACGCCTCGAGCTCCAGATTCGCCGGAGCGATCGTCTCGCCAGTCTCGGCACTCTTTCCGCCGGGATGGCGCATGAAATTAAAAACCCTCTCGTTTCGATCAAGACGTTTGCCCAGCTCTTGCCCGAGCGTTACCAGGACTCCGATTTTCGCGAAACCTTTTCGAACCTGATCGGGCATGAGATTGATCGGATCGATTCTCTGGTAAACCAGCTTCTGCGATTCGCGCGCCCGGCAAAGCCGCTCCTGAAGCCGATGCATGTTCACAGCGTGCTGGAAAAATCTCTCCAACTTGTCGGGCATCGCCTCTATCAAAAAGAAATCAAATTAACTCGTTCCTGGCAGGCCGATGTTGATACAATTCGCGCGGATGCCGATCAGCTCGAACAGGTTTTCCTCAACTTTTTCCTTAACGCCATGGACGCAATGAAACGCGGCGGAGAGATGGTGGTTTCGACCGAGATTCGCCCCGCCGAGGAATGGGTCGCGGCGGTGTCCGGCACGAATGGAGACGTGCACGAAGTTTTGCGCGTCACCGTCCGCGATAACGGCGAGGGGATCCGTAACGAAGACATCCCGCACGTCTTCGATCCATTTTTCACAACGAAGGATTACGGGACGGGGCTGGGCTTATCGGTGGTGCATGGCATTATTCAGGAACATGCCGGACAGATCGAAGTGGAGAGCGAACTCTCCAAAGGCACGGCGTTTCATATCTTGCTGCCGCTTGTTCGGTTCAAACAGGAGGTCGCCGCCGCATGATCCCTTCTCCGGTTTGTATTCTCTACTCGCAGGACGCGGATCTTGTCCGGCGGATCAAGGCCTTCGTCAGCGCGCTTGGGCAAGTGCGCCACGTCGGCGTGGCCGATCGGCTGGATGCTGTGCTCCAACAGACGGGTCCCGCGATTCTTCTGCTGGATTTGCGCGCGAAGGAAGCCCGCGATCTTCTTGAGCAGACCCAGGATGGTTGGCCGGAAATTCTGATCGTCGCTCTCGGGACGCCGCGCTCCGAGCCTCTCCGCGAGGCCGAGCAGGCGGACACGTACGCCGCGGAGGACCTTCAAATTGACCGGCGACGATTGCAGGCGCTGGTTTCACGCGGGTTCGAGCACCTGCGCGTGCTCCAGGAAAATCGCGAACTACGCGAACAATCGGTCCTCCCCGTCGTTCCGGAAGCGCGGCGGCTCGAGGCGGTGCCCGAGCGGCGCGAGGCAGCGATGACACTGTTGCGTTTTCCGCGGGTCTTTCGCCGGGTTGAGGATGTCGAAACTTTGCTGGCTGGTGTCGTCGAACGCGTTGCCGATGCCACCGGTGTCGGCCGTGTCGGTCTTTTCTCCAAAATCAGACAAGGCGACCGTTATCGGCTCCGGGCCGGGCTGCGTTGTCTTCCCGAAACATCCGAGATCGAATACGGCGAGCGCGATGCGCTGGTGCGCTGGTTCGAGTTGCATGCGCATCTCATTTGCCGGAGCAACCTCGGCCAGGCAGTCGATCAGACGCAACGCACTTTGATGCGGCGTGCGCTTGATGCCTTCGGGGCCGAAGTCATCGTTCCCCTGCACGCGCACGGGAGCATCATCGGCTGGTTGTTCTTCGGTCATCGCGTCACGGGGCAAGCCTTCGATTACAATGACCTCGAAGGGCTGATGCTCCTCGCGGAACACGTTTCCACGGTGCTGGAGAACGCGCTTCTCTACGAGGAGGTCACCCTCCAAAAAACTCTCGCCGAGACGCTCTTGAAATCGATTCCCCCCGGCATCATCGCGACCGACGAGGAGGCGGTGGTTCGCTGGTTCAATCCGACCGCTGAACGGATTCTCGGTATTTCGGCAGCCGATGCTTTGAATCAACCCGTCGAGGTGGTAGGCAACCGCCTCGCGGCCTTCCTGCGCGAGACCCTGGAGTCGAAGGAGAATCTCTCCGCGCAGCACTGGGTCGATGCCAACACCCGGAGATCCCTTTCGGTGGAAACCCGGCGGCTGGTGGACAAGAAAACACGGCTGGGCGCTGTGGCCGTCCTCCACGACCTGACGGCGGAGGATAACCTGCGCCAAAAAGAAGACCTGGTCGATCGGGCCGCGTTTTGGACCGATCTCGCGGCGAGCATGTCGCACGAAATCCGAAATCCGCTCGTGGCGATCAAGACGTTTGCCCAGCTTCTTCCCGAACGTTTCGACGATCCGGATTTCCGAAAAGACTTTAACGAAATCGTCGTGCAGGAGATCGACCGGCTCGACAAGATCATCACGCAGATCAATAACTTCGCCCACCCCTCCGAACTTGTGATGAAGCCTGTGGACGTTCGGGCGTCGGTGAAGAAGGCCATCGAGCTCGCGCGCACGCGGGTGAAGAAAAACGGCATTGCGATCGACACAACGCTCCCCAACGACCTTCCGAAGGTGCTGGGCGACGAAACGGCGTTGACCGAGGCCTTCGCGCACCTCGTCGCGAATGCCGCAGAAGCCACCTCAGGCCGGACCAAACCCCGGGTCACATTGGCGGCCAAACAAATCCGCGAGGGCGACCATGCCAGCGGAGTTATTGTCACCGTCAAGGACAACGGGAAGGGGATTTCCGCGGACCTGAAAGAGAAAGTGTTCTCTCCGTTCTGCACCACAAAAGCGCGGGGCATGGGATTGGGCCTCCCGATTGTGAAACGAACGATTTTCGATCACAACGGACGGGTCGATATCGATTCCAATCCCCATGGCACCTCCGTCAGCGTGATGCTGCCGGCCAGTCCGAACGGGCATTAAAGAAAGTTGAGAGTTGAAGGTTGAGAGTTGAGAGTCAAAACTCTCTCAACCTTCAACTCTCAACTCCCAAATGATTGTTACCACCGCGCAACTGTACAAAGTCGCCTACGGCAAGTTCGCCGTCGGCGCCTATAACATTAACAATATGGAACAGCTCCTCGGGTTGTTCCGTGGCTGCGAGCAAAGCCAGGCGCCGTTTATCATTCAGCTCTCCAAAGGGGCCCGAAAATACGCCGACAAAAGGATGCTCGAGGCGATGATTCGGACGGCGAAGGAAATGTATCCGGAAGTAATTTTCGCCGTTCATCTGGATCATGGCGATGAGGAAACCTGCTACGACTGCATCGCCTCGGGTTTTTACAGTTCCGTCATGATCGATGCGAGCCACGAGTCATTCGACGAGAATATCGCGATCACCAAGCGGGTGGTGGATCGCGCGCACGCGAAAGGCATCAGCGTCGAAGCCGAACTCGGGCAGCTCGGAGGGGTGGAGGAGGACATCAAGGTGGATGAAGGCCATGCCTCGCTCACGAATCCCAAGGAAGCGGTCGAATTCGTGCAGCGAACGGGTTGCGATTCGCTCGCGGCGGCCATCGGCACCAGCCACGGGGCCTACAAGTTCAAAGGGCAACAGAGTCTCCATTTCGAAGTGATCGAGGAAATCAAGAAGCTGATTCCCGGCATGCCGATTGTGATGCACGGAAGTTCGAGCGTGCCCGTGGAGGAAGTGCAGCGCATCAACGGGGCGGGCGGCAAGCTTGACCCCTCGGCCCGGGGGGTGAACGAAGAGGAATATCTTCCGGCCGCGAAACTGGGTGTAACCAAGGTGAATATCGACACGGATGGCCGTCTGGTCTGGACTCGTGTGCACCGGGAATACTTTCGTGATCATCCGGCCGAGTTTGATTTTCGCCCGCCGGGCAAAATTTTCGTCGAGGAATACGCGAAATTCATAGCGCACAAGAACGGGAAGCTGGGCTCAGCCGGACAACTCGATGCCGTGCGTGCGAGCCTGAAGGGATAGGGCGCTTTCCCCGGCCCGTTGCGGCCGATAGATGCGGTCCCGGCGGTGCGGGATCCGGCGACGCTTTTATCCATCCGGGCGGTCGCGGGTTTTAGTATTTTTCGCGGAGAGGATCGGGCCGGGACCAATTTGGCAAGGATAGTGCTTATTACCCATTCTAGTAATTATAACAGACTGCCTGCCAATGAAAATTCTCACTCGGGATGCCGCCGAATTCCTCCTCATCGACGATGACCCTGCCATCACGAAATTTCTCGTGACCTATCTCAAGCAAAAAGGCCACACCTGTGAATACCTGACCGAAGGCTTCCAGACGGCCGCGTGGCTCGAACACAATCGATGCGATGTCGTGGTCGTCGATCTCAACATGCCGAAGGTCGATGGCATCTCGCTGATCTCATTCATTCGGGAGATGAGCCAGAACCTGCCGATCATTGTTTTCACCGGAGTGGGCTACGACGAGGAGCGGATGCACGCTGCGTTGCGCGCCGGGGCCAATGGCTACGTCAGCAAGAATTTGCCGATCGAACAACTTTACTGCGTTCTGTCTCGTGTTCTCGCCACCTGTCAGCAACGCGCCCGGCGCGAAGCGCTGGCGCGACCAGTTCCAGTTCCCGTCCTCGCCGGGGCGGCCTGAACGCACGCTCCTCGCGCAACTACAGGGAGGACGCTTCCTCCAAAAGCCAGCGGAGTGCTTCGGGGGAGATACACTCCGCTCCGCAGGCGCTCGCTGTTTCCTGCTCCAGGACGTCACTCGTGGCCACCAGAAGTCTGAAGCGCGCAGCATACTTGCTGGCCAGCCGCTCGACGATGGAATCTGCGGTTTGGCCCTCGCGCGAATAGAAAATTTGTATCTCGCCCGGATCCGAGTTCACGCTGACCGCGGATCCTTTGCCGTCAAAAACCACCGCGACCCGAACGCCTGTCCAATCCTGATAGTCTCGCAGTTTTCTCACGAGCGCATCGCGCGCGAGGGAAGTGCGGCGGGCATGCAGGCGACGCAATTCCGGCCAGGAAAAGATTACGCTGTGGCCGTCAACGACAAGATACTGCGGGCGCACTCAGCGTTGGGAAGAATTTTTCACGAAGGCCTGCTCCAGCGGCAATGGGGAGCGCCTCCCTGTTCTAAGTTTCCGCCGTGGCCGCGGCCTGCTTCTTCGGCTTGGCCTTCGTCTTCGGTGGTTCCCGCCGGATGGGCGCGGCTTTCGCCGCCACTTTTTTGCGATCCAAATAAGCGACGCGGCGCCGACGTTTGACCCTGACCCGATGTTGCTGACCCATGAGGCGTTCTATAGGGCGGAAGACGGGCCGGCGCAACGCGAAAGAACATATGTGAACCCGGCGCTCTCTTGCCGATGGGATTCGCAACCGGCCGGCTTCGCACAGGAGTTCCTTTCAAACGCCGTCGCATTGCTTGCGATTGATTCCAAAAACGATCGTCGGGAAACCGCGGAAAACCGTCTCCTTCTCGGGGATCATTCCATTTTTTTCCGCCACGCGGCGGGACGCAATGTTGTCCGGATGGATAAGCGAAATTACCCGCGAAAGTTTCAATTCGGCAAAAGCATGGGCGCGCACGGCGCGGGCGGCCTCGGTTCCGATGCCTTGTCCCCAGCAGGAGGGGTCAAGGCGGTAAGCGATCTCCAATTCTTCGACGCCGTCCACCGTTTGCGCAAAGAAGCCACAAAACCCGATCAGGCGTTCACTTTCGCGAAGGATGACCGCAAATTGGGAGGGTAATCCGGCCCGGTTGCGACTTCGGACTCTTTCGAGAAACGTGGCGGTTTCTTCGCGCGAAAAAACGCCCAGCGAAAATCGCATGAAATCCGCGTTCGCCATGAGCGCGGACAAATCGTCGAGATCGTCGCCGGAAAACGGCCGCAGCGTCAAACGCGAAGTCTGGAGAGCATTCACTTCCGGCTTCGTTTAACAAAAGCGAAGACGCGCGACTAGTGGCAAACAAGACTCGGCGGCAAAGTAGCCCTGCGGGTTGCCGCCGCAGGGCCACGACTTTGTTGGGCTCGACGCTCTACCGTCCGGGGGAAGTCGAAGGAGCCGCGCTGGTGGAAGCGGGGGGCGTGGCGTTACTGGACGCCTCGGACTTCGCCTTCTTTTTTGAACTCTTGGTACTGGCAGCTTTTTCCGCGTCGGTCATTGGTCCAAGCTTGACCATCCGCGTGTCAAGGCTTCCATCGGGCGCCTTCACGTAGGTGCCGCGAACTTCATCATTCGCCTGGACATCCCTCATGCCGGCAGGGGCGCCGGCCCTGGTCAGGAGCGTCGTGTCGGTCACCTTGAAGACCCGCGCTTTCTCCTTGCCGGCAATGGTGAAGGTCTTTGCGGTTTGATCGACCGACGAGATGCGTCCGTGGAAGGGGACGGCCCGGTCCGTTTTGCTTTTCGTGGATGGCGGCGCGGTCTTGCTTGAGGCAGGAACCGAAGCCGTGTTCGGCGGCGGCGAAGGCGATTTTTTTTCGGCGGCTGGAAGATTCAGCGGCGCGCCGATGACGAAGAGGCCAATGCAAGCGGGTAGGATTTGTAATCTATTTTTCATGGGGGGTTTTGTTCTGGGGTTGACGTCGCCAAGGACCCAGGATTTGCCCTGGGGGGTGGCGCACCTTTCGTGAGCGTTCTATCTAATTCGAGCTCGCGACGCAACCTAAGTTTTCGAGCTCCTTCGAGGCGGGCGCTAGTCTTCCGGTTTTCCTGGCAGGAGCGGCTCGCAGGGCAAAGTTTCCGCCCCCTTCTCCGTGCAAACAGCGAAGTTGCCAGCGGGATACATCGAGACCCCCGCATAATCGCCCTTCGCGTTTAACGCATAGAAATTGATGTTGAAATTCGGGTTGCCCTTGCTGTTGAGAAGCCGCTTTTCCACCGTGTTCGCCTTGATCCGCCGGCAGGCTTCGAGTCCGGCGTCCTTCGGATGCAGCCCGCGCCGCATGTTCTCAACGATCAGGAACGAACAAAGGTTGTAGAGATTCGCTTCGCCCCGTCCGGTCGATCCCGCCGCGCCGACTTCCCCGTCCACATACAAGCCGGCTCCCAGAATGGGCGAATCGCCGACGCGTCCCGGAATTTTCCAGGCGAGGCCGCTGGTGGTCGTCACCCCGCAGATCTCGCCCTTCGCGTTGATGCCGTCGCAATTGATCGTCCCGTAGATGTGCTGCTGGTCGATGAGTCCTTCCGCCACCATTTGCATCATGATGCGGCGTCCCGCCTCGGCCCGTTTCTGCGGGTCGAGATAGTGCGATGGGTCGGTGCGCCGCTTCCACTCCAGCCAAAGCTTGCGCGACTCTTCGGTGTTCAGATCGTCTTCTATCTTGAACCCGAGGCCGCGCGCAAAAGTCTGCGCCCCGCTGCCCACAATGAGGTGATGATCGGTTTGTTCCATCACAGCCTTGGCGACCAGCGAAGGCGTGCGCACGCCTTCGATTGCGGCGACTCCGCCCGCCCGTTTCTTCGGCCCATGCATACAGCACGAATCGAGCTGCACGATCCCGTCCGCGTTCGGCAATCCGCCGTAACCGACGCTGGTATCGAGAGGGTCGAGTTCGACGATGTTCACCCCTGCAATCAAGGCGTCGAGCACATCGGCGTTCCCTTGCGTCATCATGGTGAAGGCCTTCTGCACGCAAGTCAGGTCGCCTCCATTTTTGAATTTGTTGCCGTTGGCCGACGCAATCACGACGGGCTTGATCGATTTGGAGTTCATAATGGTAGGAGCCTGGGCGAAGAGCGCGCGCGGAGCGACGGCTGCACTGAGGCCTGCGGCCGCGCTCGCATAAACAAAACGGCGTCTGTTCATGTCCGATCAAACCACGGGACGGGGTCCGGTGACAATGCGCAGTTTGACCGGCACCGCGTAAACTAGCGGTGCATGTCAGCGCGTGGCAGCGAGCGCGGCGCCGGGCGGCTTTGCGAGGATTGCATTCAGGTCCGTCAGCACTTTTTCCGGACCGAGATATTTCTCTCCAGCGTAGCTGTCGGAAATGACTTTGCCGCTATCATCAACCAGGACAAGGCAGGGGATGCTCTTGCCCGAATACTTCTTCAGGGTTTCCTTGCCAGGCAATTTGGCATAATCGATCGCCGGCCAGGGCATTTTCGTTTCGCGCATATAGTCTTCCATCGCCATGGACGAACGATCGTAACTGACGAAAACAATCTCGAATTCCGGATGCTGCGGTGCGACCCGGTTGTAAAATTCCACCAACTGCGGCGTAAATTTGCGGCAGGGCCCGCACCAATAAGCTGAAAAGTAGAGGGCAATTAGCTTTTTCTTGGGGAGCAGTTCATCGTAGAAACGCGCGAGGCCGCTATTTTTCAAAAAAACCAGGTCGTCCTTAAAGTGATCGGCGAGAGTGACTGCCAATCCGCTTTCCGCAGGCGCGGCCGCTCTTGTCCGTTTTAGTTGGTCCTGGTAGAGGGTGTCCAACTTGCGTGATTGCTCCCTCTCCCGGGCGCGCCTCGCGGCCTGGGCCGCCAGTTCGTCCTGAGCCAGGTGCGCTTCCGTCGGTGAGATTGCGTAGGAACCGCTTTTGATCGCGTCGATGAGCGCGGGAGCGGCCCCGGCGTCCCGCAGGGTCTTTTCGGCTGCGGCGTCACACGTTTCGGCCAAACGCCGAACGGAAATTTCCTGCAGGACGGCTTCGCTGGAATAACCCGATCGCAGCATGAGCGAGACTTCCTTCATGGTCAGCGGAAGCGATCGACCGAACGCGGCGCTGGATAGGGTTCCGGCCAAAAGAAGCGTGAGAAGCAGTTGGCGCACTCCTGTCTGCGAGCAGGACATAAGCCAAATAGCGGAGGCGCGGATTCATACCGGCACCGGGTTAACTTTGTGGCCCCAGGGTGCGGACCCCGCCTCTCATTGAGAGAGGCGGGCGCAATGTTTCGACTTGAATCCGGGACCAGGCGCTAGGGCGCGTCACCCCGGTCATAGATTTCGACCAGGCCGATGCCGGTGCCGAAGTCTCTGCCCGCCAGGAGCGCGGTGTAGAGACCCGGCGACAACGTCGCCGCTATGGCCGATTCCAGGGCGTTCCCCGGAGCCAGACCCGCCGCGGAAATCTCCGCCGCTTGCACCGCGTTATCCTGCCAGTCGTTATTCGCCAGAATCAGCGTTCCATTGGTGTCGCGCAGCTCCAACGTTGGGTCGGCCAGCACCGCGCTCGTCGCGAACGGAGGCGACAGGCTCGGCCCAAGGCCTCGCACCACAATCTTATTAGCGGCGCCGGCGCCATCGACCCCAGTGTCTCGGAGCACGAAGCCCGCGATCACGATGTTATCCTGGATCCCCACGAAGGCGCGGGTGCTCAGGTTGGCCAGCTTCGAGTCAGCGGTATCGCTCAGGTCGTAGGCTTCCACCAACCCGATGCCGGTGCCCCCGCCATTGCCGCGCACGATCGCCGTATACGCTCCCGGATTGAGTGTCACCAGGATGGCTGATTCGAGATCGTTGGTCGGCGGTATGCCCGTCGCCTGGATCGCGGCCTCCTGCGTGTCTCTCCAGTTATTGTTCGTGATCGTGGCAAACGCTCCCGGACCGTGCAGTTCGAGCACCGGATCAGCCAGGACGAGCGCCGGATCGATTCCGAAGCGGGTCAATGTTGGCCCGATGGCTCGCAGCAGCACTTGCTTGGGCGCGCTTCCCGTAATGATGAACCCGCCGATGCCAAAGCGGGCGCTGTCAGCCCGCACGTTCATGCGGGTCGAGAGGTTGACCGCTTTTCCTACTCCGGGCGTTGGTGTTGGTGTGCTGACCGGAACTGTTGCGCTCGGCGTGGCTGTTGGAATGATTGTGGCGCTTGGCGTAGCCGTCGGCACAATCGTCGCCGTTGGGCTCGGTGTGGGCGGAATGGTCGCCGTTGGGCTTGGGCTCGCTGTCGCGGTTGGGGTAGCCGTTGGGCTCACTGTCGCAGTCGGGGTCGGTGTCGGAGTCACAGGGCCGCCGCAACCGCCATTGACGTTGAACACGAGGTGCATGTTCGGGAAGCCAATCGCCGCCGTTGTCGTCGGCGAAGTAATCCCGCAGGCAGCCGCGCTCAGGTAGCTCGGGCCGCTTTCCGGATCCGCATTCGAACCCATGAAGAGCAGGTTACCCGCAACCGTTCCGTCCGGTGTAAACACTTCCATCACCAGTTGCGCTCCAGCCGGCACCGTCGCCGCGATCGGCACGGTGAAGATCGTGTTCGAGGCGCTGTCAGGCACGTTCACCGTGGCCGTGGCGATCTGGGTCAGCGAACCAGGGAACCCGGTCGGGAACGGCTGGTTGCTCGTATGCAGTCGCACCGTGATTGGCTGAGTGCCGCCCGCTCCCGTCGCTTGTTCGATCCCGAAGGAGACCGAGGTCACGTTGTAGGAGTTCGAGCCGACGAAGGAGTTCATGTTGAACGCTCTCCAGTAGCTGTTGTCGGTGTGGCCCGTGCCGTTATTGCACGAGACCGAGTTGAGCGGCGTGATCGTTTGCGTGCTCGACTGCGTAATGGTCGGCGGGCACGACGGCGTTGGGCTCGGTGTTCCCGGAGTGGCAGTCGCGCTCGGGCTGGCCGTCGCACTCGGGGTTGGGCTTGGGCAGCCCGCACCGCTCACCGTGATGGTCAGACTCCATCCACCGGAGATCGTGCCAACGTCCGCTCCCAGATCGTCCACCACATACAGACTCCAGGTCCCGTTGGAGGATCCAAAGACTGAGCCAAACAGGGTATCGCTCCCGCACGGTGTTCCGATTCCGCCCGGAGTCAGGTACGGCCCAGCCGGAGCTGGGGCCGCAAATGGATCCTGGCAGGTGGTGTAGTTCGTCGGCTTGAAGGTGCCGGAAGCTGGCGTGCCCGTCGAGCCGATGAAAGCCACGGCCGCATCGTCAAACGTCCAATTGATTCCCACCGCGTCGGTTCCACCGATCACATCGGAAACCAGGATGAACTTCGCTCCATTAGGACTAACCAGGAGCATATCCACGTCGGACGGGAAGGTGTGGTTAAACCCATTGATGCTGACCGTCACGTTGGTGATTACACCGGATACCCCGGACACCGTGATGTTGCTCGGGTAAGGAGCCGCCACTCCGGCGTCATTGATGGTGATGGGCGCCGCGTTGGTAAACGTGGTGCTCGAGCCGCACGGCGTGGCCGTGGGCGAAGCAGTCGCGGTCGGCGAAGGCGTTGGTGGCACGGTCGCAGTCGGAGACGGCGACGGTGGCACGGTGGCCGTGGGCGACGGCGTCGCGCAGGCGCCGCCGGCGATCAACGACACGTCATCGATGACGAAGCTGCCGGTGCCCGTGGTTGGTCCGATGTATTCGAAGAGCAGGGCATGCGACGCTCCGTTAGCGAAGGCGTTCAGGTTAATGACCCGCTCCGTGTAAGAGGTCTCGGCCACGGACGGTTCGGGGAAGCTCTGCACGATCGCGCCATCGACCCGCACGTTGACGACGTCGGTGAAGGGCGAGGAGACCGTTCCAACCTGCATCCAGAAGCGGAGCGTGGCGGAGCCGCCGGCCGGGATCACGACCGTTTGTCCGAGGGTCGCTGTCTCGACCGCTGGGATACCGCCAAACCAGAGCCAGAAGGCGCCGGTCCGCGGTGGCGAAGCGCCGCCGCCCGTGCCGCACGAAGGCACGTCGCACAACGGTGTGCCGAAGTTGGTCGAGGTTTCCGGATTCCAGAACGTGTTCGGAATACCGCCGGTCTCGAATCCACCGTCAACAATCACATCGGTGCTGCAAGGCGTAGCGGTCGCGCTCGGTGTAGCCGTCGCGGTCGCTGTTGGCGTTGGGGTAGCCGGTGTCGCCGTAGCTGTTGCAGTTGGACTGGCCGTCGGGGTCGGGGTTGGGCAGGCAACGCCTGGGCTAAAGATCTGCATCGTATTGATTGGCACGCCAATCCCGGTGTTGTCGTAGCCTCCGACCAGGAAGACACGAGAGCCGTCGCTGTCGGCTGGGAAGTTGCGCCGCGGGCCGGCGAAGGGCAGGCCCGTGCTCCAGCTGCCTGCAATTGGGTCATAGATGTCCACCTGGTTCGATGGATTAGGAGCGGTCCGACCGCCACCCAGGACCCACATCTTGTTACCCACGTTGACCGCGCGGGTTTCGCCCGTCGCCCGCGGAATGCTTACGATCGTTTGGATAGCATCAGCCGTGGGATTGTAGACAAACGAGTTGGTGCTATCGGTCAGCGCCCCCGCCGCGACCGTCGAGCCGCCACCGGTGAAGATGAGCGTGCCAATAGTAGTCGCCGGGATATAAGCCATGGCCACGGGCAGGACGGCGCTCTTGAGCACCCACTTGGAACCGACCGCCAGGGTCGGATCGAACTGGTAGATGCTGTTGAGTCCGGCGCCGCCAATGGTGAAGCCGCCCAGGATGTAGAGCTTGTTCTGGAAGACCGTAAAGCCGCCCGGCAGATTGGTCCCACCAGCGTTGCCCGGCCAGTTGTCGCCCGCGGCCAGCGTAGTGACCGCATTGGTCGCAGGGTTATAACTGAAGACACGGGCCGTGGAGGTGGCTGCACCGGCGGCCGAACCGCCCACGCAATAGATCTGCGGAGTGCCGCTGACAGTGAGGACGCCACAGGCCATGTTGTTCACCTGGGCATCCGGGTAGGTCGCGGCCAGAACGGTCGTCCACAGGTTGGTCCCTGGGTCGTACTCGAATGGATGGGTGAAGTCGCTCCCGGCTGTGTCCGCACTGCGCCCGCCCATGACGTAGAAGCGTCCGTTGAGTGGGAAGAAGTTGCCCACGGCCCGGACCACTGGAGTGGCGAAGTTGGGACCGGACGCCCAACTCGGTCCGCAAGTCGGTGACGCGCTCGGTGTGGCTGTAGCTGTTGGAGTTGGTGTCGCTGGTGTCGCCGTCGGTGTAGGCGTTGGTGTCGCCGGTGTCGGTGTCACGGTTGGCGTTGGTGTAACTGTCGGTGACGGCGTCGCGGTTGGCGACGGCGTTGGGCTGGCGCTTGGTGACGGCGTTGGAGTCGGCGAGACACACGGCCCGACCAGCGGTTTCCAAATGTGCAGCGCGTAATTGCCGGTCGCAGGTCCAGTCGCATCCGAGATCACCTGGACGCCGAAGGTTCCAGCGCTCGCGAAGGTGAAGAGGTGGTTCTCCGAGCGGAACACGAAGCCAGCACCCGGGCAGCCCGTGCCGCAGAAGGTGTCGTCGCTGTCCACGGTCAGGAGCGTGACGCCTCCGCTATCCAGAACTCGGAAGTTCGGATTGAAGTCGGTCGCGTCTCGCTCTGGGTTGCCATCCACCTGGATGACCAGCCTGTCGCCGGCGGCCACAGTGAAGCTGTAGGTGTCGAGGTCGCCGGTCGTGGTGACGGCGCCTGTGACCACTGAGCCGATGACGTAAGGATTGGCCGTGGCCATCGTCTCGTTGGGCTCTGTCTCCGGTGTTGCTGCCCCGGAAGTGCGATCCAGAAAGAGCGTGTATGGAACGATCGTCGCCGTCGCACTGAATGGATTCACCTTCAACTGGTAGGCCGCGGTGCTGGTGATCGGCGCTCCCGAGATTCCAGATGAGAGCGCAGCCTGGTTGCCGTCGTCGTCATCGAACTGCACGACGGCCGAGGTCCCCGCGTTGGTCAGGGTCAACTGGCTGTCGGTGGCGCTGGTGGCTCCATTAGTGAACACGTAGGCCCAGATCCGGTCTCCGGCGGTGGCGTTGAACTGGTAGAAGTCCACGTCCCCAACGGGGTTGATACTGCCAACCAATTCCACTCGGGTGGAACTGAAGAGCAGCTGCGGAGTGGTGTTCGTGTTGTTCGGCTCCACTTCAGCCAGGAAGCACGGCGTCGGCGACGCAGTCGGGCTCGGTGTCGCGGTTGCTGTCGGAGTCGGTGTCGGCGTGGCCGGCGTCGGAGTTGGCGTAACTGTTGGGGTTGGCGTCACTGTCGGAGTCGGTGTTGGAGTAGGTGTCGCCGTCGGAGTTGGCGTCGGCGTCACGGTTGGTGACGGTGAAGGCGTTGGGCTGGCGCTCGGGGACGGTGTTGGCGTCGGTGAGACGCACGGCCCAACCAGCGGCTTCCAGATGTGCAGCGCGTAATTGCCGGTCGTAGGTCCGGTCGCATCCGAGATCACCTGGACGCCGAAGGTTCCAGCGCTCGCGAAGGTGAAGAGGTGATTTTCCGAGCGGAACACGAACCCAGCACCCGGGCAGCCCGTTCCGCAGAAGGTGTCGTCGCTGTCCACGGTCAGGAGCGTTACGCCTCCGCTATCCAGAACTCGGAAGTTCGGATTGAAATCGGTCGCGTCTCGCTCTGGGTTGCCATCGACCTGGATGACCAGTCTGTCGCCGGCGGCCACAGTGAAGCTGTAGGTGTCGAGGTCGCCGGTCGTGGTGACGGCGCCTGTGACCACTGAGCCGATGACGTAAGGATTGGCCGTGGCCATCGTCTCGTTGGGCTCTGTCTCCGGTGTTGCTGCCCCGGAAGTGCGATCCAGGAAGAGCGTGTATGGCACGATCGTCGCCGTCGCACTGAAGGGATTCACCTTCAACTGGTAGGCCGCGGTGCTGGTGATCGGCGCTCCCGATATTCCAGAGGAGAGCGCAGCCTGGTTGCCGTCGTCGTCATCGAACTGCACGACGGCCGAGGTCCCCGCGTTGGTCAGGGTCAACTGGCTGTCGGTGGCGCTGGTGGCTCCATTGGTGAACACGTAAGCCCAGATCCGGTCTCCGGCGGTGGCGTTGAACTGATAGAAGTCCACGTCCCCGACCGGGTTGATGCTGCCGATTAGTTCCACCTGGGTGGCGCTGAAGAGCAGCTGCGGAGTGGTGTTCGTGTTGTTCGGCTCCACTTCCGCCAGGAAGCACGGCGTCGGTGACGCAGTCGGACTGGCCGACGGAGTTGGCGTTGGGGTCGTTGTTGGTGTTGGCGTTGGCGTGACTGTTGGAGTCGGTGTGGGCGTCGCCGTTGGGGTAGCTGTGGGTGTTGGGGTCGGTGTCGGCGTAGGCGTGACTGTTGGCGTAGGCGTCGGGGACGCCGGAGTCGGGCTTGGGCATGCGCCACCGATTAGGGTGACATCATCGATGACATAGCTGCCCGTGCCGGTGGTTGGTCCGATATACTCGAACAGAAGGGCGTGGGACGCTCCGTTGGCGAAGGCGTTTAGATTAATCGTCTTCTCAGTGTAGGCCCCCTCTGCCACGGCCGGCTCGATGTAGCTCTGTACAATCGCGCCGTCCACGCGCACGTTCACCACGTCGGTGAACGGGGCGGAGACTGTTCCAATCCGCATCCAGAATTTCAGGGTGGCCGAACCACCTGCTGGAATCACTACGGTTTGTCCAAGGGTCGCTGTCTCAACAGCAGGGATACCACCGAACCAGAGCCAGAACGCACCGGTGCGCGGAGGAGAAGCCCCGCCGCCCGTGCCGCAGGAAGGTACGTCGCACAATGGTGTGCCGAAATTGGTCGATGTTTCCGGGTTCCAGAATGTATTCGGAATGCCGCCGGTCTCGAAGCCACCGTCAACAATCACGTTCGAGCCACAGGGCGTGGCCGAGGCACTTGGCGTCGCTGTCGCAGATGGTGTCGGAGTCGGCGTGGCCGGTGTCGGAGTTGGCGTAACTGTTGGGGTTGGCGTCGGAGTTGGAGTCGGCGTCGGAGTTGGCGTAGGCGTTGGGGTTATCGTTGGAGTCGGGGTTGCTACTATCGGAGTGATTGTTGGAGTAGGTGTCGGAGTAGGTGTTGGTGTTGGAGTCGGAGTTGGTGTTGGTGTTGGTGTTGGTGTTGGTGTTGGAGTCGGAGTTGCTGTTGGGGTCGGGGAGACTCCGCCCGTGATCGTCAAGATACCTATGCCGGTGAGCGCTTGTCCGTCAGGATTGGTGACGGTGACATCCTTGGCCCCCGGTGCAGCACCCACTGTATTTAGATTCAGGGTGACATGAGTGGGGTCGGTAAATGTGACCGAGTTGACCACGACACCACCGCTAACCGTTGCGCTGATGTGGGTAAAGGGGAGGGCGGGGGCCGCCAGGTTCGCACCTGGATCATAGAAGCCTGAACCGCTGCTGGACGTTCCGGTCACGATCACATTAACGGCCGCCTGGCCCGCCGCTGTGCTGGGAGCGGAGGAGGGCTGCGCCGGTGGCGGCGCGATCAATCGGGCGACTCGGGCGTTATAAGTGTTAGTGGCGTTGCAATATTCCTGGATCGTCCACATCGTCATGTCGTCCTTCGGATCGAGCGATGTGTACGAGTAATCGCCCCAGCGACGCGGGCCGCCTGGATCGCCTGGTGGATTGTAAGCGAAGGTGCTGGCGGTATAGAGCGTGACGGCGCCAAGGGTGCCCAGAGTATCGCCAACAAGCCGGCCGTTCGTCGCCGCATCGATCCGGAAAGGCGTTCCGGTGGTGGTGTAACCCAGAGCGGCGTGCCCCTGTCCTGAAACCATGACAGACGGAATCGCGAACTGGC
This sequence comes from uncultured Verrucomicrobiae bacterium, assembly GCA_963702135.1. Taxonomy (GTDB): domain Bacteria; phylum Verrucomicrobiota; class Verrucomicrobiia; order Chthoniobacterales; family UBA10450; genus AV80. The sequence goes on along the minus strand of OY969715.1, from coordinate 2,889,590 downwards.
GCGATGCCGCGAGCGTGGCTGCGCTATCAAAGATCGTGCCGGATTGGATGACGATTGGGACGCCGCCATTGTCGGTGCTGCGGATGCCATTCAGTTCGTACCAGCGAACGGCTTCGCGCGAGGCCGCACCAGTATTTGCCACGCCCGAGGCATTGACCCGGATGTTGTGAGATGTCCAGAGCCGGCCGTTGCGGATGTGAGCGGAATAGAGTCGATCGTCCAGGGCGTCAATTCGGCCGCTGGTGCCGCCCGTGTTGCCGAGGTGATCGAGAGGGACCGACGAACTAGTCGTGGAAACGGTCAGCGGAATGTTGGCTGAGATGGTAGGCGTGCCACCTGGGGTAAACACACGGCGGATCTGAAGCACCCCGAAACTCGCATTGTCGACCCCGATGAAATAACCCTCGTTGGAGGCCGGGTCATAGTTGTCCACGCCGCGCGGCGCAAACGGGCCTGCTCCGGCACCCAAGGCCAGATTTGCGAAGTCCGTATGGACCAGCGGTCCGCCACTTAAGACCGAAGTCTTCCGGATGACGTAGCCGTTGGTACCGACGAAGCTGCCTGCGGCAGTGAACATGTCGCAACCGGTATAGAGAGCCTGGGAATCTATTCCCAAGGAGGGGTAATCGCAGAAGTTAGCGACATCGGTTTGAAAGAAGTAAAAGGTCCAGACGGTCGAGCCGCTGATCACGCCGGCACTGGCCGCGTCGCTCACCGCCACCATCCAACGATTGGCAGCCGTCGTGGTGCAGGTGGCGTTCGTGCAGGGGACGTCAATGATGGAGAGGAACCAACGCGCCGACAGGCGGTCGTAACGAACCATCGGGTCGCTGGTAAAGTTTATCACGACCGGCGGCGACACAGGAGTCATGACGGAAGCGAAAAAAACATCCGGATCGGCATTGATCACGCCGTCCGCCGCGCCGGTTGTCTTATTGAAAGTCCGCAGACGTCCGTTCACGAAGGTGACGAACTGAGTGGAGCCAATCGCACCCATGGTGTCGGGTGGAAACGCGCCGTTTTCTGTCGGGCCGGTTACGGTATCGAAATTCAGGCCGACCGTTTGCGGGGCGTCAGGGACTGAGTCCACGTCGGCCATGACAAAGTTTTTCGCGGCGGGCTTGGCGGCTGCGTCCAACACTGGCGTGCTCGCGACTGGTTTTGCGTTCGGATTTTGCGGGCGCCTTTCGCGGCCTCGGACTTCGTGTTCAGGCATGATTGCCGGTCTGCGCGAAGGGGGAGCAACCTGCTGCTCCGCCATGAGCTCGTCCGTGGTTTTTTGAATACCGCGCTCGCCTACTGTGGTGACACCTGCGATCTGGCCCTGTTCGGGGGAGCGTCCACCTCTGGGTGACTGCCCTGAGACAGCTCCTCCCACAAAAAAAGCGACCGCGATCGCGGTCAGGCAGAGGAACAATTTCCGGTTCGAGAGCGAGCGATAGATCAATTTCATTGGTTTCCTTTGGTGGCGACCGCGTGGCGGACGGCGCCTTTTATACCAGCGGAAGCTTCTAAGCGGAACTCCTTTTGAGCGAGATGGCACAAATGTAATCTAAGAATCAATCTCGACCGCGCGTTCGAGTGCCCCCCGGCAATCGAGGCGAGACTTCTCGAGTTGCCGAACTCGATCATCCAAAGTGCGCCGCAATTTTCGGCGCGGACGATTCCGCTAAACTGTTAGGGCGGGGTCAGTGACCCCGCCCTCCAGAATTACTTATTGGATCGCGAAGCGATTTCTTACGGCGTGGCGCCGCGATCGTAAACTTCGACCAGGCCGATGCCGGTGCCGCCGTTTAGTCCGGCGAGCAGCGCGGTGTAGAGGCCCGGCGGTAACGTCGCTGCGATGCCCGCCTCGAGTGGGTTACCCGGAGCCAGCCCCGCCGCACTAATGATCGCCGCTTGCGCCGCGTTATCCTGCCAGTCGTTATTCGACGACAGAAGCGCGCCGTTGGCGTCGCGCAACTGGAGCGTTGGATTGGCCAGCGGTGAAGGCACACCCTGCCCAGCCAGGCTCGGGCCCATGCCGCGGGCGATCACGTTGTCATCGCCCCCGTTGTTGCCCAGGATGAAGCCCGCAATGATGATGTTGTCCTCGGTGCCGCAGAAGGCGCGCGTGCTGATGTTACCCAGCGTGCCGACCGCCTGATCGAGGTCGTAGACTTCCACTAACGCCAGACCCGAACGGGCCAGCGGCGTGGGGCCATTGGCGCGCACGATCGCTGTGTAGTTTCCGGGCGTTAAGGTAGCAACAATGGCCGATTCCAGGTTGTTGGTCGGCGGCAGGCCCGTGGCCTGGATCTCCACTTCCTGGGTATCTCTCCAGTTGTCGTTAGTGATCGTCACAAACCCGCCTGGACCGTGCAGTTCGAGCACTGGATCAGCCAGCACATCGATCAGGCCTTGACGGGTGAGCGAAGGCCCAATGGCTCGCACGAGGAGGCGCTTGGGCGCGACTCCCGTGACGATGAACCCGCCGATACCCACTCGGTCGCCTCCCTCCACGTGCATGCGCGTGGAGAAGTTAACCGGTTGCGCCGGAGGACTGATCCCTGGGGTCGGAGTCGCCAACGGCGGAGTCGCGGTCGGGGTCGGGGTCGGTGTCCCGGTCGGTGGCGTGACCGTCGGTGTCGGTGTCGGTGTGGTCGGCGGCGGGGTCGGCGTTGGTGTAGTCGGTGGCGTTACCGTTGCGGTTGGGGTCGGCGTCGGCGTCGTGGGCGGAGGGGTTGGGCTTGCACAGGCACCGCCGCCGAAGATCTCCATCGTGTTAAGTAACCCCGTGCCCGTGGAGTCGTAGCCTCCCGCGAGGAAGATGCGCGCAGTCCCGTCGCTATCGGCGGGGAAGTTGCGCCGGGCCGCGGTGAAGGGCAGACCTACACTCCAGGAGTTAGTCCCCGGGTTGTAGATGTCCACCTCATTCGACGGGTTGGGCGCGACTCGGCCGCCACCCAGCACCCACATCTGGCCATTCATCACGACCGCGCGCGTTTCTCCGGTCGCTCTCGGTATATTTGCGATCGTCGTCCAGGTATTCGCAACGGGATCATATTTGAATGAGTCAACGGTGTCGGTCAGGGTGGCCGCGACGATCATTGCGCCGCCGCCGGTGTAGATCATCCCACCGATGCTGGCCGCGGGCACGTAGCCGCGTGGCACCGGGAGATCCTGGCGCTGGAGCCACTTCGCGCCGACGCCAAGAGTGGGATCGAACTGCCAGGTCTGCGCCGTGGCGTCAGCTCCGATGGTGAAGCCACCAAAGATATAGAGCTTGTTCCCGGTCACGGCGAATCCGCCCGGCAGAACGTTGCCACCGGCGTTACCCGGCCAGTTGTCTCCTGCCGCCAGGACCGTGAAGGTATCGGTCGCAGGGTTATAGCTGAAGACACGCGCCGTTGCGGTAGTCGCGCCCGCCGCCGAGCCACCCACGCAGTAGATCTGGTCGACGCCGCTGACGGTGAGGACACCGCAAGCCATGTTGTTGACCTGGTTGTCCGGCAGAGTTGATGGCTTGGTCGCCCAGGCGTTAGTGCCAGGATTGTATTCGAACGGATTGGTGAAGTCCGACCCCGCTGTGTCGGAGCTGCGTCCGCCAATGGCATAGAAGCGCCCGTTGGCCGGGAAGTAGTTACCCGGTGCGCGGACCGCGCCGACCGATGGGAACGCCGGACCAGCCGACCAATTCGGCGCGCAACTCGGCGAAGGAGTCGCCGAAGGCGGAATGGATGGCGTGGCCGAGGGGCAGGCGCCGCCCGAGATGAGAGTCACGTTGTCGACACTGAAGTTACTCACCGCGCCTCCGGGTCCGATATACTCAAACAGGATCGCGTGTGAGGCTCCATTAGCGAAGGCGTTCAGATTAACCGTGCGCATGGTGTAACCAGGCTCGACTACCGCCGGTTCGACGAAGCTCGCCACGATCGCGCCGTCCACCCGCACATTGAGCACGTCGGTGAATGGAGCGTTAACCGCGCCGATCCACAGCTGGAACGTCAGCGAGGCCGAGCCGCCCGAGGCGATGACCACACTTTGTCCCGCTGTCGCTGTCTCGGCCGAGGCAGTGCCGCCAAACCAGGCCCAGTTAACGGACCCGCCGAAACCACCGGCCGTGCCACCGCCCGTGCCGCAACCCGTATCACACATCGGTGTGCCGAAGTTGGTCGAGCTCTGGACTGTCCAGCCCGTCCACGGAGTGCCAGCCTCAAAGGTCCCGTCCACAATCACATCAGTGCCACCGGCGCACGGAGTAGAGCTCGGCGTCGGTGAAGGTGGAATGGTCGGGGTGGGTGAAGGTGTTCCCGGTGTCGGCGACGGTCCGCAGGCGCCACTTGGGCGGAAGAGGTGCTGGTTCAGGAAGACAAATCCCGGAGTTAGACCGCCAGTGCTCCATATTTCACCTCCCGCGCGGCCGGTGCTGAAGAAGCCAGCCTGGTTCGCTTGAAAGGTCGAGGGCAGATTAGGCCCTGACGAAACCCACGCGCCGGCGGGCCAGGTGCTTGTCTCGAGTTCGTCCACCTGGGTGGAACCATCGAAGAAGCCACCGCCCTGGGCGTCGCCACCGATAGCAACGAGCTTGGTGCCGACGGCGGCCAGCCCGAAGTCAGCGCGACCCGGTGTCCAAACTGGGCCGGTGGACCAGGTGTTGGTCGCCATGTCGAGGCGCATGCTCACCGTCAGGTTAGTGCCAGCGGTTCCCGTGAAGCTGCCAATCACATACAAGAACTGCCCGATCTGGGTATAGCCGCCCAGGAAGTAGGGCGAGGGCGCGGCTGGGCCAGTGGTCCAGCTGTTGCCAGCTACATTATAGATAGACACGGTGGTTGACCCCGGACCAGTAGCGCCACCACCGACGATGTAAACATTTCCGTTGAAAGCACCGGCAGCAGCGCCGTAGCCATCAGTGACTCCAGGTCTGGCAGGGCCGGTGCTCCAGGTATTGAGCGCGATATCGTAAATTTGGAATGAGTTACCGGTGTCGCCTTCAGCCAGGTAAATCTTACCGCCCAGGACAGCAGCCGCTGGAGCTTCCGAAATGACAGGTATCGCAGCGAGTGGCGTCCAGGCGTTGGTCGTCGCATTGTAACGATTGACCGTGGCAACTCGGGCGCCGTCGGAGACGCCGCCCAGGACGTAGAGATCCTCGCCGACTTGGGCAAACCCGTAGCGGCAAATGTTTACCGGATAAACGGCGGCCGCCGTCCACACGCCAGGTGCGCAAGTTGCGCTCGGAGTGGGTGTCGGCGTCCCTGGGGTCGGTGAAGGCGGCGGTGTGCCGCATCCGCCACTCGTTCCGATCGCCAAACTCCATCCGCCACTGATGGTGCCTACGTCGGCCCCGAGATCGTCCACCACATAGAGGCTCCAGGTCCCGTTCGGATTCACTCCGTTGAACGCGGCCAGCGTATCTGTGCCGCAGGGCGTCCCTATCCCGCCCGGAGTCAGATACGGTCCAGCCGGGGCTGGCGCCGCAAATGGATCCTGGCAGGTGGTGTAGTTAGACGGCTTGAAGGTTCCGGAAGCCGGCGTGCCGGTCGAACCGATGAAGGCCGCAGCCGTATCATCGAACGTCCAGTTGATTCCGACCGCATCCGTCCCTCCGATCACGTCGGAGACTAAGATGAACTTCTGTCCGCCCGGACCGACGAGGAGCACATCCACGTCGGATGGGAAGGTATGGTTGAACCCGGTCAGCGTGACAACGACGGAAGCGACCGGATTGGTTATCCCGGAAACATTGATGTTGCTCGGATAAGGAGCGGCCACTCCGGCGTCATTGATCGTGATTGCCGTCGCGTTAGAGAACGTGGTGACGTTGCACGGGCTGGGTGAGGCAGTGGGCGTCGGGGTGATGGTAGCTGTTGGGGTTGGAGAGGGTGTCGGCGTTGGAGAAGGTGTCGGCGTTGGTGGCGGAGTGGGAGTTATGCCCGGGGTAATGCTCACCGTCGGGGTTGGCGTTGGTGTCGCTGCGCCGCAGGCTCCTGGCCCTTGCGGACAGGTAGTGCTGAACGTCCAGGAGATCTTCAGGCCATTCGTCAGGCTGCCCGTGTTGCACGAGAAACTGGAGACATCGCTTGGTCCACCCGCGCCCGTGCCTTTTTGTAAGCCAATCGTGGCGGAGGTCCCGGTGCCGTTCAAGACACCGTAGACGAAGTCAATCTGGTTGGTCGTTTCGTACAGCCGAATTTCAAAGTTAAGTGGAGTGGTCGTGCTGATGTAGGTCGCCCTCCATTCAATATTGAAAATACGATTCGGAGCCGAGCCGCTGATCGAGGTGAACATGCCATTACCGGCTGGGTCCGTTATCAAATCATCCCAGAACGCCATGATCGGGTTGTTGAACGTGGCCGTCGGCAACGGACAGGCGTTGGTGAACGCGGTGCTGCTGCTGGTGAATTGCAGATTGCCGTTCGTGCTGACGTTAGCGCCCGTGAAGGGCACTCCGTAGTAGTTGAAGGTGAAGGGCAGTGCGACAAACGTTATGCCGTCGTCCGTGTGGACGCCGATATCGGTGGTGCCCGGAACGATTGAATTTCCCGTGCTGGTGGTGAAGGAGTATCCGACTCCCTGGGTCAGGACAGTGAACGAACCGGTCTCACCCGTGCTGGCTAACCAGGTGATAGGTATCGACGTGCCGCAGGTGAAGGTGTTGGCAATACTTAGCTTGAAGGGTGTCGCATTGGTCGCGGACCCGCCGGCGGCGATGTTGCCGTAGCCTTGCGGCGAAGCCAGGATCGTCACGCCCGGAGTTGAGGTGCTCAACGACAAGGAGACTGCGGTGGCCACCAAATCGCCGTCATTGCTCAAGGTGACGAACAAGTCGTTACAACTATTGGGTGCGACCGCTATGGAAGTGGGAGTGAAGCTCTGGACATTGATGACGGGAGCGGGCACCGGTCCAGCCTTTGGAATTTTGGCAAAACGCACGTCCTGGTTGCCGAGCCGGCAATCAACGAACGTCGTGTAGAAGAAGCTGTTATCGGCATCCATGTGGTCGTAGTCACCCATGTAAACGGCGTTGACGACAGGATCCTGACCGAAGATGGGAGTCCAGGTGGGTGCACTCACGATGAAGTTGCTACCGAAAGTGACGACGTTGCCGACAATGGTTCCGATGACGCCGAAACGTTGAACCTTGCGATTGGCGGCGTCCGCGCGGCTATCCTGCCAGGTGACGCAGAGAGCTGAGCCATCGGGCATGACGGCTATGGCCGGTTGATTCTGGACGTTGGTCCCGGCGTCGGCATTCAACCTCAGATTGGCAGACCAGGTGGCGCCGCCATCCGTGGACTGTTGAAAGAAGACATTGCTGTCGCCGCCGCCCGCTACCGTGACGTCCGGGTGAATGGAAAAGAGAAGGTTCGGAGTGACGGGGCTGGCAACAAACTGCGGAAAAGCGCTGGAGCGATAACCGGCCGGCACATTCAAGCTGCCGTTGGTGCCTGTTGTCACGAGGTTCGAAACCCCAACTGCGGCGGCGAACGTCAGGCCCAGGTCGGTTGATTTGCGAACCGCGATTCTGTCAGGGGATGGGACGGAATCATAGTATCCCACATAGACTGCATGGTCGGCGCCGACGAAGGTCCAGGCGCCTTGCACGTTGCTTCCCGCGCCGGAGGCGATGGTCAATCCGGGATTGGGACCAAACGTAGCGCCGTTATCGGTCGAACGCGTAAAGAGAACGCCCGGGTGGACTCCTCCGAAATCCCGGTAGGCGTGATAGACATTGCCGTTGCCCGCGCCGACGAAATTATCCACGGCGATCCACTCTTTGTCGCCATCTCCGGAAGCCGTTCCGGGAGCGCCGTTGACTGGCCCGTTCCAGGTCACGCCGTTGTCGGTGGAGCTATAAATCTCCATGCCGTTTGTGTTCGCGGCCAGGGTGGCGAGGAAGACTTTACCGGTCGTTTTATTGCGAGCCAAAACAGGATCGCCGAAATTGCCAAAAACCGCTTCCGGGACCGTGCCTCGGTCCGTCCAGGTGGTTCCGCCATCGGTTGAGGTCGAGTAGCCGGTGAATTTGTTTCCACCTGTAAACGAGCCGGAATCGTTGTAGGCCGAAACCAAAGTGTTGGCGCCCGTGAGAATGACGGTGGTTTCGCTCTGCGTCTTTTGTGTGGTTGTGTCCAGCGCGGGATCGTTCACTGGCGGATTGGGAAGCGCATCAGGATCCTCGATGAGCGATGAGATGGGTTTTTGCACGTCTCTTTGCGCGGTCGGACGCACATCCATTTCTTTCACGACAAAGCCGTCGTACCTCACTCTGGCCTGCAACAGCAGTGCGTTCTGCCTGGCACTGGACATCAGTTCGAAGTTGCCCGTGTCGAAGGCACGCTGAAGAACTACGCGGGCCGCCTGGATGGCTGCGGCATCCTCGCCCGCATTGGCGAGGGAACTGTTGAAGCGGGGAACTACAGCAGGGGCGGGAGCGCTGGTCGTTTCAGTCTGAATATTTTGCGCACTAGCATCACGCGGCTCGCCTCCCGCGGGCGGGATGAAACTCAAGGCGAGCAAGAATGCGGATAGGGCGGTGACGGCGATAAAGATGGTTACTTTGGTGTGGCGCATAATGGGATTCCTGTTTGTGGTGGCCTTTTAAGAGTTGGTTTGATGCGGAGAACTGGCGAGGGTTAACGTCTTCCCAGCACCATGAATGACCCGGACGGGAAGAGATAGAAATCGCCTTCCCCTTCTATGCCGATTTGCAAAGCGACGACTCCCTGTCGGGTGAAAACATTCGGGATAGTCCACTCGTAATTTCGTCGGGTGACGCTCAAGCCGGGCGTAATTCTCGTCCAAGTCTGGGCGCCATCAGTCGAGAAGAGGAGTTCGCACTCGCCCCAGGGATGAGTCTCCAGGTATTTCACGCCGTTGCCTTCGAGAATCCATTTGACGTCAACAGTCTGGCCCGGCTGGAAGATCATTCCGCCCATGTTCAGGAATCTGGCCGTGACGCCGCCTTGTGCGTCGGGGGTTTTCTCCAGGCCTTTGCCTCTCGCCAAGGGCGCGAAGTTCGAGATGAGCAAGAACGCTGAGACAGCGGTGAACGCGATAAACGCGGTGATTTTAGTGCGGCGCATAGTGGAAACCTCCTGTTGGCTTGTTGTCCTGGTCTTGGGGAAAAAATTCAGTGAAGAGATTTTCGGCGAATGAAATCGTCCAGTTCATTTCCATGACGAAAACATATTTTTATCTGGCGCAGATGGACCAGACAATCTTTTTCCGTCAGATGACCTAAATGTAATCTAGATAAACCATGATCCGCCTTCCGCGCGTGGCAGATCTGAGGCGGGCGATGCTTGGCCGCGCGAAAGTTCGAACGGAGAATCCGAAACTCGCAATTATTCCAAACGCTCGCGCAGCGAAATTCGAGCGAGGCCTAAAGCGACGGTTTACGACCGCCGCCGCCCATCCCGCCATCTCGATAATTCGAGTCCGTCTCGAATTTCGCTATCAGGTTGTCGGCGATCGCTACGGTGCCGCGCCGCGATCGTAGATCTCAACGAGACCAAGACCCGTGCCGTTGTTTAATCCCGCGAGGAGCGCCGTGTACGCGCCCGGCGGAAGGGTTACAGCTATGCCGGATTCCAAACTATTAGTGGGGGCCAGACCGGCCGCGATCAGTTCCGCGGCTTGGGCCGGGTTATCCTGCCAGTCGTTATTCGAAACCCGCAGCACCCCGTTGCCGTCCCGCAACTCCAAGACCGGATCTGCCAGCACATTGGACAATCCCGCCGCCGCGAGGCTCGGGCCGAGTCCGCGCACGGCGATTCTGTCATTGCCGCCGTTATTACCCAGAATAAAGCCCGCGATGACGACGTTAGCACCTGTGCTGACGAAGGCGCGCGTGCTGATATTCGCCAGTTTCCCGACCGATTGATCGAGGTCGTAAACTTCCACCAGGGCCAGGCCCGAGGTGTTGTTCTTGCCCTTAATGATCGCCGTATAGTTCCCGGGAGCCAGGGTCGCGCTGATGGCTGATTCGAGATTATTAGTGGGCGGGATGCCGGTGGCTTGGATCTCAGCTTCCTGAGTATCGCGCCAGTTGTCGTTGGTGATGGTGACGAATGCGCCGGGACCGTGAAGCTCAAGAATTGGGTCGGCCAGTGAATCCGGAATACCCGAGCCGGTTAGCGAAGGTCCAATAGCCCGGAGCAGGACATGCTTGGGAGCGCTTCCTGTAATGATGAAGCCGCCGATACCAACGTTGGCGCCGGTTTGAACTTGCATCCGGGTCGAGAGGTTAATGGTCTGTGCCGCAGGAGAAGGACTTGGTGTTGGTGTAACCGTTGGTGTCGGTGTTGGGGTAGCTGTAGGCGTCGGTGTTGGTGTTAGAGTCGGGGTTGGAGTTGGAGTTGGCGGAGCAGGCGTAGGCGTTGGCGGTGTAGGCGTAGGCGTTGGCGGTGTAGGCGTGGGAGTAGGCGGAGTAGGAGTTGGAGTTGGCGGAGTAGGTGTGGGAGTGGGCGGAGTAGGAGTTGGGGTTGGTGGCGGAGGAGTAGGCGTTGTCGTGGGCGTCGGGGTAGGTGTTGCTGGTGTTGGTGTTGACGTCGGTGTCGGCGTAGTTGGGGGAGTAGCTGTCGCGGTTGGTGTTGGCGTGGGCGTTGCCGGTGTTGCGGTCGGGCTTGGTGTCGGTGTTCCACAGCCGCCGGTCGTCGTGAAATTCAAACGCCATCCGCCGGAGATCGTGCCCACGTCCGCACCAAGGTCGTCGACGACATAGAGACTCCAGGTCCCGTTCGGATTCACTCCGTTGAACGCGGCCAGGGTGTCGGTGCCACACGGCGTTCCTATTCCACCCGGGCTCAAATACGGTCCAGCCGGCGCCGGTGCTGCAAATGGATCCTGGCAGGTGGTGTAGTTAGTCGGCTTGAAGGTTCCGGAAGCCGGGGTGCCAGTCGAGCCGATGAAGGCCGCGGCCGCGTCATCAAAGGTCCAGTTGATTCCGACTGCATCGGTCCCGCCGATCACATCGGAAACGAGGATAAACTTCTGTCCGCCCGGGCCGACCAGGAGCACGTCTAAATCTGATGGGAAGGTATGGCTAAAGCCGGTGATGGTGGCCGTCACCTTCGTAACTGAACCGGTGACTCCAGAGACCGCGATGGTGCTCGGATAGGGACTTCCCACTCCGGCGTCATTGATGATAATTGGCGCCGGGTTCGCAAAAGTATTCGTGCCGCACGGGGTGGGCGATGGTGCGTCTGAAGGCGTTGGTGTGGCGGTCGCCGTCGGCGAAGGCGTTGGTGACAGGGTGGCGGTTGGTGACGGAGAAGGGGGGACGGTTGGTGACGGAGAAGGGGGGACGGTTGGTGACGGTGTCGGCGTGAGGGTTGGTGTGGGCGTTGGCGTTCCTCCGCCCGCTGGGCAGGTTGGGAACTTGAAACTCCCGATACGAGTTCTCCAGGAGCCGCCGTTGGTGGCATAATATTCCTGGGTGTACCAAAAGGTGCAGTCGTCGACCGGATCGACAGTCATGGCACTATAATCGCCCCAGCGGTTTCCGTTGCCGCTTCCCTGGCTGCCTGCTCCGGCGATGAGAGTGGTTTCACCCTGCGCCAGGGTGTTGACGGGATCGTTCGCGAGCCGACCTGCATAACGGATTTCGGGATGAATCGCGGAACTGGAGGCGTTGAAGCCGATCGCGAGGTCGCCCAATTGGTCCATCGCCGCGCTGCCCATCCAACGCCAGGTGGTGTCAGGCTGGTAGGTGCTCTGCTGAAAGACCACCGGTGCGGTCGTTACGGCGCGCAGCTCAAACCAGCGCACGCCGGCTACGCCACCCGCGCTCACGGAGTAATTCCCCACCACGGCTTCGTGGCCGTCAGAAAACTTGCGATAGGCGAGCCGGAACATCAAACGATCGCCGATGCCGTCCAGACTCGCCTGGGGTGCCAACTGCGGGACACAAGCGCGGGTGGATGGGCAGAGAGTGGTAAAGCCAGCCGCGGCCGGACTGCCAATGAGAGTAAAAGTGGTGTTGGCGGGTGTAACGAAGTCGGCGTGGAAGAGCCGGACCTTGTAGGTGCCGCTCCCCGGGAACGAGACGAAGGGATTGCCCACCCCGGCCGTTGGAAGAATGGAGCCGTCCAGGTCGCTGGGAAGAAAAGAAGGCTCGCTTGCCCCGCCGGTGATCCCCGGGGTGACAAAAGTGGCGGGCACGCCGGTCAGCATTTTCGCGCGGTCAAAGGCGAAGGCCTGTGGACCGAGAAAGGCGGTGCCGGTCGAGTTAAAAACGTTCATGGCCATGTAGTAGCCATCGGGCCAGACGCCGAAATGTGGATAATCGAAAAAGTTGGAGCCGAGATGAAAGCCATAGCGATTATAAGTGCCGGTGGCGTCGGCAGTCGTCGAGATCGCGATGCACTCGTCGGTGATCGGCGTGCCGCCCGTCGCACTGGCAAATTGGGTGATGACCCAGCGGTTGGCGATGTGATCGTAAAGTACGACCGGATCGCCAAAGCCGCCGTTCTGGCAGGCGCCGCCGAAGCCGGACCAGATCGTGGTGATGCCCAAGGGTCCCAAGACCGACGCCCCGGTTGTCTTATTAAATACCTGATAGCCTTCGTTCACCATCTGGACGTATTGAGTCAGCCCTACGGCGCCGTTCGTATCCGGCGGATGGCAGTTGCAGGCCACACCGGGAAACACGATGCCGTCAAAATTAAGGATGGGAGAGGGCATGGCGTCAGGGATCAGGAGGCCCAGGACGCCGTGTTCAATGACCGGGTCCGGAGCGTCCTCATGCAGAGGGAGAGGCAACTTGGGATTCAAATTCGCTTCGCGCAGCTCCTCTTCTTCGTTCTCCTCCGATTTAGTCGGGGGCCAGAGAGGCGCGAGATCGCGCAACGCTGGTGAGACATCGTTCTTATACGAATGGCCCACCTGAATGCCGGAATTCTCCTGCGGTGCCTGCGGTCCCTCAGCCGCTGCGAAAAGCCCGGACCCGAGCAATGCCAGAAAAACGCCGGCGGAAAGCAGAAGAAGGAAAAGAGAAAGGCGCAGCGTAAAGAAGCCGGATTGCGAGGTAGACTTTTTTTTCATGAACGATTTTTTCTGTCTGTGGATGGATCGCTAACAGATTTCAGCGTCGAGCAAGATGCGTTAAACGTCCGGTGACGGAAGCGCGCTGAGAACCGCGAACGCTACGTCAATCCATTTGAGTGTCATCCCCTATTCTCTCGAGCCGGGAAATAATATGGCAGCACGCCGCGGACCACAGATTGCCGGAAAAAATATGATCGAGGACAAACGAACTACGGCGCTCCACCGCGGTCGTAAACTTCGACCAGGCCGACGCCGGAACCGCTGTTTAGTTCCCCGAGCAGCGCGGTGTAAATACCCGGCGGCAACGTCGTGGCTATGCCGGATTCGAGATTGCTGGCCGGCGCCAGGCCTGCGGCCATCAACTCCGCCGCTTGAGCTGGATTATCCTGCCAGTCGTTATTCGCGATCAAGAGCGTTCCATTGCTGTCCCGTAACTCGAGCGTTGGATCTGCCAGCGCATCAGGCACGCCGGCGGCGGTGAGACTTGGGCCGATCCCGCGCACAGCAATCCTGTCCGGACCACTGTTGTTTCCGAGAATAAAGCCAGCGATCACAACGTTGTCTCCTGTGCTCACAAAGGCTCGCGTGCTGATATTGGCCAGCTTGGCCGGCACAGCCGGGCTAAGATCGTACGCCTCAACCAGGGCGACACCGGCAGTGTTATTCGCGCCTCTGACGACGGCGGTGTAGGCGCCGGGCGTCAGTGTCGCATCAATCGCTGATTCCAAATCGTTAGTGGGCGGTATGCCGCTGGCGATGATGAGAGCTTCCTGGGCGGGATCGTCTCGCCAGTTATCGTTAATGATGGTGACAAATGCGCCGGGACCGTGGAGCTCCAACACCGGATCAGCGAGCGCATCGGGCACGCCGGATTGGGTCAGCGAAGGCCCAATGGCTCGGAGAAGCACATGTTTGGGAACGCTTCCCGTGATGATGAAGCCGCCGATACCCACGTTCTCACCGGTCTGGACTCGCATCCGAGTCGAAAGGTTGATGGTCTGGGCCGCGGCGGCCGGAGTGGCGGTTGGAGTTATTGCAGGTGTCGCTGTTGCAGTGGCCGTTGGCGTCGACGTAGGCGTCGGTGCCGGCGTGTTAGTCGGTGTCGGAGTGGGTGTAGCTGTAGGAGTAATACCTGGGGTGGGCGAAGGAGTCGGCGTCGCGCCAGGGTCCGAGGGAAGCGGCCAGACATAGGCGCCGCGGCTCCGCGTCCAGAGGGAAAGCGTCGTAAAACCGCGATCATACTGCATGTCCCAGATCATCGCGTGCGACAATCCGTTCTCGAAACGCGACCAGACGGGAGCCGCCGCAGTAATGTCGTTTGTATAATATAAGCCCCAGTCCGTCCCCGCGAAAACTTGCCGGGCGAATTTGGGGTTGGCGATGATCGAGTCGACCGGGATGTTGGGGAGATTGCCGGTCTTGTCGCTCCAGGTGAAGGAGGCGCAGTTGGTTGTGCAGACGACCTGAAAGACATGGCCGGGAGTGGTGGGTGTGTTGGCGTTAAAGCCGCCTACCGCCGCGTAGCCGATGGGCGCCGTGGTTGTTGTTGGATCGAATGCCACGTCCAGGATCGGGCGGTTGGGGAGGACGGCGTTACCGCCGGTGACGTTCACCCAAGTGGACTGGTTCGAGCCTGTTCCCAAGCCGTAGCCGATTTGCACGTTACCGTCATTGGTGCCCACGATCACGGTCGATTGAAGGGCTTGCTCAAAGGCGAGCTGGTTAATGAACGAGCGGTTACCGAGCGTTTGCTTGGTCAGGTTCGCCGGACTGTTTACGTACCAGATCGGGGTTGCGGCGGCGCCTGTAATGGTTTCCCAAACCCTCACCGTCCCGACGACCAGGTGGCCGCAGCCCGTTGTGGCGCCGGCTGGACCGCAGTCGTTGCCCGGTGTATTCGGATCGCCCTTGAAAATTTCATAGGGCAGAACAAAAGACTGGACGTCGCCGGTCCAACCGCCCGTCCGATCGCTCCAGGCCGCTCCGGAAGCAGTGCAGTTGTTCGTGCAGCGGTGGAGGTGACCGCTGTTATTGCCCTGCCAGAATCGCAGGCTCGATCCCGTGCCCACCGGGTCGATTCGGCCGTAGAAACCATCGCCGCCCTTGCCCATCTGCCATTGTACGGGGCCAGTTGGGCTACCCGAGAACGTCACAGACATGGAGCCGTTGTCCTGGGCGCCGCCGTTGGCCTGCGGAGCGGCCGAGGTCGCGAAGTTGCCGCTGATGTCGCCGGAGTAGAACTCGATTGTGTTCAGACCGGTGTCCATGTTGAACCAGGTTGGGTCAACTGCCAGGCTCGTGAGATCGGCGTTGGTCGTCCCGTGAACACCGCCGTCGTTCCCCGCCAGCAGGATGCTGGAGGAGCCGGGCACGAAAGTCAGCGCGTGCTGGTCGACATGGACGCCGTGGTTCGCACCATAACCGCACGTCGTATCGTTCCAAACTGGGTTTCCATTCTGCCAGAACCAGATTTCGAACGTGTCAAAAAAGACACGGTCTGGGTTGTTCGGATCTACGGCCAGCCCCTGGTCGTACCAATTCTGGGGATAGTCGCCCGCGGATCCCTCGCAGTCAGTCAGTGAATTGCCCGGCGAGCCGGTGATCTGAGTCCAGCTTGTGCCGCCATCGGTGGTACGGTAGGCGCCGAGTTGGCAGCCGTTCGTGCCGCAGCCAGCATTTGAGTTAGGCGTGATGGCCTGGACCTGCGCATATATATAATTGGAGTTGCTGGGGGCCACAGCAATATCAACGCGCCCCACCTGATTGCCCGTGGTCGAATTGACATACGCTGTGCCGCTGGTCGCGTTGAGCGCCGTCCAACCGTTCGCATTGCTAGTAATTGGACTGAAATTTGCCGGGCAACCGCTCGCCGGCAGCGTCCCTGCGTAGATACCGTTTGCCCCATTTTGATTAAGATTCGACTGCACGGTCGTGGCAAAGCCTCGTGCGCCAACCGCGGCGATGACACGCGTGCTGAGGCCCGTGTCGATCAGGGCGAGGCCCGTGATGTCCTGCCGCATCGTACTGAAGCTGTTGGTGGTGCAAGGGCCGGCCCAGTTCGTCCCGCCGTCATAAGAGAAGTAGAGACCGACCTTTGTGCCTGCCACCACATTGTTACTGTTCCGTGGATCGACGCGCACCTTGCCGACCGCCTGGTATTGCGGGAACTGGCCGGGTGGAAGCGGTAATCCCGGCCCGAACACGTCGGCCCCCATAAGCGTCCAGGTGGCGCCGGCATCGGTTGACTTGAGGACGCCCTGACTGCCCATCGAGAAAGAGCCGAAGTTCAGGTCGCCTGTGCCTGCGTAGATCGTGTTGTGATTATTCGGATCAAGGGTAACGCTGGAAATGCTGATGGTGGCGAGCAGAGGATCGTCCGTAACGGGAGTCCACGAGGTGGAACTGCTGCAACAGTTCGTCGTCTTCCAGACGCCGCCGCCAACGCTGCCGAGATAGGCAACGATGGAGCCATTGGTGGTTGTCGTCGGATCGACCGCGATGTCGTTGACGCGGCCTTCCGTCAAACCGTAGCTAAAGCAACCCGAGCACCCTGTCATGCGCAGAGGCTGAGGGCCGAGCGCGGTAAAGCCGTTGGGATCGAGTGTGAATCCTGCGTCGCCCTGCTCACGATGGTTCGTTTGCAGGCCAAAAGGGACGCCGCGAGCGATGCGGGCATCTTGAGCGGCCGCTTCGCGGACCCAGGCAGCGTTGAAACGTCCGGTGGGATAGGTCAACCGGTTGTGCCAGTCGATCTCCATATCGTCCAGTTCGTCCACTTCACCGCCGGGAACCGGCATGTACCGTTCTCGACGATCAGGGTCGCTGTCCTCCTCCTCGTGTTTCAACCCGTCCGGGCGACCGGCCAAGTGCCACTTCATCCCGGTGAAGCTGGAGATCGCCAGGAGAAGACCGCTTACGCAAAGAGCCAGGGCGAGCAAGACCCGGAGACGGAAGAGACCGGCGGTGGAAGTGCGTTTTTTTTTCATGAAATGCGCATGTTCGATATTCCCGCGCCAGAGCCAGTCACCAATTCCCGTTGAGCCCCGCCGCGAACTCGCGGAAACGCCGAGTGACCTGAGCGCTGTTTCTTATGTTATCGCTAAAACGGGTCAAGGCGAATCTTGGTTGTTTCCGGAACGGAATTCCATCGAATGGATTCCGCTGGCGCGACGCGAGCGATTGGCTCATTGCACCCGCGCTACATAAACGGTGCTGGCCGCCTCGCAGTCTAACAAGGGATTGTGGAACGGAACGATGTGCGCCCGAGAATTCTCGAAGGCCAGGTCGAGCGCTTGCAGAAATTCTTCCTCGGGAGGGTCATCGGACCACATGGCGAAGACGCCGCCCGGATGCAGCTGAGCCGCAAGCCGGCGAAGAGCTTTGCCCTGATAGAACGATCCATGACTCGGATGGAGGAGAGCTTGCGGAGAGTGGTCGATATCCAGAAGAACCGCGTGAAATTGTTTTCCAGGGCTCTCCGGATCGAGAGCGGCACAGTCCGCCAGCCGGAAGAAATCTCCTTGAAAGAATCGGCAACGCGGATCTGAAGTGAGTTGCGTCCCCAAGGGAACCAGGCCCCGGCGATGCCAGCCGATTACTGCGGGAAGGGCTTCGACCACGACGACGGATTTCACCGCTGGATTTTGCAGCGCGGCGCGCGCGGTGTAACCCAACCCGAGACCTCCGACGACGACATCGAGCTCACTCGCCTGCAATTCGGCCAGCGCCAGCTCGGCCAGAGCGACTTCTACTGTCGTAAACAGGCTCGACATGAGAAAACTCTCGCCCAGCTTGATCTCGAACACTTCGGCGCCGTCGAGAGAGAGCATGCGCCGGCGCCTCAGGATGAGCTCGCCGAGTTCTGTTTTCTGGTAGTCCAGCTCTTCGAAGTTGCTGCTCATTCCTTGGGAAAGTCGGCGCTCTCCGGCCTAACGACAAGATCCGGGCCGCCCTCTATTCAGGCTCGTTCGAGTCCGGCGGAGGGCTTGCGACCACCAGGCCGGCCAGGAGAAAAGTGAACGCGGCCGAGAATAGGCAGTAACGGCAAAAGGCGTGCAGCACGAATGCCTGGACGTAAAGAAGCCACAAGGTCATCGCGAACATCGGCCACACCGTCCAGGCAAATAATCCTCGCGCGCGTCTGAAGCCGAATCCGGCCAGGGTGGCGAAGCTGAACGCGGCGAGATAACCAAGAACCCCCAAAGCCGCCACGGGAATTCCGGCGATTCTCGCATATCCGCTGCCGAGAACTTCGAAGCACCCGGTCGATCCGCCGCAGGCCGCCGTCTCACCGGTCAAAGCCATCACCGTGAGGTAAATCGAGTCCGCCAAACCAGCCAGTGAGATGCAGGCCGCCACCATGCTAATTACGACTCGCGTGCGCGATTCCGCCGGTTCGACTGGTGGTTTTGTTTTGGATTTCACTGGCAGGATTCAGCGTTTGTGGCGGTATTCTCGCGTCGCCTAAACGCTTGTCTACCACGTCTGAAACGACCACGATAGAGGAATGATTAAGAGGAATGTTGTCCGGCTGTGTTTTTTGAGTGGAGTCCTGACTTTCGCCCTTTTTGCCAACACCGCTGCGGCCTCAAAGGGGAAGACGACGCCGGGAACGTATCACGATTGGAACGGCGACATTGATGAGGTGACAATTCTTCAACCGCTTAATCTCAACTCTTACAATGACATTGCCGTGGAGGCTTTTGACGTCACCAGGGTGCCCCTGCCGAACCCGAAAGAGAATACCTATGAGGCGGTGCGCTCCGCTCTCAACTCGCTCAAGCCCGCCTTCCTCGAAGGGTTTCAGAAGAATTTGCGGCGAAAGCCGGGCGGACCGAATCCAGGGCGAGGCAAGGGGCAGACCTTGGTGGTTCTGGTGCGATTGACCAAGGCCGATCCTGGCTCACAGGCCGCGCGGTATTGGGGCGGCTTCGGAGCCGGCGCGGTAAAAATTGAGCTGACGGGCGAGTTTGTTGATGCGGCGTCCCGCCGGGTGCTGGTCAGATTCAAACAGGAGCGACGCTCTGCCTTCGGATTATTTGGCGGCGGTTACGGTGAACTCTTCGCTCGCACCGCGCGGCAAATCGGAGGTGATGTCGCCGATCTTCTGAATGCGTTCTGACGCCGGTGTGCGATGGATCCTTTGAAAAGTTGCGCGGGTTTCTTGAAAGCTGCAGCGGTGCGGTTAACATGACGCCCGCCAAGCCGGGGGTATAGCTCAGTTGGTAGAGCGCGTCGTTCGCAATGACGAGGCCTGGGGTTCGAATCCCCATACCTCCATAATCTTGGAGGAAAGCTCTGCGGGTTCGCCGGTCGGGAGCGATGTCTTCAGCGCGAGGGTAAAGATCGCAGGCAATCTCCTTTACAGGACCGGGCGCTTCAGACTATCCAGCGAAACGCCCCCGTGATCGCCATTTCATATCGCCGGGAAGATTCGCTGCCAATCACTGGACGGCTGTACGACCGTCTTCAAGCGAAGTTCGGACAGCAAAACGTGTTCATGGATTTTGATTCCATTCCGCCCGGAGTGGATTTTCGTGAGCAAATCAAACAGACGATCGAGCGCTCGAAAGTGGTCATCGCGGTGATCGGGCCTCGCTGGACCGGGGAGCGGGGGGATTCGTCGCGGAGGATTGATGACCCGGCAGATTTTGTTCGTCTGGAAATCAAATATGCTCTCGAGCGAAGCGTTCTCATCATACCTGTTCTCGTCGACAACACGCTGATGCCGAGCCCGGACACGCTACCGGCTGACATTGGGGGACTGGCCTTTCGCAATGCGCTTCCGTTGGATAGCGGTCTTGATTTTCATAATCACGCCGAGCGATTGATTAACGGCATTTGTGGGGTGGTCGGTGTCCGCGAAACGCTGGGAGCCGAGGTTGCTAAAGCGGAATCCAAGCACGCTGCAGTCAAACAACCAAAAAAGAGGATCGGACTGTTTGTCGCATTCGGCGTGTTGGTTGGCATCACGGCACTTGGCGGCTGGTATTTTGGATACTTCGAAAACCTCGCCAAGAGACGCAGTGTCGTGACATCAGCAAACGAATCCCAGGCCTCGCCGAGAATATCCTCCATAACCGAAACGCCTGCGCTGTCGGCCCAACCCGCGCCGGCTGTGAAGGCTGGTCCGATTTATAAGGGGATAATTCGGGCGCAAGGCGAGAAAAACGATTCTGGCACTGCGCTGACCATTAACCTCGCAGTTGATCGAAAATCCGGCACGATGACGCAGACCACCAAGTCCGGCGACACGGTCGTGAAGTTCACTGGTGTGTGGGACGGGTCGACGTTACACGGCGTCACTGACGCAGTTATTTCCCAGCCGAAGAACATTCAGTGGAAGCCTGAATCATTTACGCTTCGTTTTGCCGAGGATTGGAAGCGCGTATCGTACGAGTGCAACAGCGAAGGGAATCTCTACACCGCTGAATTGTTGCCCCCGTAAAGCAGCGATTCAGAGACGTCACTGGGCTACGGGGGCGGCCGAGAGTTCAAAAAAACCTGACGCAACTACCTCGACGGGCCCAGTTCGCATCCCTTCAGGAACTGAGAACTTGATCTCCACGGAGTCCCCTTTTTTCAGCGCGAGATAGCGAAGATCCCGATGTGTGATTCGCTCATCGGTGGGTCGAAGCGTGATCCGCTCACCGTTAGCCAATGTGCCCCGGACAAACAGTTCATCGACGTACGAAACCTCGTCTTCCTCTTCAGCAATTTTGAGAGTTCCGTCGAAGGCCTGAATCTGAAGTGCGCCTGTTCCTTCACGCGCCTTGGATGAGCGCCCGGTGAGGATGGTGCCTTGTTTGAGCCAGGGACTTTCTGGGGTGGGGCGGGAGTAAACAAAAGGGCATGAGCCTTCCTCGAAGCTGCTGTAGTAGGCAACGTTGATTGGATCGAAGGGCTCGACCTCCGAGCGAAAACCGTTTACGTCCACCGAATCGAGGGCGATCGAGGGGCCGTAAACAAAAGCCTCTTGGTCCGGAGCGACGACCGGATCGCGTAACAACGCATCGACAAACTTCTGCTTCGGCATGACGACAACTGGAACCGAATGGGCAGATCCGCCCTCATAGTTTTCGCCAATCAATGCTACCGTCTGGAGCTCCCGATCGGCTAAGAGTTTGTTCGCGCACGCGCGCCGACCCGCCCGGGTGGCCGCGGGCTCCGTCTCCCGATAAATTGAGTAGGGCGAACGGCTCGGCTTAAAGAGCAATTCCAAGGGGACGATAATCTTTTCCCCAGGCTTAACCATGCGGGGTTTGTACCAGACTTCGGAGTCAACATTCATCGTAGCCAGCAGCGTTTCGTTTTCGCCGCGTGTGCGCATGGTCAGTATTCCCCGTCCCGGATCGAGCATTCGAAAATGAAACTGTCCGAACTCTATCGCCGCATTCTGGATATTCTCCAAGACCACTACACGGATTTGGAGCGGCGGAGGTTCGACGATCACCACCGGTCCGCCATCGCCACACGCTCCGGATATGACTCTTATTGGAAGGAAGCGCTGAGGCGCACCGGAGCGGCAAGCCTCGCTGTAGAATCGAAGCAAGGCGCTCTCGCGATTATTCTTGATCTTGGGATCCTCGCTGGCGCGCCTCATAATCTCGATGTCCTTCTTGGTGGCATATCGGAACAACTGGAGGGCGCCGGAGAAAGGAATCTCGATGCGGGCTCGGTTAGGCCGTTTGACGTCTTTCAGCAGGTCTTCTGGGTTAGAGATCTCGATGTCCCAGGTGCTGTCGGCGTAGAACGCGGCTGGGAGCGCAGACGCTGAGAATTGCATGTCGGACCCGAGTCCGGCAGCCATCGGCAGGATAGGGGTCGTGGCGATTTTTTTGAGCTGCGATTTGGCGATCTTTTGAATGGCCGCCTCGCGCCGCTGCAACTCGGCCGTTTGCTCCTCGCCGTCCGAACCGGCGCTGAGCACTGTGGGCCCAACGCCCCCAGCATGACCAAACTTTCCCATCAAGTCGGTCAGCTCGATTAGAGGTTTTGTCGCCAGGACCGAGGCATGGGAGAAAGCAGGTGCCAATTCCGGTGGCAGTTGTTTTTCATTCGCGAACGTGTCGACCGCGTGGCCTTTTAGCGTGAAGAATGTGCGCTTGAACAAGGGAAGCCGCTCCGAGACCGGAGCGGGCGAGCGAGGCGCTGTGAGCAAGAGCAGGCCGATGACAAGGAAAAATCGTGAGAGTGTCGCCCTGGCCCCCGACCAATGCTGCGGTGGAATCCCACTCCGGGTGTGGAGAGGATTATGGGAGTAATGGCGCATGTTGAAACTCCGCTCCTTGGCAGGGTAAGAATTTCGATAGGCGCTGTAAAGGCTTGATCGGGATGTCAGCCCGGTGCCTACCGCGGTTGGTCAGCGGCGCCCCTTAAGCCGAGATGGCATCCGTCAAATGCAGCGACGGGGAGGTGTCATTGAGCTGCGGGGCGTGGCGAGGGTTCAAAATAACCCGAGGAAACGACCTCGAGGCCGTCGCCGCTCATCCCGCTTGGAAGAGAAAACTTAATTTCGACCGATTCGCCCTTTTCTAGCACGAGATAGCGAAGATCCTTTCGGGTGATTCGATCATCGGTGGGCTGAAGTGTGATCCTTTCACCGTTAGCTAAGGTGCCGCGAACAAATAGTTCGTCGATGTACGAAGTCTCCTCTTCCTCTTCCACAATCCTAAGAGTTCCGTCGAAGGCGGGAATTGGGAGTATGGCTGTTCCTTCGCGGGCCTTGGACGAACGACCGGTGAGGACAGTACCTTGTTTGAGCCAGTCACCCTCCGTGGTGCTTCGGGTGTAAACAAAAGGACAGGAGCCTATGTCGGAGCCACTGTAGTACGCGACGTTGATCGGGTCGAGTGGCTCAATCGGGTATCGGAATCCGTTTACGTCGACAGAGTCGAGCACAATTGAGGGGCCGTAAACGAACTCGTCTTTTTCCGTGGGGCGAGTCGCCTCTCGCAACAGTCCATCGACAAACTTTTGCTTCGGCATGACGACAAGCGGAATCGGATTTGGAGGTTTCCCGTCCAAGCCAAATCGCTGCATCGTGGGGTCCTTGCCTTCGTAAATGAGCGCAACCGTCTGGAGTTCCCGGTCGGCGAGGAGTTTGTTTGCGCACGCGCGCCGACGCGCACGGGTGGTTGCTGGGTCCTCAGAGCCGTTGGATGTCCAGCGGCCCGGTTTGAAGAGCAATTCCAAAGGAACAATAACCTTTTCACCAGGCTTAAGCATGCGCGGCTTGTACCAAACCTCGGACTCCGCATTCACCGATGCGAGCAGCGCCTCGTTTTCAGCCCGTGTGCGCACGGTCAGTATTCCCCGGCTCGGATCTAACAAGCGAAAATGGAACTGTCCGAGGTCTATCGCTTTGTCGGTGATATTCTCCAGAACGACGATGCGGATTTGGAGCGACGGAGATGCGACGGTCACATAAGTGGTAGAGTTACACGAATCGTATTCGACTGTTAAAGGAAGGAGGCGTTGCGGCGTGCCGCTGCGACAAACATCGCTCCAAAATCGCACCAGGGGGCTCTGATAATCGTCCTTAAACTCAGCGTTCATGCTGGCACGCCGCAGGAACTCAATGTCACGGTTCGTCGCATATCTGAACAACCGGAGGGTGCTGAACACCTGGAAGTCGGGCGCGATGGGAATCTCGATTCGGGTACGGTTAGGCCGCTTGACGCTGCCTTTCGTCAGGAGTTCGTTCGCCCGATCATCCTCTATGGACCACGCGCCATCCGCGAAGAAAGCAGGGGAGAACCTAAGAGCCTCGTATCTCATCCCGGGTCTGGTGGCCGCCGGCAGGGTAGGTGTCGTTGTGATTTTTTTGAGCTGCGATTTCGCGATCTTTTGAACAGCGGCTTCACGGCGCTGCACTTCCGGGGTCTGCGCAGCATCGGAAAATCCGCTCTTGAGCCAAGTTGGCGGCTCGTCCAAAACATGGCCAAATTTTTTCATCAACCCGGTTAACTCGGTCAGAGGTTTTGTGGCGAGGACCGGGGCGAACCCCCCGAACGCGGCGTCTAATTCGGGCGGTAGTTTTTGTTCCTTTACGAACGTATCCACCGCGTGGCCTTTTAGCGTGAAGAACGTCCGCCTGAACGGAGGAGGGCCTTCAACGACCGGTGCCGGCGACCGATGCGCCGTTAAAAAGAGCAGACCGATGACTAGAAAAAATCGCGAGGGTGTCGCCCTGCTCCCCAACCGGCGCGGCTGTTGAACATTGTGCCTGACAGGCAAAGAATCATGGGGGCGATAAGTCAGAGGCGTCATTGGGCTACGGGGCCTTGCGAGAGTTCAAAATAACCCGACGAAACGACCTCTGCGCGATCACCGCGGATACCGTCGGGAGGAGAAAATTGGATCTCGACCGACTCCCCTTTTTTCAGGATGAGATAGCGAAAATCCCTGTGCGCGATTCGATCATCGATGGGACGAAGCGTGACCCTCTCACCGTTGGCCAATGTACCTCGCACAAACAACTCGTCGATGTACGAAATCTCCTCTTCCTCTTCCGCAATTCTTAGAGTTCCGTCGAATGCGTGAATCTCGAGTGTGCCTGTTCCTTCGCGCGCCTTGGATGAGCGGCCTGTAAGGATCGTACCTTGTTTGAGCCACTCACCTTCTATTGTGCGGCGGCCGTAAACAAAAGGACATGAACCCTTCTCGTATCCGCTGAAGTACGCGACGTTGATCGGATCGAATGGGTCGATCGCGTGCCGGGAACCGTTGACGTCAACAGAGTCGAGCACAACTGAGGGACCGTAAACGAATTCCTCTTTTTCCGTGGCCGGAATGGGCTCTCGCAACAATCCATCCACAAACTTCTGCTTTGGCATAACGACAAGCGGAACCGGATTTTGAGTTTTTTGGTCTTTTCCTTCGTATACGAGTGAGATCGTCTGAAGTTCGCGGTCTGCAAGCAGTTGACGCGCGCAAGCGCGCCGACGCGCACGGGTGGCCGCCGGCTCCATTCCAGAATCGGAGGGTGTCGAGCGGTTTGGCCTGAAGAGCAATTCCAAAGGAACAATTACCTTTTCGCCGGGCTTAACTAGGCGCGGTTTGTACCAAACTGCGGAGTCGGCCCTCGTCGACGCAAGCAACGTCTCGTTTTCCGCTCGGGTACGCACTGTCAGCATCCCTCGGCCCGGATCCAACAAGCGAAAATGGAACTCTCCGAGTTCTATCGCTTCATTAGTGATATTCT
Organism: uncultured Verrucomicrobiae bacterium; assembly: GCA_963702135.1. Classification (GTDB taxonomy): domain Bacteria; phylum Verrucomicrobiota; class Verrucomicrobiia; order Chthoniobacterales; family UBA10450; genus AV80. The sequence continues at coordinate 2,864,350 of OY969715.1, read as the reverse complement.
CAAGGACGACAATGCGGAGTTGGAGCGATGGGGGTTGGACAGTTACAACAGTGATACCGCCACACTCGTCATGCACGACTGTTATTGGAAGCAGACGTTGCGGCGTACCGCCGTGGCAAACGTCGGCATAAAATTGCATCAAGGCGCTACCGGGATTGCCCCAAAAATTCGTTTCCGGGCTGGTCCGGCGCAGAATATCGATGTCACCTTTCGATGCGTATTTGGCCAGCCGGAGGTAGGTCGCGAAGATTGGAATCTCCATTCGAGCACGGTTAGGACGCCTGACATCTTTCGTCAGAAGTTCGTCCGCTTGATAACTCTCTATGGACCAGTCGCTGTCGGTGAAGAATGCAGAGGGGAATTTAGAAGCCAAGAATGTGATCGTAGACGAGAGTCCAGCGGCCGCTGGCAAGGTGGGCTTAGTTGCAATTTTTTCGAGCTGCGCCTGGGCGATCGTCTGGATGGCGGCCTCACGACGTTGCGTTTCCGGGCTGTGCGCGCCGCCAAAATCGGTTCTGATCGCCGATGGCGAATCACCTCGAACACGGCCAAACTTTCTCATTAACCCGGCCAGCTCGGTCAGAGGCCTTGTCGCGAGGACCGGCGCAACGCCCCCGAAGGCGGGGTCTAATTCTGGTGGAAGTTTTTGTTCATTCGCAAAGGTGTCGACTGCGTGACCTTTTAGCGTGAAGAATGTGCGTTTTAAGGGCGGAGGACCTTCGACCACCGGCGCTGGCAAGCGATGAGCTGTAGATAACAACAGACCGATGACAAAGAATCGCAAGAGTGTCGTCCCGCTCCCCGACCAGTGCGGCTGTTCAACCTTGCGCCCGACGCGTAGAGAATTATCGGGGTGATAGGGGGTGGTGATCATCCGTCCGTTGGGCAGATGCTACGAATTTCGAAAAGCGGTGTAAAGGCAGGGCCTCAGAGACTTCGCCGTGCTGTCAGGGTGCGCCGCGGTCGTAGACTTCCACAACGCCGACGCCAACTCCATTATTCGATCCCGAGAGGAGTGCCGTGTAAAGGCCTGGCGGAAGTGCTGCGGCCAGGCCCGACTCTAACGGGTTTGTCGGGGCCAGACCCGCGGAGGTCAATTCCGCGGCTTGAGCCGGATCATCCTGCCAATCGTTGTTCCCCATGAGGAGTGCTCCATTGTCGTTGCGCAGCTCCAAAATTGGATCGGCCAGCGCGCCGGGCACGCCCGCCGCCGTGAGGCTCGGGCCGATCCCGCGCACGGCAACTCTGTCCGTGCCGTTGCTCCCGCCCAGCACGAAGCCCCCGATTACGATGTTGTCACCCGTGCTGACAAAGGCTCGCGTGCTGATATTCGCCAGCTTCGCCGGGGCAGCCTGATCAAGGTCGTAAACTTCAACCAGGGCGACACCCGAGGTGTTATTCTTGCCGCTGACAATCGCGGTATAGGCTCCGGGAGCGAGCATCGCATCAAGTGCTGATTCGAGGTTGTCGGCGGGCGGAATGCCGCTGGCGATGATGAGGGCTTCCTGCGCAGGATCATCTCTCCAGTTGTCGTTTGTGACGGTAATAAATGGGCTCGGCCCGTGGAGTTCCAACACCGGGTCAGCCAGCGCGTCAACCACGCCGAATTGTGTCAATGAAGGACCAATGGCTCGGAGAAGCACGTGTTTCGAACCGCTGCCCGTGATGATGAATCCGCCGATGCCGACGTTATCGCCGGTCTGACCCCGCATGCGCGTCGAAAGGTTAATGCTCTGTGCTGCTGGCGTGGGATTTGGGGTCGGTGTTGCCAGAGGGGTGGGCGTGGCGGTGGCGCTCGGCGTGGGTACTGGCGTGGACGTAACGGTCGGTGTGGGAGTGGCCGTCGGGGTAGCGGTCGCAGTTGGCGTTGCGCTGGGTGTCGCTGTTGGCGTGGGGGTAGGCGTTGTCGTTGGTGTGGGGGTGGGAGGAACTGTGGGCGTTGGTGTCGGTATTCCCGTCCGATAAGCGACGTAGATTGCATTCCCGCCATCGGTGAACTGCACTCCAAACACCACGTCACCAACATTGTTGATGCTTACTCCACCCATGAGAAATCCGACCACGCGTGGGCCGGTATCGGTCATCAAGGTGTCGTTGACTCCCGCGATTCGTTGAAACGTGACGCCGTCGGTCACGAAGACCGAATCTCGAGGAGTCGCCTGGTTGTCGTTCCCCCGAAAGGCCACCAATCCCATGTCGTTGATGGAGGGAGCGAAGAAGTCGATGCCGGTGAAACCGACGCCGTCGCTGACGGTCGGGAACAGGGTCGTGGTCGTGCCATCGGAGACCACGATTCGGCGCATCGACGCAGCGGGACTCGTCCGGGTAGTGAACGCGACCTGATTGAGGTTGTTCATGGAGATACTGTTGTCCATCGCGAAAAAGACCGGGCCGGTGCTGCTGTCGCCAACGGCGACCAGGGTGGAAGATCCGTCAGCGTTCCAGACGCGAAGTTCCTTATACGTCGCGGGCTGGAGGTTGATATTCGCCTCGGCCGCGATGCGATTGTTGTTGTTGAAAGCGGGGGCGTAGAGAAACGAATAGCGGCTGTTGGGATCGCCGGACGTTTCGGTGACGTAGTTAACGAAGATGTTGGTCGCCACGTTGTAGGTTCCAAGCGCCTGCGGGTTGTTAAATTTCACCCGCATGCCGATGAGACCATTGTCGTTGATCTTCGGGTTGGTGTAGGAAGTCGCGCCCAGCGGTCCGCTCGTGACGTGGGTCGTCACGCCCGAGGCGTTATCGTAAAGATAAAGTCCGTCATCGGCGACGCTGTGGCTGGCCGCGCGCGGAAATGAAGCCTGGTTGCTCTGATTCAAGAAGGGATCGCTCAGGATGGCGTCATTATCGTTCGTGTCATAAACAACCGCGCCGCTCCCGTGGCCGCCAAACCAGAGTCCCGGAGCGATCGTCAGTCCGATCGTGTTCACTTTCACGGCGACATTGCCGGCATCGTTGAGATTCGCCGTGACGCTATTGAAGGTGGATCCATTGGGCAGGTTGAAGGCCGTGCCACCGGTGTCGGCGCGCGCCTGAAGCTGAATTTGATAAACGATCGGCAGAATGCTGCCGGGGCCGTCAGCCCGAGGAGGAACAATCTTTGAGGACTCCGTCGTGCTTGAGCCCAATAAAATAAGAACAGGAGCGAAAAGAGCGAGGGCAAGCGTGATTCTTATTTTGGCCATTGGTGGAAGAGACGTCCGTCAGTTTCGCGCCTTGAATCAAGAATGCGAAACTCGAATGTCAAAGGTCGCAAAGAAATTTAAAAAATGGAGATCGAGCGGCTTGCGTCCGCTGCGTCGAAATATTGCTTGCACGCGACCGCGATTTCTCTTCCCATTTGGATCATATGAAACCTGATCCGAGCAACAACCCGGCGGACGTGATCATTGGAAAGAAATCGGTCGAGAATGCCGACCAATGTCCGCGCGTGGTTGGCGTCTCGCAGATGCCGGACGAAGTGCAGGGACGCGGCACGGTCCGGAAACTGATCCAGGATCCGAACTGCCACGCCTTTGTCTTCGCCGACCTGCCGCTAGACGGATCAGACGTCGCCATAACGTGCCCGGTCTCGGGCCACGTTTTCTACGCGTCGGTGTCCGAGCGCTTGTAAGCGCGCCCAATTCGTGGTTCGGGCGCGGAATGCGCCCGCAAATGAAGCCGGGCAACGCCTGCGTTCCGTGCAAAAAAACGCTTGAAACGCGCCGTTATGGAAATTATAGAAATGGCCTGTAAATTGCTTTTACCAAAACAGCAACTCCATGCGGTGGGCGCATGGAAATCCAAGGAGGCAGAGCATGTGTTTAGCACTTTATTTGGCCGCGGCGCAGGAGTTACCAGTCATTCCGTGGGACGACACCAACCCAGCCTTCCACGTCATCCGTTTGCCCAAGAGCGCGGAAGCCGTCCGAAAACATTTTCGCTCTGACTACGTTTATTATGCCGGTTCCCTGCAAGGGTGCTCGTGCGCGTTCAACTACGAGCATGAATACGATTCCATCATCGAACTGAGGAATTATCTTCGGAACGCGCTCATCTGCGTGGACGAAGTCGAAATGTTTGCGTGCCAAACCGGGGGCGAAGCTGAGGACACCCAGCATGCCCAAATTTCTTCTCCCGAGGGTATCGCCCTGGCCGAATTCTATTTCAAGGATGGGCAGTACGTCATTATTCGCTCCGGAAAAGATTCGCAGCGTGTGACCGAGGCGGAAAAATGTCTGCAGCGCGTGACCCGGCCAGTCCCGTTGCCGAAGGGCAGCCGCACCAGGCTCATTGCCAGGAAACGGGCGAGTGCGAAACCCCTCTGCGTCGGGCCGCGACCGGCGCGTTCGGTTGGCATCCGCATCGTGCCACCTGCCAGTGAGAGTGCTCCAGCGGCGGCGACTGTGGGCGAGCAACACACGCTTAGCTGAACACGAGCGCCGCTCCGGCGCGTCACGCCATGGCGCCGAACGCGAGACCGAGGCCGTACGTCACAACCGCTTCGATCACGCCCACCAGGGTCATTTCAAATCCTGACGCCCACCAGGAGCGAATCGTAATCAGGGATTTCACCGCGCCCACGGCGAAGTGGGCCGCGATGCTAATGACGAAGGACGCGATTACCGCTTCGAGTCCGCTCATGAAGAAGAACGGAATGATCGGTATGAAGGCGCCGATCGCCGTCGACACGGCTGCCGAGGTCGCGGATTTCCAATGATTGGGAAAATGATGCTCCGAGAGCCCGAGTTCGTGCTGCGCCATGGCCTGGACCATTTGCTCCGGTTGTTCTGCCAGCCGCTCGGCCATGCGCTGGGATTCCTCCGGAGTAAAGCCCTGAAGCTGATAGAAGAGAGACATCTCCTCGATTTCTTCCTCGGGATTTTCTTCCACCTCGACTTTTTCGCGGGCGATTTCCGCTTCGTAAACTTCCGCTTCGCTTTTGGCTGCGAGATACGCGCCCGCGCCCATCGAGAGCGACGAGGCGAGCATGCCGGCGAGTCCGGAAATGAGGACGTAATGCTGTTGGTTGTTCGTGGCCCCGGCGACGCCGGAGACGATCCCGAAAACAGCGCCCAGCCCGTCATTCACCCCATAAATCGCGTCCGCCACCCAGCTGCCTCCGCGACCGTGCCAGCGTTCGCGTTTTAGGATGGTGTCGAGGACGCTGCGCGGTCCAGGCGGCGGCGCCATGGTGTTCAAGACGCGCGAATGGGCCTTCTCTTCGAGCGCCGCTTCCCGTAAAAACTTCTGCGCCTCCGGATCGTCGGCGAGGGCGCGTTCGCTCTGGGCGCGGTAGCGAGCTTCGTGGCGATCCTCGGCCGCTTCCATTCGGCGGATGGCGACGTCGAGGCCGGCGACCCGGTTCCACCAGCGATTGAGGCGCTGGCCTAACGAATCCTTCAGGACAGGCGGTTCCAGCCCCAACTCCGTCAGTTTCTGAGCCCAGCGCGTCGCATGTCTCTCCTCGGCCTCGGCCATTCGGAGCAGAATGCTTTTGCGCTTTTGATTGGTCTCGCGCCCGGCCAGATCCCGGTAGAGGCGGGACGTTTCAACTTCGGCGCGCCAGTTTTGCTTCAGCGCCTCGATTGATTCGGGGTCCTTCGGCATGGTCACAATCAGTCGGCACGCGCGCGAGCCGCGTCAACCGGCGTCGGTTTGGGCATCGATTGCTGCACCGTGATGACCAGTGCGACGGAGCCGGTGGAACAGCCCCCTGGCTACGGTGTCATGCGCGCGGATGTCGCGCTAACGTTCTCCATCAATTTCGCCGGGGAGCGATCAACCGATACAGCAACAGCAGCAGCATCGCACCAATGACTGACGCGATGAACCCGGCCGCCTGCCCCTGCTCATACCAGCCCATTTTCTCTCCCAGATAGGAAGCGACGAACGACCCCGCGACCCCGATCAGCATGGTGATGATGCATCCGCCCGGATCGCGTCCCGGCATAAGAAACTTCGCCACTACTCCGATGAGTAATCCGATTACCAACGTCCAGATAATTGCGCCCATAACTATTTGTCCTCCAAGGTTTGAAACCTAATCGCGCGGCGACGTCGCTCTGGTTGCAAAGCTACAATTGAATAACCTGCGCCGACTTAATGTCGTCGCTCGCCCGAATCTTCTCGAGTAACGCATCGTCGGGCATCGTGTCGAGATTCAGAACGGTCAATGCGGTGCCGCCCGCCTGGTTCCGGCTGAGCGACATCGTCGCGATGTTGACTCCATGATCGCCCAGCAATGTTCCAATCCGGCCGACGATGCCGGGGCGGTCCGTATTTTCCAGCACGAGCACGACGCCGTGCGGGCGCGCTTCCACCGGGCGGCTGTTCACATTCACGATTCGCGGGGTGGCGCCGAAAAATGCGCCTGCCACCGAAACCGTCGTGCCTTCCGCCACGGCGGAGAGCTCGAGGAGATCGGTATAATCGCCGGCCGCGCTCAAGCGCGTCTCCGTGATTTTGAGCCCGAGACTTTCCGCGAACGCCGGAGCGTTTACTTCGTTAATTTCGCTGCCGCCGGCATGTTCCAGAAATCCCTTCAAGACCGAGCGGGTGATTGCGGTGGTATCGACTTCGTTAACCTTTCCACTGTAATTGATGTTCAGCCGCTCGACCCGTTTCGGCGCAAGCTGCGCGAGGAACCGGCCCAGTTTTTCGCCGAAACGCAGATGCGGCCCAACGATGGCGAGCGTTTTTGCGTCGAGGTTCGGCATGTTCACGGCGTTCCGAATCGTCCCTTCGAGGAGCGCAGCGCGAATCGATTGGGCAATCTCGAGGCCGACACTCTCCTGCGCCTCCACCGTGGACGCGCCGAGGTGTGGAGTGAGGACCAGGTTGGGCGCCTCGCGCAATGGAGAATCGAGCGGGAGCGGTTCGGTTTCGAAAACATCGAGGGCGGCTGCGGCCACGTGCCCCGAGCGCAACGCCTCGGCCAGCGCCAATTCATCGATGAGCCCGCCACGCGCGCAGTTGATCACCCGCACGCCGCGCTTCGTTTTTTCCAGCCGCGCCCGATCGAGGAGGTGATGCGTCTCCGGTGTGAGCGGGGTGTGCAAAGTGATGAAATCCGCGATGCCCAGCAGATCATCGAGTTCTTCGATCAACTCGACTTGCAACGTGCGCGCGCGCGTCGCGGAAAGATACGGGTCGTAGGCGGCAACACGCATGCCGAAGGCGATCGCGCGCCGGCTCAATTCGCTGCCAATGCGTCCCATCCCGACGATGCCGAGCGTCTTGTTGAAAAGTTCCACGCCTTCCAGGTTTTTTCTGTCCCACTTCCCGCCGCGCAGCATCGCATCGGCCTGCGGAATTTTTCGGGAGACGCAGAGCAGGAGCGAGAAGGCGTGTTCCGCGGTGGAAATTGTGTTCCCGCCCGGCGCGTTCATCACGATCACGCCCCGCCGCGTCGCTTCTCCCACCGCGACATTATCGATGCCCACCCCGGCGCGTCCGACCACCCGGAGTTTCGCCCCCGCGTTCAACACTGCTGCCGTGATCTTCGTCTGGCTGCGCACCACGACCGCACTGAAATCAGGGATAATTTCCACCAGGGCCGCTTCGCTCAAACCGGTCTGGGTCGAAACTTCGAATGCGCCGTCGCGCGCTAATTCGTCCACGCCGCTTTGCGAAATGGAATCTGCGATCAGGATTTTCGGGACGGTCATGGCTCGGGCATTGTAGCGGCCTTGCTCGAATGGCAAAGGCTTTCAAGCAGAAGGGGCGCTCATGAGAGAGCGGGTGAAGGGAATCGAACCCTCGTGTCCAGCTTGGGAAGCTGGCGTTCTACCATTGAACTACACCCGCAAGATTGCGGGTTGATAGTTGATGGGTGAGGGCTGGAAAGTCAAGCGTTCCCCAACGCGCTCGCGTCATTGCCAGGAAATCACGTCGTCTTTGTTCGTTCCGCTGTTTTTGTCCACGGGCGCCGCCGCAGTGCTTTGCGAGAGTGAGTCTTTTCCAAATGACCACGCGATGACGCCGCTTCGGAGAAGGGGCGCGCCGCCCGCGTTCTGCGAATAAGGATTGTTGACCTGGTTATCGTAATCCGTGTCGAGGCGAATCATGTACGGTTTCCCCCAGGGATCGAAATATTGACCGGCGGTGGCGGGGCCGGAACCAATGCCCGCGCGGGGCTTGGTCCCGTCTTTCACGTCGGGCGGCGACAGAAAGACAATCGCCCTTGGATTTTGCAGAGCCGCGACGGAACGAAGTTCGTTGAACAACTGCTCATTCGTCGGTGTGACGCCGTAGGTTGTATCGGCCGGAGTCGTGGGAGTCAGAGGGTATCTTCCGTACTCGGCATAGTACGCGTTCACGGCGGTGACGATTTGCATCAGGTCATTTCTGGCTTGCGCCCTTCTGGTTTGATTCTGGGCGCTTTGAATAACGGGGAAAGCCAATCCCATCAGCACAGCGATGATCATGACCACGACAAGCATTTCGGTCAGCGTGAAAGCGGACAAACATTCTGCGGACGAGCGCTTCATTTCCATTGTCGCATTTGCTCGGGGAAGGGGCACTGCGCGCAGTCGGAATTGTCCTGTAAACAGAAGTCCTCGTAGATTTGCAGCAGTCCTTGCTGCTGCGCGATTGTTCTCGTGAAATGCGGGCAGCGCAGGTCGCCGCCAAAGAGCCGGGCCGCCCCGGTCTTGAGTCGGCGGTTTGAAAGGCGGGCGGGCAATTTCTCGTAGACGGGCCAGACATCGGCTCCGTCCGCCAGGAAGAAAGGCAGGAGAACGTTCGCCAGGATCTCGGCAATGCGCGATTCGCCGACGAGCGCCATTTCTCTCGTGGCCGGGCCGGAACTAAGCGTGTAGTGAAAATTCCAGAACGGATGGTGAAGCTTTAGGAAGAAATCTTGCGCGGTCCGGGCGCTTTTCTTCGTGAGGGATTTCGTGAAAGAGGGCCAGGCGTTGATGAGGCGGGCCAGCGCGCCGAGCCGGCGCTGCGGATGATTCAGGGGACGAGTGCCGCTCAGCCGCCAGAGTTTCGCCGGCAGGACGAGTCGTTGCATTCCAGCGCGGTGCGGCCACCACCTGTCCCAAAGTTGTCTGACGTAGCCGCGAGTCGGCCCGGCGTAGATGCCGAGGTCCGGGGCAACGAGAAATCCCGCGACGCCAAAAAGGATGGCTTCTGTGTCGCTGCTTTGCCGGCGAAGAAGACCCAGTGGCAATCGCTGAGCGAGAAGAGTGAAGGCCAGTTTGTTTTCCTTGTAGCCGAGGGCTGCGGCGATTTCCTGGAAAAGCACTTCGTCTCTTCCGTGATTTTCCACGTTGCTATTGATCCGCGCAGCTTTGCGTTGGAGGCGGAATTGCGCGGCGGCGGCGAGGATGCGGCCGAGCCGTTCTTCCGGCAAATCTTGCAACGGCGCGTGGCAGCGGCCCGGCCGCGCCAGAGGTACATTCGTGGAAAACGAGTCCGGCAATATTTTCGGATCGACCCGCACCTGCGGAACGTTGCGGTTCGAATTCGTGCGGGTGAAGAAGGCCCGATCGCTTTGATGAACAAAGACGTGCAGGACCGCGTCATCGAAAGCGGGGTTGGTGGCGTGACCGTGCGTTTCCCAGCTCCGATCCGCGAGGTCGAATTCAATCGTGCCGCGAATCGGCTCACCCGCATTGAGGCGCACGACGGCGTCCGAAAAGTCGGGTCCGGCCGCGCGATTCCAGGTCCCAAACTGGACGATCTCGACTTCGTCTCCGGCGACGGACTGGAACCGTCGGCCAAAGTCGCCGGCAAACCAGCGCGCCTGCAATTCCAATTCGATGGGAGTGCGCTGCTGGGGAAACAGCGCTTGTTCATGGACGCGCGCGGAAGCGCGCAGCTCGGCATAACGGTCGGCCAGCAGCATGGGGGGAGGAGCATTCTCGGAGACTTCACCGCCCCTTGGCGACAAAAAAAATTGGTTGGGCCGCTTCAGGAGGACGAAGGTCGCTTCTCCCGTGTCGAGGTCAGTGGACGCGGCGGACCTGCTTAAATGTGCGCGACTGGTTCGGGCGCCAGCGTCTCGACGGCGGCGGGCGGCGAGTCCAGGCGTTGGCGCAAATTTTCCGCGATTTGCTCGACCAGCGCGCCACGAGAACGAGTGAAGAGGAAGGAGTATTTCGGTCCGCGACCGATGGTGGGCAGAATGACCAGGTTCTCGGAGAGGAATTGCGGTTCGTGCGCGATGGCGGATCCCTCCAGCTCGATCGTCTGGCAAAAGCCGCGTCCATTTTTTTTGGCTACGAAAACGATTTTGTGCGGCTCTTCGTTCGTGGCGACGAGCGCGCCGAAGAGATTTGCGGGAATCCGCCGGCCCCGCCCGCTAATGCAGGGGACCGCCCAGGCAATTGTCTCTCCCAGAAGGTTCTGCCGGCTGAAAATCGGGGCCAGGCGCGCGGGGAGCGCGATGGGCAGCGTCGCTGGCCGCCGCAAATCGGCGGGGCCGTTCAACTTGGTCAGCGCGAGCCAGATTTTCGCTTTCATCGAACGTAAAACCTTCGGCGCGAAATAAAGGAAAGCGGCGATTGCGAGCGCGAAAATCGAGAAGGCCAGGATCGGATTGTAATGAATGAGCGCCAGACCGCCGAAGACAGTCACGTCCTCGGCCACGCTGAGTCCGATATTGGAAAATGGTTCCGGCGAACTGTTTGCCATCAGGCGCGACGACGCCTTGGCGGTGTGAGTGATAAGGCTCGTGCCGCCGGCGAGCAGGACCAGGAGCACGTCGAAGGTCGGCGTGGAATGGCCGAGCACCTGAATGGCAAGGAGCGCACCGCCGATCGGGCGGATGACTGTGTGGACAGCGTCCCAGGCCGTATCCACCCACGGGATTTTGTCCGCGAAAAATTCGAGGAAATAGAGAATGCCCGCGACCACGATGATCCAGGGGTGGCCGAGAACTTCGAGCGAGTGATAGTTCGGCGAGAGGACGATCCAGTGCTGGTTTATCGCGAGGCCAGTGACGAAGACGGTGAGGTAAAGATTGATCCCGGCGAGGCAGGCCAGGCCAAGCGCCACGCTCAGAAGGTTGAATCTTTCCACGCGGAAATATCAAACGCGCCCTGCGATTGTCACCTGGTTTTGCTGGAGCCGCGCCGCTTCGCACGAGTGAGCTGACGCAGAGTGTTTGCGCGCGGGCCGTCCCGCTGATATTCCAAGCCATGCTCGATATCCGGCTCATTCGTGAACAGCCCGACTTTGTGAAAATCCGGCTGGCTACGCGCGGGGGAGACGAGGACGTGGCCAAAGTCGATGAAGTGTTGCGCGTGGACAAGGAACGGCGCACAGCGGAGACCGCGTTGCAACAGCTGAACGCCGACCGGAAAAGATTGAGCAAGGAGATTGGCGGCAAACGCGCGCGAGGCGAGTCGTCGGAAGAGCTTGAGGCCCGCGTCCGCGAGATCGGCGACCAGATTTCTTTGCTGAATGAGCAGACGTCCGCGGCCGACGAACAACAGAAGGCATTGCTCCTCGGAATTCCCAATTTGCCGCACGCGGAGGCGCCGATAGGCAAGGATGCGAGCGCGAATCCGGTGGTGCGGAGCTGGGGTGAAAAGCCTGCGCTGAGCGGTCCGGTTTTGGATCATGTGGCGCTCGGGACGAAGCTGAAACTTTTCGACCTGGAGCGCGCGGCGAAAATGAGCGGCAGCGGATTCATCTGCTTCACTGGCGCGGGCGCAAAGTTGGAGCGCGCCTTGATCAATTTCCTGCTCGATCTGCACACCCGCGAGCACGGTTATCTGGAAATGAGCCCGCCGTTTCTCGTGCGGCGCGATTGCATGATCGGCACGACGCAGTTGCCGAAGTTTGAGCCCGACATGTATGGGCTGGAGGAGAATCAGCTGTTCCTCGCGCCCACGGCGGAAGTGCCGGTAACGAATTTTCATCGCGAAGAAATTCTGCCGGCGGAGGAACTGCCGAAGAAGTTTGTCGCATACACGCCGTGCTTCCGGCGCGAAGCCGGCTCGGCCGGGCGCGAGACGCGCGGAATTATTCGCGTGCACCAATTCGACAAGGTGGAGCTGGTCAAGATCACGTTGCCGGAGAATTCGTATGCGGAACATGAAGCGCTCACGGCCGACGCGGAGCGAGTCCTGCAATTACTGAATCTGCATTACCGCGTCGTCGAGCTGTGCACCGGGGATTTAGGTTTCGGCGCCGCGAAGTGTTACGACATCGAGGTCTGGTCGCCGGGGCAGAACGGGTATCTCGAAGTATCGAGCTGCTCGAACTTCGAAGATTTTCAGGCGCGCCGGATGAACCTGCGTTTCAAGGATGCCGAGAAAAACCGTTTCTGCCACACCATGAATGGGTCGGGTCTGGCGCTACCGCGATTGTTTGCGGCGTTGATCGAAACCTGCCAGCAGCCAGATGGCTCGGTCCGGATCCCTGAAATATTACAGCCTTATTTTGGCGCGGCCGAGATTCGCTAACCTCCTGCTCTTGATCCTGATCCTGCTCCTGATCTTTCAGATGGCGGTCTAAACGAGGAGCAAGAGCAAGATCAGGATCAGGATCAGGATCAGGATTACGAAGAGGGGCCGTCACGACCTGCAAAAAAGTCGAGTTGACCGGGATCGGCTGAAGCCGTTTCGGCGGCCGACGGAAGCGAAAGGTCGTAGCCGAGCCGATTCGCGAGGCGCTGGCAGGTCTCCGGCGCGAAGCCTTCGAAATGATTGTTAACGAAGGTCCAGACGCTCCGCGTCTCGGCCAGGTGTCGCTCGACCTTCAGAGCCCAGCTCTCCAGCGCCGCTTCGCGTTTCCAAAGAAGCTTGCCGTAACGATGAACGCGCCCGCCCTCGCGATCGTACTTCGTGGTGTAATCGCCCAGGAGGCGCAGATAAAGGAAGTCGGTCGTGTCGGGTAGGAATTCGAACGGCGCGAGATTGCGTTCGTTCAACGGGCTGGTATCGGCCCAGACCCAGCAGACTCGGTGTTTCTCGAGCAGGTGAATGATCTGCGGCCGATGCCATCCGCCATGGCGAAACTCGATCGCAAAGCGGAATTCGCGCGGGAGCTGCTCCAGGAATTCCCGCAGCGCCTGGCGGCCATCCTTGGGCGCGAAGGAAGGCGGCAATTGAATCAGGATGACCTGAAGCTTTGATTCGAGGGGTTCGATCGCGCGCAGAAAAGCGCCGAGTTCGGCCCGGCAATCGCGCAATCGCCGGGTATGGGTGATTTCTTTGGGAAGCTTGCAGGCGAAACGAAAAGTGCCCGGGGTGTGTTCCGCCCAGCGACGGACCGTCGCTTCGGCCGGCGCGCTGTAGAAGGTGGAGTCGATCTCGACGGCGGGAAAATAATGCGCATAAAATTCCAGCCAGCGCCCCTGCGGCAGGTCCGCCGGATAAAAGCTTCCGCGCCACTCCTCAAAGCTCCACGCGCAGGCGCCGAGCCGGATCTTTTGCTGTGCCGTAAGATTCAATGGACCTTCCGCAGAATAATCGCATCCCACCTCGTGGAAAGCTGTCTTCGCCAGCCCGCTCCGGGCGGTGGTGCGCCCCATTTGTTTCGCCGGCCCAACTTGACTGGGCGGGTAAGGTAGATACCCTGCGCAACGCGATGAAATTCTCCTTGCGCCTACTTCTCTTGCCCGTCCTGATTTGGTTCGCTTCGCCCGGGCCTTTGGCGGGCTCAGTCGTGTTTAAGCCCGGCGAGAAGGCGAAGTACATGGCGCCAGGGGAGGAGGAGATGAGCGGCAGCGCCCAGGAGCTCTTCTCCAAGGGGCAGGAGGCCGAAAAGACCGGAAATTTGAAAAAGGCGATCAAGGCCTACAACATCCTCGTTCGCCGCCATCCCCACGATACGCTGGCTCCCGGGGCGCTCTACCGGATGGGACAGTTGCAGGAGCAAACCAAGCAATTCTTGAAAGCCGCGCAAAGTTATAATGTCCTCGCGGAAAAGTTCCCGAAGAGTGAACGCTTCGATGTGGCGATCGAGGGTCTTTTTCGGATCGGGGAGATGTATCTGGCCGGAAAAAAAATCAAGATACTCGGCATTCCGTTCAAGGCCTCGATGGAGGAAGCGGCCAGTATTTTCTCCGCCATTATTCGGAACGCTCCTTATGGCAAATACACGGCCCGGGCCACCTTCGACCTCGGACGGGCGCGGGAGAAACAAGGAGCCAATGAAGCTGCGATAGCGGCTTACCAGAGTGTCGTGGAAAAATTCCCGAATGATCCGCTCGCGGTCGATGCGCAATACCAGATCGGTTATATCTGGGCGGCCGCGCTCAAAGCGGGCACCTATGACCCCGCCGCTGCCACCAAGGCCAAGACTGGATTCCAGGATTTTCTCTATCGTTACCCCAACAGCGAAAAATCGGCGCAGGCGAAGGAGAATTTGAAGATGCTGGACACTGCCCAGACCAGCACCGCCTTCGAGATCGCCAGATTTTACGACAAGCAAAAGTCCTATAAGGCGGCTGCCATCTATTATAACGACGTCATCCGGCAACAACCCGGTTCCAAAGAGGGCGACCAGGCCAAGAAAAGAATTTCCGAATTGCGCGCCAAGTTGGGGGACAAAGCGCTCCAACCTCCCGCCGTGACCGCGGCGGCCGCCAACAAGAAGAGCAGGAAAACCGAAACCAGTGCGGGACCCCGCTCCGAAGCGGAAATGCATAACGACGCGCCGTTGCCGCCGCCGGATACCGACATGTCGTTACCGCCCCCCGCCTCACTCCTGCCGGACACGACAACCGCACCTCCGTCCTCTGCGACCGAGAGCTTGCCGACCCCGGCCCCGACCCCGGACGTGACTTCTACCCCGGAGTAGTGAAAAGGGCGTTCTCCATTTCCCTGCTCGGGCTTCTCTTGAGCGGGTGCGCTGGTTACCACCTGGGGCCAGCAACTCCGGCTTACCTTCGCCAGATTCATTCCATCGCGGTGCCCACGTTTCGCAACACAACGCTCGTCCCGCGGATCGAGGCGTTGGTCACGGGGACCGTCGTCAAGCAATTCCAGCAGGATGGCACCTTCCGCATCGCCAGCGAAGAGGGCGCTGATGCGATCCTGAAAGGCGAAATCGTTGGCGTCGGCCGGTCGCCGGCGCGGTCCGTGCGCGGCAACGTTCTGGCGACGACTGAATTCAATCTTGCGTTGCGGGTGCGTTATACGCTGGTCGGACGGGATGGTAAGACGATGGCGGGGCCTTCGGAAGTGGCCGGAATGACCAGTTTTTTTGTGGGTGAGGACGTAAACACGGACGAAAGGCAGGCGTTGCCCCTGGCCGCCGAAGAGATGGCGAAAAGCCTGGTCAGCCAACTGAGCGAGGGTTGGTGATGTCGAATGAAAGGCGCCGAAAAGCTGTGGGGCATTCTCAACGACAAGCTGGACATGCTCCGGGCCAGCAATCGGCTGCCGGAGGCGATTCGCGTCGCCGAAACCGCCCTTGATTTAGCGCAACGCTCTTTTCCACCCGGCGACAGCAAGCACACGCTCAGCCTGGAAAAGGTCGGTCAGCTGCATGATCAGGCAGGCGATCGGGTCGCCGCCAAACCTTACCTCCTCAAGGCCCACGGCTTCCTGGAGAACGCTGAGCCGGTCGATGGCCGCGCGTTATTTCGTTCCGCCCGCCGGCTTGGATTTCTCTGCGACAATCTTGGCGAAACCGACGCCGCCATTGCCTATTACGAAACGGCCTTCAAGACCGGGTCCAAATTGGAAGACATTCCCTATTCCGATCTTGGAACGATGCTGAACAACGTGGCTCTGATCTATCGCAAGACCGGGCGGCAAAAAGCGGCCGAGCCTTATTACCTTCACGCGCTGGAGATTTACGAAAAGCAGCTCGGCCCCGAGCATCCGGACGTGGCGTCCGTTTTGAATAACCTCGCCGTTTTTTATACGAACGAGCGCCGTTTTGCCGAAGCGGAGAAGACCCACCTGCGCGCGCTGGCGATTCGCGAAAAAGCCCATCCGCCGACCCATCCGGATATCGCGCAGTCAAAGTGCAACCTGGCCGTCGTCTATCATTCCAACGGTGACTACGCGCGGGCCTCCGAGCTCTACCGCGCCTCGATCAAAACCTGGGAAGAGGCCAGCGAGAAGCCGCCGGAGGATTATGAGATCGTCGCGTCGAACTACGCCGATCTCTTGCGCTCGTTGGGCAAAGCGCGCCAGGCGAATCAACTCGAAGAACGCGCGCGGAAGAAGCGCCGCTCATAATTTTCGGCGCCGAATAGAAACCCCAAGTTGTGAATGGTGACTGGTGATGGTGGATGGAAACCATTCACCAGTCACTGATCACTATTCACATTCCGCTGCACTCCGTTCGCCCATGTCCCTTTCTCCTTGCGCGAATCGGCCCCGCGCGCACGTTAGCAACCGCTTCGCAACAGCAGCTCACGTGGCGGAATGGCAGACGCGTACGGCTCAGGACCGTATGGGGAAACCCGTGGAGGTTCGACTCCTCTCGTGAGCACTTCTCAGCCGTCAGGCAGTCACACCTGGTCCGCTAAGAGGCGTCAGAGTCCGAGGTTGTCCGTGTAGTGGCCGGTAATGTTCGAATCCTCCGGGACCGCGTACAAGGCATGCCCGAAAGCTTTGAAAAACTTCGCGTCGCCGGGGAGCACGACATACGGAGCGGTATAGATAGCGGAACTATGGGTGGGATTTGCCGGGTTTGTCGGGCCCACGGTGTAGTAAATCGTGCATTGGTCCGCCGTGCCTTCATTATGGGACTCCATGGTCACATCGATCGCATCCCGGACGTACTGCGAGGGTGCTTCCGAGTACTCCACGGGCGTGCACTTCGAGGGTATTGCCAAGGCGGAATGCTTGGGAAGCGTGATAAACGCAGCCAGTCCCAGAAGGAGACCGAGTGCGCCAAAACCGAGACCCAGCAAGGCGCGTGGATTGAAGAACGCGGATTGACGAGCGGATGTTTTATTCTTGGGGTTATTCATGGGGTTATTATGGGGTTATTATGGGGTTTTCCTGGGGGTAAATTCCTGGGGTATTCCTTCTCTTGAAGGGTCGCGGCTGAATTCTGGGCATTTGAATTCAGGCAATCAACAAAAAAAGTTCAAAGGTTCGAAGACTCTCACACCCCATGGGCGATCTGGGCTCGCTGCCTCCCGGCGGCGGCTGGGGTTATCTTACCAGACCGTTAACGCGCGCCAGTCAGGGGCCGCGCTATTTCTTCGCCGGCATATATTTCCAATGCCGTGCCTTGCCTTCCGCGAGCCATTTGATCGATGTCGCCAATCTTTCTTTGCGCGTCTCTTCGCGCTTCGCTCCCGTGACCCACTCGAGGTACTCCCGCCGTTTGCTGGGCGGAAAACCTTCGAAGGTCTTGCGGGCCTTCGCGTTTTTCTTCAACGCCGCGCCGAAGTAATCCGGAACCTCCAATGACTCTCGGCTCTTTGGCTGGATTCGAGGGGGTGCCTTGATTCCGGCTTCATTCAGGGCCGCCGCTTTTTTCACGTATTGGAGCAGCTTCTTCTCGCTCGGCAGATCGGCGAGCGAAGTAATGCGTCCAAAACCTCCCATCGCGGTGTTTTCCGTCGCGGGGTCGGGGTCCAGAATCAGCGCTTTTTTCCAGAATCCGAAGACACAATGCTGTTTGAAGGCGGCCATCCCGCACATCACGCCCTTGTAATCGAAATGGGGCATCGACCACTTCAGGGTCTCTTCCACTTTCGGACAACCGGTGTGAACGATTTTGCGAAGATGTTTCAGGATCGGTTTGGCGAAATCAGCCGATTTGGCAATGTAGGCGTCGATTCGCGGATCTTTTTTTCCCATGGGTTGTGAATCTCGGGTGCGCTGGTTTGAAAAAAAAGATTACAAGGCCGTAAAACTTTTTGTCGAGTCGCAAGCCGGCGTTCCGGCTAAAGACTGACCGGCATTGCCGGGATTTCCTTGAAAAGCGGAGGGCGCGTCGCTATCTAAGCGGCGGTTCGAGAGTTTCTCGGTCAAAATGGCTCAAGCACAAACCACCCTGCCGCCGCGAACATTTGGTCAGACGATGCGTCCCGACTTGTGGTGGACGACGCCCCTGCTTGTCTTTCTGGGGCTGGGCGCTTTTATCGTTTACTCCACCTGGGCGGCGTTCCAGGGGAATCACTATTTCTTTGGTCCGTACCTCTCTCCGTTTTATTCGCCGGAAATCTTCGGCGCCTCGCCGCATAGTTTGTTCGGACCGAAACCCGCCTGGTGGCCAGGATGGCTGTTGTTCTCGCCGGCGCTGCTGATTCTTTGGGCGCCGGGTGGGTTGCGGCTCACCTGCTATTATTATCGCGGCGCCTATTACAAAGCGTTCTGGGCGGACCCACCGGCGTGCGCCGTCGGCGAGCCACGGAAGACTTATCTGGGGGAACGTTCGTTCCCGCTCATCATGCAGAACGTCCACCGTTACTTTCTCTATCTCGCAATCCTGTTTGTCATCGTGCTCGCGACTGATGTCTGGAAAGCGCTCTGGTTCGTCGACGCGGCTACAGGCAAGACTTCCTTCGGGCTCGGCGTTGGCACGCTCGTTCTGGCCGTGAATGTCTACTTGCTGGGGGCGTTCACGTTTGGTTGTCACGCCTTGCGCCATTTGATTGGCGGTTTTCGCGATCAGCTTTCCAAATCACCCACGTGCTATCAGGCCTACCGCTGCGTCAGCTGTTTCAATCGCCGCCACATGCTGTTCGCCTGGCTCAGCTTGTTCTGGGTCGGCTTCACCGACCTCTACGTGCGTCTTTGTTCCATGGGCGTGTGGCACGACTGGAGAATCTTCTAGCCCATGGCGGAGTACGAGACTTTCGAGCACGACGTTCTGGTCATCGGTTCCGGCGGCGCGGGATTGCGGGCGGCCATTGAAGCGTCGGCGGCCGGAGTTTCGGTCGGGATGGTTTGCAAATGCCTGCTCGGCAAGGCGCATACGGTCATGGCCGAAGGGGGGATCGCCGCGGCGCTGGCCAACGTCGATGACCGCGACAGCTGGAAAGTTCACTTCGCCGACACGATGCGCGGCGGCCAATATGTGAATCAATGGCGCATGGCGGAACTGCACGCCAAGGAGGCGCCTGATCGCGTGCGCGAACTCGAAGCGTGGGGCGCGGTTTTCGATCGCACGCAGGACGGGCGCATTCTGCAAAGAAATTTTGGCGGCCACAAGTATCCGCGGCTGGCGCACGTCGGCGATCGCACCGGCCTGGAAATGATTCGGACCCTGCAGGATCACGGCGTCCATCAAGGCATCGATGTCCACATGGAGATTTGCATTGTGGCCCTGCTCAAGGAGGGCGAGCGGGTCGTCGGTGCATTTGCCTACGATCGCGAGCGCGGCCGGTTCAAAGTGTTCCGCGCCAAGGCAGTCATTCTGGCCACCGGCGGTATCGGCAAAGCATACAAAATCACCAGCAACAGTTGGGATTGCACCGGCGACGGACACTCCCTGGCTTACCACGCCGGCGCGGCTTTGATCGACATGGAGTTCATTCAATTCCACCCCACCGGCATGGTTTGGCCACCGAGCGTCTCTGGCATGCTCGTGACGGAAGGCGTGCGCGGTGAAGGCGGAATCCTGACGAACAAGGACGGCAAACGCTTCATGTTCGATTTCATCCCGGACAACTACAAAGCGCAGACGGCCGACAACGAGGAAGAAGGCTGGCGTTACACCCAGGGCGACAAGAATGCGCGGCGCCCGCCGGAATTACTCACGCGCGATCACGTGGCGCGTTGCATCGTGCGCGAGATCAAGGAAGGGCGGGGGACTCCGCACGGGGGCGTCTATCTGGATATCTCGTGGATCAAGGAAAGACTTTCGAACGCGGAAGAGCACATCAAGCGCAAGTTGCCGAGCATGTATCACCAGTTCAAGGCGCTCGGGGACGTGGACATTACGAAGGAGCCGATGGAAGTCGGGCCCACGACGCATTACATCATGGGTGGAGTCCACGTGAACGCCGACACGCAAATGTCGGACGTGCCGGGATTGTTTGCCGCCGGGGAGTGCGCCGCTGGGATAAACGGGGCGAACCGGTTGGGCGGCAATTCGCTCTCCGATCTCGTTGTTTTCGGAAAACGGGCCGGCGAATTCGCGGCGAAGTTCGCGAAGGAAAATTCGCACCCCCGGCTCGACCAGTCTCAGCTCGATCGGCACGCCCAGGAGGCGTTGCGTCCTTTTGAGAACAGCAGCGGAGAGAACCCCTACACGGTCCAGCGCGATTTACAGGAAGTGATGCAACACAATGTCGGCATCGTGCGCGAGGAAGGCGAAATGCGAGCGGCGCTCGATCATTTGAACGCCTTTTGGGAACGCGCGGGCCGGGTGGGTGTGATCGGTAATCGCGATTTCAATCCCGGCTGGCACACCGCCCTCGATCTGAAAAATCTGCTCACCATTTCTGAAGCGATCACGCGCGCCGCCCTGGAACGAAAGGAAAGTCGTGGCGCCCAATTTCGGGATGATTATCCGGAGAAGGATGATCGGTTCGCCAAATTGAACACGATAGTTTCCAAAGCGGCGGATGGTTCGATGCAAGTTTGCTTGGAACCGCTTCCGGAAATGCCCGATTATCTGAAGCAAGTGATCGAGGAGATGAAATGAGTTTGGCCACCTTCAAGATTTGGCGCGGCAACGCGAAGGGCGGCGAGTTTCGCGATTACGAGACGGAGGTGTCGGACGGAATGGTGGTGCTCGACGCCGTGCACGACATTCAACGGACACAGGCGAACGACCTGGCCTGCCGCTGGAACTGCAAAGCTGGAAAATGCGGTTCGTGTTCGGCCGAAGTGAACGGAATGCCGAAGCTGATGTGCATGTCGCGCATGAGCGATCTGCCGCTGGACAAACCGATCACGATCGAGCCGATCAAGGCGTTCCCCCTGGTGAAAGACCTGATCACCGACGTCTCCTGGAATTTTCAGGTGAAGAAGAAGATCAAGAAATTCAAGCCGCGCCCGCCGGACGCCGCGGATGGCACCTGGCGAATGGCGCAGGAAGACATCGATCGGGTGCAGGAATTCCGGAAGTGCATCGAGTGCTTTCTTTGCCAGGACGTTTGCCACGTTCTGCGCGACCACCGGAAGCACGATGAATTTATCGGGCCGCGTTTCCTGATCTACGTGGCGGCGCTGGAGATGCATCCGCTCGATACGGAAGACCGCATCCCGGAATTGAAGGCTGCCCATGGGATTGGCTACTGCAACATAACGAAATGTTGCACGAAGGTTTGCCCGGAGAACATTACCATCACGGACAACGCGATCATTCCGCTGAAGGAACGTGTGGTGGATCGGTATTTTGATCCGCTGGGCTGGATTTGGACGAAGTTGAAAAAAGATCGTTAACGGTTTCCATGTTCGAACTGAAATCACTTTCGGCCGAAGCGATTCCGGCGGCGCTGGAAAAAGCCGAGCGTTATCGCCTTCTCAATGAACCCGCCGAAGCGGAGAGCATCTGCCTCGACGTGTTGAAGGCGGACCCGGATAACCAGAAGGCGTTGATCACTCTTCTACTCGCGGTCAGCGACCGCTTTGGCAAAGGCTATGGAGTGAGCGACACGCAGGCGAAAGAGTTCCTGACGCGTCTGGAGGGCGAATACGAGCGGGCTTATTATGCCGGCATATTGGCGGAACGCCGCGCCAAGGTGAAACTGGCTCAAGGCACTCCAGGCTCGAGGTTTTATGCCTACGATGGTTTTCGTGACGCCATGAACTGGTTCGAAAAGGCCGAGGCCGTCCGTCCTCACGGGAACGACGATGCCCTGCTGCGCTGGAACACTTGCGCGCGCATCATTACGCAAAACAAATTGGTCGCGCGCGAAGAAGAGCGTGTGGAATTGCCTCTGGAATAGGGTCTGGTGAGTCCGCCCCCAGGAGCGCGTCCCTCCCAAATCAGGACACACCGCATTCTCGGTGTTCTCGCCGTCCTCCATAGCGCCGTCGTTCTGGGTCTGTATTTCGGGGGAAGGGAGTTCCTCTCTCGAGGACCATTGTTATGGTTCGGACTTGCCACCTCACTCTGGCTTTGGGTCCTTGTTCTCGCATTCCACCCGGGGCGGTCAATTCTCCGTTTCCTAGTCCCGACAATCATTGCAGCCGCACTCTTCGTCCCATGCGCAACTGTCTACAGAATCATAATCAGAGACTTCACCCGCCGGTGGCTGGTCGCAAATGAACTGGAGAAACTGTCACGCGAGAACCTGCGGATGATTCTATATTCCATAGACGCAGATTCCGTTAAACCATTGGAGATAAGAAAAGGGTCCAGGCGGCTCGGAGTGGATGAAACCATCTTGCCTGACGATATGTTTGATAACTTCGATACGTTTGCCCGAATGGACAATCTCCCAGCATCCGTGATTCCTATCACGGATCCAACCGTCAACAGTATCGTCGACAAGAAGCTTAGATCTTATTACGGCAAAGCATGGCAAATCCTGCGCAAGGATCCGGATGGATCGCACGACGCCGAAACAGGAGTAAAAATAATGTCTGATTCGGAACTGAATGAATTGGCACGCGAGCCCTACAAAGGACCTGCGGCTCTGGGTTATGCCGAAATCACCGACCACGCGGAGCAGCAGGCCCTGATGACTGCTCTGGCGAGCGGTGTCACGTATAGCTGGAACTCCCCTATGTGTCACTATCCCCGTCATGGCCTTCACATCGAGAGCGGCACGGCCATTATTAACCTCTCAATCTGCTTCGAGTGTCAAAGCGTGATTGTCTTTGGTCCCGACGTCAAAGTGAGCCTTCTTTTTGATGACAGTGGCGATGTTGCTATTGCACGCGCACCACAACCCGTATTCGATGCCGCGTTGAAACGACATGGCATACCCTTATCGGAGAAGAGACCGACCCCTTAATTTCCACGCGGAACCGCCGGCCTGAATAAACAACCTCTTTTCGCTCCTGATTGAACGCCGCACGTGACATCTCGCGCGATGCCGACGCGGTTCGCGCCATGTTCGGCCGGATCGCCCGCCGGTATGACCTCGCGAACCATCTCCTGAGCGGAGGCGCTGATTTTTTGTGGCGGCGGCGCGCCGTCCGAATCGTCGAAGAATGGCAGCCGCAGCGGATTCTCGATCTGGCGACTGGGAGCGGCGATCTGGCCCTGGCGCTGCAGCGGCGCCTCCCCCAGGCGGCGATTACCGGCGCCGATTTTTCGCCGGAGATGTTGAGCGTGGCGCGACAGAAAGGAGTTCGAGAAACGGTCCTGGCGGATGCGCTTCGCCTTCCATTTCCAGATGAATCGTTCGACTGCGTCACCGTCGCATTTGGACTACGCAACATGGCGGATTGGAATCTTGCCCTCGGGGAAATGAATCGCGTTCTGCGCTCGAGCGGGCACGTGCTCGTTCTCGATTTTTCGATGCCGGCCGGAGCGCTGCGACCGGCTTATCGTTTCTATCTGCACCGCTGCCTGCCATTGCTCGCTTCCATCGTGACGGGTCAAAAGGCGGCTTATGATTATCTGGGCGGCTCGATCGAAAAATTCCCGTGCGGCGATGAGATGTTGCGCCTGATTGAGAAAAACGGATTTGCGGGAGGGGCGGCGGTGCCGTTGACGGGCGGGATCGCGACGATCTACACCGCGGGAAAAGCGTAACGGCTTCCCAGCCAAGGAGCGGCGGTTTTCCAACCGCCGTTTATTTGGGTCGGCGGTTGGAAAACCGCCGCTCCTTGGGCTGACTACCGCGCTGGCGTCGAGACAGGCGTTCCGGCCGCCGGCGCTGTCGGACTAGCCGCGGGCGTCGCGACCAGCGGCAGACGCAGCGCGTTCAAATCCGGATTGTTCATGACGAAAGTGCCGTCTCGCTCATCCGTATGCGCGAACCACAGACCGTCGCCAGCGGGGCCGCCTACGACCAATTTGTGGGTGCTCTTGTCGTCGGGCGAAGTGGTGAAGGTGATCGTGACCTGCGGTTTGTCGAGGGCGTGGGCGGGCAGGGTCGCTCCCGTCCAGCGCACGGCGCGCAGGCCAGCGAGAGTGTTGAGCAACGATTGCACATTCACTTGATTGATCGGTTCGTTTCCCTGCACCCACGTCCATTCCTTTTTGGCGTTGCGGACCAGAGACGATTCATGATCCGTCACGACGCTGAGTTTATGCACGTCGTCCGGCTTAAACTTGAAAATCGCGAGCTCCTGCCACTGCAGCGGATCGGTGAAAATGTTGTCGAGCAAGGCGCGCCGCACGGCCACGACAAAAGGCTCGTCCCCCAATCGGGCATAGACGTTGTCGCCCTCGGTTTTTCCGAATGAAATGGTGGCAAAGGGATGCTCGCCGGCCGTCGTCTCGGCGGTGTTCTCGGAAGCGAACGAGCTGAAGGTCAATTGGAGCGGCGGCTTATCGAGTCCGTACTTGGGGAGATCCGAGGCAACGTCCTCGACGAATTTCGTGACCTGTTCGTTCTTGAGCAAATCGAGCAGGCGAGTGACTTCACCCGCGTTGGCCGGCTGATTGTTCCGGCTGGCGATGGTCCAATTTTCGGCCTGGCGGGCGAGCACGGTCTTTCCTTTTTCAGCGGCGTCCATCGTGATGCGGTCGAGAATATCCATCTCGACCCGGACAAGGTGTCGATCGCGCAAATCGGAAGGTTTCGTCCCGAGGATTTCTTCGATTTTCTTCGGCAAAGTGTAAACCGCATTTCGGGCCGCGAACCGCACATAGACCTGGTCCTTCTCTTTCTCGGGGATGCCGCCGATCTGGAGCATTTGTCCTCCTTTATCCTCCGCGGCAAAAAGCGTGATGGAGCCGCGCGGTTCCGCCAATCCATAGGGATGCAAATCGCCGCGGTCCTCGGCCACGAATTGCTGAATGCGGGCCGTGGTGACTTGGGCGAGCAGGTCTCCGATTTTCTGATCGTCGCCCCGCGCGCGCAACGGTTTGACGATCTCCCAATGATCCGCCTTCTTTTCCAACTCCATTTCACCCGCCGCGGTCTTCAGGAGGACGCGCGTCACCTGGGCGGTGGCGAGATCCGTCAGCTTCCGGTCCCGGAATTCCTCCGGTTTTTTCGAGATATCGGTTCGAACTGATTGGCCGGCAAGAAACACAGCGCTGCTGTCCTCGAGGCGGATGTACATTTTGCCTTCGAAGGCGGCATCGCCCCCGAACACAATTTCGGGCGGCATCTCCTTGCCAAGCAGTTTGAGGCGGAGTTTCGCCTTGCTCAGGCCGAACTCATCCAGACGGCCTTTGTCCTTCTCAATTTCCTGCGCCGGTATGGTGTTGAACTTTTGCCATCCCTCCAGATCGGCCAGCAAATTCTCGATGGCGCCGCTATCCGCCTGGTCTTTGAACGGCGTTTCGATCCGCCACTTCCGGTCCTGCCGGCGCAGCTCGATTTTGTCGTCGCCGTTTTGGATCACAATTCCGTCGAGCTTTTCCCGCTCGAAATTCACCATGTACCCAGCCTGCTGCCTGGCCTCGTCGGTGCTGGGGCCTTTGCTTTCGTATTTGATGAAGACGCCGAGCGCGACCACCGCGGCCAGCAGGAGAAGGGTCGTCTTAGTTTTCATGCGCGGCGCCGCCACCAAACGATGAGGCCCAGCGCTGCTGGAACGAGCGGCATGAAGAGAAGGATCAACCAGCGCAAATTTCGCAGCGCATTTTGATCGAGACTGAAGAGGAGGGTTTGCGGAACCTTGGGCGCAATGCCGATGAGCTGCTCACGGTTCAAGAGCCAGTTCACGGCGCCGGAAATGAAATCGAGCGCCTGCTGGTCCTGGCTGATGGCGGCGTCCTGAATGAATGTGGCATTGCTGACGACCAGCAGGCGGGAAGAATTTGCCTGGACGCGTTCGTCGCCGCTGCCGCCTTTTTCAATCGAGACGGCGATCGTGTGGATCGCGTCGCCGTTGCGGAGCGCATCTTCCTGGAATTTTGCCTGGTCGCCCGAATTGTAATCGGCCTCGGCCCAGTAGCCTTTCTCCGCCTGGACCAGCGGTTGCAGGCGGACATTGGCCGAGCGGACGCGTTCCGGCTCGAGCGCGAGCGAACACGTGCCGCCGGGGAAAATCCCGCGTGCTTCCGCGAGGCGCTTCGTAACCGGATTGTCTCCGAGGAACCGCGCCTGCACGTCACGGAGCAACCCAACCTCCTGGATGCCCGTTTTTACCATCGCCATAAGCCGGTCGTCGTTCACCTTCAGGCCCAGCTCGAAGAGAAAGGCGTTCAGCTTGGGTGTTTTCGCGCCCGGGTCGAGCAAGAGCAGGATCCGCCCCTGTTTTTCCCAAAAATCGCGAAGCAATTTCATTTCGCGATCGGAGAGATCGTACTGGGGACCGTTAATCAGAATCATTTTGAGTTCGGCCGGAATGGCGCCGACTTCGAAGAGATTCAGGTCCTGGAACGTGATGTTTTCGTTCTCGATAAACGTCTTGAGCACGTGGATAGGGCTGGCGGCTGCCTCTGCCGGCATGGCGGTAGGCGGCGGTTCCGCGATAGGCGGTTCCTTGTGGCCAAGGACGTAGCCGATCGTGTTTTTCTTGCCCTCGACCAATTCCATCAAGGCGCTGGTCAGCGCTTGCTCGCCCTTGAACGCCGCGATCTTTGGCTGTTCGCCAAGCATCGGGTTTCCCTGGTCGATTTCGGCCATCTCGGAAGCCTTCACGGTCTTGTTTCGGCCGTCGTAATCGAGAATGAGAAGGTCCTCGCCCGTGACGATCTTGTATTTGTCGAGAACCTCTTTCGCCCGCGAGAGATTGCGCTCGGGATTGATGTTTTCGACGTCGAGTTTCCCTTTGGCGGCGTATTGATATTCCGTCAACATGCCCTGCACATCTTCGGTCAGCGGGTTGTTCGGAAGAAAGAAGACGGTGATGCGCGCCTTGCCGGGAATACTCTGGAGAAAGCGATTCGTCTTGTCCGAGAGCGTGAATTTTTTGTCGCGGGAAAAGTCCCAGCGACCGTAATGCTCGAACCCGAGGTAATTCACCATGACCGCGATCAGGAGCAGGATCGTAACCTGAACCAGAACGTTCAGGCCGATGCGAAGGCGGTGGATCTTTCGCGGCCGGGCCGGGGCTGTTTCGTCGCTAGCCATCTTCACAACCTCCACTTACGCGATTGGAACGCCTGGTAGGTGAGCGTCAGCATCACGATGGTCATGCTGACATATAGAACCATGGGCCGCGTATCGATCTGCCCGCGCGAGAGCGTTCCCATTTGCTCGATCGCGGAGAAATAGCCCAGGAGCTGCCTGCTCGTGGAACTGATGTCCTGCACGACGAATGAGATGAGCCCGGAGAAAAAATGAAGCGTGATCGCGCAGAAGGAAATGACTGCGGCAACGATCTGGTTTTTGGTCACGACAGAGGCGAAGCAGCCGATCGAGACATAGAACATGCCGAGCAGAAAGAGCATCAGGTAGGCGCCAAGATAGGCGCCGGTCGAACTTGCGGCGGCCTGATGGGTGACGGCTTGAAAGATCCAGAAGTAGATGAGCGTCGGGATCCAGAGGACCACATAAAAGACGAGGGCGCCGAAGAATTTCGCGAGCACCACCTGCCAATCGCGCACCGGTGCGGTCATGAGCGGCTCGATGGTGCCGAGCTTAAACTCCTCCGCGAACAGTCGCATTGTGATCAGGGGGAAAATCAGAACGAACGCGAACCAGAAGAAGACTGAATTGAAGAACGCCTCCTGCACTGAGTAGGGCACAGCCCTTTGATTCATGAAGGAAAGCTGGAAGGTGAAATCAGCGCCGCTCACGAAGAGAAAGAAGACGAGAACGATGTAAGCGATCGGCGAGTAAAAGTAGCTGCGAACTTCGCGGGCCAGGAGTGTGTAGAATTTTCGCATCGCTTAATCCGTCGTGTGCTTACTCCGCGTCCGGATGCGTGATTTCAACGAACACATCTTCGAGCGTCGCTTTTCGTTGCGAAAGCTCGCGCAAGGTCCAGTTCCGCGTGCTGGCCAGCCGGAAAACTTCCTCGCGCACGTCTGTCCCGGCTTCCACCCGCAATGCAAAGATCTCCCAGGCGCCTTCGGCCGAAGCCGTCACGTCCCGGACGCCGTGTATTTTCTTCAGTTCCTCCAGGCCGTTATCCGAACCGACTTTCGCTTCGACGATCACGCCGCCGGCCGTCCGGATTCGGCTGAGCAAATTCTCAGGCGTATCGCAGGCTTCTATCCTCCCCTTGTTAATAATGATGACGCGGCTGCACGTCATCTCGACTTCGGGCAAAATGTGGGTGGAAAGCAGGATCGTATGTTGCTTGCCGAGATTCTTGATCAGGTCGCGGACCTGGCGAATCTGATTGGGGTCGAGACCGCTGGTTGGTTCGTCGAGAATCAGCAGATCGGGTTCGTGGACGAGCGCGTCCGCCAGGCCCACGCGTTGCCGGTATCCCTTGGAAAGGGCGCCGATCAATTTCTTCTCCACCTCTTTCAGGCCGCAAAGCTCCTTTACATCCCCGACGCGCTCCGCGACCCGGCGATGCGGCACGCCCTTGAGGGCCGCGCGGTAATCGAGATACTCGGTGACGCGCATATCGTTATAGAGCGGGACGTTTTCCGGCATGTAACCGAGGTGCGCCCGGGCCTGGAGCGATTGGTCGAAAATATCGAAGCCGGCGATTGAAGCGCGACCGGAAGTGGGCGGCATGAAGCTGGAGAGAATCCGCATCGTCGTGCTCTTGCCGGCGCCGTTCGGCCCGAGAAAACCCATGATCTCGCCTTTGCCGACCTCGAAATTCAGGTCCTGGATCGCCGTCTGGCCGGCGTAGCGTTTGGTGAGATTTTCGACTTTGATCATGAGGCGGTCATGCTGTCAGACAACTGAAACAGGATTGCGTTGCGAGATTTCCTCCACTTTTACCGCGCGGTCAAAGGAACAGTCTCTAATTGCTGGCCCTGACCGTTGGCGCGGACGATGCCAACCGTGAAATCGACGCTGGTGCCGGGTTCCACGCGCGCGAGCAAACCTTCCAGCTGCTTGATGGATGAAACGTTGTATCGGCCCACGCGATAAATCACCAGGCCGCGCTGGATTCCCGCGCGGTCCGCGGCGCTCTCGGGTTCGACCGCGCTGATGAGGACGCCTCGACCCTGCACGTAGCCGAGCGCATCCGTCAGGTCCGGCGTCAGGTTTTGCAATTGCAATCCGAACAGTCGTTGGGCCTGGGAGGCGGTCGCTTCGTTTTCGGCCGGCGTGTTTTTCGATTGTGGCTGGTTCTGGGCCACCTTCTTGAAGACGGCGACGCTGGCGCGAACCGTTTCCGCGGGAATGGCGAAGCCCAGCCCCTGGGTAGGAACGCCCTGGGGAGTGAAAGCCATTTTGGCGGAGCTGACCCCGACGAGGCGTCCGGACAAATCGACGAGTGGGCCGCCGCTATTGCCGGGATTAATGGCCGCGTCTGTTTGCAATAAGTCCTTGTAGTCAGTCTCGTCGATGGTGATGTCGCGCTTCGTGCCGCTCAAGATGCCGCGGCTGATCGAGCTTCCGTACCCGGCGGCGTTGCCCACCACGAGGACCGTCTGGCCCAAAAGGTTCGGCGAGATGTTGTCCAGGTTGATAAATGGGAAATCCGCCTTGGCGTCGATCTTGATGAAGGCGAGGTCCCTCTGCTTGTCGCCTGTGATGTAGTGGGCGTTGTAGATCTTGCCGTCGTTCATTGTGACTTCGATCTTCAAGTCGGCGGCCCGCTGCACGACGTGATCGTTTGTTACGATGTAGCCGGCGGGATCGACGATGAAGCCGGAGCCGAGGCTCTGCAGGGTTTGCCGGACTTCGCGGGACCGGCTCCGGTAGTTGCCGAAGTATTGGGCCGCGAAGTCTTCAAACGGATCGCGGACCCGGCGTCGCACGATGCGCTCTGTATTAATGTTGACGACCGCCGGCAGCACCTTGGCCACAGCCAGCACCGCGGGCTCCGAAGCGGGATCGGCCTGGGCCAGCAGAGAAGGCGTGGCGGAGATCAAGAGCGCCGCGACCAGCAGGGTAGGGACGGCGCGCTGCGCCGTCCGCCGCATGGACAGAGTGCGACGGCTAAATGAAAACACGCGGACGCCGCAGCGCGGCGTCCCTCTCTTTGCCTTCGAACCGAACAATCCTTGGAGCGCTTCTGTTGTCATAGGGTCGGTGCAAGTAACGGAACACGGCTGACACTGTCAACTTGCCGCATCCCCGGAAGCCTTGCAGATTGAGCACTCCCATGCGGCCATCTTTCGCGACCCATTTAAACCTCGATCTGCTTGAGGAAAACTACGAGCGCTGGCAGAACGATCCTGAGTCGGTCGATTCGGGTTGGTCCGCGTTTTTTGAAGGCTTTGAGCTGGGGGACCTCCATCTTCTCAATGGCGCGGCGACAGCCGTCCAACCGGGTCCCGAGGTGGGCGAGAGTCCGCTTCAGACTCGGATCGATGGACTGGTCTATGCCTACCGGACCCTCGGGCACACGATTGCGCGCCTCGATCCGCTCGCAAAAAAACGGCCGGAGAACCCTCTCCTGAGTCTGCGCGAACTGGGCTTCAGCGAGAAGGACCTCGATATGCAGGTCTCGTCCAAGTTCTTTTTGGACAATCGCAGGATGACGCTGCGGGAAATGATCTCCACCCTCGAAAGCATTTACGCCGATACGATCGGCGCCGAGTTCCAGCACATCCAGAACCCGCGGATCCGGAACTGGGTCCTGCATCGGCTCGAGTCGCGTCCGGCCAAACGGGACACCTCGCGGGAAATGCAGATCGCTCTGCTGCGAACGCTCCTGGAAGCAGAGACGTTCGAAAACTTCCTGCACACTCGCTACGTCGGGCAAAAGCGTTTTTCGCTCCAGGGCGCGGAATCCCTGATGATCGTTCTCGACACGATTCTCCGGCGCTGCCCGGAAGAGGGAATCGAGGAAATTTGCATGGGCATGGCTCACCGTGGCCGGCTCAATGTCCTGGCGAATTTCCTGAAGAAATCGCTCCAGGTAATCTTCACGGAGTTCTCGACCAACTACATTCCGGACCTCGTCGCGGGCGACGGCGATGTGAAATATCACCTGGGCTATCGAACAGTCCGAAAACTTGAAAACGGCACGGAGGTTGAGATCCGGCTCGCTGCCAACCCTAGCCACCTTGAAGCAGTCAATCCTGTCGTAGAAGGAAAGGCCCGCGCCCGGCAACGCATCCGCGGCGATACGGAACTGCGCCGGAAAGTATTGCCGCTGCTGATTCACGGCGACGCCGCTTTTGCCGGACAAGGCATCGTCGCGGAAACGCTCAACATGTCGCAACTCCACGGTTACGGCACCGGCGGAACCGTGCACGTGGTCGTAAACAATCAGATCGGTTTCACGACGCTGCCGGAAGATGCGCGTTCGTCGATGTACTGCACGGACATTGCCAAGATGATCGAGGTGCCAGTCCTCCACGTGAATGGCGACGATCCGCTGGCGGTATTGTTTGTCACCCAGATGGCGCTCAATTTTCGACAGGAGTTCGGGCGCGACGCGGTGATTGACATGTATTGCTACCGGCGCTTCGGCCATAACGAAGGGGACGAACCATCGTTCACGCAGCCCGACCTTTACGCGGAGATCGGAGAGCGCCCCTCCGTTGCTCAGCTCTACAAGAAAGAGCTCATCGAAGCGGGAACGCTGAGTGACGACGAAGCTGCCAGTCTCGCCGCGGAATTCGAAATGCGCCTCGAGTTGGTCTTGCAGGAAGTGAAATCGGTCGAGGAAGAGACGGCTGGCAGCCAGGCGCGCTTTAAGGGATCGACCGCCATTTTTCAGCCGCAGTACACCGATGAAGGCGAGCCTACCGCGATCAGTCCCGAGATCCTGCGCCAGGTCGTGGACGGCCTGACGAGGGTGCCGGAAGACTTCAATGTCATCCCGAAAATCCGCCGCACCGTGCTCGAGCGACGCCGGGAAGTGTTCGAGGCGGGTGGCCCGTATGAGTGGCATTACGCGGAGGCGCTGGCGTTCGGATCCTTGCTTCTCGAAGGAATTCCAGTTCGCCTTTCCGGGCAGGACAGCCGGCGCGGGACCTTCAGTACACGCCATTCTGTCATCTATGACGCGAAAACGGGCGCACCCTACAATCCGTTGCTCCACCTCGCGGAGAAACAGGCGCGCATCTGTGTTTACAACAGCCTTCTCTCCGAAGCCGCTGTTCTCGGATTCGATTACGGGTACTCGCTCGACTATCCAAACATGCTCTGCCTCTGGGAGGCCCAGTTCGGCGATTTTGCGAACGGGGCGCAGGTCATTATCGATCAATTCATTGTCCCGTCGGAATCGAAATGGCAACGGCCCAGCGGCATTGTCCTGCTTCTGCCTCACGGTTACGAAGGGCAGGGGCCGGAGCATTCCAGCGCGCGCCTCGAACGTTTTCTCCAGGCGTGTGCGGAAGATAATATTCAGGTCTGCAACGTCACGACTTCCGCGCAGTATTTCCATGTCCTGCGCCGGCAGATGAAACGCGATTTTGTGAAACCGCTCATCATCATGACGCCGAAAAGTTTGCTCCGCTCCGAGCAGGCTTCCTCGCGCACCGAAGATTTTACGAGTGGCGGGTTCGCGGAAATTCTCGGCTCGCCCGAAGCGGGGCCGGCCGAGAAAATGAAGCGCGTGATCCTTTGCACCGGCAAAGTTTATTACGATCTCCTGAATCATCGGGAGGCCGAGAAGATTACGAACGCGGCGATCGTGCGGGTCGAGCAGCTCTATCCGCTCGCTGAGAAAAAGTTGCGCGAGGCCGTTAATCCATTTCCCAAGAGCGCGAAATTGATCTGGTGCCAGGAGGAATCGCAAAACATGGGCGCCTGGAGTTTTATGGAGCCAAGATTGTGGGCGCTTTTTGGGCGCGAAATCACCTATGCTGGCCGGAACGCGAGCGCGAGTCCGGCGGTCGGTTCGCTCGCCGTGCACAAGCGCGAACAGGCGCAGTTGATCGCCGAGGCCTTCGGCTGCTAGGGCGAAACTGGTGATAAGTGAATGGTGATGAGTGAATTGTTTTCCCCATTCACGATTTACTGGTCACTATTCACTTTCCGAATTTGCGCATAGTGTAACGCCTTCATGAGCACCGAAGTAAAAGTCCCGGCCGTCGGGGAATCGATTACCAGCGGGATCGTCTCCGTCTGGCACAAGAAATCAGGCGACCAGGTCAAAGCCGGCGACGCGCTCTTCACTTTGGAGACCGACAAAGTCTCCACTGAAATTACGGCCGAGAAAGACGGCGTTCTGCAAACCAAGGTTGCGGAAGGCGCGGAAGTGAAGATCGGCGAAGTGGTCGCGGTGATCGAGGAGGGTTCTGGAACCGACAAGAGACCGGCGACGGAGCCGAGCGCCTCGAAAGAAGATTCCAAGCCCGCTCCCGCCGCCGAAGCAAAATCATCCGATTCCATGTCCCCCGCAGTTCGGCGGGTCGTCACGGAAGAAAAGCTCGACCCTGAGAAAATTAGCGGAAGCGGCAAGGGTGGACGCCTGACCAAAGGCGACGCGCTCGCCGCCGCTCAGAATCGCGAGACTGCGCCCGCGCCGGCATCGGCGGCTGGAACGGGTGAGCCGCCGGAAGAAAAGCCGGCGTCTTCCTCGGGAAACGAACGGTTCACGCGGAAGAAGATGTCGCCGCTGCGTCGCAAGATCGCGGCGCAACTCGTCATGGCGCAGCACACCGCGGCGATCCTCACCACCTTTAACGAATGCGACATGTCGCAGGTGCAGGCTCTCCGCGCGAAGTCGCAGGACGCCTTCACAAAAAAGAACGGACTGAAGCTGGGCTTCATGTCGTTTTTCATCAAGGCGACGGTCGAAGCGTTGAAGGCGGTGCCGCCGATCAATAGCCGGATCGAAGGCGACGACATGATTCAGAATCATTTCTACGATATCGGGGTCGCGGTCGGGACCGAGCGCGGGCTGGTCGTGCCGGTCGTGCGGGATGCGGACAAGAAAAGCTTCGCCGAGATTGAGCGGGACATCGCGGATTACGCGACCAGGGCGCGCGACGGGAAGATCAAGATTGAGGATTTGCAGGGTGGCACGTTCACGATTTCGAATGGCGGCGTTTACGGTTCGTTATTCGGCACTCCGATTTTGAATCCGCCTCAAAGCGGAATTCTCGGCATGCACACGATTCAGAATCGGCCGGTCGCGATCAAGGATGAGGTGCTTGTTCGCCCGATGATGTATCTCGCGCTGAGCTACGATCACCGCGCGGTGGACGGGAAGGAAGCGGTTACATTTCTCGTGACCGTCAAGCAGTGCATCGAGGATCCGAAAAAGCTACCGCTGGATTTTTAGCTTTTCGATCTGGCTGAGAGGCGGGCGCGGGTCATGCGTTCGCGCAGGCCGCCTTCCGCCAGGAAGGCTTTTTCTAGCTGGCGGAGTTGCTGGTCGAGCAGGTAATTTGCCTGGTGGATCAGGCAAATGAGAATGTTCGCGACCACTTCGGGTGGGCGCGTCTCGATATAGGTCCTATAGGACTCATAGGACCTATTGGAACGGCTGCCCAGGCGGCGCACATATCGCGCTTCCCGGCTGTTTTTTTCCCAGAGGCGCAGCTCGCGCACTCGCAAAAAATCTCGATAGTCCTCCAGTAACTCCTCCAGACTCGCGCGCGCCACATTTACTAGCTTTATCTCCGCTTCCTTCGAAGTTCCCGAGGCCTGGCTCCCTTCCAGAATGTTCTGCTTCCCGGATCGCGCTGCCTGCACCATTTGTCCGACGGTCCGGTCCCGCCTATCGAGAAAGCGTCCACAGAACCGCACCGTGCCGTCAAAGACGATTCTCGCTTTCTGAAAAGAAAGCAGGTCCTCGTAACCGCCGTGCGGGGGAATGAAGTTTTCGGGCATGGGGGTGCCTTTTCTCGGACCCAGCCTAGCGGTCAGACCAGACGAACGCACCCCAAAATTACCGGTTGGCGCGGACGATCTTTGCACTGATCGCTGGTCTGGTAGATGATTCGTCGTGGACAAATTTGACGTCGTCATCATTGGCTCGGGACCCGGCGGTTACGTCGCGGCGATTCGCGCGGCGCAGCTTGGTTTAAAAACCGCCATCATCGAGAAGGACAAGGAACTCGGCGGGACCTGTCTGAACATTGGGTGCATTCCGAGCAAGGCCCTCCTCACTTCGAGCGACCATTACGTTTTTGCGAAAAAGGAAGCGGCCAAGCATGGCATCGTTTTGGAAAACGTCGGCCTCGACCTGGCGAAAATGCTCGCGCGCAAAGACAAGGTCGTGAAGACCATGAACGGCGGCGTGAAAGCCCTGATGAAGGGAAACAAAATCACGACGTTTCAAGGCTTGGGCACGGTCACGGCCCCCGGCCGCGTCGCCATCAAGCCGGACGAAGGCGACGGCCAGGAGATCGAAGCGGCGCACATTGTTATCGCGACCGGAAGCGTGCCGGTGGAGCTGGCGAACATGAAGTTCGATGGCGACGTGATCGTGAGCAGCACGGAGGCGCTCACTTTCGAGAAGGCGCCCGAGAAACTTCTCGTCATCGGCGGCGGCGCCATCGGTTTGGAGCTCGGCTCCGTCTGGAGCCGGCTCGGCTCGGAAGTGATCGTGCTGGAATTTCTGCCGCGCATCGCACTCGGCTTCGATCTGGAGCTCGCGAATTTATTGCAGAAATCGCTGACCGCCCAGGGCATGGCCTTTCATCTGGAGACGAAAGTCGGTTCCGTGAAAGTCGAGAAGGGCCGCGCGGTCGCCACGGCCACGAAAGGCGGCGAAGAACTGAAATTCGAAGCGGACAAAGTCCTCGTGTCGGTGGGCCGCCGCGCCTTCGCCAAGGGGGTCTTCGGTGAAAAGCTCGGCGTCGCGCTAGACGATCGCGGACGGGTCAAAGTGGACGAGCATTTCCGCACCAACGTCGAAGGGGTCTATGCGATCGGCGACGTCATCGCCGGGCCAATGCTGGCGCACAAGGCGGAGGAGGAAGGCATCGCCTGTGTCGAAATGATCGCCGGGAAGGCCGGTCACGTGAACTACGAAGTCATCCCCGGCATCATCTACACGAATCCCGAGCTCGCCGGTGTCGGCCTTACGGAAGATTTGGCGAAAGAGAAGGGGATGGAGGTGCGCATCGGCAAGTTTCCGTTTCGCGCAAATGGCCGGGCCGTGGCGAACGAAGACTATGAAGGCGTGGTGAAGTTCGTCGCCGATGCGAAAACCGACCGCATTCTAGGAGCGCACATTCTTTCTCACGCCGCGTCGGAGTTGATCGCTGAAACGGTCGCGGTCATGGAGTTCGGTGGCAGCTCGGAAGATCTGGGCCGCACCGTCCACGCGCATCCAACCTTGAGCGAGGCCGTCAAGGAAGCCGCCCTCAGCGTGGAGAAGCGTGCCCTGCACATCGGCAACAGGTAGGGCGGTTCTAGTTCAATCCGTAGGCCTCAACGACAGCAATTCCGACCGCGCCGTTCAGGCCTTGAACGATCGCGGTGTAGCTGCCCGGCGCGAGATCTCGCAGAATCGCCGACTCCAAGTCGTTCGACGGCGGAATAGTCGTCGCGATGATTTCGGCTTCCTGGTCGGTGCGCCAATTGTCGTTTGCGGCGATGAGGTTGCCATTGGTGTCTCGTAGTTCCAGGGTCGGGTCTGGGAGCGCATTGGATACGCCGGAATTTGTCAGGCTGGGCCCAATCGCACGAAGAAGTACGCTCGTCGGCGTGGCTCCCATGGTGATGATTCCGCCGATGATGGCGTTGTCGCCGCTCTCGACAAAACCGCGCGTCGAGATGTTGGCCAGCTGGGAATCGACGGTTTGATCCACATCGTAAACTTCGAATAAGCCTATGCCGGCAGCGTCGCTCGTCCCCCGGACGATGACCGTGTAGGCCCCAGGGCTGACTACCCTCCAGAGTGCGGATTCCAGATCGTTGCCTGGCGCCAATCCACTATCGATCACGTGTTGGTGCTCCGGATCCGTCGTCCAGTTGTCATTGCTGGCCAGGAATTCGCCCGCTCCCGGTCCGTAAAGTTCGATGACGGGATCGGCGAGCGCTCCGGACACTGGCAGTGACGGCCCGATTCCACGAACGATGACCGTCTTCGGCTCTGTTCCTGTAATGATGAATCCGCCAATCATGGCGTTGTCACCTGCGTGGACGCGCGAGCGCGTCGAGATATTTCCCAAAGTGCTCGGAGCCAAAAAAGCATTCCGGACGGATTCCATGAGACTTTGGGAAGCGTTTAGACTGCCGCTGGGACGAAACCCGCGAGCGCGGATGTAGATATTGTGTCTGATCGGCAAGTTCAAACCTGTCAGGCTCCAGTCGCTGCCGGCCACTGTGCCGTTGCCCAGGGGAGTGTAGTTCACATTGTCGGTTGAGTATTCAAACGTAACCCGCATGAATTGCGGGCTTGAGCCAGCGCGCGTCCAGCTAAGGGCGGTTCGTGTGACCGAGAGATTTTGCAGAGCGCTTGTGTCGTTACTCAATCGAGCGAAGAGGTTGCGCAGATGTTCGTCGATGGCGAAGAAATGGCCACCTGCCAAAATCTTACCATCGGCTTCTACTGTGATTGATTGGACAGTTCCGACCGCGTTCGGATCGAACGAATCGGCCATGCCGATCGTAGCATCGAGGCGAGCAATGTTGTTGCGCGTCTGTCCGCCGATATTGAAGAAAGTGCCGCCCACTAAGATCTTGCCGTCCGCCTGCACAGCGATGGACAAGACGTCTCCGTTCGCTTGCGCGTCGAACGAATCGGCCGCTCCAGTCGTGGCATCGAGCCGGGCGATGTAATTCCGCGTCTGTCCGCCAATGCTGGTAAAAAGGCCACCCGCCAGAGTCTTCCCGTCCGGCTGCACCGTAATCGAATAGACCCAATCGTTCGCGTTCGGATCGAACGAATCAGCCAGGCCGGTCGTGGGATCGAGCCGGGCGATATGATTGCGC
Organism: uncultured Verrucomicrobiae bacterium; assembly: GCA_963702135.1. Classification (GTDB taxonomy): domain Bacteria; phylum Verrucomicrobiota; class Verrucomicrobiia; order Chthoniobacterales; family UBA10450; genus AV80. Next base: position 2,826,594 of record OY969715.1, on the reverse strand, counting down.
GCGTGTCCTCCGACGTTGGTGAAAAAGCCGCCCACCAAAATCCTGCCGTCCGCCTGCACCGTGATCGAGCGAAGTCCATTGTTCGCGTTCGGCGAGAATGAATCAGCCAGGCCGCTCGTGGCATCGAGCCGGGCGATGTAGTTGCGGGTCACTCCGCCGATGCTGGTGAAATCGCCGCCCGCCAGAATCCCGCCGTCTGTCTGCACCGCGATCGCCCAGACGGCGTCACTCGCGTTCGGGTCGAACGAATCAGCCAATCCAGTCGTGGCGTCGAGGCGGGCGATGTAATTACGGGGCACTCCGCCGATGCTGGTGAAATAACCGCCTGCCAGAATCTTGCCATCCTCCTGCACCGCGATGGAAGTGACGAGACCGTCGGTCGCGTTCGGGTCGAACGTCATGTCGAGGGTGCCGTCCGTGTTCAGGCGGGCGATGTTGTTCCGCGCCACGCCCAAAACGGAGGTAAAGAAGCCGCCGATGAGAATCTTCCCGTCGGGCTGCACGGCGGTGGCGTAAACATTACTGCCCTCGATGTTGAGATCGACCGTCTGGTCCGCTCGGCCGTCCGTTTCCAGTCGGGCGATGTGGTTGCGCGTTTGGCCGCCAATGTTGAAAAAGATGCCGCCAGCCAAAATCTTGCCATCTGCCTGGAGCGCGATTGAAATGACAAGATCGTTCGCACTCGGGTTAAACGAATCCGCCAGCCCGGTCGTGGCATCGAGCCGGGCGATGTAATTGCGCATCTGTCCGCCGATGCCGGTGAAATTGCCGCCGGCCAGAATCTTGCCGTCGGCCTGGATTGCAATCGACGCGACGTTGGCGCCTATGCCCGGATTGCTGTGAAAGGCATGCGGGTCGAACGAATCAGCTGCTCCGTTCATGGGATCCAGTCGGGCGATCAGATTGCGCGCCTCTCCGCCGATTTGGTGGAAATGGCCGCCGACTAAAATCTTGCCGTCCGCCTGGATCGCGATTGGACCGACCGCATCATCCGGGTTCGGATCGAAAGAATCGGCCAGGCCGGTGGACGCATCGAGCCGCGCCAGACGGTTGCGCGTCTGTCCGCCAATGGTCGCGAAAGAGCCGGCCGCCAGGATCTTGCCGTCCGGTTGCACCACGATGGAATTGACAACCGCACTGGGGTGCGGGTCGAAGGAATCAGCCAGGCCGGTCGTCGGGTCGAGCCGCGCCATTATGGTGCGGAAAGTTCCGCCGATGAAATCGAACTGACCGCCCACCAGGATCCGTCCGTCCGCCTGCACCGCGATCGCATTGACGGGAGCATTCGCGTGCACGTCAAACGAATCGGCCAGGCCAGTGGTAGGATCGAGCCGGGCGATGAAGTCGCGCGTCTGTCCGCCGATGCTGTTGAGCCCATTGAAACTACCGCCGACCAGGACCTTGCCATCTGCCTGGAGCGCGATGGCATTCACAAACCCGTTCGCGTTCGGGTCAAAGGCATTGTCCAGCGTGCCGTCGGCATTCAAACGGGCGATATGATTGCGCGTGACCGCCGGTCCGCCGTTGGGCGAGAGCGTTGAAAAACCGCCACCGAGGAGAATCTTGCCGTCCGGTTGGACGACAACGACGAAAACCGGGCCGTTCGCGTTCGGATCGAAGCCGTCCAGCGCGGATTGCCCGCGCACCGTTGCATTCAGCAGCAAGAGGAGCAACGGGAGCGCGATTTTCAGGAACTGCTGAAGGCGATTTTTCCTTCCGTAATGCTGCGGCTTCGGGCGTTCTCTCGATTCGCGTTTTTTTACGCTCATAATATTAGCCGCTCCGAAACGGCGACTTCACTAATTCAGGTCGTAAGTTTCCACGACTGCGGTTCCCGTCGTGTCATTCATGCCCCGGACGATGGCGGTATAATTACCGGGAGTGAGATCTCGTCGAATGGCCGACTCCAGGTCGTTCGACGGGGGTATGCCCGTCGCGATGATTTCGGCTTCCTGCTCGGTGCGCCAGTTGTCATTTGCGGCGATGAGGCCGCCATTTGCATCTCGCAGTTCCAGCGTCGGGTCTGGTAACGCATTGGATACGCCGGAATTTGTCAGGCTGGGACCGATCGCGCGAAAAAGCACGCTCGTCGGCGTGGTTCCCACGATAATGATGCCACCGACGATGACGTTATCACCGGCCTCCACGAATCCGCGGGTCGAGATGTTGGCCAGCTGGGAATCGACAGTTTGATCGACATCGTAAACTTCGAACAAACCTATCCCTGCAGCTTCGTTGGCGCCGCGGACGATGACCGTGTACGTCCCGGGATTCAGTGTCCTCCACAGCGCGGACTCCAGGTTGCTGGCCGGTGTTAATCCATGGTCGATTACGTGCTGTTGGTTCGGATCCGTCATCCAGTTATCATTGCTGGCGAGGAGCTCGCCGGCGGAACCGTGAATTTCGATGACTGGGTCGGCGAGCGCTCCGGGCACCGGCAGGGACGGCCCAATCCCCCGAACGATGACCGTCTTCGGCTCTGTTCCAGTGATGATGAATCCGCCAATCATGGCGTTGTCACCTGTCTGAACGCGCAAGCGGGTCGAGATGTTTCCCAGGGTGCTCGGAGCCAGGAAAGCGTTTCGCACTGATTCCGTGAAGCATTGCGAGCCGTTTTGGTTGCCGATGGGACGGTGACCGCGAGCGCGGATGTAGATATTGTGTCTAATGGGCAAGTTCAGACCTGTCAGAATCCAGTTGCTCCCGGCCGCTGCGCCATCGCCCAGGGAGGTGTAATTCACATTGTCGGTCGAATAATCAAAAGTGACGCGCGTGAACTGCGGGCTGGATCCACTGCGCGTCCAGGTAACGGTCGTTTGCGTCGCAGCCAGTTTTTGCAGCGCCGCGGTGTCGTTACTCAAACGAGCGAAGTGGCGGCGAGGCTGGCCGCCGATGTTAAAGAAACCGCTGCTCGCCAGGATCTTGCCATCGTCCTGCACCACGATTGAACTGACGGAATGGTCCGCGTTCGGATCGAACGAATCAGCCAGGCCGGTGGTGGCATCGAGCCGGGCAATATAGTTGCGCATCTGTCCTCCGATACCGCTCACTCCGTGGAAATCGCCGCCTGCCAAGATCTTGCCGTCTGCCTGCACCGCGATGGAAAAAACATATCCGTTCGCGTTCGGGTCGAACGAGTCAGCCAATCCGGTTGTGGCATCGAGCCGGGCTATGTTATGGCGCGTTTGTCCTCCGATGGTGTCAAAACTGCCGCCGGCTAAAATCGCGCCATCCGCTTGCAGCGCGATGGCAATAACAAGACCGTTCGCGCTCGGGTCAAACGAATCAGCGAATCCGGTCGTGGCATCGAGCTGGGCGATAGAATGGCGCGTCTGTCCACCGATGTTCGTGAAATTCCCGCCCGCCAAAATCTTGCCGTCGGCCTTCACCGCGATTGTCCAGACGGCATTGTTGGCGTTCGGTGCGAATTGATCAGCCAATCCGGTCGTCGCATCGAGCCGGGCGATGTAACTTCGCGCCTGTCCACCGACGTTGTTGAAGGATCCGCCCACTAAGATCTTGCCGTCCGCCTGCACCGCAATGGCATTGATAACGCTGTCCGCGTTCGGGTCGAACGAATCCGCTAGTCCGCTCGTGGGATCGAGCCGGGCGATGTAATTCCTGGTCTGTCCGCCGATGCTGGTGAAGGGGCCACCCACTAAAATCCTGCCGTCCGCCTGCACCGCAATGGAGTAGACCACAATGTTCGCATTGGGGTTGAAAGCCGCGTCGAGCGACCCGTCCGGGTTCAATCGTGCCATGTTATTGCGCGCCACGCCCAAAATGGTGGTAAATGAGCCGCCGATGAGAATCTTGCCGTCGGGCTGAACGGCACTGGTAACAATGGTGTCGCCGTCGCTGAGTCCGAGATTGAGCGTCTGATCGAGCCTGCCGTCCGTTTCGAATCTTGCGATGTGGTTGCGCGTTACCGATGGCCCCCCGTTCGGCATGAGCGTCGTGAACTGACCACCCGCCAGGATCTTGCCGTCCGCCTGTACCGCGATTGAACTGACAAGATCGCTCGCGCCAGGGTCGAACGAATCAGATAATCCGGTGGCAGCGTCCAGTCGGGCGAAGCGGCTGCGCGATTGTCCACCGATCCCCGAAAAATTGCCGCCGACCAAAATCTTGCCATCCGTCTGTGTTGCAATTGATAAAACCCACCCGTTCGCGTTCGGATTGAACGAATCAGCCAAGCCGGTCGTGGCATCGAGCCGGGCCATATGATTATGCGGCTGTCCGCCAATATTGGTGAAAGCGCCGCCGGCCAGAATCTTGCCGTCCGTCTGTATTGCGATTGAAAGAACAAAACCGTTCGCGTTCGGATTGAACGAATCAGCCAAGCCGGTCGTGGCATCGAGCCGGGCGATGTAGTTGCGCGGTTGTCCGCCGATGGCCTCGAATAAGCCAGCCGTTAAGATTTTTCCGTCCGCCTGGATCGCGATTGAGGAAACACTGGCCCCGGACGCATTCGAGTCGAACGAGTCGGCCGCTCCGGTCGTGGCATCGAGCCGGGCGAGGTAATGGCGTGGCTGTCCACCGATACTCTCAAACGCACCGCCCACCAAAATCTTACCGTCGGTCTGTATCGCGATTGCCCGGACAGAATTGTTCGGATTCGGGTCGAACGAATCAGCCAAGCCGGTCGTGGCATCGAGCCGCGCGAGGCAACTCCGCATTTGTCCGCCGATGGTGTGGAAGTCGCCTCCCACCAAAACTGTGCTGTTCGTCTGCATCACGATTGAAAAGACAGCACCGTTGGCGTCTGGGTTGAAAGTGATGTCGAGCGTGCCGTCCGTGTTTAATCGAGCAATGTTGTTGCGCGCCACGCCCAGGACGGTAGTAAATTCTCCACCGATGAAAATCTTCCCGTCCGGTTGAACGACTACGACGTGAACCTTGCCGTCTGCGTTCGGATCGAAACCGTCCAGCGCGGATTGTCCTCGCACTTCTTCGGCCCCAAACAAGAGCAGCAATAGGACTGCCATTTTCACCAGCTTGCGAAGGCGAACTGTCGGCTTCGTGACGCTTTTGGTGCCGGATATTTTCGAGCTCATGGAGAAATGGGTGTGGGTGCGCTGTGTAATCGTCCGTGGGCCGGCGGATGATTGCCCGAACAGGCGGCGGATCTTTTTACGTCTTGAGTGTCGTAATTACAAGGCGGAACTCGTTGGAAGTGGCGTTATTGACAAAGGCCACGCCTTTGGGCAAACCGGCGCAATGCGACGAACGCTCGGACTGTTTGCGGTGGCGGCCTGCCTGCTCGTGGCAGTCCCGCGAGCGAACGCCGCGCCCGAGATCGTGGTCGCGATCCGTTATCTCCAGGCGCAAGGCGAAAGCCATGCGCATCTCTTCCTGTATCAGGAAGATGGAACGCTGCTCCGGCAATTGACGAAGGACGAAGCCGGGCAGGATTTGGATCCGATCTTCGGGCCGGACGGCGAAACGATCGCGTTCACCCGCGAGCTGAGCGAGAACAAGTTCGAGTTTTGGAGTGTCGAGCCGAAGGGCGGCGGACTAAAGCGCCTGGAGACCGAGCCGGAATGGTATGCGAACACCAAGAGTTCGCCTTCCTTCGCCTGGCCCGAGATGGAAGGTTCGGGTGACGACGAAAGTGCGCCGGCGTTTGGCGAGCGCAGTCCTCATTTCCGCGCACCCGATGGTTCCGTGGAGTTGATTTTGCGCGAAGTGAAGGGCGACGAAGACGACTCGGTGAACGGGCCCGAGCATGGAAAGCATTATCTTTTGCGCGATTTGAAATCAAAAAAGAGCGTGGAATTTCCCAAGCTTCCCGGCTTTGAAGGCGCAGTCGAACAATTGCAGTTGAAGGGAAAGGACGACCGCTTTCTCTTCGAGCCGCCACTCCGGCTCGCCTTTTTTGGAGTGCACTTGAACAGCACCGACGGCGATACCGATTACGCGCTCGACCTGACGAGCCGGCGTTTTCTGCGGTTATCGCCGAACTGGGCGGCGCCGATCCCGTTGCCTGGTGAGCCCGCATTTCTCACCATGACCTACGTCCGTTATGTCCCGATTCCGGGCACAGAGAAGACCGCGAATTGCAGCTATCTCGAACGTTGGGACTCCAGCCTGAAAAAACTGCGTTATGCACCGGAAGGAACCGCCGCAGTTTGTTACGGCGCTTCCATGTATCGGCCGGGGAAAACGCCGGTCACTATAACGGTCCGCAAGAGCGGCGACTGACGGCGTCGCATTTCAACGGCCCCACCCGATCAAAAAAATGGAAAGGACGATCCACCTGACGCGCGCCGGCCCGCCCGCGGACTATCGGTTTCCATCCGGTCCGGCGATTGTGCTGTTGCTGGCTCTCGCGAAATTCCTCTTTCATCTTCTCACGGCGGGCCGCTACGGGATTTTTCGCGACGAATTGTATTACCTGGCCTGCTCCGAGCATTTGGACTTCGGCTACGTCGATCAGCCGCCGTTGATCGCCTTCATTACCTGGATTGCTCGGCACACTTTCGGCGAATCGCTCTACGGTTTGCGCTTGCTGCCCGCCCTGGCGGGCGGCGCGACCGTTTGGTTGACGGGGAAACTGGCGCGAGAGATGGGCGGCGGCCGCTTTGCCCAGGGGTTGGCGGCTCTCGCTGTTATCGCCGCGCCCATTTACCTTTTGCTTCATCATTGGCTGACGATGAACGCATTCGAGCCCCTGATCTGGGTCGCGTGCGCGTGGTGTGTGGTTCGTGCGATTAACCGGAGCGCCCCGCACTACTGGCTTCCATTCGGTCTTCTGCTCGGGCTTGGGATGGAGAACAAATACACCACGGCTTTTTTCGCCCTGTCCGTTTTCGTCGCCTTGCTCTTTACACCGCAGCGACGCTTTCTCTCGAACTCCTGGATCTGGCTCGGAGCGTTTTGCTCGCTCCTGATCTTTCTCCCGAACCTGATCTGGCTGATCCGGCATCACTTTCCGTTTCTGGAATTGATGCACAATATCCGCGGGACCGACCGGGATGTCGTGCGCGGGCCGCTGGCCTTCGTCGCGGATCAAGCCATGCTCATGAATCCGATCTTGTTTCCTCTCTGGCTCGGCGGGCTCGGTTGGTTGTTGCTGAACCGGGATGGAAGTCGCTACCGGATTTTGGGTCTGGCTTACGCGTTGATGCTGGTCGCGTTCATTGCCTTGAAGGGGAAGAATTATTATCTCTCCGCCGCCTATCCGATGCTGTTGGCAGGTGGTGCGGTCGCTTTTGGAAGTCTCACTCGCCAAAGAGGCGGTTGGAGCCGCGTTTTGTACATTGGCCTGATCGTGGCCGCGACGTGTCTCCTCGCGCCCATGGCCGCCCCGGTCCTGCCCGTCGAACTGTATGTCCGATATCAAAGGGCACTTGGCTTTGAGCCGCCCAAGGCCGAGAACCAGCCGACGGGTCCGTTGCCGCAACATTTCGCCGATGAGTTTGGCTGGGAGGAAATGACGCTCGAGGTGGCGCGAGTTTATTACGGGCTTCCAGCCGACCAACAGGCCGCGACCGCGATCTTTGCCAACAGTTATGGTCAGGCCGGCGCGATCGATTTCTTCGGGAAAAAATACGGATTGCCGAAGGCGGTCAGCAATCATCAAAACTATTGGTATTGGGGACCACGGGATTACACCGGCGAAAGCGTCATCGTGCTCGGCAGCGATGGAACCGGCGATCGCGAGCATTTCGCAAGCGTGGAAGCGGCCGGGCGCACCTACCATCCCTATTCGCGACGCGACGAACACTTCGAGGTCTTCGTCTGCCGCGGATTGAACGCGCCGCTGCCCGAGCTTTGGCCGAACATGAAGAAGTGGAATTGACGCGCGTTCGCTCCCACCAACGTGCGCTCGCGCTCATCTGACGTAACAGTGCGATGTGGAAACCACCACCGGCATCCTCCTGCGGAAACGCAAGTTGAGCGATACCAGCCTCATCATTTCGTGGTGCACGGAGTCGTTAGGCTGCATCCAGACGGTCGCGCGGGGCGCCCGGCGCGCGAAGAGTTCGTTTGCGGGAAAACTTGACCTGTTCTTCGAGGCGGAATTACAGATCGCCCGCGGCCGGAAGTCGAACTTGCATACGCTGACGGAGGTCGTGTTGAAGAATCCATTCCCCGGTATCCGGGAAAACTTCCGCCGGACCCAGGCCGCCTCTTATTTCGTCGAGCTGATCGAACTCTGCACGGAGACCGACCATCATGAGCCGGAGCTGTTTGCGTTGTTGCGACGGGCTTTTGCTTATCTGAGCGAAAAAGATCCGAACCTGCGCGCAGTGGTTCATTTCGAAACCGAACTGGCGCGAATTGCGGGCGTGCACGACACCAAGACGCTGAAAGCCAATCCGGCCCTGGCGCTCGCGAATCTATTCGGCCGGCTGCCCGGTTCCCGTGCGGCTTTGCTTAAGACTCTGGCCGCTCCGCCCATTGCCCCCCGCTCACAGAAGTAACAGGCATGTTACTATCTTGGATTTGCCGGTTTGCCTGGGGAAAGCAGACTTGGTCATGAAATCGTCCCGCGTCCTCTTCCTCGTTTGCATCTTCCTGGCGGCCGCTTGTTCGTCGGCTCGCGCGAATGAGGTTTTCAAATTCGACGCAGCCCACTCGACGATCACCTTCAAAGTCCGGCATATGCTCGGGACCGCGAAAGGCAAATTCACGAAATTCAGCGGAACCATTGAGGTCGATCGCGAGCACCCGGAAAAATCGTCCGTCGTCGCGACGATTCAGGCGGCCGGCATCGATACCGCGATCGCAAAGCGGGACGAGCATCTGCGGAGCGCGGATTTTTTCAACGTGCAACAGTATCCTGAGATCACGTTCAAGAGTCGCCGCGTGAAGCAAACAGGCGCGAACACCGGAGAAATCGCCGGCGATTTCACCATGCACGGCGTGACTCGGCCGATAACCCTCAATGTCCAGTTGGTGGGCGATCCTGCGTCAGCCGCCAAGGGTCAGACCACTCGCTGGCGGGTCACGACGGCCCCCCTGAAACGGAGCGAATTCAAGCTCGGCTGGAGCAAGGGGGTCGAAACCGTGTCGATGATCGGTGATGAAGTCGCGGTCGATATTCAAATCGAAGCGACCCGCGCGAATTAGACCGACGTCTGTCGGGTTTCCTGGAGGGACGCCGTCGTAGCGTCCTAACGCGTGGATGGGACCGAGTCCATCCCTCCCGCATCAGCCGCGGGTCGCAGGAGGTAGCGTTTCGAGAATAAGAAAATGAGAATCACAGGCAGCGTCATGACAAGGGAACCCGCTATCATTGTGAACCAGGTTTTGGCCAGGCCGGGACCGTGTTCTGTGTCCGTCGTAAGCAAGAGATAGAGCCATGGCGGAAAATCCCTATTGCTGAGCGGTGACGCCGCCAAACCAGCCCATAAGAGGAGTGACGTGGCCATTACGGTCAAGAAGGTGATCAGCGCAAGTTCCAGTCTAATGAGTGGCAAGACGACATGCCGGTTAGTGCCCAACCAACCATTTCCATCCATTCGCGCCGAATCTTCCAAAGCCCTCGGGATCCAACGCACGCGTTGACAGAGTATGATCACGCTAGCGCCTGAGACCAGCAAGTTGGCGAGCCAGAGCGACCTTGGGGAGGAGGCATAGCGATCTCCCAACGCGAGGGCGAATGTTGGCACAATCCAAAATAGCCCAGCGACAAATATGGTCGCGATTACGCCAAGCGTGCCGCGGCCGTGCCAATAGAGTCGAACAAGTGCGAACGCCATAAGCGAGTAGATCACGAGCATTCCCGCGAGGTTAATAGTCAAGGCGATCAGATTGGTCATGGCATTTGGCTTTCGCCCAAAGTGCAGCGATTAATTCTCTTCCTCTTATCCGGATGATACGACATTTCAAATCAGGCCGAGGGCTCGCCGAATGAACACGCGTATCGACATCCAGATGATTGCTCTCATTCTCGCCTGGATTGGGACCGGCTGCTGGGTCGTTTGCTTCTGGTGGATGCACCGGCTTTCGTCGCGCCAGGAAACCATGCTGAAGGAGTTGCACGACGTGACCAAACGGATCGAGAAATTGTCGAAGTCCGAGCATGACATGATTCGCGAAGTGCACCCGAAAGTAGACGAGATCAAGGAATCCGTGAAGGATGTGTCGAATGCGGTCTCCTCGCAGAATGCTGCGCAAAATCGCTAGCTCGCAGGAAACGTCGTGCCGGGCATGAGCATCGAGCCGCTCGGAGATTCTGCGCTGATCGTTCGGGTCGTCGAAGATTTTGCGCGCGATCCCGAGGCTTCCTTGGACACCGTCCAGGCGGCCCTCCACTCTCTTGAGGCGGCGGCAATTCCAGGCGTCACCGAGTTGGCGCCGGCGTACTCGACGATCGGCGTTTTTTTCGATGTAGCCGAAGTCGCTCGGGCGGCCGCCGGGCAGGAGGTCTTGGCTTGGCTCTCAACAAGAATCGAGAGCGCGTTGCGTGCTCGCCCCGCTCAGAACAAGAAAGGCGTCGAAACGCCGGTCATCGAGATTCCGGTCTGCTATGACCGCGAGTTCGCTTTCGATATTAGTGACGTTGCGAGTGTTGCCGGTCTCGCTGAAGACGAAGTGATCCGCCGGCACGCGAGCGCGGCCTATCGGGTCGCCTGTGTCGGATTCATTGCGGGCTTTCCATTCTTGAGCGGATTGCCGGCAGAACTAGCGACGCCGCGGCGCGCGGTTCCGCGCAAGGAAGTGCCGGCGGGATCGGTCGCAATCGGCGGCGCGCAGACGGGGATTTATCTACGAAATTCTCCCGGCGGTTGGAATGTGATCGGTCGCACTCCGCTGCGTTTGTTCGATGTCCAGCGCGACCCGCCCACGATTCTGCAAGCCGGAGATCGAGTGCGTTTCCGGGAAATTTCGCGTGCAGACTTCGACGCTTTTTCCCGATGAAGCTATTCGTCCTCTCCGCCGGCTTTCTTACCTCGGTGCAGGACCTGGGTCGCGCCGGCTATCGGAAATCGGGGATCTCTATCGGTGGCGCCCTCGACTCCCATGCGTTGCGGGTCGCGAACGCGCTGGTCGGCAACGAAGATTCAGCCGCGGGTTTGGAGGCGACGCTGGGAAAAGTGCGCCTTCGTTTTGACGATGAACGGGTCGTGGCCTGGTGCGGCGGCGCGTTTGCAGTCCGGATTGGTGACGAAAATCTTCCGCCCGGTCACGCGGGACTCATCGCGAAAGACGAAGAACTTGTCATGGTCGCGCCGAATGCAGGTTCACGCGCCTGGCTGGCAGTTTCCGGCGGAATCAATGTGCCGCCGGTCCTTGGCAGTCGTTCCACCGATCTGCGGGGAAATTTCGGCGGGTTCGAAGGTCGCACTTTGCGCGATGGCGACGTGATCTCTCTTTTCAAGGAGCGGCGGTTTGAAACCGCCGGTTTGATTGGTCGGCGGTTGCAAACCGCCGCTCCTTGGGTTTCGGAATGGAGTGCGCCCACTCCATGGGCGACAACTGCGGCGCACCGCGATCGTTTTCTGCGCGTCGTTCGGGGCCCGGACTGGATGCGCTTCACGACCGAGGCGCGAACTGCCTTGGCCGGCACGCCCTTTACCGTGACTTTGGATTCCGATCGCATGGGCGCCCGGCTCGACGGGCCGAGTCTGCCTCGGCACGATACGAGCGATCTCCTTTCGGAAGCCGTCGCGCCCGGGACCCTGCAGGTTCCGCCGAACGGAATGCCGATTCTCTTGCTCGGTGATTGCCAAACGATGGGCGGTTATCCAAAAATCGCCCACGTGATCACCATCGACCTGCCGCTTGCCGCGCAACTTTGGCCCGGTGACCTCGTTCGGTTTCAAGAAGTTTCCGTGGCCGAGGCGCAGGAGCTTCTGCGCGCACGGGAGGAGGATTTCGCCCGCTTCCGTGTCGGAATCGAACTCCGCTCCAAGTAAACATGCATGTCGATCTCAATGCCGATCTCGGGGAGGGCGCCGGCCATGACGATGAGTTGTTGGGGCTGGTCAGCTCGGCCAGCATTGCGTGCGGCTTTCACGCCGGTGATCCCGTTTCGATTTTCGCGTCCATTCGCGCGGCGCAAGAGCGGGGCGTGGCCGTGGGCGCTCATCCGAGTTTCGCGGATCGGGAAAACTTTGGCCGGATAGAGGTCGACCTGCCCGCAGGAGAAGTTTTCACAAATATTGCCTATCAGCTGGGCGCGTTCCACGCGCTGGCGACGGCGGCCGGCGCGCAGCTGAATCATGTGAAAGCACACGGGGCGCTTTACAACATGGCGGTGCGTGATGAGAAACTGGCCGAGGCGATTGCGCACGCGGTCCTGACGATTGATTCATCGCTGCTCCTGTTTGCACCCGGAGAAAGCGTTCTCGAGCGCGCCGGTCGCTCCGCCAAGCTCCGCGTCGTGCGGGAAGTCTTTGCCGATAGAAATTACCTCGCGGATGGAACGCTGGTCCCGCGGACCAGCCCTGACGCGCTGCTGCACGATCCGGATGAAGCAGCGAGGAGAGTGCTCCGAATGTTGCGTGAAGGCGTGGTTCGTTCGGTGGACGGCAAGGATGTCGCGGTCAGCGCTGAGACAATTTGCCTGCACGGTGACACGCCGGGCGCCGTCAAGTTTGCTCGCGCCTTGCGCACGCGGCTCGAAGAAGAGGGTGTCCTCATTCGCGCGCCCGAGGTTTCCCGATGAAGGAAAAAATCGAAACCGTCGAATCAGCCAACGCGCCTTCGGGAACACTCGAGCGCCGTCTCGGACCGCTCGACGCGACCATGATCGTGGTTGGATCAATGATCGGCTCGGGCATTTTCATTACTTCGGCCGAATCCGCGCATTTGACGGGCGCGCCGGGGTGGCTGCTCCTGGCATGGGCGGTGGCCGGCTTGATGACAATCACGGGCGCGCTCTGTTGCTCTGAACTGGCAGCGATGATGCCGCGCGCCGGAGGAGTCTACGTTTTTCTCCGCGAAGCCTACGGCCCTTCGCTCGGCTTTCTTTTCGGCTGGACACTTTTCCTGGTCATTCAGACCGGCACGATTGCAGCGGTCGCCATTGCCTTTGCCAAATTTGTCGGGGTCTTCGCGCCCGCGATCGCCACCGATCATTATCTGGTCGATCCGATTCAGCTGTTTGGCGGCTACGCCGTCAGTTTATCGACCGAGCAACTCGTCGCGGTGGCGCTGATCCTCCTCCTGACCTGGACAAATACGCGCGGTCTCGAAACCGGAAAGTTTGTCCAGAACACGTTTACGTCCGCCAAAACGGCGGCTCTCCTCGCTCTGATCGTGATCGGCCTTTCGTTAGGCTGGAAGGCGGAGAGCGCGGCGCTCTCGGCGGATTGGTGGGACTCGTGGCGGAACGGCTGGAGTCCGCAGATCGCGCAGCCTGGGTTCACGATCGTCGGCGGGCTGGCGCTCGCGTTGCTCTTTGGCAAGGCCATGGTCGGTCCGCTCTTCGCGCAAACCGCCTGGACGAATGTGACCTTCATCGGGAGCGAAGTCCGCGAGCCGGGGCGCAATCTCTCGCGCGCCCTGCTGGCGGGCTGCGCCCTCGTGGTCGTTCTCTACATCCTGGCCAATCTCGCTTACGTCGCGACCCTTCCACTCGATGGGATTCAGCACGCGCCCCAAAATCGCGTGGCGGTCGCCGCGATGAATTCCGTTTTTGGAAAACCGGGCGCGTTGGCGATGGCGGCCGCGATCATGATTTCCACCTTCGGCTGCAACAACGGACTCATCCTTGCGGGGGCGCGTGTCTATTACGCCATGGCGCGCGACCGCCTGTTTTTCCGGCGCATTGCCACCATCAACGCGCGCAGTGTTCCGGCCGCCGCCCTGGTCGCGCAGGGAATTTGGGCGGCATTTCTCACTCTTCCTCGCACCGTCACGACGCATCCAACGACCGGCGACGTGAGCTACGGCAATGTCTACACGCAATTGCTTGAATACATCGTCTCGGCGGACCTCGTCTTTTACGTGCTGCTGGTCGTGGCTGTTGTTGTTTTGCGCCGAAAGAGCCCCGATGCGCAACGTCCCTATCGAACCTGGGGTTATCCGATTGTCCCGATCATTTCCGTGGTTCTGGCGGCTTTCTTGATTATCGATCTTGCGTATCTCGCTCCCACGACTTCTGGAATCGGTTACCTGCTCGTGCTGACGGGCATCCCAGTTTATTTCGTCTGGCGTCGAGGCTTCGCTGCCGATCGCAGCGCCTGAAAATTGCTGGGATCAGATTGTCCTGGCAAGGACGCCGCAAGGTGGCCAGACCGCATCAGGCCAGGCGATAGGAAGGAGAACTTGCCGGGGCATTCTCCGTATTAGAAATGAGGCCGAAAAACGATGAAAGCGCGCACCTTTCCCATCACTTGTGTTGCCGTCGCCGTCGCCATCCTGCTGGGTGGCTGCAGTGCCCAATCCACTTTTAACAAGACTCCCACGACCGGGAAATTTTCCGGGGAACCGCGCATGGTGGCGATCGCGCCGAACACGTTTTTCTTTTTTCAGCCAGCGGCAGGCGACGGTAAACGTTTTACGTTCACCACGCACGAGCATGTTCCGAAGGTGGATCTCGGAAGGACACCAGGCCGAGGCCAGTACAGGGAAAAATATGCGAAGTGGACCATCGAGCCCGAGGACATGATCACGACGGGGGCGAGTGTGCCCCGCAAATTATGGCTTATTCGCGGGTTTGGTTCGTTCGATTTTACCCGCGCCGCCATTATTCACGATTGGCTCTACGAAGCGCACCACCGCTATCTGATTGCCATGCTTGGATCGGAAAAGGCCCGAAAGGCTGGGAATAGGGAAGCGATGGAGGAATACGATGAAGTCGCCAAACGCTATGAGAAATATGGATTGATGGACCAGAACGATGCCGCAGATATTCTCGCCGAATGCATCGGTGTGGTCATGAGCGAAAGCCAACAAATCCTCAAGGACTTCAGAGAGCTTTCCTCAGGTGAACTTCGCTTCGATGACGGATCGTTGGCGAAGGCGAATCTGGACGAATTGAAAGACGCCCTACGCAACAACATGCCAAGTCCAACGAGGCTTTGGGCGTACCATTATTTTGTGAGCAAGGATTGCGTGGTGCGCAAGAGCACGACGATGTGGAACGAAGAAAGCAGCAATTTGGAACTCTATCGCCTGCTGAGCCATCCCCAAGTGCGGGAGCGCGCTCGGAAAAAAGGGTACCTTTCCCCTTGGTTGCTTGACAGATTTGCCGCCGTTCTCCAGAAGGCCAAAGAACGGCAGGGAAAATACGTTGGGGCTGACACTTCCGTATCGCCGACCGAGCCCCAGTCGGAAGCTCCGCCGAGGCCCACCGAGCGGGCGCGATAAATCACCTCGTATTCTTGTCGTCTGCCTCGCCGCGTGGACGGTCGGCGGCTCAGGCCAGGAATACTTCGTCGATGTAGCACCAAGCCCAATCTTCACCGGGCTGAAACGATCGAACGATCGGATGTCCGGTAGCGTGAAAATGTTTCGTGGCGTGGCGGTTCGGCGATGAGTCGCAGCAGCCGACATGTCCGCACGTCAGGCAAAGCCGCAGATGGACCCAGGTCGAACCGTTCTTCAAACATTCCTCGCAGCCGTTTGCGCTCGGAACAACGTCGTCACTAATTTGATTGAGATGCGTGCAGGTGTCGGCGCTCATGGTGATTAGGTTTCCATCATACCCAACTCGATCTCTCCACTGCCGACAAATACGGTCTGACCGCCCACCTTCACTTCCGTGATCTCGTTCGCCTCCCGTGCGATCTCTACGTGGATGAAACTCGGCCGGCCCATCTCGATACCTTGTTCGCTCACGATGGACGTCTTCGGTTGGGCGGGAACGACACCGTGCCGCACCAGGTAGCTGCCGAGCGGCCCGCTTGCGCTGCCGGTCGCGGGATCTTCGGGAATGCCGAGATCGGGCGCGAACATGCGGCTGTGCGCAGTCGAGCCCGCATTCTCCACCTCCATCGCAAAAGCGAAAACTCCCTGCACCTCCAGCGACTCGAGCGCGCTCCGGCCGAGGTCCCGGTTGAAACTCAATTTTCTCATCGTCGCCAGATCGCGCACCGGGACAAAGAGAAATGGCAGGCCGCACGAGACCACCTCGATGGGCAGATCGTTCCGAACGCCGGCGGGATCGATTCCGAGTATCGCTGCTGCGGCGGCGGCGTTTGGGAAAACGGGACCGAAGGTTGGCAACGGCTGAGTCATCCAGATCTTATCGGGCGCTCCATTCTTCATCTCGAGGCGCACCGGAATCAGTCCCACCTTCTCTTCCAACCGGATCGTCACGGTCTCGCCGCCGGCCGGCACCATCTGCTCGCGCGCCAGAACGAACGCCGTCCCTATCGTGGGGTGGCCGGCCATCGGCAGCTCGCGGCCCGGGGTGAAGATGCGGACCCGGAAGTCATTCACCGGATCGGCCGGCGGCAGGATGAAGGTTGTCTCCGAGAGATTCATCTCCCGGGCCAGGGCCTGCATTTCCGCATCGCTGACGCCGCGTCCATCGAGAAACACCGCCAGCGGATTCCCGCCAAACATGCGGTCGGTAAAGACATCGACGACGCGATATGGCAGCCTTCTCACTCTCACTGTTTCGTTTTGGTCAGGCGGTTGCGCAAACGTTCCTCCACGATTCTGCTTTCGCCTTCTCCTTTCTCCTCTCTATTTTCGGTGCTGCTTCATGAAGAAAAAATCGCCAGGAGTAGTCGTTCACGTCGGTCAGTTCGAGTTCCTGAAAATCAATACGGGTAAACGTGACTGGCGGGACGCCTACCATTGGATCCTGTCGTTGAGCTGGCCGCGCTTTGCCGCGCTTCTCTCCGGTGGCTATGTCGCCCTGAACGTCGTCTTTGCGTGCTTGTATGAATTTGCCGACAACGCCATCGCCGAAATGCCGAGCCACGATTTCTCGGCCGCTTTCTTTTTCAGTGTGCAAACCCTTGCCACCGTCGGTTACGGACACATGTATCCGACGACGCTTTACGGAAACATCCTGACGACGGTCGAGATCATGGTGGGAATGTTTGGGCTGGCCGTCATGACCGGCCTGATTTTTATCCGGTTCTCCCGTCCGCGAGCGCGGATCGAGTTCACCAGAAACGTCGTCATCGCCAATTTCAACGGCCGGCCCACTCTGATGCTTCGCGTGGCCAACCTGCGGCATTACAGCATGGCGGAGGCGGAGTTCAGAGTCATGTTCATGCGCGACGAAGAGATTCTCGAGGGCGACACGTTTCGCCGTTTCTATCCACTCAAACTTCACTTCGACCGGTTAATCACGTTCCCTGTGGCCTTAACGCTGATGCACACAATTGACGAACAAAGCCCCCTCTTTGGTATGACGCTCGAGTCTCTCCAAGCCAGCGATGCGAGGCTGGTGGCGTCCGTGGTCGGAATCGAGACGGTGATCCAGGCGGCCGTCCAGAGCCAGAAGGACTATTCTTGGCGTGACTTTCGTTTCGGCGAACGTTTCGTCGAAATCTACACGGAGACCGGCGAGCGCAGGCTCACCGTTGACTACGGCCGCTTGCACGAAACCGAGCCCGCCGCTCTTTGATCGGTCACTCGTCGGCGGGAGGCTCTTCCTCGTCTTCTTCTTCGCTCTCCTTCGCCTTCTTGTCCTTGCCTTTCCGGGGCGCTGTATCGTCGCCCGGTTTCACCTGGACATTTATGCCGACCAGCTTCCAGCTCTCATCCTCAAAAACATATTTGAGCTCGAAAAAGACATGGTTCGGCTGAGTTGGATAGGAGCCTCTCAACACGAGCATCCCATCGCTGTTGACCTTCGGAGTTGTTTCAAAAACAGGTTGCTCCTTGACGATTAGCGCGATGTTCACATTTCCATCGACGAAGGAGCGGAAAATCTGGAGCAACTGTTCCGGCGTGATCTCCTTTTGCCAAAGCGTGGAGATCTTGGTGTAGAATTTATCAAAGCTCTTCGTTTGGATCGCGACGTTGAAGAGGAGAAGAGAATCCAGGGCGAGTTTCCTGACCTCCCGATCGGTCGGCACTTCGCCGGTGTTTTCCACGGCCGGCATGGCCTGCACGTTGATGCCCATGATCTTCCAGGCCGACGATTCGTAAGCGTAGGTGAGCTTGAACGTGACCTTGTTCGGCTGGGTCGCGTAGTGGCCTTTCAGCACGAGAAGGCCGTCGCCGTCGATCGCCGGTGGAACATCGAAAATTGGTTCGGACTTCGCGATGTTTGAGATGTCGTAGCCCTTATCGATGAACACCTGAAATATCCCGGTGAACTTTTCCAGCGGAAATTGTTTTTGGAACTGAGGCGAAAGCCGCTCCTCGTGGAATTTGGCGAAACTTTTCTCCTGCACGGCCTTGTTGAAGGCAAAGAGCGAGTCGAACACGAGCGCTTTCAGTTCCTTGTCCGGCGGCATCTTGGGCGTTGCACCCTGGACAACGAGCGGCAGGAGAAGGAGCGAGAGAATGAGTAGTTTGCGCATCGTCACGGAAACTGTGGGGGAACTTCAGCGGCGTCAACGCGTTTGTCAGCCGACCTCGGCCCGCGTCAACGCCAGGAGCGGTGCGCGAGATGCGCCGGAATTGGCGGCACCGTCTTTTCGCGCTCCAGCATTCGCTCCGCCAGCCACTGGAACCATTCCCAAACCGTGTCTCGTTTCGTCGCGCGGCGGTCTTCCTCCACAAAAACATGAAGCTTGCGCCAGGAGATAATAATCGCTCCGCTAAACAAGTCGTCCATGAGATCGAGGCTGACTTCTCGGCGAAAGAGCAGGACGCCCAGACTTTCCCACGTCAGGCCGAGCATGAAAACGTCATCCGCGCCATCCGGGCCGAGGGTCTCGCGAATTGTTTTCAGGTCGGCGCCATCGGGCAGCGAGTTTACCCGGCACAAGGCCCGGGTGAAGTCACGACTCTGAAAAGAACGGAGGAGCTCGATCATCGCATCACGTTGCCGGCGTTGCCGATAGTGATGGATTTGGACGGCGGCGAAAATAACGCCAGCTGTGACAGCCGCGGCGTTGACGAGGTTGGCGAGCGTTGAGACGTCCACGATGAGGTGAGTTTGTGGAAAGGCCAACGGAGGGGCGAGCGAATTTTCCCTAGAGACCCTTCCCGAGATGGCATGGGAACGGCTGCAAATTGGGACGCTTCTCCGCTAGTGGGTGTAAATTTGTTTCCACAATTTCTAGCCAAATCACCGCAAAGAATCGCAGCGCCGGCGATTGAGGCGCCCGGTTTGCCGCAGGAGGAGGAGACCAAGCCTGCGGACCTGGTCATCCCCATTCAAGTGAGCGACGTCGAGTATGCGCTCTTGATGCGTGCCCTCTGCCCGACCGGCATTCATGCTCCCGAAGATCCCCCGGTTGACGTGCCGGACCCGAAGGCTCCCGGCTTTGTAGACGGGACTGGTCAGCCTCCTCTGGCAGATCTTCGCATGGTCTCTCCCGATCGGGCGGCGGGCACGCCGATTGTTTAGGGAAACGCGGAAGCCGGTTGGGTCCCGCACCCTCTGGTTTCGGATTTCGCTTCCTCCGGACGCAACGAAATCCGGTTGCGCTCGATCCATTCAAAACGCAGCTTAATCGGTCAATCTATTGGGCGACCGGGCGAGGGGAGGTCAGGGATTCTCATTCGCAAATTCGCCCGCTGCCAAATCTTCCTTATGCGCATCATCTCTTCTCTTCGCCTCGTGCTCGGCCTCGTGATCCTGCTCGCGATCGATTCTTCCGCCTTCGGGCAAAACCTGCCGAACACGACGCGTCTTCTGCGTTTCCCGGCCAGCAATGACCGGCAGATCGTTTTCAGTTTTGCGGGCGAACTCTACACCGTGCCGAAAGACGGCGGCACCGCGCGCCGGCTCACGAGCGGTCCAGGCTACAGCTCGTTCCCGCGGTTCTCAGCGGATGGCACGCAGCTCGCGTTCACTTCTCAATACGACGGCAACACCGAAGTCTACGTGATGCCGGGTGAAGGCGGGGTCCCCAAACGCCTCACCACGACGGCGACTCTCGGGCGCGACGATGTTTCGGACCGGATGGGCCCGAACAACATCGTCATGACCTGGGAGAACACGAAACCGCTGGTCGTATTTCGGTCCCGCATGACCACGTTCAATTCGTTCATCGGCTCGCTCTACACCGTGGGCCTGGAGGGCGAGCTGCCCCAGCAGTTGCCGCTCCCGCGCGGAGGATTTGCCTCCTTCTCGCCAGATGATTCCAAGATGGCTTTCAACCGCGTCTTCCGCGAGTTCCGCACCTGGAAACATTATCGCGGCGGCATGGCGGACGACGTCTGGATCTACGATTTCAAGGCCGGCACGACAACAAACCTGACCAACAACGAGGCGCAGGACATCTGCCCGATGTGGGGATCGGACAATCGCATCTATTTTATTTCCGATCGCGACGGCCGGATGAATCTTTTCTCGACCGACCTGGCGGGCAAAGACACCAAACAGCTCACCAGCTTCAAGGATTTCGACATCAAGTTTCCGTCGATTGCCAAGGAATCGATTGTCTTCGAACAGGCGGGCTACATTTGGCGTTATGAATTAGGGACCGGCAAGGCGGCGCCTGTCCCCATCGAGATAAAGGAGGATTTCGCCAGCGGCCGTTCCGCGTTCGTCGATGCCTCGAAACATATTCAATCGGTCACGACCGCGCCGGACGCCCAGCGCGTCATCGCGGTGGCGCGCGGTGATCTTTTCTCGGTCCCGATGAAGGAGGGCACGGCCCGCAATCTCACCAGGACCTCCAATGCGCACGAGCGCGACGCGGTCTGGTCGCCGGACGGCAAGTGGATCGCCTATAACTCGGACGCGACGGGTGAGAACGAGCTTTATGTCCGTTCGCAGGATGGCAAGGGACAGCCGCAGCAGGTCACCACCAACGCGGACACTTATTTTTACCAGGCGATCTGGTCGCCAGACAGTAAGAAGCTGCTCTGGAGCGATCGCCTGCAGCGGTTGCGTTATGTCGATGTCGCTAGCAAAGCCGTGACACAAGTGGACCAGGATAAGGAAGGCGAGATCGCCGGTTATGATTGGTCGCCCGACAGCCAATGGATCGCCTGGTCGCGACCGGAAGAGAACGGCACCGATAAGGTTTATCTGTTCTCGACCGCGGACAAGAAGACAACTGCCGTGACCGACAATTGGTATTCGGCCGACAACGCCACCTTCAGTGACGATGGGAAATATCTCATGCTCACCTCGAGCCGCGACTTCAAGCCGATCTTCGGCCAGGTCGACTTTTCCAATGTGTATCGCGACCTCGAGCGGGTCTATCTCGTGACACTTGCGAAAGAAACAGAAGCGCCGTTGGGCCCGCGCAGCGACGAAGTCGGTAAGAAGAAGGACAAAGACAAGGACGGTGACAAGAAAGATTCCGATAAGAAGGACTCCGATAAGAAAGCCGACGACAAGAAGAGCCCCGAGCCTAAGGACAAGGACAAAGACGCCAAGAAGCCCGTAGTCGTTAAGGTCGATCTGGACGGCATCCAGGACCGCCTCGCTGCGCTGGAGATCTCACCCGGCAACTACAGCAGTCTTCGCCTGGTCGATAACCGGATTTTCTACCTCCGCCGCACCACTGGCGATGACCAGGGGGATGGGGACGACGACGATGGTGACGGCGACGACGCCAAGCGCCATCTCTGTGTTTACAGCCTGGAAGACCGGAAAGAGACGGTTCTGGGTGACGTTAACAGTTATGAGATCACGGCGGACGGCAAGAAGATGCTGGTCAAGATCAAGAAGGACTACTTCATCATCGATCTTCCCAAGGACAAACTCGAGACCAAGGACCACGAGCTAAAGCTCGCCGGTCTGGACATGCGCCTCGATCGCCACGCCGAGTGGAACCAGATTTACAACGAATCCTGGCGCCACATGCGCGATTTCTTCTACGCGCCGAACATGAACGGCGTCGATTGGAAGGCGATGCGGGACAAGTATGCCGCGCTGGTCCCATTCGTGAACCACCGCAACGATCTCACCTACCTCGTCGGAGAACTGATTGGTGAGTTGAACAACGGTCACGCTTACACCGGTGGCGGCGAACGCCCCGAGACGCCGCGCATCAAGCTCGGCCTGCTCGGCGCCGAGTTCTCCCGTGATCCGGCCAGCAAGGCCTATCGCATTGAAAAAATTCTACCCGGAGAAAATTGGAACAAGCACGCCCGCTCTCCGCTCACCGCCATCGGCCTGAACCTGAAACCGGGTGACTACATTCTCGCGATCAACGGCATTCCTGTTTCCACGTTGCCAAACCTCTACGACGCGCTCATCGGCACCGCCGACAAGCAGGTCATTCTGCGGGTCAATTCCAAGCCGTCGGATGAAGGCGCGCGCGACATCACCGTCGTGCCCGTGTCCGACGAATCGTCCCTTTACTACAAAGCCTGGGTGCAGAAGAACGTCGACGACGTCAGTAAGAAGACCAACGGGGAAGTCGGTTATATCCACATCCCCGACATGGGCCAGGGTGGCTTGAACGAATTCACCAAACAATACTTCCCGCAGATCAAGAAGAAGGGTCTCATCGTCGACGTGCGGGGCAATGGCGGGGGCTTTGTTTCACCGCTCGTGATCGAACGACTCCGACGCGCGCTCGTCATGATCGAGATTGCGCGCAACGGCACGCCGCAAACCAATCCGGGGCAGACCTTCGTCGGCCCGATGGTCGCTTTGTGTAACGAATTCTCCGCCTCCGATGGCGATATCTTCCCGTTCCGATTCAAGGCGATGGGCCTTGGCAAATTGATCGGTAAACGCACCTGGGGCGGCGTTGTCGGCATTCGTAACCCGCTTCCGCTGACCGACGGTGGCCAGCTCTTCCGGCCCGAGTTCGCGCCATATGCAAAGGATGGCAAAGATTGGGTCATCGAAGGCCACGGGGTCGATCCCGACATCGTTGTCGATAACGATCCAGCGAAGGAATTCAAAGGCGAGGACCAGCAGCTCGATCGGGCCATTCAAGAGGTCCAGGCGGAAATGAAAGCGAACCCCTATCAGTTGCCGCCGGTTCCTCCGTATCCAAACCGCAATCCCAACAAGCCCAACTAATCCACCGTCTCATCGATCGCCTATGAAAGCGCTCCGCTATTTTTTCTGCGTCCTTCTTCCACCTGTCGCCGTCTTGATGACCGGCCGGATCCTCAGTTTTTTCCTGAGCCTTCTGCTCACGCTGCTCGGCTGGGTCCCCGGCGTCATCCACGCCTGTCTGGTGGTCAACGATTACCAGGCCGAGCACCGCCGCTAGCCGAGCCATAGTTACTCCCAGCGACGTCGAGGGACGCCGGCAATCAGCCGGTTGACACCGGATTGCGATTGGTTCTCTTTTCCTGGCGATGTCGACACGTCTTTTCGTTTCGATCCTGCTGCTGGCCATGGCCCGGCCCTTGGAATTAATCGCGGCCGAGCCCGACCCCATTCGCGTCGTTTGGAGCGATGGCCGTAAGAGTGAAATCTCCGAGAAGCAGCTGAAGCAACACGCTCTTTCCTCCCCGCATCCGGAATATCCAAGGGAAGCGCGGCGGTCCAGACTCGAAGGCGCGGGGATTTTCGTCCTCAACATCGATAAGCGAACGGGTGCCGTGACCACCATCGATGTCGAACAAAGTACCGGTCACAAGGTGCTTGATGGCTACGCGCTGACGGCGTTCAAGACTTGGCGGTTTAAGCCTGGAGTCTTCTTAAAGGTGCGAATGCCGAGTGTTTTTTACATGCAGCACTACGAGAACCCCTGGGTCTTTTTTTGATTCTCGTCCCAGCGTGGCCTTGACCCTTCGGTCATTCGATCTTCGCATTTCCCGCGAGCTGCAATCTCTCCGCATCGCCTTGTAACGCCGCAATCACGGCGGCAATCACATCCTCCAGCGGCATTCCCAATTCCGCCGCGCCGCGAGTAATGTCGTCGCGATTCACCGCCCGAGCGAAGGCCTTGTCCTTCATCTTTTTCTTCACCGACGCCACGTCCACCTCGTGGATGCTTTTTGACGGCCGCACGCGCGCCACGGCCATCACGAATCCGCTCAGTTCGTCCACCGCGTAGAGCGTTCGTTCGAGCGGGGTCTCGCGCGGGACACCAGCGTAATCGGCATGGGAGAGAATCGCGCGACAAACTTCCTCGCTCCATCCCTGCTCGCGCAGTGTGGCCACGCCTACGAAGGGATGCCCATCCGCCGGGCTTTGCTCCTGGTTGGGATGACGCTCGTAATCCATGTCGTGAAGCAGGCCGACCGCTTCCCACAAGTCCGCATCCTCTCCGTGTAACTGCGCGAAATGCCGCATCGAATCAGCCACCGCGTAGCAATGCCGCCGCAGACTGTCCGATTGGACCCACTCGTGGAGGATGGCTAAGGCGCGTTCGGCAAGCATGGTGATTATTTAATTCCTCTCTCGGCCTTCGGGGTCGAATTTTTCTCGCAGCTTGTCCGCGGTGCGCACGACCACGTCTCGCGTCTTGTCTCGTGCCGCGCCGGTTTCCGCGTGGAGCTGATCGATCGCCCGATCCATGGCGTCCTTGATACTGGCTGCTGTCCCGCCCTTTTCGTATTCACGGGCTAGCGCGCCTTCCAGCCGCGCAATCACGCCGTCCACCGTATAACCCGGGCTGATTTTGAAATCGCCCTTCTCGTGGTGCTCGATGGCGCTGTAAACATCGATCACCTCTTCGCTGTGTGAGCCCCAACGGAGCACCCGGTAGAAAAGCGCGCCTTCGCGCTCGCCGCGGATGATGAGATCGATCAGCGCCGCCACGAGTGAAACCGGCATGAGCGCGAAATCGCGCACATTATCGAGAAACATCTTGAGCTGAAAAACGAGAACATCGCGCAGAAACTTCCAGCGATCATTGTGATCAGATCGCGGTGAGGTGGGCGGAGGCAAGTTCATGGCGTCTTGAAATCAGGAAGTGGGTTTCCATGATTCATTCTGCGCAGGAGAAAGGCACGCAGAAACTCTATCGGCCCCCGGTCGGCGCGAAAAAAATTGTAACCATCCTGGGCCGCGGCCGGTCATTTATTCCTGAAGGGGAGCAGTCATCACGGAGGGTAACGTTGATATGTATGAAGGCGTTTTTCGCTCGCGGCGTCACAGCGATTCGGGATTGGTGGAAGCGGAATTTTCAGTTTGCGACCGATGGCAGCGGCGCCGGTCAGGGCGCTTCAGGGGAGGGAAACTGGTCCTCCTTCTTCTCAGCGGCGCGCTCTGCGCCTGCGCCGATGATTCCAGGGCAGGGACGCACCATCGTAAACACCGGCACGGAAACGGACATGGGCGCGAACAAGTCGAAACCGTCGATCGTTCGGGTGATTCGCGTAATTCGAGTCCGACGCCGGCGCCCACGCCCGGCTGGTGAAGCGCGGTTTCTGGGCGAGTTCGATGGCCGGAAGATCGCGAACGGGTAGCTGCTGAGTTCGCATCCTCCGTTGACGCCAGCGCGCGCGGACGATAAGACCGTTCGCGTGAAGAACGGCGAGGCGAGGCGGGCAAGCTACGGTCCCTGGCTCGTGGGCCTCGGCGCCGCTTTGTGGGGCACAGAAAGCGCATGGCGGATTCCCCTCAACGATCTGTTCGACGCGCCGGTGATCGTCTTCTGGGAGCACGTCCTCATCCTGGTCATGTTCCTGCCGATCCTCATTCCGCAGCTCGGAGAATTGCGGAAGATTGATGCGTGCTCCTGGGGCTACCTGCTCTTTTCCGGATTCGCCGGCTCGGCGGTCGGGACGATTTTCTTCACCCTCGCCTTAAAGAACGGCAATCCAACGGTCGTCAACGTGATCCTGAATATTCAGCCGGTCATCTCCACCCTGGGTGCATTTTTGCTTTTCGGCGACCGGCTGACGCCGCGCTTTTTTCTCTATGCCGGCATCGCGATTCTCGCCGGTATTTTTCTCTCGGTGGAATACCCGGCGCTCATTGGCGTTTCGTTCGCGCAAGCCGGGTTGAACCTCGGAACCGGCTACGCTCTGGTCTGCGCGCTTTTCTGGGGCCTTTCCACCGTGGCCGGAAGAGGTGTCATGATCGGCATGCCGCTTCGGCTGGCCG
This sequence comes from uncultured Verrucomicrobiae bacterium, assembly GCA_963702135.1. Lineage (GTDB taxonomy): Bacteria > Verrucomicrobiota > Verrucomicrobiia > Chthoniobacterales > UBA10450 > AV80. The sequence goes on along the minus strand of OY969715.1, from coordinate 2,800,634 downwards.
CGAGTCTGCGCGTCGTCGTCGGCCTCATCTGCATGACGGGCATCCTCGTCGTTTACGGCAAACTCAACGGCGCATCGTTGTGGCCCGCGGCCGCGCAAGCCAACCCCGGCACAGCAATTTGGGCGCTCGTTTTGCTCGCCTCGATTTCCGGTGGCATTCCGCTCCTCATCTACTTCGAGGGGCTGCGTCTGACGCGCGCTTCGACGGCCGGCTATTTCGAAATGATGCAAACGCTCGCCGCGGTCTGCATCACCTGGGGCTTTTTCCACGCCACGCTCCATCCGCACCAGGTCGTCGCCGCGCTTGTCTTGATGGCGGCGGTTTTCATGGTGCAGAAAGCGCAATCCGCAATCGAAGACGCTTGAACACACCTTTTTCGGCCATTATTCCCTTCCTATGAAACGAATTCTTCTCTCTGCCATTCTCTTCCTGTTCATCGTCGGCGGTCTCCGCGCGGAGTCGGCGCCGGATGCAGCCGAGCTCACGAAGCTGCTGAAGGAATTCCTGGCCGGCGCCAGCCGCGACGATGTCGCCATGCACGAGCGTTTTTGGGCGGACGACTTGATCTACACCGCATCGACCGGCCGCCGGAAGGGCAAGGCCGACATCCTGCGCGAGATGCGCGAGGAGGGACCTGCCAAGCCGGGCGACGAAACCGCTGTTTACACCGCGGAAGAGATTCGCATCCAGCAATACGGCGACACCGCCATCGTCGCTTTCCGCCTCGTGGCGGCGATCGAGAAGGCCGGCGTGAAAGAAGCTAAGAATTTCCTGAACTCCGGCACGTTCCTGAAACGAAACGGCAAATGGCAGGTCGTCAGTTGGCAGGCCACGGCGGTGCCGAAAGCCCCCGCACCCACGCCGACGCCGTAGCCGGAAGCTATCTCAGCTGGGTAGCGCGCCAGCTCGGCCCGCTGCCGCTCGATCTGGTGTACGACGTTCCGACGGTGAGGTGAAAATAGTCATTTCCGATCTCACCGATGACATATCCGGACTCAAAATCGCGCCCGTATTTGCCCGTCGACCGTCCGTAAAGAAAACCAATCTCGCCGCCGACATAAACACGGTCCCGCGCTCGCAGCTCCACGGTGTTGTCGAGCGGATTTTTGCTGTCGGCGAACGTCGTAGAACTGACGCTCCGCGGCTCCTTGGCGCTGAACGAAGGGAGAAAACTCACCGGCGTCTGCCAACTCATCGACGCAAAAGAAAAGCGCTGTTGATCGGCGAGCGCGAACGGCTGAGGCGACAGAAAAGCGCGGTCCAGGGAAGTGCCCTCGAACGGGATTTGTCCCGGCATCTGCGCCTGCAGGGCCGACAACGGAAGACAACAGCCAAGAAATCCAGCCACAGCCAGGAGTGCGCGCTTGATCATGGCAAGAATTGTCAACCGAAACGGGGCAAGCGCCAGCAAAATTTTGCCGGCCCCCCGCGCTAGGGCCTCCAATTTCGGTAAACGTCTTGCGCGCCTTTCTGCAGATCGGTCTTGCCGGGCGAATGCTGCTCCAACTGCACCGCCAGCCACTGGAACCACTCAAAGGTTTTTTGAGAACCGCTCTGGTGGCGTTTTTCCTCGATGTAGGGACGCAGCTTGCGCCAGGCCAGCCGCGCGGTGCCTCCCATCAGGTCGGCCACTACTTGTAAGGGAACGATCCGTGCATAAACCGAATAACCGATCCCTTCCAGGATGATGCCGACTGCATGCCCGGCATGCTGCAGTCGCGGGTCCGCTTCGATCTCCGCGGCAGTCGAGCCATCTGGAATGCTCTGAACCGTCATCATCGAATTCATCCATTCCGGCGTCAGAATTGCCTGAACGGCGGCAAAGGCCGCCCCTTCCTGCCGCGCGCGGCGCGCTCGGTGCGCTTCGATCAAACCAAAAACCACACCGGTCAGCACGGTCAGCGCCGTGGCGATGTTCGCGATCGTGGCCAGACTCATTGCAGGTCCAAATATAATTCTGCGAGGATTCCGGAAGACTCACCCGGCTGGAGAACGAAGTTCCGGCTCTTGTAGAATCCAATGAGCTCAAGGCGAGCCTCGCGCGCCGCCTCGTCTCGCCGGCCTGGAAATCCATCCCGCAGAGTAACGTAGATGCGTCTCACTTTGGACCGCTTCATCTCTTCGATTAATCGATCCAGAAGCCGGCTGTTGATCCCCGCACCGCGGAGGCTGTGGGGAACAAAGAGATGATCTCCTTCCCATCGTGCCACGGAACAAGTCTCCGCGTTTACCACTTCGCCGCACAAATTCGCGAAGGCCAGGCCCACCTGCAAGACTCGGTCCTCCAGGTCGAGCATATACTCGAAGACAGTGGCTTCTTCGGGATAGCTAAGTTTCTGCGCTCGCATCTGTTTCCAGGCGATTCCATTTTCGACTTTGTCCAGGCTTTCCGCGCGGCGAAGGTGAAGTTTCGGACCAGCCCGCTTCGAATCCGTTTCTCGTGCTTCAGCATCGCGAGCGCGCAGGTTAAAATTGATTTTGATAAATTCGCGAAAACCATCGGAACAGAGCGGAGACAGCACTACCCACCAGCGGCGCATGCTGGGGGTAGCCCACCAGCGCTGGAAGCGGCTCATTACGCCAATGTTACTCGGGTGAGACCAATAATCATCGAGGCAGAGCGTTAACCAAGCCTCTTCCATTAACGCCACCACGCCCATCAGGTAGGGCACGATGGCCGTTTCGTCCGAACATTCGCTGGCGGAAGATTTCGGAGGGCCTGGTTTTTTTTGGGGGGATTGCACGGCCGCAACTTCGGGCCAGAATTCGGCCCTCAAGGTCAACGGCGCCTCCTTCGCAAAATTCGCATCGAATTCACGAAATTTCGCGACGACCTCGCGCAGGCCGCTCTGAACCTCCACCGGCACCGAGGACCAAACGGTCCCTAGTTGCCGAAAGACGGTCTCCGGCCGGGAACGTTGCACATCCGACATAAGATCCAGGAATGCAAAACTGACCTGGCCGATGTGCTCACCCAGCCGGCGGTACGATTCCCATTGCGCTTCGGCGAAGAACTGGTCGCTCGTGGGTTCGTGCGGGAAGATGCCGTTGCGACTGCGGTATTGCTGAATATCGCCAGACTCGTCACCCGTGATCGTCGGCTTGATGTAGAGCAGCGTTCCCTTGTCGCAACCCTCGAAACCATCGTAGTGGATTGTGCCCACGACGACGTGCTGCTGGGACTCAAGTTGCTCGTTGGGGCGGATCATCGAGAGGTCGATTTCAATCTCAACTCCAAAATCTTCCCGCACGCGACGGATCGCGTTGCCCAGATCGTCAAAGGCCAGGTCTTCGTCCTGTCCCGCGTCGGAGACGATAACGTAGCGGACATGTCGGCGAATCAATTCGTAGAGGCCGAGATTTTCAAAATGCCCGCCGTCAGAGAGATGGAGTTGAGGGGTGTGATCCTCCGGCAGAGCGCTGGACCGGCCGAAAAGTTCCCGAAAAAAAGCCCTGCCGGGAAGATCAAAGAGCGTGTGGAGCAGCTCGCTTTCATGGATCCGCCGTTTGAGTTGGAATAATCTATAACTGAGCCAGGCGCGTATCGCTCGCCATGAGAGCCACGGGTATTTCAACCTCCTTGCCCTGATTTGGTCCTTTTCAATTGGGCGCAGGGAAAGCTCCTCATAAACAAAGCGGTCCGAGGCAATGCGTTCGCTGGCTGGATTCACCACCCACAGACCCAGGCGCAAATTAAGCGCGCTCATCAGGAAGGAGCCGGCCGATCCCAAGCGCAGTGATTTCTCACCCATTTGCGAATTGAAAGCAGCGGCGGAGGCGGTTTGCGCGGCGGAGAGCATGAGCGCGGGTTCTCGAGTCCGAGGCCGGTGGGAGTCGTTCCCGATGGACACGCCGCGCTGGGACAACACCACGCTGCGCGCGCCGCGGCTCAGCGTGGGAAGGGCATCGCCGGTCAAGTGGTTCGCGGCGCAACAAATCAGGTGGATCGGTCGCAAGCGCAACCGAATGAGGAACTCTGCCGTTGCACCTTCCACTTCATTTCGCCGCGTGGGCAAACTAGTGAGACAGAGATCGTCCTCGGGACGCTCCATCATATAGCGGTTATCGATCGCGGATGGTTTGGTTCGGGCGCCCTGGCGAGTTCGTAAAAGAAAATCGTTCAAATAATCTCGCTGCTTTCCTCGGCGCTTCGCGATTCGGCGTTGCTCCTCGCGGTCAGCGTCAGATTTTTCCGGCATTTTCCCGGCTGCTTCAGCGTCTTTGGCTTCGCGATCGCGTTTGAGCGCCACCTTCCCGACGGTAACGAGCATCGATTCCACTTCTTTTTGCTGGTCGGTCCACCCGGGCCCGGCTCTAAAGGCTGCGCCGAGGAAAGCCCGGGCGATTCTGCCGCGATAAAAATCGTGCAACCCGAAATGAGCAGGATCGAAAAACTTAAGCGCCACAAGGACAATCGCGCCGGCGACGACACCGCCGACCAGGATGCTGGGCCAGACTTCAGGATTCTGGGCTGACTTTCCGCCCAGTCCATAATAGCGCATCAGCAACACGGTAAAAACCACGAGAGAAAGCGCCCCGGCCGTGGCTGATAACATCGGGAGGAAAGCCTTGCTCCGTTCGAGGAGCTTTCGCCATAAGCTGCGACCTGGTGTTTGTTCATCCGGCTTTGCCAGCCAGTCGCGTAACCAGATGTAGAGACCCGCGAAGAGTGCGGTCAAACTTCCGGCACCTCCAATGGCTGGGTAGGCCTCATCGGTGGCAAGGTTCGACAACCAAAAGCTCAGCTCCCAAATTCCAGCAACGCCCGCGGCAACGACGGCCCAGGCGAGATAGCGGGACGAGAGTTGATCTCGCACCGCTCCGCGACGCAGGCGGTGCCGGCGCAGTTTCTCCCTCCCATCTTCTTGCTGCCGTCGCAGCTCCATTTCCGGTGTCTCTTCCTTTCGGAGCTCGTGGAGACGGCTCCTTTCCTTCGTGGTTTCGACCGCGCAGCAGAGCGCTTCGAAAAAGATCCAGCCGATGGAGACAAGAAAAGCCAGCGCGATCCAAGCCAGGGCCGGCTCGAAAGTGAGAGTGATAAAGCGCCTCGGACCTTTGTCGTTGAAAATCCAGCCCCAGTTGTCATTACAATGCAGCCGAGCGGGAAGGTCCGAAACAAGCCATGCTCCCATCCCGGTAGTTACGATGGCGCTGACCCAATAGAGTGCAGCCCACTTCTCCTTTCCGGTGGCCGCCTGTTCCTCGCGATTTTTCCACCTCCGCCTGCGTTCCAGGTGGAGGAGCAAGGTCAAGACGACGAAAACGATCGCGGTGTTGCCATTGGAAGAGAGGGCCAGATAACCGATCCCCAGCCACGCGTAAAAAAGGAGCGTCACGGTCGCAAACGTAACCAGTAGCGCCGGGAGCATCCCTCCGAAAATCGTCGCCACCGCAAACCACATCTCGGGTTGATTGATGCCGATGCGGGGCATGAGGAAGCGGCTGAATTCGCGCAGGTGCCGCGTTTCCGGCCGCTCGCGGCTGTCCGGTTCCCCTTTCTCCCGCAGATCGGTGGAGCTACGATGAGGAAAAACGCTCTCCCGGCATTCCTCCATGGTGCGGGAGCGCCAGGCAGTCCAAAACCCGCCGATGTAACCGCCCCCGGAAACAGTGCTTAGGTAATCCACCAAGGAAAGGATGCCTCGTTGATCGAGCGCTTCGAGCAGGCCGAGGTTGAAAATGGCGCTGCGGATGCCTCCACCGCTCAAAGCCAGGCCGACGCGATCCGCGGGCGCTGTTTTCACCCAGGGCTCGCCGCTGGTACCCTCCTCGGTGACATAATCCGGGAGTTGACCGGGAAGAACATCGGTGACGTGGCACGCTTCGTTTAACTGTTGGTGTTCGTCGACGAAGAGTTCCGCGAATGTCTTAAATTTGCGGCTCACGCCTTCCACACTGACCAACTTCGATTTGGCTTCCCAGAAAATTCCATAGGGGTTTGCGCCGCGAACGGCTCCGGGTTTCCGCCTTCTGGTCGTCAGTTGCCCTCGATTTTGGTCGAGTGTTCCTCAACAAGATTGGCAGAATGATTGAAGCAGCAATCCAGGACCGCAGGAGAATGCTTTTCGATTCAATTAATTTCCAATCCCTCTCCGTGCCCTCCGCGTCCTCTGTGTTAAAATTTTGATACTCATGAAGCCAACCACGAAACCCATCCCGGAGGGAATGCACACCGTCACACCGCATCTGATTTGTGCCGGGGCGGCCGACGCGATCGAATTCTACAAAAAGGCATTCGGCGCCGTTGAGCTGAGCCGCATGCCGGGGTCCGACGGAAAAATAATGCACGCCAGCATGCGCATCGGCGACTCGGTTATCATGCTGAACGAGGAGATGCCGGAATGGGGCTCGTTCGGTCCCAAACATCTCAACGGCTCGCCGGTTACGATCCACCTCTACGTCGAGAACGTGGATGCCGTCTTCGAACAGGCGGTCAACGCCGGCGCGAAGGTGACCATGCCGATCGACGACATGTTCTGGGGCGACCGTTACGGCAAAGTGGAAGATCCCTGCGGCCATCAGTGGTCAATCGGCACCCATCTGCGGGATCCCAGTCCGGAAGAGATGCAAAAAGCCATGGAGCAAATGGGCTCCTGATCCCGGTCCTGAATCAGGGGAACCGGGCGGCGGATTCGAGAAGTAACCGGCGAGCACACTGGTGCCCTCGGGCCGCTATCGGCACGGCCTTTGCTTTGATCGCCCTCGTGCGTACGCCCAAAAAATTTCCCCGGCCATTCTGCAATCTTGTCGCGAGCGGGGCTCTGTTTACCCTGCTCAGTTTTCCGGCGGTGAGCGCTTCCGCGGCCACCATTCACGTTCCGATCGATCAGCCCACCATCCAGCAGGCGATTGATGCCGCCAGTAATGGCGATCTTGTTCTGGTCTCGCCCGGAACGTACGTGGAGAGGATCAACTATCACGGGAAAGCAATTACCCTCCAGAGCGAGAATGGTCCCGCGCAGACCATTCTCGACGGCAACCACCAAGGCACGGTGGTAACGTTTAACACCCATGAAGGCGCGCAATCGGTCCTGACTGGATTCACCATCCGATTCGGGAGCGCCTCCACCGGAGGGGGCATCAACTTAGCCTTTGGAACGTCGCCCACGATTTCCCAAAACATTTTCAGCGAAAACGTTCAGCTTGTCGGAGGATCGGGCGCGGCGATTTCCGGGAACGGCTCTTCGCCGTTGATCGAGCGGAATACGTTCGTCGCTAATGTCGCCGATAATCAATTCTCCGCGGGAGCAGTTTGTTTTGCCAACGGTTCGTCCCCGCGCATCATCAACAACATTTTCAAAGACAATCCCTGCACGGCCATCAACTTCTCCGTGACCGCAGGCGGCAATCCGGTAGTCGCCAATAATACGATCGTAAGCAATCGCGTCGGGATGCGGCTGAATGGCATGTGGGGAAACACGAATCAACTCGTCGCCAACAACATCCTGGTCGGGAATAACGTTGGGTTGTTCCTGGAGTTTCCGACTCCCGGGAGTCCCCCAGTATGGATGAACAACCTTGTTTTCAATAACACTACGAATTATTCCGGCCTGGCCGATCAAACGGGAGTGAACGGAAACCTTTCCATCGATCCGCAATTTGCTCCGACGAGCGCTTATTTTCAGCTTCAGTCCGGCTCAACCGCGATCGATCGCGGGACGTTGTCGGTTCCCGGATTGCCCGCGCTCGATTTTCTCGGACAACCCCGGGTCGTTGACGGCGACGGTAACGGTTCCGCTTTGCCGGATCTCGGTGCCTGTGAATTCAATCTCACGGCGCCCACGCCTACGCCGGGCCCCACTCCCACGCCGGTGCCAACGCCAACTCCCTCGACCATCATTCACGTTCCAGCCGATCAGCCCACTATTCAGCAGGCGATCAATGCCGCCAGCAACGGCAATCTCATTCTGGTCTCGCCCGGAACCTACTTCGAGCACCTCGATTACCACGGGAAAGCTGTTTCGGTTCAGAGCACCGACGGCCCGGACCAAACGATCATCGACGGCAGCAGTACGGGGACGGTCGCTACGTTTCGAACCCAGGAAAGCTCGCAATCGGTCCTGACTGGATTCACCATCCAGCACGGGAACGCCGACTTCGGAGCGGGTATCATGCTGCTGGGAGGATCGCCGACGATCACCCAAAACATCTTTCGCAACAATGCGCAGGGGGCTGGAGGATTCGGGGCTGCCATTGGGGGCAACGGTTCTTCCGCGTGGATCGAGCGCAATACGTTCCTGGCCAACACCTGCGACACTCAGAGCCTGTCGGGAGTCGTGAGTTTCGTGAACGGTTCGTCCCCGCACATCATCAATAACATTTTCAAAAATAATCCGTGCCGGGCCATCAACATGACTTTGCCGGCGGGCAGCGCTCCGGTGGTGGCCAACAACACGATTGTGCAGAATAGCGTCGGCATCCATGTGAGCGGCCAAGTCGTCACTTCGGCGCACCTTTACGCTAACAATATTCTGTTCGGGAATGTTGTCGGCCTCGAGGTCGTCTTCCTCACTCCGGGCCATGAACCGAGGTGGACGAACAACCTCGTTCACAACAACACGACAAACTACGCTGGCATCGCGGACCAAACCGGGCTGAGCGGGAACATTTCCCTTAATCCGAGATTTGTTCCGACCTTCACAAGCGGGCGAGGAATTGGTTCCCTCCAGCTCCAATCCAGCTCGCCCGCCATCGACAGCGGGATGTTATCGGTTCCCAGTCTGCCGCCCACCGATTTTCTCGGGAAGCCTCGCGTCGTGGATGGTGACGGGAACGGTTCCTCCATGCCGGACCTCGGGGCCTACGAATTCCTTCCCTGAAATTCGGGCGCCGGACTTTAGGAGCTTTTCTTCTTCCAGATAATATCTTCGTTGTTCCGGCGATCGATCAAGGCGTCGATCTTGCCGTCGCTCCCGAGGCGGAAAAGGATGCGGCCTTCCACTCCTTTCCGGAAAAAGATGTCGGCTGACTCAGGGAAGAGCTGCTCGCGCTTGCCCTTGCGTTCGACGAAGAGGTTCTCTCCTTCCACGAAGACGTTTCTCGTTTGTCCTTCCGCGAGTTCGTAGAGACCGCTGAAGTCCGGGAACTTTGCCGGATCGGCCCGGCCGATCGCCGGATCTTCGTAATATCGCATTGTCTGACTGGCCACGATTTGCCAGGTGCCATTCCTTCGCATCCAGGTATCGGTGCCATGGTAGCGGGCAGTGAGATGCTGACCGAAGACGGTCTCGGTTTCGTCGCAATCGTAGCTCAGGATGGCGGTCTCGCCGATAATCCGGCTCGCGGGATTCACCACCTTGATCGTGCCTGAATATCCCTTCGGCAGCGGAGAGATGTCGGCGATCAATTTCGCCTTATCCATTTGCCGTCCTTTCTCGTCCGCAAACAGACAATCATCGGCATAATATTTTTTCCAGGGCTCCTGATTGCCCGGCACGACCGCGTCGAACAGCTCCTGGGTGCGACGGACGAGTTCATCCTGCGTCATCTTTTCTTCGGCGCCCGTAGCGGGTCGAAGGCCGATCACGAAAAACGCCGGGGAGAGCGCGACGGTCAGGAAAGGGAAGAACCGTATGCGAATCATGACCACGAGACTTGCGCGTTACACAGCTGAAAAGCGAGCGCCGAATCCCTCTCGGTGCCATCCGCGCCCACTGTGTTAAGAGCTGGTTATCCGCATCTCTATATCGAGAACGTGGATCTCACTTTCTTAACTGCGGTCTGGTCTCTCCGCGGCAGCTGGGACGAAGGAGGATCAATGGTCGATCGGCACGCACATGCGCGATCCCAGTCTGGAGGAGATGCAAAAGGCCATGGAGCAAATGGGCTCCTGATACCTGGCTTTGGGTTGCGTTGCCGTAGCCAGCCGCATGTGCATTGCGGAGAGCGAAAGCTTCACGACCCGAATTGGTACCTGCTAATTCTCGCGGATTTGTTTGAGCGCGCGATGGACCTTCCGATTTTTCGTTCGAGTGCTGTAGTAGCGGTTCAACGCCTCATAGAGGGTCGTTTCGAGAGTCCACGCGCCATTCGTTTCGAATCCTCGCACCAATATCTCGACATCGCCCCACGAGTTCATCTCGTCCGTCAGAAACGGACGGACAGGTTGGACCGCATCTTCGCTGCGCGGGATGTTCCACGCCCGATCGGAGAAGCCCACGTCCAATATCTCAAAGGCGACGCTCTGGGTGTTGGGAGGTGCATCTTTGACCCAGAGATCCATACAATAGGACTCGAGCCCATCTTCTCCCTCCCCCTCCGCAGTGCAAAGTTCGCCGTTCTCTTCTTGGAATCTTGCTACTAATTGTGGAAGGAAGTAGCTCGGTGGCGCGGTTTGAGGCTCGCCCATCGCGCGAGGGAGCGATTCGTCGAAGGTCAGCGGGGTCGCTTTTCGACGAGGTCTGCTCTTGAGCTCGCCGAGCGGCGGCGGCTCCACGCCTGCTTGCCCCAGCAAGAAATCGTAAAGGCGGTCATAGGCACTGTTCGAGGTCAGGGCATAGTAATTACCCGAGCGGAGCGGCTCGGGAATCCATTGCTCGACAACGTCAGACAAGAAGACCGGAATGAACTTCAATGTTCGGCTGCGACTTTCGTAAATCTCTTGGGTGATGAGGGCGCCCTCCCAATCCACACCCTTGCCCTTACCTGGCTCCTCGTGCCCGCGGAATCGGCGGTAGTAGGCCTCTGTGCAGACGACCAACACGGAGTCCGCGGCATCGAGTTGATCGAGCATCCAGCGCGGCCAGCCTTGCTTGGGTGACCCGTTTTCATATTGGTCGAGGAGGGTCTCGATGCCGTCGGCCCGCAGCCGGACGGATAAACGGAGCACTTGTTCACGGTGTGCGTCGGAGTCATGGCTGTAGCTAATGAAGACGCGCTTGGATATGCTCGGTGACCTGTCTTCAATCTGGATTGAGCCATCTGGCGGCGGACTTTCTCCGGAACAAAACCGGTTCAGTTCGACAAGCTTTGATGAAGCACCGCCTTCGAAAGCGCTCAACGTGCATACGACCTGGGTTCGCCCCATATCATCCGCTTTCAGAATCCAGTACAACGCCAATCGATCGTTAAGTACCTTCGCTCTTGCAGGCTTCGGTTCGGCAGCGGCCAGAGTGTATCCGCTTGGGAGGATCAGGACGAACATCATCGACGGGATCCCTAGATTCAGACCTTCGGACCAACGATAACGGAGGTCCCCGAGATCATCCGGGATCGAGTCGCGGCTGATCGGAAGCACTTGGAGGTCGTCCGTCTTGAAAACGGAGGCCACCCCTCCGCCGACCGGCTGGAAGTCCTCCGACTCGCGCTCGGAATCCCATCTGACCCGCAGTCGATGTCCAATCGGTACCTCGACGTAGTGAAGATCTCCTTTCAATTTGCCGTCTTCAAACCGCGAATCGAAAATTACGAGTTCGGGAGGATGCTCGGGTGCCATGAGCTTAATGTTTCTTTCGGCTTGAATTCCGGGGTCGCTCCTGGAAAGGAAAAGAGACGGTGAGTCGGCGGGATCTGGGAAAATTGGAGGTCACAGTGATGAAGAAATCTTGCTCGCAGTATGGCAAGAGACGATCCACGCATCTAGTCATTTTCGCTTGCGCGTCACAATCTCATACGGGCCGCGAAGGCATGTCTCGTCCGAATGGGGACGACGATACTGATATGCCTCGCGCTTGCGGAGCATCGGTCCGCGGGCACAGTGATTAATGCAAAGAATTACTCCATTTTTGTGGTTCGATGGTCAGGCAGAGGAAGCGGCGAATTTCTACTGCTCCGTGTTCAAGAATTCGAAGGTCAAACAGATCACGCATTACACCGGGGAGGAGCCTTCGGGGAAGAAGGGCGAGGTGATGACGGTGTCGTTTGAGTTGAATGGAGAGGAGTTCGTGGCGCTGAACGGCGGCCCGCAATTCAAGTTCACCGAAGCGGTTTCGTTCGTGATCAACTGCGAGACGCAGGAAGAGATTGATTATTACTGGGAAAAGCTGACGGCCGGCGGCGGCGAGGAAGTGCAATGCGGCTGGCTCGCGGACAAATATGGTCTTTCCTGGCAAGTGGTCCCTTCGCAGTTTTTCGATGAGTGGGTCAAGGATGCGGTCGGATTGCAGCGCGTGATGCGAGAGGTGATGCAGATGAAGAAGCTTGATCTCCCGACGCTCCAGAAGGCGTTTGAGGGGAAGTGATCGGTAAATGACGAATGACGAATGACGAATGACGAGAGCGATGGGAGCAATCGGAGATAACACATGAAAAAAAGTTTCGGCATTTTGGCGATCGCCCTGGGTGTTCTCGCGACAACGCAGGCGGGGGCAGATTACGTCCAGTCGATCGAGAAATGGCGGAATGACGAAGAGACCAATCTGAAGAAGGAAACGGGATGGCTGACGGTGGCGGGACTTTTCTGGTTGAAGGAAGGGATTAACACGGTGGGCGCAGGTCCGGACTTTAATGTTCGGCTGACCGACAATTTCAAAAAAGGGCAGTTCGGCGAAATCGACTTCAAGAACGGCGTGGCGTCATTGAAGGTTGAGGACGGCGTTGAGACCCTGAGCGACGGAAAAAGCATTTCGACCACGATTCAGCTCATCTCCGATGAAAAGGGGAAGCCCACCGAAATTCGCACGGGGACTCAGACTTTCTATCTGATCAAACGGGACGATCGGTTTGGCATTCGACTCAAGGACAGCAACAGCAAGGCGAGACAGGCTTTCAAGGGGCAACACTGGTTTCCGATCGACGAGAGCTACAAGGTGACAGCCCGCTTCGAAGCCTTCCCGGAGCCGAAGGAAGTGATGGTTCCGAATGTTCTCGGGGGAAAATTTAAGATGAAGAGCCCGGGCACTCTGAAGTTCACCCTCAAGGGAAAAGAGTATTCGCTTCAACCGGTCGTGGAAGAAGATGAGACGTTATTTATCATCTTCAGTGACAAGTCGAACCTGGGCGAGACCTACACCTCGGGTCGATTTCTTTACGCCGAGAAGGCCGTGAATGGTGAAACGGTCCTTGATTTCAACAAGGCCAAGAATCCACCGTGTGCCTTCACTCCGTTCGCGACCTGTCCACTGCCACCGGAGGGAAATGATCTGGCGGTGGAAATCAAGGCCGGCGAAAAACGCTACGACCATTAAGGTGGTGGTAGGGATGGCGCGCTGCGCCGTCCGAAGCCTCGCGCGATAGACGCACAGCGAACGCCGCAGCGCGGCGTCCCTACCGGTCGTCGTTGAAGATCAGACTTGTACAGGTGACGCTGGCTTCGGCTTTCTGCAATTCCGACACGTCGATTGTCCGCACCTGAAATCCGCGCTCTTCGAGCAACGCTTGAGTCTTGGGAAAAGAAGCAGGCATAATGACTACATCATTGAGCAAGAGCGCGTTCGCGGCGGCTGGCTCGTCCTCGGGGACAGCAAGCAACTCAAATCCGGAGAGTGGCTCGACGTCGATCCAGGATCGATTCACGAGAACGGTGTCGCGGCCGATATACGAGCAGGCACTCTTGAGATGAAGACAGTCCCTGACTTCGACGGCCCGCACCTGATAGCCGAAAGGGCCGAGGAGCTCGCCTAGCTGAGCGATGCCTTCCCGGTTTGTGCGTCGCGATAAGCCGACAAAAATCGAGCGACCCACGCGCAGGACGTCTCCGCCATCCATAGTGGCAGGTTCGGCGAGGAACTTGAGCGATCGATAACGCGAAAGTGCCTTCGCCAGGCTGTTGGTTTCGGGTCGCCGGCTCGGGGCTCCCATATTCATAATGATCGCAAGCTCGTCCAGAACGATCGCGGGATCCTCGACGAAGACAGCATCTGGAAGTCCTGGTTCGGCCGGGAGTGAAATAATGCGAACACCCAGGCCGGCGAGACAATCCTGATAGGTTTTGTGCTGGGCCATCGCTTTCGCGACGTCGATCGGCTGCCGGGCGTGAAACGTGAGCTCGCAAGCGTTGATGTCCGGGCTGACCTCCCGGACGATGGCCGTCAGAGGCATGGGATAGCCGCGGTCAAGGATTTTGCCAGAGGGGTAGGTGAGAATTTCATTTGGACCAGGGAATATTAGCCGCGGATTACGCAGATTCCACGAATGGGATAGTTTCTATTCGCCACCGTGATCGTCTCCTGACATAAATTTCCAGAGATTGTTTCGCTCCCCCTGGCGTCTTAGTCACTCTATGAAAAAAACAAAATCATCATCCGCCGCGGCGCGGAAAAAATCCGCGGCCAAACCTCTGGTGAAATCCAAGGCCCAGGGAGGGGAAGACGAGATTACGCGGAGCGCGGCTTTCCGGAAGGCGACCGCGGAAGCGGAATCGTACGTGAAAGATCCCGAACGCCTGCGGAAACTGGTGGGGGACGCCAGAGAGAAGATCAATCATATCCCGCGCGGACCCTTCGCGGAGACATGGCCTTATCTTATGGCGATGATTCGATTAATCCGCGCTTATCACCAGCTCGAATACCGAGACATTTCCGCGCAGAACCTGCTCGTCATTGTCGCCGCCCTGATTTATTTCGTTTCGCCTTTTGATGTCATCCCGGACTCGGTCCCGATCCTGGGGAACATCGATGACGCGTTTGTTGTCCGTCTCGCCATGAAATCCGCAGGTGCCGATCTGGATGTGTTCATGGCCTGGGAGACTTCGAAAGTTTGACGGGTGATGAGCGCGCCAGGAATGCCTCATCACATCGGTGATATGCGACCAGGAGCGCGCTTGGTTACGAACAAATAATGATGAAAATTCAATATTGGTTCCTCGCTGTCGTTGCTTGCGCGTTGTTCTCGAGCTGCGCGAGTCAGAAGGAGACCGTCACCGAGACGACGACTGATCAGACGCAGAAGCGGGTCCATACACAGGAAGAGCTGAAAAAGACGGGTGAAACGCAGGTCGGCCCGGCTCTGGAGAAGACCGACGCCGCCATCCAGAGCTCTCATCGCTAATTCGATGCGGCACGGCTGCGGCTCGCCGAAGCGCTCTGCCGTTTTTCCTTGATGCGAAGGGTGTTCCTGGGTGCAGGATGACCCAGTGGCGGGCGACCCAAAAAGAACCGGAGACGAGCGGCTCGCGTCGCGGCTCGAGGCCTTCGGCGATCTGGTCTTCGGGTTCAGTTTGTCACTCATTGCCCTGCGCCTGGATGTTCCGTCCCGGGTCGAGGAGATCTTCGAGCCGACGCGCTGGTTGACTGTTATCATCACCTTCGCGTTGATTTGCCGGTTCTGGTTGGAACACCACCGCATCTTCCGGCACGGATTTGCAGTGCGAGCCTGGGATATGGTGGTCAATTTCATTTTCCTTTTTGCCATCGCGATCCTGCCGTACTCGGTCCAGACCTTCCTCCGCTATCAATTGCAACTGATGCCGTTTTCGCTCTATCTCGGCGATATCGTCCTGGTTCTGACCACGCTTTCATTTTTGCGCACGCGAGGTCTTTGGCAGCGTCGGACTGATCCCGACCAGGAGGGCAGGCTCAGCGACTGGCGGCGCACGGTCGCGCAGTTGACGGTTGCGGCCATGGCGACGGGTCTTCTGGCGGTCATGCATCGCCCAGGCGCCGATTTTCAAAGTGATCTGCGGCTCTTCGGCGGTTACGCGGTGCCCGGCATCGTGGTCGCAGCTTTTCTGGTCCGGCGCGGAGTCCGGCGGCTGCCGGGTTTCCTAAAATAGGAAGAATAGAGAGCTTCGGGCGAATGCTGCCACAAAGCTGCTTGCTCTGTTCTGTCAGGATCAATTAACCTCTGAAATGAAACCGGCTCGCGCGAGCTGGGGGATGCCATTTCCTTACTTATGACCAAGCTAAAAAGTCTTAACAAGAAGCTTAAACGGTTGGAAGCCAGCCTGCAAAAAGACGCGAAAAAACTGGCCAAACTGCGACGCAAAGTCGAAGCAGCCTTAAAGGCGGAATCCGCGCCGGCCAGCGTAAAAGTCCCCATCCGGGTTGCGGAACCTTCTCCACCGGCCCGGCCGGCTGCGCCTCCGGCGAAGAAGAAACGTGAGTTGACGGCCGCGGGCCGTCAGAAATTGTCGGCCCTGATGAAGGCAAGATGGGCGGCGAAGAGGGCGGGGAAGGCAAGCAGTGCCGCGTCGGTTGGGCAACCAGCGGAAGGCTAGTTTCTGAGTTTTTTTGCCGCCAGGCGCGGCGAGAATGGTTTGCACAGCGGCTGGCGCGCCGGGAGGGTTGAGGTATGCGCAAGGTGAATCTGAAAGACGTTGAGGAGCAGGAACGGAAATCGCCGAAGGGCAATTTCCATAAATTTGTGAAGGATGTGTCGATCGCGCTGGGACGCGAACGCGATTCGCTCGATCTGGAGAAACGGCACCCGTTCGACCTCGCGGTGGTGCGAATTCCAAAAGGCAAGTCGTACTGTCCCTACCATTCGCACGGCGCCGAGACGGAGTTTTATGTGGTGATTTCCGGTCGCGGAACCATTCGGGACAAGAGTGGAACCACCGAAGTGAGCGCGGGTGACGCGTTCTTTTTCGGGCCCGGCGAGGCGCACCAGCTTACGAACGCGGGTGAGGAAGATTTCGCCTACTATGTTATCGCCGATAACCCGCGTGGTGATACCTGCTACTATCCGGACAGTGGCAAATGGGCGGTCGCGCTCGAAGGCCCTGAGACGGAAATCATTAAGGGAAAACTCGCCGATTACTACGATGGCGAAGAGTAGGTCGCAGGACACGGCGATCCGGCAGCTGCCGGACCGTGGCGACAACGAAGACCAATGAAAATTAAGATTACCTACTATCTCGATGTCATCTCCTCCTGGTGTTACTTCGCCGAGCCGGCTTGGGCGGCTTTGCGGGAGCGTTACGCCGGTCGCGTGGATTTTGATTGGAAAATCGCGTTGATGGATGCGTCAGGCATGCCGACGTCGCGAGAGCAGTGTGCGTGGTTTTACCGGCGCAGTGGAACGATCATGCGTTCGCCGTTTATGCTGAACCCAGAGTGGCTCCAGCCCGGTGTCGCAGAATATCCGGTGCGGAATTTCGTCGCGGAAGCAGCCCGGGGCATGGGAGTGACCGATGACCGCGTGAGGCTGGCGCTGGCCGCGGCCGTGTTGCGCGACGGAAGGCAGGCGGACCAATGGGAAGCCGCGGCCGAAATTGGCGCGGAAGCGGGCGGGATCGATCGGAAGAAAATACTCGAAGTGGCGCGTTCGCCCGAGGTGGAAGCTCGAGTGCGGGCGAGCACGGCCGAGTTTCACGCCTTGAACGTCACGCAGCGGCCGACCTTCGTGTTCGACAGCGAAATCGGGGATCGCGCTGTATTCTCTGGCTTCGCCAAGCTGCCTCCGCTCGCAGCTGCGGTCGACGCAATGCTGGAGGATATTGCCGCCTACGAAAGTCACGCGGCGCATTTCGGAACGCCGCCCACTTTGTAGTTCGGTCCGGTGGATCCGGAGGCAATCTATGAAGCAGTACATGGTCATTGAGACGTTCCGTCCAGGCTGCAAGGACGCGGTTTACGAACGCTTTCACCAAAAAGGCAGAATGATGCCGGGGGGGCTGACCTACATAAACAGCTGGCTGGAGAAGGATGGCGATAGATGCTTTCAGCTCATGGAGACTGACGATCCATCTCTTTTCCAAGTGTGGGTGGATCAGTGGAAGGATCTGGTGGCGATGGAAGTTGTCGCATTGGGCGAAAAGCCGAAGGCGCAGGATGGCGATTAGTCGGGTGATACATCCGTGTTTCGTTATTTCACACTCGCGTTGATGGCAGGCGGAGCTCTTTGGGTTACGGCAGTCGCAATTCGATCGAAACGGAGAGCCCTGGCAGCGATGGCTGGGTATCGGCAGTGCCGCCGTCGCCTTGATGGCGTTGAGCCTGGCGCTCTACCGGGGTTATTTTTCCAGTTTGGGATTGTGACTGCGCGCGATCACTCTACGATGGAGGAAACCACCTAAGAGAGGATCACAAATTGGCCAGACCAAATTATTCGGGGGAGAAGCGCAGGAAGGACCTGGCGAAGAAAGCGAAGAAGGAAGAGAAACGGCTCCGCAAATTGCACGCGAAGGAGAATCCAACTTCGGAAGACGCGGAGACGGCCGAGCCTGACACGGCCGGCGAAGAGACGACGGGTGAAGGATGACGAAACGCGGCGAGGAACGCGTTTTGGTGCTGGTGGATGAAGCGAATGTGGTCAGCTCGGTTCGAACCCAGGGGCGCGGCCTCGATTGGCTGAAACTCCGCGATTTTTTGATCGGTGGAAAGACCAGTCGGAAGCTAATCGAGATGGTGGTCTATGCCGGGCTCCCGCCAGCCATCCCGGCCTGGCAAGAGGAGCGGGATAAGAAAAATAAGTTTGTCCATTGGCTTCGTTCCAATGGATTCCTCGCGGTGACGAAGGATGGTTCGCCCACCGAGGAAGGCCACTACAAGGCGAATGTGGACGTGATGATGGCGATCGACGCGGTTGAGCTCTCCACCCAAATGCAGCCCGATATTATCGTGCTCGTGACCGGCGATGCCGACTTCGCATACCTGGCGCTGCAGTTAAGGCGGCGTGGGATTCGCGTCGAGGTGGCCTCGGTGGCGCAGAATCTGGGCAGCGCGTTGAAAGCCGCGGCCAACGCCGTGATCGATTTGACGCCTTTGTTCGCGACCTTCGAAGCGCTGTAGGGCGACGCGGGGGAGTTCAAGGAGCGGCGGTTTGCAACCGCCGTCGTCTTATAAGCCGGCGTTTGCAAACCGCCGCTCCTTGTCGGGCGCCTACCTCTTCGGTTTCACTACCTGCTTGGCAGCCTTGTTGTCGTTCTTGTGTTTGGCTGCGGTGTTGGCTTTCGCTTGTTTCTGCGCCGCTTGCTTGTTTTTGGTCTTAGGTGATTTATCGCCCATAGCGGGCACACTCGCAGACCCACGGGTAATCGCCAGCTTTTGTGGCCAGCGCGACACGGCCATTCTTCCCAACCGGCAACTACGCTTCGGGCGGAACGGTTTTTCTGGCCCGATGGCGGTAGCGCCAGATCAACGGAAAGAGTAAAAGGCAAATCGCCGCCAGCAGGACAATCGCCGGCAAGTGCAGGGCGGAGTCCAATTCCGGTTCCGGCGTCAAGGCTCTGCTTTCAACCGACCAGTTGGAACTCCGGAGCCCGACGGCCAGCAGGACAATCACGCCGGCGATAATGGTGAGCAGAGCAAGGGCGAGCGCGACGAGAACGGCCAGGCTGTTCGGGGAACGGCGGAGAAGGCTTCGTTGGCTCATGGTTCAGTTAGTCTTTGGGTCTTAGGTCAGATCTCGATGTTTAGTTCCCATTGATGAATCTGTGCCGGCGTGACCTGGAAATTCATGTTGGCCGGCTGATTCTGGCGGATTGAGTCAGTCGCGTACAGCTCCATGAAAGCTTGCAGGTCGCGACGAAATTGGATCAGGGCATTGTTACAGGCAGCTTCCGCCGGACCACGAAAGGATAGCTCGGCTTCAACTCCTGCGATCGGAATGAAGGAAGCGTACGGGGGCGTGTAAACGAACGTGAAAAGGAAATTTGCCATGAGTCCCATAGTTCCGGTTTTCGGGAGGAAGGCCAGGAGCTCGCGTGTTGTTAGCGTGCTCTGCGGGTCAGGGATTCTTGAGTCTTCGAGACACGCGGGGTAATTAGACATGAAGGTCAGCGCGGGATTCGCGACTTCCTCCATCCGGCTGGCGCCGTGAGTGGTGATGCGGTAGATCAGGCTGGTCAGCACCGCCGTGAGCGAAGCTCTCGAGTTCAGAGCGGGCAGGCCTCGAATATTTCCTTCGCGCTGTTCGCCTGAAGCTTTGATCCAGCGTTGCAGGGGCGCGTCGTGAGCCACGCTCTGGTCGTTGGCGTATTGGGCGGAGATAACGGAGCCGACATAGGTCGAGGTGGTGTCCCAGAGGGCGAGAAGATAGCGAGCCACAGGGTAGAGGTCCCACTCGACTCTGTCAGGGTCGCCGGCCGGACGCGTGGTGAAGTCATCCACGTTCAGGCCTAACGTTTGCAAAGTAGTATGAGGATCGTCGGCGAAAAACGTTCGTCCCTTCGCGTAGGTATCCATCAGGCGGAGAAATTCCGCACCATTCGTGATCGAAGTAGGTGGACCGATGGCCCAATCGAAGAGCAGAAACTCATCGAAACCGATCAAGTAATGCGATTGCCGGCCAAGCAACTGATGGATGGGATGCGAAGCACGCAGGTATTGGAACATGGTCATCTGCATCGCCGAGGTGACAAGGTGGAGATGATAGACGTGTCCAATCCAAATTCCCCAGACAGTTAGAGATGTCTTGACGGCCTGTAACGCGTATAACCAGGTGGAGGCGGTGGCGGATGTATTTGTATAGCGCTGCGTGGTGGCGCCATTGGAGACCTGAATCAGAAAAGGTGTGAAGGTCTTCCCGGCCGGTTCGAATTCCAGGAAGGTAAGAGTGGAGGGAGTGAACCGGGGCTGCGCCGTGTCCGGAGGAGTGAGCTCGCGGAAAATGGTCATGTCGATCGCGTACAACCGGCCGGCTTCCAGGAGGTCATCCATTCGCGCGGTCCATTGATCGGTAAGGTCGTTTCTGAACTGCGCGGCACGCGCGGCCGATACCCTTTCCAACGGGACGAGGTTGAAGGCGAGGTTATACTTCGCAAGCGTGGGCCAGAAGAGGGTTGTGGCCGTATCGGCATCAGTTAACGAAGCAGACCACTTCGGCAGTAACGGCGCCGCACATTGATCGATGCCACCCAGAGTGGTCCAGCCCATGGCGAATTGTTCCGGCGAATTCAGAGAACGGGACTCGCCCTCGCCATACATGAAGGTATAGCCGGTCGCAGTCCGTTCGCTCGCGGTTCCCGCATCGAGGGTGAACGTGGTGGAGAGGGCGTCCTTGGCCGGTTGGGTCTGCGCTGACTTTTCAGACAGCTTCAAAATGGTGTCGGGCAGATCGGCGATACGAAACGGGACGCCCGGAATGCTGGTCAATCCTTCCAACCCCAGCAGAGACAGCGGCAGGCGATGCACCTGGAGGATAAACCATAAGAGGCCGACCAGTTCGCCGATCAAGCCCAGGATGGAGACGCTAATCAAAGTGAAACCCAATGGAACAATCCCATAAGCCCACGCGAATACACTCAGGGCCAGGAGAGTAGATAATCCGGTGGCAATCAGGCCTACATTGATTGGGCCGGAGCCGGAAAAACCGATGGCGATCAAGGTGCCGATGGCCACGAACAAGCCCAGGACAATCAAGCCGAAGTCAGCTTGACCTGGTTCAAGGAAGCCCATGACGATGAGCGTCGCGGCGGCAAGAGCGGCCAGGATGGTCAAAGTGAGATTGATTGGTCCGGGCCCGAGTAAACCAAGCGCGACGACAAGGGACACGCCCAGCAAAATGCCCAGAGCGACGAACGTGTGAAGATTGAGTGTTTCAAAGCCCAGCATGCCGAGAGCGATGAGTCCAAGAACGACCAGTGCGTTCACAAACAAAACGAGGACGGCCGCAATGAGCAGGCGAGTCGAGAAGGAGAAAAATTGCATGCTCTGGCGGACTTGGGGTGGTGCAAAGCGACACGACAAGTGCGGTTGCTTTGCCTGGGTTGGGACGAGAGTAGAGACTCGCGTCAGTGCGAACAAGCGAATTCGAGACTTGGAAGAGAAGACGCTTTGCTACTTCGGGGCGCGCTTCGCCTTGGCCGCTAGTAATACGTCGCGCCCGACCAAATAGAGCAGAACGCTGAGCGCGATGAAAGGGATCATGCCGAGGATATCGGACCACGGACCTTCGAAGAACGGGTTGTGCTCGCTGGCCCAATTCTTCCAGTCGTCGAGACGGTCTTTCCAAGGGATGACCAGGAAGGCGAAGAGCACGCCAGCCAGGGTGCCGCCGGCAATGTAACCGGAGGAGAGAAGGACGCCGTTACTCTTGTCGCCTTCCGCCATGAGTTCGTCTTCGGTGAGTCTGCGGGCGCCGTGTTTGCGACGGGTGTATCTGTCCACGAGCCAGCGCACCATCCCGCCGGCAAAAATGGGCGCCGAAGTAGAGATCGGCAGGTAAACGCCTACCGCGAAGGCGAGGGCCGAGACGCCGGAAAGCTCAAGCACGATGGAGATGAAAACGCCTAACAAAACGAGGCCCCACGGCAGGCCTCCGCCCAGGATTCCTTTGATGATGTAGGAGACGAGCGTGGCCTTCGGCGCGGTGAATTTGCGAACGCTCGACCCATCGGGACGTTTGTCGTAAACACCATTGATGCCGGGATCGGCGAGGTAAACCGGCACGCCGTCGTTGTTCACGAGATAACGGCCGGCGGGTCCGTAATCGATGTTGGTTTTGTGGTAGACGAAGTACTGGTTAGGATCGGAACCCGCTTGCGCGCCAGCCAGGCTCTCGCGTTTCGGCTGGCCGTCGCTTCCTTTCAGGTAATCGGCGGGATCGACCCGGTAACTGGACGGGAAAGCGAACCCCTTTTTGCCTGCGACCGGAACGTAAACCGTGCCGGATTGGTTAAACTGCATCAGGATCGGACCGAGAAGAATGGCCGAGGCGAGCGTGCCGATCAGGATCGCGATTTGTTGAGACCTGGGCGTGGAGCCGATGAGGAAACCGGTCTTCAAATCCTGAGAAATAGTTCCGCCGTTCGACGATGCGATGCAAACGATGCCGCCAATGGAGAGCGCCGTGACAAAGTACGGGGGCGCGGTCCAGCCGATGATGAGGAAGATGAGGCACGTCAGCAAAACGGTCGCGATCATCATGCCGGAAGTGGGACAGGAAGAGGAGCCGACCTCACCCGTCAGGCGCGACGATACCAGGACGAAAAGGAAACCGAACGCGACGATGAGAAGCGCGCCTAACAAATTAAAGCGCAGGTTCAATTGCGGCGCGATCATGATGACGACGAGCAAGGCGACGATTCCGCCCACGACCCATTTCATGGAGAGATCCTGCTCGGTGCGCGGGACCTTTTCACGAACGACGCCGGCGCTGCGCAGGTCCGCCAGCCCGCCTTTCAATCCATGCCAGATGAGCGGCAGCGAGCGAAAGAGACTGATAATGCCGGCCGCGGCGACCGCACCCGCGCCGATGTAGAGGATGTAGCCCTTTTGAATCGCCTCGACCGTCATCTCCGCGATAGGGAGCGCCGTGGCCGGTTCGGGCGGGAGCGGCGCAGTGGCGGTGGAGCCGAAGAATTTGATCGCCGGAATTAGCACCAAATAGGAGAGGACGCCGCCGCCCATCATGAGCGCGGAGATGCGCGGGCCAATGATGTAACCGACTCCGAGCAGCGCGGGATTGTTTTCGACCGAAATGGAACCGCCGTCGAAAGGCTTCCCGAAAATTTTCTCCGGCGCTTCCTTCATGATTTTGAAGATCTGCTGCAGGCCGTAGTAGAGGAAGCCGATGGCGAAGCCGCCGATGATGATCTTGCCGCCGCTGACCGCTTCGTCGGCCGCGGCGCGCGCCACGGCGTCGCCGGCATGCGCGGCATCGCGCGATTCAGGCGACGCAGCCGCTTTCAACACTTCGGCGCAGGCCGTGCCTTCCGGATATTTCAGGTGACCGTGCTGTTGCACGATGAGCGCGCGGCGCAGCGGAATCATCATCAGGATTCCAATGAGTCCGCCTAGGATGGCGACCAGCATGACCCGCGTGATCTCGAGATCGAATCCGAGAATCATGATCGCAGGCATGGTGACGCCGAGACCAAAGGCGATTGATTCGCCGGCTGAGCCCGCCGTCTGCACGATGTTGTTCTCAAGAATCGTGGTGTTGCGAATCCTGTTCTTCGAAATCCACGACAGAAACCGAAAGCAAGTAATGGAAAGGACCGCGACGGGAATGGACGCACTCACCGTCAGGCCGACTTTGAGGACGAGGTAGAGAGAGGACGCACCGAAGACCATCCCGAGCAGCGTGCCGATGATGAGCGGCAGCGGCGTCAGCTCACGCAGCCGCGCGCCCGGTGGAATGAACGGACGGAAGCGGGCGAGGATCGGGTTCGTCGGGTGAGGGCCGACGATGTCCGGAAACTCGTTGGGCGGATTGGACGGATCGATGTTTGCCATGGCAATCCGAGCTGGCCTAACGAGCCACGCGCTTTACGCGGACCGCCGCGCCGCCATTCTCAGGATCCAGCGATAAAGGAGGAACGCGATCGCGACAAAAGCCAGGCCGCCAATGATTTTTCCGGCCATTTCGAATCCAGGGCTGACGAGCGCGAGCGGCGCGGCTACGCCGGAGAACACGACGATGGCGGAGAGAACCACCCCAATGGTGCTTTCGCCTACGATCAGGCCGGATGCCAGGAGCACGCCCAGGTCCTTCGTGGCTTTTGGTTGCGGCATGCGGTCGGCAGCCCGGTCGAAGAACCAACCCGCGATCGCGCCGACCACGATCATAAGCGTGCTCGCGGTCGGCAGATAAATCCCGAGGCCGACGGCGAGAGGGGGAATGCGCATGTGTTTCGTTGTGCGGGAGAGGGTCCAGTCGACCACGATGATGGCGACCCCGATCATGGCGCCCATCCGGATCAAACTCCAATCGATGTCCGCGGCGATGACGCCCTGCGCGAGGGAGGAGATCAGGCCCGCCTGAGGTGCTGGCAATGGATTCGGAAGCAAATCCGCACCGGGCGCTCCGAGGAAACCATACGCCTGATTGACCAGGTTAAGGACGGGCGGAATGACGGCCGCGCCAGCAAGGACACCAATGATGAGTGCGACCTGCTGTTTCCAGGGAGTCGCATCGACCAACTGCCCGGTCTTCAGATCCTGCAGGTTATTGTTCGCGATCGCAGCAACATTGAAGACCACCGCGGTGGTGAAAAGCGCGAAGGCCATCAGCGCCTTGAATGCATCCGGCCCCACGTACGGCTTGACGCCAAAGACAAGGAGCAACGCCGCGCCGATTACTACCAGAATGCCGATGCCGGAAAGCGGACTGTTCGACGAACCGATCAGCCCCGCCATGTAACCGCAGACGGCCGAAACGAAAAAGCTCATCAGAAAGACGTAAAACACGCCGCCGATCACCAGCGTCCACAAATGCGCGCCGAGTCCACTCGTGTTGGCGAAGTAGGCGAGCACCCATCCGATTGGCAGCATGCACGCGAGCGTCACTATGCCGACGATGCCGATCGGAATGTCGCGCTCGGTAATCGGCAGGGTATCCGCTTTGCCGGCTTTGCGCGCGCGCGACGCGGCCATTGCACCAGCCAGGCCGCTCACGACAGGTTTCACCAGTTTCAACAGGGTCCAAATCGCGGAAACGCCGATTGCACCCGCGCCAATGAAACGCACTTTGCGACTCCAGGTCGCCTGGGCGAGAGCGCCGGCCGCAGTCGTCAGGTCGCCAGAGAGCGCCGAGTAATACGGCACGAGCCACCCCCAGCCGATCAAGGCCCCGACCAGCATGGCAATGCCGACCGACAAACCGACCAGATGACCGATCGCCAGGAGGGCGAACGAAAGGGAGAAATTGTAACCGCTCGCCGCCCCGCGGTTGCCGATGCGGAAGGTCTCCGCGACCTCCGCAGCGAAGATCTGCGTCGCAACGATAATGGCAAAGACTGCGGACACGATTGAACCCCACACCACCGCGAGCAGACCGGAACGGCTGTGCTCGATTTCGCCGGCATCTTCCTTGCCGCCACTGCCGATCTTGAGCACTTCGGCGCACGCGACGCCTTCCGGATACGGTAAGTCGGAATTCGTCACCAACGCGCGGCGCAATGGAATCGAGTACATCACGCCGAGAATGCCGCCGAGGGCGCAGATCAAAAATGAGATCCAGAACGGGAACTCAGTCCACCAGCCGATCATGATCAGACCCGGCAACACAAAGATGATCGACGACAGCGTGCCGGCCGCCGAGGCGACGGTCTGGACGATGTTGTTTTCCTGGACGGTGGCGTTCTTGAAACCGCGCAGGATTGCCATCGAAATCACCGCCGCCGGAATCGAGGTCGAAAACGTCAGGCCGGCCTTGAGGCCGAAGTAGACGTTGGCGGCCGTGAAGACCAGCGTGATGATGACGCCGACAATCAGACCGCGAATCGTCAGTTCAGGGCGCCTTTTCTCGCTCAGGTCTTCATTCGCGGGCGGCGGATTTCGTGGGTCCATGTTTGGCGTCCAGTTAGGAATTTGGCTGGCGACGAAAGGTCGCGCTTGGTGGAGGAAAGCGATTCCGAACGGGGAATGCAATCGCAAAGATTGTGCGCGGGGTTCGATGCGTGGATGATTCGTTGTGCGAATTCCAATCGCGCTCGCCCTTGGAGCGGCTTTGTTCTGTTCTTCGGCGAGCGCGTTCGAGACGGCCTTTTGGGTCTGGCAGCGGAGCGAGCCGTTGTCCGCGGCGGAACGCGCCGAGCTTTCGACCCAGGGCGTGCGCACGGTTTACTGGCAGACGGGCGAGCTGGAGAATGTGGGGGAAACCTGGCGGTGGAAAGCGCGGTTCGCGTTCCCGCGGCCTGGTTCCGGCGAACTGCGCTGTGTTCCGGTTGTCCGTTTGGAATCTCGCGAGCGCTCGCCTTTTTCGCCAGCGTCGCTCGAGGCGTTGTGTGGCGCTCTCTCGACCGTCACGAAAGGCGCGGACGAGCTGCAAATCGACTACGACGCGCCTGATCGCCTGGTCGAAGAGTACGCAGCGGCCCTGAAGAAAATTCACACGCTTGTGCCGAAGCTCGGCATTACGGCGCTGCCGGGATGGAGTCGAAGTTCGGCCCTGCGCGTTCTGGAAAGCAGCGTCGATGAGCTCCTGCCGATGCTGTACGATTTTGTGCCGGATCCGATTGTCGAAGGCGCCGCCCCGCTCCCGCTCCTGGTTCCAGAGAAGCTGGAGCGATCGCTCGAGGAGTGGAGTCATTGCCGAATTGAGTGGAGCGCGGGTCTGCCCTCGTTTGCGCGCGTCACGCTCTTCGATCCGTCCGGAAAGTCGCGTGGTCACATTCGCGATTGGAGTTGGGACGATCTCTGTTTCAACAAATCCCTCGCCACGCTTCGACCCACCACGCTGGGCGTGACGCTCTTCAAGGCACAGGCCGCAACCCGGGTGACGAATACGCCTGTGAAAACGGATCAACTTCTCGCCGTGAGGTGGCCCGATCGCGCCGGCCTGAATCGCGTGATCGATCGGGTGAGGAAAACGAACGCGCGCGGGCTCGTCTTTTTCCGGCTGCCCGACTCGACCGCTCCGAGTGGATGGTCTCTCCGGCAGCTTGGGCATTTGGACGCGACGCCACGCCTGGTGCTGCGCAAAGGGGGAACATCGGGTCAGCTTGAGTTGGTGAACGAGGCCGACGCGGACCTGGAGCCGCGGCTTTCCGGGACGAACAGCCAGGGCGAACTCGATCGTGGGTATGTCGTGGAGCTGGATGCGCCGGCGGCGGTTTTTCGCGATGCGCAGGAAGGCGATTTTTGGCGGGTGCTGGGACAGGCGGAAAGCGCGCGGCGATCCGTGGCGGTGCCGCTGGCGACGCGCCTCACGTTCTGGTTCAGTCACCTCCGCGCCCGGCAATCATTGCGAACCGGATTGATTCAACTCGCCCCCGGCGCGACCTTTGATCAGATTCGCTACCGCGTTCGCAACGCGGCTGGAGACGCCGTATGGAAAAATATCGACGAATAATTCTTCTCGCTGCGCTTGCCTTTGTTGTCGTCGCGGCGCCTCGTGGCCCTGTCTACGCCACGGGTGGCGATTCTTTTGACGCACCAGCGCCTTCCCTGGGCGATTCGCTCGATTTTCTGCCGGCCAAATCGCTCGGCGAAATCTTTCTGGAGACGGCTGCTCCTTCTTCCGACAAAGACCCACCCGATTTCGATGCGGAAGTCCTGAAAATTTCGCAGCGTCTCCGGACTGAGGCGGCCGCGCCCCTGGTTGCTGTCGCGGACGACCTGCTGGCGCAGGCGCGCCAGAATTATTCCAGCGGAGGCGACTGGTGCAATCTTCTCCACGATGTGCGCGATGTGTTGACGGGTTCGGCTGAGAACAAGAGCGCGGCGGCGGATTACATCAAATGGCGCATTGAGAACAAGACGCTGCTGATGTCTTCCGCGAGAAAGGAATCCTCGGAGGATGAGGAGAAGGAATCGGCGAAATCGACCGCACCGGGGCAGGATCTGGAGCAGAAGTTGAAGGGCGCATCCGGTCCGCTGAGGGCGCACTGGCTTTATTTGCTGGGCGCTTCGCGCTACAAGAATGGCGATCGCGTGGAATGCCTGCCCTGGTTCGAACGCGTGGTGAAAGAATTTCCCAAGCATCCGCGCGCGGAGATCGCGCTCTTCATGCAGGCGCGCTGCGCGTTTTCGGAATCGCGGCGCGGCATCGAATCGCAGGATGAGCGGACGGAAGAGCAGGCGAAGGAGCATGCGCCCGCGCGAAAGAAAGCTGCGGAGATGTTCGAGCGTTACCGCAAGCAGTATCCGAAAGGCCGCTTTGAAGCGGATGCGCTTGGCTGGCTGGGAGCGCTGGCTTTCGATGCCGAGGAATATTCGAAAGCGCTCGAGTATTATATCGCCCAGGCGGAAACACCGGGACATCCCGAGACGATCAAGTCCGCGGTGTTCATGTGTGAGAAATGCCTGGTGCGCGTCGCTGAGAAACCCGAGAGCGCAGTGCTTTTTGCGATGATCGCCCGGCATCCGCGCATCGCGATGGGATTCACTTATCTCGTCCTCAGCGCACCGGAAGCGAAGAACTACGATGGCAAGATCGATCCACCGGCCGACGTCAAGAAATGGCGCAGAACGATCCTGCCCCAGATTGCGGCGGAAGTGGCGAAGCAGAAACAAATCTATCAAAAAGGCGACTGGCAGCCGCGGTATCTTGCCATGCTGGCGCAGGCCGCGAGCGCCACCGGAAACCAGGACCAGGCGCTGCAACTGACGAATCTGGCGCCGGCTGAACTCGAGCGCAGCGACGACCTGCTGATGATCCGGGCCCTGGCTTTGCAGCGCGCGGGCAAAGCGGCGGAGGCCATTCAAGCGTATCAAAAGTTTCTCGGCACTTTCCCCAACTCACTCATGGCTCCGGGCATTCGTCTTCGCCTGGCCTTCGCGCTGCAGGATAATCATCAGGCCGGCGCGGCTGTGGTCGAGCTGAAGCGTTTGCTCGTCATGCCGGGCACGACCGACGTGAAGTCGGAGGCAGCGACCGAGGACGAGGACGAATCCACGGCCGAGGAAGAAACCGAGACCAAGACTGAACCGGAGGCCGACGATGACACCAACCTTCCGGACTTCGGAGGTTCGCGTTATACGGCCATGGAGACCTACCCATCGAGTGAGGAGGATTGGGATCTGAACACAAGTTCGGTTTACCCAAATATCACCGGCGCCGATTTGGATCAGATCCAGCAAGCGGTCGATACGCTTCTGAATTTTGCCCCCCTCACGGAGCTGGCCACAGCGGTCGACGACGCCAGCTTCGATGAGAAGGGCAAGAAGGAGTTTCGTTCTGTCATCGCGCAACGCTACCTGGCGCAGGAGAATTTTGCGGAAGCGAAAAAGTTCATGCCAGCGGATGAGTTCAAGCGCATCGCGGCGAATCTCGAAACGCTGACCAAGGCCGCCGCTGGAAACCCACAGGAGAAGGCGGAGGATATGGTGAACCTCGGAAACGCGTGGGCCGAAGCCCGCGGCAAGCTGTTACGCGCCCCGCTCGACACCAAGGTCCATTTTCTCAGGCGCTACAGCGAATTGGACGCGATGCAGCGGCGGGCGAACGGCCGCTCGCTGAGTCTCAAGAATGTCGATCCCGAACTCGAGGAGCGCGATGAAATGCGGCACGCCTCGCGCTGGTGGTTGAACGCGGCCCGGGCCCGGCCCGGAACTCCGCTCGGGGCGCAGGCGCGCTGGAAGGCGCTCGACGCGATGCCGAAAATTGCCGCGGCTTCGGAATATGCGGAGGAGCGGGCGCGTGAAATAAAAGGCGAGGCTGTTTCCCGGGAGATTTACGAAAGGCTGCGGAAAGAGGCTCCCGATTCCGTCGAAGCGAAACGGTTGGCCGCTTACTGGAGTTTTCCGCCGCCGGTGAAAGCAGACAACCAGGACAACTACGACGTAACGGCCGCCCGGCGTGACGCGAATATTCTCGGTTATTCGTACGACGCTTTCGGCGCTTTCGGGCAGGAGGAGTCCGACAGCTCGGATCACCCCGCCTGGAGCGACATCGCCAAACGCGTCTGGTTGGTTCCGGCAAAAGCCGTTAACACGCAGCCGGCGGCGATGGCCGCGGAAATTCAGGAGCTCGATGCCGTGGTCAAGAAGAGCGTCACCAATATTGGCGACGCTACATTGGTGAATTTCGTGGACGATCTCGCACTGTTTTTGTCCGAACCGAATCTCACGAGCGAGATGGTGAATACTTACATCGGCATCCGATTCGATGTGCTGGAGAGCAATGGCTGGGATCGACCTAGTGACCCCGTTGAGTCCGCCAGAAAGAATGACGATCAAATTCTGGCGGAAATCGACGCGGCCCTGAAGATCCCGATCATGCAGCCGGTGGCGGATTATCTAGAGTTCTGCCGGATCGGATTGAAGGCAGGGGACCGGACGGCGGTCGAAACCGATATCCCCGATCCGAAGGAAGAGGACGGCAAGAGCAGTTACGTTTCACGCGATCATGCCGGCATGGAGAAAATGGCCCGGGATTTCCTCAAGAAATATCCGCGCAGTCACAAACGTGAAGCAGCGCTTTTTGTGCTGGCGCGCTCGGTCCAGGCGCTGTCGCGGCCTTTCGTTTGCAATGTGGCGGTCGACGTGGCGGGGAGCACGCCCGAAGACCAAAACTACGACATGGTCCAGAAATCTTACCAACGAGAAGCGTTCGATCCCAAACGCGTGCTGGGAGCGTTGGACGACTACGACCGCGAGTTTCCTCGTGGACGCTACGCGGCCGAGAACCGAAACCTGCGCGCCATGACGCTCTGGCGGATGCATGATTGGGGACCCGCGCTCGATATGACCCTGGCGCAATTGGATGACAAGACGAAACCCGACCTGCAACCGGAAGCCTCCGTGCGTTTGGCGAACATTTTCGCGGATCTCGCGAAAGCCGAGTACCGCGCGGACTTGATCGCGGCGATTCGGTCGCGGCCCAGGGCGCAGCTGCGGTTGAAGGAGTTTCTGGAGAAAGGGCCTAACGACCGTTCCCATCCACTCCGCTACCTGGCGAGTTTCCTCAACGATCAACTGAAGCTAAAGGCTGTTGCGAGCAATTAACCCGGCGGCCCAGGACCAAACCATGAAAAGGATATTGTCGGTTCTGCTTGGCATTTTATTTCTGTGCGCTCTGGGTTTGGCGCAAGACAAGTTCCCAGGAGGAATTGTTTACGGTCCGAAGGCCGCCTTCAAAATCGACGCGCCCAAGGGCTGGGTCCTGGACAACAAGGCCGGCGCCGAGCAGGGCTTGCCCTGCGTCCTGTATCCAAAGGGCTCAACCTGGGCGGACGCGAAGACGATCATGTACGCGAAGATCGCCAGCACCCAATACGAGGACGCGGAAGCGTTCGTGGCCACGGCCATCAAGGAGATGGAAAAGGTCCACGGCCTCCCGAAACAGAAAATCGAGTCCGGCAAAACGGGCGACGGGCACGCCTACTTCGTGAACGAATATTCGCCGACCGAATCCTACTCGCAGTGCGAGCGGATCGCCTACGTGCAGTTGCCCAAAGCCGTCGCCTACATTGTTCTCTCCGCCCGGGATGAAGCCAGTTATCGCAAGAATGCGGGAGCGTTGCGGGAGGTTCTGAAATCGTTCGTTTATCTCGAGCCGAAGACCGATCGGTGACGGGCCAGGGGGCCATAAGCCATGAACAGGTCGGCCAGGATCGGCTGTGGACTGAGTGCGGGGTTGCTGCTGGCCCTGGCGGGGCTCATGGCGTTTGGAGTTTACCGCCTGCAGAATGATCGCCGGGCGACCCTGGTTTTTAAGAAGGCCGAGAGCGCTCTCGACCAGCCCGACTTTGACGAAGCGATTGTGCTCTTTGACCAGGCTCTTCAGCTCCATCTTCCGCCAGCCAAGGCCGCGGAGGCGTATTATGGGCGCGGCCTCGCGAACACTCACAAATCCAAATACGACGAGGCTATCCGGGATTTCTCGGAAGCGCTTCGTCTTGATTCGAGGAAAGTGGATGCTTTCTGGGGACGCGGTCACGCCTACCAGCGGAAAGACGAACTAGAGAAGGCCCTCGCTGATTATGGCGAATTTTTGCAGCGAAATCCGAATGCGGGCCTCGCTTACTCCAACCGCGGCATGATCTACATGAAACACAAGGAGTGGGCCAAAGCCGCGCTGGACTTTAGTGAGGCTATTCGATGCCTACCCGGGGATGCCTCTGCCTATCTCAACCGCGGCGCGGCCCTCCTGGAGCTAGGCGATCTGGATGGCGCGCTCGCGAGCCTGGATGCGAGCATCTCGATCAATCCACTTCCCGAAGCCTACAAGACCAGGGCAGTGGTTCATAAACGGCGCGGCAACGAGGAGCAGGCGAGGAATGACTGGATGGAATCCACGTCGGCGAAGGTTGCTCCCGATCCGTTCGCGCCCGTGTTTGGTTCCCCCGGCGCTGATCTCCTGCGAAGGGCCCATACCGCCGTAGCGGCCGGCCGTTATGATGAAGCGATCGATCTTTGCAACCAGGCGATGGGCCTGACGCTCAACCCCTCCCTCGCCTCGGCTGTTTTTATGACATGCGGTGACGCCTACGCGGGCAAGAAAGATTGGGATCACGCGCTCCTCGATTACGATGAAACGATCAAGATCGATCCGAAGAACGCAGACGCGTGGGTTAATCGGGGCAATACCTACGGGCATAAGGAGCAGCACGATAGATCGATTCAGAATTACGACGAGGCCATCCGTCTAAATCCGAACCTGGAGGAAGCTTACTCCAATCGCGCGCTTCAATACCTGGCCTTGAAGAATGTCGATAAGGCATTGCCCGATTTGACCGAGGCGATTCGGTTGAATCCAAAATCTGCCTGGGCCTATCGGTGGCGGATTCTGGCGTTGCTAGAATTGAAACGAACAGACGAGGCGCTGGTTGACGCAGAGACTCTCGTGACCCTCAGACCGGAGCTCAGTGACGCGTACTATTGCCGGGCTGAGGCTCATCTGGCGCGCCGCGATTATCCGAAAGCTCGCGTGGATTTTGAGCGCGCGATCGAGTTAGGCCAGCAGCCTCAGGGCCCACCTCTGAATAGCGCAGCGTGGTTCTATGCCACCTGCCCCGAGAAGGCAATGCGGGATGGCAAGAGAGCGGTCGAGCTGGCCACGAAGGCTTGTCAGCTCACCAAATGGGAAAATGCGCGCGATATCGATACCCTGGCTGCGGCCTTTGCCGAATCCGGGAATTTTAACGAAGCGATTAAGTGGCAGACCTACGCGTTCGATTTGTCCACCGATCCTGTGGAAATTCGGTCAGGGATGGAGAAGCGCCGGCAACTTTATCAAAAACATCAGGCGTATCGCGCAGAGTTAAAGTCATAGGAGCTGATTCAAGAAAGACTCGTAGTGAAAATGGCGCTTCGATAGCCTGAGCGACGATCCCCCATGGTGGCATCAGCTCGAGATAAAGAAGGTCCGAAGCGGCCTGACGTTTTTATTTCCTATTCGCGGAAGGACAGGGAATTCGTCAAGCGTCTGGAGGCGGCTTTGCAGGCGCGTGGCCGCGAAGCCTGGGTGGATTGGGAAGGCATCCGGCCCGCGGAAGAATTCATGCAGGCGATCTTCCCTGCGATTGAAGGCGCGGACACTTTCGCTTTCGTGATGTCCCCCGATTCGGTCACGTCGAAGGTGTGTAAACAGGAGTTGGACCATGCCGCGTCGCATAACAAGCGCATGGTCCCGATCTTTGCTCGTGAAGTAGATGTCAAAACCATTCCGGAACCGCTCGCGAAGCTGAACTGGGTCTTCTTCTGTCGCGAAAACGAAGACTTCGATGTCGGAACCGAACTGCTCATCAGCGCGCTCGATACCGATCTCGGCTGGGTCCGCGCGCACACCCGGCTGCTGACGCGGGCGATTGAATGGGAGGCGAAGGGCAAGAGTAACAGCTTCGTCCTGCGCGGGGAGGATTTGCGCGCCGCCGAACAATGGCTCGCGCAAGCGGGCAGCGACAAGGAGCGCCAGCCGACTGCGTTGCAGACCGAATACATCATCGCCAGCCGGAAAGCTTCCTCGAAGCGGCAGCGCATCACCCTCGGGGCGGTGACCTTCGGCGCGCTGGTGGCCGTCGTGCTGGCCATTCTCGCCTGGAAGCAGCGCGGCAAAGCGATCGAGCAGGGGGAAGAAGCAACCCGGCAGAAAGAGGCCGCGCTCGAAACGCTGAGCCAATCGGACTTCGCGCAAGGCACACGGTTCATTGCCGATCAACGCGAAGTGCAGGCGCTGGCCTGTTTGGCGCGCGCGGTCCGAACCAACGGCAACCCCGCGGCGGCGGCGCGGATCGCTTCGCTCCTGATGGAGCGCGTCTGGCCAATGCCCATCGAATCGACGCACGCCGACGCCGTGAAGACCTTCTTCAGTCCAACGGGGGCGGAGGTCGTCGTCGTGCTCGCCGATGGCAGCGCAGAAATCCGCGATAACGTCACCGCCCGGCCGCTCTCGCCTCGGATCAAACTAGAGGCCGGCGTGGACGTGGCGTGTTTCAGCCCGGATGGGACACGCGTCGTGCTCGCGGGCGACAGCTGGAAGGAGGGCGAGCCTAACGAGCCAATCCCTCTCGCGGTTCAACTGTGGGAGACGAAAAGTGGCCACGCGATCACAGAGCCCGCGCGGTTTCAGGGCAGCGCCAGCGAGGAGACGCTTATCTTCAGTCCCGACTCCCGTTTTCTGGCTATCACTGGCGTCGGCCAGAAATCATTGATTTGGGACGCGCGAACTGGCCGCGAGCTGTGTCAGGTGGAGAACGGGGACGGGGCGCAGTTCAGCCGCGACGGGGAGCGCCTGACCACCCGCAGCGTGGCGCAGGCGCTGGAAACGCGAACGGGAAAACCGATCGGCGTTGCCATCAAGCTGCTCGGCGACGCGACGCTAACCAACCTGATGTTGGGCACAGCGGCTTTGAGTCCGGACGGATTGCGCATCGCCACGGCCGGTAACTCGACGGAAGGCGAGGGGAACGGCGGTGTCGACCGTGTCTGGGAGGTGGCGACCGGCGCACCGGTGACGCCGCTGGTGGAGCATCAGAGCTGGGTTGACCGGTTCGAGTTTAGTCCCGGCGGACAATGGCTGCTCGCGCGCGGCATCTCCGAAGCGCGGGTCTGGGATGCGCAGACGGGCAAGCCCGTGACCGGTTGGCTGAAGAATCCCGGCGCGGACAGACTCATCGCCGCGACGTTCAGTCCGGACGGCCAACGCGTGGCGACAGTGGCCGAGGGAGAAAGCGTTTATCTGTGGGATGTCGCGACCGGCACGAGAACGCTGCAAGCACTCGAGGTTGCCGCGGTGAAGACCGTGCAATTCAGCGGTGGCGGTCAACGCCTGATCGCCGGTGGTTCCAACGGCGTTTCCCGTCTCGTCTGGGACGTCATGGGTGCTTCGGCGCGCCCGCTTTCGCTCCCCGGCAAGGCTCCCGTCCAGCACGGATTCATGCTCGCAACTTTTGAGTCCGACTCCTTCCGCGTTTGGGATATCCAGACCGGGAAGATTTTGCTCGAGGTGAAACTGGAGAAGGCGAATGGAGCTGCGGAGGAAATTCCGATCGGGAGCTTCAGCGCTGATGGCAACCGGCTTCTCCTCAACATCGGTCGTGGCGTGCGGCTCTGGGATTTACCGAGCGGCAAAGAGCTGCCAAGACTCGCCGAAGCTCGAGCGCCGGAGCTGAGCCGCGACGGATCGAGAATTCTTTGCACGGACAAAACGGTGAAGATCTGGGAGGCGGAGAACGGCCGCCTCTTGCAGGAGATCAAGCCGGCGGAAGGCACCGAGATCATTGCGGCGCGGTTGTCACCGGATGGCCGGATGGTAGCGATCGATTCCAGGCGTGGAGAGAACGCGGGCTTCGCGCAACTCTGGGACGCGGCCAGCGGCCAGGCCGCCTCGTCTCCCCTGGATCATCGCGGCCCGCCCTTGGTGAGCTTCAGCCCTGATGGAACTCGCCTGATCACACTTTCCGTCAGCGACGCCGGAGCCGCGTTGCGCGTCTGGAAACTGCCGGGTGCGGAACCCGTGGGTACCGCGGAAGTCCGGCTCGAACCGTCGGAGGAGTTGCCCACGCCGATCTTCAGCCCGGATGGAAAGCGCTTTGTTGTCTTCTCGCACAGCGGGATGCGCCTCTTCGAAACGGCGTCGGGCAAAGCCATCGATTCACCGGCCATGCGAAGAGCCGACTTTGTCAGCGCGCGATTTAGCGCCGATGGCAAATTACTGGCGACCGCTGGCAACGGCGTCCAGGTCTGGAATGCCGCGACCGGCGCGCCTTTGATCGATCCGGTCAAGGCGCCGGAGCACATGGATTATCAATATGTGGAGTTCAGTGCGGATGGACGGCGACTCCTGGCGGCGGGCGTCGGTGGTCCGGAAGGCACCTGGGGCACGACCGCGATCGTGGACGTGGCAACCGGCCGGCTGATCGGCGATGCGCGCACGGACCAATTCCCATGGCAGGCGGCGCACTTCAGCCCGGACGATTCCCTCGTGGTCGAGGAGTCGGAGCCCGTTCGCGTCTGGAACATCGCGCCGTCCGGCCGAGGACCGGGGTGGCTGGCGGATCTGGCCGAGGCGGTGAGCGGTTGCGTCCTGACGCCCGCAGGAACGCTCGAGGTTTTACCCGACCGTGGCAAACGCCTGAACGCCGTGCGGCAACAAGTGGCGGCGCTGCCGGCGGACGATCGCTGGGCACAAGTCGCACAGTGGTTTCTGGCCGAGCCGCGCACGCGGACGATCTCGCCGTATTCCCCGGTGAAAGTGGCTGACTACGTCGAAGGCCGGGTGAAGGAAAATAGCTTCGACAAATTGAAGGAAGCGCTGGCCGCCTGGCCGGCGGACCCAATCGCGCACGCGAACCTCGGCGTGAAGCTGCTCGAGTTATTCGAGAGCGAACCTTACGCCGCCGTCCAGGCCGATAACGAAACGCTTCTCGCGACGCAACTGGATCCGAAGAACGCCGCCGTCTGGCAGGCGCGGGCAAAAGTCCTCGCGGCCTTGAAGCGTCCCGCCGAAGCAGCTGCCGCCACGAAATTGGCCGCGGAGCTGCCCAAGCCGTCTCCTTAGCGGGCACGCAAGCGGGCTCCGTCGTCGCCGACGAGTCTTCCATCGACGGGCGGCGCGCCCGTCTGAGGTCGATCACAGGAACTTCGATCCTGCCTTTCCGTAATTCTTTCTGTCCGGGACTTGCAGGCAGAGAACGAGTTCCACTGAAAACAAACCTTCCACAAACCCCAAACCATGAAATCAAGAACCTCGAAAACCAGACGAATATTGAACTGCGTTCCGTCGCGCACGATGGAAAACGACTGGCGCTACCGGCACGCCGATGCCGCGGGAATCGTGGCCGCGGGCGCCATCCCGCCGTCCAAGGATTTGCGCGCCGCCTGGTGGAAAATCAACAACCAGGGGAGCACCGGGTCCTGCGTCGGGTGGGCTTCCGCTGATTCAGTCATTCGCTGGCACATGGTGAAAGCGAACCGCCTCCCGACCACCAAGTTGCTTTCGGCGCGATTTCAATGGATGGCGGCCAAGGAGACCGACGAATTTGAATCGACGGCGACGACCTTCATTGAGAGCGATGGGACGAGTCTGAAGGCCGCGCTCGACGTCGCCCGGAAGTTTGGGACGGTGCTCGATTCAGTCCTGCCGTTCGCCTCCGGAGCGCTTTACCAGGGCGAAGAGGAGGCATTCTATGCGCTCGCTGCTCAGCGAAAGATCGCGAGTTATTTCAATCTCGATCAAAACCCGACTGAGTGGCGCAAGTGGATCGCGACCAAAGGCCCGATTATTACCCGTCTGGACGTCGATGCGACCTGGGACAATGCCGCCAGCACTCAAGGGAAGCTCGATATTTACCAACCCTCCACGGTGCGAGGCGGCCACGCCGTCGCTTTGGTGGGCTATACGCCGGACCGGTTCATCGTTCGCAACAGTTGGGGATTAACTTGGGGCGACAAAGGCTTTGGGTATGCCTCCCTCGCCTATGCGACAGCCGCCTTCACCGAATCCTACGGGGTCACGCTCTAGGCGCCGACAGTTCTGATGTGGAGGGAGGGGGCTGAAACAGCCGACCGATTGGTCCTGCGTTTCAGTCACAGCCCGCACTCGACGGAAAGCACATCTTTGCACTTTCCACCGGAGCAGTCGTAAATCCTGGTCGCTGAACCTTCGTAATAATGGGAGTGGACGATGACCTCGATCTTGCCGTCTCCGTTGAGATCGAGCACGGCCCCGATCTCGTATAAATTCGAAGGGCTGGAGTCATCTTTCACGTAAGATTCGCCCGCGATAAGCTCCGTCTGCACCTTTCCCGCCACCACGCGACGGAGAATCACAATCGAGTAACTGCCGGGCGCGGCTGTGTCCAGGGGCACGTCGCCATCCTCGGTGAAGTAATTTGTCGCGTTGATCAGCACCTCCTCTTCGCCGTCGCCATCCAGGTCTACGCGCAGAATTCGCGTAATCTTCACCTTCGGATCGCTCAGGTGGCGGGACTCCAGGAATTCGCGCACCGCATCGACATAGACTTGCTCGGTTGGTTCGGCGATTTGCGGCTTGCG
The DNA here is from genome assembly GCA_963702135.1 of uncultured Verrucomicrobiae bacterium. Taxonomy (GTDB): domain Bacteria; phylum Verrucomicrobiota; class Verrucomicrobiia; order Chthoniobacterales; family UBA10450; genus AV80. Next base: position 2,761,992 of record OY969715.1, on the reverse strand, counting down.
GGGCAGGGCGTTCCAGGACGCGCTCAGAGCTATTACGCTGTCGTCCGGCGTTGACGGCAGCGACACCTTCAGCAGATCCGCACACGCCTCCGCCGTCTCAGGTTTCGGTTTGCCTCCCGTGGCTTTGCCAACTTCCTGGGTGAGCCCAAAAATGCGAAAGGGTGTGCTCCCCTTCATCGATTTGGCTGCCTCCTTCGCCTTGACCCATTTGCCATTGGCGCTGCCGCCGAACAAATAGCCGCTGTTCACTTCGACAATCGGATGCATGTCTGCGGCGGCGGCCGTGGCGCAAATCAAGAACGGACATACCCTGACAAGCAGTGTGAAAGAGACTCTTTTTTTCATCGAGATTTGTGAGGATTGACTTTCAAGATGTCTTGTCGCCGGCGGGAAAACAATGCAGAAGGTCGAATCAACCTATGAAATGCAGGAACGCGCTTGCTGGGTTGTTGCTATTTTCTCTCCAAGCTTCGGCAGCGGATACGGCTGAGTCTTCCTTCACACAGGCGCTGGCCGAGGCAAAGCGCCTTGGCGATACGGATGCGGGAAAAGCCTACGACAGCGAGTTTGCCAAAGTCGTCGCGCCGCGACTGAGCGATATTGTCAGCGGCTGCACCAAAAATATCGGACCGAAGATTAACTTTCAGGTTGTTTTTGTTTTCGCGGCTGATGGTCGGGTTCAACAGGTGCTCACCCCAGGCGACCAACCGGCCGCGGCCTGTGTCGGCGACAAGTTGCGCGACCTGCATTTGCCCGCTCCTTCCCGTGCCGGCTGGCCCGTGCAGTTATCGATCGACATCGGCCCGGACAACGCTCCGACCCTGCTCACGTCAGCGTTGGAGCTGATGAAAACCGGAACCTGGGAAGTGGATGCCAGCATCAGCCGCGGCACAAAGATGCGAGTGCATGGACTACTTGCGGGAGAGGACTTCGATCTCACTCTTGAACCGGAAAACCGAAACGCGGTCCGGCAGATCTCCATCAAGGATAGAATTTGGGTGAGTTTTGATGGGAGCAAGACCTGGAAGCTCCAGGCTCCCGCCGACCAGGCGACCTTTCGGAGGGTTTACGCCTTCGTGCACGATCCCATTCGCTTCGACGCCACCCGACCCGTGCTCGGAGTTGCGGACCAGCAAAAACGTGATGGCGAAACGTGGATGCATCTTCGCCCGAAGATCTCTGACAAGAAAAATGCCGAGCTTCAGCAGATGGAATATTGGATTGCGATCAACCAGGATCCTCAGCGCAACGGCGTCCGCCGCTACGAAGGTCCGGTGACGGAAGCGGGCCATGAGAAAGAGCCATTGCATTGCGTCGCGACTTATCAGCCCGCGAACAGCAAGACCATCCAACCGCCGGCAGCCGAAAAAGCCGAGCCGACCGTGAGTCTGCTGGACGGCAAGCTCAAGATCGACATCCCTCCGGATTTCGTTCGCGATCCCGATGATGCAAAAGATCCAAAGACGCTGGCTAAATTCTCGCGCCAGGATGGGGCATGGGGAACAGTCTTGCGCGGAACTCACGGACTCACGCCGGACAAACTCGAGGGTTACTTGAAGATGCGCGTGACCGAATATTCCAAGGGATTTAGTTGGCTGCCGAAGGACGCGCACCTGCAATGGTTGCGCAAAGAAATCGTCGTCATCGACGGACGCAAATGGGCCGACTGGCGCTACGTTCCGATATCAAAGGGAAGAAAAGATTACCGAAACAGTCCGGTTTACACCCGTTTCCTCACAACTTCTTACAAGGGCCAGCTCCTGGAGATTACCTTTACCACCAACTTGACGACAGAACCTGAGTTGAAAGAGGAGATCGACCACATCATGGACTCAGTTCACCTGGAGGAATGACTGCAAGCCCGTTAGGACGGAAAAGCCGAGCGGACTCTCGCCAGCGACTGGATCGACCAATGAGAAACTCAGCGCCCGTCTTTTTCGCAGCGGTTTTCGCCGTGATGGCGCAGGCGACAGATGCCCTGGCTGAGCTTTCGAAGGAAGAGGAGATAAAGCACCTGATTCAGCGCTACGGCCAGGTCGAAGCCCAACTCGATCGGTCGATTCATTACAGCAAAAGCGAAACCGTCGAGGGCGTGACGACAACCCAGCAGGCCTGGCTCAACGGTGCAAACGACCTGATGAAAGTGGCGGTAGAGCGCACCGGCCCTGCCGGGCGCGAATTGACCGAATACGTGGCCGATGATCTCGAGCTCGAGACAATGTTTGTCCTGACGCGCAAAGAGACTCCCGTGACTGGCGGCGACACCCAGATTGAGGAATCGCGCCGGTATTTTGTCGGCGGCGATTTGGCGCGCGAATTGAGGAAGAGCGGCCGCTTCAAGCCCGGCGACTCTCTCGATACTGTGCACCTGCCCAACGTGACGGCGCCTGCCACGAAGCCGTTGAAAGACGAACATGCCGAGGAGGAGCGGAGGCGCGCGCAGAATGAATTCTTATCGATGCCGGAGAAGATCGCGGCTGAGCTTCGGGAAGCGGGCCCACCGCAGAGCGACCCGTTCGCGAACGTCAAAGGGGATTCCGACAAGTTCCGCGTCATTCAAGGCTCCGTTTCGCCGGATGGCCGTTATGCCATCGCCCTGGGTTTCGCTCGCAACGAAATCAACTGGGACGCTCTCAGCGAGGACGTGGATGGGAAGGACACCTATTACGCGGAGGACGACGAGGACGTGAAGAATTACGTCGTCGATCTGACTACCCGAAAAATTCTCGGTGAGACCGGCTGCGAATACTTCGGCACCCGGAAGCGCTACAACCACCGCTCGTGCAGTTTCACCTGGTCGGGCGATTCGACGAACTTCGTTCAAATGTGGAGCGATAAGTGGGCGGACACGGCCTGTGTCGCGGGACAGATCGCGCCGGGTCCGAAGCTGGGCGGAGTGATTGACTTATTGAAGGTGCTGGAAGCGAAGACCTATGCGTTTCTGAAAAAGCGCGCGGGTGACGAGGGTTTGTCGATCGATATTCAGCGGGTGGGTAACGATGGCAGGATCGAGCTGAGCGCCTCCGCCTCCATCTCCAGCGGAGAAAGGAAAGGTGAGACGCTCTTTTCCCTGGCCGAATCAGTCCAGCTGCGGAAAACCGCGGCCGGTCTCCGTGCGGAAGTGCTCAACATTCGCCGTTTGCCGATGGAGCGATGAAACGAAGCAGGCTCGCGACGGCGGCAGTGGTTGTGCAGCGCTGCTCTGGCTGATCCACGAACGCCCGCGCTGAAGGACCAACGGAAGTTCTGGGAACCAGGTCGGTGACTAGCGATGAGGTGACTGATGGACCTGCTCGTCGCTTAGGTCCATCCTGGCGATGTCACCCAGCAGGTGGAACCACAGCGTATGCGCCTTTTCATCCACAAAAATTTGATCCGGCTCGACCCTGACACCGGGGAGAGGGACAAGTGAAGTAAAGCTGAAGTCACGCGTATTGTACTTGCCAAAGTCGCTGTCAAAATCGCCGGGAAGTCCTGGTTTCGCGTGCACGATTGTAGCCCAGAAGACGTTAGCTTCCGAGGAAGGTTGCAGGTGCAGAGGGACCCAGTTGTAATCAGTGAGTGGGCTAAATTCACCCGTAACCTTCTCGCAATTACCCGTGGCCACATCTAACAGATAGTATTCGCGTTCTTCCGGCCCGACGCGGCCGTAGCTACGTTCGCGGAAAAAGATTACTTTTTGATGTGCTGCCATCCAGGCAATGGGGCTGAAGATGTCGGCTTCCGGCAAGATCACAGGTATTACCTGTTTGTTTTTGAGGTCGATACGAGCAATAAACCTGTCTTCCGATTGATCCTTCGTGATGGCCCGTGCGACCAGCCACTCGCCATCGGGACTAAGAACGAAGGGGCCATAAGTTCCCCGAACAACCAGTTCCGGCTTACCCTTGACGCCGGAAGCCCAAAGGCCTTCGAAATTGTCTTTCTCGCGCCTCCCTGCCCAAAGGCGTTTTCCGGCGTATGGCCCTTTGGTCGGATCAGCGTAGTCTGATGAAGAACTTGGATCGAACGCTCTGTCTAACGGATTGCGTGGCTCAACTACGGGCTTAGGTGCAATGCCGCGGTCCGTTACTGCGTGCCACGTCTTCGACTTTCCCCATACCTCCGCCAGAAGTCGGCCGTGGCGCAGCGAAAGCTCGGTGACGAACTCGTCGTCTGTCGCGGTATAAACGAGCCTGAAGCCAGGAAGGTGCTGGAGAGATCGGTAGACGACCGGCACTTTTATCGCGTCGAGCGCGAGCATTCGTTGCATGAGAGCGCCGTACGAACGTGGCTTATGCCCTCCAAACTCCGAAGAGGCGGCGGCAATCGTTTTCGGCGGATTGTTCATCGGCACCCGGCGTTCCGTGCCTTTCCGATCCAGATGAACGTATTCGTAGTGGATGCCGTCCGAGATGTTGGGGTCATACGGCGGCAGCTCATCGATTTTCTTTTCACTCAGCCAGCGTCGCAGCTGCGCGAGCTCGTCGGCGGGAATCGCGCGGTCACGAGTACGCCCGTTGCCGTCATCGTAATGCAACATCGCGGTCCCATCCTTTTTCACCTCGATGATCCGCTGAGAGAGAGTGCTCAGGAGGGCGTAAATTTCAGCGGGCCCTTCATCTTTTTGGATCGAGGCCCGTAAACTCCGAAAATGGTGCTCGATTTCTCCCGGCCAGGGATCGTCCTGCCCGAACGCATTGGCTCCGTAAAGGCATAGGAAGATCAATCGCGTCGCGCGCGCTAGGAGCGATCTTCGCCAGCCGATCATGTTCAGGAGGGACCGTTCGCCTTCCCTATGCGCGCCGCTCTTTGATCGACTGCAAAATGTCGGCAATAGCATCACCGCGCGGCTTCGCGCCGAGGTTGCCCTGGCCATGGAGGCGGAGGCTGACGGCGTTCGCTTCCATGTCGCGGTTGCCAATGACGAGCATGGTGTGGACTTTCATTTGCTCGGCGTTCGCGATCTTGGTTTTCATGTGATCGCTGCTGGCGTCGAGTTCAGCGGACGTGGTGGGCGCGAAGTTCGGTTTGAAATTGAGCGCGTATTCGAGCAACGGGGCCTCATCGATCAAGGGAATGCGGGCCGTTCGAGCCGGAGCGAGCGAGCAGATTGCCAGCATAGGATGTCATCGAAGGAAGAGGGGCTCCGGCTTCCAGCGTTTTCCGCGGAGAACAGATGAATACCACTGCGATTTGTCGTTCATCGGAACCCAGCGCCTTTCCTCTTTTCGATAATACCAGTCCTTGTTGAATTCATAGAACATTTGCTGACCGACAATCTCTAGCACGTTGTAGATTTCCTCGTTGTGCTGATTCAGCGGATCGCGATCCACTGTGCGAGGGTGCGCCATCTGCGCATAAAGATCGTCCAGATCGTGCAGGAGTGAATCGACTTGCGGATCAAGATCGCGCACCTGCAATCCGAGACGCCGCGCTTCGCGTGCGGTGACGGGATAGGTATGGGACGGATAATTGCAGTTCAGAGCGCGACTGATCTTGTTAGCCTTGGCCGGGCTCTTAATGTGGTAGCTGAGAAGTTCGCGACAGATGCGAATCGAGAGCGAACTTGATCGATCCAAAGCGCCCACCACCAAAGGGTGAAGGTACTTGTAAACTTCGGGATATGGATTTCCGCCACTCTTTTGCTCCTTCCACAATCGAATGATGCGTCTCAGCTCATCGTGGCTCACCGAGACCAGATAATTATGATGATCGACCGGGCAAAGATCGTGCGTCAAAGAGGAATCCACCGCGGTCAAATATGAAGTCGGGCCCATGTGAATCTCGTTTGCTCCGAGCGCAATCATGGTAGCCGCCGAGGCGCAGGCAAACGGCGCAAGCAGTGTAATGTGACCGAAGCGCTCACGCAGCAGATGCACCAGGCGAAGCGCGGCTTCGGGATCACCACCACCCGATTTAAGAAAAAGCGTCACTTTCTTTTGCTGTTTCAGGCGGGGAAGTAATCGAGACAGCGCGATCACGTCATTCTGGCAGATCGCGCCTCGCGTCGAAGTCCAGTAAACGATGACCGGCGTCTTTAAGCGTGCTTGCAGTGCCGCGATTTTTTGTTGCGTTTTTGCGGCTAACTGGCGTGAGCCCGCCGAGCTTTGTGAACGTTTTGTGCGTTGCTTTCTCATCTGGCGTTCCGCCCTTTGATCGACTGGAGGATCTCCGCAAGGACTTCATTTCGCGGTTTCGAGCCGAGGTTGCCCTGGCCGTGGACGCGGAGGCTGACGGCGTTGGCATCCATGTCGCGGTTGCCGATGACGAGCATGGTGTGGACTTTCATTTGCTCGGCGTTCGCGATCTTGGTTTTCATGTGATCGCTGCTGGCGTCGAGCTCGCAACGGACTTGGTGGGCGCGTAATTCCGATTGGATGGCGCGCGCGTAGTCGAGAAGCGCGGGTTCGTCGCCGATCGGAAGGATGCGGACCTGTTCGGGCGCGAGCCAGAGCGGGAAGTTGCCGGCGTAATGTTCGATCAGGAAACCGATGAACCGTTCGTGCGTTCCGAGCGGAGCGCGGTGGATGCAGAGCGGCGTCTTCTCAGTGTTGTCGCTGTCTTTGTAAACGAGGCCGAAACTCTTCGGCTGGGCGAAATCGACCTGGTTGGTGGCGATGGTGAATTCGCGGCCAATGGCGCTCCAGACCTGAACGTCAATCTTGGGGCCGTAGAACGCAGCTTCGTTTGGGACTTCGACGTAGTTGATGCCGCTGCGTTGGAGGACGCCGCGGACCATGTCTTCGGTCTTGAGCCAGAGCGGGGAGTTATCGACAAATTTCTGTCCGAGCTTCGCAGGATCGTGCGTCGAGAAACGCATCACGTATTTCTCGATCCCAAAGAGCTTGAAGTATTTCAGATACATCTCGTTTACCGCGAGAAACTCCGACTCGAACTGTTCCTCGGTGCAGTAGATGTGCGCATCGTTCATCTGGAGCGAGCGCACGCGCATGAGGCCGAAGAGTTCGCCGCTCTGTTCGTAACGATGGCATGTCCCGTATTCGGCGAGGCGCAACGGCAGGTCGCGGTAGCTGCGCGGGATTGCATCATACAGTTTGTGGTGATGCGGGCAGTTCATTGCCTTGAGGTAATAGCGCTCGGTGGAGAGCTCCTCCGTTTCCCGGATTGCAGCGGCTTTGGCCAGAATCTCATCGAGGCTTTCGCGCGTTAGTGGCTTCTCCACCAGGGCTGCGAACAAATCGGGCCTATGGACCGGTCGCTGTGCTTCGGCCTTCTCGGCCACGAGCGACATCGGGGGAAACATCGATTCCGCGTAATACGGAAGGTGACCGCTAGTGATGTAAAGGCTCTCGCGGGCCAGATTCGGCGTGCGCACCCGAACGTAACCAGCTGCGAACTCTGTCTCCTTCGCGAGCTTCTCCAGTTCCTCGATGATCGCGGTGCCGCGCGGGAGCCAGAGTGGCAGGCCGGGGCCGACCTGGTCGTCGAAGGTGAAGAGTTCGAGTTCCTTGCCGAGCTTGCGATGGTCGCGCTTCTTCGCTTCCTCGAGCATCGCGAAGTATTCGTCGAGCTGGGTCTTGTTTTTGAAGGCGGTGCCGTAAATGCGTTGGAGCTGCGGGTTCTTTTCGTCGCCTTTGTAGTAGGCGCTGGCGATGTGGGTGAGCTTGAACGCGCCAATGTTGCCGGTGCGCATGACGTGCGGGCCGGCGCAGAGATCGGTGAATTCGCCGTTGCGATAGAGCGAGATTTCTTCGCCTTCGGGAATATTCTGGATGATATCGAGCTTGAATTTGCTCGGCTGCGGTCGCTCGCCGAGTGCGCCTAGGACGCCACGCTGCGCCATGGACAAAGCCTCGTCGCGCGGCAGGGCGACCCGCTCAAAGACATGGTTGGCTTTGATCTCCTTTTTCATCTCGGCCTCGATCTTGTCGAAATCTTCCGGCGAGATGCGGTGATCGAGTTCGACGTCGTAATAAAAACCGTTCTCGACCGGCGGACCGGCGGCGAATTGGGCCTCGGGCCAGATTTTGAGAATGGCGGTCGCCAGAACGTGCGCAGCCGAATGGCGCAAGCGCTCGATATCGGTCATCTGGGCGCGTTGCTCTAATGTTTTTCGTTCGTCTGCCATGGCAGCGAGAGATTCCTCGACTTCGCTCGGAATGACAAAAGGAAAGTGAGGCGGGGAAAATTTCTACATCCGGAGTGGCAACAGGGTTCGTTCGACACGCGGGGGCGATGTGCGCGAGCGGTCGACCTATAATTGCTCCGGGGCGCCGGCAGCGTTGCATTCAAAACCAAAAGCAGTTACGACAGCCGAATGTCGAATAGCGAATTTGTTTTAGAGGAGTTCCTGAAGGCGGAACTGGAGGCGGCGGCTCTGCAGGGCCCTCCGGCCGGTTGGATTTGGGTAACGAAGAATTTTCTGAACGCGTCCGCAAACGCGCTGGTCATTCCCACCTCCGGAAAACTGTGGATTTCGTACGAGTGGGATGCTCCCTCCGCCCCTCAGCCGACGCAGGTTTGGCTCCAGAGTCAAAAGGGACCACAGCAGGCGGTTAATCCCGGACCGAACACTTTCGAAGTTCAGGCAGGGGATCTGATCCTGTACCAACTGCCCACTTCTGGCGCTCCGACGGTCCGACTCACTTATCGCCTGACCTAGAACCGCGCGGCAAAAATTCCCGCGAGCGGCACGCGAGTTCCGTTAAAGCTTGAGCTTTGCCTTGGGCGGCTTCGCGAAGGTAAACGCCGAAATGAGGAGCGCCGCTAGAGCGGTGCCTCTGATCGCGAGAAAGAATCCGTTCCCCGCGATTAACATCGGGCCCATAATCGAAGCGGCCGCCTGGACGTTGATGACGCCAAACAAACGCTGGACCATGAGCGTGGCGAACGCCAGTTCGCCCAGGCCGATGGCAATCAAGGCGCAGACTCCGCCAAAAATGCCGGCGCGAATATTTCCGCGGTGCGGGACCCGGCGAAAAAGCAGCGCCGGCGTCGCGGCGCCCATTCCGAGAAAGAAGGCCACAACGAGCGCGAGCTTGATGGAAAGGTTTATCGACCCGCCATGCGAAGTCATCCACGAATCGATTCCGAACCACAATCCCATCCAGGCCGCCGCCATTACTGGGGTGACGCCGGTCGCGATGAGCAGAAGCTTCGAAACCGATTTCGGATCGAACCGGCGCTCGTCCATGAGCGCGATCGCCTGTTGCCGGGTGCAGGCAGCGCAGATCTGACCAACGCGGCTGCCGTTGAAAATCGTCTGCACTTCCTCAGCCGCGCCGCAGTAGTGGCAAGCTTCACCGGCACTCAGTCCCGCGCGCGCGAGACCGTCAATGAATTCGTCCACCGCCACGACGGCTTCCTGTTTCTCGATTCGATCAGTGGCTTTTCGCAAGGAGAGGAACGCGACGTCCTTTTCCACTGTCACTTCGGCCAGCTTTTCGCTCAGCAAACGCCGGAGCATGTGTCCAAAGGCGAACAGTGTCTGGGCGGGCGCCTCGGCCAGGGCCGGAAAGCGGGTGTGGAGCATCACGGTGCCTTTGCCCTCTGCTTTCACGATTTGGATTCCGAGAGGAAAACCTCCACGGCGGCCTACGCCGGTCCCATTTTCACGGGGCTCGAGCGCGAGGTCGCCAAGGAGTTGAGGATAAAGCTTTCGCAGATTCGCCATGCGCCGTTCTTGAGCACAGCGTATGCCTAACGACTGCGGTCCGTTGAACGCGCGACTTTCTTCTCTGGGGAGACGTACGCGAGCCGAAGTGGCAGGCTATTTTACTTCCGCCAATTTCTTCACGTCGATGCGCTTGAGCCACTCTTGCAACTCTTTCGAGTCCTGGCCTTGCGTCTCGATTTGCAAAACATAACGCTTCGCGACCATCAGCCAGAGCGTGCCGTGTTTGCCTTCGTTCTCAAAAGTTTCGAAGCCGGGCATGCCTTCGATCGTGAGCGCTTTCGTGTAACCTTCGGGGGTGGATGTGGTCAGGTTCCATGCCGCGGTCGTGGCCGAGACGTACTCCGGATTGGCCGCTGAATCGAGAATGCTGATCGAGGTCGTGGGCGAATCGTCCGCCGTGCCCTTTTTGTAGTCGCGATGAACGCTGGTGATTTTCACGCCACCCGCATCGTCGGTGGAGCCTTCCGGCTTGTCCGCGGTCCAGCCGGTGGGGCCTTCCGGGAGCAGAGGCAGAAGTTTGGCGGCCGCGACCACCTCTGGAATGAGCGCAGCCGGCTCTTCCACGGTCGCCCGGACAGCAGATGCGCCCAGAAGGGCGGACAAAGCGATGATGGCGGCAGTTTTCATTCCGGATTCCAGCGGGACGCCTGTACTCGATTGACTTTAACGAGGCCGTTTGTCAAGACGCGATCCAATAATCCCCCGGGTACGCGCGTTAATTCCGCCTTCTCTGGGGCCCGGCGGATCGAGACGAACCAAGGAGCGGCGGTTGGCAACCGCCGTTTTTCTTAGGTCGGCGGTTGGAAAACCGTCGCTCCTTGGTTGAGCTTCGAAGCTCAACATTATGACAAACTTCGAAATCCGGACCACCAGCGAAACCGACCTCCCGGTCATTCTCAGCTTGATCCGCGAGCTGGCTGATTACGAGCGCGCGCCGGAGGCGGTCGTGACGAACGAGGAGGGATTGCGCGAAGTGCTCTTCGGTCCGCAGCGTTCCGCCGAGGTGCTCCTCGCGCTCGAAGAGGGGCGACCCATTGGGTTCGCCGTTTACTTCTTTAATTTCTCCACCTGGCTCGGCCGGCCGGGGCTCTATCTCGAAGATCTTTTCGTGCGGCCATCGGATCGAGGGAAAGGTTACGGGCGGGCCTTGCTGGAGCGATTGGCGCAGATTGCGCAGGAGCGGGGCTGCGGCCGGATGGAATGGGCGGTGCTCGATTGGAACGACCCCGCGATTCAGTTCTATAAGAAACTCGGCGCGGAACCGATGACGAAGTGGACCGTGTTTCGCCTCACGCAAGACGGGATCGCGAAGCTGGCGGGTTCCGCGTCGTAATCGTGCTCGTGCTCGTGATCGCTGTTGTTGATCCCCGGTGGAAGAAATCGAGCACGAGCACGAGTAGGATTACGATCACAAAGGAGCATGAGTAGGATCAGGAGCAGGAGCAGGAGGGAATAGGCCGATGGCGAAGATCGAGGATTACGCATTTCTGAGCGACACCCAGACCGGCGCGCTCGTCAGCCGCGATGGCTCGGTCGATTGGCTTTGCTTTCCGCGTTTCGATTCGGGCGCCTGTTTCGCGGCGCTGCTGGGGGATCGGAAAAATGGACGGTGGAAGTTCACGCCGGACGGAGAGGTCAAAGCGACGCGCCGCTGTTATCGCGGTGACACGCTGATCCTGGAAACGGAAATCGAAACGGCAGAGGGCGCCGTGCGCCTGATCGATTTCATGCCGCCCCGAGGAGAAAATCCGGACATCGTCCGGATCGTCGAGGGCCTGCGCGGCAAGGTGCGAATGAAAATGGATCTGACCATCCGTTTCGACTACGGCCACATCATTCCCTGGGTGCGCAAGAAACACGGCGGACTCGAAGCGATCGCCGGACCGGATGCACTGATTCTGCGCACGGCGATCGAAACTCGCGGGGAAGACCTGACGACCGTGGCCGAGTTCGACGTGGCGCAAGGCGATCGCGTTCCGTTTGTGCTGACCTGGTTTCCTTCCCACAACGAACCGCCCCGCGCCATTCACCCGGAACACGCTCTGAAACAGACGGAGAACTATTGGACGTCATGGGCGAAGGGATGTTCCGTCGAAGGGCCGTGGCGCGAGGCGGTGATGCGTTCGCTTATCACGCTGAAGGGACTTACTTACGCGCCGACCGGCGGCATTGTTGCGGCCGCAACGACCTCGTTGCCGGAAGAAATCGGCGGGGTGCGGAACTGGGATTACCGGTACTGCTGGCTGCGCGACGCGACTTTCACATTAGTCGCGCTGGTGGACTCCGGTTATCTTCGAGGAAGCCCGCTCGTGGCGGGAGTGGCTTTTGCGCGCCGTGGCCGGGAGCGCCTCCCAAATGCAGATCATGTATGGCGTGCGCGGAGAGCGCCGTCTCGAAGAACTGGAGCTGGACTGGCTAGACGGTTACGAAGACTCGAAACCGGTGCGCATCGGGAACGCGGCGACGCAGCAGTTTCAGCTCGATGTTTACGGTGAGGTGCTCGACTCGATGTATCGCGCGCATCGCGCCGGCATCGAGACGAACGAGACCGATTGGAACCTCCAGTCGGCGCTCGTCAATTTTCTCGAATCGAAGTGGGAAGAACCCGACGAAGGAATCTGGGAGGTGCGCGGAGGCCGGCAGCAATTCACCCATTCCAAGATGATGGCGTGGGTGGCGTTCGATCGCGCCGTAAAGTTGATCGAGAATTGCAAATGCGCAGCCAGCGAGAATCTCGAGCGCTGGCGAAAAATTCGGGATGAGATTCACACGCAGGTTTGCACCCGGGGATACAACGCGACGAAGAAAGCGTTCACCCAATTTTATGGATCGGAGGAACTCGACGCCAGCCTGCTCATGATGCCGCTGGTCGGGTTTTTGCCCGCGACGGATGAGAGGGTGCGGAACACGATCGAGGCGGTGGAACGCGAGCTAATGGAAGGCGGCTTTGTTCTTCGCTATCGCACCCGGGAAAATAATGTGGATGGGTTGCCCGGCTCGGAAGGCATTTTTCTCCTCTGCTCGTTCTGGCTCGCAGACTGTCTCCACTTGCTGGGTCGAACCGAAGACGCCCGTGCTCTTTTCGAACGCCTGCTTGCCTTAAGCAATGATGTCGGACTTCTTTCGGAACAGTACGATCCGCGCGCAAAACGGCAGCTCGGCAATTTTCCCCAGGCGTTCTCGCATGTCGCGCTCGTGAACACCGCGCGGAACCTCGCAGAAAGCTAACGGACTCGTCGCTAGTTGAGGTCGTAAACTTCGACGAGCGCCACACCGCTCGCGCCGTTATTGCCCCGGACAATTGCCGTATAAGATCCACCATTGGCCGGCAGCGTCGCCACAATCGCCGATTCCAGGTCGTTGCTCGGTGGAATGGAGGTCGCGATGATTTCGGCTTCCTGATCGCTCCGCCAGTTGTCATTGAAAGCGATCAACGCGCCATTGCCGTCGTGCAGACTTAGCGTCGGGTCTCCCAATGGTGGTCCCGACATTGGCAACGATGGGCCTATCGCCCGCACGATTATTCTCATCGAATCTTGCCCAAGGGCCATCAATCCGCTGATCAGAACGTTGTCTCCGGTTTGGACCAGGCCGCGCGTAGAAATGTTTGCCGGCTTCGAGTCGACCGTTGGGGCCAGATCGTACACTTCCACCAATCCGATGCCGGTTCCGTTGTCCACCCCGCGAACGACGGCGGTGTACGCGGAGTTATTTGCCGGCAGGTTCGCCACGATGGCCGATTCCAAATTGTTGCCCGGCGGAATACCCGTCGCGATGATGTCGGCTTCCTGATTGCTGCGCCAGTTGTCGTTGGACGCAATCAGAGCGCCAGAGGAATCGCGCAGCTCGAGGATGGGATCGGCGAGCACGCCTGAGAAGAGGGAGGAGAGGGAAGGTCCGATGGCGCGCACGATAACCTTTTTCGGCTGCGTGCCGGTGACAATGAATCCGCCAATCAGGACGTCTTCACCCGTTTCCACAGGGAGACGTGTGGAGATGTTGAGCAACTGCGCGGTGGCAGGGGTGGGTAGAAAGCCAGAAAGGAAAATGACGTTGGAATCGTAATTGACGACAAACGACCCTTGACCGTCGATCGTCGAGATTCGCCGGCCAGGGGGAGCGTTGCTGAAAGTGCCAGTAACGCCGCCGTCGGCGGACACCACGACAAACGTCGACGTGCTGGACGGTTGTGATCCCGGAGCTGCAATCTGGAGTGTGCCGCCCGCGGTGAACGTGCCAGTGACCGAGAAGTATCCATCATTCCAATTTTGCGGGATTGTTTGAAACACTGAGGTCGATGAAAGATGGACAGCGCCGTTCACGGTGAGAGCGTCCGGAGCAAAAACAGCATCACCTATCGTCAGATTTCCCTCGAGATGGGAGGGTTGAATGATAAAGGCGTTAAAACCTGCGGTGGAGAAGGAACCTCCGTCGATCACCATGTCTCCGGAAAAAACGGCATACGCGAGGTAGGTTGTGCCCCCAGTTTGATGGTAGGTGTGGCCCCCCGTCAGGGTGAAGCTCCCCTGCGGGCCATTCATTGGCGGATCGCCGATAATGTTCACTGTTCCCTCGTTCGTGAAATCAGAGGTTAGGATAAAATCTTTGTAGCTGCGCACGGTGAATACGCCGGCCGGCAGGTTGTGGGCGAAGTTGCGCAACGCGCTATTTCCATTCTCATCCAGAATTTCTGCGTTGCTGTTGAGCTCGATGGCAGCGGCATTATTTACGATGTCGGCGCCGTGAAAAACGAAATGAGTCGGGCCGGCACTTCCATCGAGCTGGTAAGTGCCGCCAGTTAGGGTGCGGGTGACGGGGTCGAAATTGGTTAGCGATCCCTTGATCGCAAATGTCCCGGGCCAGAGGCTTAGCACGCCGTCATTGGTAAAGGTGCCGGCAATGGAAAAATCACGGCTGCCCACAGTGAAGACGCCGGTAGAGGTGTTATGGGAGAAGTTTCGTAGCCCATCGTTGCCATTTTCATCCGTGATCTTTGCCAACTGGCCACTGATATTGAGGCTCGCTGCGTTGTGAACGATATCGGCCCCGGCGAATTGGAAAACGGCTTCGTAATTCGGAGCCGCACCCACGAGGTAGCTTCCCCCGGTCAACGTGCGCGAGGCCGCGTCGAAGTTGGTTAGTTGGCCGGTGATGCTGAAGAGCCCGGCTTGGTTGAGTTCAGAGCCAACCGATAATTGACCCTCATTGGTGAAGGGGCCGGCGATTACCAATTGCTGTGAGGTCATTGCCAGGCTCGAAGCGCTGTCAATGTGAGCAAGGTCGCGGAGCGCGGCATTTCCAAACTCGTCCACGATCCGCACCATCGGGCCGCGAAGGTACACTTGGGCATTGCTCAAGTCTGTGACATGGGCGCCGTTGAATTGCAGGGTGGCCCAGCCCGCATTCGTGTTGTAATTGGACACGGAGTACAGGCCCGTAAGAGACCCTCCGGAGAAGCTCGAGAGCGAGCCAGCTGCAAAGATGGCTCCCGCCGGCGTCGATGAGGCAACGAGGATGCCGAAATCCTGCAGCGTGGTGGTTCCGACGACCGTGAGGGAGTGGTCTTCCGCGAGGTAGGAGCCGCTCATCGTGAGATTTGAAATCGTCGCGTCCTCATTCATCCGGACGAATCCGGGTATGGTGACATTGTAGATTTTGTCCGGCGTATTGTTTGGGACCTCGGGAGGCGACCAATTGTTTACATCTCCGTAGTAGCCAGGGTGGTTCGGCGTGAAGACGGAGTTCACGATCGTTTGCGCGGACGCGAGTTGGACCGCAGCAATCGTCGCCGCAAGGATCAGACCGCAACGAATGGAGCGCATGCCCCAGCGTAGGGCGGTCGATCGCCTGTAGACAAGGCTTTTTTTCGATAGGCCTCGTTAGGCTGGCGGTCCAGTCGTCAAACGCTCTGGACCAGGCGCTTAATAATGTCTTCGGCCGTGACAATGCCGATCAGCCTTTTCTGCGGATCGATCACGGCCGCCAATCCCAGGCGCGCCGCGCGCAACCGCTGAACGATGCGGTAAGCGGGCTCGTCCTTATTCGCGGTGACGATGCGCCGCGTATAGCTGCCCAGAGAATCGCGCCGCGTTTCGTCGAACAGAATATCGAAGACGTTTATGATGCCGATGGCCTCGCCCTGCGAAATCACCGGCAACCGATCGACCGCGTTCGTCGAGCTCAGATTCAAGGTCTCGTCGATGGATGTGTCCGGACGGACGGTCACCGCCTTTTCAATCGGAACCATCACGTCGGCGGCAGTAACGTTGCGAAAATCGACGACGTTATGGATCATGGCGCGCTCGGTCGAGGTGAGGGAGCCTTCGCGCTCGCCTTGCACGGCGATTTGTTTCAGGTCTTCGCGCGCGATGAAAAGACGAGCGCTCTTGCTCGCCTGGCGCGGAATAAGAAGACGGCCCGCCCGCTCACCGAGTTCCAGGATCGGCCAGAGAACGATGGAGACAACATTGAGCACACCGGCCAGCGCGGCCAGCGCGCGAAAGGGGAATCGGCGGAAGAGGGATTTCGGCAAAACCGAAAGGAGGAAAAGATAGATCGGCAGCGCGATCACGATGGCCCAGAAGAATCCGGCATATCCAACGGACGAAACGAGAAGCTGGGTGAGCAGGAGCAACCCGCAGATGTTGGCCATGTTCGTGACGAGCAGGACCGTGATGAGCAGTCGCTCCGGCCGCTTCGTTAACTCCTCCAGCCGAAGGGCCGAGCCGTGGCCGAGTTTGACGTGGTGGCGCAGCCGCACCGGATCGATCGAGAGCAGACCGGCTTCGATTCCCGCGAAGAAAAACGATACTGTCCAGCAGCAGAGGATGAAGAAGGCGTAGGTCATGATTCGCGTTCCTCGCCGGGCGGCTCGTCGTCGTCGTAACAAGCGGTTTGTTCGAGCAGCATCTCCTCGATGCGCTTGCGGGCGACGCGCCGAATGGTGACGGCCAGACGCGGCATTTCGAACTGGGTCCCGGAGGGCGGGAGATAGCCAAGCCGGTTAAAAACGTAACCGCCGATGGTGTCGATGCCGTCCGCCTCCAATTCGAACCCGAGATGCTCGCTGACGTCGTCGAGCCGCGCGTTGCCGCTGACGAGGAAGCGTCCATCCTCGAGTGGCTCGATGTAGAGATCGGCGTCGCCCAAGGGGGCGGCATCGCTCATGATTTCCTCAATGATGTCCGACAGCGTGACGATGCCTTCCGTTCCGCCGAACTCATCGACCACGATCGCGAGCCCCTGCGGGTGGGTCAGGAAACCGCGGAGCAAGTCCATGGCTTTCATCGTCTCCGGGACGAAAGAGGGCGGGAGCAGCCTCTCGGTGTAATGATCGCTGGAATCGAGGAGAAAAGGTTTCACATCGAGCACGCCGACGATTTGGTCCGGAGTGTCCGCATAAACGGGCACGCGTCGATGGCGCCGCTGCTTCAGTTGCGCGACCGCTTCTTCGTTCGTCAGGTCGTCCGGCAGCGCGAAGGTATCTACCCGCGGCGTCATGCAATCCTTTGCGGTTTTGTCTCCCAGCTTGATGATCTCCTGAATCATCTCGCCTTCGGCTTCATGCAGGGTGCCTTGCTCTTCGCCCATCTCCACGAGCGTCTCGAGTTCTTCGTCGCTCAAGCGCGTGCGTTTTTGGAGGCGGCGCGGCGTGAGGCGTTTGATCAGCGCGGTACTGGCGAACTCGAGGAGATTCCCGACTCGATCGAGCAGCGGCATCAGCGCTTTGAGCGTGAAGACGCCCAGGGCGGAAAGGCGGTAGGGGGCCGAGAGCGCGAGCAGTTTCGGAATCAGATCACAAAGCAATACGACGACGGCGAAGATGACGGTCGCGGCGAGCCACTGCGGGATGCGGGCCGCCAGCGGGGCCTCCCAGATCAGGAGGAGACAGAGGACGACGAGCGGAATGTTCACGACCGCGTCCGCGAGCAGGAGAACGTTGAGCACTTGTCGCGGCGTTTCGCGCAGAACCTGGATGAATTGCCGGAGCGACGGATGCTTCTCCTCCAGCCGCCGGAGTTGGTGGGACTTGAGGGAAAAAAGCGCGGTCTCGAGTCCCGAGAAAAGTCCGGACCAGAAGATCAGGATCGCGATGGAAAAGAGGAGAAGGGTAAAAGCCGCCAGCGTCATTTTTCGCTGCGGCGGCGGTCCTCGTGCAACCGTTCGCCCTCCCGAAGACTGAAGCGTGCTCGTTTGCCCATCATCGCAGGCGCCCCCAAGTTAGGGCCTCCATGAGCAAAGGCGAGAGAATTTCCAAATTCGTGCAGGACCTGGGTGGCGGCGAAGCCAAAACCGGGGGGGACGCGATGGCCGCTCATCCCTATTACCGCGCGTTTTTTCAATGCTGGAACGAGCAGCGTTACTATGAGGCGCACGATGTTCTCGAGCAGGTTTGGCTCCAGAAAACGATCGCCGCCGAGGATGCGCAATATTTCAAAGGCTTGATCCAGGCCGCCGGCGCTTTTGTTCATCTTCAAAAGCAATTCGAACATCCGACCCACCCGAAACATGGGCGGCGCCTGGCTCCAGCAGTGCGGTTGTTTCGCCTCGCGGAGAAGAACCTGGCGTCGTTGGGGGCGGAGCGGCACGACCTGGATCTCGTGCAGTTCCGCGAGATGCTTTCGCGCTATTGTCAGGATGTTGACCCCGAGAACGGGAAAAACCCCTGGACGCCTGAGACCGCGCCGATCGTCTCGCTTTCGACGTAGTTGTCATTCGGAGGGACATGCTTCTGCATGTCCCATTCTGTCTTCCGGGGCCGAAAGAAGTGGGACGTGCAGAAGCACGTCCCTCCGTGATAGGATAAGCAATGCCGCCAACGGAACCCGCGATTGCCAATAGACTGAGCCGCGAGAAGTCGCCTTACCTTCTCCAACACGCGCACAACCCGGTCGATTGGCTTCCCTGGGGCGAAGAGGCGTTCGCGAAGGCGCGACAAGAAAACAAGCCGATCTTTCTCTCGATCGGTTATTCGACCTGCCATTGGTGCCATGTCATGGCGCACGAGTCGTTCGAAAGCGAGAAAGTGGCCGCGATCATGAACCGCGAGTTCGTGAACATCAAAGTCGATCGCGAAGAGCGGCCGGATGTCGATCGCGTTTATATGACTTTCGTCCAGGCCACGACCGGCGGCGGCGGCTGGCCGATGAGCGTTTGGCTTACGCCGGAATTAAAACCATTCGTCGGCGGGACCTACTTCCCTCCGGAGGATCGCTACGGACAACCCGGATTCAGCAAGGTCCTCGAACGCATCGCTGCCGCCTGGAAACAGGATCACGAAAAGATTGCGGAGCAGGGGACGCAGATCATCGCGGCGCTGGCCCAGGCTGAGGCGGCCGGTGGAGACGCGGTGCAGCTCGGGGCGGCCGCGCTGGACGCAGCCTATCAGCAGATCGCGCGCAGCTACGACGCGCACGAAGGCGGTTTTGGGACATCGCCGAAATTTCCGCGGCCGGTGACGCTCAACTTTCTCTTTCGGATTTATGCGCGGGCGCGTGAATCAGCCAGCGGTAAGCATGCGCTCGAGATGAATCTCTTCACCCTCCGCAAAATGGCGGCCGGAGGAATCCACGATCATCTGGGCGGCGGCTTTCACCGCTACTCCGTGGATGGCTTCTGGCACGTCCCGCATTTCGAAAAAATGCTTTACGATCAGGCGCAACTGGCCGTCGCCTACCTCGAAGCGTTTCAAGTCACGCCGGAGCCGCTTTTCGAGGAGGTCGCCCGGGATATTCTCGATTACGTCCGCCGCGACATGACCGCGCCGGAAGGTGGATTTTTCTCCGCCGAGGATGCCGACAGCGAGGTTCCTGGAGCCGGGGTCGCTGACCCCGGTCACGCCGCGAAAGCGGAAGGCGCCTTCTACATCTGGAGCAAGCAGGAGGTCGATGCAGCGCTCGGAGCGTCAGCCGACATTTTCAACTATCATTACCACATCCAGCCCGACGGCAACGTCCCTCCTGTGGCCGACCCTCATGCCGAATTCACGGGGAAAAATATTCTGATCGAACTGCAAACGATTGCGGAAACGGCGAAGCATTTCCAAAAGGAGGAAGCGGCCGTCCGGCAACTCCTGGCCCAAGGCCGCGCCACCCTTCTGGCGCTCCGCTCGAAACGAGCCCGGCCGCATCTCGACGACAAGATCATCACGGCGTGGAACGGCCTGATGATTTCGGCTTTTGCGCACGGCGCCCAGGTGCTGGGCGACCGGGGCTATCTCGAAGCGGCCACGCGGGCAGCGACGTTTGTGCGCACGCAGCTTTATGACCAATCGAGAAAGGTCCTGGTGCGAAACTTCCGGGAGGGCCAGAGCGAGGTGGAGGGCTTCGCGGACGATTATGCGTTTGTCATTCAAGGCTTGCTCGATCTCTACGAAGCCTCTTTTGACGTGGCCTGGCTCCAGTTCGCAGTCGAGTTACAGGAAACGCAGGACCGGCTGTTTTTCGATCAGGAACGGGGCGGCTACTTTAATGGCACCGGGCGGGACGCGAGCATCCTGCTGCGCTTGAAGGAAAATAACGACAGCGCGGAACCAGCGGCGAGTTCCGTGGCGGCGTTGAATCTTCTGCGCCTGGCGCAAATCCGGAATGAGCAACGCTGGTACGAACGAGCGGAGAAGACCATCGATGCTTTCAGTCCGCAGATCGGCCATTTTGCCAGCGCGATGCCGCAGATGCTGGTCGCGCTCGAGCTTAGCCTGAGCAGACCGCGGCAGGTCGTGATCGCGGGAAAACCGGACGCGAAGGAGACGGGCGCGCTGCTCGCGGAAATTCACCGCCATTTTCTGCCCAACAAGATTGTTCTGCTGGCGGATGGCGGCGACGGGCAGAAATACTTGGAGGAAAAGCTCGAGGCGGTTCGGGGAATGAAACCAGTCGAAGGAAAACCGGCGGCTTATGTTTGCGAAAATTTCGCCTGCCAGGCGCCGGTGACAGATACCGCCGCATTGCACAAACTGCTCGCGAACTGATTCGTAGAGGCGGAGCGCTCGATCCACCCGCTACCGCGACGTCGCATTGCCGTTGTCGGATTTCGTCGTCGTCGCGACGGGCAATTTCTTGCGGCGCCGCAGCCGCAGCCAGTTGTTCCAGGTTTTGCGCATGCTGTCCCGCGGGGTCAGGTAATGCTGGTTCAGCTCGTTGCTCTTGATCAGCTGGGCGATAACGCCGCGCACGGAGAAATCGTCGGTATTCAAGATCGTGTAGGCGGTTCCGATCGCCTCCGCGTGGTGGGCATCGCTCGAAGCGGTCATCGGGAGGCCGCGTAATTGCGCGTATTTGAAAGCGTAACGATTGTAGCGGCGCAGGGTGGTGGCGGCGTTAAAGACTTCCAGCGCGTCGATCGGCAGGGTTTCCAGGACGGGGAAACGAATGCCCGCGCGGAAGAGATCATAGGGATGCGGCGGAATGGCGAGCCCGCCGCGTTCATGAATGATCTCACAGACTTCGCGGGCCGGTTTGCCTTTCAGGTAGGGAAGAGTCGTGCCGAGGCAAAGAAGGTGTCCCTCCGCCGTGGTGACTTCGACGCCCGGAATGATGAGAAAATCGTCCACCGGCAGGCCGTCTTCGCGCATCAGTCCCTTTTCGAGCATATAGGTGATCGCGTCACAGGTGTTGTGATCGGTGATCGCGATGCCATGCAGCTTTTTCTCGCGCGCCGCGGCGATGTTCTCTTCGGGGCTCGACACGCCGTCGCCCGAAAAGAACGTGTGGCAGTGGAGATCGATGTTGAGCGGCATCGGGTGGAGGCTAGTTTGCGAGGTTAGAAATGGAAAGCGCCGGTTTCAAGGAGTGGGCCATCGTCTGTGAGGCATTGGGCCGGGGAGAACAGAGCGTCATCGTGCGAAAAGGCGGGATTGCGGAAGGTCGCTCGGGATTTGCCTTTCGGCATTCTGAATTTTTTCTTTTCCCGACGTTCTTTCACGAACAAGTGGACAAGGTTCGGGTCGAGGGCGCGGAAATTCCAGAGGCACGGGCCGGCGAAATCGAGATTCGTTATTTCGCGAAGGTCATTGCGGCCGAGCATATTACGTCGTGGGAAACGGCGGCAGCGCTGGAGCCGCTTCACATTTTGCAGCCAGCGGTCGTGCGCGAACGCTTCGCTTACGATAAGGATCCCGGTCTGCACGTGGCCCTGGTGCGCGTATACCGACTCATTCCAACCTGGGTGTTTCCCGATGCGCCCCGATATGGCGGGTGCCGGTCATGGGTCAAGCTGCCGGACGTTCCCGCTCCGGCGAGGTTGGAGCCGGTTCTGACCGAGCAAAGGCATGAAGAGCGGGCCGGGCAATTTCGGGCCGTCTGCTCCTAACGCTCCTGATTTTTCTTGTCTTTGGCGGTCGAGATTAACTACACGGGTGTCAAGCCGACAACGGGCCCGGCAGCAAATGGCCCAATCCCCAAAACAAACCCCGGAAAACACAACCCATGAAACTCATTACCCGTTCAACGATCACCCTGCTATTCCTGATTGGCTTTGCGATGCCCGTGCTGGCTCAGAATCCAGACGTGGCGATTCGCATGAAACCAGCCGGGAATTGCTTCTCCTTCAACGTCAAGAATCTCCGCACCAACATCGTTACCGTGAACACGGCCGAGATGATGATCTTCGATCAGGTGACCTGTAAACGAACATGCGGCGCCAGAGTGGAAGTCAAGAAGCGGTTGACGCCTTGCAAGACTCTGGACTTTCGCATCTGCTGCCATGAAGCGCTCCCGGCGAAATACATCTGTTACGTGCGGGTCAACCACAGCAGCGGCCGGAACGAGTCCTGGTTCTTCAAGCCTTAGATCGGCCGGCCAAGTCTGGATAACCGCCCGGCGGCTGTAGCCGCAGCCTCCGGCTGTTTGAATTGCGAGTCCCTTCGGATCGCGGCTCACACGGCCGAGGTTGCGTCGCGGCCTTCAACCAATCGCATCGACCAGGACGCCGGTCTCCGCCAGATCGTCGGTCTCACCGAAGCGATTGAATTGCATGTCGTAGAGACGCCGATAGTAGCCCGATTTCTCGAGTAATTCGGAATGGGTGCCGATTTCCTTAATGTGACCTTGATCCATCACGACGATTTGATCGGCTGACAAGATCGTCGAGAGCCGGTGCGCAATCGCGATCACAGTTCGCCCGGCGGCGAGAGTTTCGAGCGCCTGCTGGATTTGCTTTTCCGATTCGGAGTCGAGCGACGAGGTCGCCTCATCGAGCAGGAGGATCGGCGCGTTTTTCAAGAGCGCGCGAGCGATCGCGAGGCGCTGCTGCTGGCCGCCGGAGAGCAAGCAGCCCTTGTCGCCGATGATCGTCTCGTACCCTTGCGGCTGGGCCATGATGAAGTCGTGCGCGAACGCGGTCCGCGCCGCCTCATAAATCTCCTCCTTGGTCGCATCGAACCGCCCGAACTGAATGTTGCTAAGAATGGTGTCGTGAAACAAAAACGTCTCCTGGGTCACCAAACCGATTTGTTCGCGCAGCGATTGTTGCGTGAGAGTTCGCAGATCCTGGCCATCGATGCTTACGCTGCCTGCGGTCGGATCGTAGAGGCGCAGGATCAGGGAGAGAATCGTGCTCTTGCCTGCTCCGCTCGCGCCGACGAGGGCGTAGGTTTTTCCAGGCTCGATTCGCAGATTCAGGCCTGACACGGCATCGATCACACCGCTGGCGTAGCGGAACGTCACGTCCTCAAATTCGATCAACCCCTCGCAACGCCGTAATTCCTGCGCGTTGGGCGCGTCCTGCACCGTGGGCGCCAAATCCATGATCGCGAAAACTTCCGTTGTCGCCTGGATCGATTGCTGCATGATCACGTGCATCTTGCTCAAGATCTTGATCGGCTCGTAGAGGAGAGCAATTCCGAGGTTGAGCGCGATAAAACGGGCCGCGCTCAGGTTGGCGAAATAGACGTAAAGCAGCGCCAAACCGATGCCAAATGCGGCGATGATTTCCACGAGCGGACCGACGGCTTCGATGGCGCGGATGATCCGCATCATGCTTTGGAATTGCAGTTTGTTGCTGCGGCGAAACAGGCTCTCCTGATGCCCTTCGCGCGCGAAGGACTTGACCACGCGGATTCCGGCAAAAGTTTCCTGCATGGTCACGAGCATCTGCCCCAGATCTTCCTGCTGGTGCTGCATGGCCTTGCGAGCGCGTTTGCCGTAGTAAGCAATCGGGAACATGCAGCTTGGAAAAAGCACCAGGGTCACGACGGTGAATCTCCAATCCATGTAGAGCAGGACGGAGACGACGCTAATGATGGTGATCGGTTGCTTGAACAAATCGCTGCTGATGGTCGAGAGCGCGGCCTGCATGCCGCGCGTGTCGTTGGTGATGCGCGACATCAGAAACCCGGAGTGCGTCCGGTTAAAGAAATCCATCGAATGGTGCAGCATCTTCGTGAAGAGCTCGTCGCGAATGTCGGTCAGGGCGCGGTTGCTGACCCACTGCATGTAGTAGGCATTGCAGTAGGAAAAGAGGCTCCGGACCATCATGATCCCTGGAATGGCGAGGCAGAGCCAGATGATGGAGCTATCCATCTTCGGGCCGGCGTTCAGTGTTTCGGAATTCGCCAGTTGCTGGGGGCTGGCGGGCGCGCCGCCCTGGAAGACAACACTAGTCACTTTCGCGAGGACGAGCGGCATGAGCGATCCGATCACGCCGAAGAGTCCGCCGCTGGCGATGCCCACGATGAAACGCCAGCGATACGGTTTTACATAGCGATACAGCCGGCGGTAGGGCCGCCAGCCGATGCGAATCATCTGCAATAACGAAGACTTGGCGGGTGCGGCTTGCGATTCACTCATGGCACGGGTGCCGCCGGAGCCGACAGCAGCGATTCCATAGCATCGATCACCGATTTCGTCGAGATTTGGTTCATCGGAACGGCTCGCTGCCGGGGGTTGAACTGGGTTACCGGGCCTTCGAAGCCACCCAGCAGAACCAGGGCGGATTCCGAGCGTGGATGCCAATGGAACGGGTTAGTGGGACCGAACAGGACCACCTGGGGCGTTTCCCAGGCGGCGGCGAAGTGCATGGGCGCGGAATCCACGGTAACGAGCAGCCTGGCCTTGCGCACCAGAGCCGCGAGCGTGAGCAAATCCGTCTTCCCGGAGAGATCGATTACGTCCGAGCGGCTCGCGGACTTGATGGCGGCAATTTGGGCCCGTTCCATCGGCAAGCGGCCTCCGGTGAGAACGCACTTCATTTCACGCTCCTGCACGCAGTGATCGATCACCTGGGCCCAGCGCTCCACGTCCCAGAATTTTTCGGATCGAGCCGAACCGGGGTGAAGAATCACAAACTCGTCGCCGGCCTGCGCTTCCCTGAGGAGATCTTCCGCCTTCTCGACCGTGGAGTCCGGCAAATCGAGCCGGATGGCGCGGGAGGCGTCGTGAATCCCCAATGGTTTCAGGAGGGCGAGATGGTAGTCGATGGTATGCAGCTCGCGCACCGGCGATTCCACGAACTCGTTGTAGCTGCGGGCCCGAATCTTCGTCCGGAGATTTGGGTGGTCCGAGGTGATGCGCTTTCGCGCCTGGGAGAGCAGGGTCAAGAACGAGGAGCGATCGTTGCGAGTGAAATCGAGGCAGTAATCGAATTTGCCCCACGCCAGCGCGATCCAATCGAGGGCGTCGTCGGCTTTTCCCCTGACCACGAAAACCTTGTCGACGCCGGAAATCGCCGGGAGCAATCCCTCGACCGCGGGAGCAACCACAAGGGAGAGAGTCGCTTCCGGAAATCTGTCCCGCAGCGCGCCGATGGCGGGCGTCGTGAGAATCAGGTCGCCGATTCGCTTCAGTTGAAGGAGGAGAATGTTCATCAAACTCGTGCTCGTGATCCTGATCCTGATCGTAATCGAATCGCCACAGGTGAGGGATCGATCACGATCACGAGCACGAGCATGACACAGGAGCTATCGCGCCATTCCCATCGCGAGCTTGTACGCTTCCAGCAACCGCTCACGAAAATGATCCCAGGTAAAGTTTTCGACGACTCGCTTACGCGCGGCCGCGCCCATGCGCTCGACCTTTTCCGGATGCCGATACAGCTCGAGAATGGCCGACGCTATTTCTCCGACGTTTCCCGGGGAGACCAAAATCCCTTCGACGCCGTCGGTCACCACGTCGCCCGCTTCGCGCGTCGTGATTTGGGGCAGTCCGCACGCCGCCGCCTCGTAGGTGACTTTTGCGCTTCCTTCGCATTGGGAGGGGAAAACGTGCACCGTCCCCTGGCTCAGGTAATTCTCCACGTCGCGCACGAAGCCGACAGTTTTGATATTGTCCCGCCAGTATTTTTTCAGGTGCGGTTTTGCTTCGTCATGCACGGAACCCACCAGCCACAGCTCCGCGTCTTTGAGGTCGAGACGATGCCACGCCTCCAGGAGATGATGAATGCCCTTGCGCTCGATCAAGGCTCCGGAAAAGACCGCGCGAAAGATCGGCGGCCGGGGGCCCGGTTGAAAGCGTTCCGTATCGACTCCGCGCGGGAGGTAATACAACTTCTCCTCGGGAAAACCCTGGACGCGAAAGGTGTCCGCCGCCTTTTGCGAGAGGACAAAAAGCATGTCCGCCAGGTCGTACTCCTCCAGAAAACGCTCGCGCGTCTGGAGCAGGTTTTCTTTCCAACGCCGATGCCACGGGAGATTCGCCGTGGAGGGAGGGGACGTGGACCGGTCGCCCAGCACTTTGCCGCGGTCCCGGTGCCAGGTGGGAATCTCGACGATCGAGGGGATGCCGAGCTTGCGTGTCACCCGCAGCGATTGCAGGCAGTCGCCCGACCAACTGTGGAAAAGGTCGTAACGTCCGGTGGCGAGCTGTTTCGCGGCGATCCAGTCGAGATACTTTTTCTTGGCCCCATAATAGTACGGGCGATCGAGAAAGGAGATGAGGCGGACCGGATGCCAGCGGAGCGATTGAATCAAATGGGCCGGGATCTCTTCCTGGCGATTGTCGTAGGCGATCGCGCGCCCGAGAAATCCTCCCCGATGCGAGGCGCGCAAGGTCTCAAAGGCATCCGTATCGAGCCCGGAGCCTCCGATCCGTGCGAAGATCGAATAAAGCAGCTGCTTGGGAAGGACGCCTGGCTCGTGGGTCGCGGGACGCGACGGCGCAGGGGCGTTTAGAGTTTCACCCACCATCGGCTAACAAGTATTGTGGTGATTGCAGGCAAGTAAAGTCCTCGTTCCTTGATGACGAAAATGCGATCCAACCATCTTACCATAGGATTTGTCCGGCGCGGATATTCTTCCAGCGGCGGCGCCGAATCGTATTTGCAACGGCTCGCCGCCGGCGTCGTGGAGCAGGGGCATCAGGTCCGGCTTTATGCTTCGGCCGAGTGGCCGGCAGAGGCGTGGAGTTTTGGTTCGATCACCCGGGTCGAGGGGAAATCGGCCCTGGCGTTTGCGGATGCAATGGAAAAACTGACGCCGCGCTCGGAGTGCGACGTATTGCTGAGCCTGGAACGCATCCGGCGCTGCGATGTTTACCGGGCCGGCGATGGGGTGCATCGCGTCTGGCTGGAGCGGCGCGCCGCCATGGGTGGGCCGTTCGAACGGCTCAGCCGGGTCTTGAATCGCAAGCATTCCGCCATCCTCGCCCTCGAGAAATCGCTCCTGGCGGAAGGCGGCGCCGGCCGCGTGATCGCAAACTCGAGCATGGTGAAAGGGGAGATCGTGCGTTGTTACGGATTCCCGGCTGAGAAAATCGACGTAGTGCCGAACGGCGTGCCCGTGAGCGCGTTTCGCCGGGAGGACGAGAGCCGGGCCAGGGTCAGGACGATGCTCGGCCTGGCTGGCGAGGACGTTGCCGTGCTCTTTGCCGGCTCCGGCTGGGAACGCAAAGGTTTGCGATTCGCCATCGACGCTGTCGAAAAGGGCGGAAAGGAAATGCGGCTTCTGGTGGCGGGACGCGGGGACAAAAGAAAATTCAAATCGCCTCGGGTTCAGTTTCTCGACGTGGTCCAGGACATGCCGGCGCTTTATGGGGCGGCGGATATTTTCATGCTCCCGACAATTTACGATCCGTTTTCCAATGCCTGTCTTGAGGCGCTGGCCGCCGGGCTTCCGGTCGTGACCACGCGTGCGAACGGTTTCTCCGAAATCATCACGACGGGTATTCACGGCACCGTCCTGGAGGATCCGCGCGATATCGATGCGATTGGCGAAGCCCTTCGGTTTTGGTCGGACAATACCCGGCGCGAACAGGCGCATGCTGGAATCGTCGAACGCGCGGAGCAATACGACATTTCCAGGAATGTCAGTGAGACGCTGGCAATTCTAACCAGATAACGGTGCCTTCCAATGTGGGAGGGACCTTTGCGTCCCGACTCATCGCTTCACGGAATGCTCGTTGTCGGGGCACAAAGCCCCCTCCCACATTTCCTTCAGGGCGCGGCCAGGGCCGCATCGACGTGAGGGAAAATAATGAAGACCTGATCGAGCCGGGCGATTTCAAAAATCGGCCGCACATTGTCCTGCAAGCCAGCCAGGCAGAATTTTCCGCCGTAGGCTTCCACATTCTGCATCCCTTCGATCAGAGCCGCGAGGCCGGAGCTATCGATATAGGTGACGCGGGCGAGATCGACCACCACGCGGGCGGGCTTGTGCTCGGTCATGGCCGCGAGAGACGCGGCTACGCGCGGTGAGATATGAAGGTCGATTTCGCCTTCGAGCGGAAGGACGTTGGGTTCATCGGGCAAAGTCATGGCGGTTAAGGTGGGGTGAAGATGTCACTCTCCAGTCGCGCGTCAATCGATCACCAGCCCAAGGTCGCCACCACGCCGTCGACGTTTGATAGATCGTCGAAAAGAAAACCGGGGGCGCATTCGGCTAATTTTTCCCGCGGCCACGAGCCTGTCGCGACCGCAATGGTGCGCGCCCCAAAGGCCTTTCCACAGGCGATATCATGACCGGTATCTCCGATGACATCGACCTGCTCGGGGAGGAATTCTTGTCCGGTTCCCTCGTGCGCGCGGGTCAGGGCAAAAGTGCCGAGCTGATTGCGATCGTGATGATCGTCGGCGAACGCGCCGAAACTAAAGAACTGCCACAATTGATAATGCTCGAGCTTGAGGCGGGCTCCGCGCCGCAGATTACCGGTCAGAAGTCCGAGAACGGTGTCCTCCCGGCTTTCGGCGCGCTTGAGTAATTCCAGAATTCCCGGCAGGACGTGCCCCTGGCTGCGCGGCAGCTCCTGCGCCAGCAACGCCAGGTAGATATCGAGGAACGATTGCATGCTTTCCTCGGTGATCGGCGCCCCATATTTCGCCAGAATCTGGTGCGCGATGCTGGTATCGGTCCGTCCCGCGATTTCCACGCCATCCAAATCGCCTTCTCCACCGAAGCGTTGGGCCGTCGCCCTCTCAATGGCGCGGTGGCCCGCCGCCCCCGTGCTGATGAGGGTGCCATCGATGTCCCAAAGCAGAAGGCGTCTTTTTTTCATTGATGATTGCAGATGGCGGATTTCAGATTGGAGCGCGTTCTCCGGGCTGCGGAGCGCTCACGCTAATCTGAAATCTCCAATCTGAAATCTGAAATTCCCTATCGCGGCCGAATCGCACCTTCGCCGACCGGATACCTGCATGTCGGCCATGCGATGACGTTCTGGCGCGCGCAGGAACGCGCGGGAGCGGCCGGAGGCAAACTCGTGCTTCGCCTTGAAGACTTGGATGGGAATCGGTGCCGGCCCGAATTTCGCGGCGCGATCATCGAAGATCTTCACTGGTTTGGATTGCGTTGGGATGAAGGGCCGGACATGGGTGGAACGTTCGGGCCGTACGTGCAGAGCGAGCGGCGCGAAACCTATCTGGCGGCGTGGAGGAGATTGCGGGACGCGGCCTTGATCTATCCCTGCACTTGTTCGCGCCAGGATGTGCTTCAGTCCGCCGGCGCGCCGCACCATGAAAATGAAGAGCCCGTTTACCCGGGAAAGTGCCGGCCGCCGAGCGGAACGATTAGCGGCCTGGCTTCACCTTCCGGGCATAACTGGCGATTTCATGTCCCGGATGGGGAGGCGTTGGAGTTCGATGACCAGCGCCTTGGCCGGCAACGCGCGATCGTCGGATTCAATTTTGGCGATTTCGTCGTCTGGAGAAAGGACGATGTGCCGGCTTATCAACTTGCGGTTGTGGTGGACGACGCGGCCATGCAAATCACGGAAGTGGTGCGCGGCGCCGATCTGCTTCTCTCGACTTTTCGCCAGTTGCTGCTCTATCGGGCCCTGGGTTTGAGCGCGCCGCAGTTCTATCACACAGAGCTGATCACGGATTCGGCGGGCCAACGGCTCGCGAAGCGGCACGATTCGCTCAGTTTGCGAGAGCTTCGCAATTCCGGCGCTGATCCGGACCAGTTGCGAGTTCGATGGCAGAGCAAGTGAATGTGAATGTGTAAGTGCATGTCCGCGGAGACTTGCGCCTACACTTTCACTTCCACTTTCTGGTTCTGTCTTCGCGGAGTGCCTTCACGTAAGGCCCATCGATTGACCCACACTGGACGCGCCCGCATAGTGCAGCGCTTTATGTCGATCGAGCTGACCCGCAATTTCTGCATCATCGCGCATATCGATCACGGCAAGACCACGCTCTCCGATCGATTGCTCGATCGGACGGGCACGATCCACGAGCGCGATAAGCAGGATCAGTTGCTCGATTCGATGGATTTGGAACGCGAGCGCGGGATCACGATCAAGGCCCATCCGGTCGCGATGCGTTACACCGCCAAGTCGGGCGTAAAATATCGGCTCAACCTGCTCGACACTCCGGGGCACGTCGATTTCGCCTACGAAGTTTCACGGTCCCTGGCGGCGTGTGAAGGCGCGCTGCTCATCGTCGATGCGGCCCAAGGGGTCGAGGCGCAGACCGTCGCCAATGTGCATCTCGCGCACAAACAGGGCCTCACCATCATCCCGGTGATTAACAAGATCGATTTGCCCAATGCCGACATCCCGGCGGTCCACAAACAGCTCGAGGAAATCCTCGCCATCCCCGCAGGAGAAGCGATCGATGCCAGCGCGAAGATGGGAATTGGCATCGAAGAAATCCTCGAGGCCATCGTGGATCGAATCCCTTCGCCTCCCAAACCTGCCGATGAAATTTTGCGCGGGCTCGTTTTCGATTGTGTCTTCGATATTTACCGCGGCGTCATCGCCTACGTCCGCATCTTCTCCGGCCAGATCGAGGCGGGGCAGGGGATCAAGCTGATCAATAACGAAGCGCGCTACGAGGTGAAGGAAGTCGGCGTTTTCACCCCGAAGATGTTTCTGCAAAAAAAACTACAGGCGGGCGACGTCGGTTATTTCATCGCGAACATCAAAAGCACCGCCGACATCAAGATTGGCGACACGGTGACCGACCTGCGTCATCCCGCCAAGGAACCGTTACCCGGCTTCCAGGAAATTCATCCGATGGTTTTCAGCGGGATTTACCCGATCAATACCGGCGACTTCGAGCATTTGAAGACGGCCATTGGCAAGCTGCGGCTGAACGATTCGGCCTTCGTGTATCAACCGGAAAGCTCCGTCGCGCTCGGCTTCGGATTTCGCTGCGGGTTTCTGGGCCTGCTTCACATGGAGATCATTCAGGAACGGCTCCGGCGCGAATACGACATGGATATCATTGCCACGTCGCCCAGCGTCATTTACGAAATCCTCACGACCCGCGGCGAAACCTTGCTGGTCGATAATCCGGCGCACTTGCCCGACCCGAGCGTGATCGACGAAATCCGCGAACCGATCGTGAAAGCGTATGTGCTGGTTCCGAACGAATACATCGGGGATCTGCTTCAGCTCATCATGGAGAAGCGCGGATTGATGGACCACACCGAATCGCTCGACACGCGGCGCGTCATGCTCCACTGCGAGCTGCCGCTCAACGAAATTCTGGTCGATTTCAACGACAAGATAAAGAGCATCACCCGCGGTTACGGCTCAATGGATTACGAGCACGCCGGTTATCGCGCCGCGAATTTGGTGAAGCTCGATCTGCTGGTGAATGGCGAGGCGGTCGACGCGTTTTCCATGATTGTGCATCGAGATCGGGCCGAGAGTCGCGGCCGGCTGCTGGCCTCGAAATTGAAGGAAGTGATCCCGCGGCAACTCTACCAGGTCGCGATCCAGGCGGCGATTGGCGGCAAGATCATTGCGCGGGAAAGTGTCTCCGCGCTGCGAAAAGATGTGACGGCGAAATGCTACGGTGGCGATATCACCCGAAAGCGGAAATTGCTCGAGAAGCAGAAAGAGGGCAAGAAGCGCATGAAAAGCATCGGCAAGATCCACATTCCCCAAGAGGCCTTCATTAAAGTTCTGCGGGCGCAATAGTCCTGGCGTGTTGGCCGCGGTTTGTGACTGCGGGTTAGGCGTTGATTTAACTGCGAGCGTTTCGTAGAAATGGGGCATGCAACCCAGGACCTCCTTGGTTCTCCTTGGCCTGTGTGTCCTGGTAGCTCCCATCGGTTTTGCTCTTGGCCGATGGAGCGTAATCACGCCGCCCCCTTTGACTTCGCACGCGCTCGCAACTTTTCGTTCTGAGCCTGGCCGTTCCGCGCGTGCCGGGCCTTCACCCTCCGAGCCGGGGGATTTTTCCAACGTGGCGATCGAAAACCTGGGCCAGGTTGAATTCGATCACGCTTTTGAGCTGCTCCGTTCCGCCCCCAAGGACACCCTTATTGCTTGGACGAAGCGCCTCGAAACCCTGGCCGTGACGCCGCAAAAGACGGCGGCAATAAGTGTCTTTTTTAGGACGCTGGCCCAGATCGACACCAAGACCGCCGTCGATCTCGCTTTGGGCATGGAGCGAGCTGACCCGCGCTGGATGGCGATCGGCGCGATCGATATCGCCGCCCCCTCGGTAAACCTTCCCGAAGTGGCGAGGATGTACACCGCGATTAATGAGCCGAGACAGGCGCTCGTCGGTGACCTCATCGGGAAATGGAGTATGACCGACCCGGAAGCCACGGCCCGGTTTCTGGCCAGCTATCCCGGCAAAGTGTTAAACGAACAAATTGCGCGGTTCATTGGCAATTGGGTTGCGCTCGATCCGGCCGCGGCCACGCAGTGGTTGCGAGCGACTGACGCGAGCCGCCGCTGCCCGGAAGTTTATGCCGAGTTCTATGCTGGTTGGATGCTCAAGGATCAAACGGCGGCTCTGGAAGATCTGGCGGCGCGTGGCGGCGACAAGATTTTCAAGAAAGCCATCAGAAGGGCGAGCGAGAATCTGTTTACCGATTCGCCGGATGCGGCGCGGTCGTTCATTCTTCAACTGCCCACCAGCGCAGCACAGAAAGCCGCGATCGATCAAATAACCCTGCATATTACGGGGGTTTTTCTCGGGAGCGGTGACTATCTTCATCTCAAGCCGGATGAAGTGGCGAAGTGGTTGTTCACGCTGCCTGATAATCTCTGGCACAAGGAGATCGGTTCCGTCATGGAGCGATGGGCGGACAAAGATCCGTCCGCCGTTGATGCCTGGCTCAATCAAGTGCCGCCGCCAGCCAGGAATCGTCTTCTGGCGGAACAATGTCTCGCTCTCAACTGGAATTTTCCTGCTCCCGGATTGAAAGCCGGCCTTCAAATCCGCGACCGTGAGCTCCGTGAAGAGACCTTCCGGGAGATATTTAGGGAGATGGTTGAAGATGGGAGAGAAGAGATTTTGCAAAAGGCAGAACTCTCCGCGGAAGAAGCTGCCGAAGTCCGGCGAATCTTGGATAAACTGTGAATTCTTCCCGAGGTCTTTTTGTTTCGTTAATCCTCTGCGCCGCGGGATTGTCTTTCGCCGCGGGCCGCGTCATCACGAAGTGGGGGCAGACTCAGGCTCGCCCAACTCAGGCCTCCGTGCCCGTCCTCGACAACGCCAACACATCCGCGCCGTCCCCTCCGCCGCCTTTGTCGGAGCAAGTGCCCGACCTCGCCCGGCTTCCGTTCGTCGAAACCTATCGCATCCTCAAGTCAGCCTCGCCCGACATGGTGCGGTCCTACTGCAATCAACTGGAGCAGCTTCCATTGGGCCCTTCGCGGACTGCTGCATTGTCCGCCTTCTTCAAGACTCTGATTCAAGCCAATCCTGGTTTGACCAAGAATCTCATTCTTAGTCTGAAAAAGGAGGACCGCTGGCTCCCCACGTTTGCGATTCGCGAGGCAGCGACTCCGCGCGGGATGGAAACCGTCGCGGATGTGCTGCTGAGTTTCGATCGCGGCGAAATTTCCGGCTGCAGCTACGACCTCCTGCGCGAGAGTTTGGATGAATGGGGAAAGAACGATCCCTTGGCTCTGAAGCAATTCCTGGAAACACATCGCGATCAGGACGTCGACCGTTACTTCGAAAAGCTGGTGCTCAACTGGGCGGCCTATGATCCCGAGGCCGCGCGCGAGTGGATGACGAAGGAAATAGAAAAGCATTCGCTTCTCACAACTCGGCCCACCGAAGAGGGCGGCGAAGAGGCTTATGATTCAGACTGGTCGGTTGAGAGCATGTCGGTCGCATGGGTCCTGGGATTTATGGCCCACGATCCCGACCGCGCCATTCAGTATGTGATTGAAAACGCTGAGAGTCCCGCGGTCGATCGATCATTGTATTGGCTCGCGGGCGATCTCTACGCAATTTCTCCCGAGCGGGCGCGCGATTTGATCAGTCGTTTGCCCGAAAAGCAGCAATTGCAAAGCATGCGCAGTGTTGGGGACAAAGCCAACACGCTCGTGAAGAGCGATGATAGCGACAATGTGACCTCGCCCCGTTATGTCGCCGAATGGATGCTCAAATTTCCGCCGCAAACCTATGGGGAGGGCATTGGCGGGGTCTTGCGCTCGTGGGAAATGTCGGATCCGGAGGAACTGTTTGCATGGATGGCTGATTTGCCCGCACCGATGCGAGATCAAATGGTTAGCCAGTTTCCATCCGTCAGTTCGGAGCACACGCAGGAGGATTTCGACACCGTTATGCAGGTGCCTGATCCTGCGTTGCGCACGCAACTGCTCGACCACCTGGCACGCGATGCCAAGTATGCGGAGAGCCAGCTGCGTCGCGTGTTAGAGCAATCGGAATTACCCGCGGAAGAGAAGGCGCGCCTGGTTGGCCTGATCCCGAAGCCCGAATTCGAGACTGTTTCGGTTGACGAGGACGCCGAGTAGATCGAGAGCGACGCCTTGCGTCGACCTGTTCGGGAAGCCCGACAATCCTGTTTGCAAAGCCGGAGGAGCGGTTACGTTCCGCCTTTCATGTTCACACCGAGCTACATCAAACATGGCCGTCTCCTTATCCGTCACGCGGAGAAGCTGCTCCGGTATCGCAAGGACGTTCTGAGCGAGGCCACCCTCGTCGATTTGAAAGCGCAGATCGAAAAGGTGCGGAAGACGCTAACCGCTCGCGACGCCGCGGCGGTGAAGACCGAGTCGGAACGGCTGCACACGCTCTATATGCAGCACATGCCCACGCCGAAGGATGCGGCCTGGCGGGAGAACATCGAAGTGATTCTGGTCGCGATCGTCGTGGCGGTCGGCATCCGCTCCTATTTTTTGCAGCCCTTCAAAATCCCGACCGGTTCCATGCAACCGACGTTGAACGGCATCATTGGCCATCCCATGCCGGCGAACGAGCCCGGGCCGAATATCTTGCGCCAGGTCGGAGAGTTCATTGTTCTCGGGCGCAACTACATCAACGTCGTTTCGAAGGAAGACGACCAGGTCACGCAGATCATTCCCAAAAAATTCGCCTTCTTTTTTACCTTCTCCCGAATCGTTTGTGAGAAGCAGGAATTTCTCGTCTATGCACCGCCCGACACCCTCCGACAGGACTTTAAGGTCAGCCCGGGCAATCACTACGCCAAGGGCGAGGTGATCGCGAAGGGAGCGGTCGACACCGGCGACCAGGTTTTCGTGGACAAGTTCAGTTACAACTTCGTGAAGCCGCATCGGGGCGACGTTTTTGTTTTCCGGACGGATAACATTGTTGGCATCACCGCCGATCCGGAGACGGGCGCGCCATTTTTTATCAAGCGCCTCGCCGGAACTCCGAAGGACACATTGCGGATCGATCCGCCGCTTTTCTACGTGAATGGCAAGCCTGCGGAAGGGTTTGGATTTGGCCGCGTCATGGCGGCCAAAGATGGTTACCGAGGCTACGCGCTGGGACACGATTACCTCTCCGATCCGGGGAAAACCTACCTGGTCCCGGACCGGCACTATTTTGCGATGGGCGACAACAGTTACAACAGCCTGGATAGCCGCTGGTGGGGGCCGGTGCCCGAGGAAAACCTGGTCGGGCGCGGGTTGCTGGTTTACTGGCCCTTCAATCGCCATTGGGGCTTGATTCGTTAGGCGAGGTCAGATGCTGTCGAGCATGCCGCGAGTTCTTCCGCTGCTGGGACTTTGCGGCGGCTACGCTATCGTTCTGCTTTTCAATCCGGTCCGGCTCGCGTTGCGCGATGGTTTCCGCTGCATCTCGCGCTTCAAACGAATCTGGCTCACATTCACGCTTCTCGGCTTCGCCTATTCGGTTTTTCAATTCGCGACTTTCACGCCGGTGCAGCAAACGTCCGATCTGGACTTCAGCCAGATCCTGTCCCCGGCCAACTGGGAGTGGCCGGGCTTTTTGGAAATCTGGCGCGAGGTTCCTCTCCCGGCGCTGGAAGGGGTCGTGGGGATTTTTGATAACGCGACGACCACCTATCCGCTCTCAGTCATTGCCGCGATTTTCCTGATCGTTAACTGGCGCGGACTCCACGGCGCGCTCTTTCGTGCGCTCCGGAAACGCTATCGCCTTTGGGGCTATGCGATTTACGCCGTCCTGCTCATCAGTGTTTTGGCCACGCTCCTGAAGCCGATCGCTTTTTGGAGATTGGATCGGGGCGGCGCGTTGCCCGCGGCCGAATTGTTGCAGATTTCCGCGACCATCGATGCGGTGGCCTTCATCTTCGAATACCTCTTCGGCATCTATATCCAGGTTTACCTGATCACCGTCTGTCTCGCCTGGATCAAGGGCCTGAGCTTTCATGAAGGAGATTTGTTCCGGTTTGCGATGCGCCGCTTCAGCTACGTCCTGGAATGGGCCGGCATCGTCGTAATTGTGAGCACGTTAATTGTGCGGGCGCCGCTCCTCCTGGCGTATTTCCGCAATGTGCCCGGGGTTCTCGATTATCTGCCGCTCGAACGCATGGTGATGAGCGGACTGATCATTGCGTTCTGCTCGGTCCAGATTTCGCTTGTCCTCCATAACGAGAGCTTGAGCGCCGCCTTTCGCGCTCATCGGGAATTTATTCGGCGGAATTTCTATCGCTTCGGCTGGTTTCTGCTCATTGCGGCGCTTCACTTTTTCTTTCTCACGGCGTGCGATGCCATTATCCGCGCCGCGGTGGCGGACCGGGTGGTGGCCGTGATCCTGTGGAAGATGATTTACGTTTGTGTGCGCGGATTGATCACAGGCTGGCTCCTGGCTTCATGGGTCTGTCTGTTTCGACAGTGCGAGACCGCGCGCGCGAATCAGGAAACCTGGATCCGTTATTAGAAGTGAACGCCGCGAAAATCACTCGCGCGAGCAAATCGAATCTCGCCCTCGCCTTCGTTGCGCTCGGCCGCGAGCGCCGTCAGGATATCACTGTCTTTTATGCGTTCTGCCGGGTGATCGATGACATCGCGGATTCGACCGAGCTGACCGTTGAGAAGAAGGCGCGCGATCTCACGGCATGGCGGCACTGGCTCCGGGAGGGGACGCCTGACGAACCCGCGCTGGCCCGCGATCTGCGCGACTTGATGGCGAAATATTCCCTCGCGCCGGCCATGCTCGATGAAATTATCGATGGCGTGGAAATGGATCTACGCAATGTCCGCTACAACTCCTTTGAGGAATTGCGGGTGTATTGCTACCGCGTCGCGAGCGCGGTCGGCCTGGTCAGCATTGAAATTTTCGGATACCGCAATCCGGCCTGCCGCCAATATGCGATCCAGCTCGGCCTGGCGCTCCAGATGACCAACATCATCCGCGATGTCGGAAAAGATCTGAGCAATGGGCGAATTTATCTGCCGCAAGAGGATCTCGCCCGTTTCGGCTACCCCGAGGAAGATCTTCGTCTTCGGAAATACAACGAACCGTTTCTCCGTTTGATGGAATTTGAAGCCGCGCGGGCCGAGGAATTCTTCGCGCAAGCCGCTGAATTACTGCCGCGGGAAGATCACCGCTCGATGGTGGCGGCGGAAATAATGCGTTCGGTCTATCAGGCCCTCTTGCGGCGAATGAAAGCGGATCGCTTCCGTGTTTTTGAAAAGGAATACCGGCTGACTCGGCTCGAGAAGAGTGGCCGGGTCGCCGCGCAGCTCCTGCGCGTCTGCTTGAATACGCGGCGCTGATTTCCCGTCAGACCTCTTCTCGAATAGTTTTCAGACACAGGTTATGAAGAAGAAAAATCTACTGATCGGTTCGGCGTTGTTGCTGGCCTCGTTCGCAT
Source organism: uncultured Verrucomicrobiae bacterium (assembly GCA_963702135.1). Lineage (GTDB taxonomy): Bacteria > Verrucomicrobiota > Verrucomicrobiia > Chthoniobacterales > UBA10450 > AV80. The sequence continues at coordinate 2,723,968 of OY969715.1, read as the reverse complement.
TCTCTTCCTGCGACACGGCCACGGGGCAGGGGGCAGGCTGGGGCGCCGTTTCGGGGGCGGTTTTCGGCGCCGCGATCACCGGCGACGTGCGCGGGGCGGCAGTTGGCGCGGTTGTTGGCGCAAACACGGGCGCCCTCATCGGAGCGTCCATTGATGAGGCGGAGGCGGTGCGTTATGGGCCACGACCACGGGGTGGTTTCCCGTTCGCTCGCAGAATGGACACGCCCGGATTTTACCAGAGCCCATATCCGCCCCATCAGGTCTACAATCTTCGCGGCGTCCCGCACGGCGCCGTCATAGAAGACCGCGTCGGTGGCGGATATTTTCGGAAGCCGTAACTAGCCTCCGAAACAATCAGCGCGTTTTCTTCTGGAGCGCGTCGACGAGTGCTTGCGCCTCGTCGGTCATTTTCAGCAGCTCCGGCCAGGTGCGATGATAATTTTCGCCGGGAAGTTTGCGGGTCGCGTCGAACCCCATGTGCGACCCGATGTTTTGCGAACTTGGCGCGTGATCGAGCGAATCGCTCGGGTTCCGGATGATCGTGCTATCCCGCTCCGGATCGGTGTTTGCGCATAAGCGGAAGAGCACTTCGCTGGTGTTGTGCACGTCGCAGTCTTCATCGACGACGACGATGTATTTGCTGAACATCATTTGCCCCATGCCCCAGAGACCGTGCATCACTTTGAAGGCTTGATACGGGTATTGCTTCCGGATGCTGACGAAGACCAAATTGTGGAAAACGCCTTCGGGCGGGAGCGTCATGTCCACCAGCTCCGGGAAGTTCATTTTGAAGACGGGCAGGAAAATCCGGACGCTGGCGTCGCCCATGTAGAAATCTTCCATCGGCGGGATGCCGACGATGGTCGTCGGGTAGATGGCGTCGCGGCGATGCGTGATCGCGGTGAGATGGAAGACAGGGTAATCCTCGACGGCGGTGTAGAAACCGGTGTGATCGCCAAATGGCCCTTCGGGGCGGGTCTCGCCGGGCTGGACGTAGCCTTCGAGCACGAAATCGACATCAGCCGGCACTTCCAGGTCCACCGTTTTGCACGGCACGAGCTCGACTGATTTCTTGCGAATGAACCCGGCGAAAAGAATTTCATCCAATCCGTCGGGGAGGGGCGCGGTGGCCGCGAACGTGTAAGCCGGATCGCCGCCGATTGTTACCGCGACCGGCATCCGCTCGTTGCGTTCGTAATAACTCTTCCCGTGACGAGCCCCGACCTTATGCACCTGCCAATGCATGGCCGTGGTGCGCTCGTCATAAATCTGCATCCGATACATCCCGACATTGCGCGCGCCCGTTTCCGGATCGCGCGTGTGCACATTCGGCAGCGTGATGAACCGCCCGCCATCCTTCGGCCAGCATTTCAGGATCGGCAGATCGCTGAGCGAAAATTCTCCGGTTTCAAACTGGTGCACCACCTCCTGGCAAGCGCCTTCCTTCGAATGCTTCGGGCGCGCATGGAGCAAATTCAGACCCTGCTTGAGCAGACTCCAGCCCTCGCGCAGATCTGTTGGCGGTTTGGCCTTGAGGATGAGTTGAATCTCCTGCGCCAAGTCTTCGACGCTGTTGATCTGAAGCGCGAGCGCCATTCGCCGGCGCGACCCCATGGTGTTGATGGCGACCGGAAACTGGGACGGCTTGCCATCAACCGTAGGCTGTTCGAAAAGCAGCGCCTTCCCGCCATTGGGCGATTTCATCTCGCGATTCGCCCATTCCGAGATCAGCAAATCTGTGTCGACCGGAACGGAGACACGGGTCAGTTCCCCCGCTTTATCTAACGCGTCGACGAATTGCCGGAAGGACGAATAGGCCATCGGCGCATTGTATCAGATCGAAGGTCAGAGTGCACAGGCGGATCGCCGCCACCGCACTAAAGCAACCAAAAGCAAAATGGCGCCGCTTTTCCCGCATTGGTCGCGTAAAAACTTGCAGTCGATAGTCTGCACGATCATAAAGGATCCCGTGTTTAACCCTCGCACGTGGATTCGGGCGGCATTTCTGGCGTTGTGCTTTTCTCCAACGCTTCTGGTCGGGGCTGTTTTCACGGTCACAAATACCAACTCCAGCGGGCCTGGATCACTTGCGCAGGCGGCGGAGGACGCTAGCGCCAGTCCAGACGAACAGGATCAAATAGCCTTCAACATTCCCGGTCCTGGCGTGCACACGATCGATCTAAGCAAGGGCGGCCTGTACCTCGGTTTCGGTGTCACCATCGATGGGTATACTCAGCCTGGAGCGAGCGCGAACACGCTCCAGGTGGGAAACAACGCAGTCATTTTGATTCAGCTCGATGGCGGCGGTCCTTTCGCGACGGAATCCGTCGGACTCAGTACGACCGGTAACGACTGCGTCATTCGCGGTCTGTCGCTTACCGGGTTCTCTGGACCAACTGCGGGATCCGCCGCGATTTTCATCCAGAGTTTTATCCCCGAGTACGGCAGTAATAATCGAATCGAAGGCAACTTCATCGGAGTAGCGCCCGACGGGGTCACCCTCGGTGGCAACGACTACGGAATTTACCTCGGTCCGGGAAATGGAAACGTAGTTGGGGGGACTACGCCTGCCGCCCGTAATCTCATCTCTGGAAATCGCACCGGGATATTTGCAGCTATTAATTCGACGATTTTTGGAAACTATTTCGGAACAGATGCGAGTGGCTTCCGGCAGGGTTATGGAAATGACAGAGGGATCGTGTCAGGTAGCAACGTTATTGGCACTGGAGAGTCCGGAGCGGGGAATGTCTTCGCTGCCAATGGAATCGGAATTCAGACCTTCGCCGGAAATTCGATTATTCGCGGTAACTTGATTGGCCTGCTGCCGGATGGCAGTCCCTCTTTCGGCAACGGGACCGGAATCAGCAGTGCGGGATTCGACACCATTGGCGGGCTTGGGCCCGGAGAGGGCAACGTGATCGCGTTCAACGGGACGGGACTTGAGGGTGGGCAAACTCCCATCCTGTCGAATCTGTTTTATGGCAACTCAATCATCGATATCGATCTGGCAGGTGATGGACAGACCGACAACGACTTCGGCGATCAAGATGATTTCCAAAATTTCCCGATCATCACATCGGTCACGCGGTCGGCGGGCAGTACAACTGTGACGGGCGGCTTGAACAGTGTGCCCTCTACGACCTTCACGCTTCAGTTTTTCGCAAATGGTTCGACGCCCGTGATGCCCCAAACGCTACTGGGCACAGACACAGTGACCACGAACAGCGTTGGCGATGCTCGCTTCAGCTTCTCGTTTCCCATTCAGACGTTGGCAGACCAATTCATTACCGTCACCGCGACCGGCTCCGAAAACGGGACCTCCGAGTTTTTCCCGCCGAACGGCAAAACGGAACTGGCAAATATTTCCACGCGCGGATTTGTCGGAACAGGCGATGAGGCTCTGATTGGCGGCTTTATTCGCAGCGATGCGCCTTTGCGCTTTTTGCTCATTCGCGCCCTGGGACCGTCGCTTAATGTCAGTGGAGCCCTGGCCAATCCGCGCCTGGTGGTCCGGGACAACGGCGGCATCATCTGCGCGCTGAGTGACAATTGGAAGGTCAGTCAGGAACAGGCGATCCGCGACACCGGCCTGGCGCCGGCAAACGATTTGGAGGCGGCGGTGCTGACCCCACTTCTCCGTCAGGGCTTTGGAGACATAACGCAATACACGATTCAAGTCAGCGGGACCGATGGTGGCACTGGCATAGGAACGGTGGAAATTTATTCCTTAGGTTTGGGCAATGAGTCCTCAAGTGAGCTGCTCAACATTTCCACGCGGGGCCGCGTCGGCGTGGGCGATAATGTTCTGATTGGCGGGGCAATCGTCTGGGGGAACGCTGCACCAAAGATAATCGTGCGGGCGATCGGTCCTGATCTGGCGGCACAAGGAGTGCCCGGCTTCCTGGCGGACCCAGTGCTCGAATTGCACGATGCGGACGGCACTCTCCTGGCGTCGAACGACGATTGGCGGAGCGATCAAGAGCAGGAAATCATCGCCAGCGGTGTCGCGCCGTTGGACGACCGTAATTCCGCCATTCTCACGACGGCGGTGCCGACGAGCTACACCGCGATCGTGCGAGGAAAGAACGACACCCCCGGCATCGCGCTCGTCGAGATTTACAAACTCGATTAGCGAAACAACGGGTCCATCCGCTGGCCGCGATTACCGGGGCGGAGACAGAATCTGGATCGAGACGACCCGGCCGTTGGAGAACGTGACCGTTTTCGCCGGATAGGACACGGTGGGCCGACTGAACGAGTAGAAAAACGGATCGTAGAACGGGTCTCCCACGAGGACGAAGCGGCGGTTGTAATGGTGGCGAAACGCGATCCGGCCGCCGCCGTAGTATCCGCCATATCCGAACGGCCCATACGGATAGGGATAGGGCGCGTTAGAGTAGGTGTATTCGTTATAGATCCACAATTCCACCGAGCGACCTCGGGTAATGCCGGTTCCCTTCTGGTCCGCCGTGCCCCAGGCCACCCAGACCGCGTCCTGCGACATGCCTTCCCGAATCTTTCCCTCGCGCACCAACGCTTGATCGCGCGGAGAAAGCCTTTGGAAAATCTCCGGATGTTCGGAAATCCGCGTTTCCGTGGTCGCGCAACCCGATAGAACCAATGCGCTGGCGGCAATGCCGAACGTCAGCGCCCGAAGAAGAATTTGACGCTTCATGTTGAAAATCATACAGGCCTCCATTTGATGAGTCAATCGCTCCACTTCCTTGATTGAACCCCGCGCCGCCCGTAACGTTGCGCTGCCATGGAAGATCGATTTGGGCATCGCATTTCTTACCTGCGGGTGTCGATCACCGATCGCTGCAATGAGCGCTGCACCTACTGCATGCCTCAGGAATTACAGGAATGGCTGCCGCGGGCCGACGTCCTGACGTATGAGGAAACGCTCCGGCTGATTCGCATCGCCACGGAATTGGGCGTGTCGAAAGTCCGGATCACAGGCGGCGAACCGCTCACCCGCCGTGATGTCCTTTCGCTCTTTGAAATGCTGCGCTCGCTTCCGGCGATAAACGACCTGGGCCTTTCCACGAACGGGACGCTGCTGGCCCGTCCCACTGCCTCCGGCCTGACGATGGCCGAAGCCCTGCGCGCGGCCCGGGTCAATTCCATCAACATCTCGCTCGATACGCTGGACCGTGAAGTCTACGCGCAAACCACCGGTCGCGACTTCCTGCCTCAGGCCCTGGCTGGGGTCGAGGCCGCGATCGCGGCGGGCTTTCCGCAGATCAAGCTGAACTGCGTTCTGATGCGCGGACGCAACGAAGACCAGTTCGTTCCCTTAGTGGAATACGCCGCCGAACGAAAGCTGATGCTGCGGTTTATCGAGCTGATGCCGGTGAGTACCGGCGATGTTCTCCATGAAGATAATTTCCTGCCGGTCGCGGAAGCGCGCCGTTCTCTCGAAGCGCGCTACGGTTCGTTCATTCCGGAGCCGGAGTTCCGGACGAATGGTCCATCGAGTTACTACCGGGTGCCGGGGCGCGACCAGCGCATCGGGTTTATCGGCGCCATGAGCAATCTGCATTTCTGCGAGAGCTGCAACAAATTGCGGCTGACCTGCGACGGGAAGCTCCGGCCTTGTCTCGGAAGTTACCTCGAGTTCGACATCATGAAGGTGATGCGCGCCGGCGCGACGGACGCGGAATTGAAGCGGTTCTTCCTCGATGTCGTCGAGCGCAAGCCCGAGCAACATGATTTCCGAGAAAACTACCAACCGGGCCGAATGATGGTGGCGATTGGAGGTTGAAGATGAATCGACTGACCCACCTGGCGGACGATGGCAGCGCGCAAATGGTTGACGTTTCGGCGAAGGCAGAGAGCGCGCGGGAAGCTGTCGCGGCCGGGATGATTCAGCTCCGGCGGGAAACGCTCGACCTCATTGCCCAGAATCAGATCGGAAAGGGAAACGTGTTCGCGACCGCGCGCCTGGCCGGGATTCAGGCTGCGAAACAAACTTCGCAGCTCATCCCGCTCTGTCACAACTTGAACCTGAGCCACGTCGAAATCGATATCGCAAATGTGGAAGCTGGGCTGGAGGTGAAGTGCGTGGCGCGCACCATCGCGCAAACGGGCGTCGAGATGGAAGCGCTGACCGGCGTGGCCGTCGCGTTGCTCACCATCTATGACATGTGCAAGGCCGTGGATAAGGAAATGCGGATCACGGAGATTCGTTTGCTTGAGAAAACGAAGCGCGAGGTTTGAAGCGCCGCGAATGACGAAGCTCGAATGACGAAGGAATGACGAAGCCCGAAATTCGAAACCAGAGCCGAGGAGTTCCGTGGTCACGTGTGCTTGGACATTGTTTCGTCATTCGTCATTCGGCATTCGTCATTTCGCCGCCCTGAACCATGCAGATCATCGTCGGCATCATCACCATTTCCGACCGCGCCGCGGCGGGCGAATATGACGATCTGGGCGGACCCGCGCTGAAAGAAAAGGCGCAAGAGTGCGGCTGGCAGGTTCTCTGCGAAGCCATCGTCCCTGATGAAGTCTCTCGCATCCGGGAAACCCTGCGCTCGTTTTCGGATCAAGGTTGCGGTCTCATTCTGGCCACGGGCGGCACCGGCATCGCCGCGCGCGACGTCACGCCGGAAGCAATTCGCGGGATGATGCGCGTTGAGTTGCCAGGTTTTGGCGAAACGATGCGGCGGGAATCGATGAAGATTACGCCTAATGCGATCCTGTCCCGCAGCCTCGCTGCCGTCGTGGAACGCTCACTCGTTCTCGCGCTGCCCGGCAAGCCATCGGGCGCGGTGGAATGCCTTGGATTTGTGGTGGGCGCGATTCCACATGCCGTGGCCCTGGCGCAGCGAGTGCCGACGAGTTGCTAGCAAGACACGTCACATCGTCACGACAGTGATTTCGGGCCGGCAATTCCAGCGGACGGGAATGCGATACGTCCCGATGCCGGCGTTCACATAGAGTGGACCTCCGGGCGTGTCGTAATAGCCGAGATCGTATGGTCCAACGCCGTGAGGAACGATGAGCGCACCTACGAAGGGCAGCCGCACCTGGCCGCCATGCGAGTGTCCCGCAAGAATGAGATCGAAGCGGTGTTCGTGCAGTTGGCTCGCCATGTCCGGATAATGCATCAACAACAACCGCCGGCTCGCGCGTGGCGCGGTGAACGAATGGATACCGCCCACGGCCATCCCCACGAGCTCGAGGTCGTGGTTCGCCAGCACCAGGGATTGATCCACCAGCCAGGCCCCGCCGGTGGCGCCAAACGCACGTTCAAAATCTGAAAACGAAACGTGACTCCAGTAATCATGATTTCCCGGTGAGCCGTAAACCGGCGCCTTGATTTGTTGGATGAAACCGAGGGCTTCCGCGGCAAACCGGGCGTCTTCCACGAGGTCGCCGGTAAAACAAACGAACTCGGGCGTGAGTTCGTTGATGGTCCGAACCACGTCGGCCGCATACTTCACGTCGCCTTTGTGATGGAAATCGGTGAAATGGATAAAGCGGCAATCACCCCGGCCGCCGGGCAAACTAAATTGGGTAACGCGCAGCGCTGTCGGCTCGACAAACCGCGCATCGACTCCGAACGCCGCCGGGAGCGTCAGCGCGGTCAGGCCGAGAAACTTTCGCCGTGTGATCTTGCCCATACCGACAACTTCGAGAGCATATAGCATTCTTACCGGGAGGTCCCAACTCGGAGGGACGCGCTTCCGCACGTCCCAATATGAATCGCGGGGATAAGTGGAACGTGCGGAAGCACGTCCCTCCGAGACAGCTTGACCGACATTCTGGCATCGTGATGTGGTGCGAAGGACGAACAAGTCCCGGAGGGACGATTGGAAATTAGCCGGTGGTGCAAAACCACCGGTTTGCTCCAGAAAAAAACGCAAGCCCCGGCAGGGGCGGAGGAAAAATCGCGCGACGTTATTCCGTCGCCCCTGCCGGGGCTGGTTGCATGTGGTCTCCCAGACCGGTGGTTTGCACCACCGGCTAATTTCCATGACGCCTCCGGCGTCAGTCCTACGACGCAGCCTCCATGCCGAGGTGCGCGACAGATCCTAATCCGGATAAATCAGCAGCCGGAGGAATCGCTTTCCTTTGTCGGTCAGATGCGCCCCTGGCCCACGACCCGAGATCTGGCCTCGCGTCAAAGAGGACGCCTCGATTCCGGTCGATTTCATGTAAGAGAGTTCCGGTTGGCCGACGTGTTTCCCACTGGGTTCGATTTTCAGCGGCACCCCCGCGCGATTGAAGGAAACCTCCCACGATCCAGCCTTTTCCGCGCTCCTGGTCGCGAGCATCCAGGGATAAGATTTCAGAAGATCGAAGTGTCGCGAGTCCGGCAGCAGGACCCGATACAGCGTCTCTTCTTCAGCAAGGAATTCTGGGATCGTCAGCGAGGGCCGTTTCCGCAGGGCCAGAAAAAGGCGCGCGATATCGATCCCCATCAAATTGATCCCGTTGTAGAGGCCGTTGTAGTTGGGATCCGTCTTGAACAAACTGTCGTGCCACGCCTCGAATTGCCGGCTCAGCATCAGGTTCAGTTCGAGGTGCAGATGCGCGCGCGTCTGATTCAGGCCGTCGCCGGTGTGTCCGAGCACGCCCAGCTGCTCTCGCTGCTGGACGCGTTGCCCGACGTGGACCTGAATTGAACTCAGGTGCCCGTAGAGGCTGTAGTAGTTGCAGCCCTCCCAACGGTGTTCCACCACGACATACTTGCCGTAATTGGAGTGTCCCGGCGCCAAATTCGTGTGGACGACGGTGCCGGCCGCGATCGCGCGCACCGGATCAAGCGGTTCGCCGCGTTCATCGCGCTGGAGTGGACGGATGTCGACTCCCTCATGGAAACGGGTGTAGACCAGGCCCGACGGGGTTTCGACCGGATCGCGTACGAACCCATACTGCCCGCCTTCCCAGGGCGTCGATTTTACCCCCTGGAAGTCGCGCTCGATGTATTGATAAAACTCCGGGCCGTCGCCCCGGTAGAGTGCATCGTTCTCCGTAGGGAGGGCGAGGTTGAGCGGCTCCGTTTGGCTTTGCGCCAGCGCCGGAAAACCGGCCAGCAGGACCACGGCGAAATACGCGACAGGATGTCGCATTTGGCTCATTCTCCCGCGGACCCAATCGGCACGGCCGGCTCGTTCGTCGCTCAATATCATTGAAGGAAACGCCGGTCGCGATGTAGGATTGCCATCGGAGAAGCGATAAAGGGTTTGACAGAATTTGCAACGTTTGCTGATTAGCAGCCGCTCATGAGCCGCACCATCGCCCTGGCCCTCCTTTGGTTTGCGCTCGCCGGCCCTCTGGCCGCCGAGGATTTGACGCCGCAGGCGACTCCACAGAAACGGAGCTGGTTCACCCGGATGCTCCATCCCTTCCAGTCCAGCCCGGTGCCGACTTACAAAGATGGGCGGCTTCGTGGCCTGGCCCTCGATTTGAAACTCTCACCGCAGCCCGTGAAACTGTCCGAGGTCCGGCAGCTCGAAGTAAAGATCACGCTCAACAACGTATCGAAGCGGGCCGTCTCGCTGGAATTTCCCACCGATCAGCGATTTGAAATCTACCTGAAAAACTCGTCTGACGCCGTCTTGACCACCTGGTCCGACAACCATGCTTTTAATCCCAATCTCGGCGCCGTCCTGATTAATCCGGGCGAGCATGTCTATTATCCGGAAACCATCGCCACCCGCGAATTGACCCCGAACAAGGTCTTCATCGTCGAAGTTTTTTTCCCCCAATATCCCGAGCTCCGCATCCGGCAAAAATTTCTGACGGCGCCATAGACTTCGCTACTCGCACTGCCTGCTCTCCAGGAATCGAACCCCCAAAATTCTATGAATGCTGCTCGCACTCTTGAGATGCGGGAAAGGCGATGGTGAACGGCTGGGGAAATTCGTCAGTGTTAACGGTGATCCGGTCCATTGCTCGGATTCTTCCGATCTGCATATGCCTGCCGCTTTACGCCGGCAGCGCAACGTGGTCTACCGCGCCTGCGAACGGAGATTGGAATCAAGCCGGCAATTGGGTGCCTGCGACGGTCCCCAATGGCGCGACGGATGTGGCTACTTTCGGCAACAGCAATGTCACGTCGTTGCAGATTTCCGGCAATTCCGGCGAGGAGGTGGCTGCAATTATTTTTGCTGCTGGCGCGGACCCATTCACGATCACCACGGTAGAATTGGCTGGCAGCCAATTCTTTGTTCTCACGATCAGTGGCAATGGGATCGTCAACAATTCGGGTGTCACACAACAATTTGTTACTAACAGCGCTTTAAACGGCCATGGGCAGTTCCGCTTTACGGGCAGTGCGACGGCCGGTTACTTGACGACGTTTACCAATAATGGCGCCAGCTTCGAGACAGTAGATCATTTCACGGCCGCGATGGCCTTCTACGATACGTCTACTGCGGGCGGTGCCCTTGTTGTCAATAATCCGGCATTGGGCAGTGGAAGCACTAACCCCGGTTTCGTTTCCTTCGACGACAACGCGAGTGGCGGAAGCGCCACAATTTATAATTACGGTGGCGGCTTCGACCGCCAGGGTGCCACCACAGTGTTTCTCGGAAATTCCACGGCCGGGGAGGCGTGGCTGGTCAATGATGGGGCTACTGACACCACCAAGGAATTCAGCAATGTGGGCGCAACGGTGTTTTTCGACACATCCACGGCGGCCGATGGGATAGTCACTAACTATGGTGGTTTGGCTAATCCTTCGCAGGGCGGCGCGCTCGTTTTCGTCAACAATTCCACGGCTGGAAATGGCGCCTTTATCAGTAACCCTGGACAAGTAAGCGGAGCGTCCGGTGGCACGGTGGATTTTCGCGACAACGCGAGCGCGGAGAACTGCACTGTGACAAGCAATGGTGCGTCAATCGACGGCGCATTTGGCGGGCGTCTCCGGTTTCACGACACTTCGACAGCGGGGAATAGTACGTTGAGAAACACGGGAGGGGCGTTGACTGGTGTCGACGGCGGCGGGACCTTCTTCCTGGATAATTCCACGGCCAGCGGCGCCACGGTGTTCGCGGAGGGGGGAATTAACGATAACCAAGGCGGCGGGATCCACTTCGAGGCGAATGCAAACGGCGGCACCGCCCGAGTAGTTCTATTTGGGAACGCGTTTCTCAGAATTGCTGCCCACAACGCTCCGGGAGTGACAATCGGCTCGCTGGAGGGAAGGGGGAGCGTTTTCCTAGGGAACAACGCCCTGACAGTCGGCAGCGGGAACAACAGCACGACCTTCGCCGGCGTGATTCAGGATGGAGGGTCATTGACCAAGATCGGCACTGGCGCGCTGACTTTGTCGGGCGACAACACTTATCAGGGTCCAACCACAATTAACGCGGGCCGGTTGAACATAGAGGGCTTAATCACGAGTGCGGTCACGGTGAATGATGCCGGCACGCTCAGCGGTTCAGGGACGACCAGCAGTGTCACGGTCAACAGCGGCGGAACCGTCGCACCGGGCGGCTCGCAGAGCCTGCACATCAACGGGAACTATGCCCAGAATACGGGCGGCGTTTTGAAGATCGAGGTCGCGGGCGCCGATCAAAGTGCGTCCGGTCGTCTCGATATCACTGGCGGCGCTGACGTCGCTGGCACGCTGGAAGTTCGTTTCGTGAACGGTTTTCTTCCTACCAGTGGACAGGTCTTCAAACTTTTGAATGTTGCTGGAACGTTTGCCGGCTCCTTCGAGCAGATCATCTTTCCCGATCTGCAGGCTGGGTTCCAATTCCAACCTGAATTCGTCAACGGCAGTTACCAGATCACCGCTTTGAACGATGGTGTGGCCGGTGCTGGATTCCTGAATATCTCCACGCGTATGCAAGTGGGCACAGGCGACAACGCGCTCATCGGGGGTTTCATCGTTACAGGTGGCGCGTCCAAGAAAGCAATCATCCGGGCGATCGGACCGTCGCTGGCACCTGTCCAGGGTCGACTCGCCGATCCGATGCTGGAGGTGCGTGATAGCGGCGGCGGATTGCTGTTTTCCAATGACAACTGGATGGAGGGCACGCAGACGCAGGAGATCATCGATAGCGGGATTCCACCGGTTGACGAGCACGAAGCGGCAATCGTGGCCACGCTGGCGCCGGGCAGCTACACCGCCGTTATGCGCGGAGTCGGCAACACGACCGGCATCGGCGTGGTGGAAGTGTACGATCTGGCCACCGAGGTTTCGGCCAGGCTGGCCAATATCTCGAGCCGGGGCCTCGTGAACACCGGTGACAGCGTGATGATTGGCGGTTTCATCGCCGGCAATCAGGCTATGCATGTGATTGTCCGCGCGCTTGGTCCATCACTGAGGCAGTCCGGGGTTCCCAATGCCCTGGCCGATCCCACGCTGGAATTACACGATGCCCAAGGGGCCATCATCTCCTTCAACGACGATTGGCGACAGACGAACGAAGCCGCGATAGAAGCGACTGGAATACCGCCAACCGACGACAAGGAGTCGGCCATCCTCGCCACCCTGGGACCGGGCAACTACACCGCGATCGTGCGGGGGCAAAATGCCAGCACTGGAGTCGGGTTGATTGAATTTTACGATCTGGACTGAGGCTAACGGCCGAGACCCTCGATGAGGATGTTCGAAAGACGGGACATCAGGTGGTAGGCCGGATTGTCCTCGGTCCAGTCTATCTCCGGCATTTGGTCGCAAGTGATGGCCATGGCGATGCGTCCGCGCTTGGAGTAAATGATGCCCACGTCGCTCCGCAACGCATCGAGTGAACCGGGCTTGGTCGCCATCTCCACGCCGTTGAGCGAACGCCCGATGCCCTCGTGATACTGTTGCCGCTTGAGAAGCGCGATCATTTCGCGTGAGGCCTCGGGACTGACCATTTCACCGCGGTCGAGTTTTTCCATGAGCAGGACCATTTCATGCGGTGTGCTGACGCCAATTCCGAAACCTTTGTTCGCAGGATCACTGTAGGCCTGGCTTTCACCGCCCCCACCGATTTTTCGCAACGAGCGCGTGTTCTTGAGTCCGAGCGAATCCATCCGCGCGTTGACCGCGTCGGTCGTGAGAAAATCCAGGGCGAGATTTGCGCCCGTATTATCGCTCACCACGATCATCAGATTGACGACGTCACGCAGGGTCAGGCGAGTGCCGTCCGTGAGTTCCTGAAGAACCCCTCCATCGGGTTGCTTCGTCTCCCTGGTCATCATGATTTCGTCGCTCCATTTCGCACGGCCTTCCGCGACGCGGGCGAAAGCTTCGACCATGATGGCGAGCTTTATCGTGCTGGCGGTTCGGACGCGCAGATCTCCGTCGAGCGAATAAGTCGCGCCCGTTTCGAGATTCTTGGCGTAGATCCAAACCCTGCCCTTGAACGGTTTGATCTCGGTGCGAACGCGCGCGTCCAGGTCCATGCTGCTTCGGCAGGAGCCTAACAGGAATAGCAAGCCGGCGAAAAAATGGAATGGAACGCGCACCGCATATTGTTATATCGAAGAGCAGATGGCGTCCGCTAAGAAAATAACCACTCAACTCGCGAGGCCTTTTTCCGACTACCACATGCATCCGCAGGGTCATCGCGTGCAGCCCTATACGCAGGAACTCCTGCAGCCCTGGGCGGATGCAGCGCGGCAGCGCGGCCTGCGCGACATCGCCTTCACCGATCACGATCGCTATTACACCGGGGTCGACTTTGATGAAATCGACCGATTGCGGGAGAAAAATCCCGATATCAAGATTCGGGCCGGGATCGAATTGGACAACGATCCGGTTCGGTCAATCGCGGGAAGGCGTTGGGTCGAGAAGAATTGGGATCGCCTCGATTTCGTCCTTGGGTCGGTTCACTTTCTCGCGCGCCCGGACCAGATGTTCGACACCGTGCCGGAAGGCGCCGAGCAGTTCGGCGGTCGCAACATCGACGAAATTTACACGGATTATTTCCATCGGGTTTGCCAGATCGCGGCCACTGGCCTGGTCGATTGCCTCTCGCATCTCGATCTGATCAAGATTCATGGGCATCGGCCAAAAGCGAAAATCGAGCGCCTGGTTGGGCGGACACTCGATCTCATCGCGGAGCGAGATCTCTGTATCGAACTTTCAACCGCCGGCTGGCGCAAACCGGTGGACGAGCTCTATCCCTCCGACGAAATCATTCAGCTCGCGCTCGCCAAAGGTATTCGTTTCACAACTGCTTCCGACGCGCATTCGCACGTCCAGCTCGGTGAGAATTACGACCGGCTCGCGGAAAAAATGAGAAAACTCGGGATTCGCGAGGTTTGTGTTTACGAGAACCATCAGGCGCAACCTTGCGCGCTGGAGGACATGGGCCGCCGCACCTAGAAACCCAGGCCTGTCGCGCCGAGCCCGCCGGTAATTTTCGTCATCTCCGTTTGGGCGACTTCTTTGCCTTGCGCGATCGCCTGTTTCACACCGCTCAGGACCGCTTCTTCGAGAAATTCCACGTCCTCGGGATCGACGATTTCCTTTGCGATCTTGATTGAAATTACGTCGCCGGAGCCATTCGCCACGACGGTGACTTTTCCGCCGGCCGCCTGCACTTCGACCGTCTTGTCTTCGAGTTCGGCCTGCGTCTTCGCCATCTGCTCCTGCATCTTCTGAGCCTGCTTCATTAACTTGTTGAGATTCATAAATCGGGTCTCCTCGCGAAAGCTTTCGGAGTCAATCGCTCACGGTTTTTATTTCGCCTTTGAAAATTTCCAATGCTTCCCGGATGAGGGGATCATCTTTGAACATCGCCTGCGAGTCTCCCTTCTTCGTCGCCGGTAAATCGACGGCGACGGCCAGAGGTTCTGCCAGGGCCGGAACGGGCAAACCTTCCTTCAGAACGGATTTGATTTTCAAATCCTGACCGCTGATTTCCCGGATGAGTCCCTCGAGAAAATCACGCGTGCGAGGGGTGGCCAATGATTCCATCGCCATTTTTTGCTCGGGCGGAAATCCAAGGAGGAAGAAACGGCCTTCGATGCCCAGGGGCTTGGCCGATTCCACCCAAACCCGGATGAGGGGGCGAGTGGTGCGGATTTGGGCGACCGCTTTTTGCCAGATTGCTTCCGGATCCAGGTTCGCGGATTCCGTGCTCGTCGCCACCGGCGGGCTCTCGCGGATCTCCGCGGTTTCGTAGGACTGCGCCTGTTCCGCCACCCGTGGAACGTCGGCTTTCCGAGCCGGGGGAGTGGCGGGCGCCGCGCTTTTTGCTGGAGGCTTGGCCTCGCTTTTCGGCGCGAGTGTTCGCGATTCCGATTTTCCGGCGCGCAAAGCCGCCAGATTTTCGATCACCTCGTTCAGCGTGACCTGGCTCAGAGTTTGGATGGCCTTGATCACGGCGACCTCGAAATGGAGCCGCTTGTTCGGCGCCCATTTCATCCGGCCCTCCGTCGCGGCGAATTGGTCGATCAATTCCAGGAGCCGGTCGGTTTCGATCATGGCGGCCTGTGCTTCGAGCGATTTTTGCAGGTCCGGATTGAGATCGTCCGCCAGCGCGTCCGGTTTCACTTTCCCCACGAGCAGGTCGCGCAGGTATGAGATCAGATCGGACATCAGTTTCATCATGTCCTTGCCGTTCTCCGCTTCGGCGTGAAGCAGCTCCAGCGCGGCCGGAGTTTCGCCGCGCAGAATCTTGTCTGTAAAATTGGCGACCGTTTGTTCGCTCGTGAAACCGAATACGCTCAACACATCCGGTTCCGCAATTTTTTCGCCGCAAAAAGCAACAAGCTGATCGAGCATCGATTCCGCGTCGCGCAATCCACCGTCCGCCCCTTTCGCGATCGCGTGCGCCGCCGCCGGATCGAGCGTGATCTTTTCTTTCTCGGCGATGAATTGCAGATGTTTCGCGATCAGGTTTGCCGGGATGCGATGGAGATCGAAGCGCTGGCAGCGGCTGAGGATGGTCGGCAAAACTTTTTGCGGCTCGGTCGTCGCGAAGATGAACTTCACGTGCGGTGGCGGTTCCTCCAGCGTTTTGAGGAGCGCGTTGAACGCGGCTGAAGTGAGCATGTGCACTTCGTCGATGATGTAGATCTTGAAGTGCCCTTTGCTCGGCGCGTACCGGACGTTGTCGCGCAGCTCCCGCACTTGCTCGACGCCGTTGTTGCTCGCACCATCGATTTCGAGGACGTCGAGACTGTTCCCGCCCGCGATTTCCTTGCAGCTGTCACATACTCCGCAGGGCGAAATCGTCGGGCCGTTTACACAATTGAGCGCCTTCGCCAGGATGCGCGCCGTCGATGTTTTTCCGACCCCGCGCGGCCCGACAAACAGATAGGCGTGCGCCAGTCGATTCTTCTCGACCGCATTCTTGAGCGTGCGCGTGACGTGGGCCTGCCCGACCAGGTCGTCGAAAGTCTGTGGGCGATATTTTCGGGCAAAAACCTGATAGCTCACGATTCGAATCTAGTCCGGCCCAACGCCTGCGAAAACAGAAATCCAAGGAACGGCGGTTTGAAACCGCCGATTTATTTGGTGGGCGGTTTCAAACCGCCCTTCCTTGGTTGGCGGCAACGCTCTCCTTTTATTGAGCGCCGGAGATAGGTAGGCTTCCGGTTACATGAACACCGTCTCACCGCGCCTCCTCGCTCTCGGCCTCCTCGTCTTCCTCGCGCCTGTGGATGCCCGCGAGCCGCAGACTTCACCGCCGCCAGCCCAGCAAACCATCCGCGCTCGCGCTCTCGGCGTTCCGTTCGACGGCACACCCGGCGCGCTCAATGCCATCACGGATGTCACCGGCGTCGAGGTCGGCTTCACCACGCTTATTCGCGGCGAAGGCAAACTCGAAGTCGGCAAAGGTCCGGTGCGCACAGGCGTCACCGCCATTCTTCCGCGTGGCCGCGACTCATTCGACGACCCGGTTTACGCGGGATACTTCAGCCTCAATGGCAATGGCGAGATGACCGGCACCGCGTGGATCGACGAAAGCGGTTTTCTCGAGGGCCCGGTCATGATTACGAACACTCACAGCGTTGGGGTTGTGCGCGACGCCACAATTGCCTGGCGGGTCGCGCACGGTGGTCCCGATCCGACCGGTTTTGCCTGGAGCCTGCCGGTCGTCGCTGAGACCTGGGACGGTTACCTCAATGACGTGAATGGATTCCACGTCAAGCCAGAGGACGTAGCCCACGCCTTGGATACGGCCAGGGCAGGTCCAGTGACCGAGGGCAGCGTGGGCGGCGGGACCGGCATGATTTGCTTCGAATTTAAGGGAGGCACGGGCACGGCCTCGCGGATGCTCGACAAAAAGAGCGGCGGATATGTTGTCGGCGCGTTCGTGCAAGCCAATTGCGGCCGCCGCGCGCAATTGACGATCGCGGGTGTGCCTGTGGGCCGGGAGATCACGGAAAACGCCGTTTTCAGCCGGGAAGCTGGCTCGATTATCATCGTGGTCGCAACGGACGCGCCTCTTTTGCCGCATCAATTGAAGCGGCTCGCGCGCCGGGCCAGCCTCGGCCTGGCGCGCACGGGCAGCGTCTCAGGCAACGGTTCCGGCGATCTTTTTCTCGCTTTCTCCACAGCCAACCCGCACGTAACCGATCCCGCTGCGCCGACGTATTCTGTGACGACGGTGCCAAACGACCGGATGGATCCGATTTTTGCCGCCACCGTGCAGACCGTGGAGGAAGCGATCGTCAATGCCCTCGTCGCCAATCAAAGCATGACCGGCCGCGACGATCATCACGTCGATGCTCTTCCACACGATCGAGTGCGCGAATTGCTAAAGAAGTACAACCGGCTGCGCTGAGGTAACCAGCGTCCGTTTCCCGTGCGCGCTTTACGCCAGCACGCCGTGCCGATGGCCGTTCAGAGGCGTGCGGCGCCCTCGCCGAAGAATTCCGGCACAGGGCAGGGGAAGCCGCTGGGAATCGCCGGAACTGACGCGCACGCTCACACAAGCGTCGCTCGGATCTTTCCCTGCGAAATTGTGTTCCCACTGACGACTGGCCGCTTCGAGCATCCGGGAATAATTCATGTCCAACGCCTGCCTCAGGCCGTCAATCAACCGGCGATCGTCGGCCTTGTTGGTTTGGAGATTGGTGACCATGGAGCGCTTTTAAAAAGCAGGTTTTGCGCCCGGGCGTGCGAAACGGCTTGGCTTGCCGCGACGCTATAGACGACGCGACTACTCGCTCTGCTCCAATTCTTTCACCAAATCTTGTTTAAGATGCCGGCGAGCGGACTTCTTGATCGCACGTCGCTCGGCTGCGACGGATTGCTTCTCCGCCTGGCGCTGCTGGCGTGTCCGCGTCTCGATGGCGCTCGGCAAATGAGAAATCTTTGGCCGCTTCGCGCCGACCTTTCGCTCGTTGGGCTTGGCGTATGGGTCCATCTCCTCAGTTAGCGGCGCTTAGTGGTTCAAGAATTTCGTGGCTTTGCCGGTTTCGGCTGGATAGGATCGCGCGTCCAAAATAACGGGCTTCTATGTTAAAATCTATTCTGGTCGCGATCGTTGGCTACATCGTGATGACGATCTTTGCCTTCGCCGTCTGCATCTGTGCCTACCTTGGTTTGGGCGTCGAACGGGTCTTTCAACCTGAGAGCTATGAAGTCTCCACCATTTGGATCGTGCTCCTGGTCGCCGTCGCCTTGATCGGCGGAATTATTGGCGGCTTGGTTTGCGCTGCCATGAGCAAGAGCAAGGGAGCCTGCACGGCCTTGGTGGTTCTCGTGCTCGTTGTCGGCATGATGGGAGCGGTTATGACGGCGATGAAAGAACCTCCGTCCGCCAACCGTTCTGGCGATATCTCAAATTTGGAGACGATAAAGAACGCGCAAACGCCTGCCTGGCTTTGTTATGTTAATCCGGTGCTCGGCGCCGTTGGAGTCATGCTCGGCGCTCGGATGAAAAAGCGTCCGGCCGCTTAGGGTTGCCCTTCTCGCAAGACACGACCGCCAAATGCTGAAGTCCATCCTGGGAATGATCGCCGGCTACGCGGCGCTCTCGCTCTTCTTCCTCGCCCTCTTCGCCGGCGTTTACTTTGCACTTGGCGTCGAACGCATATTTCAATCCGACAGTTACGAGGCCTCTGCGCTCTGGTTGGTGCTGTCGGCTGTTATTGGCCTGGGCGGCGGGATTCTGGGCGGTTACGTTTGCGCCGCGATCAGCGGAAACAAGCGAACCTGCGAACTGTTCGCCGCCGTCGTCCTGATTATCCTGGTTGCTTTTTGTCTCCCGAAGATGCGGGACAGGAGACCGAATTGGCGTGCCGGCGACGTCGCCTTCGGGGACGCGATGCGGCTGATCCAGATGCCCCTGTGGATGCATGCGCTCAATCCAGTCCTGGGCGCGGTCGGCGTGCTCTTGGGCGCGCGAATGAAGAAGGCAGTCTAGTCGTATCGCTACGGGCCGGGCCGGCGGCAATGTTTTCTCAGAAACGTCGATGCAGGAAGCTCACGTGCGCGCTTCTGGAAAATCACTTACCATGGCGGATTCATGAACATCCTCGTCGTCGAAGATGATCCGCGCATTTCAGACGTGCTGGAATATGCGCTCAAGGCGGAGGGGTACGAAGTGCAAACGGCGCAACGGGGACGTGAAGCGGCCGAGATGGCGCGGAATGTTTCTCCCGGTCTGATTGTCCTTGATGTCGGGTTGCCCGACATCGACGGGTTCGAGGTTTGCCGGATGGTGCGCACGTTCTCCGATGTGCCGGTGATTTTTCTCACGTCTCGCAGCGACGAGATCGATCGCGTGGTCGGTCTCGAAATTGGCGGAGACGATTACATGGTGAAGCCGTTCAGTCCGCGCGAGCTGGTGGCCCGCATCAAGGCGATTCGCCGGAGAAATCAACGCCCGGAAGCGCCGGCGCCGAAAGATTCCAAGGCCAAGTTTCATT
This sequence comes from uncultured Verrucomicrobiae bacterium, assembly GCA_963702135.1. GTDB lineage: Bacteria > Verrucomicrobiota > Verrucomicrobiia > Chthoniobacterales > UBA10450 > AV80. Next base: position 2,704,186 of record OY969715.1, on the reverse strand, counting down.
ACGGCCCGATTGCGATTGACGCTGAAAAATTCCAAATCCGCTGCCACGGCCGCGATATTCCGTTGACCGCTCAGGAGTTCAAGCTGCTCGAACTCCTCGTGAAACATCCGGGCCGTGTCTTCACCCGTCAGCAAGTGCTCGACCGCGCCTGGGGCGACGATGTCTTTGTGGCCGATCGCACGATCGACGTTCATGTGAAGAGCCTGCGCAAGAAGTTCGGTGATCTCGAGTTCATCGAAACAGTCCGCGGTGTGGGCTATCGCGCGCGGGAGCTCTAGATGCGGCTTCCCGGTTTGCACAGCATCCATTGGAAGGTCTTCGTCTTTCACCTGGCGATTTTGATTCTGCCGCTCGGTTACATTGCCTGGAAGGTCCGGGGCAGTATCGAGACGAGCTATTTGCATTCGACGGAGGAGGGGATGATCGACACCGCCGCCGTCGTGACCGAGCTCTACGCGCGGCTCTACGGCCAGTACGGAGCCGACACCGCAAAGCTGAGCTCGGAGTTGGCGAACGTGTATTCGAATTTGAATGAGACCTACGAGATCAAGGCGCGCTTGTTCGACTTTACGAAGGCCGAGGTGGATACGCGGTTGCTCGTTTACGATCGCGCGGGGCGGGTAATCTTCGACACCAAGGGGAGCGCCGCGAATCAGGATTTTTCGAAATGGACGGATGTCCGTCATGCGCTCGACGGCGAATATGGATCGCGTTGGGAGCTCGATAAGTCGCAGCAGCGCGTCAATATTTACAGCACCCTGCCGGTGTTCGTTGATGGCAAGATTGTCGGCGCCGTCAGCGTTTCGAAATCGACCAATCGCATCCGGAACTTCATCTCGCGCTCGCTCAAGAATCTGCTTGTCCCGGGAGCGCTCGCGCTTCTCCTGGCGACGGCGATGGCCTATGCGCTTTCCGCTTACATCACGCGCATTATCTGGGATCTGGCTTCGCGGGCCGAACGGATTGCCGCGGGCGAAGGCAACATCCGCCTGGAAACCTGGACGCGGAGCGAGCTCGGCACACTCGCGCGCGCGGTGGATCGAATGCGAGAAAAGCTGGAAGGCAAGGCGTACGTCGAAGAGATGGCGACCAATCTCTCGCATGAGTTGAAAACCCCGCTCGCGACCATCCGCGGTTCGGCCGAACTTCTCGAAGGTGCCGCGGGCCATGATCCGGCGGCGCGCGCGAAGTTCCTGGCCAACATCCAGAGCGAGGTCGAGCGGCTCGATCGGATCGTGAGCGAACTCTTGAAACTTTCGCGGATTGAAACCCAGCCGGCGGACGGACAACCCGCAGCGCTTGACGTAACGGTGACGGCCCGGGAAATCAGCGATGTCAGCCGAAGCCGGGCGGCGGATTGCGGCATCGCGTTCCGCGCGGAGATCGCGCCGGGCCCGTTACCGGTCAGGATCACGGAGCTGCAATTGAAACAGCTCCTCATGAATCTGCTGGATAACGCGCTCCAGTTTACTCTGGCGGGCCATTCGATCCGCCTGAGCGTCAGGCAGGAGGGCGACTCGGTGGAATTTGTCGTCAGTGACGAAGGGACTGGGATCGAACCGGAGCTGTTGCCAAAGGTCTTCGATCGGTTCTTCACCACGGAAAGTCCACGGACTGGCAATCGCGGGACCGGCCTTGGTCTGGCCATCGCAAAATCAATCACGAGCGCTAATGGCGGCACGATTTCCGTGCGGAGCGAGCTGGGACAGGGCAGCGCCTTCACGGTGGTGTTCCCTTTGGCCTAACGAATTAAAAGCGTCTTCCTCTCCCTCTTCCGCTTCCTCTGCTTTCCGTCTTAACGATTTAGAGGAAGAGGACGAGGAAGAGGAAAAGGAAGGTATCTGAAACTTCATCGAAGTTTCACATTGGCTTCATCAAGGCTTCACAAGCACGCGCCATGATGTTCGCATGGTTAAACACATTTGTTGTCAGATGGCCGCGCTCGCTTGCGGAGTGCTGGCGCTTGCCGCTGAGCCGGCTGCGATTCCGGAGCTGGGCAATGCCCGGGTGACGCTCCCTTACGGGGAACTGAAGTCACTCTGGCAGGCTGCCCAACACGAGAAGACGCCGGAAAAACGAAAACCACCGGTTGAGGCCTCGCTCCTGGCCGCGCGTTACCAACTTACGCTCAAGGGTGATCAGGCCACCGGCATCGTCGATTATGAAACGCAAAGCTTCACGGACGAGTGGACCGTCATCCCGCTCCTGGGGACGCAAATCCAGATCGACGACGTCGAGCCCGCGGATGTGCAGTTGATTGCGCGCGAAGGCCATTACGCGCTCGTCACCAACCGAACCGGCAAGCAAAAGCTCAGAATCAAGTTCGCGGCGAAGCTGAACAGCACGACCGACGGCGCTCATTTTCATCTGGTTACTTCCGCCGCCGCCATCAACACGCTGTCCGTTTCGGGAATTCCTGACAAACAAATGCTCCGAATCGCGGAAGCCACTCAGCTTTCCGCCGAAAAGGACAAGGCGAGCTTTCGGTTGCCGGCCGCGGAACAACTCGATTTTGCGGTCGTTCCGGAAACGCCGTTCGTGCCGCCGACGCCCAGCCGGTGGAGACTCGCGACGCACGCTTTCGCGCATTTCGGTGACGGGAAACTGAACTACACCGCGCATCTTTCCGCGAACACCGACAACGGTTCCGGCATGACCATGGAATTGGAATTTCCGGCGGGAGTGAGCGTCTCGAAATTGACCGGTGTCGATCTGGCCGATTGGCAGATGACGACGACCGAAAATCAAAGCCGGCGTGTGCATGTGCGGTGGCAGACGCGCGACGTTCTCCGGCGCGAACTGGAGGTCGAGTATGATTTCCCTCAGCCACTCACTGCCGCGGAATGGAGCCTTAGGTCGCCAAAGCTGATCGAGGGCGAAACCACGCCGCCGCTCTACGCGGTCGTGCCGGAAGAGGGGCTCGAGCTTTCCACGGCTGCTCAAACACCCGCGCCCCGGCAGTTGCCGGTCTGGCTGCTCGGATTGGTCGGAGGAAAGAACTACTGGGTTTTTGTCGGGGACGCACCCCTGGCCGCGAAATGGCTTCCGCTGGTCGAGACGGCCCAGGCGATCGTTGAAACTTCGACGGCCAGAATGCGGATCGTCCCGGATGGCGCGGCCCTGACTGAAATAGAATACAAGATCCGGCACGAGCGCGCCTTGAGTTGGAAAGTCGATCTTCCGGAAGGCTGTGAACTGCTCGCCTCCAGCATCGACGGCCGGCCGGCGAGCCCGATTGATCGAGGCGGGCACGTCCTGGAATTTTCGCTTCCCACCGGAAACGCTGTGAGCTCAGTGGCCTTCTCCTACACGGAGAAGAAGCCGGCGTTCCAGCCGGTCTCGGGACAGATTGCAGTCGAACTTCCGCAGACCGATCTGCTCGTGCACAGGATCGACTGGGAACTGCGCATCCCGGCCGCCTACGAAATCTCCGCCTTCGAAGGCAACGTCGAATCAGCGCCCTGCCACGACGCGACTGACAACACGTCGCGCGTCATCCAACTCCACAAAGAGCTCTGCAAGAAAGAGCGACCGCGCGCCGAGTTTTTCTACCAGAAACCTCAACCTAACAAGTAATGCCCATGCGACTGACTCATATCGAAAAACGTCTGGAGCGCCTTTTGGCGCGGCCGGCGAAACGCCCTCGTCCCACAAAGAAACATAAACTCCGCAAAAGAAAGGCTTCCCGATCATGACCCTGAAACGACTTATCGCCATTGGTGGCATCATTGTCTGCACAGCCGTGGGCTGGTTTATCCTGGGCACGAGTGTGCTCGTCCGCTCGGGGGTCTCCTTGAACCGTTGCGGGCCCGAGGTGACCGGTGGCTGGGGACCCTTCATGACGCAGCCCCATCCGTCCGTTTATTACAACTCGCCGGGGAGCGCGAATGGCCGGCACATGATCCAGCCCTCGCAGAGTGACGTCTCGGTCTCTTTGCGTTACGAACCGAAGCGCAAAGGGTTGCTTTGGTATCGAACGTTTCTGGTGGATTTCCATGGGGAATACGGACTGCAAAACCCCACTCAGATCACGCAAACGATTTATGTCCGATTCGAGTTTCCGGCCTCCGATGCGAGCTACAGCGACTTTTCGTTTGTGATCAACGGCGCCCCTGCGACCGGCAACAACAAGACGGCGGAGGGTATCACCGAGGCAATCACTCTCGGACCCGGCGAAAGCGCCAAATTCTCGGTCGCCTACAAATCCCGCGGCACGAACCGGTGGGGCTACTCGTTCGGCGACATGTCTCGGATACGGAATTTTCGACTGGCGATGGCGACCGACTTTTCCGAGTTTGATTTTCCCGCTGGAACCGGGTCGCCGACGGAACGCGCCCGGACTTCGACCGGCTGGAATTTTGTCTGGTCCTACCCGGATGTGATCAATGCGCAGGCGATCGCGATGGGGATGCCGTCAGTCGCCAACCCCGGACCGGTCGCTTCGCGCATGTCGTTCTTCGCGCCGGTCTCGCTCCTCTTTTTCTTCGCCGTGCTCATTCTGATCGGAATGGTTTGGGAAGTAAAATTGCATCCGATGAACTACTTCTTTCTGGCGGCGGGCTGCTTCGCTTTCCAGCTTCTCTTCGCCTACCTGGTCGACCTGATTCCGCTGTTTCTCGCTTTCGTGATCTCGGCGGCCGTGTCGCTGGCGCTGGTTTCGGGCTACCTCCTGGCGGCGGCGGGGCGGCGTTTCGCGCGGGTCGCGGCGCTCGCTCAGTTCGCGTTCATCGTCCTGTTCAGTTACAGCTTCTTCTTCGACGGGCTGACCGGCCTCACGATCACTATTGGCGCCATAATCACGCTGGCCCTGCTGATGATCGCCACCGCCAGAGTGAATTGGGCGGACAAGTTCAGGTCGCCGGCGGCGATTCGTGGAATTCCTCCACCGATACCGCAAGCGTGAATCGTGAATGGTGAACAGTGAATCGTGAAATGAAATCGCTCCATTCACAATTCACCTATCACCATTCACGCGCACGCCGCAGCGGGCGCCCCCCGCTACTTCGCAGTGGCTGGCACGGGAATGACGTACTTACCGTCTTTCTCCGCGATGAAGCTCTCGCTCGAACTGGTCGAGCTGCCGTTGGCATCTTTGGTCTCGATCGAGATCTTCAATTTCTTCGTCGGCTTGAGTGGGAGCTGGGCTTTGCTGCCGTCAGGACCGGTCATCACTTCGGACGCCTTCTTCACGTCTTCCGGAGTCAGATCGACCAGTTCGATTTTCGCAATCTTGTTGGTCCCGGCCCCTTCCGTTTGCATCATTTTGTAGAACTCGAGTGCCATCGGGTTTGCGCCCTTGGTGTAGAGAAACGATTCGAGCGTGGCTTTGTCGCCCTTTTCGTAGGCGGCTTTGTATTTATCGACAAACTCCTTGTCCTGCGCCGGGGTGCCGGCGTGGAGTGAGATTGCGCAGAGTGGTGCGATGAGCAGAGCAGCGAAGAGGATTTTGATTTTCATGAAGTGTTTGTAGTTGAGCCGGTTGGCGGAACCCATTCATTGGATTTTCACCGCCGGCGGACGGAGTTAGCTTTAGTTCAGAACGACCAACAAGCCAAGTTTTGCAATCTTCCTACCGCGACTTCAGAATTTGAGGGCAAAGAGGCCGTTGGACTTCGAGCGAAATTGACCCGTTGGGGCGGGCGGCGCTCCGCGCAGCGAGCGTAACAGGACTGTTACCGTTTTATTCTTGTCACGCCGTAGAGGGCTTCCTAGGATCGCAGCCAGGGGCGCGGGAATTGCCCATCTTGGCGCTCTAATTAAAACCAAGGAGTTTGAAAATGAGCGCACAAACTTTGAGCCTGATCGGTCGGAGTCTTTTCGTCGTGTTGATCCCGGTGCTGTTCCTTGCTTCCAAGGCACACGCGACGGTCCACACGGTTCATGTCGGCCAGACTTCCATGAGCTTTGCTCCCAGTTCGCTTTCCATCGCGGCAGGCGACACCGTCACCTGGGTCTGGCATGGAACCGGAAACTACCCCCCGTCCCATAGTGTGACGGCGGGCACGCCGGATGTACCTACCCCAACCGTGTTTAATTCGGGCGTGTATCGTGCCCCTCACACTTTCTCACACATATTCGACACCGCGGGCAATTATCCGTATTTCTGTATGGTCCACACTACCATGATGACGGGCTTGGTCACGGTCGTCGGTGCCACCCCCGGTACTTTCGGAAATATTTCGACGCGTTTGCGCGTCGAAACGGCTGACAACGTTTTAATCGGTGGATTCATCATAACCGGAACCCAGCCTAAGAACGTTATCGTTCGCGCCATTGGTCCATCGTTAACATTGCCCGGACCGCTCGCTGATCCGGTTCTTGAACTGCACGGTTCCGGCGCATTTTCCACCCTCATCAACGACAATTGGCGCAGCGATCAGGAAGCGGAGATCGTGGCGACCACGGTTCCGCCTACCGACGACCTGGAATCGGCGATCGTAGCCAGTTTGCCGGCGAACAACTCCGCTTACACGGCAATCGTGCGGGGCGGGAACGACGGAACCGGTATTGGAGTGGTGGAGGCTTATGATTTGGACAGCGCCGCCGACTCCAAACTGGCCAACATTTCGACCCGTGGTCTTGTCCAAACGGGAAACGACGTCTTGATCGGCGGGTTCATCATCGTGGGGCAGAATCCGATGACGGTCATGGTGCGCGCGATCGGTCCATCGTTGAATGTGCCGGGACCGCTGGCAGATCCAACCCTGGAACTGCGCAACGGCGACGCCGCTCTGATAGCTTTCAATGATAATTGGCGTTCCGATCAGGAAGCGGAGATCATCGCGACAACGATTCAGCCTTCGAACGATCTGGAATCAGCGCTCATGCAGACTCTGCCACCGGGCAACTACACCGTCGTCGTGCACGGAGTGAACAACGTGACCGGCGTAGGTTTGGTCGAAGCTTACGCCTTGGATTGACCGATCTGGCAGCCCACGGGGAAGAGCGTTCCACCTTCCCGACTCAAACTGGAGCCGGCCTTGGCAAGTCAGGTGCGCCACGTTCGCCTGCACGAAAGGTGGATGCTCAATGCGTTCGTTCTGCTGCTCGGCCAGTTCGACGGCGCGGGCGACGAGTTCCTCACTTCTGTCCGTTACGGCGGACCAAGATCGTACGCCTCCACGAGCGCCACGCCGGTCGTGTCATTCACCCCCCGCACGATCGCGGTGTAATTGCCAGGAGCGAGTGTGCGCACAATAGCCGCCTCCAGATCGCTTGACGGCTGAATTCCTGTCGCAATGATTTCAGCCTCCTGGCCGCCGGTGCGCCAGTTGTCGTTTGAAAAAACGAGGGCGCCGTTGCCGTCGTGCAGCTCCAAAGTTGGGTCGGCTAATTTGCCTGCAAGCGGCAGAGATGGGCCAATCGCTCGCATGACAACTCTCGTTGAGATTTGCCCGCCGACGATGAAACCGCCAATCATCACATTATCGCCCGTCCCAACGAAGCCGCGGGTCGAGATGTTTCCAAGCCTGGAATTGACGGAATCGTCCAAGTCGTACGCTTCCACCAATCCGATCCCGGTTCCGTTGTTGTGATCGCGCACGACGGCAGTGTAAGCGGAATTGTTCGCCGGCAACGTCGCCACAATAGCCGATTCCAAATTGTTGTTGGGCGCTACACCCGTCGCAATTATTTCCGCTTCCTGGTTGCTCCGCCAGTCATCATTCATCGCAATCAATGCGCCGGCTGAATTGCGGAGCTCCAGAACAGGATCAGCCAATGCATCTGGCACAGGTAAGGATGGGCCAATGGCGCGCACAATGACTTTCTTTGGCTGGACGCCAATTACCACAATAAAGCCACCGATCAGTACGTTATCGCCCGTTTCCACCCGGAGACGGGTTGAGATGTTTGCCAAGGTGGTGGAAGGGCAAGTTCCGCCGGTGACCAAAACGGTGTCGACGCGCCAGCCGGCAGCGGACACGGAAACGTCCGTTCCCATCCGGAAGCGGAGCTTGATCGTTTGCCCAGCCACATTGGGCCCTAGATTCACCACGGTGTTAATATAGCCGCCCGAATTGCCGGACCACGCCATTCGGTTCGAAAGGGGGTTATTCGCTGCGTTACTGATCACGCCGGTGTAACCGCCGGCAACAAAATTACCTCCCGCTCCCAGAATATCTGTGAAAGCTCCCCCATTGATGTTCGGCGATGAAACTTCCAGCACGCCTCCATCCCAGTATGTCCCATTGCTAAATTCCGTATCGAAACTATTGCGGAACCTCAACTGCGCGGACGTAGAAGTTATGGATAGGCTCGGAGTATCCAGGTATTTGTCGCTGAGGCCGGCTTGATCCGGGATAAACGCGTTATTGGGTGAAGTATCGGGAGTGGTGGGCGACGTTACCCACGGAGTGGAATTGCCGCTGGCATTTGTAGCCAGCCAGCCTGCGGGCAAGGTGGGCGCTGTCACTCCATCGAAGCTTTCGGACAACGTTATGCCGCAGGGTGTCGGCGACGGGCCGGCTGAATCCAGATCGTAACCGATGACATCCAGATCTGTGCCTTCGGGCGAGGTGGTTGTGATATCCGCGGAGTGACCGGGACAAGGGTTGGAAATATTCACATATTGAAAGGCTTGGGGACAGGACGTACTCAGCCAAAGACAGAAGGCACCATTCGATGAGTTCTGATTGAAATTGACGATGTTGGTACTTCCTCCGTCGATTGAAAAATAACGAGAGCCGCTCGAGGTGATATTTCTATTACCATGGGCGGCCCAGCTGAATAAGTCCTGGGAACAAAAGGCGCTCCCATCGGTGTCGAGCTGCGAAATAATGCCGAGAACAACGGTGATCCCTCCCTGAGTGAGACGCAGGGCGTCGTAGCTATTGCCGCTGGGGGGGCGGGAAAAGCTAAACAATTTGGCCGCATTCAATGAAACAATGCCGTCGAATGGCCCCAAACCACTGTTACCATTCGCGTCCATCGTTCCCGGCGTGTTTAGGCCAAGAGCTCTGCCGTTTGCAGTCGTAAACAAAAACTGAGGGGATACAGGGCTGGGCGGCAGACTGGCATTTGCCGTTGCATCATTCCCCGTTCTCGCGTCCGCTCTCAGCGCATTAACGTACGTATCCCAAGAGGTCTCAGCGGAATCAGGCGCGACCGATGCAATAAGGCCCGATGGGTAAAGAGCGCCGTTTAGGCCCCTATTCGAGTATCGAAACAGAATCCTCACCGTGAGCGGGTCACGGAACAATGATTGATATATGGCAACGGCTTGGTTGATCACCGATTGGATTGCCGCCGAATTGGGATCGCCAAGGATCGAATTGTCAAATGTTGGAATAATGACGAGCCCAGCACCAGTCGTCGTGGTCGCGGTCATTATTTCCGAACCGCTGCCTTCGCCGCGCGCATCGTAAGCTCGCACCCGATAATAGTAGGTAGTGCCTGGGCTCAACTCGCTCACGATCCGGCTGGTGACATTTCCGACATCCAAGTCCTGATACCCGATCGCGTAGCTGTTAAACGAGCGATTGGCAGAGACGTCCAGCCGGTAACCTTTAGCTCCGGGCACGACCTCCCAACTCGCGAGAAAGCTGCTCCGGGTCGGCGCCATGACGACGGGCGATATGGCAGCTCCGCTCTGCGCGCTGTTCTCGCTCGACACCGGTGAAGGGATGGAATCTCCAACCTGTCCTAATGAAATGGGCCGAATAATCCGCGTTTGAAGGTCAGCTCGCGGTCCTGGATTGGGAACGGACTGCGCGAAAAGGCATGCCGCGGGAAAGATCCCGAGAACAACCACGAAGGGTAACGGATTGAGACTTCTTCCGGTTTGGCTGGCTCGTGAGTTTAGGGGGTTGAACATTTTCCTTTCGTAGAACGTGACCTTGGCCGATCGAAGCCTTCTAGTGGGTCAAGACAGGGGGATTCGTCATGAGGGGGGGGTGAGGCCGCTATCAGATCAGCATGATTTTTCTCAGGCAAGAGAAATCCATCGACCCGGCGAAAACTCTCCCGCTTTGGGTATCGGAGATTAAGCCTGAACCCTGAATGAAGTCTGCGTTTCGTGAAGAGCGGTTGACGAAAGCCGCAATCGCGACGTTGAATTCAAGGTATGCTGGCCGCTTCTCTTCGCGCTCTGCTCGAGCACTCGATCGATTACGCCGGAATGTTTCCGCCGGCCGCCCTCGAACTGGAGCCGGCCCTGGCAAATCAGGCGCGCTACGTTCGCCTGGAGGAGACGTGGATGCTCAATGCGTTCGTTCTGCCGGTCGCGCAGTTCGAGGCGGCGCGACCGTTCCTAACCCTGTTTGATCCCGCGCATCCGCTGTCTGTTTCCGCGCTCGGGCCAAGGACGGAGAATGCGGCCGCATTTCGCGATGCGCTCGTCGAAACGGATGAGGCCATTCGTTCGTTGGCGGCGCACAATGTCGATCTGATCAGGATCAGCCAGCTCGAAATGTTTTTGCCCGACGATGCCGATTCCAGCCTGCTGGACGAGGCGCGGTCGATCGTGGGAAGTTTACCGGCTTTCTGGGAAGCGCCGGCGCAGAGGGCGGAGCGAACCATTGCTTTGCTCGCGGAGCACAATTCCAGCGCCGACCATCCGACCTTTGGTTACAAAATGCGGACAGGCGGGGTAACTGCCGATGCGTTTCCCACTTCGGCCCAGATTGCCCCGGCCCTGGTCGCGCCGGCAACGCATCAGGTGCCGATCAAATTCACGGCCGGGCTTCACCATCCATTGCGCCAATATCGCGACGAAGTGCAGACGAAGATGCACGGCTTTCTGAATGTCCTCGGCGCGGCCGTTCTAGCGGCGGAACACAGGTGGGATGCCGCGCAGACGACGGCAATGCTGGAAGACGAAGACGTGAGCTCTTTCAAGTTCGACGATGAGTTCTTCGCCTGGCGCGATTGGAAGATCGATCTCCCGCGGCTCCGCGACCGGCGGAGGTTCGTGACGACATTCGGAAGTTGCAGCTTCGAGGAACCACGCGAGGATTTGCACGCAGTGAAACTCTTGTAAAGTAGGGACGCTTCTCCGAAGCGTCCGACTATGAAATCTTTCATCGAAGTTGCGCCCTACTCCCATTTTCCGATCCAGAATCTTCCTTTCGGAATCTTCCAGCCGGCGGAGGGGGACGCGCGCGTCGGCGTGGCGATCGGCGAGTTCGTGCTCGATCTGTCGGTTCTAGAGGAGCTCGGTCATTTCCAAACACCGGAGTTTCAGGGCCGGCATGTTTTTGCGGAAGGCGCGCTGAACGGATTTCTGGCTCTCGGCCGGCCCGCCTGGCGCAAGGCGCGAGAAGTAATCCAAAATCTGCTCGCTGCCGAGACACCGACGTTGCGCGATGACAAGGCGCTGCGCGCGCGGGCCTTTCACGCACGGAGAGGTGTTACGATGCAGCTTCCGGCGCGCATCGGTGATTACACGGATTTTTACTCATCGTATCACCACGCCCACAACGTCGGCACGATGTTGCGTGGACCGGAGAACGCACTCATGCCCAACTGGAAATGGCTCCCGGTCGCGTATCACGGTCGCGCCAGTTCCATCGTTGCCAGCGGCGCGGAAGTGCGACGGCCGCATGGGCAGATCAAGCCGCCCGATGCTCCGGCGCCGATTTTCGGGCCGAGCCGCAGCTTCGATTACGAATTGGAAACCGCGTTCCTTATCGGGCCGGGCAATGCCTTGGGCGAGCCCGTGCCGATCGATCGCGCGACGGATCACATTTTCGGTTTGGTTTTGATGAACGACTGGAGCGCGCGCGATGTGCAGGCCTGGGAATACCAGCCCCTCGGCCCGTTCCTGGCGAAGAATTTCTGCACGAGCATCTCGCCCTGGGTCGTGACTCTGGACGCGCTTGAATCCTTTCGTAAACCTCTCCCGCCGCAGGATCCCGAGCCTTTGGCCTATTTGCGGGCCGCGAAGGATTTTACCTACGACATCCAATTGGAAGCGCTTTTGCAGACGGCGTCGATGGACGCGCCTTATGCGATCACACGCACGAATTTCCAAAATCTTTACTGGAGCATCGCGCAACAACTCGCCCATCATACGGTCAACGGCTGCAACCTTCAGCCCGGCGATTTGCTGGCGAGCGGAACAATTAGCGGGCCGACGGAGGAATCGCGCGGTTGCATGCTCGAATTGACCTGGCGCGGCGCGAACCCGCTGACATTGCCGAATGGCGAGACGCGGAAATGGCTCGAAGATGGTGACCGCCTAACGATTACCGGCTGGGCCCAAGGCGACGGTTATCGAATCGGCTTTGGCGAAGTCACCGGGCGCGTGGCGCCGGCTTAGCCTTGCGATGCCACGCTCGGCTGACTACAACGTTGGGGATGGTCCCTAACGAACCAGCGGAAGGATCCGGCACCAAGAGCGTCGTCTTGATTTTAGGCGCGTGGATTTGCCTGGCGGCGGGGGTCGGAATAGCTGGATGGGTCGAAGAAGCCAATGCCGTTGGGGTCGCTGGCATTATCTGGATGTTGACGGCCTTCGTTCTTTTCGCGTGCTGGAAAGTTCCAACCTTGCAGAACTGGGTGATGACGGTCGATTTGCGCTGGCTGGTGCTTCTGCATCTGACCCGGTTCGTCGGAGTTTATTTTTTCATCCTTTGCAGCCGGGGTGAGCTGCCGTACGCGTTCGCCGCGCCGGCCGGCTGGGGGGATATCATCGTCGCGGCCCTGGCTGTCTTGTTGCTCGCGCTCTCGAATGCCAGGAACTGGAGCCTGCTCATCATCTGGAATACGATCGGCCTAACCGATATTCTCTTTGTCGTTTTGACGGCGCTGCGCCTCGGACTCGAGGACGGGCGCTCCATGCATGTGTTGCGAGAATTCCCTCTGAGTCTCCTGCCGACTCTTCTCGTTCCGCTCATTATCGTTTCGCACGTCCTGATTTTCTTCCGGGCCGCGAAGTTGAAGAACAACCCTCCCATCAGATAGGGCCGCCTCGGAGACGCGCTCCTGGGTCAATAGCGAAACTCATGGTCGGCCCGGGACAGGTTCCCTACATGAGTTAGTCCGCCCGCCATGATCACGTAGCCACGAAGACTTTCCTGATCGCGCTTGGCGACGAAGATGCCGCCCTTGTAAAAAAGATTACCGGAAAACGAGTGCTGAAGGATCTTTCGCGGCGCCCGATAGTAATATCCATTGTCGTCCACCGCATCGAGGACATAGACACCTCTCGGAAAATGAAGTGTTCCGACGGAGCGTTCGGAAAGCAGTTCGAGATAAGGGGGCGTCGAGGTCGTCTCCGCCGCGGTCGTGGGACGAAAATGCCGGCTGCCTCCACAAGAGGTGAGGAGCAGTGTGACGATCAAAGCTGTGATCATGCGCATCGTAAAGGTCTCTCTATTTCCAGCCGTGAAGAATGCCGCCGATGACCAGGCCGCCTACGGCGCCGATTATCATGATCGGGGCGTAAGCCTTGGTAATCAGCGCGCTGGGTATACTCAGGAGCAATCCGAAAGCGATCCCGATTGTCCAACCTGGCCAGGGCAACTGGACGCAACCGATCACCAGGCCAATTCCAAACCGGCTGATGAATGCCGCCACCAACGCCGTCGTCTTGCCCCCGGGGAATTGCATCGGGAGCATCATGACCACCGTGACGACACCAAAGATCAGGCCGCTGATGAGCCCGCCAGTTAGATTTGCCATTGGTGATGATTCCAACGGGTCGGATGCGACTACGTCAATCACAAAGGCGACCATGTTTGGCACGGAATAGTTCGTTGCACCGGGCGGAAACGGCGATCATGCTGTCACTGCAATGAGTCTAATCACTAGAAGGAACTTTGTTAAAGTCTCTGCCGTCGCCGGAGGGGCGATAGGGTTGGGGCTTCGATCCAGCGCGAGAGCGGCGGAAAAAGCTGCCAAACCGATGCGCATCCTGATTCTCGGCGGCACGGGTTTCACCGGCCCGTTTCAAATTCGTTACGCGCTCGAGCGCGGGCATAAGGTCACGGTTTTCAACCGTGGCAAGACCCATCCGGGCGAACTGCCCAAGGAAGTTGAACAACTAATCGGCGATCGCAACGGCCAGCTCGATGCCTTGAAGAATCGGCAATGGGATGTGGCGATCGACAATCCAACTTCCGCTCCCGTTTGGGTGCGCGACGCGGCGCAAATTCTCAAAGGCAGCGTTGAGCGTTACGTTTTCATCTCAACCATTTCTGTTTACGCGGACGCCAGCAAACCAGGTGTCGATGAAACCGCGCCGCTGGCGAAGTACAATGGCCCCGATGCCATGAAGGAATCGCGCGAGACCATCATCGCGTCGAAATTCGCTCTCTACGGCCCCCTCAAGGCGCTTTCCGAACAGGAGGCAGAAAAATGGTTTCCCAAACAGACCCTGATCATCCGGCCAGGTTTGATCGTGGGGCCGCGTGACGAGACCGACCGCTTCAGCTATTGGCCGGTTCGCATCGACCGAGGTGGCGAAGTCCTGGCACCGGGTGATCCAAGTGATCCGGTCCAATTCATCGATGGGCGTGACTTGGCGGAGTGGGTCATTCGCATGGTGGAGCAACGTGAGACCGGAATCTATAATGCATGCGGTCCGGATAAGACGCTCGGGGTCGGCGCGATGCTGGAAGGAATCAAGGCCGCCAATAAATCGAAGGCGAACTTCACCTGGGTAAACACGGATTTCCTCGAAGCCCAAAAAGTGGAGCCCTGGTCGGATATGCCAGTGTGGGTTCCGCCTCGCGGCGAGGAAGGCGGCATGGGACGCATCAGCATTCAGCGCGCGTTGGCGAAGGGTCTTACCTTCCGACCGTTGGCTGACACCGCGCGCGATACCCTGGCGTGGTTCAAGTCGCAACCCGCCGAGCGGCAGGCCAAGTTAAAGGCTGGTTTGTCGCCAGAGCGCGAAGCAGAAGTGCTGGCTGCCTGGCATAAGCGGCCCACTTAAGTATTTGCTGGCCGCTCGGGCGCTGAACAGGATAACTAGGTCACAACAATGAAGCGTGTCACCGGCATCGGCGGAATCTTTTTCAAGGCGAACGATCCAGAAAAACTTGGCGCATGGTATCGCGAGCACCTCGGCCTCGAGGTGGAGGAATATGGCGGCGTCACATTTCGGGAGAGCGAAGCATCAGCCGGGGAGTCACCCAGGCGCCAGGCCTACACGGTTTGGTCTCCTTTCGCTGCCGACACTGACTATTTCGCTCCAAGCGAAAAGCCATTCATGATCAATTTTCGGGTTGCCGATCTTGATGCCTTACTGGCGCAGCTCCGCCGTGAAGGTGTGGAAGTGGACGAGCGGACAGAGAAATCGGAGTTCGGTTACTTTGGTTGGGCCATGGATCCGGAGGGAAACCGGATCGAGCTCTGGGAACCACCGGAGATCCAGGCTGCGGGGCTGTAGACTATTGTCTGCTCAGCGAGGGCAATCAGGTTGAGAGAAATGGGCGGTGAGGGTTTCGAACCCCCGACCTACTGGGTGTAAACCAGCCGCTCTACCACTGAGCTAACCGCCCGAGCCTGACGCGATTATTATGGCTGGTTCAGGGGCAACCGCAAGGAAGTCGCAAATCAGACAATGAGACAAGGCCACATCTGTAGGGAGGGGGGAATAGACAAATGCCTCGAAGCCGTCATCCTTGGTTCAAGGAAGCCTGTGAAAAAGAGGGAAAAGAACGCCGCGCAGACTTCTGTGCTCCAGATCAGTCCACGATAACTGGCGGAGCGATCAGGAAGCAGAGATTATCGCGACGACCATTCCGCCGGGTAATGACCTGGAGTCGGCGATCGTCGCAACATTGCCCGCTAACAGCGCCGCATACACCGCAATTGTTCGCGGCTCGAATGACACTATCGGCGTGGCTTTGATTGAGATTTATGGGCTACCTGATTGATGCCATAACTAACCTGCCCTTCCAGGGCGATTCTTTCGATCGCGTGCGCTGGGCCGCAATCGCGCGAATCTAACAAGCCGCGTGTACTTTTACGTAGTTTTGTGGGGTCGTCTTCTACGTCGATCCAGTAACTATATCAGTCGGGTTAAGTTACTGTAGTATTTCGCTTGCAGTTATTTTTCACTGAGCTATCTAGGAGCCCATGGACTTGTCTCTATCAAAATTAACGGAAGCCCTTTCAATAAGGAACCAGATCAATACGCTCGAACGCCGGTTATCCTCACTCTTCTCGGGTGGTGGTTCAACCGCTGCGAGCGCTCCTGCCGCACGCAAAGGAGGATCTCGCAAGCGCCGACCGATGTCCGCCGCAACCCGCGCGAAACTCGCCGCCGCCGCCAGGGCCCGTTGGGCTCAGCGCAAAGGAACTACGGCAGCAGCCAAAGCGCCAGCCAAGAAAAAGGGCGGGCTCACGGCCGCGGGCAGAAAGAAGCTTTCTGACGCCATGAAGGCACGATGGGCGGCGCGACGCAGAGCTGCCCGGAAGTAGTCGACACTCACTCATCTAGCTCCACTTTGCATTGACGCGAGCCTTCCTCTGCGAGGGCTCGCGTTGATTGCTTTATGGGGCGACGCTCCGGCGACAGATGCCGGCTCTAGCTCTGATTCTGCTTCGTTTCAGGTCTGGCCGATCCAGGTCCGGGGCCGGATATCGTCCCAACGCTCGCGAATTGCTTCGAATTCAGTTGTAGGCAAGGGACCGGCCTCTACCATTTTCGCGTTCTGGGCCCATCGTTCGGGTTTAGCTGTTCCGACAATAGCCGTATGCACTCCGGGAGCGCTGAGCGTGAAGCGCAATGCCCATGCGATCGACTCCTCCAGGGGGCGTTGCCGAATGAAGTCGTAATGGAGTTTACTCAGACGGTCCCAGTAGACGTGGTGATAGGAATCGATTGGCTTGTGTTGTTCCTTCCACGCGGCATTCGCGATAGGGCGCTTCGCGATAACGCCCATCTGTTTTTCGCGCGCTTGCGGAAGCGTAAGTTCGAGCGGTTCCTGGTCCGCGATGTTGATTGAGGTCTGCAGAGTATCGAACGCCCCGGATTCCACCGCGAATTTCGCGGCCAGACTATCGCCGCTGTAACCGATGTAACGGGTGTAACCCTTTTCTCGCGCGGTTTGGAGGGCGGTAATTGCTTCGCCCTTTCGGAGGACAGATTCCGAGCAGCTATGCAGTTGAATCAGATCAAGGCAATCGGTTCGGAGGCGGCGCAAGCTGCGCTCGATGCTTTCAAGAAGAGAAGGGGCCGACCAATCCTCACTCCCGATCCCGCGCGGGTGGCCGCACTTGGTGAAAAGATAAAACTCCTGGCGGCGATGGCTGACTGTTTCGCCGATTAGTTCCTCGCTGCCTTCATAGCACTCGGCCGTGTCGATGACATTCAGTCCGGCATCGAGCGCGCTGTTCAGTAAGCGGGCGACGGTCTCTGCGGAAGCGTGTTCGTAGCCAATTTCAGAGCCTCCGAAGCCGAGCACGGAGACTTGCATATCCGTCTGGCCAAGCTGCCGTTTTTCCATTCTTGAATTGTAAAGCGTTTCCAGGAAACGCCAATTGGAGAACGGCGTCCGCCTAAAAAATCAAGCGCGTCTTTCCCGATCCGGGTTCGATGTGGCCGATCGGTTTGGCCTTCAACCGTCGCGCCAGGTCCTTGGCGTTTCGGGCCGAAACAATAGCCGTCATTCCGATGCCCATATTGAAGACTTGATACATTTCCGTACGATCAACTTTCCCATTGTCTTGCAGGAGCTGGAAGATGGGTGGCACCCGCCAGTTCCTGGTCTCGATCACTGCGTCGCAGTTCTTCGGCAACACCCGCGGCAGATTGTCGATCAGCCCGCCGCCGGTGATATGAGCCAGGCCGTGGATCATGGAAGTGGGAACCTGCGCGAGCAGCGGCTGATAGTTCTTGTGCACGCGCAAGAGTTCATCGCCGAGCGAGTGTATAAGCCCTGTGACTCTGACCGTTGGTTTGAGGCGCATCTTCTCAAAGAGAATTTTGCGCGCGAGTGAGTATCCGTTCGTGTGCAAACCGTTTGAGGGGAGTCCGAGGATGATGTCGCCCTGCTTTATCCGGCTGCCATCGATCATCCGGGCGCGGTCGACCACGCCCACAATGCAACCGGCCAGATCGTACTCGCCTTTGCGATACATGCCTGGCATCTGGGCGGTTTCTCCGCCAATGAGAGCGCAACCCGCCTGCCGGCACGCTTTGGCGAAGCCGGATAGAAGTTGATCGAAAACCCGGGGCTCCAGGTGTTCCGCTCCGATATAGTCGAGAAAGAAGAGCGGCCGCGCGCCCAGGACAGCGATGTCGTTGACGCAATGGTTCACGAGATCGGCGCCGACGGTGTCGTGCCGATTCAGCGCGAAGGCGACCTTCAATTTGGTTCCAACTCCATCCACGCTGGCGACGAGCACGGGCTCGCGCAGGCCGGAAAAGTTCGGAGCAAAGAGACCGCCGAATCCCCCGATCTTTCCGAGAACCTCGGGACCGTGCGTGCTTTGCACCCGGGATTGAATCCGGCGCTTCACGAAATTGCCGAGATCAACGTCGACCCCGGCGAGGGCGTAAGCTTTTTTCTTTTTTATCATGTCGAATGGAGCCGCTACATCGCTCGTGCGCATTATGCGCAACAGACCTACTTCAGATCCCCAAACAGCTGCGGATGCGCTCCCTCAGCCGCGAGGGCCTTAGAACGGCCTTCGCGTTTTTCCATGATGTATTTGTCGAGCTCAGGGTCGACGGGGAGGGGATAGTTGCCGGTGAAACAGGCGAGGCAAAACTGATTTACCGGCTTGCCGGTCGCGCGCACCATGCCTTCCACGTCCAGGTAACCCAGGCTATCCACGCCAAGATATTTGCAGATTTCATCCATCGGCAATTGGTTGGCGATCAATTTTTCCGGATCGGGGAAATCGATTCCGTAATGGCAGGCAAAACGGTGCGGCGGGCAGCTTACCCGCATGTGCACCTCTTTCGCGCCTGCTTCGCGCAGGTTCACAACGCGCGCGCGCGCGGTCGTCCCGCGCACGATCGAATCGTCGACCACGACAACCCGTTTCCCTTCCACGGCTTCCTTGATCAAATTTAATTTCACCCGCACATCGAAATCGCGAATGAGCTGGCTGGGCTGGAGAAACGTGCGCCCGATGTAGTGGTTGCGCACGAAGGCGTGCTCGTAGGGAAGGTTGAGCTCGTGCGCGAAGCCCAGCGCGGCGTAGTTTCCGGAATCCGGCACCGGCACCACGATGTCCGCTTCGACGGGAAATTTCCGCGCCAGTTCCCGTCCCATTTCCGTCCGGACTTTGGCGACATTGATGCCGCCCATGATGCTGTCCGGTCGCGAAAAATAAACGTACTCGAACATGCAAAAGGCCTGATCTTCCGGCGGGAACGGCCGTTCGGAACGGATTCCATCCTCGCTGATGATGACCACTTCGCCGGGCTCTATTTCGCGAATGAATTCCGCGTGCACGAGATCGAACGCGCAGGTTTCCGACGCGAGAATGTAGGCGCCGTCGAGTTTGCCCAAAACAAGCGGCCGGAAACCAAATGGGTCGCGCACGCCGATAATCTCACTCTCGCTCATGATGATGAGACTGAAGGCGCCTTCCAGCCGCCGCAGCACGCTCAACGGGCTTCCGCCATTTTTTGACGGCTGAGCGAGGAGATGCGGGATGATCTCGCTGTCGGCTGTCGTTTGAAAAATGGAGCCTTTGCTCTCCAACTCATCGCGCAACACGGCGGCGTTAATCAGATTGCCGTTGTGCGCCACCGCGATCTGGCCGCGAAAACAATCGACCACGAACGGTTGCGCATTTTTCAGCGTGCTCGAGCCAGTGGTGGAATAGCGCGCGTGCCCGACCGCGCGCGTGCCCTTCAGGCGTTCCAGCTCGTCCGCCCCGAAGACCTGCGAGACCAGGCCCATATCTCGATGAAGCTGGAAGGTGGACCCAGGCCCGTTGTTCGTCACGATCCCCGCGCTCTCCTGCCCGCGGTGCTGGAGGGCGAAGAGACCGTAGTAGGTCAGGACCGCGGCGTTGGGATGACCGAAAACGGCGAAGATCCCGCACTCGTGCTGCGGAAACGGGTGCGTTTCGGGCGTTTGGGTCTGCCTCGGGAAGTCAGCTGACATCGGGACGGTACAATCCATCAAGCGGGCCTACGTTCAATCAATCGTTCGGTCGAAGAATTCATTCGCACGCCCGGGGTAGCGATTGAGCGATCCCAGATGAATTTCGTTGCGGCATCAACATCAATCTGGGCCAGGAGCGAGATTAGCCAATTGCGGTGCGCCAGGCGCATCACTCCGCTGCGAGAGAGCGTTCGATCGAGTGATACCAATCATCGAACAATTCCACGACCGGCCATCGGAACGATTCCTCGCCGGCGTTGATAGAAAGGAATTCCCCGCCGACTACGCCCAATCGCAGCGCCGGCACGCCGGCTTTTTTGAGCAAATCGAATGTTGCCGCCGCGTCGCTCTCCGTGACCGAGAGCACGATGCGCGATTGTGCTTCGTTGTAGAGGAGCTGATCGATTCGTGACGGAACTTCGTCGAAGCGAATCTCCGCGCCGAGGCGGTTGGCCGGATTGAAACAAGACTCAGCCAGCGCGACGCCCAGGCCTCCTTCGGAACAATCGTGCGCGCTCCGGACTAAACCTGCGCGGATCAATTCGCGGACGGAATTTTGGACCGCCAGTTCGCGTGCGATATCGAGCCGGGGAGGCAGCCCTTCCTTGCGGCCGTGGCAGACTTTCAGAAAGTGGGTCGCGCCCATTTCATCGCCGATGTCGCCAACGAGGATGACCACGTCACCGGCGTTCTTGAAAAACTGGGTGGTAATGTGCCGTTCGTCCTCGATCAGGCCCACCATCGCCACCGTCGGAGTCGGATCGACGACTCCAGCGGGACTCTCATTATATAGAGAGACATTTCCGCCGACGACCGGTGTGCCAAAGGCGCGGCAGGTTTCGGACAAACCCTCCACGGCCTCGCGGAGCTGCCAGAAATTCTCCGGCTTGTAGGGATTACCGAAGTTCAAATTATCCGTTACGGCGAGTGGGGTTGCCCCCGAGCAGGTTAGGTTTCGCGCCGCCTCCGCCACGGCGATCCGGCCGCCTTCGCGGGGGTCGAGCCGGCAATAGAGCGAATTGCAGTCGGTGGTGGCGGCCAGAATCTTATTCGCCTCCCGGACCCGGAAGACGGCGGCGTCCGAGCCGGGCCAGACGACGGTGCCCGTGCGCACCATGTGATCGTATTGGCGGTAAACCCAGTTTTTTGAGGCAATTGTTGGGTCGCGCAGCAACTGCCGCAGCGCTTCGCGGTTATCGATCGCCGGGATGCTTGCCGAATCGATGGGCAGCACGGGCGCGGGCGCGACCGCTTCACGGGAGTAAAGGGGCGCTTCATCTGCCAGGGGCTTCGCGGGAATTTCCGCGGCGAGTGTCCCGTTGTTGCGCACGCGCATCATGCCGTCATCGGTGACGCGGCCGATTTCGGCGCAGGGCACGTCCCATTTTTCGAAAACTTCACGCACCACGTTCTCGTGGCCGCGCTTGGCGATGATGAGCATTCGTTCCTGCGATTCGCTCAACAAGATCTCGTAGGCGGTCATACCGGGCTCGCGTTTGGGAACCTTGGCCAGGTCGATCTCGACGCCGGTGCCGCCGCGGCTCGCGGTTTCGCAGGTTGAGCAGGTGAGTCCCGCCGCACCCATGTCCTGAATACCGGCTACGGCATCGGTCGCCAGCAATTCGAGGCAGGCTTCGAGTAAGAGTTTCTCCTTGAACGGATCGCCGACCTGCACCGCCGGGCGGTCTTCGCGGGATTCCTCGGTGAGTTCGCGGGACGCAAACGCGGCGCCGGCCAAACCGTCGCGGCCCGTTTCAGCGCCGACATAAAAGACCGGATTGCCGATGCCGCTGGCCGCGCCGCGCGCTACTTGTTCATGCCGCAAGACGCCGAGACAAAAAACATTGATGAGCGGGTTCCCCTCGAAACTCTCGTCGAAATAGATCTCGCCGCCGATGGTCGGAACGCCGATGCAGTTGCCGTAATGCGCGATGCCCGAAACGACGCCGGTAAATAACCGGCGATTGGTTTTGATCTGATCTTTCCGGTTCGGTCTTCGCTCCGCCTCAGGCGGATCGGTAATTGGACCAAACCGCAGGGAGTTGAGAAGAAACTCCGGCCGCGCGCCCATCGTGAAAATATCGCGAATGATCCCGCCGACGCCGGTGGCCGCGCCTTGGAAAGGCTCGATTGCGCTTGGGTGGTTGTGGCTCTCGATCTTGAACGCCACCGCCCAACCATCACCGATATCGACTACGCCCGCGTTTTCTTCGCCCGCCTTGACGAGAATGTTTGGCCCGCTCGTGGGAAATTTTTTCAGCTCGCGCCGGGAGTTTTTGTAGGAGCAGTGCTCGCTCCACATGACGGAGAAAATGCCGAGTTCCGTAAAATTGGGATCGCGGCCGAGGATCTTCCTTATGCGCTCGAATTCCTCCGGCGTCAGACCGTGTTTCGCGACGAGTTCCGGGGTGACAATGGGATCGAGAGTGGCAGACATCTGCTGCGCACGTTAGCCGATGTGACCCGCCGCTCAACTCACGAAAGCTTTCGAGCGAATCCTTGAATCGGCGTCCTCTGAATGGAATAGTTAGCGTCAAGATTAGTCCAACTATTGATGAAACGTCCACTTCTCAGTCTCGCCTTGGCCTTGGTTTCCCCGTTCGCTTTCGCGCAAACCAGTCCCGACAACGGAGAAACCGAAAATCCCGTCACCCCGAAAGTCGAAGGAGCCACAACGGAGGGGGTCAGCAACGGTGAAACCGAAAACCCTGTCACTCCCAAAGTCGAAGGAGCCACAACAGAGGAGTTCAACAACGGAGAAACCGAAAACCCCGTCACTCCAAGAGTCGAAGGAGTCACGACAGAGGGGTTCAGCAACGGTGAAACTGAAAACCCTGTCACCCCGAAAATTGAAGGAGCCACTGTCACAACAGACGGGTTCGTCTCGGCCTATGCGCCAGACGAAATGATAGCCGTGATCACCACGGCGGGTGAGGCGATGAGCTTTGTCATCGGCCCGTCGGCCAGGTATCAGGATACGGCCGGTAACGATGTCGACGCATCGGCGATCAAAGAGGGGATCACGGTCCAGGTTACGGTCGAGGAGAATGGCGATCAGAGGGTCGTAAGCCGGATTGTGGTCGACAGCTAGGCGAGGAGATCGCGCCGTCTGCGAGACCCGGGATGACCGGGGGTCGCGACATTGCGTTTTCTCCCTACATCGGCTACACGATTTCCATGGCTTTCGACCTGAAAGAGGCGGTGGCGGCGCGGCTGGGGGAGAATTACCAGCTGCATGAACGCCACCTCAATCGCACGCTCGTGGCTGCGCAACGGGTGATCGGTTTCGACAAGGTCTATGCCCGGGCGGAGGGCGCGTATCTCTATGATATGGATGACGCGCCGTATCTCGACTTCCTGAGCGGCTACAGCGTTTTCAATATTGGAAGAAGCCATCCCGCGATCAAAAAGGCCATCCGCGACGTGCTCGATCTCGATCTGCCGAACATGGTGCAAATGGATTGTTCGCTTTTGAGCGGCCTCCTGGCGGAAGCGATCACCAAACGCACGCCGCCGCATCTCGACGCGGTTTTCTTCTGTAATTCCGGCACCGAAGCGATGGAAGGCGCGTTGAAATTTGCGCGCGCGGCGACGCAGCGGACACGGGTGATCTCACTCGAGAGCGCGTTTCACGGGCTCAGCCTCGGTTCGCTCTCCTTGATGGGCTGCGAAAGTTTCACGGAAGGTTTTGGCCCGCTCATGGAAGGCTTCGAGACGCGTGTCGCGCTCGACGATATCGAAACGCTCGACCGCGAGCTGGCGAAGCGCGACGTGGCGGCGTTCGTGGTCGAGCCGGTCCAGGGCAAGGGGTGCAAGTCGCCGCAAACCGACTTTTTCCAGCGCGCCCAGGAGCTTTGCCGGAAACACGGGACGATGTTTATCTGCGACGAAATCCAGACCGGCCTCGGACGCACCGGCAAAATGTTCGGGTTCGAACATTGGAACCTGGAGCCGGATATCATCACGCTCGCCAAGAGCTTGAGCGGCGGCTACGTGCCCTGCGGGGCCATTGTCGCGCGGCGCGAGATTTACCAAAAGACCTTCAGCCGCATGGACCGGTGCGTGGTGCATTCGACCACCTTCGGGCGCAATAATCTTGCCATGGCTTGCGGCCTGGCCGCTCTCGATGTGATCGACGACGAGAAACTCGTCGAGAATTCCGCGCGCATGGGTGCGCTCCTGCGGGAACGGATCGACGCGTTGCGGCCGAAACATTCCTTCATCAAGGAAGTGCGCGGGAAGGGGCTCATCATCGCGATCGAATTTCACGAGCCGACCGAATTCAAACTGAAGATGGGTTGGAAGCTGTTGCACAAGGTGGACAAGGTCCTCTTCGCGCAAATGGTCGTGACCCAGATGTTGAGCAAACATCGCATCCTGACGCAGGTCGCCGGGCACGCCATGGACGTCGTGAAAATTCTGCCGCCTCTCATTATTGGCGAGAAGGAAGTGGAGATGTTCGTGAACGCGCTCGATGACGTGCTGACTGAATGCCGAAAATTCCCGGGCCCGATGTGGGAGATCGGCCAGAACTTTGTTCGGCACGCCCTGGGCTCGAAGCGCGCGGTGGCCACTACCGCAGCCGCCGTCTAATCGCTTTCGCTCTGACGGCAGGGCGTATCGCGTTTACATTGGGCTTCCGAACCGGGATACTTGCCGTCTTTCCCATGGCGCCAAGAATCTCATCCTTTCGAATCGCCGGAGCGATCTGGTTGTGCGGAATTTTTCTTGGCGGCGGGTTGATTCTTGCAACAAGCAAGGCGTCCGGGCCGCCGGTCTCGGCGACAGTGGATTCAACGCCTGAGCTTATCGAAACTGACGGCACGCTCGATCTGACATTCAACGCCGGAAAATTCACGAATGGTTTAGTGTCTGCGGCGATTCTGCAACCTGACGGAAAACTGGTGATTGGCGGTTCATTCAGTGAAGTCCAGGGTGCCAGACGTCTGCACATCGCTCGCTTGAACGTGGATGGCACGCTCGACCTTTCGTTCGATTCCGGTGAGGCGACGGCTCTCCTCGAAGTCGAGGGGATGGCTCGCCAAGCGGACGGAAAGATTGTTTTTTGGGCGCGAGGTCCGTTGACGCGGCTAAACAGCGACGGATCGATCGATAACAGTTTCGGTCCCAGCCATAGCATTTCCGTTGATGGCATCGACGACGGATCTGGGAATGCCGTGTTTCCCGGAAACGTTTGGTCGGTTCTTATTCAGCCCGACGGGAAAATTGTAGTCGCGGGGGGCTTCTACTACGTCATCATTGCTCCCGGGACGAGCGTGGCGCGGTCCTGTGTGGCGCGGTTCAATAGCGATGGGTCGTTCGATCCAACCTTTGACCCGGGTAGTGGCGCATTTGCTTTTAAGGGCACTCCGTTTGTGGCTCACGCTGTGCGCCAGAGTCTGGGCGCCAACAGCGGAAAAATTATCATCCAAGGTCCCTTCGAGGTCTTCGACGGTCATAACGTTGACGGCTTTGTTCGCTTGAATACGGACGGAAGTTTCGATGACACGTTTTCACCCGGGTATGTTTTGAGCTACATCTCCGGTCTTTTTGTTCAGTCCGGCGATGAGATCGTAGTATTCGGAAACACCAACTCGGGCATCGGTATTGTGCGCTTAAAGAGCTCCGGGGTGTTGGACACTGGATTCAGTGCCGAGGTCTTTGGTGGAGGAATTTCCGGCGTGGCCCAGCAACCGGATGGGAAACTTGTTGTCGTCGGTTCCTTTCATTCGCTCGGTGGCGAACCTGCAAATAATGTGGTGCGACTGGAAACGAATGGGACAAGGGATATGACCTTCGCCCCTGGCGCGGCGGGCCCCTTGGCTGCCGAGGTGCGAAGTGTTCTTGTTCGCCCTGGCGATAATAAGATCTTTGTCGGCGGTTACTTCTCGACGTATGGCGACGCGCCGCGCGGTAATTTCGCCTGGGTCAACAGCGATGGTTCCGTCGACAATGTTTTCAACGGTTTGGCGGGAGCGAGCGGCTATTTTTCAGCGATATATGCCATCGCTGTTCAAGCGGACGGCAAGCTCCTCGTTGGTGGTTTTTTCAGCTCTTTCAACGGGAGCCCGCATTACAATCTCGTCCGGTTGAATCCGGACGCGACCATCGATTCCTCTTTCGATGCCACTGTCGGGACTGATGGCACGGTCCGCGCATTTCTTATCCAATCAGACGGAAAGATCGTCGTCGCTGGCAGTTTTCGGACCGTTAATGGCATTCCCTGTGGACGAATTGCGCGCTTGAACTCCGATGGAACCCTGGACCTCTCCTTTGCGGCCGGCACGGGAGCGGACTCCACGATTTATGCGCTTGCTCAGGATTTGGCTGGAAACATTTATGCCGGGGGCGGTTTCCGGAATTTCGATTCCTCATCTCGGACCTACATATTGAAACTCGATGCGACTGGCGCGCTCGATCAGACATTCAATGCCGGTGCGGCTTTTCTCAGCACTGTCTCTGCCATCGCTCCGCCTGATGGTGCGGGTCGAATTGTGATTGGTGGCGGTAGAATTTTGCGCCTAAATGGGACCACCGGCGCGCGAGACATCGGATTTTTTAATCAAGCTCTGGGAGTTAGCGGCGTCGTCCGAACAATAGAATTTGCGCCAGACGGAAAATATTACATTGGCGGGTCCTTTTATGATTTCAACGGAACCTCCCCTTCGGACGTCGTCCGATTGAACAATGATGGCTCTCGTGACGCGAGCTTTGCTGGACCGGAAACCGGCGGTGAAGTGGACGCGCTGACGCTACAAAACGGGAAGGTTTTCGCCGGCGGTTATTTTTTCGCTGACTCCTTCGATCCTTTGTTCCGATTAAGAGGCGATGGTGCCTTGGATCCTTCTTTTGCCACTGGCACCAACTTTGGGATCACTCCGCCGGGGAGCCTGGCGGCGAGTTCGGCCACGATTTCCGCGCTGGCGATTCTACCCGACGGCAAACTTTTGGTCGGAGGAACCTTCACGCAATACAACGGAACAAATCGCATTTGTCTCGCGCGACTTACGGGACCATCCACTCCCACGCCGACGCCCGGCGTTTTGGGAAACATCTCAACGCGTGGACGGGTAGAGACCACGGACAATGTTCTGATTGGCGGCTTTGTCGTGTATGGAACGCAGCCGAAAAAAATCATGATCCGTGCTATCGGACCTTCCCTATCTGTCCCGGGAGCTTTGGCCGATCCAACTCTCGAACTACGTGATTCTACCGGCGCCTTAATCGTGTCCAACAATGACTGGCGCAGCAGTCAGGAAGCGGAAGTCATCGCAACAGGAATCCCTCCCAACAACGATTTGGAATCAGCGATCGTGGCAATATTGCCATCCCACGGTTCCGCTTACACCGCGATTGTGCGTGGAGCCGGCAACGGAACGGGAATCGGGGTCGTGGAGGTCTACGATCTGGATCGAGCGGTTGATTCCAAACTGGTGAATATCTCCACGCGTGGACTGGTGGGTCAGGGGCCCGATGTTCTTATTGCCGGAACGATCGCGTTGGATGAGGCATCACAAAGAGTCATCGTCCGCGCGCTGGGTCCTTCGCTGTCGGTGCCAGGGAACCTGGCCAACCCCGCCCTTGAATTGCGCGACGCAAACGGTGCCCTGCTCCGATCCAATGACAACTGGCGGAGCGATCAGGAAGCGGAGATCATCGCCACAACCATCCCACCGGGTAACGACCTGGAGGCAGCCCTGGTAGAGACGTTGCCGGCGAACGGCGCGGCGTATACGGCAATTGTGCGTGGTGTTGGAGAGACGGCCGGTGTGGCGGTGGTCGAGATTTACTCGTTGAACTAGGCGGCAAGCGTCGCTTTTCTGATTGTGCCGCCGCGCTGCGGGGAGTACGATTTCCTCTCGACGAGCCGATTCTGGCGCGCCGGAAAAAGGAACCACCATGACAACGGCCGCACTCGAAAAAGACAAAACGGGAACGCAACTGAGCCAGCTCGAGCAGCTGAAGAAATTCACGATCGTCGTGGCTGACACCGGCGACTTCCAAAGCATCAAGGAATTCAAGCCGCGCGACGCGACGACGAACCCGAGCCTGATTTACGCCGCCACGCAAAAGGAACAGTATTTCCACCTGCTGGATGAGGTTCTAGCGGAGAGAAAGAATTCGGGGCTGTCGGGATCCGCGCAGATCGAGGACGTGATCGATCATCTCCTCGTCAAATTTGGCTGCGAAATTCTGGAGATTGTGCCGGGTCGCGTCTCAACCGAAACCGACGCGCGCCTCTCGTTCGATACGGAAGGCTCAATCAACAAGGGCCGGCAACTCATCAAGCTTTACGAGGAGAAGGGGATCGATCGGCAGCGGGTCCTGATCAAGATCGCCTCCACCTGGGAGGGGATCAAAGCGGGCGAAGTTCTCGAGAAAGAGGGGATCAATTGCAATCTGACCCTGATGTTTTCCCTGCCTCAGGCCGTCCTTTGCGCGGAAGCCGGCATTGAACTGATCTCTCCATTCGTGGGCCGCATTTACGATTGGTATAAGGCGACGAACAAACGGGAGTACACGGGTGCCGAAGATCCCGGCGTGCAGTCGGTCCAGGAGATTTACACCTACTACAAGAAATTTGGGCACAAGACGGAAGTGATGGGCGCCAGCTTCCGCAACGTGGGCCAGATTTTGGAACTGGCGGGTTGCGATCTGCTCACGATCAGCCCGGATCTCCTGGAAAAACTGGCTGCATCGACTGAGCCGGTCGAACGGAAGCTGGCTCCGGAAAAAGCGCAGAGCGCGAACGTCGAACGCCTTGAACTGGACGAGAAAAAATTCCGATATCTGTTCAACGACAATGCCATGGCGACCGAGAAAACATCGGAAGGCATCCGCAAGTTTGCCGCTGATATTGTGAAGCTGGAGAAATTCGTCGCGAGCAAACTCGGATAGAAATCTACCTCTTCCTCTTCTCGTTGGGCAAAGAGAAGAGTGAGCGGAAGAGGCAGCGGAAGATTGCGTGTTTAACGTCGTCCTGATCGAGCCGGAGATTCCGCCGAATACGGGCAACATCGGCCGGCTGTGTCTCGCGACCGGTTCCACGCTGCATCTGGTCAAGCCGCTTGGGTTTTCGATCGACGACCGGACGCTTCTCCGCGCCGGGCTCGATTACTGGAAGGAAGTCGACGTGCGGTTGTGGGACTCCTTCGAGGACTTGCAACGCACGCAGCCAGCGGAAGTGCGGCTGTTTTTTCTAACGACCAAGTCGGACCGGGCCTACTGCGACGTTTGCTTCCAACCTGGAGATTTTCTCGTCTTTGGACGGGAAACGAAAGGCCTGCCCGAGCCCTTGCTCGCGGCCCATGCGGAACAACTCCTTACCATCCCAATGGAGGGGACGCGGAGCCTGAATCTCGCCACTGCGGTGGCAATCGTTCTGTTCGAAGCGATGCGCCAGCAACGGTGACCGTGGCCCACCGCCGGCAACCGTTGGGCGGCCACCTGGACGATCGAACGGAACGTCCGCTGCAACCGAAGGGCAATCGATCCCCGAATCTGTTGTGATTCCGGGGTGAATAAATTCAGGAGACTGAGGTCTAACCCTTCGAACAAAAAACTATGAAAACATCCCTTCTATTAGCTGTCTCTTTGAGCGTCGCGCTGGCGGGAGTCGCCCGGGCGGAGGACCAGGACAAGGTTAAACAGTCCAAGAACCGGCCCAAGGCGACGCAGCCTGCCCGAACGGTGACGCCGGTTGCTCCGCGCGTTAACCCGAAGCCGCAGACATCTCAATATCATCAGAAAATGCAGCCGACGGCGCGCACTTACACGCCGCCAGTGATGCCGAAGACAACGATGCCGCGGACGTATACGACCGTTCAGCCCGATACCGCTGTGCGAACGAAGACCTGGCAAAACAACTACAGCCAGAAAAAGAATTACAATCCGACGGTGCAGAAAAAGACCTGGCAGAACCAGAGCAATCCGAACGCGACGGTCCAGAAAAGAAACTGGCAGAACAACACCAATCCGAACACGACGCTGCCGAACAGGAATTGGCAGAACAACGATAACCGGAACACGACGGCGCAGAAGCGGAACTGGCAGAACAATAACCACAACCAGAACCGGAATTGGAACAGTGTGACGTGGGCCGAGGCGCGCCGCCGTCATCATCGCGATCACCACGACCGCCATTGGTGGACGAGCCGCTACACCCGGTTCGCGCTCTTCGGCACAGGATATTACTTCTGGGATGGCGGGTATTGGTACCCGGCCTACGGTTACGATCCCGGATATAACAGCTACTCCTACGACGAGCCGATCTATGGCTACGATGACCTGGATCCGGCTCAAGTGATTACCAACGTGCAGACAGAGCTTCAGCGGCTTGGCTATTACCGCTACGCCGTGGATGGCACCATGGGCCCAGCCACCCGCGCGGCGATCGCGAACTATCAACGCGACCGCGGCCTCTCGATCACTTCCGCCATTGACGGGCCGACGCTCGAGTCGCTTGGACTGGACTGATCACTAACGATCCTTCGGAGAAGCCGCACGATGGGTGACCGTCGTGCGGCTTTTTTCTGTCGCGGTGGATTGCGCCGATCGCCGATTCGGCCAATGCTGATGCCCTCAATGACTGAACCGCAACTCGTGGCCAATGATCTGCGCCGATCGTTCCGGATCGGCTCACGCCGAATCGAAGTGTTGCGGGGAATTTCCCTGAGTGTCGCGCATGGCGAGGCGGTTTTCCTGTGCGGTGCTTCCGGGGCCGGGAAAACGACCCTCCTTTATACGCTGGCCGGCCTGGAACGCCCGGAATCAGGCACGGTGGAATTCGAAGGGCGACGGCTTTATTCCGGCAGCGCTTCGTCGCAGGCGCACTTGAGGAACAAGAAAATGGGCTTTGTTTTCCAGGGGTATTTTTTGCTGCCGGAACTGACTGCGCTCGAAAACGTCATGCTGCCGGCGATGATTAGCGGAGAGAGAAAGCGAGCTGTGGCGGAAGCCAGCCTGAGGGATGTGGGCCTGGCCGAGCGAATGCATCATCTGCCGGCTGAGCTGTCCGGCGGCGAACAACAGCGGGTGGCCATCGCCCGGGCTTTAACGAATGATCCCGATATCGTCTTTGCCGATGAGCCGACGGGCAACCTGGATTCAAAGACCGGCGATGCCATCATCGACCTGCTCCTGCAGTTGGTGCGGAGCCGGAAGAAAACTCTCCTCGTGGTCACGCATGATTCCCGGCTGGCCGAGCTCGGCGACAGGCAATTACGGATCGTGGACGGCTTGCTGGCGTGACGAGTTAACGATTCTAACTCTTTTGCTTGAATTGCCTGCTGAACCACCGAACGTTTTTCTGTGCTTACAAAAACTTCGACAGCTGGCGCTGGAGCAATGGTCATCGACGAACCGAAGCGGAGCGGCGCAACTCCGAAGTCCGCGGTCAAGCCCGCCGACGAAACAGAGGCCAGTTCGGCCGCGAAGGGATTGACGATTTTCCTCGACGGACAGTTTGTTCCGGAAGCCGAGGCGAAAGTCTCGGTCTTCGATCATGGCCTGCTTTATGGCGACGGAATTTTCGAAGGGATTCGCTTTTACAATGGACGGGTTTTCCGGCTGGAAGAACATCTCGAACGGCTGTGGGATTCGGCGCGTTCCATTTGCCTCGAGATCCCGATGGATCGCGGCGAGATGACGGAAGCGCTCCTGGAAACGATTCGGCGAAATGACCTGAACGAAGGCTACATTCGTCTGATCGTGACTCGCGGGGTGGGCAATCTGGGGCTGAACCCAGTGCAATGTAAGCGGCCCAGCGTCATTATTATTGCGACCACGATCGCGCTCTATCCGAAAGAGATGTACGAGAATGGCCTGACGGTGGTGACTTGCGCCACGCGGCGGACGAATGCGGCGGCGCTCAATCCCGCGGTGAAGTCGCTCAATTACCTGAACAACGTGATGGCGCGAATCGAGGCCAACCTGGCGGGCGCGGACGAAGCACTCATGTTGAACGACGCCGGAAACGTGGCGGAGTGCACGGCCGACAACGTCTTCATTATCAAGCGGGGCCATATTTTTACGCCCCCGATTGCGGCCGGGGCGTTGCGTGGGATCACGCGTTCGGTCGTTTTTGAAATCGCGGAGGAGCTGGGGCTGAAGATCGCCGAGGCGGATATCACGCGGCACGATGTGTTTGTGGCGGATGAATGTTTTCTCACCGGGACGGCAGCCGAACTGATTCCGGTGATCAAGGCGGACGGGCGCATGATAGGAAACGGCCAGCCCGGCGCCATCACCCTGAAAATGATCGCCCGCTTCCGCGAACTGACACGCGCCACGGGCACCCCGATCTTTGTCTAACTCTGAGTGGATGCGCAGTCGGCGCAGAAGGTGCTCGCAGATGTTCCGGGTTGAATGTTTCCGGCGATTCGAGGTCTAATCTTACAGAGATGTTGTGCGACGTTTGCAAATGCAATGATGCGACAGTTTTCCTGACGCAAATCCTCGAGGGCAAAATGCAGAAGGTAAACCTCTGCGATGCCTGCTCGAAGGAGAAAGGCGTGCAGGATCCGACTGGCTTTGCGCTGGCAGATTTGCTCTTGGGCATTGGCGCGGCGGAGGAGATCGAGAAAGGGGCCTCTTCGCAAAAGTGCCCGGTCTGCGGTTTTACCCAGGCTGATTTCAAGAAGACCGGCCGCCTCGGCTGCAGCGCCTGTTACGTGACCTTTGCGGACGGCCTGGGCGGTTTGCTCAAGGCAATGCACAAGGGGACCGAACACGTCGGAAAGCTCCCCCAGCGCGCGCATCGCGAGATCGAGCTGGTCGATCGAATGCGCGCCTTGACTGAGGATTTGGAGAAAGCGGTCGCGGCGGAGAATTACGAAGGCGCGGCGGCCTTGCGCGACCAGATAAAACAGCTCGAACACGAGAAGGCGATCTAAGCGATGAAATTTTCCAACGTCATGGCGACCGGGGGCGAATGGTTGCGCGGCGAAGGGCCGCACCATCAGATCGTGATCAGCAGTCGCGTCCGGCTGGCGCGCAATCTTCGGCAACGCTCCTTTCCGGGCTGGGCCAAGAAGGCCGAGCGCACGCAAATCCTCGAGCTGATCAAACCGCGGGTCGAGGAGCTGCCGGAAATGCAGGATTCGTTTTCAGAACTGTTGCAGGATCTTTCGGCGCTGGAAAAGCAGGTTTTGGTGGAGCGGCATCTCATCAGCCGCGAGCACGCCGCGAAAAGTGTCGGCAGCGCCGTCATTATGAATCGGCGCCAGACGCTCAGCATTATGGTGAACGAGGAGGACCACTTGCGCATGCAATCGATCCGCTCCGGCCTCCAATTAAAAAGCGCCTTCAAGCTGGTCGACAAGGTCGACAGCACGCTCGAGGCGAAACTCGATTTCGCGTACGACGCCCGCCTCGGTTATTTGACCGCCTGCCCGACGAACGTCGGCACGGGCATGCGGGCCTCGGCCATGCTGCACCTGCCCGGCCTGGTTCTCAGTGAGATGATCAACCAGGTCATTCAGGCGGTGAACAAGATCGGTCTCGCCGTCCGGGGTCTCTATGGAGAAGGGACCGAGGCGATGGGCAACCTGTTCCAAATCTCGAATCAGACCACGCTGGGCGAGAAGGAAGACGAGATCATCACTCGCTTGAGCAAGGTGATCGAGACGATCATTGAGAAAGAACACGACGCCCGCCAGATGTTGATCCAAAAGAAATCCAACACGCTCTGGGATCAGATCGGGCGCGCTTATGGCGTCCTGACGTTCGCCCACGCCATGACTTCCAAGGAAGCGCTCAACCTGCTTTCGATCATCAAGCTCGGCGTGGATCTCGGCGCGTTCCCGGAAGATCGCCGTCTGCCCATCGACGAGCTCTTCATCGATACGCAGCCCGCGCACCTGCAAAAAAGCTCCCAGCAAAAACTGAATGCCGAGGAACGCGACCACTTGCGCGCGCAAATTATCCGCGAGCGTTTGCGAGTGTTCCCCAAGCCTGATATTAGTAAAGTGGCACGAGAGTCGGAGAACGGATCGGCTCCTGAGCCGCAAAACAATGAATAATTTTACGCCGCGGGCCCAACAGGTATTGGCGCTTGCTCGCAAGGAAGCGGACCGCTTCAACCATAATTACGTCGGGACTGAGCATTTGCTCCTCGGCTTGATCAAGCTCGGGCAGGGTGTGGCCGTCAACGTCCTGCAGAAAATGGGTCTCGATCTCGAAACCGTCCGCATGGAAGTCGAGAAGCAGGTGGGTTCCGGACCGGAGACGAAGATGGTCGGCAACATTCCCTACACGCCGCGCGTGAAAAAAGTTCTCGCCCTCGCGGGCAAGGAAGCGAAGGCGCTTAATCATTCCTACGTCGGGACCGAGCATATTTTGCTCGGGCTTTTGCGCGAAGGTGAAGGCGTCGCGGCGCGCGTGCTCAAGAGCCTGGAAGTGGATATCGAGCGGACTCGCAACGAAATCCTCAAGGAGCTCGATCCCAATTTCACTCCGCCGGAATCGGAACAGGAAGGCGGCGGCGAGCCGTCATCCAAGAAAGATGTGAAGACCCCGGCGTTGCGCGCCTTTGGCCGCGACCTGACCGAACTGGCGAAGAAGAATGAGCTCGACCCGGTCATTGGCCGGCACAACGAGATCGAGCGTGTCATTCAAGTACTCTGCCGGCGCACGAAGAACAATCCAGTCTTGCTCGGCGAAGCGGGGGTCGGAAAAACAGCAATTGCCGAGGGCCTGGCCCAGGAAATCGCGAGCGGCAACGTGCCGGAACTTTTGCGTGAGAAGAAAGTGATCACCCTCGATCTCGCGCTCATGGTCGCCGGGACGAAATATCGCGGCCAGTTTGAAGAGCGCATCAAAGCGGTCATGGATGAAATCCGCCGCTCCAAGAATGTGATTCTGTTCATTGACGAGTTGCACACCATCGTCGGCGCCGGTTCGGCGGAAGGCGCCATGGATGCCTCGAACATTATCAAGCCGGCCCTGAGCCGCGGCGAACTGCAATGCATTGGCGCCACGACCCTGAACGAATACCGCAAATATATTGAGAAGGACGCGGCCCTGGAGCGCCGTTTCCAGACGGTGAAAGTCGAGGCCCCGACGGTCGAGGAAACCATCCTGATTCTCAAAGGGCTGCGTCCGAAGTACGAAGCGCACCACAAGGCAAAGCTGACGGACGAAGCGCTCGAAACCGCCGTGAAACTTTCCGAGCGTTACATCACGGGACGCTTCCTGCCGGACAAAGCGATCGACGTCATGGATGAAGCGGGCGCCCGGGCCCGTATCAATGCGATGACACGGCCGCCGGACGTGAAGGAAATCGAAAAAGAGATCGAGGACATTCGGGTCGAGAAAGAAGCTGCGATCAAGGCCCAGGATTTCGAGAAAGCCGCCGCTCTTCGTGACAAGGAAAAGCAAACGAAGGAGAAACTCGACGGGATTCTGGCCAAATGGCGGGAGGAACGGGAAGAGAAGGAAGTGCTCGTGACCGCGGACGACATGATGCACATCATTTCGAAAGTGACCGGAGTGCCGCTCCAGAGAATGGAGCAGAAGGAGACGCAGAAGCTGCTCGCGATGGAAGCCGAGTTGAAGCAGCGGGTCATCGGCCAGGACGAAGCCGTCACGGCCATCAGCAAGGCGTTGCGGCGCTCGCGCGCGGATCTGAAGGACCCGAAGCGGCCGATCGGCTCGTTCGTCTTCCTGGGGCCAACGGGTGTGGGCAAGACTTTTCTGGCGCGCACGCTGGCGGAATTCATGTTCGGCGATTCCGACGCCCTGATCCAGATCGACATGTCGGAGTACATGGAAAAATTCACGGCGTCGCGCCTGATCGGTTCGCCTCCGGGTTATGTCGGGTACGAGGAAGGCGGCCAGCTTTCCGAAGCAGTCCGCCGGCGTCCTTATTCGGTCGTGCTTTTCGACGAAATCGAGAAAGCGCACCCGGATGTGATGCATCTCCTTCTCCAAATCCTGGAGGACGGGAAGGTGACTGACTCGTTGGGCCGGAAAATCGATTTCCGGAATACGATTATCATCATGACTTCGAACGTCGGCGCCGATTTAATCAGGCGTCAGACCACGATGGGCTTCGGCGCGCCGAAGGACTCGCAGGATTACGAGACGATGCGCGACAAGATTCTCGAGGAGACCAAGCGCGTCTTTAAGCCCGAGTTTCTCAATCGCCTCGATGAGATCATTGTCTTCCGCACGCTGAGCAAACCCGACCTGTTGAAGATCGTCGACCTGGAAGTCGACAAGGTGAAGCGCCGTCTCAAGCTGAAGGAAATCGAGATTGTGCTGGACGAGCCGGCGCACGAGTTCGTGATCAACAAGGGGTACGATCCCACCTACGGGGCGCGTCCGATGCGGCGCGCCGTGGAACGTTACCTCGAGGATCCGCTCGCGGAAGAGTTGCTCAGGGGGACAGTGAAAGCCGGTGACATCGTGGAGGTGACGGTGGCGGGCGACGACAAGCTTGCCTTCCATGTAGCCGAGCCGCAAAGCACGGCGGCCAGTGCGAGCTAAGCTCGCACTTGGTGAAGAGTAATCTGTGACTGGTGAATTGTAATTCCATTCACTTATCACCGATCACCATTCACTCCTCATTTCACGCGCGCGGATGCGCATCGGCGTAAGCTTTCTTGAGCCGCTCGACGGTGACGTGCGTGTAGATCTGGGTGGTCGAGAGGCTGGCGTGCCCGAGAAGGGCCTGCACACTGCGCAAGTCCGCACCGCTATCGAGCAAGTGGGTGGCGAAACTATGCCGCAGTTTGTGGGGACTGAGTGCGATCGGAATCGTGGTGTGGCGCAGGTAGCGTTTGAGAATGAGCCAAATCGAGCGCGGTGAAATCCGGCGCCGGGATTTGTTAATGAAAAGCGGCCCGGTCTGGATGTTGGCCGCCGATCGATAATGGGAAACGGACTCCAGAGCGGGTGCTCCGACCGGGCAGACGCGCTCTTTCCGGCCTTTGCCCAGGACCCGGACCGATTCGGTGTAGATATCCAGATCGGCGACATTCAGGGAGGCGAGTTCCTGGAGGCGCAAACCGCTGCTGTAAAAGAGTTCGAGGATGGCAGCGTCGCGCAAGGGCATCCAGGCCGGCGCGGCCCGCTCTTTCGGGACGCGAAGGGGAGCCGTGAGCAATTCTTCGATCTGCTGCCGCGTCAGAACGAGCGGCAATTTTTTTTCCGGTTTTGGAAGCTGCAGCTCGCGGACCGGGTCTTTCCGGAGATTTTTTCGTTCGACGAGAAAGCGATAGAAAGTGCGAAAGGCGGAGAACTGCAAGCGAATGTAGGAGCGCGCCTGACTCTTTTTCATCAGCTCGAAGAGGTAATCTCGGAAATCATCCGCGCGGCAGTTGCGCCAGGTGCGGACATTTTTTTGGGCCCGGAAATCCGCGAGCGCCTGCCGGTAGGCGATCAGGGTGCGGGGCGAGACGTTGCGCTCGACTTCGAGATAGCGCAAAAACTCCTCGGCGAGCGGATCCCGGGAGTGAGGCGCGGACACGATGGCTACTCGGGCTTTTCGATGGTCATGCGGGTGACCGCCGCCCGCGCGCGACTGCTATACTGGCTCTTGAAAATCGGCGCCGGACTGACGGAAACGAGCTCGTATTTTTCGAGGACGAACTCAGGATAGAAGCCGTTGCTTCCCGCATCATAAACCGTGTCGCCGCTAAATCGGCCCCAGAGTTTATATTCGTAATTGCTATCGAAGCCGAAATTCAGCTGCTCGCGGTCGGGCGCGAGTTTTTTCTTCTCGTTGAAGACGACGAGCTGGGCCGTGCTCCAGGGTTGACCCGGCTTGCGGACATAGCCCCAGAACTTGAACTGGGGTATTTTATAATAGCGGCGGCCGATAAAATAATCGCCGGGCGCTTCCGCCTGGATGTTCGCGGCGGCGGCGGCTCGGGCCTGCTCGGTGGCCTGCGGCATTGTCGTTTCGCAGCTGGCGAGAGAAAACCCCGTGAGAGAAACAGCGACTGCGAAAATGAAGCGGAGCGCTCGATTAATCATGGACACGTTCCCTTTATCTCAGACCGGTCTCGCGCGCAATCGCGGCGTGAGGCGGCCGGAGCGCCTGCGGGAGCGGATTCAGGTTTTGCATCGCCCGGGCGTTGCTCCTAACGTGCAAGGCGTGTTCGAGCTGAAAATCCACGCGGGGGCGTAGCGAGTCCAGGTTGCGCTCAGTTGCTCTCGAAAACGCCATGATGTTCACCCGACTCTTTACGGCCCTCGGTTCTCCGGTCGTTTCATTTTGCAGCCATGTGGGCGAGCTGGTACTTCTGGCGAGTGAAACGTTCACCTCGGTCATCGCGCATAAAGTTCGCTGGCGTTTGTTTCTCTACCAGATCGTCGAGATCGGTTTGCGTTCGCAGCTTGTCGTCGTGATCACGGGCGCCTTCACGGGAGCGGTTTTTGCCGCCCAGACGTTTTTCCAATTCAACAAGCTCGGGATGGGATCTGCGGTGGGCGCGGTGGTGTCTGTTTCGATTTGCCGGGAGCTGGGCCCGGTTCTCACCGCCCTGATGGTGACCGGGCGAGTGGGGGCTTCGATGTCGGCGGAGATTGGAACGATGAAGGTAACGGAACAGATCGATGCCTTGCGGGCGCTCGCCGTGCATCCCATCGATTATCTCGTGGTGCCGCGGACGCTCGCGATGATGGTGTCGATGCCGCTCCTGGTGGCGGAGTGCATCGGGGTGGGAATTGTCGCCGGATATTTTGTGGCGATTTTCCTGCTGGATGTGAACGGAACCTACTACGTGGCGAACATGGTGCGTTGGACCCAAATGCGGGACATCGTCATGGCGCTTTCGAAAGCATTTTGTTTCGCGCTGCTGATCGTCTTTATCAGCTGCCACAAAGGCCTGACGAGCCGCGAAGGCGCGGTCGGAGTCGGGCGGGCGACGACCGAAGCCGTGGTGGATGCGTCGCTCGCGGTTTTGATCTTCAATTTCTTCCTGACCAT
This sequence comes from uncultured Verrucomicrobiae bacterium, assembly GCA_963702135.1. Lineage (GTDB taxonomy): Bacteria > Verrucomicrobiota > Verrucomicrobiia > Chthoniobacterales > UBA10450 > AV80. Next base: position 2,665,234 of record OY969715.1, on the reverse strand, counting down.
GGCGCTCAACATCATCTTTCCGGCCGGATACCAATAATGTGGCGGCCCGGCTTGGGAATCGGGTATTGGCCTGATAACGCCGTTTCGTCCTGACATTTCACGGGAATTGTGCACCTTCTCCTCATGCACGAGACCGAATTTGCGGACGGAGCGCTTTTGCGGCGCGCGCCAGGGCGGCGGGCTGCTCTCGTCATCGCGGTTCTGCTGGCCAGCGCTTTTTCGCCGGCGAGAGCGCAAACTCCGTATTCCATCGGCTATCCGACTAACGAGCAACAGTACATGCTCGAACTCATCAACCGCGCGCGGGCGAACGGCGGTGCGGAAGCGACGCGCCTGGGATTGAGCGGCCTCCAGGAAGGTCCGCCGAGCATTAATGGCGAGCCCTGGACGATTCAGAATTCAGTGCAGCCCCTCTCCTGGAACCCGCTGCTCTTCAATTCCGCGCAAAACCACGCGAAGCGCCTGAACGACGCCGACCAGTTTTTCCTGGGTGGATCACCGCACACTTTTGGGGGCATGACCCCGAGCGAGCGAATTGCCGCCGCCGGCTATTCCATGGCGAACTACAACGGCCCGACGACCACTTCCGGGTTTTTTCCTGGGCCTGAAAACATTTTCGAAGCCGAGGCGCAAGGCAGCGGTCCGTTCGTCGGCGCCACTTTGATTGCCGGGATCTTGCAGGGTCATGACGGACTGTTTACCGATCAAACCGTGCCCGGACGCGGCCACCGAAACACGACGATGCTCCCATTTTTCCGGGAAATCGGAATCGGGATCACTGCCGGCAGGGATAATCAAAACGCTCCGGGCCAGCCCAACGGCCAGTGGGATTCCCTCTATGTCGTTCAGAATTTCGGGGCGCAGACCAACTCATTGCCGTTCATCACGGGCGTGGCCTTTCAGGACACGAACGGGAACGGGCTTTACGATCCGGGCGAGGGCATTGGGAATCTGAGAGTGGATGTGACCGGTTCGAATAATTTCGCGATCACCAGCCCCTCCGGCGGGTATTCCGTCCCGGTCCCGGGAAATGGTTCTTATACGCTTACCTTTACCGGTGGGTCTGTGGGGACGCAGCTAGGTGCGACCATTTCGAACTTGTTAAATACTAAAGTCGATCTTTTGGAGCCGGTAAGAGCGGCGCCTACCGTCTTGGCCAACATTTCCACCCGCCTTCGGGTTGAGACGGGCGAGAACGTCCTGATTGGCGGTTTCATCGTCACGGGGACTCAGCCCAAGAGAGTGTTGGTGCGCGCCATCGGACCGTCCCTGCCGCTGGCCGACAAGCTGGCCAATCCCACCCTCGAGCTTCGTGATGGAACCGGGGCGTTGATCAGGTCGAATGACGATTGGCGGATCGGCGGACAGGAGGCAGAAATTATCGGGACGAGCATACCGCCTTCCAACGATTCGGAATCGGCGCTGGTGGCGAATCTTCCGGCCAACAATTCGAGTTACACTGCGATTGTTCGCGGAGTAAATAACGGGACAGGCGTTGGCGTGGTCGAAGCGTACGATCTGGATAGTTCGGCTGATTCGAAGCTCGCGAATATTTCCACGCGCGGACTGGTCTCAACGGGCGACAACGTCTTGATCGCGGGAACGATCGTTCTGGGACAGACGTCACAAAAAGTAGTCGTGCGCGCGATCGGGCCGTCTCTGAATGTGACCGGGAAACTGGCCAATCCGACTCTGGAGTTGCGCGACGCGAATGGCGGACTGGTTCAGTCCAACGACAATTGGCGCAGCGATCAGGAAGTGGAACTCATCGCTTCCACCGTAGCTCCGGGCAACGATTTGGAAGCGGCGATTGTCACGACGCTCTCGGGCAACGGGGCAAATTATACAGCAATTGTGCGGGGCGCCGGCGGGGCGACTGGAATTGCCGTGGTCGAAGTCTACGCCGTTAACTAATTCGGCCACCCGATCGGCGATCTTTAGTTTTGCGCAAACTGGAGCGCGCCCCTATCATCATTCACGTGAAAACCTTAGTTTGTTCCTTGTGTTTGCTGACTGTTTGGGCGTCGACCATTCGTGCGGGAGAGCAACCGGCCTCTTCTGACTGGACGCGAAAAGTCGATCCTCCGGTCTTTCAGTTTTCGGCGCAGGCGGCGTCCGGCGAAACGGATTTTATCGTTGTTCTCCACGAGCAGGCGGATCTCAGCGGCGCGGCCAGACTGAGCAGCAAGCTGTCGAAGGGAACGTATGTATTTCAAAAACTGACGGAGCTGGCGACGCGTTCTCAAGCACCCGTGCTGCGCTTGCTCGAGAGCCGGGGAGTAGATCACCAGTCGTTCTGGGTTTCGAACATGATCCGGGTGCACGGCAACATGAGCGTCATCCAGGAGTTGGCCCAACGTGATGATGTCGCGCACATTTACGCAAATCCGCGGGTCCATTTTGCAGAGCCGCTGATTGATTTGGAGGCACCGCCTGTCGGGATCGATGCCGTCGAACCCGGCGTTTCCTGGATCAGGGCGCCGCAGGTTTGGGCGCTGGGTTTTACCGGGCAGGGAGTGGTGGTGGGAGGCAACGACACTGGTTACCGGTGGACCCATGATGCCCTCAAAGGGCAGTATCGAGGCTGGAACGGCACGGTTGCCGATCACAATTACAATTGGCATGACTCGATCCATTCCGCCGGGGGAATTTGCGGCGCGAATAGCGCGGAGCCCTGTGACGATGACGGCCACGGCACCCACACGATGGGGACGATGGTCGGCACGGATGGCGGCGCCAATCAGGTCGGCGTTGCGCCCGGGGCGAAGTGGATGGGTTGTCGCAATATGGATCAAGGCGTCGGGACGCCGGCCACGTACACTGAATGCCTCCAGTGGTTCATTGCGCCGACCGATTCCGGTGGCAGCAATCCCGATCCAACGAAAGCGCCCGACGTCATTAATAATTCCTGGGGCTGTCCGCCGGAGGAAGGCTGCGCTCCGTTGACGCTCCAGACCGTGATCGAGAACGTGCGCGCTGCCGGCATTGCCGTAATCGTCTCGGCCGGAAACAGCGGTAATGGCTGCTCCACGGTGGAGGATCCGCCGGCCATCTACGAAGCTTCTATCAGCGTCGGGGCAACGGGTAACAACAACAACGCCACCGTCGGCTTTAGCAGCCGCGGCCCGGTTACGGTCGATGGCAGCAATCGCCTAAAGCCGAATGTCACGGCCCCCGGCTCCGGCATTCGATCGAGTTATGGCACTGGAGACACGGACTACGCGTCTCTGAGCGGAACCAGCATGGCGGGTCCCCACACGGTTGGGGCAGTGGCGCTGCTCATCTCCGCCCATCCCGAACTGCGGGGCGACGTCGATGCAATTCAATTGTATCTCCAACAGACCACCGTTCATCCGACCACCTCGCAAACCTGCGGCGGCATTCCCGGCACGACGATTCCCAACAACACCTTTGGCTGGGGACGGATCGATGCCTTGAACGAATTCAACTTCGGCGGGACCCCGACACCCACGCCGACACCAGGCTCAAGCCCGACACCCAGTCCGACTCCGACCCCCACACCGACTCCGAGTCCTACGCCGACAGCAGCTCCAAGTGCTACTCCCGGCTCCAGCCCAACGGTCCTGGGCAACATCTCGACGCGTCTGAGCGTCGGCACGGGTGACAATGCGCTGATTGGCGGCTTCATCATTACCGGCACACAAGCGAAGAAAGTGATCGTGCGCGCGATCGGGCCATCGTTGCCGGTCACGGGGCCGCTGGCCAATCCGACGCTGGAGCTGCGTGATGGAGTGGGCGGACTGATCCGGTCGAATGACGACTGGCGAATTGGGGGTCAGGAAACGGAAATTATCGCAACGACCATCCCTCCGTCCAGCGACTTGGAATCTGCAGTGGTGGAAACGTTGCCGGCCAACAATGCGGCTTACACCGTGACCGTTCGCGGGGCGAGTGATGGGACCGGCGTCGGTTTGGTCGAAGCGTATGACCTCGATCAGGCGGTCGATTCGAAACTGGCGAATATCTCCACCCGCGGATTGGTGCAGACGGAGGACAATGTGTTGATCGCGGGCACCATCGTGCTCGGCACCACGCCACAACGGGTGCTGGTGCGGGCGATAGGTCCATCCCTGACCCTGCCCGGAAAACTGGCGAACCCGATCCTGGAGTTGCGGAATGGAAGTGGAACGCTGATCAGATCGAACGACGATTGGAGGAGCGACCAGGAGACGGAAATTATTGCGACAACGATACCGCCGACCGAGGATTTGGAATCAGCCCTCATCGAAACGCTGCCCGCGGGCGGTGCGGCCTACACCGCGACAGTGCGCGGCGTAGGGGGAACAACCGGCATTGCGGTCGTGGAAATTTACGCGCTCAACTGACCGGCAAACGCGTCGAGGCCTTTTTAGCGTTGTTGTTCCCGCGATCAATCCGACGAGCGCGGGGAGACCGGTGCCCAGCCCGGTGACGGTGTGGACTGAAAGGAGCGGTATGAAAAGAAGACTGTCTGTCCTAATTGCGTTTTTGGTCTGCGCCGTCTTTAGCGTTCTCTTTCGTGTCATCCCCGTAAGAGCGCAGATTGTTCCTCTCTACATCGTCAACACCACGTCTGATACCGTCGTGGCCAATGCCTGCTTCAATGGCACCGCCGGCTGCTCCCTGCGCGGCGCAATCGAGCAAGCCAACTCGGATAGCGACAGCGTCATCACCTTGGCGATCCCCGGGTCCGATCCGAACTGCACCAACGGCGTTTGCGTCATCAACCTGACTCAAATTCTCCCCGACTTGAACACGAGCAGGTCGATCAACGGCCCTGGTGCGGGTTCGCTGACAGTGCGGCGGGATACGGGCGGCACCTACCGCATCTTCCATGTCACGGCGACCGCAGGATCTGTGACTTTTTCGGGCCTTACGATTAGCAACGGCGTCGGCGGCATCATCAACGATAACTCCGCCACCCTGAACGTTACCGACTGCGTCCTCAGCGACAATTCGACCACGGCCGGACTCGGCGGCGCTATTTACAACAATGGCACCGGCCCAGTGAATGTGACTAACTGCACCATTAGCGGGAACTCGGCCGGCAGAGGTGGCGCCATTTTCAACAACAGCGGTGCCACCGTGACTGTGACCAACAGCACGATTTCCGACAATCATTCCAATGGGAGCGGCAACGTCGGTGGCGGTGGAATTTACAATAATGGCACCGGCAACGTGAACATAACCAACAGCACGATCAGCCAAAATGAGGCTACCGTTGTTGGTGCTAATAACGGTAGTGGGGGTGGCATTTACAATGAAAGCGGCACCGTGAACGTCACCGGCAGCACGATCGCATCCAACTTCCTTTCCTGTAATCAAGGCAACCTGAGTGGTGGCGGCATTTTCAACGCCAGCGGCATAGTCAACGTAGCCAACAGTGCGATCCGCAATAACGGTCTCGGTTTTGTTCCTGGTCCGAATGCTACCATTTCTTCCAAGGGTGGCGGCATTTTCAACGGAAGCGGCACGGTGAACGTCACCAATACGACGCTCAGCGCTAACTCTGTTTTCGCCCTGAATTCTGGCAGCGCGCTAGGTGGCGGTATTTACACCGGCACCGGGACTGTGAACGTCAGCAATTGCACGGTCAGCAATAACGAAGGGACCGGTTTCCCAACGCCGCTGATGTTCGGCGGCGGCATCTTCAACCTTGCCGGCATAGTCAACGTCAAGAGCGCGATCATCGCCTTAAACGTGGTCCGCGCCCAAGATGGAACTCCGGGATCGAACCCGGATGCCTCTGGTGAGTTTGCTTCGCAGGGTTTCAACTTGATCGGCCAGAGAGACGGCGGCGCCGGCTTCAACCAGCCGACCGATCAGACCGGGACAGTCGCCTCGCCCCTTGATCCGAAACTCGACCCGCTCGGAATGAGGGATAACGGTGGCCCTACCATGACCATCGCACTCCTTCCCGGCAGCCCGGCCATCGATAGGGGCTCGAGCCATTGCTTGACGTGTGGTCCAACAGGGGTCCTCCCTACCGATCAGCGGGACACGGGTTTCGCGCGCACTTTCGACGACCCCGCGGTGCTCAACGCGGCCGGTGGCGATGGGACGGACATCGGCGCCTTCGAAGTGCAGGGCAGCCTGGTGACCAGATTGGCCAATATCTCGACGCGACTGCCGGTGCAGACCGGCGACAGCGTTCTTATTGGAGGCTTCATCGTGACCGGCACCCAACCAAAAAAAGTGATTGTGCGCGCGATCGGACCGTCCATCTCTGTCGCCGGGCATCTGGCTGATCCGATCCTCGAGCTGCGTGATTCGTCGGGTGTGCTGATCCGGTCGAATGATAACTGGCGCACTGACCAGGAAGCGGAAATCATCGCCACGACCATCCCGCCCTCCAACGACTTGGAATCGGCGGTTGTGGAGACGCTGCCGGCCAACAATGCGGCTTATACCGCGATCGTTCGCGGGGCCAACAACGGGACGGGTGTTGGTCTGGTCGAAGCGTACGACCTCGATCAAGCGGTCGATTCAAAGCTGGCGAATATTTCCACGCGCGGATTGGTGCAGACGGGGGACAACGTCTTGATCGCCGGCACCATTGTTCTCGGGAACATATCGCAACGGATGTTGGTCCGGGCGATAGGTCCATCCTTGAGCCTGTCCGGGAAACTGGAGGATCCGATTCTGGAATTGCGGGATGGTAACGGAAACCTGCTCAGTGCGAATGACAACTGGCGCAGCAGTCAGGAGGCGGAAATCATTGCCACGACGATACCGCCGACGAACGATTTGGAATCCGCCCTCGTGATAACGCGGCCGTCAGGTGGTGCGGCCTACACCGCGATCGTGCGCGGCGTTGGGGGAACCACCGGCATCGCTGTCGTGGAAATTTACGGATTGAATTGACCCGGCCACCATCGACATGAAACAGACAACGGCTTCGATTTCTGCCGGAACATAAAGTTATAAAATCGTTATGAAAAAAAAGCGCCCTGCTCAAAGCGGCTTCTTTAATCCACGGATCCTGATCGGCTTCGCTCTCGGGTCGCTCGGAATTTTCCTGGTCCTCGTGGCGTTTGGCATGTCCTCCGGGTCAGCCGCGCTGGCCCAGGGACCAAAGGTGAATCAAGCAGGTGGCAACACCCAGGCGGCGTCAGCATCCTCGCTCGCTCCGGGAGCCAAAATCGCGCCGGAGGTGTTGGCCGAGACGGCCGGTGGGCAGAGCGCTTCGATCGTCATTCTCCTGGCCGACCAAGCCGACGTGAGCGCGGCTTATGCGATGAAGGACCAGGATGCGCGCGGCTGGTTTATTTACAATACCCTGACTCAGCACGCCGCCCGGACGCAGATCGGCCTCAAAACTTTGTTGACTGAGCGAGGGGTCAGCTACCAGTCGTTCTGGGCCGCGAACATGATCGTCACCACGGCCGATCGCGCCTTGGTTGAGTCGCTGGCGGCGCGCGCGGATGTAGCGCTCATTGATACCAACAAGCCGACGCGCTGGGTCGAGGATCCGGAGATCGCCAAATTTGGCACCACCCCCGACAGCGACACACCCAATGCTGTCGAATGGGGTGTGCTTAATGTGAATGCTCCCGCGGTCTGGGCGATGGGCTTCACGGGCCAGGGTATGGTTTTGGGCGACTTGGATACCGGCATGCGCTGGACCCATAACGCGCTCAAGCCCAAGTATCGCGGCTGGAATGGCACCACCGCCGACCATAACTTTAATTGGCACGACGCCATTCACTCCGGCGGCGGCTCCTGCGGCCCAAACTCTGTAGTGCCTTGCGACGACTTCGGGCATGGAACGCACACGGCCGGCACCACGGTTGGCGACGACGGCTCTGGCAATCAAGTCGGAGTAGCCCCCGGGGCGAAATGGATCGGCTGCCGGAACATGAATGTCGGTGTCGGCACCCCGGCCACCTACACCGAATGCTTCCAATTCATGATTGCGCCGACGGACCTGGCCGGGAATAACGCGAATCCGACGCTGCGCCCGCACGTTCTGAACAATTCATGGGGATGCCCCACCGATGAAGGCTGTACGACCAGAGCAGAGTTGGAGGTCATCGTAAACAACACTCAGGCGGCGGGAATTTTTGTTGAAGCGTCGGCTGGCAACGACGGGCCTGGCTGCTCGAGCGTGTCTAGTCCCCCGGCAATCTATAGTGCGAGTTTCTCGACCGGCGCGATTGACATTAACAACAATCTGGTGGGTTTCAGCAGCCGCGGCCCCAGCACCTTCTACACTCCAAACCTGCTCAAGCCCAACGTCTCGGCTCCTGGTTCCAATGTCCGCTCGACTACCCGAGGCAGCGACAGCAGCTTCGGCAATATGAGCGGGACTTCCATGGCGGGGCCGCACGTCGTCGGCGTGGTGGCGTTGCTTTGGTCGGCGCGCCCACAGTTGGTCCGCGACATTGCAGCGACCAAGACGATTTTGCAGAACACGGCTAACCCGGGCGTGGTCGTGAGCGCGCAAACCTGCGGCGGCATCTCGTCGACGCAGATTCCGAATAATTCCTTCGGCTACGGGCGCGTCGATGCTCTGGCCGCCGTCAATTCCGTGACGGCATCAACTCCCACACCTACTCCTCCGGCGACGCCTACGCCTACTCCTCCGATAACGCCCACACCCACACCAACCGCCACCCAAACACCGACGCCTACCCCTCCCGCGACACCCACACCAACCGCAACTCACACACCGACGCCCACGCCTCCTGCGACGCCCACACCAACGGCGACCCTCACACCGACACCTACTCCTCCCGCAACCCCGACCCCCAGCGCCACCCACACGCCGACATCCACGCCGACAGCTACCGTTCCGCCAACAGCCACACCTACGGCTTCAACTCCAGGTTCGCCAACGCCAACCCCGCCTCCAACGGCCACCCCAACTCCAACCGATTTTCCTGGACCGTCTCCCGCACCTTCGCCGACGGCGACAGCAAGCCCTTCAGCCACGTTTGCACCGACACCTACTCCGAGCCCGGCCGCGCAAGCCATCAATCTCTCGACCCGGATGCGAGTTCAGACCGGTGGTAACGTTGGCATCGGTGGCTTCATCGTCACGGGAGGCGTTCCCAAACATGTGCTCCTGCGCGCCATTGGACCCTCGCTGGTGCCATCGGGCGTGCTCGATGCCCTGGCTGACCCGGTGTTAGAACTGCACGGTCCCGGCGGATTCGTCACGATCACCAACGATAACTGGAGAGACGATCCCGCACAGGAAGCATTGATCATCGCCAGTGGCATCGCGCCGACGAATAATCTCGAATCAGCGATTGATGCGACCCTGACACCCGGGGCCTACACCGCCGTCGTCAGAGGCAAGAACAACACTTCGGGCGTCGCCCTGGTTGAGGTGTATGACCTTAGTCAGGCCGTGCCCGCGCAGCTGGCCAATATGAGCACACGGGCTCTGGTCAATTTTGGCGACAGCATCGTCATCGCTGGCTTTGTCCTGGGCCATAACACTGGCAATGACCAGATCATAGTCCGCGGGATCGGCCCCAGCCTTTCCGCGATGGGAGTGCCGAATGCGCTGGCCGATCCAGTTCTGGAGCTGCGCGACGGTAATGGAGCGCTTCTTATTTCGAATGACAACTGGCAGGACAACGCGCCGCAAGCCGCGCAAATCATCGCGGCTGGTCTCGCCCCGACCAACATTCTTGAGTCCGGCATAGCCGCGGCGCTCCCGCCGGGCGCGTACACGGCCCTTCTCGCAGGACTGAACAACGGCATCGGTGTCGGGTTGGTCGAAGTTTACGACCTCGGGTCGCCGTAACGCCCTTGCCTTCCCGCCAGTCGCGGTGACCTCTGAAAGAGCGCGCGGGAGAGCTTTCCCGGTCCAAATCGGGAGGCGTTGCCAGCAGTCGAGGATTGACATTGCGGCCATTCCCCATTTTTGTGAAGGCATGAATCTTCCAACCAAAGCTCTCCTTGGCGCGCTTTTCCTGAGCCTGTCTACCGTTGCGCACGCGCAGCTCGCTTGGGAGAAAACCGAACTCGATCTGAACCCCGCGCCTGGCGCTGACGCGGTCATAGCCACCTTCAAGTACGAGAACAAGGGAACCACGCCGATCAACATCAAGGCTGTCCGCACCTCCTGTGGCTGCACCACGGCCGCCCTGGCCAAGAATGACGTCGCACCCGGAGAGAAGGGCGAGATTGTCGCTACCTTGAAGATCGGTGACCGCACCGGAATGCAGCAGAAAACCGTGACGGTCGAGACCGACGATCCCAAAACGCCCTCCACCGTCCTGACCTTCAAGGCCATGATCGCGCAAATTCTAGACCTGCAACCAGCCTTCGTCTTTTGGCAGGCGAACGAAAAACCGGACCCGAAGACAATTGTGGCGAAAGCGGGCAAGGGCGTGACGATCAAGAGCCTCGAGGTAACTTCCTCGACTCCCGATATGACGGCCAAAGTCGAACCGGGGGCCGCCGCCGGAGAGTTTAAGATCAATGTCACGCCAAAAGACACGGCGCATCAGATTACCGCGAACCTGACCGTCAAGCCGGAGAGTCCGACCGCCGCGGGCAAGGTTTTCACCGTAAGCGCTCGCGTGATGCCTCCAGCAGTCCCAACGGCTCAGGCTCCGCCCGCGCCTGCGGCTCCGCCAACGACCAGCCACTAGTTCGTGAGATCGCTGCTTCGGCAGTGCGTGCTGCTGCTTGCGCTCGCGCTTCTTCCTGCCGCCGTGCAGGCGCTGTATTTTCGCGATCGAATTTTGTGGGAAGCGCGCATCCCCGAATCGGACATGGTTTCGGTCGAGCTGGCGCGCGGCTGGGGCGCGGATGCGATCTGGATCGATGCCCGGCCCGAGGCTGAGTTCGAGCGCGAACATGTCCCGGACGCGATCCTGCTGAACGAAGACCGCTGGAACGAGCTGCTTCCGCAGTTTCTCCAAGAGCGCTGGTCGCCGGAAAAGAAGCTGGTCGTTTATTGCAGCGCGGAAAGTTGCAACCTGGCTGGCGACGTCGCACGCCGGCTCCGCGAGGAAGCGAAATTGCCGAACCAGATCCGCGTCCTAAAAGGCGGCTGGGAGGAATGGCTGAGGACGCGTCAATGAAGGTCGCCTGGCGCATTGTCGGTCTGCTCCTGGGCGCGGTTTTCATCTTTGCCGGCCTGACCAAGATTATCGATTTCCAACCCTTTCGAGTCCTCGATCCGATGGACTTCGCGCGCGGGATCGACAATTACAAAATTCTGCCGTGGTGGATGAGTGTGAAGCTCGCTCTTTACTTGCCCTGGCTGGAAATAATCTGCGGGCTCGCTCTGGTCGTTCGCCGTTTGTATTCCGGCGCGGTGGCCCTCCTCCTCGCGCTCCTGGTTGTTTTCATCTGTGCCACCATCGCGGCCAAGGCGCGGGGAATTGATAGTACCTGCGGATGCTTTGGTCACGTGAGCGATCAGTTATCGTTCACCTGGCACATGGTGCTCGATTTCGCGCTCCTGGCGGCGATGATCGCGTTGTGGCTGAAGCGGCCTGACGACCGATTGATGGCCCCTACAAATCCGTAAACGGATCGCGCTTTGCGATGCTGCCGGTTGTCCCCTGCTGCTGGATCAATTTCGCAATGAGGCCGGTCCAGCCGGTTTGGTGACTCGCGCCCAGTCCGGCGCCGGTGTCGCCATTGAAGTACTCGTGAAACAAATAGAGATCGCGATCGTGCTCGGCGTCGAGCGAGTCGCCGGACGCCCGCGTGAAAGGTCGCGCACCCTTCGCATCCCGCAGCCAGAGCTGGATCAGGCGATTCGATAACTCGTTCGCGATCTCATTCAGGGTCAGGTAATGACTCGACCCGGTCGGGCATTCCACTTTGAAGTCGTCGCCGTAGTAATGGTGGAATTTCTGGAGCGATTCGATCAGGAGATAATTGATGGGCATCCAGATCGGGCCGCGCCAGTTAGAATTGCCGCCGAACATATTTGTCTGCGACTCGGCCGGATCGTAATTCACCACGCGCTCGACGCCATCCTTGGCTCGAAGGACGTACGGATTAGTCGCGTGGTACTTGCTCAGCGACCGCACGCCAAAGTCGCTCAGAAATTCATCCGGATGCAGCATTCGGCGCAGAAGACATTTCATGCGATGCCCGCGCGTGAGCGAAATCAGGCGGCGTTCGCCTGCGCCCGGATCCTGCCAGCGTGAAATCAGGCTCGCGAGATCGGGGCGCTGGCCCAGATACCATTCGAGCCGTCTTCTAAAGCCGGGCATCGCCTCCAGCAGCTCGGGTTCGATTGTCTCCACGGCCAGCAACGGCAATAGGCCAACGAGCGAGCGCACGCGCAGCGGCAGATAACGGCCGTCCGGCATGTGGAGCACGTCGTAGTAAAATTCGTCCGGCTCGTCCCAAAGCCCGATTCCCTTTCCGCCGAGATTGTTCATCGCGCCGGCGATTGCCAGAAAATGTTCGAAGAACTTGGACGCGATATTTTCGTAAACCGGGTTTTTGCGGGCCAGCTCGAGTGCCATCCGCATCATGTTCAGGCAAGACATTCCCATCCAGCTGGTACCGTCGCTTTGTTCCAGATGCGCGCCGTTAGGCAGCGGCGCGCTCCGGTCGAACACCCCGATGTTGTCGAGGCCGAGAAAGCCGCCCTGAAAAATATTCTTGCCCGCGGAGTCCTTCCGATTCACCCACCAGGTGAATGAGATGAGGAGCTTGTGAAAAACGGTTTCAAGAAAATCGCGGTCTCCCTGGCCCGACTGTTTCTCCTCGATCTTGTAAATGCGCCACGCCGCCCAGCCGATCACGGGCGGGTTCACGTCGCCGTAATTCCATTCGTAGGCGGGGACCTGGCCGTTGGCGTGCTGGTACCATTCGCGCAGGATGATATCGAGCTGGCCCTTGGCGAAATGCGGATCGACCAGCGCCAGCGGAATGCAATGGAACGCCAGGTCCCAGGCCGCATACCAGGGATACTCCCATTTGTCGGGCATCGACATGACCCGCTCGTTGTAAAGGTGGCGCCACTCGGAGTTGCGCCCCGTTTCGCGCTCGGGCGGGGGAGGTGGCTGGCCGGGATCGCCTTTGAGCCAATCCTCGACCACGTAATAATAGAACTGCTTCGTCCAGAGCATGCCTGCCAGCGCCTGGCGGTGAATCAATTTGTGTTCGTCGCTCAAACAGGATGGCTCGATCTCGTCGTAAAATTCATCCGCTTCTTGTCTTCGTTTCTGGATGACTGCATCGAAATGCGTGAATGCTTCCCGGTCCGGCACGGGGAGGCAAACTGGCGCTTGCACTCGCCGCGGCTCGCCGGAAAGATCGTCGTCCTCCACCGCTTCCCCGACACGGCCGAACCACAGGCGCATCACCTTGCTCGCGCCGGGTTCGATCGTGAATTGGTAGTGCGCCGCGGCTTTTGTTCCCACGCGCTCGGGGTTCACCGTCCCTGTCTGACCATGGACGATGAAATCATTGATCCCGTCTTTGACGAACGGCTGCCGGTTCGGCGAGGCGAAGAGGCGTTCGGAGTTGGTTTCGTTTTCGGTAAAGAGAAGATCGCCCGCGTCTTCGCAGCGCAGCTTGTAATCACCCAAGCCGTGATGGCTGGCGTCGATCGTGAGGCAACGGCCTTCTAACTCGGGACCGACCCGAAGCGTCGGCCGCCGGTCGTCCCGTCCCCAGGCCCACGTGTTTCGAAACCAAAGCGTCGGCAGGACGTGGAGGACGGCGGCGTCCGGCCCGCGGTTCGTTGCCGTCACCGAGATGAAAAAATCGTCCGGATCGACCTTGGCGTATTCGAGAGAGATATCGAAATACCGGTGCTCGCGCAGAATGCCCGTGTCCCAGAGTTCGAATTCGGAAGCCTGCTTCGGGCGGCCCTGATTCACCGCGACGAGTTCCTCGTAGGGAAAACGCGCCTGCGGATAACGGTAGAGCATCCGCATGTAGCTGTGGGTCGGCGTGCAGTCGTTATAGAAATAGACTTCCTTCACGTCCTCGCCGTGGGAGCCTTGCGGACCGGTCACGCCGAAGAGGCGTTCCTTCAGCATCGGATCCTGGCCATTCCAGAAGGCGAACGCCAGGCAGAGGCGTTGTTTATAATCCGAGATGCCGCCGATTCCATCTTCGCCCCAGCGGAAGGCGCGCGATCTCGCGTGATCGTGCGGGAAATAATTCCACGCATCTCCGTTCGCGCTGTAATCCTCCCGCACCGTGCCCCAGGCCCGTTCGGAGAGATACGGACCCCAGAGATGCCAGCGCTTGTCGGCGTTATTCTCCGCGACCCGCTCCTGCTCGGCATTCATCAACGCCGATCCTATGCTGTCATCCCGAGCGAAGTCGAGGGACCTCTGCTCCGGTAATTCTTAAGCGCCAAAGGCGCGTTCTCATTCCAACCTGGGGCATCGCCCCAGGACTCTGATCGGATGAACGGCCAGCGCTGAAAGCGCGATTCAACGTGCGTTCCCCGCTCATCCTCACAAAAGACCCCATCCGAATGAATCGCGCTTTCAGCGCGGTTGCTTTTACGTTGGCCGAATCCTTGGGGCGTTGCCCCAGGCTGCCTTTATGAAAACGCGCCGTTGGCGCTAAACGGCGCTTGAATCACTCCCACTCGATCGTGCTCGGTGGCTTGCTCGAGATATCGTAGCAGACGCGGTTGACGCCTTTGACTTCGTTGATTATCCGGGTGGAAATCCGCGCCAGCAATTCGTAGGGCAGCCGCACCCAATCCGCCGTCATCCCGTCCTGACTTTCCACGACGCGAATCGCGATCGTGTTTTCATACGTGCGCTGATCGCCCATCACACCCACCGATCGGACCGGCAACAAAACGGCGAACGATTGCCAGACGCGATAATACCATTCCGATGCTTCCATTTCGCTGGTGACGATCGTGTCGGCATCGCGCAAAATCCGCAGCCGCTCCGTTGTCACCTCGCCAAGAATTCGCACCGCCAATCCCGGACCGGGGAACGGCTGGCGATACACAATCTCCTTCGGCAAACCGAGCTGCAAGCCAGCTTGCCGCACCTCGTCTTTGAATAATTGACGGACCGGTTCGACCAGCTCGAAGTGCATTTTCTCCGGCAGCCCGCCGACGTTGTGATGGCTCTTGATGACATGGGCCGGGTTCCCCCCGATCGCCACGCTCTCGATCACATCCGGATAGAGCGTGCCCTGCGCCAGAAAATGGTAGCCGCTGTGTTCGCCCGTTCCGTTCGCCTTGTCTTCCGCGAGCAGTTCCTCGGTCGCCCGCTCGAAGACCCGCACAAACTCGTTGCCGATGATCTTTCGCTTCGTTTCCGGATCGGTCACTCCTTCGAGCAGTTTCAGGAATTGTTCGCCCGCCTCCACGTACTTCAAACGGACGTGGAAATTTTCCCCGAAAACTCGCTGGACCATTTCTTCCTCATGCGAACGGAGCAGGCCGTTGTTGACGAAGATGCACGTGAGCTGATCGCCAATCGCCTTGTGCAGGAGCGCCGCCGTGACGGACGAATCGACGCCGCCGCTGAGCCCGAGCACAACTTTCTGGTCGCCGACCTGTTTCCGCACGCGCGCGCAGGCCTCCTCGATGAAGGAGCCCATCGTCCAATCCATCGAGCAGCCGCAGATGTGAAAGACGAAATTCTGAAGGATCTCTTTGCCGCGCGGGGTGTGGGCCACTTCCGGATGGAATTGGAGCCCGTAGAGTTTGCGCTTGGGGTCCTCGATCGCGGCAAACGGCGAATTCTCCGTGTGCGCGGCCGCGCGAAATCCCGCGGGCATGGCCGTGACCTTGTCGCCGTGACTGCTCCAGATATCGATCTGTTCGCCGACGCCATCGAAGAGCTGCGAACCATTGGAGACGTGCAGCATTCCCGCGCCGTATTCGCGGCGGGCGCTGAATTCCACCTGGCCACCCAGATGGTGCGCCATCAATTGCATCCCGTAGCAAATTCCCAGAACTGGCAGCCCGAGAGAAAAAATCTTCGGATCGAGCTGCGGCGCGCGCTCGTCGTAAACACTCGCTGGTCCGCCCGACAGGACGATGCCTTTCGGTTTCAGCTCGGCCACTTCCTCTGCCGGGATGTCGAAGCGGACGATCTCGGAATAGACCTGACACTCCCGAATCCGGCGCGCGATGACCTGGGTATATTGCGACCCGAAATCGAGAATCAGAACCTTGGAATGAGCGGGCGGTGCGGCGGTCTTCACGGTTAGGGATGCTGCGGGTCTTGTTGGGGCGGTTTGCTCGGATCATTGGAACGATCCATCGGGCCGAGGGTGCCGTGCCCGGTGATGCCGCGCTGGAATTTTTCGCCCGCCTCCTGCGCCATCGGTTTCTCCAGAGGATCGGCGCAGCCGGCCGCCAGGATCGCGCTCGCGATGCAAAAGGCGGCAGAGAGGGCTTTCAAGTTTTGAGAATAATGGGACTGCCGGTTCAATGCAAGAACTTCGAAAATGACGAATGACGAAGTCCGAATGACGAATGTCTTTTGCATTCGGACTTCGAACTTCGACATTCGAACTTCCCATGATTGACTCCGAGGTCTTGCTCCAAGGTTACCGGCTCGGCGTTTTTCCCATGGCGGTGGAGGACGGCGAGATCGAGTGGTTTTCCCCCGATCCGCGCGCGATCCTGCCGCTCGATAAATTTCACGTCCCGCACACTCTGGAGCGAGTGGTGCGCAAGAAGACGTTCGAAATCCGAATCAACACCTCATTTTCCGTGGTGATGCGGGAGTGCGCGCGCCGGGCCGAGACCTGGATCAATGAGGAGATCATTGAAAGTTACACGCGATTGCATCAAATCGGCCACGCGCACTCCGTCGAGGCCTGGCAGAGCGGCGAGCTGGCGGGCGGCCTTTACGGCGTCTCGATCGGCGCTGCATTTTTCGGCGAATCGATGTTTCACCAGGTGCGGGACGCTTCCAAGGTTGCGCTGCTCGCGCTGGCGGAGCGCTTGCGCGAACGGCGCTTTATTCTGCTCGATACCCAATGGCTAACGCCGCACCTCCAGAAATTCGGCGCCATCGAAATCCCGCGGCCGAAGTATCTCCATCTTTTGAACACTGCGGTGAATCTGTCGCGACAATTTGCCGACTGACCGGGAATTTCGGTTCCCATTCGTTCTCGTGCTCCTGCTCGTGTTCGTGATCGAATTCCCCAAAACGTCGATCACGAGCAGGAGCACGAGCACGATTACGAGGGAAGAGCTCCGCAATCCGCAATCCAGCCTTGCTCCCCGGCGCGAATTCCGCATAGTGACGCGCTCGCGGTTTCGCGCGACCCGCGTGGCACGGCTGGGTAGCTCAGTTGGTAGAGCAGAGGACTGAAAATCCTCGTGTCGGGGGTTCAATTCCCTCCCCAGCCACCTCCTTCGAGGTCAACGTTTCGCGTTTGCTTGTCGAGCGGTTCGGGCGCCGTCCCGAAAAGTACTTATTCGGCTGCCGATGTGCTTTGCGCCAACAACCCAGCGATGACGGATTTCACCTTTTGGGAAGAAAGGATATCACCGATAACTTGGGTGAAGCCGGCCTCATCTTTGACTTCGAATGTTCTACCCTCGACGTCATCGTGAATGCGAATGGGGTAAATGGCGATGTCGTGATTGACCGTAACAACAAGGTAAACGTAACCTTGCAACGCGGGCGCGATGATAGCGAGAGTGTGATCGAGTTTCCGCCCCGACCGGGTTGTCGATACATGTCCTTCCAACACACCATTCGTCAACTTTGTGAGAATAGATGCTTGTTCTTTTAACATGTGAAGTGGCGTCCTGAGGCTTTCGGCGGCTGGGAGGTCTCCCCAGAGATTATTGGGCATGAGTCATCCTTTCTGTGTGCAGGTCGAATACAATGGGTAGGTGGTCTGAAAATAATCCCTTATTCGGGACGCCGGTCGGTGTAAGAAGCGGTACGCCCGCTATTTCGGAGACCACACATATGGTCTGATCCGGTAAAAAGTCGAGTAAACTGGGGCGAATAAGCACTTGGTCGAACGTGTTCCAGAAATATGCGACATGAGTTGAATCGCGATAATAGTATGTTCCCGGCGGGCCTTGAATGTTTGGGCCCATTCGACTCCACATTGGGTTGTAAAAGAAGTCGCATTGCCGGCCAGCGACGATGCGCGAATTCTGTCTTGCTATCCGGCGGTCCATCACGGCGTGAAGCCCATCGGAACTGACGAGGCCAATTTCGAACGGATTCATGTTAAAGTCCCCCACGATAACAGTGCGCTTGTGCCCAACTTTGGCCTCGGCATTGCGAATTGTTTCGTTTAAGCGAGTCGCGTGAAAGGCTAAATCGGTCTCTTTGTATGCGGTCTTACTCGGCAGGTGAACGGCTATCAGGGTAAAATCCTGCCCAACGGGTGGTGCGATGCCTCGAACGGCTATTCCTCCGATATCTGCGACAAGGCGAATCGAAGCAGTTGATAGAGAGGTGAAAAGTCGAAGACGTGTCGACGGGTTTGGCGGTTCCGTGAAGATGCGGAGAGCTCCGGTGTTGACTATCGACAGAAACGTTACTGAATTCATCGCAGATTCCGCCAATATAACGATTTCGGCGTCGTACTGGTGGCAGAGGCTGGCTACCTCTTGCTCGAGACCCTTGCGGTATGTGTTCCAGAATAGGATTCTCGGCATCAGTGACTGGATAGACGAGTGACAGCACGAGCGCAAACCGGTTTGCGAATAGCTATTTCGCTCCAGCCCTGCGGCAATGAGCGGTCGCGCTCAAGCAAATGCTTCACTCTTCCCGCATGAGTTTGGATGGATCGATGGCCAGCGCGCGCAGGGCTGGGATGGCGGACGCCGCAACGCCCAGCAGCGCCATCGTTAGCACCGCGCCGATCACGACGACGGGATCGCGCGGATTCGCCTGATACACAATCTGCCCCATTAACGAACTGGCGAAGACTCCGACCAGCAGCCCCACCAACGATCCGAGGCCGAGCAGCACGATGGGCCGCCCTACCGCCACGCTCATCACGTGCTTCGTGCGCGCGCCCAAGGCGACGCGGATGCCCAGCTCCTTCATCCGGCGGCTCACGTTGTAGGTAGCCATGCCGAAGATGCCCGTTACCGCCACCACTGCCGCCAGCAGGCCCATGACGCCCAGGGTCGCTGCCGCTGCTCGCGCTGGAAAGAGGGGACCCTTCAACACATCGGGCCAGCTCTGCACCGTGATCTGCGCTTTCGGCTCAAATCCGATCAGGGTGCGTTCGATCGCGGCCGCGATCTCGTTTTGGGCCCGGTCCGATCGCACGACGAAAATCGTGTTGGCCTGATCGTTTTGCGGTAACGGCAAAAAGACCACGGGCTGGGGCGGATCCTCAATCGAGTGGTACTTGCCGTCCTCCGTCACGCCGACCACTTCCCGCAATTGATCGAGGAAAATAAAGCGTTGTCCGAGCGCCGGCGTGTCGCCCCACATTTTGCGCGCGAAAGTCTCGTTCACGAGCGCGACATACGGCGTCTTGGTGGTGTCGCGCCATGAGACATCCCGGCCGCGCAGGAGCCGGGTGCGGGCCGTTTCGAGGTAACCCGGGGAGAGCGTGAACCCGTACGGCGATAGGACAGAATTGTTCAGCGTGAACTCTGTTGTCCCTGGCGGGAAAACCGGAATCCCCCGGATGCCGCCGGTAAAGGGCAATTTGCTCAGCGTCCCCGCCGCCGTCACCCCAGGGAGGTTTCGCAGGGCGTCGATCATCGCTTTCGTTTTCTCAAGGGGCACGTCGCCTTCCACCTCGCTCAGGTCCATCTCGGCCACCATGGCGCCCTGCGGCTCGAAGCCCAGCGGCGCGTGCAGCAGGCGCACCATACCTCGCACGGCGACGAGGGAGGCGATGACCAGCAGCGTGCAGATGACAATTTGTGCGCCGAGGAGCAGGTCCCGCAGCCCTAACCGGCGCCGGGGCGTGGCGTCCACGGCTCCGGTCTTCATCGCTTGCAACGGACTGCTCTGCCAGACGTTTCTCGCCGGAATCATCCCGAAGAGCAGCCCACTGACGAGGGTCAGGATGAGGGCCGCCAGGTAAACACTCACGTCGAGATCCACGGTCAGATTGCTGTAGGCCGAATGCGTCCCGTAGCCTGGCAATCCCCATTGATTCAGCGCACTCAGGAGCAGACCTGCGGCCGCCATTCCCGCGGCACCGCCGAGCATCGCCAACACCATTGCCTCAGTCAGGAGTTGCCGGACCAACCGCCACCGGCTTGCTCCCAGGGCGACACGGACTGCCAATTCGCGGCTGCGATCCGCTGCGCGCGCCGCAAACAGACTGGCCAGATTCGCGCAGGCCGCGAGCAGCACCAGGAGGGCAAGCGCGGTTACACTAAAAAGAAATCCGCGGATGAGGTCACCTTCGTCGGCGTAGAGCCCGGGACGGATCAGTCGCAGCGGCACTCCTGTGTCCGTCTTTGGATATTCCTTTGCCAACTGGGCCGCAATCGCACTCAGATTTTCCGCAGCCTGTTCGGGCGTCACGCCTGGTTTGAGCCGGCCAACCACCGTCAAAGGTATGCCTCTCCGATTCTGGAGGTACTCCGCATCGATGTGGTTCACGACGGGTATCCAGTAGTCCGGCCAGACGAATCGCTCCGTGCCGTGAAATCTCGGCTGAGCTACGCCCACCACCGTGAACGGATCTTTGCCGAGCTTAACGGTCGTACCCACTACGCCGGGATCGGCGTTAAACGCGCTTCGCCAAAGCCTGTCGCTCAACACCATGTAGGGCGCCGAATTTGGGCCGTGCTCGTCCGCCTCGTGGAAGAACCGTCCCACCGCCGGCTGCACTCCGAGCACGTCGAAATAGTTGCCGGTCGCCGAAGAGCCGGAGACATTTTTAACCGTGTCGCCCCAGCGCAATCTTCCCCCTGAATATCCATTATAGCCGGCCAGGCCACTGAAGGTGGTGTTTCGCTGCCGGTAATCTTCAAACGCAGGATACGACGTCGTCAGTAGTTTCCAGTTCGTCCACGGCTTGAGGCGAAGCTCGTAGAGGTTCTCTGGCTCGCCCACATCCAGCGGGCGGAGCAACACCGCTTTCACGACTCCGAAGACGAGCACGTTTGCCCCAATCCCCAACATTAGAGTGAGGGTGGCGACGAGCGTGAACGCGGGAGACTTCCAAAGGCCGCGCAGCGCATAACGAATATCCAACAACAGATCGTTCATGGAATGGTCGGTCCCGATGCTATCACGAAAGCTGGGCGGAGAACGCGCAATATTAATGAACCGCGGATGACTCGGATGAGGATGCTGTAGCCACGGCGCTCTGTCGCCGTGCGGGGAAACGCCCCGACATAGCGGGGCGGCTACAGCGGAGTCCGTGGTTAAAAAATTCCCTAAGGCGCTCCTCGATCGTAACCCGAGGTTCAACTTCTTCCCCCGCCACATTTTTGCGGCGACAATTCAGGCCGTTTTCGCTGTGATCACGGTCCTCAGGTGAAACGGGTTAAGAAAACGAAGAAGAAGGGGGCGAAGCAAATGTCTGAAGCTTCCGGCCAGCCCGCAGAAATCGACGCCCGTCCAGGTTTGAAGGCCTGGCAGGTGAGCGCGCTGATTCTGGCGTTGACCGCCCTGGCCTTCGTTTGGCTGGGCTGGGTCTGCCGCCACGATCCCCAAATTAATTTTTTGCCGCGGGACGCGGCCGCGGAGTGGATTCTCTTCCCGAGGGCGATGGACACAACCGCCCATCCGGTAGCCAGCCTGGACACAATTTTTCGCCGGCAATTTGAGCTCGGCGATCAGCCGCGCGCGGCGCGGCTCAATCTGCGCGCGGGCAAACGCGCTGAGTTGAAGATCAATGGCGCGTCCGCGGAAATCGCCGCCGGCGCCAGCTGGAAAGAAATGGTCAGCGCGGATGTCGCCGCCTTGCTGCGATCGGGGACAAACATCATCGAGGTCCGGGTGATCAATGACAGCGCGCCCGCCGTGCTCTGGCTGACGTTAACGGCGGATCGCTTCACGTTGCGGAGCGACGAAACCTGGGAAGCCTCTTGCACGGACTCCGCGTGGCGTCTGGCCGCGCGGGCGGCGAATCCACGATTTCCGGGACCCGGCAATCCAGCGGGAGCAGGGGACGAGACTTTCCGAGCCGTGGGTCTGATTTGGCCCATGTGGCTGATGTTTGCCGGAATCGCGGTCGCGATCTGCCTCGCGGCATATCGCTGGGGCGGCCGTTGGCTCAAACCGTCTGCCAGCGATGGATTATCGCGGCGCCACGTTACGATCCTGCTTCTGGTGATCGTTGGTCTTTGGGGCCTTCTCTTTTGGAACAACGCCGGCCTGATGCCATTTGTGCAGGGCTTCGATTCGCAGAGTCACCTCGAGTACATCAAGTACGTTCAGGAACATCACGCCCTCCCTCTGCCGACAGAGGGGTTCGAGATGTTTCAGCCGCCGCTTTATTATGTCGTGTCCGCGGCTGCCCTCTCGCTCGGCGGCCTTTCGGTGGACACCCAGGCCGGAATCCTTGTCTTGCGCTTCCTCACTCTGCTCTTCGGTCTGCTCCAATTCACACTTGTTCTCCTCAGCCTGCGCCTCTGCCTCCCGGGCCGGACCGCGGCGCAACTTGTCGGTCTGGTGCTGGCCGCTTTTCTGCCGATGCAGCTTTACCTGTCGCATTATGTCACCAACGAAACGCTCGCGGCCACATTGGCTACGGCGTCTCTTTATCTCGGGCTGCGCTTGTTTCGGACGAAGGCTCCTTCCGTTTCGCAATTTGCCTGGCTTGGATTGTGCACGGGAGCGGCGTTGTTGACGAAGGCGACTGCGCTCCTGGTGGTCCTGCCGCTTTGTCTGGCACTGGTCGTCAAACTATTTGCCCAAAGAGCGCCGGTCACGGTTTGGCTGCGTAATTTGGGGACGCTCGGCGTTGTCATGGTGGCTACCTGCGGCTGGCACTACGCCCGGATCTGGCGTCGATTCGGCACTCCCCTGGTCGGCAACTGGGATGTCGCTTCCGGGTTTTCCTGGTGGCAGGACCCAGGGTTCCATACCGCGTCTGACTACGCCCGGTTTGGGAGATCGCTGGTTACGCCGCTCTTCAGCGGATTTGGAAACTTTGCGGACGGAATCTATTCCACCCTTTGGGGTGACGGCCTGTGCGGAGGCGCTGCCGAGTTGGCCTATCGGCCGCCCTGGAATTACAACCTGATGGTTGCCGGTTACCTTCTGGCTCTTGTGCCTGCCCTCCTCACCCTTCTGGGCGCGGCCGTTGTCTTCTGGCGTTTCGTTCGCAAGCCGTCAGTCGATTTGTTCGTCCTGGCTGGTTCCAGCGGAGCGGTGATTTTCGGGGTCGTCTTCATGACGCTGAAAGTCGCGTCTTACGCACAGGTGAAAGCGTTTTATGGATTGGCCCTGCTCGTGCCTCTTTGTTTCTTCGGCGCGGTGGGCTGGGAGCTGTTGACCCGTGGACGCCGGTTCCTGCAGGGCGCGCTCGGTGTTCTTCTTCTGGTTTGGGCGATGAACAGTTTCGCGTCGTTTTGGATCATCCATTCCGTTTCCCAATACGCCTACATGGGGATCAAATTGGGATCCGAGCGCAAGCTCGATGCCGCCTTGGTGGAAGCCACGAAGGCAATCAACGCCGATCCCGTTGATGCGGCGGCGAGTCGATTCTCAGCCTTGGTTCTCAACGAACTGGGTCGATCGAGCGAAGCGCTTCCGTATGCCCAGCGCGCGGTCGAGTTGAGTCCCCTGGATGGCGCCGGCCACATGGAATTGGCCGTCGCACTGGCCGGGCAGGGCCAAACGGAACCCGCGCTGGGTGAGGCGCGCCGCGCCCTCGAGTTGGGACCGGAGAATTCCGCTGCCTGGGATTTTTCGCTCTTCTGTCTCTCGAAATTGGGCCGCACCGACGAAGTCATCGACGTTGCCCGAGACGGACTGGCTGTATTTCCTTATCGGGGCGAGTTGCATCAGGCCCTCGGCGTCGCACTGATGCAGAAGCAGGATTTCGTCAAAGCCGCAAATCACTTTGCCTACGCACTCTTGCTTCGGCCGGACCTGGTTGAAGCGCGTTCAAGTTTTCGCCTGACGCTGCGGAAAATCGGAAACGTTTCGGAGGGACAAAAGCGTCTTCAGGAAGTGGCGTCGTTCGCGTCTGAGGCCCCGGCGATACTGAATGAGATGGCGTGGTTTCTGGCCACTCAGCCGGACGCGACATTTCGGAACGGACCCGAAGCCGTTCGTCTCGCCGAACGTGCCTGCGCTTTGGCGGGCCGCACCGCTCCGGAGATGCTGGCCGCCCTGGCGGCAGCCTACGCTGAGGCCGGGCGATTTCCGGAAGCAATCAAGGTCGCGGAAGAAACAAGGGCCCGCTCCTCCGGTAATCCGGGCATGCTGATCCTGGCCGAGAAACTCCTGGCGGCTTTTCAAGCGGGTCGCGCTTACCACGAGGAACCCTAGCGAAAGCCTTGTCGAGGCGCTCGCCGCGGCGAGCGCCTGTTTTTGGCTAGGCGCTTGGCACAAGCGCCTCTACAACCTTTATTGAGTGAACGCCGTGTCCACTGAGCCATTCCAGATTCAAAACTTCATCGACGGCCAATTCGTTGCGCCGGTCGGCGGGAAATATCTCGACAACATCGAGCCGGCGACGGGCCAGCCCTACTCGCAAGTCCCCGACAGCGACAGTCGCGACGTCGATCTGGCTGTGGCTGCGGCCGACAAAGCTTTCGTGGAATGGTCCCGCACGTCCGCGGCGGATCGCTCGCGCATTCTTCTGCGCATCGCCGACCTGATCGAGCGCGACCTTATAAAACTGGCGCTCGCCGAATCGATCGATACCGGCAAGCCACTCTCGCTCGCGCGCAATCTCGACATTCCGCGGGCCTCGAGCAATTTCCGCTTCTTCGCCACCGCGATTCTGCACACCGAATCCGAAGCGCATGTGACCGACGGCGTGGCGTTCAATTACACCCTGCGCCAGCCGCGCGGCATCGCGGGCCTCATCTCGCCCTGGAATCTGCCGCTTTATTTGCTGAGCTGGAAAATCGCGCCCGCGATCGCGTGCGGGAACACCGCCATCGCCAAACCGAGCGAGCTGACGCCGATGACGGCGTATTTGCTCTGCGAGATTTGCCGTGAGGCCGGCCTGCCGAACGGCGTGCTCAATATCGTGCACGGCACCGGACCGAATGTTGGCGCGCCGATCACGGCGCACCCGAAGATCGGCACGATCTCGTTCACCGGCGGGACAGTAACCGGTCGCAAGGTGGCCGAGACCTGCGCGCCGATGTTCAAGAAAGTTTCGCTCGAGCTGGGCGGTAAGAATCCGAACATCATCTTCGCCGATGCCGACCAGGACGCCGCCATTGCCGGCAGCTTGCGCTCTTCCTTCGCGAACCAGGGCCAGGTCTGTCTGTGCGGTTCGCGCGTCTTCGTTGAACGTTCGGCCTACAATGATTTCGTCGCTCGCTTTGTCGAAAAAGCGTCGCAGCTACGGCTCGGCGATCCGCTGGAAGCGACGACCGATCAGGGCGCGATCGTTTCGAGAACGCAGCTCGACAAAGTGAAGTTCTACGTTGATCTCGCGCAGCAGGAAGGCGGCAAGATAGCGCTCGGCGGGTCCGCGCCGGAGTCGATCAACGAACGCTGCCAGTCGGGATATTTCTTCCCGCCGACGATCATCACCGATTTGCCGGTCTCATGCCGAACGAATCGCGAAGAAATCTTCGGTCCGGTCATCACGATAACGCCGTTCGACAGCGAAGAAGAAGTCATCGGCTACGCCAACGATACCGAATACGGCCTGGCCTCGAGCATCTGGACGCAAAATCTGAGTCGCGCCCACCGAGTCGCCGAACGCATTCACACCGGAACCGTCTGGGTAAATTGCTGGCTCGTCCGCGACCTCCGCGTCCCCTTCGGCGGCATGAAACAAAGCGGCGTCGGCCGCGAAGGCGGCGAGGAAGCTCTCCGTTTCTTCACCGAGCCGAAGAATGTCTGCATCGCGAAATAGGAATTCTTGTCATATGCGCGCGTTGTTGCTGGTGATCTTGCTCTGGTTCGTCCCTCCGGTTTTTTTCGCATCCGAACTGGAAAGCGCTCCTCCCTGGAAGGATGGCCAGCTCGTGAAAGTGCTGGCGGATGGCGCGTTCGCCGAAAACGAAAAGCCTCGGATGGCCGGCCCTCCAGTGCTTGAGAAACTCAAGATCCAACGGCTGATTCCTTCCGACGGCGAGCATAAGGGTGGAAATGGAGAGCAGTGGATTGTCTCGGCAACAGTGGTCTCCTCCAATACAGATATGGCCGTTCAGGGAGCACCAATTTACATCGGCCACGAGGGCATGCCGCCTCTGCTGGAGGCAATGAGTAACCGGCTCGGAGAAGTCTACTTCATTGTTTCACCCACTTTCAGGGACGGTGGACATGTAATGCCCAATCGCATCTACGTCGGCAGGTCTCCGGTCGGTCCAAATCCACGTCGGGACTCTTTTATCAGGCGATACTGGCTGCGACCAACGGAGTGAGGCAAGGCATCTGAACAACTTTGCCTTCGCGGGTGGGTGTTGCCGCCTGTGACCGCCGGTCGAGGTTGAACAGCGGGCGAACCGATGAAAAGTAAGGAACTATGAAATACGTCGATGGATATGTTTTGCCCGTCCCGAAGAAGAACGTGAAGGCCTATCAAAGCATGGCGCTGAAGGCGGGCAAGGTTTGGCTGGAATACGGCGCCTTGGAATTTCGGGAATGCGTCGGTGACGATCTCAACACCAAGATGGCCGTGTCGTTCCCGCACACGATCAAACTCAAGAAGGGCGAGGCGGTGGTTTTCTCCTGGATCGTGTTCAAATCGCGCGCCCACCGCGATAGCGTGAACGCCAAAGTCATGAAAGACCCGCGCCTGGCCAAAATGATGGACATGAAAGCGATGCCCTTCGATTCGAAGCGCATGGTTTACGGCGGCTTCAAAACAATCGTCGATCTCTCTTAATTTCTTAACTTTTAACTCCGAACCGTAACTTCAAGCACCATGTGTCGAAACATCAGAACACTTCATAACTTCGCTCCGCCAGCTACCGAAGATGAAATCCGGGCATCATCGCTCCAGTTCGTCCGTAAGCTGAGCGGCTTCACCAAACCTTCGAAAGCCAACGAAGAGGCTTTCAATCGAGCTGTTGATCAAGTGGCGGCGGCCGCGCACGAACTGCTCCATTCCCTGGTCTCGAACGCGCCGCCGCGCGACCGCGACGTGGAAATGATGAAAGCCCGGGCGCGATCGGCCAAGCGCTTCGGTTCTGCTCCTGTTCCAGTCGTTGCAGGGCACAGTCACAGCTGAGTTCCGGAAGCTCGTACTACGGGCACAAAGGACACGAAGGGCCGCAACTTAGAATAATCTTCGTGAACCTTTGTGACCTTTGTGCGAGGTCATCATTCACATGAGCGAATCCATCGAAAGCTCCCGCGCGCCTGAACCGGTCGGCGCCTTCCCGCACGCGAAGCGCGTCGGCGATCTGCTCTTTCTCTCGGGCATTGGCCCGCGGGTGCGGGGCAGCAAGGAAATTCCCGGGGTCACGCTCGATGACGCCGGCAACATCGTGAGCTACGACATCGAAACGCAATGCCGCGCGGTTTTCGAAAACGTCCGGCTCGTGCTGGAAGACGCCGGCGCGACCTGGAACGACATCGTCGATGTCACGGTCTTTCTCACGAACATGAAGAAGGATTTTCCCATCTACAATCGTATCTACGCGGAGCATTTCGCCGGACCCGACAAACCGAATCCGACCCGGACGACGATTGAAATTCTCTCCTTGCCGACGCCGATCGCGATCGAGCTCAAAGTAATCGCGGCGTTGGGGAAATAATTGACCGCGGATGACGCGGATGACACGGATTCGGAAGGGGACCGATTACGATCATGAGCACGAGCACGTTTAACATCATCGCGGCGGATCACACCGGGATCACGGTCGCAAATCTTGAACGCTCACTCGCGTTCTGGCGCGATGTTCTCGGCTTCGAGCTTTCTCATCGGCCGCATCATACCGGTGACCTTGCGGCCGAGGTTACCGGCGTCCCTGGCGCCGAGATCTCGATCGCGGTTCTCAAAGGTTACGGCCACAAGATCGAGTTGCTGGAGTATGTTGCTCCGGCGGACCGAAAACGCGTCGTCGTCAGACCGTGCGACGTCGGCTCGGTCCATGTCGCGTTTACAGTCGATAATCTTGACGGTGTCCTGAACGCAATCGCCGCGTCCGGTTGGAGCGCGGCGGGAAAACCGCAAACGCTGAAATCGGGTCCCAACGCGGGAAAGCGTGTTGTCTATGTCCGCGACCCGGACGGGACAACTATCGAATTCATGCAGTTGCCCTAATCAGACAAAGCGGCCACAGATTAACACAGATTTACACGGATTTTCGGAAGGCTGGATACTTGAATCGCTCTAAATCCGTGTTTCATCCGTGTTAATCTGTGGCGAACCTCTCTCTCTCCGCTAAACAAAGACGATGACTTTTTCCGCCGACGAAAAATTTGCGCTCCAGCTCGACACTGAGGATCCGCTCGGTGAGTTTCGCGAGCGCTTTCATCTTCCGCTTGGGACCGATGGCAAGCCGCTCATTTATTTTGCGGGAAATTCGCTGGGCCTGATGCCGAAAACGGCGAGGAAAATCGTCGAACAGGAACTGGACGACTGGACGAAGCTCGCGGTGGACGCGCATCTCGGGGCGGTGACGCCCTGGTACACGTATCACGAGACAGTGCGCGAACCGGCGGCGCGGCTGGTGGGCGCGAGGCCGAACGAAGTCATCTGCATGAACAGTCTCACGGTGAATCTTCACCTGATGATGGCGACGTTCTATCGGCCGACGAAGGCGCGCTGCAAAATTCTGATGGAAGAGCCGGCCTTCCCTTCGGACACCTACGCGATCAAGACGCAAATCGCGCATCATGGATTCGACCCCAAAGAGGCGCTCGTTCTGGCCCGGCCGCGCGACGGTGAGTTCACCGTTCGACAGGAAGACATTGAGGATTTGCTGGAGAAACAGGGCGATCAGATCGCGCTGGTTCTCCTGGCCGGGGTGAATTTCTTCACCGGCCAGTTGTTCGACATCGAGAAAATCACGGCGGTCGCGCAGAAGCGCGGCATCACGGTCGGGATCGATCTCGCGCATGCGATCGGCAATGTGCCGCTGGCGTTGCACGAGTGGAACGTCGATTTCGCCGTTTGGTGTTCCTACAAATATCTCAACTCCGGCCCCGGGGCGGTTGCCGGAGCATTTGTGCACGAGCGACACGCGACCAATCGCGACCTACCGCGCCTGGCCGGTTGGTTTGGGAACGATCCGAACACGCGTTTCCGGATGCATCTCGAACCGGAGTTCATCCCGGTTCCCTCCGCCGACGGCTGGCAAGTCAGCAACCCGCCGATTTTTTCGATGGCGCCGTTGCGCGCCTCGCTCGC
This sequence comes from uncultured Verrucomicrobiae bacterium, assembly GCA_963702135.1. Lineage (GTDB taxonomy): Bacteria > Verrucomicrobiota > Verrucomicrobiia > Chthoniobacterales > UBA10450 > AV80. The sequence goes on along the minus strand of OY969715.1, from coordinate 2,635,903 downwards.
GATCTTCGATGACGCCGGCGGAATGCAAGCGTTGCGGGCGAAATCGATCGAGCTAACCGGCTACCTTCAGTTTCTTCTGGAGGCGGCCGGGCATTCCAGGCTGACGGTGATCACACCACGCGAGAGCGAGGCGCGCGGTTGTCAGCTCTCGATCCAGGTGCACGAGCATCCGAAAGAACTGTTCAAGAAACTCGAAGCGGCCGGCGTTAAATGCGATTTCCGTGAGCCGAACGTGATCCGTGCCGCGCCCACGCCGCTCTACAACACATTTGGCGAGGTCTGGCGATTCGCGCAGATTCTGTCCGATCATCGCTGACGCCATCTGAAAACGAATCCGGCGAGGGCGGTTTCCCACCCTCGCCGGATTGCGTCGGAAATGATTAGCGCGGCAGGTTAGAACTTGTAGTTAATGCCGGCGGTAACGGTGTGAGCCCTCGTTTCCCAGTCGTAGTGAACCTGGAAAGGAGGCAGCGCCGGCGTAGCGTTGGCCGTGACGCTGTTGTCACCGAGATCGTAGTAAAGGTACTCGAACTTCAGGCTCCAATGCTGGTTGAGAGCAACCTCAGCACCGCCGCCGACGGTCCAACCGACCTTTGTCTCACTCGATGAGGCCGGATAATTTACCGTCCCAAAGGGCCGGAACTCCGTATCGCCTGAGAAATTTACGTCGGCGTAGGCCAGACCACCCGTCGCGTAGATGAGCCATCGGCACGATGGGGTAAAGCCTATTCTCCCGCGCACCGTTCCCATCCAGTCAATGTCCTGGGCCACCGTGACGTGATTGCCGGCGCCCGGAAAGGGGGTGCCATTGTTCTGGATGATGGGACTGACCGTGCTCGAGCCATCGAGGGTCGTTCCTGAAAAGTCCGTTTCCAGACCGAAGACGAAATGACCCATTTGTTGATTGTATCCAAGCTGAACGCCACCGACGAACCCATCCATGTCGGGATCGAACGTCGTGGGCGCCAGGTTAACAAACGCAGCAGCCGAGGGCAGGGGCGTGACACTCATGTCCCCCTGGCCCCAGCCGTAACCGGCATGAAGACCGAGGTAGAAACCGGTCCAATTAATTGGGCAGGTCGGTGGCGGCGCCACCGTTTGCTTCATTTCCTTGCTGTCGGAACCCGCGTAAGCGAGACCGCCAAGGGTGAAGATGGCTGACAAGATTAAGGCTGATTTTTTCATAATTTGGGAGTGGGTGTGGATGACGATTTGAAGGAAGTCCTCAAACCTGGCAAGCCTTTTTTTGAACCCGGATGGGTCGGGGGGGTGTGGACTCACTGTGCGACCCCGTAGCGCACTCACACTGCCGGCCAGTGATTCCGGCACCTAACCGAGCATTTCCTTGACGCAGTGGATGAGGCCTTTGATCGGGAAAGGCTTCACCAGGAACTTTACTTCGTTCTCGATGAGGAAGGTCCGGATCTGCGGATCAGTGGCAAAACCGGTGATGAAGATGAAAGAGTCCGCCAGCGCCGGCCGGAGTTCCCTGGCCTGGAGATAGAACTCATCGCCCCGCAGGCGCGGCATTCTCAGATCGCAGATGACCGCGTCATACTGGTGCGCTTTCACCTTGAGCATGGCTTCTTCGCCGTCAAAGGCGACGTCGACGAGAAAATTTTCGTCCGCCAAAATCCATTGCAGGGCCGTGGCGAGTTGCTTGTCGTCATCCACCAGCAGAATGGCCTTGAGCTCGAACGTGTTGATGCCGGGCTCAATTTTCTCTGGTTGCCGTTCAAATTTCATCGTTAGGAGAGCCTTCCCTTAGCAGTCGCGGTGCCAACACGATCCTTCCCCGGCAACGCTCTTTTGTCTTTGTGGACTTGACACATTTTGCGCCGACCAATTACATGGCTTGGCTGGCATGAGTTTCCCCCTTGAAAAGGTCTCCTTTGGTCAACCCGCGCTTGGGAAGCGGTCTCCGAGCGGCGTTGGTGAAGGCGCTGACGAGCTCCCGACCTTCGAATACCGGGAGGTGGGTCTGCATGACAATGAGACGTCGGCCTTCGTCGTCTACAATGGGTTGGTTTACGACATCACCGAGTTTCTCCGATTCCATCCGGGCGGTAAATCGATTCTCCTGCCCAACCTCGGGACTGACATAACCGATACCTTCGATAGTTTTCACGATGCCTATGTCAGCCGCCTGATTCAGTCGGCCGAACAGCGCCGGCAATACGGAATTCGTCTCCTGGGAAAGCTCGCCCTGGCCGCCCCGGGGAGCAGTAATCGGATTGGCCTGCACAGTTATCAGTCACGGCGCGAATACCGGCGGCCCGATCCAATGGCCGCCGAGCTAAGGAAAGAGGTTTACGGTTTTTTGCGCGAGGCCAAGCTGCCAATAAAAAAGTCATTTTTCAATTCCCTGTTTCTCGTCATCTTCTTCTACGGCCTTTATATTACCGGCGCGTACATGGCCTTTATTCAGGGCTCTCCCTTATGGTGCCTGCTTCTTGGCCCCATCGCTACCTTCGGGGCCGTCAACGTCGCTCACAGCGTCATGCACGGGGCCTTTGCCGATTCGAAGATCGTGAATTTCTTGGGGAGAACTCTCTGGGATTTTGGCGGATACTCTTCTCGCTCCTGGGACGTGGAACATCAGAGTCACCATCAAGCGCCCCATACGACGATCGATGCCCAGACTGCGGGTGGCAGCGTCGTGCGATTCTTTGAGCATCAAGAGTTCAGGTGGTTCCATCGCTATCAGCTGATTTATATCTGGTTTGTTTTCATTTTGTATTCTCCCAACTCATGGCTGGTTCACAGTTATAATACGTTGTTCAGGTACAAGTGCGTTCCATTGTCTGAAAAGGTAATCCACGTTGTGGCCAAAGCGGTAGGATTCGTTCTGCCGATCGCGATGTCGTTTCACCTCCATGGGGCGGGCATTGCCTTTCGGAACCTGTTTCTTTTTGCCGTGTCGATGAGTTATTTCTCCCTCTTCTCACTCTTCATTCAACACGAAGATTCCTATCTCACCGAGAGGGAGGAGGAACCGTGGTCGGCGCGGCAAGTGGCCACCTCCTCGAGCTGGTACACAAAGAATTTTATCTTCGAGTGGCTCTTGGGCTACTTCAACTATCACACCGAACACCACCTCTTCCCCGGACTGAATCCGGCCCTTTACCCGAAGATTCAACCCATCGTTCGATCGGTCTGCGAGCGGAATGGCTCACCTTACAAGTACATTTCGTTTTTCGAGCTCGTCCGCTCCCAGATAAGGGCGTGGAAAAAGTTTTCTCTCGGAATAGAAGAGCATTTGAGCCTGAACATGCGCGCCCAGGCCGTGGCGGGGCAGCCCGGATTCAAAGTCGAAATGAGCCACCGCGCGCCTCGTCTGGATCTCCCCAATGTTTGATGATTCAAGGAGCGGTCAGAAGCCAGGAACCTCCAGCGGCTCTGAATGGAAACCGATCGTCGCGAGGTTTCAAACGCCTTCTCTGTCCAGGGCGGCCTGGCAGGTTTGCAATAGTTTCACCCTTTATATTGCTCTCTGGTTCCTCATGTACTGGAGCCTGCGGTTCTCCTATGTCTTGACAATATCGCTGGCTCTTCTGGCCGGCGCGGTGGTTGTGCGTGTATTCATCATTCTGCACGACTGCGGTCACGGCTCGTTCCTCAAATCCAGAATGGCCAATGACATCGTCGGTTTCATCGCCGGAATAGTGGTTCTTACACCTTTCTATCATTGGCGCTGGGAACACTCTCTGCATCATGCCAGTTCGGGTGATCTGGATCGGCGCGGGACGGGCGATGTTTGGACGATGACGGTGCAGGAATACTTGGAGTCATCCCGCCGGGTGCGTTTTGCTTATCGGCTATCACGCAATCCTTTTGTCCTCCTCGTCATCGCGCCTATTTTTCTGTTCTTGTTCCGGCATCGATTATCTTCGCGGAAGGCCAATCGCAGGGAGCGGCGGTCGGTTTGGTGGACCAACTTCGGAATCCTGACCATGGCCCTGACTCTAGGCTGGGTCTTCGGCTGGAAGATGTACCTGCTCATTCAAGTGCTAATCACGATCGTCGCTGGGGGAATCGGTATTTGGATGTTCTACGTGCAGCATCAATTCGACGGGACGCATTGGGAGCGCAGCGAGTCGTGGGATTATTCCGTGGCGGCGCTCCAGGGCAGTTCATTCTACCGCTTGCCCAAAATTCTCCAATGGTTCTCGGGCAACATTGGTTTCCACCACATCCATCACCTCAGCCCCCGCATCCCCAATTATAATTTGGAGCGATGTCACGAAGCCCACCCGATGTTCCAGGCGGTGAAACCCGTCACCCTCCGGGGCAGTTTGAAATCAGCCAGGCTTCATCTTTGGGATGAGGAAAACCGACAGCTCATCGGTTTTGAGCATCTTAAGCTTTTGTCCCGCGGCAACAGTGCTCTCCAACACGCTTCCGGTGGTTCGTGGAAAATCTGACCGTTTCCTGACGAAAAGCGCTCGACTGCGGGCAGAATATCACGGCGACTTCCCTTTGGCTCGCAGTCCGCGGACGTAATCCAGCTCTTTTGCTGCCGTGGAATCCTTCGGGTCTGCCTCCAGGCATTGCAGATATTTTTTCTCGGCTTCCGCCAGCCTGCCCTGCTCGACAAAGACATAAGCCAGGCCGCGGCGCGCTCTTCCCAGTTCCGCGGCTTTAAGGTCATCCGGGGACAATGGGGCATTGTCCTCGGCGGCGGCAAAGCTCTCTTCCGCCTTGGACCAGTTTTTCTCGGACTGATAAATGTGGCCGAGTTCCGACAGGTAGTGCGAACTCATCGGAGACAACTCGAGCGCAAGCTGGATCGCCGCCTTGGCTTCGGCGAGTCGACCCAAATCCTGCAAAGCGTAGGCTTTGACAAAGTAGGCGTCCGCCCAGGTGGCGGAAATGGAGATGGCATTGACCTTGTCGGATGCCGCCTTGAGCAGGTAACCCAGGCTCTCGGCGGACGTCCGCGCGCAGTAGATCTTTTCTTTGCGGCCCTCATGATGCGTTTTGAAACTGGCGATGACCTGGTCGCATTTTGCGATCGCCTCCGGCAGTTGTTTTCCTTGAATAAGTTTCCGGGCCTCCTGCAGGAGCTTTAACGCCTGAGGGTCTTTGTCCGGATCATTAGGAGACGCCGCTCTCTGGCTCGGGATTGAACAACCGAGAAGCAGGAGAATTCCACAGGCAACGCGCAGTCCGGGCTTCATATGGCCTAAGACAATAAAATCAGATGCGAGTGCACAAGAAGGAAAAACCCTTCCCCTCCCTGCCAGTCACGATGCCCATCCCAGATAAAGCGCGATCCCGAAGAGCCCGGCTGCGAAACCTGACTGCTTCGGAGAACATCGCCGTCTCCCTATTTCTCGGGATTCCCTTTGGCCTTTTCCTGGCCCAGAAGGTTTCCGACGGTCAGCCGCTGCGCGGGCTGCTCCAGGCTCGCGATGAATCGCTGAAAGCGCTCGGAAAACAAGTCATGGCGAATTTCCCAATAGTAGATGAGGCCGGGCGAGGCCAGGTAGTGCTCGTAGAGGTTGCGCCAGCCACGCCAAACCTGTTCCTCCATCAGGCCGTAAATGTAATGAAAATGGATCGTCTCCATCGCTTTCAGAAACTGGAACGCGACGTGAAAAAAGCGCGCCCTCTCTTCCGGACTCAGCGCCTCGATATCCTCGAGGCCTTTGCCCCAGAGTCGTCCCACTTCAGGATTCTCGGCGAAGGGCCGGGTCACTTCCCGCAACGCGGTCGTCGCGGCGTCCTGCGCGGCCAGCTTGGCGATGCGCGTGCTGCGATGCACCTGCACCGCCAGGTACCAGAGCGACACGACCACTCCGAGGGAGCTAACCAGTTGCGCAAGGGCGTTGATCGCCTCCCAATTCATTTCTCCGATATAACACAGGTGCCGCCCGGTTTGCTACATGTTCGGTCTTAATTGACCTCGATGGATTGAGTCACTAAGAACACGGGTATGAAATACGCCATCATCATCGTCCGCCTCCTGCTCGGACTCGTGTTCGTCGTTTTCGGGTCAAACGGCTTCTTCCACTTCATGGGCCCCCCGCCAGTCATACTGGGGGACGCCGGTGCGTTCATCGGAGCGCTTGCCAATAGCGGCTACATTTATGTCATTGCGGGGCTGGAGGTCGTCGGCGGCCTGCTCCTGCTCCTCGGCGGACGCTGGGTTGCGCTCGGCCTGACCTTGCTCGGTCCGGTGATTGTGAACATCATGCTCTTTCACATCTTTCTCGACCAGGCCGTTCCGGGTCTCGTCATCGGAGGCGTCATCTCGATCCTCGCGCTCTTCCTCCTCTGGGTTTATCGCTTCAAATTTCCGGCGATCTTTCAACCCTAGGGCTTCCGCGCGGCTCAGATCTTTCGCGAATCGTACGCCCAGTGCAGCAACGCCTGCCGTTGTCTGCGCCGGCAGGTGAGATCGCCGCGAGCGCAGTTTTTCTTCAACTGCGCCAGATGCCGGCGGACGGCGCGCCAGCGCTTGATCTGGCGCAAATCATCCAGGCAGCGCCGGCCGGTGTAATACCGGCAATACCACTGAAACCAGCCGCGGGGATCCTCGTGATAGATCCAACCCTTTCTCCGCCAGACGGAGAGCGGCTGCGATGCATTTACTCCGAAGAAATTAAGTGAAGCCTCAGGCCGCTCGCGACAGAGCTTCGCGCCCTTGAACCAGCTCGCGGGAAACTCCTTCGTGCAATCCGTCATGTACTTTCCGCCGAAGACACCGAGCGCGAGCATTTGCCGGGGCGTGAGCTCGGGTTTGAACCCGGCGCGAAAGGAACGTCCCATCGGTTTCGTCCGAAAATAAACGTAACCTTTTTGCATGAGGTCGTTCACCTCCACGCGCACGGGCTTCATCGGTCGAGAACGTCGCGCAGGAGATCGTTCATTCGCAATTCATTTTAACCGCGGATCGGGAGCTGTAGCCACGGCGCTCTGTCCCTGCCCTGAGCGGAGTCGAATGGGCCGTGTCTTCCCGCCGCGCCTCGACAGAGCGAGGCGACTACAGCGCAAACATTCGTGAAATCCGCGGTCCTCTCCTTTGTGTCCTTTGCGGACTTCGTGCGAGCTGATCTCACCAGCTACTTGAAAAAGAAATGGGCCACGTTGGTTTCGAGATTCCAATAAATGATTGCGACCGCGGTCACATCAAACGCGGCGTGGGCCACCATGAGGATGAAGATTCGACGCGTCATGGCGAAGATGGTTCCGAAGACGATGCCGAAGATCATGGCCTGTTCGGCGCCAGCCAGCTTTTGGTCTGGGTAGTGGAGCACGCCAAACCAGGCGGACGTTATGAGCACGATCAATATTTTGGCCCACACGGCGGTTCCCAAGAGTTTGCCGAGACGTTCGAACATCCAGCCGCGAAAGACGGTTTCTTCTCCGAAACCGGCGACGACAATCACGGCCAGGATCATTCCCGGAAGCGCGGCGGTGTTTCCGGCCAGGTAATGATAGGCCGCATTGATCGGGGGGGCGCCCAGAAGCGGCATCACGATCGCCTTCATCAGCAATTTGAAGACGCAGCCGAAAGCGATGCCCACCGCCAGACTGATGATCCAGTTCTTCGGTCGCACGTAACCGATATCCCGCCATGGCGTGCGTGACAATCGCACCCACACGAGCACGAGAATTGCGCTCAGCGGCGCGACCAGGAAGTTGCCGGCCAGGATGAGGAGAATCGCAAGAATTCCGAGCGGCCCAAATCCCCGCAACGCCCTGGCGCCGCGGTCCTCGTGCAAAGGTGGATCGGCCCCGAACGCTTTCGGGGGCGAGGTCATCTTAGAGGTTCGTCCGCGTTCATCCGTGAAATCCGCGTCATCCGCGGTCAATCGGACTTATTCCTATTTTTGTTTCGCCCTGGCCGCGAGAATCTGCGGCAGCAAAATGTCCCGCGTGTAGTGCCAGTAGGGGACAATCTCGAGGGCCGCCCGCGCCTGGCGCTCCGCGGTCCTCACGTCCGGCGTATCCTTGTTTAGGTTCGAGTAGGCCAGGTTCATCAGCAATTCTGCTTCGCCCCACGACGGCTCCAGGCGGTCCTCGCTCGCTTTGCTTTTCCGGGACAGCTCCAGCCCTTTCTCGTACATCTCGATCGCCTTGTCCTGGCCGCCTCCACGTTCAGGCGGCGATATGAAAACATTGGGGCCGAGCACCCAGAAGAGTCGCGGATTGTCCGGCGCCGCCTCCTTGGCGTCCTTGATGACCGGGACGAGTTCACCGATCAATTCCTTGAGCCGCTCGGGGTCTTTTTGGTGGATGTAGCCGAGCAAGCTGATGCACGACACCATGGCGATCTTCGCCTCTCCGAATCCGGGCTCTTTCTCTGCGACCTTCTTGAATTCGTCGAGCGCGTCCTTCAGATCTTGCTCCAATTCCTTCGGATCGACCGCATCGTTGAAACCATTGATGGCCCTCCGCCACATCGCGAAGCCGCGCCAATATCGAACCCGGGCCGTCAGCGTCTTGTTATCCAGGAACTGCGCCAGCTCATCGTAACGCCGCTTGAGCGCCACCCGATCACCCTCATAGTCCGCCCGTTGAATCCGGGAAACGATTCGTATTACCGGCTCGCGCGGATCTTCATCAGACTCTCCAAAAACCGCCAGGGCCGACGTGAACAGGAGCGCGGTCGATATCAAGAGTGCTCCTGGCAGCCTTGCAACGCGGGTGGGATGCGTCTTTTTTTGCATGTCCATTGTGTTTTTCTAGCGAGTTTGCTTCTCAAGCTGATTTTGAAAGTAGCCTTTCCAAGTTTCCGGTAGTGCCTCGACTGCCATTGCGCGGCGCATGGTTTTGGCATCGTTTCTCTCAAAACCATAAAGACGGGTGATATCAGCGACGCTAATCTCTTGTTGCTCGCGTCCGATCAGTTCCATTGCATCGCCGGCACGAACAATTCCTTCCTGCGCCACGGCAAAATAGAAACCAGTGCGACGACTGGCGAGAAACCGCTTGATGATATCGGTGCGGCCAAACTTTAGACCCAGTTTGTAGCAGGGCAGTCTCGGTTCGGTAGCCATCACTTCCGCTTGCCCAATCCTATATTTGTCCCCGATGTAAACGGTTTCCTCAAGCAATCCCTCGGTCGCAAGATTTTCACCGAACATGCCCCAAGGGAGATCCATTCCCGGCAACTCCGTTCGCCAATAGCCGTAATGCTCCGTGGGGTATGCATAAACCGCTTTGCTCACACCGCCATGGACGGTGAGATCGGCTTGTTGATCGCCATCGAGGTTTAACGTTCGCAACATCACCGGCGATTTGACGGGCTCCTTGAAGATTCCAGTCGTCACCAGCTTGCCTTGCCAGGTCACCTCCCTCGGCAGTCCAACGTTAACTGACAAAATCCTCATGCCTCATGGATTCTTGCGCTCGAGCGCCACGGCAAACGGATGCAACTCCGCCGTCATGAGCCCGGCGACGACCGCGGGATCGCTCTCCATGAACGAGCGAGCCGCTTTTTCGTCCGCGGCCTGGAAGATTGCGATGCCAAATGTCTTGTCCCCTGGCTCCATGGTGCGGCCGGCCAGAATCAGCTCGCCGGTCTCGATCGCTTTCTTGAATCGCACAAAATGTCGTCCCAGCGCCGCTTCATCCTCTTTCGTCCAGGCGGAGTCGGAATGCAGGCGCGGCACGAGATGCAGGACGTAGATAAACTGCTTCAGCTTCTCGGGTTTCGGCTCTTGAGCCGGCAGCGACTGAACGACTGTGAAAATGCAAACCAGCGGAATGATTAGTCGGAGGTAAGACATAGGAGTGTTTCTTATTTGAGGTGTCGATGTTGTGTCCCTGGAGAACTTTGGGCGAGGTCGCCGGGTAATTTGCGCTACTTCATCCACGCTTCTTCGCCGGGAAATGGAAATCTGATTTCGTCGGCCATTTTTTTTCCGTCGATCAGGACTGCTCCTTTCTCCTTCCGGGTTCTAAAAAATCGGCGCAATTCAGTCAGTTTCTCGGAAGGCAAATAAACGCTGAACGAATCTTTTTTTCGTAATCGACTATCCTTCGCATATAACCCGGGCCAGTCCTCCGGCCAGAGGATTGACTCATCGGGCGCATACTCGTAGGGCCAAAACATCACTTCAATTTTCTCCGGAAGCCAGTTGGAGCCTTTGATTTTTCGTTGCTCCTCAATGCGCTCTAGCGTTTCTCGGATTTCGCTCGGCAACGACTCCCACATCTTCTTGTCTCGCTCCAAGATGGCCTTCATCTGCGGATCTGAATCTCTTTCACTAACTCGAGCCTTGCGCCAATCACCATAGATCCCGACAGTCTTGCCGGGTGTCCAGATAATCGTGCTTATTTGATCCGTCCAGGCGGATAACTCGTAATGATCTTTGGCTTGGGCCAAATCGAAGGAAACCAGTTCCTTTTGAAAACTCGCCCAATCAGCAACCCGGCGAGTGACGAAGGGTTCGTCGAAGTTCGGCGGATCACGCAGATATACCAGCGTCCCATCATCGTAGAGGACGAACTTGGGACTATCCGATCCAATCACCAGAGCCCACGGATCTCGTCCCATAACCATCAGCACCGGTTTGGGCTCGGCGGCAAGACAGGCCGAGGCACTGAGGAGCAACAGAGTCAGGAGGCGAATCATGATTTGGCGTTGCGTGCGATCACGGAGATGATCACTAAGGTCATGGGCGAAAAATAATCTGATGCCAACGAAATTCACTCTAATTGGCAGCGGCCTCGCCGGAGGATTACTGGCGGCGTATTTCGGCCGGCGCGGATACGAGGTCGATCTTTACGAAAGGCGAAGCGATCCGCGCGCGGGCAACTTTGTTGGCGGACGGTCCATCAATCTCGCGCTCTCGACCCGCGGGATTCACGCGCTCGAGCAGCTCGGGATTGCCGATGAAGTTTTGCGGCACGCCATCCCGATGCGCGGCCGGATGATTCACGACAAATCGGGTGCTCTCCATTTCTCTCCCTACGACCGTGACCCGAATAAACACATCAACTCGATCGGGCGCGCCGCGCTCAACAGCACCGTGATCGAAGCGGCGCAGCGCTATCCGAATGTGCGCGTGCATTTCAATCATCGCTGCACCGATGTCGACTTGGACCGGCCTGTGGCGCACCTGCTCAACACCGAAACGAACCAGGTGATCCAGTCGTCGGGCGACGCCGTGATTGGTGTCGATGGCGCGTTTTCGGCGGTGCGCCAAGCGCTGCAGAAAAAGCTCGACCGGTTCGAGGAGAATGAAAGTTATCTCGCCCACGGCTACAAGGAGCTCACCATCCCGCCCGCGGCCGACGGTTCCTGGGTGATGGATAAAGAGGCGCTCCACATCTGGCCGCGCAAGAGTTTCATGATGATCGCGCTGCCGAACCCCGACGGCTCGTTCACCTGCACGCTCTTTTGGGAATTCGAAGGGCCGCGCAGCTTTGCCACTACCAAGACCGACGACGAAGTCCGCCGCTTTTTCGATGAAGAATTCCCCGACGCCGTGCCGCTCATGCCCGAGCTGCTGACGGATTTCCGGGAGAACCCGACAGGATCGCTCGTCACCATCCGGTGCGCTCCCTGGTTCTATCGGGACAAGGTCGCGCTCGTCGGGGACGCCGCGCACGCGGTCGTACCGTTTTATGGGCAGGGGATGAACGCGGCGTTCGAAGATTGCGTCGTGCTCGACGAATGCCTGGCCGAGTTCCCGAACGGCCGGGAGCGCGCTTTCGCGGAATATTTTTCGCGGCGAAAAGAAAACGCCGATGCGCTGGCCGCTCTCGCCGTTCACAACTTCATCGAGATGCGCGACAAGACCGCGTCGAAAATCTTTCGAGCGAAGAGGAAGCTCGATCACGCGCTCGAGGGCTTGCTCCCGGGCATTTACCTGCCGCGCTACACGATGGTGACATTCACGCGCATCCCTTACGCCGAAGCCGCCCGCCGTGCGCGCTTTCAGGACCGAATCGTCTATGCCGGTCTGGTTCTGGCCGCGGCGACCCTGATCGCCACGCTCTCGGCCCTGGTCTGTCGTTTTCTGGTGCGTTAACCGTATCAGCGTCGCGGTCTCTAGGATTCGTCCAACGCTCTCTTGATCCGGGAATCAGGAACGAGCCACATCAGGGCGGCAAATACATAGATGCAGCCGGCGATCCATGGACGAACGAACGATGCTCCGATCCCGGCGGCATAAAACACCGGGGATATCTTTCCTTTGAAGTCCTTCCCGATGGCTGCAGCTAATCTGGAATCGCGGCCCCGTTGGGCAATGATGATGTCTTGTAGAATATAGTAGGCGATGGCGGCCATGAGCAGGACCCCGCCGTAAAGCGCCGACGGCACTGGCGTGAAATGGTTCTCGCCCATCCAGCCTGTGACAAAGGGAAAGAGCGAGAGCCAGAAAAGCAGATGCAGGTTCGCCCACATCATCGCGCCGTTCACCGTGCCGGCCGCTTTGATCAAATGGTGGTGATTGTTCCAGTAGATGCCCAAATAAATAAAGCTCAGGACGTAGCTCAGAAACACCGGGAGCAGCGGCTGCAACGCTGCAAGATCGGAGCCATGCGGCACCTTCATTTCGAGCACCATGATCGTGATGATGATTGCCAGCACACCGTCGCTGAATGCCTCGAGTCGGTTCTTCTCCATCGGTTAAGCCTAGCCGAAAAGCCGGTGCGTTCGCAACGTCATGATGGTGAGCGCTGTCAATGACCTGCGATGACAGCTTGTGTAATTCGCGCCGCCCTAATAGACCATCAAGGCAGATGAGAAATAAAGAGGATCCATCATGATGTCGCCCAGGTTGAAAGTCGGATTGATCACTCTCATTCATGTGATCGCCGCCACGGCGGTCTATCGGTATCTGATTACGGGCGGCTGGCTGACGAATCATTATCAACTCAACGATCCCAATATCGTGAATCTGGTGCTGGCGATCTTCGAGCCGATCGCAATCGTCAGCGTGATTGCGTACTGGCTTTTGCGAAAGCCGGGCCTCTACCGGCTCATGTCCATCCTCTGCTTCGTCCAAATCTTCATAGGGATGGGTTTTCTCGTTTTCATTCTGTTCTTCATGTTCACCTGGCATCCGAAACTGATGTAGGCTGCGCTTTCTCGCCGCGTCCAGGGTTTCGGTCGCCAGACGCTACGCGTCAAAAACGCTTGACAGGTTTGGTCAAAGATCGCGGAATGCACCGATGGCTCGCCCCAGGATGCAAGCACCTCCGAATTATCGGTAAGGGCTCGCATTGAGCCCCCCATCCGAATCCGGATCGCCACTGCCAATAATGAAGGTCCAAACCCTATGAGTGAAAACATTGCTTTTGCGCCCCGTTTTGCCAGCGATGAACATGAAGAAATCGGTGATTCAGTCCGCTTGAGATTGGTCGATGGGACAAAGATAGATTCCACCAAGTCTTACCAGCTGGGATATAGTCGCCGTTTTAATAATCAGCTGACCTATGGCCAAATCCTGGCGTTAGGCGGAGACTATTACGGGGTGCCGGGCGCGCCGATCTCGGATGGATGGGGCCTCGTTAGTGAGTGCGAAGCTATCGTAGGAGTTTTTACCGGCAGAGGGATCATCAATATTTTGACAGCGCTCGCCTGGGTGGTGCCTGAAGTTCTTGCACAGCAATTAAGGGAGGCAGAAGCGTTGCTGACCAAGAGCGCACCGTTCCTTAAGACGCCCGATGAAGCGAGAAGTGGTGATCGGGCGCGCTTCAAATCCCCTGAGGAGTTATTTGCGCTGGCCTATGAAACCCTGGAGACGGCCAATTTTCAGAACGAAGTAGAGCCCTTGGTTGAGGCAATGAACGGAGAAGCCTCGGGGGATGCACTTGGCGGCAAGGTCCAGGATACAGTGAAGTTTAACGATCTGACAAATGGCAGATACCTGGCGCTGTTGCTGACAAACTGGGATCACTTCGGCGTGAGAGCCAGGCAGGCTTACTCAGCGGGACACGCGGTAGCTTTGCGACAGGCGTTGAAAGCGCGCCAAACAAAGAGCCAGATGGAACTCGATCTGGCCTATGCCATGAATGCTTTCGCCGATCATTACCTGTCGGATTTATTTTCCGGGGGACACATTCGCACGCCGCGGAGGGAGCTGGGAGGCGCTCTCGCCTTGGGAGCCATGGCCTCGAACTGGATGCATGACGAAGATGGCTCGAACGGGGTCCTGGTAAGAAACAAGCGTGGCGATATTTGGGTCGCCTACGGGGATGGCAAACTGGCTTCTCCAGGCAATGCGACAAACCGGCGTCACCTTACCGAAGCAGTAGGGGCTTCGGCAGACGAAATCTTTACGACTTTCGAATCAGGGCAGCTCCCAAAGGAGTACAGTGCGCTCCAGCTAATCCCCGATGTGGAGAGAGCTCAAAATTATACCCAGGATCACGAATTGAATAATGTAAATGGAGCCGCCATGTTCATCTGGCAAAGCTTCGAAGAGAAGCCGGAGGTTCGGGTCCGGTCCCATTACCCGCTAAATATTCTTTACGCGTGGAGACAGTTACTTGGGAGCGACTCCGAAGCGAACCTTTATTATCGCCAGGTCTCACCCGATCCGTACCAACATGGCAATCTGGCCGAAGACAACACTGCCACCATTTGGCGATCTCAACGCACTTGTTCGGATGGCACAGAGGCATTCTTCTACGCAATCAATCCCCGGACGTCGTTTGCCGGCTCTACACCAGCATTCAGGGCGTTTCCCTTGCAGGTTCAGAACTCCGTTAAAGTATACCTGTTCACTAGAAAAATTTCCGATCTTAGTGACGACCTGGTCTATCGCTATGCCCTGGACGAAAATATTGCGAAAAACGAGAAGGACTACACGGCACGAGGTGTGGCGTTTTTTGCTTACCGCGAGGCAAAACCCGGGTGGGTTCCCGTTTATCTTTATACCAGCGTCAATTCGCATTTCTATTATTCCCTGGTCATGAATGACAATTTTGCCGCCGAACACCGTTTCCAACTGGCGACAGGATCTCCTCAATTTTACGTGAAGGCTCCATGACCCCACCTGCCTGGGAAAATATTGGCCCCTTTACGAGTGTCATGTGGACCAACTAAGCTGGGACGAATGAGCTCAGATTTGGCCCAACTGGCCTGCGATCGATTTGAAATCGCAGACACCCTGCATCGCTACGCTTTTGGCCTCGATCATGGTGATCCGGATTCGCTGGCGTCGGCCCTAACGGAAGATTGCCTCTTCGATTTCAGGCCCGCCGGCGCCAAACTTGGGATCAACTTCCCCGCGCTGACCGGCCGCGAAGCCATCCTCGGGAACGTGCTTCCGCTCATTGGCCCGCTCGACACCAGCCACACCACCAGCAATCTCCAAATCGAAATCAGCGGCGATTCGGCGACTCTTTCTGCCTATGTCATGTCGCAGCACTTCATGCCGCGGCAAGGTTCGCGCCGTGGCTCGGAGCACGCGCTCCTGATGAACCGCTACGATTGCGAACTGATGCGCGACGGCCAGAAATGGCGTTTCAAGCGCATCACGATCGATAATGCCTGGATGCAGGGAGACCCGGAAATACTCAACGCCCTGGCCGGCCAACAGGCTTTGCGCGCGAAAGCGAAGCAGCAGAAGTAAATCTTCTTTGTCTCTCAACTCTCAACTTCTGATGCGCCGAGTTTTCTTGTCTCGATAATCGCGATGGCGCAAGGTGCCGAGCAATGGCCAGAGCCACGGATTTGGATCAACGGGATAGCCGTTTGGCGGCAGAGCTGGAAGCCTTCAAGAACGGGATCGGGCCCTACGCCGCCCGCCTTGGAATAACTCCGGATCAAGTCACCGCGCAGGCAGCGGACACGGCCTATTTCAGTTACGCTCTCGCTGTCCAGGAATTGCTTGCGAGCAACAGCAAGCAATGGAACGGCTGGAAGACGGTCCTGCGCGATGGCGGCAACGTCCCTCCGGCCGGCACGCCGCAGCCGCCGGATTTTCCCGCCGCCCCGCCGCCCGTCGCGCCGGGAGTCGAACCGCGCTTCCGGGCGCTCGTTAGGCAAATCAAGGTGAATCCGAATTACAATCCCTCCATCGGCGCCGCGCTCGGCCTTGAAGACGCCTATCAGACTGGGCCGAATTACGCGACGCTCGCGCCCTCCATCGACGCTGTTCTGGGCGACATGAACGTCCGGATCGCCTGGAATTGGAGCGGCTACGCTTCCTATCTCAACGAATGCGAACTCCAGGTCGATCGCGGCGACGGCAAGGGTTTCGTCGCCCTCGCCATTGGCAAAATTCTCGGGTACGTGGATACCGAATCATTCCCCGCCGCGCCTGTGCAATGGACCTACCGGGCCATTTACCACGCGGGCGGCAATCGCGTCGGCCAATGGAGCCAACCGGTGACTCTTACCGTGGGCGGATGAGTCGGCGGACCGCTGTCCGATCTACTTTTGAGATGACTGCCAGGGACGCTCAAGTATTTGTGGCAGGGGCTTTCGCCGGTCAGGGCCTTCACGCCTTGCTCCGTCTTCCTCACGCTGCGCTGAACGCCGGTGATAGTCTGCTCCCGGTAGTCAGCGAGAGCATTGGAGCCTTGGGGCTACCCCTTGGATTAGCCATTCTCTTTAGAAATATTTTCGCCGTTCGCGTCGCCCTTGTCTATCTGTGGCTGGACGTCCTCGTCACTGGTTCCGCCCTGGTAATTATTCTGTCCAGATCGAGACTCCCATTTGTCTGGGATATTTTTGCGCGCGACACCGTTATCATTTTGGTGGGCCAAGTCGTTCTTCTGGGCTTGCTCGTTTGGAGTCGGCGACCGCAGAGGTTGGTCGAGGAGATCAACGCCAAAGGGGAGACGGAGCGAACAGGTCCCGGTGCGTCCGACTAGTTTTTCGCGCTCTCCAGGGAGCTGAAAAAGGCGGCGAAGACTTCGATGCCGTCCCAGAGATTTTGGAGACGGAGGTTCTCGTTGGCGGCGTGCTGATTGTCGTCGTGGTTCGCGATGGGGAAGGCGATCACGGGAATGTCGTTACCGCGCTGGAAAAGTTCCATGGGCAGGCTGCCGCCGACCGTAGGCAGGCGAACCGGTTCGTGACCGGCCGCGGTCATGATGCTGGCAAGCTCGCGCGAGAACGGCAGATCGAGAGAGGTGCGCGACGCGGGATAACCGGAACCCCAATCGACTTTCACGATCTTGGCTTTCGCAAGCCGAGTGGCGGTGTCGGGGGCCTGGCGCACAATCGTGTAGCCTTGCGCTTCCAGGTGACGTTCGACCAGCGGTTTGATCGACTCCGGTGTTTCGTTCGGCACCAGGCGAAAATCAATCGACGCGCGCGCCTCGGTGGAAATGGTGTTCGACGCCTCAGCGCCGACATGTCCCGAGTTAATTCCGCGCACATTCAACCCCGGCTGCATGAGCAATTCGTTGAGCGATTTTCCGTCGCCTTCCGTGGCGCCAATCTCAAATTCACGCCGCAGAACGGGCTCCACGTTTGGAATCTTCGAGAGCGCTTCTTTTTCAGCCGGCGTGGGCGGCCGGACGTCGTCGGAGAAGCCTTTGATCAAGATCCGGCCGCTCTCGTCCCGCATGGAGTCGAGCAAATGCGTGAGGCGAACAATCGGGTTCGGCACCCAGTTCCCGTAATGGCCGTCGTGCAATCCTTTGATCGGGCCGTAGACGGTGAGGTCGAGACCCAGCGTGCCGCGGGCGCCGAAGACGAGTTCCATCCGCCGGCTTTGATGGACGGGACCGTCGCAAAAAACCCAGGCGTCCGCGCGAACGGCTTCCGGGAATTTTTTCAGGTAGTCGGCCAGATGCGGTGAGCCCGCTTCCTCTTCACCCTCGAAAACAAAGCGAAGGTTGACGGATGGTTTCAGGTTCGCGGCGCGGAGAGCATCGAGGGCCGCGAGCATCGCCATGATGGGCGCTTTGTCGTCCGCGGCGGCACGGGCGAAAAGGCGCGATTCCGGATCGATCGATTTCGTTCCGCGCCAATCGATTTCCCGGCCTGCGTTATCGAGCAGGACTGGTTTCCATGGATCGCTCTTCCACTGCGCTCGATCGACCGGTTGTCCATCGTAATGCGCGTAGAAGGCGATCGTCCGTTTCGAACCCGGCGCGGTGAGATCGGCCACGACCACGGGTGGCGCGCCTTCCATGGTGAGCAGCTTCACGGTGAGACCTCGCTTCTCGCAGAGGGCGCGAATTTTCTCGGCATTCCGATTAATGTTCGGCGCGTCTGTGGCGAGATTGGGAATCGAGAGCAGTTCGATGAACTCGGTCAGGATTTCGCGCTCATGAGCCGCGCGCCAAATGCGCGTTTGCTTCGCCACGGCAGCGGGCTCGGCCAGCGCCGACGCGTGGATGAGCGCGAGGGCGACCAGGAGAACGGTTTTCATATTTTTTGGTTCGGCGGTGGCCGAGTTGATCTTGCTGGCAATAGCCCAGCGTTTCAACGCTGGGATTATGAATGCCCGCGCCAAAGAAGTCCCGCCAGGGACGGAAGGAGCTTTCGCCTGAAGACCCGTTTCTTCCGTCCCTGGCGGGACTGAGGCTAATTGTGCATCGAAATCCCAGCGTTAAAACGCTGGGCTATTGTCAGGCGTCACGTGTCATGGTGAAAGCGTTTTGCGCATGGCCTCCGCGGCCTGTTGCGCCCCCGAAACTTCGATAAGAATCAGCGGCAACCGGTAATCCAGCGAGTAAAACGGAAGATCGATCGGCGTCTGCGCGCCGGCGATCAGGCCCCGGCTTTTGATGCACGCCAGCGAAGCATTCAGTTCTCCGGCAAAGCAGAGTGTGAACATCCGTTTATCGGCCGCCTGCTCGATGGCGTTAATAAACCGGAGGCGCCCTGCGGGATTGGCAAAACTTTCGTCGCTCCGCAATCCGATCACCGGCGCCTTGTCGTTGAGCAGGATTTCCAGGCTCACGGTTTTGATGCTGCTCTCGATCCAAATTTCCACCTGAGCGAAACGCGTCCGATCCACTTTGGGACTGAAGCGACGCAACGAACGATCGCGCAACAGATATTGGGTCTCGCGTTTCCAGGCCGCGGGAAACGTGAAGATCATTGCTCGTCCGCTCCATTCTGTTTTCGCCACGTAATGGCAGGCGAGAATGGCCTGGGCGCCTAACGAACAAAGGAGAAGCAGAGCGAGGCCGGGCTGCCACCTCTTTTTCAGGGCGCTGACGACCAGCATGGTGAGGAGCGCGCCGGCCAGCAATTCGAGGAAAAGCGCGTAACGAATGTAGCCGCTCGCGGCACTCCAGAGGACCATGCCGCCGAGAGTGACAAAACTTAGCCGGCGCAGGGTCACATCCCGCCAGGCGAGCACCAGGGCAAGGAGCGCGCCGATTAACCCGAGCGAAAGCCGGCCGGAGTAGACCAAAAGTTCGGAAAGCCGTTCCGGCTGCAACAGGATCTGGACCGGCCACCAGAGCGTTTCCCAGAATCCAACCGGACCCCAACGGGCATCCCAGCCGCTGTTCGCGGGCCAATAGGGTGATTTGAAAACGCCATTCAGCATCGGAAAAACCGGGCTCCGCATTTCTTGATACAGGTAAATGCTGAAGGGAAGGATCGGCGCGAAAAACGCCGCGAATGACAAAAGAGCAGCGCGCACGAGTCCTTTCGCGGGGCGATCTTCGACCACGAAGGTCCAGGCGCAGAGCAGAACGATTGGGAACGCCGCCACCACATTGATGAGTTTGAACGCCACGCTCAAGCCGAGAAGAAAAGCGATCCGCGTTACCTGAAGGACGCGTTTCTCTGGCTCGACGTTGCGCAAGGAGAGCCGCGTGGCCTCGAGCAACAAAGGAAGCGCGAGCAAATCGATCATGTAAGTGTTGATCTCGAAAAAAATATGTTCCACCGCGAGGACGAGCAGCACGGCGCCGGCGCGCCACCAGCCGCTTGGCAGGTGTGAGCGAAGGAATCGGTCCAGAATCCGGCCCGTCCAAATCAGCGCGAAAAGATTCACGATCGGGCCCAGACGATAGCCAAAGAGGCGACGCGTGATGTCCATGACCATGTCGGGCGCCGGGTTGTAAGGCGCCGGTGTCGGAAAGAAATCTCCGGGCCGATAGAGAAAGCCATCGAGGGCGCGGATGCCGTGAAAGAGGCGATAATTCAGGACATCGAACGAGACATCGGGGAAGGGGACTCGGAGCAGGAAAGCGACGACGAGAGGCAGGACGACCAGGATCCAAAACGGGAGCGAGATTTGTGGCCGCGTCTCATCCTTTGCGACGACCCAGCCGGCCAGGACCAGCGCGGCAACGATGGCTGCGAAGAGCCAGGCGCAGGCGTTGGGCAGAGGAATCCAGCAGAGGTATTGGCGGGCAATGACGGTGATGTAGAGAAAGAGCAGGGCGTCGCCCGCTTCGAAGCGATCCCGCAACGCGCGCCGCCACCCCGGCTGGCCGTTCACCGCTGTTCCTCGTTCGCGCGGGGCCGTTCGCGCTGGAGCTGGTCGCTGAGCATTTGCAGTTGGTAGTCGAATTCCTGGGCCCGCCGCGCGATGGAATGGAGGAGAAGGCCGATGGCGATGAGGAGCAGGCCGCACAGGGCGAGCCCGACGGCGAGCACGGCCGAGGGCAATTTCAGCACGAGACCGGTTTCGAGATATTCGGCCACGACGAAGAATCCCGGCACGAGCGCGGCGAGGGCGAAGAGCAGGCCTAACGAACCAAAGAAGGTCAGCGGTTTGTAGTCGCGAAACAGGGTCAGGATCGTGCTCAGGATGAGCATGCCGTCGCGATACAAGTGAATCTTGGAATGACTTCCGGCGGGGCGCACCGTCAGGTCGACCGGCACTTCGACGATCCGATATCCGCGGGCGACGGCCTTGATGGTCAGCTCGGTCTCGATTTCGAAACCTCCGCCAAAGAGCGCGAGGTTTTTCACGAACCGGCGATTGAAGGCGCGGTAGCCGGAGAGAATATCGGTCAGCGGCGCATTGAAAACGAGCTTCAGGATCGCGAGCACGAGACGATTACCCCAGCGATTGATGTGCTGGAATTCACTCCGCGAGCGCGCGTGCAGGCGAGAGCCGACAACCATATCGGCGTCGCCCGTTGCGATCGGTGCGATGAGCGAATGCACCGCCGCCGGGAGATAGGTTCCATCGCCATCGACCATCACATAAACGTCTGCGTCGATGTGGCGGAACATCGATTGGACGACGTAACCTTTGCCTTGCCGTGATTCGTGCCAGACCTGCGCGCCGGCGGCGCGGGCCCGCTCCGCGGTCCGATCGGTCGAGTTGTTGTCGAAGACGCAGATCAACGCGTCCGGAAGTTCGCTCCGAAATTGCTGGACCACCTCGGCGATCGTGACCTCCTCGTTGAAACAAGGAATGACGACGGCGACGCGGTTGCCGGCGCTTTGTTCTCCAGGATTCAGCATGCGAGGCGTCATCATAGCGGCGACGGCCGAAACGGGAAGCGCGCAACGCCGGGTTTTGCGACGAAGAAAAGCCGCGTATGGTGACGCGTTATGGCTGAGCAGGTTCTGGCAGGAAAGGTCGGGGTGGTTTTTGGCGTGGCGAACAAGCGGAGCATCGCGTGGGCGATCGCGAAAGCCTGGGCCGCGGCCGGGGCGCGTTTGATTTTCAATTATCAAGGCGAGCGGCTGAAGGAAAACGTTGAGGAATTGGTGGCGGAGTTTGGCGCAGGCACGCCGCTTTTTCCCTGCGATGTCTCGAGCGACGCGGAGATCGCGGAGTTTTTCACGAAAGTCCGCGGCGAAACCGACCGGCTGGATCTGATGCTGCACTCGGTGGCGTTTGCGCCGAAGGAAGCGCTCGAGGGCGATTTCGTCAGCACGACGCGCGAAGCGTTTCGCACGGCGCACGATATCAGCGCTTATTCGCTCGTGGCGCTGGCCCGGGAATCAGCGCCGCTGATGACGAACGGCGGCAGCATTGTGGCGATGACCTATTACGGCGCGGAAAAGGTGGTGCCGCACTACAATGTGATGGGCGTGGCGAAAGCGAGCCTCGAGGCTTCGACTCGTTATCTGGCTTACGATCTGGGGCCGAAGAAAATCCGGGTGAATTGCATTTCGGCGGGGCCGGTTCAGACGCTGGCCGCGCGCGGAATCAGCGGATTCACCGCGATGCTCAAACATTATCAGGAGCACGCGCCGCTGAAACGCAGTTGCGATCCGGCCGAGCTGGGGGAGACGGGAGTTTTTCTCGCGAGCGACGGCGCGGGGGCAATCACCGGTCAGGTGATTTATGTCGATGGCGGGTATCAGGTCATGGGCATGTAAATGCCCACTCGTGCTCCTGCTCGTGATCGTAATCGAATGCCCGGAAAGTCGAGCATGAGCACGAGCACGATTACGAAGAGGAGTTGATGATGGTGAATCTCGTCGAGGAGCTGCGGGCGCTGCTGGGCGAGGACGCCGTCACCGACGAGGCGGCGGAATTAGCCGCGCACGGAGGCGACAAGTGGGTGGCGAATCATCCGCCGGAGGTGGTGGTCTTCGCGACCTCAACGGAACAAGTGAGCAAGCTGCTGCGGTTCGCTTCCGAGAAGGGAATTCCAGTCACGGCCAGAGGGGCGGGGTATGGCTACGTGGGCGGCTGTGTGCCGGTGCGCGGCGGGATTGCGCTTTCGCTCATGCGGATGAATCGGATCAAGGAAATCAGTTTCGGCGATTCGATCGCGGTCGTGGAACCAGGCGTGATCACGGCCGATCTGCAGGACCAGGCGCGGGAGCAGCAGCTGTTTTATCCGCCGGACCCGGCGAGCAGGAAGGATTGCACGATCGGCGGGAACGTGGCGACGAATGCCGGCGGGCCGCGCTGTTTGAAATACGGAGTGACGCGCAACTATATCCTCGGGCTCGAGGTGGTGCTGGCCAGCGGCGAGGTGTTGCGCACGGGCGGGCGGGTGCACAAGAACAAGACGGGGTTCAACCTGATCGGGTTGTTCGTGGGCTCGGAAGGAATGCTGGGAGTGGTGACGGAGATCACAGTGCGGTTGCTGCCACTGCCGCCCGCGCGCGCCACCCTTTCCGCCACGTTCGCCACGATGACGGAAACGGCCGCGACCGTGCAGGCGATTTTTCAGGCGGGTTTTCTGCCGGCGGCGCTCGAAATTGCGGATCGTTTTACGCTCGAGGCCTCCCGGCTCGACAAGGGTGCGGCACATGTGCCGGCCGGCCACGCGCATTTGCTGGTCGAGGTCGATGGGCAGGTGGAATCGGTGCGAAGCGAGATGGCGGCGCTCGAGCAATTGATCGCGGGCCGAAATCCAAATTCGCTCGCGACTGGACTGACCGAGGAGCAATGCGAGGACTTGTGGGCGATGCGCCGGGATTTCAGTAATTCACTGCGAGCGACCGGCCTGACGAAGTTGAATGAGGACGTGGTGGTGCCGAGGTCGCGATTAGTCGAGCTGATCGAGTTCGCCGAGGCGTTGCAGAAGCGGCACGGCTTTCCGATCGCTTGTTTCGGGCACGCGGGGGACGGGAACATCCACGTGAATCTCATGGCGGTGGATTATGAGAGCCCGGCGGTGCGGAAAAGAGTGGAGGGCGCGCTCGACGAACTGTTTCAGCAAGTGCTCGCGTGGGGCGGTGTGATTACGGGCGAGCATGGGATTGGCCTCGCCAAGAAACGCTGGTGGCCGGACGCGACCAGCGATGTCGCTCGCGAGGTGCATCGCGCGATCAAGGATGGATTGGATCCCGGGAGGATTCTGAATCCCGGGAAGTTTCTGGATTAATTAGGCGCTCGCCGCGGCGAGCGCCTCTACATCACCGGAGATTCAGCACCACATTCACCGCGCGGTGGTCGCTCGACTGCGGGGCAGTGTTTGCGACCCAGGCTCGGGTGAGCGTGGCGCCGCGATAGAAAATCTGATCGAAGGCGGCGGCGGGATAGCGGAGATCGGCAGGCATGGTGACGCGCGACGAAGCGGGGATTCCTTGCCAGGCCCAATTGAAACCGTCGGCGAGCAAAGCGGGCACCGTTTTTTCCCGGGCAAAGCGCGGTTCGTCGGGCGTGGTGTTGAAATCGCCGCCGACGATCCAGGTCAGTGCGCCCATCCTGCCGTAAACGTCCCTCATTTTTTTCATGTGGGAAATTAGCTGGTGCATCGATTCTTCGCGGATGCGCATGTCTTCGTGAATTTCGCCGCGATTGCTTTTCAGATGCAGCGCGTAGACGAGGAGGACCTGGGTGGGCGAGACTTGGTAACAGGCGAACGCGAAACCGCGCGGAGGCATGATGGCGCCGCCCGGCCGCCACGGCTCCGCCCAGGCACTGATCGGTTTCAAGCGGCTGGCGATCGCAATCTGTTGCGCTTCCTGCTGGCCTTCTCGCGCCGGAAAATTCGAGCAGACGTCAACCTTGAATCCACTCAAGGGCTGAAGAGCAAGAGCGGCGTGTTCGAAATCGCGCACTTCCTCCAGACCAATGACGTCGGCTGTGAGCTGTGCGATATCGCGATGGACGGCACGAATCTGCCGATTCTCTTCGGCCCGCGAAGCATTGGGCCGCCGGCCGGGGAACCATTGGATGTTCCAAAAGGCGGCGGTGATGGTGGCAGGGGAACTGGCGGGAGGAGACGCGGAAGGCGGGGGAGACGATTGGGCGGAGAGATGGCTGGCGAGGAAGAGGGCGGCGGAAAAAAGCCGGATGACGAGCTTGGGGGGCATGAGCGGGAGTGAATGGTGATCAGTGAATCGTGAATCGAGGAGGGAAGATATTCCGAGTCTGAAATGAAGCGAAGGAAGAAACGTCCATCCGCCTAAGGCATACCAACGTCCAATTGAGGAGAAGGCAGACTAACCGCGTCGAACGATTTTGGTCAGCTGTTCGAATGCGGCTTGCTCGGCTTTGGCATCATCGTCGTAACCCCAGGCAACGATTTCGAGCATCTGGGTTCCCACATCGCGTTTCCCTTTGCGGACGGCGTCGAGGCGGCCCAAAGCACTCCAGTTTTCATAGTCGGTGTTGCCGGGTTCCGCCGGCGTTCCATCCCAGTAGCAGTAGAAAACATGGAGCGTGCGTCCGTTATTTTCGAAGACGTAGGAACGAATCGGCAAGGCGACATCGTTGACGTTGAGCAATTTGTTGTGCATGGCGCCGCGCTGCTTCATGCCGCTGGCGGGAAGGCAGATGTCGGGCCGGTGATTCCGGATGAAGAGGCCGGCGGTGCGGCCGGGGAGCCAGCGAAAGAAATACATGTTCCAGTTGTGGCCGTCCTCGCCGGTCCAGGATCCGCCACCGCCTTCGTTGTAACGCAGGAGATCCTGCGCGGCATCCGCCACCGGGACGGTTTTCCAATTCGTGGCTTGAGCTGGCCATTCGATCGTCCAAGGCTGCAGTCGAGCGGTCTGTGATTCATGGGCGCGATACCAGATTTGGGTGCCCGCCTCGGCGACGAGAGTCAGCGCCAGGAGGCTCCCGAGAACCAAACGCGGGACGCGAACAGGCTCCACTGCTCGGGGGGGCGGCGCTGCGTCCTGGCCTTTGCCGCGCAGGTACATGCTCAATCCCCAGAGGGCGAACAGGCAAACCGCGAGAATCGTGTGCCCGGCCGGATCGTGCCAGCTCTTGATTGTGGCGGAGCCATGCTCGGCGCCGACGTAGACCAGGAGAAATGTGCGGACCAGATTGCAGACGAAAGCCAGGAGCGCACCGGCCACGACCAGAATGATCCTGCGCGAAACGGTGAATCCGTAGAATTCGCCCAGAAATAGCGAAACCATGAAGGTGGCCTGCAACGACCGAATGCCGGTGCACGCTTCGTCAATGCCGACA
Source organism: uncultured Verrucomicrobiae bacterium (assembly GCA_963702135.1). Lineage (GTDB taxonomy): Bacteria > Verrucomicrobiota > Verrucomicrobiia > Chthoniobacterales > UBA10450 > AV80. The sequence goes on along the minus strand of OY969715.1, from coordinate 2,610,218 downwards.
AAACCGGAGCCAACCTCGATCACGTTCCCCAATTGCACGGCCGGAATTCCGATGGCGTTGAGGATTTCCACGTTGATGAGAGCGTCGGCCCGCATCAGACCCTGGATGACCAGTTGTTCGAAGTTGGTCGGCCACGGCACGGCGACGAAAAAGAACAGGATCGGAAACGCGAAATGCCGCACCCATCGCCAGCCGCCGGACAAATAGACTCCGCCCGCGGTGATGACTCCCGCGGCGAGGGCCATGGCCCAACTCAGCAGTCGCCAATCGGGATTGGCTTCCTGGATCAGGCGGATGGGGAGCAAGAATATGGCAGCCAGAATAATGAGCAATCCGGACAGGATTCGGAGATCTGGTGGCGAAGTTGGCGGTGCGTCCTGATAGCGCCCCCAAAAGATGTACCCAGCCAGGAAGGGAACGGTCCAGCCGTAGCCATATTGCGGGTTGATGGACCACTCGAAACGGAGGCGCGAAATGAGGAGGAGCCAGACGAGCGTGAAAACCACCACGGGGAACCAATTCACCTCACGCGAAATCGGCGCCGCTTCGGGCGGAGCAAGGGAAGTAGTGCCGTTCATGCGAGGAAGCACGTCCCGTTTAGCAGTTCACGAGCCGGGACGGCGCCCGGCCCAATTTGCAGCATCCCGCGATGAAATCGAGCCCTCGATAAAAAACACCAGATTCGCTGGCGCGGCCCTGAAATTTACGCATATTACACCCGCAAGCGCCGCGCAGGCCGATTCTTGCATAGAAGAACGTCATTCCTGCGCGCTTTCCATGGCTCGCATTTTCTCGATGAAACCAGGAACTTTTACCCACACCATTGCCGTTTTACTTTCCTCCGTCTCCGCGCTCTTCACGCCGACCGCAACCGCGGCGGGGTCGGGCGGCGGACTCGTGAAGCTCAGCAAGAAATCGTCGAGCAAACCAGCTGCCGACTCCCTTCTGAAGGTCGATCCGTACGCGTCCTCGCCCAAAGCGGACCCACCCCTCGTCGCCAACCCTGGGGAGCACTTCCCGTGGAAAACGCAGATCGTGACCACGGTTTTCTGGATTGGCGAAAAACCGACGGCGAACAATCCCACTCCAAACCGTTCCAGCTCCTGGGACGCAAACTGGACCAGAAGTTATGGCGGGTTCGACAATCCCGACCGCTCGGGGCGGCGCGATTTTATTCCCGTAAATTTCACCCCGCGGCAAAATCCGTTTTATGTCGCGCTTCCGTACAACGACAAGTCCACCAACGGTCATCGGCCGGAAGCGCCCCGAGTGGTGCCATGGTTCAAAGAGGCGTATCAGGGCCCGGCGGTTTCGACCTGCAAAGGCCGCTGGATCGCGATTCGCAAGGGCAATAAGACCGTCTACGCCCAATGGGAGGATGCCGGCCCGTTCCGGACCGATCACTGGCAATACGTGTTCGGCAATGAACGGCCGAAGCCAAATCTAAACAAAGGCGCGGGTCTGGATGTTTCCCCGGCCGTCCGGGACTATCTCGGATTGCAGGAAACGGACGTGACCGACTGGAAATTCGTCGAGTTCAGCGAAGTACCGCACGGTCCCTGGTCAAAACACGGGGACAACAATACGTTCGTGATGATTCAGCGGAAGAATGGCAAGGCGCTGGTCGAAGGGCCGAAACACGGCGGCTTCACGATCCTGCCGTAGCGGCTGATTCACCTCAGAATAACTTCGGATGGTCGTCATCGACCTCCGGACCGATCACGCAGCGGATCTTGGTCAGCAGGTCGCCAAAGTCGTAAGGCTTTTGAATGGTATCGAGCACGCCGGCTTTTAGCATCTCAGAGCGAATCATCGGCTCGAGATAACCGCTCGCCACAATCGCGCGCACACCGGGCCGGCTTTCTTTCATCTTAAGAAAAGCTTCGCGCCCTCCGAGGCGGGGCAAGCCCAGGTCGCAGACCACCAGTCCAATCTCGTCCCGATATTGCTCGAAAAGCTCGACCGCTTCCATCCCGTCCTTGGCGGCAATCACGCGGTAGCCTTCGCTTTCCAGAATTGTCACCCCCAGGTCGCGCAGCATTTCTTCGTCTTCGACGAGCAGAATTGTTTGCGGGGCGTTTTGCTTCCGCGTGACCTGCGCCACGACGCCGCCGGATTCCTCGGTGGAATGCTCGACGGGCAAATAGACGGTGAATGTCGTGCCGGCATTGGGTTCAGTCTCCACCTGGATGAACCCGCGATGATTGTTCACGACGCCGTAGACCACACTCAATCCGAGACCAGTCCCTTTGCTGCGTTCCTTGGTTGTAAAGAAGGGCTCGAAAATGTGCGACTTTACCTGCTTGGTCATGCCGATCCCGGTGTCGCGCACGCGGATGCAGGCATAATCCTGCGTGCCCGCGCCGGTGAATGATTCCATCAATTCGGTGCCGGGCGTCATCGAGGTCTCCAACACGAGGGTTCCTCCGTCTTTCATCGCATCGCGCGCATTTACACAAAGATTCAACAGGACCTGGTGAATCTGACTGCGATCGGCGGTGATCAAGGGAAGATCGTGCCGCAAGCGCAGCTCGAAGTTGATCATTTTTGGGAAGGTCGCCTGGAGCATTTTTTCGAGCTCGGTGACGAGTCCGTTCAGGTCGAGGGCGGAAAACCGCGCCTCGGTCTGACGCGCCGACGTGAGCAGCTGCTGCACGAGCGCTGCGCCGCGGTCGACTGCTTCCTTGATGATCTTGACGGCGCGGGACGTTTCGATCTTCGAGTCGAGAGTCTCCAGCCGGTTCGTGTATCCCAAAATGATGGCGAGAATGTTGTTAAAATCGTGCGCGATTCCGCCGGCCAACGTCCCCAGGCCTTCCATTTTTTGCGCCTGAATGAGCTGCTGTTCCAGGCGCTTTCGCTTGGTGTCGTTGAAGAGATAAACCTGGAGTTCGGTCAGATTACCCTCGGCAAACGATCCGACGAGCCGGGCCACGACATAGACCGGGTCGCCCCCGCGCTGGCTCATCTTGAGTTCGTGGCGCTCGACGATTCCGTGCTGGCGCACCATCTCGAGGAGATCGGCGGCATCCTTCCGGCTGCGCAACAGTTCGATAAAGTTCCCCGCAGTCGCTTCCTCGATGGAATTGAATCCGAAAATGTTCGCGAAGGCCGGGTTGCAGGTAATGATTTGGCCGTTGGGCAGGATGCTGAGCGTGCCCGTGAAATCCTGGGTCACGAAACGCCGATAGTGCTCCTCGCTCTCGCGCAAGCCGGTTTCTTCCTGCCGCTTCGCCGTAATGTCGGTATTGATCTGCAAACGGGGGGAACCGGGATTTTCCAAATCGGTGGTCCAGCGACTCGCGACGAGAATTCGCTTTCCATCGCGGCGGACTTGGGAAAGCTCGCCCTCCCAATGGGCCTGCTGTTGGAGGAGCGCTTCGAGATTCCGTCCGTCTCCGGAAAGCTCCGTTTTAAGAAGGGTGTGCACATTTTGGCCGAGCGCATCCTCCTTCTCCCAACCGTAGATGCGGCCTGCTCCCCGGTTCCAATAGGTAATGGTGCCGTTGCTGTCGCTTAAAATGATGGCGTCATTCGCGAGGTCGAACAGCTCAGTCTGGTCCATCAGGTAGTCTGTGAGAGGCATGGCGAGCGTGGGTCAGGAAAAGCTATTGTCGTGCCTGTCGTCACGGCGTGTCCGACGTCATATTGGTGCTCGGCTGCGAGTTGTTCCGGGCGCGCATCTCCTCCAGACGCCCAGAGAAGAAGAGATAATAAGCCGCCAGCGCTGCCCCCAGCAGGACGGCGAAAAGGAAGAGAAAACTGACGGCGCGCAATCCACGATAGGGTGTGCCGGCCACTTGGCGCGCCATTCGCTTTTGCATCAACTCGAGCTCGAGCAGGCGCATGGCGTGTTCTGGGTCGGCCGGTTCAGGCTTGCCGCCGTTGGAATCCATCGAAAAGAATCTTAACCATCCAACCGAAAGACCAAATGGATTCTGCGGATAACAAATTTTTCACCCGTAAGCTGGCGGCTTTTACGCTGCCGATGGTGGTCTTTCTGGTTCTCCTGGCCCTGGGTGGCGCGCTCCGGAAAATCGGCGGAGCCTTCTGGCTCGCTTCTCCCGAGTATTGGATCTATCCGGCGCAAACAATTCTTTGCGGCGCGCTCCTGCTCTGGTTTTGGGGCGAATATGAGTTTCATTTCCCACGGCGAATTGTCTTCACGGCCGCGCTGGCGCTCCTGGCCTTTTCGTTCTGGATTGCGCCCCAGGATTTCCTGGGCTTCCCGCCGCGTCTCGTCGGTTTCAACCCGGAAGTCTTTTCTGGCGAACCGGCAGAATACTGGGCCACGATCGTCTTTCGTTTTCTGCGGCTGGTCGTGATCGTTCCGCTGGTCGAGGAGATTTTTTGGCGCGGATTCCTGCTCCGCTATTTCGTGAGCGAAAAATTCCAGGCCGTGCAGTTCGGGACGTTTTCCTGGTTCTCGTTCGCGGCGGTGACGGTCGCGTTCGGGTTTGCCCATACGAAAGCGGACTGGATTGTGGCCTTCGTGGCGGGAGCTCTCTTCAATTGTGTCGCGTATCGGACGAAAAGCCTCGCCTCGTGCGTGCTGGCTCACGCCATTACGAACCTCCTTCTCGGCCTCTGGATCATGAAAACCGGCCAATGGGGCTTCTGGTAGGGGAAGTTCTCGTTTTCCTGCTCTTGCTCTGCTCTTTTTAGCCGGGGTAGTCTCGGAACGGGACCATGATCAAGATCAGGAGCAGGAGCGGAAGGCATGCAGTATGGTTCCGGACGAAACGTGCCGAACCGGCGGAAGCACTTCTTCCGGGAAGAAAATGGCACCCGTTCTGCTCCCTAAACCAGCCCAATGTACGCGACGTTCTATCAAAAAGTCATTATTTGCGCGGTGGCTGGCTTCCTCGCGGCCGCCCTTATCCAGTGGGGAAAAGTCTTCGTCGAAGGTGCAGATGACGCCCTGAATCACGGCTACAAGCACACTGCGCCGGGGGGCAAGGTGACCGCCGGCAAGCCGTAGTCGGGTCCGAAAGGGATTGCCGACCTTCGGGCTGCGCATAGTTTGCGCAGACGGCATGAAGATCGGTTTCGCTCAACTCAACCCTATCGTTGGGGATTTGAGCGGCAATTTTGAGAAGATCGCCCGCGCCTACGAGCGATTGGCCGCAGCCGGAGCGGAATTAGTCATCACCCCGGAACTCGCCGTGACCGGCTATCCGCCGCAGGACCTGCTCTTCAAGTCGCAGTTCGTTCCGCAAAATCTCGAGGTCCTGGAAAAACTCCAGGCGCGGGTTCGCGGCGCTGGTTTGCTCGTGGGTTTCGTGGACCGAAACCAGGGGCGCGGAAAACCGTTTCATAATGCGGCGGCCTTGTTGCAGCCGGGCGCGCCGATCTTGAAAACGCACAAGTCGCTTCTGCCGACCTACGACGTTTTCGATGAAGATCGCTACTTCGAGCCGGCCCAGAGCGTGGCGCCGTTGCTCTTCGGCGACAGGAGGATCGGCGTCACGATTTGCGAAGACATCTGGACGGAGCGCTACCTGCCGCGTCCGCTTTACGACATCGAGCCGGTCCGTTCCCTGGTGGAGCAGGGGGCCGAAATCATTCTCAATCTGAGCGCGTCGCCGTTCGGTTTGGGTAAGCTGGCCGGACGCCGTGAGATGGTTGCTACGCTGGCTCGCACCCATGGCCGCTCGATTTGCTACTGCAACGCGGTCGGGGGCAACGATCAATTGGTTTTCGACGGCAATTCGATCGCGGTGAACTCCCGGGGCGAATCGATTGCGCAACTCCCGGCGTTCCGCACGGCCGAGGAGATCGTGGATACGGAGGTCGTGCAGGCTGTGCAGTTAGAGAAGACCGATGACATGGCCGATCTCTTCGGCGCTCTCTCGTTAGGCGTGGGCGATTATTTGGCGAAATGTAACTTCAAGACGGCCGTGCTTGGCTTGAGCGGTGGGATCGATTCCGCCGTCGTTGCCGCAATCGCTGTGGACGCGCTCGGCGCGGAAAACGTTCTCGGTGTCTCGATGCCGAGCCCGTACTCGTCGCGGGGCAGCATTGACGACGCTCTCGCGCTCGCACGGAATCTCGGCATCAAATGCCTGCAAATTCCGATCGCAGATGCCCTCGCCGCCTTTAGGACGCAATTTTCTGAGATCTTCGCTGGCCTGTCCGAGGACACCACGGAAGAAAATATGCAGCCGCGCCTGCGGGCGATGACGCTGATGGCCCTCTCGAACAAATTTGGCCACCTGCTTCTCAGCACGGGCAACAAGAGCGAACTGGCGGTGGGCTATTGCACGATTTACGGCGACATGGCCGGCGGCCTGGCGGTGATCAGCGATGTGCCGAAGACGATGGTTTACGCGCTGGCCCGCTGGATAAATCGGGGCCGCGAAATCATTCCGGTCTCTACAATCGAAAAACCCCCAAGTGCTGAACTGAAACCTAACCAGACCGATCAGGACACGTTGCCGCCTTATGAAGTGCTCGACGAAATCCTGCGGCTTTACGTCGAGGAAAACATGAGCGCGCGTGACATCATTGCGCACGGGTTCGAGCAGAGCACGGTCCGCTGGGTGCAGCGCCGGGTGGATTTTAACGAATACAAGCGGGAGCAGGCGGCGCCGGGGATCAAGGTAACGAGTCGCGCGTTCGGAGTCGGCCGCCGGATGCCGATCGCACAAAAGTACGTCGACTAACAGGGCCGGAACAGCGTTGGAATGCCGAAAAGGCTTCTCACATCTGTAGGGTTTTACTAGATTTCAGTTCCACCCCAAGACGGAGGAAAAGCCTGATAGCGCTACGAAATCCACCTCCGCTTCGCTCGGCCTGGCGAGTGGTGGCCGCAGCTTTTCTTATGTTGCCGCTGGGTGGTTATGTTCAGGCGGACTCGGAGATCCCAATCACCGAGACGGAATCGGCGTTCCGGGTTTTCGTCTATACGGCCGAAGTCCTGCAAAAGCAGGGCGCCAATACTCCGATCGAAGGTTTGCGTCGGCTGCCTTTCTTTGTCGGAACCACCGCAACGGAAAATGATTCAAACGGGGGCGACGGTAGCGCCTTCATCAATCTCTACGGCCTCGGCGCGAACAATGTCGTGACGCTCATCAACGGGCGCCGCGCCTTTAGTTTCTCCGACATTAACGCCATTCCGATTGCCGCACTCAGTCGGACCGAAATATTCGAGAGCGGCGTTTACGGCTCGGATTCGACCGCTGGCGTAGTGAATTTCATCATGCTCAATGGGCCCGGCGACAAGCCGTACGAAGGAGCGGAGCTGTTCGCTCTCTATGGCAATACCACGGACGCCGATGCTCACGTGCGCCAGGTTTACCTCCGCGGAGGCGTCACGGGCTTGGACGGAAAGGTTTCTATCGCGGCAGCCGGCGAATATTATTCCCGCGCCAATCTGTTTGCGCGGGATCGCGAGATCTCCGCGAATGCCGATCAGAGCAATAATCCGATCGGTTTGGGCCTGGGCGGTGCGAATAACAATAGCCCAACCTATAGCGGTCGGATTTCCGTACTGGCCGGCGCCAGCTCACTTGGATTCACCAACACAGGGCAGCTTGTGCTCAGCGATCTGACGACAAGTCAGGTGACGCCGGGCAGCTACCGCCGGTTCGACGCCACATTGGACCCGTCAGAATTTAATTTTCGAGCCTTCACGCCGGCCATTCCCGCGATGGAGAAGGCGATGTACTATGTAACTGGCCGGTATAAAATCTTTGGGGAGGGCCTCCAGTTTTATGGAGACGTCATGTATTCCAAAGTGAAACAGGACAACGCCATCTCCGGCACTCCGGTCAATATTAATGCCCAGGGCAGCGCGCCGCGTAGCGCTTATGGACTTGACGAAGCAAGGGCGAGCCAGTTCAACCCGGCCGGAAACTCCCTTTCCTCGGTAAGATATCGTTTCCAACAGGAATTGGGGAACCGGGAATCCTTTTTTGATAAGGATTATTTTCGCTACACAATCGGAGTTAACGGCGATTTTAAGTTCGACGACAACGGCTTTATCAGCCGTTTTGGCTACGACTCGGGCTACGTTTATTCGCGCTTCGACGAACAGAGGATCGATAGCGGTGATTCGACTCGCTCGCAGTTTGTTTCGGCCATCGCCGGTAATCTGGTTCCTGGGGTGTTCTTTAATCCATTCATCGGCCAGAACGCGCCGCTGATAGGAAGCGCCCCGACTTATGTCAACGGTGTTCCGACTGGGATGACGGCTCCCTACAACAACCTCGTTACCGCCCAGGCCGCCACCTACATTGGCCACTCATTTTTCTACGAGCGTGACTGGCTGGGCGATGTGAGGATGAACGCCCATTTTTTCCCGAACTTATGGAATGGCGGGGTCGACATGGCTGCGGGTTACGAACGGCGCTCCGTCAATCAGAAGCAGATTCCGGATTCCCTTCAGGCGTCCGGGGATCAACTCGGTTTCATTGAACGCGATCCGTTCAAGTATCGCCAGGAGGTCGAGTCCTGGTTCGTCGAGCTCATTGTCCCGCTGGTCAATGCAATCATGAACGTCCCGTTGGTCCATTCGCTCGAACTGGGGATCGGCTGGCGCCGGGATGATTTCAACGCCACCAATCTCTTGGTGGGGAAATTCTCGCCGACCCAGACCTCAGCCAGCTTCACGAATGAGAGTCCTGATGAAAACTTCGGCGGGTCACCCTGGGTTTCACTTCGTTATCAGCCCATCGCGGACCTCCTGTTGCGCGCTTCCTGGAGGCAATCGATTCGCGCACCGAATTCCGAAGAGCTATTCACCCCGGTCACCCAGGTATTTCCGATATGTTTTGGAATTTGTGCTGAGGAACAACCGCCTGCCGGAATTTTTGTCGGCGGAAATCCGAGGGTCAAACCAGAAACCACCGACGCGTATTCGGCTGGCGTGGTCTGGGCACCGAGGTTTGCCCCTGGCTTTGCCCTCACAGTGGACGCGTATCAGATGTTCACGACGAACCTGATACTCGATCCGATTTCCTTTTCGCAGGTATTGCTCGCCCGGAATGTCCTCGCCCCTTTGAATGACCCGAACACGGATTGCGGAATTCTCAGCAACATTGGAGTCATTCGCGACCCGAACGACGGCACTTTGTTTTGCATCAACTCTCCATTCGGAAACGCCGGCAAACGCCACGTGCAAGGCGTGGAGGCGACGGCATTCTATGAGATTCGGACGGAGCGCTGGGGCAATTTCACCCTCTCAGGTGGTTACAATCATTTCTTCACGTGGAAGGCGCAGCCCGGTGTCGGACCGTTCCGGAATTTTCTCGGAAACTACGACAACACCACGCTTCCGCTCGCCCCCGGGGCAATTCCCTGGAACAAAGGTTTCCTCCGAGGAGAATGGGCATGGAGACATTTCGATTTCATCGCGACGGGCAATTACATCGGTGACTTCCGGGATGATCCGGCTTTCAGCGCCGATCAGGCGCCTGTGGGGGGTCCTGATTACACGGGACGGATCCGGACCGTGCCGAGCTACATCACGCTGGATCTGCAGTGGAGCTACGAATTTGTGAAGCCGGACCCCGTGCCGCGGTGGTATGCCGAGGATTCGAAAGACAGTAAGAATGGAGTGCAAACGGCCGCCGACACTTCGTCGATCTGGCAGCGCCTGCTTTGGGGGACGAAACTCACGGTCGGCGTGAACAACGCCTTCGATCGCAATCCGCCCACGGTGCTGGGAGCGTTCAACGACAACTACGACACGTCGCTTTACACGATTCGAAACCGTTATTACTACGTCGCCTTGACGAAGAAGTTTTGAAGTGGGAAACGTGGGCTCACTAGGGACCTCACGTCCATTTCGCTCGGCTCTCGGCAGCATTATCGCAGTTTTCTTTGTCTTAAGCCTGCGTGCCTCCGCTCAAGAGTCATCGGAGAGAATAGTCATCCTCGACGAATACCACCCCAATGCAGAAACCGAGGGAGCATTCAAAGTGGAGGATATCACCATGGAAATCATGGAGAAGGGTGGGGCTAACACCCCAATCGAGGGATTGCGCCAGGTTCCTTTTGTTCTGGGAACCACGGCAACGGAAAATGACTCGAGCGGGGGCAATGGGACGGCGTTCATTAACCTCTTTGCTCTAGGGCCGGAAAATACTCTAACGCTGGTCAACGGGAGACGTGCCTTTGCTTTCTCCAACGTCAACGCCATCCCGATCGGCGCTGTGGAACGGGCGCAAATAACCAATGCCGCCATCTCAGTCGGCTCCGATTCATCGGCGGGTACGGTCAATTTTATGATGCTGAGCGGTCCTGGCGAACGGCCTTATGAAGGTGCGGAGCTTTATGCGCTTTACGGGAACACCACCGATGCTGATGCGCACGTTCGTCAGGTCTACCTGCGTGGTGGAATAACTGGGTTGGATGGGAAGGTTTCTATTGCGGCGGTCGGTGAATACTATTCTCGCGCCAACCTCTTTTCGCGAGATCGTGAGATCTCCCGCACTGGCGACCGTAGTAACAATCCCACTGGTTTGGGCTTGGGCGGTGAGAATACCAATAGTCCGACTTATGGTGGCCGGATTTCTGTGCTGGCGGGGGCCAGTTCACTTGGATTCACCAACACAGGGCAGCTTGTGCTCCTCGACCTGACGACCAGCCAGGTAATGCCCGGGAGTTATCGTCGGTTCGACGCAACGTTGGATCCGTCGCAATTCAATTTTCGGGCGTTCACGCCGGCCATTCCGGCGGTGGAGAAGGCGATGTACTACGTGACTGGCCGGTACAAGATCCTTGGCGATGGCCTCCAACTTTATGGCGACGTCATGTATTCCAAGACGAAACAGGATAACGGTTCCGCCGGAACGCCGTTCACTATCAATGCGGCTTTAAATGGTCTAACCGAAGCGAGGGCCAGCCGGTTCAACCCGGCCGGCAATTTCCTGAACTCGGTGCGCTATCGCCTCCAGCAGGAATTGGGTAACCGTGAATCTTTCTTCGACCAGGATTATCAGCGCTACGTCGCGGGAATTAATGGTGAGCTCAGCCTGAAGAATAACGGCTTCATCAGCCGCTTTGCTTATGACTCCGGCTTTGTCTACGAACACTTCCGGGAGCAGCGGACGGACAGTGGCGATGTCACGCGTTCTGGGATTCGGCAGGCAATCGCCGGGCTCGACCTTAACGGTGATGGAGTGCCGGAAACATTCTTCAATCCCTTCATTGGGCAGTTTGCGCCGATCGTTGGCGACGCTCCAACCTATGTGAACGGCGTCCCAACCGGGACGACATCGCACTACGATAATCGCGCCGGCGCGCAGTTCGCGAGCTACACCGCGCGTTCGTTCTCCTTGGAACGCGATTTTCTCTATGACACCAAGGTCAACATGCACCTTTTTCCGAACCTCTGGAACGGGGGCTTGGATCTCACCCTGGGAGGAGAACATCGGGAGAGTCAGATTGACCATGTTCCGGATCCCACCCAGGTCGCCGGAGACCAGATCGTTTTTTCCGCCACTCCGAACACGAAAGACAAACGGAAGGTCGATTCGTTTTTTGGAGAGATCATCATCCCGATCATTACGCCGGCGATGAAGGTCTCAGGTGTCCGTTCCCTCGAGGTCATTAGTGGGTTCCGGTCAGAGCAGTTTCACGACGAGGATCAATTCACGCACACCACGGCGACCTTCGATAACGACGGCACTCTGGAATTGGGACTTCGCTATCAACCGGGGCCGGAGTTGATGCTGCGAGCCTCCTGGCGGCAATCGACGCGGCCGCCGACTTTCGACGATCTCTTTGCTCCCATGACGCAGGTTTTTCCACCCCTTTTTGGTTTGCCGGAAGACACAAAGTTCTTGGACGTTGTCGTGGGAGGGAATCCTAATCTGTCGCCGGAAAAGACCGATACCTATTCAGCCGGGGTGGTCTGGAGTCCGCAGTTCGCTCCCAGGCTAATGGTGACGGCCGATTGGTACCAGCTTTTCACGACCGATCTGATTCTGAATGGCGTCGACTTTGCGCAAGTCCTGGTCATCCGGAATACCATTGCTCCTATCAATAATTTTTCGGGCTGCGACGATCTCACCAACATAGGGCTCATCCGCGACCCGAACGATGGGACGGTGTTTTGCATCAACTCTCCGACCGGAAACGCCGGCAAACGCCACGTGCAAGGTTTGGATGTCACAGCAACCTATGAAATTTCGACAGAACGTTTTGGCAAGTTCACCGTTTCGGGCGGGTGGAACCACTTCTTCACCTGGAAGACGCAGCCGGGCGTGGGAACCTTCAACAGTTTCCTGGGAAATTATAACAACGGCACGCTTCCGCTCGCCCCGGGGGCGATCCCCTGGAACAAGGGCTTTCTTCGAGGCGAGTGGGAATGGAGACACTTCGACTTCGTCGCCACGGGCAATTACATCGGTGACTTCCGGGATGATCCGGCCTTCAACGGCTTTCAAATTGGGGGGCCTGATTACACCGGAAGGATCCGGACGGTGCCGAGCTACATCACGCTCGATCTGCAGTTGAGCTACGAATTTGTGAAGCCGGACGTTTATCCCGAGCCTGCGGCCCAGGATTGGAAATCGAGCAAGAATGGAGTGCAGACGGCCGCCCACACTTCGTCGATCTGGCAGCGCCTGCTCTGGGGGACGAAACTCACGGTCGGCGTGAACAACGCCTTCGATCGCAATCCGCCCACGGTGCTGGGAGCGTTCAACGACAACTACGACACGTCGCTTTACACGATCCGGAACCGTTATTACTACGTCGCCTTGACGAAGAAGTTTTGAAGCGGGAAGGGGACGCTGTTTGTCCCGGTCGACTGAGGGAAGTTTTGCACCGCGTTGGAATCGAACCAACAACCCAGTGATTAAGAGTCACTTGCTCTGCCAATTGAGCTAGCGGTGCGTTTTTGGGGATCGCAAATTACTCATGCCGGTGCGCTGCACAACGCGCAAATTCTATCTGCGTCATACCCTGGTCGTCGAGGCAGCCTTTTCGCACCGCTCGAGGAGCCGCGGCGCTTTCATCCGCTCCGCCCACGCGGCGAAGGCCGGCGTCGGACCGCGCCAGCGCAGCGTCTCGACTTTCTTAAAAAGCGGCGCATCGGTCCGCAGGGTCGCGAGTTTCTTGAAAAGCAGCGCGAGATCGCGCTGTTTGCCGAGCACATCCGGCGGGAACTTTTCGATCTGACCGTGGCGATTCAAGAGCTGCGCGGCGGTCTTGGCGCCGATGCCAGGAATGCCGGGATAGCCGTCAGCCGCATCGCCCACGAGCGCGAGCAGGTCCGGAATTAGCGGCGGATCGACGCCGAACTTTTCTCGTATCCCGGCGGCATCACGAATGATTTTGCGCCGGCCGTCGATCTGCACCACGCGCGTATCCCGCACGCATTGCGCCAGATCCTTGTCGGGGGTCCAGATCGCGACTTTCTGGACCTGTTTGTTCTTTGACGCGAGATGCGCGGCTGAGGCGAGCGCATCATCAGCTTCGAGCTCGATCATCGGCCAGACCACAACACCCATCGCCGCGAGCGCTTCCTCCAGCGAATGGAACTGCGCGAGCAGCGCGGGTTCGATGCCGGCGCCGGTCTTATAATCTTCCCAAAGCCGATTGCGAAATGATTCAATCACGTGGTCGGTGGCGACGCCGAGGTAGGTATCGCCGCTCTCGATCATCTGGAGCACACCTTGCAACACGCCGACGACGGCGCCGTACGGACGGTCCTTGCCTTTGGTGAACCGTCGCAGTCCGTAGAAATGACGGAAGAGCTCGTAGGTGCCGTCGATAAGATGGACGATCATTTCGGGTCAACGTAGGAATTTTGGCTCTCCGTTGGAAGCCCGGACAAATTCGGTCCTGCTTTGCCGCCAGAAGCGAATATCTTTGCCGGCGAGATATTAGCATGAGGTCCGAGTCCGATTCCAGAGAGGGCACCGCGCACGAGGCGAACGATGAGACCGTTGCGCAAAAGTCGCCCGACACGCAGTCCGGGACGCCGGTGACGCCTCCGGCGAATCGGGCTGATCTGGATCAAGCCGAGCCCACCCCGGGTGCGCAGCCGCCCCTCGAGACGAGCCCAGCCACGATGACCGCTCGGCCGAAAATGGCTGCGGGGCTGCCGGCGGTTTATGAGACGACACGTTTTGCAGTGGGCGAGATGGGCCCGGCACGGGGCGCAAAAGCGTTGCTGAAGATGAATCAAAAGGACGGCTTCGATTGTCAGAGTTGCGCCTGGCCCAGCCCCGATGAGCACCGGCAGGTCGCGGAATTCTGCGAGAACGGAGCCAAAGCCCTGGCCGACGAAGGGACGACGAAACGCCTCACGCCCGATTTCTTTCACGAGCATTCTCTCGACCATCTGCGCCAGCGAAGCGATTTCTGGCTCGGGCAGCAGGGCCGGCTGGCGCAGCCAATGGTGAAGCGCGCGGGCGCCACGAATTATGAGGCGATCAGTTGGGACGACGCCTTCGAGTTGATCGCGGCCGAACTCAACGCGCTGCCCACGCCGAACGCGGCGGCGTTCTACACCAGTGGCCGAACGAGCAACGAAGCGGCGTTTCTTTACCAGCTTTTCGTCCGGCAATTTGGAACGAACAATCTGCCGGATTGCTCGAACATGTGCCACGAATCGAGCGGCGAAGCGTTGAGCGAAGTGATCGGGATCGGCAAAGGATGCGTGACGCTCCATGATCTCGAACACACCGACGCGATTTTCATCATCGGCCAGAATCCCGGCACGAATCATCCCCGGATGCTCTCGAGTTTGCAGCGCGCGAAAGAGGGTGGGGCGAAGATCGTCTCGATCAATCCGATGCCGGAGATCGGCAATTTTAGGTTCAAGAATCCGCAGGATCTGAAAAACCCGCTGCGCCTGCCTGGTTTGCTTTTCGGAAAGGGAACGAAGCTAAGCGATCTCTGGTTGCCGATCCGCATCAACGGCGATGTGGGCGTGCTGAAGGGGATCATGAAGGAAATGCTGGCCGCCGAGGAACTGAATCCCGGGACAGTCTTCGATCGCGATTTCATCCGCGCTTACGCGGCTGATTTCGACGCGTTCATCGCCGATCTTCGCACGGCCTCCTGGGACGACATCCTCACCAGCAGCGGGGTCACACGAGAAGAAATTCGCGCCGCGGCGGAGATCGCGATGAAGGCGAAACGCATCATCTGTTGCTGGGCGATGGGCCTGACGCAGCACAAGAACGCCGTCGCGACCATTCAGGAAATCATGAACTTCCTCTTGCTGGGCGGGAACATTGGCCGGCCCGGCGCGGGACCTTGTCCCGTCCGTGGACATTCCAACGTGCAGGGCGACCGGACCATGGGTGTTTGGGAGCGGATGAACGACAAGTTCATGAAAAAACTCGGCGACGAATTTCATTTCACTCCGCCCAGGGAGCACGGCCTCGACACCGTCGAGACGATCAAGGAAATGCATCGCGGTCATGTTCGGGTCTTCTTCGCGATGGGCGGCAATTTCCTCGCGGCCACGCCGGATACCGAATACACGGCGAAGGCGTTGCGCAGCTGCCGCCTGACCGCGCATGTCGCGACGAAGCTCAATCGTTCGCATCTGATTACCGGAGAGGTCGCGCTGATCCTGCCGTGTCTCGGCCGCTCCGAAGTCGATCGGCAGGCGGGCGGCGAGCAATTTGTGACGGTCGAAGATTCGATGGGAATCATCAATCCTTCGCGCGGAGTCCTGGAACCGGCGAGCGAGCATTTGCGGAGTGAGCCCGCCATTGTCGCCGGGCTGGCCGAGGCGACCCTGGGGGCGCGAAGCACGGTCGATTGGAAAGGTCTCGCTTCCGATTACAATCGGGTCCGCGACCACATCGAGCACGTGATCTCCGGTTTCGAACGCTTCAACGAACGGATTGCGCAGGATGTGTTTTATCTGCCGAACGACGCGCGGGACCACCGGAGATTTAACAACGAGATCGGCAAGGCGAAGTTCACTGTCCATCCGATCCCGCGCAACGACCTGGAGCCAGGCCGCTACATCATGATGACGATCCGGTCGCACGATCAGTTCAACACCCACATCTACGGTTTGGACGATCGTTACCGCGGCATCTACAACGGTCGGCGCGTCATCTTTATGAACGCGGAGGATATGAAGGCCTCCGGCCTGCAACAGGGAGAGATCGTCGACCTGACGAGTCATTTCGGCGAAGGCGAAGCGCGCACCGCTCGACATTTTCAGGTGGCGCCTTATCTCCTGCCCCGCGGTTGCGCCGCCACGTATTTTCCGGAAGCGAACGTGCTCGTTCCAATTAACAGCGTGGCTGAGCGATCGAATACACCGACCAGCAAGTTCGTGATTATCTCCATCGCTCCGTCACCGGATGCGGAACTCGCCGCCCGAAACCTGATCGGCTAACGCTGGCAGTCCATCGCAGTGACAGCGCCATATCTTCGCATTTTTCGCTGGCACGTTCTTCGTCACTTGCGCCGCCATCCGCTCCTGGCGGCTTTGAATATCTTGAGCGTGGCGCTGGGGGTGGCGGTTTATCTCGCGACGCAAATTGCCAATCACAGCGCGAATCGCGCGTTCGCCGCCACGGTCGATATGGTGGCCGGCAAAGCGGAACTGCAAATTACGGCGCCAGCCGGGAATCTTTCCGAGACGATTCTCCCGGTGGCCGCGACCGCTGCCGGCATCTCCGCCGCGACACCGCTTATCCACGGGTTCATCACCCTGCCTGATTTTCCAGGGGAATACTTGGAGGTTCTCGGGATCGATGTTTTCACGAACGCGCCGTTTCGAACCTTCGATCCAGTCGATTTCGGCGCCGGAGAATTTGACCTCCAGCGTTGGCTGGCCGGCCCGGGCGCCATTGCGGTCACCGAAGAATTCGCCACGAGACACAAATTGAAGCGCGGCGACAAGGTCCGCGTGCGGGTGAACCTGGCCGATCATGACCTGGAGGTGGGATTTATCCTGCGAAGCGAAAACACGTTCGATTGGCATTTTGCGGCGATGGATATCGGATGGGCGCAGGAATTGTTTGGCCGCCGGGGAGCGTTGAGTGCGATTCAATTGCGCCTGACGCATCCGCGTGATCACGGAAAAGTTATCTCGGGCTTGCGGGCAATCCTGCCGAAAGATGCGGCCGTCGCCGCTCCGGCCCAGCGGACCGACGAGGTGGACAAAATGCTGGGCGGTTTCGAGCTGAACCTCGCCGCGATGAGTCTGCTTTCGCTCGTGGTGGGGATGTTCCTTATTTACAACACCGTTTCCGCCTCGGTCGCGCGCCGCCGGCGCGAGATTGGAATTCTGCGGTCGTTAGGCGTGACGCGCCATGAGGTGCGGGCGCTTTTCCTGGGAGAAGCAATCGTGCTCGGCGCCATCGGCTCTTTTCTCGGGCTGGCCGGAGGGCTGCTGCTCGCGCGTCTCCTTGTCGGAGCGGTCGCCGCAACGATCTCATCGCTTTACGTGCTCGTGAACGTCGGGCAGGTCTCAGTGGATCCCTGGACACTTCTGATTGCGTGGCTAATCGGTCTGGCCTCCGTCATTGTTTCTGCGTGGCTTCCAGCCCATGCCGCCGCGCATCTGGAACCGGTGCGCGCCCTGCATGGCGGCAGCTCTTTGCAAGGAGCGGCGGTTTGTAACCGCCGTTTGTTAGGTTCGGCGGTTTCAAACCGCCGCTCCTTGGAAGAATCGGGCGGTTTGGAAAGCGCCCCTCCTTGGTGCCTCTGGAGCGGGCTGGTTTCCGTTTTTCTCGCGGGCGCCTTTTCTTTTCTCGCCCTTTCGACCGGGCCGCCGTGGCTCGGTTTTGCCGCCGCGTTCTTTGTCCTGGCCGGGTTCTCTTTTCTCGTGCCTTGGTCAACCACCCATTTCAGCGCGGGAGCGGGAATATTTTTTCGTTGGTTGGGGCGCCACCGGAGAAAAACCGCGGTCGAAGCGGAACTCGGCGCGGCGAATCTTTCTCGCGCTCTACTCCGGAACTCGATCACGATCGCCGCGCTCGCCGCCGCGGTGGCGATGACCGTCGGCGTGAGCGTGATGGTATTTTCGTTTCGGCAAACGGTGGCGGCGTGGATCAACGACACCTTGGTCGCGGACCTCTTCATTGCACCGGCTTCGAACGAAATTATCGGCGCTACTTCATTCTTCCCCCCAACGGCCGTGCAATTTCTGGAAACTCATTCAGCGGTCGAAACGATCGATACCTTTCGCGAAATGAATTTGCCCATGGGTGAGCAAACTGCCGCCGTTGCGGTGGTGCGTGGCAGCGCACGGCGCCGGTTCCAGTTTGTCCAGGGCAATGGCCCTGAGTCGATCCGCCGATTTCAGGCGGAGCCGTGCATCCTAGTTTCGGAAAGTTTCGCGCGCCGCCACCGCCTGCGCGCCGGTGAAGCAATCGAGCTGACCACTCCCGGGGGACCGAGAAAATTTCCGATCGCCGGGATATTTTACGACTACTCGCGCGATCAAGGGATCGTCTTCATGAGCGCACGGACCTTCGCGCAATTCTGGCACGACGATCGCGTGAACAGCGTCGCTGTTTACTTGAAGAAACCTGGTTCCGAGGAAACCGTGATTCAGGATTTCCGGAAGCAATTCAACCACGATGGCCAGTTCGTCATTTATTCGAACCGGTCGTTACGCACGCGCGTTTTTGAAATTTTCGACCAGACTTTCGCGGTGACCTACGTGTTGCGCACGATTGCGATCATCGTCGCGATCACGGGAATTTTCCTGTCGTTGACGATCCTGATCGCGGAGCGTTCGCGCGAGCTGGCAATTGTGCGAGCAATTGGCGGGAGCGCGGCGCAAGTCCGGAAACTCCTGCTGTGGGAGACCGCAATGCTCGGAGTGCTGGCCGCCGTGATCGGATTGGCGTCCGGCCTTTGTCTTTCGTTCGTCCTCACCGGTGTGATCAATCGCGCGTTTTTCGGCTGGACGATCCAGCTTGCGTTTCCGTGGCGCTCCCTTGCGCTTACGCCCTTTTGGATTTTCGCGGCGGCAGTTATCGCCGGCCTCTTGCCGGCCTGGCGAGCGAGCCGGCTTGGGTTGGCGGAGGGTTTGCGGAGCGAATGAAAGCGGCGCGTCTCTGCCTGGTGGTCTTGCTGGCGTTCAGCACGCTCGGCGCGGATTGGAAGACGGCGGAGCCGGGCTGGAAATATGAATTTCCCCGGGATCACCACGCCCACCGCGATTTCAAAACCGAATGGTGGTACTTTACCGGCAATGTTTTCGACAGCGAAGGCCACCGCTTTGGCTACGAGCTGACCTTCTTCCGGCAGGGCATCAGGCCTCTGGCAGAACGGGATCCCAACTCATCGCGCTTTATCGTCGACGATCTGAAGTTCGCCCACTTTGCCGTCACGGATGTGGCCGGGAGCCGTTTTCGCTTTGAACAAAAAACGAGCCGGGGCGCGTTCGGGGAAGCCGGCTTTGACGACGGCAAACGTCTGGCCTGGATCGATAACTGGACTCTCTCGTCGAAGGGCGACGACGCGTTCGATTTGATGGCTACGAATCAGGAAGGCGCCATCCATCTGCATTTGCGCGCGGCCCAGGCTCCCGTCGGCCACGGTGAAAACGGCATCAGCGTCAAAGCGAGCGCGAACGGACACGCCTCCCATTATTATTCGATCCCGCGTCTGGAAACTACGGGCGAGTTTTTCAAAGATGGGAAGTCGCATCCTTTTCGCGGCGAGAGCTGGTTCGATCACGAATGGGCAACCGGCCAGCTCGCGGAGGATCAGACCGGGTGGGACTGGATTTGTATGCAATGGGAGGACGGAACGGAACTGATGCTTTACCAGATGCGGCTAAAGAACGGCGGAGCGGATTCGAGTTCCAGCGGCACCTGGATCGCAGCGGATGGTGCGGTCACGCATCTGCGCAACTCGGACTTTCGAATGACGCCAATCGTATTTTGGAAGAGCAAGACCAGCGGTGCGCAGTACCCGATTGGCTGGCGCGTGACGATTCCAGGGCGGCAGGCGGAGTTTGTTATCCGGGCGGCGCTGGAAAATCAGGAGCTGGCGCTGGGACCGATCACCTACTGGGAAGGGGCGATCGACGCAAGTGGGACACGAGAGGGCAAAGCGATCGCAGGTCGCGGATATCTGGAGCTGACCGGGTATGCCGGACCGCTCAGCGAATTGACTCGGTAGCGATTACGCCTGGGTATGCCGGGCGTAATGAACTTCCGCGCCCTTGGGCAGGAGGCGTTTGCGGCCACGCTGGCGCCGGCGGGCGAGACAAGCCCGGCCGCCCTTCGTGCTCATGCGCGCGCGAAAACCGTGCTGATTCTTTCGGGTGCGCTTCGAGCGCTGTAGGGTGCGTTTCATGCCAATGCGGGTTGAAGAGCGGCTACATTACGGGGGGCTTCCCCGCTGTCAATCGCCTCCTGCAAGGTTCCGCCTCGTAATCGTGCTCGTGCTCCTGCTCGTAATCGATCTGCGTTGGTTTCGATCACGAGCACGAGGAAGGGAGGAGGATTTGCATATCGCATTGCCACAAGGCCCTATTTATGGAATAACGAAGGCCCCATGAGCGAAGTCGCCATCGAGCCCGCGATTTTCGAAGATTTGGACGAGCTGTCCAATCTTCTCGGCGAGCTTTTCAGCGAGGAAAAAGACTTTCGCCCCAACAAGCAGAAACAACTCCAGGGCCTGCGTTTGATCTTCGAGGACCCCAGCCGCGGCCGCGTCTTCGTGCTCCGGCGGGACCGGACGATTGTCGCCATGATCAATCTGCTTTTCACGATCAGCACGGCGGAGGGCGGCTTTGTTATTCTCCTGGAAGATTTGGTCGTGCACGACTCGTTTCGCGGCCACGGTTACGGTTCGCAACTGCTTGAGTATGCGATCGATTTCGCCAAAAAGAAAAAGTTCCTGCGCATCACCTTGTTGACGGATCGCCCGGAACTTCGTTCGCAAAATTTCTTCAAGCGCCACGGCTTCTTCGAATCCTCCATGTTGCCGATGCGCCTGCTTATTTCCACCGACGCTCCGGCGGAAGTGACGCTGTAAAACGGGGCGCGCTCGTCCGTTTTCGGCTGTAGGCTCGCGCCGCCATGCAAGGCACGATTCGACTTTTCAAATTCAGCGGCATCCAGGTCTACCTGCACTTTTCCTGGTTCCTCGTGGCGGCATATCAGCTCACCCAGAGGCTGAACAATTATAAAACTCCGATCTTTGCCGTTTACGAATACCTGGCCCTCTTCGGCATCGTTCTCCTGCACGAATTTGGTCACGCGCTCGCCTGCCGGCAAACCGGCGGTTCAGCGGACCATATTGTCCTCTGGCCGCTCGGCGGCGTCGCGTTTGTAAACCCGCCGCGGCGCCCGGGCGCTGTGCTCTGGAGCATCGCCGCGGGACCTCTGGTGAACGTGGCGCTAATTCCCGTGCTCGAGCTGCTTTGGATTTTCGCCCGACACGCGGGGTTGCCCGACACCGCCCCAGATACGGCCCAGCTCATTTGGACCATTCGCGGCCTCAATTTACTCCTGCTCATTTTCAATATGCTGCCGGTTTACCCTCTCGACGGCGGACAGATTCTCCAGGCGTTGCTCTGGTTTCCGCTGGGGGAGATTCGCAGTTTGCAGATTGCCAGCGTGATAGGTCTGGTTGGCGCAGTTATTCTCGCAGCCCTGGCGCTCTTGTTGCGGTTAATGGAGCCACTTTGGGTGGCCGTGATGGCTTTCTTCCTTATCAGTCGCGCCATCGCGGGGTGGCAGTACGCCAAAGCGCTGGTGGCTGAGGAAAAGGCGAGAGCGGCTCCGCCACCGCCGATTCCTCCGCAGTTTTGAGATTTCGCACAGCGCTGTAGCCGCGCCGCTCAGTCGGCGCGCCGGCAACGCGGCGACAGAGCGCCGCGGCTACAGTTAGGGACTGTTGGGCGTTCTCTTAATCCAGGCCGCAATCTCCGTCGCCACCCGCGGTTTGATTTCGGCGCGGAAACCGACTTCATCGATCGCCTTGGTCACATCCTTCGCTGCGGCGGGCGGCAGATCGGATTTTGCGTAACGCTGCAACTCCGAGATCCGCGCGGCGTCGGAAAAGAAGGTGAACAGACTCGGCGCGTAACTGTTCGCCGCGAGAGCGTCAGTCTTGGCGAGAAGTTGTTTCATGTGCGCCCTGGCAAATTGCCACGCGACATCCGGCCGCTCACTCTGGCGCGCTACTTTCGCCACGAGATACGTCGCGCGGCTCGTGGGCACCTCATCGCCCAGTGAAATCTCGAGGGTGCGCGCCGCCAGTTTGGGATCGAGAGCGCAAGCGAGGGCGTCGTAGTAGTTTTGCTTCTCCTCGATGCTTGTCGTTTTCACGCCGAGCTCATGCAGTTTGTTCCAGGTTGCTTCGTCCGCATATCGGCCCACCACCGCGAAGACCGGTGGACGAAGATCGGGCGGGAGCGATTTCGGATCGGAGACATACTTTTCAAAACGCGCGCGACACCCGGCGATGATTTCTTCGTCGTCCAGATCGCCCAGGGCTCTGATCAAACTGCCGCGCAGCAAAGCGATCTTGGTTGGTTCGCCGTTCTTCGGTTCCCACCCGACCTGCTCAAAACTGGGCCGAAGGATCGAGCGGGCATATTTTTGAAACTCGGGCCGTTGTGATTCGCCAGCCAAAAGCCGGTTGATGAAATCGAAGACGTGCATGATCTGCTCGCGCTCGGCCAGTTCCGTTTTGGTGGGCAATTTTTCGACGAGGTCCAGATAGAGCGAGAGCGGCGCGCGGTTCGCCTGCACCATGGCCCAGGCATCGGACAGGAGATTTACCCGATCGCTGGAGCTCAGCTTCGCCAATTCTCCCAGGAGTAATTTCCACGACGCCTCGTCATATTGGACGCGATAGTTCCCGGCGCCCTCGACGTTCAGTTTCACCGCCCGGCCGGTCCACGTTCCAGGCAGGTCCACACTCTTTGACGTCATGAGCAAACTGAGCGGGGCGGCTTCGCCCGCGATCGAGTAGGTGAGGGGGATCTTCCATTCGAGTGGCGGCGCTTTGGGAAAGTGCACCGTGAAGCGTTCCTGGGTGAGGGTGAGCTTGCCGGTCGAATCACGCTTCACCTGCACGACCGGAAATCCGGGCTGTTCGGTCCAGGCGGCCGCGATCTCGCCGACCGGTTTCCTGGAGGCCGTGGAGAGCGCATTCCAAAGATCGGCCGTGGTCGTGTTCGAAAGCTTGTGGGCGGTCATGTAGAGGCGAATGCCGTCCCGGAAAACATCTTCGCCGAGGAAACTCTCGAGCATGGTGAGGAACGCCAGGCCCTTCCGATAGGTGATATCGTCGAAGGCGCTGTTGGCTTCGGCTTCGTTCGCGATTGGTTGCTGGATGGGGTGTGTGGTCGAGCGCGCATCGCCTTCCATCGCGCTTTCTTTGCCGATTCCATGACGGCGGCTGGGATCGCGCGGAACGTTCTTACTCAGCCGCACTTCCCAATCGGGATGGAATTTCGCGGTGCACTTGGTTCCCATCCAGGACGCGAAGCCTTCGTTGAGCCAGAGATTGTCCCACCACGCCATCGTGACGAGATCGCCGAACCACATGTGGGCCGCTTCGTGCGCGATCACTTCGTAAATGCCTTGTTTGGTTTCAGCCGAGGAGGTCGCCGGGTCGAACAGGAGGCGGGACTCGTAGTAAGTGATCCCACCCCAGTTCTCCATCGCGCCGCCGAATCCACCCGGGACTGCAATGTGATCGAGCTTGGGCAGCGGATAAGGCAGGCCAAAGTAATCGTTGTAGTAGGTGAGAATTTCTTGCGAACTATCGAGCGCGTACCGGCCCATCTCCGCTTTATCCTTTGTCGTAATTACGCGGTGATCCACGTTCTTGAGTCGCGCGGAGAGAAAATCCAGTTCGCCCGCGCAGAAGACGTTTAGATAACTCGACATCGGTGGCGTGACCGCGAAGCGAATTTCTTTGCCGCCCGCGACCGGCGTCTCTTTCTCCACGGGCATGTTGGAGACCGCGCTAAAGTTTTCGGGGACGATTGCGGTCAGTTGAAAGCGAGCGCGAAAGCTCGGCTCATCCCAGCAGGGGAAGAGACGGCGCGCATCGGTCGCTTCGAATTGCGTTCCGAGCATGATCTTCTTTGCGCCTGTGCCCTGCTCCTGATAGCGCGCGTAGTAAAGGCCTTGTCCCTGTTGGTTGATCTTGCCGCTGAAAGCGAGCTCGAGGCTGTGGGGGCCGACCGGTACTTCGTTCGCGAGGGTGAAGGTCAACGTCTCTTCTTTTGGATCCAGTTTGATGGCCGAAGGTGGAATGGCCGTGCCGTCGAGGGACGCGCTCTTGATTTTGATTTCGATGGCGTTCAAGACCAAGCGGCGAACCGGCTGCCGCACCGTCAGTTTCACCGTTTCTGATCCCTCAAAAGTCAGTTTTCCCACGTCTGGTGTGATGCGGATGGCGTATTCATCCGGCACGACCTGTTTGGGCAGTTTTCCCGGCGTGCTGGCAAACTCGAAGGGTTTTTCGGCGCTCAAAGTGGAGAGAGAAATAACGGAAAGTACGGCGCAGCAAAGAAGACGCGAAGACGACATGCGTCCACTAAACACCGCGCGGAGGTTTGCCTCAAGGAGCGGCGGTTTGGACCGCCGAACTTAATAAACGGCGGTTTCAAACCGCCGCTCCTTGGAAGAATGAAGGGCAGTTTCAAACCGCCGCTCCCTGGTCACTGCACGACCAGGACAAGGAGCAGTTGTCCGTCGCCAACTTCCGGACCCTTGATTACCAGGGGGCATGCTTTGCTCAACTTCGCCTCGGCTTCGAGAAGCACGCTCTTTTCCTGAAATAATTTCAGCTTGAGAAGATAACCCGCGCCCGTCTCGCCCTTCGAGTCCACCAGCAGGGAAAAATACTTACTGGCCGCGAGCCAATCTTCCGAGCCGGTCACGAGCGTCTTCTTCGACTGGCCGATCACCTTGAATTGGTTGTAGCCAAACCACGCCTTGAGGGTGCCCTCGATCCGATGGAGTTCCGGCGGAATCTCATCCGGCTGCGCGACGTTATTCGCGATGACCAGACCGCTCCAAACAATCTGCGACGCCTGCGCCGGCACCACGGCTCCCAGGATCAGCGCCAGGATCACGCCAATCAGGAAAGAGGAGCGCCTTTGCATCGGAACTACTTCGTCGCGTATTCCACGGGAAGTGATTGCAGCCCGTCCACCCAGAGAACGGTGACCCTGTCTTCCTTCGATTCAAACATCGAGATGGTGGCGTTCGGGCTCAGCGCCGGATCGACCCGGGCGTTCAGGATTTCGGTCAGATACTGCGAGTGGTCGGTGGGACTCTTCTCGCGCAGGACGAAAAATGTGCAGACGCAGAAGACCGCCAGAGACGTGGCTCCAACCCAGACCAGCCGGCCGATTGGCCAGAGAGCCGGCTTCGCGCTCGTCTTCTCCGGGGCGCAGGTCTCGCGTTCCTCGGCTGCGATCCGCTCGCGCAGTTGGTGATGGAAGAACTCTTCGTTCCCCATCGCGCGACCCTTGAGTTGCTCCTTCAGGAATGCGCCCAGCTTGTGGGCGTCACGCTTCTCCGCTTCCGCGGCCGCTTTGTCCGGCAGGGCAGCCTCGAACTCGACGAGTTCGTTCCCACTCAGCTCGTCATCGAGCCACGCCGTCCACTTTTCCTCAAACGTTTTCATAAAGGTCTCTCAAGAGGTTCTGCAGCTTCTTGCGGGCGTAAAAAAGGCGCGACATGACCGTGCCGATCGAGCAGCCCAGGGCCTCGGCGATTTCGTGGTATTGCATGTCTTCTGTTTCCTTCATCAAAATGACGGCGCGATGCTCGGGCGACAATTGCGCAATGGCCTCGTCGATCCGCGCTCGAATTTCGCGCCGCTCCATTCGCTGGTGCGGCAACGCATCTGCCTTGGGCACGGTGCGCGATGCCGGATCAATGTCCTTGAGCTGGATCGCATCATCGAATTCCGCGCCCGAACCTTTTACCTGCTTCTTGCGCAGCCAGTCAATGGTGACGTTGGTGACGATGCGATAGATCCAGGTATAAAACGATGACTGGCCGCGGAAACGCCCGATCGATTTCCACGCCTTCAGGAAACTATCCTGGGCGAGGTCCCAGGCGTCCTGCTCGTTATGTACCATGTTGTAGATCATGCCAAAGACTCGGGTGCGGTAACGGCCCACCAGTTGGTCGAACGCTTCGGAGTCGCCGGCCTGGCATTGTTTAACCAAGTCGAGTTCCGAGACATCGGCCTGAGCCGGAGTCGCTTCCGTATGCATTATTGGACGGACTGGCGGCTATTTCATTCAATGCCGCCTAAAGGCTGCCGAAGCGCCGGAGCCACTCGCCGCGGTACTGTCCCATGAGCGTAATGATCCCGTCGCGGACCTCGAAGAGGCGTTGCTGAAGAACCGCATGTTGTTGCGGTGTGATAAGCTGGTCGGAGAGCAATTGCGCGCCCGCTTCCATCGACACGGTGATCGCTTTCAGGGCGCGTTTGAGATAGGCGATCGTCATTCCGATTTCATCGACGTCATCGTCGCTCAGGGCCGCGGCTAACTTGGCGCTGGCCAGGGCGGAATGAGTGGCCAGCTTCACCGCGGCCGGTTCGTTTTGGAGCGCGGTTTGTTCGTCGAAGAGCTGGTCGATCCAGACCGTCAACGCGAAGGCGGCGCGATACAGAGCATGATCTTCAAAGCCGTCCGCCGGTTGGGCGCTGTTTTCCGCGACTGACGCCTCGCTCTCATCCGAGTTCGATTCTTCCGCGAGCAAGGAATCCATCTCGTCGCTCCAGGTCTCGCCGTTCAGCAACTGCGTCCAGCCCATTTCCCGCGCGATGATTTGGTCCCGCTCCGGGTGGTCGAGATACTTCTCGAGCAGTTCCATGTATTTCTCCGTCTTATGATCCTGCTGCTGGAGAAAACGTTCCCATTCGTATTCGTCCCACACTCGATCGGGCTCATGTTCGTACCCGGACATGCTTTGATCTAGGCCAGCTTCCGCGCCTGCGCAAAAGTTTTTGCGGGTATTACGGAGGAGGCGTTTTGGGGCCCATTAGATCGTTCCTAACGTTCCTGTTACTTTTCGCGGCTTCGCGCAGCAACGAAGATGTGATAAATTGCCAGGAAAGGTTCAACCGATATGAAAATGATAAAATCATCTGCTGTGGTTCTTGTTGCTGCGGGCGCGCTCTTGCTCGCGAGCGCGAGCCCGAGCGCCGCGAAGCGTTCCCGGTATTCTCAATCGAGCGATGGGACCTATGCGAACAGCCTCGCTGATGGCGGGTCCATTCGCATGAAGCATTCGCCGGTGCTGGGAATGAATATCGCGATTGCGGTCCAGATTGACGGCATGGTGGCGGGGGCGTTTACCAAGGGGCACGTCTACCAACGCTACCTCACGCCGGGCCGGCATAGGGTGTCTGCGAGTCGACCGAGCTTTGCCTACGATACGTGGCATGGCACTATCGATGTGCGCCGGGGGGAAACCTATTCCTTCGTAGTGACCACCACTTCGAACCGGGTGACTCTGACGCCGGTCAGCCGGGTTGATGGCCCGAGCTCAGCCGACGGCTGGTAACTTCTCTTCTTCTCGTTTCGTCTGCAATCGGAGCTGACCACAAGCAGCCTCGATATCGTGGCCTTTTTCGCGGCGCAACGTCGCTACGGTCCCGTGCTCACGCAGGATGGATAGGAACCGCTCCTGCCGCTGGCGCGAGGGCCGCTGCCACTCGAGGCCTTCGACGGTGTTGTACGGAATCAGATTGACCTTGGCGCCCAAACGCAGCGCGTGACGCGCGAGCAGATGCGCCTGCTCTTCGGCGTCGTTCACTCCCGCGATCAAGATGTACTCGAAGTAGATGCGCTGCTTCTTGCGGCTGGCGTAGTAATCGCAGGCGCTGAGGAGAGTGGCCAGGTCGTACTTGCGGTTCACCGGCATAATCAGGTTTCGGACCTCGTCGGTCGCGCCGTGGAGCGAAATGGCCAGCCGGCTTTGCAGGGGTTCGTCCGCGAGTTTCCTGATTTGGGGCGCGAGTCCGCTGGTCGAAACCGTGATGTGGCGCGCGCCGATCTCCATGCCCCAGGGTGCGTTAATGATTCGGATGGCGCGGAGCACGTTGGCGAGGTTGGCCAGCGGTTCGCCCATGCCCATGAAGACAACGTTGTCGATCCTTTCGCCGCTCGCCTTTTCTACCGCGAGGAGTTGCTGCACGATCTCGCTCGTCTCGAGATTGCGCGAAAATCCATCGAGACCGCTCGCGCAAAACTTACAGCCGTAGGCGCAGCCTACCTGAGTGGAGACGCAAATCGTGCGGCGGTCCGAAGTCGCGCCGTAAAGCGAAGGCGAGGCGGGGATGAGGACAGACTCAACGAGACTTCCATCCTGCAATCGGAAGAGAAACTTTCGCGTGGTATCTTCCGATCCGAGGACACGGACAGTTTCGAGCTGGCCAAAATCGAACGCCTCGGCGAGTCGCTTCCTTAACTCCAGGGGAAGGTCGCTCATCGCCTCGAACGACGTCACCCGCTTCTCGTAGATCCAATCCGCGATCTGTTTCGCGCGATAAGGGCGCTCGTTCCGGGAGGCGAGGTCCGCGGCGATTTCTTCCAGGAGAAGCGATTGAATCGAGGGTTTGCCGGTTGTCTGCACCACAGAGGTTACTCCACGCGCAGATTTCATTCAAAGTATGAGGCAGGTCTCGCACGAAGGGCACGAAGGGCACAACGTTACGAAAACAGGTATCTCCTTTGTGTCCGTGGTGGACTTTGGGTGAGGTTCCAGGTCAGGTTGCGAAAATGGTAATCGCCTCGAGCAAGACGAACCGCACTTCGCTGGCAATCGGCTGGGAAGCCGCCAAGGCCAATGCGGTCCCAGCCTTCATCCTGCAGGGTGCGATGCTGGCGATTCTGGTCGCATACTATTTGAGCCCAGCATGCGCGAATTTCCTGGATCGCCTGGCGCACTACAAGGAAGAGCACGGCCTGCTCTTCGTTGTCGTCGCCGCGGTGCTGGCCGGGGCGATCGTGCCGGAGCTATTCGTCATTGTCTTTTTCCAGCGATACCGCCTGCGCGCGCAGAACCTGCGCAACCTCGCCTTCACGATCCCGACCTGGGGAATCGACGGGGTCCTCGTTGACCTGATGTATCACATAAACGCTATCTGGTTTGGTGAGATAGTGACCGTCCCCGTAGTTACCGCAAAAATTCTCGTCGACCAGCTCGGCTACAATCCTTTCCTGGCCGCGCCGCTCGAGGTGCTGGTTTACGAATGGAAGAACGAAGGTTTCTCGTGGAAATCGGTCCGGCGCGCGCTGACCTGGAACCATTATCGCGACAAGATTGTCCCGACGCTGCTCGCGACCTGGGCGGTGTGGGGGCCGCTCATGGCGATCATTTACTCGCTGCCATATCCATTGCAGTTTCCGCTTTTCAGCATCGCGCTCACGTTTTGGGTGCTGCTTCTCACCTACATGACGAATCGATTCGCGGGGAAAATAGAGGCGGATGCGCCGCCCGCCCTTTCCGTGGCGAAACTGTAGGGTGGGTGGACGAACGCATGGAAGCTGTCATCGTTTGCGGCGAACGATGAGATCGCACGAAATCTTCCAGCGGATGTCCCCCGCGCTCGCCGCGCAAATTTTCACCTTCATGCAGACGGAGCAAAAGCCGACCTACAAGGCGGCGATTCAGGGCCTGGCGAACCAGCGAAATCTCCGCGGCGTGTTTGTCGAGCGGAAACCACCGGCCGAACGCTTCCCGTGGATGCAAGCAGCGCTGGGTCGCAATATCAGCGACGCGCTCGCGAGCCATCTTCTGCAGGCCTGGTTGCTCGGCGCGAACAAAGAGATGCTTTGCGATTTTCTCGCCGGGATGGAGATCAAGCACGAAGACGACGGCACAGTGGAAGAACTTCCTGCCGCGCCTCCGAAGGAAAAAATCGCCGCCGCGGTCTCGACGCTGCTGGAGAAATATCCGGCCGAAACGGTGGCCGTTTATCTGCACGCTTTTCGCGACATGGACAGCGCCGTGCAATGGCCTGCGCTCGACGAAATCCTGGCGGAGGAGCCCCAGCTGAAGTTGGAGCCGCTCAAGAAGGATTGAACCGCGGATTGCGCGGATCAAACGGATAAGACCTCAGACATCCGGGTCATCCGCGTAATCCGCGGTTAAAAAGATTCTGCAAAGTGAAGCAGGGCCTCGTGGACGCCGGCGCCGTACTCTTTCGATGCGACGTATCCACCCGCGCGGCGGACCGCTTCCTTCACTTCCTGAATCGCGTTCGCCGGGCAGGAAGGATACTGCGCAAAATGGCCGTCGAGCATCGAGACGTCGTTGTGGTGGTCGCCGGCGGCGAAAATCTCTGTCCGCGGGATTTCGAGCAAGCGCGATAATTCGGCCAGAGCCGCGCCTTTGTGGTAATCGGCGTGACAAAACCGCAGGTAAACGGTGTTGCGCTGGTAATGAAACTTGGGCTGTTTCTCGCGCGCCTGGTCGATGAATTTCGTCACGCGCTCCAGCTCTTCCTCGCTCTCCGCCACCAGCCCTTCCAGACCGGCTGTGTGGTAGAGCAGCCGGGCCCGGGTCTTCTGGCTGACGAAATCGACCACTTCGGCAAGGACCGACTCCGCCGAATGAAAGAGCTCGGCGTGGTCGCGGGCCACGCGCTCATTCCAGTCTCCATACGGTTCCCATTTTCCGCCGTTGGCGGAGGGGCGAAAGATGTCGCGCTCGCTCGTCAGGATGAAGTCGGGATGGATCGGAAAGTCGAAATCAGCCAGGCCCGATTCGAGGAGATCGACGGAACGGCCGGTATTGATCGCCCAGATCACCCCGTTCTCTTGCAGCTTCTCGATATGTTCCATGCAGCCGCGATCGAGCCCGGGGTCGAGGCCGTGCGCGACCAGCGTCCCGTCGAAGTCAGTGCTGAGTAAACGAATTCCGGCGGACATTGGCCCGGTAACTTAAGGTTTGATTTCGCAACCGCAATTCTGAACGGTCTGTGATATAGGATCATGAGCATGATCAGGAGCAGGAGGGGAAAATGAAATCGGCTTACGAATTGGCGATGGAACGCCTCGAGAAAAAAGCGCCGAGCGTTTCGCTGACGGACGAGCAGAAACAGCAGATCGCGGAAATCGATTCCACTTTCAAAGCGCGCATCGCGGAGAAGGAGCTGTTTCTCAAAGACGAAATCGCCAAGGCGCGGAGCGCGGAAAAGCCGGAGGAAGCCGAGTCGCTCCAAAAGCAACTCACGATCGAGATCCGGCGCTTGCAGGAAGACGCGGAAACGAAAAAAGAAAAATTGCGCGCGTCGTTTGCGAAATGACGCGCCTCGCGTCGCGATATCTGTTCCAATCGGCGATTGCCAATGAAGGCAGGGCGCGCCAGAGTTAGCGCCCGTCCGAAACTGTCCGAAATTATGTACGCGCACCAACCCGAGATGAAGGTCTTCAGCGGCTCCGCCAACCTGGACCTGGCGCAAAAAATCTGTGACGGCATCGGCATTCCCCTGGGAGCCGCGACCATCAGCTCGTTCCCTGATGGCGAGACCTACGTCAAGATCGAGGAAAATATCCGCGGCCGGGACGTTTTTATCATTCAACCCACTTGTCCGCCCACCAACCAGCACTTGATGGAATTGCTCATCATGGTGGACGCCGCTCGCCGCGCCAGCGCCGATCGCATCACGGCTGTCATCCCATTCTTCGGATACGCGCGGCAGGACCGCAAAGATCAGCCGCGGGTGCCGATCACGGCCAAGCTGGTCGCGAATCTTCTCTATGCCGCCGGAGTCAGCCGCGTGCTGACGATGGACCTGCACGCGCAGCAGGTGCAGGGATTTTTCGATATCCCGGTGGACCATCTCTATTCCATGCCGGTTTTGCTCAAGTACGTCCGGACGCGCCTGACGCGGAAAACAGTGGTTGTGTCGCCGGACGTGGGCGGACTGAAAATGGCCTCCGCCTATTCGCAGGCGCTCGGAGCCAATCTCGCCATCGTGGCCAAGCAGCGGAAGAGCGCGACGGAGACGAAAGCGCTGTATGTCATCGGCGAAGTGGAAGGCTGCGATGTCCTTCTGGTGGACGATCTTACCGAGACGGCGGGCACTCTGACTGCCGCCGCCACGGTCCTGAAAGAGCGCGGCGCGCTGGAGATTTACGCGGGTGTTTCCCACGCCGTCCTGGTGGACATGGCGATTCCCCGGTTGCAAAACTCCCAGATCGAGGAATTAATAACCACGAACAGCACGCCCGTGCGCCCGGTGGAGGGATTTAAGACCACCGTGCTTTGCGTCTCCGAGCTTCTCGGGGAAGGCATGAAACGAATTCACAATGACGAATCTGTTTCATCGCTGTTCAAGATCGATAACAACGGCAGCAACTAGAATTCGAACATGGCTAAGCAGGTAAAACTCACGGCGGAACGGCGGACGGCCACAGGGCGTTCCGCAGTGCGAAAATTGAAGGCGCAGGGCGTGGTACCGGCGGTCATCTATGGCGCCAAGGACAAAGCCGAGCCGCTCCAGGTTTCCCGGCGCGACATTAACGCCATGCTGAGCCACGCCTCGGGCGAAAACATCCTGGTGGAACTGGAAATCGCGGGAAAGAGCCGCCTTGCGCTCGTGCAGGAAGTCCAGCACGCGCCCCTCGGGAACGCCATCCTGCACATCGACTTTCACGCGGTCTCGATGGACGAGGTGATTCAAGCGGACGTGCCGCTCGAGCCGACTGGGACTGCGAATGGCGTCAAGAACATGGGTGGCCTTCTCGAACATAACCTTCGCTCCCTGGCCATCGAATGTCTCCCAAGCGACCTGCCCGATGTCATCACCGTGGATGTTTCCGCGCTCAATATTGGCGACGCCATTCACGTGCGTGAAATCCCGTTGCCGAAGGGCGTGACCACCAGAGTCCAGCCTGATCTCACCGCCTTCTCGGTCCTGGCACCGACGGTGGAGGAAGAGCCGGTTGCGGCTGCGGCCGAGGCGTCTGCAGGGCCCGAAGTGATCCGGGAGAAGAAGGAAGACCCGGAAGCTGCGGCGGCTTCAGGTGCAAAGGACAAGGGAGCGCCGAAGGACAAAGAGCAGAAGAAGTAGTGATTCGGCATTCGCTTCGAGACTTTGGAGCAGGAAGCCTCTCAGGTTCGGTTGGTCGTTGGACTCGGTAATCCGGGCGCCGAATACAATCGGACGCGCCACAATGTCGGTTTCGACGTGGTCGACTTCCTGGCCTCCGAATGGGGGCTGACCTGGCAGCACTCCAAAAGCTGGCACGCGCTCTGGGCCAAGGGGGAGAAAGCGATCCTCGTCAAGCCAGCCAGCTACATGAATCGGAGCGGCGAGCCGCTTTCGGCCGTGGCTGGTTTTTACAAGATTGAGCCGGCGGAAATTCTCGTCGTCCTGGATGATTTCGCGCTCGAACTGGGCCGGTTGCGTCTCCGTCCGGAAGGAAGCGCGGGAGGTCACAACGGCCTCGAATCGATCCTGATGCATCTGGGCACCGAAGCAATTCCACGATTGCGCATTGGCATCGGGGCCGCCCCGAGCGAAGGCGCGGTCGATCATGTCCTCGGCCGTTTCTTCACCGAAGAGGTTCCCATTGTGGAGAAAACGATCGAACGTGCGGCCGCCGCGGTGAAATGCGCGATTGACAAAGGCGTCCTTTCCGCGATGAACCTGTTCAACAAAATTCCTGAATCATGAAGAATCGTTACGAAGCGCTGATCGTGCTTAACACCCAGGGGAAGGACGACACCGTCAAAGACGTGGTCGACCGCCTCGAATCCGAATTCAAAAAAGAAGGCGCCGAAATCGAGCAGGTCCAGAAGATGGACAAGCGCCAGTTTTCCTACGTGGCCGGCGAACTCGATGCCGGGCACTATGTGAATTTCGTTTTTCATGCCGATCCGCAGCTCATCACCAAGCTGCGTTCAAAGTTCAAGCTCGACCCGGAAGTTTACCGGCAGCATTACCAGCGCCTGCGTCCGAAAGTCGACCGACCCGCGAAAAAGTTGGCCGACGCCAGTTAATTCCGCTACAAGGGCGGCATGGCCAGTTTCAATAAAGTTATCCTGCTCGGAAATCTCACGCGCGACCCCGAGGTCCGCTACACCCCCAAGGGAACGGCCGTCACCGAATTGGGCATGGCTGTGAACCGCGTTTACACCGCGGAAAATGGCGAGAAGCGCGAAGAGACCACTTTCGTCGACGTAACGCTTTGGGGACGGACCGCGGAGATCGCGGGCGAATATCTAAAAAAGGGACGCCCCGTCTTTATTGAGGGACGACTGCAGCTCGACACCTGGGACGACAAAACATCGGGCCAAAAGCGGAGCAAACTGAAAGTCGTGGGCGAAGGCCTGCAGCTCATTGGCAGCCGGCCCGGCGGTGGCGGTGGCGGCGGCGGGGGTGGTGGAGATGACGAAGGTTCCGGAGCGCCGCGCTCCAGCAGGCCAGCTCCGCCTCCAAAGGCAGCCCCGTCTGCACCCGACGACGACGAGATTCCATTTTAGTTTCCCCCTCTTGGTAGGGCGAGGCTTCGGTGAGCCGCCGGCGTTCAGCGGCTCCGCAGAGCATCGCCCGGCCGTGATTGATCAATGACCCCCACCGAAGCCTGCATCGCGCTGAACATGCTTCCCACGATGGGGCCAGTTCGGTTGCGCAAGCTTCTGGAAGTCTTTGCCTCGCCCGACCGCGTTCTCGCTGCCCGGCGCGATGCTCTGCGCGCAGTTGAAGGAATCGGCCCGGACGTGGCGGATCAAATCGTCAATTGGGAAAACCTCGTCGATCTGCCTGCGGAGCTGGAACGCATTCGTCAATTCGGCGCGAACGTCATCACCGCCGAATCCCCCCTCTATCCGCGGCAGCTCCGCGAAATCCATGCGCCGCCCATCGTGCTCTATGTTTGGGGCGAACTGATCGAGCGGGACCAACATGCCATCGCTGTCATTGGCTCGCGGCGCACGACTCATTACGGGCTGGAGTCGGCGAAGAAGCTTTCCTACCAGCTCGCCTACGCGGGCCTCACCGTGATCAGCGGATTGGCGCGCGGGATCGACACCGCCGCGCACCAGGGCGCGCTCGCGGCCAAGGGGCGCACGATTGCCGTGATCGGTTCCGGCTTGTCGAAACTTTATCCGCCGGAGAACGCCGCTCTCGCGGAGAAGATTCGCAGCGGGAGCGGCGCGGTCGTTTCCGAGTTTTCCATGGAAATCGAACCCGACCGCCAAACCTTTCCGATGCGCAACCGAATCATCAGCGGCTGGAGCCACGGCATTCTTGTCGTGGAAGCTGGCTTGAACAGCGGCGCGCTCATCACTGTCTCGCAGGCACTCGAGCAGGGCCGCTCGGTCTACGCGGTGCCGGGTCAGATCAATGCGCCCAGCGCGCAAGGATCGAATCGTCTTATCCAGCAAGGCGCCAAACTCGTGATGGATGCGAACGACCTTCTTGATGACCTGCAGATTCTCCTGCCGGAAACGAAACCGTCGCCCGAGGCGGCGGTGCGCGCTTTGCCTTTGCTCACCGCGGATGAGCGCCGGGTTTATGATGCGATTGAGACGGCCGAAACGTCGATTGACGCCATCGCGACGAAATCCGAGTTGCCCAGCGGGACGGTCTCTTCCACTCTCCTGCGCCTCGAGCTGAAGCGACTGGTCAAACAATTGCCCGGAAAATATTTCGTGAAGCTGGCCTAGGCGAAGCTCCTGCTTTTGAAACAAGGAGCGGCGATTTGAAATCGCCGGACCAACAAAAACGGCGGTTTCAAACCGCCGCTCTTTGATGCTGTGCTACGATGCCGTGGTCCGCATGAAAGCTGTCCGTCTCACCTCAATTGGTTCGCCTCTG
This sequence comes from uncultured Verrucomicrobiae bacterium, assembly GCA_963702135.1. GTDB lineage: Bacteria > Verrucomicrobiota > Verrucomicrobiia > Chthoniobacterales > UBA10450 > AV80. Next base: position 2,574,494 of record OY969715.1, on the reverse strand, counting down.
GAAGAAGTCGAGATCGAGGTTCCCTCGGTGAGCGCGCCCGATGTTTTGATTCGCGTGAAAGGCGCGGGAATTTGTCACTCCGATGTGCATTACCGCGCAGGAGTCTCTCCTGTAGAACCCTTGCCCCTCACGCTCGGGCACGAGCTGGCCGGGATCGTGGAAGAAACCGGTGCGGATGTTAGGAACTTTTCGGCCGGCGATCGCGTCTGTTTACATTACCTCGTGACATGCGGTCGTTGCGCCTTTTGTGAGGCGGGCACCGAGCAGTTTTGTTTGACGGCGCAAATGATCGGCAAGCATCGCGACGGTGGTTATGCCGAATTCATCGTCGTGCCCGAGCGGAGTGTCTTCCGTTTGCCGGACGAAATTCCATTCGAACAAGGCGCAATCCTGATGTGCTCGTCGGCCACGTCGCTCCATGCCTTGAATAAAGCCCGGCTGCGTTCCGGCGAGACGGTCGCGGTTTTCGGTGTCGGTGGACTGGGTATTTCAGCCGTTCAGCTGGCCAGGCATTTGGGGGCAGGGGAGGTGTTCGCGGTGGACATCAATCCGCGCAAACTCGAGCTCGCGGAGCGTTTCGGCGCAATTCCGGTCAACGCCTCGGCGGGGAATCCCGTCGAACGGATTCACGAGCTGACGCGCGGCCGCGGCGTGGATGTGGCGCTGGAACTGGTCGGCCTGTCCCTGACGATGCGTCAAGCGGTGCAATCATTGGCGATTCTGGGCCGGGCCGCGCTCGTCGGTCTCACGCGGAAGACCTTCGAAATCGCGCCCTATTCCGAGCTTTTGAACAAGGAGACGGAAATCATCGGCGTGTCCGACCATCTCGCGAGCGAGATTCCGTTCCTCCTGGATTTGGCGCGCACGGGAAAGCTCGATTTATCGCATGGCATCATCCGGACTGTCCCGCTGGAGGCGGCCGCCTTGAATGGTGTTCTGGATCGCCTGGAAGAATTCGGCGATGAAGTCCGAGCGGTGATAACACCGTAACGTTGGCAGGGACGCCGCGCTGCGGCGTCCGCTCAGCGAGTCAGCGCGAATTTCTCCGGTAGCCCCAGGCATGCCCAGTTGCCACTTCCGCGGACGGCGCAGCGTGCCATCCCTACCATAAACGAACGACCGGCCACGAAATCCGATTTGCCAAGCGAGACGGTCTCTTCTACCCTCCTGCGCCTTGAGCTAAAGCGGCTGGTCCAAACAGTCGCCCGGAAAATATTTCGTGAGACTGGAGGAGGCGCCTCCTTAACGCCCCGCTGGTTTTTTCAAGGCGACACGGTTTTCCTGACTGCAGAAAATGTCCAAATCGCTCATCATCGCCGAGAAGCCCAGCGTCGCGAACGACCTCGCTCGCGCTCTTGGCGGCTTTAAGAAAGTCGAGGAGCACTTCGAGAACGAGAACTACATCATCTCGTCCGCGGTCGGCCATCTCGTTGAGCTTTGCCTGCCGAGCGAGCTGGACGTAAAGCGCGGCAAATGGAGTTTCGCGAACCTCCCGATCATTCCGGACGAGTTCGAGTTGAAGCCAATCGAAAAAACGAAGCCGCGTTTTAATCAGCTCAAGCGGCTGATCGCACGCAAAGACGTCGCCGACCTGATCAACGCCTGCGACGCGGGCCGCGAAGGCGAATTGATCTTCCGCTACCTGGTCAAACTGACCGGGAGCAAGAAATCGATCCGCCGCCTCTGGCTGCAATCGATGACGACAGACTCGATCCGGTCCGCCTTTGCTCAGTTGCGGCCGAACGAAGAGATGATTCCGCTGGCCAAGGCCGCGGTCTGCCGGTCGGAGAGCGACTGGCTGGTGGGCATCAACGGCACCCGCGCGATGACGGCGTTCAACAACAAAGCGGGCGGTTTCCAACTAACGCCGGTGGGCCGCGTCCAAACGCCCACGCTGGCCATCCTGACCGAGCGCGAAGAAAAAATCCGCGCCTTCAAGTCGCGCCCCTTTTTCGAGGTCTTCGGCGATTTCGGAGTCAAGGCGGGAGAGTATCGCGGCCGCTGGTTCCGTGAAGACTTTGCCAAGGACGGCGACGAGGACGCGCGGGCCGAGCGCATTTGGGAAGAGTCCGCCGCGGAAGAAATCAAGGCGCGTTGTCTTGGAAAAATCGGCATCGCGACCGAGGAGCGCAAACCGACTTCGCAGGCCCCGCCGCTGCTCTACGATTTGACGAGCCTGCAGCGCGACGCGAACGGACGCGGTTTCAGCGCGAAGCGGACGCTGCAAATTGCGCAGCAGCTTTACGAGAAATTCAAGCTCATCACTTATCCGCGGACGGATTCCCGTTATCTCCCGGAAGATTACATCGCCACCGTGAAAGGGACGCTCGGGAAGATCAAAGATCCGGCGCTGGCGGTGCATGCGCGCAAAGCGGTCCAGCTGGTTAAGCCGTCGAAGCGCATTTTCAATAACGCGAAAATCTCCGATCACTTTGCCATTGTCCCGAGCGGAGAAGTCCCGCACGGCCTCGATGAGGTGCAGCAAAAGATCTACGACATGATCGTGCGCCGTTTTATCGCGGTCTTTTTCCCAGCGGCACAATTCGAAGTGACGACGCGGATCACGCGCGTCGAGAAAGATGCGTTCCGGACGGATGGCAAGATCATCACCGATCCGGGCTGGCTCGCGGTCTATGGCAAAGAGTCGGCGTTGGGGGATGACGAAAGCGGCGCGACGCTGGTGGCCATTTCGGAGAACGAGGCCGCGAAGGTGATCGATATCGAGGTGAAGCGCAACGAGACGAAACCGCCGGCGCGTTTTAATGAAGCGACGTTGCTCTCCGCGATGGAGGGGGCCGGCAAATTTGTCGAAGACGAAGAATTGCGCGAAGCGATGAGCGCCAACGGACTCGGCACGCCGGCGACGCGCGCCGCCATCATCGAAGGACTGATTTATCAGGAATACGTCCGACGCCAGGGACGGGAATTGATTGCGACCGCGAAAGGGCTGGCGCTGATCACTCTTCTGAAAGGCATCGGAGTCTCGGCGCTTTGTTCACCGGAGATGACGGGCGAGTGGGAGCACAAGCTCAAGCGCATTCAGAATGGCGAGATGCAGCGCAAGGAGTTCATGGCGCAGATCAAGGATTTCACCCGCGAGATCGTCGAGAAAGCGAAGAACTTCGAAGGCGACAGCGTCAGCGGAAATTTCGAGCCGCTCAATGTGAAGTGTCCAAAGTGCGGCGGCGGTCCTTTTGTGGAGGATTATCGCACGTTCAAGTGCGCCACCTGCGGCCTGATCGTTTGGAAGACGATGGCCGGGAGACTGTTCGAAGGCGGCGAAGTGGAAACGCTTCTGACGCAAGGCAAGGTCGGGCCGCTGGAAGGATTTCGCAGCAAGATGGGCCGGCCTTTCACCGCCACGGTAAAACTCGGGGAAGAGTTCAAACCCGAGTTCGAATTCGAAAACAATGACGCGGCGGGCGCGGTCGTGATCGACCCGGCGCGGCACGAAGCGCTGGGTATTTGTCCGATTTGCCAGAAGGGCCAGGTCTATGCGCTCGATAATTCCTACGCCTGCGAGCACGCCGTCTCAGCTGAGAAGACGTGCACCTTCCGCGTCGGCAAAGTGATTCTGCAACGGGAAATTCCAAAAGAGCAGGTCTTGAAATTGATCACGGCTGGCAAGACCGATCTGCTCCCGAAATTCATTTCGAAAAAAGGCCGCCCTTTTTCGGCGCACCTAAAGTTGGACAAGGGCAAAGTCGGTTTCGAGTTCGCCGAGAAAGCGCCAAAGGCAAAAAAAGCTCCGGCGCGAAAAGCCGCCGTCGCGAAGAGCGAGTGATTCTGTAGAACCCAAGGAACGGCGATTTGGAATCGCCGACCCAAACAAACGGCGGTTTCAAACCGCTGCTCCTTGAATCTCAGGCGTAGTAATCCTTGCCTGACTCCTTGCGATTCCGGAGTTCGGCCAGCATATCTCTTTCGCCCATTCCCTCGGCCCATGCGGGGCGGAGCTGAAAGTGCGGTTCATCCTGAATGGATTTCCAGTTGCCGCCCCATTCGAGGCCGAGGTCGGTGCCGAGAGATCCGACCGCCTTATATTTTGGCGACTCATCGCGGTAACTGCTGCCTTCAAAGACACCGATGTCGAAGGCGAGTCCGAAATTGTGGTTGGAGAAACCGCCGCGGGCGTTGGTGACCTTCGGGCGTTGCTCAAAAAGGGCATTTTGTTCCGCATAGGTTCGCATCCCGCTGATGACCTTGATGGTGATGCCCTGACCCGCAGCTCGTTCGATAAGCGCGCGGGCAAAAGGTCGGACTCGTGGATGCAATGTCGCGATATTCCCTTCGCTCCGGGGATCGGCCGTCTTGCCATCGCCTGCCAGCGTGGCCGTATCGACGGCTTTGACCGCAGCCGGCGCCTTCTTGCCCACGACGACGCGGTGAATCGCTCCCCACGTCTCCGGGCCCGCGCTGCCGTCGACAAAGGCGCCCAGCTTTTTCTGCACGGCCCGAATCATCGCGTCAAGGCCGGCGCCCGCTGCGGGCTTTTTTCCAACGATAGCGAGATGGATGGCAGCCCAGGTTCCTGGCCCCGGCTTGCCGTCGTCGTCGACGTTAAGCTTTTTTTGAATGGCGCGAATCGTGTCGGTGAGGCTCATAATTTGTGTGTGGGTGGTTGTTTTTGCGCGTCCTTGCTGGACGCAGGTGTCGGTTTAGGCGCGGGTTATCGTTGCCCGCGCTATCCTGGTGATTCGCGGCAGCGAAAGCCCGGCTGGAGCGAAGTAAGTCAAGAATTCCGAAAATTGGCTAGGAAAAAATCTCCAACCGAAGAGCGATGAATCGGGCGTTGCGATTTTCTTTCTTTCATGTGTCCGCTCGAAAACACGCCCCAAAATTCGCGGCGCGAAAAAAAGTGCCGAAAGCATTGACGCCACAACTTATGGTGTGTTACTTACTCCGCCGACACTATGCGTTGTCCCAAGTGCGGCTTTCGTGACGACAAAGTCATCGACTCCCGCCAATCTCGTGATAGTTCCAGCATCCGCCGCCGCCGCGTTTGTTTACAGTGCGCGTACCGCTTCACGACCTACGAGCAAATCGAGCGCTCCGATCTTCGCGTCATCAAGCGCGATCGCACACACGAACCATTCGATCGTCGTAAGCTTGTGAACAGCCTGGCCAAAGCCTGCGAGAAGCGCCCGATCAGCCTCGTCACGCTCGAGACCGCCGTGGACGAAATCGTGCATGAACTCGAGACGAGCGGCCGCGAAGTCCCTTCAGCGACGATCGGCACCAAGGTGCTGGAGAAATTACGCATGATTGATGAAGTCGCGTATCTGCGCTACGCGTCGGTCCATCGCCGCTTTGAGGAAGTCGATGAATTTGTCGACGCCATCCAGGCGCTCGGCCGCCGCATCAAACCAAATGCGCTCCAGCCCGAGTTGTTCGAGCCGGATCTGGCTGGATCGCATCCCGCGGCAGGGGGAGTAGCCGATACTGAAACGAAAGTCGAAACACATGGTCGCGTTTAAAGAAGAATTTCCCTATCTGCGCTGCGATTCCGGTCAGCTCTTCGAGTTCGATCAGGCCTGGCTGCACGCAGCGATCACGCGCGCGGCCGACCAGGCCGGTTATCCGCGCTGGTGGCTGACCGATCACGTGACCGAAAGCATCGCGTTCTATTTGCGGCTGCGGAACGACGAGTCGGTCGTTCCGTTCGATCAGCTTTCACAAACCGTTCGCTACGTTTTGAAGGTGATTGGTTATAAGGAGATCGTTCCTTACTTTGTACCTTCGCCTCCGCCGGTTTCATTCTCTCTTCTGGAAATCGCCCAGGAAGCGGGCGCCGGATACGAGCTCGCGTTTTTCGACGGTCTGGAAAAGCGAATCAGCGCGCTCGTGACCGCGCGGGCCGATAGCCTGCACCTTTGCGACCTGCAAGCTTGCGTGAAGCATCTGCGCGGAGCAAAAACATGGACGCGCACGTGCGATACTCTGCGCGAGGAAGTCATCTGCTTCGTGCGCGAGCGGCTCGCCTCCAGTTCGGAGCTCGAACATCTGCGCTGCTTCATCCGCTGAAGCGTGCACCGGCCCGCAACGTCGCGTGACAATTTTTGAAAAAATCGTCCGGCGCGAAATTCCCGCCGATATCGTCTGGGAAGATGATGACGTGCTGGCGTTTCGCGATGTGAATCCGCAGGCGCCCGTGCATGTGTTGATCGTGCCGAAGCGCGTCGTGCCGAGATTGGCGGACGCCGTGCCGGCCGACGAGGCGTTGCTCGGCAAGTTGCTTCTCGCCTCGCGCACAGTCGCCGAAAAACTGGACCTGCTGACTTCAGGCTATCGCGTCGTCATCAACAGCGGCCCGGACGCAGGCGAAAGCGTGCCGCACCTGCACTTGCACGTTCTGGGGAAACGCCCGCTGGCCTGGCCGCCAGGTTAGTTGGAGCCGGTTTGGTGATCCCGGTCCGATTGCGAGACAATCGACCGGCACCAACGGCCCCGGCACAAATGGCCGCTATCTTGGATCCGGAGAAGAAGTCGGAGAAGGTGCCGTCCGATGACTGGAGGAGCGAAGCCGATGCTTCTTCCGAGAATGCGCGGGAGGCGGTGTGGCCTTAACGGAGGTGGGCCCGGGAGAAGGAACAGGAGCAGTCAAGCGAACCGGACCGGTCGAACGAGAAGGAATCGGGGCAGGAGCGGGCGAGCGAACGGGAACCGGAGTCATGGCGGGGACGGTGGGGCGAACGCTGGTTGATCGAACCGAAGGAGGCGTCCCGGAAACGACAGGGTTGGGAGAACGAAGAGGAGCCGGACCGGGCGGACGGGAAATAACAGTCGCGGGGGAGCGAACGGGATTAGGAGCGGGGGAACGAAACGGGGCCGGTGCAGGAGAACGAACAGGAAAGGTCCCAGGGGTGGGGGAAAGAACAGGCCCTGGCCGACGAACGGGAACAGGATTGGGCACCGTCGAGCTAACTGCAACGGGCCGAACTGGAGCAGGAGGCGCGGCAGATCGAACGAGAGCGGGTGCAAACGGAGCCGTCGTGGCAGGGGCAACCACCTCCGGAGTCCTGATGGAGCGCATCACAGCTTCCTGCTTCACAATGACCGGGGTGCCGGGGGGCGAGGCGTTGAAGAAAATTTCGGCCATGCCTTGCGGCAGGCGAATGCAACCGTGGGACGCCGCGTACGGTGGCACGTAACCCTGGTGCATCGCGTAGCCGCCCCGGAAAAACATCGCGAACGGCATCCGCGCCCCATCGTAATGGGAGCCCCGGGGCTTGGAATCCTTGCGCGAGTCGATATTCGCCTTCACGACGTTGCCGAAATCGTCCACGTAGTCACCGAATACGGTCGAGACATGCTCCGCGTCTTTCCAGAAAACGGTGTAGTTGCCGGGCGGTGTGCCGAATCCCGTTTTGCCAGTGGAGACCGTGGATTCCCCAACCAGATGTTTGCCTTTGTAGAAATAGGCGCGCTGCTCGGAGATGCTGACGACAATCTTCGGGGAACCCGGGACACCGTCGCCATCCCAATAACCCTGTGGTGCCGGCGTCGGCGCTACGCTGGTCGTCGGCAAGGGCCCCAGTTCGGCGCAACCCGTGGCCAGGGCGAGCAGACCGAGCGCGAAAGTAGTTCGAAGCAGCGCTTGGCCGGACATAAAGATGCGCACAGTAACGCCTGCCTTTCGGCATTCAACCCCAAAGATTTAGACCCGGTCCGCTTAAAAATGCAGGAATACGTCGGTTGTTCTTGCCCGGGCGCGCAGAGTCTGATTCCCTCTCCGGCAGAGGAATTTCCTATGAACCACCGCCTGTTTGCCATCTTGATCGTTGTCTGCCTTGCCCTTGGAGGAGGCGGGTGCGCGTCAGAGGCGCTCAGGAAGAAAAACGAGGAAGAAGTGTTGTTGCCGCGGCAAACCGGAAGCCTCATCAGCCGCCGGGCGAATATAGAACCCGACACCAGCCACAAGCCGAAGAAAAAAAAGAAGGCGGATAAGAAAGAGAAAGAGAAGAAAGACAAGAAAGAAACCAAGAAGACCGCCAAGACGGAGAAGGTCGAGCCCGAGAAGGTCAAGGAACCCAAGCCGGAGCCGACTCCGGAAGAAACGACCGCGCCACCCGACCGTTTTCGATAATCGAGAACGGGAGAAAGTTGGCGGTGAGGGAGGGATTCGAACCCTCGGTACCCTTTTGGAGTACGGCGCTTTAGCAAAGCGCTGCTTTCGACCACTCAGCCACCTCACCAACAGTCTGCGAGAATAGGAGCGCCGCGGAGGCTCGTCAACCGCGCGTGGCCGCGGGCGAGATGTTCGGGAAGAGTTGTCGGCGTTAAACAGAGAAGGTACAGAGACTTCTTGTGATCACGGAAGATGAGGCACTCGCTCACATCCTTAAGAGCGTGAAACCGCTTTCTCCGCGTCGTGTGGCTCTGGCCGAGGCGCGAGAGGCGTTCGCGGCGCAGGACGTTTTTGCCCGGCTTGCGCTCCCGGTTTTCGATAATGCTGCGATGGACGGTTACGCCGTCGTGGCCGGTTCGTGCCGGTCTGGAGAAAGCCAGCGCATCGTAGGAGAGCAACCGGCGGGAATCGATCGGAAGCTTCAGATTGGACCAGGGGAAGCGGTCCGCATTTTCACGGGCGCGCCGATGCCCGCGGGAGCAGACGCGGTGATCATGCAGGAAGATGTTCGGCTCGATGGCTCGGAGATTTTCCTCAACGCGCAGGTCGAGAGCGGGGAGTTTGTCCGCCGCCGCGGATCGGATTTGAGCGAGGGCCAAAAGATTGTCGAAGCGGGCGAAAGGATTCGGCCGCAAACGCTGGCGTTGCTGGCCGCGCAGGGTGTTGCCGAGATCGAGGTGGGTGGCGAAGTGCGCGCTGCGATTATCACCACCGGAGACGAATTGGTCCCGCCCGGCGCTTCACTCGGCGAAGGTCAAATCCATGAAAGCAACGGGATCCTCATTCGAGCGCTTTGTGACAAATGCGGAGTATCCATCGCGGCGACCGAACATTGCGCGGATGACGCCGCTTCGATCGAGGCGGCGTTGCGCAAGGGCCTCGAGTCCGATGTCGTCGTCGTTGTGGGCGGCGTTTCGGTCGGCGCGCGCGATCTCGTGAAGCCGGCCCTGGCCGCGGTGGGTGCGCAAACCGATTTGTGGCGGGTCTCGGTCAAGCCCGGCAAACCGTTTCTCTTCGGCCGCGCGGATCAGTGCGCGATCTTTGGGTTGCCTGGGAATCCTGTCTCGGCGTTTATGACTTTCCTTTTGTTTGTGCGACCGGCGATTCTGCAGATGATGGGGGCCAACGAAAGCGAGCTCTCCCTGCCAAAATACGAAGCGCAGTTGAGCGAAGAAGTGCGAAACGGCAGCGACCGCCCCCATTACGTGCGCGGGCGGGTGGAGCGCGGAAAATTCACCCCGGTTGGCCGCCAGGAATCTCACGCGCTTTATGGTTTGAGCCGCGCGAATGCGCTTCTGCGAGTCCCGGCGGGCGAGACTTTCCCGGCCGGACAGGCCGTTCCGATCCTCATTCTCGATTAATCGGAGCGTTTGTCGCCGCTCGCGTTTGACACACCCCGGGAGCATTTTAGCTTAAGCGCGTTGAAGACCGCCATCGCCACGAGAACCACCACGGCCGCTGCCACGGCAACTCAACTTACGTTGAACGGCATGGACCAGTTCCGGGCCGATGCGGAACGGCTCTCCCATATAATCCTGGAGATGCAGCGGTGTTTCGTCCTGCATCTCTGCAAAGAGCTGGCACCGGGCAACGTCTCGTTTCCGCAGTTTTTTCTCCTGGCCGCGCTGGATCACAAAGAGGTCCTCACCATGTCCGCGATTGCGCAAAAAATGGGACACACGACTGCCGCCGCGAGCGGTTTGGTCGCGCGATTGGAAAATCTGGACTACGTCGTGCGCTCGAGTGCCCGGGAAGATCGGCGCAAGGTCCTGGTCTGCATCACGGAAAAGGGTTCCGCCCTGGTGCGGCGGATCCGCGAAGAGATGGTGGGCAACGTGATGAAGGTCATGACCCATCTGACCCGCGGTGAACAGAAGGCGTGGCTGCAGATTTACAGCAAGATTTACGATTACTGCCAGGCGAAGGATGATCCCCCACTGCGCAGCAAATCGCGCCGTGATTTGTTAATGTCCCGGCGTTTCGAAAATGGAACGCGCTGATCCCGATCTCGGGAACAATGGTCTGGGCGCGCACACAACCTCAAATTTTTAAGGAGCTATTCGGCAGCGGTTTAGAACTGTAAGAGAGAATGCGGCACGTGGAATGCATAGGAGTCTGCGCTAAAGCTTTGGACCCCGTCGCTCCCTCTCCGAAACTCACCTGTTAAAACTCCGTTCTGCCTTTCCTTTTCATGCGAAAATTTGTTTTCAACGCTGTGACTTTGGTCGCGGCTCTGGCATTTCTCTCTCAGCCTTTTCTCCTGGCTGGCACGGATTACGGGCAGGTGAATCGCTCCGTCATTCCGCGCTTCAACCTGGACCAGGCGATCCTGACCGCTCTGCAACGGAACGCCGACATTCAGCGCGCGCGGCAGGAGATCGAACGCACGAAAGGGCTTTACATCGCACTCCGTGCGCAAGCCTTGCCGCGGATCGACTCGATCAAGAATATTCAGAACACCGATCCGCACCTCGGCTCAATTTCTACAGGCTCGGGTGGCGGCCTCTCCGGTGTGCCGACGCAATACAGCCTCTCCATCCAGGCGTCACAGGTAGTCTTCGCCGGTGGACGCGTCATTTCGCAGATTCGTTCAGCCGATTTTCAACGCGACGCCAGCTACTACGCTTTTCGCAATACCATTGACCAGGTCATCGCGACGGTTAAGCAGCAGTTCTATCAGATTCTCTTGAACCGCGCGCTCGTCGGCGTGCAGGAGGAATCGATCAAGCTGTTGAAGAGCCAGTTGCAGGATCAACAGAATCGGTTCGAGGCCGGCACGGTTCCGCGTTTCAACGTGCTGCAAGCGCAGGTGGCGCTTTCGAACCAGTATCCGATTCTAATTACCGCCCAAAATAATTACCGCATCGCGCAGCTCCAGCTCGCAAAAACGTTGGGGCTCGATTTCGATCCCGGTCGTGGGGATGGAGCTCCCTTGGAAGCCGTCGGAGAATTAATTTATCGGCCGCGGAGCATGCCGCTGACGATGGCAATCGAACTGGCAAAAGAGCGTCGCCCATTTTTGAAACAGCAAAAGGCCACCATGCTGTCGGATGCCCAGCAGGTCCGGGTGGCGCGGGCTGGATATTTTCCGCAATTCAACCTGACCGCTGGTGAGGATTTCCGCAGTTCGCCAGTCAGCGAAAATGTTAACGCGGTGCGCTCGGGCTACGTTTTTGGGGGCACGGGAACGTGGGCTATTTGGGACTGGGGCGCGACGTATGGCGCAGTCAAACAGGCCACAGCCATTCTGACCCAATCGCAAATTACGTACGATGATGCGGTCCGTCAGGTGGAGTTGGAGGTGCAGCAAGCAGATTCAAATGTGAAGCAGAGCGCTGAGCTCGTTAAGGCAACGGAAGAAAGCGTGGGACAGGCCGAGGAAGCGCTGCGCCTCGCCAGTGCGCGTTTGAGCGCCGGCGCCGGCACTCAGCTGGAGGTCCTGAATTCGCGCGTGGAAGTGACCCAGGCGCAATCAAACCGCCTGCAAGCGCTCTATGATTATAATACCGCCCAGGCCGGATTCGATCGCGTGACTGCTATCGAAGTTGTCTATTCGAACGAGCTCGACGAACCACGGACGCGGGACAGACTCAGGACCGATGCCGTCCCGACCCCGGCCCCGAAACCGGGACCGCTGGAATTGAATCACGCTGGAAACCGAACTCCGGTTGAGACCAGGCGTAATATTCGCACGCCTTCCGGCAAGTGAGCGCCGGTCAGCTTTCGGCTGAACATTTTCCGGTGCTCGAGGCGCTGCCCGGTGTCGTTCATGGTTTCACTTTGCGTGTCCCCGGCATCGAGATGTCGCACGACAAAATGGAAGCGCTGGCTCGCTTGGACGGCGTTCATCGGGAAATCCGGCGAGAACACGGGCTCAGCGGCGCGCCATTCATTACCGCGCAGCAGGTGCATAGCGCGCGCGTCAGCCTGGTCGATCAGGCGGCCAGCGGTGATAAATGTTTCGACAGTTGTGACGGCCTGATCACGAATCAACGGGGCGTTTGTCTCGGAATTTATGTCGCTGACTGCTGCGCCGTTTTCCTGGTCGATCCCGTGCGCCATGCGATCGGTCTGGTGCATTCCGGGAAAAAGGGAACGGAGCTGGGCATCGTCTCGCGCGCCATCGAATCGATGATCGAACACTTTGGCTCACTCGCTTCGGACCTTGTGGTGCAACTCAGTCCCTGCATTCGTCCGCCGCATTATGAAACGGATTTTGCCACCGAGATCGTGCGACAATGCCGTGACCTCGGCGTCACGGCCGTAAACGACTGCGGCGTTTGCACCGCTTGCGACTTGAACCGCTACTATTCGTATCGCGCGGAAAAGGGACGCACCGGACGCATGCTGGCATTCCTGGCTCTGGTCCGGGACTAGTCTTCGCCCTCTGGATTGGGATCATAGGAAACGATCCCGCGCCTGCCGGCGTCGGCCACGAACTGGAAAAACTCTCGCCCGACCGGACCAAATTCCGTTTCGGCGGCCTTTTCCAAGGCCTGCTTCGTGTTCAATTCGCTCGTGTAAAGAAGCTTGAACGCTCTCTTGATTTCGTCGCGGTCCGCCGGGCTGAAACCGGCACGCCGCAGCCCGAGAATATTCACACCAAAAACCTGATTCTTCGCGGCGATTACGAACGGCGGCAGGTTTTTCGTGAATCGTCCCTCCGCCATGACGACGCGCCCGATGCGAATCCCCTGGTGGAAACGCGATCCGCCGCCGATGAAGGCGCGGTCGTCGATGCGAACATGCCCGGCGAGCAACGAGCTATTTACGATGACCACGCCGTTCCCAATGATGCAATCGTGTCCGACGTGAGCGCCGACCATGAGGAAATTTCCATTGCCGAGAACCGTGGCGCTTCCCTCGGTAGCGCCGCGATGAATGGTGCAATGCTCGCGAATCACGTTGGCCTCGCCGATCTCGATTCGGCTCCGGATTTGCGCCTGGAAGGTGAGATCCTGCGGCGCGGTCCCGATGATCGCGCCGTGCCCGACAAAATTCGCCGCGCCCATCTGCACGGCCCCTTCAATCACGACGTGTGATTGGATTACGCACTTGTCTCCAATGACCGCTTCCGCCCCCACAATCGAAAAGGCACCGATCTCGACGTCGGCGCCGAGCTGAGCCCTCTCATCCACGATGGCGGTGGGGTGAATTTTCACAGCACGCCTGCTTCCTTGAAACTGAAATAGGGCAATCGTCCCTCGGCTGGCGCCCCAATGATGATGTGATCGAGCAGCTTAATCTGAAGAAGCTCGGCGGCTTCGGCCAGACGCCTCGTCAGGCCATGATCGGATTGGCTCGGGGAGGGGTCCCCGGAAGGATGATTGTGCACTACGACCACGGCGTAAGCGGACGAAATCACCGCGGGACGGAAGACATCGCGGGGGTGCGCAATGCTCTCATTGACGCTGCCGAGAGAGACCTCCTCCATCCGAAGCAAATGGTAGCGGGTATCGAGAAGGATGACACGCAGCGATTCCTTGTGGAGAGCTCGCATTTCAGCGGCCACCAAATCGTGAATCAATTCGGGCGAGTCAAGTTTTTGGCGCGACAAGCGCTCATTGGCGAGGCGCTGGCCGAGGCCGAAGGCAGCCACCAACTGGAGCGCCTTCGCTGCTCCGATTCCGCGAATCAATTCAATTTCCTTTATGGTGCACCGGCTCAGCCCGGAGAGAGAACCGTATCGCTCCAGAAGTTGGCGTGCGACCTCGACCGCGTTCGCGCCAGGAACGCCAGTGCGGAGCAAGATGGCGATCAACTCGGGGTCAGTTAGCGCAGCCGCGCCGCGACCAAGAAGTTTTTCGCGGGGCCGCTGGTCCTGCGGCATCTCGCGGATTTTAGTCTGAGCCATTCGAAAAGCGCGCGGGAAGGAGGGGGGAGCCTGCACGGAGCCCGTCAAATGTGTCTGGTCCTTTGTTTATGCACGAAATTGGTCAAGCAAATCCCGGAGAGCATCGCCGAACTGGAAAAGGGAATCGGTGTATTGGTTGGGAGGAAGCGCTTCCAACTCGCGTTGCGCATCGCGAATCAATTCTTCGCCGGCATCGACGGATGCTTTCAAGGCGCCATTGGGCGAATCCATTTTAAGCAGTTCAGTAATGGCGCTGGATTCCTCCTTGAGGATGAGCTCGCAGTAGCGCTCTCGTTCGGAGGCGGGGGCGGAGACGAGCAACATCAGGACCGGCAGAGTCAGTTTGCCGTGCCGTAAATCGGTCCCCAGCGTCTTGCCGATATCGGTTTCGTTGCCGGCGATATCGAGGCAATCGTCATAGATCTGATAGGCGGCGCCAATCTTCCGTCCGAAATCCTTCAACGCGCGAATCGTCGTGGCAGGCGCTCCGTTCAGGACCGCGCCCAGTTCCGCGGCCGCGGCAAAGAGCGACCCCGTTTTCATCTCGATGATTCGCAGGTAATCCTCGATGCCCAGATGCAGATCGAAGCGACGCTGCGTTTGAATGATTTCTCCGGAGCAGACCTCGCGGGCGGCCCGGGCGATCGTGCGGCTGACTTCGGCATTGTCGAAGTTCGTGGAGAGATTCAGGGCCTGGGCAAAAAGGCAATCGCCCAGGAGAACGCTCAACGAATTTCCCCAGCGCGCATTGACGGTCGGCTGCGCGCGCCGGCGTTCGGCTTCATCCATGATGTCGTCATGCACCAGGGTGGCGATATGGATCAACTCGACGATCACCGCGAGATCGACATGCGCCGAAGTGATTCCGCCACTGGCGCCGCCGCTTAACAGGGCCATGAGCGGCCGCAACCGTTTGCCGCGGCCCCCGATCGCGTACGTTACGTAACCTTCAATCGCGGGATCGAATTCTGCGGCTTGCTGAGTGATGCGGGCTTCGACTTCCTCCAATTGCGTTCGGACCCCGAGCGTCACTTGCGCCAAGGCTCGGTCTGAAGACGCGGCTGGCGCCCGTGAGTCTGCAAAAACTTCCACAAACGGAGGATAGAAGGAGGGTCAATGTAGCGCAAGCTTCCAGCTAAGGATCGGGCGGAAAAACATGGGCTGCTCCCGCCGGTCACTGGCCTACCGGCGCGTCAGCCACTCCATCGTCCCATATTTCGCCCCCGCGATCGTGGCGGCGTGGTCGATCAGCTCTTGGGAAAGAGCTTTGCCTTCGAACCGATCGCAAACAGCGCGCGCCAGGTCGTTCCTGAATCGGTCGGGCAATTTCGCCATTTGAATGCTCCCCTGATGCAGCAATCCGGCCCGGGACCGTCGATGCGCCGCGCCGGCAATTTTCTGGCCCTGGCTGATCACGTCGGCCCGCACCGCGTTGGCGAAGCATTCTTCGCCGACCTTCGGCGACACGGCGTGGGCGAGAGTGGCGCTAATACCATTCTCGTTCAGCGCCGCCCGGATCGCGTCGTGCAAGTCGGAGTAAATGGCGAGCGAGGAACGGGCAAGTAGCGGATGACTCGCGGGGATGATGACCGAATAGGTCAGATCGACGCCGTGGGGAACGATTCCGCCTCCCGTCCAGCGACGGACGATCTCGCGCTCGTCGCGTTGGTCAGCCACATCCGCGTAGGCTCCAAAATAACCGAACGAGAGGGCCGGACCTCGCCAGCGATAAAAGCGCAACGCCGGCAATGTGGTGGTGCCCAGCAGAGCCTCGTCCACCGCCATATTCATCGCCGCGGACCGCGGGATGTCGTCATGGTAAACGTCCAGCGCCTCGAGCAACGACATGTGGCGTCAGCCTTCGAGTTCGCCCAAAATTCTGGCCACGGCCGCACGCGGGTCCGGCTGCGCCGTAATCGGACGGCCGATCACCAGATAATCCGCGCCGGCGTCCAGTGCCTCCCGGGGCGTCATGAAGCGTTTTTGGTCGCCTGGTTCCGACCAGCTGGGCCGGACTCCCGGGGTCACAATCTTGATTTTTTCGCCGAATTCCGCTCGCAGCGCTCGGGTTTCATGAGGGCTGGCCACCAGCCCGTCGATTCCTGCCGAAACGCCCAGCCGAGCCAGCCGGAGAACCTGGTCGTTGACGGCATCTGCAACTCCCGTTTCCCGCAGCGTTTTATCCGTGGAGCTGGTCAAGACCGTGACGCCCAAGATTAACATGTCGTCCCGCCGTGCCTGGACCGCCGCGCGGACCATTTCGCTTCCACCGCTCAAGTGAATCGTGAGCATTTTCACGCCCAGCTGGCCGGCCGATTCCACCGCCTTCGCGACGGTATTCGGAATGTCGTGCAATTTGAGATCGAGAAAAACTTTCGGGCCCAGCGAGGAGATGGCGCGGATCAGGCCAGGGTCCGCGGCGGTGTAGAGTTGCAGGCCGACTTTGAAAAAACCGACTTCCGGAGATAGCTCGGCCACAAGGCGGAGAGCTTCCTCGTTGGTTGCCACGTCGAGTGCGACAATAATCTGGTTGGCGGACCGAGAATTCATCCTGTTCTTCTTCGGTTTTGCTGAACAAATTGCAAATCATGCAAGCGTTCGCTCCGGCGAAGATCAATCTTTCCTTTGCGATCAAAGGCCGGCGCGACGACGGCTTCCACGAAATCGAGACCTTGATGGCGCCTATCTCGTTGGCGGACCGCGTGACGATCGAACGGAGCAAGACGAACGGGATTCAATTTTCCTGCGACGATTCCTCCTTGCCGGGCGGTGACGACAACCTGGTGGTCCGCGCGGCCAGACTTTTCCGGGAGAGAACGCGGATCGAAGAAGGAATCGAAATTGCCCTCGAGAAAAAAATTCCGCATGGCGCCGGCCTGGGCGGTGGCAGCAGCGACGCCGCCACGACGTTACGCGGGTTGAACGAGCTCTTCGAAACGCGGCTCACGCAGAAGGAACTCATCGAACTCGCCGCGCAAATTGGATCGGACGTCCCTTTTTTTATTCTTGGTGCGGCCGCGGTGTGCCGGGGAAGGGGCGAGATTGTTGAACCCGCCAGATTGCCGGGGCGTTTCACTCTCTTGCTCGTGAAGCCAGATTTCGGCGTGCCGACGCCGTGGGCCTACGAGAGATGGAAGAATTCCCGAAATTTGCCGGGAGTGAAGTATTCGTTCCAGGAGTTTTCCGGCGTGCGATTTGGGAACGATCTCGAACGGCCGGTCTTCGAAAAATTCGTCCTCCTCGGCTATCTGAAGACATGGCTGAGCCTTCAACCTGAAGTAGGCGTGGCGCTGCTTTCCGGGTCCGGATCGACTGTCTTTGCGGCCCTGCACGATAGTGCGAATCAAGGTCTGGTTGTGGAACGAATCCGAGCCGAGATTGATCCGGCCATGTGGATATTTGCGTGCGAAACGCTCTGAGACGCGCTATTCGCCTGCGTTGCGCCGCAGTTTGGCAGTAACGTACTCGCGATTCAGCTTCGCGATGAGGCTGGCGCTGATCTTCGCGGGACAGACGGCTTCGCATTCGTAGGTGTTCGTGCAATTGCCGAAGCCCTCCGCGTCCATGGCGCTCACCATCTTCAGAACACGGCTGGTCCGCTCCGGCTGTCCTTGAGGCAGGAAAGCCAGGTGCGAAACCTTGGCGGCGGTGAACAGCATCGCGGATGCATTCGGACAGGCGGCCGCGCACGCCCCGCAACCGATGCAGGCCGCCGCGTCCATGGCGCGATCCGCATGGTGCTTCGGAATCGGAGTTGAATTCGCCTCGGGCGCGGAACCGGCGCGCGCGGCGACGAAACCGCCCGCCTGCACAATCCGGTCGAGAGCGCTCCGATCGACCACCAGATCCTTGATCAACGGGAATGGTTTAGCCCGGAAAGGCTCCACGATGATGGTGGCGCCATCCTTGAATCGCCTCATGTAAACTTCACAGGCGGCGCCCGGATGATCGGGCCCATGCGCTTCGCCGTTGATCGTCAGCGAACAGGTCCCGCAGATGCCTTCGCGGCAATCCGAATCGAACGCGATCGGCTCCTCGCCCCGAGCCACCAGACCCTCGTTGACGACATCCAACATTTCGAGAAACGAGGTATTCGGTGAAACATCGGTCGCTTCGTACTGAACGAGTTTCCCTTTCGATTTAGGATTCTTCTGTCGCCAGATCTTGAGCTTGAATCTCATTTGTAGCTTCTCTGGGTCAATTCAACGGTTTCGAAGACGAGCGGTTCGCGATGCAATTTTGGCGCGGCGATTGATCCGTTGCCTTGGTACTCCCACGCGAACACATCGGCGAAGTGTTCGTCGTCACGTCGCGCTTCGCCATCGGGCGTCTGATGTTCCTCGCGGAAATGACCACCACACGATTCGTTCCGGGTGAGCGCGTCGATGCACATGAGCTCGCCGAATTCGAGAAAATCCGCGACACGCCCCGCGCGCTCCAGCGATTGATTGAATTCCTCGCCATCGCCCGGAACTCGGACGTCGCGCCAAAATTCTTCGCGCAGTTCCGGAATTCGCGCGAGAGCTTCGCGTAATCCGGCCGCGTTCCGGGCCATGCCGCATTTGTCCCAGAGAAGGAGGCCCAGCTCGCGATGAAACGAATCCACCGAACGTTTTCCATTGATCCCGAGCAGTCTCTTGGTCCGCGCCTGCACGTCGCTTTCTGCTTTCTGAAATTCCGGATGATCCGTCTTTGGCCGTTTGCCGATCTGTCCGGCGAGATACGCTGGCAACGTGTAGGGCAAAACAAAGTAACCATCGGCCAGGCCTTGCATGAGCGCGCTGGCGCCGAGCCGATTCGCCCCGTGATCTGAGAAATTCGCTTCACCGATGACGTGCAGGCCGGGGACGTTGCTCATCAAATTGTAGTCCACCCACAATCCGCCCATCGTGTAGTGGACCGCCGGATAGATTCGCATCGGACGTTCATAGGCATTCTCGCCCGTGATTTTTTCGTAGATATGAAAAAGGTTTCCGTAGCGTTCACGGATCGTTTTTTCCCCGACCCGCGCGATGGCGTCTGCGAAATCCAGGTAAACGCCGCGCCCGCTCTCGCCGACCCCGCGGCCTTCGTCGCAAACTTCTTTGGCGCTCCGCGAGGAAATGTCGCGCGGGGCCAGGTTTCCAAAGCTGGGATATTTTCGCTCGAGGTAATAATCGCGCTCCGCTTCCGGAATCTGGCTGGGCGGGCGCTTGTCGGCGGCCTTCTTTGGAACCCAGACCCGTCCATCGTTCCGAAGCGATTCCGACATCAGAGTCAGCTTCGACTGGTTCTCTCCGCTCACCGGGATGCAGGTGGGATGAATCTGCGTGTAACAGGGATTGGCGAAGAGCGCCCCTTTTTTGTAAGCGCGGTACGTCGCGGTGACGTTGCAGCCGCGCGCGTTGGTCGAAAGATAAAAAACATTTCCGTAACCGCCCGTCGCGAGCACGACAGCATCGCCCGCGTGCGATTCGATTTTCCCGGTAACCAGGCTCCGGGTAACAATTCCCTTGGCGTGCCCGTCGATCAAAACAAGATCGAGCATCTCGGTTTGCGGAAACATCTCGACGTTGCCGGCGGCAATCTGGCGGCAGAGCGCCTGGTAGGCGCCCAAAAGAAGTTGCTGCCCGGTTTGGCCCCGGGCATAAAACGTTCGCGAAACCTGGGCGCCGCCGAAGGATCGATTGGCGAGCAATCCCCCGTACTCGCGCGCAAACGGCACGCCCTGTTCGACGCACTGGTCGATGATCAGGTTGCTGACTTCCGCCAGGCGATAAACGTTCGCTTCCCGCGAACGAAAATCACCGCCTTTGATCGTGTCGTAGAACAGCCGGAAAACGCTGTCGCCGTCGTTTTGATAATTCTTGGCGGCATTGATTCCACCCTGGGCGGCAATGCTGTGGGCTCGGCGCGGGCTGTCCTGGTAACAGAAACATTTCACATGGTAACCGAGCTCGCCCAGGGTGGCGGCGGCCGATCCACCGGCCAGGCCGCTGCCGACCACGATGATCTCAAATTTCCGGCGATTGTTCGGGCTCACCAGCCGCGTGTGATCCTTGTGATTCGCCCATTTCGCCGCGAGCGGGCCCGACGGAATTTTGGAATCCAGGGTGCCGATCATAATTGCTGAGCGGGCTTCACAAAATGCAGCAAAACCGCGACCGGGATAGAGGTGTAACCGACAAAAATCAGCCAGGCGAGAATGCGGCCCGCGGTGGCCAGGCGGGGCGTCAGCTTCTCGTCATTCAGGCCGAGCGACTGGAAAAAACTCGATGTTCCGTGGCTCAAATGGAGGGCGAGGAGAAACATTCCGACGATATAGAAAGAGGAGACGAAGATGTTCTGAAAGCCGTAGACCATCATGGAATAGACGTCGTAGCGGTTAAGCGGGTCCGCCTTGAGCAACAGGAACCGGGGGTCGGTAACGCGGACGGTGAAGTGCGCGAGATGATAGAGAATAAAGGCGAGAAGGATCAATCCGCTCAGCGCCATGGACCGGGAAGCGAAGGTTGCTTTGACGTTGTCCTTTCGCTTGTAACGCACCGGGCGGGCCCGGCGATTTTCGATGGCCAGACTTATCGTGTAGAAAATGTGCAGGAGCACGTTGACGAGGAGAAAGATTCGAATGGCCCAGAGGAGAGGGCCGAGCTCGCGCAAATGCTCCGCATAACTGTTCACCCAGTCGGGCCCGAGAAAGATCTGCAAATTCCCGAGGAGATGTCCGACGACGAATGTGATCAGAACGACTCCGGTCACCGCCACGATCATTTTTTTGCCGACTGATGAGCGAAAAAATGAAGAAGATGCGGTCACAGGTTGGCAAATCCAGCCCATTGGCCGGTGGTTAGTTGAAATTAGAATTCACCCTAGGCCTGTCAAGCACACACGCTGCCGGACACGTGGTCAGCGGCTCCATCGAGCCGGGGGGTGTCAGTCTTTTGGTGAGAACGCGATCGATTGCAGCGAAACGACTTTCCGAAATGGAAACTCGTCGTAGGAAAGGCCGCGCCGCCAATGGTGATGGCCCTGCGGCGAGAGGAAAAAAGTCTCGACGTCGCCTTTCAATCGCTCGAGGAGGGAGTTCAGGTCCGTTTCCGCGGGTCGATTTGCCAGTTGAGCCTGCTGTTGCAGAATGTTTTTGGCAATCGTCAGGTCGTATTCCTGAGCGACGCCTTGCAGAACGAAGTCAAAGCAATGGATGGAGGCGCCTCCGGGTGTAAGAAACTCCCCGATGGCCTGAAAGCATTTCGTCGCGGCTTCCAGGGGAAGATGCTCGAGAACAGAGACGGAAAAAACGGCATCGAACGAGGCTGGGGGGAAAGATTCCATGTGCGGCTCGAAATAGCCGCGCACGATTTTCACCTTCGGAAAGGCCTCGACGTAGGCTTCGTATTCCGTCGGGCCATTTCCAAATCCGTCGTATGGATCGACCAGCGTAACGTCATAACCAAGCTCGTTCAGGAAGCCGCTCACCACCGGCTCGCCGCCGCCGATTTCCAGAACGCGAGCGGGCGGTGGCACCGAGCGCAGCAGCGCCTTGATGGCCCAGGGGCGTTGCACGTTTTTCAAATCGCCGTCCAGCCCGGTGATCTGAGGGAGAAGGTCCAGGCTTTCGCAGTAATCGCGCACCGTGGCGTAGCTTGTTTCCGGCGCCCGGGCCGCGGCCGAAAACATGGCGGCAATCTTCGGCGCGACAGTTGGATCGCTAAGAAACTGGGTGGGCTTTGCCATGCAATTGTTTCGTTGCGTGAATCTGCTCGTAAAACCGCTCGAGCGTCCCGGTATTTTTTTTCCAATCGAAGTGCTCCTGGCAGAAGGCGAGAGCGCCCGCGGCCAGCCGCGCCGCCGCCTGCTCGTCGGTCCGGAGCGCGTGGATGGCGTCCACGATGCCCAGCGCGTCCATCTTCGGCAGGACCCAGGCCTCCTGCCCATGGCGCACAAAACGCCCTACATTTGTCAGGGGCAGGAGGACGGGCCGCCCCATCGCGAAGAACTCCGGCAGCTTCGCTGGAAGCCGATACTCGTTGAAGGCGTCGTTAGCCCCGGGCTGAATGAGAAAATCCGCGAGGCCGAGGACGCGGGGAATATCGACATGCTTCACGTAACCGAGATCAACCGAAACTTCGCGCGCCCACTTTTCGTCCGGTCCAAGGAACGGACAATAATCCTTCCCGGCCCGCACCAGGGTTGTGGGAATTCCTTCGCGGGAGAGGATGCCGGCGGCCAGATAAAGACTCCGAACTTCCCGAGCATTAGCGGAGTGAACGTTGCCCGTGTAACAAAGAACAATATTTTCTCGCGGCACGCCGAGACTCGCGAGAAAGGTTTCGTCCTTTGCCCGGTCGAAAAAAAGCTCTGTGTCCGCTCCCGGCCAAAGAATGATCCTGGGAACATTCACCGGAACAAATTTTTCCAGGCGATCCATGATCATGGTCACCCCATCGGCCTCAGCAATAAAACGGCGATAGTTTCGAGGGTGCGCGAGATTCCCCGGCAGTTTCATGTTGCCCGCGCGGGCGAGTTCTTCGAAGGAACACCCCAGATTTGCTTCGAGGATCAGTTCCTCGTTGTCCTCGAGGTGAATAAAAAGCAGGGCGGAGCAGAGCGTCCGGATTTTTTCGCAAAAGAGGCGCACGTTTTCGCGCGGGGTCCAGGCATGCAGGACATCGGGGGGCTGGCCGTTGGAGAAAACGCGTGTCCAGTTTCCGTCGGCCTCGTGATAGGAAAGGACGGAGTAGCGCTGTTCGCCGAGAGCCGAGCCGGCCGCGTCGCCGTTTGGGATCGCGACCGCCACGCCATGGCCCGAGCCCGCGAGTTGATTAGCAAAATTATGCACGTGCACAGCGCTGTTGGCGCTGAAGTCGTGGTAGAGAACGAAGAGGATGTTGCTCACGTCCAGCGGTGGCCGTAGTCGCCGTGTTCGAGGTTGAGATTCGGATTGTAATAAGGATCGCCGCGCTCGATCACGCTCTCCCATTGATCCAGGAGGAGCATTCGATCGATCATGTCGTAATAGCTCCGGCGCGAAACAGACTCGTGGTGAACGACCAGGGCCCGCGGCGTGCAGATCAGGCGCAACCCTCGTTCGCGCAAGCGGAGACAGAGATCGACATCCTGATATGCGGTGAAGAAATGTTCGTTGAAGCCGCCGATTTCGTGGAAGAGCGACTTGCGTATGACCAGGCATGCGGCGGTCACGGCCGACACTTCGCGGGCACAGGCCAGACTGCCGGCGTAACCGTCCACTCCGAGCGGAAACCCGCGCATGATATGATCGGCGGTGCCCCGCATACCGAGCGCGACCCCGGCATGCTGGACTGTGCGGTCTTCGTAAATGAGCAGTGCCCCGACTGCGCCCACATCGGGTTGTTCCGCGTAATAGACCAGATGCTCCAGCCAGTCCGGGGCAATGATTTCTGTGTCATTATTCAGGAACACGAGGAAGTCACCCGTCGCCGCGGTGGCGCCCTGGTTGTTGGCGCGGGAAAAATTGAATGGATCGGCGAAGGGAATGCGCCGCACCGGATATTGTTGCATGAGCTGGAGGGAACGTTCGTCCGTCGTCTCATTGTCCATCAGAATGATCTCCATCCCGGGGTAGGAGGTTTTCTCCGAGACACTTTTCAAACAGCGGCCGAGCAGGTCCGGCGCGTCTCGGGTCGGAATAATAATGCTCACGGATGGGAAGGTGGTTCGCGTGGCGGGCAGGATTTTCAGCCGATGGGGAAGATCGGATTGCTCAGCGTGCCCGGGCAGCCGCAGGCGTTCGAGGTGAGCGTTGACGGCGCTCTCCTGCAACGCGCCGATTTCCGGCTTCGCATCGGTCGCTTCGGCGATGCTGCCGGGAGTCTTCCGCCAATGATAAAGCACTTTCGGGATATGACCGATGCGCGCGCCAGTTTCGCTGATTCGCAGCATGAACTCGAAATCCTGGACGCCGTCGAACGCGGAATCGAACCGGGTGGTGCAGGCAAGGTCACGCCGGACAAAGAGAAGGTGACCGACGTACATCACCCCTCGAAAATATTCCGGCGACCAGGCCGGCTTAAAGAAAGGCTCGACTAACTCACCGGTGGTTTCATCAAGCTTGTCCTCGTCAGAATAAACCGCATCGTCGCCTTCCCGGAGTTTTTCGGCGACCTCCTCAAGGGCGGACCAATCAAGGAGGTCGTCATGATCGAGGAAGCCGACATAATCGCCTTGGGCGAGGTCAAGAGCGCGGTTGGTGGCAGCGCCGATCCCGGCGCGAGTGGCGAACTCGACGCGCACGCGCGGGCTCGCTTGGCTCAGGTAATCGAGCATTTTCTTCGTTTGCCGGTCCTGCGAGCCATCGTCGACGATGCACCACTCCCAATCGTCGAATGATTGGTGGAGAAGACTGAGGGCTGCCTCAGCCAGCCATCCCGGTCTCGATTCGTAGGTGGGAGTGATCAGACTAAAGCGGGGTTTCTCTGTCTGCGCGGTTTTGGCGTGAAGGGCGAAGCCGGGCTCGAGATACGCGAAAGCATTGCTGGCCGAGAGGGACCCCAGTCTCGGGATTCGCTTTCTGGATTCGTTCTCCCGCTCCGATGCGTCTCTGGCCGGCGATTCGTCGTCGCCATCTCCACCTGGTTCTCGTTCCACCTGATGTTCGAAAAATGGCTGCCAGTCCGACCCTTGTTCGATCGCTTCGAGCCGGACCGTGGATGTGCCCGGTGGAACACGAAGCTCAATTGTGAAACCGCTGTGACGGGCGAGGGGAAATTCGCGAAACAAGCGGGCTAGGTCCGGGCGTTCCAGGCCGTAACGCGCCAGGCGGCCTTTCTTGCCCATCTTGGCCCGCACGCCTGCGAGGTGTCTCCCGCTGCGGGAAAAGCACCAGCCTTTGATCAAGAGTATCTCACGGGTTGTTTTCCATTCAGCGGGCAGATCGAGCGCAAAGGTGAGATCGCCGCCTGCTGTCTGGTGCTCTAATTTTTGAGAGCGATTGAAAAGTTTCCAAAGCGGCTTGACCGCTTTCCAGGCCGCCGAGCGTTGAATTTGCTCAAGCAAGCGCTCGCGATTCTTCAGCCGCGCTGAGGCTTCGGCACGTTTGGCTTTCAGCTCCCATGTTTCGCCGACGGCGCGTTCGAGGCGCGTTTGTTGCATCGCACCCTCGGTTTGGAGACGGCGAACCAGGGTCTTGATGGAATGGAGTTCCTTGTTCGCTGACTCGAGCGCAGCGGGCAATGATGGCTCGTGAGGGCTGGACGCAGCGAGGAGTTGGCGCAATTCGCTCAGCGAGGCCCGAAGGTGGTCCAGCTTCGTCTGCAGGTTTCGAAAATGATCTTCTTCGTCAGGCACAGGAGGGGAAATCAAGTCATGTCGCTCCGATCGCGTCTGCACGAGACGCGAAGGTTCCTCTTTTGAGGAGAAACAATAGCCAGCCTAGAAATATGGCCAGACCGGCGCCGGCGACCCATAAAGAGAGCGTCAAGTAGCGCGGCCAATAAGCAAAAGAAACGTTGTACTCTCCTGCTTCCTGGACGAAGAGACCCTTGAAGGCAGAGTTCACGCGAAAATAATTCGCCGCCTTCCCGTTCACGCGCGCTTGGAAATCTCCCGGGACGTATGCTTCCGTGAGAACAATCATTCCCGGCCCGGTCGCGTTGACCTTGAAGGATGTCGTGTTGTTTGTGAAAACATAATCGGTGGCCGGCGTTGCTTTCCCGTTAGTGGACGCCGTTGCGGCGTCCGTGAACCTGGAGAGTTCTTTTTGGTTCTCCATTTCCTGTTTCGGGAGGCCGGCGAAAGGAGTGCCGTCGCCCTTCTTCAACAGGTCGATGAATTCCGCATCCTTTTCGTAGGTCACCAGTCGATCGGTGAAAAAAGCGCGAGGCCAGACGCGCTCGGATTCATAAACATCGAGGTCGAGTGAAGCGATTTTCTTGAAGGAGGGAGCCAGGGTCACGTGCGGTCCAACGTAACCGAGATAGTAACGAACGTTCAGCATGTTAAAAAGCGCCGGCTCCGCCGCGAGTTGCTCTGCGACGACCCAAACTCGCCAGCTCTCAAAGATCAATCTGGCTCCTGACGCTGCGATTAACGCGCGATAGTGCTTGTTGAGAACGGGATCAGGACCATCCATTTGTTCGATTTCCACCGCCCCTCCATATCCGGGAAACAGAGCCCAATCCAAGCCGACTGACCTGGAAGGTTCGGAGGTGCGCGTCTTAATCAGTTTGAGCGCGTCGGAAGAGTCAGCGGTGAGGTTGACGCGCCGGTGCGGATTCATCACGTACGGGTCGAACGGAGTCGCCAGATGCATTCCAAAGCGCCAGTGGAGAAGGATAAACAGCAGAGCCAGGGAAATGATTGGCAAGGCCCGAGCGCGCTTGGCTATGAGTGCGAAACGTCCCAGGCACGGGAATAGAATCATCGCCAGCAGGAGCGAGAGCGAGTAACCCCAGAAAAAGCGTGACCTCGGAATGTGCTCGCCCAGATTAAGCGCCGGCACGACCGAACGAATGTTGGCCTGGGTGGTTCCCAGGTAAAGCAAGCCGAGGCACGCCAAAACGGCGATGACTCGGAGATAGATCCATTTAAAGTCGGCGGCTCGACAGTCGGTCCAGAAGGCCTTGATGCCAAAGCCGGCCAGCACCAGCAGGCACACAATAGCTACACACGAGAAGGTGTTGTCGATATGGACGATATTTTTCAGCAGTGGCACTCGAATGATCCATTGCGACGGGACGAGGCCGAAGACAAAAGCCAGGGCAATCAGACTGATTGTAATCAGGCCCCAGGTGACCCCTCTTGAATCGACCCGGCGGAAACCAAGCAGGAACCAAAGGACTGCGAGGAGAACGAGAAAATTAAGAGAAGGGTCGAGATGGCTCTCACTCGGAGAAAACTGACGATAAAAGATATCGTCGAACAAACCGACGAGCAGGCTTGGTGAAAGCTGCGCCGCGCCGCCGGCATCGTAAACGGTCAACGAGTTCTGGAGGGCGTGGAAAAAGGTGAGCCAAACAGGCATGGCAATGGCGAGGAAGAGAACGTTGGCGAAGAGAACCTGGGCTATCTTCATTCCTTTCCCGCCGATAACTCCCTTGCCGAGCAACAACGTTAGGAATCCAGCCGCATTCAGAGCCAGCACGAGGATGTAACCCTCCTTGACTGCGCCGCTGTTCAGCACGCACCAGTCGGCCAGAAGCAAAGTTGCGAGCCAGGCGGCGGTGGCGCGGCCGGGAGATGCGTCGAGAAGTTTAAACCAACAGAGCAGGATTGCGGGTGCATAGCAGAGCGTGAAAAAAGCGGGATGCGCATATCGGTAGGGAAAAAAGCCGATAAACGGAGCGCTCGCCGCGATCCACAAGGCTGCCGGAAGATGCCTCGCGGCCTGGAACACACAGAGGCCGATGCAGGCAACGAAGAGAAACTTGGCGAGGATGTATTTCAGATCCCAAGCCCCGCTGGAACCACCGGTGAGTAGAACCAGCAATTGCCACGGATCGGCACACATCGAAAGGCCCTGGCCGAGGAGAGGCAGCCCACAGGAGTTGTATCGATTCCAGAGAGGGAGCTCGCCATATTTAAATAAGCCTCTGCTCTCCACGACGGAGTAGGGAAAGTTCTGCCACATCGCGGCGCCAAGGTCCGATCCTTTTTCATCATCGATCGCGACATCCCGGTAACCGGGGACTGTCGGCATTTCGCTGTAAAGAAGGAAAGTATGACTGTGGTTATTCGGTGAAACAAAGCTCTTGCCGAAGAAGACGACTGGGTAACAACTCACAACTACGGCGAGGGCAGCGACTGCGAGGACGGTTTGCTGAGGATGCGCCGAGGTCCAGGAGCGGACTTTCGTGCTCCAACGGTTCATCGTCGCCTTGAGTCTCGAGGATTGGACGACAGGTGCCGCGAGAAGACCAAGGGCGGAGCTGAGAAGGAACGCCACCAGGAAACGGCGGGCCAATGTGCGCCACGATGGGCGCACAAAAGTTCTGAGGACGAGGGGCTGGCCCAGGTCAACGCTTAGATTCGAATCGCCATCCCCGGCGGATGTAGTCAGCCGGACATCTGTCACGCCTGCTTCGATTTTTTCAATCTGCTGAGCGGCCTTGAACTGATCCGGTCGAATGACCTGCAGGATGCGGCCGCTGGCGTCGACGATCCGGCCATTGGACAAGGTGATCGAGTTTTCCGGACGATCCGTCGGGTCAAATCTCAAACTGGCGTATCTTCCCTCCGGCAAGGGAAACTTGTAATCAGCGTCTCGTTTGCCGTCGACGGGGAGGCGAGCGGAATCCGCCTCGTTCAGGCCAGAACCGATATCGTAGTAAAGCTGGGCAAAACCGGACAGGGTCGATCGAATTGTCAGTTCGAAAAAAAATGCGGGCGGCCGGGCCCTCGGCCAGAAGGTAATGAGCGGGGACGCCAGCGCTCCGATGACGAGGGCCACTCGGATTGTGCCTGGGCGCAAGAATCTCATACGAAGGACGCGCGCAAGCCTCCCGATTGATTCGTCATCAGCTCGACAGGGGTGACCACGGAGGGCCACCCTAGTGACGACCATTCCAAATGGCAATCGGGATGCGCCCGGAACCGGTGGGGCGGATCGAATCCGATCCTAGAACACGTAGACCTCGACTACTCCGACACCTGTTCCACTGTTCTTGCCTCGGAGAATCGCGGTGTAGGCTCCGAGTGGTGGATTGGAGAGGAGGAGAGCAGATTCCGCGTCGTCGGTCGGCTGCAAACCCGTGGCTTGGATTACCGCCTGGTTCGTCCGCCAATCATCATTCGAATCGATAATCGCGCCATTGGCGTTATGGAGTTCAAGCATCGGATCGAGCAAAGGGTTGTTAATGCCGGAAGCGCTGAGGGATGGTCCGATCCCGCGGATGACGACGCTGGAAGTTCCAGTGCCTCCTCCCAAAATGAAGCCACCGATCATGACGTTGTCGCCTGCTTGAATGAATCCGCGTGTGCTGATGTTCGCCAGTTTGGACGTTTTGTCGGCATCGAGATCGTAGCCTTCAACGACCGCGATGCCCGCGCCGTTGTTAGCGCCGTGGACCACCGCCGTATAAACGCCCGGACTGAGGGTGGCGATGATGGCCGCTTCGGCGTCATTCACCGGAGCCAGGGCGCTGGCCTGAATGTCGATGCTCTGACCGGAAGTGAGAAGTCCGCCCGTCTGGGTGGAGCGCCAATTATCGTTGCTGGCGATAATAGCGCCGGTGCCGTCGTGGAGTTCCAAAACCGGATCCTGCAACGCGCCGGTCAACGGCAGGGAAGGACCGATTGCGCGGAGCATCACGGTTTTGGCGATAGATCCCTGAATGATAAAACCGCCGATCAGGACGCTCTGACCACTGCCGACAGGAAGACGCGTCGAGATATTAAGGGCTGAACTGGCGGGGGGTACGGTCGCGAAGGAGTTTGATCCAACCACAAGAGTGTGGATCCCGTCGACGGATGTCGGCACAACGCCGGAATTGCCGGTCTGCGGCGTTCCGTCGAGGACAGGGGTTGCGCCGCTCGACGTGTAGCCGAGGAATGACGGGATCGGCAAAGTTTCTCCGGGCGCTCCTGACGAAGAGGTCGTCGCTGGCACCATCAAGATCGAGCCGGTTCTGGCCGGGGATCCCAACGCGACATTTGCCTGGGGTGCTTTCACACAGGTGCTGTTATCCGCGAAGGTCAGCGTCAGGGCGTTGACCTGGGCGACGTCCAAAGAACCAATAGAATCGATGAAGAACGCGGTCCTATCCGAGGGATAAATTCTATTCCCGCTGTACTGGAGCCGATTGAATGGCATCGAGGCGCGGTAGCCGTCGTAAATCGTCGCGGGTCCACCCGAGTTGTTGCTGATCGCGCAGTTTTGAATGACCCCGGTCAGCTCCCAGTTTGGGAAAGGACCCTCGGCAGGCTGCGCCGTGGCCACAAATGCCGATCCACCGCCGGGATTCGTCAGGTGATTCTCCACCAAATTGCAGGCATCCATATTGAGGGTGCCTCCAAACATTCCGACCGCGCCACCCAGGACGCCGGCGGTGTTCTGAGCAAAACTGGTGTTGGTAATCGTTGCGTTGGATCCGTAGACGAATTGGAAGCCGCCTCCGTTTTGCGAGGCGCTGCATTTCTCCACGGTGCAGGCATCTGCGCGAAGCGTGGTGAAAGCCGCTGTCACGGCACCTCCGGTGCCGTTGCCGGCATCGTCGGCCGTGGTGAGGTCGGCAAACACCACTCGCGTCAAATTAGCGACCGTGTGATTGCTCTCCTGGGTTCCGTTCTGTTGCACGGTGATTCCAAAAGCGGCATGGGTGTCACCCGCGAGGAAAATTCCGCCGCCCTGCCGGGCGCTGGGCGTTCCGGGACCCTGACCCTGGATGAGGCAATCCGTGACCGATAATTGCGCAGGTGGGCGATTCAACGTTCCGCCGTTGGTCGTTTGGTCGGGATTATCCGCGGACAGCACGAAGATCGCGCCGCCGAGACTCTCTCCGTTCTGGGCGCTGCCAAACGCTTGATTCGCCTGGAAAACGCAGTTCTTAATGTCGGTGGTCGAGCGAAAACTGCTGACGGCTCCACCCTGCTGAGCGGAATTATTTGTGAAGCGGCAGTTGTAAAAGCGCGCGGTCACCTTGTCCTCCATGAAGATGGCGCCGCCGGTGGTCGGGTCGGAGTTGCTGCCTCCCGGGGCGCGCACGGCTACGTTGCCGGTGAAGAGGGAGTCACTTATCTCGAGATCGGTGGTTGGCGTTTCCCAAGGCCCCAGGACGTAAATCGCGCCGCCCACATAACCGGCCTGATTGTTCTCGAACCGTGAGTTTGCGATGCGAATCGTGGAGGCATTGCCGTGAATGGCGCCGGCGGCGTTGAAGCTTGAGTGGCCGGGCAGGTTTGTTCGGTTGCCCGTAAATCGACAGTCGCGCACATAAACGCGTGAGGCATAGGCGCTGACAGCGCCCGCGTAATTCTTGGAGGTGTTGTTATCGAACACGCATCCCTGGAAAGAGACGGTCGAGCTGTCGATCCAGACAGCGCCGCCGCCAGTCACGGGCGGATTGGCGGCATTGTTCTGGAAAACGCACCCGATAAAATTGGCCTGCACGTGAGCCACGCTGACCCCGCCGGCGTGAAACTCTTCGGTCGACAACCCGTTGGCAAAAATGAGCCGTTCAAATGTCACCGGATGGGGAGTGGTAAACGTCAGGATTCGCGTCGCGCCACCGCCGGTCAGCACGACGTTCGCGCCCGCCGCCGCGCGCACCGTGAAGCTTCTGCTCCCGCCGCTCAGATCTGGAAATATTGTGAATCCGCCGGAGGGGGCCGCATAGGTGCCTGCCGCCAACTCGATGATTCCACCCTCGGGCACGCCATCGAGTGCCGGTTGCAGGGCGGCGGCGCTACTGACGTGGATTATTTGCTGCCCATTAACCTGAAGCGGCAACGAGATACCAGCCGCAGCCAGGACGACGCATGAATATCTGGCAATTGAGCTTCTCGGTGACACGGGGTTGTTTGAGCGGTCTTTCTTCTGCTTTTTGGAGCAAAAGCTAAGCCACAACGGAGGCTGAAGCGACTTTATCGCTGGCCACTCACGCGCCGGCGTGCTCGACGCGCTCGTCATTGTCTAGTATGACCGGCTGGATCAATGTTTGACCCCGAACGAGGCCTTAACCGCGAGACGATCGCCGCGGACATGGAGCGAGACGGCTTCGCTATCATTGAGTTTCCAGATCCGCAGCTTGATCGTCTGGCTGACGACATCCAGCGGTCGCTCCAGCCTGATTGGGCGTCATGGAGAGCGGGTGCAGCAGTGGACATGCGTTTCTCCGAAGCCTGGAAGGTGAACAAGAGCGTCCGCCAAATCGCGACCAACCCGGTCATCCTTGATCTGTTAAGTGAGCTCTACGGCCGCCGCGCCTTTCCGTTCCAGACGCTGAACTTTCCGGTCGGGACGCAGCAACACGTTCATGCCGACCTGGTGCATTTCTGCGCTCGCCCGCCGCGCTTCATGTGCGGCGTGTGGGTGGCTCTGGAAGACATTCGCGAAGAGGCGGGCCCGCTTATGTACTATGTCGGTTCGCACAAGTGGCGCACGTTGTTGCCCGGGGATGTAGGCGCGCCAGCTGCGTCGCCAGGAACGCCGTACGAGCATTATCATCTGCTGGAAAAGGCCTGGGAGGCGGAGATCGAAGCTCATGATGCCAAGCCATCCTACTTTCTGCCAAAGCGGGGCCAGGCGTTGATCTGGGACGCGAATCTTCTCCACGGCGGCTCGCCGCAGACCGACCGCTCGCTGACACGGCATAGCCAGGTCACGCACTATTTCTTCGAGGGCTGCTCTTATTTCACGCCGCTGACTGGAGCATCGAGGCAACCCATCGCGATCGAAGCCACACCCTTGGAAAAACCCAGAAAAGCACAGTCCCCCAAGCGTCGGAAGCGCTGGCTATCTTACTGGTCTGAGTGGCGTTCGGCTCGGCGCAAGATCAAGCCGTCTTGAAACGTTTCGCCCGTCCCGCCGATCGACCAGTAGCCTCGGACGTGACGCTCAAGGTGGAAGCCGGCGGAGCTAATCAGTTCATCCAGAAGTCCGTCATCGTAAGCGACGGCAAAAGTGGGATCGTCGCTCCTCTCGGCGAATAGTTTCCCGCTCGGAGTTCGCTGTTTGAAACCGAATGCCGTCCGCCCCGCCTCGACGCCTTCCCGGGCAGTCGCATCCAGGACGAACACGGTCATGAAAACGCGGCCGTCATTTTTCAGCACCTGATGGATCGAGCTCAGCATCTCGAGAGCAGACGGGTAATCCAAATGCGTGAAGAGAGAGACCGAGATCGCCAGATCGATCGATTGAGCCGAGACGCCTTCGGTGACTTTGGCGATGCCAATTTCCCCTTCTGGCCGCAGCCACCAGTCGTAGGTTTTGTTACTTTCGTTTAAGAGCAGGAACTTGAAGGAGGGATATCTCGGCGTGATGAAATTCCTCGCGAAGTCGATGAGCCCCGGCACGATGTCGATCCCGATGTAACGGCTCTTCGGGTCGACATATTGGGTTAACGCTGTTGCAATCCGGCCACAGCCGCATCCCACATCCAGGATGGAATCGCCGGTGTTCAGCTTCGCGTATTTTTCGATCGCCGTAACGACTTCCTGCGCGATCAGCTCCGGATCTCCGCCCCCGACAATGTCCGAGAGAGGATGGCCGTTAATCTGTTCTGTCCGCATCGCCTGGAAGATATCGCGGACCGGAGCAAGAGACCTGGCGGCGGCCATTATTCGGGTGGGATGGTCGCAGGGCCCGGATGGGCGGGCGCCGGATTAATAGTGGGCTGCGGCCGTTTGTAATCGCCTTTGCTGAAGTACTTTTCCAGCCAGACGTAGAGGCAAATGAACAAATAGCGGCTGCCCATTTCTTTGATTTTCAGCTTGGGAGTGCCGGTGCGCCGGTTGCGCCAGGTGATGGGAAGCGTGGTCCAGCTAAAGCCGCGGACGATTGCCTTGAGCGGTATCTCCACCGTGATGTTGAAATGCGGGGCGATGAGAGGCCGGCAGCCCTCGATCACTTCCCGGCGGTAGGCCTTAAAGGCGTTCGTCGTGTCGTTGAGTTTTATCCGGAAAAGGACTTTGAGGAAAAGGTTGGCGAGCCGATTCAGGAACAATTTGATCTTTGGGTAATCAATCACGCCTCCGCCCTTGATGAACCGGCTGCCAAAGACGCAGTCGTAACCCTCGTTCAACCGGTTCCAGTACCGCACCACATCGCGTGCATCGTCGGATTCGTCCGCCATCATGATGACCACCGCGTCGCCACTCATTTGATCGAGCCCCCAGGTGACCGCCCGCCCAAATCCGTTCGGCCCAGGATTCTGGGTCGGGGTCATGTTGGCAATCCGTGTGCGCAGGCCCTGGAGGATTTCCCAGGTCCGATCGGAACTTCCGTCGTCCACCACGATGATCTCGTGCGGGACATTATTGAGACGCAACTCGATGTGAAGATGCTCCACGGTGGAGGCGACGCAGCCTTCTTCGTCGCGCGCCGGGATTACGATTGAGAGAAGTTTGAGTTGGGCCTGGCTGGGAACCTCGACACTCATAACGCAGCCGATACTTCCAGCCAGTTCGGGTGGGCTTCCGCGTGTTTCGCGATTTCTTCCAGGATGGCTTCCAACGCCATTTTGGGTCGCCAACCCCAGGTTTCCTCCGCCAGGCGCGAGTCCATCACCAGCCAGGGAACATCGAACGGACGCGGCTCCGCATCGCTGGCGACGAGGTGAGGTCCAAAACGTTTCGCGCACCATTTGCTCAATTGCGCGAGCGACATGCTGTTATCCTTGCCGCCCCCGAAGTTCACGATCCGGGGCTGGGCCGCTTCGACCGTCGCCATCTGCTTTTGCAAGACCGGAAGCAGGTCGCGCGGATGGAGACAGTCCCGGGTTTGGTGACCCGCCCCGTCAAAGCCGATGTAGCGCAAAGGCGCGCGCCTCAAATAGGCATTGATCCAAAAAGAAAAGATTCCCTGGTCGCCGCGACCGAACTGTCCCGCGCCGGCGAGGACACCGCATCGATTGATCCAGACCGGGAATTCGAACGTTTCGCCGTACTCCAGGGCAAGGCATTCCGACGCGAGCTTTGAACTCCCATAGAGGGAGAGTGGTGGCGTCGTCGAGAAGCTTTCCGTGATGCCGCGCGCGCTTGCCCCTTCGGGAAGATCCACGCCGGGCTCGGGTTCAAATCCGTCCTCGCGGGCAACGACCGGAATATTTGCCAGAGATCTCACGGAATAAACACGGCTCGTGCTCAACAAAATGAACCCGGAGCGATGCTTCCTGGCCAGTTCCAGCAGATTTACGGTGCCGTAGAGATTGTGTTCGATCAGTTGCCGGCTGCTGGTCGTTCCATCAACGCCGGCGAGCACGCTTGGATTGGCGGCGGCGTCGATGATCCAATCGACGGCTGCGATTGATTCCAGGTCGCTCGGCGATCGGAGATCGGCGTGGAGGAGTTTCACGCCCCGTTGCCGGAGCGGTTCGATATTCAAATGGCTGCCGGAGCGACTGAGATTATCCAGCCCGATAATCTCGAGGCTGGAATCATGGTCGAGCAGTCCGTGCGCGACAGTGCTCCCAGCGAAACCGCAGATTCCGGAGAGCAGGATTTTCATTTCGCCGCGCCCATCCTAACCGGAAGTGTCGCTGACGGATTTGCCGCTGCGGGCATCGCTTTCGCCTGCGAAGGCAATGACCTCGATCTCGACGCGAGCGTTCTTCGGCAGGGTCGAGACCCCCACGGTCGAACGCGCGGGGGGCTGATCCTTAAAATAGGTCGCATACACTTCGTTCATTTTCTGGAAATCACCGAAGTCCGCCAGGAAGACGGTGGTCTTGACCACGTGCGCCAGGGTCAACTGCTCGGCCTGCAGGATCGCGGTCACGTTATCCAGCACACGGCGCGTTTGCTCGGAAATATCCTCCGAGACAATTTGCCCGCTCTTTGGGTCGAGCGGAATCTGCCCTGCGCAAAAAATCATCGAGCCGACGCGAACCGCTTGGGAGTAAGGGCCAATCGCGGCCGGAGCTTCGGTGGTGGAAATTATCTTCTTCATCCGGCGAGCTTAGCGGGAAAAATGGTTCACACAACGGACACAAGGGGTCACCAACGAGTTTTGGAGCGAGGAGATTCTTCTAATTTCCACAATTTGTGCCCTTTGTGACCGTTGTGTGAGGATCTTGGACGGCGTCTCCGTGCCTTCAGCGGTTGTTTCTGACCGAAATCCGTCAATATTACCTCCCACATCATGGTTGGCTGGATTTTAAAGAAAATACTCGGATCGAAGAATCAGCGCGAGATCAAGCGGCTGATGCCGACTGTCCGTCGCATTAACGAGTTCGACGAGCAGTTCAAAGCGCTCTCCGACGACGACCTGCGCGCGAAGACGGTCGCCTGGAAGACTGAACTGGCGGCGATTCCGGATTTACGTGATCAATGGACGAAGCTCGACGAAATCCTGCCGGAAGCTTTCGCCGTGGTGAAAAACGCGGCGCGCCGTTTGACGGAGCGGCAGCACACCTTCACCGTCTGCGATCAGCCGATGACCTGGAACATGGTCCACTTCGATGTGCAGCTGGTCGGCGGGATGGTCTTGCATCGAGGCCGAATCTCGGAAATGGCGACCGGTGAAGGCAAGACGCTCGTCGCGACCCTGCCCCTTTATCTGAACGCGCTCACCAGCAAGGGCGCGCATCTCGTGACGGTGAACGATTACCTCGCCCGCCGCGACGCCGAATGGATGGGCGAGCTTTACCGCTTCCTGGGCCTGACCTGCGGCTGCATTCAACACGATGAACCGCCGGACGTCCGCCGTCAGCAGTACGCGATGGACATTACCTACGGCACGAACAGCGAGTTCGGCTTCGATTATTTGCGCGATAACGGCATGGCCACGACGCGCGAGCAGCAGGTCCAGCGCGGCTACAATTACGCGATCGTCGATGAAGTCGATTCCATCCTGATCGATGAAGCGCGCACGCCGCTCATCATCAGCGGGCCTTCCACCGTTTCCACCCATCAATACGACAAATGGAAGCCGCTGGTCGATCAGCTCGTGCGCAAGCAAACCATGCTGGCGAACCGGATCGCGAGCGAAGCGAAAGAACTTTTCGACCAGGGGAAAAGCGAAGAAGCGGGCTTGATGATGTTCAAGGTGAAGCTCGCTCAGCCGCGCAATAAGCCGCTCCTCCGCATGATGGAGGATCCGGAAAAACGAAAAGCGATGGACAAAGCCGAGCTTCAGTTTTTCCAGGACACGCGCAAGGAGGAACTCTACGCCCTCAAGGAAGAGCTCTTTTTCACCATCGATGAGAAATCGAACGAGTCCGATCTTTCGGAACAGGGCCGCGCTTTCCTCAATCCGGATGAGCCGGATTCATTCGTGCTCCCTGATTTGATCAGTGAGTTCACCGAGATCGACCTGGATCCGGCGCTGTCCGACGAAGAGAAAGAGAAAGCCAAGATCGAGCGCCAGCAGCATTGTGACGCGCAGGCCGAGCGGATTCACAACATCTCGCAACTCTTGCGGGCCTATTGCCTTTTCGAAAAGGACGTCGCTTACGTCATCGAAGAAAACAAGGTCGTCATCGTCGACGAATACACGGGCCGGAAAATGCCGGGCCGCCGCTGGAGCGACGGATTGCATCAGGCGGTCGAGGCGAAGGAAGGCGTGCAGATCGATCGGGAAACGCAGACCCTGGCCACGATCACAATCCAGAATTATTTCCGGCTCTATCACAAACTCGCCGGCATGACCGGAACCGCCGATACCGAAGCGGCCGAGTTTCACGACATTTACAAACTGGACGTCAACGTCATTCCGACCAACCGGCCGGTCGCGCGGAAAGACGCCAACGACCGCATCTACAAGACACGGCGGGAAAAATACAACGCCGTCATCAACGAGATCAAGGAATGCCATGCCCGGGCTCAGCCGGTCCTGGTCGGCACGGTCAGCGTCGAGGCCTCCGAGTTGTTGAGCCGAATGTTGAAGCGGGAAAAAATCCCGCACAACGTTCTCAACGCCAAGTACCACATGCAGGAGGCCGAGATCGTGCAGCGAGCAGGTCAACCCGGAACGGTGACAATTTCAACGAACATGGCCGGCCGCGGCACCGACATTAAACTCGGCGAAAACGTCGCGGACCGGGGCGGACTTTTCGTCATCGGCACCGAGCGGCACGAATCACGCCGGATCGACCGGCAGTTGCGCGGACGTTGCGCTCGCCAGGGCGATCCCGGCGGCTCGCGCTTCTACGTCAGTTTCGAGGACGACCTCATGCGCAACTTCGGCGCGGCCGATCGGATGACGAAGATCATGGAACGTTTCGGCCTCGAAGAAGGGCAGGAGCTGGAGCACCCGTGGTTGAACAAATCCGTCGAAACCGCGCAGAAGCGGGTGGAGCAGCGCAATTATCTCGCCCGGAAACGGACTCTTGATTTCGACGACGTGATGAACAACCAGCGCGAGGTTGTCTATACCTACCGCAACGACACAATCGATTCCGACGAGCCGCGCAAGCTCGTTTACGAAGTCATCGAGGAAGCCGTTCCGGCCAAGGTGACTGAGTTGCTTGGGACCGGCGCCTCCCGGGAAGATATCAACTACGCCGCGCTCTTGAATTGGGTAAACGTCACGTTCCCGCTTGGCCTGACGCGGGAAAAGGCGCAGTTCGAGACGCGGAGTGCGGAAGAGAACGCGCAATTCCTCATCGGAAAAATCAAAGACGCCTACGAACGCAAATCGAGTCACGAAGAGCCGACGGCGGTCAAAAGCCTGGAACGCTACATCATCCTGAATGCGATCGATCGGCTCTGGCAGGAGCATTTGTATGCGATGGATGCGTTGCGTGAAGGCGTCTATCTCCGCGGCTACGCCCAGAAGGATCCGCTTATCGAGTACAAGACGGAGGCCTACGACATGTTCGTCGAGCTGATGGCGAACATTAAGAACGAAGTCCTGCATAATCTCTTCCGCAGCACGTCGAATTTGCAGGCGTTCGAAAACTTTCTCTCCACGCTCCCGCAGTTTCTCCTGCGCGAACACGCACCGAGTTCTCCCACAGCGACCGGCCCCGCGCCGGGACGGATGGACGAGCGACTGGGGGTGGCGGATGGCGGTTCGGAGAACGGGGACGGTTCCGAGTTGAAGCTCGATCTGGCACCGGTCCGCCGGGAAGTGCCCAAGGTTGGGCGCAACGAACCGTGCCCTTGCGGCAGCGGCAAGAAATTCAAGAACTGCTGCGGCCGAACGGCGTAAGCGGCGAGACGAACTCGCGGAAGGTGCGAATTGGAGATGCCGGCGACATCCGAGGCCACGGCGCGCTTCGACCCATTTCTCGTCCGGGGCTTTTTCGACGCGAAGACTTGCGAGGATATCATTGCCGAAATGCGTTCGGCTGAGAGTGGGCCCGCCGCCATCCATGGAGGGTCGAAATCCATCGACGAGAGGGTGCGCAAGGCGGCGCGCGTGAAGCCTTCAGCGGAGAGGATCGGTTTCGTGCGGCGACGGTTGCTGGAGTGCAAGCCGCAGATCGAGGCGCATTTCCAAATCAACCTGAGCGATTGCGAAGAGCCGCAATTCCTCCGCTATCAGGTCGGCGACTTTTTCGTTGCGCACCAGGACGGCAACACGGGGTT
Organism: uncultured Verrucomicrobiae bacterium; assembly: GCA_963702135.1. GTDB lineage: Bacteria > Verrucomicrobiota > Verrucomicrobiia > Chthoniobacterales > UBA10450 > AV80. The sequence continues at coordinate 2,535,369 of OY969715.1, read as the reverse complement.
GCTCCAATCCGACCGTGACAGGATTCGGATCGTGTCCGCCGTAATTTTCCTGAGCCAGCAATCTGCGGTCCCGGCGCCGGGCAGCTATGGCGGCGGTTCGCTCGTTTTTTCCGGACCGCTGATTGATCCCAGCTATCGGGAAACCCGGGAAGTCGTCGGGGAAGCCGGCCTGCTCATCGGCTTCCGTTCGGAGACCACGCACGAAGTCATCCCAGTAACGCATGGCGAACGCCATTCGATTGCCTGCTGGTATCGTTGAATCGCTGGGTGATTGCTCGCACTTGTCCGAGAGCCTTCCTTTCGGCAGATTTCTCCTCCGCATGACCCCCCATCAAGTTCTCGAAAAGTATTTCGGTTTCCGGGAGTTTCTCGACGCCCAGGAGGAAGTGATCACCGCCATCACGGGCGGCGCCGACGCGCTCGTTGTGATGCCGACGGGTGGCGGCAAATCGCTCTGCTACCAACTGCCCGCGCTTCTCCTGGAGGGAACAACGGTGGTCGTCTCGCCCTTGATCGCCTTGATGAAGGACCAGGTCGACGCGCTTCAGCGCCGCGGCATTTCCGCAACGCTGATCAACAGTTCGCTCAGCCCGGAAGAGCAGCGCGAACGCATTCGGGCGCTGGCCCGGGGCGAATTCAAACTTGTCTATATCGCGCCGGAACGCTTCCGCAGCCGGTCGTTTCTGGAAGCGCTGGGACAATGCACGATCGCGCTGTTTGCCGTGGACGAGGCGCACTGTCTCTCGATGTGGGGCCACGATTTCCGGCCCGATTATTTCCGGCTCGATCAGGTCCTCGAAACCCTGGGCCGTCCCCAGGTGGCGGCGTTCACGGCCACGGCCACGCCGGAAGTGCGGCGCGATATCCTGACGCATCTGGACCTGCGCGAGCCGCGGGAATTCGTGGCGGGATTCGCGCGGCCCAATTTGAAGTTGCTCATATCCCAGGTCGCGAATGAAGCGCAAAAATACGAACGCCTGCACGCGTTGATCCGCGAGAGCAAAACCGGCATCGTCTATTGTTCGACCCGCAAGCGAGTCGAAGCCGTCGCCGAGACGCTCAAGATGGCGAAGATCTCGAGCATTCTTTATCACGGCGGGATGAACGACGAGGAGCGCGAGAAAGCGCAGAACGAGTTCATGCAAGGCCGGCGCGATATCGTGGTGGCCACGAATGCTTTCGGCATGGGAATCGACCGATCGGACATTCGGTTCGTCGTCCACTTCGACGTCCCCGGAAGCGTGGAGGCGTATTATCAGGAGGCGGGCCGCGCCGGGCGCGATGGTGAGGCGGCGACGTGCGATCTGTTTTACAATCACGCCGACACGCGCGTGCAGGAGTTCTTTATCGAAGGGAGCAATCCTCCCCTGGAGTTCATTGCGCAGACGTACGAGATGCTGCGGCGCGAGGCGGACGATAAACACGAGCTGCAAATATCCATCAAGGAGATGGCGCTGCGGCTGGGGTCCGACGGGAACGACATGATGCTCAGTTCGTCGCTTCACGTCCTCGATCGCGAGGGCTACATCGATCGGTTCGATATTCCGGGGAAACGCGTCCGCGGCACGCGGTTGCTCAAACCTGAGGTGCGCGGGCCGCAATTGGAACTCGACGCCGCGAAGCTGCGGGAAAAGGAACGGCGCGACCGCGCGAAGTTGAAATTGATGATCGACTTCGCGTATGCGCGGACCTGCCGGCAACAGGCGATCCTGCGGTACTTCGGCGAACCGGATCCGGCGCGCTGTGGCAATTGCGATATCTGCCTCGAGACCGCGGGACCATCGCGCGCGCCCACGGCGGACGAAGCGCTCATCGTGCGGAAGGCGTTGAGCGGCGTCGCGAGGATGTCGACGCGGGGAGGCGAAGATTGGGAGCCGCGCTTCGGCCGGGGAAGAATCGTCCAGACGCTGGTGGGCAGCCGGTCGCGCGAGATCATCCAGGCGCGGCTCGATCAGCTTTCCACCTATGGCCTGTTGAAGAGCGAAGGTGTGGCCTATTTGAACCAGCTCATGAGGGAGCTTCAGGATGCGGGCATGCTGATCTCGAGCGGCGGACAATATCCGATGGTGACCCTCACCAAGCTCGGTGAGGAAGTGATGAAGGGCCGGACGGATTACGAACTTCATTGGCCGCAGCGCGCCGCCTTCGGGGCCTCTGACAAAGCTGGGCAGCGTAAATCGAAGGCGAGAACAAGCTCGCTCGAAGAGTTGGTCCCGGTCGATGCCGCCGTCTACGAACGGTTGAAAAAAGTGAGGCTCGATCTCGCGCGGGAAAACGGAAACATTCCCGCTTACATGATTTTTCCGGACGAAACGTTGCGCGCGTTCGCGCGCTTGAAACCCAAATCCGTGGAGGCGGGCCGGAAAATTCGAGGCGTCGGCGAGATCAAGGCGCAGCGTTACCTGCCGGCATTCATCGAAGCCATCGGGGCGGTCGAGTAACAACCTTTTGTCGCTGAAGATCACCGGCTATTGCACGTTGTAAATCTCGACGAGACCTATTCCGACGCCGTTGTTGTTGCCAGCCAGAATGGCGGTGAACGCGCCGGGCGGTAAGGTGGCAAAGATCCCCGCCTCGAGCGAATTCTGCGGCGCGAGATTGAGAGCGGTCAATTGGGCCGCCGAGATGGGATCGTCCTGCCAGTCGTTGTTCGTGATCAGCAAAACGCCGTTGCTGTCGCGCAGTTCCAGGATCGGGTCGGCTAGAACAGGATTCAGGCCTAACGATGGCCCAATTCCGCGCACCGCGAGGTGAGTGTTATTGCCGCTGCCGCCGAGAATGAATCCGCCGATCAGCACGTTGTCACCGGTCTGGACAAAGCCGCGCGTGCTGATGTTGGCCAGTTGTGAATTCACTGCCTGGTTGGTGTCGTAGATTTCGACGAGACCTACGCCGGTCCCGCCATTTTTGCCGGCCAGGATGGCGGTATAGGTGCCCGGCTGAAGGGTGGCAACCAGGCCTGACTCCTTGGGATCTTGCGGCGCCAGGCCCAGGGCGGTGAGTTGGGCCGCTTGCGCGGGGTCGTCCTGCCAGTCGTCGTTCTGGAAGAGCAACGCACCGTTAGCTCCTCGCAGCTCCAGCGTTGGGTCGGCCAGCACATCACTGAGGCCGGCGAGCGATGGTCCAATTCCTCGCACCGCCACGTTCTTGGGCGCGCTCCCACTGACGATAAATCCGCCTATGAGCACGTTATCCCCGGTTTCCACCCGCAGGCGCGTCGAAATATTCAACGCCTGAGCCGGGCTGGGCGTGGGGGTAGCAGTTGGACTGGGTGTTGGCGTGGGAGACGGTGTGGCGGTCGCCGTTGGAGTTGGAGTAGATGTCGGGGTCGGACTGGGCGTGGCTGGTGGCGTCGGGGTTGGTGTCGGCGTCGGCAGGCCCAATAACTCGGTCCCGTAACTTCCCTTGCCGCTCGCCAATACCAGCCGGGAGTAACCCGCGAAGGCCAGCTCACGAGGACTGGCGACGCCCTCGAGCCCATCGGCAAAAGGCAGGAAAGTTGCGCCTCCATCTGTGGAGCGCACGACCTGAGGTCCCTGACTCAGCGGATGGTTCAAGCTGATGAAGAGCAGTTGCGCGCTGGGATGGCAGACTACGTCATTGGCAAGGCCGCCGTTGGTCCAACCCGTAGTTAACCAAGTCACGCCGCCGTCGGTCGTGCGAAACAAGCCACCGAAATCCAAGGGGAACCAGGCCGACAAGTAGAACGCTTGTGGGTCGTTGGGCGCAGCGCAGAGGTGGGGGTTGCGGAGATAATCGGTCGGCAAACCCGACCCTGACGGCAACCATGTCAAACCGCCATCGGTGGAGCGCAGCGCACTAGCGTGATTATTGGCGGAATCGTCGTGCGCCGCGAGCATGACCTGATCGAGCCCGTCCTCAACGATCTCGATGTCGGTCACCGGCTGGGACGCGCCGAGCTTGTGAACCTTGGTCCAAGTCTGTCCGGCATCGGTGGTGCGCCAGATCGTGCCCTCGAAGCCAGCCACTCCGAAGTCGGCACCGCCAAGCAGGATCAGGCTCGGATCGTTGCTGCTAAAACGCATCGTGGAGAGATCTGATTCAAACAAGGAGCCCTGGTCGGGCCCGAGAGGTGTCCAAGTCCCATTGCTCTCACGCCGATAAAGGCCTTCCGGCGCAACGGACGAAGGACCGCTGGAGATTGCATAAAGCGTTCCGTCGGGAGCGAAGCGCACGGCGCTGTACCGCGTCGGCGGCGCCGACTCCAATAACCAGGTCACGCCACCGTCCGTGGACGAGAACACGCCTCCGTTGTTCGAACCTTGGAACGCGACGGCCAATTCGGTCGGATCGAGCGGGTTTGCATGAATGGAAAAGAGATCGATCGAGGAGATGCCGCGCGACGAACTGGCAAACGTGTCGCCGCCATCGGTAGAGCGAAAGACCGCCAGGGAGGTGGTGCCGAGAAACAGCTCATTTGAGCTGCCTGGCCGGAAACGCAGGGAACGTCCCGCGAACGCCGCGGTCCCACCGATGCCGATCTGCCAGGTTGTCCCGCCGTCGGTGGTGCGATGGACGCCGGTGCCGTCGGTGGCCACCAGAATTGTCTGCGAATCGGCAGGATCGACGGCGACGTCGAAGACGGCCAGCCTCGGCCAGTTGCCTCTGTGCAGCGCGGTCCAGTTCGCGCCGAGGTTGGTCGACTCATACAGGCCGACGTTTTGAGAGCCGAAGAGCTGACCGCCGGCGATGAGCAGACGGGTGCCGTCATAAACCACGGCTCGCATGGGATTATTCGGCAGGCCGGCGGAACGATTCGTCCACGAGGTGCCGCCACTGGTCGTCACCCACACCTGGCCGCCGCCGAAGGCACCAGCGAACACAGCGATAACTGTATTCGAATCGCCCGGATCGACTGCGATTGCCTGACAGCTCAACGCCTGGCCCAAGGGCGGCGTGCGATTGGTCCAGGTCGCGCCGCCGTCGGTGGAGCGCATGACGTTGACCGGTTGCGCGCCGCTCGCATCGGCTATGCCCGCCCAAAGGATGGAGGAATTCGATGGGTCGAGCGCGACGTCCAAGACCTGGTCGTTGACTCCGATACCGAGGTTGTGTGCGATCCAGGTAAGACCGCCATCGCTACTTTCCCTGACGCCGTCGAGAGTGGCGATATACGCATTGCCGCCAGCTGCAAACTCGATGTCGTACACGCTGGTCCCAGCCAGAGCCGGCACCTCCAACCAGGTGTTACCAGCGTCACTGGAGCGATAGAGCGCACCGTTGAAGCTGCTGTCTGGTGCAATGCCAGCCAGCACGATGTTTGGGTCGACGGTCGAGACGGCGGCATCGGCGACATCGCCGCCCGGAGGTCCGAGCAACGACCAGTCGCCGTCTCCTGCGCCTTCGACGTCCCGACTTTCCCCGCGGGCAGGATGCGCCAACGTCCTGCCGCTGGGGCGATACCCTTGCTCGTCCAGATGGCGCTGAAACGCCAGGTCCTCTCGCGATGCCTGGGCATCGGCGGTCTCTTCAGCGGCCGCGTTCGACGACGCAGCCAAGCCGAGTTCCGGCGGATTCGCAGTGGCGAACAACGCCAGAAAGATGCCAGCCAGGAAGACAAGAAGAACCGTCAAAACACGCAGTTGCGAACCAGATTTCCTTTTCATAGTTGGAGTGTTGGTTTCCAGCCAATGGTGCTCGCTTCCACCAGGAGCAAGCGTACTTAATCTATTGTCGTTTGTTTACCGCATAAAGACGGCAAAGTCGTTTAAAATCCGGATGGTCGTCGAAGCCGTCGTGGCGACGACAATTGATATCACTCAGAGAACTGGACGCCGATCCAGATGAACGTCGTACGCTTCCGCGCGTCCCTGCGCTGCGGCGGCCTCGGTCGGCTGGCCCGCTTTTCCCAGCAGCTCGCTCAAGAGCTGCCACGACTCGGCGCGATACCATTGCGTAGTCAGACATGATTTGAGCTCCGTGATCGCCGCGGGCGTTGCGCCGCTCTGGTCCAACGCTTCCACATAACGTCTTTCGATCGCCCAATTCGGAGGCCCCGTCCGTGCCGCCAAGCGGAACCGTGACAGATCAATCTTGCCGCTCTCCTTATATTCCAAGACCGCGAGAAGCTCGTGCGCCCTGGCCTCGATCAGCGGCATCTTCGTCGCGCGCTCCAGCAAGGCGCGCGCGGCGGGGAACTCGTTTTGCCGGATGGCGACCGACGCGAGATTCAAAATAGCCAGGGGCTGATCCGGTTCCCGGCGGAGAGCGAGCGCCAGATGTTTCCTGGCGGAATCGAGTTGTCCCTCATTCAGCTCCAGGCCGGCAAGGTTGATCAGCATTCGCACGGAATCGCCGCCGCTCGCGAGGGTGCGCTCGAGGAAAGTGCGTTGATCTCTCCAATCCAAGGTCCGAATCCAGGTGCGCGTCCCGAGGAAAATTAACCAGACAGCCAGGATGGGCCCGAGGATACGGATTGAAAAACGTGAAAGCGCCAGGGCCGCGCCCAAAAAGAGGAACGCAGTCGGTAAATAGATCCAATGCTCGGCGATGGAGGCATTCAGAACAAAAATACCGCTGACGGGCAGATAGGCGATGGCCGCCAGGACGAGGCAGGAAAAGATGGCTCCGTCTTGTTTCCGGCTGCGCATGATCCAATAGGCGGCGGCGATGGCCAGTAATATTCCCAGGAGCGTTTGCAGTTCGCGCCAGGCCGCGACGCTCGCGTTCTCCGGGCCGCCTCCTTCCGGATGCGTCTCGACGTCCCGGTCCATGTGCAGATTGATCGGCAGAAGAATCAGGCCCGCATATTCGGCGAACGCCCGCGCCGCCAGGATGGGCCGGACCAGCAACGGCGCTGGCGTGCGAAGCGTGGGCGCCGGCACATGCTCAGCCGGAAGTCGAAGGCTGAGATACATCACAGCCACGCAAATCGTAACGACCGTGGCCGGTAGAAATGCGGTCCATCTTTTTTTCAGGAACAAAATCGCGCCCCACAAAACGAGGAAGACCAGGCCCGTTTCCTTGCTCAGCGCGCTGAGGAGGAATAGCGCCCCGGCGGCCAAGAGGAGGGTCCATCGCTTCCTCCCGGTCGTGGGCAGGCTGCGGATACCGGCATAAAGGCCGAGGAATCCGAAAGCCGCGGCGAGCGGATCGGCCCGTCCGGAAATGTAAACAACCGCGGCGGTGTGCACCGGATGTATTGCCCAGGCGAGCGAGGCAAAAAACGCGATCGCCCGCCGCTTCCGCTCCTCGACTCCGAACAAAGCCAACAACTCACCCGCGAGCAGGAACCCTGCGAAAGCCGCGGCGAGGTGACACAGTATGCTCGTCAGGTGGTAGCCGGTGGGGCGAAAAGCAAAGGCGCCGTAATCGAGCGTATAGGTCAGCCGTTGGATCGGCCGGTAGAAATCGGAGGCCGTCGCGTCCGTAAAAAGAAAATGCTGAAACCCCTCCGGGACAAGGCGCCAGCTTCGGATAAACGGATCACGCAGGACCAGCGCGGTGTCATCCCAGACAAAACCGTTCTGCAACGCCGGCGCATAAACCGCGAACACGAGCGCGGCGAGCGCGAGAGCAGGAAGGATTTTTTTCACGGACGCAATTGGGTTGGACAGAAGCAATAAGATGCGCGTCTAAGTTTGGGAAATGTTTATCGCAATTGCACGCTACCTCAGATTTGGATTTTTGATCGCGCTGGCGGCGACCGGATACGCCGAAGGCGTCCCGGACGATTGCACGCAGTTGATCGTCGGGATCGCACCGGGCTGGAATTCAATGCGCGGTCATTTGCAACGATTTGAGCGCAGTCCGGGAAGCAATTGGTCGCCGGTTGCTCCGCCTGTTCCAGTTTTGTTTGGCAAAAGCGGAAGCGCCTGGGGCAGCGGTCTCGCGGGTCAAAGTGAGAATGGACTGCGCAAAGCAGAGCGCGATGGACGCGCTCCGGCCGGGATTTTTCGCATCGGCAAAATTTACACATACGATGCCCAGCTTCCCGCCGGCTCCGATTATCCCTTTCATCAAGTGACGACCGCGGACGCCTGGAGCGATGATGTGAAGAGCCCGGACTACAATCGTTTTGTCACGATTCCCGATCCCGCGAATCCGCCGCCATGGTTTGCCAAACAAAAAATGCGGCACAACGATTTCGCTTACCGCTGGCTGGTGGAGATTCGACATAATTCGGATCCGCCAATGCCCGGCGCGGGCAGTGCCATTTTTTTTCATATCCGTCGCGGAGTCGATCGGCCGACGGCAGGATGCACGACGATGGCGGAATCCGATTTGGTGAAACTGATCAGCTGGCTGAGGGCGCCGCGGCACCCCTGTTACGCGCTCCTGCCTGCATCCGAATACGAGGCGAAGTGGCAGAGCTGGCATTTGCCGCCGCCGGAAGCAAAGAAGGCGACGCGTTGAGGCGGCGCTGCGTGTTTACAGTTGCGCATGGGGTATTTTGAGTGGTTCGTGTCAGGCACAAGACCAATGAAAAAAAGAGCTAATCCCGACTCCGAGCAAAATATCCGTCGCATCGACACCAAACCACGCGCCAAGAAACAAACGCACGGATTTCAAGTGCACTTTCTTCGGGGTAGGGAAACGGTCACGAGATTGTTCAGCGACAGCGGATACGGCGGCAAGGAAGGTGCGCGGCGGGCGGCGCGGAAATTCAAGCGTGCGGCCATGAGCGATCTGCCTGCGCGTGTCTTTCGCGGACCGAAGGGCGCGGCGAAAGTCTCGCGCGCCAAGCGAACATCGAAGGCGAAGGGGAAGAAGGCGCGCAAGCGCTAAAGCTTCGTTTCGCCGAACGCCCGCCAGCATTCCACGAACCCGGGCGCGAAGTCATTGGGCCGCGCCTTCAGCCAGTTCGAAATAACCCCGGTCGGGAAGAATTCGCCGTAGTCGATCTCGGAGCGGGCTAATTCGAACGGGCCTTCGTGTCGAGTCTGGTAAAGCCAGATAAACTCCTGGCCGGTTTTTTCCGACGCGGGAAGTTTGACCACGCGGCGCAATTCCGCGGTCACTCCGAGCTCTTCCTGAAGCTCTCGAAGGGCCGCGGTGTCGTAATCTTCGCCCGCGTCCACATGCCCTGCGGCGCTGGAATCCCAGAGGCGGGGATGACGATCCTTCCAGCAAGAACGTTTTTGCAGAAAAAGCTCGCCTAAATGATTAAAAACGAGGATGTGCACGGCCCGATGACGCAAGTTATCCCCATGCACTTCGGCGCGGGGCGCGTCGCCTAATAAGCGATCCTCGCTGTCCACCACCGGAAAACGCTCGGCGGCCACCGAAATTCCCGGCGCACCGGCGTTCGAACCGGCCAGATTCGAAAGCGCGACCCACTGTTCGAGAGAGAGTTCCTCCGCGCGCGCTCGCGGTTCAAACCCGACTGCGCTCGCCGCCTCATCCCAATTTGAGACCTCTTCCCGGAGCAAGTTCCGCAATTGCTTGCGGCGTTGGGAAAAACCGCGCCGGACGAGCCGGAGAAAAGTGTCGGGATCGTGCTCCGGCATTTCGTCCGGCGCTCGCGCCGTGAGGCGAACGAAGGCGGAATCAACATCCGGCTGGGGCAGAAAAACGCTCGCCGGGACGGTGCGCAAATAATCGACGTGATAACGAAGCTGAACGACGAGGGAGAGAGCGCCGTAATCTTTCGTCCCGGGCGACGCCGAAAGACGCCGCGCCATTTCCTTCTGTAACATAAACAACCAGAGCGAAATAGGACTTGGATATTTCGTAAACTTCAAAAGGAGCTGACTCGAAATGTAATACGGGAGGTTGCCGAGAAGTTTGACACTTGGTTTCGCGAAGAGGCTTCGAACGTCATAATCGAGCGCGTCTGCATGCAGAACTTCCAGGCGATCGGTGCTAAAACGCGCGCGCAAAAAATTCGCGAGGCGTCGATCCTTTTCGATCGCGAGAACGTCGACCCCCGCCTCAAGAACAAACTGGGTGAGTGCTCCGAGGCCAGGCCCGATTTCCACGACATAATCTGCCGGAGTCAGCTCCGCCTTCTCGACGATCCAGCGCGCGAGGTTGCCGTCGTGCAAAAAATTTTGCCCGAGCGTCTTGACGGGAGCGACTCGGATTTCGCGCAGAGTGGCATCGATTTCGGAGAGCTTCATCGGGGAAGAGGTCGGGAAGGGGATTGAAGCGCAAAATGCAGCCTCTTGTTCACAAAAAAGGTGTGAACAAAAAGCACCGTGCCGGGGACTTTATTCACAAGTTATTCAACACCCCTGGGGGACTCGGCTCGCTGAGCGGTAGGAAGCCGGCGTTGGGCACGTTTTTTCCGGTTAGCCAGGTAGGTTCTGCGGGCATCTTTTAAGGAAGCGCCCTCCAGAAGATAGACGATTGCTGCCCGCCCGATTCCGTAGGTTCCCGCGCCGGCGACCATCCCGCAGACCACGTTGCCCCAGCCCGGGAAAAACTTCAGGACGGCGCGCGTTCCTTCCCGCAAAATCATGCCCGCCCCGACATTCACGCCGAGCGTGGCGACGAATTCGGTCGCGGCCCGCAGACTTCTTTCCCGGCCGCTGATGTACATGATGCCCGAGACCATCGCCAGCTGGAGGGCGGTGAGGATCGGCAGATCGGCCAGTGGGATTGGCTGTGCTCCAATCGCCGTGCATACCGCGGTGGTGGACTTTACCAGCATCTGCGCGATTTCGATTTGGGCTGCGCGATCGCGCGCAATCCGGACCATTTCGATCCGTGCTTCGTTGGGCAACTCCCGCGCGAGCAGGGACATGAAGCCGCGCGCCTCCGTTTTCGCTTCCTCGCCGGTCGCTTCGGCCGGAATGAAGGAGAATTCGAAGAGTTGCAAAAGGTGTTTCCGGATTTCCAACTTCTCCTGGAGTTCACCCTGCAGTTTTGAGCGTCTGTTCGCGGGCGTGGGTGGGTGAGTTTCGCCGTTGTGATTCGCGCGAGCGGCGGGCGCCTTTTCGTGAATCACGATTCCGAGCACTTTAGCCTCGACGCGAGCCGCGCCGTTTGCGGCGATCAGGGTGGCCAGGTTTTCGATCTCGCGGGCCGGGGCTCGAACCAAATCGGCATCGTCTCCCAGGTGGAGAAAAATATCGGCCGGTTGCTGCTGTAACTCCTCCTGGACGTTTGTGATTGTGCTGGCGTCCGCGCCGCGGGCATCGAGCAGTGCGATGGTTCCCTGGCCGCCCAGGTCGATCTTTTGCCAGCGGAAAAGTTCCATCAAAATGTCACGCGATTCCGCGGGCGACAGCCAGGCGAAGAGAGTGGCGACGACTTCCTGGACGGGAAGCTTGTTCGAGCCGGTGAGGACGAAACGGGGTGGCCGTTGCTGAAGAAATAATTCCTTCAGCGGAGTCAGCTCGTGCAGAACCGGCTTCTGAATGGAGGCGGGAAGTTTCCCGAGGAAGCCTTCGAGTCTTTCGATAATGTGCAGGAGCGAGGGTCGATTCATTCCATTTCTTCTTCAGCTTCCGGTTTCAGCTTGGTTTCCACAGATGCGGCAATTATACCCGTTCTCATGAGTTTAAATCTCGAAATTCTTTCGCGCGCGGCGGACCAGGCGCGCGGGCTGGCCATGGATGCCGTGCAAGCCTCGAAATCCGGCCACCTCGGCCTTCCCCTGGGCTGCGCGGAGATGGGGGCGGTGCTCTATGGCAACGCGCTCAAATACAATCCGGACAAGCCGCGCTGGATTGGCCGGGACTATTTCATTCTCTCAGCGGGCCACGGCAGCATGTTCCTTTACGCCTGGCTGCATATGAGCGGGTACGATCTCCCGATGGACGAGATCAAGCGTTTCCGGCAATTGCACAGCAAGACGCCGGGACATCCGGAGTTTTTTGAAACACCGGGCGTGGAATGCACTACCGGCCCGCTCGGGCAGGGCGTGGGCAACGCCGTCGGAGTGGCGATGGCGGCAAAGATGGCGGCGGCGCGGTTCAACACGCCAGAACACATGATTTTCGATCAGCACGTCATTTGCCTCGCGGGCGACGGCTGCCTGCAGGAAGGCGTTTCCGCGGAGGCGAGCGCATTCGCCGGCCATTTCGGCCTCGATAACCTGATCCTGATCTATGATTCGAACGCGGTCACGCTCGACGCGATGGCGTCCGCAACCCAGAGCGAGGACACCGGAAAACGCTTTCAGGCCTACGGATTCGACGTCCAAAAAATCGACGGCCAGGACATGACCGCGTTCTTACGGGCGTTGAACAAGGCGAAGAAGCGCGACAACGGCAAACCGCAGATGATCATCGCCCATACCCTGATCGGGAAAGGCATTCCCGAAGTCGCCGGAACCGCGAAAGCTCACGGCGAGGCAGGCGTAAAGTTTGTGGACGAGGCCCGCAAGAACCTTGGTCTCCCGGACGAGCACTACTTTGTCTCCGCGGACGTGCGCGAATACTTCGCGAAACATAAGAAGGCGCTCCTGCGCCAGTACAAACGCTGGGAGAAATCGTTCAAGGATTGGAGCGCGAAGAATCCCGAGCAGGCCCAACTGCTCGATGACGCCATCGAGAAGAAAGTCCCGGGGGATCTGCTCGAGACAATTCCGTTCTTTCCCGCGGACGCGAAAATTGCGACGCGCAAAGCCGGCAGCGAAGTCCTGCAGCCGCTGGCGAAAGCGATGCCGTTTCTCATTAGCGGCAGCGCCGATCTGCACGGGTCCACGCTGAATTACATCGAGGGGGCGGGTGATTTCACCCGGGACAATCAATCGGGCCGGAACATTCATTTCGGCATCCGCGAACATGGGATGTGCGCGATCATGAACGGGGTCGGTTACCACGGTATCTTCCGTGCCTCGGGCGCGACGTTTCTGGTTTTTGCGGATTATTGTCGGGCCTCCATCCGGCTCGCCGCGCTGTCGAGGCTCCCGAACATTTACATTTTCACACACGACTCGATTGGGGTGGGGGAAGACGGCCCCACGCACGAGCCGGTTGAGACCGTGAGCGGCTTGCGTGTGATCCCGCAACTCGATGTCATTCGTCCCGCTGATCCTGAGGAAACGGCCGGGGCCTTTGTGGCCGCGGCCCTGCGGACTGACGGCCCGACGCTGCTCGCGTTGACGAGGCAAGCCGTGCCGCTGCTGAGTGACATCGACGCCAAGACACGGCGCGAGGGCGTCGCGCGCGGAGGCTATGTTGCGAAGCGCGAGAGCGGAGCGCTCGATCTGATCTTATTGTCATGCGGCAGTGAACTCCAACACGCGATGAAAGCGGCGGAGGAGCTGGGCGGTGGCACCCGGGTCGTTTCCATGCCCTGTTTCGAGCGATTCGAACGGGAGTCCGCGGAGTATCGCGAAGAAGTGCTCCCGGCATCCTGCCGGCGGCGCGTGGCCATCGAAGCCGGTGTTCCACATCTTTGGTGCCAGTATGTCGGCCTCGACGGCAAGGTCGTCGGTTTGCGCCGTTTCGGGATGAGCGCGCCCGGTGACCAGGTGATGAAGGAGCTCGGGATCGACGCCGCCCACGTCGTGGAAGCCGCGAAAAGTCTGTGATCTGGGGCGCGTACGCTCCCCAGAATTAGAATTACATCGGCTCGCTCACGTTCCGCGCGCGATCTTCGAAACGCGTGAACTCTTTCAAGAACGTGAGCGCAATCTCACCCACCGGACCATTGCGCTGCTTTGCGATGATCAGGTCAGCTTCGCCCGCTTTCTCCGCCCGGGCGTCTTCGTCTTCCTCGTAAATTTCCGACCGCACAAGAAGTCCCACCAGGTCCGCATCCTGTTCGATCGAGCCCGACTCGCGCAAATCGCTCAAACGCGGTTTACCCCCGGTCCGCGCTTCCGGCTGCCGATTCAACTGCGCGATGACGATGATTGGGATTTTCAACTCCTTCGCCAAACCCTTCAGTCCGGCCGAGATTTCCGAAATCTCCAGCTGACGATTATCCATGGCGCGCCGCGTCGTTGAGCGCAGCAGCTGGAGGTAATCCACCACGATCAGCCTGATGTCCTTTTGCGCCTTGAGCCGCCGTGCTTTCGCGCGTAACTCGAGAATGCTCAGGCCGGCGCTGTCGTCGATGAAGATTTGCGCTTCCGCGAGCTTCGAGGCCGCCGCGGTCAGGCTGGGGAAATCGCGCTCCGCCAGGAAGCCATCGCGTACTTTTTGCAGGTTAACGCGGGCCCGTGAGCAAAGCAGCCGCTGGACGAGCTGTTGGCTGCTCATTTCCAGGCTGAAAACCGCCACGGGCAGTTTTTCGTTGAGCGCCACATGCTCGGTGATGTTCATGGCGAACGCGGTTTTTCCCATGCTCGGTCGAGCGGCGATGACGATCATCTCCGATTCATGCAGACCATCCGTCATCCGATCGAGTTCGGCGAAGCCGGTGGAAATGCCGCTGATTCCACCGCGGCGTTCGTAAAGTTTTTCGATCGACTCGATCGCCTCCATGACCTGGTCCTTCATCGTCAGGACCTGTCCCTTGAAGCGGTCTTCGCCCACGGAGAAAATCTTCTGCTCCACTTCGTCGAGGAGATTGTTCACTTCGTCCTGCTCCTCGAATGATCGCCGCACGCTTTCGGTGCAGGCTGCGATGATTTGGCGCAGGATATATTTGTCGCGAACGATCTCGAGGTAATAGGTCACGTTTGCGGCCGTGGGCACGAACGTGAAAAGACTCGTGATGAACGCCGCGCCGCCCACGGTCTCGAGCACGTTCCGGTCGCGCAGGACCTGCGTGAAGGTGATCAGATCGATGCCCTGGCCGGCGTTCCAGAGCTCAACCAGGACCGAGTAAACGGTCTGGTGCGCGGGAACGTAAAAGTATTCCTCGTTAATTTTCTCGACGCATTCCGCGATGATTTCGCGCGGCGAGATGAGCATGGAACCGAGAACGCCCTGTTCGGCCTCAACGCTGTGCGGCAGCGTTCTGTGAATATCCTGCGAGGAAGATGTTAATGACTGGCCCCCATTGGATCCGCCATTCTTCTCCGGCCAGCCTCGGCCGGGCGTATCGCCCGATTTTTTACGAGACTGCTGACCTCCCCGAAGGGATGGATCAGTAGCCATTTACTTTGAGTCGGTGCGTTTTCTAAATGGTCTCGCTTTTTCCGAAACCTCGCCGGCTGGTTCAGGAGCCGGGGCTTCTTCTTTCGCGGGTTTGATCTGAAAAGTAAATTTCGCCGTCACGTCGTGGTGCAGCTTGATCTCCACTTCATGTTCGCCGGTGGTCTTGAGTGGGTGCTCCAGGACAAGGCGATGACGATCGATCTCGTTGCCGAGTTCGTTTTTGAGCCGCTTGACCAGGTCCTGCGCGGTGACAGATCCGAAAGCTTTGCCGGTCTCTCCGGTTTCGAGCGTGAAGGAGACCTTCAGTTTGCTAATTCTACGAGCGAGATCTTCCGCCTCGTTCAATTCCGCCGCTTCGCGCGCGGCGCGTTTGGCCTTCAAATTGTCGAGCTGCCGAAGACTGCGCTTCGTCACTTCGTAGGCTTTGCCCTGTGGCAGGAGAAAATTGCGCGCGTAACCGCGGCGCACCTTAACGACATCCGCCTCGGCGCCCAGGCCGGGGATGTTTTCGGTCAAAATAATTTCGGTAGAAGGCATGACAATTTGGTGGCTGATGAGAGCGCCGCACGGAAAATCCGGCGACGCGAGGAGGGGGATTATAGGACCGGCACCATCGCTGTCAAACGCCGAAAAATATTTCGGCGCTTACACCATCCCGAGCTTCATCCGCCCGGCTTCGCTGATCATGTTCTGGTTCCAGGGCGGATCCCAGACGAGTTGGACATCCGCTTCGTCGATGCCGTCGATCGTGAGGATTTTGCTCTGCGCATCGTGCGCAATCGCGGGGCCCATTCCGCAGCCGGGCGCGGTCAGCGTCATTTTCACATCCACTTTCACGCCGCCTTCCGGACGTTTCGTGAGCTGGCAATCGTAGACCAGACCGAGATCGACGATGTTCACCGGGATTTCCGGATCGAAACATTGCCGCAACTGGTTCCAGACGTCTTTTTCATCCACTTCGCCGGAGAAGGTTGACCCGGCCGGCTTTTCGGCCGCTCCATTGGCAGAGGCGGGTTTCTCAAGGCCGAGGGCATCAAGGTCCTGTTCAGCGACGCGAGCGAGGCCCTGATAGGTCGCGATCGTGTAACTGCCGCCCAGGGTTTGGGTGATAACGCCCGGTGTGCCGGCGGGGATGGTGGTTTTGTTTCCGCTCGGGATCTGAATAGCCTCCACATCCCGGCTCAAAGTGAATTCGGTATTTTCGTGCATTTTTCCTCTCGTACTCTCGATCAGTTTTGCTTCCGGTCAAAAGCCGGATTGCCTGCTTGGTTGTTATTGCATTGCTGCACCAAAGCGCCTCAAGGAGCGGCGATTTGCAATCGCCGACCAATTTTTAGGCCGGCGGTTTTAAACCGCCGCTCCTTGAAGCTCTCGGGACGCTCAACCAATCATCGGTATGCCACGCCAAGGATCGCTACGTCTCGAGGACGATCTTGACCTTGCGATCCGATGTTTGAGCCGCGTTGAGTTGACTGAGAAGCGTCGGAGCGCCGGCAGCTTTCTCTGCCGGTTTCGCGGGCGCTTCCTCCCCGGATAACGCTGAGCGCAGCGCGCCTTCGACTAATTGCGCGCAATGAATCTTCACCGGCGGCAACGCACCGAGCGGCGCGGCCAATTCCGCCCCCGACATCGATCTCGCTTCGGCGATCGTTTTGCCGGCGAGCATCTCCGTCGCCACGCTAGCCACCGCGATCGCCGTCTGGCAGCCAAAAGTCTGGAAGGTCGCGCGATCGATCACTTTGCGGCCGCCTTCCTCCTTGAATTTCACCCACATCCGCAACATGTCGCCGCAATCGGCGCTGCCGACCGTGCCGACGGCATCGGCATCCTTCATCTCACCGAGGTTCCGCGGGTTCTTGACCGCTTCCTCGATGCGCGTTTGCAGATCGTCGTTTTCTGAATCGCTCATTCGAGGTGATAACGAGGCAGTTTCGGATCGACTTCCGCGCTCCAGGCATCGATGCCGCCACGAAGGCTTTTCACGTTTTCGAAACCGTGCCCCTGGAAATAAGCGGCGGCGTCCATGCTGCGCGCGCCCTGGTGATCGTAAATGACGAGAAGATCCGTCTTCGATTCGTTGGCCAGGATCTCCTGCATCAACTCTTGCGTGAACAGATGCGAGTCGGCCAGTTTGACCGCTTCCCACTCCTCCCGCGTGCGCACGTCGAGGAGATAAACTTTTTCGCCGCGAGCGATTCGGTCCGACAGCTCGCGTGGCTCGATTTGCATGGCCGCGTCCGCCTCGTGACTGACGATGATGTGTTCGACCACTTCATCGACATTCAGATTTTCGTTGCGGGCGCAGACACCGGCGAGCGTTTCGTCTGGGCTAAACCCGCAGCTGCTGCACCCGCCGATGTGATATTTGCGGAAGAGGGCGCGTTGCGCGCCTGGAAACTGCACGAGCAAGTCCCGCATGGTGATATTGGGATCGATGGCGCTGGTGGAAATCATGGAGCCATCCAAACCTAAGGGAGGAGGATCGAAGCGCAAGCTGGGTAGAGCTCGCGCCAGAGGATGTAGAGGCGCTTGTGCCAAGCGCCTGTTCTGGAGGTTAGGCGCTTGGCACAAGCGCCTCTACAATTGCTTCGGATCACCCAGCAGCTCGACGATCCGCTTGAGCAGTCGACCGGCGCCGCCGCCATCGAGACTCCGG
Source organism: uncultured Verrucomicrobiae bacterium (assembly GCA_963702135.1). Classification (GTDB taxonomy): domain Bacteria; phylum Verrucomicrobiota; class Verrucomicrobiia; order Chthoniobacterales; family UBA10450; genus AV80. The sequence goes on along the minus strand of OY969715.1, from coordinate 2,517,750 downwards.
TGATCGAAGCTCAACGTGACCTGCGCTTCCGTGCGCGGCACAAACTGGCTCTTGCCTTCATCCCAGGCGGGAACTTTTTTTCCCATGCCCAGCCCGAGCAGCAAAGTTTGATCGGGCAGGGGAATCGGCGTGCCCCATTCCAGGCCAAAGGTGCCGAAATTCGAAATAGAGGCGATTCCTCCCGAAGTCATATCGCCAGTGAGCCGGCGACGTCGCGCCAGATCGACCAGCTCCGTGTAACGGCTCGTTAGATCAGCGAGCGAAGTTTTGTCGGCGTTCCGAATCACAGGAACCATGATTCCGTCCTGCGCCTCCACCGCGACGCCGATGTCGATCGACTCGGAGCGAATCGCGCGTCCGCCAATCAAACGGGCGGCGGCGTTTGGTTGTTCCGAGAGCGCGAGGGCGAGAGCCCGCAGCGCGTAAAGCGCCGGCCCCGGTTTCGGATCACGCTTCGCGCGGTCTTGCAGGACGGGATCGAGACAAACAGAAAGGCCGACCGTCGCGAGCGGCCGCGTCCAACTACGCCGCATCGCATCCGCCACGCCGGTCCGAATCGCGCTCGGTTTTTCCGCCGATTGCCCCTCAATTCCGCCGAGGAAATTCTCGAGATCTTTGACCGTGACCCGGCCCGCGTTGCCGCTGCCGGCGATTCCGGCGAGATCAGCCTGGGTCAATTGCAACTCGGCCATGCGCGCGCGAACCCGCGGCGAAAAATAGCCCGCGCCCTTTGTGCCCGCGGGAACGGGCAGCACGCCGGCTTGATCCACCTGGAAATGCGAACCGGCCGCGACCGGGGGCAGGCCGGCCTCGTCGACTTGGAAATGCGAGCCGCTTCCCGCTTGCGTCTTCACCGCTTTCGCCGATTCCTCGTCGCGCCCGGGCACTTCCTTGGCCACATCGTCTTTCGGCGGTTGGGGCGCGCGCTTCTGGAAACGCGCGGCGTCGGCGTCGCTCGCTTCCACATAACCGAGCACCGCACCGACAGCGTAAGTTCCTTTCACCTCGGCCTCGATCTTCGCAATTTCACCGGCGCAGGGCGTCGTCACACCCATGACGGCTTTGTCGGTCTCGACCTCGATGATCTCCTGGTCGGCGGAAACTTTGTCGCCCGGCTGGACCTTGATCGCGACGATGGTCGCTTCGGCCATCGATTCGCCGAGCTGCGGCATGGTGATTGGAATTTGCGGCATAAGATTATTCGGCGAGAACCTGGCGCACCTTGGCCGCGATCGTTTTCGCGTTGGGCCGATGCTCGCTCCAAAGATTCGGGTGATAGGGAATCGGGGTGTCCTTGGCGTTGATGCGCGCCGGTGCGGCATCGAGCAGATGGAATCCTTCGGTCGCGACGCGCGCGATCACTTCCGCGGTCACGCCACCCCACGGGAACGCTTCGCCGACGCAAAGCAACCGTCCGGTGCGCGCGACCGACGCGAGCACGGTATCGGTGTCGAGCGGCTTGACTGAGCGGAGATCGACCACTTCGATCTCGATACCGTCGGCGCTGAATTGTTGCGCGACGGCGAGAGCTTCATGCACCATCGCGCTATTGGTCACGATGCTGATGTCACGGCCCGGCCGCACGATTCGCGCTTTCCCGATTGGCAGTTTCTCCGTCGGAAGCGCATCGGCCTTGAGATGGTAATAGAGATATTTGTGTTCGCAGTAGATGACCGGGTCGTCGATCGCGACTGCGTCAATCAACATCGTGTAGGCGTCTTCGACCGTCGCAGGCGTGAGGACGACCAGTCCGGGATAATGCGAGTAGATCCCTTCCATGCTCTGGCTGTGAAACGGGCCGCTGCCTTTCGTTCCGCCGGAAGGCAGGCGCACGGTGATCGGGCAGGGGGCCTGGGTGCGCCAATACTGGGTGCCGGCGTTGTTGAGAATCTGGTTGAGCGCGATGCTGGAGAAATCCGCGAACTGCATCTCGACGATCGGCCGCATTCCTTCCATCGCCGCGCCGATGGCCGTGCCGACCATGGCATCTTCGCTGATCGGCGTGTTCAAGACGCGTCCGGGAAATTGTTCCGCCAGACCTTTCGTCGCTTTAAACGCACCTCCGAATTTTCCGGCGATGTCCTGGCCGTAGATAAAGACGCGCTTGTCTTCGCGAAGAAGATAAGTCTGCGCCTCGCGGATCGCTTCGAGGTAGGTGACGCTCATGGGCGGAAAATGACGAATGACGAATGACGAATGACGAAAAAGGAATGGCTGTCGTTCTTTGTCATATCTTCGGGCTTCGACATTCGGGCTTCGTCATTCCGCGAGCGTCGGCTCGTCGGAGAGTTCGCGCGTCGAGATCGCGCACCAATCCTCTTCGCTCCCGACGGGCGCGTCTTCCTGCTGCGCCGTGGAGACGGCCTCGTCGACTTCGGCCGCGAGCGCGGCCCGCATTTGCCGCAAGGCCTCGGGATCCAGGAGCTCCTGTTCGAGGATCAATTGCTCGGCGCGTTGTAGTGAATCTTGCGCGAACGGTTCCCGCCGAATGTCCTCGCTCACATAGCTGGCGTCGTCATGTTCCCCGTGACCGGCGAGACGCAGGGTCGAGGCAACGACGAGCTGCGGCGGGCGGCCGGCGCGCGCGCGTTTGATCGCAGCGCCAATAACTTCGAGGCACTGCGTCAGGTCCGTGCCGTCGACGGAGCTGCCCTCGTAACCGTAACCTTTCGCCCGGTCGACCAGATCCGCGCAGGCGAACTGGCGGTCGTTCGGTGTGGAATAGGCGTAGTGATTATTGGTCGCGACGATGACCAGCGGCACATGCTCGACCGCGGCGATGTTCATCCCTTCGTGCGTCGCGCCCGTTTGCATGCCGCCTTCGCCGATTGTCGTCAGCCCGACAAAACCTTTCTCGCCCTTCATCCGCTTCGCGAGCAATTTGCCGACGACGACTGAAACCATCGCGCCGAGGTGGCTGATCATGGCGAGCTGCCCCGTCTTTGGGCAACCGCGATGAATATTCCCGTCTCGCCCGCGCATCGGGCCTGAGCGCGAACCAAGATAAGTCCGGGCCACATCGACCAGCGGTTCGCCGAACGCGGAGCGCCCGGCCTGATCGCGAATGAGCGGCGCGAAGACATCGCCCTCCTGCAAAAAAATGCCGCAGGCCACGCTGACCGCTTCCTGGCCTCGTCCGATGTAAACGCCGCCGGTAATCAGGCCGCCCCGGTAGAGGCTCGCGAGCTTCTCCTCGAAAGTCCGCGTTTGGAGCATGATGCGGAACGCCTCGAGATATTTCTCGTGCGGCAATTTTTTCGAAGTGGAAGCGCCCCGTTCGGCGGTTTCAAGCATCCAACGATTTTGGCAGCATCGGTAGCACGCGCAAAGGGATTCTTTTGCAGGAAACTTGCGCTCGCGCTCTCCGTAGTAGACGACATGAAGAACGTCCCCCCCAATCGCGCAGCGCGGTTCTGGATAGTGTGTAAGGAATTGTGGTGCGAATCGACGCCCCTCTGGTTTCCACTTCTCAGCGTGGCTCTGGCGATCTTTGCGGGGGTGATGCTGGATCAGACAGAGGGCATCCTTCAGGCGATGATCGACCCGCCGGTCGACAAAGCGATAGCCACTGCACAACAGTACCATTTCTTTTTCTTCCTGGTGGGGCTTTGCCTATGGAGTTTCGTGAATTTCCAGGCAACGCGATTGCTTCACGAGTTCGACTATAATTCACCGGAGTATTCGGGAAGGCTTTCTCAGCACGAGGGATGGATTGGCCGGTTCTTCAAGCGATTGGAACGGCTCTCGCCCACCTTCATGGGTCTCGGACCTCCCATCGCGGTTGGAATCGCGTTCTATGTCTTGGGACGAAATTATTCGGCAGCGCATGCACTTCCGGTCCAGACCAGGCTTCTCCTGTTCACACCTTTCATCGTCATCTTCTTGCTGGTCGCTTTGCGTCCATGGCGCCCCAGCCGGCGCTTACGAGAAGAGGGGCATCGCGATCTAAATGCGGTTCTTTCAAGAGCGGAGATCATTCTCATTTGGGTATTTCTCGCAGGCACCGGCGTTCTGATTACAGCCACCGCTTGCGCGCCCGAAGCCTGGTCTCTGATCGGGCCCGGGGCCACGCTTTGCATCGCCGCCGCAGTCTTCGTGGTGATCGGCTCGTTGCTGGTTTTCTTGGGTAGCCGCTGGCGGGTCCCGCTCATTCTTGCCACTCTTGTCGTTTGTATCGTTATCAGCCCATGGAATGACAATCACGGCGTCCGAATCACTCGCGGGCCGGAATTCGACCTCCGGGAGAATGGCATGGGGATACGAAATGCTTTGGACGGTTGGAATGCGCGGTTGCGCCTGGATGAGCCGAATCGGAGGCCAGGACAGAAAACCCCGCTCCTGGTCATCTGCGCAGAAGGCGGAGGAGTTCGGGCCGCGTATTGGGCCGCCCGCCTTTTTGCTTATTTGGAGGACACGACGCGAAAGTATCCCGACCAATATGTCCCCTTTTCGAGCCGCGTGATGGCGATAAGCGGCGTTTCCGGGGGAAGCCTTGGAGCGGCGACCTTTTCCGCCTTGCTGGATCAGAATCCGGTGGCCGATGGGCCAAAGGCAAAGCCCGATTGGTTTTACGAGCATGTTGCCAATTTCCTGGGACGAGATCATCTCTCCGCTCCGCTGGCTTCGGCAGCCTTTATCGACACGACTCAGAGAATTTTGCCGTTCTCGCTCTTTGATCAACGCGATCGAGCCGTGGGATTGGAACTAGCTTGGGAACATGCCTGGCGAGAAAGTCTGCTGTCCGTCGAGAAGGACCCCCAAGGCTTCTGCGGTTTTGACGACGACTTTCGGACTCTATGGCGAAAGCGGGGCGATCCCTACACTGAGCCCCCAGGGAGCCGGAATCGATGGATGCCTTCCCTTTTTTTCAACGGCACCTCCGTTGAACTGGGCGGCCGAATCGTGGTGAGCGATTGCCGAATCCCTTCCGGAGATTATCCCGGTGCTCAGGATGCGCTGCATTTGCTCAAGCTTCATAACGCGAAGGGCGAAGAATTTGAACCCGGCCTGTTTCGCCTCAGCACCGCCGTCAATTTCAGCACTCGTTTTCCGGGCATTAGTCCCTCCGGTGAGATCCCGCCACTTAAGGGCCAGCTTCCCCAACGCGTGGTCGACGGTGGGTATTACGACAACTCGGGCGCACGCACGGCTTGGGATAACCTGGTCCCAATTTATTATCAGCTCCTGGACAATGCTGACGTCGCAAAACAATCATCGGAGATAATTCCCTGGGTCATAATCGTGCGCGCTGGTCCGGCGTTCAAGCGGGGCACCCCGGATTTTCCGGTGAAGCCGCGGACGTTTTGGAATACTTTCTGCCCGACGCCGCAGCACTTCATGGTGGACGTGCTGGCGCCTGCCCGGGCCTTCTTGAATGCCTGGACCTCGCGTTCAGCCGACTCGGCCGAAGCGCTCAAGGACGGCACCTCACTGATTTCAAGGCGTCTCGCGGGACCGGAGCACAAGGGAAACGATCTGGGCCAATCGAACAGGACCGATACTCCGCTCGAACGGGTGGACTATTCTTTTCAGCGGCCCGCGTTCCAACGCCCGGGTGACGGCCCTCGATTCCACGATCCCTACGTGATCGACCTCAATCTTGAGCTGGACGAAAGGAATATCGAATCCGACAAGCCCGAAGTCAGAAAGAAACGTCTCTTGCCTCTGGGTTGGATGCTTCCGGCGAAAGCCATGGCTATAATGGAAGAGGAACTGAAAACGAGATTGGCCCCGCCGGTTGCTCTTCTGGACGAAAAAACGCACGACGAAAAATGGTTCCGGAGTCTCCAGGAGACGCAGCTTGGTCGCGTCCTCTCGCTTCTGCATCGCGAACGGCCGGGCAATGCCGGTAACGAGTCATCGCCCGCGTCGCCTTCCCCATCTCCCACGCCGATGCCAATACCAACGCCAACCCCGAGTCCAGGCCCGCCAGCCTCACCCCCGCCGCAACTACCGATTCCTAGTCCTACTCCGACTCCGCCGGGCCTCTCGCAAACAAAGGACGACCTGGGTCCGAAAGGGCCTATCTGTGTGCCGCGACGCCGTGTCGATCTTCGGCCGACTCGGTAGCCATCGCGAATTGGGCCTGGCGCGGCTTCTGTTCCCGGGCCGCCCTGCCATTGCCATTCGAGGCCTGCTGCTTCAGCTCGCCGTCTGCGCCCTTCTCGCCCGCCAGTTTCATCCCGACCAGTTTGCTCACACCCCGCTCTTCCATCGTGACGCCATACAGGACGTCCGCTTTTGCGATCGTCCGTTTGTTATGCGTGATGATGATGAACTGGCTCTGCGAAACGAAGCGTTCCAGCACCCGGATGAACCGGTTGATATTGCTCTCGTCCAGCGGCGCGTCCATTTCGTCGAGGATGCAGAAGGGGCTCGGCCGCACCATGTAGATCGCGAAGAGCAGCGCGACCGCCGTCATCGTCCGCTCGCCGCCCGAGAGGAGCGAGACGCTTTGCAATTGTTTCCCGGGAGGGCGCGCGCTGATTTCGATACCGCAGTTCAACGGATCGTTCTCATCCTGGAGCGAAAGATCGGCGCGACCGCCATCGAATAATTCGCCGAACATCTCGCGAAAGTTGATCCGCACCTGCGCGAACGTTTCGGCGAAGAGCTTCTGCGTCGTGCTGTTGATCCGGGTGATGACGTCGAGCACTTCGCGGCGCGCGGCGATCAAGTCATTGTTTTGCGTCTCCAGGAAACGGAAACGCTCTTCGAGTTCGTCGTACTCGGTCACGGCCTCGAGGTTCACGGGGCCCATGTTGTCGAGCTGCCTCGTGAGGTCCGCGATGATTTGTTCGAGGCTCTCGGCGTCTTGGGGGATCGGCCGCTCCGCGGGCGATGCAATTGTCGCGGCTTCGCCGCCATTATTGTCATCGAGCGATCCTTCGGCTCGGCTCAGGACAGGCTCCGCGCTCGATCCACTGGCCCGCCGCTTGGTCAGGACGCTGAAGGTTTTTTGGAAGGCAAAGGCGTCGGTCGTGAAGGTGCGAAGATCGATTTGATACCGGCGCATCACATGTTCGGCCAGATTTTCGATGCGCAATTGCAGCTGCGTCTGGCGGACCTCCTGTTTGCCGCGAAGATCGCGCAGATCATTTAGCGAATCGCGCAAGGTCCGCACCTGAGATTCCTGCTCGTTCACCGCGGTCAGGTGTGTCCGCCGGTCTTCCGCCAGCTCGGTCACAATTGCGCCGGCTTTTTCCAACTGCGCGGTCTCGCTCAGGATTTTCGCTTCCGCTTCTTCCGATTCCCTGGCCTGCGTTGTCAGCCGGTTCTGATACGTCGCGATGTCACCACGCCGCGCCGCGACCAGATCAGCCAGTTCCGCTTCGCGCGCCGCCATCGGTTGGCGATGATTAACCAGACTTTCGTGACGTTGACGCTCCGTGGCTACCGCGAGGCGCAATTCATTCAGTTTTTCTGCAGCCTCCTCTTCCTGCATCCGCGCATTTTCGCGAGCCTGCTCGGCAGTCCGCTTTTGCTCCAATTCATTCTCGAACGTTTTCCGCTGCGATCCCAATTCCGTCTCCAATTGGGCGATTCTTTCGTCAGCGCTTCGGATCTGCTGCTCCAGCGTGCTCTTTTCCGTCTCCACGCCGGCCAATTTCTGCTCCGCGTCCTCGACCGCGCGCTCAGCCGAGAGAATCTGCACGCTCGCCTGGGAATGGCTCTGCTGGGCCGTTTCGTGGCTGCTGCGAGCGTCCTCGACTGCTCCGATGGCCGTTTCAACTCCCGCCTGTGCCTGGTCGCGTGCGTCGATCAGCGTCTGCCGTTCTGTGGCGAGCGCATCGCACTCTTGCGCGAGGCTGGTTAAGACCGCTTTGCGGCCCAGAAGCGAATCGTTCGCCGCGACAGTGCTCCCGCCGAAGATGATTCCCTCCGCGGAAATAAACTCGCCGCCGAGCGTGGCGTATTGCAGCGGCCCGGTCTGCTTCTTGAGTTCCAAAGCAGTGGCGAGGTCGGGCACGATCACCACGTCGCGCAAGAGACGCCGGACGATCGGCATCAACTCGTCGGGCGCGTCCACCTTTTCGATCGCCCAGGCCAGCGCGCCTTTCAGCAAACTCGAGGGCCGAGAATCGGGAAGGTCTCCCGACCACTCCGGAATCGCGAGAGCCGCCTGGCCGGATTTGTTTTCCGTGAGCGTCTGGAAAATTTCCGAAGCCAGCGCGGTGTCGCGCAGGACGACAGCGTGCATGGCGCGCCCGAACGCCGCTTCGAGCGCGGGAATGAATTCGCGATCGACATTCAGATTCGCCACGAGCGCACCGGCGATCGCCGGCCGGATCCGATCGGGATCGTTCAGCCCCTTCAAAACAGCTTGCGAACCCTTCTCCAATCCTTCGCCTTCTTCGGTCATTTGGCGGAGGACTTCGAGGCGCGCCTGTTTTTCGGCGATCAACCGGTCGACGCGCGCAATTTCCTTTTCGGCGTTCGCGAGAGTCGACTGGTGTTGGTGCTGCTGCTCTTCCGCCTGCCGCAACGTCTGCCGGAGCTGCTCCGCGGTTTTCTGCTCGGTCTCCATGGTTGCCCGCGCGCGCGCAAGATCGGCTCGCACTTCGGTCACGCGCTCTGTCTCGTCCTTCAGCGCGCGGTTTAATTCGGAAACGCGTGCCGCCGTCGCGTCGCGGCGCGCGGCCGCACCGGTCAGATCATTCTGGACTGTCGTGATTCTGCTTTCGAATTTCGAAAGCGAGAGCTGAAGGGATTGGAGTTCTTCCTCCTTTTGCCCGCGCTCGGTGCGCGCCGTCTGCAAAGTTTCCGTGAGCTGCTCGACCTCATTTTCCTTCGCTTCCAGAAGCTGATTGGTCCGGGCGATGAGCGCATCGGCCTCGTGAATCTGCGTCTCCTGTTCACTCCGTTTCGCTTCCGCCGCGGCGATGTCGCTTTCGTAACGCCCGATCAACTCTTCAAGTTCCTGGGCGCGCTGCCGATTGAAATCGATCCGGTTGCGCAGGCCCGATATCTCATTTTGCAATCGTTGCACTTCTGCCCGCGCGTCGCCGATTTTGCCGTCGATTTGATCGAGGTTCCGGCGCTTGGAAGAGAACTCGTTCTCGCTCGCCTCGATTTTTGCGTGAGCGCCCTGTTCGGCTTCTTCCAAACGCGCCACCTCCACGCGGCCTCGTTCCGCCTCGGCTTCAAGTTCGTCCAGCTGCCGCCGGGAATGATGGGTGTCGAGAATTTGCAGGTCGGCGAGCAGTGTCTGATAGCGGCGCGCTTTCCCCGCCTGCCGCTGGAGCGATCCGATCTGGCGCTTCACTTCTTTAATGATGTCGCCAATCCGGAGGAGATTCGCTTCGGTCGCTTCGAGTTTGCGCAGCGCTTCCCGTTTTTGCGTTTTATATTTCGTGATGCCGGCCGCTTCTTCAAAAACGGCGCGGCGATCTTCCGGACGAGAACTGAGAATCAAATCGATCTTGCCCTGCTCCATCACCGAATAGGCGCTGCGTCCGACGCCGGTATCGGCGAAGAGAGTTTGAATATCGCGCAAGCGACAGGGCGTCTTGTTCAGAAGATACTCGGAGTTCCCATCGCGATAAACGCGCCGCGTCACGCGGACGTCGTGCCAGTCCACGCCCAGTTCGCTCTCGCAATTCGTGAACGTCAGCGAAACCTCGCCGAAACCGACCGGCTTGCGCGTTTCGGTTCCGTTGAAAATGACGTCCGCCATTTCGCCGCCGCGCAAGGCTTTGGCCGACTGTTCGCCGAGGACCCAGCGCACGGCGTCGAGGACATTGGATTTTCCGCATCCATTGGGGCCGACGATGGCGGTGACCCCTTCGTGAAATTGGAAGACGGTTTTATCGGCGAACGATTTGAAGCCGACGAGTTCGAGCGATTGAAGATGCATGGATATGGCGGAAACGCCTTAGCTCCACTAAACAACTAATTCCGGGGAGGTGACAAGACAAATTATACCAAATGAAGCGGACGGAGGGCGCCCCGGGCCCAAGATGTTGGGTTGCCTGGCGTTTTGGCGCTCGAAACGGAGTTACTCCGAAATCGCCCCTGGCGCCGTGGCTTTTCGCAGCGCGTAAAGCAAGGACGCGACGATCAAAACGCCCCCGGCCACCGCAAACTCCGGCAGAGTCGCGTGCGACAAAATCCACAGAACAACCGCGACCGCGAGCACCGGTATGACTTTTTCACCGGGGATCGAAAAGGGTGCTCCGTCCGAGCGGACATTGCGCCGAATCAGCTGGAACGTCGCCGCGCAGCAGAACAAGTAGAGAAGCAGAGCGGCAATATTGGAGAGGAGGGCCAGATATTGAAATGTGCCGCTCACGGCCAGGGCGCAGGCAATGATCGCATGCACCGCGATCGCTATATGCGGCGTCCGGAAACGCGGATGCACCGCCGCCATCTTCGCCGGGAGCACGCCGTTCCTTCCGAAGGCGTAGAGCGTGCGGGGCGAGCCCAGGACATCTCCGCTGATGTATCCGAAGGCGGAAATCGCCGCCCCCGCCAGAAGAATGGATCGCCCCGCGTTCCCGAGAAAATTGGAAGCCGCTTCGGCCAGGGGCGCGTCCGTGAAATTAGCGAGCGTGGCGCCGAGGACGCCCTGCGCGACGAGCTGGATCGCGATGTAGATCGCAGTGGTGATCGCGAGCGCGAGAAAAACCGAGCGGGGAACCGTGCGGGCGGGGTTCTTCACTTCACCGCTCGGCACGAGCGCTAACTCCACTCCCATGAAGGCAAAGATCAGGAGCAAAACGGTCTTGCCGATTGCTTCCGTGCCGGGCCAGACGGACCAGCCCAGCGATGCCGGCTTGATGAAAAAAACTCCGACCGCAATGAAGAGGAGCAGCGGCAACAGTTTTGCGATTGTCATCGCGGCCACAGTTCCGGCGCCGCCGCGGACGCCGCGAATGTTGATGGCGGCCAGCCCGACGAAAATTAGAACGAGGCAGAGAAAACGGCCGACCCCGCCCTGGACGATGGGAAGAATCAACGCAACCGAAGCTACAAACGCGCTCGCCACGCCGGCGACGGCGAGAACGTTCGTCAGCCAAAGCATCACCCCCGCGAGAAAGCCAATGTAGGGACCGAAGGCGACTTCCACGTATGCATAAAGACCACCGGTCAACGACACCCGGCTTCCGGCGATGGCGAATGAAGTGACGACCAGGGCCATGACGACAGCGCAGACTGCAAACGCGATTGGGGCGGCGGCGCCCAAGCCGGCGGCGACGATCGCGGGCAGGACGAAAATCCCCGCACCGATTGTCGCATTGACGATGCTGGCGGTGAGGGTGGGCACACCGAGGGCGCGGACCAGTTTTTCGTCAGGGTCTCGCGCGGTTGTGTCAGCCATGCGGAAGGCTGAATCAGCGCCTGCCGCGGCGCAACGCGCAATTCGCAGGCGCAACGAAATAAATTGCGCTAACGTCTTCGATCATGCGCGCGAGTCATCTTGAAGATTATTATTCGTTCCTGAAGTTTCCGAGTGTTTCCACCGACGCCGAATTTGCTGAGAAGGTCACGGAATGTGCCCACTGGCTCGTCGAAAAACTGACCGCTATCGGGCTCGAGACGAAGCTTTGTCCAACTCCAGGTCATCCGGTTGTCTGGGCAAAAAATAAGCACCAGCCCGGCCGCCGCACGGTCATGATTTACGGGCACTATGATGTGCAGCCGCCCGATCCGCTCGATCTCTGGGATTCGCCGCCTTTCGATCCGGTCCTGAAAAATGGATACGTTTTTGCCCGCGGCGCCACCGACAACAAGGGGCAGATTCTCTCGCACATTCTCGGCGTCCAGGAGGCGCTCGAACAACACGGCGACCTCCCGGTTAACCTCCATTTCGTGATCGAGGGCGAAGAGGAAATCGGCAGCGGCAACCTCGGAAATTTTCTCTCGGAGAACAAGGAGGCGTTGCGATGCGATGTCGCGGTCGTCTCCGATACCGGGATGGTGAAGCGCGGCGTGCCGACGTTGAGCTACGGTTTGCGTGGAGTCACGGCGCTCGAGATCAAGATAACCAGCGCGAAGATGGATCTGCATTCAGGCGTGTTCGGTGGCTCGGTGGCGAATCCGGTCACGGCGCTCGCGCGCCTGCTCGCCACGTTGCACGACGACAAAGGCCACGTCGCGATCGAGGGATTTTACGACACGGTGAAGCCGCTGGAGGATTGGGAACGAAAAGCCTGGCGCGAGTTGCCGATCGACGGGGATGAAGAAATCCTGAAGGAGACCGGCGCCCCCGCTCTTTTTGGCGAGGAGGGTTTTAGCACGCTGGAACGGATCTGGGGACGGCCGACGGCGGAGATCAACGGCATCGGTGGCGGTTATCAGGGCGTGGGCACCAAGACCGTGATCGCGAGTCACGCCATGGCCAAGCTCACCTTCCGGCTCGTCCCGGATCAGCAGGGCGACGAAATCCTGAATCTGGCCGTCCGGCATCTCGAAAAGCATTTGCCGCCCGGCGTGACGATGGAGATTACGCGGGGTCACAGTGGACCGTGGTATCTGACCGATCCGCATTCTCCGGTGGGAGAGGCGGCGCAGCGTGCCTTGCGCGAGGCGTTCGGAAAAGAGCCCGCGCTCATCCGCGAGGGAGGCAGCATCCCAATCGTCTCGCAATTTCGGAGCATTCTCGGAGTCGAAACGCTTCTGCTTGGGCTCGCGCTTCCGGATTGCCGCGCGCATTCGCCCAACGAAAATTTCCCGCTCGAGAACATGGATGCCGGGATTCGCTTGAACAAAGCCGTCCTGGCGGAGCTGGCGAAGAAGTAGAGCGGGCGAAGCCCACCGCTGCATGCGACGAGTGCGAAGAATTGGTGGCGCTCTTTTGCTGATCGTCGTTCTGGCGGGGAGCGCGGAGCGCGCGCGGGCTGAGGAGTCGATCGGCAATAAGATAAAAAAGATCTTCGCGCCGACGCCGACCCCGGCGCCGAAAAAACATCGCAAGGCCTCTTCACCGGCGCCGAAGAAAAAAGAGGACGCCGAAAAGTCCCCGACGCCAAGACCATCGCCCAGTCCCGGGAAATCTCCGTCGCCTGCTCCATCGAAGAAAAAGAAAACCTCCGCGAGTCCCACTCCCGCCGAGGATGCGGAGCCGAGCGCATCCGCTTCGCCGAAGAAAAAGAAAAAATCTTCTCCGACGCCGGACCCGGACTCCTCACCCAGCGCTTCTCCAAAGAAGAAGAAAAAGACCTCTTCGACGCCGGAGCCAGATTCATCGCCGAGCGCGTCTCCGAAGAAGAAACGGAAATCTGGATCATCGCCAACACCAACCCCGGAAGAGTCTCCCGAACCTTCGACTACCCCGGCCGGGACACCGGACGCCGAGGAAACACCCAGGGTCACGCCGTCACCTTCTCCCAAGAAAAAAGGAGCGCCGGCCACCATCGCGGCCAAAGACATATCCGGTTACGAAAACTACCCGCCGCTCGTGCGGCAAATCGTCGATACCGCGCTTGAGCTAACGACGCGGAATCTGGACTACAAATATGGCTCGGCCGATCCCGCCAGCGGTGGAATGGATTGCTCCGGCTTCGTTTTTTACGTGCTGAAGCAGAATAGCGTGCCTGATGTGCCCCGCGATTCGAGCCAGCAATATGTTTGGGTCCGCAAGGCGGGGAATTTCAAAGCCGTCAACAGCCGGCAAGAGGACACGTTCGAACTCGATGAGCTGGTGCCCGGCGATCTTCTTTTTTGGACGGGCACCTACAGCATCGAGCGCGACCCGCCGATCACCCATGCGATGATTTATCTGGGACGCGAGAAGGGAACGAGTCATCGCATCATGGTGGGTGCGAGTGACGGTCGAACCTATAAAGGCGAATCGCGTTACGGCGTCAGTGTTTTCGATTTCAAGATTCCGAAACCTGGCAAGACAGACGAAGGCAGGACGAGTCCATCATTCATTGGCTACGGGCATGTTCCGGGGCTGTAATTTCTGAACAAGGAGCGGCGGTTTGCAACCGCCGTTTTATTAGGTCGGCGGTTTTAAACCGCCGCTCCTTGGGCCTGCAGGATCATTGCCCCTCAGGCGTGGGCGACACGAGGGCCGCCGATACTTCCGGGCTCCGCTCCGGCTCCTCATTCACCCTCAGGTCCCGGTAATGCTTGACCCAGGCTCCCACCACGAGCGCGATCACCATGAAAATCACGATCCGCTGCTCGCGAGGCGTGAGAACAAACATCGCAAAGAAGCGTTTCACGTTGTCGCGTATGGAATCGGGTCCGTTAGCGCAGCCTGGCGGAAACCCTCCAGGCGGATCCGGCAAGAATCGCACTGACCGCACGCGAGCCCGTCGGGCGACGGATCGTAACAACTGTGCGTGAGCGAAAAATCGACTCCGAGTTTTGTCCCTGACTCGATAATTTGCGCTTTCGACATGGTGAGCAGCGGCGCATGGATGCGTAAACGCGCGCCTTCCACGCCCGCTTTAGTGGCCACGTTCGCCAGCGTTTCGAATGCTGAGATGAATTCCGGGCGGCAATCCGGATACCCGCTGTAATCGATCGCATTCGCCCCAATGAAAATGTCCACGGCGCCGAGCACTTCGCACCAGGCGAGGGCGTAGGAGAGGAAAATCGTGTTTCTTGCCGGGACGTAGGTAATCGGGATGCCGCTTTCGTCCTTTTGCTCGCGATCCTTCGGCACCGCGATTTCATCGGTCAGGGCCGATCCGCCAAAGACGCGCAGGTCGATCTGGGCGATCCGGTGTTCGCGCGCGCCCAGAGACACCGCGACGCGCTTCGCCGCCAGGATTTCGATTCTATGTCGCTGTCCGTATTCGAACGACAGCGCATGAGCCTCAAACCCATCGCGAATGCTGACAGCCAAAGTCGTCGCCGAATCAAGCCCGCCGCTCAGCAGCACGACCGCGCGCTTCATCGTCCCTACCTGGATGAATGCGCATCAGGGTGCTCGGCACGGACCGTCAAGGCAATCCCGCCGCGCGCCGAGAACTCGGCGGTCACCACCGCCTCGCGCGGAGAGCAGGCGCTCACAAAATCATCCAGGATCCGGTTCGTGACCGCTTCGTTAAACGCACGCTCGTTGCGATACGAAGCGAGGTAGAATTTCAGCGACTTACTTTCGACACACCGCGCCGCGGGGATGTACTCGATTGTGATTTGCGCGAAATCCACCTGGCCGGTGACGGGGCAGAGGGAGGTGAAGTCCGCGGTCTCAAATCGGATCCGGTACTTTCGCCGCGCGGGATTTGGGAATGTTTCCAGCCGCGCTTCGGAGGGGGAAGCAGGCAGTCGCGCCTCGCTTTTCCCGAGCAAGGTGAGCTTCGCAGTCTTGTTTGGCTTCTTCACTTGCGAGATTAAACGTGCCAACGGCCTTTGCTTCAATCGCTTTCGATCACGAGCACGAGCACGATTACGACGGGAGCGATCAATCCGGCTGCCGCAACATTGGATTGGCCAGGGCGCGTTCGCGATCGCCGGGTTTGTTATAGTTCCAGTAATCGACTTTCAGATTGCGTTTCAATTTCAAGCGGCTGCCGTCCGCGGCGGTCCATTCGCGCAGAAGGTACGGGCCGTCGCGGTCCAGAATAAAATGGTCGGTGCCGGCCGCGTGCTCGACGGCGACATCGATGGTTTTCTCGGTGGACTTGAATGAAATCTTCGCGGGCTTGAACCCGATGGCGTCTTTCTTCGAATTGATGATCGACCCGGCCAGTTGCACGTCCCATCCGCCGGTGGGCTTGGAAAAATCAAGGGTTCGGACGAGCCAGGGTAACTCGTCATAAAAGTAGCCGTTAGGTGGGAGGGCGATGTTCTCTTTCCCTTCCGCCATTCCGTCCCAGTAGGTGTGATATTCGTAGCTGAGCTGCTCGCCGGTGCGGCGCGCCTCTTTGTAGGTATTGCCGCAGCTGTCGTTGCTCGTGAGCGAAAATTTCAACAACTTGGCGTTGTCCACCCGCCAGAAGTTTGAGTGCATTTGCTGGTAAACGTAGAGACCGGTCGGGACGTGGAGAATCTGATTGAGCTTCAGGACCGGGATCGTTTCCGGTCGCGGCGAGCCCTCCGGTTTGACGAATTGTTTGGGATCGAACGGCTCGCGGACGAGAATGTGCAGGACTTCGCAGGAGCGCGGCACGCCATAACGAGCGATCTGCCCATCGTAAATATTGAACTCGGCTTTGCCGTCTCCCCAGTAACTGTTGTTTTGCAGGAGGGCGGGGGTGAATTGCGCGAGTGCATTTCCGGCTATGAATAGGCCGACGAAAACGAGCGAGCGGAGCATTGCTCGAAAATAGGTCATTCCATCCGCGTGTCGAGGTTCTGCAATTGGGACCTATTCGGCTTGCGCTCAGGGCAGGCTGTTGGACCTTCCTCGGTCATGGGAATTTGCGATCACGAGCACGAGCACGAGCACGATCACGAGGAGGCAGTCACAGGCGTGGCCAACCCGGCGGTGATCGATCTTTTCGCGCTCGACCAGAAATCAAATGAGATCGTGCTCGCGATGCACGAGCCGCGCCCCTGGGATGGCTCCGACGAGCGGTTGCACCAGCTCCAGGAGAAATTCAACGCTTACGTTTCCTTTGTGCTCGATGGCGAGATGATTGCGGCGCATCCGGAGCTCGTGGGGAAATCCGCGCGCATCGAACTCCGCTCCGACTACATGCCGGACGATCGCGCCCTCGGGTTACTCAACTTGATCCACGACCAAATCGCGCTCCAGGAAATCAAGATGGAAGTGATCGTGGCCGAGCCCGGTTGTGGCGACGGTTGCGCGTGTCACGAGAAGTGACCTGCGCAGCGGGAGGGAGCGCTAGTACTTCAGAAACGATACGACCGGAACCGGTGTCAGCTTTTCGCGGCCGTGCAGGAACTCCAGCTCGATCAGGAACTGCGCTTCCAGGAGAACTCCGCCGACTTTCTTGATCAGCGCGGTAGCCGAGGCGGACGTTCCACCCGTCGCGAGGAGGTCATCGATCAAAACAATTTTTTCCCCGCGCTCAATGGCGTCGATATGCAGCTCCATCTCGGCCTCGCCGTATTCGAGGGAGTATTTCGCGCTTTCGGTCTTGTATGGCAGGCGGCCTTTTTTTCGGAGGGGCACAAAACCAATTCCCAGTTCGTAAGCGACCGCGGAACCAAAAAGGAATCCGCGCGCATCGATTCCGACAATCTTGTCGATTTCCTTGCCGCGGCACTGCTCGAGAAAGACATCGATCGAGGCGCGGAAGAGTTTTCCGCTGCTGAGAATGGGCGTGATGTCCTTAAAGATGATGCCCGGTTTTGGAAAATCGGGCACATCGCGCACCGCGGCCCGGAGCTGGTCAATCGCGTCGGAAATCATGAGCCGGACGCTAGCGGTTCAGGCACAAACGTCAACGACCGCTGGAACGTCGTTTTTTCGCTCCTGGTGAACGGAGATCTTCGGCAGGAACATCGGCCTTGAGCAGCTTTGATGTGACATTATGCTCGGTCCATGAAGGCATTTGCCGCCGTGTTCGTCTTGGTTCTCGCGCTCGGAGTCTGTTCTGGAATGAGAGCGGCCGAGCCGTCCGTGGCGCCGGAATCAAATCCGTCCGAGAGCATTCGCAGCTTTTACCGATGGTACGTGACCGAGCTGGTGGCCAATCGCAATCCGTTAGACAACCGGAAGGAATTGAAGCGCTTCGCGACCGAGCGGCTGCTGAAGGAAATCGATCGAATGAAAAAAGGCCCGGATGGGCTCGACGGCGACTACTTTGTCGATGCCCAGGATTTCGACGAGCTGTGGGCAAAAAATATCACCGTCACCGATGTGAAAATCAGCGGCACAAAAGCTACCGCCGACGTGCTGCTGGCCGGCAAGAGCGACATGCGCCGCCGCCTCCACGTTTCGTTGGTTAAAGATGGGAGCGTTTGGAAAGTCGATAAGGTAAAAGGGCAGGAATAGCGTTGGCGGCAGACAGTCGTGGGCGCTGCGCCACGCAGCACGTCGTGGGTTTGCCAAAGGGATGGCCTGTCGATACACTGGGCACTCGCGATGGACCGCCCACTCTTGATCGCCTCGACGCTTTGTTATTTCACGGCGGTTGTGCGGACTTTGCTGGCCGTGCGCGCCCGGATCGCGCTGCATGGGCGGTTCAATTTTTTCGCGATCGGCCTCGGGTTTCTTTTCCAGACTGCCTTTCTTTCCGTCCGCGGTCATGCGCTCGGCCGCTGTCCGCTGACGAATCTGTTCGAAGTGTTCGTTTTTCTGGCCTGGTCGGTCGCGCTCATTTACCTGGCAGTGGGGCCCACCTACCGCCTTTCGCTCATGGGCGCGTTCACCGCTCCGCTCGTCTTCGCCCTCCAAACTTTCGCCCTCCTGGCGCCGATCGATGTTCCGCACCGGTCGCAACTGCCGCCGAATTCGTGGTTGGAATTTCACGCGTCGGTTTCGATGATCGCCTACGGCGCGTTTGCTCTCGCCGGCGTCGCCGGGGTCATGTACCTCGTGCAGGAACGGCAGCTCAAGACGCATCAGTTACATTCGATGTTTTATCATTTGCCGCCCCTGACGAATCTCTTCACCGCGCTGACGCGCCTGCTCTGGCTTGGTTTTGCGCTTTATACCGCCGGCCTCGCCAGCGGTTTTTTTACCGGTGGCCCCTTGCCTCGGGTGAAGATGATTTGCGCGTTTGGTGTCTGGGTTTTTTACGGCGCGATTTTGCAAGGACGGCACCTGCGCTGGTTCGCTCCCAAACGCGTGGCGACGCTTTGCGTGCTGGCCTTCAGCGCCGCAGTCTCGATCCTGTGGGCCATTAACTTCGTTTCCAGCTCGCCCAGGCCATGAACCTCTTTTGCGTTGGAATCAGCCATCACACCGCGAAGGTGGAAACGCGCGAGCGCTATGCCGGTCCACGCACGGAAGACGCCTTTCGAACGGAAAGCGGTTGCGCGGAAGCGCTCATGCTGACGACTTGCAATCGCGTGGAGGTGTATGGTTCCGCCGCCGCTCCCATCGCGACGGAACAAATCGCGCGCTGGCTCGCGCGGGAGGAAGGCGAAGCGATCGAGGATGCCGGCGCGTTTTACCGCTATGAAGGCGAAGAGTGTGTGCGGCACCTGTTTCGCGTCGCGGCCGGGCTGGATTCCATGGTGATCGGCGAAACGGACATTCTCGGCCAGGTGAAAAAGGCCTACGCGAATGCGCGAGACTCCTGCAATGTTGGGCCGTTTTTGCATCGCCTTTTCCAGCGGTCCTTTCGCGTTGCGAAACAGGTGCGAACGCGAACCGATATTACGCGCGGCGCCGTCTCCGTCGGCTCGGTCGCGGTGGATCTGGCCGTGAAAATTTTCGGCGACTTGCGCGAGCGGAAAGTTCTCATTCTCGGCGCCGGCGAAACCAGCGAGCGGACCGCGCGCGCATTGAGCTCACGCGGTGTCACCGACATCCGGGTGAGCAACCGATCTTTGGAGCGGGCGGAGAATCTGGCGGCGCTGGTCCGCGGTCGTGCGATCGCCTTCCGGGATTGGGCACAACAATGCCGCGAGATCGACATTTTGATTTCGGCCACGTCGGCTGACGAGGCGCTGTTGACGCCAGAGATTCTGTCTCCGCTTATTCGGGACCGATCGGACCGTCCGCTTTTCATCATCGATACCGCGGTGCCGCGGGACGTCGCGCCCGAGGTCAACGACATGGAAGGCGTGTTTCTTTACGACATGGATTCATTGCAATCGATCGCCGAGCAATCGCTCACGCTGCGGCGCCAGCAGGTTGCGGCGGGCGAGCAAATCATCGCGGAACACGTTTCGGATTTTTGCGAATGGTTCGGAAGAGCAGGGAACAAACCGGTCCCTCCCCCGTCGGCCGTTGCGCGAACGTTGGATGACTCGGCGTTGCGCGCGTCCGAACTCTAACGGCGCTATGAGCGCCGAGATTTCGCAGAACATTGTCCTCGGCGCACGGGGCAGCGACCTGGCCCGCGCGCAAACCGCGCTGGTGGCCTCTGCGTTGCAGCGCGCGTGGCCGGAGCTCGCGATCAGGAGAGAGATCATCAAGACTCGGGGAGATGAAGCGCCCTCGGGCGCGCCTGATCCGATCGACCCCAGAGCGGGGCGCAAAGGGCTTTTCACGACGGAAATTGAGCGCGTCCTGGCGGCGGGTGGGATCGACCTTGCCGTGCACAGCGCAAAAGACTTGCCGAGCGATACGACACCTGGGCTGGAAGTTGCAGCGGCCTTGCCTCGCGCTGCGGTGGATGACGTTTTGATTGCGAAGATCCCAGGGGGTCTGGCCGCGTTGCGTTCGAACGCAATCGTCGCGACGGGTAGTATCCGCCGGCACTGTCAGCTGCGATGGAAACATCCGGAGATCCAGATTGTCGATCTGCGCGGAAATGTGCCGACCCGGCTGCGCAAACTGGGGACGAATGAATGGGACGCGGTCGTCCTGGCCCGCGCCGGGCTCGAGCGGCTGGGTTACAATCTCTCCAGTGGTTCTTTCGCTTTTGAAGGCGCGTTCTACCACGCCGAAATTCTGCCCGCGGATGAATTCCTTCCGGCGGGTGGCCAGGGTGTGATCGCGCTGCAACTGAGAAGCGATGACGAAAGGGCGAAGCTGATCGTGGACCGGATCAACCATGTCGAAACGCTGCAGTGTTTGCGGGCTGAACGCGATTTCCTGCGGCGTCTGCAAGGTGACTGTCAATCGCCCGTGGGCGTCCTGGCTTCAATCGAGTCTGCCGAAATGACTCTTCGAGCGCAGGTTTTCGAAGAAGGCGAGGCAAAGCCAAAAACGGGAGACATGCGATCGTCTTTGCGCGTAGAGGAACCGGAAGCGATCGCGGAAGCGTTGTATATTTCGATGTATGGCCGCGAAATCTAAATCGGGGAAATGTTTTTTGGTGGGCGCCGGCCCGGGCGATCTCGGCCTGGCCACGTTGCGCGCGAAGGAATGCATCGAGCAGGCGGACGTGATTGTTTACGACTACCTCTCCAATCCCGAGATGTTGAAATGGGCGCCCGAGAGTGCCGAGATCATCTACGCCGGGAAGAAGGCGGGCGCGCACACTCTGAAACAGGATGAAATCAACGCGCTCCTGGTCGAGAAGGCTCGTGAGGGAAAGCAGGTTGTCCGGTTGAAGGGCGGGGATCCGTTTATGTTCGGGCGCGGCGCGGAAGAAGCGCAAGCCCTGGCCGCGGCCCAGGTGCCATTCGTCGTGGTCCCTGGCGTGACATCGGCAATTGCCGGCCCGGCCTACGCCGGAATACCGGTCACGCATCGCGGGAACAATTCGCACGTCACTTTCTTTACCGGTCACGAAGATCCGGAAAAGTCCGGAAGCTCGATCGACTTTGCGGCCCTGGCCAAGCTGGGCGGGACGCAAGTGATGCTGATGGGCGTCGAACGAATTGAAGCGATCGCCCGCGAAATGCTGGCCAATGGAATGCGCAGCGATTTGCCGGTCGCCCTGGTTCGGTGGGCGACCACCGGCCGGCAGGAAACGCTGGTGGGAACTCTCACAGATATTGCGCAGCGCGCGGCCGAGACTGGGTTCGCCGCTCCAGCAGTCGCCGTTTTCGGAGACGTGGTGGCGTTGCGAAAGGAACTGAACTGGTTCGAACACCGGCCGCTTTCCGGCAAGCGGATTGTGGTTACCCGCACCCGGTCGCAGGCGGGCGTTTTGAGCGAACAATTACGCGAACTCGGCGCCGACGTGATCGAGTTGCCCACGATTCGGATCGAACCGCCCAGCGACCTGCGCGCGTTCGCCGAGCTCGTGCAGGATGCCCATGCCTACGATTGGATTGTGTTTACCAGTCCCAATGGAGTCACAGCCTTCTTCGAATTGTTCTACAAGCTCTACGACGATGCGCGAGAGATCGGGGGTGCGCGCATCGCCGCGATCGGTCCTGCCACGGCGCAGCGGATAAAGGATTTTCACCTGAAGGTGGACCTTCAGCCCGAGGAATTCGTGGCGGAATCGATCGTGCGCGAGTTTCGCAGGCAGGGGGGCGTGGAAAATCTGCGCATTCTTCTCGCGCGAGCGGAAAAGGCGCGGGATTTGCTACCCAAGGAGCTCTCGGCTTTGGGAGCCATTGTGGACGAAGGTTTTGCCTACCGCACGGTCCCCGAAACGCGCGACGACAGCGGCGCGCGCCGAAGATTGTTGGAGGAGGGCGCGGATCTGATCACTTTCACGAGTTCATCGACGGTTGAGAATTTCCTGGCGCTGGGTCTTCCGTGGCCGGCGGGAATGCAGGTGGCGAGCATTGGCCCGGTGACTTCGAAAACGGCTCGCGATCGCGGCCTGGAGGTGGCCATCGAAGCACGGCGGCATGACATTCCGGGTTTGGTGGATGCAGTTCGCAAATTCCTTTTGGGCAAGGCGGCCGGATAACTACCGATGGAAACCAAGATCGCTGACGAATTCACGTCGGCCATGCAGCAGTTGAGCGCCGAGGCGGAGAAAACCCTTCCGGAAAATCTATGGGAGGACGACACCGGCGAGCAATTCGGGCGAATTCTGCGGGAGTTCGGCGCTCTGAACGAACGCCTGCAAGGCTTGGAAGAGACGGTGGCCAGCCGGCTCAAATTCGGAGGGTCAACCGATCTCTCGGAGCAATTTCGGAGAATGGACGAGCATATGGTCGCGCTCCGCAATACCGAGAGCGTAAACCAGCGTCTTTTCGATTCGCTTCACCAGGAATTGATAAAATACCGCGACAACTTTTTGCACGAGTCGCTGCAGAAGCCATTTATTCGCGATCTTCTGATCTTGTTTGATGACCTCAGCGCTTTGTCCGCGCAGCTCCAAACGGCGCTGGAGGGCGGCGATTCCAAGCGCGGCAAGCTGGCGCAGTGGCGTGATAATCTCGAGAATTCAATCCATTCCCTGACCGAGATTTTGCACCGGATGGAAGTCAGCGAGATCGAGCCCAAGGAGATGGTGGACCGTGCGCTCCACCGGGTGGTGAGTTTCGAGCCTTCGGACTTTGCGGAAGACGAGGGGCGGATCGTCATGAGGGTAAAGCGCGGTTTCCTCTGGCGGGATCAGGTTTTACGCCCCGAAGAAGTCGTGGCCAAGCGCTTTGGGTAAGCGCCTTCCGGCCGCTCTTTTTTTCCCTCGGAAAGCCGCCCTAATTCGTGGTCGGCGCAGGCATGAAAATTGCACCTGTACAAGGTGCGGAATTATCTCCCACCAATCCTTAAAGTTTACTCGCTCACATGACTCGAAGAAAAGCAGTTGGAATTGATCTTGGCACCACCTTTTGCGCCGTTTCGCACATCGACATGTACGGAAAGCCGCAGATTATCCCAAACGCGGAAAGCGAACGCATCACGCCGTCGGTTATTCTCTTCGATGGCGCGAGCGTGATTGTCGGCACACTCGCGAAAAACAACTCCGTGGCCGAAGCGGAGAGGATTGTTGATTTCGTGAAGCGCGAAATGGGCAAACCGAAGGAGCAATTTCATCGGGAATTCAACGGGAAGGTCTATTCGGCCGAGGAATTATCGGCCTTGATCCTGCGAAAGCTGAAAGCTGACGCGGAGAAATACCTGAAAGAACCCGTCACCGACGCGGTGATCACGGTCCCCGCCTATTTTAACGACGCCGAACGGACGGCGACCATTACCGCGGGCCAGCTCGCGGGACTCAACGTTCTGCAAATTATCAATGAACCGACCGCAGCGGCCGTGGCGTATGGCCTCGATAAACTGGATGAGGATCAAACCGTTTTCGTTTTCGATCTCGGCGGCGGCACGTTCGATGTCACGATCATGCGAATCCAAGGGCACGGCATTGAGATGCTCGCCACCAACGGAGACCATCGGCTGGGCGGGAAGGATTGGGACGATGTCATTGTCAATCACGTCGCGGAGGAATTCGATCGGGCGCACGGGGAAAACCCACTCCTAGACCTGCAAAGCTACCAGGATCTCCAGAGCCGCGCGTTGGCCGCGAAGGTCCAGCTTTCGAGCCGGCCGCGCACCGCGATTGTGCACAATCACAACGGGAAAAGCGTCAAGGTCGAGCTGACCCGGGACGAATTCGAACTCAAGACCAGGCATCTGGTGGAGAAGTGCAAGACGATTTGCGAAATGGTTCTGCAAGAAGCCAAAATGACCTGGAGCGACATCAACAAGGTCCTCCTCGTCGGTGGCATGACCCGGATGCCGATGGTCCGTGAAATGATTTCGCAGCTTTCCTCCGTTCCAGTCGTCGATGACGTCAATCCCGATGAAGCCGTCGCGGTGGGGGCGGCGATTCAGGCGATTCTATCGTTGCTCCAGGAAGAGGAAACCTCCGGGGTGAGGACATTGCCGGAAAACATGCGGCAGCAGTTTTCCTCGCGCGAAGGTGGCCTGATCCAGGTGACCAATATCACGTCACACACGTTGGGCGTGGTGCTTTGGGATGAAGGGCACCTCGAGGAATACGTTTTTCCCATGATCCGGAAAATGACGCCCATGCCCGCTACGGCCAAGAACTCGTTTGGCACCGCCAGTGCAAACATGCCCCGCGCCACGGTCCGAATCGTGGAAGGCGAGAGCACATTGCCCGCGGAATGCACCCCGCTCGGACTTTGCGATGTCGAATTGCCCGCCTTTTTGCCCAAGGGTTCACCCGTGGAACTGACCTACGAGTATAATGCCAATCAGGTTCTCGAGGTGTCGGTCAATGCCTCGGGCAACCAGGCGAAAGTGACAATCGAACGCAATACCGGCCTGGCACCAGGGGAAGTTGAGCGCGCGACCGCCGTCCTGGGTGCCATCGTGGTCGCGTGAGATGATGCAATACGAGGGCCACTTTCCCGTGCCGCTTCCGGACGATCCGCAGAAGTGGGACGGATGGAGCAAGTACAAGTCGCCGAATTACTACGAGCGCCTTTGCCTTGATCCGCGCGCCAATCCGAGCAACGAAATCATCGAGGAGCATTGCCGCGAACTTATGCGGTGGTGGCAGAAGAAGCTGCCCCTCAAAAATCAGCCCAGCAATCCCATTGCCCAGTTGTTGCGGCCCGGGCTGGACGAATCCTCGCGGTACCTGACCGAAGCCCGAGTCGAGCTGCTTGATCCGACTCGCCGCCAGCAGCTTGATTCGGAACTGGCCGCCCAGGCGACCGAGCAAGCGGTCGTCGAATTTCACAAATACCTGACGTTCGCCCTCGCTGATGGAGTCTTGACCGCGGAAGAGGAAAAAAGCCTGCATCGATTTGGCGGAGAACATGGCCTGACGGAAGAGCAAATCGTCTCCTACATCGAGGCCGAATTAAAAGACAGTGGCGCCAAGCGCGTCGTCGTCGCCGCCCCGCCGCCCTCCATATCGGCGGAAGAACGAAGGGCCGCTCGAGCGCGCCGGCAGCAGAAGTCCCTCGATCCGAAGGAGGATTTCCTCCGCATGCTCCGGCTGAGCGGCCTCGATAGCGACGGGATGGCGGACGAAACGCGGGATGCGTTCGTAAACATGGCGGAAAACCTTGGTATTGAGATCGATGAGGCCGAGGACCTGGTGGACCTTTACCTGGAGGAGGCCGACAAGATGTCGGACCCGTGCGCGCTCCCACCGCCGCGAGTGACAGTAGTCGAGTCAGCCAAACCGGTGTCCGCGCCGAGCGTGGCTGCGAGCGCGACGCCGACGGAAGTTGCGGCTCCGGTTCCTGAGACGGATCGCACGCGATTCGCGAATTACGTCAATTCGGTCGAGGCCCAAATGTTTTTTGTTCCCTCGGGTGAATTCCTCATGGGAAGTGAAGCGGTCGACGCTGGCCCGAACGAGCGGCCGCTCACGAAGGTAACCCTGAGCAGGTTCTATATGTCGCGGTTTCCGGTGACGAACGCCGAATATGAACAGTTCGATCCCAGCCACGCGCGGAAACGGGCCCCGGGGGCGGGCGATCGCCATCCCGTGGTTTATGTGAGCAGCCTGGAAGCGATCAAGTTTTGCCAGTCGCTCTCGACGCGAGAACGGAAAAGATACCGTCTGCCGACCGAAGCGGAATGGGAGTATGCGGCACGCGGCACCGACGGCCGCAAGTATCCCTGGGGAAACCACGATGGACGCGGCGACCTCGCAAATTTCGCGGACCGAAACACGGTTTTCGCCTGGAGCGATCGAGAGATCGACGACGGCTATCCGGAGAGTTCTCCGGTGGGTGCTTTTCCCTTCGGAGCGAGCCCCTTCGGCATCGAGGATATGGCCGGCAATATCTGGGAGTGGTGCCTCGATTACTTTGAAGCGTATCGCGGGACGCCGAAAGTTAATCCTCGGGGATCAGCCAATGGCGCCAAACGGGTCTATCGAGGCGGCAGTTGGAAGTCGCGTTTCAACAGCCTGCGCGCGACCGCCCGGGGTTCCAATATGCCGAACTACTCTTGCAACGATCTTGGATTTCGCGTCGTCTGCGAATGCGAGTGACGTTTGGGTGACAGCGCCTCCCCAAACAAAAAGCGGTCGCCGAAGCGACCGCTCTCAAATAGCTTTGAATCAGCGGGTTACGAGGGATTGAAGCGGAACTTTGTCCGGCCGCGCTTGGCGTTCGCTTTGGCCTTCCGGCGGGTCTTTTGGTTTGGCGTTTCAAACGCCCGCAGCCGACGGACCTCTTCAAGAATCCCCTCGGCGTCCAGCTTGTTCTTCAGCCGCTTTAACGCCCGGTCGACCGGCTCACCTTTGCGAACGATAACTTCTGGCATGGTTGTCTCCTCGATTTAGAAAATGCTCCCGGCTCGACCGGTGAAGGCGAGCCTACTCGGGTGGATGAGGGGCGTCAACCCTTGTGAATAACTTTCGTTCGGAATCCTATTCGACAGGGGGGAAGGCACCGAAGGTGAACGGCTGCGGGGAGAGGCAGGCGACCGTTTCTAGCGGGGCGGGCCCACGGCCGCAGTCGTTTTTTGCGTGACTTCCTTGCGCAAGGTCGAGGCGCCGCCACCACGCGCCCGGGTCCACCAGAGCACTATGGGTGCTGCGATGAAGATCGAGGAATACGTTCCGACCGCGACGCCGATGATGATGGCCAGGGAAAAGTCCCGTAAAACCGATCCACCGAGGAAGAACAGGCAAATGATGGGGATCAAGGTGACCGTGCTCGTCAGAATGGTGCGACTCAGTGTCTGGTTAATACTGTCGTTCATGATCTGCTCGATCGTGCCGCGTTTGCCGCTAGCCAGGCCTTCCCGAATTCGATCATAGACAACAATCGTGTCATTGATCGAATAGCCGGCGATTGTGAGCACAGCGCCAACCATGGTGAGCGTTAATTCCCGCCCCAGGAGCGAGAAGATCCCCACGGTGATAATGACGTCATGGAGCACCGCGATGATGGCGCCGACCGCGAACGAAAGCTCAAACCGGAACGTGACGAAGATCAAAATGCCGAGGAGCCCGAGCGCCAGCGCCCAGAGCGATGTCTTGGCCAGCTCGCCGCCCACCAGCGCGCCGACGCGCTCCGAGCGTTCCACCTTGAACTGCGCCTGCGGGAGCGTATTGGCCACCTGCTTTTCGATCGCTTCGCTCGTATTTACAGCGCTGCGAATCGAGATGTAGTTCTTGCCGCCTTGCGCGGATTGCTGGATGAGCGCCTCGCCCAGATGAATAGGTTCCAGGGACTGGCGGACGTCGTGGACGGAGACAGGCTGCGTAGTGCTGAGCGTAATGAGATCGCCGCCTCGGAAATCCACCCCGAAGTTCTTGTCGCCCCGGAGATAAAACGCCGTCGCTCCCGCTAGCATCAACGCGAGGGAACACATGCAGGCGATGAAGCCTTTGCCGAGAAAATTAACATGCTGCGAGGAGATCAAATGCAGCATCGAGACGCGTTTGACCCGGTCCGTGTCGACGAACCAACTCAAAGCATTCCGCCCCACGATCAGCGCCGTGAAGAGCGAGGCCAGGATGCCGAGCGAGAGCGAAATCGCGAAGCCCTTGACGGGCCCGCTCGCCTTCCAGAACAGGATCGCGGCCGTGATCAGGGTCGTCACGTTGGCGTCAAAGATCGAGCTAAACGCTTTGTCGTAGGCCGACTGGACGGCGATCTTGAGCGATTTCCCGAGCGCCAGCTCCTCGCGCAACCGTTCGTAAATGAGAACGCTGGCGTCCACGGCGATGCCGATCGTCAGAATGATGCCGGCGATACCGGGCAACGTGAGCACGAAGTTGAACATCGTGAGCGCGCCGATGAGCAAAATGATGTTTACGAGCAAGGCCAGGTTCGCAATCAGGCCCGCAAATTTATAATAGATCATCACGCACACGAGCGTGAGCGCGAGGCCGATAAGACCGGCGATGATGCTGGCGCGGATCGAATCCAAGCCAAGGGTGGGGGAGACACTCCGCTCTTCTTCGATGCTCACGGGCGTCTGGAGCGGATTTTCCAGCACGCTGGCCAGGCTGCGCGCTTCCTGTTCCCCAAACTTTCCCGAAATGCGGGCGCTGCCTCCGTAAATGGGTTCCCTGATATTTGGTGCGGACTGAATCACTCCGTCGAGCACGACCGCGAAACGGTGGTTCACGTGCGCCTCGGTGATCTTGCCAAACATCGTTGCGCCCTCGCTGTCGAAGTTAAGAGAGACTTCCCAGCCCTCGTTGCCATAACCGGCGTGCGCTTCAGTTACATGCTCGCCTCCGAGATCGGCCTTTTTCTTCACGAGCAGCCGCTCTTCCACGGGTTTCTTCCCGCCGTCGGGATGAGGCTTATAGACCTCGATCTTGTAATCCGGCGGGATCACTTCCGTCCCGGCGTCGATGCCCTGGAGGCGCTGGCCGTTATCGGGATAGACGATGCGGAATTCGAGCTTGGCTACACGCGAGAGCTGCTGCCGGGCCTCCTGGATCTTCTCCGTGCTTAAGCCGGGGATCTGCACCAGGATTCGGTCCTGCCCGACCGGACTGATGATCGGTTCGCCGCCGCCGAAATAATCGACGCGCTTCCGGATCACTTCTACGGCCTGCTCGAGCATCTGAGGCGTGATTTCCTTGTCCCCGCCCATGAGCCGGATCAGGAAGGAAGTTCCACCCTGGATATCGAGACCGAGCTGGATCTTTTCCTTGGGCGGATAAATCGTCACCAGACTGAAGACGACGAGCAGGACCACTAAGGCGGTGGCGAGCATCCGCTTCCGTGCTCCGTGGTCGGTGGCAAAATACCAGCCGAAAAGAATCAGCAGCCCCAGCAGGATGAGAAAAGTGTAGGCGGGAGTCATGTTTAATGCCGAAGGTCGAAGGCCGAATGCCCAATGATCATTCCGTTGCTTTCACCACATTCGTGACCGCCGTTTTCTCGATCTCGAGTTTCACGTTGTCGGCGACTTTCACAATGACGGTGGTGTCTTTTACGTTCGAAATCAGGCCGTGAATGCCCGAGGAAGTGATGACGCGGTCTCCGGTTTTCAGCGCCGAGACGAGGCGCGCCGCTTCTTTCTGGCGCCGCATCTGCGGCCGCAGCATCACGTAATACATGATGACGAAGATGAAGATGAACGGAAGGATGCTGAGCAATCCGCCGCCTGGGGACGCCGGGGCCGGGGATGACGTTTGGGCAAGAAAAATGGCGAGCATGAAAATGAGTGTTGCGGTTCGGCGCCTTGAAGTTCGTCGCAGCCAAGGCGGAAGAGCGGCCTCTTATTGAGCACAACGCTGGGCAAATTGCAAATGCCCGCGTCGGCGCTGGCGCTCCTCTTGGGTCGCTGTCTTCAAGAACCACCCACCCGTAAAACGGGACGAAACTTCGAAACTTCAGGGCCTGCTTTCCGTAGATGATTTTGAGGCGAGGCAGAGACTTCGCTCTCGTCACGACAACGGTCAAAAAACTAAACAACAAAATCACACAAGGAACCGATGAAAAATCTATCTGGCAGAATTTTTACAGCGCTCGCAATTGGTTTGATCAGTTGTGCGCTCTACAGCGAGCCCGCTCAGGCCGCTCCGATCACCCCTTGCGTGGATTTCTCGACCTTCCCGGACAACACCGTCCTCGGACCTACCTTGACGGCTGGATTCCACTTCCGGCAACTCGGCACGCCGGCGATGTTTGCCAATCAAACGGCCGGACGGGTCGGGTTGCAATTTCCTCACGCCGGCCTCGAGGTTACATTGCCGCAAACGCGCAAGGTTAAGATGGTGATCGGAACGTTTGGCGGACCCGTCACGTTAGAGGTCCGCAACGGCGGCAACCTGCTTTCCTCTCAGATAATTAACACGTCCAATACCTATAGGACCATAACCGTAGCCAAGCCGGTCCCGTTCACGAAGCTTCTGTTCCGGGGGGGAAACAACGAGGGGATCCTGGTGAGGATTTGCGCCGAGCTAAACTGCAACTAGAAGCGCGGCGATCCGGCCACTAGTTGGGTGAAAGCAGTTCTCCCCAGCACGGCTCCTCTAATTGAATGGAAGGGTCGTCGATCTCGCTGCGATTGATCTTGTCGTAGCGATCTGACACGTCGGCCCAGGCGCGCAGCCGTAGCTTGACGCGATCGCCGGGACGGAGGCGGGCGGCGGCGGTGAGAACGTTGTCGTGCATGCTTTCGAGATAAACGAGCGATTCCAGTGCTTCGTTCGCAGGGCGGCCTTCCACAGCGAGATCGGTCAAATGAAGGGCGAGGATGTGATCCGCGTAGGGAACGGTTCCGGGACGCGGCACGGTTGAGATGGTTTCGACGGTTCCGTTCACGACAATTTCTTCGCCGGTTTTCGGGACGAAGAATCGCGCGGGGACGGGTTGCCCGAGTTTCATCTCGATCATTTTCCAATCGCCGAACGCCAGTTCGCGCGTGGCAAATTCCCAGACGACCAGCTTTTTTCCCGCGAGCCGGTCGCGGCCGCGCGCGAGATCGCGGGCCAGGATTTCCCGGGTAGCGAACGAAGCGTCGCTGTTCCGGAGAATGCAGTCGAGTGGCCGGCCGCCCAGCGCGCGGCTGAGATGTTCGGCGAATCCGGCCGACTCGCCCCAGCCGAGCGCCTTGAGCGAAAAGATGTTCGAGAAACTGTCTCCGAGAAGCAGGATGTCGGCATCCTTGCTCGAACGCCACATCGCGTTGCCGGCCAGGACTTCGTGAATCGTGACCTTCTCCGGCCGATAGATATCTTGCGTCGGCGGCAACATGAGCATTCTCGCGATGTCGCCCAGGCTGTTGATTTCTTTTTCCCTGATTTCCAGAGGCGCGGGCGGCGTTGAACTCGCCGGCGGAATAAGCGGAGCAAGTTTTTCCGCGACGAACTCCATCGTTTCGGGCCGCCAATGGGTGTCGCTCTCCAGGTAGAGTGGGGCGCCGCCGAGGGCCGCTTTGCGTTGGATCAGGAGAGGACCCGGATCGAACACGCCCACCCCGGCGCTCTCCAGCCGGACTTTGAATTCAAGGAAGGACGCATTCTGGAGAGGAGCGTTCTCTTCGGCTCGCTCGGAAAACTTGTCGGCATCGATTCCCGCTTTCATCGGCACCGGGATCACGAGCAAGTCGATCCCGCGCGCGGCGAGTTGATTCCGGAAATCGACGATGGCCTTGATCGGATCGGGTTGCACTCGATCGACATGGGTGCGGTGCCTGATCTGGGAGGGATCGAGAAAGGGCGGCCCGGTAATGTAATCGACGTCCGGACGATAGAAAAGCCAGGCATCGCGGCCGGGATAAACCTGCTCGTTGCCGGCGCGGAGTTTTCCCGTGAGGACCGACTGGACGCGCGGCAGCAACCACGCTGAAACGACGGATTCGGTTTCGAGCTTCTTCTCCGCGGCCTTTAGATCCGCTCCCTTTGGCAGGAGACGCCAGATATCGGCCGCGCTGCGCGCCGCTCGAATTTTTACCCACGCCGGGTACGCCTTGTAGAGATCGAAAGTGGCCACCCCGCCTGAACTTCGCGGAGAACAGAGCTCGACCGCCAACTGGATGGCGGGAACCGAAGCGATGGTCAGGAGGAAGAGCGCGATGAGGAGCCAGCGTGTGCCGCGGGTGAAGACAGTGTGTTTGAGGGCGAGCTCCGCTTCTGTTTCGCGGGAAAGTTTCCGGTGCGTCTCGGGCGTCGGTTCGCTGTAGCGCGGAAGCGAATGCGTTGGCCTTCTCGGCTCCTCGCCCCCGACTGGCATTTCATCCGGCGTTGTCATGACTGTCTTTCGGCGCTGTAGCCGCCCCGCTCTGTCGGGGCGAATCGATCGGCGCGGCGATCCGGCAGCTGCCGGACCGCGGCTACAGCGTTTTGTATTGGGAAGGCCATTTGCATCCTAAAAAATGAAATAGATAAACGGGTTGTATTCCTGCGTGGCCAGGACGACCAACGCGAGCCAGCCGAGCGCGAAACAAATCGCCGTCTTTGGGAGTGTCATGCGCTGGGTCCAATCCCAGGTTTGTCTTCCGGCCCAGACGACCAGGGCGGCGATGCCGAGCGAGAGCAAATAGTAGGGCTTGTAAAGAATTCCCCCGAGTAATCCCGCGCCCGGCTCAGCGTGGCCCATTCCGAACATGCTGGCGAGAAAAGCCACGGCCCGCGGCAGATCGGCCGCGCGGAAAAAGACCCAGCCTAGAAGCACGATTAAAAACGTCAGCGCGACCCGGAGCGTTTTGGGAAGATTGTGGTAGAACCCTTCCCGGCCCTGGCTCCGCTCGAAGGCGAGCATGCCTCCATGCAATCCGCCCCAGATAACGAAATTCCAAGAGGCGCCGTGCCAAAGCCCGCCCAGCAACATCGTGATGACCAAGTTGAAATAGGTGCGGCTGATCCCGCGCCGGTTGCCTCCCAGCGGAACGTAAAGATATTCGCGCAACCACGTCGAAAGCGAGATGTGCCAGCGGCGCCAGAAATCGGTGATCGATTCCGACCGATAGGGGGAATCGAAATTCTTCGCGAAAACGAAGCCGAACATCAGACCGAGCCCAATCGCCATGTCGGAGTAGCCGCTGAAGTCGAAATAAATTTGGAACGCGTAACCGACCGACCCGAACCAGGCGTCGAGGGTGCCGACCGAGCCGGCGTTGAAGGCGGTGTCCGCGATTTTCCCACAGGGATTCGCGAGCAGGATTTTTTTGGCGAGGCCGAGCATGAAGAAGGCGACACCGCGCGCGAATTTATCTGAGGTCAGAACGCGATGTTTGAGCTGCTCGGCGAGAAATGAGAATTTCAGGATCGGGCCTGCCACCAGGTGTGGGAACATTGAAACGAAACAGGAGAAATCGACGAAGTTCGACATCGCCTCGGCCTCGCCGCGATAAACATCGATCGTGTAACTGAGCGCCTGAAACGTGTAGAAGCTGATGCCGAGCGGCAGGACGACGCGGAAGAAAGTGTCGAATTGCGCGTGGTGGAGTCCGAGCCCTTCGGCCAGAGCATTCCAGCTCTCGATCCCGAAATTGAAGTATTTGAAGAATCCGAGAGCTGCGAGATTCAGGAGCACCGAAACCCAAATTGCCTGGCGTTGGGTGCGGGTCCGCGGCGCGCGGCGCGGCAATTGTTGCACCGGCTTATGCAGAACACGCCAGAATCGCCAGGTGTCGTGCGCGATGACCAGGCTCATCAGCCAATCGATGAACGTGGTCGCGAACATGAGCGGCATGAACCGCGGCTCGGCCCAGCCATAAAAGGTGTAGCCGGTCAGAATGAGCCAGCCGTTCCGCCACCGTTGCGAGGCGCGGGCCAGGAGGTAGTAGCCCAGGAGCGCGAGCGGCAGAAAGTAATAGACAAAAATGTGAGAACTAAAAACCATGCGGGATCGGAAGGCGGTTGGCCGGCCCGGTAAAAAACAGCCCGGCGCAATTTGAAAGAATGCGTATTATCGCTACCGACTTTCAACTCCTAATGAAATCTTTCCGTCTCCTGCTTCTTCCCTGGCTGATCCCGTCGCTCCTTCTGGCAGAATTTCCGGTGCAACATCCACTTTCCGAAGCGCAGCAGAAGTTGCGCGGTGAATTCACCAGCAGGGTGCAGAGCGCGGAAAAGAAAAATGCCGCTGCGACCGAAGCCGAGGGTTGGTTGTTCTTCGCCGCCGAGCTGCGCTTTCTCTCGCTCGGGCGTTTTTGGGGCGATGAAGCGCCGAAGGTAAGTCACTCGCACAAGCCTGACCTGGCCGACCCGATTCCGGCCATCGTGGATTTTCAGAAACAATTGAAGGCGCGCGGGATCGATCTGCTGGTTGTGCCGGTCCCGCCGAAGGCGGCGGTCTATCCAGAAAAAATTCTGCCCGGTTTCGACGCTAGGAAGGACGACGTTGCGCCCGTTGTGCACCTTTTTTATGAAGACTTATACGCGGCTGGAATCGAGGTTCTCGATCTCACGCCGGCTTTTATCCAAAATCGAGATGACAAGCGGGGCGGAGTTTTTTGTAAGACCGATAGTCATTGGTCGGGTGTTGGCTGCACGCTGGCCGCGCAAGCGATCGCGGAAAGCATCCGCGGGAAACTGACGACTTCGCCGCCACGAAAGGAGTATGTGTCGGAGTGGAAAGAAGCCCGGATTAACGGCGACCTCGCCGGCCTTCTTCCTCCCGATTCGGCGAAGCCTGGTCCTGAGAAAATTGCTGTGCGCAGTGTCACGGAAAAGGGGACAGGAGCAGCGGTATCTCCGGATGCGAGCAGCCCCGTCCTCCTTCTCGGAGACAGTCACACACTCGTCTTTCATGATTTTCTCGCGGAGCGCGCGGGCCTGGTGGATCAACTGGCGCAGGAACTGGGATTTCCTCCTGATTTAATCGGCACCCGCGGCTCCGGGGCTACTCCAGTGAGAATCAGCCTTTACCGGCATAGCCTCAAAAACCCGGATTACCTGGCCAAAAAGAAAGTCGTTGTCTGGTGTTTTGCCGCGCGGGAATTTACCGAAGCGACGGAAGGCTGGGCTAAAATTCCGATCGCGAAATAACAAGGAGCGGCGGTTTGAAACCGCCGCCCCAAAACGACGGCGGTTTCAAACCGCCGCTCCTTGATGCTTGACGCGAGTGCGGATTCACTGGAAAGCGATTCCGTGATTCCGCGCCGCCACAGACCAAAGCGAAACTGGAGGAGCTGCCGGGCGTTAGGTTCGCTCATCATGGTCTTCGCGCTGCTCGGAGCCGGATCGCCGCTGGCCTTCTCGCAATCAGAGCCAACGGAAATCCGGCGGGCGACTTTGCCCCAAAGCCCGGGAACGCAGGATGGCGTCAGTGTCCTGATTCTGGGCGACTCGCTCGCTTTGTGCGGATTTGGAAAACGTCTCGACGAAAGGTTTCGGAAAGATCCGCGCGTCAAAGCCACGTTCACTTACATCGCCTGTGGGACGAATCCGCTGAGCTGGCTGAAAGACCGGCCCTACACGAATATCAAGACGCATTGCGGATTCGTCAGTATCGAGTCGAACGGCTCGGGTCGTCCGCGAGAATTGCAGGATGTCTATGGAATGAGGCGCGGGCACATCCCCATCCCGCACGCAGTGCCGAAGCTCGAAGATCTGTTGACGACGCTCCAGCCCGACATCCTGATCATGCAAACGGGCACAAATTTGTTCGATCTGTTTCCGGATCACAAAACGGTGAATCCCCATCGGCACGGCCCGGCCTTGAGAAGTTATCTGGCGCCTTTCATCACGAAAGCGGCCCAGAGCCCGTCGAAGCTGCGGAAAATCTATTGGGTGGCCTCTCCCACCTCGGGACGCATTTCGAAAGAGATCCAGGACTTTGTGCTCGAACAAACGCGAGCAGACGTGGGCAGCATCGCCAACGTCATCGATAGCCGGACGCTGGTTCCGTATCCGTATCACCACATGGAGCCGGACAAAGAGCATTTCCTCGGCGCGGAGATGGACATGTGGGCCGACAAAGTCTTCGACCTCGTTGGGCAGGATCTATCGCA
This sequence comes from uncultured Verrucomicrobiae bacterium, assembly GCA_963702135.1. Lineage (GTDB taxonomy): Bacteria > Verrucomicrobiota > Verrucomicrobiia > Chthoniobacterales > UBA10450 > AV80. The sequence goes on along the minus strand of OY969715.1, from coordinate 2,482,049 downwards.
ACCATCCTTCGCGACGCTTCCCCCCTTGTCTGAAAAGCTACCCGCGCTGGCCGTGGTGCACGAGCAATCGTCACCGCCGGCCGAAAAACCGAACGAGCAGCCAGACCAGAAACCGAACCAGAAGCCAAGCGAGAAGCCGAAGGAGCAAACCCTCAAGGTGAAGGCCAAGTTGATCTTCAAGACCGAACCGATCCCGGTGAACGAACTGTTACCGTACCAGGAATATCTCGTCGGCTACGTCTATGAGATTAACAAACTTGTCGCTGGTCAATATTCGGAAAACCAAATACTCGTGATGCATCCCGCTTACATCGGCCTGAAAAAACAGAAGCTGCACTATCGAATCGGGAAAACGTACAAACTTCAACTGCACGAACTGGAAGACACTCTTTGGAAAACCGTGAAATCCAAGGATGATTCCGGATCGATCAATCTTCAGCCCTACATCCGGATCCAGGATGAAACTAGACACCCTGAGCATGCGCATTAAGAGGGCCTGGCCCACGGTGCTCCAGCCCGTGCTGTTGCTTCTGGCCGTTCTGGTCGGCATCGGCAGTTTCGTCCTTGTCGCGAGCGGGAAGTCAAAATCCGCGAAGACTCCCGAGGGGCCGCCCCCAAGCATTCTCATGGTGGGTGATTCCTTGTCCGTGGGAAAATTCGGCGAAGTGGTGCAGGGACATCTGGCGCAGAAATATCCCGTGGCCGCCTATGCCTCCTGCGGCTCCTCCCCGGAGCACTGGATAAGCGGCGAGCCGGATTTCGTCACGAAGTGCGGCTATCGCCAGCACACTTCCGAGTCAAATGTGTTTCGCGATTTCGTGAATGGCCGGCGTCCGAGGGCCACGCTCACACCGAAGCTTTCGGCGCTTATCCGAAGGCATAAGCCGACGATTCTGGTGGTCCAGCTCGGGACAAATTGGATGGACCGTTCGCTCTCCGATGCGCAAATGAGCTCGTATCTGGACCGTTTTGTGAGCGAAGCCCGCCGTGGTTCCGTCCAGGAAATCGTTTGGATTACTCCGCCGGATTCCTCGCGCCTGAGACGGACGCAGGGACGAGTGCATGCGCTCATTCGCCAGGCGGCGCGGCGCGATAATTTCCAGGTGGTCGATTCTCGAGAGGTGACGCATTACGTCGCCGGCAAGACTGGCGGAGATGGAATCCACTACAACAACGAGGCCTCAGAGGCCTGGGCCCGGAGGATTCAGGGCGACTTGGATTCGAAGCTGTCGCGCAGTGCGCGGGATCTGAAATTCAGCCGCCTCAAGCGGGAGAGCTGATCGCCGAGTCTGGGGGGCCGTTACGCGTTTCGTATCCCGCCACGAATCGGGCCCGGAAGTCAGCGAAGCTGCCGTCCTCGATCGCGTTCCGCGCGCGTCTCATAAGATCGAGGTAAAAATGCAGGTTGTGGATTGTGATCAATCGTAAGCCAAGTATTTCCTCGGACTTAACCAGGTGCCGGATGTAGCCGCGCGAAAACTCCTGGCACGCCGGGCAAACACATCCTTCTTCGATCGGTTCTTTTTGCATCGTGAACTCGGCGTTTTTTAGGTTAAGCGTCCCGCCGGCTGTGAAAGCCGTCCCGTTTCGCGCGAGCCTCGTCGGGAGCACGCAGTCAAACATGTCGACGCCGCGGGCGATTAGTTCGATCAATTGCGGCGGCGTGCCCAGGCCCATCGCATAACGCGGTTTGTCCTCGGGCAAATGCGGTTCGCTCCACTCTACCGCCTGCATCATCTCCGCCTCAGGTTCACCGACGCTCACCCCGCCGATCGCGTATCCATCGAAATCCATCGCCGTCAGCGCCTGCGCGCTCGTGCGCCGCAGATCCTCGAACGTCCCTCCTTGCACGATTCCGAATACAATCTGCCTTCCTGTAGTGGCGGCCGTGCCGGCCGCAGCAGGTAAGGATGCGGGCGACATGCCCGCCGCTACAGCGTTTTTGCACCGCGCCGCCCAACGCAGCGTTCTTTCCAAACTCCGCGCCGCGTAATCGTATTCGCACGGCCACGGCGGGCATTCGTCGAGGACCATCGCGATATCGCTGCCCAGCGTCGCCTGGATTTCCATCGCGCTTTCCGGGCTGATGAAGGTCGGCGTTCCGTCCAGATGATTCTGAAACGCGACGCCTTCCTCTGTGATTTTCCGCAGCTTCGCCAGGGAAAAAATCTGATACCCGCCGCTATCGGTCAGAATCGGCCCGTTCCAATTCATGAAGCGATGCAACCCGCCGAAATGCCGGATTACCTCGAGCCCCGGCCGAACGAAGAGATGGTAGGTATTGCCCAGAATAATCTGCGCCTTGAGTTCATGGAGCTCGCGCGGACTGACGGCTTTGACGCTTCCCTGCGTCCCGACTGGCATGAACGCCGGCGTCTCAATCACGCCGTGACCGGTCGTCAGCCGGCCGCGCCGCGCTTTGGACGAAGCATCTTTGCCGAGCAGCTCGAACATATCGCGCGGCAGCTTCCGGAGGCGGACGCCTGATCGCAAGCGGACAGTGTGTTATTGTCGGTTGAACGGATGCGTGCGCTTACCAGAATGTTACGGCGTCAGCCGGAGAGTGAGAAAGCGCAGGAAAACTATTCCTCGGCGCCACCGAGCGCCGGCGTGTGGGAACGTGTCTCGCATTTCGCGGCGGAGATTCAGCAAAGCGATTTCATGGCGGAAATGGCCCACCACCTCGATGGGCCGGACGGTTCTGGGATGATGGGCGCTCTCGATTGCGCGACGCTTTATGGCCTGACGCGTTGGCGGCGTCCGGCGATTGTTGTGGAGTCCGGCGGTTACCTCGGCATGTCCGCGGCTTTTATTCTCAAGGCCATGGCGGACGAAGGCCTGACGGACGCAAAGTTGTACAGCCTCGAGTCGGATCCGGATTGTGATCACGGCGCGCTGATTCCGAGCGAACTGCGGTCCCAATTCGTATCGATGAAGGGGAGAGTGGAGGATTTCATCGAGCGGGACGAGCTGCCCTCCCGGATCGACATGTTCCTGCACGACAGTTCCCACCGCTACCGGCATATGCTTTGGGAGTTTCGGCAATTTTGGAAACGGATGGGAGATAGGGGCCTTCTCGTCTCGCATGATGTCCATTACAATGCGGCCTTCGCCGAGTTCGTTGCCGGAACCCATGCTCCCGACAAGAAGGGCGTCTTGGATGAAAAACGCACGACCCACCGTGAATGGGGCCGCTGGGGTTATATTGGGTTCGTGATCAAGAAGACGATTTGATCCGACCGCTCCCGCCTCCCGAGGGTCTCGGCTGAGCGCGAGGGGACAATGTGTTATCTGGAAGGATGTCCGAACCGGTTCTCAATGCGATCGCCAGCGCCACCGAACTTGTGGTGCGGTTTGGCAATCAGGCGGTGCTCGATCGTGCGACGATCACGATTCTGGAAGGCGAACGCGTCGGCCTGGTCGGACGCAACGGCTCCGGCAAATCGACTTTCCTCCAGATCGCGGCCGGCGTGATGAAGCCCGATGGGGGAGAATTCAACCAACGCCGCGATCTCATCGTTGGTTACATGCCGCAGATGTTTGAGCTCGAGGAAACGACATCGGTCCACGCCAATATCCTGTCCGGCGCGCAACGCGTTCTCGACTTGATCGCGGAGTACGAAGTCGCGCCGGCCGAAGGGGCCCGCAGCGGAATCTTGCTCGATCAGATTTCGCATTTCGATGGCTGGAACCTCGAGCATCGGATCAAGAGCCTGATCACGAATCTTCATGCGCCGGACCCGGAGCGGATCGTGGCCAGCCTTTCCGGTGGCGAAAAGCGGCGCGTGGCGCTTTGCCGCGCGTTACTGGCCCGTCCCGATTTTCTGATCCTCGACGAACCGACCAACCATCTCGATACCGGCTCCATCGAATGGCTGGAAGATTTCCTCGCGCGTTATTCCGGCACCTGCCTTTTTGTGACGCACGACCGGTACTTCCTCGATCGGATCGCGACTCGCGTAGTCGAACTTTCCCGCGGGAAGTTTTACAGCTACGAGGGCAACTACACCGATTACCTGCTGGCGCGCGCCGAGCGGCAGCAGGTCGAGGAGATGCAGGAGCATAAGCGCCAGAAGTTCCTGAAGCGCGAGCTGGAATGGGTGCGGAAAGCGCCGCGCGCCCGGCGGACGAAATCGGTCGATCGGGTCGAGCGTTACTTTGAGATGGCGCAGCAAGGGCCGCCCGAAGCGGAGCTCGACGTCGATCTTATCATTCCGCCGGCGCCGAAACTGGCGAATCGCGTAATCGAGTTGCGCAATGTCGGGATGGAGCTCGGAGGCCGCAGGCTGTTCGAGAATGTTTCGCTGAACCTTGCTGCCGGCGAACGGCTTGGCATCGTCGGTCGGAACGGCCTGGGAAAATCCACTCTTCTCAAGATCATGCTGCAAAAGATGCAGCCCACCAGCGGCGTGGTGGAGATCGGCACGCGCACCGAGATCAATTACGTCGATCAAGACCGGCTCCTGCTCGATGACGCGAAGACGGTCTGGGAGGAGGTCGGCGAAGGGACCGAATACGTGCGCCTCGGCGAGGAAAACATCACACTGCGCGGATATCTGCGGCGTTTCCTTTTCACTGAGGAGCGGATCAACACGAAGATTTTTCAGCTGAGCGGCGGCGAGCGGAGTCGAGTGTTGCTCGCTAAAATACTCAAGCGCGGCGGCAACGTTCTGATTCTCGACGAGCCGACCAACGATCTCGATCTCGGCACGCTGCGGTTGCTCGAGGAAGCGCTCGTGGCCTTTGGCGGCAGCGTGATCGTGGTGAGTCACGACCGCTATTTTCTCAATCGCGTTTGCACCGCCATTCTTGCGTTCGAGGACGATGGAACGCTCCGGTACGGCGCCGGGAATTACGATTATTACCTGGAGAAACGGTCGGAACGCCCTGTAGCCGGGGCCGGTGACCCCGGCCCGAGCAGGCGCCAACCGGCGGGGGGCGACGACCCCGGCGACAAGAAGAAAAAGGCGCGCAAACTAAAATGGAAGGAGGAACGCGAGCTCGAAGGAATGGAGGCCGCGATCCTTGCCGCTGAAAACGAAGTCGCCAGAATCGAAGCGCTTTTTGCCCAGCCGGATTTCTACGTTACGCACGCGTCCGATTTCGCAAAAATCGAAGTGGAATTGGTGAACGCGCGCCACGAGGTCGCGCGCCTTTACGCGCGGTGGGCGGAGCTTGGTGAAGTGGCGTCCGCGAACGAGCAGTGACGTTCGGTCGGTTTTTTCAAGGATGAGGCCTTTGTTGTTGCCTTCGTGAGCAGCAAGTAACAAGCATACGCGCTGCTTGTATGAAGTCGTGCCCCCTCCTTCTTTGTTTACTTTTGTTCGGTTCGGTAATCGAAGCGGCCGACGAACTTCCGATATCAAAAGAGGAGGCGATCAAAGCGATTGCTATCTTTCGCCAGGATCCCACCTCGAATCTTGCGCGGGCCACCCGATCGGTTGTTCTGAAGTTCAGTCAGGGCAGCCCGGACATCCTGATCGTGTTCAGTCAGAAAAACTTCCCACTTTCAGATCTTCCGACAGGTGAAGAACCGCGGCTTACGCTGCTCGCCGCGTTTATCGTGGGTAACGTCGACTCCCAGCTCGCGTCCGGGAGTAAGGCTCGGGACGATGCCTATGCGGGCGATCTCCAAATGATTCGGACCTACCGGCAGCTGCAGCGAAAGAACCGCAAGCTAAAGATTCCCGCCCTGGAGAAAATGGCTGAGATGGAGCAACGAGGGGAACTCAAACGTTACCTCTCCTCGAAGTGATTGCAGCTGCGCGGTCGAGTCGGTGGGGGCGGCCCATCCAAACCTCAACGCCCGGCGAGTAGTTTGCACCCACGCATTCGGCGCTTTTTCTCCAGGGGCCGGTCGAGGCGAGCAGATCATCGGAAATGATTTCCACTTCGATTGGCGTCTGCGGCCACGGTTCGTGCCAGACGCGGAAGAGACGGCGACGCCGCTGCTGGCAGGTGAAAGCGGTGTAACGCTCACATAAGAACTCAGTCAGCGATCCGGCTTCGCTTGGCTGGAAGCAGGATGAAGCCATTGCAGCGCGATACCGAAGCCCGCCCTCGTTTGCGGTCACAGTCCCGGAGATTTCGCCGCCAGCGTGATTGTGAGTGTAGCTCAGGTGGCCGAAGCGGTACGGCAAACCGAAGGTCCGCGGTCCCAACCGGACGCTGAGCGGATTCGAAAGCCACTCGGCCAGGAAAAAAATGCCGGGTTCCCCGGCCTGTCGGACGTAAGTGCGCACATTGAGAAAATCGTGCGAAGCAATCGGTTTGAAGAGCCATTCGCTCAGCCGGCCACCGACACGAGGACGCATCCGCAAGAGGGTGAACGCGACAAGGCTGATAAACGCGCGGCCCTCATACAGATCAAGCGCGAAGGGAACTTGCTGCTGCAAGAGAGCAGGGTCGGCCTCGTAGTGAATGAAGACCGCCCGCTCCCAATTCGCGAGAAAGAGCGGCTCACCCGCGACCGCGAGCATCCGGCGCCGGCCCGCTTCGCTCAAATCTTTGGTGGCAGTCGCAGTCGTCACCAGCCGAGGGCTATTTGGAAATGCCCACCATCCGGAGCGCCCTGTCGCCAAGCTTCGCGAGTTTGAGAACTGCCGGCGTAGGCAGTTTTTCCAGTCGTTCGTAGGCGGCGCCGGCCAGTTCGAAAAAATCCAGAAGGTCCGACAGCCGGCCGCGAATGTGCGCATCGGCCGCCTTTGGCTTCTCCGCTTCTTCCAGGCAATCGCGCAGAACGTGAACCGTTGGATCGATCTCGCGCTTCTTCCGCTGGTGGGCGATCGCCCGAAACATGGCGAAGACATCTTTCATCGAGGCGAAGTGATCCCGGCGATCGCCCAGGACATGAACGATTCGGACGATGCCCCAGTTCTGGAGTTCGCGCAGGCTGGTGCTCGTATTGGAGCGCGCGATTCCCAGGGTCTCGGCGATCTCATCAGCCGGGAGCGGTTTTTCGGAGAGGAAGAGGAGGGCGTGCACCTGGGCGACGGTTCGGTTTATACCCCAGCGCGTGCCCATTTCTCCCCAGTGCAGAATGAATTTTTGCGCGACCGGAGTGAGGTTAGCCATATTGATCAGTCATTTCTGTCTAAACAGAAATAAAAGAAATGCGACGCCTGTCAAGCGGGGCAAAATGTTTTCCACGCGACCTCGCCGCGCCTTTATGCTTTTATCGGACGTTTGTCCCGGCGATCATACTACTGGAGCGTAATCGTGGCCCTTTTCGCCTGGGCCGCCTGGCAAAGATTTTCGCTTCCGCTCGATCCGATTGCCGATCCGGATGTCTGGGGCTATCTCTCGCCAGCGCTGCGAAAACTGGTTGGCGCCAAGTTCGGCCACACCGACGGGCGCAATTTTCTGTATCCGGGGTTCGTTTTCATTTTGCTGCGCGCCTGCGGCGATTTTCGAGCCATCACGGTCGGTCAACATATTCTCGGACTCCTGGCCGGCGTCATGTTGTTGCTGACCTGGCGGCGCGCCCTTGTCTTCACGCCCAATCCGCGAGTCGGCCGGGCGGCTTATGACGGATTGGGGCTGCTCGCCGCCGGCATTTTTCTCCTGGCGACCGAACCCACTCGTTTCGAAACCCAACTTCGGCCTGAAGGCATCTGCGCGTTTCTCATCAGCCTCAATCTGTACCTCGTCGTCCAGTTCACGGCCTGCTGTTTTATCGAGCACCGAAAGAATGCCGTAGTCGGTTTTGGAATCGCGACCGTCGTCAGCTCGATCCTGCTGGCCTCAGTGAAACCAAGCTTCGGGCTGGTCGCGATCTTCGCGCTTCTGCCGATCGGGCTCTTTTTCTTTCAACGTGGCTGGTTCCGGCAAAAGATGGCGCTGGCCGCCGGCGCGTTGGTGAGCGCGGCACTTCTCGTCCTGCCGGAACGCGCTTTCAGCCGGGATGACGAAACTAGCCAGACTTTCTTGCCGGCGACGCTTTTCGTGGTTCACGCCAATCTAATTCGCGACCAAATGGCCGAGGATCTCGCAGACAAGACAACCGTTCCGTATTCCCAGGAGTGGCTCGCGAGGATTCACGCTTCGCTTGGCGCCGAGATTGCAAAATCGCACGCGGCGAATCCCCGGCATTACCCTTCGCTCGGCTTTGATCCGGATTACTTAATGTTCAACCAAAACTCAATCGTGGCGCAATTGCGGCGGGAGTTTGAGAGTGACGTGCCGGGGCTTTGTTCGTTTTACCGGTCCTGTTACGGGCGCATCTGTTGGAAACGCCCGATCCGCGTTCTTCAGAAAGTCTTCCAGCAAATGGCGGTTTTCTACACGCCGGTTTGCCCGGCCTATGACCGGCGGAGGTCGTGGCGGCTCGCGGATGAATATGGATACAGCCTGATGCTGCTTGGCCTGGAGCCCTATCGGGAGATTTTGACGGCGGATCCTCCCGGCGTGGATTTTGTGAACCGGACAGAGTCGCTCTCGCGAAATGCGCCCCTGGTCTTGCAGGCGCGCCCAGTCCAGGGGCTGCTCCTCCTGTTCGGCGCCATATATCTGCCGTTGATCTTGCTGGTCCTTGGGCTCATCGGCGCGGTCCTGGCGAAAGGCAATTGGCGGAAACCACTCGGTTGGTGCGCTGTATTGGTTTTGTTCGGATTATTCTACAACGCGATCAGTTGCCTCGAAGTCGCAATCATTAATTCGCTGGAGATTCGCCGCTTCATGACGGTGCAACTTCTCCCGGTGATCTTCGCGCAATTCCTGGCGTTCTGGTTTATCCTCGAGTTTTTTCTTGAGCGGCGAGCCAGAGGAAAAATCCCTCTGCCATAACCGCTGCAAATAAAGGAGTTTCTCCTCTAAAATATTGTTGCGGGGTCGCGAATCGATCCTATATTGGCCGCTCTCCGCATCAGGTGCGTGGGAAGAGAAACGCGGCCTGTGCGGTTTTTTTGTCGCCCGGATTACGAAGATCGGGCGGCTTTTAATTTAACGACGATGCCAACAATTAATCAGCTCATTCGCAAGGGACGAAAGAAGGTCTCGGTGAAATCGAAATCACCGGCGCTGAAGAATTGTCCACAGCGGCGCGGCGTTTGCACGCAAGTGATGACGCGGACGCCGAAGAAACCGAATTCCGCTCTGCGAAAAGTCGCGAAAGTGCGGTTGACGAATGGCCAGGAAGTGATTGCCTACATTCCCGGCGAAGGTCACAATCTCCAGGAGCACTCAATCGTGCTCGTGCGAGGCGGACGCGTGAAGGATTTGCCGGGCGTGCGTTACCACATTGTGCGGGGAACGCTCGATAGCCTCGGGGTTGACGGGCGCCGGCGCAGCCGTTCGAAATACGGAGCGAAGCGTCCGAAAGCCGGAGGCGACGCGGCCGCCAAAGAGGGCGGAAAGAAGAAATAATTTCAGCTTACTAATAAGTACGGAAACAGAATCACATGTCTCGTCGGCGGAAAGTTTACAAAAAAGAGGAGAAGCTCGACTCGCGTTACGGCAGTCCGGCGGTCGCGCGCCTCATTTCCACCGTGATGAAACGGGGCAAGAAGTCGCTCGCGGAACGAATTGTTTATACCGCGATCGATAAATCGCGCGAAGGTTCGGACGCGGTCGATCCGCTCGAAATCGTAAACAAGGCGCTGGAAAATGTGCGCCCCCGCCTCGAAGTAAAATCGCGCCGTGTTGGTGGCGCCACGTATCAAGTGCCGATGGAAGTCACGCCGGCGCGCCAGGTTTCTCTCGCCATGCGATGGATTGTGCAATACGCCGATAACCGCCGCGGCATGCCGATGGCGGAAGCGCTCGCGGCCGAATTGAAAGACGCCGCCGCCGGTCAAGGCAACGCGATCAAGAAGCGCGACGACACTCACAAGATGGCGCAAGCCAACCGCGCTTTCGCTCATTTCCGCTGGTAAACCCATTCTCCTGTCATGCCCGCCACGCTCGAACAAAAATCCGCTGCTCCGACGAATCCGAATTCGCCCGACCGCAAGTTCCCGCTTGAGCGGACGCGGAACATCGGAATTGCCGCGCACATTGACGCCGGCAAAACCACGCTGACTGAGCGCATTCTTTTTTACACCGGCATGATCCACAAGATCGGTGAGGTCCATGAGGGCAACACCGTGACCGACTGGATGGAACAGGAACGGGAGCGCGGCATCACGATTACGTCAGCGGCCACGACCTGCGCCTGGATGCAGAAGCCGGAAGAAGGCGTCTACAAGATATACGACGGCATTAAGATGCGCGTGAACATCATCGACACCCCAGGGCACGTCGATTTTACCGCGGAAGTGGAGCGCTCGTTGCGCGTTCTCGACGGTGCAATCGCCGTTTTTGATGCCGTGGCCGGAGTGCAGCCGCAATCGGAGACCGTGTGGCGCCAGGCGAACAAGTATCTCGTTCCGCGGATTGCTTTCATTAATAAGATGGATCGCGTCGGCGCCGACTTCGACATGTCGATCGACTCGATGCGCAAAAAACTCGGCGCAAATGCGTGGCCGATTCTCATTCCTCTTGGAAAAGAAGATTATCTCAAAGGTCAGCTCGACGTGGTGAACCGCAAGGCGGTCTTCTATCTCGATGACGACTCGATGGGTTCGGTTTACGAAGTGCGGGACATTCCGGAAGAGAACAAGGCTCAGGTAGACAAGGCGTATACCGATTTGGTGGAGGCTATCTCCAATATCGACGACGAGATCGCCGAAGCCGTCCTGGAGGAAAAGCCAGTCACGCCCCAGATGTTGAAAGCCGGCATCCGCCGCCAAACGATCGCCAACAAGTTTGTGCCGGTGGTGGGCGGTTCTGCGTTCAAGAACAAGGGAGTGCAGTATCTCGTCGACGCCGTCGTCGATTATCTGCCGGGTCCTCTCGACATTCCGCCTGCGGTGGGAATGGAACCGGACACCCACGAGAAGATGGAAGCGGCGACTGACGACAAAGGGAAGTTCTGCTCCCTCGCTTTCAAACTCTGGAGCGACCCGTTCGTGGGCAAGCTGGTTTTCTTTCGCGTCTATTCCGGGAAACTGAGCAAGGGCGACAACGTCTACAATCCGCGCACGAACAAGCGCGAGCGGATCAGCCGGTTGATTCAAATTCAAGCGGACAAGCGCGAAGACATCGACACCTGCTTTTCGGGTGATATCGCGGCGATCGTGGGCATCAAGAACATCACCACCGGCGACACGCTCTGCGACGAGGATTTCCCAATCCTGCTCGAGCCGCCTTCATTCCCTGATCCTGTTATTTCGATGGCGATCGAGCCGAAGACCAAGCAAGACCAGGAGAAGATGGGCGTCGCGCTCCAGCGGCTCTCCGAGGAAGATCCGACTTTTAAAGTCTTCACGCATGAAGATACGGGCCAGACGATCATTGCGGGAATGGGCGAGCTCCACCTGGAGATCATCCGCGACCGCATGCTCCGCGAATTCAAAGTGGACGCGAATGCAGGCAAGCCACAGATCGCCTATCGCGAGACGATTACCGCACCAGCGGATGGCGAGGGCAAGCTGATCAAGCAATCAGGCGGCCGCGGTCAGTATGGCCATGTCATCGTTAAGGTGCAGCCGAACGAGCGCGGCAAAGGCATTACGATTGAGAATAAAGTCGTCGGCGGCAATATCCCCAAGGAATACATCCCGGCCTGCAAGAAGGGGATCGAAGAGGCGATGACCACCGGAGTGGTTGGTGGCTATCAGGTGATCGACGCGAATGTAGATATCATCGACGGCTCGTATCACGACGTCGATTCGAACGAAATGGCCTTTAAATTGGCCGCGATTTTTGCGGTGAAAGACGCTTTCAAGAAGGCGAAGCCGATCCTGCTCGAGCCGATCATGAAGGTCGAGAACGCGACTCCGGAGGAATACCAGGGTGACATCATGGGCGATTTGCAGCGACGCCGCGGCAAGATCGGCAGCATGGAGTCCAAGGGAAACCTGATGATGATCAACGCGGAGGTTCCGCTCGCGGAGATGTTCGGTTACGCCACGGCCATCCGCTCACTTTCCAAGGGCCGGTCGAGTTACTCGATGGAGCCATCACATTTCGAACAGGTGCCGGCACAACTCGTCGCGGCCGTTCTTGACCAGAAGGAAACCAAATGACGAACGGCCAACGCATCCGCATCCGGTTGAAAGCATTCGACCACCGCATGCTCGATCAATCCGCGATCGACATTGTGGAGACGGCGAAACGCACCGGGGCGCGCGTGGCGGGTCCGATCCCGCTGCCGACGCTAATTGAAAAATTTACGGTGAACCGCTCCCCTCACGTCGACAAGAAGTCGATGGACCAATTTGAAATTCGCACGCACAAACGCCTGCTCGACATCATCGAGCCGACCGCAAAAACGGTCGACGAGTTGAAGAAACTGAACCTGCCGGCGGGCGTGGACATTACGATCAAGATTTAGCGGTCTAGCTTCGAAAAATTTGCAAACCCACGACCATGAGCATCGGTTTACTAGGACAAAAAATTGGCATGACCAGCGTTTACGACGCGAATGGTCGGATGCGTCCGGTGACCGTAATCGCGGCCGGCGATAACGTGCTCTTGCGCCGGGTGACGGCGGAGAACGACGGGTACTCCGCCATCAAAGTCGGATTCGACGTTCAGAAAGAATCGCGGGTGACGAAGGCGCTGCTCGGCGAATTCAAGAAGGCGGGATCGGAGCCGAAGAAGTTGATGAAAGAATTTCGCCTCGAGGCTGACGCGCCTGAGGGGGAGATCAATCTGAACGTCACGCAGTTTCAACCGGGCGATTGGGTCGATGTGATCGGCCGCTCGAAAGGCAAGGGCTTCCAGGGCGTGATGAAGAAGCACAATTTCCAGGGCCAGGGCGCGGCGCATGGCTCGAAAACCCACCGCCGCAACGGTGCGGTCGGCAATCGTTCCACCCCCGGTCGCATTTGGAAAAATATGGGCATGCCCGGCCACATGGGTGACGAACGCGTCACCGTGCAAAACCTGCAGGTCTTGCAGGTGCGCGAGACGGAAAAGGTAATTTTGATTAGCGGTGCCGTGCCAGGATCGAACGGGAGTTACGTGGTCATTCGGCCGGCGATCAAGAAACCCGCGGCGGAAGCAGGGAAGAGCAAATGAGCGCGAAAGTCTTAACAGCCGCAGCTGCCAAGGAAGCCAAAATCGAGTTGATCGAGAATGGACGCGGCACACAGGCGCTCCATGACGCGGTCGTGGCCACGCGCGCGGCGCGTCGTTCCGGATCCGCCAATACGAAGTCGAAAGCGGACGTCAACCTTTCCGGCTCGAAACCGTGGCGCCAAAAGGGAACAGGTCGCGCCCGGGCCGGCTACAAATCATCGGTAATTTGGCGGGGCGGTGGTGTGGTTTTCGGACCAAAGCCGCGCGATTACACAAAGAAGGTTTCCAAGACGACGAAGCGTCTGGCGTTCCAGAAGGCGCTGAGCGAGCGGATCAAGGCCGGCGACGTCCTGACCGTGGAAAAGTTCGCCGTCGCCGAGGTGAAGACGAAATCGTTTGTCGCACTCCTGAAAAAGCAAACCGACGCGCGGAAGGTTTTGGTCCTATCTGACTCGTTCGACGACAACACCTACAAGTCCGCCCGGAATGTGAAGCCAGTCCTGCTGACAACGGCGGCCAACGTGAACGCGGAGCAGTTGCTCGCGTTCGACAAGATCCTGGTCACGTCCGCGGCCTTGGAACATCTCGCCGAAAGGATGAATCGGTCATGAACGAACACTACGATCTTATCCAGACCGTTCAGCTGACGGAGAAGGCCTCGCTGCTGAGCGAGAAGCTGAACAAGTACGTTTTCCGGGTCTCGCCGCGCGCGAACAAGATTCAGATTAAACAGGCGATTGAAAAGCTGTTTAACAAGAAGGTCGTGGCGGTGAATACGTGCAACTACGCCGGAAAAAAGAAGCGCGAACGCCGCGCCGATTTCGGCCGCAAGCCGCATTGGAAAAAGGCAATCGTGACGCTGAAGGAAGGCGAGAAGATCGACCTCGTCTAACTGGTTATGGCACTCAAGAGTTTTCGTCCACTTACTCCCGCGCTTCGTTTCAAGTCGCTTCCGGCTTTTACCGAGATCACGAAATCGACTCCGCATAAGAGTCTCATCGAGGTCAAAAAGAGAAGCGGCGGCCGGAACAACAACGGCCGGTTGACGGCACGGCACATCGGCGGTGGGCATAAACAGAAATATCGCAAGGTTGATTTCAAGCGCCGGAAGCACGGCATCGCGGCTGACGTGATCGGGATTGAATACGATCCGAACCGCTCGGCGCGCATCGCTCTTATTAAGTACGCGGACGGCGAGATGAGCTACATCCTCGCTCCCGACGGGTTGACGGTCGGCGCGAAAGTGATGTCAGGGAACGAGGCGACGCCCGATCTCGGCAATTCGCTGCCGCTCAGCATTATCCCTCTCGGCTCGAGCATTCATAACATTGAGATCGCCCCGGGTCGCGGCGGCCAGATCGCGCGCAGCGCCGGGCAACAGGCCACGCTGAGCAACCGCGAAGCCGGTTACGCCCTGGTTAAACTTCCTTCAGGCGAAATTCGCCGGATCCACGAGACCTGTTTCGCGACGATGGGCCAGGTCGGCAATGTCGATCACATGAATGTCGCGAGCGGCAAGGCCGGACGCACCCGCTGGCAGGGCCGGCGCCCGCACGTGCGCGGCATGGTCATGAATCCGATCGATCACCCGATGGGCGGCGGTCAGGGCAAATCGAAGGGCGGTGGCGGACGCCATCACCCGGTCAGTCCGTGGGGTCAGCTCGCGAAAGGCTTCAAGACCCGCTCGAAACACAAGCCGAGCGACCGCTTCATCATGCAGGACCGGCGCAAGAAATAAATTTGATTTATGGCCAGATCGTTAAAAAAAGGACCGTTCGTTGCGCCCGATCTTCTCGAGAAAATCGACAAGATGAATACCTCGGGCATAAAGAAGCCGGTGAAGACCTGGGCGCGCCGCTCGATGGTGACGCCTGATTTTGTCGGTCACACCTTCATGGTCCACAACGGGAAGACTTTTACCTCGGTGTTTGTGACCGAGAACATGGTCGGTCATAAGCTCGGTGAGTTTTCACCGACGCGTATCTTTAAGAAGCACGGTTCGCACACCGCGAAGGTGACGAAATAGTTGGGAAGAAAGTTGAGGGTTTAGAGTTGAGAGTTGAGAGACGGAGGGGCTGGAAGCGGCTCTCAACTCTCAACTTTATACTCTCAACCTGCTGCGTTTTCGCAGCAGAGGGAAATAGTTCTTTGTCAGAATCCAAAATTGAAAATGCGGACACGAAAGTGACCGCCGCAGCCATGCTCGCGCAGGACGAGGAGCTGCGGAGGCAGCTTTCGCTCGCGCGTGAGTCGGTCAAGACATTGACCGAAAGCCTGGCCGCCTCGAACGTGGAGGTGGAAGGGTTGCGCCGGAAGTATTCGGACCTGCAATTGCGCATGGAAGCGCTCGGGCTCGAGGCGGCGAACAAGGATCGCGCGAAGCTGGAGCAGCGTTTGCTGGCGGCAGTGTCCGATCTGCGCTTGATGCAGAAGGAACGGGAGCAATATCGCGACCAGGTGTTGGGATTGAGCGAGGCCGTTTTGCATCTGCTCAAGACGTCAACGGGAGGCGACGCGCAGGCGCGAATGGAAGTGGAGACGCAGTTGCGCAGCTCGAGTGAGCTGGCCACGAAGGCGCCGCGTTCCGCGGAGGAGACGGCGACGCTGATGGACGGACGGGTGGTGAGCGTTAAGGAAGAGTGGTCGCTGGTGGTCGGCAACATCGGGGAAAAGCAGGGGGTGAAGATTGGGATGCCGTTGCGCGTGCTGCGGGCGGACAAACTGATCGCGACGCTCCGGGTGGTGGATGTGCGCCAGAGAATTTGCGGTGCGGTAATTCAAGAAATGGGTTCTGGAAAAATTAAAGTGGGTGATCGCCTCCAGGCGGATGCCCAGGTGAGTTTGAAAGACGTAAGTTTGAAATAGGAAAATAAATGCAAGTTAGCTCGACATATCGGTACGCGAAGATTTCGCCCTTCAAGGTGCGCGAAGTCACGCGCGCAATTCAGGGCCTGCCGGTTTCGGCAGCGCTCGATCTCGTCGCGTTCAGCCCGAAAAAGGCGGCCGGCTTCATCGCCAAAACGCTGAAGAGCGCCGTCGCCAACGCGGAAAATAACGCCAACCTGCGCGTGGACGGCCTGGTCGTGAAAGAGGCGACGGTAGGTGAGGGGCCAACCATGAAGCGCATGATGCCGCGGGCGCGCGGAAGCGGCAGCCGGATTTTGAAACGCAGCAGCCATATTCGGATCATTTTGACCGACGAAATCGAGATCAAGACGCGCGACAAAAAGAAGCGGCAGAAGAAAAAGCCGAAAAAGGCGAGCGGAAAGCGAAAAGATGAGCCGAAGCACGAAGAGAAGGCCGAGATAAAACCCGAAGTCATCACCGAAAAGGTGGGGACGGAGATTGAAGAGGCGAAGGCGTAATTTATGGGACAAAAAGTTAATCCGATTGGTTTTCGTCTCGCGGTGAACAAGGACTGGCGTTCGAAGTGGTACGCCTCGCCGCAGGAGATGCCGGTGTTTCTCCACAGCGACCTCAAGATTCGCAATTACGTAAAGAAGAAGCTCCAGTTCGCCGCGGTCTCGAAGATCGTGATCGAGCGCGCCTGGAACAGCATTCGAGTCACCATCTATACGGCGCGGCCAGGCATCGTGATCGGCCGGAAAGGCGCTGAGATCGAGAAAATGACCGAAGAGATCTCAAAGATGGCGCAAGGCAAACAGATCAAGATCGACATTCAGGAGATCAAGACGCCGGAGCTCGACGCTCAACTCGTGGCGGAGAACGTGGCCCTGCAAATCGAGCGTCGTATTGCCTATCGCCGCGCGATGAAAAAAGCGGTGCAGGTGGCGATGGATTTCGGCGCGCAGGGAATCCGGTTGCGCAGTTCCGGTCGATTGAACGGCGCGGAAATTTCGCGTTCGGAGTGGTACCGCGAGGGCAAAGTGCCGCTGCACACGCTGCGCACGCCCATTGATTACGGCTTTGCCGAGGCGAACACAGTCTACGGCAAGATCGGTGTGAAATGCTGGTTGTGTAAGAAAGAGGAACCGGTGGCCGAGACGCCCGCGGTCCTGCCTCCACCGCCGGAGCCGGCAGAAGTTTAGATTTTTTTAGGAGACCGTTATGCCATTGATGCCAAAACGCGTGAAGTATCGCAAGACCCAGCGGGGCAGCCGCAAGGGGACTGCGTCACGCAATCTGCGAATTGATTTCGGGGAATTCGGGCTCCAGACGCTCGAGCGCGCCTGGATCACCAACACGCAGATCGAAGCCGCGCGTGTCGCCCTGACCCGCAGCATGAAGCGCAAAGGCAAACTCTGGATCCGCATTTTTCCGGACAAATCGGTGACGTCGCGTCCTCCGGAAACGCGAATGGGCAAGGGCAAAGGCCAGCCGGAATACTGGGTCGCCACGGTCAAGCCGGGGAACATTTTATTTGAGTTGGACGGTGTGACCGAGTCGGTCGCGCGTGAATCGCTGCGCCTGGCCGCGGATAAATTGCCGGTGCGGACAAAGTTCCTAACCCGGCACCATGTGGCCGCAGCCTAACGAGCTATGAAGTTCAAAGAAATATCGGAGATGAGTTCGGACGAGTTGCTGACGAAGAAACGAGATTTGCGTCAGGAAAGCCTCCACTTGCGTTTGCAGCAGCAGAGCGGCCAGTTGGAGCAACCCAGCCGGCTGCGACTCCTGCGCCGCGAAGTGGCTCGAATTGAAACGGTTCTCGCGCAACGCGCCACCAGGACGGAAACGAAATAATTTTATGGCAGAAGCAAACGATCAAGCGGCCGCAACGGCGGAGGCAAGTCCGGCGGCGACCCGCGGCGCGCGCAAGACACGCACGGGCGAAGTAATTTCAAGCGGGATGAACAAGACCATTGTCGTCCGCACCGTCACCCGTGTGCCCCACGCCAAGTTCGGCAAGATCGTGAAGCAGATGAGAAAATTTTACGCGCACGACGAAGAGAACAAAGCCAAGCCGGGCGACACCGTCCGGATCATGGAGACGCGACCACTGAGCAAACTGAAACGGTGGCGGCTGGTGGAAGTCGTGCAGAAGTAGAGGAAGAGGCAGATTTTTATGGTTTACCTAAGATCCAGACTCGACGTGGCCGACAACAGCGGCGCCCGGATGGCGACGATGATCGGCGTGATCGGCAAAGGAACGGCGCGGTCGGCTGGAATTGGTGACGTGATTGTAGCGAACGTCAAAGAGGCCAGCGCCACCGGCACCGTCAAGAAAGGCGAGGTTGTCCGGGCCGTCCTCGTCCGCACGCGCCAGCCCATCAAGCGCGGCGACGGTTCGGTCCTCCGCTTCGATAACAACGCCATCGTCATCATCGATAAGGATTTGAACCCGCGCGGCACTCGTATTTTCGGACCGGTTGCGCGCGAATTGCGCGAGCGCAATTTCATGAAAATTGTCTCGCTCGCTCCGGAAGTATTATGAACCGCGTCAAGCTCCACGTCCGGAAAGGCGACAACGTCGAAGTCATCTCCGGGAATTTCAAGGGTTCCTCGGGCAAGGTGCTGGAGGTGATCGCTCGCAAACAGCGCGTCCTGATCGAGGGCGTCCGGCTGATCAAGCGACATCTGAAGAAATCGCAGGACAATCCACAGGGGAAAATTGCCGAGCGCGAAGGCCCTATTCACATCTCGAATGTGAAGGTGCTCGAACGCGGTGAACGGGTAGTGAAGGGCAAGGGCAAGAAAAAGGCCGCCAAAGAAAAAGCGCCCAAAGCCAAAGGCTCGAAAGAAAAGGACGCGAAAGAAGAATAGGCCTGGCACATGAAGAACGAATTTTATCAACACTACAAGGAGCGGGTGATGCCGGCGCTGCAAAAGCTGCACGGTTATACCAATCCTCATCAGGTCCCGAAGGTGGAGAAGGTGGTAATCAACACCTCGGTCGGGTCGCAGTCGGATGTGAAGCAGGCGCTGGAAGATGCGAAGGCCGAGCTGGCTCTGATCAGCGGCCAGAAACCTTCCGAGACGCGCGCGAAAAAGAGCATCGCGAATTTCAAGCTGCGCCAGGAACAGGCGATCGGCGCGAAGGTGACACTGCGCGGCGAGCACATGTACGAGTTCCTGGAGCGATTGATCAAGGCGTCCCTGCCGCGCATCCGGGATTTCCGGGGCGTATCGCCGAAGGGTTTCGACGGCAACGGCAACTACACCCTGGGGGTTTCCGACCAGGCGATCTTCCCCGAGGTTGAACTCGATAAAATCAAGCGCAACATCGGATTTGATGTTACCATCGTCACCACCGCGCGGACGAACGAAGAAGCAAAATCGCTCTTGAGCGAAATGGGGATGCCGTTCAGCGACCGGGCGAAAAAGCCCGCCGCGCCTCAGCCGGCCTAATATTTCATGAGCACAGTTACAGATCCTATTGCCGACCTTCTCGCTCGCGTGCGCAATGCCGCGACCGCGCAGAAGACCGAAATGTTTGTGCCGTATTCCAAAATCAAGGCGGAGATCGTGCGCATTTTGAAGGACGAGGGCTACATCACGGATTACTCGGTGGATACCGAAGCAGCGCACCCGCGGATCAAGATCACGAACAAGATCGCGAACCGCACGAGCGCCATCACGGGATTGAAGCGGGTCAGCCGGCCGGGTCTGCGCCGTTACGTCGGCGCGCAGGAGATTCCACGCGTGCTCGGCGGAATGGGCATCTCGATTCTTTCCACGCCACGCGGCATTCTCTCCGGGCGCGAAGCGAAAAAACAAAACGTGGGGGGCGAACTGCTGGCTTACGTCTGGTAAGCGCGCCTGAATTTTATGTCACGTATCGGAAACAAAATCGTCGAGATCCCCGACAAGGTGAAGGTGAACATCGGAGCCGATGGCGCCGTTGCCGTGGAAGGTCCGAAAGGCAAGTTAAGCTGGAACCTGCCGCGCAGCATCAAAGGCAGCGTTCAAGACAATCGCGTCTCGATCGTGCGCGAAGCCGAAACGCGGAGCGTCAGGGCCCTCCATGGCCTGTCGCGCAGTCTCGTCAACAACATGGTTCTGGGCGTCAGCGAAGGATTCACGAAGCAGCTTGAGATCGAGGGCGTGGGTTTCAAGGCCGCGGTCCAGGGTTCCGTCCTGAATCTAAGCCTCGGTAAATCCCACCCGATTCTGTTCCCAATCCCCAAGGAAATTAAGATTACCGTGACCGACAACACCAAGATCGCCATTGCCGGGATCGACAAGAAAGTGGTCGGTCAGGTCGCAGCGGACATCCGCAGGTATTACCCGCCTGAGCCTTACAAGGGCAAGGGCGTGCGCTACGCGGGCGAAATCGTTCGCCGTAAGGAAGGCAAAACCGTTCAATAGTTATGGCCGCCAGGGATCGTAAAAAAATCAGGCACCGCATTCATACGCGGATCAGGAAACGTGTCAGCGGCACCGCGGAGCGTCCGCGCCTCGCTGTGCATTTTTCGGGCAAGCATGTTTACGCGCAGGTCATCGACGATGACGCCGGGCGCACCCTGGTCGCAGCCGCGACCACGGAGGAGAAGGTCGTGGGTAAAGCCAAGGCGGGAGCGAATCGGGTGTCGGCGGAAAAAGTGGGCAAGGCAATTGCCGAACGCCTGCTCTCCAAGAAAGTCGACAAAGTTATTTTCGACCGCGGCGGCTTCCTCTATCACGGGAAAGTGAAAGCTCTGGCGGACGCAGCCCGCGAAGGCGGACTCAAATTTTAGAACATCATGGCACAACCACACAGCGGCGGCGGCAGAAGGCAGGAGCGCCACACAGATAAGAGTTCAGCGGCAAGGGGGGACACGACCGAGAAGGTGGTGTTCATCAATCGTTGCGCCAAGGTCGTCAAAGGCGGCCGGCGTTTCAGCTTCAGCGCGTTGATCGTCGCGGGCGATCACGACGGAAAAGTCGGCGTCGGCTTCGGGAAGGCGAACGAAGTTGCCGAGGCCATCCGCAAGGCGTCCGAAGCTGCGCGCAAATCGATGGAGAAAATGTCCCTGCACGAAAATACGATTCCGCACGAGACCATCGGCGAATTTGGCGGCGGCCGCGTTCTGCTCCGTCCGGCTTCTCCCGGGACAGGCGTGATCGCGGGCGGCGGGGTCCGCGCCGTCGTGGAAGCGGTCGGTATTCGCGACGTGCTGGCGAAGTCGCTTGGTTCCAGCAATCACTCGAACGTAGTCAAAGCGACGATTGAAGCGCTGCGCGGTTTGCGCCGGCGCGATGAGATTTTGAAGGTGCGCGGCATTCGCCTGAATGACGGAAAGGCCGAGCAATCATGATCCGGTTGCACAATATGCGGACGCGACCCGGCTCGAAGCATCGCGTCAAGAGGCTTGGATCCGGAGAAAGTTCCGGGCACGGCAAGACCAGCGGCAAGGGGCACAAAGGCCA
Organism: uncultured Verrucomicrobiae bacterium; assembly: GCA_963702135.1. Classification (GTDB taxonomy): domain Bacteria; phylum Verrucomicrobiota; class Verrucomicrobiia; order Chthoniobacterales; family UBA10450; genus AV80. The sequence continues at coordinate 2,460,677 of OY969715.1, read as the reverse complement.
AAAGGCGCGCTCCGGCGGCAGTCTTCGCCTCGGGTTCGAAGGCGGTCAGATGCCGTTGATCCGGCGCCTTCCGAAACGTGGTTTCAATAACGCGGCTTTTCACAAGAATTACGCGATCGTGAATCTGAGCGATCTGAATGCTTTCAAGGAAGGCACCCTGGTGAACGAGCAACTGCTGCGCGAGTCGAACTTGATTCGCGGTCACGGAGCTGGACTCAAGATTCTTGGGGGCGGCGAATTGAAGCACGGACTGACCGTTGAGGCGGACAAGATCAGCGCCTCTGCCCGTGAGAAAATCGAAAAAGCGGGCGGCACCGTAACAATGCGAGAGAAACCGGCAGCGCACGGTCCGCGCGTGGATCACGTGCCGGCAGCGGCGCCTGACGCCACCGAGCCAGAAGCGGCGGGGACTGCAAAAGTGAAGGCCGCGAAAAAAACATCTTCGAAAAAGAAAGCGCCAGCCAAGGCGAAGGCGAAGAAAAAATCATCGGGGAAAAGCTAACCTTTTCCGGGTGATCACGAATTCCTAGGCGATGGTTTCGGCGTTTCTAAACACGGTCAAGATACCGGAGCTCCGTCGGCGCATCCTGTTCACGCTCGCGGTGATCGTGATCGTGCGCCTCGGCGCCGCGATCACTACGCCGGGCGTCAACCAGGCGGTGATCCAGGAGTGGTTCCGCACTTCACTGACAGAGAACCAGGGCGGCAACGTCGCGGCTCTGTTTAATTTATTCAGCGGTGGTGCGCTCGAAAACTGCGCGATTTTCTCGCTCGGGATCATGCCGTACATCAGTGCGTCGATCATGATGCAGTTGCTGACGGCGGTGATTCCAAAGCTGGGCCGGCTCGCCAAGGAAGACGGCGGGCGCCAGAAGATCATGCAGTTCACCCGGTACGCGACGGTGTGCCTTTGCCTTGTCCAGGCCTACCTGCTGGCGGTTTCGTTTCAGCACCCGGAATCGTACCACACGATGTTGCCCGGAATTAACGATACGGTAGCCAGGCTGGGGATTCCCCTGGTCGAGGATACGGGGATGATGTTCCGTCTCATCACCGTGTTATCGCTGACCACGGGGACGCTGTTTTTGATGTGGCTCGGCGATCAGATTACAGAGCGAGGGATCGGGAACGGTATTTCGCTGATTATCACCATTGGCATCGTGGCGCGCCTGCCGGCTGCGTTGGCGCAGGCTTGGAAGACATTCGTTCCCTCGGCGGAAACCGGCACCAGCCAGGTCAATCCCGCGATCCTTGTGCTGATGGTGGCGTTCTTGTTTATCGTGATTGCCGCGGTCATCGCGGTCACGCAAGGGGTGCGGAAAATTACGGTGCAATACGCGAAGCGTGTGGTGGGCCGGAAAATGTACGGCGGCCAGACGCAATACATGCCATTGAAGGTGAACTACGCCGGCGTTATGCCGATCATTTTCGCCTGGGCGCTCCTGCTTTTTCCCACAACGATCGTGAGTGTTGCTTTCAAGAACAGCCGGACGGCCAAGACCATCTCCGACATGCTTTCCGTCGGCTGGCTGCACTACGTGGTGCTGGCGGCGATGATTTTCTTCTTCAGCTATTTTTGGGTGGCGACGCAATTCCAGCCCGCCCAGATCGCGGACGATCTCAAGAAATACGGGGGCTACATTCCTGGCGTCCGTCCGGGGAAACCGACGGCCGATTTTCTTGATTACACCATGACGCGTCTCACTTTCGCGGGGGCGATTTTCCTCACGTTGATCGCCATTTTGCCCAGTCTCATGAGCCAGTGGCTGCATGTCCCGGTCATCACCGCGCAGTTTTTTGGCGGCACCAGTTTGTTGATCATTGTGGGCGTGATCCTCGACACAATGCGACAGGTGGAGACACACCTTATCCAGCGGCATTACGACGGGTTTCTGCGCAAGGGTCGAATCCGGGGCGGCCGGTTCGATCGCGCCAGCTATGGCCGGGGTGAGGCGGCCCGGGGAAGCACTTTGATGTGGCTTTACGTCGTGATCGCCGCTTTGGTCATCGGCGGTGTGGCGATCTTCCTCTACGGGCACTAAGTGAAAAGGCGATTGGTGCTTTTGGGCGCGCCCGGTTCCGGAAAGGGAACTCAGGCGGAAATGATCACCCGGCAGTTCGGCATTCCGGTGACTTCGCCCGGCGCCATCTTGCGCCGCGAACGAGATCTGGGGACACCTCTTGGATTGGAGACCGCTGACACGACGGGGCATGGCGGGCTGGTTTCCGACACGATCATCGTGAAACTGATCGAAGACTGGCTTCGACTGCATGGGGGCCACGGGTTTGTTTTCGATGGTTTTCCCCGCACGATTCCGCAGGCGGAGAGCCTGCAGAGCATTCTCACCCGCCTGCGGACGCCGCTCGACCTCGCGATCTGGCTCGACGTTTCCCCGCAGACTGTGGGCGACCGGATAGCGAGCCGGCTGCAATGCCAGGGATGCGGCTTCACGACCAGTCTGAGCAGCGCGATCTTCGCCGAACGGCCGATATGCCCTTATTGTGATGGCCCGCTCGTGCGGCGCAACGATGATGACGCCGAGGTGTTGAAGAAGCGTCTGGAGGAATTCAATTCGAAGACCCAGCCGCTGGCAGCCCTCTACGAAAAATCCGGAGCGCTGAGGAAAATCGATGGGAATCGCGATCGCGATGCCGTCTTCGGCGACATTTCGCAGCTTATTGAACAATCGGCATGATTCCGATCAAGACCGGAAAAGAGATCGATAAAATGCGGCAGGCTTGCCGGACAGCCAGCGAGATCCTTGACCGTGTGAGTGAACTGATCCGGCCCGGAATTTCCACGAAGGAAGTGGACCAGGCGGCGGCTGATTTTATGCAGGAAGCCGGCGTGCGCAGTGCGTTTCTCGGTTATCGGATCGGACACCGTGTCTTCCCCGGGAACGTTTGCATCTCATTGAATGATGAGATCGTGCACGGAATCGGGGGCGCGCGGCGGATTCAATACGGGGACATCGTGAAGCTCGACATCGGCGTGATCAAGGACGGCTGGGTGGGGGACACGGCCTCGACTGTTCCGGTGGGGATGATTGACGAGCGCACGGAGCGGTTGTTGCGCGTAACGGAAATGGCGTTACGGCGCGCCATCGAGATCGCGTCCGAAGGGGTGCGGCTCGGCGACGTCTGCGCGGCGATCGAGGAGATCGCGGTGCACGATGGGTTCAGTGTTGTCCGCGAGTTCGTGGGGCACGGAGTCGGCCGGAAGCTGCACGAAGAGCCGCAGGTGCCGAATTACGGCAAACGCGGGAGCGGCCCGAAATTGAAGGCTGGCATGACTCTCGCGATCGAACCGATGATTAATTCCGGGACTGCGTCCGTCAGATTACGCGATGATGGCTGGACAGTTTGCACGGCGGACGGCATGCCGTCGGCGCATTTCGAACACACGATCCTGATCACGAAGAACGAGCCGGAAATCCTGACATGGCGCGGAAAGACGCAATTGAAGTAGAGGGCACGGTTGTCGAGCTCTTGCCCAATACGATGTTCCGCGTGGAGTTGCCCAATGGCCACCGTGTTTTGGCGCATATTTCCGGCAAAATGCGCCTGCATTTCATTCGTATCTTGCCAGGCGACAAAGTTATGCTAGAAGTTTCCCCCTACGATTTGTCGAAGGGGCGGATTACGTATCGCCAGAAGTGACAACGCGGAGCCGAACTCCGCGTTTTTCGTCTCGCCGAATCCTTGATTTATGAAAGTGCGACCATCAGTGAAAAGACTTTGTGAAGCGTGTAAGATCGTGAAGCGGAAGAATGTTGTCCGCGTCATCTGCAAGAACCCGCGGCACAAGCAGCGGCAGGGGTGAGACGAATTAACGATTTAAGAATTTGTTATGCCAAGACTATTAGGAGTTGAGATTCCGGCCGATAAACGCATCGAAGCGTCTTTGACTTACATCTACGGGATTGGGCCGAGCACCGCGAAGCGTGTTTTGGAACAGACTAATATCGACCCGAACCTGCGCGCGAAGGACCTGACGCCGCACCAAATCAACGAGATCATTCAGACGATCACAGGGAATAAGATGCTGATTGAAGGCGATCTGCGCCGCGAATTGCAGAGTAATCTCAAGCGTCTCCAAGCCATCAATTGTTACCGTGGAATTCGGCATCGCCGCGGCCTGCCTGTGCGGGGACAGCGGACCTCCACCAACGCGCGCACCCGCAAGGGACCTCGCAAGACGGTGGGTGTTATCCGCAACAAGGACGCCAAGGCCGGCAAAGTTTAGCAAGCTGTAGGACTCAATCATGCCAGACTCAGACGAGAAAAAGAAACCCAAGGCCAAAGCGGCCAAGGTCAAGCCAGCGGACGCAGAGACGGCGGAGACGCCTGCAGTGGAGGCCGCAGCTCCTGCCCCCGACGTTCAACCGGCGGCGCCTGCTGAGGCTGCCGCTCCAGCACCCGAGCCCGTGAGTGCGACTGCGGAGCCGGCTGCCAAGCCAGCCAAGAAAGCACCAAAAGCGAAAAAAGAGGAAGCTCCCGCCCCCGAGCCGCCGAAGGAGAACCTTTCACTCGACCCGAACGACGTTGAGAAACCCAAAATCATCAAGGCGAAAGGGAGCAAAAACGTTCACACCGGCATAGCGCACGTCCTCTCAACTTTTAATAACACGATCGTCACGATTACGGACCTGAAGGGGAACGTGATTGGCTGGTCGAGCGCTGGGAAAGTCGGGTTCAAGGGCTCGCGCAAGAGCACGGCTTACGCGGCACAGATGGTCGCGCAGGACGCTTCCCGCCAGGCGATGGGGCATGGCTTGAAGGAAGTGGAGGTCCTCGTGCGGGGGCCAGGCGCTGGCCGCGAATCAGCTGTGCGGGCGTTGCAAGCCATCGGGCTCGATCTCACTGTAATCCGAGACGTCACACCGGTTCCACACAATGGTTGCCGTCCACCAAAACAACGACGCGTTTGATCGTTTAACACCAAACTCTCTTCATGGGCAGATATACCGGACCAAAAACCAAAGTCAGCCGCCGCTATGGTGTGCCGCTCTTTGGACCATCGAAAGCGCTCGAGCGGAAGAATTATCCACCGGGCATGCATGGGCCGAAAGGCTCGCGCCGCAAGCAATCCGATTACGCCGTCGCGTTGGGCGAAAAACAGAAGCTTCGCTACCAGTACGGCCTGCTCGAAAAGCAATTCCGGCGGATTTTCCAGACAGCCTTGCGCAAACGCGGCGTCACGGGTGAAACATTGCTTCAGCTTTTAGAAACGCGTCTCGATAACGTCGTTTTCCGCCTCGGTCTGGCCAATACCAGGAGCGCCGCGCGCCAATTGGTTTCACACGGTCACGTTCAGGTGAACGGACGCAATGTGAACATCGCTTCCTACAACGTCAAAGCGGGCGATGAAGTCACGGTGAAAGACAAGCCGAAGTCACGGCAGTTGGCGCTGCGCAATCTTGAGCTCACGCAAATCGCGCCCGTTCCGGATTGGCTGGTGGCGAATCGAGATGCGCTCAGCGGACGGGTGTCGCGCATCCCAACGCGGGACGAAATGCAGCCCATGGTCAACGAACAGTTGATCGTTGAGTTGTACTCGCGCTAGGCCTCCCCCTCCATCGCGAGCAACTCGAGCGCCTTGCTGTAGCTGCGGCGCTGAAGGAAGTGCCGTAACTGCGGATCGATCGTGGGCGGCAATCGTTGCTCGATTGCCTCGATCTTTTCGGAGACTTCCCTTAACCGCTCCGTGTGGCGCACCGGGTCGCGCCGGCTTTCTTCGTCCCCCACGATTTCCAGACGCTCTTGCAGGGCGCCGGCCAGTTCCGCCAATATTTGCATCGGAAAAGCTTGAAACGCTGCGTGGTTTCGCGCAAGCGTCCATTCATGGGCGACCGCCCCGTTAAGAAAATTCTGGTCGTAGACGACGACGTAGGCCTCCTGCGAGTGATTCGGGAGGCCCTCTCATCGTTCTTGCGTTGCGAAGTGGATACCTCTCCAAACCCGGAATACGGCTTCGAGCTGGCGCTCAAGAAAACCTACGACCTGCTCATCTTCGATTTCTCGATGCCGATGATCGACGGCGCGATGCTGTTCTTCCTCCTTGGGAAGGTCTACAACCATTCCGAACCACCGCGCATTGTGCCCCCGCTCCTCCTGGTGACCGGAAGAGGCGATGAGAAACGGGCTCAGGAATTGTTGAAGGAAGCGGGCGTGCGCGGGCTGGTGGCCAAGCCTTTCGTGATCAGCCGGCTGATCGACAAAGTGAAGGAATGTCTGCCCGGAATCGAATCTGGCGGTTGAGCGGGACTCGCCGCCAGGGCCCAGGCTAGGAGCTCGCGGGGCCGGCTTCTTCGATTAACTGTCGCCTGGCTTCGATCCAGTCGTGCGCGGAATCGCCTTGGAGGGAGAGTTGGATTCGACGCTCCGCGATAAAGTAGGCCCGAAGCCGGATTTCTTCATCGGTCGGTTCATGGCGAGACCGCGGTGAGGAAGTTTTTCTTGGGGAAGCCAGCTTGGTCGCGCCGATTTTCTTCTTCGGCGCAGCCTTTTTCCGTTTTGGCTTGGGCACCGCGCCAGTTGTTTTGGCTTCGGCTCCCGTGCTGCCGTTCACTTGTTTTTCTGTTTCGATTTTGGATTTTCTGGCCACTTTTTGCTGTCTCCGATTGAGTGCCAAATCTACCGACGAGGTAATTGTTGCAAGCGGATTTTGCAAACCGGTTGCGCGAAAAGAGAAAGTTCGAGTACCGTTCCGCCGTGCGACACTTCGTTTTCCGCTGGATGATCACGACCGTCAGTGCTTTTTTTCAAGGAAGCGATGGACGCGCTCATGTCCTTACGCATCATACCCAGATCAAACGCGTGGAAGGCCGCGTGATCGATCCAATGGAAGACAACCGCAAATGACCTATTGCCTCGGGATGCTTTGCCGCTCTGGCGCGGTTTTTTTGTCCGATTCACGCACCAGCGCGGGGATGGACAACATCACCCTGTGCAGCAAAATGCGGATCTACGAAAAACCGGGTGACCGGGTAATTTGCATCCTCAGTTCGGGTAACCTTTCTCTCACTCAGGCCACGATCGCATTGATCGACGAGGACCTGCACCTCGGCCAGAGCGATCCGGACCGCGAACAACTCACCAATCGGAAGACTCTTTACGAAACGGTTCGGTATGTGGGATCAAAGGTCCGGGAGGTCGAAAGGCGGGATCGGGCGGCCCTCGAAGCGGACGGGTTTGATTTTAATATTCACCTGATCGTCGGCGGCCAGATTGCGGGTCTGGCCCCTGAAGTGCACCTGGTTTATCCTCAAGGCAATAGCATTCACGCCACGCGCGATTGCCCGTTTTTGCAGATTGGCGAACGGAAATACGGCAAGCCGATCCTCGACCGCGGTTTTAGCTACGAGACGAACCTGGCCGATGCCGTGAAAGTCGGCATCATCTCCATCGACGCGACCATGAAAAGTAACGTCGCGGTCGGTCCGCCCATCGATATCCTGTGTTATGAGAAAGATTCGCTGGAAGCCAAACTCCGGTCGCATCTGGGTGAAGACGATCCCTATCTGCTGGAAATTGGACACCGATGGCAGGACGGCATTGTGAAGCTCGTGAATGAGATGCCGGCGCCCGACTTCAGCAAGCCGGCGCTGGGGTTTGCCACGGCCGCGTAGCCAGCATTTGAGCCGCTGCGGGGTATTCCTCTGGGAAGTCCGGCAGTGCGACCCGGGCGCATCCTGGTCTCTGGGTGGTTCCTGCCGTCGGGTTCGGCCGGCGAACATCACGCGCGCGCTGGAATTCATTCATCGCGGCGGACGCCGAAAGGACAACGGGCGTTGAGCTCTCGCCCGACGCCGAGATCACCTGATGGGCGTGATTAAGCGCACGGTGCGAGGGATCGAGCTGCGATTCGGGGCGCCGTCGCGGAGGCTGGGGATGGTTGCCCGCAATTCCAAGAGGCCCCTTCTCCGAACTGACGGGGCTGGTCTGCTTCCTGCTTTAAACGCTTCCGCATTCTTCAACTTCCCATTCATACCTATGTTTAATCGTTTCAAACACTTTCTCTGTGGGACGGCGGCATTGCTCGGTGCCATTGTTCTTTCTGAAGCGCAGGTCGACTCTCCCACGCCAGCTTCGAAACCTCTGGCGACAGGGACCCTTCAGTCGGCTCCAGGCATCGATTCGCAGCTGAAGACGGCTACGTCGCCAGCCCTGCCTCCGGCACCAGTCTCCACCAAGGCAACTGACAGCTCTCCGCTCACGCTCGTGCAGGCGTCGACGGCCAATCCGGCCACTTCGCCGGCCACCGCCACGAAAGGTGCCACCCCTCCGACGACGGTTGATCCAACTGAAGCTGACAGCGCAACCGATAACGGTGGCGTCGGCGTGCGTGAATTTCAGGGCGACGACGTCGGTCAGGTGCTCCGCCTCCTCGCCCGCCAATCGAAAATCAACATGGTTGTCAGCGAAGCGGTCGTCGGGACGGTGACGATGCGACTGGAAGATGTCACGGCGATTCAGGCGATTGCGATCATCGTTAAGGCCAAGGGCCTCTTCATGGACAAGATCGAGAACGTTTACTACATCAAGACTGCGGCGGAGCGCACCGCTGAGCCGACTGAGAGCGACAATTACCAATTCAGTTATGCCCGGGCCAAGGATGTTGCGGTGCTTATTGCTCCCCAATTGTCGAGCAAGGAAGCGGCCCAGGTGGATGAGCGGACGAATACCCTCTTCTTCCGCGAAACGCGCAGCAACATCGACAATATTCGCAAGCTTTTGGCCCAGGTCGATAAACCGACCAAGCAGGTCATGATCGAAGCGCGTTTGGTCGAAGTAACCGCGAACCCAAAACAAGCCTACGGAATCAACTGGGCCGGAGTGGTGGGCAGCGGGAGCAATCCGCAGACGCTTCATTTCGCAGGCGGCAACCCGGCCGGGGTCCCAACGACTACTGTGAACCCAGATGGCTCGACTACGACCGTTCCCGGCACACCTCCAAGTTTCGGCTACGATCCACTGACCGGAAAATTGAAGGGTAACGATTTCTTCTTCGACAAAATGCTCAACAAATTGGGAGGCCAGTTCGCAATTCTTTCGGCCCCGCAGTTGTCCGTCACGTTAGCGGCCTTGAATGAGGATTCGGACGCTGAATTCCTGGCCAACCCACGCGTGGTCACGGCCGACAACATGCAGGCGAAGATCGAAATTATTCGTAATCAGCCGGTGCCAAGGCTCACCTTCAACGAGCAGACTGCGTCGGCTGTTTTCGGAGGGTTTGATGACAAGAAATTCGGAAACACACTGATCGTGACCCCTTCGGTCAACAAAGACAGTTTCATTACGCTGAAAGTGAAGCCCGAAATCAGCAACAAGGTGGGAGACCTGCCGTTCTTCCCCCCGGGCGCCACTCAACCCGTCTTGAGCCCGATTATCGACACCCGCTCGCTTGACTCAAATGTCTTGATCAAGAGCGGTGACACCCTGGCGATTGGCGGCCTGCTCCAGGATGAAGTTACAAAATCCCGCACCAAGGTCCCGCTCGTGGGCGACATACCGGTGTTGGGCTATTTCTTTCAAAGCCGAAACAACATTCGGACAAAACGGAACCTGCTGGTGTTCGTTACGCCTACTATCATCGATCAACGTTATGGCACCGGCTTGGAAGACCAGGTCAGTGGGGTGACTCATTCCGGCGAGGAATTCGCGGATCCGAACGGATGGCGGAACAACGCCAAGGGCTCCGTGCGCCTGGTGCCCACTTCGAATCGCCAGAACGCAGCGGATTACCCGAAACCGGGCACGCCGCCGGCTCCCGCGCGGGGCTCGACGACGAAAACGGTGACGGAAGACAAGGTGTCATTCATGAGCACCGCCAAGGATAGAGACTTTTAAGCAACGAGAGAATGTGGGGTTGAGAGGGGGCGGATTCTCGCGAGAGGTCCGCCCTCTTTGTTTTCCCGGGGCGAAGCTAATTCGCCAGATATCGGCTCAAACGAGCCCGAAGTTCGGTGCGAGCGCGAAAAAGGAGGCTTTTTACGGCGGGGACCGATTGCTCAAGGACTTCCGCGATTTCCTCATAACTAAGCTCATCATAGCGGCGCAGCACCACCGCCATTCGTTGCGTTTCTGGCAACTGGGCGATGGCGGCCTCGAGGGCGCCTTGTAATTCCTGCTCGAGCAACGCCGCGTCCGGCGCCATGGCGCGTTCATCCCTGATGGGCCGTTCCTCGTCCGCCGACTCGGCTTGCAGCGGCAACTGCGCATGGCGAGATCGCCGGCGTAATTCGTTGAAGACCAGATTGCGCGTGATTTTCAGCAGCCAGGTCGTGAACTTTGCCCGCGGGACGTAGCGTTTCGCGCTCTTCCAAACGCGCACAAAAACCTGTTGCGCGATGTCTTCGACGTCGGAATTACTCCCCAGCATCCGGGCCACGGTTCCCACCACGAGGCGCTGATGCCGCTCCACGAGTTCCTCGAAGGCGGCTTCTTCTCCGGCGCTGACCAGTTGCATCAAGCGCACGTCCCGGGCGTTCTCATCGGAAGCGCCCGTCGGGCTCGGTTCATTACGCAACATTGGGAAGATAGACGCGGCGACTGAATCCACGATTCACATGATTAACCAAGCCAGGCTGGGAAGGTTTCGGCCGATCCCGGGTCTCGGGCGTGTTCTCCGGCGCTTTCGTTTGCAACCGGGCGGGAGTATGTGCATCATGAGTTCGAAAAATCCGCAGTCGGCTAACGCCTTGATGAACCTATCTCTCATTCCCATCGACCTTCAACCGATCGCCGAGAAGGTAAACGCCCGGCAGCGCATTTCAGAGGCCGACGCGCTGCAACTCTATCGCTCTAACGATCTCAACGCGCTTGGGGTCATGGCGAGCGCCGTCCGCGAGCAAAAGAACGGCAACGTGGCGACTTACATCCTGAATCGCTACGTCAATTACTCGAATGTCTGCATTCTCTCCTGCCAGTTTTGTGCGTTCGCGGCGAAGAAGCGGGACGCTCATGCCTTCGAGCGTTCGATCGACGACATTGTTGCCGCGGTCCAGGAGTCGCTGGCCGTTGGGATCACCGAGGTCCATATGGTCGGCGGTCTGCATCCGACGCTGAAGAGCGACTGGTATCTGACGCTCCTGCGGCGCGTCCGCGCTCTTGACCCGAATCTGATAATTAAGGCGTTCACCGCGATCGAAATCCGGCATTTGGCCCAGCGGATATTCAAACGGCCGATTGCCGACACGCTCGCGATTTTGCGGGAGGCGGGTCTCGGTGCGTTGACTGGAGGTGGCGCTGAGATTTTTGACGCCGACGTCCGCGATGAGCTCTGCCGGGGCAAGGAGAGCGCCGAGGAATGGCTCGAGGTCCATCGGATCTGGCACCAAATGGGTGGCCGGAGCACGTGCACCATGCTCTTTGGGCATATCGAGACTCTGGAACAGCGGATCGATCACTTGCGGCAGCTCCGGGAATTGCAGGATGAGACGAGCGGATTTACCGGCTTCGTCCCGTTTGCCTTCGAGCCGCAAACCACCGTTCTCGCGCACGTCAAACCGGCGTTGGCGGTCGAACAGCTTCGCAACCTGGCGGTTAGTCGCATTTATTTGGACAACTTCGATCACCTCACGGCCTATTGGGTTTCGATGGGGCTGCCCTTGGCCCAGGTGTCTCTCAGTTACGGGGTGGACGACCTGCATGGCACGATTATGGAAGAAAAGATCTTCCACATGGCCGGCGCCCAGACTCCCCAGGAACAAACGGTGGCAACCCTCGAGCACGTGATTCGAGAGGCCGGTCGCGAACCGGTGCAGCGGGACAGCTATTACCGGCACTTGCGACGGCAACCCGCTGGTCAAAACGCTCCACCGGCAGCGGTGTCCGAGCTCGTCTGCGCGTAAGGCGTGTCTACCGGCGGCCTGATCCGGATCGGTTGCGTTAAGTATCTCAACGCGCGTCCGCTCATTTACGGATGGCCGGGCGAGGTGATGTTCGACCATCCGAACAAGCTCTGCCAAAAACTTGCAGAAGGCGCCCTCGACGTCGCTCTTGTCTCGAGTTTCGAATTTCTTCGGAACCCGATTTATGTCCTGGTCGATGGCATTTGCGTTTCTTCGCACGGACCCGTTCATAGCGTCTTCCTCGCCTATGTCGGAAAACTGGACGAGATCGATGAAATCGAAGTCGACCCGGCGTCGCAGACGGCGGTGAACTTGCTGCGCTGCCTTCTGGCTGAGGCGGGGCTCCGTCCGAAGCTGGTGGCCAGAACCCCATTAATCCAACGAGCAGTCACGCCGCGACTCGCCAAATTCTTCATCGGCGATCAAGCCATCCGCTACCGGGAGGGGAGTGAGGCGGCCTTGCATTTTTGGGATTTGGGAGAGGAATGGGAGAAGCTCACGCACCTGCCGTTTGTTTATGCGCTCTGGCTTATTCGGCCGGAGATTGCCTCTCCGAAACCGATCGCTGACCACCTCCGCGCCTGTCGGGATAACAATTTGCGGGAACTCGACTCAGTCATTGCCGCGGAAAGAGAATTCAGCCCGCAGTTTTGCGCATATTATTTTCGCGAATGTCTGACGTATCACCTGGGCCCGCGGGAAAAAGAGGGTCTCTCGATGTTTCGCAAGCTTTGCGAAAAGCACGGAATTCTGCTGCCCGACCCGACGTTGGTCTTATAGCGATCCGCTTCCGACGTTCGAAGAGTGAGGCGGCGAAGAGAAAGCTGCCACGTCTTGCCACGGAACCACCGCGCAAATAGTCTGATTTGTGCAGAAACGTTGGATCATCGCGCCGGCCGCAGACAGGACGGATACTGCCATTGCCTGGCCGGATATTTGCAGCCTGCCTTGTATCGCCGAGCTGCTGAAGAGAAAAGGCTTCGCAAGCGCGGAGGCGGTGAACGCTTTTCTCCAGCCGCGCCTCAGCTCTTTGAGCGACCCATTTCTGTTGCCCGACATGGGCGCGGCCGTGACCCGGATTTTGCGCGCAATTGATAACCGGGAGCGCATCGTCCTTTTCGGAGATTACGATGTCGACGGCGTCACCTCTCTCGCGCTGCTCGCCGAGTTGCTGAGCAGCTACGGCGCGGTCCCGGAATTGTTCCTGCCGCTGCGGATGGAGGAAGGCTATGGCCTGAGCCGGGAGAGCGTCGATCGCTGTTGCGAACAACATCAGCCGCAACTGTTGCTCGCGGTCGATTGCGGGACGTCGTCGATTAGTGAGATCGCCGGCCTGAAAGAGCGCGGGGTTGATGTCATCGTGCTCGATCATCACGAACCGAAATCCGCCTTGCCCGATTGCGTGGCGGTGGTGAATCCGAAAGCCGCGACCGGCTCTGAGTTCTCTTATCTTTGCAGCGTCGGCCTCGCTTTTAAGCTTTGCCACGCGTTGCTCAAGACGCGACCGGCACCCGGGTTCGACCTGAAAGCGAAACTCGACCTGGTCGCACTTGGGACCGTGGCGGACATTGTCCCGTTGCAGGACGAAAACCGCATCTTTGTGCAACGCGGTCTCGCGGAGATTGCGAAATCGAGGCGCCCCGGGATTCGGAAACTTTTGGAGGTGGCCGCGGTGCGCTCGCCGATCAATGCCGAAGATATCGCTTTCCGTCTCGGACCGCGGCTTAATGCTGCGGGCCGGCTCGCGACCGCGGAAAAGGCTTTGCAGCTCTTGCTGACCGAGGATGAAAGGGAAGCGACCGAGCTGGCGGCGCTCCTCGATGAACAGAATCGCGAACGACAGGGCGTTGAGAAGAGGATTTTTGGGGAAGCGGAGGAAGAGTTGGCGAGGACCTTCCAGCCCGAGCGTGATGCCGCCATTGTGGTGGGCGCACGTGATTGGCACCCTGGTGTCCTGGGAATTGTCGCCTCGCGCCTGGTGCGAAAATATCATCGGCCCACGGTCGTGGTGGGCTTCGACTCGACCGCGCTCGGAAAAGGAAGCGGTCGTAGCCTTGAGGGCTTCTCGCTGGTCGAAGCACTCGGACATTGTGAAAAATGGCTCGAGAAATTTGGCGGCCATGAAATGGCGGCCGGCCTGACTGTGCGGGAAGAAAATTTTCCCGCATTCGCCGATGCCTTCCGCGCAGCGGCGCGCACACTTCTTTCGGACGAGAATTTGCAGCCTCGGTTGCATCTCGATCACGAACTCGCTTTCTCCGAGCTAAACGCCGAGATGCTCCACTGGCACCAGGTCCTGCAACCTTTTGGCAGCGGCAATCGCCAGCCGATGTTTTTTTCGCGCGGCGTGGAACCAACCGTTGCGCCTCAAATCCTGAAGGAGAAACATCTTGTGCTGCGCCTGCGCCAAAAAAACCATTTTCGCCGTGCGATTTTCTTTGATGGCGCCTCTTCGCCCTTGCCGGTAGCTCCCTGGGACATGGCTTTCCGGTTGAGCGCGGACGAATACGAAGGTGAAACGCGGCTGCAAATTCATGTCGAAGCCTTGCGGGCCGCGGCCCCTGTCGAATGATCCAACTCGCGCAACCTCTCAGCGAGCTGGAGTGGATCCCGCGGCCGAAACTGACAGCGCTGCGGCGGCTCGAGATCGAAACCGTGGAGGATCTCCTAACTCACTTTCCGCGCCGCTACGAGGACCGCACGACATTCGCGGGGTTCCCCCACCAGGAAAGCGAGACGCCGATTCTGCTTTGCGGTGAGGTCGCGACGACCCGGCTGCTCCGCTTTGGCCGGAAGAGGATTTTCGAGGCGACGCTGGAAGAATCGAACTCGCACGCGCTTAGCCAGCCGTTGGTTCTGCGCTGGTTCAACCTTCACTACGTCCAAAAGATGATCGCGACCGGGCAGCGGCTGGTGGTCTTCGGCAAGCCCCGCTTGCGCGGGAAGCGGCTTTGCCTGGAGCACCCGGAATTCGAGGTGATCGAAAACGACGACGACATCTCCGTGCACTTCCGCCGGATCACGCCGATTTATCCAGCGACCGAGGGGCTCCCCCAGCGAGTCCTGCGCACTTTGATTTACCGCGTGTTAGAGAATCTCGCGCTGGACTCCGTGACAACGCTGTTGCCGAAGAACGTGAACCTCGGGACGCGCGAGCACGCTTTGCACGAGATTCATTTTCCCACAACCGAAGCACAGCGCGCCGCCGCGCAGGAACATCTGGTTTTCTCCGAATTCTTCGCGATGCAGCTGTTGATCGCGGCCCGGCGGTCCGCGACAGCTTCGCGGAGTGGGCAAGCCCATGCGGGCCCAGGCGAACTGTCGACGAAATTCCTGCGCGGTTTGCCGTTCGATCTCACCGATGCGCAGGCGCGCGTTATCGAAGAAGTGCGCCGCGATCTTGGGTCCACTCAGCCGATGAACCGCTTGCTGCAAGGCGACGTCGGTTCCGGGAAGACCGTTGTCGCTATCGCGGCCATGCTGTTCGCGGTGGAGGCCGGCTTCCAGGCCGCCCTCATGGCGCCCACCCAAATCCTGGCCGAGCAGCATTACACCGTGCTCTGCCGCTGGCTCGAGCCGCTCGGAGTGAAGATTTCGCTTCGGACGGCCGACCGGCAGGAAGAAAGTTTCCTGCCCCTGGTCTCCGGCGGCGAAAGCGCGGATATCATCATTGGGACGCACGCACTGCTTTACGAAGGTGTTTCGTTCGAAAATCTGGGCCTCGCCGTGATCGATGAGCAGCACAAGTTCGGCGTCTCACAGCGCTCGCGCCTGACGACGCGTGAGCCAGCGCCGGATGTGCTTGTCATGACCGCCACGCCGATACCGCGCACGCTGACCATGACCGTTTACGGCGATCTCGATGTCTCGGTCATCGATGAGATGCCGTCGCATCGGGGGAAAATTATCACGGCGGTTCGGGACCGGGCGAAATTTAGCGAGATGCTTGTCTTCATGCGCGAACGGCTGGAAGCGGGACGCCAGGCCTACATCGTTTATCCGTTGATCGACGAGAGCGAGAAGCTGGACGTCAAGGCGGCTGCCGCGGAGTTCGAGACCTGGTGCGAACGATTGCGGCCTTTTCGTTGCGAGTTATTGCACGGGCGCATCCCCGCCCCGGAAAAGCAGGCGGTCATGGACCGCTTCCGGCGAGGGGAAACCAGCGCGCTCATCAGCACGACCGTGATTGAAGTAGGCGTCGATGTGCCCAATGCCACCATCATGCTGATCGAGAACGCGGAGCGTTTCGGGCTGGCCCAGCTGCATCAACTTCGAGGCCGGATAGGCCGCGGCGAACACAAATCGTATTGCATTCTCTTGAGCGAGGAAAAGTCTCCCGAGACGGCGGCGAAACTTGCCGTTCTGGAGAAAACCAGCGACGGATTTGAAGTCGCGGAAGCGGATTGGGACATGCGCGGCCCGGGCGACCTCCTGGGAACGGCGCAAAGTGGTTTGCCGGCGCTTAAGCTGGGTGATCTAAGGAGGGACGCCCTAATCATGAAGAAGGCGCGGGTCGCGGCCACGGCCATTCTTGAAGCGGATCCAAAACTGAATCGGCCGGACAATCAACGTTTTCGGAGATTGATTGTCGAAGAACGGGGACGTACGTTCTCCAACGTTAGCTAATGAAAAATCTACTCAAATTTCTGCTTTTCGTCTTGCTCGTTAGTGCCGCCATTTCCGGGCTGTATGACTATCGTCTTAAGCATGGCGGTCTGAAGTTTCTCGCCCAAACCACAACGGACAAATACACCCTCTCGACGACGCCTAGTGTTGATCCGAAGGAGATCGTGGGCCTGGAAAATCTGAATAAGGAAAGGCGCGCTCTGGTCAGCAGCATCCTGCCGGCCGTGGTCAGCGTGAAGACCTCGAAGAAAGTAGTCAGTCCGCGCCGGAGTTACGGACTCGATCCTTCCGAGTTTTACAATCGTAACCCGCGTCAATTCCGGAACCCGAACGAAGAGGAAATGGTCCAAAATTCCCTGGGCTCAGGTGTTATTGTTTCGGCCGAAGGCCATATCATCACGAACAATCACGTGATCGAACAGGTGGACCAGATCGAAGTGCTCCTGAGCGACGGCCGGACGAAAAAGGCGCGCCTGGTGGGTGCGGATGCGACGGTGGATCTCGCGGTTTTGAAGATCGACGAACCGGGCCTCAAATCGCTTAAGTTTGGCGACTCGGACGCCGTTCAGGCGGGCGACTCCGTTCTGGCCATCGGCAATCCTTTTGGGTTTGAAGAAACGGTTACCGATGGAATCATCAGCTCAAAAGGCCGGCCGAACCGGGTCGATGGTTTCGGCGATTTTCTGCAAACCAACGCGGCGATTAATCCAGGGAACAGCGGCGGCCCGTTGGTGAATATCCGCGGCGAGATTATTGGAATCAATACCGCGATCGTTTCGAAGAGCGGTGGCTCACAGGGACTCGGGTTCGCGATTCCATCCAATTCCGTCCGGGCCGCCTTGGAGAGCTTGTTAAAGAACGGACGGCTCATCCGCGGCTATCTCGGCATCGTTTCACGCAACGTTGGTCCGGGCGCCACGGAGACCGAGGGAGTGCTGGTGGATGATATCTTTCCCAATTCACCCGCGGACGAAGCGCAAATGAAGAAGGGCGACGTGATCCGGAAGTTCAATGGGCACGATGTAAAAACCTTCAACGAACTGCGGACTTTTGTTTCGCAGGTCGAACTGAACAAGAAGGTCGACGTTGAGGTGATGCGGAACGGAAAGCTGGTCAAACTGGCGGCGACGATCAAGGAGCAGCCCGTTGATTACAAGACGACCCGAATCAATCCTCGGGAATCGCCCACGCCCTCCAGACGGCAAACCCCGACCGAGCCCGAAGATCAGCCTGACGACTCGGGTGCATTTGGTTCGATCGAAGTCGGGGAGCTGACCCAGGATATGGCGCGCCGGCTCGACCTTCCGAAGAGCGTCCGGGGTGTAATGGTGACGAAAGTGAGCGACGACGAGAGCGAACTGCGCACCGGGGACGTGATCGAAGAAGTCAATCAACAACCCGTTACTTCCGTGGCTGACTACAAGAGAGTTGTCGCCTCGCTCGATCCTAACGAGACGCAAGTGCTCTCGGTTTGCCGGCATCGCACCCGTTCGTTCGTCGTCTTGCGTCCCAAGTAGCCGAAGACCGCCCTGGTCCAGGGGAGAATCTTTCGCCCGGTAAACACGCGCCGGGCGCCCGGCTTGCGAATTATATCGAGGTGAATAATCGCCGCCGCGCGGCGGTCTAAGCCCTCGATTACTACTCAAACTATGAAACGAATATTACTTCTTGCGGTAACGATATTGGCGCTCGTTCTGCCGGCCATGAGGCAGGCGGAAGCCAGAGTCGATGTCTCGATCGATTTTTTCTACGATAATATTGGATCCGACGGCAATTGGGTCGAGGTGGCCGATTACGGCTATTGCTGGCAACCCAGCGTGGCCGTGAGCAATTCTCACTGGCGGCCGTACTCGGATGGATACTGGGCCTACACCGATGTTGGTTGGACCTGGGTTTCCTACGAGGATTTCGGATGGGCCACTTACCATTACGGACGCTGGACGCGGTTACGCGATCGCGGCTGGTTCTGGGTGCCTGGCCGTGAGTGGGGCCCAGCCTGGGTCTCCTGGCGCACAGGCGGCGACTATGTGGGTTGGGCGCCGCTGCCACCGCGCGGTCGAGGTGAGGTTGATTATGACGATCGACCGATCAGCGGGCAGGTGGACGTGGAGTTCGATATCGGTCCCGACTACTACAACTTTGTCGACGTGCGTTATATCGGGGAGCCGGTCCTGCGTGAACGGATTGTTCAACCGACGCTGAACATCACTTACATCTCCAATACCGTGAACGTGACCAACATCACTTATACGAACTCGGTCGTCTACAATCACGGGCCGGATTACGACACCTTGAGTCGCTATTCGACGCGACCAATTCGGCGCATGACACTGGAGCGCGACAGCAATGTCGAGCTGAGCGTGGCTGCCCAAGCAAGGGGTCTAACGAGAGTACAGGGCGATAGATTGATCGTGGCTGCGCCGCTCAAGTTTCAGAAACCTCCCAAGCCGATTGCCCCTAAAATGGTGAAGGAGAAAATCGAGAAACCGACCTTCGAGCACGGATGGAGCGGCTCCGATCCGAAGGCGCAAGCGGACTTGAAGCAAAAGATGAAGAGCGAGGACCCGAAGAAGGTTCCGCCGCCGAGTGTCAAACCCCGCGATAACGCGGAAGCGGCCCCAAGCCCCGCAGGTGCCTCCCCGGCTGCCCCAGCGGCGGGAACCACGCCCGCCACGATCGCAAGCCCCGCAGCAGCCAATCCGGCGACTACGGCAGCGCCCGCCACGCCAGCGCCCGACAAGGACAAAGGCAAGGACAAGATGGCGAACCCATCGCCGATGCCTCCCGTCAAACCCGCGGCCAGTGCGGCGATGACTCCTCCGGAAAGACCCAAGAAGGACCGGGGAGAGAAGCCAGCGCCGGTTATGACCCCCTCTTCAGCCACTGCGCCTAACGCGAACCCAGCCCTCACGCCAGTTAAGCCCAAGGAGCAGCCCAAAGCGCCGTCGAGCCTTGCTACCTCACCGGACGGCACGCCCGTCAGAGACACGCCGGTGCACGATCAAGGAATTAAGAAGGACAAACGCACGGAGAAAGCTCCGGACGTGATGCCTCCTACACGTCAACCGGCTGCCCCGCCCCTCGAAAAGGCTCCACCGAAACCGAAAATCACCTCGGATCCGATGCCCCCGACGAGAGAAGCGCCGCCGGACGCTCCGCGCCAGCAGCTGAAGCCCAAAATCACTTCGGAACCAATGCCACCGACACGACAAGCGCCGCCGGACGTGCCGCGGAAGCAGGCGCCAGTGGACGTGCCCAAGCAGCATGTTGCTCCTCCGCCTCCGGCGCCGGCACCAAACGCACCCGCGAAGAACGAAGCGCCTCCCAGCAAGCGAGCGCCGGACAAGAAGTCAGCCGAGCCGGTGCCCACACCTCACTAAACAAATCGTAATCTAAACGGAGCGGCCCCGGCAGAAATCCGGGGCCGTTTTCCTTTAGAGCAACTCCGCGATCTGAACAGCGTTGAGGGCGGCGCCCTTCAATAGTTGATCGCCGGAAACCCAGAACGAGAGTCCATTCTCCAGCGCGCAATCCAGCCGGACGCGCCCAACTTCGCAATTGTCTTTGTGGGCCGTGTAGAGCGGCATGGGATAGCTGTTTTTTTGCGGTTCATCGACCAGCTCGAGCCCCGGCGCTTTGGCCAGCGCTTCATGCGCCTCCGCGACTGAAACGGGGCGTTCGAATTCCGCGCTGATCGCCACTGAATGGGCTCGAAAAACCGGGACACGGACGCAAGTAACCGAGGCCCGGAATTCCGGCAGATGCATAATTCGCCGGCCCTCGTTCTGCATTTTCATTTCTTCCTTTGTGTATCCGCCGGGCAGAAACGTATCGACGTGCGGGAGAACGTTGAACGCGATCGGATGGGGATAGACCTCGGCCACCGGCGCTTGCTTGCCGGCCGCTGCTTCCACCTGGGAGCGTAATTCGCCGATCGCGCGAGCACCACTTCCGGAAACGGCCTGATAACTGGCGGCAAACACACGCCGGACGCCAAACGCCAGGTGCAACGGATAAAGCGCCATGAGCGCGACGGCCGTGGTGCAGTTTGGATTGGCGATCAGTCCGGTGTGCTGTCGCGCGTCATCGCCGTTTATTTCGGGAATCACCAGCGGCACATCGGGCTCCATCCGAAAGACGGAGGAATTATCGATTACAATTGCGCCAGCCGCGCGTGCCACCGGGGCGTAACGCCGCGAGATCTCGCCGCCGGCACTGAAGAACGCGAGGTCGATGCCCTCAAACGAGCCGTCGGAAAGTTCCTCGGCGGTGATTTCAGTATTTCGAAACGAAACCTTCCTGCCTGCGGAACGACTGGAAGACAATGGAAGCAGCCGCTCGACTGGAAATCCCCGGCGCTCGAGGACAGCGAGCAACTCGGCGCCGACCGCTCCGGTCGCGCCGACCACGGCGATGTGATACGATTTCACCTTCGACACGGCGCATCTTACGCCACTCTCAAATGAAGAAAAGCCCGCAAGCAAAGATCCATATTTCGGTGAAGAAGCAGCGGCTCACGCTAAAATCAGGAGCGAAAACGCTCGGAGCCTACCCGGTTTCGACGTCCCGATTTGGTCTCGGAACAGAGGAGGGGAGCATGAAAACGCCCACGGGCCGCTTCCGGATCTCGGAAAAGATCGGGGACGGAATGCCGCTGGGGACCGTGTTCAAGAGCCGCCGCCCCGTCAAAGTGACGAAAAAACTGCTGCGGGACGAAGATTTGGTCATGACGCGCATTCTCTGGCTGGACGGTCTCGATCCCGGGAACGCAAATACCCACGAGCGTTTCATCTACATTCACGGAACAAATCACGAGGAAAGCCTTGGGGAACCCGCCAGCCACGGCTGTATCCGGATGAGAAACAGCGATTTGCTGGAGCTTTACGAACGGGTTGAGATAGGCACTCCGGTGGCGATCAGGGCCTGAACCGGGCCAAGCCCCCGCAGAAAAAAGTCGAGAAAAGCGTTGCGTGACCGTTCGTAACTGCCTAAATGACGGCAGCAACCTGCACGGAAAGGAGGCGAAATATTAAGTGAAAATTTTCAAAGCAATTATGATAGTGGCCGTCGCGGCCAGTGCGTTAAGTTTGGGGGCATGTGCTCAGAAAAAAGAGGCGCCGGCCACCACCACGACTTCAACCTACTCGAAATAACATTTCAGTTGTCCGCCTGCGGATAGCTTTAACCAAAAAGGCCAGGCCGGCTTATCGGCCTGGCTTTTTTTTGGCCTCATGGCGAAAGGGCGCTCTCGGCTGTCCTTTCCACAACCGCGCTTGTTGTTTCGGCCAGCCATCTCTAATAAGATGCGAATGATGCAGCTGACCGGCCAACCATTGTCGCTTTCGGAAATCGCGGCAGTGGCACTCGGTGACATCTCGATCGAGGTAGGATCTTCGGCCCGGGCGCGGATCGACGCCTCACGAAGAGTCGTCGAGGAAATCGTGGCGCGGGCCGGGATCGTTTACGGCGTCAGTACCGGCTTTGGCAAACTCGCGGATGTTCAGATCCCAACCGGGGAGTTGCGCCAGCTCCAGTTGAATCTTGTCCGCAGCCACGCTTGCGGCATTGGCCGGCCGCTCTCCATCCCGGAAGTGCGGGCGATGATATTGCTGCGAGCCAATGTGCTCACACTGGGGCTCAGCGGCATCCGGTGGGAAGTCATCGAGCTCCTGTGCGAGTTGCTCAACCGCGGCGTCAACCCGGTCATACCGGAAAAGGGTTCGGTTGGGGCGAGCGGAGATCTAGCGCCGTTGGCGCACCTGGCCTTAACGCTCATCGGTGAAGGCGAAGCATTCTCCAAAGGCGAGCGCCTGCCGAGTCAGGAGGCGCTCCAGAGGGCTGGGCTACGCCCTGCGGTTCTGGAAGCAAAGGAGGGCCTCGCCCTTCTTAATGGAACACAGGCGATGCATGCAGTCGGCGGGCTGGCCTTGTTGCGGGCGAAGCGCCTCGCGCGCGTGGCCGATGTGGCCGGGGCGATGAGCCTCGAGGCGTTGAAGGGCACGCCGACGGCGTTTGATCCGCGGATTCACAAGGCGCGGCCGCATCCCGGCCAACAGGCGGTCGCGGAGCATTTGAATCACCTGCTGCGCGACAGTGAAATCAGGAAATCCCATCTCTCCGGCGATCCGCGGGTTCAGGACGCGTATAGTTTGCGCTGCATGCCGCAGGTCCACGGTGCGATTCGCGGGGCGCTGGCCCACTGCGAAGATGTCTTTGCCATCGAATCGGCCTCGGCGACCGACAATCCGCTCGTTTTTGCTGAGACAGGCGACGTTCTCTCCGGGGGCAATTTTCACGGCGCCCCGCTCGCTCTCGCGCTCGATTACGCTGCGATCGCGCTGACCGATCTGATGAGCATCAGCGAGCGCCGCACCGATCGGTTAGTGAACCCGGACCTGAACGAGGGGCTGCCGCCCTTCCTCGCCAAGCAGGCGGGGACACATTCCGGGTTCATGATTCTGCACGTGGCCTCGGTCTCGTTGTTGAACGAAGCGAAGGTCCTGGCGCATCCTGCCAGCGTGGACAATTTGCCGACTTCGGGCGGAAAGGAAGATCACGTCTCCATGGGAATGACGGGGGCGCTGAAGTTGCGGACGATTGTTGAGAATGCCGAGCATTTGCTGGCGATCGAGCTGCTTTCCGGCGCGGAAGGGCTCGAATTTCGGCGACCCTTGAAGGCGGGCGTCGGCGTTGAGCAAGCTTACGAACAGGTCCGCGCCATTTCGCCCGCGGTGAATGAGGATCGTTCCCTCTCGCTCGATATCGAGCGGGTGGCCACGGCAATTCGCAATGGTGACTTCGATGGCGAGACCGAAAAGATATGAGCTCGAAACGGGTTATCCGCGCGCCGCGCGGCAATGAAATTAGCTGCAAAGGCTGGCAACAGGAAGCCGCGCTTCGGATGTTGATGAACAACCTCGATCCGGACGTGGCGGAGAATCCGGACAAACTGATCGTTTATGGTGGAACCGGCC
Organism: uncultured Verrucomicrobiae bacterium; assembly: GCA_963702135.1. GTDB lineage: Bacteria > Verrucomicrobiota > Verrucomicrobiia > Chthoniobacterales > UBA10450 > AV80. The sequence goes on along the minus strand of OY969715.1, from coordinate 2,437,222 downwards.
GGGCGGCACGGAGCTGGGAAGCGTTCGACGCGATCGTGCGCTCGCTCCGCGCGTTGGAAAACGACGAGACCCTGCTCGTCCAATCGGGCAAACCGGTCGGCGTATTTCGCACCCATGATGAAGCGCCGCGCGTCTTGATCGCGAATTCCAATCTTGTCGGCCATTGGTCGAACTACGCGGAATTCAACAAGCTGGAGCGACTCGGTCTCACCATGTACGGGCAGATGACGGCCGGCTCGTGGATTTACATCGGCAGCCAGGGAATCGTTCAGGGGACGTTTGAAACTTTCGCGGAAGCGGGCCGGAGACACTTCGGCGGATCGCTGGAAGGAAAGTTCGTCGTCACCGGCGGGCTGGGGGGAATGGGTGGAGCGCAACCGCTGGCCGCGACGATGAACGGTGCGCTTTTTCTGGGTATCGACGTCGATCGCACCCGGATCGAGAAACGATTGCAGAGCGGCTATTGCGATAAGATCGCCACTTCTCTCGACGAAGCGCTGGCGATGATCGAGCAGGCGCGAAAGAAAAAAGAGGCAGTATCAGTCGGCCTCGTCGGCAATTGCGCGGATGTCCTGCCGGAGATGGTGGAACGCGGTGTCGTTCCCGATGTTCTGACGGACCAAACCTCGGCGCACGACGCGCTGAACGGCTATGTGCCGAACGGGATGACGCTCGCGGAAGCGCTCGACTTGCGCGCGAAGAATCCGGACGAATACATCGAACAGTCGATGCGCTCGATGGGGGTGCACGTCGAGGCAATGCTCGCGCTGCAGAAACGCGGCGCCATTACTTTCGATTATGGGAACAACATTCGGACGCAGGCGAAGAAAGCCGGCGTTGAAAAGGCATTCGATATTCCCGGGTTTGTTCCGGAATACATTCGCCCGCTGTTTTGCGAAGGAAAAGGTCCGTTTCGCTGGGTGGCGTTGAGTGGCGATCCAGCCGATATCGCGCGGACCGATCAACTCGCGCTCGAACTCTTTCCAAAGAACGAAACGCTCGCGCGTTGGATGAAACTGGCCCAGGAGCGAATCCATTTCCAGGGTCTGCCCGCGCGCATTTGCTGGTTCGGCTATGGCGAGCGGGCTGAGTTTGGCGTCGCCATGAACGAGCTGGTGAAACGCGGCGAGATCAAAGCGCCCATCGTCATCGGCCGCGATCATCTCGATACGGGCTCGGTCGCCTCGCCGTTTCGCGAGACGGAAGGCATGCTCGATGGCAGTGATGCGATCGCGGATTGGGCTTTGCTTAATGCGCTCGTCAACACGGCGGCAGGAGCTTCGTGGATTTCAATTCACAACGGCGGGGGTGTCGGCATCGGCTACTCCCAGCATGCCGGGATGGTCGTCGTGGCGGATGGGACCGAGAACGCAAAACGCCGGCTCGAACGCGTTCTGACGAGCGATCCCGGAATGGGCGTCCTCCGCCATGCCGACGCCGGATATTCTCTCGCAATTGATTTTGCAGAGGCGCGTGACATCAAACTCCCGATGGAACCGCAGGCGCGGGATTAACCAGGGAAGATCAAGCGCCATGCAAAAAGTAATCGAATGCGTGCCCAACTTCTCGGAAGGCCGAGACCTTGACGTCATTCGACAGATCACCGCCGCCATTGAATCGGTGGACGGAATCTCCCTGCTCAACGTCGATCCAGGGGCCAGCACAAACCGGACAGTGGTCACTTTTGCGGGCAATCCTGAGGCCGCGGTGGAAGCTGCCTTCCGCGGCATCAAGAAGGCGGCGGAGCTGATCGACATGCGCAAACAGAAGGGCGCCCACCCCCGGATGGGCGCGACGGATGTTTGTCCCTTCATTCCGGTGGCGAACGTGAGTTGGGAAGAAGCAATCGCTTGTGCGCACGCGCTGGGAAAGCGCGTCGGCGAGGAGCTGAAGATTCCCGTTTATCTTTACGAGAAGGCAGCCCGGGATCCGTCTCGTTCCAACCTCTCGATCATCCGCGCGGGAGAATACGAAGGCTTTTTCGAGAAAATAAAGGAAGCGGCTTGGAAACCGGATTTCGGACCCGCTGCCTTCAACGAGAAGTCCGGCGCAACGGTGATTGGCGCGCGGGAATTCCTGGTGGCCTACAATGTGAATCTGAACACGAGGGCGGTGCGGCGGGCCACCTCGGTCGCCTTTGACGTGAGAGAAAACGGCCGGGTTAAAACAGACGATGGCACACCGCAGGGAAAACCTGTGCTCGATCCAAGCGGAGAACCGGTCCGCGTTCCCGGAATGTTGAAGCATGTGAAAGCCATTGGCTGGTATGTGGAAGAGTATGGAATGGCGCAGGTTTCCATGAACCTGACGAACATTGACGAAACACCTCTGCACGCTGCGTTCGATGCCTGCAATGAAGCGGCCAGCAAACGGGGCTTGCGCGTCACGGGATCGGAAGTGGTCGGAATGCTGCCGAAGAAATGCCTCGTGGAAGCGGGAAAATATTTCCTCCGCAAGCAGCAATGGTCGGAAGGCGCTGCGGAGGAGGAACTCATTGCTATTGCAATCCGCTCCATGGGATTGAATGAATTGAAGCCGTTCGATCCACGAGAAAGGATCATAGAATTCAAAATGGAATCCGCTGCCCAGAAATCGCTCGTGAAAATGAACCTGCGGGAGTTCTGCAACGAAACGCTGAGCGATTCTCCGGCGCCGGGTGGGGGGTCGGTGGCAGCCTTGATGGGCGCGCTGGGTGTTTCGTTGGGTGGAATGGTAGCGAATCTCTCGGCCGGCAAGCGTGGCTGGGATGACAAGATCAGTTACTTCAGCGATTGGGCGGTGAAAGCGCAGCAGGTGAAGGATGAGCTGCTCTTCTTCGTGGACGAAGACACAGCAGCCTTCAACAAAGTCATGGATGCGTTTGCTCTGCCCAAGGAGTCGGCCGAGGAAAAAGCGGCTCGGTCGGCGGCGATCCAGCTCGCGAACAAATACGCCGCGGAAATTCCACTCCGGGTCATGGAAACCGCCTCCAAGTCATACCAACTTCTCGCTGAAATGGCCGAGAAGGGTAACCCGGCCTCGATTTCCGATGTCGGGGTCGGCCTGCTGGCCTTGCGTGCTTGTATCGAGGGAGCCGCGCTGAACGTCCGAATCAATTTGGCGGGCCTGAAGGATGAAAAACTGAAATCGTCTCTTCAGGAGAAAGTTCGCGCAATTACCACCGGATCCGAAGCCGAGTTTAGGAAGATCAGTCAGATCGTTGAAAGCAAGATCGGGTAAAGGAACGCTCGCTGTTCTCCACGCGTCGCACCTTGTCACGCTCGCTGGTCCGCAGCGGCCGCGGGTCGGCGCCGAGCTTGGCGAGCTGGCGATCATAACCGGCGGCGGCATGCTGGTCCGTGACGGCGTAATCGTCGCCACCGGCTCGTCGGGGGAAATCGAAAAGCAAATGCCGGCCGACGCGGAAATCGTCGATGCGACGGGGCGCGTGGTTCTGCCGGGATTCGTCGATGCGCACGCGCATCCTGTCTTTGGCGGGGACCGCCTGGATGAATTCGAGATGCGAGCGCGGGGCGCAACCTACGAGGAAATTGCGGCGAGTGGCGGGGGGATTCGCTCAACTGTCCGCAAGACCCGGGCTGCCACGGAGGATCAGTTGGTCGCGCAGGCGAAGAAGCATGCGGAGTGGTTCATTCGGTGCGGCACGACGACGGTTGAAGCGAAGTCTGGTTACGGACTCTCGGTCGATGCTGAGATCAAGATTCTGCGGGTTGTGCAGCGATTGAACCAGGAAACTCCGGTTGAGTTTGTTCCAACATTCCTGGGAGCGCACGCGATCCCGGAGGAGTTTCAGTCCGCGCCGGATCGCTACGTCAGTCTGGTTATCGACGAGATGCTGCCGCGGATTGCCGAGGAGCGACTGGCGGAATTTTGCGATGTCTTTTGCGAGCGCGGTTACTTCGACATCGAGACGTCCCGCCGAGTCCTGAGCGCGGCGAGGGAACGTGGGCTGGGCATCCGAATGCACGCCGACCAACTGACCGACGGTGGCGGGGCGGCCCTGGCGGCGGAACTAGGCGCGGTGACGGCCGACCATCTTGAGCAAACCGAAGCTCCCGGTATTGCCGCGATGCAACGCGCAGGGGTGCAACCCGTGCTGCTGCCGGGCTCGGTCTACGCGTTAGGGAAGAGTCGTTACCCGCGCGCCCGGGAAATGATCGAAGCCGGATTAGCTGTCGTACTGGCCACCGATTTCAATCCCGGTTCTTCCCCGACGCCATCCATGCAGATGGTATTGTCGCTCGCGGCAACCCAGATGAAGATGACGCCGGCGGAAGGAGTGAGCGCCGGCACGATCAACGCCGCTTACAGCTTGAAGCGTGGCGATAGAATCGGGTCTCTGGAAGCTGGCAAGGTGGCCAACTTCGCGCTCTTCGATTGTTCGGATTATCGAGAGCTGGCGTACTACTTCGGGGTGCCGCAGACGCATTCCGTCTACGTGCGCGGTGAAAGAATAAGCTGGTAGGGACGGTGCGCTGCGCCGTCCGAGGGACCGGGCACTGATCGCAGCGGGCGTCGCGTTTGGCGGACGCCGCAGCGCGGCGTCCCTGCCTTGCACAACGCGCGCCTCACCCTTAACGTCGCTGCGCCAATGAAAGTGGAGATTGAGAAACAGCCGGATTCGATTTCGACGCTCCGGATCGAATTGCCGCCGGAGGAGGTGCGCAAGGAGTGGGATTCCATCGCGAGCAACTACTCGCGCTACGCCCGGATTCCCGGTTATCGCGCGGGCAAGGCGCCCCGCCAGGTCATCGAGAAGAAGTTTCGCAAGGAAATTCAGGACGAGCTCACGAAGAAGCTGGTCTCGAAAAGCTACCACGACGCCATTGCCGAGAAACAATTGCGGGTCGTTTCCCTGGCCGATCTCGGCGACGTGGAGTTTGGCGACGATCGCTCGATGCGTTTTCGCGCCACGGTCGTGACCGCGCCCGAGTTCGACCTTCCTGAATACAAGAATATTCCGGTGCAATTGCCCGAAACGGCGGTGACCGAAGCGGACGTCGATACGGCGCTGGAGCGCTTACGTGATCAGTCGGCTGACTTCACAGACGTGCCTGATCGTGATTTGGCGATGGGTGATTTTGCCGTGATCGATTTCACGGGCGCGATCGATGGAATCCCGATCAGCGAGATCGTGCCGGAGGCGAGCAAGAATCTGCACGGCGGGAAGAAATTCTGGCTTCATTTGGCTCCGGAGAATTTTCTGCCGCAGTTCTGCGAGCAGGTTGTGGGAATGAAGAAGGGGGAAACCCGGAGCGTGCAGGTCCTGTTTCCCGCCGATTTCCCCGTGCCGGACCTGGCTGGGAAAAAGGCGGATTACGCGGTCACGCTGAACGAAATCAAAGAGAAGGTCCTGCCGCCCCTGGACGACGCTTTCGCGGCCAAGCTCCTGCCCGACAAGACGCTCGCCGATTTGCGCCACACGATTGAACATAATCTCGAGCACGAGAAAGAACACGAAGTGGGGCGGGCCAAGGAAGCGCAGGTGGTCAAGTTCCTGCACGAGCATGTCACCTTCGACCTGCCTTCGAGCCTGTTGAAGAACGAAACGCGGCGGGCGCTGAACGAGCTGGTGCACCGGAATCGGGAGCGCGGGATAACGGACGATCTTTTGAAGGGGAAAGAGAAGGAATTGATCGAGGGGGCGGGCTCGCTCGCGGCGCATCGCCTGAAAACGAACTTTATTCTCCACCGCATCGCCGAACACGAGAAGATCGAGGTGACCCGGGAAGAAGTCGATAATGCCATTCGCGAACAGGCGGCGCACTACAACGTTTCCGTGGAAAAAATGCGGAAAGAATTTGAAGAAAACGACCGCATAAACGGCCTCGCGGAAGAGATCCTCTTGGGCAAGACCCTTGATTTTTTAAAGCAAAATGTTACCGTCGAACCGACTCCGGAAGCGGCGGCGGCCAGTGCCCCGCCCGAATAAAATCATGACCGCAGCGAGCAAAAATTTCTCTCAATCCGTCCTTATCCCGATGGTGGTCGAACAGACCGGCCGCGGCGAACGGAGTTATGACATCTATTCCCGGCTGCTGAAAGACCGGATCATTTTTCTCGGCACGCCGATTGACGATCACATCGCGAATCTGGTCATCGCCCAGTTGCTTTTCCTGCAAATGGAAGACGGCAAGAAGGATATCAGCATCTACGTCAATTCACCGGGCGGCTCGGTTACGGCCGGTTTGGCCATTTATGACACGATGCAGTTCCTGACCTGCGACGTGACCACCTATTGCCTCGGCATGGCGGCCAGCATGGGCGCGGTCCTGCTGTGCGCGGGGACGAAGGGCAAGCGCTTCGCGCTACCGAATTCCGACATCATGATTCACCAGGTTTCCGGCGGCGCGCAGGGGCAGGCGAGCGACGTCGAGCGCCAGGTGGAATACATGTTCAAGCTCAAGAAGCGCCTCATCAAGATTATCTCCCAGCACACGGGCAAACCCGAGGACCAGGTGCGGATGGATTCCGACCGCGATTATTACATGACCGCGGCCGAGGCGAAGGCCTATGGGCTCGTCGACGAAGTGATCAAATCCCGCAAGGAAGCGAAGCTCATCGATGGGACCAGCCCGGAGGGTTCAACGGCCATCGCGGAGGCCGCATTGCCCAAGAAGATCGAGGAATAAGACCTGCTTTTTAAGCCACCCCATGGCCCGCGCTTCCAACCTCACCATGTGCTCCTTCTGTGGCAAGAGCCACGCAGAGGTGCGCAAGCTCATCGCCGGTCCCGGCGTCTACATTTGCGACAGTTGCATCAACGTCTGCAAGAGCATCCTGGACAAGGAACTAAACGAGGACGCGCGCCGGCAGTCTTCGACGATTCGGGTTCCGAAACCGGCCGACATTCGGCATTCCCTCGATCAATACGTCATCGGTCAGGACATCGCCAAGAAGACGCTTTCGGTCGCCGTCCATAATCACTTCAAGCGCGTTCTGCAAAGCGCCACGCCGGTGGACACGTCGGCCGCTTTTCAACCCGATCCCTTTGCCGATGTCGAGATCGAGAAGAGCAACATTCTTCTGATCGGGCCGACCGGTTCCGGCAAGACGCTCCTGGCGAAGACGCTGGCCAAAATTCTGGACGTGCCGTTTTGCATCGCGGACGCGACCACGCTGACCGAAGCCGGTTACGTGGGCGAAGACGTCGAGAACATTATTCTGCGTCTCCTCCAAAATGCCGATTACGACGTGAAACGCGCCGAGATCGGAATCGTTTATATCGATGAGATCGACAAGATCGGTCGCAAGACCGACAACGTCAGCATTACGCGTGATGTCTCGGGCGAAGGCGTGCAACAGGCGCTGCTCAAGATCCTCGAGGGCAGCACGTGCAACGTCCCCCCGCAAGGCGGCCGGAAGCACCCGCACCAGGAGTACATTCAGGTCAACACCGAGAAGATCCTTTTCATCTGCGGCGGAGCGTTCGTTGGGCTTGATAAGATCGTGCAAAAACGCATTGGCCAACGGACGATGGGCTTCAACAGCCCGACGCTCGAAGTCGAAGCCGCGCTCGCCCGGGAAGCTGTCCGCCATGTTGAGCCGGAAGATTTGCTGAGCTTCGGCATGATCCCGGAATTCATCGGACGTTTGCCTGTCATCAGCGCGCTCGACGCTCTCACGGAGGAGGAGATGGTCGAAATTTTGACCGATACGAAGAACGCGATGATCAAGCAGTACACCAAACTCTTCTCGATGGAGGGTGTGCGGCTGAGCGTGACCAAGGACGCCTTGAAAGCGCTCGCGGCTCAGGCTGTGACGAAAGGCACGGGCGCGCGGGCGCTGCGTTCCATGCTCGAGCGGATCATGCTCGAAATCATGTACGAGGTTCCGAGCCGCGAAGACATCGCGGAGGTCACGATCAATCGCGCGGTGGTCGAAGGGAAGAAGCCCCCGCTCATTCGCAAGAAGCAGGACAAAGACGCGGCCTGAGGAGGAGCGCTCCGGCATTTACACGGATGGGCGGTTTTCAACCGCCCTTTTTTCGGTCGACGGTTGCAAACCGCCGGTCCTTGAGGTTTTAAAGGTGGCAACTTTGCGATGAAAACGATCGTCCTCAACACCGGTACTGAGCTCCTGCTCGGCGACGTGCTCAATTCGCACCTCGCTTTCATCGCCCGGGAGATCTTTCCCCTCGGGTTGCGCGTCGAACGGCAACTCGCAGTGCCCGACGGCCCAGCGATCCGGGCTGCCCTGGCTGAATCCGCAATGCAGGCGGAGATCATTTTCGTGACCGGCGGTCTGGGTCCGACCACGGACGATGTCACCCGGGAAATCACCGCGGAGTTCCTGGGTTTGGAATTGCGCCACGATGCCACGGTCATGGCCGCGATCACCGCTCGAGCGGCGCGTCGGGGATTCCGCCTAACCGATCGAACGTCCCGGCAAGCCGAAGTGCCGAGAGGCGCAGTGGTGTTGCGGAATGAAAACGGATCGGCGCCCGGGTTGTACCTTGCCGCCAGCTCAGCTTCTCCTGACAAATCGCCTCATCTCTTCCTGCTGCCAGGCCCGCCGCGCGAGTTGCAGCCGATGTTTACGACTTCGGTGCTGCCGATCCTCCGTGAAATTGTTCCGCAGGAAGCGGCGGTCGAGCGCCGGACCTATCGCATTGCGGGGATGGGCGAATCTCTTGTGGAGGAGGCCATCGGGGAACGCCTGCTCCAAGTCACCGGAATTGAGCTCGGTTATTGCGCGCGCCCTGGTGAAGTCGATCTCCGAATCATCGGCGAACGTTCCGCGCTGGAGCGAGCAGACGCGATTATCACGAGCGGGCTGGGCTTATCGATTTTCTCCCGTGATGGCGGAAGCCTTGAGGAATCTGTGGTGAAACTCCTGACCGAAAGGGGGCAAACGCTCGCCGTAGCCGAATCGTGCACCGGCGGTTTTCTCGCGCATCGAATCACGAACGTCCCCGGCGCGTCCGCAGTTTTCCGGGCGGGATACGTCACGTATGCCAATGAGGCCAAGGAGGGAATGCTGGGCGTCGATCCCCGTCTCATCCTGGCAGACGGCGCGGTGAGCGAAAGCGTAGCGCGAGCGATGGCAGAAGGCGCGCGACAACACGCCAGGGCGACGTTCGCCCTGGCCACGACTGGGATTGCGGGACCCGGCGGCGGCACTGCGGAAAAACCTGTGGGCACCGCCTTCGTCGCGCTCGCCGCCGAGGGCAAGGCCACGCAGATCCGAAACTTCCACTTTCCGGACGACCGGCCAACGTTCAAGGAACTGACGACGCAGGCTGCCCTGGAAATGCTGCGCCGATCGCTGCAGGCGTAGAGGGGCTTGGAAAGTCGGAACGGCGACTGAGCGCCGTTGCTCCGGCGTTTCGCGATTGCGCCGCTACGGTTCGACGACAGCTGGCGTGCCGACTTTCACCTTCGAATAGAAGAGCGCGGCGGCCGGCTCGGGCATGCGAATACAGCCATGGGAGGCAGGGTAGCCCGGAAGGATTCCAACGTGCATGCCCACGCCTTCGCCCGTCAGCCGCATGAACCATTTCATGGGGGCCCCGACGAAATGCGTGCCGCTCGGAGCGGAATCGATATGCGCGCTGATGCCCCCGCGGACCGTGCGGCCCTGGGAGTCTTTGTAGTCGCCGTAAATGTTGGAGCGATGGTCCTTGTCCTTTTCCATGATCGTGAAGCTGCCAGTCGGCGACGAATGTCCGCGTTTGCCGGACGAGATCGGGCTGTCGATGGCGATTTGATCGCCGAGCAACAGGTAGGCGCGCTGTTTGGTGATTGAGACGAGGACGCGCGCGTTATCTGGCGTGACGCTCTGCAGCACCGACGCGTTCGTCACCATGGGCGCCTGCGCCTTAATCAAGTCGGAAGCCTTCTTCATCGGTTGATTGAGCGGAGCGTTGGGCGAAGTGGCCGGCGAAGGCTTCGGCCGATTTGGCCGTGTCGTGGAGGGATTGGTCGCCGCGGGGGAGGGGGCAGTCCGTTTCGATCCGGTCAACTGCCCGGAGGCTGCCTCGCAGGCGAACAAGAGCAGCGTGGCCGTGACGGTGGTGAGAAGAAGAGGAGAGGTCACAGGTTAGCCTTGAACGTAAGTGTTGATGCGATTGAGCCAGCCCGGGAGCCAGCGCGATTCGTTTCGTGCCGGCGGCGAGTTGCGAACACGGGTAGTCAGCACTTTTTTCGCGGATTCGGCAAAGTTTTTCACGGCTTCGGGACCACTGCTTTCCTGGGACATTCCTTCGAGGACCTGTAACAGACCCCAACCTTGTCCTGCATATCGCTCGGTCGCAAGAACACCTTCTCCCTTGAAGTTCACGTAATCAACCAGCGCGTAGCACCCACTCGGCGACCCCGCCACGCGATCGAACTGTTGCCGCACGCGCGTTCGATCGGCTGAAGCCGCTTCGGCCAGCATTTTGGGCAGCGCCTGGTGCAGGCGCTGGACCAGAAATTCCGCCTGGAGATCAATCGTATTCGCAAGAAATTGACGCAATTCCTTCATCCGCCCCGACTGGCTCGCCTGATTGAATTCAGCGCGCGAATTCCACGGGCATTCTCCGTTGGCCTGCAGGGATTCCGGGAGTTTGGAGCCCCGGCCCGCCGCAAAACGCACGAACTGCGGGAAACTCTCCTCGAACGGACCGCGGGCACCTCGTGGGTACCAGATGAAGTGACCAATGCCGAGAGAAGCGAAGTTTTCGCCCTCATTCCACGACGTCAGCCCGGCCAAAGTCCCGCCGCACTCATTTTGCCAGACTCTTTTTCCAATGCGTCGCGTGTCGGCGGGCGAGAGATTAATTGCCGCCAGAACGGCGATGGCTGGAGCGAGGAGGAAAAGCGTGGTCAGGAGTGTCGTTTTCCATGGCCGGCGGCCCGTGCCCCTACTTGACGACCGAATTTTATTCACTAGCGTGGCAGTTCTCGCGGCGCCAAGACCAGAAATCCCAACAGCGCCCGGCTCCATCCTTCTTATGAATCGTCTTATCATTTGCTTCGCTGCCATCCTCGTTGCCTCCACTGGTTTAGCCCAGGACAAACAAGAACTAAAAGATCAAAAAGACAAAGCAAGCTACGCCATTGGCCTCGAATTGGGCACGTCCTTGAAAAAGGGGAAAATGGAGGTGAACACCGACAAGCTTGTGAAGGGGGTAAAAGACGGTATGAGCGGCGAAAAACCCCTTTTGACTGAAGAGCAGGTCAAGGAGACGATGTCGGCTCTCCAAAAGGAAATGATGGAAAAACAAGCGGCCGCGAACAAAGAAGCAGGCGAAAAAAATCTGGCGGCGGGTGAAAAATTCCTGGCCGAGAACAAGAAAAAAGATGGCGTGAAAACGACCGCCAGCGGGCTGCAATACAAGGTAATGAAAGAGGGGACCGGGGATTCGCCCAAGGAAACCGACATGGTCATTACCAATTACAAGGGCACGACCCTCGACGGAACCGAATTCGACAGTTCCTACAAGCGCAACGAACCGGCGACCTTCCCCGTCAATCGCGTCATCAAGGGCTGGACGGAAGCGCTCTTGCTCATGAAGCCCGGGTCGAAATATCAGCTTTTTATCCCCGCAAATCTCGCTTACGGCGAGCGCGCTGTGGGCAAGGATATCGGGCCGAATTCGACGCTGATTTTCGAAGTGGAACTGGTGGGGATCAAACCGCCGGATGCGCCCGTGAGCCCGCCGCCTCCTGGCTCGGCCAACAAGCCGACGACACCAGCAGCGGCCGCGCCTCCCGCGCCGAAGGCACCTGCCACGGCGCCCTCCGCTACGCCTAAGAAATAGCGGATCGGCGACCAGCCTCTAGCGTTTCTCTTCGGCCGGCTCCCACGCCAGCCGAGGGGCGTCGCCCCAGAGGTCTTCCAGGCTGTAGAAGTCGCGTTTTTCGCGATGAAAGACGTGCACGATGACTTGCATGTAATCGAGCACGATCCATTGGCTCCCCGGGAAGCCGTCGATTGAAACCGCGCGCAGGCCATGATCGGCTTTGAGCCGTCCTTCAATCTCGCCCGCGATGGCCTTCAAGTGCGGCTCTGACGTGCCGGAGCAGATCACGAAAAAGTCGGTAAAGGTCGAGATCCCCCGGAGATCGAGGACCACGATCTCCTCCGCTTTCTTATCCGCCGCGAGGTCAGCGCAAGTTTTGGCTAAATTTTCCGCGGTTATTTTTCAGGCTCCCTGTAAAGCTGGCGGTCGCGGATTATCTTCTCGACTGCCGGCGGTACGAGATAACGAATGGAAAGCCCCCTTGCAACCCTGTTTCTGATATTCGTTGCGGAAATATCCAGCTGCCGGCGAATCGTCGGATAGGGATGTTCCGTCTTCACACCGCCGCGATCGAGGACGGCGAACTGCACCAGGCGGGCAAGGTCGTCAAAACGGTGCCAGGTCGTGAGGCTCGCCACGTTGTCTTCTCCGATCAGGTAAAAAAACTCTGCGGTCGGCTGGCGGAAGCGGAGCAATTCCGCCGTGTCGACCGCGTAGGAAGGAGGAGGCCGTTGGAGCTCCAGTTCATCCAATTGAAAGCCCGGTTCACCTTCGAGGGCAGCGCGCAGCATTTCCAAACGAACCTCCGGCGCCGTCGGCTCCCGGTCGAGTTTATGGGGTGAAGCCGCGGCGGGAACAAAAAGGAGCCGGTCGAGCCGGAGCGCTTCAATCGCCTCCCGTCCGAGGATCAAGTGCCCGTGATGGATCGGATCGAATGTGCCGCCGAAGATGCCAACTCGTTTCAAGACTTCATTTCCAGTGACGGCGCGCCGAAGGAGCAGAGACCGGGAGTTTTATTTTTGTTTCGCGCGGTGAGCATGAAAACTTAAGGTGACGTTATGAAGCGCGATTCGCTCGGTCAACTGATCCTTACCGGAGTTCCGGGGCTCGAATTGGATTCGGAAACGGCGGATCTGTTTCGTCGTCTCCAGCCGGGTGGGTTCATTCTTTTCGGCCGCAACATTCACAGCGCCCGGCAACTGAGGAAACTGATCGATGATTTGCGCGATCTCAGTGAGGTCGAGCCGATCATCACGATCGATCAGGAGGGCGGCCGCGTTTCGCGTTTGCGGCTCATCGGAAACGAGCCGCCGAATGCCCAGCAATTACGCGACCGGAACGATATTGAACTCGTCGAACGCCATGGAGAGATCACCGGCCGGCTGCTCCGCATATTTGGATTCAATCTCGATCTCTGTCCGGTGCTCGACATCTCGTTCGACGATGAGGCCGACAATTCGCTGCGGGGCCGTTGCTACGGCAAGACCGTCGAACAGGTGGTAAGACTAGCCGGCGCGTTCAACGACGCGATGCGCGAGCAGGGGATTTTGAGCTGTGGGAAACATTTCCCCGGTTATTCATCCGCTCGAGTGGACGCTCACCATGATCTGCCGAAAATCGACCGGACGCGGGAGGAGTTGGATGAGCAGGAGCTCGCCGTCTTTCGTCATTTCGTGCCGTCGGTCGACAGCATGATGATCTGCCATGGTTGGTATCCATGCTTCAACCCGAGCAAGAGACCAGCCTCCTTATCGCGAGAGATTGTAACGAATTTGTTGCGGGACGAATTCAAATTCGACGGCCTGATCATGACCGACGATCTCGATATGGGTGCCATTCTCAATGAATACGGCCTGGAGGAAACCATTCGCCTCGCGCTCGAGGCCGGGAACGACTGGGTCATGATTTGCCATCGCGTCGCTGCGATTGAGGAGGTGCACTCGACGCTGAGTAAACTTCCGTCGGCGCAAATTGAACGCGCCTTGGAGAGCGTCGTTCAAACAAAAAAGAAGCTGACGCCGCCGCATGAGTTCTCTGAGGAAAAGTTCAAGGAAATCGACGGCGAGATTTGGGATTTGCGGGTGGCGGTCCTCGGCGAGGAAGAAGCTGCAAAGCGCAGCTCCGAGGATGGGAAACGCTCCCCGGTCGAGACGTACTAAACAAAACAGGGAGCGGTTTGAAACCGCCGACCCAATTAGAACGTTGATTTCAAATCGCCGCTTCTTAAGGCGCGCTCGCGCTTCGGAATCTGATCACGAGGCGCCACTGAAGAAAGTTGAAGGATTGCTGCCGGCGATTGCTACTCACCTATTGAGACCATGTTGATTCTTGGAAGCCGCCTGACTGCCGTCGCAACTGCCGCGCCTCGAATGCGCAGGAACAGCTTCGCCCCGGCGCGCGAACTCGCGCCGCCCGCACTTAACGGCTCCTCACAGTCGACTCCGGACCTCTCGGGCATGACCATGGCAAAATCGAAACTGGAGGAGATCGAAGCGCTCGGCAGACGGTGCAAGGAGGGTGATTGCGCAGCGTGGAGCCTGCTGTTTCCAAAAATCTGGCCGGTGCTCGTGACGTTCGTCCACCGTCTCTACCACTCGTTCGATCAACAGGACGCCGAGGATGTCGCGCAAGCATCGATCCAAGCTGCCGTCGGAGCGATCGACACCTTCTCCGGACATGGATTGTTTCGGGCATGGCTTTTCGGAATCGCGGTTCGCCAGGCTGGGAACTTCTATCGTTCGAGCTCAGCAAAGAAACGGGGCGCGCAGCTTCAGGTCCCACTCAACGGCTTCAACGACCATAAAGACGAAGCCAAGTCGCCGGCCGAAGTCTCAGCAGACAACGATCGCGCCGCGATCCTGCACCGCGCGATAGACCTGCTCCCGGAAGCTGATCGCGATCTCATTCACCTCCACTTCTTTGGTGAACTCACGTTTCGGGAGATCGCTGAAGCGCGCAGGATGAACCCAAAAACAGTCTGCACTCGACTGACCCGATGCAAGGAGAAGCTCCTCGTTACCCTCGCGCGCTTCGACCTGACCAAATCCGATGGATAAGATAAAACAAGATCGCGAGATCGTCGTCGCGTTGCGGGAAGTCGTAGCGCAGCGCGACAAGCGGTTGGGCAAGAGGCCGGCGCTCTCTCCGGCGCGCGAGACGGTCTTGAACGACTTCCTGGCGCGGAAGTTCCCGATTGAAACAGCGCTGGCTCAGGCGGTGACGAAAAGAGACGGGCTGCTCGATCTGCATGCCGGAATCCCCGCGGCCGCCGAAAGGGCGATTGACCGTCAATTTGTGACAGGCGGACCGGCACCTCAGGGGATTCACGGAGAACCCGCTTCGGTCGAGCGGAACGGCTGGTGGCTACGGCTTTTCCGATCTCCGCGGAGCGCTGCGGTGACGGCGTGCATCCTGATCGCCGTTGTGATTCTCGGCTTCGTAAATTGGGGAAATCCGTCACGCCACCAGGCGGAGAACTTCCCACGCACTCCGCAAGTTGACGCAGTGAATGTTAAGTCGGGAATGACATTCGATCGATTCAGCTTTGGGCGAGCCGAGCTGTTCGCCCGCACAGCTTCGATCCGACCGTTCAACCTCACCACAAACGAGCCGGCGTCTCTGCAAGCTTTGTTCCTCGCAAACAGCACCATGTCTCTTGTCGATGGAAACGATGGACCACTCGGCCTGCGCCTCGATCTGCCAATACGGACAAGTCTCACGGACGACGGTCTCGCCAGAACTCCATGATAAGCCAAACATTTTCCAGCCTCCCTGGCTGCATCCACACGCCTGAGAGGATCTTGCCGGTGAGCATCCTGCGCGAGTCCGCGCTCCGCGTAATCGTGCTCGTGCTCTGCCTGATCAGCGCCGTTGAAACCCGGGCGCAGGCAAAGATCGGCACAGTCGACATGGATCGCGTCTTGAAGGAGTACCACAAAAGCAAAGAGGCTGAGGCGAGCCTTAACGAAGCGACGAAGGCAGCGAGGAAGGAATTAGACGATCGGGTCGAGGCCTACAAAAAAACGCTCGGGGAAATCAACAAGCTCAACGCCCAGCTCGAGGCTCCGGTCCTAAGCGCCGATGCCAAGGCGGCGAAGGCGAAAGAACGCGACGAGAAAATTGCCAGCATCAAGAATTTGGAGCGCGAGATCAACGACTTCCGCCAGACGCGCGAACAGCAGCTCCAGCAGCAGATGCTCCGTCTTCGGGAAGGTATTGTGAAGGAGATCACGGATGTCGTAATAGGGCGCGGAAGATCCAGGAATCTGGATCTGGTCTTCGACAAGTCGGCCGCCAGCTTGAACCGCTTCTCTCCCATTCTGTTTTCGCCCGACAGCATGGACTTCACGGCTGAAATCATCGCCGAGCTAAACAAGAAGAGCGCGCCGACGAGCGCGACCGTTGCCAGGACTCCCGCGAAACCGTAGGGCACCGACGAGCGGCGATGTAGAAACGGACCTAAAGGGGGGTGCTTTCCAAGCCGCCCGTCTGCCTGACGGCGACCCGGAGATCGCCCCTTCATATGCACCGGCGATTGACGGCACTTCGCTCCGCCCATACCATTCGCGCGTGCAAGCGGAACTGGAGCAGTTGCTCGTCATTCAAGATCGGCAGCAAAAGATCAAACAAATCCAGACGGAGATAAAGAATCTACCGTTGCAGCGTCAGAGCCTGGACGCGCAACTCGCCGCCAGCGCCGCGGCCTTGGGCGCGCTCAAGCACAAGGCCCAACATCTCGAGATGGATCGCAAGACGCTCGAGCTCGACGCCGGGACGCGGCGGGAAAGCATTAACCGCCTGAAAACGCAGCAATATGAGACGCGCAAGAATGACGAGTTTCGCGCCATGGCGAACGAGATCGAGCGTTACGAAAAGGAAGTCCAGTCGATCGAGGACCAGGAACTCGAACTGATGGATCAGGCTGAAAAACTGAAGGTCGAAGTGAGCGCGGAGGAAAAAAAAGCGGCGGCGTCCCGGGAATCGATCGCGCGCCAAGTGGCCGATCTCGAGGAAAAGGGACAGCGGCTCGACGCGCGCCTGAACGAATTGACCGTGGAGCGGAACGAGCTGGCGGGGAAAATCGATGAAGATTTGCTCGGGCGATTCGAGCGCCTTTTCTCGAGCAAGGGCGACGCTGTCATCGTCGCGCTCGAGCATGAAGTTTGCACCGGTTGTCACATGAAGCTGACCACCCAGACCGCGCATCGCGTGAGGAATGGGAAAGAGATCGTTAGCTGCGAGCAGTGCGGCCGGATTCTCTACTCGGCGTAATAATTTCCCTCTTCCTCTCCCGCTTCCTCTTCGTCTGTGCTCTCCGAGAGAGTGAGAGGAAGCGGGAGAGGGAGAGTTAAACGTTGAAGCGGAATTCGACCACGTCGCCGTCTTTGACGACGTATTCTTTTCCTTCGATCCGCAATTTGCCCGACTCGCGCGCCTTGGCGAAGGAGCCCAGCGAGACGAGGTCGTCGAAATGGACGGTTTCGGCGGCGATGAAGCCGCGCTCGAAATCGGAATGGATCACGCCCGCGGCCGCCGGCGCCTTGTCCCCGGCGCGAATGGTCCAGGCGCGCGTTTCCTTTTCACCGGTCGTCAGGTAAGTGCGAAGCCCGAGCAGGTGATAAACCGCGCGAATGAGCGCGCTCACGCCGCTGCCCGCGACCCCGAGGTCCCGGAGATATTCGAGCGCTTCGGTTTCGCTCAAATCCACCAGCTCGCTTTCAATCTGTGCACTGATCACCACCGCTTCGGTGGCAAAATGGTTTCGGGCATATTCCTGGACCGCGCGCACGTATTGCAACGCGGCGTTGGTCTCGAGATTTTGCGAGATTTCCGCGAGATCGGATTCAGCGACGTTGCAGGCGAATAGCGTCGGCTTCGAGCTCAGGAGGAAAAAATCGCGCGCCACGGCTTTCTCCTCGTCCGTCAATTCGAGGGTGATGGCCGGTTTGCCGGCGTCGAGGTGGGGCAGAAGTTTGTCGATGACGGCGACCTCTGCCTTGGCTGTTTTCGAGCCGGCCCGGACTTCCTTTTGCAGACGATCGTGCCGCTTCTGCAACGAACCGAGATCGGCCAACACGAGTTCGGTGTTGATCACCTCGATATCGCGCACCGGATCGATCGTCCCGCTAACGTGGTGAATATCGGCGTTTTCGAAGCAACGGACCACCTGCACGATCGCGTTCACTTCGCGGATGTGGCTGAGGAATTGGTTGCCAAGCCCTTCGCCCGCACTGGCGCCTTTGACGAGGCCCGCGATGTCTACGAATTCGATCGCCGCCGGGATGATCTTTTGCGAGTGCGACAGTTTCGAGAGCGTTTCCAGGCGGGGGTCGGGAACCGTGACGACGCCGAGGTTCGGATCGATGGTGCAGAACGGATAATTGGCCGCCTGCGCTTTTTGCGTGCGGGTGACCGCGTTAAATAGGGTCGACTTGCCGACATTCGGGAGGCCGACGATTCCAGCGCTCAACATAGGCGCGGACGGTAAGGCCAGCCGCAGGCAGTTGCAATGCGGAGCCAGGGAGCGGCGGTTTGCAACCGACGTGGGTTTTGGTCGGCGGTTGTGAAACCGCCGCTCCTTGGAATATCGGGCCGGCGGGATTCGAACCCGCGACCTCTTGAACCCCATTCAAGCGCACTACCAAGCTGTGCTACGGCCCGATTTAGAGGCGAACTATTGACCACTCGCCGGCAAATGGCGAGTCACAATGCCACTTGTTTTTTCTCCGGGAATGGCAGTTCGTGAAACGGCTATGAAATATCGACGGCTTGGGAAATCGGGATTGCAGGTGAGTGAACTTTCGTTTGGCGCCTGGGTGACGTTTGCGCAGCAGATCACCGAAGCGACCGCGGAACGGCTAATGACCATCGCCTACGATGCAGGCGTCAATTTTTTCGATAACGCGGAAGCGTACGCGAGCGGTAAGGCCGAGGTCGTGATGGGCAAGATCTTGAAACGGCGGGGCTGGGGGAGGGATACGTTCCTCGTTTCGAGCAAGGTTTTCTGGGGCGGCGATCTGCCGAACCAGGAAGGACTCAGCCGCAAGCATGTGATCGAGGCGTGTCATGCCGCCTTGCGCCGGCTGCAGGTGGCTTATCTCGACCTTTATTTTTGCCACCGGCCCGACCCGAACACGCCCATCGAAGAGACGGTGCGCGCGATGAGCGATCTGGTCGCGCAGGGCAAGGTGCTCTACTGGGGGACGTCGGAATGGAGCGCGAAGGAGATCACCGAGGCGCACCGGATTGCGCGCGACCTCCGGCTTGTCCCGCCCACGATGGAGCAGCCGCAATACAACATGTTTCACCGCGAACGCGTCGAAAAGGAATACGCGCCCCTCTACAAACGGTTCGGTCTCGGCACGACAATCTGGTCGCCGCTCGCCTCCGGATTGCTGACGGGCAAATACAATGACGGCGATCCGGGTGGCACCCGGATTTCATTGAAGGAGTATGACTGGTTGCGCGACCAGTTTGAAAACGAGGAAGCGCGCCAGCGTCTCGCGAAAGTGAAAAAGCTGGCAAAGGTCGCGGAAGATATTGGCACGACATTGCCGCGCCTCGGCCTCGCCTGGTGTTTGAAGAATCCAAACGTCAGCACGGTCATTACCGGTGCGTCCAAGCCGGCGCAGGTGACTGAGAACATGAAGGCGGGCGCGCTGGTCGATAAACTCGACGCCGCCGTCATGCAGCGGATCGAAGCGATTCTCAAGTAGGTGGATCGCGCGTTCCGCTGCGCGATGTTAAGTTCCTGCTCCCCAGCCCGTGAGGAAGACGTCGATTAGCTCCGGCAAATCATCGCTGTAGCCGCCTTCGAGGATGGCGCCGGCCGGAATATCCGTCTCGTTGAGCCACTGGCCGAAGGTCGCAAAATCTTCCGGTGCGAGGGCCATCTCGGTGAGTGGATCGCGCGCATACGCATCGAATCCCGCGGAAACCAGGAGCAAGTCGGGCGTGAACGCGAGGAGCACTTCGAACGCGCGGCGCACCTCGGCGACATGGGCCGTCCGTGGGGTGAGTGGCGCCACGGGGAAATTGTGAATATTGCCAAACGAGCGCGTCCCGGTTCCCGGATAACCCGGGAACTGATGGATGGAGGCGAACGCGATTCGCGGATTGGGCGCGACGATATCTTCGGTCCCGTTGCCATGGTGGGCATCGAAATCCCAGATCGCGACCCGCTCCGCGCCGTTCGCCAGGGCGTCCAGGGCGGCCACCGCGATGTTGCTGAAATAGCAAAAGCCCATGGCGCGATCGCGCATTGCGTGATGGCCCGGCGGCCGCATCAGACTGAACGCGCGCTCTCCCTGCGCGGCCGCGCGCGCGACGCTCATGGCCGCGCCCGCGCCCCGCCAAGCATGTTCGCAGATGCCCGGATGCGCCGGCGTATCCGCGTCGAAATCATGCGCCGGATCGCGAACGCGCGCGAGATGTTCACGGGTATGAGCGCGTAAGATGGCGGCTTCGTCCGCTGGCTCGGGCTCACGCCATGTCCAATCTTTGTGCCGGCTCTTCAGGAACGGGACTGTGCGTGTGATTCGTTCCGGCCGCTCAGGATGCGCTGGCGCCGAATATTCGATGCAACGTGGATCGTGAAAGATAATCACCGGAAAGTTTGAAATATTACAGATGCGGGGCCCTTGAGTCAGGAAAAAGTGAGCCGCGTTCTGGCTCGAGTTTTGCTGCCAAATTTCCGCGTAATTTTGCCGCCGCGAGAAAAGATACTTTGATACTTCCCGAAAAATTTTCTTTAGAACACAATTACCTGCAGCAAAACAAACCGAAGAAAGGAAAACCCAAAATGAAACGCAGCACCATTCCAACTCTGGCAGTGATTTTCGCGAGCCTGGCCCTCACCGGCGGGCTTCGCGCCGCACCTCCGACGGCGGCAGAAGTCGGCGAAGTCGAGTCGTTCGGCCACAACGTCCAGTACATGGGCGCCAAGAGCGGCTTTATCACTTTGTCACCGGCGTGCACTCCGGCGCCGACGCCGGTCCCGCCCTCAACGGCGAACGACGATCAGTGTTTCAACCTGGCCCCGGCTCCCGCCCTGACCAACTTCACCGCGAACGATATTTTACGGATCAAGCTGCCGAAGAAGGCGACGAGGACCATCATCTACCCGGCGGTGAATTTCTTTATCAACTATGAGCTGCAAAACGCGACCGGTGTTTTTCAACCCCAAGGGGTGTTCGCTTTCAGCGCCTCACTCATCATCGAGAGCGATGTGTTGCTCGACCCCAGCATCATCGATCCCTCCACCGGTCTGCCGGCCAATGGCAAACTGATCGCCGGATTCGGCTACAACTACAGGGATGATCGCAGCATGGATGTGAATGCCCGGCAATTCCTGCGTGAGACCCTGGTCCGGGTCGGCAACGCCGGCATCAACAAGGCGCAATTGGTGGCCTCGGGGCTGTCGGAAAGCGTGGTAGACGATTTGTTCAAAAGTTCCATGACGATTCGGATGAACGTGACGGGCAGCGCCAGGCTCGTGAACGACGCGAACATCACCTGCAACATGCGCCTCTTTGGCGATTAGCCGCTGTCGCTCCTTTAGCGAGACGCAGGGCGGCGTTCGCCGCGGCGAACGCCCTGCCTGGGACGTTTTCTACAGCACCTGGGGAGTGGGCGCTGGGGTAGGCGCCTCGTCGTCTGTTTCCAATTCCGACGAGGACGACGCCTCTATGGTTAGCGAGGAGCCACTCGCGGTCAGGACCGCGCCCTTTTCGTGGCTCGCGAGTGATTTCGAGGCGGGCAGGGTGGCCGTTGGTTCCTGGCCTACCGGCATTGGATCATAAACCTCCCCGACGATTGCTTTGATTTCCCGGCCGTCCAGGTACGCCGCCAGACCGGCGACGGTTACCTTCGTGCCGTCCGGCACCTTGGTTTGCTTGACCCATTTCGCCTTGGCCTCGGATAAAGCGCGCAGGTTTTCCACGATCTGCTTCTCCTGCGTTTTCTCCCGCTCGCTGACCGCGGCGCCCAGAATGAGAGTCGAGGAAAGTGACGCGATAAATATGAACACTGGCAGGACGACCAGGGCCGTCACCATAATAAGCACGCCCTGCGTTTTCCCGCCACGCGTCAGAATTACGATCGCGAGGATGAAGGCGATGGGAACAACGATTAAGGCCAGGAGCCAGGCTCCGAATCCGAGGACTGGAATGAGTGACAAGAGCGCGGTGAGCCCGAGCAGGATCCAGCTGGTGACGGCAAATCCTTTGTAGCTTTGGACGGGCTGTTGGGACATGGCGGGACCTTGGACGGGCCGTGCCGGGGGCGCGCTCGGCATTGGGGAGGGCGCGGGTGCGGGAGGAGGAGCGCTCGGCATTGGGGAGGGCACCGGTGGAGGAGCGCTCTGCATTGCAAGAGCGGCTGGCAACGCCACCCCGGCGATGCCGGATAATGGAGCCCACCCCGCCGCGCCTTCGTGCCATCCCAGATCTGTCAGCGAAAGAGTTCCATCACCGAGCTTGCGGTTGATTTCCTCGATCGAAAACTGGCCCAGGTGTTCTCCGTTTCGGGCCACGTAGATTTGCATTGGGCGCTTCTTGTGACGGAAAGATTGCGGAAGCGCAAGCCTTTCGTCCCTGCGGTTGGAGGGTGTTAGGGCGTTGCCCCGCGGTCGTAAACTTCGACCAGGCCAACGCCGCTCCCGTTGTCGATTCCCGCCAGGAGCGCGGTGTAAGTGCCGGGTGGCAGCGTCGTCGCTATGCCAGACTCGAGGGGGTTGGTCGGGGCCAGACCCGCGTCCGTCAATTCGGCGGCTTGGACCGGGTCATCCTGCCAGTCGTTATTTGAGATCAGGAGCGCACCATTGCCATCACGCAATTCCAGCACTGGATCGGCGAGTGCATTCGGAACGCCTTGCGCCGTCAGGCTCGGGCCGATCCCGCGCAGCGCAACCCTGTCATTGGCGTTGCCACCGCCCAGGGTGAAGCCGCCGATGACGATGCTGTCGCCCGTGCTGACAAACGCGCGCGTGCTGATGTTGGCCAGCTTCGAAGGCGCCGCCTGACTCAAGTCGTACAGTTCCACCAAGCCGACACCCGATGTGTCATTCTTGCCTTTGATGATCGCGGTATAAATTCCGGGATCCAGGGTCGCATCAATCGCGGACTCGAGATCGTTGGTGGGCTGGATCCCGCTGGCAATGATCAGAGCTTCCTGCGCGGGATCGTCTCGCCAGTCGTCATCGCTGATGGTGACAAACGGGCTCGGGCCGTGCAATTCGAGGACGGGATCAGCCAGCGCGTTAGGCACGCCGGAAGCGGTCAAGGAAGGTCCAATGGCGCGGAGAAGCACATGCTTGGGACCGGTTCCGGTGATGATGAATCCGCCGACGCCAACGTTGTCGCCAGTCTGAACGCGCAGCCGGGTGGAGAGGTTGAGGGCCTGGGTCGGCGGCGTTGGGCTGGCAGTTGCGGAGGGAGTGGGTGTCGGATTTGGAGGCGGGGTGGGGGTTAACGTTGGTGTGGGCGATGGGGTTGGCGAGACGCCTGGGGTCGCGGTAGGTCCTATCGTTGGCGTAGGTGGATCGATGACCGCGACGAAAATAGTCCCGCTCGTGCCGATCATGGAAGGGTTGACCGTATCTCTCGCCGTGATCGTGTAATTTCCGG
Organism: uncultured Verrucomicrobiae bacterium; assembly: GCA_963702135.1. GTDB lineage: Bacteria > Verrucomicrobiota > Verrucomicrobiia > Chthoniobacterales > UBA10450 > AV80. The sequence continues at coordinate 2,413,870 of OY969715.1, read as the reverse complement.
GGGTGTCGAAGGTGACGCTGAAAGTGCCAACTCCGTTGGTCAATGTGCTGTCGGGTGGCAGGTGGGCGCCGCTGCTGGCGGTGCTGGTAAAGTGGACCGTGCCCGTGTAGCCCGTAAGCACACTATTGAATAATTTCGCCGTCACCGTGATGTCGAAAGGAACACCCGGGAGCACGACCACCGGAGCGCTCACTTCAAAGTGGGGCTCATTTGGCGTCGTGCTGGGCGTTGCGGTAGGGAGGGGTGTCGTGCTGGGCGTCGGGGCCGGCGTCGGGGTACCCGTCACTGGCACCATGGCGTAGGCGTGCGTCTCTCCATTGTGAACGCCGGTCCCAACGATGATGGCGTTGTCATTAATGTTCAGGGAGGAGTAACCATTTAACACCCAGCCAGAGCCCGGGGGCAGCAGGTCTGAAAGTCGGTAGGTCGTCGTGCCATCGTAGAGAAAAGGAGCGTACGAGGAGTTCACCAGCCAATCGGTTCCCACGACCCAACCGGCCGAGTTCACTCCCTGGGCGTCACCCCGGTCCTTGCCCGGCAGGAGTGGAATGGCTACCATTCCGCTGCCTTCCGTCCAGATGTACGGCTGGCGGTCACTGGATCCAACGACCTGTCCGTTGTTGTTCACCGCGAGAGCCATCGCCGTGTTGGCGCCCGGGAGCGTGCCGACATCGAAAATCGTGTTAGTCGGCAGGTCGTAAACGATTCCCGCCTGGATGGCCGGGTTGCTTGGAAGGAAGCCCACGCCCACGATCCGGCCTGAATCGTTGATGCCGTAGGCCGCGGAAAACTGACTTCCATTGGGTGGTGTCGCCGTGATGACGCTGGAGCCGCCTACAGTGTAGATTGCCGCATGCTCCCATTCTCCTCCCTCCCCGGCCGAGCCGACCGCGATGCCCGAAGCGTTGACGGCGAACACCTGACCGACAGCGAACCCCGCTGGCAATGGCAGCTGCGAAACCACGCCATTCTGCCAGATCACCGGCAAAGTGGATCCACCGACAGTCTCATTGAAAGCTCTCCCCACGATGATGCCATTGTCGTTGGCGCTAAACGCCACGGAGGAGTCGCGGCCGCTCAGGAGCGGCAGACCCATGAGACCGCTCCCTTGAGTCCAGGTGAACGCCTGGCCCCCGTTGCCGGTCCCTGAGTGTCCAACGGCGATTCCCGCCGCGGACACACCATTACCGTGCGAGTCGAGATCGTTCATTTGCACCACGCCGAGGTCGAAAATCTGATATTGCGGAGCCGCCGATGTCGTTGCCGCCACAATGGCGGCCGCGACGAGCGTTGCAATCCGGGGTAGCGCTCGCATGGCTGAGTATGGTAGCGCGGCCAGCAAGAGCACAAGCTTTTTCTCCCTTCTTCTGTAGGGGATCGCTGACCCAGCTGGAGCATTACGACGTCACCGACCCGGGCTGCAGAAAGAGCCTGCTAAGGCGCTGCCCCGCGATCGTAGACTTCGACCAAACCAACGCCAGTGGCGTTGTTCAGTCCGGCCAAGAGCGCGGTGTAAGTGCCGGGTGGTAGCGTCATCGCTATGCCAGCTTCGAGACCGTTGGTCGGGGCCAGACCCGCCGCGATTAGTTCCGCAGCCTGGACCGGATTGTCCTCCCAGTCGTTATTCGAAATCAGGAGCGCTCCGTTGCCGTCACGCAGTTCCAGCACTGGATCGGCCAGCGCATTCGGCACTCCCACCGCCGTGAGGCTCGGCCCGATTCCGCGCACCACAATCCGGTCATTCGCGTTGCCACCGCCCAGCAAGAAACCGCCGATAACGATGTTAGAACCCGTGCTGACAAAGGCTCGCGTGCTGATGTTGGCCATCTTCGCCGGCGCGGCCTGACTCAGATCGTACACCTCCACCAAACCGACACCCGAGGTGTGGTTGTTGCCGCTGATGATGGCGGTATAGATTCCGGGAACCAGCGTCGCATCAATCGCTGACTCGAGATCATTGGTGGGTTGGATGCCACTGGCGATGATCAGGGTTTCCTGCGTGGGATCGTCTCTCCAGTTGTCGTTCGCAATGGTAACAAATGGACTCGGGCCATGCAGTTCGAGCACCGGATCAGCCAGCGCGTCGGGCACACCGGAACCCGTTAGGGAAGGACCGATGGCGCGGAGAAGCACATGCTTGGGACCGGTGCCGGTGATGATGAACCCCCCGATGCCCACGTTCGCGCCCGTCAGAATCCGCATTCGAGTCGAGAGGTTGATGGCTTGGGCTCCTGGCGTCGGACTTGGGGTTAGTGTGGGCGTCGCTGTGACTGTGGGCGTCGCGGTAGGTGAAGGCTTCGGTGTCGCGGTAGGTGAGGGCGTGGGCGCTGGTGTGGAAGGTGTGGCTGTCGTGGTTGGAGTGGGCGATGGGGTTGGCGTCGATGGCGGTGTCGCAGTAGGTGAGGGCGTCGGTGTCGCGGTGGGTGACGGTGTCGGCGTCGATGGAGGAGAAGGAGTGGGAGACGTTGGTGGCGTCGGTGTGCTCGGGGGTGTGGCGGTAGCTGTCGGAGTTGGGCTTGGTGTCGGAGTCGGTGACGGGCAGGGGACCAAATAATAGACTTCTATTCTGTCCACACTCCACCCTGGACTGGCTCCGCTGCAATCGGTGGCCAGGCGAAAGCGCAAGATCACGCTGTGGTTGTTCGCCGCCGTCGGCATGAGCGCGTTGACGGGTCTGTTTCCACCAGAATGCCCAGTCCACGCGGCTCGGCCCGCGATCGGGCTGAGGGACGCCGCCAAGATCGTCCCATTGTAGCCACCGCCAAAAAACGTGCCGCCGGCGGCAACGAAATCGGTGAAGGGTCCGCCGTTAATTGAAACCTCCAGGACCGCCCCATCCAGGCCACTTTCCAGATCATAGTTCTGGTCGAAATACAAATTGGCGCCGGCAAAGGCGTTAAAGATAAAAAAGGCGGGCGAATATAAGCTCGAATCCGTCACGCAACCTGGCGCGTCGTGAAACGCGCAATTCGGAGCCGTCGTGAAATTGCTGGTGCTGGTCCTCCAGTTCGTCCCGAACGGACAAGTGCCCGTTGGGGTGCAATTCGCTGGACCCGGAGTAAAGGAAGACCCCCAATCCGGTGGCAAATCTGGCGCTGTCACTCCGTCAAAACTCTCACGCAAGTAGGTATAAGAGCATTGACCCGGTGTGGGCGTCGGAGGGGTGGCCATTGGGGTCGGTGTTGCTGTTGGTGTTGGCGTTGGTGTCGGTGTTGGTGTTGGTGTTGGTGTTGGTGTTGGTGTTGGTGTTGGCGTTGGGGTTGGGGTTGGGGTTGGGGTTGGCGTTGGTGTTGGTGTTGGTGTTGGTGTTGGGGTTGGGGTTGGGGTTGGCGTTGGTGTTGGTGTTGGTGTTGGTGTTGGTGTTGGTGTTGGCGTTGGTGTTGGCGTTGGTGTTGGGGTTGGGGTTGGTGTTGGTGTTGGTGTTGGTGTTGGTGTTGGTGTTGGTGTTGGTGTTGGTGTTGGTGTTGGTGTTGGTGTTGGTGTTGGCGGTAAGAGCTCGGTTATCGTTGTCGCGGTCGCGGCACCTCCCAGGAAGGGGAGTCCATATGCTTCCTCGATCGTCCGGAGGACGTTGAAATGATTGTACGTCGCGCCGAGATCTGCGTGAGCCAGCCAGGGCGCGGCGGCGGCGGTGTAAATGTGATTGCCGGGACTGCCCTCATCGAAGGAAACGACAAGAAGCGTGTGTCCCCAGTCCGGGCTCGCCGTCACCAACGGCACGAACGCCTGAAGAAAGGCGTCGCCCTGCGCCGTCGTTCCGTCGTGCATGTCGTTCGTCATGTTCGGGGTCACGAAGGCGAAGTTGACCGTCGGATCGAAATTCGCGAGCGGCTGAATGTTCGCGCATTGGCTTGGATCCAGTCGCACGCTTTCAAAACCAATCGCGGGATTGTGCTTTCGGACGTATTGCCCGGCCACTCCCGGACCGTCGATGCCACCCGTGCTTTCACTGACATCGGAGCAGTTTCCCGGAAAGTTCTGAACGTAAACGCGCCATGATTTTCCGGCGGCGGTCAGCTGCTTCGCCAGATTGTCGGTCGAAGCCGGAAAGGTGCAGTAACTGTTGTCCGTCACGCCTTGATTGGAGCCGGAGAAAGCGTTCAGGTAATTGGGCTGGGAAGGATGCGTGACTCCAAAGAAGTTCGTCAGGTTCACGTTGGCTGCGGCAAAGCTTGTGAAGTACGGCGCAGTGATCGCATTGATGTCCACCGAATCCCTGTTCTCAAACCAAAGCCAAATGATGTGCTGAATGCCATTCGCTGACGTCATCGGCGCGGGCGGCTGAGCCTCATCGGCCATCTTCCTTGTCTGAGCGTTCAGCGGCCGCGTTCCGAGGAGGGCAAGCGCGCTCAGTCCGAGGGCTACACCGCAGGCCATTGCCAGACCGTATTTCCTTACGAAAACCGAGTTGTGATGTCTGGTGATAGGCGGGACTCGAGCAGAGTTGGGACGCACGGGTCGTGCGGGTAAACTAACGATTACTCCGCCGCTCGTAAATGCTTGTCTTTTGCGGCGCCCGACGCACAACATCGCGGATGAAGCCGACCCTTTCCTGCCTCACTGCGGCTTTGGCCGCGTTCTCCCTCGCCTCCATGAGCCGGGCCGCTGAAGTCGAGTGGACGCCGGAGGCGAACATGGATCACCAGCTCTTCCCCTCGCTCCTCATCGCTACCGCCACCGCGCGCCCTGTCGAGGAAGACGATACGGAAGGCAAAACGCCCGATCCTTATCTGCTCGGCGAACGGTTTGGCCTGGTTGGCGTTTCCATCAAGCCGGCTGCCGCGCACACAAAGGTGAAAGTCACGCTGAAAGAGAACGATCTCATGGCGGCTTCTACCTGGAGCGGCGAATTAGCTGAGGCCGACAAAGAATACTTCGTCGCGCCGAAAGTGAATTATAAGTTCGAGAAGCTGCGAAAGACGACACAGCAGATGCCGTTGAACGTCTCGTTCGCCGTCGAGCTCGACGGAAAGCCGGCGGAGGAGAAAACGGAAACGCTTCAGGTTCGTTCCATCAACGACTGCCCCTTCGGCGTCTCGAACGAAGAAGAAACTCTCGACGACGAAAACGTTATCGCCGGCTCGGCGGAGATCGGCTGGATGTTCGCCGCTTATGTGAACGAGAACCACCCGATGCTCGATAAAATCCTGCAGGAAGCGCTCGCCACGAAAAGCGTCAACGCATTCCTCGGTTATCAGAGAAACGACCCGGCTGAAGTAGTCCGCCAGGTCTTCGCCATCTGGTCCGCGCTCCAGAAACGCGGAATCCAGTATAGCTCCACCACGACCACGCCCGGCGGGTCCGACGCGGTTTACAGCCAGTTCGTCCGCTTCCTGGATCAATCCATCACCAACACACAGGCGAACTGCGTCGATGGCAGCGTCCTGTTTGCTTCCATCCTGCGGAAGATCTCGATCAAACCGTTCCTCGTCACCATTCCCGGCCACATGTATGTCGGTTTTTATCTTTCATCGGATAAGGCCGACTTTGTCGGCCTGGAAACAACAGTCATCGGCGCGGCGAATGGAACCGATGAGGAGAAAAGCGACGATCCCAAGGCGCTCACGAGCCTGCGCGGAAAGCTCGACGAGAAAGAGCGCGGTGAGAAAGCCTGGAAGACCTTCGCGCGCGCGATCCAGATCGGGACCGACGATCTGGAGAAGAACAAAGGGAAGTTTGAAGGAAACGACGCCAACTATCAGATGATCGATCTCGACGAAGCCCGCGAAGAAGGGATCATGCCCATCCCTTACACCGCCCCCTAAACTCTTCCTCTTCCTCTACCTCTACCTCTTCCTCGTGTTCGTGCTCGTGCTCGTGCTCGTGTTCGTGCTCGAAAGCCAGTGACGTGTGACGTGTGACATGTGACGTGAAAAGGCGGAAGACGGCGCCGTTCCTCTCCTGCTCGCCTGCCCGCCGTAGCCTCGCGCGAAGGAGGGTGTTCGGTCCTAGCTCCTGCCGATCTCACGCAGACGATGAGGGTCATATCATCGGGCTATTATTCCCCAAGAAAAAAAGTATTAGTCACGTTGCCGCCGGGGTCTGTATAACAGAGGGATGTCCCCCATTGAAGAAATTCGTCCGCGGAGCAAGGAAGACCGTTGGACACGAGCTTTGCGGCGATCCGAACTCCGTTATCGCCGTTTGTTTGAAGCCGCCCAGGATGGCATCCTGATTCTCGATGCCCAGAGCGGAGAGATCATGGATGCAAATCCGTTTCTGACCGAGTTGCTGGATTACCCATTTGAAGAGCTTCGGGGCCGCAAGCTTTGGCAGATCGGGCAGTTCAAAGACATCGCTGCGAATCAGTTCGCCTTCGAGAGACTCCAGGAAACGGAATATATCCGTTACAAGAACCTGCCCCTTCGGCGGCGAGATGGAAAGAAGCTCCAGGTCGAGTTCGTCAGCAATGTTTACTGGGTCGAGAAGCGCAAGCTCATCCAATGCAACATCCGCACCCGCTCGGATACGTGGAACGGTTACGGCACTCCTCCCGAGGTAACCGAACTAGCCCACTGCAATTTCTTCTGATCTCCCGCTCCTGCTCCTCCTCCTCGTGCTCGTGCTCGTGCTCGTGCTCGTGCTCGCGCCCCAGTTACGCCGGGAGCCTAACGGGTTAAAGCTTTCCCGGATCCGCCCTCGGTCGCTCGCCGCAACGACCGCGTCCGCAAGCTCCTTTGCAGCGGCACGAGGACCGTCATCGTCATATAAATCCAGCCGGCCCATCTGATCTGGTCCAAAGGCAGAATGAGCGCGAGCAGAATCGAGATGAGTCCCACCGTCGCAGGAAGGCTCCAGCCGAAAATTTCCGATCGCGTCAGGAATTTCTCGAGCTCGTTCAGGCGGAGCGGCCCGCGCAATCTCCAGGCCCTCAGGTTCAGCAGCAGGATCTCCACCGCAATGGCGCTGAAACCGAGCCCGTAGATGGCGAAAAGCGCGCGCACTTGTCCTTCCGTGTGCGCGGTAATCGCCTGGCCCACCACATGACCAGTGAGCGAATAAAACATTCCGCTGAATAAGAGCCGGAGCGGGTAGACGTAAATCAGGATCGTCACCAGCATCGCCCAGCTGATCAGGATCGACCCGCCGTCTTCGAGACCGAACCGCCGGCTCCAGAGCCAATGGCCCCGCCAGAAGATGCTCAGCACCGCGATGCTCGCGACAAACGCCGGCACATTCTTGAACGCTTCCAGGAGTCCTGGGATGTCAGTCGGCACCTGACCGTTGGAGATCACCAGCATGGTCACGGCGAAAGCGAACGCCGCGTCGATGAACGTCTCCAGGCGCGTCATCTCGATTCCGCGCAGACGGAACCCCTTCAGCCGCGGCAGCGAATCGAGATCCGCCGGCATCGACGAAGCGATTTCCTCTTCCTTTTCAGTCACGCCCGGAAGTTTACTTGGAAAATCCGAAATCCGAATATCGAAATCCGAAACAAGTTCGAATTACCGAAGGGGAGAATGACCTAAACGGGAGAGCTGTTTCGAATTTGCTTCTTCGGACATTTGATCATTGTTTCGGATTTCGTGCTTCGAATTTCGAATTTTGACGCCGCGCCGTGGCTACAGCACGGAATGAAGCACCCGGCTAAGTCGACGACCGAAGAGCACGACAAGAAGGCCGCCCCCGACGGAGATGGCCGCGTGCATCGCCCAAAACTGAGCGGGACCCATCTTCTCGTAGAAGCCGCCAATCCGGCCGACGATGGTGTTCGCAATGAACAGGCTCGTAAAGGCCAGTCCCATCAGGGTGGAATTCATTTTGGCCGGCGCAGCGCGTGAAACCAAAGCGAGAAGCGTGGGCCAGTAGTAGAGAAAGGAAATTCCCAATCCAGCGCTGTAGAGAAAAGGCCAGACGGGATGAACGGGCGCGTCGCCCGAAAGGAAAATTGCAGCGACCAGGATCAGGTTGCTCGCCGCGGCCAGAAAGGCGCCGGTGCCGATCTTGGCCAGTTCGTCAGGCTCGCGCCCGCGGGACGCCTGCTGTCGCCAGATCCAGAACAGCAGCGGCACAGACAAGATGCTGAAAACCGAATTGATCGATTGAAACCAGGGCACCGGGATGCGGAAGCCGCCGAGGTCGAGCGCGACCTTCTCTTGAATCCAGATCGAACTTACATTGAAGACCTGACCGTAGGCGATTGACTCGAAGATCGAGATGACCATCACGGCGATGAGCGCGAAAACGACGCGCCGGTCGGCGGCGGTGAGTCGGGTGCCCTCGAACTTTTTTCTCTCCACTCGCGCCGGCAGGTAGCGGTATCCGTAGAGATAAGTGGCCAGACCGAGGAGCATGAAGATCGCCGCGATGCCGAAGCCGTAGTGCCAGCCATAAACCTGCGCCAGCAGACCGCAGAGCAACGGCCCCGCGACCGCGCCGATGTTGATGGCTGTGCTGAAGATGATGAATCCGCGGGTCCGCCGCGCTTCATCCTCCAGCGGATAAAGGGCGCCCACTTGCGCCGAAATATTCCCCTTCAGAAAACCGGAGCCGATCACGAGCAGGAGCAGGGCGAGAAGGAATGACTGATCGAAAGTCATGGCGATGTGACCGGCACTCATCGACAAAGCGCCGATTACGACCCCGTTGCGCTGTCCGATCCAGCGATCGGCGATCAGGCCGCCGAGCAGCGGCGTGAAATAGACGAAGCCGGAATAGAGCCCAAAAATCTGCGAAGCGAGCGCTTGTGTCGAGAGCGGGCCGACAAGCGATTCCACCGCGGCACGGAACCCCGCGAATCCCGCGATCTGCTCGACATGTCCCGGGAGCAGCAACTGATTCACCATGTAAAGGACGACCAGCGCCGTCATTCCATAATAGGAAAACCGTTCCCACGCTTCGGTGAAGGCGAGGTAGAAGAGGCCCCTCGGGTGGCCCATGAACGTCCCGGCGCCAGCGCGCGGCGTTGCCCTTACGCCTGTGGTCATCGCATCGCCCTCGCCTCCCATTTGCGCGGCACCCTATCAGACGAAAGAGCGCCGTTGCGAGCCCGACGTAAAGCGGAAGTACGAAATCCGAATATCGAAGCTCGAAACAATGACCAAATGTTCGAAGGAGCAAATTCGAAACAGCTCTCCCGTTTAGGTCATTCTCTTTCTTCGGTAATTCGAATTTGTTTCGAGTTTCGATATTCGGATTTTCCCCCCTTTGGCTTGCCTGCGGCGATTTTTGGGAAGAAGGATGCAGCGTTATGACAATCGATAACGCAATCGCGAGCGTCGCGGTGAAGGACCTGAAGACCGCCGCCCAATGGTATGAGAAGCTTTTTCGCCGGCCGGCGGATTCGAACCCGATGCCTGAGGTGGCGGAGTGGAAGTTTGAGCGGGGCGGCTGGCTCCAGGTCTATCAACTTCCGGAACGCGCGGGTGGCGGTTCGTGCACGCTGGCCGTCAGCAACTTCGATGAGACCGTCGCGCACCTGCAAAGCCTGGGCATCGACACCAGTGAACAGTCCTCAGGCGCCAAGGTGAAAGTCGTGATGATCGTCGACCCCGATGGCAACCACCTCGCCCTGGCCGAAGCGATTGACCGCAGCATGGCGCGATAGCGCTAAACCAGTGACCAGTGATCGTTCGGGGAAATTTCGAAATTCGAAGCACGAAATCCGAAACAAATTCGAATTACCGAAGGGGACAATGACCTAAACGGGAAGCTGTTTCGAAATTCGAGGTTCGGATTTACTTCTTTGTGCCATGAAATACTTGCTCACCATCCTTCTGTTTGCGTTTTGTCGCGTCGTCCACGCGGAAAAACCGGTCCTCACTGCCGATAGCTCCATCCCGATTCCGAAGTTGAGTTTTGACGCCAAAGGCGAACTCCAAGTCACCGCGTCCGCCAGCTCTTCTGTGAGTGACTTCGATTTCCTGGTCGGGAAATGGAAGATGCATAACCGCCGGCTCAACAAGCGCCTGGAAGTTTGTCAGGAGTGGACGGAATTCGAATCCACCTCTGAGAATTCCAAGATCCTAAGCGGCACGGCCGACATGGATACTTATTCCACCACCGCGATGCCCGGGCAGGAGGGCAAACTTTTCGAAGGCCTCACGCTCCGATTGTTTAATCCGAAAACCCGGCTCTGGAGTCTCTATTGGGTCGCCAGCAACGTCGGCGTCCTGGACCCACCGGTGGTCGGTTCGTTTGAAAATGGTGTCGGGCATTTCTTTACGAAGGATACCTTCCAGGGAAAACCGATTATCATGATGTTCCGCTGGGATGTGCGGGACAAAGAGCGTCCGATCTGGGGGCAGGCCTTCTCGCCGGATAACGGCAAAACCTGGGAATGGAATTTCTATAACGTTTCCGAGCGGATCAAATAGCTTCGAAAGCCAGTGAGGTGTGACCCTCCTTCGCCAAGGCTATGGCGGGCAGGCGTGTGACGTGAAAAGGCGGGCGCGATCGGAATGTTAAACTTGCTCGGCTAAGATAGGCTGGCGGTGTGTTGAAAGCTGAGCAGAAGATCCTTCGCGGCGGAAGGATTTATTGGAGTCGTGTCCGCGTTGAATCCGTTCTCCAAAATGGTGGACCAGCTCGGGGGCAGGCTCCAAGCGTCATCGGTCCGTTCGAATCCCATTGTCCACTCGGGAAAATCGCGCTCGGCGCACACTGCGGTCATTCGAATCCTGACCGAATCATGGCGCGGATCGCACCGAATCATCGCGAAGCAATCGCGCACCGCGGGTTCTGGGCCCTCGAGCAATTGCAAGAATTGTCCTTCGTGGAAAAGGAGCATTCCGGTGATCCCGCGTGGAGCGTTTTTTGATCGGCTCTTCTCGACGAGAGCGAAAAGATCGTCAGGCCAAAAATCTTGTGTTGCCGAGCTGCTGTAAATTAGTTGAAAGACCATGGTCCCTCAGGGAGCATCGCTCGCGCCCGACGGCACTGGGGAAGTTACTGAGATCACGCCTGCCAGCCGTAGCGTGCGCGAAGGTGAGTGCTGGAAGGGAAATTCGAAATTCGAAGCACGAAATCCGAAACAGATTCAAATTACCGAAATGCGGAAAATGACTTAAACGGGGTTGCCTCGTTTCGAATTTGCTTCTTCGAACATTCGGTCATTGTTTCGGATTTCGAAATTCGGATTTCGAGTTTTTTGTAGGGCGGTCGCTCTACAAATGCTACTTCTTGACTCCAATCGACGTCGAGTACTGCGTTTCATCCCACATCAGTTTCAACACACCATCAGCCATCGTCTTCTCGACGCTGATCAAGAATTGATCCACCGGCTTATCGAGCTTCCCCTGGATCAGAACGATCCGCGCCAGGTCCTGGCTCTGGTCGTACTTCGTTCCCCATTGGCCCGTCTGCTTATTGACGATCAGCTTCGCGGCGCCTTCCTCGGGCAGGAGAAACAGGGAATACGTCCCGGCCGGAACGGCAGTCCCGCCGATCGAGACCTCTTTATCGGTCGTGAAAAGCGTGGCTTCATCCGCGCCCATGCGCCAAACCTGGCCGTAGGGGACGAGGCCGCCCCAGATCTTGCGCTTCTCCCCGCTCTTCGGGTCCTTCGTATAAGGCCGGCCATAAACGATCGTAATTTTCGCGTCACCGACGGTGGCGTTCACCGTCTCATGCGGACTCACCCGCGGCTTTTCCTCTGCGAGGAGCACCGACGCGGCGAGGATGAGGGCTGGAAAAATAAGGAGCGTTGATCGAAGCGATTTCATAACGCAAAACTCGCCCCGTCCCACGAACGCGTCTAGTCGAAACGCGACGAGGGATCGCCTCCATCTCCGCCGAGCTGCGGAACCGTCCTGGACACAGCCAACTGGCCGACAGGAATGAATTTCCCGGGTAGAGTTTGGAGGCTCTTAGCGTTGTGCTTTACGCTGGGATTGCTATTGCTGCACCGCTCCTTGATACTGGCCTCATGGAGCGCCGAGCTCTGCTGTTTCTCTCCGCCACCGCTGTTGCGATCGCTTTGTTGGGTTTCGCAGCTGGGCGGCAAAGCGTCGGGACAACAGACACGGTTCGCGGACGAGCACCTGGCGCAGACGGCCCCGCTGGCGAACTTCGCCGCAGGTCCGTTCGCGAGGAAGAAAGTGCCGATCTCTACCGGGTAACGATTGAGAACGTCGGTCAGGTCGAATTTGAGCAAGCCTATGGTCTGCTTCAGGCCGCGCCACGGGAAGTCCTGTCAGACTGGACGAGGCGCCTGGAGGCGCTACCAGTCGGGCCGCGCAAGACGGCCGCAATCACGGCTTTCTTTAAGACGCTTGCGCAATTAGATGCAAAAACTGCCGTGGACCTTGCGCTAACTCTGACGCGCCGGGAACCGCGCGCGACAGCGACTTCCGCGATCAATGCCGCCACACCCGTATCCAGCCTTGCTGAAGTGGCAAGGCTGCTGGCCAGCGGTGAGGTGGAGAGGATGTCCGCGATCAGTCTCATCGAAAAATGGAGTTGGACGGATCCGGTGAGCACGAGTCAGTTCGTCGCGTCTCATCCTGAGATGGCCGACGAATTCGGCGTCGGTCTGTTGCTGGGTAACTGGGCTGCGCTCGATCCAGCTGCCGCGAAGGCATGGCTCGACCAACTCGATGCGAGCCGGCAAGACCCTCGCGTTTATCGAGATTTTTATTCCGGCTGGTTTGAATATGATCGGCCTGCGGCTTTGAATCATCTGATCGCAAATGCCGGTGACGAGAAGCTGAACAAAGCGATCGAAAGCGCTGCGCATTTTCTCTTCTCTGAATCGCCCGTCACCGCGCGCGCCTTTGTCCTGGATCTCCCGGAAGGCCAGGCCCGGAAGGCAGCTATCAGTCACATCACCGTTGAAGCTGCAGGACATTTCATTCGGGGCACTCCTTCGTTTTCAGCTGACGCCGTGGCGAAATGGTTGTTCACCCTGCCGCCGGACAATTGGCAGGACAATCTTGGTTCGGTCGTGTCCAAATGGAGCGGGGAGGATTCGGCTGCCGTCGATCAGTGGATGAACGACATGCCCACGCCCACGCGCGATCAGGTCGCCGCGGAATTTTGCCTCGCCTACGACTCGGACGATCCGGCGCGCAATTTTGCCGCCGGACTTAGGATCAACGACCCGCAGTTACGGGAAAATACTTTTCGGGAAGTCTTCAAGAAGGTGGGTTCAAAGAAGCGGGCGAGAGAATTGCTCCAACGGGCGAACTTGCCGCCTGAACAGGCGGCCGCCTTGGAAAGGTTAATGGCCCAATCGTCATGAGCCGCCTGGTCTTGATCGGTGTGGGAATGCTCTCGGTTGCAGCCCTGGCTTTTGCAGGCGGGCGCTTGAGCAAGACCGCGCGCGAGCTTCCGCGGGTTACCGACCCACGTCTGGTCCAATCATTCCCATCGCAGGAATCCAACCTTCCCTCCGAGCTGCCGGCCGACGTTCGGAAACTGGCCGGGATGTCTTTTTCAGAAACCTTTGCGGCGTTGAAGGCGACACCCCCTGAGACCCTCCAGGCTTGGGCGAAGAATCTCGAGGAAATCAAGCCCGGCCCGACTAAGTGCGCCGCGATCGTGACTTTTTTCAAGACCTTGATTCAGGTAAATCCGCCGGCAGCGAAGAAGATGATCCTGGAGCTCAAGGAAGACAGCCGTTGGTCTGCAATGATGGCAATCAAAGACGCGGCGCCTCCACGCGCGATGAAAGAGGTCGTTGAAATCCTGCTTACGTACGATCCGGAGGAGATCTCGAGCTGTAGCTTCAATTTTCTTAGAAGCGCTTTCGATGAATGGAGCAGGAATGATCCTATCGCGGTCAAGCAGTTCCTGGAAGAACGTCGCCCTGAACAGATGGTAAGCTATTTCGGGGATTTGGTTGGAAACTGGGCGGCCTATGATCCGGAGTCGGCCAGGAGCTGGATGATGCAACAATTCGAAGTGCGTCCCCCGCTCCTAAAATGGGAGGATGGAGAAAGCAGGACGATGGAAGAAAGCGCGTGGGGATACGCTTCCGAGGGCATGATTCGAGGTTGGGCGGAAGGCTTTTTTGAGAACGATCGTGCGGCGGCGTTGAATTACTTCCTGACGCATGATGACGAAGTTACGGCAAAGGCGGTCCCCGATGTGGTCGCGGCAGTCTTTGCTGAGTCACCGGAGGAAGCGCGCGCATTCATTCTTCGTTTACCGGCGAAACGCCAGGCCGAAGCGCTCGGCGGTGTGACCGGCATACCAGATCGATTTACTTATAAGGATGGAAACGACGTCAGTCGTTCGCCGGAATTTGTTGCGAACTGGATGATGCAATTTCCGAGCGAAGCGTGGAGTGAAAATATTGAGCACGTGCTGCGTCAATGGAGCGCTGGGAATATGCCAGAAGTGATGGCCTGGATAGGGGACTTGCCGGCCGGCACTCAAAGCACCGTTGTCACTCATTATGATTTTTACCCCAACTCCGATTCGGCGGAGAAGGATTTCAATCTTGTCATGGATGTGCCAAACCTTGCTCTCCGCCGTCAACTCCTCGAGCGACTGATGCAGCAGGCTAAAGACGTGCGCGCGGTGATTCTAGCTTCATTGGAAAAAGCTCAACTTCCAGAGGTGGAAAAGGCTCGTCTCGTAGGCCTGATCCCACCGCCGGACGACGAAGCTTCTTCTGAGGAAGATGAAGAATAGAAGCCGAAGGGGGTTCGGAATGGCAAATGCGGGAGGTCTCCTGCTCCGTTTTATCTGCGCAATCGCGGTTAGATCAAGGCGTCTTCCTTCGCCTGGCTAAGGCGGAGAACTCACTTGACGGCCGCGACGCTGTTGATGATGGCGGTAATCTCTTCCTGATTGTCCGCCATGCCTTCGCCGCGCTGGATGAACATGACGCCTTTGTCCTTGGTCACTTCGACGCTGGTGAGGGTGAGCTTAATGACGGCGCCGCTCGAATCTTTCGCGTCGACGGTGACGACGGTGGCGGGCATGCCGCTCACGGTGGTCTTGCTGTCCTTAAAGGAATCGAACTCGGGTTTCACTTTCAGCATGCCGAACGCTTTGTCGTTCGACGGACCGAGCATGTCCGGACGGGTTGTGATGATGTCGATCAGGACGTCGCCTTCCTCCGATTTCGCCGAGAGCGTGTCGCCGTTGACCGATACTTTCCAAGTGTCCAGGAAGGTGATGGAGGCGAATGGTTTGTCGGCGGGATATTTCACGGTTTCGGCCAGCACGGGAGCGGCGAGGGAGAGGGCGAGGAGAAGGACCGTGAGCGTAGATTTCATAATACGGTGATCAATTATCCGGACGCTGGGATTTTGTAAACGCGATTTGTTGGATTCAGCCGCGGCGACCAACAGAAGGCCTCACACAACGGTCACGACGGCGCACAAAGGAATGCTGAATTTGATGAATAGACCTTCGTGTCCCGTTGTGTCCTTTGTGTGAGATCTTCACCGGCGGGTAATGAGCTCGTCGATCGTGCGGAGGTGATGGTCGTCGTGCTCGGCGACGAAGAAGCAGAGATCGACGACCGACATCGGCTGGCGCAATCGCGGGTGCAACGCGGTCCGCGCGAGCTCGGTGGGATTCATCCGTGCGATTTTCTCCACGATGCGGCCGCGGACGGCGCTGAACTCGGCGAGAATGTCCGCGATCGCGCGCTCGTTGTGGCCGGCTTCGTGCGTCTTGCGATTCTCGAGATCGGCCGGATGCAGTTCCGTTGCGCCCTTCCCGTAATCATCGAGCCGCTGGTCCCAGAGCGATTCGAGATCGAAGAGGTGTCCGGCGTTTTCCTGAATCGACCACTTACCGTCGTGCCTGCGGGTAAGGACTTCGGGCGGCAATCCGCGGATGGCGTCGGCGAGGCGTTCGGGGGTGCGGGCCAGGCGCTCGATAAGTTCGTGCGCGGTGTCCGTGCCGAGTCCGAGCTCAAACTTGCGATCAAACCAGCGTCGCGGCGTCGTCATTTCAATGGTCTAATTATTTACCGGGAACCGCCGGAGCACGAACTCTAATTGGATGCAGGCCAGGAGGTTGGCCAGGCAATGTA
The DNA here is from genome assembly GCA_963702135.1 of uncultured Verrucomicrobiae bacterium. Classification (GTDB taxonomy): domain Bacteria; phylum Verrucomicrobiota; class Verrucomicrobiia; order Chthoniobacterales; family UBA10450; genus AV80. The sequence continues at coordinate 2,397,936 of OY969715.1, read as the reverse complement.
ACCAAATCGTGAGCAGGGTTGAATTTGTGAGTGCCCGCGCGGCGCCCAAAACAAGTCCCGCGGCAAATAGGACGCAGAGCTCAAACCGGTCGTATTGCCCGTGGGTCGCGGTCCAAAGGAGGGACGTGACGATGGTGGCGCCCGACCAGCGGAGGCGGGACGCGGCGAGGCCTTTGAAAATGAAACCGCGGAAGACGATCTCTTCGTAGATCGGCGCAGCGACCACGAGGGCCAGCCAGAGATGCCATTTCGAGTCGGTGGAACTATAGATATTGAACAGGACGTCCGGGACTTTTCGCTCATGCCGCAACAAGATCAGCGCGCTCAATCCCAAAAAGACGCTGGTGATTAGGCTCCATTGCAAGAATTGACGGAGGCGAGGAACATTCAGGGCCAGATAATCCTTCAGCTTCGAACCGCGCTTGAGCTTTATGAGGCCGACAACAAGTGGGACGCAGATGAGAAGGGTGGCAAAGGTCGAGACGGACAGAAGCAGACCGTCGGAGCTCAGACTGCGAAAGGCGGCCGCCACCTGGTCGCGTGGCAGGCCACGCATGGTGACGATGACATAAATGAGGCCGGCAATAATCTGCACGACCTCGAACGAGATCACGATCAAGGCCGTCCAGAGGAGCGTGGCGATCAGACCCCAGACCGCGGAGCCCTCCTGGTCTGAGGTTTTCGGAGGGTCGGATGCGAGAGGATCCATCAGCGCCAGATTGCGCGAAGTTGGAGAAAGTTAGAAGTCAGAGTTAAGAAGGAAGAAGTCAAAGATCAGACGCCGGAGGCATGAGGAGATTTGGTCGCCGCGGCGACGTACAGTCCGATATCCCTCCGGGACAATCTTCGGCGAACCTCGGGCGGCAATCACCCGCGAGCGTGTCCCGCCAACTCAGGAAAGATTGAGGGACACCTGGTGTTTTAAGCCCCAGTCGGAGTTCTCGTCGAAGGCAATCGTCTCCTCGATCTCGCCATGCGGGTTGAGGATGCGGATTTCGCCCCGGCGCAGAGCGGTCCGGCTCTCGGCGTAATGGATGGCCTGTTCGCGCTCGCTGAAGTACGGTTCGATCCCGTTCCCTTCGAACACCTTCCAACCGCCGAAGTGTGGCCTGATCTCAAATATTGCTTGCATCGCGTATACCCTTTCCGTCCCGGGGGAATGCATGCGTCGATCAGGAGAAAACCTACGCCGGCTCTAATAAATCGTGCCGATTTAGCAGCAATAATCGTGCGGACTCTCTGATGGAAAAGTAACACGCCTTACCTTTTATAAACATCGCCCGACGGAGCGGCCGATCCACCTTGGATCACAGGAGCCGAATCGCCGTGACCGTGATGCGGCCGCCGAAACAGATGTCCACGTCAGCTCCCGGCGTGCGATCGCGGAGTTGGTAATCGCCGGCGTGATAGAGACCGGTCTCTTCGTCGTGCCGGTAGTTGAGGGGCAACGGTTTCGGATCGAGCTGACACCAGACCACCTCGGGTTTGTCGGCTCCGGGGGGAAGGATCGGCAGGTTCACGTTGTAGAAAAGTCCCGGCTCGATCGGTTTCGCCAGGATCTCGGCGAGGATCGGCGTGACCCAGGCGGTGGCCCGATCCCAATCGTACTCCACGCCTTTCTTGCGATACTGCGAGACCGCCACGCCCGGCCAGCCATGGAGCACGGCTTCGCGCACCGCGGCCACGGTGCCGGAGTAATGGACATCGGCGCCGAGATTTCCGCCGTGATTGATGCCGCTTAAGACCCACTTTGCGTCGGGGACCACCTTCATCAATCCAAGACGGGTGCAATCCGCCGGTGTCCCGTGAATGGCGAACCGCTGGTCGCCGCGCGGCTCGATCCGGACGCCCTCGTACCAGGTGACGGCGTGGCTGACGCCCGATTGCGGCCCGGCCGGCGCGACCACGATCGGATTGCCGACGGTGCGAGCCGCACGGACCAGCGCCTCGAGGCCGGCGGCGTCGATGCCATCGTCATTGGTGATGAGAAGATTCACGTGGGAAGATCAGAAGTTGAGAGTTGATCGTTGAGAGTCAATCGACAGAAGCGCGGCCTGACACCCCGAAACCTTTCACGAATTGAGGGTTATGGACAAGGGCGGGGGAGGGCGATGGCCTGATTTCTCATGCGCTGTGTGACTTCGGCGTGACAAGTTGTTGGCCGCTTATCGACAATTGAGCGCCTGCCCCCTCGGCGCTCGCAAATCTGTATTTGATCTCGCCTTTGTGCTCTTCGTAATCTAAAAATCGCGAAACCCAATCGCCTAATCCAGTGTCAGTTATCTCCCCAGATATCTCAGAGCCCCAGATTCCTCCCGTCAAACGGTTGCGTAACTGGTTGCGGATGAAAATCGGTCATCCGGCCACGCGATCTTTGCTCCCGTTGTTCATTTTTGTGGTGGGCGCTGCTTTTGTCTTATCGGCCAAGTTTTTGGAGCACCTGGTTTGGCAAGTGGATGTGGCCATCACGTCTTGGTGGGCCAAGGTGACAGGGTTGGCGGCGGCCCAGGCTGAGGCGAGCCAGCTTTTTACCGACCATTTTTTCGCGGAGATTGGGATCGCTTTGATGGTGTCCGGGCTCATGGCCATCTTTGTCGAATTCATTTTTCGCTCTCGGGAGGACCAGGAACGGACTGTCCACGCGAGAGAGGATGAGAACCGGCATCGGCTCCATGTTGCTGCGGATCAAGAGCGGCACGAACGCCAGATGGAGGAGCTCAAGACGAGCGTTTTCCACCATGTGCTCGGAGCGCTGGCGCCGCCCTGGTTGTCGGACCAGGTAGTCGATCTCTACAAGGGGAAAGTGCTACGCGAGGACGTCAACGTAATCTACACCTTCGAAGCCCCGACCGAGGAAATCGAACAGCTCGGTGGCCATAAAATCCCTGTTCGGGACGATCTTCTGAAGGTCACGGTGGATATTCATTATAAACTTAGGAATCTGACCGACGACTGGACCGGCTGCAAAATTGTTCATGGTTTCTCACCAACGGTCCCACTCCCTGGGGTGACGAGCGGTTTCGTAAGTTTGACCGTGGTCAGGGGCAAAAAGCCCGAAGGTGACGAGCCAAGGCCGCTCGGGTTGAATTGGCGTGAGGGTCAGCCGGATGAATGCATCAATTACAAAGTGCCTCCCGACACGGATCGCCTGGGATGGAAGAGCCGGGTAATTATGGTGAACGAAAAATTTGAGATTGGGCCCAAGGACACCATGGACGTGCACATCTGTTCGCGCTCTCTTCGATGGCGCTACGATCATCTCACCTGGGTCACGCGCGTGCCGGCCGAGAAGCTCACCGTCAAGGCCATTGTTGAGGCTGGGGTTGGGGCTCTCGACGTAACTTTGGAACGCTCTCATCCCAAACCGTTCATCCCGACTGGGAAGTCTGTGCCGGGCGAAACATCGTTCATGTGGGAGAGCGCCGGTCCGTTGCTGCCCTACCAAGGGTTCGCGCTGCACTGGTTTCCTCCACCTGATCTGGGTCCGGGAGAGCCTGGCGCGGGCCCCACCATTCCCATGGGCCGGACGGAAGGCGAGGAGACGGATTCAACTAATATTTCCGGCGCCACTCAGGGCGCGATCTGACAGAATCGCTGGTGGCGCCCGCCGATTCGGACTGATTTTGCGCCATCAGTTCACGCGCAGCCGCCAGCGCTTGGTCGATATCGGCGCAGAAGCGGTCGAGGCCGATCCGTTCGGCGAGGCCGGCTTCGAACATGACTTTCATCGGTTGGGGCCGGACGGCCGTCAGGAAAATTTCCACGCCGTCGCGGCGCAGTTTTTCGATTGCGCCTTCGAACGCGTGCAATCCGCTGGCGTCCATCGCCGGGACGCTGCGCATCCGGAAAATTACCACACGCGGCTTGCCGCCTGAGCCGCGCAATGCCATGTCCAGTTTTTCGGCAGCGGCAAAGAACATGGGGCCTTCGATGCGGTAGAGAATGACATCAGCGGGAATGTCTTTGCCGCGAATGCTGTGCGATCCGGTGCCGGCGTCTTCGCTTTCCGCAGTGACGAGACGCACGTGCGTTACCTCCTCCATCTGCCGGAGGAAGAGGACGACCGCCATGATGAGACCGGCGCCGACGCCGATCGTGAGATCGAACACGACCGTGAGCGCGAAGGCCGCGACCAAGACGCCGAAATCCGCGCGCGGGCCGCGCCACAATTCGACAAAGGTGTGAAGCTCCGCCATCCGCAGCGCGACGGTGAGGAGGATCGCGCTGAGCGCGGCGAGCGGAATGTGTCCGGCCAGCGGCGCAGCCAGGAAAACGACCGCGAGGAGCACGAGTGCATGGACGATGGCAGAGACGGGTGTGCGCGCGCCGGTCCGAATGTTTGCGGCCGTACGCGCGATTGCTCCCGTGGCGGGGATGCCTCCGGCGATTGGGCAAAGGACATTCGCGATCCCCTGGGCTATCAGCTCCTGGTTGGGATCGTGCCGCGTATCGGTCATTCCATCGGCGACCACGGCGGAAAGGAGCGACTCAATCGCGCCGAGTGCGGCAATGGTGAAGGCCGGGCCCATCAGGTTGCGCATGGCTTCGAGTGAGACAGTGGGAAAATGCAAGTCGGGCAAACCTGCTGGAATGCCGCCGAAGCGGCTCTCGATCGTTGCGATTGGCCAGCCGGCGAAGTATGCGGCCAGCGTGGCGGCGATCACGGCGACGATGCTCGCCGGCACGCGCCTGGTTACACGCGGCCACGCGTAAAGGATTGCGAGCGTCAACGCGCCGATGGCGAACGCCTGCCAGTTGACGCTCTGGAGATGGCTCGCGAGCGCGACGATTTGCTGTGGCACGTGTCCTGGCATCTTGAGGTCGAGACCGAGAAATTCATTCAACTGTCCGCAGAAGATGATGACGGCAATGCCGCTGGTGAAGCCGGCCACGACCGGGTAGGGGAAGAACTTGAGGAGCTTTCCCATCCGGAGCGCGCCGAGGAGAATTAGCATCACACCGGCCATCATGGTGGCGAGTGCGAGCCCGCCGTATCCATACATCGCCACGACGGAAAACAGGACGGGTACGAACGCTCCGGTGGGTCCCGCGACTTGGAATCTCGAGCCGCCCAGAAGCGCCACAACCAGGCTCGCGATGATGCCGGTCCAAAGTCCCTGCTGCGGCGTCACGCCCGAAGCGATGCCGAAGCCAATGGCCAGCGGGAGCGCGATCAACCCGACCGTCAGGCCCGCGCCGAGATCAGCGAAAAAGTCGCCGCGCCGATATCCCCGCAGAGCAGAGACAATCGCCGGACTGAAAGTTCGCATGATCGCTCTCAGCAAACGGCATGCGTGTCACCGGCGCAAGACTCCTTCCCCAATTGGTGCGGCTGATGAGCGGCCACGAGATAGATGGTTGCGCGAGTCCATTCCATTCCGCTAAAGTCCGCGCTGCGAGCGAGGGTAATTCGCGTCGCCGTTTCAATGAACAACGTCCAACTCGCCGTCCATTTTTTCCTTCAGCTCGCGGTCATTCTGCTGTTCTGCCGGTTGGTCGGCGCCATCGCGGCGCGTCTCGGGCAACCGCAGGTGGTGGCGGAAATGCTGGCGGGCGTGCTGCTCGGCCCGTCGCTTTTTGGTTTGCTTTGGCCGGACGCGCAGCATTGGCTTTTCCCTTGGGACACGACGCAAAAGATGCGCGACACCCAGAGCTATCTTTTCCCCGCGTCGCAGCTCGGCCTCGCGCTTTACATGTTCGTTGTCGGGATGGAATTCCGCGTCGACATCGTGCGCCGTCGGCTGAAGAGCTCGATCGCGGTGTCGATCGCCGGGATTCTGATGCCGCTCGCGTTTGGCGCAGGGCTGGCCTGGGTTTTCTTTTACTACACGGACCTCTTTCCGGGGAAAACTTCGCTTCTGGACGCCATGCTCTTTTTAGGCGCGTCGATGTGCATTACCGCGCTCCCGGTGCTCGCGCGCATCATTCAATTCAAAAAACTTTCCGGGACGACGATCGGCACGGTCGCGCTGGGCGCGGGAGCGATTAACGACGCGACCGCGTGGTGCCTGCTCGCTCTGGTGCTGGCCAGTCTCGATCACAATTGGGGCCACGCGCTGGTGAACATCGGTGGCGGCCTGGCTTACGTGGCTTTCACGCTGCTCATCGTGCGTCCGCTCTTCGCCAGCGCCAAGACGTGGCTGGTCAAGGAGGGCACGCTCACTGAAGCAGGATTCGTCGTGGCACTCGCGTTGATGGCGCTCGGCGCGTGGTTCACGGATCTCATCGGTTTGCATGCGGTTTTCGGCGCGTTCGTCATGGGCGCCGCGATGCCGCGCGGAGTCGTAGTGCGCGACCTCGTTGGCCGCATTCAACCGCTCACTGTGGCGCTGTTGCTCCCGCTTTTCTTTACCTATTCCGGTCTGAATACGAAGATCGGTCTGCTCAATTCCGGTTTCCTCTGGCTGATGTGCAGTGCGGTGCTGGTCGCGGCGGTGGTGGGCAAAGGCGTGGCCTGCTGGCTGGCCGCTCGCGCCACGGGCATCTCGAATCGCGAAGCGCTCGGCATCGGCACGCTTATGAATGCGCGCGGGTTGATGGAGTTGATCATCATCAACATCGGCCTTCAGCGCGGCATTATCTCGGAAGGACTTTTCGCCACGCTGGTCATCATGGCAGTCGTCACTACCCTCATGACGTCACCGCTCTTCGACCGGCTCGCCGGCACCGGCGTCCATGAGCCTATTCCCGAACCCGACGCCGACGCTCCGGCCGAGTTCGAAGTCGCGCGTTGAGGAAAGTAACGGCGCTCCGCCGCCGTCCTCACTCCGGCTGCGGCCGGCGGCGCAAGACGCCGCCGAGCCAGGTGCAGGGGAAGGCGGTAACTGCGAGCACGATCGGATACCAGGCCGGCGCTATTTTCAGCGGAATGGTCACGATTGCACCCAGTGTGCACAGCACGAGCCCAATGATTCCGAGGATCATGACATATCGCATCGGCGGATCTGGAGCCAGGGCCGCGGTGATGTAGCCGCCAATCGCGGTAAAAAGGCAACGGTAGATGGTTGCGGTCACCACCATCCACGGAGTGTGAAATCCCTCGCCTGGCGGGGTGAAAATCCCAAGTTTTTCCAACACGAAATCGGTGCCTGCATGGAAAATAAAAATGAAGACCATGCCCGCCAGGATGGCGCCGATGCCTTTCCAAATGTTCATGCTCACACCTCCTTGGTTCCTGGTGCCAACGGCGGCCCGGGAAATCAGGTGGCAGTCAGGTTCAACGTGAGTCCCAGCGTATTCGCCAGGGCGATGAACCGGGCGGCATCGAGTTCCTCCGGCCAGACTATGCCCGATTTGGTATTGCCCTCAGTCAGCTGCAGCGCCCCGGTTGCGGCTGCATAGGCCACCGACACATTGGCCGTGCCGAACAGTTCGAGCGCCTTCGCCGCTTCGTCGAAGAAAACGCCGGTCACGATGCGGAAAGCCTTATCTTTCCCACCGGCAGTGCCCTTGATCACGATGTGCGCCTTGGTATCGGCGATGTACGGGACCAAATTTTTCTGGACTTGCGGATCGAGGACCGCGACTTGCCCGGGCCTCGGCACCAGTGCCATAAGCACATCGATTGCCTTCACTTTGCCTCCTTCCACCTCGACCATCCGATCCTGGGTGAACCCGGTGGCGAAAAGCGTGGCGATCGCCGGCTCGAATGGAAATTTGTAGCAGCAATATTGGATGCCTTTGCCAATGGTCAGCGGCAGGCTGTATTGCTCGTCGTGGGCGTGGTGGGTGATCTGAATTTCGCCGAGGTTTCCTCCGAAATCATAGCTTTCCGGTTCATGGAAAACCGGCATGTGTTCGTGGCGGCCATCGTGAAAGAGGCACGGCGGATCGCAGTAGTCGAAAAACTGCTGTTCCGGAGACCACGACGGTGTCCAGGTTTTGACCATCTCTTTCTGGGCCGGAATGTGGAAGCCGCAACGGATCTCGATCCGCTCGACGGTATCGAGCTCGTCGCAGTAACGGCGGCAGATGATGTTCACGATGCCCGGGCTCGCGCCGCAGCCGAGGAGCGCTGTGCGATTCGCGGCAAGGAAGCGGTCGGCCAGATCGAGTGGTTGCCCCTGGATCAATTGCGCCAGGTGCTCCGGACACGCGGCCGTGTTCACATAATGAGCGCCCAGGGCCAGAGCGGCCTCCATGACGTGGACCGAGATGAACGAAGGCGTGAGATCGACGACCACATCCACCGTGCCGAGCGCTTCGCGGGCAATCGGGACGATCTTGTCTGGCTGACGCGCGTCGAAGGCTGCAGCCGTGACCTTTGGATTGCCGAGCCGGTCGCGGACGGATGCGGCATCGGCGAGGTCGCGGGTGCCGAGGAGAATGCGACCCACGCCCGGTTGGCGGGCGAGAATTGCGACACAAGGAGCGCCCTGCGCGCCCGCTCCAACGATCAGGATATTGATTTTCTCATTCATGCGTCAGTGGTTCGAGGGGCAAAGTTTCCAGAAATCAGGAATCCAATCCAGATGATTCCGTAACTCCTCCGCTGGCGCTTGCCCTTTGGATGCAGGAGTTCGGCGCGCGCAATATCCGCGCGGCCCCAGCCGAAAAGCAGGGGGACGCCCACGGTCACGAAACGATGGCGAGAGCTGGACGCCAAAGACGTGACCGTGGGCTGAGGGTTACCAATCGGAGTTGTTGTTTACTGTCACAGTGACAGGCGCCGACGTTGTGGAGTTGAGGGCGTAGTCGGTAACCACTGCTCGCAAGGTATGGAGTCCCGAAGGGTACGAAAGCGTGTTCCAGGAGACCGAGTACGGAACACTCCTGTCCAGCGATCCTAGATTATTCCCGTCGAGGGTGAATTGCACGCCAAGCACTGCGTAATTATCGGATGCTGTGGCAGTGACCGTTATAGTTCCCGCCACAGTGGCGCCGTTGAGGGGCGACGTGATCGTTACCGTCGGCGCCGTGTGGTCCACCGTTACCGTCCGGTTGGGCGACGTCGTCGTATTTCCGGCCTTGTCCTTCGCCACCGCCGTGAGCGTATGGACTCCCTGACTCTGCGCAGCCGGGTCCCAAACCACAGAATAGGGAGCCGTCGTGTCCGGCGATCCCAGATTACCTCCATCGAGCTTGAATTGGACGCTGTCCATATTGATGTCGGAAGCCGTGCCAGTGACTGTCACAGGGGTTCCACCCACGTAGGAATTCTGGGCGGGGCTTATGATCGCCACACCGGTGGGCGCCGTGTTGTCAACCGTCACCACGCGGGAGGCCGAGGTAGTGTAATTCTGAGCCGCGTCACGCGCCACCGCGGTGATGGTATGGGTTCCGGCGCTGACTGGAATAGTGTTCCAACCTACTTGGAAAGGGTAGGCCGCGTCGGGATGGAGCCCCCCGGTCGCGGAAGTAGTGTTCCCACTTTTCGAGGAAGGATCTGGCGCCTGGGCCCCGCTTGGCGGAACCTCGGGCCCTACATTGCTGCCGTCGACTTTAAATTGGACGCCTACTACCGCGACGTTGTCGGCCGCGTCTGCGCCAAGAGTCACGGTCCCTCTCACGTGGGCGTTGTTGGCAGGGGCGAGCAGCCAGACGGTGGGCGAGATGGTATCGGGGAGCGTGGCTGTGACAGGGGAGTTGCCGAGCAGCGCCGGTTGGCCGGTGTCGCTGATGCCCCAGGCAAACCATTGATGCGAATGGCCGTCCAGGTATTTGGGTGGGATCGGCACGTTGAAACCATGGTTGCCCAGAAAGCCGGTTGCGGCGTTGACGTCCGGACGAGGGAGATTCGCGGCGGCGTCGGCAACGAAGATGTTGTTGTCGACATATAAATGGACGGCGATGACCTTGGAGCCTCCAGCGAAGGTTTGTGGATCCAGAGCCCAGCCGGAGGCGCCGGAGCTGGTGACGGGGGGATCGAGGAAGCCGAATGTCGGTTGCGGCAGGATGGAGTTTCGATAGGTCTGGAGTGCTTCCGCGGCCGCCCAGACGCTGTTATTAGAACCGCTGGTGCCATCTCCGGTCAGGAAGCCGGGACTGCTTTTTACATAGCCGGGAGGGAGCGGCGCCGGTGTTGGCGTACAATTGGGTCTCGGAGGCGGTATTTCTTCGCGTGCGTAAACGGCTAAGACAATAAAGAGATTGGGATTTTCGAGGTGAACCCCGCGACTGTGGAGATAGGTTACCACTTCCAAGACATCAGCAGCATAATCGGGGGGGCCTCGGTGGTTGTTGCGGTGAATATAAGGGGGAATACTAAATTGCGGGTAGGGATCCCAATTCGGAGCAAGCAGCAGGTAGCAGTTTTTCCCCCGACCCAGAGTATAATTGATCCCTTCAACGGCCTTATTAAGATCAGGGGTGGGGTTAATAATGGTACCGGGATTGACCTCGAAAACCACGCCGGCAGCGTGAGGAGCGTTTTCTAGGCCTTGCCGCACCCAATAGGCCTCGCCCTCCTCGATTGGATCCCGCTCTAGATAACTGCGTGACAAGAAAATGATCCTGTCACCAAATGAAGGCACCAGGGATTCGATTACGTCGGGGGGAATAAGTGCACCGCAAGTCGAGGGATCACCGCCTGGGTCGCCGCACCCTGGAGGAAGAAGCGGGTAGAATTCGTAGTAGGCGAGCGACTCCCGGACGGGAGCAGGAGAGATGTACTGCTGGGCGGCGAGACGGGCATTGTTGTTGATTTCCTTCAGAAAAAAATTGGCTTCATCTTCGCTGATGGTCCAGCTCGCCGCGTTGAGCCCCGGGAGAACGGTGAACCACGCGTCGGGGGGCACGTCGGGGTTGGTCTGGCTACGATTGTCATCAATACAGTGAAGAGGGGGACCGCAATTGAGGCCGCAATGGTTTTGCGTAATGGCCCACACCCCGTCGACGGCGAGCGGGTTGTAAGGGTACACGTTCATCTGATTGATCTCTGAATAGTTCATCTGGTTGACATCAATCAGGATTCGGAAGCGGGGCAAGGGTGCACCGCTGACGAGTGACGTGATGCCCGCAAACAACAAAATCAAGCCGGCCAAGAGGAGGGCCCGCAAAGCGCCGAAGCGGTTCCGATTAAATTGGAGGTATGGAGTGTTCATTTCGCGAGGTTGATTGCTTTCTTATAAAGAAGCAAGAAAAAATACGTCCATAGACTGTTGACGTAGAATTACGGAGGGAGCGACGCCTCAACCGCCCGTCAAGCGTAAGGATTCCTGGGGGGAAACTCACACTCAACGCGGACCTGACCCCACTAAATTTGGCTTCGCCGCCACCCCTGTTGTCGGGGGAAATCCATCGAAGCTGCCCTGGGGGTAAGGGCGACGCGAAAGAAAATTAAAAAAACTACTTGCGTGTGAATTAGTGTTATAGTCAACTACATCACTATATGAGAAACCGACCCAAGCAGTCCCTCGCATGCCGCTCGTGAGGGCGAGCCGAAACACAGGATGGATCATGAATTTCACAACAACCAGCCGATCTACCGGCAGCTGCGTCATCGTGTCGTCGCCATGATTCTCGACGGCGTGCTCAAGGAAGGGGATCCGTTGCCGTCGGTCCGCAATGTCGCGGCCGAATATCGGGTCAATCCGCTCACGGTTCTAAAGGCCTATCAAGGTCTGGTCGATGAGCAGTTGGTCGAGTCGAAGCGCGGTCTCGGAATGTTCGTCAATGCCGGCGCGCGCGATCTGTTGCTCAAGGCCGAGCGTCAAAAGTTTCTCGAGGAAGAGTGGCCCAGGGTCCACGCGACCATCGAGCGGCTCGGGCTGACAACAGAAGAGTTGCTGGATGGCGGTGCTGCCCGCCGGTCGAAATCGAAGCCCGCAAAGGAGGAGCGCTAAAGCCATGACCTGTATAGAAGCACGCGGGCTCCGCAAGGCCTACGGCACAACGATCGCGCTGGACGGCGTTGATCTACATGTCGAAGAGGGCCGCATCCTCGGTCTCATCGGTCCCAATGGCGCGGGCAAGACGACTGCTCTTGACGCGATTCTCGGCCTCATCCCGTTCGAGGGAGAACTCAAAGTGCTGGGGCGCAACCCATGGGCCGAGCGCGATCAACTCATGCGCGAGGCTTGCTTCATCGCCGATGTCGCGGTTCTGCCGCGCTGGATGCGGGTTTCGCAGGCACTCGACTACGTCGCCGGTGTGCATCCGCGATTCGACCGGGCGAAAGCGGAAGGTTTTCTGGCGAAGACCACCATCAAGCGCACGAGCAAGGTCAGGCAATTGTCGAAGGGAATGGTGGCCCAGCTGCATCTCGCGCTGGTGATGGCGATTGACGCGAAATTGCTGGTGCTGGATGAGCCGACGCTGGGCCTCGACATCCTGTATCGCAAACAGTTCTACGATTCGCTCCTGAACGACTACTTCGATGGCAGCCGCACCATCGTCGTCACGACCCACCAGGTGGACGAGATCCAGGACGTCCTGACCGATCTCATGTTCATCAACCGCGGTCGCATCGTTCTGAGTTGCACCATGGAACAATTCGAATCCCGCTATTCGGAATTGATGGTCCACCCGGATCATCTGGCCGGGGCGCAGGCACTCAATCCAATTCACACGCGCCAGTCCTTCGGTCGCAGCATCCTGCTGTTCGATAACGCCGACCGCCAGCAACTCGCTGCGCTCGGAGATGTGCGCACGCCCAGCATCGCCGATTTGTTCGTGGCGGTGATGACCAGCGACGCGCAGCCGCCTTCGTCCGGCAGCGTCCGGACTACGACGAGTCAGGGAACGTCCATATGAATACCGAGCCGAACCATCTACCGCCCAGCGCATCCGTTCCGATTTCCCCGACCCGTCCATTCTACTGGTCGGTTCGACGCGAGCTGTGGGAAAACAAGTCGATCTACTTTGGGCCGCTGATCGCCGCCGCTGTCGTCCTTCTCGGCTTTGGGATCACGGCGTTTCGTCTGCCGCACCTCAGGCTCAATGCGTTGGCACTCGAATCGGTGCGGCAGCGGGCGGCCATCGAGATACCCTACGATATCGCGGCCATGATGATCATGTTCACCGCGTACATCGTGGGCTTCTTCTACTGTCTCGATGCGCTCCATGGCGAACGGCGGGATCGCAGCATCCTCTTTTGGAAATCGCTGCCCGTTTCGGATCTCACCAGCGTGCTCGCGAAGGCGATCGTTCCCCTGGCGATCCTGCCCCTGCTCACATTCGTTATCGTCTTTGCCACGCAGTTTATCATGTTGCTGCTCAGCACTGCCGTTCTGCTTCCCAGCGGTCTGGCGGGCACGACCTGGCAACTGCTGCCCTGGCCCCGGCTCTTGTCGATCCTCGCCTACGGTCTCGTGACAAGTGTTCTTTGGGAGGCGCCCATCTACGCCTGGCTGCTCCTGGTCTCCAGCTGGGCCCGGCGCGCGACGTTCCTCTGGGCCGTGTTACCGTGGCTCGCCATCGGCGCGATTGAAAAACTCGCGTTCGATACCACCTTTTTCATTCACATGCTCGTCCGTCGTCTGACGGGCGGATTCGAAGAGGGGTTCGTCGTCGCGAAATATTCGAGAGACGGGCACATGCCGGTGGTCGAGCGACTGACGCAGTTCGATCCAATAAAATTCCTGAGCAGTCCTGGCCTTTGGATCGGGTTGATCATCGCGGCGGTTTTCCTGATCGCCACCGTTCGACTTCGCCGCTCTCGCGGACCTCTTTGATTGCAGGGGCCTGGCGAATGAACAGCATACTCTTACCGATCCACATTGCCGCAGGCGGGCTCGCTCTTGTCCTCGGCGCCCTCGCTCTGTTGGTGAAGAAGGGCGGGACCGTCCACCGGCGCAGTGGGCTGCTGTTCGTCTACGCCATGCTCGTCATGGGCATCAGCGCCGCGATTCTGGGGAATCTCGGCGGCCTCATGGCGGTCTATTTTGTCGCCACGGCGCTCACGACCGTCCGCCCCGTGTCGCCCTGGACCCGCGGTATCAATGTGGCCGCGCTGGTGGTCGCGGTCGGACTCGCGTTCCTCGATATCCTCGGGGGAGTGAAGGCGTTCAACAGCCCTCGCGGTGTCCTCAACGGTGTTCCCTTTCAGATGCTCTTTTTTATCGCCACCGTCATGATCCTGGCGGCCATCGGCGATCTGCGCATCATGCGGTTCGGTGTGCCTCGGGGCGGGCCGCGCCTGGCGCGCCATCTCTGGCGAATGTGCTTCGCGCTCTTCATCGCGGCCGGGTCATTCTTCTCGATCCGGCAGCGCGTGGCGAAAATCCTTCCCGAGCCATTCACGACTGTGCCGATGCGCGTGCTGCCGATCCTCCTGATCTTTGGCGCGATGTTTTATTGGTTGTGGAGGGTCCGCAGCCGTCGCCCGCTGCCAGTGGTCGTCCGACACGATCCGCTGCCACTCACCGCTCCCGCGAGGTGAACGCGAATGAACAGGGAGATCAACCCAAACTATGAAAAACCTCATCATCAATCCCCTGACGCGCGCGGCCATCGCCGGTGCAACCGTCTGGCTCGCTTCCGTTTTCATGGCTCACGGCCAGAATAAGGCGGGCGACGTTAAACAACGGATCCTCGCCCAGGCGCAAAGCGTCAGCGCGGATGATTACGCTTTCACCCGGACCGTTCGCTCCGAGCCGACCGCCGCCGGCAAAACCGAAACAACCATCACCGTTGATAAATACGACCCGACGAAGAGCGGTGATGCGCGCTGGACGCTTGTTTCCGTGGACGGCGCACCTCCTTCGGCTGACGCCCTGAGCAAATATCGCAAGGAGACTCCCCAGCGCCGCGTTCCGGGATACCACCGCCTGGCGAATTACTTCGGCGGACCGGTGACGACCGCGACCGACTCACGCGCCCGAACGGTGTTCCGTTTTGCCTCGCTGCCGAAAGACAGCGTGTTGGTGTTCAATAGCGACGTCTCGCACAACACCAGCGCGGAGGCCGCGGTGGGCGAGGCTAATGGCGTGCCTTTTGTCGAGCAGGTGCGGCTTTCCATCCAACCGACACGGATCAAGTTGATCATGAAGCTCGACCACTATGAATCAACGTCCCGGTTCCGAATGGGACCGGATGGCAAACCGGTTCTCGTCGAACAGGTGGTGGACGTGACGGGATCAGGCATGGGCCAGGAAGGCCGCTTGCATCAGGCGATCACCTATAGCGACTACCGCGCGGTCAAGTAACGAAACCCTAACAAACCAAGCTCCTCTCCTCCTATGTTCGCCAGCCTTCGTTTCGCCGCCCGCTCGCTCATTCGCAGTCCGGGATTCACCCTGCTCGCCATCATCACCCTCGGGCTCGGGATCGGTGCTAACACCGCGATGTTCAGCGTGCTCAATTCGATCATGCTGAAACCGCTCCCCTATCCGCAAAGCGAACAATTGCAGCGGATCGACCGCGCGACGGCGCAGAACCCACAGGGACGCATTTCACCCGCCGACTTTCTCGACCTGCAGCGCGAAATGCAAAATTACGGCGAGATCGGCGCGTATACTCTGGGCGACACCAGTCTTTCCGAACCTGGTCAGCCCGCCGAGATGGTGCGGGCTCTGCGCATCACCTCTAACTTCTTTCCGGTCCTCCGCGTCCAGCCTCAGTTCGGCCGCAACTTCCTGCCGCGGGAAGACCTTCCGGGAAATGATCGCGTCGTTATCATCAGCCAACGTTGCTGGCAGCAGCGCTTCGGCGGCCGAGCCGATGTCATTGGCCGTGTTATCCGCGTCGATGGCGAACCCCACGAAATTCTCGGGATCCTGCCCGCGTGGTTCAACGATTGGCGTCACCTCGGTCCGTTCGATTTCTTCCGCCCTCTCGTTTTCGACCAACAGAAATCCGCTGACCGTCGCAGCACTCTCGTTCGTCCCATCGGTCGCCGCGCCGATAAGCTCTCGCACGCGGAGGCGGCAGGTTTTATTGCCAACTTCGGAGCGCGCCTCGCGGCGGACTTCCCTGAGGTAAACGCCGGGAGTACCTGGCAAGCGATCTCGCTCGACGGGACAGCGCTTCCGAAGAGGGCGCTGATGACGATGGCAATGCTGGTGAGCCTTTCTGGTTTCGTGCTGCTGATCGCTTGTTCGAACCTGGCGAACCTTCTCCTTGCCCGCACGATGGCGCGCGCCCGGGAATTCGCAGTCCGGGCCGCGATGGGGGCTTCGCGCACGCAATTGCTGCGGCCGTTGATCGCGGAGTCGTTGTTGCTGGCTATTGCCGGAGGCGCCTGCGCGGTTTTGGTCGCACAGTGGGCCGTCGATTGGCTCTCCACTCGAACCGTTGGAGACAACGGTGAGCGCGTCGTGTTTGCCTTCGACTGGCATGTATTCGGCTGGGCCTTCGTCGCTTCGCTGGTCACCGCCGTCGCCTTCGGCCTTGTCCCGGCACTTTTTGCTTTGCGTCTAAATGTAAATGACACCCTGAAGAGCGGCGCGCGTGGCATGACTGGAGGACGTGGCCATCAACGTTTTCGCCACGCGCTCATCGTCGGTCAGTTTGCGCTTGCGATGGTCCTCCTCACGGGGGCAGCGCTTTTTGCCCGCGGCCTTAATGAGCTGAATAATTCTCGCGCCGGCTGGCAATCCGAAAACGTCGTCACCGGAACCGTAGTCCTCCCAACCGCCAGCTACCCCGACGCGGATAGAATCAACGCCTTCCATCGGGTCACGCTCGAGCGACTGCAAGCTATCCCCGGTGTGGCATCGGTCAGCATTAGTTCCTTCACTCCTTTTTTTAACTGGGGAGACATCCGCAAGTACCTGATCCAGGGCGCCGAGCTTCCCCAACCCGGCCGCGAACCCGCCGCAGTCGTTAACAGTATCTCTCCCGGTTATTTCGACACCTTCAGCACCCGACTGCTCTCGGGGCGTCCTTTCAACGACGCTGACAACCAGACTTCGCCGAAGGTCTTCATCATCAGTCAGTCCATGGCGGTTGCCCTATTTGGAAACGAAAACCCGATCGGTCACCGCCTCGCTCAAACGAACATCGGAGGTTCTCAATGGGGCGAAATCGTTGGCGTGGCGACCGACATAAAATCGACTCTTCCGGACCCGGGCCCGGTCACTTTTCAACTTTACCAGCCCATGAGCCAGGATCCGCGGTCCTACAACCAGATTGCCGTCCGCGCCGCCGGCGTCGCGCCCTCCACCCTCCCGCAGAGTATCCGTAATGTTATGACCGGCCTGGATGCCGATTTGCCGGTGCGAGAGCTGGAACCCGGCGACAGGACCATTGAACGCTCCAACACTCAGGGTGCGACCCTGCGCGACATATTTACCGCGTTCGCGGTGCTCGGCCTCGGTCTCGCCTCGTTAGGCATCTACGGCGTGATCGCTCGCACGATGGCTCAACGAACAGGTGAGTTTGCGATTCGCTTTGCCCTCGGCGCCAGCGTCACGGACATCACCCGGATCGTCCTGACTTCTGGCGTCAGACTCGCTCTGATCGGATCCGGTCTCGGTTTGCTCGGCGGAGTCGGCCTTGCGCGCCTGCTTTCCGTGGCTTTTCCCGGCATGCGCCTCAACGATCCTTTGATTTGGATCGGCGCCACGCTGCTGCTCATCGCTGTCGCCTTGGTCGCCTCCTGGTTGCCCGCGCGCCGCGCCGCGCGCATCAACCCGATTGAAGCTCTCCGTGCAGAATGAAGGTGAAACGCATTCTAAAGTGGAGTGTTCGCGCGATCTTGGTCGCGCTAATCTTGGCGTTCCTGGTCGGGTTCATCGCTTACTGGAGATCGACTAACGACTGTGATCAGAGGGCTGCTCTGAACGTTCCGATGAAAGCGATCCAGTACTGCGAGTACGGTTCACCTGACGTTCTCAAATTCGAAGACGTGGAAAAGCCTGTCCCGAACGACGATCAGGTCCTGATCAAAGTTCGCGCGGCTTCCCTCAATTTTATTGATCCGGGCATGATGCGAGGGCCGTGGCCGCTTCGCCTGATGTCCGGGCTTCGAAAACCAGAGAAGACAGGGCTAGGCAACGATCTGGCTGGCCAGGTTGAAGCGGTTGGCAAAAACGTGACGCTGTTCAAAGTGGGCGACGAAGTTTTTGGTGTAGGCCGTCCAACTCTTGCGCAGTACGCCTGTGCTCGCGAGCGAGGATTGGTCCTTAAGCCAGCGAATGTGACGTTCGAACAGGCGGGCTGTGTAGCCTGGGCGGGATTCACCGCCTTGCAGGGTCTTCGCACCGCCAATATTCAGCCGGGGCAAAAAGTGCTGATCAACGGCGCAACGGGTGGCGTGGGCACTTTCGCGGTCCAGATAGCGAAATCATTCGGCGCGGAGGTAACGGCCGTATGCAGTACGGGAAAAATGGATCTTGTCCGATCGATCGGCGCGGATCACGTCATTGACTACACGAAAGAGGATTTCACCAAGGGCGACCAGCGTTACGACGTGATTTTTGATAACGTTCAAAACCACTCCTTCTCAGATCGCCGGCGTGTCTTAACTCCGAATGGCATCTGCGTCCTTGCCGGAATCGGAGGAGCAGGAGTACATCCGGAAGCTTGGGGGCGTATCGCCGGGACTTTCCAGGCGGGTCTGTTGTCGCGGTTCGTCCGACAGAAGTTCGTCAGGTATGGGACGAAAACGGACAAAGAGGATTTGAAGTTGTTGAGCGACCTCATACAAACGGGGAAGATGACACCCGTCATCGATCGGACTTACAAATTGAGCGAGACCGCGGAAGCGATGCGGTATTTCGAAGAAGGTCACGCGCGCGGCAAAGTGGTAATCACCATGGAGTGAACGCGACCTCACAACGGAAACGGCGGGACGGTGAGCTCTCTCAAGAAGTCCGGTTTCAATGAACGCTTTATGAAGACAAACCTGCAACTCCTCATCACCACATCGTGTCTGTCCGCGCTCTTGCTCGGCGGCTCAGTCCCGGCCCAGACGCCGAGCCCGAGCACTGCTCCCCGGATGAAAGCCATCGTCTATCATGACTATGGTTCACCCGATGTCCTTCGCCTCGAAGAAATCGAAAAGCCTGTTCCTAATGACAATCAACTCCTGATCAAAGTTCGGGCCGTGTCGGTGAATCCACTCGATTGGCATTTCATGGAAGGCACGCCTTTCATCGGCCGGCCTCTCGCGTTTGGCCTCGTCAAACCGGAAGTGACCCGGCTGGGCGTTGATTATGCCGGAACGGTGGAAGCCGTCGGTAAGAATGTCACCGATTTCAAGCCGGGTGACGAGGTGTACGGAAACAAGTTTGGCGCTTTTGCCGAATATGTAGTTGCTACGGACAAGGCCCTCGCCTTGAAACCGGCCAGCCTGACGTTTGAGCAGGCGGCTTCACTCCCGGTCGCGGCTGTTACCGCCTTACAGGCACTTCGTGACCACGGAAAGATCCAGCCGGGTCAGAAGGTTCTAATCAACGGTGCGTCGGGAGGGGTAGGCACCTTTGCGGTGCAGATCGCCAAATCGTTCGGTGCGGATGTGACCGGCGTCTGCAGCGGAAGGAATGCGGAAATGGTTCGATCGCTCGGCGCCGATCAGGTCATTGATTACACGAAGGAAGACTTCACCAGGCGCGTGGAACGTTACGATCTGATTCTCGACAACGTGGGCAATCAGCCGCTGTCTGGATTCAGACGCGTCCTGGCGCCCACGGGAAAATACATCGTGGTCGGAGGCGGAGGCGTAAACGATAGCCGCTGGACCGGTCCCATGATTGGTGTGACCAAAATGCTGCTTCTGAAATCGTTCGTCTCCCAGGAGATGAATATGATGATGGCGGAAATGAAGAGAAAAGACCTGACCGACCTCGCCGATCTTGTTCAGGCCGGAAAGCTGAAGCCGGTTATCGACCGGACTTATCCGTTTAGTCAGCTACCGGAGGCCATTCGATATCTGGAGGAAGGTCATGCTCGAGGGAAGGTCGTCGTAACTGTGGGCGACAGTATCGAGCCGTTATCACCGGTCGCCGGTCGCACCGTGCCCAGTCCCGTTCTCGTTGCCTTCAAACTCATCGCCATTCCTCTTGGAATTTTGATCCTGCCAATTATTGCGGCGTTCGCCCTCAATCGTGGTTTCAAGCGTCACGATCCGAACAAGAAAGGCTATCGTTGGGGCTACTATTTTAGCATCATGTCATTTATCGGCGGCCTCATTCTCGGCGCCTTCCTCGAGGCCGGGGCCGTTGGCATGATCCTAACGGGCCTCATTTACGGCGGCCTCGCCTGGTTCTTCGCCCGGCGTCAGCGCTGGGCCTGGATTGCGCTCACGATTCTCAGCCTGAACCCGATAGCCTGGATCATCAATGCGATCTATCTTAGGAGACGATGGAGAGAGGATGCCGCAGTCACGGCAGCTGCGTGATTCTCGGGTTGCCAGCTAAGATTCTGCCAATCGCAGGCTCGACTAAAGAGGCCCTGAGAATGAAAACTGCCGCACTGACCGTGTCGTTCTGCGTGAACTTGGGTCGTACATTCGTGAGCTTGGAGTCCGATGACAGCTGAAGGTCAAGCGCATCAAACGATCCTCGGCCGCCTGCTCGGTCGAGTCGCTTTGGTTGAGAAGCATGAGATGGCCGCGGTCATCGCGGCATTCCTGCTCTTCTTCTTCGTCCTGGGCGGTTACTTCTGCGTACGTCCCGTCCGTGAAACCATCGGCACGATTCTCGGCCGCGATCGGGTGGCGCATCTTTATCTTTGGACGTGGGCCGGCTCGCTCCTCATCATCCCAATCTTCGGGTGGGTCGTTGGGCGTTTGAAGCGCAGCGTGTTCCTGCCGCTGATTTACGGGTTCGTCGCCGTCTCACTCGCCGCCATCGGGATTGCTCTGCGCGGGAATGAGGGCAGCATTGCCATCGGTCAGTTCTTTTACGTTTTCATCACTATCCTGGCTCTGTTTCTCACCTCTGTGTTCTGGGCGTTCCTGCTGGAGCTGTTCGATACAGGGCAGGTAAAACGTTTGTTTGGAGTCATCGCGGCCGGCGGAACAGCCGGCGCCCTCGCGGGTCCCGGCATCACCTTTCTAACAGTGTCCAGGCTCGGGAATAGCGGTGTTCTCTTTGTCGGCGCGGCGATGTTTGCCGTGGCCATCATCTGTCAGCAGGCGTTGCTGCGCATTTGGAAGGCGCGACCTACCGCGCATCAGGAAGATCGCCCGATCGGCGGCAATCCGTTCGCGGGCTTCTGGCTCGTGTTGCGATCTCCCTACCTGCTGGCTATCGCGTTGTTCGTCGTGTTGCTTGCGTCAGCTAGCACGTTTCTCTACTTCGAACAATTGCGGCTCGTCAAAGCGACCTTCGCCGATACGCAAGAGCGAACCAAAGTGTTTGCCGCCCTCGATTGGACCGTCCAAGGGCTCACGATCGTCTGTCAGCTCTTTCTCACCGGGCGCATCGCTTCGCGCCTGGGGCTCAGCGTGCTCCTGGCCATTGTGCCCGTCATCATGATCTTCGGCTTCCTCTCACTCGCCGTTGCGGGTACCTTCACGGTCCTCGCAATCGTCTTCGTTCTGCGCCGGGTGGGTGAATACGCGTTCGTCCGGCCCGGGCGCGAGATTCTTTTCAGCCGGATGGATAACGAGACCAAGTACAAGGCGAAGAACGTTATAGACGTACCGGTTTATCGCGCATCCGATGCTATCACGGCGCAAGTGAGCACGGCCCTGGAGGGCGGCTCACTGGGAACTTCCGCCGTCGCGTTGATCGGCGCTGCGGTGGCGATCGCCTGGGCTGTCAACGGATGGTGGCTCGGCAAGCGGAGCGAAGCGCGAGGCGACTGAGACCAGCCTGCGCTGTCTTCTCTCCGAGCCTGATCCTCTGAATCGCCAGCGCTTCCTAACTTGGCTCTCGACATGCGCCCGACGCTGAATTTCACTAAACGCTACCTATGCCAAACGTACCCCTCCCCAAACGAAACGCTGACGGCAGCTACACAACTCCCCCCGCAGGCATGCAGATCGACGGCGATGGCGCCAACGGCCAAACCGGAGGCGCGCCGGTCTACGCACCCCAAGGCTTCACACCCGCGGCACTCGACTTCCTCGCCAATGCGGGCGGGCCGGGAAATTGGTTTGGCGTCGTCACGGCCACGGGCCCGGCGAACGGAACGCCGGTGAAACAGGGCAAGAACGGCCCAGCTCCGGGCGCCTACGTGAGCGCGACGAGTTATCGCTGGCCCACGCTGTCCCGCATCGACCCGCTCGCCTACGTGGATGCGGCGAGCGTGCCCTATATCGTGCTGCCTTCGCACTGGCGGAAGTTAGCCGTGGGCGTTGTTCTCGGCTGCAAGGCCACCGTCAAGGACACCAAGACGGGTAAGATCCTGAACGCGGCCGGAGTCATGGACTTCGGTCCAAGGGCAAAGCTCGGAGAAGCATCCATCGCATGCGCCAAGTTCTTCGGAATTTCATCCAGCCCGAAGGATGGCGGGACGAGTGAGAAGCGATTTATCTACACATTTTTTCCTGGCGTCCCCGCCGTGATCAACGGTGTGACGTATCAACTCCAGCCGATGTAGCCGAGGCGAGGCTTGGTGGAGAGCCGCCTGGCTCACCGGGGACGGAGACCGGTGAAGCGATTCCACTTGGCCGATACCTGCATGAAGAGCGTTGCCAGCGGTGGACAGGGGTCGCGTGATTCGGTCTGAGTTTTAGAACCTCTTATTGACTTTGAGATAGAAGAAACGGCCCAGGGGATCGTGCAGGTTGCTCAGGTATGCGTAACCGCCGTCATGAGTGCCGACATACACGGGAGGTGCAGTGTCGAGAACGTTCTTTATCCCGATGCTGCACGTAATGTCATATTTGAACCTATATGACGCTTGCAGATCGAAGGTCGTGAAAGAATCGACCCCAACTTTTTTCATGCTTACGGGATTAATGTAATCCACGCCACTTACATTATGGCAGACAACAGCTGCGTTGAATCGGCGAAATTCCCATGAAAGGGTGGCCAGAGTTTGGAGTTGGGGGATGGCATCCGGGGTTCCGGCCCGGACTTCTCCCGCCTGGTCGCGAGTGGTGCCGAAACCATTGGAAACTTCGTAGCGCATCAGATAGGAGGTGTTGACACCAAGCGTGAACGTCCCTGCGGCCGGAGTTGGAATTTGGTAGTGCAAGTCAAAATCAAGGGATTCGACGATTGTCGTCCCGAAATTTCGGTAAAAGTCCGAAAGACTAATCAACGGCCCAGCCGGGCTTCCCGTCGCGGGATCTATGAGCGCCCCGGGTCTGCCATCATAGGGACCTCGCACATAATTTCCGGGCGTTCTGGCTAAGTCCTCCAAACCAAACGGGGCAAAACCAATTTCATCAGTTCGTTTGATATGCACCCACTGAGCATCCAGGCGGAGACTTTTCACCGCTCGCGGAGTCAAAACAAAACCCAGCGTCCACTGCTTGGCTCGCTCGGGGCTCAAGTCAGGATTACCGCCACGGCTGATTGGAACTTCCTGCAAGTCCTCTCCTCTCAGAGGGTCGCGGAATGCCGGCGTCAGAGCATCAGAAGGCGCTGTGAACAATTGCTGCAGGGACGGCGGCCTGAAGCTTTGCCCATATCCCGCGTGAAAGACAAAATCCTCGCTGAGCGGCAACCAGGAGAGTCCGACACGGGGCACCACTTCCTCGCCAAAGTCGCTGTACATGTCCAAACGGCCGGCCAGATCCAGAATCAATTTATGAACTCCCGGGACAGACCATTCCGGTTTTATGAGCGGCACATTGGCCTCGGCGAAGATCGCTACCACTTCACGGTCCCCGGAATTTCCAACCATCGGTGACGACCCGACTACCGCTCCATCTCGCTGAAGCTGGTTTGGGTCATCGACGAATTGTTCGAATCGATACTCTGCTCCAGCGGCATAGCCAAGCGGCCCGGCAGGCAAGTCGAGGAGGTTTCCAAACACCTTGAAATCGGCGCCGCCCAGTTCGGTCGAGCCGAAATTTGTATAACGCACTTTCAAGCTTTCCAGCGTGGCGGGATTATTGGGTGAATTGGGCCCGTTGAAAGGGTTAAGCGCAGTGGCGGGGTCGGGGTCATTCAAGGCGCGCTGCAGCTCATTCGTCCCAACGTTCACGACGTGGCGGGCTTCATTCGACCAGGCAAAATATCCGGCCGTCTCATAACTTATCGCCTCGCTCAGTTTACCTCGAAAACCGGCCACGACACGCCCTGAATCTGACGTGATGTCGTACAAACGATTCCCGGCTTCAACTAACCGATAGCGCCCGGATGAGATCGGGACCCCAAAAGGGTTGAAGGGATTATCGATTGGAATCGTAATCGCGTTTCCGACGATGCGAACCCCGTTCCTGTAGACGACAGTGCCGAGCGGTATCCCCAGTCCAGACCCGCTTCCCTGCAAATTGACGAAGGGTGGAGCTAACTCGAGATGAGTTTCATTGTGGCGAAAAAGAACCTCGCCAAAGAGTTCCAGCCTTTCTTCAAAAATGCGATAGGAAGCGTTTGTGTAAACGCCAATTTGTTCCGTGGACGGCAAGGCTTGCGAGTAGGCCAGGAAGTTAAAAAAATCATCCGGACCTGCCACATGATAGCCGCCGGGTGGGGTAAGACCGTCGGTGGCGTGAGGCGCGACCAGGTTGACTGTCGGGCCTGGCCCGATCGCGAACGGCGTGCCAACAAGCCCAGGAGCGGTGCGTGGCACGGTGAACCGGCCTGGGTAGCTAAAGCTACTGCCTCCATTGATTCCACCCAGCGGGCGAAGATCCGCATCGCTGGAAAAAGATCGATCGCGGTTGAAGAGATCATTTCTCCGGAGGTAGTCCACCTCGATAAAGAAATCCGTCTTCTGATTTCCTCCGCCGAAAGAGATTGCGCCCGATGTTGTCCCCACGTCCGTCTCCTGCGTATTTCCATAATAGAGTTCCAACTCAGTTCCCCGAACGGACTTCTTTGTGACAATATTCACCACTCCAGCGATGGCGTCGGCCCCGTACAAAGCGGACGCGCCTTCGGTTAGAATCTCGATTCGTTCCACCGCCGCCAGAGGCAGCGATTCCAAGTTAATAAAGGAGATGGTGCTTAGGTGGCTGAAGCCGTAAGGCGCAAGCCGCCGTCCATTGAGCAAAACCAGCGTAGCGTTTAGTCCAAGCCCGCGCAGCGAAACACCAGTGGCTCCGCTGGCGAACGTCGCCGCATCATTGTTACCGACAAGGGATCCCTGGTTGGCCACGGGCAGGCGCAGCAAGAGCTCAGAGACGCTCGTGACCCCTCTCTGTTCGATATCGGACCGGCCGAGGACAATGACCGAATGGGAGGATTCCTCTGGCGCGGTGGCAATCCGCGATCCCACGACCACGATTGTTGATTCGGAAGCCGATTCAGTATCCGACGGTTCTTGAGCTGGTTCGCTCTGGGCCATCGTGGCCGCAATCACGCCGAAAAACGCTATCTTGAAAGCTGCCTGGCGAGTCGCGCGGGGAAAGCGAGTCAAATACTCCATAGTTCTTGGGGGAAAAGTGGGTTGATCGAATTACCGTGACAAGAAGAGAAAAGAACTGCAAGCCACAAAATAAGAACCGAAAGCAATCGATGCTCTATGGTGGCAGCGTGACGGGAGCGTTGGGTCCGAGCTCAAAGCCAAGAAATCCCCAAAGCAACAGCATGGTGACCCAGACTATCGTAAAAGTGATCGCATAGGGAATCATGATGGCGAAGAATGTGCCCAAGCTTGAGGCAGGGTAATATCTTCTTTGCGCTGCTATTACCACCGCCAAACAGGGGTTAAGCGGAGAGATCATATTCGTCGCCGAATCGCCGACGCGATAGGCAGCCTGCACCATCTCTGGGCTTATGTTCGCGCCCAGCATCAACGCCGGCACAAAGACTGGGGCAAAGAGTGCGTACTTTGAAGTCATCGAAGTCACAAACTGGTCCGATCCGATAACCATGGCGATGAATGCAACCAAAAGGACTTGGGGAGAGAGATGGGAGCTTGCCAGGGCCGCCCCGAGTTTGATCGCCATGATTTCGCCGAGCCTCGAATGTTGAAACGCAGCTATGAATTGCGAGGCGAAAAAAATAATTACAATAATGGGAGCTAATGAACTTACGACTTCCGTCATTATCTTTTCCGCATCGCGGGTGTTCTTGATGCCCCCATTCACTATTCCGTAAATGACTCCTGCGGCGCCGAACAAAAGGAAGACCAAAGGAACTATCACAACCACCCAACGATCCATTGCTTGGGCTGACGGATTGCCCGATGTCTCCGGCTCTGTCCCAAACAGAGCTGTCCCCGGGATGATCGACATCAAAACCACCGAAAGCAGCAACCCCAGGAAGACTGCGGATGCCCAAGTCAGTGCCTTCTTTTCTTGTTTCGACAAAGTGAGCGATTTTGCCGAGGTATCCCACTCTTCGAGGCGCGCCGGGCCTCCCAGGTGCGCCGGACGTTTCGCATAAGCCGGCTCCGCCCAATAGCGCGTAACAACCCAGCCAGTCGCCGTCAGGACAAAGGTCGATGCTGCTGCAAACCACCAATTGCAGGTTGGGGCTACCAAATAGTCCGGGCGCACGATCCGGGCGGCTTGTTGAGTCAATCCCGAGAGGATTGGATCTATGCCGGTAATAAACAGATTCGCCCCAAATCCTCCCGCGACACCGGCGTACATCGCGGCAATACCCACAACTGGGGAGCGATTGACGCGATAGAACAAGAGTCCTGCCAGCGGCGGCAAGACGATAAAGCCCGCATCGATGGCCACGCTGCTCATCACTCCTGTGAAAATAGTGACGGGGACCAAAAGGTTTGCCGGAGTGCGAAACAGCGTTGCTTTCAAGGCCGACTCAATAAACCCGGTTCGTTCCGCGATGCCGATTCCCAACATCGACACTAACGCTATGCCCAACGCAGGAAATCGAACAAAATTGTCAACGAGGTGGCTTAAGAGCCAGTAGATGCCATCCCACGTGAGCAAAGAGACGACGGGGACCTGGACCGTTGCAGCGGGGCTTCCGGCCGGAGCCAGTCTGGAGACCTGCCAACCCAATTGAGAACCAACATACGAGAGCAAGACCACCAAGAGCCAGGCGATCGCGAACAATGTGCTTGGCGAAGGCATCGAATCTCCCAGACGTTCCACGCGAGCGAGCATGTTCTGAAAGGTCTTTTTCATGCGTCCTTTATGAAAACAGGCTTCCCATGGGAACCCATATCGCGTCTGTGGAGGAGTCGTTCATGAGGAGAGAGCCGAACCGCTCAAGCATGCAGCTTTGCAGAACGCCATACAATTGAAATGTGATGGAATGAAGAGTAGAGCTTCAGGCGTGCGCCCTGAACCACAGACTGGCTTTTCCGATGAAGTTTGATGTTTTTGGTCGAGAGTTGATCGTCGAGCAAGGTAGTAGTGGCTGGATGGTATATCATCCTGGTGAGGGGAAGCGGTTGCTTGCTCGCGACATCGTAATTCCCAGTTTTGTCGCAGAAGAGAATCTTTCCCGGTACTTGGCTGATCTGTTTCACGAAAGTGCAAGCCCCACTCATCCGGATGTCCGTCGCATCGAGTGACAACTATTTCTCGCGGTTCACGCAGAGACCGTAGGTGGTCGGTGAGGCAGGGTTGATGAGAATTACTCGTTCCGCTTTTCTCGCGGTTCTCCTTGTCCTTGTGTTTCAGACTCACGCTGAGGATTTGGGCGTGACCAGCGAGGTAGACGTCGGTTTGCGAAAGGAGCAAAGCGCGAACGCTCCGGTGGTTGCCACCGTGAAAAGGAATCAGCCTTTTTCCTATGAATGCGAAGCGGGCGCCGAGTGGTGCAAGGTCACGCTCCGTTCGGGCGAATCGGGCTGGTTGGAACGCGACGCAATCCGTTACCAGTTTACGGAGAAGGATCTGCCGCTGACCGATGGCGATTCGAAGAATCCGTCGGAGCTCAGTTCGTTTGCGCGGAGTCGCGGGTTCAATTACAACGCGACCGTTCGCGCGGCCGTGCGCGGAGACCCGAAGGCGCTGCCGGCGACGATCAAGCCGGACGGGAAAGCAGCGGTGGTTTGGAAGCTCCGCAAAGACCGGTGACGCGGACGCACAGATTCGGAGAATAGCCCAGCGTTTTAACGCTGGGTTATTAGGGTGGGAGGAGAAAGTCCGGCAGGACGAAAGGAGCGTTCTGTCGTCCCGAATGGACATAGGAGATTAGCCGGTGGTGCCAACCACCGGTACATTGTTAACGCGAGAGCAAGCCCCGGCAGGGGCGACGGATTTTCGCGACGCCATTCCATCGCCCCTACCGGGGCTCGCCGCATTTACACTCCAGATCCGGTGGTTGGCACCACCGGCTAATCTCCGTAACGCCTCTGGCGTCAACACGTGATCGCGCGCGATGAAGGTGCCGAATGGTTCCTTGCGGGCTTAGGGCTTTTTCTTTTTGGCTTCTTTTACCAGATCATCGATCACCGGCATAAAGTCCTGGCCGCTAAATTCCTTAATGATCCGGGCGTGCCGGCGCAGTTCCCGTTGATAAACCGGGTCCAGATAGATCGTCGGTGAAGGATAAACCAGCGTTTGCTCTCCCACGTTTAGGACGCCGTCGACGACTTCGCCCATCGGCGGCCATTTTTTGTGAGGGTTCATGGTCGCGATCATCGCGAAGTCCGCGTTTTGGAGTTCGCTTCCCCGAATAACTTTGAAACTGGGAGGCGAATCCAGGTGCATGGTTTCTGCGACGGCGGGCGAGGGCGCGGCCACAATGCAAAAGAGCGAACCGGGATGTTTGCGCTCAATGAGCTGGGCCGCGCGAGGTCCGTCGTCATCGCCCTCCGGGGTTTTTTTCACGGCGTGGAATTGTCCCGCTAACAAGAAGGCGCGGTGATTTTTGGAGAGAACTTCCCGCTCGACGATATCGGCAAAGCTGCCGTCGCGGTCGGTCCAGGGTGCATAGTCCTTTACCGTTTGGATTTTCGACCAATCCAGGGGCGGATCTGCCAGGACGATCCTGATCGGATGCGGGCAGAGCTGCTTTTGGTTGATCTCGCGGACGGTTTCGTAGAACTGCCGGTAAACCGGTGAATTCCAGCCGAGCGGAACGGATGTCTCCCGCCACAAGCTTTGCAGTTGAGTCTCGGTCACGCTCCCGCCGAACGCGTAGGTGTCCGCCAATGCCTGGAGGCGCGAGTTTCCAAATTCGACGACGATGTCGTCCGCCCGGCAGACGAATTCGGAATCGCGAATCATCTCTCGCAGGAAGGCGTGCAACTGTTCCCAGCGATGCACTTCCCCAATCATGATGAGCGGATGCTCCTCGAATTGCTTCGCGATCTCCGCGATGGCAGGAGCGGATGATAGGGGTTGGGCGGCCGCACCGAGGCCGAGCGCGAGGAACGCCGCCAAACTAAGCCCGATCCGCGCCCGGTTCATTGGCGAAAGAATGCGGTTCGCGCGCTTGAGTGACAAGTGTGTTTAGCCGCTGCGGAGAGACGCCATCGCCCCTTACGGCGTTTGGGGTTTGGTCCCAGGGCCAAGACGCCGGGCGAGTGCCGGCTTTGAAATCAATGCGCGATGCAGGGTTCGAACCTGCGACTTCTTGCGTGTGAAGCAAGCGCTCTACCACTGAGCTAATCGCGCGGAGGAGAGTAGGAATTAGAAAGGAGAAATCGGAAAATACAAGCCCCGCCGCGCCTTCGACCGTGGCGACGGCCGGGCGTGGCGTCGCCTCCCAGCCAGCGGAGCGCTTGCCCTGTCATGGGAGGCATTCTATTAAGAAGAATGTCCGAACACAAAATGACGCTGACGTGGAAGCGCGCCACGCCCGACTTCCAATACCAAACCTACAATCGCGATCACACCTGGAAATTCGACGGCGGCCACGAAATGGACGCGACCGCCGCCCCGGCGTATCTCGGCAACCCGAAATTCGTCGATCCGGAGGAAGCGTTTGTCGCTTCGCTGTCGAGCTGCCACATGCTCACGTTCCTCGCCGTCGCCTGCAAAAAGAAGTTCCTGCTCGACGAATACGTCGATGAGGCGGTCGGCCACATGGAGAAAAACGAGAACGGCAAACTGGCGATCACGCGCGTGGAATTGCATCCGAAGCTCAAGTTTTCCGGCGAGAAACAACCGACCGAGCAGGAGCTCGACGAGATGCACCATTTCGCGCACGCCGAATGTTTCATCGCAAACTCGGTCAAGACGAAGGTCACCGTCGAGAAGTAATTAGGGTAGGGACAGCGCGCTGCGCTGTCCGCGGATCCCGCAACGGCGGGACGGCGTCCCTACCGCATCATTATGAGCGAAAAGACAGACCCGCAGCGGATGGAGAGAATCGTCAGCTTGTGCAAGCGGCGGGGATTTATCTTCCAATCGAGCGAAATCTACGGCGGCCTGAATGGCTGCTGGGATTACGGCCCGCTCGGGACCGAGCTGAAGAACAATCTCAAGCAATATTGGTGGCGCAGGATGGTGCGCGAGCGCGATGACGTCGTGGGCATGGACGGTTCGATTCTGACGCATCGGGCGGTGCTGAAAGCCAGCGGTCATGAGGACACGTTTAGCGATCCGATGGTGGATTGCCGGACCTGCAAAGCGCGGCTGCGCGCGGATCAGCTCCCGGAGAAAAACGGCGCCAAGCAATGTCCCAATTGCGGCGGCAAGGACCTGACGGAAGCGCGCCCGTTCAATCTGATGTTTTCGACGCAAATGGGTGCGTCGGCCGATCCGGAATCCATTGCCTATCTTCGCCCGGAAACGGCCCAGTCGATCTTCGTTCAGTTCAAGAATGTGCTGGATACTTCGCGCAAAAAACTGCCCTTCGGCATCGCGCAAATCGGGAAGGCGTTTCGCAACGAAATCAATCCGCGTAATTTTACCTTCCGATCGCGCGAGTTCGAACAGATGGAGCTCGAATACTTCTGCCGCCCGGAGCAGGGGATGGAGTTGCTCGATTACTGGAAGGAAGAGCGCCTGAAGTTTTACGAGGACATCGGGATTCCGCGCGAGAAGCTTCACGTTTTGACGGTGCCGGATGCGGATCGGGCCTTTTATTCCAAGGGAACGTACGACATCGAATATGAGTTCCCGTTCGGAGTGCAGGAGCTGGAAGGCGTGGCCTATCGGACCGATTACGATTTGAAGCAGCACCAGGAGGCCAGCGGGAAACCGCTCGATTACTTCGATGAAGAGACCAAGCAGCGCTTCATTCCGCACGTGGTCGAACCGAGCGCCGGTGTGGATCGGACCGTGCTCGCGCTCCTCTGCAACGCGTATGACGAAGAGACCGTCACGGACGAGAAGGGGAAGAGCGAGACGCGGATCGTGATGCGGTTCCATCCGCGCATGGCACCGATCAAGGTGGGCGTCTTTCCATTGCTGAAGAACAACGAACTACTCGTGGCCAAGGCCCGCGAAATCCAGGCGGCGCTCCGTTCCCACATGAATGTTTTCTACGATGAAACCGGCGCGATCGGCCGGCGTTATCGCCGCCAGGACGAGGCGGGAACGCCGTTCGGCGTCACGATCGATTTCGAAACTCTGGGCGAAAAGGACGCCGTGTTGCTCGACACCGTGACGTTGCGCCACCGAGACTCAATGAAGCAGGAACGCGTGAAAATCAGCGAGTTGCCGGCCCTTCTGCTTTCACAGATCCAATAGGCGGGGGGAGCGCTCGTGATTTTCGCTTTCGTCGTCCGGAGATTGCGATGGCTCGCGCGCGTGCCGCTGTTGCCGCAGATCTTCGATACGATGTTGCTCGTGGCGACGGCTCTCTTTGACTGGCGCGCCCTGGCGGTGAGGGAATCCCTCGAAATCGAGGCGTGCCGTTCGCTTGGGGTTACGCTCAGTGTGCATCGCTTTGGGGGCGTTGGCTTCATCGCTGGCCGGCACGAGCTGGCCCACTTGCACGGCAACGGCTTGTTCGATGCCTTCGTTGGGGCTCGGGCGCGCGACAGAATCGTGCGGACCGGTCTGGCATCGCCGCATCATATTTTCCCGCGCTCAGGCTGGGTTAGCTTTTGGATCAAAACCGAGGCGGATTTGCCGAACGCGCTGGAGCTGATGCGAGTCGCGCAGCGCTATCGAACCAATGAGCAGGCGGCCGCGTGAACATCGAATCCTTCCGCGAATACTGCCTGGGCAAGCCGGCCGCGACCGAGGCAACGCCTTTTGGTCCAGACGACATTGTTTTCAAAGTCGGCGGCAAAATATTCGCCATCGCCGCTCTGATGGAAGTGCCACCGGCGGTGAACTTGAAATGCGACTCGGATCTCGCGCTCGAACTGCGCGATCGTTACGAGCAAGTGCGTCCGGGTTACCACATGAACAAGAAACATTGGAACACGGTCGTGCTCGATGGCGTGATTCCGTCGGCCGAGATCAGGAAAATGATCGACCATTCCTACGGCCTGATCGTGCAGAGCCTGCCAAAAGCAAAGCGCGAGAAACTGTAGCCGCGGTGCTCTGTCGCCGCGCCCGTAGGTGGATCGGGCGCTCCGCCTAGTGCGCCTTGAGATGCGCCGTAACTTCGCGCAATTGCACGTCGCCGACATCGAGCTGCAACGCTTCGCGCGCGACGCTCAGAAAACTGTCGGGCCGATCGGTCAGGGCGACTTGCAGGCGGCCGGTGTTCGTCTCTGAAGCGCGCAAATCTTCGCGAAGCAAGACGTCGCGCACGGCGTTCGCGCAATTTTCGGCGGAATCGACCAGGGT
Organism: uncultured Verrucomicrobiae bacterium; assembly: GCA_963702135.1. Classification (GTDB taxonomy): domain Bacteria; phylum Verrucomicrobiota; class Verrucomicrobiia; order Chthoniobacterales; family UBA10450; genus AV80. Next base: position 2,365,427 of record OY969715.1, on the reverse strand, counting down.
GATTGCGCTGCCGAGAAGTCGCGCCATGGCGTTGCGCAAGAGCGGATAATGCGTGCAGCCGAGCACTAGGGTGTCGATCCCTTCGTCCACAATCGGGCCGACATACTGCATGATGATCTGGTCGGTGATTGGGCGTTCGAGCCAGCCTTCCTCGATCAGAGGCACCAGGAGCGGACAGGCGCGAGCGGTCACGCGGATATCAGGGTTGAGTGAGCGGAGGGCACGCTCGTAGGCGCCGCTCTTAATCGTGGCACGTGTGCCGATCACACCGACGTGCCCGGTGCGAGTCGCGCTCACGGCGGCCTGCGCCCCGGGAAGAATGACCCCGGTCACGGTCACCGGGACGCTCTCCGTGAGCTGCCCCAGCGCGAGAGCGGAAGCGGTGTTGCAGGCGACCACCACAGTCTTGGCGTTCTCTTCGAGCAGCAGCGACGCAATCTCGAGACTGTAGCGCTGGACGGTGGACGCACTTTTTCCTCCGTAGGGCACGCGCGCGGTGTCGCCGAGATAGAAAATGGACTCGTTAGGCAAGAGGGTCCGCAACGCGGCGACCACGGTCAGGCCGCCGATGCCGGAATCGAAAACACCGATCGGCCGGGATTTTTCGGCCGGACCGCCTGGCCTTGTTTCGTTACTCGCCGGCATTGATGGAAATGGAGGGTTGATGCAGTGGCCTCGGCGCCGAGGGCCTGTCGGCGCTCAGGGCCTCGCTAATCGGACGGGAGTGAGGCGGCAGATTTGTTTTCGCGACAGCGAAGTTGGCAACGCCGGCGCGGTAATTCACGGCCGCGTTATAATTCTGAACGCCCTGGGCAATGGCCATCCCGAGTTGCTGCCGATAGTTTGCCGTCGCAATGCGTTGCCCTTCCGCGGGATCGCTGATGAAACCTCCCTCAAGCAGGACCGCCGGGATTTTGATGTCGCGCAGGACGTGAAAACGCGCGTGGCGCACCCCGCGATCGAAGACCGTGACGCGGGACAAAACCGCGGCGTGAATGGCCGCGGTCAACGCGATGTTCTGGCCGTCAAGCGCGTTGCCGGTATGCCGTTCCAAACCGGCGCCCGAGACGTGGTGTTCGCTCGAAGCATTCGAAGGCACACCTTCCGGCGCAAGTGCGTAACTCTCCACGCCGGCGCCGCCGGAGGACGAATTGAAATGGATGCTCACAAAGATTGCGTGCGGAAAGCGGTTCGCGAAATTTACCCGTTCTTCCAGAGAAATACCAACGTCCGTGCTCCGGGTCATCTCCACTCGGTAGCCGGCGCGGAGCAGTTCCCTTCGGGCCGCCAGCGCGACGTCCAGGGCAAAGCCCTTCTCCGTCCCCCAGCTGCTCGAGGCGCCCTGATCGGTGCCCCCATGTCCGGGATCGAGCACCACGGTCTCGACCTTCTCCGCTCCATGAATTCGGCTCGGGCGCAGAACCGGCTCGATGATCTTGCTGACATCCATGACCGAAATCAGCTCGTCATCACTGCCGCCCAGGAGCGGGAAATGGGCGAAGAAACGAACGCCATTGATCGAAAACTCGCTGGTTCCCGCCTGGGCGCGGATGACCCGCCGCTCGCTTCGGAGCGAGACCGTCCGGCTGGCGCGCGTGTAATCGTGAAATTGGTAGAACTGCGCGACGTTCGCGAAAGTTACGTAGGGGCGGTCCCGTTGGCGGATGACGGTCCAGTCGGCGCCAAACGCGACGGCCGAGGCGATTAAGGCGAGCCCGGCAGCCAAAATAGAGAGTCGTTTTCGATTTCGTTTCATCCCAGGCGCATGCTCGTGCTCCCCGTAATCGCAATTTCTGTTCCGATCAAGCTGCGACGCTCCTGGCAGGGACGGCGCGCTGCGCCGTCCGCATAGTGCGCTTATGCCCGCGGTCATCGCAGGCGCGATGGCCCTACCTATGTCTTTGCTCGGTTTTCATTTTGCAATCCGGCAGCGCACTCGCATCATTCCCTCGCGATGCCCGATTTGCCAAAAACCTACGAGCCCTCCGCCGTCGAGCCCAAATGGTACGCCCGCTGGGATGAGGGCGGCTGTTTTCGGGCGGACGCCCACTCGCCGAAGCCGGCGTTCTCGATCGTGATTCCGCCTCCGAATATCACCGGCATTTTGACGCTCGGCCATGTTCTCAACAATACGATTCAAGACATTCTCGTGCGCCGGGCGCGGATGCAGGGTTTCGAAGTGCTTTGGCTGCCGGGCACCGATCACGCGGGAGTGGGAACGCAGACCGCGGTCGAAAAGCATTTGCGCAAGACGGAGAAGAAAACGCGCCATGATCTCGGCCGGGAAGAATTTCTCCGCCGCGTCCTGGAATGGCAGGACAAACATGGCGGCATCATCATCGAACAGCTCAAACGCCTGGGCTGCTCCTGCGATTGGTCGCGGCAACGTTACACCTTCGATGACGATTACGTCCGTGCCGTCGAGAGAGTGTTTATTGATCTTTACGGCAAAGACCTGATCTATCGCGGCCGGCGCATGATCAACTGGGATCCGGCGGCGCAAACCGCGCTGTCGGATGAGGAAGTCATCGCGAAGCCGCAGAAGGGCAGCCTTTACTACGTTCGCTATGAAATCGTGGAGGAACCAGGGCGATATCTCGAAGTCGCCACCACGCGACCGGAAACGATCATGGCGGATACCGGCGTCGCGGTCCATCCGAGTGACAAGCGCTATGCCGACCTGATCGGGAAGCACACTTGGCGCCCGCTCGCGCGAGAAAAAATCCCGATCGTGCAAGACGCGGCCATCGATCCGGAGTTCGGAACAGGCGTTTTGAAAGTCACGCCGGCGCATGACAAGCTCGATTTCGAAATCGGTCGGCGCCACGAATTGCCGGTCATAGACGTGCTCCATCCGGACGGACGGATCAATTGCCCGGCGGTGCCCGAACTGGATGGGCTCGATCGATTCGAGGCGCGCAAGAAAGCGGCCGAGCTCCTCCAGGAAAGCGGATTGTTGGCGAAGACGGAGCCGCATGAGAACAACGTTGGCTTCAGCGAGCGAAGTGAAGTTCCGATTGAGCCACGGCTAAGCGAGCAATGGTTCTTGCGCTATCCGAAAACACCGGAGGCGCTGGCCGTGGTGCGCGATCATCTCATTCGGTTCTTTCCCGCCCATTGGGAAAAAGTCTACGCGCAATGGCTCGAGAACATTCAGGATTGGTGCATCAGCCGGCAGGTCTGGTGGGGTCATCGAATTCCAGTTTGGGTTCATCGTCCCGCGAGCCTGGTCCACCCCGAATCCCTTCCGGTCCAATTTCTCCCCGACGTAGATGCCGGAAATTGGCGCTCCTTCTCCGGTGCTTCCGGAGCGCGCACGTTCCTAAAGCACGAGGAACTTTATAACGCAGAAGCGACTGAGCTGGTGACCTACGCAGCTACGATCCACGAGGAGGAAAAGCGTGTCCTTGAGAGCCAGGGCTTCACTCAAGACCCCGATACGCTCGATACCTGGTTTTCGGCGTGGCTTTGGGCGTACGAGACAATGGACGTAGAAACGCGCCAGAAGTTTTATCCGACTTCTGTTCTCGTGACGGGACCCGACATCATTTTTTTCTGGGTCGCGCGCATGATCATCGCCGGCTTGGAGTTCAAACCGGGCCAGACCCCGGCGATCGAAGACAACATTCCGTTTCGCGATGTCTTCTTCACCGGACTTATTCGCGACAAGCAGGGGCGCAAGATGTCGAAGTCGCTCGGCAACTCGCCCGACCCCCTCGATTTGATGGCGAAATATGGCGCGGACGGATTGCGCTTTGGCCTGATGCGAATCGCGCCGAGCGGACAGGATATCGCGTTCGATGAGAAGCAAATCGAGGAAGGCCGCAACTTCGCGACGAAGCTCTGGAATGCCGCGCGCTTTCGGCAAATGCACGGCCCGAGCGAAGCCGCGCCGCGTTTGGACCAACACGCGCTCTCCATCTACGCGATCGAAGTTCTGGCCCGCTTTGATGAGCTGCTGATTACGACCGAAGCCGCCTATCGCGAGTATAAGTTCAACGAAGTCGCGCAGCGGCTCTACGATTTCTTCTGGAGCGACTATTGTGATTGGTTCATCGAAGCGGCCAAGACGGAAATTTTCAGCGAGGACGAGGCGCGTAAGAAATCCGTGCTGGCCGTCATGGATTTCGTGATGTCCGGATTCCTGCGGCTGCTCCATCCGTTCATGCCCCATGTCACGGAAGAACTTTGGTCCGTGTTTGGATTTGGCGGAACGGGAGAGGATATCAAGTCGAGCTCGATCCAGTTTGCTCCGCCACCCTCGGCCGCGCTGTCGTCGCTCCGCCCGGAGGCAATCGCCGAGGCAAGGAGCAAGGTGGCAAAGGTTTACCAGACGATCCTGGCAGGAAGGAACTTACGCGCGACATCTCGAATTCCTTCAAACAAGAAAGCGCGTTTCATTTTGCGTCCCACAACCGGATTCGACGAACACGAGTTGCCCACGATCTCCCGCTTGCTCAACGCCGAGGAGCTGACGCCCGATCCGAAATTTCAACCGCAAGCAGGTGTTCCGGTTGCGATGACGTCGTGGGGAGAACTTCATCTCATCATCTCCGGTGGCGACGAATCGGCCGAGCGCGATCGGCTCGACAAGGAGATCGCAAAGCTCGAAAACGAATTACGCACTGTAAAAGCGAAGCTTTCGAACGCTTCCTTTGTGGATAAGGCGCCGCCGGCGGTCGTGCAGGAACACCGGCAGAGGGAAGCTGATTTTAGCGAGCAACTGGCGCAGTTGCGGAAGGCGCGGGCAGCAATGGATTGAAAAGGACGCGCTGGGTGTGGATTTCCGCGCCGCGCGCTTCGAAGTATTCCTTCAATTCCGGCGTGTAGAGCGAGTCGTCGTATTCGCGATTGAGTTCCAGGCAGACCTGCCCGCCCGGAGTGAGCTGGTGCGCCGCCAGATCGTCGAGGAAGAATTCCCACTCCGGTATCTTCCAGAGTTTGTCGCTCTTGTGGCCGTTGAAGCAAATCATGTGAGCCGCAATCACATCGAATTTCGGGCCGAGATTGGGCAGCGGCTGGAACGGTTCGACGCGCCAGATTTTGCGCTTCACGCCCAGGAGCTCGATCATTTCCTTGAAGCCGGGCTCCTCGTCCAAATCCAGTCCGAGAACGTCGTGGCCCAGATACTGGTTGATGTAGAGGAAATAGCCGGTGCCGCAGCCGATATCGAGGACGCGCTTGCGCCCGCCGAGGTCGAGGCCCAAGTCCCGCACCCGGCGCAGATTGATTTCCATCCAGAGTTCCAAGTCCAGATATTTGGGCCAGGCATCGCCCGGATCCGCCACCGCGTGTCGCTGATATACCTGTCGGAATTTCTCGGGGTCGACTGTCTGGGTGATGCGGGCGGCATCGAACCGGAGCGGGGCGCGGCCGAGCAGGGCTTGCCGGACGTGACGCCGCGCGCTGGCGTAGGCATCGCCCGAAAGCACTTTTTTGAGTTTGTAGGAAAGCTGCATTAAACGAAAAGTTTCCCGGTAGGAGAGATGTCTCTACCTGTTCCTGTTGTCAGTCCACCTTGGTTTTGCCTAAAATCTCATTGGCGCGCATGAGATTCAATTGATGAATATCTGGAAAAAATTGCTTTGGATTGCGATCACCGCGCTGGGTTTGCTGGCGATCATGGTCCTGGCGCTCTCGCGCGGCGAACAAATCAGCGCGTTGTGGATTGTCACCGCGGGGCTGTGCGCCTTCGCCATCAGCTATCGTTTCTACAGCAAATGGCTCGCGACGAAAGTCCTGGTCCTGAATGACGAGCGCGCGACGCCGGCGGTGGTGCAAAACGATGGCAAGGACTTCGTCCCGACGAATCGCTGGATGGTTTTTGGCCATCACTTCGCGGCGATTGCGGGTCCCGGGCCATTGGTGGGGCCAGTGCTGGCGGCGCAGTTCGGGTTCCTTCCGGGGACGCTCTGGATTTTGATTGGCGCGACTCTGGGCGGCGGGGTCCACGACATGATTGTGCTTTTCGCCTCGGTGCGGCGGCGCGGGAAAACGCTGGGCCAAATGGTCAAGGACGAGATCGGCCCGGGTGTCGGCACGCTCGCGCTCGTCAGCGTCCTGGCGATCATGATCATTCTGATCGCGGTCCTGGCGTTGGTGGTGGTGCAAGCACTGGCCAGCAGTCCCTGGGGCGTTTTCACGATTGCGATGACGATTCCCGTGGCGTTGATCATGGGGTTCGGATTGCGCAGCGGCAAAGTAAGTGTGCTGGCGGTGACGATTTTCGGCCTGCTCGGACTGGGCTTCGGCGTTTGGGGCGGTCAATTTCTGGCCCATTTCCCGGCGATTGAAGAGTGGTTTCGCCACGATCAAAAGTGGCTCGCCTGGGCGATCATGATTTATGGCCTGGCAGCCTCGATCCTGCCGATTTGGATGTTGCTGACGCCGCGCGATTATCTCAGCACGTTTTTGAAACTCGGAACGGTCGCAGCCCTGGCGGTAGCGGTGATTCTGATTCATCCGACCATGGAGATGCCGGCCCTGACGCGTTTCATTGACGGCAGCGGCCTGATCTTCGCCGGCCCGGTCTTTCCTTTCGTCTGCATCACGATTGCCTGCGGTGCGGTCTCGGGATTCCATTCGCTGATCGCGTCCGGCACGACCCCGAAAATGCTCGGACGCGAGTCGCGCATTCGTGACATCGGCTACGGCGCGATGGTGACCGAGATGATGGTCGCTTTGATGGCAATGATTGCGGCGTGCGTCCTGCAACCGGGTGAATACTTCGCGATCAATGTGAAGGGAACACCGGCCGAAGTTGTTGCGAAAGTGTCGGCGGCGGGATTTCCGGTGACGGAGCAGGCGATGGAGGAGCTGGCGACGAATCTGGGCGAGAAAACCATGTTCGGCCGGGCCGGCGGCGCGCCCACGTTTGCCGTGGGCATGGCGCACATGTTCTCGCGGGTCTCCTCGAGCCCGACGGCGCTGGCGCTCTGGTATCATTTTGCCATCATGTTCGAGGCTTTGTTCATTTTGACGACGATCGATGCCGGGACGCGCGTGGGGCGATTTCTCCTGCAGGACTTGTTAGGCAATATCTGGCGACCGCTGGGTAACACGCAATCGTGGTCGGCCAATCTTTTTTCGAGCGTGCTGCTGGTCAGCGCATGGGGAGCATTTCTGTATCAGGGAGTGGTTGATCCGCTCGGTGGAATCAACAGTCTTTGGCCGCTTTTTGGTCTCGCGAATCAATTGCTCTCAGTCATCGCGCTTTGCCTGGGCACGACGATCCTGATCAAGATGCGAAAGACCCGTTACCTTTTCGTCACGCTCGGGCCGCTTTGCTTCATGTGCGCCGTTACCTTCAGCGCCGCCTATTTGAAGATCTTTTCGCCGGATCCAAGGCTTGGCTTCTTAAGCGGGGCGGAGGCCCTGGAGAAAACAGCCGCCACGTTCGCGGACGCGACCAAAGCGGCGGAGATGACCAGGCAGGCCGGGATCTGGCGGTTCGATGCCCTGGTGGCTCTCGGGTTTGTCGTGCTGGTGCTCTTGATCGCCGCCGGCAGCGCCTGGGAATGGTGGCGGCTCTGGAAGGGAACGAGGCCCATCGTTCTCCACGAGGGTGAATTTGTCCCGCTCGCACGGGCTGAATCAACTGGCGTTTGATTTATGAGTAACCTCGCATGTGGAAAAACCACTGTAGCCACGGCGCTCTGTCGCCGTGCGGCGCGTGCCACAACGCCCCGACAGAGCGGGGCGGCTACAGCGTTCCTATGATCCAACGTCGCGAAATGCTCCGTGTAGTCCGAGCTCTCCAGGAGCAGCCGACTGCCCCGTTTCACGAGGAGGCGGTGCGCGACGCCATTGTCGCGGAGCTGCAGAAATGCGCGCACGTATCGATCGAGCACGACGCCTGGGGCAACATGATCGCGCGCTATCGGCGTGGAACCCGGAAGCGGCCGAGCTGGGCTTTCGCGGCCCACATGGATCATCCGGGATGGGTCCGGAGCAAAGACGGGGAGTGGCGGTTCCTGGGCTCGGTGGCCGAGCGCTTTTTGGTCAATCCGCGGAAACGGGAGTTTGGTGACTTCGCGATGTGGGACCTGCCGGCATTTGAATTGAAGGATGGCCAAATCCATTCCCGCGCCTGCGATGACTTGTTAGGCTGCGCTGAGATCATTTGCCTCTTTCGGGAATTGGCAAACGCGAAAGCGAATGTCCATTGTCTCGGTCTTTTTACCCGCGCCGAAGAAGTCGGTTTTTGGGGGGCGATTCAGCTGGCCCGCTCGGGGATACTGCCTAAAGACATTACCGTTTTCTCGCTGGAAACGAGCGCGCCCCGGGGCGGCGCGGAGATCGGACGCGGTCCCATCGTCCGCGTCGGCGACAGGTTGTCGATTTTTGACAGCGGCGAGACGGCGCGGGTTATGAATGTAGCGGCCGCAAACGGGATCCCGGTGCAGCGTTGCCTGTTGGATGGCGGCGCCTGCGAGGCGAGTGCCTATCAGCTCTACGGCTATCGTTCGGTGGCGGCGAGCATCGGGCTCGGCAATTACCACAACTGTGCGCCGGACGGCAGCATCCAGTGCGAATACGTCTCAGGAGACGATTACGCGAACATGATTCGACTTTGCGTGGCGGTTGTTTGCGAGCAGAAGAAATCCGATCCGGGCAAAATTCTGCGGACGATGCTTGAGAAACGGGCCGCGACCTACAAACCGTACTTTCGGAAGATGTAGAGGCGCTCTCTGCGGCGAGCGCCCGGATGCCTTATTTCCGGCGGAGCGGAACGATGATTTCCTCGTCGCGGCGAGCGAGAATAACCCGGCCGTCTTCGATGGCCTTGACCGTGAGCTGATAGGTCTGGTTGCCGAGTTGGAGTCCAAATTGCTGGCCCACTTGCATCGCTTTTCCATTGATGATGGCGAAACGTCCGCCTTTATCGACCGTGATCGAACTGACGACGAAAGCCGCAGGTTGGATTTCGGGCCCGGAATGTTCGTTCGTGCTGGCTCGCGCCACAGGTTTCCAGCCGATTGGCCAGAAAGGGTTGCGACCGCTCCCCTCCATGGTGAAGGATGATTTTTTCGTAAGCTCGATCGCGGCGACTTGCTCGGCCCGAGCGCAGGTCAGGCTGAGAAGGGCGAAGGCGGAAAGGGCGAGGAAGGTTTTCATCGTTTTAGAATCGCCGTGCTGGCGAGGAGGCTGACCTGCTGAAATTGAGGATCCTCCGTCAGGGCGTGAATGTTGATGCGGTTGATGGCAAGAAGCGGTTCGGTGTTCTCCAGCTCGGCGACCGCTTTGCCCAGGGTGGCGAAATCCGTCTGGGGCAGATCGATCATCCAGTTGTATCGCAGCCAACCGGAGAGATCGGCTTCTTTATAGGGGATGCTGTTCTCAAGGCGCGCGGTCGTTTTATCGATCTGCTGGTTGGAAAAGAAGGTCTTCATTCGCGGCGGGAACCAGGCGATGGGCGCGCCTTCCGGGCTGGAGGTCGTCAGCGCTGCATAGCGCGTCGTGGCTGCGCTGGCCTGCTTTTCGAGGTTGGTCGCTTTGGCCATCTCGTTCTTCGAACCGGCGACTTTCTTTTGCAGATCGTTGATCGTCGCCTGCATCGTTTCGTGGCTCTTGTTGAGAGGCCCAAGGAAGAAACTGAAATAAACGTAAACCAGGACGATGAAGCCCATCGTGCTGAGCGCGAGCTTCTGGATCTGATCTTTGGTCAGGTTCAGATTGGGAAGGGTGGGAATCAGCTTCATTTCTTTGAGGTCTTGGCGGGAGGAGGAGTGGCCTTCGGCACGGCGGACTGGTTGAAAGTCGCGTTCAAGCTGAAGCGGGCCATCGGCGTGTTAGCGCCCCCGATCTTCACGAGTGTGTCAAGGTCTTCGAGCGTTTTGAACTCGATCTTCACCTCGTGATAACTCTGGCCGAGTTGTTCCAGGAGCAGTTGGCGGAGCTCTTCCGCAGCCGCGCGCGGTTCGCGGCCCGCGGCCAGCCCTTCAATCATTACGCTCACGCCTCTATTGTCATCGAGAACCGTGCCGTCCACGCTCGTGATCTGCGCATTCGGGGCGACAGAGCGCGAAAGTTTTTCCAGGAACGGCCCCCAGAAAAAGCGGCTCTCGATCATACCGTCGAGCACTTTTGTGGTGCTAATGATGCCGTTCAATTCCGTCGAACGCTTCTGCGCCGCGGTCACTTTCGGCTCAACCTGATTCCAGGATTGCTGGACTTTGCTCAGTTGGCTCCGGATGCCCAGCGCCTGATAGGCCACAAACATGTAGTAGAGGAACATGAGCGCACCGAGCGCTCCCAGGACCATCATCCCGATCTTGAGCGGATCGCGCTGCCGCTGTCTTTGTTCCCGGATTTCCTCGTGGAGGAGGTTGAGGTGGAGTGCCATGCGCGCCCTAGTTCCTCAGATATTCAAAAGCAGCGCCGCAGGCGACGTTGAGCGAGACAAATTCATGGGGCAACGCCTGGCGCTTTGCGGGTGGCAGCGCCACTTCGCAGGTTTCCAGGGGATCCCAGATTTCACAGGGCAATCCGAGTTCGTCGCTTAGCGTTTGCAGGATCGTCTCGGTGCGGGCGAGACCGCCGGAGACAAAAATCCGGTGAATATTTTGCTCGTGTTGCCCTTCGAAAAAGCCGATCGAGTTCCGCACTTCCGTTGCCAAGCGGGTGAGGGACGCGCGGCAAATCTCCGCCATGCCGGCATCGCCTTCCTGCATCATCACCCGGGCCGCCGCTTCATCGAGCGCGCCATCGGCGGTCAGCGCGTGAAGCAGCGCCTTGCCGCCGTAATCGATGCTGCGAACGAGAACGAGTTCCCTTTGGCTGCCGATCATGACCGTGCTCTGGAGGTGGCCCATGTCGAGGAGGAGGAACGCTTCTTTGGCAAACGTTTCCGGATAGGCGAATTCGAAGGCATTGAACGAGCAGACCGGAGCGAGCTGAAGAATATCGGCTGGAACACGCGACTTGGTGCACGCTTCGGAAATTTGTTTTACCGCCGGCCGCAGCATTCCACCGACGAGATATTTGGTAATCTTGGAGCTTCCGTTGGAAACGTGGGCGGAAACCTCTCCCGAGCCGTTGGTCGCGCCGTTTGTTGCCGAGCCGTTCGGGATTTCCGGGGAAACGAGCGCGCAATCGAGGATGAAATCCTTGCATTCCTGGTTCAAGACCATGAGGCCGTTGAGCCGGAGAGCGTTGCGCAGAAGATCGATGGGAGTGTTAGGCTGTTCGATGATCCGGAGGAGCGACTCCGGATCGGAAACTGCGATCGCACAACCCTTGGCGCTGCCGCCGAGGTCTTTCAACAGGAGCTTGAGCTGAAGCGCGAGGTCTTCCGGCGTGGTCAGTTCTTCCGGAACTTCCCGCGAGGCGTAGCTCGTGAGCACGAACCGGTTGTCGCCTTTCCTCTCGAGCAATACTCCCTTGAAGACATGTTTGCCCAAATCGATGCCAAAAACAGAATTTCCGCGTCTCGCCATGATGCTGGCATTCCATGTAGCGGGAACCGTGCCGACAGCCCGGTTTTCTGCCTCCTGCACTCCCTCTGGACCGGGATCAGAACGGCCGAGAAAAAGGGCGTTTAGGTAGCCGCGCCAGCCCGGTAACCAAAGAATTGCCGGCTCTTGATAATTTTCGCTACTTCCGGTGGGACCATTCGTTCCCAGGCCGGATCACCTGACTGCAATTTCACGAGCACGTCCGGCGGATGAATGCGCAGATATTCCGGATTGTATTCAGTGATTTCCTGGATGAATTCGTTGTCGATCAGGTAGCGGAAAAGCGAGCGCAAATTTGGGGCGACTTCGAGCTGGGTCGCCGTGACGAGTTCGCCGGTTTTCTCATCGATTGCCGGGTAGACATAGAGCTTCAAACCGCTCTTAAACATTCGCCCCAGCGCCTCGAGAATTCCGCCTTCGAGATGGAGGTAGTATTTCTCGTCGAAAATCTCCATCAGACTGGGAACGCCCATGACGAGACCGATCATTCGGTTGGTGTAGCGCGCGAGGTAGGAAGCGAGCCGAAAATACTCTCCAAATTTCGAAACCATGACGGGACGGCCGAGGGCGCCCAGGATATCCACCCGGGCCAGAAAATCGGCGTGATTAAGCTGGCCCTCCGAAAGCAGGTTCTCGAGCGTCATTTCCATCAGGACAACGAGATCCTCTTCGGAGCATCCGCATTGCTTGAGAAAAGCGGTGCGCGCCCCATTCAACATGTCGTTCGTGGCAAATGTCACCGGGCGAAAACTGCCGCGCTCGACCAGGATCGCCTTCTTGTAGAGAACGTCGGCCGGCTGGACCGTCTCGCCGTCCGCGGTGAACATCACCGTGTTGGTCAGGCCCTGGCTGACCAATTGCAGACTCATGAGCCGATTGTCGACGCCGGGAAAGGCCGGGCCAGAGAACCTGATCATGTCAACCTGGATGCGGTCCGGGGCGAGGTTCTCCTGGAGCGACGCGATCAATTTCTCCGGCGGGCGATGATAGAAAGCGCCGTAGAGAAGATTCACCCCGATAATGCCGAGCGCTTCCTGTTGATCGACATTGGATTCATCGAGCATCCGGATGTGAATGATAATCTGGCTCGGTTCGCCGCGCGTTTGCTCCTGAAAACGCACACCCAGCCAGCCATGCGATTCGTTGTGCTGCTTGAAGCTGCGGGCTGCGACCGTGTCGGCGAAAACAAAAAACGCTCGCTCGTTTCCAAACTTTTCATCTAATCGTTCGATCAACAAGTTGAACTCGTGGTCCAGCATCGTCTGGAGGCGGTTGCGGCTGACATAGCGATCGGCCGTTCCGTAAATGGCGTCGCTAAACGTCATGTCGTAAGCCGACATCGTTTTCGCCACGGTTCCGGAAGCCCCGCCGACGTGGAAGAATCGCCGCGCGACCTCCTGGCCCGCGCCGATCTCGGCGAAGGTCCCGTACTTCTTCGCGTCGAGATTGATCTGGAACGCCTTCTTATTGGTGCCGAGGTCCATCTCCGCGTTCATACGGACTCAAGATGTGGACATTTGCCTGCTTCTCAACCGAAGAGGGCGGTTTCCGAAAGGGCTGGCTCTGCGGTTTGACCTGGCCAGCCGTGCCGCCACGGCTGCCCGTTCGCTACCGGCGCACCAACTGTGCGCTCTTGGCCGGAATCCACCCGCGGAGCTCGTTCGGCAAGGCTGCGTAGAGCCAGTCGCCGCGCTGGCTTAAAACCTTAATCTCGCTGCCCGGTGGCAACGCCAGGACGCTGCCCGCGTTGTCGGCCGTCGCGAGCCGCGCTTCGATTTTCTTTCCAGTCACGATCGCAAGGGCTCGGCCTCTCCGGCCGGTCTCCAGCGAATACAGTGCAAACACCGCGCCGGCGAAAACGACGATCAACAAAATAATCAACGACAGGACGGCGGCCGAACGCCGGCGCAAAACGAAGAGACGTGCGGCGCAAAAGACCACGGCCCAGAACGCAATGGCCGCGGCGATCGAATATTGCGCGGAAGTCCCGACTTCGACATAGCGGTCGAGCCAGCCTTGTTTCAACTCCAGGGCACGCGCTTCGTCGCGCACCAAGGCCAAATTCGCGGCGGCCTCGGGATGGTGTGGATCGAGGGCGAGCGCCCGCTGGTAGTTCAGGATTGTTTCGCCGAAATTTCCGAGCCGAAACCACGCATTCCCGAGATTGTAAAATAGATTCGCGCTCGGTTGCCCGGCGCTGACGAGCTTTTGGTACCCATCCGCTGCCTCTTGGAAATGTCCTTCGCTGTAATCCTGGTTCGCCTTCGCAAACACGGGATCCTGCTCCGCGCGGGCGGATCGCGCAGTCGCGCAGCCGAGCGCGATGGCCGTAATGCTCACCCACAGTAGATACTTGCTCTGTTTCATCCTCGGAGGTTTTCAATCAAATCGAGAACGTCATTTCGAGTTTCGGGCGATACGACCCGATTCCCGTTTTGACCGGACCCGCTGTAACGGACCTCGTCGCTCTTCTCGAATAAATGACGAAGGCGCAGGCGCGTTTGCTCGTCGGCTTGGAAAGCGGACGCGGCGAGTTCGGCGTCAACGGTGTTTGGATCGACGTTTTTGGCCAGAGCGGTCTTCACCTGAATCGCGCGCGAAGCCCGCGAAAAATATTCCTGCGTCGAAGCGTCGCCGCGCCGCAGGCTTCGCTGCAAGTCGGTCGCTTCGTGCTGTAACGCCTCGCGTCGTCGCGCTTCCCGATTATCAAGATGCGCCCGCCGTATGTTCCAGCCGATGTAGCCAAGCAGAGCCAGGAACGGAATGAGTTGGGCAAGCCAGAACGACGGACGCGCAAAAAAGGGCGTAAATGACTGCGGCGCGGTTGGAAGCTCTGTCAGTTGATAAAGAATATCCCGTTGCTTCGGAGCGGCTGAGGGAGAGGTGGCCAGGGCAGGGGCCGACGCGGCACTCGCGGGCGCGGCTGTCGAAGCAGCCGGGGCCGACCCGCCCTCCACGCGAACCGGGATTGGATCGCCGCGCAGGGTCACATATTGTCCCTTGATCGAGTCGAAGTAGGTAAAAAGCTGAACCGGAATCTTGTCTTTGCGTTCATTCGGACTGAGCACAGTCTCGAACGTTTTCGTCCCGCTGATCCCCACGTCATCGTCCTGTTTGAAGTCTGCCGAGGGCGGATACTTGTGCCAGCCGTGCTCGTCCTCGAAGGAGGGTCCCGTCACGCGATCGAAATTCCCGCGCCCGGAAATTCTCGCGGTGACCGTAATCGGATCGCCCACCTGCACGCTTTTCGGGTTGGCGTCCGACGTCATTGTGAAATTGCCGACCGCGCCGCCAAAAGTCGGCGGAGCATTCGGCGGCAACGCCTTCACCTCGATGTTAACGCGCTCGGTGGTTAACTTGATCTCGCGCGGGACGCTGCCAGTCAGCCAGGGATCGTTAAAAAAATCTTCGAGGGCTGGATCGTCCATCCCGAGCGGATTCTGGGGGAAAGGCCGGTTGCGCTGCGACTGGGGAACCAGCACGACGGCTGGGATTTCGACCGGCCCGATCTCGATTGTTCCGGTGCGCGCGGCTGCGATCGCAGTCTTGTAGGTGATGATATTGTAGGTTTTTTCCCCGATCGTCTGCCGCGTTTCACTGGCGCGCATTTTCTGTTTGGTGAAACCTTGCCCGGGCAAATCGATCTCGGGCGGGATATTTCTCACGCGAGTTTGAAGTTCAAAACCGACCCGCACGACGATCGGGATCATTTCCCCGACGTATGCGGTGGTCTTCGGAACAATCAGCTCCGCGAAAGTGCTTTTTCTAGGGTCGGCCGCAGCCGGGGCACGATTGGATCGGGACGACGGGTTTGGGGAATCCGTGACGTTCAGCGTCAGCTCTGGAGTTCGCAGGGAAGTAGTGCCGGCCCGAATGGTTTGCGGGGGGATGATAAACCTGCCGGCCCGTTGTGGCATGATCGTGTAGATGAAGGTGACGCTCGAAGTCACGTTGAAATTCCTCATTTCAAATGACTGCATCTGGGCCGGCGGCGATTGGATCTGCAAGCCGTCCACCGCAATCTCGGAGGGGGCCGCCGCGTTTCGGTCGCCCTTAACTTGAACCTTGAGCTGGACCGGTTGTCCGACCGCCGTTTCAGAACTCGTCAGCACCGCAGTCACCGAAGGCTCATCCGCCCTCGCCGAACCGGCCAGAGCCACGAAAGCGAGGGACGCGATCGTGGTGCGAACAAGCAGGCGCCTGACAAATGAGCGATACATCTGGGACCGATTACCAGTCATTATAGACAGAACGCGTAACCTTGCGTTCATCAAGCTGGACGCGCCGCTCTTCGTCTTTCATCGATTGCAAAAGAAGCTCCGCCTGCTTCTCGCTCATCTGTCCGTCTTTCTCCGGCTCGGCCTCCGCCATCTGGGCGTTTTGCTCGGTCTCATTCGGCTTTTCGTCGCCTGCTCCCTTTACTTCACCTGCTAATTTCTTTCCAGGAGAAGGGCCGGGCGACGGTGAAGTGCCGGGCTCATCACCGGGCGCCGGCGACGGGCTTTGATTTTCCTTATCGGAGGGCTCCGGTGGTTGATCGGGCTTTTCCTGGTCGCCAGTCGATGATTTCTGTTGGTCGCGCTTGTCCGATTTATCATTGTTCTGTGGTGAAGGCTGGGGTGTGGGGCCCTGCTGGTTCTGCTCCGGCTGCTGGTCGGGTCCGGGCGAAGGTGACGCGCTCTGCTCAGCTCCTTCCTCGTCTTTTTTATCCTTTCCAGATTCATTCTTGGCCTGTGATTGATCGTCGCCCTTGTCAGGTTTCTGCTGATCATCCTGACCCGATTGGTCTTTCTGCTCGGACTGTTTCTGATCCTCCTGTTTTTGCTGGTCCTGCTGCTGCTGATTCTTGTCGTCCTTTTTGGAATCGTCCTTTTTGTCGTCTTTCTTTTTATCCTGCGGTGGCGGAGAGGGCGATGGCGAGGGCTGCTGTTCGCGCTTCTGTTTCAGTTCCTCGATCTTCCTTTTCACGTACCTCGAGGTTCTCTTTCGCCTCCTTGTTGTCGGGCGTGATCTTGAGCGTTTGCTCGTAATGTTGGAGGGCATTCGTCCAATCCTTTAGTTTTTCTTCATCCTTCTTTTGCGTCTCGCCTCGCTGGTAGAGGGTGTTGCCCAGATTGTAATGACTCTTGCCTTGCAGGCCCGCGTCGGGCGAGAGCAAGGCCTGGCTGAAAGAATTGAGCGCTTTGCCAAAATCTTTCATTTTGTAGGCGGCCGCGCCGGCGTCGAATTCGAGCTTATCCGCGGCGCCGGTCTGAGGATGTTCCTTCAACGTTTTCTCAAATTCTGCACGCGCTTCGCTGAACCTGTTTTGCCGATACTCATCGAGCCCCGGGGACGCGCCAAACGAAACGGTCACGAGGAGCAGAAGAGTCGCCGCCATCGCCAGCGTCCTTTTCGGAGCCGTCGCCCGCGGCGCCACCACCCGCAGGCGCCGGCGCTCGCGCATCAGGAATGCGGCCGCAAGAAAGAAGAGCGCGGCGCCCAGCGGCCATTGATAACGCTCAATGGGTCGCCGGGAGAGCCGGGCATCGATATCGCCGGCCTGCATCTTCGCGAGGCCGTCGGCGAAAAGCTGTTTCATCGTGCGCGGTCCATCGTCCAGGTGAAGGTAGAACCCACCCGTGCTTTCCGCGATTTCCTTCAAACGCTTCTCGTCCAACTTCGATTTCACGACCTGTCCCTTGCTGTCTTTTACAAAGGTGTTCCCGCCGCCTTCACCGCTGAGCGGGATGAGCGAACCTTCCGGCGTGCCGACCCCGACCGTGAAAATCCTCACCCCGGCGTCCGCCGCTGCTCTTGCTGCCTTCGCGGCCTCGCCCACGAGCTCCTCCCCATCGGTAAAGATGATCACCGCTCGATTGCCGATGGCGCTTTTGCCAAACGTGCCCACGGCCAGGTCGATCGCGTCTGATATTTTGGTTCCGCCTTCTGGGATTGTGCTGGTGTCGAGGTCGTTGATCGCATCCACGGCTGCGTCGTAGTCAATCGTCAGCGGAGCTTGCAGGAACGCGCGACCCGCGAACGCGACGAGGCCGACACGATCGCCCTGGAGTTCGTTGACGAGATCTTGCGCGGCCAGCTTTACTCGCTGGAGGCGATTTGGCAGAACGTCGTTGGAAAGCATGCTGCGCGATGTATCGGCCGCCAGGATGAGATCGAGCCCTTTGCGCTTCGCATCTTCGTAGGTGTAGCCCCAGCGCGGTTTGGCCAGCGCCGTTATTGCGAGAGCGAGGCCCAGGAAAATGAGCGCGAAGCGCACATTCCGGCGCCGGCGGTCGACGGTGCGGGCGAGATCCGGCAGCAATCGCTCTGAGACGAACTTTCGCAACCGCCGGGCCGCTTGCCCTTCCGCGCGCACAAAGATCGCAACCAGAAACGGGATAACGAGCAGGGCCAGGAACCACTGTGACGCGCCAAATATCATGAGTAGAGCAAGCTGGTCTTTTTCACGGCAGTTTCTTCCAAATCGTCTGCGACAACAAAATCTGCGCTACGAGCAGGCCGCAACCAGCCACGAGGCAAGCGGGGAAGAGATCGCGATACTCCTGGTATTTTTTTACCGCCACGGTCGTTTTCTCCAACTTGTCGATATCGTGGAAAATCTGTTCCAGCGATTTCGTGTCCGTCGCCCGGAAGAATTGTCCGTCCGCGATCTTGGCGACTTCTTTTAATCCGGCTTCGTTGAATTGAACGCGCTGGTTTTGATACATGATGTTGCCCAGCATGTCCGTGTACGGTTTGCCAGTGCGGGGATTAAAGACGGGCGCGGGTGCAATTCCGTTTATGCCTGCGCCGATGGCGTAGAAATGAATCTTGAGCGCTTTGACGGCCTCGGCTGCCGTCGTCGGTGGAATCTTGCCCGCGTTATTCTCGCCATCGGTCAGGAGCACAATGACTCGGCTTTTGGAGGCCTTGTCTTTCAAACGGTTCGCCGCGGATGCGATGCCGGACCCGATCGCCGTGCCGTCCTCCACCATGCCGGTCTTAACACGCTCGAGATTCTGGAGGAGCCACTCGTGGTCGAGCGTCATTGGGCTTATGACATAAGGATGGCCCGCGAAGGCAATGATGCCGATTCGGTCGTTAGGCCGCGCTTCAATAAACTGACGCGTCACTTCACGGATTGCGTCGATGCGCGTGGCCTGGTCGCCGCCCACGGAAAAGTCCTTGGTCAGCATCGACTGCGAAACGTCGAGAACCAGCATGATATCGATCCCGCTCGCTTCGACCTGGGTAAGACTCTTGCCCAGCTGCGGACGGGCCATGGCGATGCCCAGAAACGCCAGGCCAAGGAGGAAAAGGCTGCGCAGGATCGTTCCGACGCGAGCCGCCGTCGTTTTTCCCAGTGAGCGGAGCGCCGTGGTCGATGAAAAAGTGAGCGCGGCCGCGGGTCCGCTTTTTCCCCGGAGATAGGCGAGCAATGGAATCGCGAGCAGGAGCAGGAGCCACCACGGCTGCGCGAAGGTGAGGGCGGAGTTCGCCGAGAGCCAATCAGGCAGGTTCAAGTTTCCCTCCTTGCACAAAACGAGTTGCTTCATCGAGGAGCAATCGGCTGTCCTCGGTCGTGGCGTCGTAGCGCGCGAACTTGATCAGGTCGCAGCGGCTGAGAAAATCCTCGAGCAACGATTTCTCGTCCTCGGAAAACGGCGAAGCCTTGGTGAGAGCGGCGAGAAATTCGACCGACGTTTGGCGCGTGACAGGCAGTTGAAATTGGTCCGTGACATAACGCCGGAGAATGTCGGAAACGCGGATGCTGAATTGGTAGGGGGACAGAGTTTCTATTTCGCGGCTGATACGATCGAGCAGTTCGAGCGTTCGCTCGCGCGGCGATGGCTGCGGTCCCGGACGTTGCCAGCGCCGCCGGATCCACCATCCGAGCAGAACGGCGAGGACTAGCGCCACGAGAGCACCGGCGAAAATTACCCACGGCGGCAGAAGCGAGTAATCAACCGGCGGCGCGATATCGTGAAATTCTTCGGCGGCGAAAATCGGCATAAAGCTTCATCTCACGGCGAGACGCCGTTCGCGTTGTTTGAAAAACGAGCGGAGCGCGGGCAGGTAGTCCTCGTTGGTGCGGAGCAGGATGGCGTCGATGCTATTCCGGCGAAGCGTTCGATTGAGCTCGGCGCGGCGTGTTTCCGCCAAGGCGCTGAAACGGGTGCGCGTAGTGCGATCCGCAGTGTTGATCTCGATCTGCTCGCCGGTTTCGGCATCTTCCAGCGTGATGATTCCGACGTTGGGCAGGACCTCTTCGCGCTGGTCCTGAATGTGGATGGCAATGAAATCGTGTCTCCGCCCGCTAACGGAGAGTTCGCGCGAAAAATCGCCGGTCTGAAAATCTGAAACGAAAAAAACCACCGCCCGGCGCGTGACTACTTTGTTTAGATAATCGAGGGCCAGCGCCGGCGCTGTGCCGCGGCCGGCCGGTTCGAAAAACAAAATTTCACGAATGATTCGCAGCGTATGCGAGCGGCCTTTTTTTGGTGGAATGAAAAGCTCAACGCGATCGCTGAAAAGAAGAAGGCCAACCTTGTCGTTGTTTCGGATCGCGCTGAAGGCGAGCAGACAGGCGACCTCGGCCGCGAGCTCGCGCTTGGATTGCGACACGCTGCCAAAATTTCCGGAAGCGCTGACGTCCACCACCAGCACAACCGTCAGTTCACGCTCTTCGGTGAATTTCTTGACGAAGGCGGTCCCCAGGCGGGCGGTCACATTCCAATCGATCGCGCGGATTTCATCGCCGGGCTGATACTCGCGCACGTCCTCGAAATTCATCCCGCGTCCCTTAAAGACGCTGTGGTAATCGCCCGCGAAGACAGTCTGGACGAGGCCCTTCGTTTTGATTTCGAGCGCGCGAATCTTCTTCAGAACCTCTGTGGCGTCCATGCGTGAATGGTGATCAGTGATCGGTGAATAGAGATTCCTCTTCCACGCGACTTACGCTTCGGTAATCGGTTGCCGGTGCGTGTTTACAAAAATCATCGGCACGATCAATCATGCGCGAAAGCATGCCGCCAATTGCCTGATAGCAGCCGTCTAGCTCCTTGAAATCTGATGGTGCCAGGTACTGAGAATCGAGCGCGTCGTCCAACCACGACTGGGTTTCGTTCGCCTCCCCGAGCGCTTCGTCAATTTTGTTGATAAAGGCTGCCTTGTATCTGCGTCGAGCCCAAGCTTCTGCGAGCATCGCTTTTACCGCACGCGAACTCCTGCGAATCTGATCTGTTAAGGCATACCGCTCTTCGCGCGGAAAGTGTGTACTCACAGCGAAGACTCGTTTCGCCGCCTCGCGTGCCGCCACATAAACTTTCAATTCACGAAACGATTTCGCGCCTGCCATACCATTCACCATTCACTTATCACTATTCACATCATCACGGCACCGGCAGGCCCGCGAAAATTCGATCGACGATTGTCTCGCTCGTGATCGTTTCCGCCTCGGCCTCGTAGCTGACAATGACGCGGTGGCGCAGCACGTCCGTTCCGATGCTCTTGACGTCCTGCGGTGTGACGTAGCCGCGGCCGCTCAGGAATGCGTGCGCTCGCGCTGCCAGCGCGAGGTAAATCGTCGCGCGCGGCGACGCGCCGTAACGAATCAGGCCGTCGAGATTCAGATTGTACGACGCCGGTTCGCGGGTCGCCCACACAACGTCCACGATGTAGTCCTTCACGCGATCGTCGATGTAGATGCTGTTCACGACCGAACGCGCCGCGATGATTTGTTGCGGATCAACGACTGGCATCACATTCAGATTGGGCGCCGAAGTCGCCATCAAATCGAGGATCTGGCGTTCCTCGGATTTCTGCGGATAGCCGATGTGCAATTTCAACATGAAGCGATCGAGCTGCGCTTCCGGCAATTGATAGGTGCCTTCCTGTTCGAGCGGATTCTGCGTGGCCAGAACGAGGAATGGATCGGAGAGGGGATAGGTTGTCTCACCAATCGTGACCTGCCGCTCCTGCATCGCTTCCAGGAGCGCGCTCTGGACCTTGGCGGGTGCGCGATTGATTTCGTCAGCCAGAATCAGGTTGGAAAAGAGCGGGCCGAGCTTGGTCGTGAACTCGCCGGTGCGGGGATTATAAATGAGCGTGCCGATCAAATCCGCCGGAAGCAAATCGGGCGTGAACTGCAGGCGTTGGAAGCCGGTTTGGATACAGGCCGCCAGAGTTTTGACCGTCAATGTTTTGGCCAACCCGGGAACGCCCTCGAGCAGGATGTGACCGTTTGCGAGCAAGCCGAGTAACAACCGGTCCACCAGGTATTTCTGACCAATTACGACGCGTCCAATTTGTTCGCGCAGAGGGGGAATCCATTGCCCCATTTCCTGCACTTGCTGCGTGATTTCCTGCGTCGATTTCATAAGAAAGGGTGAGACATGCGAGGGCTGTGGAATGTTCGATTTAACGCTGCACTAATTGCGCGCATTTTCCTTCGTTGGAGAGGCGCTCGTGTCAAGCGCCTCTAGAGTTTTTCGGCCCGCGCGCGACAGTTCAGAAGGACCGGCATGCCGGGATAGGGTTCGGCCCCGCGAATGCGGCCTTCCAAATAGCGCCCATACGTCTCGCTGAGCAGCTTGGGCTGGTTCACGAAGAGGATAAACTTCAGGGCCGCAAGCGGTCCCTCGTCGTCGCCGCTCGCCTGAGCGGCGTAGAATAATTTGAGGCGGCGAACTCCGATCGTGGGCGGAGGATTTTCCTCAAATGCGGCGCGGAGCAGACGATTCAATACGCCGGTTCCCAGGCGGACCTGCGCCCCCTGGCGGATGTCTGCAATCAACCGAAAGAGCTGGTCGACGTTTTCACCGGTCAGGGCCGAAGCGATCAGGACAGGCGCGTAGTCGAGAAAGAAAAGATCGTCCCGCGTCGCGGAAGCGATCCGCTCCATCTCCGCTTTGGCCGCGCGTTTCGGCTTCACCAGATCCCATTTGTTCAGGACGACCAAACAAGGTTTTTCGGATTTCTGAATCAGCCCCGCGATTTTCTTATCCTGACCGGTCACGCCGCTCGTCAGGTCGATCACGAGAATACAAAGATCGGCCCGGCGAATGGTGCGTTCGGCCCGCATGACGCTAAAGACTTCGACGGAGCTGGAGTGTTTGCTCCGCGCGCGAATGCCGGCCGTGTCGATCAGGAGAAAACGTTCTCCGTCGCGCTCATACTGGATATCGACGGCATCGCGTGTTGTGCCGGGCAGTTCGCTCACGATGGTGCGGGCATCGTGGAGGATGGAATTGATGAGAGAAGATTTTCCGGCGTTCGGCCGCCCGACGATGGCAAGGGCCAGCGGAGCGCTGGTGGATGAAGATGGGCCGGTGATGGCGCCGGAAGCCGGCAGGAGAGAATCGATTATTTCGAGCAGACCGGAGATGCCGCGGCCATGCGCCGCGCTGATGGGGATGGAGTTTGCGAAGTTAAGGCGCGCGAAATCACTCTCCAGATCCTCATGATTCGGGTGGTCGATCTTGTTGATGACGAGCACGACCGGTGTCTTTGATTTGCGCAGGATTCTCGCCAGCTCCTGATCGATCGGGGTGAGTCCGTCCTGCGCGTCCACGACAAAGAGAATCACTTCGCTTTCGCGCATGGCGGCGTCCGCCGCGCTTCGAACCTGGGTGCGGAGCTCGACTTCCCCAGCGCCGCCGATTCCTCCAGTGTCCCAAACCACAAAGGGCCGTTTCCCTCGCACGCAGGGAGCGGCCAGCCGATCGCGGGTGATGCCGGGTTGGTCGTGCACGATCGCGATATTCCGGCCGGCGAGCCGATTAAAGAGCGCGGATTTGCCTACGTTGGGGCGGCCGACGATGGCGACTTTGCCCACGCTTTCAGGCGTGTCTTTACGTTGCATGGTTGTGATTGCGTGGTCGCGTCAATCCAACTTTGCGTTGGCGTGACCTTGGGCAGTGAGCTGCCGCACCCCGTCCCTCACATAGATCATGCCGGAAACAAGGGTAAAAACCCCGGCGGCGACCACCACATAGACCAACGGGAGCAGGCGAAGTTGCAGCATGACCCACGCGATCGCCGCCATTTGCAACACCGTCGCCACCTTTCCCGTCCAACTCGGCCTCACGCGCACGGTCCCATTCAGGATATGAAGCACGGCGCTGCCGACGACGATGACCACGTCACGGGTAATGACGAGGACGGGAAACCAGGCCGGGAATTTTCCGTAATGCTGGTCGCCAACGCTCCAGTTGCTGATGCTGAGCGTAATGATGCCGCTGAGCAGAAGTCCCTTATCGGCGATCGGGTCGAGAATCATGCCCAGCGAGCTGCGTTGATTGTAACGCCGCGCGACGTAGCCATCGAGGCCGTCACTGACGGCGGCGAGGAGAAAGACCACGATGGCGGCAAAGCGCTGCCAATCCTGAGGATTGCCTTCCTGAATGCTTTGCCCGTAATAAATCGCCAAGGTGACGAAGACCGGGATCATCAGGATCCGGATCACAGTGATTTTGTTGGCCGTTGTCATGGGAACGCGTCGCGATTACGCGACTCTGCAAGACTGCCGCGAAAAACTCGCAAGGCAATTTGCGGCTCAGGTTTGCTGGGATGTCGTCCGAATTTCGGCCCGTGACAAGGCCGTTATCGGTGGAGGCTTCCTGCTTCCGGCTCGTGGCTGCGTTACAGATCGAAGTCCGCCCAGACCGCGGCGTGATCCGAGCCGGCATTCGAATCGCCGGTCACAGTTGGGAGTGGGGGATACTTGTCGCGCGTCTTTTTCGCCTTGGCCCAGAGGCCGCGCCGATTGATTTCCACACTTTTGAGGCGCGGCCAGAGCCCTTGCGAGATAAGGAGGTAATCGATCTGGTTGTTCTTGCTGGGTATGGCGTCGTCTCGATGAGTCCAGCGGTCCGCCTCGGCGGGTAGTTTCTCGAAGGCGTTGCGCAGCCCGGGATGACTGAGGAGCGGTTTGAGCGAATCGGAGCCCGGCAACTCGTTGAGATCACCCGCCACGACTACCCACTGCTGCGCCAGGTCGAACCGCTTCAGGATTTGCACCACGCGTTCTGCCTGCCGTTTGCGCTTCGCGTCATTATCCGCCGGGGCCCCGTAACCGCGACTCTTGAAATGGTTGCACAGGATCCACAACTTTTTGCTCGCCGGGACATCGATCTGAAATTCCGCGCAATCGCGGCTGAAGACCGGCCGGTTCGTGGTTGCATCCGGGTCATCGACATGGCTCCGCATGTCAAGGATCGGCCAGCGGCTCATGATTCCCACGTCGATGCCACGTTCATCGTTGCCGTCGACAAGCATCGCATGGGGATACGGAGCGGCCTTGAGAGCGGTTTCGTTGAAGCGCCGCAAAACCGGACGGCTCTCGACTTCGACGAGGCAAAGCACATCCGCTTTCACTTCCTCGATGATGCGCCCGGTGTTCTCAATGGCCGGCGCTTGAATCAACTCGCGGCGCCATTCGATCCATCCCACCCAACTGCCCCGCCCCTCCGCGACGATCTTTCCGTTCGAGACCAGCCGCTTCCGTGTTTCCTGGATAAAAAACGGCCCGCTCTCGGACAGCGCCTTATGTTTCTTGAGAATTTTGAGCATCAGCTCTTTGTCCGGATCGCTGTAGGCCGGTTGCTCAATAAGTTTTTGCAGCGTGGCGACATCGGCGAGGACGATGGCGTTCTTGGCTTCGTCATCGCCGCTCAGGGCGCGCGCGCGACTGAAGAGGTTCTCGACGTTATAGGTGGCAATTCTCATAGATTGATCCGCGATGGAGGGTAAGGGGTGAAACTGGCTGGCCGGGTATGCATGATCTGGGGCCAGGCCGTACTGGGCCCGACGAATATTCTACGGAATTGCTGGCAGCTAGTTCGAGGACTTTTTCGAGAGCAGCGATGCTCGTTTCCGGTCTTCACGCAAAACCTGCTTGGTCTGTTCTATTCACAGGCTAAGCTGCAACTCGCGGCGCCGATGTGGCGAAATGGCAGACGCAACGGACTTAAAATCCGTTGGGCTTAACGGCCCGTGCCGGTTCGAGTCCGGCCATCGGGTACTTTCTGAAGGGTGTTTTCTCGGAAGCCGGCGCGGCGTCAGAAAAGGTCGCGCGCCGAAATTTATTCGGAACGGCGGAGGGCGGGCGGCCGCAGGAATGGAAGGTTAATCGTCTGCCCTGAATCATCCTTAAGCTGGATGAGCGTTTGGTCGAGGGAGACCCTTGAGATGAGCTTGGCATCCTGCAGATGGATGGAGAATTGCCGCGGCCCCGGTGCTGGCGCACCCTGCACCTTCTCGAGCCCGTCGGAAGCAATTGCGGCCTCCAGACGACGGCGAGTCGCACCTCCAGCAGACGCTTGCAGAAGGGTCGCGCTGGTAACCGCTCCGATATTGGCGGGGAGAAAGGCCGTGATTTGATTGGGGGCGGCGTCGCTGCGCCATTCTTTGTCGAGCGTCACGCAATACGTGAATTTCGGCGGAGGCGAGTCGCGGAGAACCAGCAACTCATAGTTTTTCACCCGGCCGACCGGCCGGCATTCCTTCGTTACAAAATCAATCAATGGGCCGGAAGGCTGGAATTTTCCTCGGACCCAAAAATTGAGCACCTGGCGGTTGAACACCACCGCGATCGGTTGACAGGTGCGACCGACCTTGACCATCGCGCTCTGCTGCGCAGGCGAGAGTAGAGCGCAGTTCACCGTCGCATTGAAACCAGTGGGAAAATCGCGTCCCGACCAGCCGTAGAGACTGTTTAGACCAGGGATCGTGAGGAAAGAGGGGCGACACTCCCGGAGGTTCTCGGCCAGGAAGCGGTAGGTGGCTGCGGAGGATTCGTCGGTGCGGAGGAACTTTGCTCCGGGAAGATTTAGCGCGGAGAAATGATCGTATCGACTGGCGGCCAGGCGAAAGACGCGCCACGACAATCCAAGCACACAGAGGGCGAGGCCGATGATGGCGGCGGTCACGGAAACTCGACGCAGGGTGAAGAAATTGCCGGAGCTCACCTTTAGGTCGGCCAGCAGACCCGCGACTACGAACACGACACACAAAGTTCCCAGATAGATGGGCAAGCTGACTTGCGTGCCACTTACGGGGTACAAACCGAGAATCTGACCGACGGCGAGGAGCACGATTGATAATTGCGCAAACTGCCCTGCCGTCCTGTTTGGCTCCGGCTCAGCCGGGCCAATGGGAAGTGCCGCGATCCAAAGAAATGGCAGCACGCAGGTGAAGTAAGGAATGGATGTCGCAAGCCAAATGATAACGAGCACCAGGAAGAACATGCGCATTCCAAAGAGGAGCCAGCTCTGCCGGACCGGCGACAGTCGGTCGGAAAAAAAGCGCCAGGCGACCGCCAGGAGCAACCCAATGATGGCGCTGATTGCTGTGAGCCGGCCGATTGGAGGCAAGACGGTGAAAATCGTCCCGAGCCGCATCGGCTCCGTGATCATCCCGGCCATCAGATCGGTCCAGCGACTGCCGGCAAGCAAAGCTCCTAAAAGACAGAGCGCGCAGGTCAGAAGCAATCCCGCCAGGGTGCGCAACCCAAAGCGGATCACGGCGCGCCAGTCAAAAGTCTGGCCGCGAGAAGAGATAAGCACGCTGAGCAGAGTGCAAAGGAACAGGATTGCAAAGCAGGTTCGAACTTCCACCGGCCAGCCTGTCTTCATCAGCAAGAGCGGAATGGCGAAAAGGAAAGCCGCAGCGCAGCGCAAGGCCTGGCCCCACCTATCCAAAGGGGAACGGTAAATCAGGGCAGCCCCAACCGCGGCCAGGGCAAAAGCGCCGATGTTGATCTTGATCATGAGCAGAACGCCTAAAACCGTGCCGATCGCCAGCGGTCGCCAGAATTTCGTTTGCTCGCCTTTTTCGCCGGCCAAGCAAAGCGCGAGAACGCCGAAACAGGCCACGACCAAACTCAAGGGGTGTCCCGGTTCCCCCACGAGACTTTTGAGCGCGTGAAAGCAAAACAATTGCGCCAGCAAGGCGATCCAAATTCGACCAGTGAGCCGGAAAGCGAAGATCGCTCCGGCAATGGAAGCAAAGATCCAAAAAACCAAAACCACCCATCGAATTCCATCGTGTGTTATCGGGACTCCGAGAACACCGCAGACAAGGTAATAGAACTCCGAGTAAAACGGTCCGTATTGGCTGAAGGTTTCCTGATATAAGTGCCCGCGCTCATTAAAGCCCTTAATGAGACTCAGCATGAACCCGGTATCATCGTAAGGGGTCGCGACGCTGAACAATTCGAGAAAACCACGATACGCGGTGGCGCAAGCGACCGCTCCGATGCTCAAGGAAAGGAAAAGGAGCTTTCGTGCGGTCATCATTTCGCCCGGGCGACGTGAATTTCAATGATCAACCGCGCAGCGAAAGATCATCATTGCAAACGGAAGGTTCGAATTAAACCCAGCGGCACTCTCTTTGAGCGCAGAAGGCTAGTACGGGTCGAACGGTTTGCCGCAGTCCGGGCAGAGCCACACGCCTTTTGTGTCATTGACCGTGTTGTGGCGTGCACCGCAATTTGGGCACACAGAAAACATTCGAGTGCTCCGGCCGGCGGCTTCGCCTTCTTTCGCGGCAGCATCGTCCGCGGATTCGCTACTCTTATTTTCCTCAGTCATACCTCTTAAATACGACCGCCACAGGTTGGATTGCAATGAATAACAGATCGGATCGAAACCCTGACGGTGATATGCCGCAAGATCAGCACCGCGATCCGTGTTAGATGCTCAAATGAAGACAACCTTCCTGCTCGTCGGTATTTGCCTTGCCGTAACGCCTGTTTTTGCCGCATCGATTGTCGACGAACAGGAACTCGCCGAGGGCGCGATAATCATTGAGACGCAGGCGCTCACGCCCAAGCGGTCGCTGGTTTTGTGGATGGTTCGCCCCACGAAAAATCCGCGTGACACCCCGAACGAGCCTTACACCTGTCCGGAATACACCAGAGGAAGTTATTCGAGGGGCCCGACAAGGGTGTCGCTGATCGATCTGCAAACGCACAAAGTCATCAACACCGTGAAGATCTCGTCCGACTCCGGCGAGGGAGCGGATGAATTCGATATTCCTTACAGTATCCGGTCGGACTTTTACTATCACGTCGAAGGGGCGGCGAAAGAGACGGAAGGGAAGCCGACCGTGATGTGGCTGAGGGATTACAACGGGGACGGGAAGGCGTGGGAGTTTGCTCTCTTTGAGGCCCAGGCCTGCATGGGGCTGTCCACCACGCTGATTGGCTACAGCGAACGGCAGGACAAAGTCGTTCAATATGAAGTCCGCCTGGTGACGAATTCGGAAGGAAAACGCTCAGTGACGACGGGACTCTGGACAGATTACCTCTTCAGCAAGAAACCGATTGGTCCCGGATCCTGGAAGTACGAGATCGATTATCGGGGCCGGGGCGGTTCGCTCGCCAAGTACGAGATTCACTACGACAAATCAACGGAGAGGTTTGAGGGCAAGCTCGTCGAGACCGGCGGCGAATGAACTTGCCAAGGCGGCTCTAATCCTTTGGTCTCTCATCATGCCAGCGACGGAGCGACCACTTTTTATCCCGGTCATTCTCGGGACCCCGAGACAGGGAAGGCGAAGCGAACATCCCGCGCGTCTGGTCTTGGAAGAGACGAAAAAGCGCGCCGGGGTCGAGACCGAACTGATTGACGTGCGGTCTCTCCACATGCGGATGGACGACGCCGGAGAGGACATGAAGGATCCGGCGTTCTCCGCGACGGTCGAGCGGGCGGACGCGCTCATCTTGATCGTGCCGGAATACAATCATGGCTATCCGGGGCTTCTGAAACATGCCCTCGACATGAATCTGAAGGAGTACATTCACAAAGCCGTCGGGCTGTGTGGCGTTTCCGCGGGACCCTTCGGCGGCACGCGCGTTATCGAACACCTTCTCCCGGTCATGCGCGAGCTGGGATTGGTGACCACCTTTACCGACGTGAATTTCAGCCACGTGAAAAAGATCTTCGACGAAAACGGCGAATTGATCGACCAGAGCTTCATCCGCCGGGTGAATGGGTTTCTGGACGAGCTCTTGTGGATGGCCCGTGTCTTGCGCCACGGCCGCGAAAATATCCCGCCTCAGTAATCGTTACGCATGGCAATGGGCCGGTCGGTTGAGGAGCGGATGAAAGAGCTCGGCCTCCGGGAGGCTGAGTTTGAGGAGATCTTCGCGCGTTCGGGCGGGCCCGGTGGCCAAAACGTTAACAAGGTATCGTCCGCCGTAACCCTAAGCCATTTGCCTTCCGGATTGCGGGTCACGGTGCAGGATTCACGCTCGCAAGCGTCCAATCGCAAACTCGCGCGCGAGCGGCTGCTTGATCTGATTGAGCGACGCCGGCGGGAGGAGAAGGCACTTGAGCGCAGCCGCCGTGAAAAAGTGCGCCGCCAGCGCTCGCCACGTCCGCGCGCTTTGAAAAAGCGAATCCTCGAGGGCAAACGACGGAGATCCAAACTGAAAAAGTTGAGAACGAATCTAGACGATTGAAACGCGTAATAATCGGAAAAATCTTGCCCCGAAATACATCTGGTCGAGGAACCTGCACCGATTTGTCCTTGAAGGAACAACTTCAAACCTATGAAAAAACTTATTATTCTGACTCCACTGCTTGCGGTCGTCACCGTGCTCTTCGCTTCGTGCACCACGGTCGTGGAAAAGCCAGCCCCCACCACAACGACCACAACCACCCATTCCGAGACGGTGAAGAGAGTGCCCTCGACGAGCGTTGAGCAGACGACAACAACTCGTTCGTCAGGGAATTACTAAGCCCGACGCACGCTAATCAATTGGGGAAAGGGACACGCGTTGCGTGTCCCTTTTCATTATTCGGCGGGTGCCGGCCCTGCGTCTGGTTCAACTTCAGCGCTTTCCTGGCTCACGACTGGCGCAATCGCCTGCAATTTTTCCACGCCGCGCAAGTCCATCAGCTTCACGCCCATCGTGTTTCTTCCCACGGCTCGAATTTCTTTCACGCGGGTCCGCACCATCTGGCCTTTGGTCGTGATCAGCATCAACTCATCGTTCTCCGTCACCGTCAGCGCACCGACAACGTTGCCGGTTTTTTCGCCCGTCTTCATCGTGATGATGCCCTTGCCGCCGCGCGACTGGCGCCGGTAGTCGTCGAACGGAGTTCGTTTTCCAATGCCGTTCTCGCCCGCCACGAGCAGCATGGCGTTTGGATTTACAATCGCGATCGCGACGATCAGGTCGCCCTTTTCCGGGCGAATACCCCAAACGCCGACTGTGTTGCGCCCTTGATCGCGCAACTGCTCCTCGTGGAAACGCAGACTCATGCCTTCTTTGGTGATGAGCACGATCTCGTTGTCGCCATTCGTGAGTTTGGCGTCGATCAGGCAATCATCCTTTTCGATCTGAATGGCGATGATGCCGCCCTTCCGAACGTTGCTGTAATCGGAGAGGTTCGATTTCTTTACGATGCCGGACCGCGTGGCGAAGACGATATGCAGATTCTCGTCCCAGGTTTCGTCGACGGTATTTGGTCCCGTGCCCGATTTCTTGGATTGAACCCGGATCGTCGCCGCGATTTTCTCGTCGGCGCGCAACTCGAGCAGATTAGCAATCGAACGGCCCTTGGAAGCACGGCCCATTTCCGGAATCTCGTAGACCTTCTCGACGTAGGCGCGTCCTGAGGCGGTGAAGAACATGAGGTAGTCGTGGGTCGTGGCGGTGAAGAGGTGTTCGATGAAATCGCCTTCTTCTTCCTCGGTGGCGCCTTCGCGCGTGGTCATGCCGATGACGCCCTTGCCGCCGCGCCGCTGCGCGCGGAAGGCGCTCACCGCCGTGCGTTTGATGAAGCCGCCGTGCGTGATGCTGATAATGCAGCCTTCGTTGGCGATGAGATCCTCCATGTTGATCTCGCCCTCATCCGGCACGAGCTGCGTCAGCCGCGGTCCCGCGTGTTTATCACGGATATCGCGCAGCTCTTTCTTGATGATCTCGAAGACGCGGGATTCCTTCGCGAGGATGTCGCGCAGATCCTGGATCGTCTCGATCAATTGCTTGTATTCCGCGGTGATCTTTTCGGTCTCGAGACCGGTGAGCTGATAGAGGCGGAGTTCGAGAATCTGGTTCGCCTGATGTTCACTGAAAGCATAACGCCCGTCGACCAGGCGGGCTTCGTTCCGGATCAGGATCCCGATTTTTTCGACCTGCTTTCGGGTGAATTCGAAGGCGAGCAGTTTCACTCGGGCCTCGTCGCGATTGGCTGAGCTGCGAATGATTCGGATAAATTCGTCCAGGTTCGCGAGTGCGATGAGATAACCTTCGAGCGTTTCCGCGCGTTCCTCGGCTTTGCGCAGCTCAAAGCGGGTGCGCCGGAGGATAACTTCGCGGCGGTGATCGATGTAGGCCTGGTTCGCCTGCTTGAGCGGAAGCAATTTCGGACGGCCGTGATCGATCGCCAGCATGTTGACCGCGAACGAGCTTTCCATCGCGGTATGCTTGTAAAGGTTGTTGATGACAACCTTCGGGTTTCCATCGCGCTTCAGCTCGATGACCACGCGGGTATTTTCGTCCGACTCGTCCCGGATTGCCGAAATGTCGGTCAATACCTTGTCGTTCACGAGGTCTGCAATGCGCTCGACGAGAGTCGCCCGATTCACGTTGTAGGGAATCTCTGTGATGACGATCTGTTCGCGATTACCCTTGAGTTCTTCGACTCCGGCCTTGCCCCGCACTTTCATGCTGCCGCGGCCGGTCTCGAGATATTGTTTGATGCCCGCGAGGCCGAGGATGGCGCAACCGGTTGGAAAATCCGGACCCTTCACGTGCTTCATCAAGCCCTCGAGCGTGATGTCCGGGTCGTCGATCTGCGCGCAAATCCCGTCGATGACTTCGCCCAGGTTGTGCGGCGGCATATTGGTGGCCATGCCGACTGCGATTCCGGTGCCGCCGTTGACGAGAAGATTTGGGAACGCCGCCGGGAAGACTGTGGGCTCGGTCCGGGTCTCGTCGTAGTTCGGGACAAAGTTGACCGTGTCCTTGTCCATGTCGGTCATGAGCGCGGCGCCGAGATGCGTCATGCGCGCCTCGGTATAACGCATGGCCGCGGGCGGATCGCCTTCGACCGAACCGAAGTTGCCCTGGCCATCGACGAGCGTCTCGCGCATCGCCCAAGCCTGGGCCATGTGGACGAGCGTCGGGTAAATCACGGCTTCGCCGTGCGGGTGATAGTTACCGCTCGTATCGCCGCAAATCTTCGCGCATTTCCTGTGCTGCCGATTCGGGAAAAGGGAGAGGTCGTGCATCGCATAGAGAATGCGGCGCTGGGATGGCTTCAGGCCATCGCGCGCATCCGGCAGCGCGCGCGAAATGATGACCGACATCGAGTAATCGAGAAACGATCTCGAAACTTCTTCGGCAACGTTGATCAGCTCTATTTTTTCGTTCGGGTTATACACGGGAATAAAATGACGAAGGCTTAATGGCGAATGACGAAGCGCTGGATGATTTAGACGTCGAGGTTGCGAACATTCAGCGCGTTATCCTCGATAAACTGGCGGCGCGGCTCGACCACGTCGCCCATCAGGATCGTGAACATCTTGTCGGCATCGACGGCGTTGTCGTCATTCAGGTCCACTTTCAGAAGTTTGCGCTTTTCGGGATCCATCGTGGTGTTGAAAAGCTCTTTCGCGTTCATTTCGCCCAAGCCTTTGAACCGCTTGATCTGCACGCCGCGCCGCCCGATTTCGACGATTTTCTGGTGAATCTCGGGAATCGAGAACAACGGATGGACCGTGGCCTTTTCGCCTTCTCCTTCGATCAACTCGAAGATCGGATGGTCGCTGGCCGCATAATGATCGACCTTCAAACCTTTGCGTCCGAGTTCCGCGATGATTTTTTGGATCGTGGCGGACTCGTGTAATTCCACCAGCTTCGCCCGCCGCCGCACCCCGCCGTTGGTCTTGACCGGTGTAGCCACGAGCGGGAGCAGCTCCTGCCCCATCTCCGTATCGAACAGATTCAGGTCGAGATTCTCTTCGTGAAATTCGCGCACTTCGCGCTGATCGTGAAAGTAGCGCACCGACTCTTCGTTTCCCTCGCGCACTTTCACGAGATGGGCCGGGAGCTTGCCGGTCTTCGGGTCGCGCGCTCCCAGGTAGCTTTCAAAGTCACCGCCGTGCCGCCGCACCGATTCGCTCAGCTTGGCTAGTTTCTCGAGCGACTCGAGAATGTCCTTCAATTGCGCAGCGCTGAGTTCCTTGTTGTCCGCCAGGTTTTTCAGGCGGACATCCTCCGCGCCTAACGAGATCAAAATCTTGTTTAGCTGGATATCGTCATCGACGTACTCCTCGCGCTTCTTCCGTTTGATTTGGTAGAGGGGCGGTTGCGCGATGTAGATTTTGCCGGCGCGGACGAGTTCCGTCATTTGCCGGTAGAAAAATGTGAGGAGCAGGGTGCGAATGTGCGAACCGTCCACGTCCGCGTCGGTCATGATGATGATCCGCCCGTAACGAAGCTTCGTGATGTCGAAGGACGCTTCGTCCTTGGCGGTATTCTCGTCTTTCGGCTTTCCGATGCCGGTGCCGATCGCCGTAATCATCGACTGGATTTCCGTGTTCTTGAGCGCCTGATCGAGGCGCGCTTTTTCGACGTTGATCAGCTTGCCGCGAATCGGGAGGATCGCCTGATAGCGCCGGTCGCGGCCTTGCTTGGCCGAGCCACCGGCTGAGTCGCCCTCGACGATGTAGAGCTCGGTCAGGTCCGGATCGCGCTCCGAGCAATCCGCCAGTTTCCCGGGAAGACCGCCACCGGTCAGCGCTCCTTTGCGGATCGTCTCGCGCGCTTTGCGCGCGGCTTCGCGGGCGCGGGCGGCCGTCAGAACTTTGTCGAAGATCCGTTTCGCGATGGGCGGGTTCTGGTCGAAGAACGTCATCAAACCGTCGTAAACCACGGAGTTCACAATTCCGTCGATCTCCGTGTTCACGAGCTTGACCTTGGTCTGGGATTCGAAACGCGGATTCGGCAGTTTGATGCTCAGGACGCAAATCAAACCTTCCCGGACATCGTCGCCGGAAATCGCCGGGTCCTTGTCTTTCAAGAGGCCGTTCGACTTCGCGTACTGGTTGACCGCCTTGGTGAGCGCGGTGCGGAAACCGGTCAAATGCGTGCCGCCGTCCGGATTCGGGATGGAGTTGGCGAAGGGGAGAATATGATCGTTGTAGCTGTCGTTGTACTGGAGGACGACGTCGACAAAAACTTCGTCGCGCTGGCGTGAAAGGACGACCGGTTTGGGATGAATGACCTGTTTGTTTTGTCCAAGTTGCTTAACGAACTCTTCGATCCCGTGCTTGTAGAAGAAAGTTTCCTTTTTCGATGAATCGCCCCGCTCATCCTCCAGCGTAATTTCGAGACCGGGATTCAGAAATGCGAGTTCGCGGAGCCGGGAGGCCAGCCGCTCGAATTTGAACTCAGTCGTGATCGTGAAGATCGTCGGATCGGGCATGAACGTGATCAGAGTGCCCGTGCTTTTCTTGCTCTTAACTTCGCCGATGACTTCCAGTTTTTGCGTGGTCTTGCCCCGTTCGAAGCCCATCGCGTAAACTTTTCCGTCGCGCGAAACCTCGACCTTGAACCAATCGGAAAGGGCGTTGACGCATTTCGCGCCCACGCCGTGGAGACCGCCCGAATATTTATACGCGCCTTGCCCGAATTTTCCGCCGGCATGCAAATTGGTCAGGACCAGCTCGACCGCCGGCATCTTAAATTTCGGATGCATGTCGACCGGGATTCCGCGGCCGTTGTCACGCACGGAAACAGAACCGTCGACGTGAACGGCCACTTCAATTTTGGTGCAGTAACCGGCGAGATGCTCGTCGATTGAGTTGTCGAGCACTTCGAAAACCA
The DNA here is from genome assembly GCA_963702135.1 of uncultured Verrucomicrobiae bacterium. Taxonomy (GTDB): domain Bacteria; phylum Verrucomicrobiota; class Verrucomicrobiia; order Chthoniobacterales; family UBA10450; genus AV80. Next base: position 2,330,144 of record OY969715.1, on the reverse strand, counting down.
TGTGGTGCAAACCGCGCTCGTCGGGGTCGCCGATATACATGCCCGGGCGTTTTCGGACGGCCTCGAGTCCCTCGAGTTTGTCGATCTGGGCGGCATCGTATTTCTGGCCAGTGCTGATGCCCGTGGCGTCGCTTTGACGTTTCTGATTATCTGAATTTTCGTCGTCCGGAAGAGGCAAAGCGGCGGCTGGCATATGATAGTAAAAACGATAGGCGAGAGGGCTGATCTCAACAACTAATATCTTGCCGGAAAAACACCTATTTTCCGCTACAAATAGGGGCTGCCGGGCGGGCGCGGCCCACTATCTAGTGGTTCGCGGTGGGCTCGCTTTGCCACAGTTGGCGACGGCCGTTGGACGCCAGTTCTTGGGCGGAAAGTTTCCGGTGCGTCACATATATCAGGCGGCGCCAGCGCCCGACTTGACCCGGGTAGTTCCCCCCCCGAAAATGGCGGCCACCTATGCGATTCCAAACCCTGTTTGAAGCCCGCTGGATCTTTGCCGTGCTCGTGCTTCTTGGCGTCGCGGGTTATTTCATTTCGCCCTGGCTTCTTTTGCCGGTCCTGCTCCTGGTGGTTTACACGTTTTCCTTTTTCCGCGATCCGGAGCGCGAGGCTCCAATGGATCCCGATGCCGTGCTGGCCGCGGCCGACGGGACGGTCGCGGATATCGTCGAGATCGACGAAACCGAAGTGCTGAATGCACGGACACGCCGGGTCGGAATATTTCTTTCGGTTTTCAATGTGCATACAAATCGCGCCCCGATGGAGGGCCGGGTCATTTATCGAAAAAGCCACGAAGGCCTTTGCCTCGACGCCCGGCACCTCGACTGCACGACGAAAAACAGAGCGATGACCTGGGCGTTCGAGAATCCCCGCGTGACCCTGGTGGTGCGGCAGCTCACCGGCATGATCGCACGGCGGATTGTTGGATGGTCGAACGTGGGGGACGAACTCAAAAAAGGGGAGCGCTTCGGGATGATTCGCTTCGGCTCGCGAACAGAAGTATACTTGCCGCTCGATGCCGTCGTTCTGGTGAAGGTGGGGGACAAGGTGACTGGCGGTTCGAGCGTGATTGCGCGTCTTGCAAGAAAATGAGCCAGTCCAACCCCAAGATTTATCTCCTGCCGAATCTGATGACGGCGGGCAATTTGTTTTGCGGATTTACGGCGACACTGAAAATCCTCGAGGGCGCCTTGCTCCAGGAGAAAAACCCGGACGCGGCGGGCGACCTTTTTCACACGGCGATCTGGTTCATCCTCGGTGCCTGCATATTCGATTTGCTTGACGGCCGCCTGGCGCGCCTGGGCGGACATGAAAGCGCGTTTGGGCGCGAGTTCGATTCGCTGGCGGACATTGTTTCGTTTGGGGTCGCACCCGCGCTCATGGTGTATCGCATCGTCCTGGGAGAGTACCCCCGAGCTGGCTGGATCATCGCTTCGATCTATCTGGTGTGCGGAGCTCTTCGCCTGGCCCGATACAATTGCGTCGCGGCCAGGGACGATGGAACGACCAATGAGAGCAACAAGAGCTTCACCGGTTTTCCCATTACGGCCGCGGCTGGGACGATTGCGTCGATCACCCTTTTCATGCTTTGGCTGGCGGAAGGTGAGCATCAACTGGGGCGGTGGAGAGGATTCGTCCTGGCGCCGCTCATGCTTTTTCTGTCGTTCATGATGTTCAGCCGTTTTCGCTATCCCAGCTTCAAGGCGGTGAACTGGAGAACGAAGAGGTCGATCCCGCGTTTTCTGATCATTATTTTTCTCATCGTTTTCACGGCGCTCAATTACGAATGGATGCCGGCAGTCCTCTTCCTTTCTTATCTGTTGTACGGCTTCCTTCGCCCCTGGCTTTCGCGCGAATGGCGCCGCGAAATTGAGGAAGAAATCGGTGAGGAACATCCCGGTGAAACACCGGCTGAGGCGCCCGAGCATCTGTAACAGCGGTCTCTGGCCGCCGCCGAACCTCAGCGATTCAGTTGCGCGAGAATTTCCGGATCGCGGACATCGACCCAGTCGCCGGCCAATTCAAACGCCTGCACTTTGTGTCCGGCGAGGGCGAGAGACCGAATCGCATCGGTCAGCTCAAATTCACCGCGCGGGGATCGCTCCAGCTTCGCGATAAAATCGAAAATGCTCGGCCGGAAGGCATAGACGCCGGCGTTATACCAGGGGCTGGTTTCCTCTCCCGGTTTCGGTTTTTCGCGCAAGTCGACCAGTTCAAACCGCTCGTTGACAAAGACCGCTCCGCCCTGCGACACGTCTTCGTTTCGTTTCACGCTGACGACGGCCTCGGCTTCGTCCAGGGCGGCGCAAATGCGGGAATAATTCTCCGCCGCAATCAGAATGTCACCATAGCTGAGGACAAACGGATCGGGTCCCGTAAAATCGCGCGCCAGTTCGACCACCTTGCCGGTGCCATCCTGCACAACCTGGTTCGTGTATTCCACCCGCACTCCCAGTTTGGAACCATCGCCAAAAAAATCGCGAACGATCTCGCCGTGCCATCCCACCACGATGAGAAAATCCGTCAGGCCCGCGTCGCGCAATCCTTTGATGATGTGCTGCAAGACCGGTTCTCCGCGGACCTGGAGCATCGGTTTGGGAAGCTCCTGGGTCAGCTCGCGCATGCGGGTTCCGCGGCCGGCGGCGAGCAGAACAGCCTTGGTAATGTTGGTTTGCATTCGAGGTCCGAGCCGTTCAACTTCGCGCCATGCGACTGGCCTTCCTGGCGAAATATCGTGAAGCGGGATTACTTCTCATTCGAGTCAGTATCGGTGTTCTTTTCATTCTTTACACCGCGCCTGCGTTAATCGGCGGTCCCAGGGCCTGGGCCCATTTCGGCGCCGGTGCGGGTCATTTTGGTTTGCATTCTCATCTGCAATTTTGGGGATTCCTCGGATCGCTTCTCGGCTGCCTCGGCGGAGTATTGATGATCTTCGGGCTGTTCTTTCGGATTGGTGTTCTGCTCGTCCTTGTTCTCGCCATCGGTCATGCGTTCTCGGTTTACGAGGGAACCGGTTTTCGTTTCGCTTTACCTTCGATCGAAATGTGTTTCGTGCTGGTGGGAATCCTCTTCATCGGGCCGGGAAAATACAGCGTCGACAAGACGTAACGTCGACCCATCTCACAAGGTGAGAGAGAAGGCCCCCGTTTCAAACGGAATGTTCAGCCGGAAGGGCCGGATCCGCGTGTGACCTAGCGCTTGCCCGGAAGGGGGGGCGGGGAGCTGAACGGAATCGCGTCTTCGTCGATGTAGCGGATCGGTTCAGGGATGTTGAGCTTGAGACCAGACGGAGCCTGGGCGACGGCGGTGCCATTTCGTTTCTGAATGACGTCCAGCTCCCGGCGAACCCTTCCCTTGTTCGTGCAAGAGAGCGTGACCGTTTCCTCAGTCACGCGGCCGGCCTCGTAGGCCGCAATGAGCGATTGATCGAAGGTGTGCCAGCCCAGGGTCGAACCGGCTTCGATGATTTCGCTGAAAGTTTTATTTTCCGATTCGCCGTAGATGATCGTCTCGCGCGTCCGCAAATTGTTCCCCATGATTTCCGTGACGAGCAAGCGGCCGCCCTGGATTTTGCTGACGAGCCTCTGGCTGACGACGTAACGGAGCGACTCGGAAAGACGCAGGCGCAATTGCTGTTCCTCCTCACGCGGGAACATCCCAATGATCCGGTTGATGGTTTGTCCGGCGTTGATCGTGTGCAGAGTGCTGAAAACGACGTGGCCGGTCTCGGACGCCGTCAACGCGATCTCGAGAGTTTCTGGATCGCGGATTTCGCCGACCAGGATTGCTTTCGGCGCCTGCCGCAAAGCCGCGCGCAATCCTTCCGCGAAGCTGTGGAAATCCTTGTTGAGCTCACGCTGGCTGATCGCGGCTTTTCCGTGGGAATGAAAGAACTCGATGGGGTCCTCCAGAGTGACGATGTGGATTTCGTCCGTGTGATTCAGTTCGTTCAACATCGCGGCCAACGTCGTGGTCTTGCCGGTCCCGGTTCCGCCGGTGACCAGAACGATTCCGTTCTTCTCCTTGACGATTTCGCGAAAGATCGGCGGCAATCCCAGAGTCTCGAGCGTCGGTACCTCAGACTGGAGCTTGCGCATCACGACCGCGTGTTTGCCATTCTGCATGAAAATATTGACGCGAAATCGCGCCAGATTTTCGATCGCGTAACTGCAATCGCACGAGCCGCTGGTCGCGAATTCCACTTTGAGCCGCTCGCTTCCGTCGATGATGTGGTCGGCGAGCTGTTCGATGAACAGCGGTGTGAGACCTGAACCGGTGAACTGGCGCAACCGGCCGTGCACCTCCACGAGAGGCGGTTTGCCCGAGATGAAAAGCAGATCGGAGATGCCCTCCGTGCTCTGGAGCATACCGGTCAGGAGGTTATCAACGGTCTCGCGGTCCATGGCGTCGGGACAAACCAAGCTAGGATCGTGCCCTTGGGCGGGTGGAATCGGGTCGGGATGCCCTCAGCGGCGATCAGACGGTGGGCGGCCGCTTCGCCAGGGCCGGATGCGCGTGGAACGATTCGGTTTGGCGCGCTTCGGCCATCGCCCGCGCCCCTCGCCGGGCCGCCTGTATTTTCACGAACAACCACGCGCCGATCACATAGGCGAAACCGAGCAGGGGAATGACGATGCCCTCCACGGAAGGGTAAAATCCAAACCAAAAACCGGCCCAGCTCGGCAGGTGCAGCCCGGGGATGGGATGAATCGAAAGCCATCCCACCGTCTGGAAGAGGCGCACGGTGGATCCGAGAAATGTGACCAGGATGGTGACCACCAGCACGCCGGTCAGGACGAGCAGCTTCCGGTAGGGAAGGCGCGCGCCGATGACGAAAATAAGCACTCCAGCCGCGGCGACCATCACCGCGCCGCAAGCAACGCCGATTAGCACCCACTTCATTCCGCTTTCGAGAATGAGCGATTGCAGGAACAGCGTTGTCTCAAAACCCTCGCGGTAAATCGTCAAGAAACCGACCATGACCAGCGGCAGCCATTCGAGGCGGGACTCGCCACCAGGCTCGCCGGATTTGCTCAGCTTCCGCAATTTCGCGTTCCAGCCGACCCAATAGACTTTGTGGAAGACCCAGTTGGTCACCATCAAAAGGACGAGAACGGCAAGAACAGAAATAACGGATTCGAGCTTCTCCCCATAACGGCTGAGCGATTGAATCACCGTTCGCGAAATCCAGAAAGTGACAGCGGTGGCGGCGAGCGCCAGCCACGCGCCGGTGACAATGCGCCGTCGAGTGGTCCGATGTTCGGGTCCTCGCATGCCGGCGAGCAGCGCGGCCAGCACGACAACCGCCTCCAGGCCTTCCCGGGCGGAAATCGAGATCACTGTATAAATGACCGTCGCCGGCGAAAGATTCACTTTCAGGAGCGCGGTGCATTGATCCACGGCCGCGAGCGTCCGGGCAAAGGCGGCCTCGAGGGCCGGCCCTTTCGTGCGTTGATCGAAGAGCGCTTTGATGCCCGGCGCGTTTTCTTCGCCGTCGAGAAAGCTGCGTTCCGCGCGCATGGCGAGTTCCGGATCTCGCGGGAGGACCCGTTTTTCCAACTCCGTATCGAACGTGGTGTAAGCATCCACGCGGAGCGATTCGGCCTCGCTCCATCGGCCCGCCTGCGCCGCTGCCAGCGAGTTCTTCAGACCGGCTCGCACTTCCAGGGCGACCTCCCCGATCACGCCTTTGCCCGAGCCCGCGCGTTGCGCGCTCAGTCCGAATCGGCTCACGAGAAGACCTTCGATTTCCTTAGTGGCGTCTTCGACCTTCTCTGGATCGGCCTTGGAGAGAATGAGGCGTTCGGCCGCTTCCATCTTCCCGATCAGGGCCGTGGAATATTTTTCGAACGCTTCTGTTTTGGATTGGCGCCAGGCGCCGCTCAGCTCGCTGACGAGCTGCTGGGCCTGCACGATGAAATCTTTTGCTTCCCGGTATTCCAGCGGAACCACGATCTGGCCGTCCCGGACGCCATTGTGATATTCCTTCGGCACCAGCCGGACGAGCTTCACCAGCAGCCTGCCCTGACGCTCGATTTCCTCCGGGGTCAGGAGATTCGGCAGCTCCGATTCCAGACGCGTTTGCCAGGCGACAAAGTTTTCGAGAAATGCAGGCCAGTTCGAGGCGGCCGCGTGCGCGAGCAGCTGCCGGGAATCGGGCAAAGCTTTCGCCGTCGTGGGCGGCACCTGCGCGAGCGTGCAGAGTTCCCCCGGAAAGCTGGCGAGCGTGGAAATTTCAGTGATCCGGGCGACGGCCAACTCTTGATTGGCCCGACCCGCGCCGGCCGCCCGTTTCAGGCCATCGAGTCTTTCGCGCACGCGTGTCGCCTGCCAGGAAATGTATTCGCGGGCGAGCAACGCGCTGACGGCGTCCAGCTGCGATTTGTTGTGGCCCAGGCGCTCCAAAGCCAGCGCGCCTTCAATGGCATTTGCGTGCTTGGGCAGGGCAATAACGGCGCGCCAGGCCTGCGCGCCAGAAATGTCACCGCGGCGCTGGTGCTCGAGCATTTCGAGGGCGGCGGTGTGTTCCAGAATGGCGTGGAGCGTTCCGCAGAATTCCGCCACGCGAACGGACTCGTTCGGTTCCGAGCCGCGCATGGGTGCGGCGGCCTTCGCCCACAACGCTTGTGCCACCGGCGATTGCAGCCCGCCGGCGAAGGTCTCTTCCCGTTGTTGGAGCGCGGCCCAATCCTGCGGGTCGACTCGATTGCCTAACGAGTCCAGCAGGACCTCTTCGACTTGTGCCTGGACAGCCTGGAATTCAGCCGGGGCATCCGCGCGGGCTGGCGGAGCAGCGCAGAAAGCGGCGGCCAGAGCCGTCGCGACAACGAGGCACACCCCGCGTCTCATGCGCCGGTTGCGGTCAGATCGAGGAGGGCCGCTGCCTGTTCCACCTGAGGAACCAGCTTGTCCGCCTTTTGCTTCGCCTGCTCACCAAGCTCGTCAACCTCCGCGGGCGTCATGACCGCGCCGGCCTTCTTCTCGCGTTGATCGACCCGATCGATGAAGGCGAGAATATCCTCGAACCCGCGCTGGATCGACTTCGCGAGGGCCGGGTCTTTCCCCGCGACCTGGGCGTGGACGGCGCCATACAGGACCGCGACGCTGAACATGATTCCGCGCATATCCGAGACCCGGCTGATGGCGCTGAATTTTCCAGATGTCTCCGGGGCGTAGCGCGACTCCTTCCAGTCATCGAAGTAACCGGAGAGCGTCGGCGTCATCGTGATAATGGCTGAGAAATAATCGGACGTGGAAGGCTGCCAGGCGACGGCGGTTTCGTGCAGCTCGCGGATCTTCGTGTGCACATCGGTCGCCACTGCCTGCAGGGCCTCGGCGCGCGGCAGCGATTCGCGCGGCCCGATTTTTCCATCGCGGTCCAGGTCGGCCGGCACGACCAGATTTTTGTTCGAGCCCCAGAGCATCGGCTCGACCAGGTAGGTGAAGAGGCAACCTTCCCGATCGATTTTGGATCCGCCGGCCAGGGTGAGAACGACAGGCGCCACCGGGGTCCCTCCGCCTGCCTGATTTTTCGGCACGCCGGCGTCGAGATAAATATCGAAGTCCGACAGCCGGGGAACGCCGGCCACGATCCCTTCGATGGTTTCGTAGCCAAAACTATCCATCGCCTTGTAATTTTCCCGAAGCGCCGCGACCAGCCGCAGCATTTCCTCGGGGGACTGCGCGAAGGCTTTGGCGCAATCGCCGCCGTTCACATTGACCAGGTTCTGATAGGCCGTGGCGTTGGCAAGGAATTCATCCGAGGCCCGCTCTATTTTTGTGAGGGCTGCGAGCAAATAACCCTTCACGTCGTTCGATCCGGGCGGCGGGCTGGCCGCCTGGCCTGGAGCGTGGGTCACCGCCAGAACCGCTGCCAGAAGAGCGACGGTGCGGGTCCAGAAAGCCATTCTCATCCTGGGCAAAGTTACCATAGGGCGCTGGGCACCGCTGGCGTTCGCTTGCGTTTTTTTAGCGGAGGCTTGCGAAACGGCTCCGCTTCGGCGTCCGAGTCGCGGCGCGGTTCGGCGGCGTCTTCTCTCCTTTTGCCGGCCCTCGGTTGTGATTTGCGGCGTAGTGCGTAACATTTTTAGATGCGACGCCGGGGCGGTTTCACTTTGATCGAGATTACGATTGCCGTCGTCATCATGATGGTGATTCTGCTGGTGACGGTGCCGAGCGTGAATGGCGTCCTGGCCGATCGGAAACTGCGTCGATCGCTCGATGATGTGAACCGTCTCGTCTTCCAGGCGCAGGAACGCAGCATGACGGAACGCCGGACTTATCTGATCATCTGGCGCAACAAACAGTTCGCGCTTCGCCCGGAGGGATTCGTCAAAGGCGAGGACCGGAAACCGATAGCGACTGTGAATTTTCAAAAAGGAGAGACCTTTACGCTCACCTTTCCTAACGCGATCGAGGAGGAACCGCCCTCGGAATGGATATTCTGGCCGTCGGGAAACTGCGAACCGGCCGTGGTGACGTATCGTGGGGCCAGTGGCTCATGGAGAGCAAAATACTCGGCCCTCACGGCCCGGGCGGAACTGCTGAATTATGCGGTGCGCTAAACGCTGGAAGGAGGCCTTCGCGCTGTACGAGGTCCTCCTCGGCATGGCGATTTTCTGCATCGGCGTGCTCGTCCTGGGCCGCTCGGTCGAGAATTGCCTGAAGGCGACCAACCTGGCCGCGGAAAGCGACCGGGTGCGCCAGATCCTGTCGAATCGGATGGCGGAGATCCAGGTGACCCCCGGGATGCCCGACGATAGCAAGGAGACAACAATCGACACTGGTTACGGGGAAGTGAGGCTGATCCAAAAGACGGCACCAGCGGGGTTGAGGGATGAACAGGATTTGGAAATGAGCGGAATCACCCTCGTAAACCTGACGGTGGAATGGACGCGAGGGCGACAGCGCCAATCGAGAAAGATCGAATTTTATGTTTATCGCCAGGGTTAGACGCCCATCAAGACGGGGGTTCACCCTCCTGGAGATCATGCTCGCGGTGGCGATCCTGGGCATGATGGCGATGGTGATCTATCGTTTCGTCGCCGCGAACCTGACCATCATGCGGGTTTCGGCCGCGGAGAATACGGCCGAGGCGCGTTATGCCGGGTTCATCAGTCTGATCACGACCCAATTGCAGGATTTGCCGAGCGGGCAGGGGGCGCTCAGTGGCGAACCCTTCAAATTTAACGATCGGCCGCGCGATGAGATCAACTGGGTCTGCGGGAGCGGACCTGGGCTGGTGACGCGGTATGCGCCGGGAGAGTTCATTGTCAGCGTCCGGCTCAGGCCGAAAGGCGGCAAGGGCGAGGAAATGGAAATCGGATTCAACCGCAAGCCGCGGGAGACGGCGGAGGGATCAACCGAAGGCGAAACCTGGGTCCCGTTGCTGGATAAAGTCAGCAGCCTGCAAATCCGCTACTTCGATGTGCGTTTGAACGCCTGGGTCGAGCGGTGGACCGATACCGTCACCTTGCCAAAACTCGTCAAAGTGGTGATCGGCCGGCCTGACCGGGATCCGGTGGAGGCCGTCATTCCCCTCGGACGGACTTCTCTCGTGGAAGCTCCGCAGCAGCAGTTCCAACCGGCCCAGCAGCAGCAGCCAGCTGGGCAGCCGGGGAAGGGCCCGGCGACGGAGGGGCAGGCGCCGCCGAAGGAAAAACAATGAAAGTCTCCCGCCACAGCCAACGCGGTGCTGCGCTCATGCTGGCTCTCTGGGCGTTATTTTTGCTCAGCGCCATGGTGATTTCGTGGGCGCTGGACATCAATTCGCGCCTGGTCCTGTCCGGGAACGCGAATCGGAATATGGAGGCGGAGGCGTTGGCCTGCTCGGGTGCGGAGGTGGCGATGTATCCCAACGTCAAACCGGATTCACCGGCGCTGTCGGGAGGGTTCGCCAGAAATCAAAGCTACGAAGTCCACATGACCGGAGAGGGGGGGCGCCTCAATCTAAGAACGATGCTGGCTGGCGAAAAACCGGTGCAGCTCGAAGTTTTGCGAAAGTATTTGGAGATTAAAGGTATCGACCTCAATGAACGCGATCAGATGATCGATACCCTGCTCGACTGGGTCGATCCCGATAATCTCGTCCGGCTCAATGGGGCCGAAGACGAAGCGGGCTACAAAGCTGCCAACCGACCGCTCAAGCGCATTGACGAGTTGAAAAAAATCAAAGGGTGGGAAGAATTCACGTCCACCAATGACTGGGATTCCGATTTTACGCTGGACAGCCAGGGAGCCATCGACCTTTTGTGGGCCTCGCGCGACGTCCTTCTGGCCTTACCTGGGATGACCGAGCAACTTGCGGATCAAATCATCGCAATGCGCAGCGGACCCGATGGAATCGAGGGAACCAGGGACGATCCCTTCAAATCTTCTCAGGAGCTGACGACTGCGGTCGGCATTCCAGCCCAGGCTCCGATCATGAGTCTCATCTCCAGCGCGGCCGATCAAACGTGGCGAGTGACCAGCGTGGGAAAATCCGGCGACGTTACGCGAACCGTGCGAATGGTGATCCTCAAACAGGGCATTTCTGTGCAATTGAGGTCTTGGAAGGAGTATTAATATCGAACCCGCCACGCAACGGATTTATTTAGTGCCAGCCGCGAGCGGCTGGAACCTGATCCGCTTTGCCCAGCACAGCAACGCGTGGGAAGTCCGCGGGCTGGCGGCGCTGGCGGAGGCGAGCGAGCTGCTGAAGCCGGGCGAGGATTTCATCCTGGGACTGCCGGTGGCCGTGGTGCTCGCGCAACGACTGCGCCTTCCGACGATCGACCGGGAGGAGTTCGTCGAGATGGTCCGCATCCAGATCGAGAAGGCCATGCCCTATCCGGCGGAGGAAATGACCACCGACTCCGAGGTGATCTCCCAGACCGAGGATGGGAGCGTGATTTCAGCCGTCGCCGTCCACAATGAGAAGCTTTCCGAAATCGCGGCGTCTCTTGTTTCCCTTGGCCTGCTCCCGAGTCAGGTAACGGTGTATGCCGCGCAACGCGCGAGTACGCATGCCCCGGTCGGGTCGACGCTTCTCATCTATCCGGAGAGCGATGCGATCGTTTGCGCCATCGCCGAGGAAGGCAAACTCAGTTTCACGCGCACCCTGGATGCGGCGGACCCTCTGCAACTCCAGCGGGACTTGCCGCAACTCGCCTTGAGCGCGGAGTTGCAGGGGATCAACACTTCCTTCTCAAAAATCCTGCTCGACGAAAGTTTGTATGCCTTGCGCGATACCGTGCAGGGAATCTTCTCCAGCACCGTGGAGCTCATCGCCGTGGAAGTGCCGCCGGCCGACACCGGCCTGAATCTCCTGCCTGAAGCCTGGCGGCAACGCCGTGCTCAACTCGTTAGGCAAGGAGAGTGGCGAAAGCGGCTTCTCATAGCGGGCGGCGCCTACGCCGGCTTGCTTGTCCTCTTCCTGCTTTACCTGCTCATCCTGCGGTTGGAGATCGGACGCCTGGGCCGGCGGATCGCGGCAGATGGGCCGCGCACTGAATTCGTCAAGGCGACGGCTGCTACCTGGAGATCGCTCGCCCCTGCGATCGATCCTCGTTTTTACCCGATTGAGGTGATCGTGCACATAGCGGACAGCCTGCCGTCGGCGGACGTGCGGATAACCAAATTCGACCAATCGGCCCGGCAGGTCTCGGTCGAAGGAGAAGCGAACACAGCGGCCCTCGCGTATCAGTTTGCCGACAAAGTGAAAAAGAACCCGGACCTGCAAATGTTTCAGTTTGAAATGGCGGCGCCCCGAATTTTGGCCAACGACCATGCCCAGTTTCGCCTGGAGGGAAAACCGCGATGATGCCGGCCTGGTATCAACGAATGACCGCGCGCGAGCGCCGGCTCGTGCTGATGGTGGCGGGCGCGCTCTTCCTGCTTATTAACCTGGTGGTTTGGAGCAAGCTCTTCGACGTTCTGGCCAGCGCCCGGGCGGAGGTGGCCCTGCGCAAGGAAACCCGGGAAGAACAGCGCAGTTTAATCAAAGAAAAAGATCTCTGGGCGCGTCGGGATCAATGGCTCAAGCAGCACCAACCCACCCTCAAGAGCGCCGTCGAAGCATCGACGCTGCTCGACCAGGTGAAAGAAATCGCCGGGAAACATAATGTCTTGATTGAAAATCCCGCGATTGGCTCCGGCGATTCCACCCCGGATCATCAATCGGTCTTCGCCTCGTTCGATACGAAAAGCCCGTGGCCGCCGCTCGTCCGATTTCTCTATGATGTCCAGCAACCCGAATCGTTCGTCGTTTTTGAAAGCGTTCAGCTTCACATCGACAACGCCGACCCGACGATGATGCGCGGGAAGTTCAAGATCGCGCGCTGGTTTGTGCCCACGGCCGGAGCGGCGCCGGCTGCGGCGGCGGAGAAATAGATTTGTGGTATATTTGGGTAATCAGTGTCCGGCATGAGGCCGGATAATATTAGGACCACGTTTATGACAAAGGTGAACTTGAAGCATCTTCCCTTATTTCTGCTGTTGAGTCTTCCCCTGCGCCTGGTTGCCGCGGAGGAACAACTGCCGAAGCCATTCAGCATCGCCCGTTACCAGGAGATGATGGATCGCTCGCCCTTTGCGGTCGCCACTGCGATTGCCGCCCCGGCGGCCACGCCTAATTTCGCGAAGGATCTCTACGTTTCCAGTGCCGCCCACATGAAGGAAGGGGATATGGTGACAATCGCCTCCAGCACCGACAAGAACTTCAAGAAGTATCTCTCCACCACCGCGCCGGTGGATGGATACGGCATCGTCAGCATCGAATGGTCGGAGAAAGTCGGCGCCACCAAAGTCACCATCTCCAAGGATGATCAGACCGCGACGATCGGTTTTAATGAAGCGTTGTTAAAGGGGCCCGCGGGCCCGGGAGGATCGAATCCCGTTCAGGCGCAGGTCATGCAGCCGCCCCCGCTAGCTCAGCCGTTGACCCCGATGGACCGTAAACCGGACATCCCGCCTTCGGCGGCGGGCGTTGTGCCAGGGGCCGCACCAAACGTCACGAAGCCCATGCCGATTCCGACGTTACCAACGCCACCCCCGCGGACACGTGGCGTGATTCCCCGCAACCCCCCGGGAGCAAACGCGATGGCTCCGGCGCAGCCGAAATCCTAGCGAAGGTCAACCGGCCAAACCGGAAGATCGCGGGTTGCGCCTGTAATTCACAGGCGAGTCGGAAAGGCCTTGGGGTTATCGACCCCAGTCGTCGTCCGCGTTATCGGGTATTCTGTCGGGCCCGGCGGAGAAAAGATCGTAGCTGGCCGGGGTTCTCCGGCCCGGGTAACGATAAACGTAGGGCGATCCATAGGGATCTTTCGGTAATTCTTCCATCAAGCGCGGGACCAACGCGCTGAGGCTCTCGGGGTAGGCCCCATTCATCCCGTTATAGGAGAGAAGCATCGTTCGAATCCCCTGAATGTCAGCCCGGACAACCGTCCCTTTGGCCACACCGAGGGCCGGCGACATTTTGTAAATGGCCGCTGCCAAAAGGACGCCGATGATTGCGACGACCAGCATGATTTCCAAAAGGGTGAAAGCGCTCTGCCGGGTTTTCATATATTAAGGTTCGGTTTGGAGTTGGTAATCAGACTTATCCCACAGGTATTTCAATTGAATCTGGGTGGCGCGAATCGCCGAAGCCGGCGTGCCGGGCCCCGCCACGATGATGAGATCGTTGGTGCCAACCTTAAGGTGGCTCAACGGCACCAGTTTTTGGGCGCGGAGCCAGCCCGTATATTGAAACCGCATGGGCCGGAGAAGTGAGGCCGTCGTGCCCCGGTAGGCTGGATCGCCGAGGTCCGGCAGGGTCAACGCGACCGCGCCCAGACCCTCTCCGTTAACAAAGATTTCCGGTGGCGCCTCGATGTTCGGGCTCGCTACCTCGAAGGTAAGGAGCGCGACCAGCGGCTGCGTCTCGAGGCCGAATTGAAACGCCGCGCCGTCCGAGAAGCTCGGGCCGATTCGGATGGTTTCATCGGAAAGCGTCGCGGTCACGGTGCCAAACGTCTCCTTGTCCTGCCCCGGTGCATGGAGCGGCGGAGCGGCGGAGAAGGGCTCTGGGATCAGGTCCCTTTGTTCGGCGCTGAGTGGGTGCAGCACTTCGGCCGTGGCCATCCAGTCCAGGTAAGCGCCGCGAATCGTCTTCCCGTCGCCCGCAACTTCCACGTCGATGGTCGAAACGGCGACCATCGGAACGATGACGCTTTCTGAGGTCGGCAACCCTACGCCCGGACCGAGTGGCCCGGATTGCAAAACTTGCGTCCCGGATTCATCCCACGCCACCAGCTGCGGCTTTTGGTCGGGTTTGTCGTCAAAGAACAAGCGGAAGAGTAAAACCTGAAAATCCGCCCTGGGGTGGCCGAGGCGGATACGAAATATGGTCCGGGCCGCGATGCCCTCCTTCGCTTCCCCCGGGATGATGTTGACGGATTCCACCCAACTGGGAGCGGTCTGCGGTTTCGAATTTGCCGTCTCGGTCTGCCGCAAATCAAGCCAGGCCGTCTCGACGTTGGCTCCGCCTCCGTTCGGAATGCTCGGCAATCCATTAAGAACAACATCCTGGGCACGGGCCGACGACAAGGCGAGCAGGACGAGAATGAACGCGAAGGCGCGGGATAGCATTGGCGGCGCGAGAATAACTCAATGAGGGCGTATCTGCAAACTCTGCGTCATCTCGAAGACCGCCGAGAGAATGCTGAAGACGACGAAACCGACCACGATTGCAATCATTACAATAATGACCGGCGGAATCATGGCCGAGATGATTTGGACCGTGCGATCCAACTCGCGCTCGTAAACATCGGCGATGGTTTGCATCGTTTGCGCGAAGTGTCCGGTTTGCTCGCCCACCGCCATCATGTCGGTGAACAACTCGGGAAACAGATTTTGCGCGGCCAGCGCCGCGGAGAGGTTTGCGCCATCGATGACCTGTCGCCGCACATCGCCGAGCTTCGCTTCCAGGAAGCGGTTGCCCGCGATTTCGGTGACGAGATCCAGCGCCTTGAGCAGCGGAATGCCGTTTTCCATCAACGTGCCGAGGGTGCGCGAAAACTGCGCGTAATAACGGTGCTTGATGATGCGGCCGTACCCGGGAACGGATAACCGAAAGCGGTCCCAGGCGATCAGCCCTTCATCAGTTCGGACGAAGGCGCGCAATCCGGCATAACCCCCCACGCCGATCAAACCGGCGACCCACCAATACCCGGTGATGGCGTGATGCGCCCCGAGCAGAATTCTTGTCGGCAAGGGAAGCGTGCCGCCGTTTTGGAGGAGAAACGTCGTCAACTGCGGCACCATGAACGTTATGAAAATCGCGATCAGACCGATGCCGGCGACGGCGAGGAACGCCGGATAAATGAGCGCTTGCTGAACCCGGTCGCGCAGATTCTTCGCCTGCATCAAGTGCTCGACGAGGCGGGTCAGAATGTCGGGAAGCGCGCCGCTGGCCTCGCCGGCCGCGATCAGATTCACATAAATCGTCGGGAAGATGCGCGGGAAATCCTTGAGAGCCTGCGAGAAGCTGCGGCCATCCACCAGCGCCTGGTGCAGCGCGTGCGTCATCTGCTGCATCTTCGGTTGCTTGAGACGCTTTTCGAGAATCGACAAGCCCTCGTCGAGCGTCATTCCGGCCCGGAGCAGATGGCCAAGCTGTTCGGTAAAGATCAGCAATTGGCCGTGCGGGATTTTTAGCTTTTCCGAGACCACGGGAGGCGAAGCTGCTGCCGAGGTGGCTGCGGCGCCGTTGCTCGCTCGCTTGGTGGCCGGCGGCTCACTCCCGACCGCGTCGATTCGCACCGGGATATAATGCAACTGCTCGATCTGCCTGATGGCCACCGAGCGATCCGGGCAATCCAGCACTCCCTCGACGAGACCGCCCTGCGAGTTGCGGGCGCGGTAGGCAAACTGTGGCATGCGGCGAGAAATTACTTCTAAACCAGAATTCGGAAAGTCGAATTCGCGTTTCGGCTGCGCTTTTCTTGCCGCGCCGCGGCCTTCGATCTTGCGGAAACTTTGGGCTGCCTGTTACGATCGCGATCGCTCATGAACAGTTTGCGTTTTTCGCAGGCGCTCATCCCGGGTCTCCTTGCCGGCGTTCTGTCGATCTTCACCAGCTGGTTGTGGATGGCTGCGATTTTTCATCGATTCCAAAAACTGACGCCGCAAACCTGGCGTCCCGACACGGCGCGAAGTCACGCTCTTTCCAGCGCGCTGCACATTCTGGCGGCCCTCGGGATCGCTCTCCTCTTCCGAGTGGTGGCCGGCGATGAAATTTCGCCCTTCGGCTCGGGGATTGGCGGCGCCGTGCAATTCGCTTTGGCGTGCTGGTGTGTGTTCGCGTTGCCGATCCTCCTCGGCGACGCGATTTACATAAATCTCCATCCTCTGGTCGTCGTCGGGCAGCTGCTCGACTGGCTTTCCACTTCGCTGCTCGCGACCGTGATCACCGCCTGGTGGCGAAATCGTTAGGCGGCGCGCGAGGCGGGGGCGGGAATGGAGCCGGCGGGAGCCGAGCGACATAGACGAAGCCCGCAAGGGTGAGCTCGCCGGGGGGCGAGCGAATCAATCGAACCGGCGCGTAGAATAAAGGCCCCGTTGTCCAGCTGGTCCGAGCGTGAACTGGAGGCGGGGGCGGGAATGGAGCCGGCGGGAGCCGAGCGACATAGACGAAGCCCGTAAGGGTGAGCTCGCCGGGAGGCGAGCGAATCAATCGAACCGGCGCGTGGAACAAAGGCCCCGTTGTCCATGGGATCCGAGCACGAACTGGAGGCGGGGGCGGGAATGGAGCCGGCGGGAGCCGAGCGACATAGACGAAGCCCGTAAGGGTGAGCTCGCCGGGAGGCGAGCGAATCAATCGAACCGGCGCGTGGAACAAAGGCCCCGTTGTCTATGGGATCCGAGCACGAACTGGAGGCGGGGGCGGGAATCGAACCCGCGAATAGAGGTTTTGCAGACCCCGACCTTACCACTTGGCTACCCCGCCGTGCTCGCGAACGGGAGAGTAGGAGCGGGGCATCGCGGTGTCAATCTGACGGACCGCGCCGCCTCGAGAAATGGAGCACTGGGGAACGATTTAACGTTTTAACGAATTGCGCGTCCGCCTATCTTCGGGACGTGTCTTCTCGTTCATCCGATCTCTTCGCGCGCGCGCTCCATCACATCCCGGGCGGTGTGAACTCGCCCGTGCGGGCTTTTCGCGGAGTCGGGCGCGATCCGTTTTTTGTCGAGCGGGCGGAAGGCGCCAGGGTTTGGGACGTCGACGGCAAGGAATACATCGATTATGTCGGCTCGTGGGGTCCGGCTATTCTCGGGCACGCGCCCGAGGTCGTGGTGAACGCGATCAACGAGACCGCTGCTCGCGGTGTCAGTTTTGGAATTCCGAATCCATTGGAAGTGGAAATGGCGGAATTGATCTGCCGCTGGGTTCCCTCGATCGAAAAAGTGCGAATGGTGAACAGCGGCACGGAGGCGACCATGTCCTGCCTTCGGCTGGCGCGCGGCTTTACCGGCCGCGACAAAATCATCAAGTTCGACGGCTGCTATCATGGCCACGTTGACGCGTTGCTCGTGCAGGCCGGCAGTGGCGCGTTAACGCATGGGCGCGCCGATAGCGCCGGGGTGCCGCCCGATTTTGCGGCGCTGACGATTTCGCTTCCGTTCAACGACATCGAAGCGGTCCGTTCCGCTTTCCGGGAGAACTCGGGAACAGTCGCCGCCGTCATCCTGGAACCGATCCCGGCCAATGCCGGCTTATACTTTCCGCGCGAGAATTTCCTCGAAGAACTGCGTGAGGAGTGTGCGCAAAACGGCGCGCTGCTGATCTTCGACGAAGTCATGACCGGGTTTCGCGTTGCGCGGGGTGGGGCGCAGGAGCTGTTTGGAGTTCGGCCGGACCTGACCGCGCTTGGCAAAGTCGTTGGCGGCGGATTGCCCGTCGGTGCCTTTGGCGGACGCGCGGAAATCATGGCGCAGTTGTCGCCGGAGGGCCCGGTTTACCAGGCGGGAACGCTTTCGGGCAATCCGCTGGCCATGGCGGCGGGGCTCGCGCAGCTCCGCGAACTCGAACGGATCGACGGCTGGAAACTGCTGGAGGCGTCCGGCGTCAAATTCGAGGAAGCCGCCCGCTCGACGCTCAGCGATCTGAAACTACCCTGGGTCTTTCATCGGATCGGTTCCATGTTCTGCCTTTTCTTCACGGCGAATCCTGTGGTCGATCTGGCCAGCGCGAAAAGCAGCGACCTCACAAAATTTGCGACCTTTTTCCGGGGCTGCCTCGACCGCGGAGTTTATTTTGCGCCCTCGCAGTTCGAGAGCGGTTTTCTTTCGGTGGCGCACCAGGATTCCGATCTCGAGGTTACGGCGCGAGTCATGCGCGAGGCGCTCGTGCTGTAGGGGCGGGCTGTGTGCCAAAACCAAGGAGCGGCGGTTTGCAACCGCCGCTCCTTGATTGCTCCAGATAAATCTTTGCGTCACTGCGTGGCTTGGACTATCAGACTCCCGCTGTGAGCTCCGCTTCCTCGGGCCCGATCCGCGCCGTCGCGAAATTTTTCTTCGAAGGCGATCGAAAATTCTTCGTTAAAGGCATTACCTACGGGCCGTTCAAACCGGACGCGGACGGGCATTATCTCGGCCCACAGGATCAGGTGGAGCGGGATCTCGCGCAGATGCGTGAAGCCGGATTTAACGTCGTCCGGATCTATCACGTTCCGCCGCTCTGGTTCCTGGATTGCTGTGCTGCCGCGGGAATGCGCGTTCTCATCACGCTCCCCTGGGCGAAGCATGTGGAGTTCCTTGGCCGGAAGGCGTCGCGCAACGAGATCGTCAAGATGGTTCGAACAGCGGTGGCCACGAACCGCGGTCATCCGGCGATCTTCGGCTACCTCGTCGGCAACGAGATTTCGAGCACGATGGTGCGCTGGCTCGGTGTGCGGCGGGTGACGGAATTTGTGGAACACCTTATTCGCATCGGACGCGAGACCGACCCGAACGTTCTCTTCTCTTATGCGAGTTTTCCGCCGACGGAATTTCTTCTGCCGCAGAACAGCGATTTCTCGTGCTTCAACGTCTACCTGCACAACCAGCGGGACTTCGAACGCTACCTGCTGCGCCTGCAAAATCTCTCGGAAGACCGGCCCCTCATGCTCGGCGAATTTGGCATGGACACGATCCGCCACACCGAAGACGAGCAGGCGGAAATGCTCGGCTGGCATGTTGACAGCGTGGTGAAATGCGGGCTGGCCGGCACCGTCTTTTTTGCCTGGACGGACGAATGGTTCACCGGCGGTCAGGAAGTCACCGATTGGGCCTTTGGACTCGTCACGCGGACGCGCGAGCCGAAGAAATCGTTCATCGCCCTGCGGGATAAGCTGGGGCAGGACAACGCGGCGTTGCCGCACCGCCCGTTGCCCAGCGAACCGTTTGTCTCCGTCATCGTCTGCTCCTACAACGGAGCGAAAACGCTCGCGCAATGCCTGGAGTCGTTAGGCAAGATCGATTATCCCAACTTCGAAGTCATCCTGGTCGACGACGGATCGACGGACGACACCCGCGAAATCGCCGCGCGCTTTCCGGATGTCCGTTATTTCCATCAAACCAATCACGGTTTGAGTCACGCCCGGAATTACGGGGCCGCGGTCGCGAAGGGCGAAATTTTTGCCTACACCGACTCGGACTGCATGGCCGATCCGGATTGGCTTTACTATCTTTTGAGCACGCTCTTGAGCGGCAATTATGCGGGGGTGGGGGGGCCGAACGTTTCGCCGCCGGCGCGGAACTGGGTGCAGGCTTGCGTCGCCGCCGCACCGGGCGGGCCGAGTCACGTCCTGCTCACGGACATCGTGGCGGAACACATCCCGGGCTGTAACATGGCGTGGTATCGCTGGGCGTTTGAGAGCATCGGTGGATTTGATCCGGAGTATCATAAAGCCGGCGACGACGTCGATTTCTGCTGGCGCGTCCAGCAGGCTGGACACGAGATCGCCTTCAGTCCCACGGCGCTCGTCTGGCATTATCGGCGTTTTACCCTGCGCGCGTTTCGGAAACAGCAGGAAGGCTATGGCGAGGCCGAATCAATGCTGCGCTTCAAGCATTTGATCTTCTTCGGGCCGACGGGCACGGCGAAGTGGCGGGGGCAGATTTACGGAACGCCTCGCTTCAGTTGGTTCATTAACCGGCCGATCATTTATCACGGTGTTTTTGGCGAAGGCTTGTTCCAGTCGATTTATCCCACGCCCCAATCGGACGTCGCGGGCTACCTGAGCAGCATCGAGTGGTTCGCGCTGACGGTGTTTCTTTTTGGGCTGGGAATCTTTTTGCCCGCTCTCCGCATCGTTCCCTATTTGATGTTCGGCGGCACACTCTGCGTCGCGATCTCTTATATGCTCCGCGCTCGGATCGAACCGAAGTTCGACACGATTGCTGCGCGCCTCCTGGTGACGTTCCTCGCTTTTGCCCAGCCGCTCGTCCGCGGGTGGTCGCGCTATTTCACCTGGCTTCACTTCAAGCGCACGCCACGCAAGGTCATCAGCACGCACGAGCATTTGCCGGCCGGCGAGGAATTCGCCGGGAGTTTGCGCCGGCGCAGTTATTGGAGCGAGGAAGGCAAGGATCGCAATCACCTCCTCGGGGAGATCTTTACCCTGCTCAACGAGGAAGACTGGCGCTATTCCACCGATACCGGCTGGAATGAATGGGACATTCAGATTTACGGAAATTTTTGGTGGAGCGTCGTGCTGCAAACCGTGACCGAGTATCACGGCGGCCCGAAGTGTCTGACCCGGGCCGGTCTGCGCTACCGGTTTGTGCCGACAACGGTAATCATTAATTTCGTCGTTCTCAGCCTGCTGGTTTACCGGCAGTTGAACGTAGGCCATGCCGAGCCCTGGCTCATCGGCACTTATTCTTGTTTCGCCCTTTACCTGGCAGTCCACGCCCGGCGGCTAAAACATCGGGTGGCGGAATTGGTAGATCTGGCCGCTTATCGAACCGGGATGAAGCGCATCCGTCGCCGCGGCGGCTCGGAAAAATCCGCGGCGAAAACTGCGCCGGCGGTGAAGGTCGATTAGTTTGGGAACGGGAAGATGCGGCGCCCGCAGCTTGTCCGTTTCTCGATCGCGCTCGCGGCTGAAATTCTCCTCTGCGCCTCGCTCAATTTGTTCGACGACTGGTCGCTCGAAGAGATGCCGGTCAAGTTCGTCACCGCCGCCATGCTCTGTGGGATCGCGTTCCTTTTTGCCGTCAAAGAATTTCCTGTTCTGGCCAGCCGGCGCGGGCCCGCGATCGTTTTCTGGGTGGTGGCCCTTACCCTGCGTCTGGTCGCGATGCCACTCGCGCCCGGCGACGACTTGTGGCGCTATCAATGGGAAGGGAAAATTCAGCGGGCCGGATTCAATCCTTATGTCCATGCCCCGGACGATCCGAAACTCGAGCCGGTTCGCGCTGAGTTTCCCGCGTGGCAGAAAATCAATCATCGCGATTTTCGCGCCATTTACCCGCCCGGGGCCGAGCTGATCTTTGCCGGGCTGAGCGGAATTTCCGATCGGCCCCTGCTCTACAAGCTCCTTTTCACCGGCGCGGATCTTGGGACGATCGCCGTGCTTTTGCTCTTGTTAGGCGGGACTTCGCGTTACGCCGCTGCGGCGTGGTACGCCTGGAATCCGCTGGTCGTTTACAGTTTCGCCGGCGCGGCCCATTTCGACAGCTTGATGATTTTGCCGATGATTGCCGGGATTTTGTTCCTGACGCGCTTCGAGGTCGCGACCGAGTCGCGCAGGAAATGGTTCCTGGCCCTCGGCGCCGCCACCGCCTTTGGCCTGGCCATCTCGGTCAAGCTCGTCCCGGTTCTCCTTCTCCTGACCTGCGTCTTCGCGCTCGGTCTGCGCGCGATCACCCTCGTGGTCAGCGTGGGGATTCCGGCGCTCCTGAGCCTGTTTTACGGTTATCCGAAAATCGACATCTGGGAATCGTTAGGCCGCTTCGCTCATGTCACGAGATTGAACGATCTTTTTTGGTGGCTGATCGAGGAGACCGTCTGGCCGAACCCGCACCAGAAAAATTATCATTACAACGTCATCGTGATCGTCTGCGTCGCGCTTGTCTCCCTGTTGTTTTGTCGAAACTGGAAGCGCGGGATGATTTGGGTGTTTGGAATTGCGCTCATTCTGAGCCCGGTCCTGCATCCCTGGTATTGCACCTGGATTCTGCCGCTGGCTGCCTGGCGGCGAGCCTACGCGTGGTTCGTTTTCTCGGTCACGCTCTTTGCCTATTTCCTGTTTTGGAATGAACGGCTTTTTCTCTTGCCGTGGCACGCGGAATCCTGGATGCGAGCGATCATCATGGTCCCGGCGCTGGCGACGGCTGTCCTATTGGGCCTCGCACAAAGGACACAAAGGGGCACGAAGTAATTTCGGATTGCGGATACCGGAGACTAACCCACCTCCGTGCCCTTTGTGTCCTTCGTGTGAGTTCCTCTACTCGGTTCCCGGGATCTGCCGCATCGCTTTCGCAAAATCCGGCGGGATCGGCGCTTCGAATGTTGTGACCTCGCCCGTGCGCGGATGAGCGAAGGCGAGCTTCCACGCGTGCAGCATTTGACGCGGAAAAGTTCCGGCGTGTCTGCCGCCATATAACTTATCCCCCAGGACCGGATGGCCGAGGTGATGGAGATGCACCCGGATTTGATGCGTTCGGCCGCTGTGCAGCGTGCATTCCAAGAGGCTCATGTCAGCTCCCGCGCGGAGGGTGCGATACTCGGTCTTCGCCGCCCGTCCCTGCCGGCGAGCGATGCTCATCCGCTGCCGTTGGACCGGATGCCGGGCGATGGCCTTGTCGATCACGCCACTCGATTTGCGCGGAATCCCTGCCACGAGGGTGAGATAAATTTTCTGCATTGTCCGCGCGGCAAATTGCTTCGAGAGATCGCGGTGGGTCGAGTCGTTCTTGGCGACAACGAGAACGCCGCTCGTGTCCTTGTCGAGTCGATGCACGATTCCCGGCCGCTCCTTTCCACCGATGCCGGAGAGGTTTTTGCAGTGGGCGAGCAAGGCGTTGACCAGCGTATGCTGCTGATGCCCCGCGCCCGGATGCATGACCAGCCCGGCTGGCTTGTTCAGCACGAGCAGGTCTTCGTCTTCAAACAGAATCTCAAGCGCCATTTGCTCCGGCTGCGCATCGATTTTTTCGACGGCGGGCTCGGTCAGTTCCACGATATCGCCCGCGCGAACAAGATCGCGCGATCGAGGTGCCTTGCCGTTTAGCGTGACAAATCCGCCGCGGATCAATGTTTGGAGACGCGCCCGGGAAAAATCGGTGAGTTCGAGCGCGAGAAAACGGTCGAGCCGCAAACCGGCGCGCTCGCGGGGCACGTTGAGCGCTGTCATGACCCGCCCTTAAGCGAGCAAAGCGGTCTCAACAAGGCCTTATGAATACGAAAACGATGCTCGACTGCCGGCCGCATTGAGCTGGCCGTCTTGCCCTCCAGGGCCATTCACGCCCCCTCCACCAACACTCGCTTAGCGATGATTGATCGAGATCCCGGGATAACGGGAGAGCTGATCCGCGATCGGTAGATTGCCGTTCCGCTGCATTTCGCGTTGGTCGATGGTCAGAACCGGACCATTCCTTCCCACCGTGATGATGTTCCGCTTCATTACCTTCTGCGGAATATGCGAACCGGTCAGGTAAACGTACTCGTAATCGGCATTATCTCTCTGATCTTTCAGTTGCACCGCTGGCGGGTCGGCCATGGCAGACCCCAGAGTCAACGCGCCAATAGTCAAACCCAGCATTAACCGTTTCATGCGGACAAATTACGCCCGCTGGAACCGTGGGTCAATGAGCGATTCATTCGAAAATCGAGCGTTCCGCTTTCGCTGCTGTCCAACAATGGCACGCCCGCAGGTTTACAGCCGAATCGACGATGCTAGGTTACGCCTTCTCGACTCGCTGCATTGCGCGCGAGGCACGATTAATGAGCCAAAACCCGCCATTTCCATCGCCAGAAGAACTGAAGGCGAAGCTCTCCGAATTCATGAAAACGAATTTCGGCGACAAGGTTTCCTTTGCGACGTACACCGAGCCCGAGACGGCGGAGGCGGGCGCGGAGGAGAAATCGAAGCGCAATAACGACGAACAGTTCGTCTTCGATTTTCTGCCGCGCGACATCAAGACGCACCTCGACCGCTTCGTCATCAAGCAGGACGAAGCGAAGAAGGTCCTCTCCATCGCGGTCTGCGATCATTATAATCACGTCAATTACCTGCGCCGGCTGGAAAAAGAAGACGCGGCGCGCGCCGAAGAAACCGAATACGCCAAGCAAAACGTCATTCTGGTGGGACCGACCGGAGTCGGGAAAACCTATCTCATTAAACATATCGCCGAACTGATCAACGTTCCGTTCGTCAAGGCGGACGCGACCAAGTTTAGCGAAACCGGTTATGTGGGCGGCGACGTCGAGGATCTCGTGCGCGAACTGGTGGACAAGGCGGATGGAGACGTGGAGCTGGCGCAATTCGGCATCATCTACATCGATGAGATCGACAAAATCGCCGCCGCTGGAAATTTCGGCGGACGCGACGTGAGCGGACGCGGAGTGCAAACCACGCTCCTGAAGTTAATGGAAGAAACCGATGTGCCTCTGCGGAGTGCCAACGATCTCCAGGCGCAACTTCAGGCGGCTTTCGAATTTCAAAAGCGGGGCGGAAAAGCCAAACGCGAGACGATCAGCACGCGGCACATTCTTTTTGTGGTGAGTGGCGCGTTCGAGCGCCTGAAGCAACAGGTCTCGCGGCGTCTCGCGCAGGGGCAAATCGGCTTCAATGCCGAGCCGCGGCTGGTGATGGATAATGAATTGTTTCAATACGTCACGACCCACGATTTTATCGAATATGGGTTCGAGCCGGAATTCATTGGCCGGCTCCCGGTTCGCGTCGTCTGCGAGGAATTGATCGCGGACGATCTTTACCAAATCATGAAGTTTTCGGAGGGCAGCATCCTCCGCCAGTACGAGCGCGCCTTCCGCGCCTACGGAATCGAAATCAGTTTCGAGGACGAAGCCTTGCGCTTGATGGCGGAAGCGGCGGCGAAAGAAAAAACCGGCGCGCGCGGACTCCTCACGGTCTGGGAAAAATTATTTCGCGATTATAAATATTACCTCGCTGGTTCGGGTCTCACCCAATTACGCGTCTCGGAGGAACTCGTCCGCGAGCCCAAACGGGTCCTCGATCGCTTGATGGCGGAAGGGCACAAGGAGGAAGAAGCGGCCCTGGAGCGGAGTGCGCGCGCTTTTGCCGATCAATTTGGACGTGAGCATGGACTGGAAATAGTGTTCGATGACCTGGCGGTCGCGCGCCTGATCGAGCGAGCGCAGGCCGAACGCATGACCATGCCTGAACTTTGCTCTCATCTTTTTAAGGATTACCAGTTCGGACTTAATCTCATCGGGAAGAATACCGGACAAAAAGCTTTCGTTCTCAGTCGGGACGCGGTGGACGCTCCGGACAAATATTTGAGCGATCTGGTCGTGAAGTCTCACTATCCGCTTGCACCAGCCGAAAAGAATTGAGAGCAATCCCTAGATGAAACGGCTTCTCCTTTCAGCGCTGATCATTGGCTTGATCGCAGGTGGAATCGTTCTGGCCTTGCACCTGGGCGGCATCCTCGACCGCCCCGAACAGGCCATTGCCGGTCTTCTGTCGCGGGGAACCGACGCGCCCACGGAGATCCCGAATGGGTGGCAGTACGTTTTTGTGCTCATTTTCGCCCTCGGCGTGGCTTGGATGACTTTGGCCACCACGCGCCGCGCGCGGCTCGGTGGGATCATCGCCATTTTGCTCCTGGAGCTGATCGGGGTGGCCTGGGTTTGTTCGCTTTATCACGTTTTGTTTCAACCGCTCCCGTCCCTCGCTGGAACGGCTCTTGGTTTCCTCATGCCGCTTGGATTCCTGGGACTGGTCGATTTCATGCAGCGCCGCCGGGAACGCGCGCCCGTTTTGGCGCCCGAGGCGATGGCTCCGAGGCCGCCGCCGCGCGCCAAACGCTCGGATGCCGGGCCTGATGCGGTCGCGCGCGCCTGCGAAGTGACGGCGGTCGTTTGCGACATCGCGAACAAGCACGACCTGGCCGAGGAATGTGAGCCGGCGGTCTTCATTGAAATTACGGAGAAGTTCCTGGCGCACGTCTCTGAGGCGTTCCGCAAGGCTGGCGCTTACATCGAGTCGGCTGGCGGTGAAGGCGTCGTGGCCATCTTTGGTTTCCCGGAAAGCGACAAGCAGCACGCGGAGAAAGCCACGCGGAAAGCGATGCTGCTGACCCAGGCCTTTGCTGATGCCAACAAGACCGAGAAATCTGACGGGTCGCCCACCGTCGGTGTCCATGCGGGGGTCAGCTCTGGAGTCATGATCATGGCGCCCGTGAAGAACAACGGCCAGCGCGGGATGCTCGCGACGGGTGAACCGGTGGAGTTGGCGCGGCGTTTTTGCATCGCGAATCGCTTTTATGGTTCGAAGGTTCTGCTCGGACCGCGCACCTTTGAGCTGGCCAGCAAGATCCTCGTCGCGCGGCCGATCGATTTCTTGAGCGGCGTGGATGTGCGCGAACGGCACGAAATTTATGAGCCAGTGGCGCTGGCTCTCGAAGCGTCCCGCGACCAGATCACGCGGCGCGATGCATTCTGGAACGGTGTCGTGCTTTATCGCGAAAAAAGATGGGCCGAAGCCTATTCTCAGTTTCAAAATGCCCGCGGGCCCGAGGGTGAAGAAGATCGGCCGCTGCAATTGTATCTCCGCCGGCTCGAGCCTCTCGCGTTGCAATTGACGAATACGCCGCTGGACGAGTAAGGGCCGCCGGCTTTGAGAAAAACGGAATACCCGTCGGCGATCCGGGATTTGATCGTGCAATTGCGGCAAATGCCCGGGATCGGGCCGCGCTCCGCGGAACGGATTGCCTTGTGGATCGTGCAGTCGCGGGGAGATCAACCGGAGAATATCGCGCGGGCCATCGCGGCCACGCGGCAATCGGTCCGGCCGTGCCCCCGCTGCGGATTCTTTACCATGGAAGAGATCTGCGGGATTTGCTCGGACACCTCGCGCGTGCCGGACCTGCTTTGCGTGGTCGAACAGGCGACCGACATTTTGCCTCTGGAGAAAACGGGCGCGTTCCGGGGACGCTATCACTCGTTGGGCGGACGCATTTCGCCGCTGGATCACGTCGGTCCGGACGATCTGCGGATCACGGAATTGGTGGCGCGCGTCGAAAACGAAAAATTCTCCGAGATCATCCTCGCTCTCGCCGCCGACGTGGAAGGCGAGGCGACGACCAATTATCTCGTCGAATTGCTCCAGCCGTTTCCGGTCAATCTCACTCGCATCGCCCATGGTTTGCCCGCGGGTGGCGGACTGGAATCCGCGGACGAGCTAACGCTCTATCAGGCGCTCTCCGGCCGGACGAAGCTTTGAAGAAAGTGACGTGTGACGTGTGACGAGTGACGTGAACAGAAGCAGAGCGCTCTCCAACTTGGCACTTGTCACTCGTCCCATGTCACTCTTTCTTCCCTGATGTCCTGCGCGAAAATTGATCCGGCGTTGCACCAGGCGCAGAAACCGCCCTGGATCAAAGTTCGATTGCCGTCGAACCCGGTCTTCTTTTCCACCAAAGCCCTCATCTCCGATTTGCGGCTGCACACCGTTTGTGAAAGCGCGCAGTGCCCGAACCGCTGGGAATGCTGGAGCCAGGGCACCGCGACGATGATGATCGCAGGCGAGCGCTGCACCCGGGCCTGCGGATTTTGCGCAGTGACCACGGCCAAACCGTTCGCGCTGGAAGAGGACGAACCGGAGCGCGTCGCCGAAGCGGTCCGCCGGATGGGATTGAAACACGTGGTGGTGACCGCGGTCGCGCGGGATGATCTCAAAGATGGAGGGGCGAATCATTTTGCCCGGACCATCGAAGCGATTCGCGCGATGGATCCCTCGGTCATCATCGAGGTTTTGGTGCCCGATTTTCACGCCCAGGAGTGGTGTATCCAAATCGTCCTCGACGCCGCGCCTGACATTTTCAATCACAACCTGGAGACCGTCGAACGGCTGACGCCGGCCGTGCGTTCACGGGCGAAGTATCGGACCTCGCTCGATGTTTTGCGCAAAGCGAAAGAGCTGTCTCCGAAGGTCGTGACGAAAAGCGGCGTCATGCTCGGGCTCGGCGAACAGGAGCCGGAACTTTTTCAGACGATGGACGACCTGCGCGAAATCGGTTGCCAGGTGCTCACCCTGGGTCAGTACCTCCGGCCCACTCCGCAACATCTGCCTGTCATCGAATTCGTTCCGCCTGAACGCTTCGATGCCTACGGCGAAATCGCCCGCGCGAAAGGCTTCGCGCACGTGGCGTCCGGGCCGCTCGTCCGCAGTTCGTATCACGCGGCCGATTTCCACCCGGTAGTCCGCTAACATGGCGGTACCCCGGGACGACGTGATCGACCGCCGGACGGTCGCGGCGGTTATCCCAGCTTATTTCGAAGAAAAACACGTCGCCGATGTTGTCCGGCGCACCCTTGCACAGCTCGATAACGTCCTCGTCGTGGACGACGGCTCGACCGATGCGACCGCAGCCGTCGCGCGAGATGCCGGTGCCGAAGTCATTGTCCACCCGCAGAATCTCGGCAAAGGCGAATCGATCAAGGCGGGGTTGCGTCACGCGCTCGAACGCAACTTCGTTTACGCGATAGTTCTCGATGGCGACGGTCAGCATCTCCCCGAAGAGATCGCGCGCTTTCTTGAAGCTGCTTCCTCGACGCGCGCGGAACTTTTGCTCGGCACCCGGATGAGCGATGTGCGGGAAATGCCCCTGGTCAGGCGCCTGGTCAATCGCTACATGAGCAACAAGATCAGCCGTCTTTGCGGCCAGCCCATTCCCGATACGCAATGCGGTTTTCGCATGGTGCACCGCAGTCTCATCCCGGAGTTACTGGGCGGCGCGGAGCGCTTCGACTACGAAACCGAAATGCTCATCCTGGCCAGCCGCAAAGGCTGCCGGGTTGAATCTGTCCCGATCACCACGGTCTATTCCGACGAAGTCAGCAGCATCCATCCGGTGCGCGACACGATTCGCTTTTTCAAGCTGATCCGGCGGTATGAGAAACAATAAGCGGTAGCGAACGCACTTTCACTTTCGAACTATGCAACTCCCGCGCACTGGAGATTTAACCGGCGACAAGCAGCTTGCGTTACTGCTGTCTCAATGAGTAGGGAAGGATATTTCTGCGCCCGACCCAAAAGTAAGGGTGCACTTTCCTTCCGCATCATAGCGCCGAAGATCTACTTTTAGACCCCAGTCCTTTGAAATCAGCGTGTGTGTTATTTCCGCGTCGGAAGTGAAGCCACCATCTCCCGTAACCTTTCCCTCGCTCAGTTTCACGGATGCCGTGTCCATGGTTGCGACATGCTCTATTGTAACCCGCCTGCGTTCCGGACTAAAAAGGAGGCGAAATCCTTCAATCTCGACTTGCTGAACTTCAGCGGGACGTGAAATGCGTTCACTTTCAGTAGAGGACGGGGCACTGGCGGTGGTCTGGTCGCTTGCCGCCGCGTCGTTACCAGAGTGCCAATCAATGGATGGGATGGCGTCCAAGTCCGCTATGCGCGCGTCCCGCGCGTGCCTTAACGCTTCGTCTCGATATTCGCGTGCAGGACGAGCATGACCATTCCTTTCTTCATAGTCGGCTTGTTTCGCTTTGTTTTTTATCCAACGAATCGCCGCAAATCGCCGCAATTCTGGATCAAACTTTTCGCTATCGCGGACTTTCTCGTAATAAGGAAGAATATCCCTATACAGCCCCGCTCGTTCTAGAACTATCCCAACCAGAGTTGGATCTGTTGCTTGCAGCCAATCCGAACCGGTTGACGAATGGTAAACTTTAACTCGCTCTGAAATTCGACTTTTCGTCTGATTATCACCAACGAAAGGCGTCTCAGGCTCAGCGAGGATGCTAATCATTTTTCCAATCGCCAGCACTCGTTGCGCCTGCAGGAATGAATTAAGACGATGTAAGGTCCCGCGTTCAGGGCTACTGACATTCATTTTTTCCCAAAACTGTAACAGAGCGTCCCAAGATCCCGCGCTAGTCCAACGCCTAGTAATCAAGCCAATAAGATGCAAAACATCATCGACGCGATCCCACGTCGCTAGATCCTCTCCCAACTCAAAGAGATCTCCGACATCAGAGACCTTATCCGCGATTTGGAAGGCATCATCGAGCCGCTTGCGCGTTCGGAATGCAGTCAAGATGGTGCCCCAGTGGGTCGATGATAGTCCCGTCTGCCCTTCGGCTTCATACGCAGCAATAACAGCACTCGCAGCTTCGTGATTTCGGCGCATGAGCTCACGCAGCACTTCGAGCTTTGCGGGGTAAGGTGTCGCGGCCGCTTTGGATTCTAAAAACAATACTGTCGGTCTGTCTGCCTCGGGCACTTCTTGCCATATTTCATAGGCTTTTCCCCTCTGGCCGGAGTAGTAACATAGCGTGGCCAACGTATTTGGCCTGAGTTTTAGTCCGTGATGACTAATTCTCTCAAACGTCCCCGCCAGCACCTGCCAAACTCCCTCTCCCTGAGAGTCGATTCCAGTGGCGACTAGACGTCCTGCAGTGTCTTCGACCACCGCTTTCCACCGCGGGTCCAGAATCATTTCCAATCGGATCGTCTCATCGGATAACGCCTGTTCGATCTGCGAGACAAGAGTCAGCCCTTCGTCAAAGGAGGAACTTCTGCGGAAAAAACGACAAACATCATATTCGATGCGTTTCCGGAGATGGGGTTGCTCATCGGTCAAAGATAAAATTCGATCATATCCTCGTTCGCCGGCCTTCCAAAGGACATGTATTGCATTATCGAACTGATCGATCTCCGTGTAAGCTGCTGCCGATTCAAGATACGAACCCTCGATCCCGAGCGCACGAGCTCTACATTCTTTAGTCTTAATTTGGTTGCCGGCATTCTTATAAGACTGTGCGGCTTGCCGTAGGAAGAATGAATCCCTCCGACGAATTCCCTCTTGTTCCAAAAATAAAGCGTTTTGTGTGGGATCTTCGTGATCATGCTCCCAACTTTCCGCGCGGCCTGGATCCATTCCGCCGATCTCTTTTTCCCATTCGTTGGCGTCTCGGACGGACAACAGCAGCATTTGCCGCACGGATTCGTTGCGGACGAAGCCCCAAAGGCCGTTGAGACCATCGAGTGAATCAATCACGAATAACCTCCGCTTAGGCCGGCTTGCGGCTACGTACAAGCGATTGACGAAATATTGGAGCGGAATTGCTTCGTCGCCTGCAATGCCTGCAAATTGCTCTCGCTGGAGCGCATCTACCAGACGGCGCGGGCAAGCGTCGCCAAATCCGTAAAGAACCACACGAGGAAACTCTAGGCCCTTCGCCCGTGAAGCGCTGAGCACATTTTTCGGGACTCCAGCTTCATCCAGAGGAACGAATGAGCTTAGAACTGGATCGGAGCTGACGAACGTGCTCTCCTCACCTTCTTCACAGGGAACGATGATCCTGATTTCGGATTGTTCGCGCAACTTGGAAAGCGCTGAGGCATCGGCTTTATCAAAGAAAACCGGCATAGGAGCTTCGCGCTCCGCGTACCAGCATCGCTGCGGCCGAATCTCCGGGATATCGAACACAGCCGAGCGCAGCAGCTGAACGTTATTACAAAGTCGAACGATATTTGCACCCGAACGATAGTTGAATGTGAGTTCTCGATAATTTAGGTCATCCAACCCAGATTTTTTCTGGGGATCTTGTTCGTGAATGAATTTCTCGACAAACGATGCCTTGGTCGACTCCCACCGAAATCCTGTGGGATTTAAGGTCTGAAATGGATCACCAGCAAAAGCGAACGGAACGCGGCAGAGATCGTAAGGGTTGACTTTACGATCCGAGAAAAGATTGAGCTTTAAGAGAATTTCCAGCTCAATTCGAGTGAAATCTTGGGCCTCGTCGCAAAAGACGCCCGGGAACGAACCGGTGGCAAGTCCGTTTTCTAGAATGTAGCGGGAAACGTCTTGATCATCCCAAGATCCGCCCGCTTCCGTTAGAGGACCGTACCAAACGTTCCAAACCCGTTCGTGCACAAGTTTGTAAGTATCCAAAGTTACACTTTTTTGCTTGAGAGGAATCTCGAAATAGTCCGTAGGATCGAGGAAGCCTTCCGAGCTGCTCCCTTTGATGTAGCTGCGGATGATATGCCAGGAAATATCAGGGCCGTACAATTGGCTTGCGCGGGGCTCTCTGGAATAGCGATTGGACCACAGCTGCTTGAATTTAGCGAAATCCACATATCGCGACGTGTCGCCAAATCGTGGTGGATCGCTGTTTGCGGCAAGACCTCGAAGAAATGCGTGGAATTCCCGGAAACACTCGCGAATTATTGCCCCGCCCTCTTTGAGATTTGCCTGCGGCCCTTGTGATCGATCACGCTCAAGCAATTTGTGACGAGAGGCGAGCAGCCTTTCTACTGCCCGCGCAGACATATCCAAGAGTTCGCGGCTACACGTGAAAAAGACGGGAAACGGAACATGCCATTTCTGCTGTAAGTGAAAATCTACGTACTCTGAGAAGAGGTACTGCAGGATCGTTGATTTGCCGCTTCCAGCTCGGCCGTTGATGAATAAGGGATACCCATTTGCCTGTCGCGCAGATTCAAGGACGTCAACTTCTTCTGAGGACAATGCCATATTCCCCTCTTCCTCGACCTCGACGTCTGTCCACAGCTCAGTACTTTCAAGTATCTCGGCGGGGTACGCGCGAATCGTCTCACTCAGAATGATATCGTTTGTAACATTGACAGCCGGGGCGTGGAGGACATCAATGCGACCGGGCATTTCGGCGTTCGATTCGGAAAAACTCAATTTGATCTGATCAAGTTCTTTCTCGTCCCCGGTTACCATTGGTGCCACCAAGAACACCTTATTTAACGTTGGAAAACATCGATAACAGAATGCGAGATCTTGCTGCCCCTTTACCCGCCGAACTTGTAAGGCATCGGAACTGTCGAGGGCGGCTTCATAAATGGAGTCGCAAAACAAAGCCATCCGTCTCTTGAATCTTGGCGACAAAGCACGACGAACCCACTCACGACTTTCGCAACACACTAAATCAACATAAGGATCGACTGAAGTGCGAAGCGATTCGTATAAACATCGCAATTCCGCTTGATCGGGCGAAGGCTTCTGCGGGGGAGGCTTTTCGCGAACGCGGTCAGTTACATATTGGTTGAGCGCCGCATCATCTACGAGAGCTTGTAACTGCTGTTCACCAAACTGAGTTGGTTCCTTAACAAACAAATTATATTCGGAACTGCTCCGCGTAAGAAGCCGAAGGAAGCAGACGGCCGTGTGATCCCCGACTGTTCGCGTGTCAGCTATGAGTCGAATCTGTCGCTCGAAGCGTTTCTTAAGATATGGCGGTGGGAAGCGGTCAAACAGGTCCAGTGACTGAGTGTCTTCAATGCGGTGTTGGAAACTGGTTATCTGCTTTTCGTAAGAATGCTTTCGAGCGTCCTTTCGAAGTTGATCTGTGGAGTAAACGAGGATTGCCACGATTGGGGGGAATTTGAATGCACGTCGTCTCAGCGACACATACCGGAATACTTGTGTTAAGCTCCGTGGTGGTTCTCAGTCAAGCTCGCTGTTTGGTGTTGGCCAAGAAGTCAAATCAGTTACCCTGTCGCCTTCAGGGCCGTGTGTTTTGGTTTCCGAGGATGTGTGAGAGTTACGACCGTTCTCGGCAACCGTCTCCTGGACGGAGCGCTTGCTAGACCAGCCCGCGCCGCCGGAAATCGCCCATGTTTCCGCCCGTCGAGCGCTCGATCAGGTCGATGGTGAATTTCAGGAGGCAGACTTCCCAGGCGTCGTCCACGCCTTGAATCACGGCGCTGAGCGGTTCGTCCGAGTGTTCGACCTCGAGTTTCGTCCGCGCAATTACGGCTTCCAGGGTGTCGCGCACGGTGTTTTCGGTGACGTCGGTTTTCCGAAATTGAAACCCGTAGCGCAGCACGGCGACATCGCGCGTGTGCTCGCGTAATTGGTCGACGTATTTCTGCGCCTTCTCGCCGAAGCCTTCGAGCAAAAGGCGGCAATAATGTTCCGGCGTCAGGATTTGCGGCCGGTCGGCGTGAATCCTTCCATCGCGGATCCGCACTTCGTTGACCTGGTCCATCAACTCGGAGATCAGATAAAAGCGAAAGCTCGTGCTGCCGAAACTGGCAATCTGGCGTTCCGGCGCGAGAATCACGCGCGTGTTTTCGATCGCGTATTGGAAATCGTCTTCGGTCATTCTGGCGCGCTAAGATACGCGACCTCCCCGCAAATGCGAAATGCTACCGATTTGGACAGGCCGCGGAATCCGCGAGCGGACTGACGTTTGCCGCGTGCTCTCGGCCCGAATGCCAGCGCAGAATCGCTTCGACCGTAAAGATGGCGAGCGCGATCCAAATGAAGGTGAACGTAATCAAGTGGGCGCGGGTGAAGGGCTCGTGATAAAGAAAAACGCCGAGAAAAAAGCTGCCGCTCGGCGCGAGATATTGGAGGAAACCGATTGTCGTCAGGCGCAGATGCCGCGCGGCGTGACCGAACCAGACGAGGGGCAAGCCGGTCACAATGCCCGTGCTGACCAAGAGGAGTGCAAACGACCAGGGGACTGGACCGAAGATCGGTCCACCTGCGCGTTGTAAATTCAGCAAGTAGATCAGGGCGAGCGGAGTGAGCAACGTTGTCTCGAGGAAAAGGCCGGGGATCGGGCGCGTCCCGGATTTTTTTCGAAGCAATCCGTAAAGCCCAAACGAGATACAAAGAATGACGGCGACCCACGGAAATTTTCCGTAGCCGAGGGTGAGATTGAGCACGCCGACCAGGGCGAGCAGGACGGAAACGAGCTGCCAGCGCGTCAGGCGTTCGCGCAGGAAAATCGCGCCGAAGAGGACATTGACCAGTGGCGTCATGAAGTAACCCAGGCTGGTTTCGACGACGCGGTTCACATTGACGGCCCAAATAAAAACGAGCCAATTGGTCGAAAGCGCCAGTCCGCTGGCGAAGCAATAGATCAAGGTGCGGCGAGAACGGGCCGCTTCGCGAAGTTCCGGCCAGCGCCGTTGCCAGGTCAACAAACCGATCAGGAAGAGAGTGGTCCAGACGCAACGGTGGGCGATAATCTCGTCCGCGGGAACGGTCTTGAGCAGCTTCCAATAAACCGGGATGAGTCCCCAGGTCGCGAAAGCGGCGAACCCGGCAATGAGCGCGGAGCGTTCGTCGCGCTGCGTTGCTTCAGGCTTTGCCATCGTGTCCATCGAGTCGATTCCTATTTCACGGTTCCCGGAGCGAGGCAAATAATGGAGAGGCTCCGTAGAGGCGCTCGCGGCAACGGGCACACTGTTGTATCGGTTAGGCGTTCGCCGCGGCGAACGCCTCTACATCATAAAGAGACAGGACGAGAAGCGATTTAGTGAAAAAGACGAATTTTTTTGCCGAACTCAAACGGCGCAAGGTTTACCGGGTCGCGGTCGCCTACGCGGTCGTGGGCTGGCTGCTCATCCAGATCGCCACGCAGGTCTTTCCCTTCTTCGAAATCCCGATGTGGGTGGTGCGGCTGGTGATTGTGCTGCTCGCCCTGGGGTTTCCGGTCGCGCTCCTTCTCTCCTGGGCCTTCGACCTGACGCCGGAAGGGATCAAGCGGACGGACGATCTCGACGATTCACCGCCATCCAAGATTACAGACAGTTCGAAACCAACCCGGGCGACACCGAGCGTTCCACCGCCGGAAAAGAGCATCGCCGTTTTGCCTTTCGACAACTTCAGCGACGATGTGCAGAACGCCTACTTCGCGGACGGAATGCAGGACGACATTCTCTCCAGCCTCGCCCGGGTGGCCGATCTCAAGGTGACCAGCCGGACCTCGGTTCGACAGTACAAGACGGGGACGCGCAATCTCCGCGAGATCGGGGAGGCGCTCGGGGTGGCCTACATCCTGGAGGGATCTGTTCGCCGCGAAAGTAATCGGGTCCGAATCAATGCCCAGCTGATCGATGCCCGCTCTGATCAGCATGTTTGGAACGAGACCTACGATCGCGAGATCACCGATCTGTTCGAACTCCAAAGCGAGCTGGCGCGGCGGATCACTTTCGCGCTTCGCGCCAACCTGTCGCCGCGCGAGAAAGCCGGCCTCAAAATTCATTCGACCGCGGACATGGCGGCCTACGAACTTTTCCTGCGGGCGCGCGATCTTTTTCGCTGGAGCGGCTCGGGCGATCCGCGCGAAAATGGCGAACAGGCTCTGCGCTTACTGGACGAAGCGCTGGAGCGCGATCCTCGGTTTGCGCTGGCCCATTGTCTCGTTTCGCGCGTCCATGGCGAACTTTATTGGTTTGGCTACGACCGAAGCAGGGCGCGTCTCACCCAGGTGAAAATCGCGGCCGACAACGCGCTCCGCCTCCAGCCCGATCTCGGCGACGCGCGTCTCGCCCTCGCCTACTACTATTACTATGGCTATCGCGACTACGAACTCGCCCGCACCGAGATCGCGATCGCGCAGCAGGCCACGCCTAACGATGCGGAGATTTGGGACGCGGCGGGCGCGATCGACCGGCGCCAGGGCCGTTGGGAGGAGGCGGTGCCGAATTTTGAAAAAGCGCGCCAGCTCGATCCGCGCAACAATTCCGTGATCTGGAACACGGCCGAGACCTACGCCTGCCTCGGTCGCTTTGCGGATGCCGCGCATCTGTGGGCGGACGGCGCAGCCGCCTGCCCCGACGCTCATTTCTTTTCGCTCGCGCATGCCGCCATCGACCTGAAAACCAACGGCGACATTGCTCCGCTCCGGGCCGCTTTGCGGAATATCCCGAAAGACTTCGATCCCGGAGGCTCAGTCACGATCGTCGCGCTTCGGGTTAGTTTGATGGAGCGCGATTACGCAGAAGCGGCGCGACTCCTCGGAGCTTCGCGCGCTGAAAAGTATAACGATACCGGACTGGAAGGGCCGGCCGCTGTTTTCGACGGGTATTCGTTGCCGAGAGCCTATTTCGAAGGTCTGGTCGCGCGCGGGCGAGGGGATAAGGACGCAGCAGAGCGCGCGTTTGCCGTCGCGACGCAAATGGTCGTCACGGACATGACCCAATGGATCGACGACGCCAAGGCGACGGCTCTGCTCGGGGTTTTGCATGCGTTGCGCGGGAACAAGGACGATGCCATTCGCGCCGGTCGGCGGGCAGTCGAACTCCTGCCTGTATCCAAAGATGCGTACGATGGACCGCTGATCGCGGCGAAGCTGGCCGTGATCTACGCGCAGGCCGGTGAAGCCGATCTCGCCGTCGAGTTGCTCGCCGATCTAATGACACTACCAAACGGACCGACGCCAGGAACACTGCGCGTGGAGCCCGAATGGGATGCGCTTCGGAGCGATCCGCGATTTAAAAAGCTCTCGGAGAGTGACGTGTGACGTGTGACATGTGACGAGTTAAGGACGGCGTTCTCGGCCGGCCACGTCACATCGTCACGCGTCGGCTTCCCGCCCGGCTTCGGGGACGCGGATGTAGCGACTGAACGCAATCAATCCAATTGGCGCGACCGACGCCGCGAGGGCAAAGACCAGCCACATCAATTCCGGACGTCGCGGGCCCTGCTCCGGCACGAACGCCGCCAGAACCCATCCCGCGG
This sequence comes from uncultured Verrucomicrobiae bacterium, assembly GCA_963702135.1. GTDB lineage: Bacteria > Verrucomicrobiota > Verrucomicrobiia > Chthoniobacterales > UBA10450 > AV80. The sequence goes on along the minus strand of OY969715.1, from coordinate 2,292,464 downwards.
TTCCAATCAGCAGCTTCCCGACGAGAAATGGAAGGTAAGCCAGCGCGCCGTAGGATGCTTCCTGGCCTTCCGGCGCAATCGCGGCCGCGTACTCGTAAACCCGGGGTGAATAGAATGCTTCGCCGACGGAAAATACGATCAGATAAAACGCGGTCATTACATAATACGGATGAATGGCTCCCTGGAGGCCGAGGTAACTATGCCCGAGCCATTGCCCGAATCCGCCCTCGGCCGCAGTCACGAACCAGCTTGTCGGCAGGGCCATAATAAAAACACCCGCTGCGCAAATCACGCCACCGATTATCACCATTCGGTAAGCCGACAACCGTTGCGTCAGCGCTCCGACCAACGGAGCCAGAACGATGATCATCCAGCCATTGATATTTGCGAGCCGTCCCACCGGCGCGCCCATCCCGAGGACCCGATCACCGAACTTCGGGAACACATAATCCATCTGAAGGAAGATCGCTTTGAGGAACCCGATCAGGAGGAAAAAGAAAAAAATGCGTTTGAAGGCTGGCTGTCCAATGAGCCTTCCGAACAGTTGAACGGTTTCCTTTGCGCTCTGCCGCACCGTCTGCGTGAGGCTACCGAGTAACGAAGCGGATCGCGCCTGCGACTTTGCGCGCTCCCCGTCATCGCGCCGGAGGAAATAAATCGCCGGGAAGATGATGATCTCGATCGCCAGGCTGACCATAAAGAGCTGTTGGTGCGTGGTTGGCTCAAACCCAAAGAGGGTGAAGTGCGCGCCCGAACGGCGAACGAAATCGAAGATATAGCCGGCCGCGAGATACCCGACGTTCATCACCATGTAGATGAGAGAAAACGACATGGACCGCTGCGCGGTCGTTGAGTAGCGCCGCGTCGCCGCCAACAACACCGGCGTGCCCAGCGCCTCCCCGATCGCGAGCGGAAGCACACCGCAGGTCAGCGCCAGCCACGGAATAGTTGTCGTAACCATCACCGTGCGTGCGACCGTGCAGATCGCGACGCCGAGGTAGAACGTGCGCTTGAGCCCGATCGCATCCGTGAGCGACCCGGCGAGGAGCGTGAACACCGTCATAGCCGGCGCCCAGCCCCAACCGACGATCGCGCCCGCCGCCTGGTCGTTAAATCCGAGATCCCGTGAGAGCCACAAGACCATGGTCTTGTTCGTGACCGAGTAGGCCACGTAAATCAGGAGCTTCAGCAGGAACGTGAGCCACAGTTCGCGGCGCGCGCCGAAAATGACGGTGAACTTCCCGACGAAGCCGGCGAGGCCGCGGGCGTCAGGCGCACCGGCACCCTCTTGTGGATCACCACCGGCGAATTTGGGAGTCTGAGCCACGATCGCGAATCGGTTACAACATGTTCGCGATAAACTCGCGCCCGTCGAACAGCGCGAAGTCTTCGAGTTTCTCGCCCGTGCCGACAAAGCGCGTCGGAATCCCCAGCTCGTCCTGGATCGCGATGACGATGCCGCCTTTGCCGCTCCCGTCGAGCTTCGTCACAATCAAACCGGTCAGGCCGACCGATTGATGGAACTCGCGCGCCTGGGCGAGCGCGTTGCTCCCGGTCGTCGCGTCCACGACGAGGAGAGTCTCGTGCGGCGCTTTCGGGTCCTGCTTCGCGAGACTGCGCTTCACTTTGCTCAGCTCGGCCATCAAATTGCTTTTCGTATGCAGCCGGCCCGCGGTGTCGCAGATCAGAAACTCGATGTTCCTGCGATCGGCTGACTCGTAGGCTTCGTAACAAAGCGCGGCCGGGTCTGCGTTGTATTGGCCGCGAATCATCTCGACGCCCAGACGTTCGGCCCAAATGCCGAGCTGCTCGATGGCCGCCGCGCGAAAAGTATCCGCGGCGGCGAGCAGGACGCTGTGTCGCTTTTGTTTAAAGAAATACGCGAGTTTGGCGGTTGACGTCGTCTTGCCGGTTCCGTTTACCCCGACGATCAAGAGCACTTTCGGTTTTGCCGGCAACGGCGTGATCGGAACCGGGGCAATCGGCAGGATGCGCCCGATTTCATCGCGCGCGACTTCCGCAATGTCGGCGGCCGTGATCGTGGCGCGGGTTGCGCGCTCCTGGAGCGCCTGGGTGATCCGCAACGTCATGGGCACGCCGAGATCTGCGCGAATCAGCGATTCCTCGAGTTCATCCCAGTCCACCGGCTTGCCGGTGAATTTTTGGACGAGAGATTTTAGGAAATTCACTCGGGTTCGTCGGTTTTCGCCGGCGCCGCTTCGCGCAATGGCCGGGTCAGATCATCCTTCACCCGATCGAGAATTCCATTCACAAAGCGGCCGGAATCCGGGCCGCCAAAAGTCTTGGCCAGCTCAATCGCTTCGTTGATTGAGACGACCGGCGGGATGTCGTCGCGGTAAAGCATTTCGTAAATCGCGAGCCGAAGGACGTTACGATCGACCGCCGAAATCCGGTGGAATTCGTAATTGTCGCAGTACTTGCGGATCCGGTCGTCGATCTCGGGCAGGTGGGAGATCATGCCGTCGATGAGCGGCTGGGCAAACTCCCGCACCCGCGCCGTGGCCGGGCAGAATTCCCAGAATTCGTCCATCTTTTCCGGGGCGCCATCGCCATGCATATCGCGCCAGAAATGAAATTGAACCGCCGCCTGCCGGGCGACTCGCCGTTTTCCCATACCCGTTAGTTTGCGCGCAAATCTCCCATGACATTGGCGACCTCGACCGCGGCGCGCGCGGCTTCGGTTCCGCGATTGATCTTTGACCCGAGGCAACGCTCTTGCGCCTGCGCCTCGGTTTCGAGACTCAACACCGCATTGATCACGGGAATGCCGTGCTCGAGGGCGATTTGTTGCAGCGCGTCCGTGACGGAACGCGCGAGGTTTTCTGCGTGGCTGGTCTTTCCTTGCAGAATCACGCCGAGAGCGAGAATGGCGTCCGCTCTTTTTTGGAGCGCGAGCTCCCGGACCACGACTGGAATTTCAAAGGCGCCCGGAACGCGATGGAGCGAGATCGTCGCGTGGGGTGAAAGCGATTTCAATTCGGCGCTGGCGTGGTCGACCAAGCCCTGGACGTATTGTTCGTTGAACAGGCTGGCGACGATTGAGAATTGGCGCTTCCCCTTATCGGGACGCACGAGATTTGGAGCCAGCGTGGACATCTTAGCGAATGACGAATGACGAATAACGAAGTCCGAAGGAGGGATCGAACAGCATTCGCCATTCGTCATTCGTCATTCGGCGTTTCAAAGGGTGTGCCCCATCTTCGTCCTCTTGGTCTCGAGGTACTTTTCGTTGTGAGGATTTGTTTCTGTCCGGATCGGCACCTGTTCCACCATCTGAATTCCGTAACCCTCCAGCCCGACGACTTTCTTGGGATTGTTTGTCAGGAATCGAAACTTGCGCACGCCGAGATCGAAAAGGATCTGCGCGCCGAGTCCGTAATCGCGCAGGTCGGTGGCGAAGCCGAGGCGGGCGTTGGCCTCCACCGTATCGAGCCCTTCCTCCTGTAATTTATAGGCGTGAATTTTCGCGGCCAGGCCGATGCCGCGTCCCTCCTGCCGCATATAAAGAAGGACTCCGTTTCCTTCTTCGGCGATTTGCCGCAGGGCGGCGTGCAACTGATTTCCACAATCGCAACGCCGTGAGCCGAAAACGTCGCCGGTCAAACATTCGCTGTGCACGCGGACCAGGGTCGGGCGCGTTTTGGAGATCTTCCCTTTGACGAGCGCAAGGTGATGCGCGCCGTCCAGGGTGGATCGATACAGGTGCAGATCGAAGTCGCCGTAGTCCGTCGGCAATTTTACGACCTGCTCCGCCTCGATCAGTTTTTCTCTGAGCCGGCGGTGCGCGATCAGGCTCTGGATCGTGCAGATACGGAGCCCGTGTTTCCTGCGGAACTCCATCAACTCCGGGAGCCGCGCCATCGTTCCGTCATCGTGCAAGATCTCGCAGAGAACTCCCGCGGGCTGGAGCCCGGCCATTCGGGCCAGATCGACGGCCGCTTCCGTGTGGCCGGCGCGGCGCAGCACGCCGCCATCCTTGGCGCGGAGAGGAAAGACATGACCCGGCTGGACCAGATCGTCCGGAGTCGATTTCGGATCCGCGATTGTCTTGATGGTCGCCGCCCGATCGTGCGCGCTGATTCCGGTCGTCACCCCACGGGCCGCATCGACGGACACGGTAAAATCGGTCCGATACATTTCGCGGTTCTGCGCCACCATCCGCTGCAATCCAAGCTGCTCCGCGCGGTCGTTCGATATGGGGACGCAGATCAAGCCCCGGCCGTGCATGGCCATGAAGTTAATCGTCTTGGGCGTCGCCTTTTCGGCCGCCATGACGAGATCGCCCTCGTTCTCGCGGTCCGCGTCATCGGTCACGATCACGATCTTCCCGGCCGCGATATCGGCCACGACATCGTCAATCGTGTCGAATTCAAGGTTTACCGGCGCTTCCGCGATCATTGGCCATCAAGTTCGCCGCGCGCCTCGGAACGTCAATTCCGTTCCACGACCGAATTCGGGGAACTTCCCATTGCGACCCCCGTAGATAGCTGTCGAAAGGAACATATGGCAGACGAAAAAATCGATATAAAATGCAAGGTTCAACTTCCGAACTCAGACGGTCGCGTCTTTGTTCAACTTTTTGAAAGCCGCCCAGAGCGGGTTTTCTACCGGATCAGCCTGAAGAGCCCCGAGGGGGAGATCGCTCAGGTCGTGCCCGCCGACACCCACAAGATTCCGATCCGTCATGATCTCGGCAAAGGCGCCAATAGTTTGCGCGGGTATCAAATGGCCTGCGCCGGAGTGGTCGGCTTTGTAGTCGCTGGGAATTGGCAGTTGAAATGCGAAACGATCGTCGACGGGGTCGTGGTGAACACCTGCGGTCCGGGAGAGCTCAACGGGACACAGGGAGACATGTCGAAGTTCCGCTTTCTCTGTACCTTTGTATGAAAATCCGAAGCTTCGCTATCTTGGCCTTGGTTGCTTGGGCGGCTGTTGCGCCGCTGTCGTCGGTTCGCGCCCAGGAGCCCTCTCCTTCTGCTACTGCCGCTCCTACCAACGCCACCGAGCTCCTTTTGAGTAAGGTCAATCTGGATTACGACCGTGCGCCGAACGCGATCCCGGCGTTTGAAGCTCTCGGTTTGACTCCAGAAACGGTCACTACGCCTGGCACGCCCCGCGAACTGGCCGCCGAGCTCATCAATGGAGTAGACCGCAACGGTGTGCTGCAGAACGGAATCGCCCTCGAGACGGCGCCGTTTCGGTTGCTCTGGATTGGGACGAGTCGCGGGGATTACGAAAAGTACCCCCTGTTGCGCTGTCTCTACCATTTCAGTATTTCGGCAGCGACATCTAAGGCTTCGGAAGACAGCGATGCCATACAGTTAGCGGTTGGATTCAAGGACGTGCTTTGGGAAAGCGCTGACCACGATCCATATCGCAATCCGGATTTAGACAAGGCCTTCAAGAAGGCGGCCAGCGGGGAACTTGGACCGGTTGACAGAGACTTCGACGACACGCTTTCGTCAGTTTCCCCTGATGCGAAGAAAGCTTTCGCCTCGGCAGTGTCTGAGTTTTACGCGAACAAGTGGCGCGGCGGAATCTGGACAGCGGCTATCGCTCCTACCTGGCACAGCGAAACTGGCAAGGTGGGAGACTTGTCTGGAACCGGCTTTACTACCTGGACCACCTTTGCCTACGGCTTACGCAAGCCCATCCTACCCCAATCTGGGAATAACGATCCGATAAATGTGCAATTCATTGCGGAATTGCGTTATCGAAATGGCGAGCAGGTGATTGATCCGAACGATAAAGCGCGCATGGCCACTCAAGACAGCTTTCTCGCGGCCGGGCGGTTTCGGTTCGGCTCAGATACGTTCAACGGCTTTGCAGAGGGCGCCTATGTCCGGGTGTGGCATGGCCTGAATGGGGATGACGACGGCTGGCGCGGTGCGGTAGGTTTGGAAAAGAAGATCGCCAAGAATGTTTGGCTTGTTCTCAGCGCGGGCCAGCAGTTTGGCGGGGGCAGCGTCGAGGGCAACGAGCTTTTCGTCTTAAGCAGTCTGCGCTTCGGCACTTCCGACAAAGCCCAATTCAAAGAATAACTTACCAACCCAACGGCAATCGCAGATATTCTTAGTTGATAGTGATCGCCAAAGAAGCATGACCCCAATAGCCTAACTCCTATGTCCTTTGAACTAACCCACGAATTATTGCTGTCGATTTGCGCTCGTAATTTCTTTCCTGTTCCCGAGGACCGCATGGTCTTCTTCGGACTCCGCGGCTGTTTGCCGGTGGATCCGGAAGATCATTCTTTTCGGGCGTCGCGAACGTTGAAACTCGCGGAAGTGAATTACCAGAATCCACGGTGCACGCTGGGCCAGTGGATCCCCGCCACTAAGGTCCTGGCCGTCTATCCCGGCAGCACCTGCCCAAATCAGGCGCTCGTGGCCTCGGCCAAGAGTCATGGCGGCGCAGGAGCGAACCAACTTCTGACCGGTTACTACGCTTTCGTCAAAGGAGTGCACCGCGCCAACAGTGGAAGCGGGCACAAGGCTTTTCGACAGGAGGAGACTCGCGTGGTGCTGCGTAATGCGGACGATATGGATTTTGATTTCCAAGATACCGCGGACCCCGGCATGCAGGCGGACAACCTGCATTGCGGTTTTTCGGCGGGTGTGAACAATGGGTACTCAAGCGCCGGTTGTCAGGTGGTCGTAGGTTTTCCCAACCGTAACGACGGACAGTCGAGTGAGTCCGGCCCTTGGGCGTTCTTTCGGCAAATGGCTTACAATTTGGACCAGGCAGCCTTCCGTTATGTGCTGCTCAATGGCGCCGAGGTCGAAACAATGGCAGCGGATCCGGACCTTGTCCGTTCCGCCCTGGTTCGTTTCGGTTCCAAAGGCGAGGTCGTGCGGAGTTTGCAGAAGAAACTGCGAGAGCTTGGCTTGATAAACTTTGTGCCGGATGCCAGTTGCGGTCCGAACACACAACTGGCGATCATACGTTTTCAAGTGCAACGGATGGGGGCAGAAAACGCCGATGGGATCGTGGGTCCAAACACGGCGACGCAGTTAGGCATTACGGACTGGCCGACGGTAGGCGCGAACCAGCCTACCGGCCCCGATGGCACGCCGGTGGCACTCGACACAAATGCCGGCACGGGCGCCAAGCCCAAGGGTGCGAGCGCGTTTCATTTTGTCGGAAACTACAAATTGCCCAAGACGGCTACGGCACAGTTCAGCGCCGAGGCCGGCGTGCCTTGGGATGGCGCGGAAGCGGTCCCTGACTGGAACGAATACAGCGGGTGCGTCGCCAACAGCGGCTACGCTTTTCCCGACGCGCCGGTCCCGGCGCTCTTCTACGAGGCCAAGTTCGCAATCGACGCCGATGGCACTGCGCCGGGCGCCGCTCAAGATAAGACCGGCCAGTTCGACACGACGTTGCACGATAGCAACGACGATCCGCTCGATTCCGACAAGTATCCCTTCATCGTTCTGCCGTTGAATGAGCAGCGGGATAAGAATGGCGTCGTGCGCAAGATATCGGGCCGGACGATCAGTCAAATGGGAGCCCAGTTGGGGGATTTGGGCGTAGTCCTTTATAAGAACGGCGTGGTCGTCCCCGTGATCTACGGCGATCGCGGTCCCGCGCTGAAGCTGGGGGAGGGAGCAATGGTTGTAGCCCGTGCCCTCAACATCGATGACGATCCCAATCGCGGTGGCATCGATGAGGGACAAGTGCCGCCCGGCATAGTTCATCTGGTTTTCCCCGGCACGACGGACGCTCATAACAGGGTCACGAAGCGCAGCGCGCAAGATGTCGCGAAGGATGCGCTCGCACTCTTTGAAAAGTTTCGTGGCAAGGCCTAGCCAGTCGAGCCGCTCAATTTCATTCAGTCACCCAGAAACAAACTCGACCGCCTCGGCCGGCAATCACTAAAGTCGTTCCCTCAATTCCTAACCCAGCTTAACACTTATGCTCGATAGTATCGATACACTGATCGCCTTCGTCACGATCATGCTGGTCGTCAGCATGCTCATAACCATTGCCGTGCAAATGTTGGCGGCGGCTTTGAACTTGCGCGGCATCAACCTTGGCAAGGGACTGGTTAACACTTTCAACACGATTTTGCCCGGGTTCGAGGACCAGGCGAAAGGGTTGTCCGATCGTATTCTGGGCGGCCGTCTTCTCTCCGATACCGGCGCCAGCATATTCGGACGCCGTGCGACCGCGGTCCGTCCCCAGGAAGTGTTCGATTCGATGATGCGGCTTGCCACGGGAAGACGGGAGACGACGCCGGAGCTGCGCGACAACGCGCGCCGCGTCCTCCTGGGTCTGGGTATGCGGGAAGCAGTCCTGAATGCGGCGGAGGCCCAAGTCGCGGCCGCGACTGGAATCGGACTGGAACTGCACGGGACGGTCCAACAATTGAGCGAGGCGGCCACGACGGCTATCGCACAGTTGCCGGCGGATCAACAGACGCAGGCGCGACAAGCGATTGCTGCGATGTCGGATCGACTTAATACCTACGAGGTTGCCGCGACCCGGGATGCCGCGGCTCTCACGGCTGCCGTGGAAGCGGCCTACAAGAGATTTCACTATTGGTTCGACGTCAGTCAGGAGCGGGTGCAGCAATGGTTTACGGCCCACACGCGCTGTTTCACCATCATTTTCGCAGTCGTTTTTGCCTTTTGGCTTGAGCTGGACACGGTCGACATCTTCAGGCTTGTCTCATCCAATCGCGCCGTCCGCGATTCCCTCGTGGCCCAGTCCGGAATCGTAGCCAAGCAGGCGGAAAAACTTCTGGGCGATAGTCAAAGCGTCCTTGAACAATCTCTGGATACCTGGCGTAAAGGCCTGAAGGAAGACAACGCGAAGAAGGCCGTCGCCGCGGAAGTGGCCACACCCAGCGATAGTCGGGGCTCGTTGCGGGAGAGGATCCAAAAGAAATTGGTGGCGGCCGGAATCCCTGGGTCGGAGGCCCTGCTCGCCACGCTCGACAGCACCATCGATAAAACCGTTCAGGAAAGTTTGAAGAGCTCCGGCCAACAATTTAGCGAGGTGAAAGTCGATCTTGAGAAGACAGGTTTTGCTCTCTTCCCTGCAAAAGGGAAAGGGCGATGGGGTAACCATTGGCACGACCGTTGGACCGGCCATATCTGGGGCATGATCTTTTCGGCGGCCTTGCTCAGCCTGGGCGCTCCCTTCTGGTACAACGCTCTGAAGAGTCTGGCCAGCTTGCGCTCCAAGGTAGCGGAAAACATTTCCACGGAAGAAAAGGGCGAAAAGGCGCCACCCGGCACTACCTCGCCGAGAGTTAACCCGCTGGCGCCGCCCAAGGCTTAGCCTTAATTGACTTCAACCGCCGTTTCCAGCAGGGGGAGGACGGACTGTAAGGTCTGATCGTCACGGGCGTGGACGGAAAGGAGGGGTTCGCCCGCCTCAACCGCCTCGCCGATTTTCTTGATTTCCGAAAAGCCGACGGCGAAATCGATCGGGTCATCAACCGTTTGCCGGCCACCGCCCAGCAAGAGCGAAGCACGACCGATGATCTCGGCGTCCATTTTCTTCACGGTCCCGGCTGACGGCGCGAGCAAAGGATGAATGATCGGCGCGCGGTGCACATCGGTGATTTTCTCCAGCGAGGAGGCGTCGCCATCCTGGGCATAAACCAGGGAAATGAATTTGCGCCAGGCCGTTCCGTCGGAAAGCCACCCCGCGAGCTTCGCGCGCGGGGCCGTGGAAACTTGCTCCGCCAGGTCCAGCACCAGATCGACGACGTCGGCGGGCCCGCCGCCTTGGAGAATTTCGACGCACTCAGCCACTTCGAGGGCATGGCCGACAGAACGCCCGAGCGGCTCGTCCATCGGGCTGAGAAGATGCGAGACCTTTACCCCCATCAGTTTTCCGACTTTTGTCATCGCGGCGGCGAGCTGCCTGGCTTCCTTGGCCGTCTTCATGAAGGCGCCGCTGCCGAACTTCACATCGAGCACGAGCCGATCGAGATTTTCCGCGAGCTTCTGGCTCATGATGCTGGCCACCATCAACGGGTGGGAAGGAATCGTCCCCGTCACATCGCGCAACGCGTAAAGCTTCTTGTCCGCTGGGCAAATGTCGGCGGTTTGTCCGACAACGAAAACGCCGATGCTTTCCAGCTGGGCGAGGGCGCGGCGTTCGTCGATATGGACGTTGAATCCGGGGACGCTCTCGAGTTTATCGAGCGTGCCGCCGATAATGCCGAGACCACGACTGCAAATCATCGGGACCCAGACTTCGTCGCAGGCCAGCAACGCTGCGAGCACAAGCGACGTTTTGTCCCCGACTCCGCCCGTGGAATGTTTATCGACCCTGGGGGGAGCCCCCGTGGGATATTCCAGGACGCGGCCGCTTTCCATCATCGCTTTCGTGAGGAGATGCGTCTCGGTGGGCGTCATTCCCTTGAAGAAGACCGCCATGGCCCAGGCGCTCATCTGGTAGTCGGTGATTTCGCCGCTCGTAAATCCGGAGACCATGTAGGGGATTTCTTCCGCGGTGAGTTCGGCGCCGTCGCGCTTTTTTTCGATGAGTGTGGGAATATGCATTGCAGGAAGCCTGGTCTCGCCCGGTGGGCGAAGGGGTTCGACGGTGCTTAAAGCTAATTCGATGCCTGTAACGCGATCGTTTCACCCCAAACGGTCGAGGACTGCCCCTCGTGCGAAGGAATCCGCCGCCGCTCGCGCCTTTGCGATCGTGCCTGCGGGGGCACGAACTGGATTGCGCATTCGAGCAAAAAGGAAAAGGGTAAGCCGCAGTCATCCGACCGCTTGTGCAAAAATCTGACAAAATATTCGTAGCCGGACATCGAGGCCTTGTTGGGAGCGCGCTGCTTCGCAAGCTGGAGCGGGATAGCTTTGCCAATCTGGTCACGCGGGATCGGGCCCAGCTCGATTTGATGGACCAGGCGGGAGTCGAACGTCTTTTCGCGGAAGAGAAGCCGGCCATCGTAATCTTCGCAGCCGCCAGGGTGGGGGGCATCAAGGCGAACAATGATCTGCCCGTGGAATTTCTGCTCGAGAATATCCAGGTGCAGAACAACGTCATTCGCGCCGCGCACGGGGCCGGAGTCCGCAAGCTTTTGTTCCTGGGGAGTTCCTGCACTTACCCGAAACACGCGCCCCAACCGATCCCGGAAACAGCGCTTTTGACCGGACCGCTCGAACCAACCAATGAAGCGTATGCGATCGCAAAAATCGCCGGGATAAAGCTTTGCCAGGCCTACGCGCGGGAATACGGCGCGAATTTCATTTCGGCCATGCCCACGAATCTTTACGGGCCTAACGACAACTTCGACCTGCTTTCATCCCATGCCCTGCCCGCGCTTCTCCGCAAGGCGCACGAAGCAAAAAAAAGCGGCGCGCGCGAGATGCTGGTCTGGGGTTCAGGCCAGCCCCGGCGGGAATTTCTCCATGTCGACGATCTGGCCTCGGCTTGCCTTTTTTTGCTCGAGAAATATGACAGCGCCGAAATCATTAATGTGGGCTGCGGCGAAGATATTTCGATCCGGGAACTGGCGGAGCTGATCTGTGAAATCGTGGGATTTCAGGGAGATCTGGTCTGGGATGCCACCAGGCCCGACGGGACTCCCCGCAAGCTTCTCGACGTTTCCAAACTCCACGCGTTGGGCTGGCGCCACACCATCGGCTTGCGGGAAGGAATCGCGCGAACCTACGAGTGGCTCCTGGAAAACGCGCCCCAGGAATCATCCCAACCGCAATGAACAAGCTGCGCATAGGGGTGGTCGGCGTCGGGCACATCGGGAAAAATCACGCCCGCCTTTATGCGGAACTGGCCGGCGCCCAATTCACCGCCATCCTGGACACCGACCAGGCGAGAGCGCGCCAACTGGCCGATGAATTTGGGGTCGCCGCGGTCGGCTCTCTCGAAGAATTTGCCGAAACGGTGGATGCCGCCTCGATCGCGACTCCCACCAACACGCATTACGAAATCGCGCGCGAACTGCTGGGCCGGGGCAAACATCTCCTGATCGAAAAGCCGATCGCGGAAAACACGGCGCACGCGAGCGAATTGGCGGAACTCGCGGCGGATCGCGGGCTCGTTCTCCAGGTGGGCCACGTCGAACGGTTCAATCCGGTTCTGAGCGCGCTCGAAAAACGCCTGACCAATCCACGCTTCATCGAAGCCCATCGGCTTTCTCCGTTTCCAAAACGCAGCACCGACATTGGAGTGGTTCTTGATCTGATGATCCACGATCTCGAGATTATTTTGCATCTTGTTCGTTCGACCGTGGAAAGGATCGACGCGGTCGGAGTGCCGGTCTTGAGTCACCGCGAGGACATCGCGAATGCGCGGCTCCGTTTCGAAAACGGCTGCGTCGCAAACATTACCTCGAGCCGGATCAGTCCCGAACAAATGCGGAAAATCCGAGTCTTCCAGGAGGACACTTATCTCTCGCTCGATTATCAAAAACAAGAGGGCGAGATCTACCGGCGCTCGGCTGAAGGCTTGACGCGCGAAGACGTGGAAATCGAGCCTGGCGAACCGCTCAAGCGCGAGCTCGCTTCGTTTATCGAATGCGCGCACACGGGGCGCGCACCGAAAGTCTCCGGGTTTCAAGCGGCCGCCGCGTTGGAGCTGGCCGTGGAAATTACGAAACGGATTGCCGCGAATGAAGCGCGATGATCCAAACTCGGAGGGACGTGCTTCCGCGCGTCCCAAACTTGAGTCGACGCTACTACCGAAGAATGGGACGTGCGGAAGCACGTCCCTCCGAGAAGAGTCGGACGGGCGTAAGCACCCAATTCACCTCACGCCGTTCGAAGCGCATAATCGGCCGGTCATAGTATTTGTTACGAGCTCTACTGTGAAGCGGCGCAATCTCATCGCATCACCTTTGTCGCACCAGGCCATACTGGCCGCATGGACCACGGCACCAACATGGCTGGTCGGGCGGTACGTGATCTTGCCCGATCACCTCCATCTTTTCTGTGCGCCAAACGGCATTGATGCACCATCACTCGAGCGATGGATGCGGTTTTGGAAATCTCTTACGACGCGAAACATGAAAGAGAAAGCCGGCACCGTCTGGCAACGTCATCACTGGGATCGCCAGCTGCGCTCAGGCGAGAGCTATGACGACAAATGGGAATACGTCCGTAATAACCCTGTGCGTCACGGCTATGTTGCGGATGCCAACGATTGGCCATATCAAGGCGAACTGAACGAATTGCGATGGTAATTCCTCTTTCGGAGGGACGTGCTTCCGCACGTCCCAAATTTCCAATTCGGCAACGAAACAATGGGGACATGCAGAAGCACGTCCCTCCGAACAAATGACCCTCTACTTTGTCGCGGGCGAAGCGAGCGGCGACGAACATGGCGCGGCCCTGTTGCGAGCGCTGCGCGAGATGACGCCCGATTTGGTTTTCGCGGGACGCGGCGGTCCGAAAATGCGGGCAATCGCCGGGGAGCGTTTCATAAACTGGAGCGACGCGGCGGCGGTAGTGGGTCTTTGGGAAGTGGTGAAGCGGTATGGATATTTCCGGGAACAATTCCAAAACGCGTTGCACGAGATCGCGACGATCAAACCCGACGCCGTCATCCTGATCGACTACCCGGGTTTCAATTTGCGCCTGGCTCGCGCCCTTCGGAAGAAATCACCGGCGCTCAAGATAATCTACTACATCAGTCCACAAGTCTGGGCGTGGAACCGGGGACGAATCGGCCAGATGGCGCGCTTTCTGGATTTGATGCTCTGCATTTTTCCGTTCGAGGCTGAGCTCTACAACAAGTCCGGCTTGCGCACCATTTTTGTCGGCCATCCGATGGTCGAGAATCTGGCGAAGCTCCGAACGGGCGAGGAGCGCCAGCCAAATTTGATCGGGCTTTTCCCAGGCAGCCGGGTTCGGGAGGTCCGGAAGATTTTCCCGATCATGTTGGAAGCCGCGCGTGAAATTGTAGCCGGGCAACCGGACATGTCTTTCGAAGTGGCGGCGGCGTCAGAGCCCCTGGCTTTGGAAATCCGACAATTGTTGAAGGCATCATCCGTCCTGGACCGCGTTCGCGTCGTGACCAACGACGCGACGGGGACGATGCAGCGGGCTGCGACCGGAATGGTCGCTTCAGGCACCGCGACTTTGGAAGCGGCGTATTTCCGACTGCCTTTTGTGCTTGTCTACAAGGTTTCGTGGCCGACCTATTTTGCGGCGCGTCTCGTTCTGAAGACCAAACACCTGGGCATGCCGAATGTTCTTGCCGGCCGCGAAATCGTCCCCGAATTCATCCAGCATGAAGCCCGTCCCGACACGATCTCGATAGCGGTCGTGAAACTACTGAACGACCAAACGATGCGCGAGACGATGATTTCAGAGTTCGATGCGATCATCGCCAAACTCGGCGAGACTGGCGCGAGCGCGAAGGCGGCGCGTGTCATTGTGGATGAGCTGAATCAGAAAGCCGGGTGAACCGCAATTTTCGGCACAAAGACTGAGCTGTCTATCCGTTCGAAAGTCCTATGCTCCCAAATCTTATTGGACTCAATGAGATCACTCTCCTACTGCAGGCTTACCTTTGAGCGCAGATGCCCTCGGACCGTTTCGGTCGCGGCCTGAGCGAGAAGACTATGCAAGCGAAGGGATATTCGTTGAAGTGGTCTGGGCTATCAGCGACAACGTTTCCTGAATTCTACGCTGCAACGAACTGTCCGCACGTGGCTTATAAAGCTCCAGAGCGTTCACACTCCGTTCAATATCCTCTTTCGTGGCAAGCCTATCCGCGAACAAACGGCCAATAGCGACTGCAACTTTGTTTTGGCAGTGCAGGTATTTGGCCAAAGGGGCGACTTTCAACAAGCGATCGACATCGTCCAGCTCCGGATCTGTGGTAATCGCCACCGCAAGGCCTGCGATAAGCCCGTTGTCGCCAGTTTGGAGCGCTTCGTTCGCTACCTTCTCTCGGAGAGGCCTATTATTGTTGAGAATGATAGCCATTCGCTCCGCCAAGTCGCTTCTCACGCTTATCCGCTCCTGTTTCGACTGCGATCGGAACTCGTTGTATTCCTTGGCGAGATCATACAAATCTTGAAGTGGGTCCTGTTTAACCTCTGTTTCGGGTTGCGGGACGTCATTGATGGTCGCGACCATTCGCGCGATCGTGCTCGCATCCGAGACTTCCGCTTGGAGCAGCGTTTTCTTCAAGAGAGAAACTTCTTCTCTGAGCACTTCCGTCCGTGCACTTGCCGATTCGGCAGTCGTCCGAGTCGCGCTGTTAATTGCCTCCAAGTCCGCGCGAGCAAAGGCCGCGGCGAGGTACATCCGCGTAGAAATGTAGCCAAATAAGAATCCGAATACCGAGAATGTGACAATCACAGAAATGGCGAAAGCGAGGTAGTCTGCGGTTCCTACTTCGGGCTTCAAAGCCGCAGCGAGAATGGCGGCTTTGGTTTTCACAAACGGCGGGATTTCCTTGAGATGAATTAAGCCTAGGCCGACAATAATCTTCGTTAGCCAATCGGAAATGTCGGTTAGGTTTGTGTTAACCTGCTGACCGTAAGTGAGGTCTGACTTCGGTTCGTTTGCGGAGCCTTGTTGAGTAGCGGTGGGAGCATTTTGCAGGATTTTCGGAATTCCAAAGAGAAAGCCCGCAGTAGTTCCCATCCCGAAGCATGCGACGGCCCAAAGCAGCGCCGTCATTTTGGCCGCTGATGGGTATGCGCCTCCCGAGCCCGCGCCCAAAAATGTGACTATCAGTGAGATCGAAACGGCAAGATAGAAGAATCCCAAGACACCGCCGAAGTCTCCCTTGAAACGTTCCAGAGGGGCGGTAAACAACGGGGTTCGCTTCATGTGCTAAGGGGAAGTTCTGGATGTCCACTTTAGCGACTCTCTCTCGGGCTTCCAGATAATTCGTTAGTTGGGACTGCCTTTGAGGGTGCATGTAATCATCGGCGACCTCTGCTACCGTCGAACGTTCACGACCGAGTGTCCGTGGAGATGTTTCGTCTTGATTAGGTAAGCAGGGAACCACAAGTCTAGGTAACTGATGAGAATCTTCGATATCTCGCGCGTACTCTCGAATGACCTGGCGCCGTGGCCTGGCGACACGGCGTTTCATTTTGAGTTGAAATGGAAAATGGCAGAAGGCGCGACGGTGAACGTGGGCGCGGTCAACATGGGGGTGCACAACGGAACCCACGCGGATGCCACCTTCCATTTTGACGAGAGCGGCGAGTCGATTGAGCGCATGCCGCTTGATGCCTATGTCGGCGACGCGGTCGTGGTCGATCTGACGAAACTGTTTGGGAGCGCAGGGGAAGGATTTGACCGAGCGCGACAGATTGGCGTTCCGGACCTGGAAGCTTTTTCAACTGCGCTCGAGCAGGCGCCGCGGCTTCTGCTCAAAACGGGAGTTTGGAAAAACTCGAAGGTTTTTCCGGATTGGATTCCGGTAATTGCGCGTGAGGTGTCCGAATGGCTGGGGGAGCGGAACGTGAAACTGCTCGGATTGGATTTGCCCTCGGTTGATCCAATCGAGGCGAAGAAGCTAACTAATCATCATGCGCTCGCGGCCGCCGGGGTCGCCATTGTGGAGTCGCTCGATTTGAGTGAGGTCGAAGCGGGAATCTACCGTTTCGCGGCGTTGCCCTTGAAGATTGCCGGCGGAGACGCCGGGCCGGTTCGCGCCGTTCTCTGGCGCGACTAGTTCGTTCCATACGCGATGGAACCTTTGGCGGGAGCTGCCTTTCTGGAACGCAAGAGCGTGTTCTGGGGCTTGAGCATGCTGGCGATCGTGCTGTTCGCCGTCACGAATCTTCCCTGGCATTTGGACGATTACGATCAGGCCAAACAAGCGTTCACTTCCTTCGAGATGGTGAAGCAGGGGCACTGGGTTTATCAGCACACGCCCAACGGTTGGGTCGCCACCAAGCCGCCTCTCGTCGGCTGGATCTCCGCGGGCCTGTTTGCGGTAATCCGTTCCTGGGAACTGGCCTGGCGCCTACCGTCCTTTCTCGCCGGTCTTGCGCTTCTCTGCCTCATCGCGCGAGCGGCTTCGGCCTATGGCAGTGCGGCAGCTTTGATTGCGGCGGGTGCGTTCAGCCTCAATCTGTTTACGCCGCGCCTCGCGACGCTCGTCCGCACAGACATGCCGCTCGCTTTGATCCTCTTCGTCATTGGCTGGCTGATCTGGGAAAAAATCCGAAAACGCGAAGCCTGGGCGACCCAGGATCGCCTCGTTCTTTTTTTGCTGCTCAGTGGCGCGATGTTGATCAAGGGCCCGATCGTTTACGCATTTTTATTGCCGGGAATTGTCGCGTTCCAATGGAGAACGCGAAGTGAGCGGGGTGCGGTGAGCGCATGGCCCGGCTGGTGGCCCTGGCTGGCGTCGCTCGCCTTCTTCCTTGTCTGGGCGCTGGGCGGAATGATGCGTGTGCCCGATTTTACCGAGCATGTCGTCATCCGTGAATTTGCGGGGCGATTTGGAGAGGAAATGCATCGACCCCAGCCGGTGTATTTCTATCTGCCGCATTTCCTGCATCGGTTCGCGCCCTGGAGCGTCTTGCTGATTGTCTTGCCGCTGGTCGCGGCCAGAAAACAAAGCGTCAGAATTCGCGATCAGCTGCGCACGATGTCCCCGGAAACATTCTGGCTCGTCGCCTGGAGCCTCGGAGGTCTGCTGGTCATGTCTGTCGTTCCGTCCAAGCGGATCGATCGCATTTTCCCGATCGTGCCGCCGCTCTGTTTGCTCCTGGCCGCCCAGATCGCCGAATGTCGGGCGCACGAAAAACTGAGAAGCATGGTCGGAACGTGTTGCACGGTTACTCTCGCCGTGGCGTGCCTGCTCACGACCGGTTACGCGGCCAGTAGAATTGTCCCGGGTTACCGTCAGCAGAGCGATGCGTTTGCCATCTTCGGAAACGCGGTCCGGCAGGAAGCAGCCGCCCGCGGTTGGAACTATGAGATCGTCGGCGGCGACGACGAAGGGATGGCTTTGTATCTCCGCCGGACAGAATTCCTCGAGCCCGACCAGGCCGCGGCGGCCTGGAACAGCGGGAAGCTGGACGGTCTGGTCATCCCGGACGACGAAATCGCGGAATTGCTCCCGCGTTTGCCGGGGGCTGTGCCGTCGAAAATCGGCTGGTCCGGGCCGGCGGGAAACTATCGCAAGCGCTATGTCTTCCTGGTCCGCTCCTGATTAGCGCGGCGAAAACCGAGCCAAAAGCCGCTCGACTTTGGGGCTGCCATTTGTAGGCTCGCCTCCGATTGAACGACCTGGTGGAATTTCCGAAAGCAGAAATTGAAGCGCTTTGGTGTCCGTGGCGCGTCGAATATTTTGAGCAGGAAAAGCCGAACCCACATTTTCTCTCCGAGGCGGCGCGCGCGAGTGACGACGCCGCCCATCTCGTGATCACGCGGCGGAAGAACGCGTTCCTGATGATGAACCGTTATCCGTATAGCGTCGGCCATTTGATGGCAGTGCCTTATCGAAAGACGGCCGACGCTTCTTCGCTCGGCGAAAATGAAGTGCTCGAGCTTTGGCAGCTGGCAATGCATGGGCAGATGTTGCTCCGGGAAACGATGAAGGCGCAGGGCTTCAATATCGGTTTCAACCTCGGGCAATGCGCGGGCGCGGGTGTGCCGGATCATCTCCATCTTCACATCGTGCCGCGCTGGAGTGGCGACACGAATTTCATGCCGGTGCTGTCCGGGACGCGCTTGCTCTCGGAAGCGTTGCGCGGACTTTACGACAAATTGATCGCGACACAGGATCGGGTCGCGGATAAGACTCTTCAAGCATGACCAGTTGGATCGAGCCGCCGCCAAAGCCAAAGGGGATGGGTTGCCTCGGCAAAGGCTGTTTGCTGATCATCACTTTCCTGATCCTGCTGGCCGTGGCGTTTATCATCGGTTTCTACGTCGGGACAAAGCCGAAGGAAATGCCCCAGGTGCAAACCTCCGAGGATGAACAGAACGCCGTGCGCGCGCGCTGGGATGAATTTGAAGCGGCCAGCAAACAAGAGACTCTGCCGGTGGTTCCGGCGGTCCCGCCCAATTCCGAAACGACGCCTGCCCCCGACGCGACCCCGCTTCCCGAAGCGACGCCCCCTTCTCCAAATCGAATCGAGCTGACCGCCAACGACATTAACCAGTTGATTGCCCGAGGCCGCAGGACCCGCGGCAAGGCTTTCGTTTCCATCGAAAACGACGTCGCTCATGTCCAGGTCACCATTCCGCTGGAAAAGGTTGGTTTTAGCGGTCGCTCGCTGAACGGCGAGTTTTCTGTGCGCGCGCCGGCGGACCGCAATCCCCGGAGCGTTCAGATCAGCCAAATGTCTTTTTCCGGCGTTCCAGATGGAGTGTTGAGCACTCTGCTCGGGTCGCGTTCGATGCAGAGTTACGTGGACGAATTTGCCACTGAGCACCGCATCACTTCGTTCACGATCGAGAACAACAAGGTGATTCTCGAGACAAGCGGCGGCCGCTGATCACTGCATGATCTCGCGGACGAAGACGTTCAACTGACCGTCGCTCTGCTTGCGCACTTCAGTGATCTCATACGGTCGCGCTTCATCCCGGGAGACGGTCGTGCCGCGCGTCGGCGGAGTGTAGCCGGCGGGAAATTCCACGACGATTCGGACCGATTGTCCGCCTCCGAGAGGGTGGAGGACGGCATCAGTCAATTTCGTTTTCGGCCGGAGGACGGCGCGATTCGGTTCCGTGAAGTTAACGACGAACTGGCCTTTCAGATAAACGCGCTCGCCCGCCAGGCCGCGTTCCGCCAGATCGTTCAAATCCGAAGTCTGGATGAGCCGGCCCACCGGCATTTTACCCGGTGGAAATGTTTTCCACGTTCCGCCACCGGCGGTGGAGGCGAGCGAATTGTCCGTGGTGACGGAGGGCGCGGGGGACGCGAGAGGGCCGGAAGTAACTGGCGAGGCGGCGGCGACAGGTGGGTTGGCGACTGGAGAAGGAGCGGCCGTCGATTTCGTCGGGCCATTCCAGATTGGCGGGTTTTTGACGACCACAACCGGCGAAGGTGTGGGTGTCGGTGAGAGCTTTTTGTTCTTGGCCAGCTTCCCGCCCTTCGGCGTCGCGGTCGGTTTCGGCGGGACGGTGGGCGAGACGACGGCGACTTTGGACGGCTCAAGCGCTTGAGCGGGTTCCACTCGAATCAGCGCGTTCTCCGCGGGCGGCGGCGGAGTCGGGGCAAGTCCTGCGACGATCGGGCCCTGCTGACGAACTGGACTGGCGCGTTCGCGATAACGGGCCTCCGCGGCCACCCGGTTGGATTCTTTGAAGAGCGGCCAGCCGGCCTTTAAATTCATGTCCAGCGGAGGCTCGAGCGTGAACGTGCCGGGCCCGCGCGTGACCGTGTAACTGCCGTAAAGCAGAGGCATGGTGGTGATCAGGATGCGGCCGTCCGACAGGCGTTCCGCATGAATGACCGCGGAGAGATCGTGCGTCCGCTCCAATTTGACTTCCAGGCCAGCGACCAGCGTTTGCTTCATCAGCGGCAGAACCTGCGGGTCGGATGGATAGACGTGCTCCATCAATACTTCCCCGTGATCGACCGCGTTGGTGAGCGCGATCATTCCGGACACGAAAACATCGTTCTGCGTCAGTTCGCGCGCGTCCATGATGTTGAAGCGTCCGACGACATAAGGGACGAGGCCCCGCATGCTCTGGAAATTTCGAATGTAGTTCCGGACGAGCTCCGCGTTGGTTTTTCCCAGCTCCGTCGGGCTCAGCGCGATGTAGCGGTCGTAGAGTTGCTTCGCAGTGAGGAATTCGCCGGGAGGAGCCGCGGTCAATTCGAACCGCTTGGTCGGATCGATTTTGTGCAGCTTCTTGAGAATCTTGTAGCTCTCCGGCCGTTCCGGTTGGCCGAAAATGTAAAAACTGCCGAGCCACGCTGCGAAGGCGAGACCCGTGAGGATGAGGATGGCAATCGACCATCCGAACATGCTGCTTTTCTTCCGGGGACGCCCGTATGAATCGTCGTAGCGGTAGTAGTCTCGATCCATCTAGACGCGCCCGCCTGGCGAACGATTTGTTTTCAAGCAGGGCGCGCTGCTTCGAACGACGTCCCGCACCCGCAGGTCCGGGCCGCATTCGGATTCTCGATGTGAAAGCCGGCGCCAGTCAGGCCGTCGTGGTAATCCAGGGTCGAGCCGCGCAAGAAATCCGCGCTCTCGCTATCGACGAAGAACTCGACGCCGTCCCTGGCCACGATTGCGTCCCCGGCCTTTTGAGCATCGAGCGACATCTCGTATTGGAGTCCGGAGCATCCGCCCTTGGCAATCCCGACGCGGAGCCCTTTTCGCTCGCCGATCGGTTGCGATTCCAGCAACACGCGTAATTGACGCACGGCGTTATCTGTTACGGTGATCATACCTTTTGGAGACTACGATTTGCCTCTCTCAAGTCAATTAATCGAGCGGCCCGGCACGAACGACTCTATTCGCGCCCGCGCGATCTGAAACCGTGCCGACGAAGGCCCTCGGTCCTGGCAATAGCAGGATACTCTCTCTCAACTCACTGCGGCCAAAGCGGAATTATGGCTTTTTTGGTGCCGCCTTCGTTTTGTCGAAAGGTGGGGGGAGCGGCGCCAGGTTGCCGAAGACATGGCTGAGAGCCGTGGTGGGAGTGGTAGGAGGTATATTCTGGTTGTGACAGGCGAAGCAATTCACCCCGGAACTCCAAACGGGGTTGGGGCTTTGAATTTGCTCGTAGGTCTCCATGGTGGTGTTGGCCAGCTGACTCGTGCCCACTTCGTTGCCGCCGCCGCTGTTTGGCGCGCTGTTGAACGGCGCCGTAGGAGCGGGGCCGCCATTGGTCCAGGTTGAACCGACCAAATAATAGTTTGCCCGGACGTCGCTGCCTTGTTGCTGCAACTGCCCAAGAACACTGTTGTTGATCGAGATGACTTCCGAGTTCGAGGCGGCAGGACTGGGGTCCTCGGCATTTGGGGAAACGTTCGGAGCCGCCCCAAACGGCGCCATGCGCATGGTATCGCTGGCGCTGATGCCCGAGGCCGGCGCCACGACGCAGATGTCATTGGGCCCGCCCGAGGCGCAGATTTGGGCATTCGCGCTATCAAACGGACCGGTCGAGTTGCTCGCGCTGAAGAGCCACGAGCCTGCCGTGCTTTGTGGCACCGTTTTCGTCGAGCCGTCACTCGCCACATACTGGTAGGCGGCATTGGGCGAATTGCCAAAATGCTCAAAGGTCGACCAGATCATTTCCGCGTGGCCGGCCGCGCTGCCGACAACATGTATGCCGACCAGGGCCAACTGAACTTGTTTCTGCCCATTTGGAATCTCGGTCCAATGGGTCGGGTTCGACGTGTCGTACGTCGGGATGGTGGCTTGCATCGTGATGTAACTGCTCAGGTTCGGCAGCCCGGTGGCCTCGATCCACGCCGTTTTCAATTCGATGGCGAGCGCATTCGGGTCGGGGAACGTCACACCGTAACCCTTGGCAAAGCTGGTGATCTTATCCAACTCCTTTTGCGTGGTGGGAAATTGCGTGGGCTTGGGAGTGATTCCGCCGTTCACCGTGCCGGTGCGAAAGTAGGCATAAACGTCGTTGACCATCGTGACGTAGTAAATAAGCGAGCCATTTTGTGCGAGCAGAACGCTGCCATCCGCCTGGCCCTCTTCGGTCTCGATCACCGTGCCCGTCGCATCCACAAAGATCGGTTTCCCTTCACTCATGAACTTCTGCACGATCAGCGCTTTTTTTAGTTCCGGCCTAACGACCGTCTTCGGGTTTGCAATTACCTTGCCCGCTTTGTCGTGAAAGACCGCTTTTCCTTTTTCGACGGTCACCTGGCCGATCTCGATCGTCTTGCCCGCGCGGTTGAGAATGAGTTGGTTTCCGCCCGGCGCCATTTTCGGCTTCTCGATTTCAAACATCCTCCCGCGCTTATCCATAATGACTGGCAGCCGGTTGGGTCCCACTTTCGCCGCGCGCATTTTGAACGGCCGGACATTGCCGGGCAGATGTGGAATAAAGTTGCGATTGCCGCTGGCGTCGGGTGGCGAAACGTCGAAAAAAGTCGGCGAGTCGAAGATGTGGGCGCCGCCGCCATAGCTCGGTGGGGCCGGCGAAGTCAGCCACAGGAACATCTGGGCCGACCAGAGATAGAAGGCGCAATTGTTCGCATGGCTGAATTGGACGCTGTTTGCCGGATTGACCACGCCGTTTAGCGAGGGTGCTCCGGCCTCGAACCAACTGGCGAATGTCGCGGATGGGACTACGCAGCTAGGCTGCGGATCGGTCGGCAGGGTTTGTGCGCGCGAGATTGCCCAGCAGCAAGTAAGCAGGAGGAAGGCAAAGAGAAGGCAATGGCGGTTTGAGTTTTTCATAGGAGGAATTCTGTTTTGGGGTGGGGACTAATCGGGGAGGTATTACATTCTTTTGTAGCGGCCCTGCCAATGCAAGACAACAAAAACCGCCGCTTCTTGTCAGCCGCCGTTTTCCTTCGCATTCGCAAATCCAAACTCTAAAATCCGATATGAGCCGCATTCGCCTCTTGCCGGAGATTCTTGCCAGCCAGGTGGCTGCCGGCGAAGTGGTCGAACGGCCCGCTTCAGTCGTGAAGGAGTTGGTCGAGAACAGCATCGATGCGGGCGCGCGCAAGATCGAGGTCAACATCCGGCGCGGTGGAATTTCCCTCGTCCGCGTGGTCGATGATGGCTGTGGGATGGACCGCGACGATGCGCTCCTCTCCCTGGAACGCCACGCCACCAGCAAAATCAGGACATCCGCCGATTTGGCGGCGATCGCCACGCTTGGCTTCCGCGGCGAGGCGCTGCCCAGCATCGCGAGCGTCTCGCGATTTCGGCTGACCACGCGGGAACCGGACGCAATCGCCGGCACCGAAATCATTGTGGCGGGCGGCCGCATCGAAACGGTCCGCGATGGCGGGGAAGCGCCGGGAACGCAGGTGGAAGTGCGATCGATTTTTTACAATCTGCCGGCGCGGCGAAAGTTCCTCCGTTCCGAAAACACCGAGAGCCGCAATATCGAGCACCAGCTTCATCTGCAGGCCACCGGTCATCCGGAAATTGCTTTTGCCTTTGTCCGGGACGACCGGATCGCGTTCCAGCTTCCGGCGGCGGCGAACTTGCTCGAACGGATTCGCGATTTGCACGGCAGCGAACTCGTCGAGCGTCTCCTGCCGGTGGAAGAGCCTTCCGCTTCCGATCGGATTCGAATTCGCGGCTTGATCGGGCAGGCCGGGGTGAGCCGGCAAAGCCGCGCCCAGCAACTCGTTTTCGTGAACGGCCGTGCGATTGAAAGCCCCGTGCTGACCGCCGCCCTCCGCGAGGGCTATCACACCGCTCTCATGAAAGGGCAGTTCCCCGTTACGTTTCTTTTTCTCGATCTCGATCCCGCGGCCGTGGATGTGAACGTCCATCCGGCCAAACGTGAAGTGCGCTTTCGCGATCCCGCCAGTGTGCGGGAGGCGGTGGTCGAGGCGATTCGCAAGACTCTGGAAAGCGGCCGGCGCGATTGGCAGCAGCAGTTTCAGAGACCTGTCGCCCCCCAGGAGAATATCGCTCCTCCGCCGACGTCTCAGCCGGTCCCCGAGCCACAACTGCTCGAACCTGCATTGAGCTATGTCATCCCGAGTCCGGCGGCTGCCGGACGAGAGCCTCGCAATCTGCCGGAGGCGCGGCCCGCAGAACCCGCGATCGATCTCGCGAGCCGTTCCCATCAATTCCAAATCATCGGCATCCTGAACAAGCTTTACGTTTTGATGGAGAACCAGGACGGCCTCGTCCTCGTCGATCAGCACGCCGCGCACGAACGGATCCTCTTCGAGGAGCTGCGCCGGCGGATGGAAGAGCAGGGCGTGCCTTCGCAGCGCTTGCTTCTCGCCCAGACGTTCGAGCTCGCGCCGCGCGACGCGGAATGGGTGGAGCGGAACACGGCGACCTTGCAAAAAATGGGCATCGGCATCGAGCCGTTCGGTCAAAACGCTTTCAAAATCGACAGCCTCCCGACGTTCCTCGACGTCTCTGATCCGGTCTCGTTCATGCGCAAAGTCATCGACGGCCTCAAGAGCGCGAGCAACGGAAGTTCACCGTTGCGGCTGGGCGAAGACATGATCGCAAAAACGGTTTGCCGGCACGCGGTCAAGGCCAACGATCCGCTGGGTTATCTCGAGGTCGAGAAATTGATCGGCGATCTGCTCGAGTGCGATTTGCCTTACTGCTGTCCCCACGGCCGGCCGACGATGATCCAGATCTCGCTGGCTGAGCTTGAGAAAAAATTCGGCCGGAAAGTCTGAGTTGTAGGCGGGCTCGCTGACCCCGCCGGGCGCTGCTTCCTCTGGCGGGGTCAGCGACCCCACCTACAGAAAACTGCTGGCGCTACCGCCAATGCTTGGCGATCAAGGCTTTGATCGTGGCCGTCTGCAATTGGTAGTTCTCCTGTTCGTGATTTGGTATCTCGGGAAACCACTTCCACCAATACATGCCCGCCAGGAAGGAGTGTTTGGCCGGGAGCGCCAGGGCGACGTCAATGCAGCGGGCCTGGATTTCCGCCGCGTGGTCGCCACCGGTCTTGAAGGCCCAGGGCTCGGCCGCGGCGCGCGCGCTTTCGTTGTAGCCGATCTCCGTAAAAAGAAACTGTTTGCCGTTTTGCTTTGAAAACTTCTCGAGCTCCACGCATCGCTTCTCCCACGCGGCCGCGAGGACCGCAGCGCTCGGATCGGTTGTTTTCGTCAGCGGGAAATACGCGAGCACCCCGATGTAATCGAGCGCGTCCCAAAATTTGACTTCGGCATACTCGTTCCAGTTTGCGCCGTAGGTCACTTTGCCGTGATAAACTTCCCGGACCGCCGCGATGATCTTCCGCCAGCGCTCTTCGTATTTCTGCGCATGGGTGAATTCAAGTCCGACGCAAAACACTTCGGCATGTTCGGCTTCGGCGAGCACCGCCATTTGCACGATCCACGTTTCGTAATCGCTGAAGAAGGTGTTCCATTCGTCCTGCCGGGCGAAATCGATCTCGCCGCGCCAGAGGAATTTTGTGCCCCAGTAGGCGATGTGCGGAATGAGCATGGCCGACATCCCGCGTTCGTGCGCCCAGCGCAACGGCGTCGTGATATGCGTGGTGCTGGTGCCGGAGCGGCGTCCGCTCATGACATGTCCGTCCTCGCGGATTTGCGCATAGGGATGAATGGCGATGCTATTCACGCCTAACGACTTTAATTCATCGAGCGTCGTCTCCATCTCCGGCATCTGCCATTCAATACCCCACGTCTGGCACGAGACGGTCATGCCCTTGAAAAACGGCAGCGGGGCCGGCTGCTCGGCCGGCGAAAGGCTGGCCGTGCCGGAGATCAGTAAAGCGAAGAAGACAAACGCTGAAGGCAAAAGCGACAATTTCATCCTGACGGTCGGCCAGTTTAGCTACGAACGAGCCCAGCACAAAGTCGGAGCTGCCCTTCGCCATCGATGACGAGAGGCAGGATGCGTAATTGAACGAGAAACCGCCAAGCCCGGTTCGCCCTTGTGCGAGCCAAGGCCTTCGTTGATTGGTGCTAGGCGAAAGCTCCGTTGATGAATCAAAATCCCAAGACCGCGCTTATCACCGGCATCACCGGTCAGGACGGATCGTACCTGGCGGAATTGCTCCTCGAAAAAGGCTACGCCGTTCATGGCGTTGTCCGGCGAACGAGCAATCTCCTGCGCTCGCGCATCGAGCATTTGCGGGGCGATGAGAACATCTCGGGGAAACGTCTCTTCCTCCATTACGGCGATCTTACCGATGGAACCACCCTGCGGCGCATCTTTTCCAAAGTGCGGCCCTCGGAAATCTATCATCTGGCCGGGCAGAGCCATGTCGGTTTGAGCTTCGAAATTCCGGAATCGACCTGCGATGAAATCGGAATGGCGACGCTGCGGCTGCTTGAGATCGCGCGCGACCAGGCCGAGCCGGTGAAATTTTATCACGCCTCCAGCTCCGAGATTTTCGGAAACGCGGCGGAATCGCCGCAGACGGAGACCACTCCGCTCCTGCCGTCGAGTCCTTACGGTTGTGCCAAGGCCTTCGCCACGCAGCTGGCCCGCGTTTATCGCGATTCCTACGGCCTCTTTGTTTGTAACGGCATACTTTACAATCACGAGTCGCCGCGCCGGGGCGAAAATTTTGTCACGCGCAAAATCGCGCGCGCGGTGGCGCGGATCGCTCGCGGACTCGAAAGCGAACTGGTTCTGGGCAGCCTGGAAAGCCGGCGCGATTGGGGCCGCGCGCAGGATTACGTCGCGGCCATGTGGCTGATGTTGCAGCACGAAAAGCCGGACGATTATGTCGTCGCGACCGGCGAGACGCATTCGGTGCGTGAGTTTGTTGAAGCCGCCTTCGCGGTGGTGAACCTCCCGTCGGAAAAATACGTAAAGCACAATCGCGCGTTCGACCGGCTTAATGATCCGGTGAATTTGGTTGGCTCGGCGGAAAAGATAAAGACGACCCTCGGTTGGAAGCCGACCGGTTCTTTCGTCGAGCTCGTCCGCGAAATGGTCGAAGCCGAAATGGCGGACGCCTCCACTGAAACATGAACGATTATCTCATTTCCATCCTGCTCGGCATCATCGAAGGGTTGACCGAGTTTTTGCCGATCAGCTCGACGGCTCATCTGCGGATCGCCGAAGCGCTCCTCCATCTCGATCTACACGATCCCTTTTGGAAAATGTACACGATCGTAATTCAGCTCGGCGCGATCCTGGCGTTGCCGGTCTATTTCCGGGCGACCATCGTGAGATTCCTTTCTTCTTTTCCGAGGGGAGAACGCGGCGACCGCACGGTTCTTACCCACCCCCTGAGCTTGACCTTGCTGGCCTTTGTCATCACCGCCATTCCGTCCTACCTGCTGAAAAAGCAGATAGGCCAGAATTTGGAGAGCCTGACCGTCATGGCCTGGGCCCTTCTCATCGGTGGCGTGATCATGTGGATCGTGGACGCGGTCTGCACGAAGCCGCGCACGGCAGGGATGGAAGACATGAACTTGCTCCAGGCGGCCTGGATCGGCGCGGCGCAGATTCTTTCCGCCGTCTTTCCAGGAACCTCCCGTTCCATGTCTACCATCGCGGCGGGACAAACCGTGGGACTCACGCGCTCGGCGGCTCTCGAGTTCTCGTTTTTCCTTTCGATGCCGACGATGGTGGTCGCCACTGGCTACGATTTGCTCAAAACGATCGCGCCGCATCGGCATGATCCAACCGACGCCGCCATCGCGCCCCTGGCGATGGACGCACACGGGTGGGTTGTGCTCGGGATAGGATTCGTCGTTTCCTTCATCGTCGCGTTGGGGGTCGTCGCCTGGTTCATGCGCTGGGTGCGCGCCCGCGGTTTTGCGCCCTTTGCCATTTATCGGATCGTCGTGGGCGTCGTGCTCCTGCTGCTCATCGCCCGCGGTACGCTATAGCGCTGAAAATGGAGGGCGACGTCATTCTGCCGGACTTGCAAAGCTGTCTGCTTTGCGAGGATGTTCGTTGCGAATTCAACGGCATGCAGACTCTGGTCGGCGTGATCAACGTGATCCCGGCGCCATCGCTCCCGATCAATTACCTGCGGCTCTGCATCTGGTCGCGCTGGTGCAGCGGCTCGGGCAAGTTTCGGCAAAAAACGCGCATTATCGGTGCGGACGAACAGCAGGTGCTGGCGCAGGCGGAGGTGGAGTTTGAACTAAAGGAGATGGAAGGGCATGCCACGAACGTCCACTACTTCGGCGGCATCCAGTTCCAGCAATTTGGCCTGCATCACGTCGAGATTTTCCTCGAGGACGAGCTCCGTTTGCGTTTCCCCTTGCCGGTGGTGCGGATCATCGTTCCGCAGCCACAATAAGTTCCGTAAAAAACAGAACAGAGGGCTTGCCAGACGGGGGCAGGAAGTCTAAAAAGGACGGTTCATGTGGCGAAAGATCACGACCGGGCTTCTTTGCTGGCTGTTTATCGTCGTCGCGTCATCTCACGGCCAGGACGTATTTGTTCCGCGGGAATTGAAGGCTATCCCGGTTACGCCGGCCGATAAAGAGAACACGCCGGATATTCCAAAAACCCCGGCCAAAGAAGCCGTCGTTGCCAAACAGCCGGTGACGAAGCCACCCGGAAAAACGGCGCCGGCCAAGGAGCCAGTGGCAAAGCCACAGCCGGAGAAGGCACAAACGGCGAAGACTGAACCGGCGAAGGCGCCGACGGTGAAGGAACCAGCGGCAAAACCACAGCCGGAGAAAGTCCAAACGGCGAAGACCGAACCGGCCAAGCCGCCGACGGTGAAGGAACCAGCGCCAAAGCCACAGCCGGAGAAGGCACAAACGGCGAAGACTGAACCGGCGAAGGCGCCGACGGCGAAGGAACCAGCGGCAAAACCACAGCCGGAGAAACCACAGACGGCGAAAACCGAACCGGCCAAGCCGCCGACGGTGAAGGAACCAGCGCCAAAGCCACAGCCGGAGAAGGCACAAACGGCGAAGACTGAACCGGCGAAGGTGCCGACGGCGAAGGAACCAGCGGCAAAACCACAGCCGGAGAAGGCACAGATCGCGAAAACTGAACCGGCCAAGCCGCCGACGGTGAAGGAGCCAGCGCCCAAACCAGAGCCGGAGAAAGTTCAAACGGCGAAAACCGATCCTGCCAAGGTGCCGACGGTGAAGGAACCAGCGCCAAAACCGCAGCCGGAGAAAGTGCAATCCGCGAAGATGGAGCCAGCCGAGGGACCGACCGTCAAGGAACCAGCATCGAACCTGCATCGCGAAAAAGTACAATCGGCGAAGATAGACCCGGTCGAGAAGCCGTCGGTGAAGGAACCGTCAGTGAGTCTGCATTCGGAGAAAGCGCAAACGGCGAAGACTGAACCGGCGAAGGTGCCGACGGTGAAGGAGCCAGCGCCAAAACCACAGCCGGAGAAAGCGCAGACGGCGAAGACCGAACCGGCGAAGGCGCCGACCGTAAGGGAACCAGCGCCAAAACCACAGCCGGAGAAAGCGCAGACGGCGAAGACCGAACCAGCGAAGGCGCCGAGCCTCAAGGAACCGGCGCCGAATCCGCAACCGGAGAAAGTGCAATCAGCGAAAGTCGAGCCGGTGAAGGCGCCCACTTTGAAAGATCCGCCGGCCAAACCGAAATCGGAAAAAATCCAGATCGCGAAGGTCGAGCCTCTGAAGGTGCCCGCTTTGACGGAACCGCCGGCCAAGCTGCAACCGGAAAAAATTCAAACAGCGAAGGTCGAAACCGTAAAGATGCCGCCGGCGCCGGAGCCGACGGTCAATGTTCAGCTCTCGAGCAGATCGACCGAGACGGCGGCCACGAGACTCGCGGACGGCTTCGATTTCCCAGTCGGCAAGCCTGAAGCCGAGGGTTACTACAAGGCCCGCGGCTACCGCACGGGTGGACATATGGGCGAAGACTGGGACGGAATTCGCGGCGGCGATACGGACTTCAAGGACCCGATTTACTGCATCGGGGACGGGATCGTGGTTTTCGCGCGCGACGTTCATCTGGGCTGGGGAAATGTGGTGATCGTCCGGCATGCCTATCGCGAGAACGGCGAGGTGAAACATATCGACTCGCTCTACGGCCACTTGAATTCCTTCTCCGTCGGCCGCGGCCAAAAGGTCGCGCGCGGGCAGCAGATTGGAACCATGGGGACGGCGCATGGGCAATACGACGCGCATTTGCACCTGGAGATCCGCAAGAACCTGGAGATCGGCATGAGCAGGTCGAAGTTTCAGAAGAATCTGAGCAACTACTACGATCCAAGCCAATTCATCGCCTCACACCGTCATCTCTCGGGCGGGGGCGCGAGTTTCAAAGTGGCGATGAACACCTTTACGCACGACTCGGCCTACCACTTTGATGATTCGCCGAATTTTTCCGCCCGGAAACGCAGCACGGCCCAATCCTCGGCGGCGTTGAAGAAGGCGATCTTGAGCACGAATCGCTAGCCGCGAAGAATCAGTCTTTCGCGCGGAAATCCGCTGCGGTCCCTGCCAGTCCGAGGGCCCTTCTACAGTCGCCCGCTGAGGGCGAGAATCAGGACGATCAGCAGCACCAATCCGACGCCGCCAAAGGGATAGTAGCCCCACCCGGAACTATAACCCCAGCCAGGGAACGCTCCGATGAGGAGAAGTATGAGAATAATGAGGAGAATATTGCGCATGGCCGAAGAGTAGGGTGATGGGCTGTCGCGTGACAATCCTTTAGTTCCTCCTGCCCCTGATCATGATCCTCTCAACAGGCGGTTCGAGAGAGTGAGATCAGGAGCAAGATCACAATCAGGAGCAGGAAGTTGAAACTTCTTGCAGCCGCATCGGCCCATCCTATCATTTTGCGCAGTCCCGAATGTGTCCGGCCGGATGCGTCGGGACAATTTGCTGTCCTTTCTTTATTCATGGCCAACACAATTCTGATCGGTGCGCAATGGGGCGATGAGGGCAAAGGGAAAATCATCGATGTCCTGACCGCCAAGGCCGACATCGTCGTCCGCAGCCAGGGGGGCAATAACGCTGGCCACACCGTGATCCATCGCGGCGCCAAATACATTCTCCACCTGATTCCGTCCGGGATTCTGCGGCGCGGAAAAGTCTGCGTGATCGGCAACGGCGTCGTGATCGATCCCATCGCGCTCGTCGCTGAGATCGAAGGGCTGCGCAAGCTGAAGGTTGAGATCGGAAAAAACCTGATGATCAGTGACTGCGCTCACCTCGTCCTGCCGTATCACCGGTCGCTCGACGAACAGCGTGAACTGCGGAAGGGCCACGCGAAAATTGGCACGACCAAGCGCGGCATCGGTCCGGCCTATGGTGACAAGGCCGCCCGCACGGGCCTGCGCATGTCGGATTTGATGCAGCCCGTGCTGTTTTCAAAAAAGCTTCAGGCCAAGGTCCGGGAAAATAACAGCATCCTTCAGGCGCTGGGCGCGAAGGCCATCAACTATCGGGAAGTGAACGATCGATACCTCGAGATGGGGCGAATCCTGCGGCCGTTCGTTTCAAACACGGTCGTCTATCTCCATCGTGCGCTCCAGCGTGGGAAAGAGATCTTGTTCGAGGGCGCCCAGGGAACATTTCTCGATATCGATCACGGGACCTATCCCTATGTCACCTCCTCGAACACGACCGCGGGCGGCGCCTGCACCGGTTCCGGCGTGCCGCCGCATCGGATGGACTTGGTCATGGGAGTGATGAAGGCATACACGACGAGGGTGGGCGAGGGGGCGCTGCCGACGGAAGATGCCGGTCTGGCGAATATGCTTCATGACATGGGGCGCGAGTTCGGCGCAACGACGGGCCGGGCCCGGCGGTGCGGCTGGTTTGACGCCGTCGCGACGCGTTATGCCACGATGATTAACGGCATCGATGAGCTTGCCGTGACGAATCTGGACGGGCTCGACACCGTCGATCCAATCCGGGTCTGCGTCGCTTATCGGTTGAATGGAAAGCGCCTCGCCGTCCCGCCTTGCGATGCGGCTCAACTCGAAAATTGCGAGCCGATCTATCAAGATTTCCCCGGCTGGAAACGCCCTACGCAATCAGCAAAGAAAATGTCGGATCTGCCTTTGGCCGCAAGAAGTTACGTAAAGGCGATCGCTGAACTCACCGGGGCGAAGTTGAAGATTGTCAGCGTCGGCCCGACGCGGAACGAAACGATCATTCTCTAATAGAATATGGCGGCGATTCCCAAACTGGTCCCTCGCCACATCGCGATCATCATGGACGGCAATGGCCGGTGGGCGCGGAGCCGCGGATTGCCCCGGATCAAGGGACACGAAAAAGGCGCGGATGCCGTGCGCGCCTGTGTCGAAGCCTGCGGCGAATTGAAGGTGGAATTTCTGACCCTTTACGCGTTCTCGGCCGAGAACTGGCAACGGCCCAAAACGGAAGTCTTCGCGCTCATGAAGTTGCTCGAGCGCTTCTTGAAAGAGAAAACCCCGGAGCTGCTCGAGAAAAACGTTCGGCTCCAGGCCATCGGGCGCCTCACCGACCTGCCGTCGGGTTGCCAGAAACAGCTGCACGAATCCATCGAGCGCACCTCCGGCAACACGGGATTGACGCTGATTCTGGCCCTCAGCTATGGAGGCCGCCTCGAGATCA
Organism: uncultured Verrucomicrobiae bacterium; assembly: GCA_963702135.1. GTDB lineage: Bacteria > Verrucomicrobiota > Verrucomicrobiia > Chthoniobacterales > UBA10450 > AV80. The sequence goes on along the minus strand of OY969715.1, from coordinate 2,259,404 downwards.
TCGACGGAATCAAGAGCCTCCTGCGTCAGATCGACTCCGGCCATATCGATCGGGCCATGATCGACGTGGACATGTTCAGCAAGCATCTCTACACGCGCTATTATCCCGATCCGGATTTGCTCGTTCGCACTTCCGGCGAGATGCGTCTCTCGAATTTCCTTCTCTGGCAACTTTCGTATACCGAGATGTACGTCACCCCGAAGCTGTGGCCGGATTTCACGAAGAAGGATCTCTTCGATGCCGTGGAAGATTTCGGTCAGCGGAACCGCAGGTACGGCGCGGTCTGAGTGGTGTTGCCCTCACAGTTCGCTAACGAGACGTTGGCGCGGGAGACGTCGAATCGGCTAGATGAATGCTTCGGCGACGGAATCGGCGAGGAGTTTTCCTCGGCGTGTGAGCACGCAATTTCCATCCACCTCTTTCATTAGGCCGAGCTTCTCGAATTCGCGGCGTTCGTCTGGCCACTGATTCAGCTCCGAGGCTGGAATTCCGCGGACCGTGCGGAGAGAAAGCGCGATCCGTTCGCCGCGCTTCATCGCTGGAGTGAGCGCTTCGGTTGAGCTAACGGGCGAATTGCCGGCCAGAACCAAATCCGAATATCGCCGGTAATCCGAGACGTTCTGATACCGCTCCAGGCCCACCGTGGAAAAAGCGCTCGGCCCGATCCCCAGATAATCTTCGCCCGCCCAATATCCGCGATTGTGCGACGAGGCGAATCCGGCCCGCGCGTAGTTCGAGATCTCGTAGTGCTCGAACCCCGCGTTCTCCAGAAGCTGCATCGCGCTCTCGAGAAAACGGGCATCCGAGTCGGGATCCTCGCGGAATTCGCCCCGCACCTGCCGGGCAAAAAACTCCGTGCCTTCCTCGTAGGTCAAACAGTAGGTCGAAATGTGTTCCGGTCCGAGCGCGATGGTTTTCCGCAACGTGGCCTCCCACTGGGCTAGCGTCTGTCCGGGGAGGCCGAACATCAGATCGATACTCACATTCGTGTTCCCGGCCGCGCGCAAAATGTGAAAAGAATCCTCGGCCTGGGCGGCGTTGTGTTCCCGGCCGAGCAGCTTGAGCAATTCATCATCCCAGGATTGGACCCCGAGACTGATCCGGTTCACCCCGAGATTCCGGAGCAATTTGGCTTTGCCAGGCGAAACGCTGCCCGGATTGGCTTCCACGGTCCACTCGTCCAGCGCCGAGAGATCGAGATGATCGCGGAACCCGCCCAGAAGATATTCGAGCTGCAGGGTGGTCAGGGCCGTGGGCGTCCCGCCCCCGATGAAGATGCTCTGGGGCGCAATCGGCCAGCGCGCGCGCTGCTGATCCACTTCGGAGAGGAGCGCCTCGCAGAACCGCTGTGTTTGGGTGCTATCGCCGCGCTCCTTGTAGAAGGCGCAGTACGGGCAAATCCGAGCGCAGAACGGAATGTGGACGTAAAGGTGGGTAATGGCCGGGCAGTTGTGAATTGCGTCCCCGCTCATAAAGTCCGTTTCCACCGCTCAATATCTGGCCGATTCGAATCTTAGCTCTCGTTTTTTCTCGTAAGAGGGTTGCGAGAATTATTTGCCCCAAGATTATCTTTGACTGTAATGCGCGGTTGAGCTCAAGCTCCAAGCCTCACCCCTCTTCGACAAGGAGCGCATAATGAAAGGACATGCGCAGAAACAGAATCAGCTCAGGCAGCAAGCACCACCACCCGGTCTCACAGGGTCGACGGCGCAGCCCCTTGCCACAAGTCAGACGGTTGATTCAATCCGGTCCTTGCAGCGCGCGATTGGAAATCAAGCTGTCCGACGGGTGCCGCTCCGTGCGAACGCTGATCTCAGAGCGGGTCTTGATACCCTGGCGACCCCTCGCTTCGATCATGATTTCAGCCGGATACCTGTGTCCTCCAATGCATCAGTCGGGCTGCAGGCGAAACTCGCGGTAAATAGCCCCGGAGATATTTACGAGCAGGAAGCGGATTTGGTTGCCGACCAGATCATGCGGATGCCGGCGTCCTCACCCAGCGCCGTGGCGGCTTGGAGACAGCGAATGCTCCGCGAGAGCGATCATAAGGAAGCAGGGCGGACCCAGCGCGCGCAAGGCGTTTCTGCGGCAACGGAATCCAAGTCATCGCCGGCCAAGGAAACGACGGTGCGGGCGCTCAATTCAAGCGGTGAGCCGCTCCACCCGGCACTGCGGTCCTTCTTCGAACCTCGCTTCGGCCATAGTTTTGATCAGGTTCGAGTCCACACGGACGCAGAGGCTGCCACCTCAGCACAACAACTGAATGCGCTCGCCTACACGCGAGGACGTGATATCGCATTCGCACCCGGCCGGTTTGAGCCGCACACCGAGCGCGGACGGCGCCTGCTGGCTCATGAATTGACGCACGTCGTGCAGCAGGGCTGGGCCGGACGCGAGCGCATCCAGCGCGCCTACCTCGCTCCGACGCCGGATGCCATCGCCACTCGAAAAGTTCCACGGCCAGCCGTGGTGATTACAGACCAGGAGGATGAAGCACCGGAAATCCAGCGTGCACCCGGACCCGACCCTGCGGCCCCGCCACCGGCTCCGGTGCTGGCCTCGCCCACCGTCACGCTCAATCCCGGCAACATGATTGTGCGGGGCGACTCCATCGCTGCCAGCGTGGCCTTCAGTCCCAGCGCGGGTGAAAAGTTGACCGTCACAGACTGGCGGTACACGACCGGCGCCGGAGATATCATCGCCCGTCCGAAAACCGAAGCGAAGTTTCAAAGCGAGTGGAAGGGCGTCATGGCGCTCTCGGGCAACCTTGAATTGAGCTATACGGTGAAGCCCACAGGCAAACCTGCGGTGGCAGGCACAGCCGTCACCTCCGCCGTCACCGTGAACGACCGCACCGGTCCGAATTGGCAGACAACCATCACAGACTTGCCGGAGACGCCGCTCTCCGGTGTGCTGAGCCCACCGGAGAAGGCCGAGGAACTGGGTCTCCACGACGTTCTGCAAGGTGTGGAACCGGCTGCCGGAGAAACTCCAATTTCGAATGGACCGAACGCTGGGTTCACATTTGTCAACATGGTGCAAGACCGCGATTATAAATCAGAGCCACACATCCATCCGGACGTCGTCAATGCTGCCAGCGCGTTCCGTGTCTTCCACAGGGATGCCGGACTCCTGTTTTTCACGACGAACGCTGGCGTCCGCACCCGGATTCCGTCGACTGACTATACGGGCCTGAAAGTCGGCGGCGGGACGATAGCATTCAATGTTCCGGATTGGACTGCGTTCTTCAAGAAGTATGGCGTTCTCAGTGTCACGGTGAGCGGCGGCGGGAAAACTGTGCCCGCGCAGAACAGTTGGTGGGCGCTCCAGCCGAACGTGGAGGCGGGCGCACTGGTGATTACTAACGCCGCTGCCGTCCGCGCCGCGCTCGGGATAAGCGCGAAGACTCTGTTCACCGCCGCCGCGACTAATAACGGGGGTTGGCAAGCGATCGCGCTAATGCCTTCGGCTAACATCCCGACCGCTACCAGAAGCCACGAGTTTACGCATGCCACCCACAGCCATCGCGCCAACTTCCACAAGATTGTCCGCGCTCTCGATCCGAGGCGCGTGCTGGAGAGTTCGGTTTCGACGCCTACCAACCCGGTGACGTTCAGCAGCAAGATTCACGGACTTTTAGCCGAGATCAGGAAGCCCAATCACGAAATTGTGGATGAGGCGGCATCGAAGACCGCCGGGAGCTTCGTCCCGGTCTCCGGCCAGACGATGGCGGCCATCAATCAGGACCCCGCCAGTGGCGCATCTCTCGGGGCGCTTTGGGATCTCACGCATGATCAGCAGTTGAGCTAAGAATGTGGACGTCAAGGTGCATGATGGGTGCGCAGTTGTGAATTGCGTTCCTGCTCATAGAGTCCGTTTCCACAGCTCAATATCTTGCCGATTCGAATCCTAGCTCTGGTTTTTTTCTGCGGCGTCGCCTCCGCGCTGGCGCAGAGTGCGCCCACGCTTCCGGAACGCTCGATCGTTTACTCCGCGCACGATCCTCGCGCCATTAAAGAATACCGAACCGATCCCGCCGTCGTGCGCGCGATGGTGAACCGCCTCGTTCTGGCCGTGACCGCCCAGCCGACCCTGGCCCGCGCCTGGGGTTCGCTGGTTTCGCCGGAGGACAAGATCGGCATCAAGATTTCCGCGGCGGGCGGCGAACTTTTCACCACGCACCGGGATGTGGTCAACGCGATCGTGGAGGGCCTGGTGGCCGCCGGACATCCCCGCAGCAGCATTATCGTGTGGGACCGCAGCCTCGACGGAATCAAGGAGGCGGGTTACAATTCGGGGACGGAGGGATACCAGCTAAAATCGATCGCACCCAAAGATGGGTACGATGCGAAGGTAATCTTCACCGCACCGCTGACCGGGAAACTAATTTGGGGCGATCTCGATTTCCAAGGGGGTCGCGGCCCGATCCCGCTTGGGTCCGAGCTGGAAGAGACTAGCGACCAAAGCCATTTGTCCCGGATCGTTTCGAGCGAGGTCACCAAGATCATTAATGTCCCGGTGATGAGCGACAGCGCGACGAATGGAGTGTCCGGTTGTTTGTACAACGTTACCATCCCGAACATCGACAATTGGCGGCGCTTCGCCCAGGGCTCCGGCTACGGCCGCGCGGTCATTGCCGAGCTTTACAACCACCCCTCGATCGGCAAGAAGGTTGTTCTTAACATCATGGATGGCTTGATCGCCCAATATGCGGGCGGCCCGCAGTCTCAGCCGAATTACGCCGTGCATCACGCCACCCTTCTGGCGAGCAAGGATCCGGTCGCCGTCGATGTGCTCGCGCTCCGCCAGATCGAGGAATGGCGCGCGAACGCCCGGCTTCCTTCGCTCGCTCCACGCGCGACCCACATCCTGTTCGCCGGTCAGTTGGGGATCGGTTGTGCGGACCTCACCCGGGTTGAGATTAGAAACGCCGACCGGTGATGCCTCGCGAGATTGACCGCCTGCGGGGACCGATTCTTCGTTCGGTGTCTCGTTCCTTTTATCTTTCGCTCCGGATTCTGCCCCAGCCGCTCCGCGACCCGCTCTCGCTCGCCTATCTCTTGGCTCGGGCGACCGACACGATTGCGGATACGCCGGAGCCGCCAGTGGAGCTTCGCATTGAAGCGCTCCAAAACCTGGCCTGGGCAATTCAGGGGACCGGGCCGCGCGAAGCAGCGGCGAGCATCCGAGACTCGTTCGCGCCGCTTCAGAGCAACGAAGCCGAGCGGGCCTTGATCGATGCGCTGCCTGATGTTTTGGAGTGGCTCGATTTGCTGGACGAAGCCGATCGCCGCGAGGTGCGGGAAGTCCTGGAGAAAATCAATCGGGGTCAGATGCTCGACCTGGAACGCTTCGGTGTCGGCGCTGGAATTCAGGCTTTGCCCGCGGCCTCCGCTCTCGACGAATACACCTATCTCGTGGCCGGGTGCGTGGGAGAATTCTGGACCCGCATCTGTTTCGCTCACGTCGAGAATTTTTGCGATCGCCACGAACCCGCGATGCTGGCGCTGGGGGTGCAATACGGAAAAGGGTTGCAGCTCATCAATATTCTCCGCGATGCCGGCTCGGACCTGCGTGAGGGCCGATGTTATCTCCCGGCGGACGAGCTGGACTTGTTAGGCCTGCATCCGGATCAAATCCTGACGAATCATGGACGGGCCGAACCAGTCATGCAGCATTGGCGCGAGAAAGCGGCGCACGAGCTGGCCGCGGGGGTTGAATACGCCTGCGCGATTCGATCGTGGCGCGTGCGCCTGGCCACGGCGCTGCCCGCACTCATCGGCGCGCGGACGTTATCGCTTTTGCGAGCGGCCGGCCCGGAAGTTTTCGCCCACAAAGTGAAAGTCACGCGGGCGGAGGTGCGTGGAATTGTCTTATCGACCGCGCTCAAGCGCGCTTCGCCCCACTCGTTGCGACAAAACTTTCATCGTCTTTCGACGTGAGGATCTGTTGGCGTGCGACGTTCGAGCACCCTCAAGGAGCGGCGGTTTGAAACCGCCGTTGTTTTTGGTTCGGCGATTGCAAATCGCCGCTCCTTGATGCTTTTGATCCCACCTACCGGAAATAATTGCGCTGCTTCTCGGTGATCGGACGGCCGAGACGCTCCAAGACCAGTAACATGTCTTCCCATACTTTCAGCTTGTCGGACGGCCCCTGATTCCGGAGCAGATAGGCCGGGTGATACGTTATCATGAGCGGCGTATCCTGGTGCGAATGCCATTTGCCGCGCAGCTCCCGCATCACGCCGCGCGTTCCGAGCAATCCCTCGACCGCGGTTCCACCCAGGGCGACAAGGACCTTCGGTTGAATGATGTCGATCTGCTCGGTCAGATACGGCAGGCAGGTCTGCATTTCCTCCGGCGTTGGAGGTCGATTGCCGGGGCTGCCGGGCGGCATGTCTGGCCGGCACTTCAGGACGTTCGCGATGTAAACGTCGCTGCGCTCGAAGCCCATCGCCTTGATGATCTTGGTCAGCAATTCTCCCGCGCGCCCGACGAACGGTTCGCCGCGCCGGTCTTCATCCGCTCCGGGCGCTTCCCCGATGAACATCAGCTCGGCTTCCGGGTTACCGACACCGAAAACCGTTTGGGTGCGTGTGCGGGCGAGGTGCGGGCATTTCACGCAAACCGCCACCCGCGCCTGGATCGCTGCGAGTAGGGCCGCCTTGTCTACGGAACCCGCTCGCTGCAGATGACCCAGCGCACTCCGGGATGCGCGCGGAAGTTTTCCCCCGTCGTGTCGCATCTGTTCGAGTGCGCCCATGACGAGATCGAGGGCTGACGGGAAATTGCTCACAACGTCAGCCACAATCTGAGGTTTTGCGTCCCACGGCAAGACCGGAGCAAATCGTAAATTAATCGGTGGCGCATCAAGGAGCGGCGATTTGCAATCGCCGAACCAAAAACAACGGCGGTTTCAAACCGCCGCTCCTTGTTTCGCATGCTACGCTGTTTCCCGAAATGAGTTCGCGACTCTCAGACTACGATTACACGCTGCCGGACGAGCTGATCGCGCAACGCCCGCTCGCGCGCCGGGACGAATCGCGCCTGATGGTGCTGCACCGTTCCGAAGAACGAATCGAACATCGGTCGTTCGGCGAGCTCGGCGAATTCCTGGCCCCGCATGATTTGCTGATCTTGAACAACACTCGCGTGCTCAGCGCCCGGAGATTTTCCGATGACGGCCGGGTCGAATTTCTTTTTCTCGAGCGGCTCGGTCCCACCCGTTGGAAGTGTCTGGTCAAACCCGGCCGCAAAATGCGCCTCGGTGACGCGACGGAAATCAACGGCGCGACGGTGCGGGTGGAAGAAATTTGCCCCGGTGGCGAGCGGGTGATTTCGCTCGATCGCGAAGAGAACCTCTTTGCCGGAGGTGCGATCCCACTCCCGCCTTACATCGTGCGGTCAGCCGATCCGTCCGACCTGGAACGGTATCAAACGGTCTTCGCGCAAGAGCCCGGCGCCATCGCGGCGCCCACCGCTGGGTTGCATTTCACTCCAGAAATACTGGCGAAATTGCCGCACACGTTTATCACGCTGCATGTCGGCGCCGGAACCTTTCAGCCGGTCAAGACCGAGGTGATCGCCGATCACCGGATGCACGCGGAGCAATTTACGATTTCCGAAGCCGCAGCGGCCGCGATCAATTCTGCGGAGCGAGTTGTGGCGGTTGGGACGACAACCGTGCGCGTGCTCGAGTCCGCGGCGCGTCGCGACGGGGCGCTCATCGAGCAGGCGGGCGAGACGGACATCTTCATCCATCCGCCGGCCAAAATCCGGCACGTCGATCGCCTGCTGACGAATTTTCATTTGCCCCGATCCACGCTCCTCATGTTGGTGAGCGCGTTTGCCGGGCGGGAATTTCTTCTGGCGGCGTATGCGGCCGCGATCCGGGAACGCTATCGTTTCTACAGCTACGGCGATTGCATGCTGATTCTGTAGCAGGCACGCGATCCGCTCGCCCTGGATGACGGCGCGATGGGGCGTCAGACTACTCTTTGTTCAGAAAGTTCCTTTCCAGGAATTCGGACCGGAAGTTTTGTGGGGGAGTGGGAATGTCGGGCCGGCCCTCGGGCGTAAAGTCCATCAGATTCCAATAGGGCCAGACCGTATCGACATGATTCGACATCCCTTCGGTCCCCCAGAAATGAAAGATTTTTCCATCCTGTTTCTTGAAAACATGCATCACGGGCAATTGCATATCGTCTGAGTCTTCCTGGCATTTGTAATCGGCTTGATAGGAAGAGTCGTATCCAGAAACCAGCGGTATCTGCGACCATCCACGTTTCTTCGCCCACGCATTGATTCGTTCGGCCGGGGCTTTGGCAATGGCGACGAACGCGGCGTTTTGCGCGACCTGATACCAGGTTCGATCGAACCCATCGACCAGCGACGTGCAGGAAGGACACGGATTGTCCCAGTTCGGACCGAACATGAACGAATAGAGCAGCAGAGTGTTCTTGTCCCCAAAGAGCTCGGAGAATTTCACGCTCGTTCCTACTTTTCCATCGTTGGCCCATTGGAAGACGTAGTCCTCTTTTAACTGCCCGCCGAGAGGGAGCTGGCGGCGTTTTTCCGCGACCGATTTTGTTTTGTCGACCAACTCTTGTTCATCTTTCAGCAACGCTTCGCGGGCGTCGCGATATGCTCTGTTTTCGTTTGGATACCGTAGTTCACTCATAGTCGTTTTATTCCAGATGCTCCTTGAGCTCCATCACCGCTCCGTTCGGATCAATCACCACATACTCAAATCTGCCTCCCGCTGCAATTCGCGGAATGTCTCGAATGCGGTAGTGCGCGATGATGTGCCCATCCCGTCCGATGATATCAATGCTCCTGGCCGTTGGGCCGAATCCGGGCGTGAAAATCTCACCTGGTTTGAGAATGATCGGGTGAGCCTGGCTGCGGCCGCCCTGCTCCACGATTGTAATCCGGTGATGGAGTTTGTTGACGTAGCCGAGCGCAAGCGAGTCGCAGCCGGAAAGCAACAATGCCACAAACAATAAGGGGAGAACACGTGGCGGGTTCATGGTGGGGAGTGGGTAACTGAGGCCATTAGCGACGCGTGACGGGGTGGCGCGTGGCCTCTTCTGGCAGGGCACCGGCAACAAGCAGCGCGGCCCCGGCGAAAAGCAAGGTGTCGGCAACGTAGTTGACTGCTTCAAGCATCTGAGACGGCTGCGAAGCCATGACCAGGATCGGGACGTAGAGCAGCAACGTCAGTATCGTCATCAGCAGCCCAATCGAGGCGGCGGCCAGGCGGGCGGTCCTGTCGATTAGCAAGGCTGCTCCCGCGACGAGCAAAATGGCGCCGGTGAGATAACCCCAAAACAGAGGGAAGGGAACCCAACCGGGCGTGGCCTTGAGCAACGGTACGCCGGGCGCAAACTCTGGATGAAGAAAATGTTGGATGGCAAAAAAGACCGCCGTAATCGCCACGACGATGCGTCCAAACAGAATCATCCATTTCGAGAGTCCCGGCGAGGAACTCCGACTGTGCAGTCCGGCGAGAGCCCAGGCGCCGGCGGCGAAAGTCAGATCTCTGAGGACGAAGATCCACGCCATTCGATTGTTGAGATGCGAGAGCAGACTCGGCAGATAGATCATGCCAACAAAAAGGAAGAACATCAAACCGAGCAGGGTGGACGACAGGCGCACGAACTTCCGCACCGTAAAACTTGTCGCCGCCGCGAGGAGCGCACACCCCACAAAACAGGGCCAGATTGAGCGCACCGGCATCCAGGGCGGGACCATTTTCGGGATATACTCCGGGCCGCCGTAGAAGTGTTCGGGCGCGAAAGCCGCGAGGGAAGCGGCGAAGAAGACACAGCCCAGGGCGATGAGCCTGTTCCAGCCGCGAGCCGCGCTGATCTCTTTTCGAAAGAAAAAAACTCCGGCGACCAGATAAACGAGCCCGGCCAGACACATCCAGAAATTTGTCGAGGTAAGCATCAGAAAATCTTGTGCGAAGCTGAAGAGCGATCGGGTTTAATTAAGAACGCAGAAGCGAATCACAGCAAGGAAGAGAAAAGCTGCCATTCCACGCCGGCGAACCTTACCCTCCCCAGACTTCGCGCATCACGCGGGCGAAATTCCGGCCCAAAAGTTTTTCGATCCGCGCATCGGAATGACCACGTTTTGAAAGTCGCACCGCCAAGAGCTCGAAACGGTTGGGGACATTGAGGTCGGGAATAAACGTGAACAAATCGTCTGGCCGCGTGGCCGCGAAGATTCCGTCCTGTTTCGATCCACGCACCCATTCGCGATTTTCGCGCTCCCATTCCGGTGAACGTTTTACGGGGGCAACTTCACCATCGGTGCCGATGCCGACATGATCTTCGCCGCAAACCTTGATGGCGTGTTCGAGGTGACGAATCACATCGATCGCCATCGGTTGCGTATCAATCCGCAGATACGGCCAGAAAATGATGCCCGCCACGCCACCTTTATCAGCCAGGGCACGCAGTTCGGCATCGCCCACGTTGCGCGGTAAATCCGCGAGGGCCCGGCATCCGGTATGACCAATCAGCAGCGGCGCCGCCGAAGCCCGGATCGCCTCCTTGGTGGTGCGCGGGGATGCGTGCGACAGGTCAATCACCAGCTTTTCCGCATTCAAACGTTCCACTACCTGGAGGCCGTATTTGCTGAGCCCGGCATTGCCCGGTTCCATGCAGCCGTCGCCCACCAGGTTGCGGCGATTGTGCGTCAATTGCATCACCCGCAAACCCATTTTCCGGAACATGGGAATGCGGTCGCTCTCCTCGCCCAGCGGCTCGGTGCCTTGGAAGGTAAAGATAATGCCAAGCCGATGTTCTGCGTGCGCGCGCTCCAGGTCCGCTGCCGTTTTGACGTGCAGAAATACATCGCCATGCGCCTCCACGCGCGATTTCCAGTCGGCCAGCGCCTGCCTGCTTCGCTCGAAAGCGGCATCATTCAGCCAGAAGCGACCCTGCGGCCCGGGACTCACAATCAGTCCAGTCAGACCGGAATCTCGAATTGCCTGCAACTCGCCAGGCAAAGCTGGGTCGTTGTCTTTTAGATAAAAAACCGCGCTGCCGCCTTGGCCGTCGAGGCAAAGGCTACGGCGATAGGGCGGCCATTGTTCCGCAGAGGTTTCCCCAAAGACTCGCGGCAAAATCTGCGCGCCCGCCGCGAGGAGGCTGCTCTTGATTAGAAACTGGCGCCGACTGAGCATCAAAGACGCATCGTATGGTTTGATGCTCCTCGACTATTTGCCCCACTCATCATCAGCTGTGTCGGCTACGCGATCAGGGCCGGCGGAAAAGAGATCGTAGCTCTTGGGGTTTTTTCGGCCCGGGCAACGGTAAACGTAGGGTGATCCCCAGGAATCTCTCGGCAACTCTTCCATCAAACGCGGTACGAGGACATTCAGCCCCTCGTCGGTGCTGGGGAAATGTCCCTCCGCACCCTTAAGACAAGAAAGCATCGTTCGGATTTCCTGAATGTCGGCTTGGACCCTCATTTTCTTTGTCACAACTATCGCCGGCGAAAAAAAAGCGACTCCTAAAACAGCCACCGTAAGCAACAGGAAAAAAACCGCACCCGAGACAAGCGCGATTCGGGTCAGGCGAGGCTCGTCTCTAACGTAAACCGCACACCAAAGACAAAGAAGCATCATCGCGGCGACGCTGCCGAGCAGCGCCAAAAATACCAGCCATGGCTTGGAAGGAAGAAAACAAAGAACGGCAACCGCCGCTGGGCCCAACACGGCCGTCCACAGCAGTGCCCAAAATGTCGAGCGACGACGGTCGGAAGCTGAATAGGGGAGCGTCATCTGGTGAGAATAAGGTCAGCCCCCGGTGCCGGGGCGATCATTCCAAACAGCGACAACTCTTTCATAAAATCAAAGCGGCTCATCAGGGCGGCCGGCGGTTGGCTGCGGCGGTTGGTTGGATGTTTTGCTTCGAGAAGCACGCCGGCCTACCGCGAAACCGATTGCGGCCGAGCCAAGGCAAACGAACCACGGGATAGCAAGAAATCCCGCTGCTTCGCCGGAAAACCAAGCCAACGTAAACAGGCGGTTCCGCGGGTCGGACGGCCAGGACAGGTAGGAAGCGAGAGGGGGAGTAATCGCTGCGACCAAAATGGATAGAACCACCGCGATGGAACGTGGGAGCAGGGCGCCGGATATCGCGCCGATGATGCCAACTGGGAGTCCAAAAATGAGCAGCGCCAGGAGAATTGACCCTATCATATGAGTGCGAACGCGTGGCGGTTCGCTCCAGCGCATGGTGAGGCCGGTGGGCGAATGTTAATGGGGTGCTGAAGCATGAGTAAGTGGAAACTTACGTTCGCTTCCGGTCGGCATCGGGATGGTGTCCATTACGGCCTTGCGGATACCGAGTTTCTGCGCGCGCAGGACACGAGCGAATCGTCTGTCGCCCCATCGTTGCAACAAACCGAAAAGAATGGCGGAGTGCGCTTCGCCTGCGGCGCCGTCCATTTCACCGATGACGGTGTAGCGAAATAACTCCACGAGCCCAGCGGGCTCCCGGCGAATCGCGCGCTCCAGCGCACCTGCGTAGTCGATTCCGATGCGCTTCCCGGAGCTGACGCACCCGTCGCCCACCCACCCACGGAGCTGCGCGGCGCTCGGTGGGGCATCGAGGGGTTGCGCCTGAAGAGACGCGGCGAGGACGACGAGCAGGATGACACGCAGCGGGGTCATTGAAATTTGAAATCCTGATAAAGCAGAATCGCTATCGGAACACCCTTCAGAAGCGCTGGGGTACCCCTCCACTGCGAAATTGTTTCGAGCACAGTGTTGTCCAGCTTTCGGTTCGTTGAGCGAAGGACAACAGGCTCGATCACGCGCCCATTACTGGTCACGATGAAACCAACGCTAACAAAGCCTTTAGCATAACGTCCAAAATCAGAGACCGGTCGCGGGATCAATCTCTTCGTGCATTTCGAGCGTGTGTATCCATGGTCGTCCGTAAAGTTGACGACGTTAAAGCGTTCGTAGAACGGCTTGAGCCCAGGTTCAACGGTTTGTTCCGGACCCTTTCCGACGTAGTTATAAACAGTTGGCTTGCGTCCCTCCTTTCCATGCAGTGACGGCGCGGTGAGGCAAAGAGCGACGACAAAGACGGCGAGTGGATGTGTGAGGGTCCGCCTTGATCCAATGCCGGCGGCCGTTCGCTCCATCGCATGGTCAGATGAGTTCATAGTGCTGGCGAACGGAGGCGGGGTTGAGAGGTGAACTGGGTATGGCAGGCCGGACAAGTATGCCACTTCGGTTCGGTGAACCACGGGCCTGTCTGAAACTGGTAATCGCACGCGGGGCAGCGAAAAAAATGTCTCGAAGCCAACCAAACGAAAAGGCTGAGCCCGAAGATCAAGGCTGCGCCTCCAAGCCGCCAGAATGTGCCATGGAGCTGCGTGACTGGAATGCCGACAGCAAACAGCAGGAGGAAGCTCAGAATCACACCTGCGTTGTAAGCGCGAAGGCGGCGGAAGTAGTGAGCGGCGACCTCGGGCGACGCGATCCTCGTTGCGGGTTTGTCATTCTCGTCCGGCGCGTGCCCCGCGCTTCCGCTGCCGCGTGTGAGTACGTCGTTCATCTAGCGAGAAAAAGCTCAGGCGCCGCGGGCGGGAACGAGCGCGGATTGCAACGGCTGTGTTTTCATGATCTTGACCGGGGCCGCAGGGCGGCCCGCGGTTGCCTGCAGCGACGGGTTAGAGCTTCTCACGGAATTAGGGATCAATGCCACCAGTAAACATCTACAGTCTCGTAACCATCCACAATGGCATGAGTGAACTTCATTTTGTCGCGTGAAGCCAGTATGACAGCGCGAATGAGGATGAATGGAGTGCAAACCAGCAGGGCGACGGGAAACAACAGGAAACGCAAGATGAAGAGTAAAATCTCGCGAAGACCGAAGCCAAGTAGTTCGTCTAGCATAAGACCACAAAATCTAACGAGAATAAGCTGAGCGACGGCGGACGAGGGCGCGCGTTGCCTGTTTCATAATTCTTAATTCTTCCCTCAGCCTTATCATGCCGCGGTCCGCCGTCCGCCGTTCGCTCCATCACATGGTTAGGCGTTTCGTGTTCTGGATGCGACGGCATATCCGATGAGAAGACCGAGGGCTAGCGAAACGGTGGCGAAGAAACGCACCAAGACAGAACCCTGCGAGGACCACCAGCCGAGAATGATCTCGGCAAACCGGGTTCCCAGGAAGGGGGTGAGCAAACCGCCCAAAAGCACCAGACCCCCGAAGATGCGCAGAAACGTGGCCAGGCGAGAGGCGAACGGCGCGGCGAGCAACACACATCCAACGGAGGTGCGGATTAGTGCTGCCCCGTATATCACAGGAGGCCTCTGAATAAAACGAACGACACCCACGAACGTGTCTGGAAACACGAGACCGACGATGCCCTGCAGAAGCAGAAGAACCGCAATGCACTGCGCCAAAATAACTATCACGCGTGAGGTTCCCATACGCCCTAGCGAGAATAAGATGAGCGACGGCGGACGGAAGCACGCGTCGCTTGTTTCATAATTCTTAATTCCTCCCTGAGCCTTGTCATGCGGCGGTCCGCCGTTCGCTCCATCGCATGGTTAGACCGGTTCATCGCTCCGGTTTCTCGCACTCGTCGCACGTTATCTTGTTCTTTGCTGGATCGATAATAATCCACGGGCGATCCTGTGTTATCGGGCGGGGTGCCAAAACATAGACCTTCTGCTCGTCCTCAATCCCGACATCGCTGCGCCAAAACGTACTCGAAATTGACTGCACCAGTGTCCGGCGATAGGACGGAGGAAGGAAACTCTTCGAGCGAGTGCGAGTGACTCGTGCCATGCCGCAGATCATAGATCACAATGGCATTCTCCGTCTCGCCGGCTTGGCACCAGTCATCAAACGTGATCAAAAAGCGCGCGTCCTTCGTAATCACCGCCGTGAGCGGTCTTCTTGGATTTCGCAAAGGCAGGCGCTGGACGAGATGATAACTGCGGTCCTCCTCGCTCCACTTGGTAATCGTAGCGATACATTCCACCTTGGCCCCTCTTGGCTTGTCATCGGAGCCCGGGTCGATTCGGACGATCAGATTGCCATCATCAGAGCTGATCGCGGTCGTCGTCGGGATGCCGCAGGTATCTGAGCGCACAAACGCACTGCTCGACAGCAGCAGCACCAAAGACACAAGGATACGCATCATGGGGCTAATTATCCGCTTTCAGTGTGAGCTGATGTCGGGAGGGTGCCGAACATGGCCCCGACCCTATCGGTTGTCATTCGTCAGGGCAATCTTCCAAAATGGGCGACGGGGTGCGGTGCCGGCGCGAGTCTTACCTTGCGACGCCCCTCCGGGCTTCAGCGGGGGCTTGCTTGCTGTGTTATCATTCCCGCCAATGGACGCTGCTCCTGAACCCAAGGGCGAACTCGTCATCCGCACGATCGCAATGCCGGCGGACACCAACCCCAATGGCGACATCTTCGGCGGCTGGATCATGTCGCAAATGGATCTGGGCAGCGGAATCATCGCGGCGAAAACGGCCAAGACGCGCGTCGTGACTGTCGCGATGGAAGGAATGTCGTTTCTTCAACCGGTGTGCGTGGGCGATACCGTGGCCTGTTATGCCTGGGTGGAAAAAATTGGGCGCACTTCCATGACGATCCCGGTCGAAGTCTGGGTCCAACGCTACATGAGCGGCGAGCAGGTTCGCGTCACGCACGGGGTCTTCACTTACGTAGCGGTCGATAGTGACGGGAAACCGATTCCCGTGCGGCGCAGCGTTTAATAACGCAGCCGCGATGACATTCTTCTCACGAAGAAATGGGACGTGCGGAAGCCCGTCCCTCCGAGAAATTTCGGCCGATCCACCCGGTCACTGATCGCCGGAGTCCCGCGGGATCGCCTGCGGGCCGTCCGAAATCTCGGTCGTCTCTCGCGGTTCTGACGGCTGCATCGTTTCGGGCGGTGGCAACTTGGCTCTTTGCTTGGCCTGGGCCACCCGCCGCTTGTCGCGGGCGTCGGTCGATTTCTTGATGTATTTCGCGTAGGCCTTGGATTGCCCGCCGTTACTCTTCGATGATTTGATAAATTTGGCGTAGGAGCGGGATTGCAGTCCATACGTCTTCGTATGCGAACACGCGGGGAGCGCGCTCAGCGCCAGGAAGAGAAGGAGATAAAGCGATTTCATGAGGTTGTTTCTGGTCAGGCAACTTTTTGGCCGGAATCGGCATGAGACAGATCGAGTTGTTGCGATTCCACCAGTTCGTCCACGGCTTCGTAGATCTTTAATTCACAGAAGCAGCATTGGCGAAAGAGACTGGAAAGGGTGACGGGACCGTCGGCGAGAACTTTCCAAATCTGTTCCGCGACCGGTCGCAATTCGGCGGGAGCCTTGGCCGGCCAGGAGAGATTCGGTTTTCGCCGGTGCAGAGTGTCCGCGCCCTCGGACATGCTGCGTTTCATTTCGTTTAGTTCGTCGCGTCCCTGGAGCGCGTCGATCAGCATCTCCTCCGGATTTCGGGTGATTTCTCCCGCCTGCATCCCGGCCCGGATCGGCCGGTCACCCGATGAAAATGAAAACGTTCCCGGCAATGCTTCGCTCAGGAACAGCTGCGAAAACGCTTCCTCGCCGGCCAGATGCTCGAATTGGCCGCTCCGTGGCTGACCTTTCTCGAAGTAGAACGCCGAAATCAGCGCGGAGTCTTCGTTCAAAATCCGAAGCTCACCTGTTTGCGAGGAATTGACGATCGTCTGGTAGATGGTGACCAGGTCGAAATTCAAAAGGCTGCCGCTCAACTCCAGGGAATCGGTCTTGGCGACCGCCACCGCGAGATCCAGATCTCTCGTCTGCGAGAGCCGGAAGGCGAGCCGTTCGCTCAGATATTGGAAGAACGACGGAACGCGCCCGACCAGTTCGTCAAAATTCTTGCGCGGAAAGCATTGGAGGCTGACCGGCTCGCGGGTGCGAACCAGGTGTTTGCGAGGCAGCTCGGTCAGCGCTTCCACGTCGCCGAAGATGTCGCCGCGGGAGAGATAGGTTTCGGGGGCCGCCTTGCCCGTTTTGGCCTGCACGACTTCCACGACCCCGCGATTGATGATGTAAAGCGTATCGCCCGCATCGTCTGGTGAATAAACGGTTTCCCCCTCCTTGAGATGCTGGACGTGGGAGAGCTTGCCCATCGCCTTGAGTTCCAGAGGCTTGAGCGTGGTGCAAAACCCAAAGAAATCCCTATCGAGCATCCCGCTCTCTAAAGCAGGACTCGTGCAGAAGACGGGCTAATTATGGGGCAAAAGGCTGCGTTCCATCGAGTTGCCGCCACCGAGGGGTTGCAACCGCGGCTTCTGCCGTTAAGTCTTCGCCATGCGCGAAGTCGCCTACCTCTTCGAGCGATTTCCTTCGTTCGGGCAAACTTTCTGTTATCGCGAAGTGGCGGAGCTCGAGCGCCAGGGCACGAAAGTTCATGTCTTCTCAATCCGCCGCCCGGTTGACGAACCTGCCCAGGATTGGGACGAACAGCTCGTCCGCCGTGTCCATTATTTGCCCGAGGAAAATGCGCTGGTGCGTGAAGTTGATCGAGCGGTGCGGGAGGGCGCCGTGCCGGCCGCGATCCGGGAGGCTCTGGAGAAATGGGGACGGCAATCGGATTTCCTTCGTCTTTATCAGGCCGTTTATGTCGGGCTGCGTTTACAGCAAGACGGTGTCCGGCGCCTGCACGCGCACTTTGCGGGAATGGCGGCGCGGACCGCCTACTGGATCAACCAGTTCTTTGGCATCTCCTACAGCTTCACCGCCCACGCCAACGACATCTTTGCGCCTCGCGACTTCGTGGTTTCTCTCGAGAAATTAATGGCCGGCGCGGCGGCGGTCGTGACCGTGAGCGATTACGCGGCGGATTTTCTTCGGAACCGTTTTCCCGAAGCCGCCGCGAAAGTGCATCGAATCTATAACGGCGTGGATCTCTCGCGCTTCCATCCCGTCGACTTCGGGAGCGGAATTCCGTCCATCGTTTCCATCGGCAGATTGATCGAGAAAAAAGGGTTCGCCGATCTCATCAGCGCCTGCCGCCTGCTCCAGCCGCGGGGCCGCGATTTTATTTGTGAGATCATCGGCGAAGGCCCGCTCGGGCCGGCGTTGCAAGCTCAGATTGCGTGTGACGATCTCGAAGCGCAGGTGAAATTGGCCGGGCCGCGGACCCAGGCGCAGATTGCCCTGCGCCTCGCGCACGCCACCATCTTTGTCCTGCCTTGCACACGAGAAGAGGGTGGGGGCATGGACAATTTGCCAACCGTCATCCTGGAAGCTATGGCGGCGGGATTGCCGGTGATTTCCACTCCGCTCG
The DNA here is from genome assembly GCA_963702135.1 of uncultured Verrucomicrobiae bacterium. Taxonomy (GTDB): domain Bacteria; phylum Verrucomicrobiota; class Verrucomicrobiia; order Chthoniobacterales; family UBA10450; genus AV80. Next base: position 2,241,085 of record OY969715.1, on the reverse strand, counting down.
CCGGCGTTCCGGAAATGGTCGAGAACAATTCCAGCGGACTATTGGTGCCGGAACACGACCCGCAGGCAGTCTGCGCGGCGCTCGAATTCTTAATCGCGAATCCGGAACAGGCACGGCGATTCGGGGACCGCGGCCAGCAGATCGCGCGCGAGAAGTTCTCGATTGAAGGCAGCGCGCAAGCCTTGCGCGCCTTGTTCGAGCTGTAGCTTCGGAGGGACGTGCTTCCGCACGTCCGTCGAATTATCGCGGACGACCGCGATCAAGGAGCGGCGGTTTGCAACCGCCGTTTTTTATTGGTCGGCGGTTGCAAACCGCCGCTCCTTGGCTTGCTGCCGGACACTTTAGTCTTGCCCTGGCAATTCCCGGAGTGCGAAATGAGGGCATGAAATTACCCCTTCGCGTCCTCCTCGCGGCCGTTCTTTGTGTTGTCTGGGCCGCGACTTCCCAGGCCCAGAACTGGATTGAACCCTACAACAAACTTCTCGGGAAATACGTCACCTCCGGCGGCGTAAAATACGCCGCCTGGAAAAGCAATGCCGCCGACGTTCAGGCGCTCCAAACCGTCGTGGATGGCATTGCCAAGGAAGCCATCTCGGGGCTGGATAAGAGGCAGCAGCTGGCGTTTTACCTCAACGCTTACAACGCCTGGATCCTGCATGAAGCCCTCGCAAAATATCCGACCGCGAGCGTGAAAGACACCTTCTTCACTTTCTTTACCGCCAAGAAGATCGCCGTAGCCGGACAACAGACGAGCTTCAAAGCGCTGGAAGATAATGTGATCAGGAAACTCGGCGAGCCGCGCGTCCATTTCGCGCTCAACTGCGCCAGCCGGAGCTGTCCGCCGCTCAATCGCGAGGCCTTCAGCGGTCCCAGACTGGATGAGCAATTCGAGAAGCTGGCGAAGGGCTATGTGAATTCGGAGAAAGGGGTCAAGTACTCCGCCGGAAGCAAAGCCGCCGAGCTTTCGAAAATTTTCGACTGGTACAAGGATGACTTCAAGAACGAGGGCGGTCCGCTCGCCTTCATTAATAAGCGCCGCGCCCCGATCCCGGCCGACGCCAAGATCAGCTATCAGGAATACGATTGGGGTTTGAACGAAGTGAAGTAAGGTCAGGCCATGGTTTCACTCGCGCACGAGGTGAGTCCGCCGCCGCGCTGGCGAGCCCGCTGGAACGCCTTCCGGCGGCCCATCGCCGAAGAGAAGGCGCGCGTCTTACGAGAGCGCTGGGAATCGTTGCCGCTCGAGCTCCGGACGAATAATCAGATTTCCGGCCGGCATCTCACCCATTGTGGCTTCACGCTCGGCGCGAGCTATTGCTCTTTTCATTGCACGCATTGTTATCTCCCGAAGAACGCGAACGAGATTCCGATTCCATCGCTCGCCCAGGTCAGGGAGCAGATCGACGCGAACCGTCGTCTGCAAGGACCCGGCGGCGGATTGCAGATCACGGGCGGCGACGTGGCCGACGCTTATTGGAAATCGGGCCGCGGCGATGAGCTGATTGAAATTGTCCGGTACGCCATTTCCGTCGGCTCGATCCCGATGCTCATGACGCACGGACAAACGCTGATCGAACATCCGGAATTTCTCGAGCGCCTGGTGGTCGAAGGCGGCTTGCGCCAAATCTCGGTGCACGTCGACATGACCCAGGCCGGCCGGCATGGTTTTCCGATCGGCCGCATCAAGTGTGAAGCCGATCTTCATCCGGTGCGCCAGGCTTTCACCGACCTCGCTCTGGGCATTCGAGAGAAAACCGGATTGCTCCTCGAATACGCGCTGAGTTTCACCGTGACGCGCCGCAACATCGATGACGTGCCGGAAGTGATCCGCTGGTATCTGGCCGATGCAAAGCGCAGCTACGTCTGGCGCATGCTCAGTTTCCAACCCGAAGCTGACACGGGGCGCACGATTTTTTCCCAGCGCCCGATTACGCCGGCCGATGTTTGGGAAAAGATTTGCGAGGGCGTCGGGTTGCCGCTGCGCCGCGACGTTTCCATTTTCGGTCATCCCGATTGCAACAGTTGGGCGTCGCTCCTGATTGCGCGGCCTTCCGGGAAAATTTTCCCGCTCCTGCCGGACGACAAGAAGTTCGATTCGTTGCTCGGAGAAGTGTTGCGAAAAATTGGCGGCCTCTCGCTGGTTAACGATGACGCCGGCACGCCGCCCTACCGGCTTGCCGGAGTTCTGTTTCAGCATCCATTCCTGGCCGCGAAACTTGTTTTCAAACTTTTGCGCTATGTCACCTCGCGGAAAGCGCCGCCGGAGATTTTCCGTTCGCTCCTGCGCGGACAGGTGCACACGCTCGGCGTGGGCATGCATAATTTCATGGACGCGAACCAGGTGGCGCAAGCTGACACCGATCCGGTCGTGCGGGCGCGGCTTGATTCCTGTGTCTTCAAAGGCGCGGTGAAACGTGAGGGAAAATGGGTGGCCGTGCCGATGTGCTCGATGAATCAGCAGACATGGTCGGAAGTTTACGATGGCCGCCTGAACGATCCCGAGCTCCTGAAAGAGCCGCAGGTTTTTAACCGGGTGGAGAAGCCGGTCGAGCCAGTGGGGATTTAGATCTCTTCCAAGGAGGGGCGGTTTGAAACCGCCCGCCTTAATAGACGGCGGTTGCAAACCGCCGCTCCTTGTCCGGCCCTACATTAAACTCCGCACGCAATTCATCGCGCGGAGATAGACGCGATGCGGCCCGCCTCGCATCAGCTCTTCGCTCATCAAACGCACGGAGTCGTTGCTGCCCGCCGGCATCAGACACGTGCGTTTCGCATCGGCGCCGTCCGCGGCCACCTCGAGCAAATCCGCATTCGCCGCATGGGCCACCCGAAATTCTCGCGAGCCGCACTTTAAGACGCAACGGCCGATCGGTTCTCCTGCCTTCTCGCCCAGCGAAACCTGAATCGTCTTGTCTTCCTCATCGCGAAACGTCAGCGCGTTTTCCTTCGATTCCTTCTCGAGCGTCCAATGAAGCTGCGCGGCGAGCCAGCCCGCCAGGAGCAAAGCCGTCGAACGATACCCGGGCGCAAAATCGATCTCGACGCGTTCGATTTCGCCGAAATGGAAATGCGTCCGCGGATGATCGAAAAACTGCGCGATCGCCAGACGGAACTGAACGAGCCGGGTCCAATTGAGATCGCAGAGCACGATCCGCTGTCTCGCTTCCGTTTGCGCGGTTTCGACGCGTTGAATTTGCGCGCCGAAATCGCTCCAGCTCTGGCTGTCGTAAATGACGCGGTCCACCCAGGCCCAGAAATGCGGGTGCATGGCGTCGTGAAACTCTCCCTGCCACCAGAGGTAAAAGGGAAGATCCGAATCGAGCTGGGAGAAGACAATATTCGGGAGCAACCGGGTGGACGGGCCCTCGAGCGCGAACGAAAGTTGTTCGGAACAGATTTGCTGGCCGCCCGCGCGGCTCACGTGGCAGTGCGCGCTGATCCAGGCTTCCACGCGGTTTTCTTCCGCGCCGGGATTGGCGCTAATCACGATGGCGCGACACGCGTGGTCTTCGGTAATTTTGAAAATGATCTCGGTGTTCCGCGGGAGCGAACCGGGCGCCTCGCTGTAAACCGCGAGATTCATGAGCGAGGCGCGCGTCATCGGGCTCCCGCTCTCGGCCCACTCGGCCCAGAGCTTCTTCAACTCGCGATCGATCTTGCCGATCTCGACCGGCAGGCCCGGAGCAATCGTTTCAGCGACTTTGCTGGGCATAAGTTTTGGAAGTCGCCGAATCTCGCCACGACCATTGCGCCAGGAAATTTGCGACGTGTTTGCTGGCGATGGCAGACCGCTCCCGCGGATACGAGAAGCGGTAGGCCACGAACCAGGGGCCATCGCGAAAGAGCAAAAACTGCGACCCGGCTTTGACTCGCGGATTTCCGAAAAGCGGCCGCTCCAAATCGTAGGTCGCCTGTCGTCCCGGAACCATTCGACCGCCCTGCCTCGTCGAAACCGCTGACTGTGAGACCAGCTTAACGTTCTTGTTCAGCTGGCGAATGGCACTCTGCTGGTTCGCAAATTCCTTGTCGAAAGCGCTGCGGGACGATCCAGCGGGATAAGCGTAAACGTCCGCGAGGATGAATTGCGCGACAAAGTATTTCACACCCACGTCGGCGCCCTTCCGATCGTACGTCTTCGGTCCGGCACTCTGAAACAGGCCGACCCGCGCCGGGAAAATTACACCCGAGGCTTTATGACGAAGACCGCCGCCGGGGATTTTTTCGAAGGGCCCTGCCGACACGGCGGCCGACCAGCCGAGGACGATGAGCGCCGCGACCGAGATGGTTTTCAGTTTCATAGTCGATCAGAGCCGGCGCCAGGCGCGACCGTCGCGGGCCAGCAGCTCATCCGCTTCCTTCGGTCCCCACGAACCGGCGGGATATTCAAACAATTCCGGCTGGTCTTCCTTCGCCACCCACGCTTCTTCGATCGGGTCGATGAAGGCCCACGCTCCTTCGACTTCGTCGCGGCGCGCGAAAAGCGTGGCATCCCCGCTCATCGCGTCGAGCAGCAGCCGTTCGTAAGCCTCGGGACTCGCCTTGCCGAAGGAGGTTCCGTAATGAAAATCCATCTTCACCGGTTCGATCCGGAAAGTGGTGCCCGGCATTTTCGCCTGCATGCGCAGCGAAATTCCTTCATCCGGTTGAATGCGAATGACGAGGACGTTTTGATCGAGCGAAACGGATTCCTTGTTGAACAAAACCGGTGGCGCCTTTTTGAAATGGACGGAGATCTCCGTGCCTGATTTCGGCAGCCGTTTGCCGACCCGGATGTAAATCGGCACATCGGCCAGCCGCCAGTCGTCGACGCGCACGCGCAAGGCGACGAACGTCTCCGTCTTGGAATCCGGTTTCACATTCTTTTCGCTCCGATAACCGGGCACGTCTTTTCCATTAACGGCGCCGTCGGCGTACTGGCCGCGGACGACATTTTTTGCGATCTCCTCGTGCGACATGCGGCGGAGCGATTTCACGATCTTCACCTTTTCATCGCGAATGCTGTCCGCGCCGAGATCGGTTGGCGGCTCCATGGCGACGAGACAAAGGAGCTGGAGCAAATGGTTTTGCACCATGTCGCGCAGCGCGCCCGCGCCTTCGTAATAACCGGCGCGTCCCTCCACGCCGAGCGTTTCCGCGGCGGTGATCTGGATGTGATCGACGTAGCGGCCATTCCAGATCGGCTCGAAGATCGCGTTTGCGAACCGGAGCACGAGAATATTTTGGGCGGTCTCTTTCCCGAGGAAGTGATCGATCCGGTAAGTTTGGTCCTCGGAAAAAGCATTGCGCACGATGCGATTGAGCTCGCGCGCGGAAGCGAGATCGGTCCCGAACGGTTTCTCGACGATGACGCGCGCCCAGCTCCCCTCGCGCGCCTTGTTCAAGCCCGCATCCTTCAGATTTTTCAGGATCGGCTCGAACTGGTCCGGCGCGACCGCGAGATAGAAAAGACGATTCCCGCCGGTGCCGCGTTCCTTGTCAATTTTGTCGAGACGCTCCACCAGGCTCTTGTAACCAGCCGTGTCGTGGAACTCGCTCTGATGATAGAAAACGGATTCGGCGAAACCGTTCCAGATTTCATCGCGGACCGTTTGCCGGGAAAATTTCCGCGTGGCCTCTTCCTGTTCCTGGCGAAACTGCTCGTCGGTTTTCGGGCGGCGCGCGAAACCGACCACCGTCAGGGCCGGCGGCAATTCGCCATCGGCCGCGATATTGTAGAGCGCGGGAATCAGTTTCCGCATCGTCAGATCGCCGGTCGCGCCGAAAATCACCACCGTGCAGGCCTGCGGGACCGCGCGCGTCGCGAGTCCTTCGCGGAGTGGATTGGATTGCTGGGTTTCCGAAGTCTTGCTCATGGCGCGAAGGGGCTCGTGAGATTTAGGCAGATTAGCGCCGATTAAGTAAGTGGAAAATTCGACATCAAGGAGCGGCGGTTTGAAACCGCCGTTGGTTTTGGGTCGGCGGTTTCAAACCGCCGCTCCTTGGGTGATTCGAATTTGTTTCGATATTCGAGTTTCGAATTTCCGCCGTCTTCGGCGGCTACTGCCCCCCGCGATCGTAAACTTCGACGAGGCCCACGCCCGTGCCGTCGTTTAGTCCGGCGAGGAGCGCGGTGTACGCGCCCGGCGGAAGCGTCGCCGCTATCCCTGACTCCAGGTTATTTGTCGGCGCCAGACCCGCGGCCGTCAGTTCCGCGGCCTGGGGCGGGTTGTCCTGCCAGTCATTGTTCGCGATGAGAAGCACACCATTGCTATCGCGCAGCTCCAGGGTCGGATCTGCCAGGGCGTTCGATACGCCCACGGCGGACAGGCTCGGTCCGATGCCGCGCACGACAATTCTGTCATCGCCGGGATGACCGCCCAGAATGAATCCCGCGATCACGATCTCCGCGCCGGTGCTGACGAAGGCTCGCGTGCTGATGTTGGCCAGTTTCGAGGCGGCCGCCTGATTGAGATCATAGACTTCAATCAAAGCCACGCCTGACGTGTTGTTCTGGCCGCGCGCAATTGCCGAATAAATTCCCGGAGAGAGCGTCACGATGATGGCGGAGTCCGAGTCATTATCCGGCGCCAAACCCGCGGCAATGATTTCGGCTTCCTGAGTATCTCTCCAGTTATTGTTGACGATCGTCGTAAAGCCGCCGGGGCCGTGCAGCTCCAAGACCGGGTCAGCCAGCGGACTGACTTCGGGAATGCAGATCATGCAGTGAACAACTCGGACCGCGACACGTTTCGGCGCCGTTCCCGAAATTATGAACCCGCCGATGCCAACGTTATCGCCGGTCTGAACTCGCAGACGAGTCGAGAGGTTGAGCGCTTGGGACGCCAAAGGGGGCGTCGGTGTGGCCGTCGGCGTAGGGGTGGTCGTTGGCGTTGGTGTGGCGGTCGGCGTGGGTGTGGGTGTGGGTGTGGGTGTCGGCGTGGGCGTCGGTGTGAGGGTCGGCGTCGGCGTTGGAGGTGGAGTTATAGTTGGTGTCGGAGTGGGAGTCGGTGTCGGTGTTCCCGGTGTAGCTGTGGGTGAAGGTGTCGGCGTCGGTGCAATTCCTGGCGTGACGCGGACATAATAAATGTCTTCTTCGAGATTGAACGTGGCGGGATATGCGACATCGCCTCCGGTGTTATCCGAAACGATCGTCATGTAATCGCCCATCTTGTTCTGATTCGGATAACCGAGGAACGGATTGAACGCGGCGCTGACCGCGACGTTGGCCGACCAGTTATTGCCCGCGTCGAAGCTGTAGGAATAGAAGAGCTGCGAATCGGTGTTGTTCGCGGCGTTGCGCGTGTCGAGCCAAACGCAATCGATGCGCCCATTCGGCGCGACCGCCAGCGTGCCGAACCAATGCCATTTGTTGTGATTCACCGGATCGTCGTTGACCCGCTTGGGCGCGCTGAAGGTTTGTCCGCTGTCGGTGCTGCGCACGAACATGACCTCGCTCCCGGTGTCGAACCCGGTCGGCTGCACGCTCGCCAGGATGTAAACATTGTTATTCGTGCTCGTGCCGGAACGGTCCGTCGCCAGGAAAACCTGCCCGATCAGTCCTTCCGGATTGATCGTGTCAAAGTAATCGATCACGCCGCCCATGTTGACTGGCGTGCTCAGGTCAAAGGTCGGGATGACGGCGCCGTTTCTGGCGTTGCTCGAACGAAGGCACCAAAACTGGGTGAGGGATGTTGTGACGCCGCCGAAAAAGAGGATGCCGTTCGAGTCCACGTCGGGCGTTCCCCATTGCGGAGCGTTGGGGATGGTGATCGGATTCATCCAAGTGAACCCGCCGTCGGTGGAACGGCTGAATTCGTTAGGCGCGTTTGGGCTGGCGTTATCCCAAAATTGGTAAATGAACCCATGACCGATGCTGGTGCTGGTGTTGTCGACCGCGAACCACTGTTTGTCGCCGCCCAGGGCGGGCGCAATGTTCGTAAAAGTCTGGCCGCCGTTGAGCGAGCGCCACAGGGTGACATCAAATGATTCGAGAAGGCTGAGATAGAGAAACCGCCCCGAATCGTCGCATTTCAGGACCGGATCGCTCCGGAAGACGTTGTTCTCGAGCACGCCGGGGAAAGTCCAGGTCGTGCCGGCATCGCTGGAATATCCGTAGCCGCCCTGCCGGAAGTTGGAGGTCACGCTATTGAACTGCCGCCAGCCGATGACGATCCGATTGTGGTTGGTTGGGTCGACGCTGATCGATGGCTCGTTCGCGGCATCGCCCGTGATGTTCATCCCGCTCCCGTTGACGTTCACCTGATGACTCGTGAAAGGGCCTTCCTGCGAGATCATTCCTGGCGAAACTCCGATTCCCCACAACGGGGAAGGGGCGGGGGGATCATCGTATTCTTCGAGTGGCTCGGTCGGGGGCGGCTTCCGCGGCGCGGTCTGTCCGGAAGCGAGCGCAGCTCCCAGCAGCAAAACTAGACAGGTAAGCAAGCTCGCCTTCGACACTCTGAAACGCCTCAAGGTCAAAACGAGCATCGGAGAACCTAGACCAACATCCATCAGGCGTCATCTCAGGTGGATCGAGCGCTCCGCCGCTCGATGGCAAAACAAATGCGCCTTCGGCGCCAAGATTAACATCGCCCGACGGAGCGGACGATCCACCTTCAAGCCGGAATAGCCCAGCGTTTTAATGCCGAGAGGCCGCCGCGCCCGGCAAGAGCCCTTCCAGCTTTTCCACGATGGCGTTCTTGGCCGCCGCGCCGACGATCTGATCGCGGAGCGCGCCGTCTTTAAAGAAGAGCAGAGTCGGAATGCCGCGAATTCCAAACCGTTGCTGGAGCGCCGGATCATCATCGACATTCACTTTCGTGACGCGATAGCGGCCATCGCTCTTCATCGCGATCTCCTCCAGGAGCGGCCCTATCATTTTGCACGGACCACACCAGGGCGCCCAGAAATCCACCAGGACGGGAACGGGCGACTGGATGACAGCCCGCTCAAAACTGGCTTCGTTAATGTTAATCGGTTCGTTCATGATCCAACTTCTTCCCTCCCACACGACCTCACTGGTTCCCTCGCAGCTTCACCTTCTATGTCGCTCGTCCCGTTCGCTCCATTCATCCTTCTTAATTCTTACTTCTTACTTTCTCTTGGCACGACCATCCGAAAAACCTTATCGGTCCCGCGCAGGAACATGAGCGGCGACGCCACCCCGATTTCCGAGGCCACCAGGCTCTTGTGCAGATCGTCGATGGTCGCGACGGGCCGGCCCTTAAACCCGACGATCGTATCGCCCTTCTCCAATCCCGTGACGGCGGCGGGGCTGCCCGGTTCCACTTCCATCACCAGGACCCCGTGATCGTTAGGCAATTTATGGAACCGAACGACGCGCGGATGGAGCGGCACGTTCTGGCCCGCCACGCCGATCGAGCTGCGGCGGATGTGGCCATCCTTGATCAGCCAGCCGGTCACGAAATGCGCGGTGTTGCTCGCGATCGCGAAGCAAATCCCCTGCGCCGGCAGGATGACCGCCGTATTCACGCCGATCACTTCGCCCGCGCTGTTCAGCAGCGGACCTCCGGAATTCCCGGGCTTCAGCGCCGCGTCGGTCTGGATGATCTCGTCCATCAACCGGCCCGATTCCGCGCGCATGGACCGCCCGAGCGCGCTCACGATTCCGGCCGTCACCGTCTGTTGAAATCCATAGGGCGAACCGACCGCGACCGCGATCTGGCCCACGCGAATCTTCGATGAGTCGGCCAGCCGCGCATGCTGAATATCGGGCGCGTCGATTCGAATGACCGCCAGATCGGTCTCGGGATCGGTCCCGATGAGGCGCGCGGGAAAAACGCGCGAATCGTGCAGCGTCACCTCGAGCTCGCGTGCGCCGTGGACCACGTGGCTGTTCGTCAGAATGAATCCATCGCGCGCGATGATGAAACCCGAGCCGCCTCCCTGGCCGCGCTCGCCACTGAGCACTCGAATATTCACCACCGTCGGCGCCACCCGATTCACTACCGCCGCGATTGTTTGTGAATACGAGTCCAGCAGCTCTCCGTCGCTGTGCTGCCCGCTCGATTGTTGGGCAGCCGCCTCGTTCCATCCCATCGTTCTCGTGATCGTGCTCATGCTCGTGATCGATCCCTTTTTCTTCCTTCTTCCTTCTTAATTCTTACTTTCCCACGCCTCACCAGGGCAAGGTCTCTCCCATATGCACGAACCCGCCGCTCGGCCCATCCGGTCCCAGCGTCGCGAGTTCGACACTCGTTTTCGCGCCATCCTCGATCTCCATTTGCGCGCCTTCGCCGCCCATCTCCGTCTTCACCCAGCCGGGATGCGCGGCGTTTACTTTGATCGGCGTGTCCTTCAACTCGTAAGCGAGATGCACCGTCCAGGCGTTTACCGCCGATTTCGAGACATCGTAGGCCGGCGTTTTCGACCCATAGATCGGTGAACCCGGCGTAGCGTGGAAATGGATCGAGCCTAGGATGCTGGAAAGATTCACGATCCGGCCGGCCGCGCTCTTGCGCAGGAGTGGGAGCAACGCCTTTGTCGTCGCGATCAGTCCGAATAAATTTGTTTCGAACGTCTTCCGCCAGAGGTCGAGCGACTGCTCGCTCGGCTCCTTCTCCCGATCGTCCAACATCACTCCTGCGTTGTTCACCAGGATGTCGAGCTGTCCGTAATCGCGTTCGATCTGAACGGCGGCCTTTTGGATGCTGCCCGCATCATTTACGTCGATGACGATTCCGTGAGCGTCGAGTCCCTCCTTGCCCAGCTCTGCTGCGGCTCCATTGGCCTTGGCCTCATCCCGCGCGCCAGCCAGGACGGTGATGCCTTGCTTGGCGAGTTGGCGTGCGGTTTCGAGACCGATGCCTTTGTTGGCGCCGGTAATCAGGGCAATTTTCTTGGTGCTCATGTCGGTATTGTTTCGTATAGGGTGTTAAAATCGGACGGGAACATTCAGATCACGTCGCCACTTATTCCTTGTCTTACGCCTTCCTCGTTTTGTAGACCTTGGCGAGACCAACGTTGGTCGCCCTCCCTCCATTTCACAAAACCTCAGAATCCACCCCCGATTCATCAACCAACGCTCAATATCATGCCCCAATTGACCCATCCCATCGACATTGCCAAGAGCTTAACGGCGCAGAGTACCGATTCCAGTATCATCGCCATTGCAAAGGCATTCATCGAGGTAGCAGTCGACTCCGCTGCCGTAATCGCCAGTATTGCTTCAGCCGGGGCCAGTGGGTGGAGTCAGGCTGATCAGGTGCTGCTAAACAATTTATTTGCTAGCACCGGCTACCAGGCATTGGCGCCCTATCTTTCGAATTACGGATCGATCGCGCTCGTCGTCGGAGGCGACGCCGGTGTCATCTTATCCGGCAAGGCGTATTACGGAATAATCTACGAGCCCAAGAATCCCACGGCGCCTCAGTTTTATGAAAGCTGGGGTCTTTCCATTGGAACTACGGAGGGCGCCGTCGCCTTTACGGGGATTGTTTTGAACTCGGAGGATATTCATCACGCCGGCGGGATTGAATGGTTCGTGAGTGCGCAGCTCGACCTGGGAGTGGGTGTCGCGGCCGAGGCATTTCATGATGCCGGAGACAATAAGGGCAACGTGATCCTGGTGACCAGCGGTGAAGAAATTGATATCAGCGGCGGACTCGGCTACACAAAAATTAAGGCTCTAAAGAGCTAGCCCTGCTTCGATCGCGGATCCTCCTACGCCAAGGCTATGGCGGACAGGTGGCACGGATGGAGGAATCGAATTTCTTCCCTCGGCTTGCGCTCAGGCCTGAGCCTCTCGAACGGCGCCAGCCGGCAATGGCGCCGCCAGTTTTCGAGCTGCCTCCCTTCTTCCTTCTGCGTTCATAATTCTTAATTTTCTTCCATCACCCTGGCCCAACTCGTCCGCAAGGTGCGCGCTCAGGAGCTGAGGCGATTCAGCGCCGGGCCGCCTCGGGCACATGGTCCCGACCGGCTTTAGCCGCCGGCGTCAAGGACTGCCGCGATGATGCATTCCTTCATTTGCACGCTATTTTTTTTTCGGTACCTTGGCTTTCCTCGCGCGAAAGTCGGCCGTCCGAGCCGTCTTCCAATTTACAAAATCCGATAACCCCTCAAGATCAGGGAATAGGGTTTTCCTGCTAATCCCTAGTTCACTCAATTGCCTCTGGATCATCGGTTTCGTTTTCGCCAAAACGCGGATTTGTACCAAATCGACGCCACCCGGCACCGCAATCTCTGCCTCTTTTTCTGGGGCCCGCGGTTGGAGAGCTACTTCGGGTTGGATATGGTACGTAAATACCGCGCCTTGCGCAACGATCCGACGATCAAATGGCCGAGGCGTTAGTTTCGACACACGATCCAGCTTGCTCTCGAGCGATGCTTTTTCTCTGTTGACACTCCACCATGGGAAGTGACAAAACACCCCTCCGTCCACCATTCCGTGCGACTCCACAGCAAAAAACAGCGCAACCAGTGGGTTTGTTGTCCAGTCCAAGAGTCGCGTAGCAAGTCCATAATGCTGTGCAAAAGCAAGACATTCGAATTGGTTCTTGGGTAGCGACTGGGTAAACGCGACCGCTTCCTCCCGCCATTGCCCAAACCTTCCTAGGTCGGCTGATGTTTGACCTCTCTCTTTCCAAGTGGGATTGGCGGCGAGGTAATACTCCGGCCGGCCCGCCTTTGGCCGAAGGGGCCATGTGATATCGCCTTGTCCACGGAATATCCAGCCGAGCTCACTCGAATACCGCTGCGCAATCTCCACGAATTGTGGAATCGTAACGAATTTGTGCTCGACGGCCTCCATGAAGGTTCCGGGTTGCGAAAGGGTCAGAGCTTACAATTGACACCACGCATAACTGGTCGTGGTCGGGTGCGGCAAGGCGTAACCCAAAGCTGGCATTTAGCGTCAATAGAATCGACAAAGCCCTAAGTGTGGAAAGCTACCGGTAACGAACAATGGCCTCGTTAATGGCATTCACTATTTTTTGAATGTAGGCCTTATCTCTCGAGGTTAGAGCATTGCCTTCCCCGGAACTGCTTGCAATGGTCACATGATAATCCGCTTTGGCGGAATTAGACCATACGATCCCTAGCCCGATCAGAATCCCGCCGACTATCAAAGTTGGCAGAATCGCGTCTTTGGAAGGGAGGCCACAAAGCGCTACAAGCGCGCCTAGAATAATCAAAACGATGGCACATCCCTTCTTGGCGGGAGTGACAGTCATTTTCACCGATGTGATATTGCGAAGCGCGTAGGTTGTATTGTTTAAGATGACGCGGCTTGTGCTAACCGACGCGTGGTTGTCGGTGTAAAGTATTTCTTCAGACATAATTCAGAAGGGAATGTGAGTTACCTGATTGCTGATGTGGCTTTCGAATCGCACTTCTGCGGGGCGTTTGAGGGCGCGCCTGATCCGAAGGGTTGGGTGCGTTTGGCCGCGTCGTAGCGACGCTGGTGGCGATCGTTCATAGGGGTCCTTTCTTGTTTTGGGGTTGGGGTCGAAGCGCGGCGTTGGTGTCGGGCTTCGGCGGAGGTTTAGCGGTCGAGAGGAAGCTTGCCAAGGGGAAAATGCGTGTTTTTGAAAATTAGAAGACAACGCGCAGGCGAGTGGCAGATGAACGAGGAATGCGGGACGTGTGATCGTTGACCATGCTCGGCCTGTTTGATCCGCTCACGATTCGAGATGTGAGATTTGCCAATCGGGTGTTCGTCTCGCCGATGTGTCAGTATTCGAGCGCCGGCGGTTACGCGAACGATTGGCACGCGCACTCAGCGCATGAAGCGTTTGGCAAGAAGTGCGAAAGCGCCCACGATGATTGCAACAAGGAGCCATGGGTGACGAAGTAAGAAGGTAATGGTTTGATAGCCGAAATACAAAACAATAGCGAGACCCACGGCAGTGACAATCACCGCAATCCACTTGTCCCAATCGTTAGGTGGAGTTTTTCTCATGGCCGGGCTTCCTTTTGACTGACAACCAGTGTGGTTATTAAAAACATTATGAGGGCACAGGCGTTGGGAATCCAATAAGCGGCGAGGGCTGCGCCGTCGCTGAAAGGGTGTTGCGGGTTGTGTTTGAGACCGATTTCAAGCCATCCACCCACCGGGCCAAGGAGGACAAAGAACACGGAAAACCCGAGAACTAATTTAATGCCGGTGACTTTTTTCCCTAATGCCAGCATGAACCCGGCTAATAATAGATCGAAATGCACGTCGGTCGTCTGCTTGACTAGTTGAAACTGCTCTATGGCAGTGAGGCTGGACAGCCTATCAGCCAACCCCGGACTCGTGGCAACCGTATAAAGGCAATGGTAGGCGACGGCTACCATCGTTGCGATAAACGTCGTGCCGACCTCGGAAACAAAGTTGGCCGCCCCGTCTGTGTTTTGACCTAGGGCGTGTTTAGCGGATTTTGCCATGACCTGGCTCATCGGAGTGGATTTAGCGCTAGGCGAACCTCTTGGCTGCGAAAATGGCGTTGGAACATGCAAATCTATCCATGCCAGTGACCAGTGGCCCACAAGACGCGATAAGGCGGATGACGCCTTCGCGTAGATTATTGCCTGCTCTCGAGGGGGGTTGCGCTGTCGAAAGCCGCATCGAGTGAAATTATCAACCGGACCCTCCCGCGGCAAGACTGAATTGATGGAAGGAAGTATGCGAATTGGAGCTTGTCGGAGGTGCATCAAAATATTGTGACATTTGATCTCGATCAAGGCTGCTCGGATCAATTGAACTTTGCTCAAACGTCTCGTTCGGATTACTGACGATTGACCATGGCTGGCCTATTCGATCCGCTCACGATTCGAGATGTGACGTTTGCGAATCGAGTGTTCGTCTCGCCGATGTGTCAGTATTCGAGCGACGACGGCTACGCGACCGACTGGCATTTCGTTCATCTCGGCAGTCGCGCGGTCGGTGGCGCGGGACTGGTGATGACCGAGGCGACGGCCGTTCGCGCCGAGGGGCGCATCAGCCCGCAGGACCTCGGTATCTGGTCGGACGGGCATGTCGAGATGCTGACGCGAATCGTGAAGTTCATTCATGAACAAGGGAGCATCGCCGGGATGCAGTTGGCCCATGCCGGCCGGAAGGCGAGCACCCGCCGGCCATGGGAAGGGCAGGGCGCAATTTCCGAGAGCGCGGGAGGCTGGACGAAGGTCGTGGCCCCGAGCGCACTACCATTCGCCGACACTTATCCAATGCCGCAGGCGCTCACACCGGAGGGCATTCAAGAGGTCGTCGCCGCTTTTGCCGCAGCTGCGCGTCGGGCTTGCCAGGCTGGCTTTCGCGTCATCGAGATCCATGCGGCGCACGGTTATCTGATTCACGAGTTCCTGTCGCCGCTGAGCAATCGACGAGAGGACAATTACGGCGGTTCATTCGAGAATCGAACCCGGCTTTGCCGTGAGGTTGTCGCGGCAGTGCGAACGGAATGGCCGAAGGAATTGCCGTTGTTCATCCGCATCTCGGCGACGGATTGGGTTGAGGGCGGGTGGGATATCGATCAATCGGTCAAGCTCGCCGAGGAGCTGAAGAAAATGGGAGTCGATCTCATCGATTGTTCTTCGGGCGGGAACGTGCCCCACGCGACGATTCCGGTCGGCGCCGGTTATCAGACGGCCTTTGCCGAACGGATCCGCCGCCAAACGGGAATCATGACGGGCGCTGTCGGATTGATCACTTCGCCGGTTCAGGCGGAGCACATCATTCGGACGGAACAGGCGGATGCAGTGATCATGGCCCGCGAGTTTTTGCGCGATCCGTATTGGCCGTTGCGCGCGGCGCGAGAGCTGGACCAACCGATCGCGTGGCCGGTCCAATATCTCCGGGCCGGTCCGAAAGGCGCGCAGCCCCGGGAGCCGGTCGATTTGAAGAGCTTCGGATCGTGTTTTGAGGAACAACACGGTGTTCCGGATTCATCTTCGTAATCGTGCTCGTGCTCGTGATCGAAATTCAGAATTTTCGACCGCGGATTACGCGGATGGCACGGATGGGAGGAATCGAATATTCTTCCTGGAATCTCTGGTTCTAGAGGCGCTCGTGGCAAGCGCTTGTTTGCGGCCGCGCACCTCCGTTTTCTCAGTTGTCTCCTGTTAGATCTCCTGCGGGGAGTTTCGATCACGATCACGAGCACAATCACGAGCACGAGCACGAGTGAAGCCGGCGGCTACGCTCCCGCTAGCGGAGTTTCGGCGGGACCGGAAAGGACGTTTCCTTTGGGGCCGAAACGGGAGCCGTGGCAGGGACAATCCCAGGTTGCTTCGGCTTGGTTCCAGCGGACGAGGCAACCCATGTGGGTGCAAACGGCAGACATTTTCTTCACGGTTCCGCGCTGGTCGCGGTAAACGGCGAGCTTCTTGCGCCCCAGCTTCAGGATCTTTCCTTCACCGCGCTTGACCGCGCTCAACGACTTGCCCTCGGGCGAACGAAAACGGTCCTGGATCAGGTAGTACGGGTAATCTTTGTTCTCGCGCAGGTAATCCCACGCGCCGCGGCGAATCGCTTTCCGGTTGGGACTGAACAGGTCGCTCCACGGATTCTTTGCGCCCGTGATCCAATCGCGCGCCATCATGGCGGTAGTCACGCCGAAGGTGTAGCCATTCCCGGAGTAGGCGGTCCCAATGAATTGGTCGTCCTCGTTAGGCCCGATGTAGGGCAGGCCATCAGCGGACTCGATCACCTGGCCGGACCAGCGATGATCGATCTTCGCGACTGGCGCGATCTCGAGCAAAGCTTTCTCGAGGTTGCGGAAGCAGGTCTCGGTGTTGCGAACCTGTCCGGTTTTGTGATCCTCACCGCCAAAGATCGCGTAATCGGAGGCGCCCTGGCGATCGACCCGAAGATATTGGTAAGGATCGTTCGTGTCCCAGAAAGAAGCGATCGGGATGGATCCGCGCGGGACGGTGGCTCCGACAACATAGGAGGAATAGAGCGAGAGCTTGGTTTGGAAAAGCGTGCCGCTGACCAGGCCCGATTCCCCGAGCACGGGATTGTTCGTGGCCAGGACGACGCGATCGTAGTTGATCCAGTGGCCGTTGGCTTTGGCGTGCTTCTTCTTCGCTTCGAACTTTGTCACCGCCGAATTTTCGAAGATACGGACGTCGCTGCCGTGAATCTTTTGCGCGAGCGCGAAGAGAAATTTGAGCGGGTGAAATTTTCCCTGGTCGCTGACCCGCATGCCCGGAGTGTTCATGAAAGGAACGCGATCGAGATACGCGGCGGTGAAACCGAATTCGTTGGCGAGTTTCGCGTCCTTCTTCAGGCCCGGGCGCTCGTCCGTTTGGCCGCCGGAAACGGGCGCGTGCAGATATCCGGGCACGCGCGAATACCCGCACTCGATATTTTCTGCGCGGACCACGCGCTCGATTTCATCGATCGCGGCCGCGCCGGCGTCCCAGATCGCCCGGGCATGGTCCCGGCCGAAATGTTCCACCAGCTCATGCAGTCTGTCATCGGTGACATGAGTGAGGTGCGCCGTGGTATGTCCGCTATCTCGCGCCGCGAGACGCTCGCGTTCGAGCAACGCGACGGTCAAGCCGGCCTTTTGCAAGAGATACGCCGTGACTATTCCGGTGAGGCCACCTCCGACCACGAGCACATCGACGGTCAGATCGCGAGCGAGCGGTCGAAACCGCGGATGTTTCGAGGAATCGAACCAATACGGGCGGGTGTTCATGTCATCTAGCTTTTCGGAAGGCGATGGGGATTCAGCCGTCTCGGCGAAGAAAATCCGAAGCACGAATTTCGAAATCCGAAACAATGACCAAACGTCAAAGCGGAGAAAATTCGAAACGGAGCTCTCCCGTTTAGATCATTGCCCCTCTTTCGGTGATTCGAATTTGTTTCGGATTTCGATATTCGGATTTCCGCCTTTTCGAGCACGAGCACCCGCCGCCGCATGGCTATGGCGGGCAGGCGAGCAGGAGGGCGCCGGCGGCGCAATTCAACCCGACCACTCTGCCAGCGGGGTGCGAATGTTTTTTGTTATGACTACACTCGAACTGAAAGGGAATTGGAACGAAGTGAAAGGGAAACTGAAACAGAAGTACAGTCAGCTGACTGACGACGATCTGACGTTTGTCGAGGGCAAAGACGACGAACTTTTCGGTCGCCTGCAAAAGAGACTTGGCAAGACAAAGGAAGATATCCGCGCCGAAATCGCAAAACTTTAAGCACTTAAATTTATGCCGGCGAAATCAAAGAAACAGCAGATGGCCGCGGGCGCGGCTTTGGCGGCCAAGCGCGGCAAGGTAGCGAAGTCGTCGCTGAAAGGCGCCTCGAAACAAATGGCGAAATCGATGAGCGAAAAACAGCTCCGCGATTTCGCGAAGACCAAGCGCAAGAAATTGCCGGCGAAAAAGAGCCGGAAGAATTAAGCAGACAACCAACGAAATAGGAAAAACCGATGCGAACCATCCTTCTCATACTCCTGGTGCTCCTCCTGATCGGTGCTCTGCCCTCCTGGCCTTACAGTGCCGGCTGGGGGTACTACCCGAGCGGAGGTTTGGGCCTGATTCTGGTGATCGTCTTACTGGTCGCTGTCCTTCGATAGCATTGCGTCTTGCTGTAGCCGCGCCGCTCTGTCGGCGCGCCGGCCCGGACGCCTCGACGTAGCGAGGCGGCTACAGAGAGAAGTTTTCTTTTTGAAGCGCGGTTCGAGCACGACGCGCGTTTCATTAGCATGACCTCAAGAAATACGGTGAACTCACAATGATTAGCTGCCCACCCGAGACAGAACAGAACGAGTGCGCAGCGGAGAAGGGGCCGCTCGCTCGGATCGAGGCAGAAGAGAGGGAGCGCGATGCTCCGCTCCGGGGTTACGCCAGCTTGATCACTCTTTTTGCCGTCGTCGTCGGAGGTTTTCTCGCTTTCAAGAAGCGGACGCTGCCCGATCGCATTCCATTGAGCGATCTCCTCATCCTCGGGATGGCGACGCAGAAGGTGAGTCGAGTAGTGACCAGGAGTCGGGTGACCAGCGTGGTCCGCGCGCCGTTCACGACTTATGAAGGGCCCGCCGGCTCGGGCGAAGTCGAGGAGCGCCCGCGCGGAACCGGGCTGCGCCGCGCCATAGGCGAACTGGTTTCGTGTCCGTTTTGCATGGGAACCTGGATCGCGTGCGCGGGGATTGCAGGTTTCGTTTCTCAGCCACGATTGACGCGCGCGCTCGGATCGATCTTTGCCGTGGGTTCGATCGCCGATTTTGTTCAGCAAGGGTACTGCAAGATGAAGGAATTGAACGACTCGGACTGAACGCGGAGAAGCGAGTCAGTTCTTCGGTTCGAAAAATTGGCCTACGCCATTTGGCCGAGAACGGTTCGCAGTTCGTGAAAATCCAACGGTTTGGTCAGATGGAAGTCGAAGCCGGCTTCCCGGCTGAATCGAGCATCCTGTTCCGTCCCAAATCCGGTCAACGCAATCGCGCGAATGGCTGGCTGTTTTTGCCTGGCCTGCGTGAGCAAGGAGTAGCCGCTGCCATCCGGAAGCCCGATGTCGCTGAGGATGACATCGAATCTTTCCGCGTTGATTGCCTGGACGGCGGCGGCAACGCAGGCGGCCACGGCGACTTCATGCCCAACATGGCGAAGAAGGTCGGCCAGCACATCGCGGGTTTCGCCGTGATCTTCGACCATCAAGATCCGCAATCGGCCGGCCGCGGCCGAACGGACAGGCTCCATGCTGTTCCCCATTCATCAACAATCGCACAAAAGAAAGCGCCTGGCCGGACGAATTTTCGACAGGAGGAAACAGAGGTCGCGAAGAAAATCCGAAGCACGAATTTCGATATTCGGATTTCGAACTTGTAGGGCAGGCGCGTCGCCTGCCGGTCACGATCACGAGCACGAGCATGAGGGCCTCGCCCAGCGGGCAAGGCTACAGTTAGGACGGCAGCGGGAAGCGGCTGGTGAGATCGCGCACTTTGCCGCGGATCTGTTCGAGGGCAGCGGCATCGTCGCGGCGGATCAGGGCGTCGTTGATCAGATCGGCGATCTCGAGCATTTCCTCTTCTTTCATCCCGCGCGTGGTGACGGCCGGTGTGCCGATGCGGATGCCGCCCGGTTTGAAGATGGGGTAGGTGTCGAACGGGATGCCGTTCTTGTTCACGGTGATCCCGGCGCGATCGAGGACCTCCTGCGCTACTTTGCCGTTGATATCTTTCGGCCGAAGATCGACCAGCATGAGATGGTTTTCGGTGCCGCCAGAAACGATGCGGTAACCGTGCTTCGCCAATCCAGCAGCGAGCGCCTTCGCGTTCACCACGACCTGCCGCTGGTAATCGCGGAACGGCGGCTGCAGCGCTTCGTGAAAACAAACGGCCTTCGCGGCGATGACGTGCATGAGCGGTCCGCCCTGCACTCCCGGAAACACGGTGCCGTCGATCGCTTTGGCGAATTGTTCCTGGCACATGACGATGCCGCCGCGCGGGCCGCGGAGGCTTTTGTGCGTGGTGGTGGTGACAAATTGCGCGTGCGGAATCGGGCTGGGATGCTCGCCGCCGGCCACCAGCCCGGAAATGTGCGCCATGTCGATGAACAAAAGCGCGCTGACGGAATCGGCGATTTGCCGAAGCCGCGGGAAATCGATGATGCGCGGATAGGCGGACGCGCCGGCCGTGATCATGGCCGGGCGAACCTCTTCGGCTTGTTTCTGCAAAGCGTCGTAATCGATGTGCTCGGTTTCCGCGCTCACTCCGTACTGCGAGACCTGGTAAAATTTGCCGGAGAAATTTGCCGGATGGCCGTGGGTGAGATGCCCGCCGTGGGCAAGGTTCATGGCCAGAATTTTGTCGCCCGGCTTTAGCATGGCGAAATAGACGGCCATGTTCGCCTGCGCGCCGCTGTGCGGCTGGACGTTCACATGTTCGCAGCTGAACAGCTGCTTCGCGCGATCGATCGCCAGTTGCTCGACCGTGTCCACGTTTTCGCAACCGCCATACCAGCGTTTTCCCGGATAACCTTCGGCGTATTTGTTGGTCAGGACGCTGCCTTGCGCTTCCATGACCGCGCGGCTGGTGAAATTTTCCGACGCAATGAGCTCGATGTTCTCGCGCTGCCGTTTTTCTTCCGCGACCACCGCCGCAAAAATTTCGGGATCGACCTGGCGCAGGCTGCCACCGGCGGGGGCGGACGGGATCGGAGGTGGAGCGGGGATATCGGGCGGCTGGTCTGCCATGGTGTAAGATGAAGTTCTGGCGCCGCGCAGTTTGGCCGGCGCTGCGAATTCACTTTGTTCTACGAACGCGAGCACGGTCGGTAAAGCGTTTTTAATGGTGGCGGCGCAAACACTGTAGACATCGCGGCTGCAACCGATCGGGTCCGGCACATCGCGCCAGACGGTCATGCCCGGCTCTTCAAACTCCCGGAGCAAATAGGTCTTCTCCACGCCATGGGGGAAGAGCATGTGAATCGAGTCGAGATGCCCGGCTGTCATCGCGAAAATGTGCGTGGCGTGATCGACCAGCGTCGCGGTCAACGGCTGGCTGCGCAGTCCGCGGATATCGACGCCTTCCTGCTCGAGGACGTGCACGGCGTGCATGCTGGGAGGCTGCCCGCGCACCGCGTGGACCCCGGCAGACGCCACCTCGATGTCCTTGCGATTGCCGAGGAGACGGCGAAAAAACCCTTCCGCCATCGGGCTTCGGCAAATATTTCCTGTACAAACGAAGAGGACGCTTTTCACGATTCAAGAGCCGGCGCGCTGCCGACTTCGCAAGTTAAAATCAAACCGAATCAAGTCAACGCGGACGGATGTTGGCAGGGTCTGTCCCGGAGGGACATTGGACATTAGCCGGTGGTGACAACCACCGGTTTCCGTAAGTGAGAGCGCAAGCCCCGGCAGGGGCGGCGGAAATCGCACGATGCCATTCCGTCGTCCCTCCGGGAGTCGCCGCAATTTTTCATCCCTATCCGGTGGTTGGCAGTCGCCGTGGCGACCTAATTTCCGTGACGCCTCCGGCGTCCATCAAGTGGCTGAACACGGCGATAACCTCGCTCGACGACAACCGCGCAAATCAAATCGCCAATTGGTAAATCAATCCGGCCAGGCCGCTGCCGATGACCACCGGGATGACGTTCCAATTCCATTTCAACATTCCGGCGAAGGCAATCGTGCCGGCAACGAAAGCAAACAAATCGAGCGCCTCGCTGACCGGGAAAAGCGCGTGCAGCCCAAACCAGACCGCCAGATTCAAGATGACTCCGACCACGGCCGCGGTGACGGCTGAGAGCGCGGCGGTGAGTCTGGTGTTGCCCCGCAATTGTTCGATGTGGGGCGCGCCGAGAAGAATCCAGAGAAAACAGGGAACGAATGTGACCCAGGTCGTGATGAGCGCACCGAGCGTGCCGGCGAGAAGCGGAGGCAAAAGACCGGGCTTCTGCCAGCCGCCCATGAAGCCAACAAACTGGAGCACCATGATCAATGGCCCCGGAGTTGTCTCGGCCAGACCGAGGCCATCCATCATTTGGCCGGTCTGGAGCCAGCCGAATGTGTCCACCGCCTGTTGGGCGACATACGGCAGCACCGCATACGCGCCGCCGAAGGTCACGACCGCGGCTTTGCTAAAAAAGAGGCCTTCCTTGAAAAGGGTGTGATTCCATCCTAGGCAGAGGCCGGTGACGAAAACCGGCATCCACCAAAGGACAAGACAAACCACCGATATTCGCACCGCACGGGACCAGGATGGTCGCGCGTGGGCGGGCGATTCCTCGTCGTCGCTCAAGACGCTGTCGCCTTTATTCGCCTCGTCGATTCCAGGAGCAAGGAAGGTCGTGGGCCGAATCCGTTCTCCGAGAAATCCAAGAAACGCGGCGGCGAGAATGATGAGGGGGAATGAGATTTGGAAAAAAAAGATGCCGGTGAAGGCCGCCGCCGCGATGCACCACATGATCGGATTCTTCAGGGCCTTGCGACCGATCCGCAGCAGGGCCACGGCCACAATCGCCATGACGGCCGGCTTCAGTCCGTAAAAGACGGCGGCGATCCAGGGGATGTTGCCGTAGGCCGCGTAGACGAAACTAAGCGCCCAAAGCACGAACATCGACGGGATGACGAAGAGAGCGCCGGCCACGATGCCGCCCCAGGTTTTGTGCAGGAGCCAGCCGATGTAGATGGCGAGCTGGGTGGCTTCGGGCCCGGGAAGGAGCATGCAGAAATTCAAGGCGTGGAGAAAACGTGATTGGCTGATCCATTTTTTCCGATCGACCAGCTCGGTTTGCATGATGGCGATTTGTCCGGCAGGCCCGCCAAAGCTGATCAGCCCGAGTTTGAACCAGAAGCGAAAAGCATCGGCAAAGCTGGGATGGCTGCCGGCGCGTTTGTCTCTCGGATCTGGTTTCGGCGCAGCCATCGTGTCAGACATTTAGGTAACGGCGCCATTGGTCCGTCTCCGCGACCGCTTTGATCAAGGTGCATCGGGTGAGAAGAAAACGTCTCATATAGTCAGTAAGGAAAAGTCGATCCACGCCCCGGCCGAGAATGCCAAACGGGGATTGAAAGTCGAACACGTCGCGCATGAGCGTGATTTCACCTTGGGACGCGAAGAAGTGATCGTGATCGAAACGATGGAACGCGCCGCGCACCATGGAATCACGAAAGTGGAACGGCCTTTCGAATTTCGTAATTCGACTGGTCAGGTGCTGCCAGACGCCGAGGTGACGAGCCCGCCAGGTGACGTCGTCTCCCAGAGCCATCAACCCGCTTGTCACGCCGGCCACCGCGCGCTCGCCGGTCTGCGCGGTGGAATCCAGGTGCAGCTCAACGCTGCGCGCCAGGTCGAAGGTGCGCTCGATGGGCGCGTGAACTTCGGTCGTGAGCTCGATGACAGGCACAACGGCGCTCGGGTTGATTCGAGGGTGGTGGCAGCTAGCGCACGCTGAGAAAATAAAGCGCGACCGTCGCGATGAGAATGAGAATAGCGGTGATCCACCAGATCATTTTCATTCCGCTCGGCTTGATGGAGGATCCAAATTCGCGCCGGACGAACTCGTCGTAGTTGAAATCTTCATCCGGCAAATCCAGCGCCTCGTAACTGTCAGCATCTTCCCGCCAGCCGGAGTTATGGTCCGCGCCGCATTCGGGGCAGGCCAGGGCGCCGTTCGGCACATCCTCGCCGCAGACCGGGCACACGGCCGGCGTTTTTGGTTTGGGCCGGTTGTTCTTAGCCATGCGTGCCAAAGATGGGAGAGCTGAAATTGTTTGAAGCGGCTGATTTGAGCAAGGCGAAAGGGCAGGGGACCGGCGCGCTGCAGAAAGCGTGAGGCTTCCCCTCCAAGGAGCGGCGGTTTTCCAACCGCCGTGTATTTCGGTCGGCGGTTGGAAAACCGCCGCTCCTTGCTGCGGTGCGGTATTTCTACCGCAGTGCGAGGAAATATTGAACACTGGGCCGCGTAGTGCAGAATGGCGGAATGGGTTATCCGTTTCGGAGGGTTGTTCTAATTTTCGCACTGAGTGCATTTCTGGCCGGCGGACCTTCCGCCACGGCGGGCAACCCAATCGGCGACTTTTTCAAGAGACTCGGCAACTCGATTGCCCATCCGCGCACTTCCCCGACGCCAAAACGCACGACGACGGCGCCGAAACGCACGACGGGGAAGAAACAAAACGAGAACGCGGCGTCGCCCGACGTCTCGCCGGGCGCTCCGCCCGTTGCGCCGGTTCCCACGCCCACACCCACGCCGCCGCCACGGACGCCCATGCCGGTACCGCCCGTGGTCCGCTCGGCCGCCGTCGTGCCGCCGGCGAAGCGATCACGGCGCGACCTGCCGTACGGGATTCCCGTGCCCAACAAGCCGGGGTTTGTCACGAGCCCTTACGCGCCGAAATCTGGTTATGTCGATGTTCGCGGCTTTCCGAGCGGGACGGAAGTGAACGATCCCTACACCGGGAAGACATTTTTAGCTCCGTAGCCGGCGGAACCCGGGAAAAACACGCTCACCACATCATGCAAATCTTCAAGCGACTGATCCTCGGCCTAACGACTCTGGCGGCTCTGCCCTGCCTGGCGGCCGATGAATCCATAATGCCGTTGATGAAGGCCATCACCATTCACGAGTACGGCGGGCCGGAAGTGTTGAAGTATGAAGATGTGCCCTGGCCGGAGCCGAAGGAGAACGAAGTCCTCGTGCGTGTGATTGCGGCAGGTGTGAATCCGATCGACGCGATCATTCGGGAAGGTAAGTATGCCAAAGAGTTTGGGACGACTCTGCCTTTGATTCCCGGTTATGACATCGCGGGCGTCGTCGCGAAAACGGGGGCAAAGGTCACCAGGGTGAAGACCGGCGATGCGGTTTACGGATATGTCCTGGCCGGTGGCGGCTACGCCGAGTACGCCGTCGCTTCCGAACAAGAGCTGTCGCCCAAACCGAAGTCGCTCAATTTTGTGGCGGCGGCGGCCGTGCCGCTCGCGGCCTTGACGGCCTGGCAGGCGTTGTTCGACGGGGCCAAGTTGGGAGCCGGGCAAACTGTTCTTATTCATGGCGGGTCGGGCGGCGTGGGAACGATGGCGATCCAGATTGCCAAGGCGCGCGGCGCCCGCGTGATCGCAACCGCATCGACCCAAAACCAGGGTTTGCTCAAGGAGCTCGGGGCGGATGTCGCCATCGATTATACGACGGTGAAATTCGAGGAGGTGGCCAAAAATGTGGATGTGGTGCTCGACTCCGTCGGGAAAGACACGCTCACCCGTTCCTACGGTGTGGTGAAGAAGGGTGGATTCATCGCGACTCTGGTCTCGCGCCTCGATCAGGCCGAACTGGACAAGCACGGGATCCGTGGTGCTTCGATTTCCGTAAAACCGGATGCCGCCGAGCTCGCGGAAATCACAAAGTTGATCGAGGCAAAGAAAATCAAACCGGTCGTGACCCGGATGATCTCGCTGCCCGATGCGGTGGCGGCGCAGCAACAGATCACGACTCATCACACGCGCGGAAAGATCGTGCTGAAAATTGCCGACGAGCCCAAAAGCTGACGGCAGGTGATTGAAGCTTCGTGCTAATAAGATCGCCGGCGGTGCAACCGGGTATTAGAATTCGAGCGTGCATTATTTGATTCGCTGCGCGGGCCTGTTCCTCCTGGCGGCGGCCGTTCCGGCACTCCAGGCGGCAGATGCGCCTTCCGCAGATGAACTTCTCAAGCTGGAAGGATCAGCGCTGTTCAAGGCGGCGGATGAAATCTCTTTTTCCAGTGATTATGCCGTAGATGAGTTAATTGCCATTGCGGCGAAGCTGGGCGACGGGCTGAAAAGTCTGCCGCGCGACGATCCCGCCCATCATCGGTATGCCTTTGACCACTTTTTTGAGGGGGCATGTGGGAAGGCGAACGACCGGCAATTGGATCAACTCATTCAAGTTTACCTTCGACTGGATCCGACCTCGTTTGAAAAGGAAAATGTTCTGCCAGCCCTGGCGGCGCGGTGGATTCACCGGGAGCTTCGTTCCGTCAAGGGTGAGAAGAGTAAAATCAAGCTCCCGGACCATGATATTTCGCCACCGCGAGAATTAGAGAACGCGTCGAAGGAGATGGTCAGCGCCTGGCGTCTCTATAAGCGGTCGATGGAAGCGTACGAAAAGGCGTTTCCTGACGGGGCGGTGGAAAACCCGATTAGTTTCCAGGCGAATAACCGGGCATTTTTCAGCATCATCGAAGAGGTGCTGCTTGGGCGGGGCAAGGGGGCGGCGGAAAAAATCCTGAATTACGGCTGGGGTGGGACTTGCGGAATGGGGTCGGATTCTTTCCGCGGCCCGAGCTCGCTCGGCATTTTCATGTCTCTGCTGCACGAACGCCGGTTAGCCGAGGCGGTTGGAGCCAGCCTGCTTTTCTCAGGCGATCAGCTGCTGACAGGCGATGAAGACAAATTAGATGTTCGCATTGAATTTCTCGAAGTTTGCGGGCTCGATTGGGAGGGAATTCTGGGTGGCGCGCAGACGGACGCGGAACTCCTCCGGCCATACGTCCATGTAGATTTGTTAGGCCGTGAACTGCTCCTGACGGAGCTCGCCGGTTATGGCTCAGAGCGGACTGCACTGCTGCTCGCCGAACTGGCGCGGCGGGCCAAACCCGACCGGCAGGAGGCGTACGCCAATGCCTTATGCGCGCTGGTGGAGAACAATCCAGCCAAGCCAATAGCCTGCCCAGGGTACGAAAGCATCATGGATACTTTCACGGGCAATACCATCGAACGGGTGGCCAAGGTCCCTATTCCTCCAACTGTGCAAAAGGAACTGGTCGGCATCGTGCGAGCGTTCATCACGGCCACGACCAACAGCTATGTCGCTACTCCTGTGCTGAAAATGTTCGCGCGGACGCGCTCTCGCGAAACCATCCCAGCGCTGCGCTTGCTCCTGATGCATCCATCCGCCGAGATTTCCCGGAACGCTGCTTCGATCCTTTGTGCGATGGGGGAGAAGGTCGAGGCAGACGCGATGACAAAAGCCGACCCAGTCAGTTTCAAGATCCTGGTCAACGGGCAACCTCTGCGCGCAGGATTCGACGTCGGTTGGAGTGTCCAGTCGAGTTCGGGGGTCAGTAGCACGGCGGTCACGGACCAGGATGGAGTGTTCACGATCAGCCGCGAGCACTTCCTCGATCCCCGTGGACCGACGACGGGCGTCTCCTTGCATTCGAGTGTCTCTCAGCCCCCCGACCAACCATGGTTCGATGTCGAGGTGCCGGCCCCTTCCGATCTCGACGCGGTACCTGCGGTCGAAGTCGAGGTCTTCACAGTGAATTTGTCGTTGGAGAATTTGTCGAAATTGAATCGGCCGGCCGGCGAGAGGGCGTCAGTGCAAATTCGTAAAGAGCCGATCGGCGAAGAGTCGGCCGGGAGTTATCCCGAGTTCGAATGGAGGACATTCGATGTTCCGGTCGACGAGCCCATCGTTCTGCCACCCTTACAAGCTGGGACCTATCGCCTGAAGATCGATCTGCCTGGAGCGGCCCAATGGAGTCAAAAAGTAGAGTTAACCCCGTCCGCGCCCGAGGTTATCGCGCAACTGGAGCCGGGGAGTGACGTGCGCGTCAATATCACCGGGGCAGGCGTGGACAAGAATTTCACCAGCTTCAGTCTCCTCCAGAATGGCGCCGAGTTTGAATTTCCGTTCGATGACGAGAGCCGAACGTACAAAGGCCTTCCTCGTGGCAATTACGTCTTGCACATTCCATCGAGCGAGGAGCGCAGGAAGGAGGACGGCATCCTGGATAGTTACCAGCCTGGCCCGGATGAAGTCCCTTATACCGGCCGCGATCTTGCCTTTACCATAGGTGAAGGCTCACCCTCGACGATTGATCTGGGCGAAATTCGCTTGGAGACGTTGCCAAGATAATTGCCCATGAACGAACAATCCGGACAGCTCGCGAGTATTCTGGAGGGCGACCTGGGCGTCGGCCCCGGATACCAGCACGTGCCCAAGCGCGTCACGCCTGGTGAAATGATCGAGCCGGCGGGCGCCGTCCTGAAATGGTATGGCCTGCACGCGGAGGACCGGCCCGTCCCGGACGAAATAACGCGATTGGCCCGATCCTATCTCGCCAGGACTCAACTAGAAGCCAGCGGACTTGGCTTCGTCATCCTTCATCGTTGTGGGAACGATTTCTATTTCCTGATCGTCTGCACGTGGCGCGGTTCCAACGAGGTTTGGGAAACCGTTTTCTACAAAGACGGCGACGCGATGGCGGACTTCGCGCTGTTCCCTCGCGAGAAAACTCATAAGCCGACCTTCTGTGTTTGGGAACTGGCCCCGGTCTGGCACGAGCAGGAGTCGTGGACCCGCTTTCTCAAATCAGGTCGCGATCTGGCTGCAGCCCAGACATGGCTGGGCGATTATTATGCCGGGCCCGCTTGAATACCTGATCAGGTTCGCTGGCTGAACACGTCGTTGAACTCGGAGAAGGGAGCGGCGTCAGCGAAGAAGCCGAATGTGCCGGTCGCAGCGATGCTCTCGATCCATCTTGACGGGAAAGTTTCCGCAGTTCTTGTGGAGACATGCGCTCGCAAGTCGTTTTGGGATTCATAGTCGGGATGGCTGTGATCATGAGCTTCGCTGGGTGCTGGAAGAAAAGCGGGAAGGCCGTCGTCCTCGAGAAGGAGCACATTGACGTCCGGGAAATTGTCCCGACCCCCGCGGCTGACCAAACCGTCACTCCAGGCGCAGTAGTCGCGAGTTCGCCTGAGCCATCGCCCAGGTATGAAGAAGCTCCCGAGTTGGCTGCGGACGAAATCGTCGTGGATACGTACGTTATGAAGAAGGATGCGCAAGGGACCAGCCGAGACCCGCGAGCTACGACTGACGAGCAATGGATCGTCCGGGTTCAGATGATCGGCGGCCCGCGAATCAAGATGCACACCGACAAGGCTCACTGGGACAAGGTGAAAATCGGCGACCAGATCAACGTTTCGTATCGCGAGGGCAAATATACCGGAACGATTTGGGCCTCGGAGATCGAGTAGCACGTTTTTCACCTCGGATTTCACGGATGGGCCCGGATGAACCTCTCAAAAGAATCCGTGTTATCTGGGTAATCGGCGGTTGAAAATTTGTATGACCTACGATGTCGCCATTGTCGGCCTGGGTGGAATGGGAAGTGCGATCCTGGCGCATTGCGCCAGGCGTGGGGCGTCCGTCGTCGGCCTTGAACAATTCGGCCCGGCGCACGATCTAGGGTCGTCGCATGGAAAAAGTCGAATGATCCGCAAGGCTTACTTCGAAGATCCAGCCTATGTGACGTTGGTGCTCCGCGCTTACGAGTTATGGCACGAGCTCGAGCAGGCCACGGGCGAGGAGCTCCTGCGGATCACCGGCGTGCTCTCGGTCGGGCAGGAAAGCAGCGACATCATCCGCGGAGCCCGACTCGCTGCCACGGAACACGACTTGCCCGTGGAGCTATTAAGCCAGCCAGAAGTCAGGAAGCGTTATCCCACGCTGAAGTTGTGGAAGGATGAAGTCGCGCTCCTGGAAAACGATGCCGGCGTTTTGGATCCGGAACGCGCAGTCCGCACGCACTTGAAGATCGCTGAAGCGAGCGGAGCGGAAACACGTTTTGGCGTAACCATGGAAAGCTGGCATGCCACCGATAAAGGCTTTGAGGTCCGCCTGTCCGACGGCACACAGATTTTCGCGCGCAAGCTTATCCTGGCGCTGGGAGGTTGGTTTAAGGAAACGCTCGAATCTCTCGGCCTTCGCATTCGTGTGCAGCGCAATGTCCAGGCCTGGTTTTCGCCCGAGACTCATGCCTACGACGCGCCAGGGTTTCCGGGATTTTTGGTCGCCCGGCCGGGCCTCCCCGCGCCGCTCTATGGGTTCCCGGATTTCGGTGATGGAATCAAAGCAGCCTTTCACGGTTTTGGAGACCTGACGGACGCCAGGCATCTCAACCGGGAAATTGATCCAGCCCGCGATCTGGAACCAATCGCTCGGGCCCTCGAGCAATGGATGCCGGGCGCGGCGAAAACTTTGCGCGCCGCCACGCCGTGCATGTATACGCTCACGCCTGACGAACATTTCGTGATCGATCACCATCCTGACCACCCGAACGTTGTCTTATGCGGCGGGTTCTCGGGCCATGGGTTTAAGTTCGCGCCGGTGGTAGGAGAAATCGGAGCCGAACTGGCGCTCGACGGCGGATCGCGTCACGACATCGAATTCCTGTCCCTGAGAAGGTTCCGGCACTGAACGTGCCTCCCTCGATTTCGCCGCGCGCTATGGCTTGGCCTCGTCGGTGGGCTTCAGGGTAGCTGTGTCGAAAATGATGACCTTTTCGCTGTCACTCGCTCCCTGCAAAATCATGAGCCAACGGCCGTCGAGGGAAAGAGTTTGTCGAAGAAGGAAATCCGGGACGTGCGCGGACGCAGTAATCTTCATCTCGGGCACGGAGAATCGCTGCAGGTCATTCTCAAAATGGCCTTCGCCCGCTCGATCGGTGTTCTCCGAATTCAGGTAGAAGGCGACGGAGTCGTCGGCGATTATCGCTTCGGCGATGGAAACGGGCGACGAATAGGTATTCAATATTTTGCCGGTGGCAGCGTCGATCAAATCGAGTTTTTTATCGGGACCCCACGCGAGCAGCCATTTTCCATTCGGAAAGATCTCGACCTTTGGTCCATCGATCTCGTCGTGCATTTTCACATCATAGGCGATGCTCATGGAGGGAAGATTGCGAACACTGGCGTCGCCCCGGCCTGATTGGACCAGAACGCGATCCTTTCCTGGAAGAAAGCTCCCGGACATTCCATTGACGGCAGAGAGCGGCCGCCCGAGTGCCTTGTTGGTGGTGGCGTCCCAGGCTTGAAGTTGGCCTTTCGGTCCATTTTCACCGGGATCATCGAAGGTAACGATCCATTTCCCATCTTTGCTCGCATCGAAACCAAATGCATAGGCACTCTCTGCCGGCGGATGCTTCATTGGTTTGCCCAAGCGAGTCCAACCCTTGGTCTCATACGCTGTCACGGTGCCATGGGGTTCCATGATGAAACACTTCGCGCCGGCGCTGACAAACATGGCGGCCGCGGTGGTGTCGGAGTTCTCCTCCAGTTCGAATGGGATGGGAATGGTGGCGATTCGCTTGCCGGTTTTTGCATCAAACACAGCCGTGTCCTTTGCTCCCAAAAACACAATGACGCCGCCGTCAGGAGAAAAGAGAGCCTGGGGCTTGACGTTTTCGCGGAGCGCCAGATCGAGAACGGGCGAGAGAGCTGCACCGGAAGTCGTATCGAAGACGCGCGCGTGGCCGTCCTTGAAACCAACCAGGACTTTTCGGGCGTCCGGGCTCATCACATACGAATTCGAGGGACCCTTGAGTGCCGGATCGCCCGCGATGGACGTTCCCTTTTTCATGTCCCAGAGTCCGATCTCTCCGCCACGGGTTCGGACAACCAGGCACGAAGCATCGTGGTTGAAATTCGCCTGCCAAACGCCGCGCAAATCGCCCAGCGGTGTGGATTCGGCGGCCGCCAAGGTTGGCGAGGCGGTGGAAAGAGCGATCCAAAGCAGCAACAACCGGTGGTGATTCTTCAGGGCGATTCTCATAAGGCGATCCTATTGGATTTTCCCACGCCGGCCAGTTTAACCATCACGCAGGTCGTAGTGCATCAGAAATTGACTTAAAGCTTCGCGCGTGAAACCAAGCGGCTGGAAAACTTCCTCGCCGAATTTCTCGGGAAAGACGGGAGGCGTGAAGAACTCCTGGTCCGGGTAACGTTGCAGGACCGCGTTGAGAGCGTTGCGCAGTGCGTCCCAGTCCATGCCCCTTCGCGACAGGCAGGACAAGGCATGCACCCGGATGGGTGTCACCTTGGGGTCACTGATCACGACAAGTGCATGGTTACTGGAAAAGGCTCGCCCGCCTGCCATTTTCGCAACGGCATGGCGTGAGATCGCCCAGGGGAGATCGGGAAACTCGAGTGCGTTCGGCAGTTGGCTGGCCTGGATAAAAGGGATTTCCTGAAGCGGCTCATGCAATTCGCCCGATGAAGGCGCGCCGGCTCCGCGTCGCCAGCCAAACAAACCACCCTTTTCACGAAAACCCTCTCGAGTATAGAGCGCATGGGCCGCGGGATTTTGCTGGATCACTTCCAGCACCATGGCCTGGTCGCCACGAGCGCGCGCTTCTTCGAGAAGGTGAGTCAACAATCGGCGCGCGACACCGCTCCTGCGCGCGGCCGGGACGACGCCCATGCCTGCGACTCTCAAGATATCCGCGGTGCGGTTGATGTAAGCGAAGCCGGCCAGCCCTTGGGACGTCCGCGCAAACCGGCTGTGGCACAGGTCGGCCCCTTGATGAAGAAGGAAACGAGCCAGGCCCCCGGCATCCATTTCGAAGGAACCTCCGACGTAACCGGCGAACGCTTGAGAAAAAAGCCCTGCTTGTTCCTCGAAGGAGAGAGCGTGCGCAGGAATTATCTCAACAGGCATTTCCTGGGACAAAGATTTCTCTTATCCCTTCCTTGTCCGCGATTGGCTGGAACTCGAAGGGAGCGATTGGGCGCGGGAGGCGGCGCGAGTTGCATCCGCTCCGCGGCCCAGGGCGCGGTATTCCGCGGCCAGGTGCTGCCAGGAGAGACGGTAATTCGGCATGATCTGCGTAGCTCTTTCGAAAGCTTTCGCTGCCTCGGCATGCTGTCCCTTCTTTTGATAGGCGACTCCAAGATGATCCCAGACGGGTCCATAGGTTTTCGGGGCAAGGTTCGCGCCGAGGCGCAGGTGAGTAATTCCGGCATCAACCTGCCCGGTAGCCTGGAGACAGTAACCTAACTGTGATTGGACGAGAAAATCCTTGGGCGCGAGCCGTGCGGCCCGCTGAAGCGGCGGAATCGCCTGCGGTATCCGATTCAAATTAATATAACTGAATCCAACCAGGGAGAGGATAGTGGCACTATCGGGCGAAACCTCGGCCGCTCTGCTCAATGCGCTCAAGGTGCCCTCCGTATGTCCCAGGGAATTCTCGGCCCGCGCCAGGTGAAGCCAGGTGTCGATCGCGGCGGGCGCGACCGCGGTGGCCCGCCTTGCATAGGTGACGCTATCCTGTTTGCGGCCCAACCGCTGCGCGCAGTCGCTTAAGATTTCCCAGACAAGGGCGGAATTCGGCTCGAGGCGACTGAGTTGGAGCAGGTGCGGCATCGCCGCGGAGAAACGGCCTTGCGAGGCCTCCACCACCGCCAGTCCAAAAAGGCTGAGCCCGAAATTCGGCCGGAGGGCAATGGACTGGCGGAAGGAGACGCTGGCCTCGCCATACTGGCGGAGTTCGAGGGCCAGCACACCCCTCAGGCAATGCGCGCCCGCACTGCGGGGATAGCGCTTAACCAGGGTGCGGGAGAGCTCGAGCGCCCGGGAAATCTTTCCGTTCCTCCAGATCGAGAGGATGTCATTTACCATCGAATCCTGCAGCGCAGGATCCGGTTGCTCCACGGCGCGCTCCACCGACGGCTTGACCAGTTTTTCCGGGGCCGGCAATCTCTTGAGCAATTGATCGATCGACGCATCCTGCGCCCCGAGAGCCAAGCGGCTGGACGCCACAATGATCAAGATTGTGAACGCACAAGCAATTCGTCCCAGGGATTTCATGGGGCCGTTCTAGGGAAGCTCGCCAGAAATTCCAAGGAGAAACGCAAAGCTTGCGCCGGGCGATACGCGCTGCTAGAGCGGGATGATGTTCCCACGGAATTTTCTTTGGCGTCTCGTCATGGCCGCGATCGCGCTGGGAGCATTCCTGCCGCAAAATCTCGCCGCGGCTTCCTGTGTCTGGAAAGTTGTCGGGCCCGGAGGCGCCACCCTCTACCTGGGCGGCTCGGTGCACGCCCTGCGCAGTACCCGATTACCCGCTCCCGCCTGCTTACAATCGCGCCTTCGAGGCCTCTTCACGCCTGGCCTGCGAGGTCGATGCCAAGGATCTCTCCGGCTCGGGCATTAGCCTTATGCAAGCCGGTCAATATCCGAAGGGGGACAGTTTGAAGAACCACGTCGATCCGCGGACCTATGACTATTTGCGGCGCCTCTTCGGGCTGATGAAGATACCCGAAGCAAAGTTCTCCAAGTATAAGCCCTGGCTCCTTGTCATTTTGCTGGATTCACCCTCCAGACAGGGCCTTTCCGAAGACTTGGGCGTGGACGAGTTCCTGATGAGACGGGCCAAGGCAAATGCGAAACCGATTTTCGGTCTCGAGACGTCGCGGGAGCACAGCCAGATTTTTTCCGGACTAAGCGATCGCCAAAGTGAAGCGTTGCTCCTTCTCACCTTCATTCCTCAAGAGCATGGGAGCCAGGAACACGCGCGCACCATGAGTGCCTGGCGTCGAGGCGATGCCGATACGCTGGCCCGCATCACGAACGATTCTTTTCGTGACTTTCCATCGTTTGGAAATCGGCTTCTGGGCGGACGAAATCGAAACTGGATTCCGAAAATCGAAGGCTATTTGCGCAGCGGTAAGACTTACTTTGTCGTCGTGGGCGCGGCCCATATCGGCGGGCCCGATGGGCTTTTAGCTCTGCTCAGGGGTCGTGGTTATCAAATCGAACAGCTTTAGCGTTTGCCTCGTTTTTTGCTTCCGATCGAGGTGGGCCTGCACTAGTAGGCGGCGCCGGTCAGCGTGTAGGTAATCGGCGATCTCACTTTGGAAACAATCCCCGGCTTGAAACGCCATCTCCGAAAACCGGTGATGGCCGCGTTATCGAGCACAGGATTGCCGGTGCTTGCTTCCATGACGACGTTCGTCACGCTGCCGCTCACTGGGTCGACAGTGATAACGACAATCCCGCTTCCAGTTATTTTTTGGCGTCTTGCTTCATATGGATACTCGAGGCGCGGCGCGCTCACGGCGCTCACCCTCGCCAATGAGAGTCGGACCGAGCCGTTCGTGGGGCCGCTGGTTTTTACGATCGGCGTGGCCGGCCGGTTGGGCTGGCGGCGGATGGGGGGCGGCGTAAATCGTTCCTCCGGAACAATCGACTCGTCGGTGGAATTGAGAGCCGGTGGATCGACCGCGTCAGGCGGCGGTGTCGGATCGTCAGTGGGAGGTGTTGGATCGAGGGTGATCGTCGGGCCCGAAGGCTCCCACGGAGGAAGGTCGCCCGCCTGCTCGGATTGATGGATGCTGGCCAGCGCAATGGCACCGAAATGAACCAGGGCCGCGGTGCTCAGAGCAGCTCCCATCCGCCATCTCGAGCCTGGTTGATATAGTAAAGCTTTGCTCATAACTGAATCCTTTTTGATTCCAACTACGAGTGAGACACGCGGCCCTCGAAAAACTTAACGAGGATTTTCAATGCTGAGTTGCCTTTGTGTCCTTTGTGTCCGTTGTGCGATGCATCTCGACACCAGGTAGCGAAAGTAAGACAGTCGGCGATATGACCAAAGTCATGGCGGGCGCGTTTCTGTTTGTGCACCTGATGTTGTTCGCGTTCTCTGCCTGCGCCGAGGGGTCGCCGGACGCGGTTGCTTATGGCGCCAAGGTGAAATTCAGCGCGGGGCGCACGCTTCATTTTCCAGACTTCGACTTAACCTATGTCGGAAAACGCCATGTCACGCCATCGCAGTATCCGCGCGGCTGGTGGGTTCACGATTTCAAGGTGCGCGCGAAGAACGATGAACAAACCGTCTCGTGGTCCGCGGGCACGGGAGATATCGGCCCGACGCGCTTCAAGGTGAACGGGACTGACTTTCAGATCGAGCTATCCCGATCGGACAAGCTCGGAGCGTTGCACGAGGATGAAATGGTAGTGTCGTTCGTCAACTGAGGTCGGGTTACCCCCTCTCGGAAAGCCTCACACAAAGGTCACAAAGTTCGCAAAGCGACTTCGTGTCCTTTGTGTCCGTTGTGAGATACTTCACCAAATCCGCACTCGCTCTTTTGGATCGACGAAGAGCTTTTCTCCGGGCTTCACGCCAAACGCCTCGTACCAGGCGTCGATATTCCGGACCACGCCATTCACCCGATACTGACGGGGGGAATGGGGATCGCTCACCACTTGCTTGCGAATCGCGTCATCCCGGAGTTTGCCGCGCCAGGCCTGCGCCCAGCCGAGAAACACGCGCTGATCGCCTGTGAGCCCGTCAATGACCGGGGCGGCTTTACCTTTCAACGATGCACGATAGGCGTCGAGGGCGATCGTCAGTCCGCCGAGATCGGCGATGTTTTCGCCCATCGTCAGCTCGCCGTTGACCTTCGCTCCCGGCAGCGGCTCGAACTTCGAGTACTGAGAGCCGAGCACCGCGGCGCGCGCATCGAAGGTCTTGGCGTCTTCGACCGTCCACCAGTCATGCAGCTTGCCATCCGCATCGAACTTGCGGCCCTGATCGTCGAAGCCGTGCGTGAGCTCATGACCAATAACTCCGCCAATCGCGCCATAATTGATCGCGGGATCGGCATTGGCATCGAACATCGGCGGTTGCAGAATGCCGGCCGGAAAAACAATGTCGCGCAGCGAGCCATTGTAAGCGTCGTTGGTTTGCGGCGTCATCCCCCAGTCGGCCATATCGACCGGGCCCGGCAGACGCTGGACGTAGAACGCCCAATCGGCCGACGCCGCGCGACAGACATTGCCGACCAGATCGTCCGCGCGGATCTCGACTTTGGAATAATCGCGGTCCTTGTCCGGATAGCCCACCTTGATGTTGTAAGTGTCGAGCTTCTTGAGTGCTTCGACCTTGGTCGCTTCACCCATCCAATCCAGACCCTGGATGCGGGCATGCATCGCCACCTTCAGGTTCGCCACTAACTCTTCGATCTTCGCTTTCGCCGCCGGCGGAAAATACTTTGCGCTGTAAAGCTGGCCGACGGCCCAGCCGAGATTCCCAAACCGATCGTAGCGATCTCCCGCGCCATAGTCGCCGCCACCGACCGCGTGCACTCCGCGTTTCCAACGAACCTGCTGCTCCTTTTGCCCGGAGAGCGTTTTGTTCCGCATTTCGAACAAAGCGTCGGCAAATCCTTTCGAGAGATAAGGCGCGGCGTGGTCCGCAATGTTAAACGCCTGCCAGGCCTGCAAAGTTTCCAGCGGCGTTTCCGCCTGGATCGACGCGATTTTTGGGAAGGCCGACTTCTCTGCGACAATCACGCGCTCGAGTTTGTCCAGCCCGGCCTGGGTAAGAAAAGGTCGCCAGGCAAAATTTGGTGCGAGCGCCTCCAGCTCGGCGATCGACATCGGATTGTAAATCGCGATCGGGTCGCGCTGTTGCGTTTTAGTCCAGCTCGCCTCCGCGATCTTCGTTTCGAAGCTGACGATCTCTGCAGCGCGCTTGTCCGCCTCCGGCCAACTGAGGAGGCGGAGCAACTGCGCGACATACGCCTGATACTTCCCTTTCTGCGCCGCGAAGTCCGGCTTGAGATAGTAATCGCGATCGGGCAGACCCAGCCCCTGTTGACCGAGATAGACGGCATAGCGTTTCGGATCTTTCAGATCGACATCGATGAAGACGCCAAAGATACCCCCATGGAAATCCGCATTCTGCCTTCCCATCAGAGCCGCCAACGCCTCACGTGTCTTCGCCGCCTGAATTTCCGCCAGCTTGTCCTTGAGAGTGGAAGCGCCCGCCTTCTCGATCCGCGCTTCGTCCATGAACGATTTGTAGAACGCGCCGACCTTGCCCTCTGTAGTGGCCGGTTTTGGCTCCGCCTTTTTTGCCGCGTCTTCGATGAGATCGTGCAACCGCTGGTCGGTCGCGTCGGTCATGGCGAGCCGGAGACTATAGGCCGGTTTGTCACCGGGAATCTGGACACGATCCAGCCAAGCGCCGTTGGCGTAGCGGAAGAAATCGTCGCCCGGTTTCTTCGCCATGTCCGCGCCCGCGCTATCAAATCCCCAACTCCCGTATTGCGGCTTCTCCGCGCTGGCCGGTTTGGCTTTCTCAGGCTCGGCGTTTGCGGTGGCGAGACCTGACAATGCACCCAGCAGGAAAACGTAAACGGCGATCTTGGATTTCATGGCAGGAGCAACCTAACCCGGGAAAAAATAGAGGAGCAAACAGATTCGAAGAAAGTCGAGCCCCTCCGGGGTCGGCTGGTTTGATTTCGAATGAAATAGGATCTTGCTCAGCGACCGCTTGCCTGCGCCGCCGCTGCCTGATAAAGATCGAACCGACGGTGAATTCCCAGAACACTTCCCACCCAATCGCCGGACTAGGCCGAAAAATTCGGCCTACTTCTCGTTAGATGGCAGAGCGATGAGATCAACGTTGACTAGCATCGACCATCGACTGAAGTCGCTGGATCCTCACAAGTACAGCCCATGGCTGCTCGCCGCGAGCGTTGCAGTCGTTCTGATTTTGCTGCCGTGCACGCTCATGTACGGCGCCGACGGTCCTTTCCGGTCTCCGATCGTGGCGCGTATTTGGATGGTGTCCACCCTGCTGGCCGTTGTCAGCTTCGTGGGACTGATGTTTAGCTGGCGGACCAGACATTCCGTGATCATGAAGCTTTCATTCATCGTGGTGCATCTCACTGCGATTATTCTGTTCATGGCCCCGTTCTTCGTTTTCCTTTGGTTGGTCTTTGTAATGCGCGATCACTGACATGGCGTGCCAACCATCTAACCAATCGCTGCAGCGAACCGCTGGCCGCTCCGATGCTCAGGCAGGATTATGAAACCACATTCACTGCATTCCACGCTCGTTCTCGCCAGCGGTCGCTGAGTTCGTTCTCGTTAGATTCATGCGAGGCCACACATCACAACCTTTGCAAAAGCTTCTGCCTTTTTTCGTCGGGTTTTTGTTCGCTACCTCTGTCTCCGCGCAAGTAATGCTTCCTGCTCCTCCTGGCTCGGCCCGGCTCAAGGACGCCATCTCGATGAAGGTCGTTGTCCACCAAGTACCACCCGAATACCCATTCGAAGCTCGTCGCAGCCGCATCACTGGTCATGGGATTCTGTTTGGACAAGTCGATTACAAGGCTGGCACTGTCATCTCTGTGAAAATGGAGAAGAGCACCGGCAGCAGAATTCTCGACGCCGCCGCCCTCAGCGCATTTCGTCAGTGGCGTTTTAAGCCGGGCACAACGCGTCAGTTTCGCGTCCCAATAAATTATGAGATGGTGGGGAGCCGTGCTGAGGCGATGGAGAAGATGCGTCGTGCTCAAGCCGCTAGTGCACAAGACGTCCGTGTTTCGCAAGGCGACCGCGATGAGATTCGGGCGGTGATCCGCGTGGCCACACGAGCTCCGATCCTTGGCTTCGCGCCGTTTGACGATTCATCCGGTAAGATCTGGGTGCGGACTGGTTACGACGCAAATCCCGTTGGAGGTTTATACGTGGTGCAGAAAGTCGGTGGGAAGTGGCAGGTTATCGGCAAGAAACGTTCTTGGATTCATTGAACGAACGATCTAACCGATCGCTGGAGCCAACCGTTGGCCGCTGTGAATCCCACATTTGATTTCATGAAACAGTTTTTGACCTTTGCCATGCTCGCTCCCGCCAGCGATGGCTCAGCTCCGTCTCGTTAGATCTTATGCACCTGCTTGCGTTTGTCGCTCTCATGGTTTCCTGCGTTGCGGGGCTCGCTCTGCATACGCGCTTCCTTCGGGAGTTGCGCCTGCGGCATGCAGACATCTGGGAGTCGCTTGGCCGACCCACCCTTATCATGAACAACAGCATCTCAAACGGTTTGGCGGTACTACGCTTCCTTTGGCGCAGAGACTATGAGTCAATCGACGATCCAGAGTTTGTCCGGCTCGCCCGGAGGCTTCGGATATTCAATATCGCTCATATTGCGTTGTTCCTGCTCATCGTGCTCAGCTTTTTCATGGGGATCCTCCTTGAAGCCACGCGAACCATCTAACCAATCGATGGAGCGAACCGCCGCGACCGCTGCGTGAGAAGGCTGAAGAAAAAATTAAGATTTATGAAACAAGCGACGGGCACCTTCGTCCGCCGTCGCTCATCTTATTCTCGTTAGACTCCATGAAGATGCTATTCCAACGTGCTGCGATCTATTTGTTGGCCGCGTGCCTTGCGTCGTGCGCGACGAATTCTACGGGTTATCATCCTGGCGGCAGCGGCGTCCTGATCGTAAAGCGAGAATTCCAGTTTACGGTTGGCCCGCGGGGACTCGCGCGGGTTCATCACACGTACACTATTCCCGAGGGCGTCTATGTAGCGCAGGGAACCGACTCAAACGGCACTTATTACGCCGCACCAAAGGGTTGGATGGGTCTCAAAGTCGGGATCTTACCGGACCGGCTGCACGGTGGACTCTACCGGAGCGGCAGACAGATTTCCGTGTATTCGCAAGCGTTCAATGCGATGGGTGTAATCTTGACACGGGGAGGCAATCCGAACGTCGGCGAGCCAGTGCCGAGAGAGTACCACGCACTCATAATAGCTCGGTGATGCGACGAAAAAGTCTAACCATGCGATGCCGCCGAACGGCTGGCAGGTTCGGTCGCTCACTTTCCATGACATTCCATCCTCAATCCGCGGCGACGCGTTCCTCCGCCAGCCGTCGCTCATCTTGTTCTCGTTAGACCCATGACTCGGCGTTCGCTCCAGTGGCCCAAATTGACGGGAAGCATTCTGGGACTTGAAGCCTTGGGCATATTCATGTGCCAGGCGCGCCTGCTGTTTTGGACTTCGGAAAACTCCGGCTGGCCCGACACTTCGACCACATGGTTCTGGCTGCTTCTTGCTACAGCGCTGTTGCTGTTGGCATATTTCATCTACCGCGCCCACAATTGGGCGCGTCTGATAGTGATCGCTCTGTGTGTTTGCCTCTGCATTGTTATTGTCGGTGGCTCCATTGCCGCCGAAATCAACTGGGCGCACATGTTGACCCAGTCGAACGAGTGGGAGTTTTGGCGTCAGATCGAGTCGGCGACTGAGACATTCGGCAGGAGCCTCTCGATGCTTGCTCCGTTTGCCTTCGTGATTGGCGCTTTGTGTCATCGAGACGTGGCCGCGGCGTTCCATCCCGCGATCACCAAACGATCTAACCAATCGCTTCAGCCAACCGCTGGCCGTTCCGATGGATAACTTTAATCGATGAAAGCATTATTGAAGCTATCAAAGCTCGCCGTGGCCAGCGGTGGCGGAGCTCTGTCTCGTTAGACCTCAACGTGCATTACTATCGCGCCCTTCTTCTGTTTGTCCTGCTGGGAGTTTCCGGTTGTACGTTCTACGACTGGAACTTGAAGCACGCCTACGTCACTCCCTGGACCCATCTATCGCATTCGGATCGTGAAGAGATTGTTCGTCTTATCAGTGATGCCGCTCAGGACCCAATTATTGGCATCACACGTCACAAGAAAGCGAAAGATCAATCAAAGATCGAGGTTATCACCGGCACAATGGATCGCTTCACCGATCGGTCCTGGCATGGCTACACGGTCCAGAGAGTGGATGGAAAGTGGCGAATCGTATTCCATGGCGATGCCTCCCACACCGTGGCGAATCTGGTCCTCTCGGGAGAGTTATGATTGTGCTCTACCAGTCGGCGCTGATTTTGTTCTAACTCGGCCAGACCCATGACGTCACACGTTCCTAACCGCATACCGGCAGCCCAGCGTTTTTTGGACATCCTCTATGCGTTGGTCATTATCGCTTTCGGCGCGCTCAGTCTTTTCAAGGGTGACCTGCTCCTGCCCGGCAAGCGCACGAGTGGCTCAAACGGCATGGTCTTACATGGGGTCTCTGCCTGGGTTATGTATGGCGCCATGCTCTGCGCGATCTGCGTTCTACTGTCTTCCGTCGTCGACCACTACGACCGCAGGAATAACGAAGGCAGCTATCGCCGATTTGTTCGGGCTGGCAAGATCTGCGGTTGGTCTCTCTTTGTGTCGGCCTTGGTGCTTCACGTTCTTGGCCTGTAAATTTGAACAGGCGGAGCGCACAAATGAGAAACTCGGACTTTGAGCGTCCATCCTGGCAATTTGAGGACGGCGCGGGGCATTACATCGAATTAGCGCGCGGCGGCGCGAATTTCGGTAATCGCTCGTTGGAAAAGCTGGTATGAAAGTGTTTGTTACGGGCGCGACAGGCTACATGGGGAGCCGGTTGATTCCCCTGCTGGTGGAGCGCGGCCATGAAATCAAAGCGCTCGTGCGCCCGGGCTCGGAGAAAAAACTGCCGGCTGGAACGACGCCTGTGCTGGCCGATCCACTCCGAATGGATTCCTACACCGAGCAGGTGGGCGATTCGGATACGTTCGTTCACCTGATCGGTGTGGCCCATCCGAGTCCGGCCAAGGCGAAAGAATTTCGTGAGATCGATCTGGTCTCAGCGCAGGTAGCGGTGAAAGCGGCCTGGCAGGCGGGAATTGGGCATTTCGTTTATCTGAGCGTGGCGCAGCCGGCCGCGATGATGCGGGCCTTCATCGCTGTGCGCAGCGAAGGCGAAAGGATGATCCGGGAAAGCGGGATGCGGGCGACGTTCGTTAGGCCCTGGTATGTCCTTGGACCCGGGCATCGCTGGGCCTATGTGCTTCTGCCCTTCTACTGGATTTGTGAGCGCCTGCCCGCGACGAGAGAATCCGCGCGCCGGCTGGGATTAATCACCATCGCGCAAATGCTCGATGCTCTGGTCTGGGCGGTGGAAAATCCGCCGCAAGACGTTCGGATTCTGGATGTGCCGAAGATTCGTGAGTTATCGGGTCGATGAAGGAAGCTGGACCGCGAATGAACGCGAATGCGCGCGAATGCTTCGTCTAATTGGCGTTAATTCGCGTTCATTAGCGGTTTAACTGCCGATCCCTCTGGCTGCGCTCAGAGCGTCTTGAGATATTCGAGCAGGTCTTGCTTTTCCTCGGCGGTTAGGGCGGTGCCGTAGTCATGGCCGGAATTGGAATTGGCTGGAACCGAAGTATCGAAGACATACGGCCCGGCATCGGCATAACCCATCGTCGCGGCATCGAAATCCTGGGAGCCGCGGTGAAAGGTCTTGGCGCGTTGGGCCGGCGGCGTGAGCAACTCCTGCATGGTGCGGACCGATCCGTTGTGGAGGTAGGGCGACCGCGCCCAGACTCCGTCCATGCTCGCGGCCCAATATTTTCCGGTGCTGCGCAGCCCTTCCTCCTTCGAGGGCTGATAGCCGGCGGTCTGGAGTTCGGCGAGAAACTTGTTGAACCGTCCCGCCTGCTCCTTTGTGAAAAGCTCCGCGCGCAGGGGATCGGTTCCGACTTCGGCGACCGAATAGAGGCGTTTGTCGCTTTCGGTTCCACCATGGCAGGAAACGCACTTGGCGGTGTAATGGGCCGCGCCGCGTTTCGCCGCGGTTTCGTCGATCTTGTAAGGATAATGCGGAGCCTGGATCATCTCCGTCAGATCGGTTTGCCGTTTCACCATCGCGAAATCGAGCTCGCCGTGTTTTCCGTTTAGAGGGGCACCCAGGCCAAGCGAGGCCAGCAGATTTCTTCCCAGCGGCGACCGGGTGTTGCCATCCCAATGGACCCAGTGCCGTTTGTTGACGTTCCAGACCAGGCCGAATTTCACCGGTGTGTAAGGTTGCGGCGCGTTGAACAGTCCGGCGGAAAGAAGGCCGAAGGCATCGTTCCGGCCGGGACCGGAGGGCGGCGGGGCCTTGTCCGGCGGTTGATCGGGAATGTGCAGCGCCGCGCGCATGTTGTGGAAGAGTTGCAATATCGAATGCGAAAAAGCGGCCAGGTCTTTTTCGTGCTCGAGGATTTCGTCGTCGAGAACCAGTGCTCCCGGCGCGATCTCATGCAATGCGCCCGGCTCGACCCCTTTCGCACCGCCCGGGTCGCTCTTTATTTCCGCTTCGATTTTTTCTTTCTGCTTTTCCCATTCT
The DNA here is from genome assembly GCA_963702135.1 of uncultured Verrucomicrobiae bacterium. Taxonomy (GTDB): domain Bacteria; phylum Verrucomicrobiota; class Verrucomicrobiia; order Chthoniobacterales; family UBA10450; genus AV80. Next base: position 2,196,925 of record OY969715.1, on the reverse strand, counting down.
TCCGCCAGGAGAGTTTGCGTGCTTTCGTCCACATCCGGATCGCTCGCGGCCAAGTAGGCGCTGGCGAACCGTTTCATGTTCGCGGGATCGGCCGTGCGAAAGGTGGCGACAATCACCGCGCCGAAGAAGGCCTCGGCGTCAAAATGACTGGTCACGCCCAGAAGACGGATAGGCGCACCTTTCGACGAATGGACGTCTGCGACGTGGCAAGCGGCGCAGTTCAACCCGACGGCGGACAAATTCCCCAGGTGCTTTACTTCTTTGCGCGAGAAGCCGATCGGCCAGCCGAATTCCGAATCCGGAATCAGTCCGAGGTTCGCGAGATCGGGACGGGGGAACAGATCGGGATAGGTTTGGATGAAGGCGCGGAGAACGGTCTCGGGCACGACTTCGGTGCTCATCGATCCGTGCAGGAAGAAGTTCAGATCATCGGCCGACCATTTCGGGATCTGGGCTTTGTCGATGCCGGTTTCTTTTTTCTGGTCTGCGGAAGAGTTGGGGGTCGCAACGATCGCGGCCGCTAATGCGATAAAGGCCGCGATGTTTCGACGAAAGTTGTCATGTTTCATCGGGGGCCGAGTCTAGGAAACTGGGCGGAATTTGTAAAGCGCTGCCGAGGAATCCTTGGGGGCGGAAGGTGCCGTGGCCGCTTATGGCGCTTTCAAAATCGGCACGATTTCGGTTTGGATGGGCTGACCGGTCACTTCGATGTCCTTTTCCGCGACGTAGACATCGATCTCGGAACGAACCCCGAACTTGCCCTCGAGGTAAATGCCGGGCTCGATGGAAAAGGCGATGCCAGGGATGAGGCGGCGTGAGTCGCGAGTCTCGAAGTTATCGATGTTGACCCCGTTGCCGTGCCCTTCCTCGCCGATCGAATGCCCGGTCCGATGGGTGAACTGTTCGCCGTAGCCGGCGCGTTGGATGACGCCGCGAGAGACATCGTCGATCTCCGCCCCGCGAACGAACTTGCCGGCGCGAATATTCTTGCGCACGAACTCAACGGCGGAATCGCGGGCTTCGCGCACGATGTTGAAGATGCGAGTGAACTCCTCCGGCACGCTCTCGCCGACGTAACCGGTCCAGGTCTGATCGGTGAAGACGGCTCCCGGTTTCTTCAGCTTGGAAGCGATATCGATCAAAACAAAATCGCCGCGTTTGATGGGAAGAGTCACTTCACGGGTGGGCGCGTAGTGAGGGTTGGCGCTGTTGGCGTTGACCGCGACGATTCCCGGTTCGGGGATCAAACCTTCCTGATCCCAGCGGCGGACGATGAACTGCTGGATGTCGTATTCCGTCACCGGCTCATCGGCGCGGGTGCGGCGCGCGATCTCGGCGAACGCTTCCATGATGATGCGGTGCGTCTTGTCAGAAGCCTCGATGTGCGACTGTTTCTGGGCGGGTGTCCAGACGGCTTCGAACTGCTGAACCAGTTCGGCGCTGGTGACCGGCTCGACGCCGAACGAGCGGACGAGTTCGATCGTGCCGGCATCGACGCGCGACATGTAGGGAATGTCGTTCATCGGCGAGTATTGCATGGCGATACGGGACGGCTTGCGGTCGGATTTCGTTTGAGTGGGTGCCGGCGACCCCGGAGCCGATCCCGGCGAGAGCGTTTCGCGGAGATGGGAGTGTTGTTCCTGCCAGCCACGGTAGATCAGGCGTTTTCCCGGCAGAGCATCGAGTTTGTAGCGCTCGATCGAGTGCACAATTTTTGTCGGCTCGCCGGACGCGGGGATGTAGTAGAACCAGCGGCGCGACCCGGAGGCGTGCTCGCCGAGCATCAGGATTCGCGGCGCGAGGGGATCGCTCCCGCGGAAGTCGTAGAAGAGCCAGCCCTCGAGTTTCGCGGCGCGGAGGGCCGTCTGGATGGCCGTGACCCGTTCGGCAGGTGTTGGTTCGGCGCGCATCGGTGAAGCGAAGGTGGAGAAAAGCAGAAGAGCCGACAAGAAGAAGAGAGTTTTTTTCATTGAGCGATTTAGCGGCTGGCGATTGAGCACGAGCACGAAAATAAAGCGGGGATCGCATTGGGCAATGCGGATACTGCCAGGAGGTGTAACGTTACCGATGTCAGATCCACGAAACGTCGCGCACGATAAGAAAGTCACGCAGGAGAAACAGCACAAGCAGACGGAGGCTCCGGCCGCCAAGGCGAAAGAGCCGAGTCCCGAGGACACTCCCGGCGCGGAGCAGGGGCCCAGCGAGCACGAGAAGTCGGTGGCGATTTTGTCGAAGCTCAAGGAAATGGAATTCCATTCTCGTGGAAACATCGAGACGCTCGCGCAACTGACCCTGACGATTGAAGACGAACTGAAGCAGGGTGAATTTTCGGAACCAATCGGTGCGCTCTATTCGGCACAGGACGCGTTTCACTCGAAAATCGAGGCGCTCATTGAGAGCTACGGCGCAAAGTGCGAGCAGTTGAAGACGCCGGCGTAAAACATCTCCATCCGAGATAACGGGTGCGATTGGCCCCTGGAGAGGCGATAGTCCCCGGCTTATGCCATTTCGTGCCCTAAATCTGTCCCCGCAAATTCTCAAAGCCGTCCAGGAAGCCGGTTACACCGAGCCGACTCCTATTCAGGTGTCGGCGATCCCGCACGTTCTGGCCGGACACGATGTCATCGGCATCGCCCAGACAGGCACCGGCAAAACGGCGGCGTTCGTCTTGCCGATCCTGACGAGGATGGCTGCTTCGATCGATGCGGGGCAACGGCGCGGCACGCGCGCTCTGGTCGTCGCGCCGACGCGCGAGCTCGTTGTCCAGATCGAGGAGAATGTCCGCGCCTACGCGAGACATCTGCCAATTCGAATGGCCACGGTCTTCGGCGGCGTCAGTGAGCGCCCCCAAATCGAGGCGTTGCGTTCCGGGGTTGATCTGGTCGTCGCGACGCCCGGCCGGCTCATCGACTTAATGGGGCAACGGGTCTGCAATTTCTCCGGAATCGAATTCCTCGTGCTCGACGAAGCGGATCGGATGCTGGACATGGGTTTCCTTCCACCGATCCGGCAAATCGTGAAAGCGTTGCCGCGGAAGCGCCAGACGCTGATGTTTTCGGCGTCGCTCTCCCGGGAAATCGAGAAGTTGACCCACGAGTTTCAGCACTCGCCGAAGATTGTTGAGATTGGCCGGCGGGCAAACCCGGCGGACACGGTGACGCAACTGGCTTACGAAGTGCGATCGCATTTGAAACCCGCGCTTCTCTTGCATCTGCTGGCCGATCCGCAATTCGACACTGTCCTTGTCTTTACCCGCACCAAGCACGGTGCCGACCGCATCGCGCGCCGGCTCGAGAGTGCCGGAATCAAAACGGGAACAATCCATTCGAACCGTTCCCAGAATCAACGGCTCCGTGCTCTGAAGGATTTCAAATCCGGCGTCGTGCGCGTGCTCGTGGCGACGGATATCGCGGCGCGCGGGATCGACGTGGACGGAATTTCGCATGTGGTGAATTACGATTTCCCGATGCACTCCGAGGATTACGTCCATCGGATCGGGCGGACCGGCCGCGCGCAGGCGATCGGCGATGCGATCAGCTTTATCACCGCGGAAGATCACGGACCGTTGCGTTCGCTCGAGCGTTTCATTGGGCGAGGCATTGTCCGCAAACGCGCGGAAGGCTTCGATTACGATGCGGCCGCGCCTCCGCGCGAAGAGCGGGGCAGGGGGGAACGCCGAGTTATCCAACCGAAGCTGGAGCCGAGGTTGCCCGGCAATACGCCGCGGGGGGGTGGCGCTGCTCGACATAACGGGCAGCGGCGCAATTCAGCGCCCGCGCCTCGCCGCTCGTGGGGACGATCGCGTTCGCGTTAGGCATTCCAGGCTGGAGTGACGGCGCTCTGTCGCCGTGTCCTCTGAGGCGCCCCGACTGAGCGGCGGCTACAGCACAGCCCCATCACTTGCCGCTGACGGCCGTCTTGGGGAAGGGAGAATAAATGGTGACATGAGTTATCTTTTCTTTCGGGCCGCGAACCGCCTCCAGGTGCACTTCTTCTTTGGGCTCGTAATAATCAGCCAGAGTGACCTTGACGATAATTTTGCCGTTCACGCTCAGGTTGTTCCGCGAGCGCATGAACTCAGCGGTTTTTGCGGTCTCCCACGAGTTGGCTAATTCCGCCGGAGTTAACGGGGAGGTGCCGGTCTGGGCGATTTTTTCTTCCCCATCGACCTTCTTCCTCGAGACCGGGCCGTCGGGTTTGAACTGGGGCACGGGCGGCGTCCACTCCGGCAAGGTCGGAGGATCAGCCTTCACGGTTTGTTTTCTCGGTGCCGGACTGCTTATGGGAGATGGCGCAGGCTTGGAATCTTCATCCTCATCTTCGTCCTCTCCCTCTCCATCTTCCTGGAGGACCTGCGCCAGGCGGGGAGCGTTCAGGATCATCTGCCTCGTCGCCTCGGATGTTTCCTGGCGTGCCTTCTTCGTTTCCTGATCGGTTTGGGCTGGGGCGGCAGGGACAGCGCACCAGAATAACGCGACTGCGAATGCGAAGGAGATCAGGAAAAGCTTCATCGTCGGGCCAGCGTAGCTTAGACGAAAATGTGGGCAAACAGATTTGCAAATCACTACGCTCCTCGCGCCCAACGAAGTTTGGCGGAAGCGGACCGTGGATTGGAATTACGTTCCGCAGGGGTCGGCCGGATGACTTCGGGCGCAATCTCCGAATAGGATCCGTCGCGTAAACCTGCTTCGAAAGCTTTTTTCACCCGGCGATCCTCTCCGGAATGGAACGTCAGGATTGCGACGCGTCCGCCAGGATTGAGGCAAAAGGGGAGGTTGCGCAGAAAAGTATCGAGAGCGGAGAACTCGTCATTCACCGCAATGCGCAACGCCTGGAAGACGCGGCGGACAGAAAGATCGGAATCGTCTTTCTTCGAGCGTGGCAGGGCCGCGCGAATGGCGGCGGCGAGGGACGAAGTTGTCTGGAAGGCTTTCCCGGCGAGTGCGGCGGAGATAACGCGGGCGTGCGGTTCGTCGGCATTTTCCGTGAGCAGCGAAGCGAGCGCATCTGCATCGATCTTTTGCAAGAAGCTCGAGGCCGGCTGGCCGCGCTGCGGATTCATGCGCATGTCGAGCGGCCCTTCATGCTTCACGGAAAAGCCGCGGTCGGGGTCGTCAATTTGCATGGAAGAAACACCGAGGTCGGCCAGAACGATATCGGCGCCCGTGACGCCGGCGGAAGCGAGGGCCTGCGGCAGGCCGGCAAAGTTACTGCGACGCGCGCTGAAAGTCTCCGGACCGAACCCAAGGGCGCGAAGACGGGCCTCTGCTTTGGGTAGTTCGATGGGATCGGCATCCAGGCCGAGCAGTCTTCCTCCCGGTTGCAGGAACGGAAGAATTTCCTGCGCGTGTCCGCCGTAGCCCAGGGTGCCATCGACCGCGACTTCGCCCGGCTTTGGCGAGAGGGCGCGCAGGATCTCCGCCACCATGATGGGGCGGTGCATGCCGGCGGGCGTCTTTCCGGACGACATGACTTTGGCAACGGTCTCCTCGTAACGTCGCGGATCGTGTTCCTTGTACTTTTCCTCGAAGCGGCGGGGATTCTTACCGCTGTAGCGCGGACGCCGTTTATGTGGCGTCGAGGACGAGCTATCGGACATGGCAATTCGGCAACGGCAGGCACGCGCGTATTGCTGCCCGCGGATAGCGGTATAAGATAGACATCTTTTACGTAAACAGCGAGATAGGGCCTCGTGAAGGTTTGTTGCTCACAATCTCCAAGGTATGCAACCAAATGACAATCCCCACCGAACCAATCGGCAGCATTCCCAGACCGCTCGCCCTCATCGAGGCGATCAAGAATAGCGGGAGCCAGGATCCCGCCCTGGATCCTCTTTTTGAGGAGGCGATTCGGGACACCATCGAGCGTTTCGAGGCCACCGGATCGCCCGTGGTTACCGATGGGGAACAAAGGAAGTATCACAATTTTGCCACCTATTGCGTGGACGGCCTCCTGAACATCGCACCGGACGGCTTCAAGATTCCTTTTCTAGCGCATACGCGCCAATTGCCGCGACTGACGGCCGGGCCGTTTCGCTACCTTATGAGTGCGGACCGTTTCATCGACGTGGCGAAACGCTATGCCCACGTCCCGTTGAAACAGGCGGTGATCTCGCCTTCGGCTTTGAGCCTGATGTATCCGGCTGACGCGCTTCCCGGTTATTCGCGGGACGAATTCATCCAGGATTTGCTGCACGAGCACGAAACCGAGATCCGGCGCTGCCTCGACAAGGGCGCGCACAAGGTCCAGATCGATTTTACGGAAGGGAGGCTGGCGATTAAGCTCGATCCTTCGGGAGAGCTTCTGAACAGTTTCATCGATTTGAACAACCTGGCCCTGGCCCGGTTCTCGGCGGAAGATCGCCAACGCATTGGCGTCCACACCTGTCCGGGCGCCGATCGGGATTCCACCCACAGCGCGGACGTGGATTACGCGGATTTGTTGCCCAGTTTGTTCGAACTGCAGGTCGGGAATTTCTACATTGCGCTCGCGGGCGAGAAGGATCGCGAGCGCGTCTTGAAGATCATCCGCGACTGCCTGAACCCCGATCAGCGCGTTTTCGTCGGGGTGATTGATCCGATTGATCCGCGCGTGGAAACGCCCGAGGAAATTCGCGACCGGATACTCGAGGCCGCCCGATACATTCCTCTCGAACAACTGGGCACGACCGACGACTGCGGATTTTCCCCTTTCAGCGACGACACCTCCACATCGCGTGAAAAAGCGTTCGAGAAAATTCGAGCGCGTGTTTTAGGCACGGCCCTGGCCACTGCGATAATCGAAGACAAATAGTGGAGCCAAACGACGAGACAGATCAATCCCTGCGATCTTCCGCGTTGCAGACCGCCACCAGTATCCGCCAGGCGCGCCAACGGGCCGAGCAGGAACTCGTCCAGGCCAAGGAGGCCCTCGAGCTGAAGACGGAGGAGCTCGCGCATTTGCTCTCGATGATGCGGGCCACCCTCGAGTCCACCACGAATGGAATGCTGGTCACCGATGGGGCGGGCAAGATCACGGGATTCAACGAGAAATACGTCGAGATGTGGCGATTACCGCGCGAGCTCCTGGACGCTCGGGCTTACGGTCCGCTGCGGGAGGCAGCCAGCCACCAATTGAAGGATCCTCAGGGTTTCCTCGCCCGAATCCACGAGATCGAAAAATCTTCTCTTCCGGAAAGTTTTGACCTCCTGGAATTCGCGGACGGAAGAATCTTCGAGCGCTATTCGAAACTCCAGACGATCGACAATCGGAACGTCGGGCGCGTCTGGAGCTTTAGTGATATTACCGAACGCAACCGGGCGGAGATCGTCTCCCAGCGCCTGGCGGCGATCGTTAATTCGTCAGATGACGCGATCGTCGGCAAAGACTTGAACAGCATCGTGACGAGCTGGAACGCGGGCGCGGAGAGGATTTTCGGGTATTCCGCCAGCGAAATGATCGGCACCTCCATCATGCGACTGATTCCGCCGGATCACCAGGGCGAGGAATCCCACATTTTGGCGCGCATTCGCAGCGGCGTGCGGGTGGATCCAATTGAAACCGTCCGGGTCGCGAAAGATGGCCACTTACTCCATGTCTCGATCACTGTTTCGCCGATCAAGGATTCGATGGGGAATGTAATCGGCGCGTCGAAAGTGGCGCGCGACATTTCCGAGCGCAAACGGGCGGAAGAAAAACTGCAGGCCGCGAAGATATCGGCGGAACGAGCCAACCAGGCCAAGGACGATTTCATGGCGGTGTTGAGTCATGAGCTGCGCACGCCGCTGACGCCGGCGCTGGCCGCGGCGAGCTACCTCGCGGAACACGAGGCCCTTCCGCCGGAGCTGCGCGAAGAGGTCACCGCGATCCGAAGGAATGTGCAGTTCGAGGCCCGATTGATCGACGATCTGCTTGATCTGACGCGCATCACCCGCGGCAAGCTTCAACTTCACCATGAAGCGGTGGACGCGCATCGGCTGGTGCAAAACGCCCTCACGATCGTGCATGAGGACATTGTGCGGAAAGAGCTCCAGGTGGTGACGGATCTGGCGGCACCCGAGCATCACCTTTGGGCCGATCCGATCCGGATCCAGCAGGTTTTTTGGAATCTCCTGAACAACGCGGTCAAATTCACGCCCCCCGGAGGTCGAATCACAGTTCGGACCGAAAACGACGGCGGACGGTTCGTATTTGAAATCACCGATACCGGAGTGGGAATCGAACCCGAACATCAGGCGCGGATTTTCAATGCTTTCGAGCAAGGCGAAGTTTCCATCATCCGGCAATTTGGCGGTCTCGGTCTCGGGCTCACTATTTCGCAAACGCTCCTGAAACTTCACGGAGGCACCATTAGCGTTCGAAGTGAGGGGAAAAACCGCGGCGCCTGTTTTGCCGTGACGCTCGACCTCCTGCGCGAACCGATCGTGACACCCACCGAGGGGACCAGTGGCGAGCCGGCGGTTGAAAAAAGCATGCGTCTCCTTCTGGTTGACGATCACGCTGACACGCGACGCATACTTTCCCGGCTGCTCGGCAAATGCGGGCACGACGTCTCCACGGCTGATTGTGGCGAAAGCGCGCTCAAACTCATGGAGACGGAGCAGTTCGATGCCATCATCAGCGACATCGGCCTGCCGGACACCAGCGGCTACGAGCTCGTGCGGGAGGCGAAGCGTCGTCAACCCGTGCAGGGAATCGCGCTGAGCGGCTTCGGGATGGAGGAAGATGTCCGCCGGAGCCTCGAAGCCGGCTTCGATTATCATTTGACGAAGCCGGTGGAATTCCACGAGTTAAGATCGCTCCTGCAAAGGATCGCATCGTAAACAGACGACACGACATTGCCGGTAACTCCATCCAATCATGCCCAAATATCTTGTCGTCAGCACGAGCGGTAATCCCGACAGCAACAGCCGGAGAATGGGCCGGATTGCTTTTGATCATCTGCAGAAGGCAAAGGTGGAGTGCGAGTGGCTCGACATCAGCGAGCTCGGTCTGCCTTTATGCGATGCCGACACGTGTTACACGCAGCCGGCAGCCCAGAAACTCGACACCTCCATCGAAGCGGCCGACGCGATCCTCGTCGCGACGCCGGTTTATAATTATGACGTAAGCGCGGCGGCCAAGAACATGGTCGAGCTGACCGGCCGCTCCTGGGAAGGCAAAATCGTCGGCTTTCTTTGCGCGGCCGGGGGAATGAGCAGCTACATGTCGGTCATGGCCTTCGCGAACAGCCTGATGCTCGATTTCCGCTGCACGATCATTCCCCGTTTCGTTTACGCGACCGGCGACGCGTTTTCCGGGGACGAATTGAAGGACACGAAGGTTGCCGAGCGCATCAAAGAGCTGGCCGGCGAATTGGTTCGTTACGGACAGGCTTTGCGCGGTTGATCGTTGCGAAATGCGCGAAGCATCGGCGTAAATATTGCTGCAATCAGAAGCCCGCAGGGCTTCTCCGAGCATCTCCGCGAAAAATCATCATGGAGAATAAAATCAAACCGCTTAACAAAGAAGTGTGGCGCGGCGCGCTCGTGGTTTTGCTCACCACAACGCTCGCCTTTGCGGCCCGGGCCGAACGCATAAACCAGGAAGGACGAATTCTCGGCCCCGCCCCGGTCATGACCACGCCGACGTTATTCAATACGCCCGCCGGCGATTCGATCGTCGCCGCCATGCAGATCATGCCGCGCGACAGCGCCTGGAACGAAGATATTTCGCAACGGCCTCTGCTCTCCAATTCGAGAGACATGATCGCGCAAGTCACCAGCGACCTGGCCGCCAGCCGCCGGACGTTGCGCCCGTTTTATGAGATGAACTACGTGCTCGTCCCGGACAATCAGCCGCGGATCACGATTCCGTTTTTCAATTACCCCGATGAATCAGACTTGGACGGCGGCACATTTCCGAACGGCAATTATCCCATCGCCTCGAACCTGCCGATCGAATCCTGGCCGAAGGACACGGGCGACCTCACCTTGCAGCAATGGCAGCAGGACGTGAACAATACGGGCGGAGATCGTCACGCGATCATGGTGGCGCCGGGCGTCGGTTCCATTTGGGAAACATGGCTGACGAAACTCACGCAAGGCGGGTGGGAGGCCTCCAACGGCGCTAAGTTCGATCTGAATTCCAACACGATGCGTCCTGCCAGTTGGACTTCAGGTGATGCCGCCGGCTTGCCCATGTTTCCGGCCGTGGTGCGCTATGATGAATGCCAGCGCGGCATGGTCGAGCACGCCATGCGTTTGGTCGTCGCGAAGTCGCGGCGCGAATATATTTATCCGGCGCGGCACTACGCCTCGTCGATTCCCGCCACCTCGGTGAATTATCCGGCCATGGGCCAGCGCATGCGGCTCAAGTCGGATTTTGTCATTCCACAAAACTGGACCATCGAAGAAAAGGCCGTGCTCCTGGCGCTCAAGAAATACGGCGCCATCGTGGCCGACAACGGCAACTTCTTTTCGATCTCGGTTTGTCCCGACGATCGTTTCGCCTCGAATGCCTTCGATCATCTTTCGACGGTCACGATCGATAACTTCGAGGTGATCGCCACGACTGGCCCGACCGAGGGTCCGCGCTCGCCCGGTGCGCCATCGGTTGAGGCGGGACAGGATCAATTCATCGAGTTCCCAGCGAACGCGGCGCTGAATGGAATCGTGAATGCGCCGCTGGGAAATACGGCGATTCAATGGCGACTCTATTCCGGGCCGGCTGGGGTCGCGCTCGCGGATCCGAGTCATGCCACCACGACCGCGAGTTTCACCCAGCCCGGGGTTTACACCTTCTTGCTGAGCGCGAATGATGGCGTTCACACGGTCGCCTACGACGCGTTGATTGTTCACGTCACCGCGCGCGGCAGCATGGGGAACATTTCCACGCGCGTGGATGTGCGGAGTGGGCAGAGCGTTTCGATCGGCGGGTTCATCATCCCGGGCAGCGCTGCGAAAAATGTGATCGTGCGCGCCATTGGGCCGTCGCTGACCGATTCCGGTGTGCCGGGTGCGCTCGCTGATCCGACTCTCGAGCTGCGGGATTCCGGCGGAACCTTGCTCCAAGCCAACGACAACTGGAAGGACACGCAGGAACAAGCCATTCGCGACACGACCCTGGCTCCAACCAATGATCTGGAATCGGCCATTGTCGCTCCTCTCCAACCGGGCGCCTACACCGCGGTCGTGAGCGGAAAGAATGGCACGACGGGCATTGGGCTGGTTGAGGTTTATGATTTACAGCGATCGGCGTCTTCCAAGCTGGTGAACATCAGCACGCGGGGCTCGGTCGGCACCGGCCAAAACGTTATGATTGGAGGCGTGATTCTTCTCGGGCCAGATCCCACGCGAATCCTGTTTCGAGCGATCGGGCCGTCATTGCTGGGAGCTGGCGTTCCTTCGCCCCTGGCCGATCCGCAGCTCGAGCTGTTCGACGCGGAGGGGACGAGGATTGCCACCAACAACAATTGGAGAGACTCGCAAGAAACCGCCATCCAAGGCACGGGTGCGGCACCGACCGATAACGCCGAAGCCGCGATTCTCGCGGACCTCTTCCCCGGAAACTACACGGGCGTTGTGAGCGGCGTGAATGGCGGAACGGGCAACGCGCTGATCGAAGCGTATTATCTCCAGTAACGGCGCTCCCCCGGCATTCCTTCAGGATTGGCGCGTCGCGGTCGTTCCGTTAGCCTCGGCGGCATGGAGAATTCGAAAGCGCGCATCTGGAAGAAGATCGCGCTGTTCTACACGCTCACGCTGTTGTTCAGCGGCGTCTTCGACGCGTTTGTTTTGCACGCGGGGAAGATGGACACGGGCAATCTTCTTTACGTCACCGGCTCCATGTGGAGTCCGGCGCTCGCCGCTTTTGCGACCAAGGCAATCTTCGGCGAAAGCCTGCGCGGTCTTCCGTGGAAATGGGGAGCGATGCGATATCCGTGGCTCGGTTACCTCATCCCGATTGCGTATGCGCTCCCGGTGTACCTGTTTGTTTGGTTCGGCGGATTCGGCGGATTCGCGGATGCGGATTTCGTGAAACGCACCGCGGAGCAGTTCGGCTGGTCGAGTTTTCCACCAACCCTGACCCTGATCCTCTTTGTTTTGCTTACGGCGACCCTGGGACTTGTAGGGAAGACGTCACGCGCTCTGGGCGAAGAGATCGGCTGGCGCGGTTTTCTGGTGCCGGAACTCGCGAAGGTGGTTGGTTTTTCCGGGGTGGGAATTATCAGCGGTTTGATGTGGGCCGTTTATCACTTCCCGGTCCTGCTCTTTGCCGACTACAACGCCGGGACGCCCGCGTGGTACGGCCTGACGTGCTTTACGATCATGGTTGTCGCGGACAGCTTCATCCTGGCCTGGCTGACGCTCCGCTCAGGCAGTCTCTGGCCGGCGGCGATTTGCCACGGCAGTCACAACCTTTTCATCCAATCGATCTTCACGCCGCTCACGCGCGAGACCGGCCCGACCAAGTACATCATCGACGAGTTCGGGATCGGACTCGTCATTACCACCGTCATTGCCGCGATCGTCCTTTGCCGGAGATCGCGCTCCACTGCGCCCGCTATTTCCCGAGAAGAATCATGATGCCCGCGACGAGCGCCAGGATACCCATGACGATTGCGGGTATTGCTAACGCGGGAACAAGCGACATGAGGCCGATGAGGATGAGATAGATGGCAAGCAGGAGCATGCCGATATTTTTAGTGATCATCCGGCGATCCTGAACTCATGGAATCCTTTGTCACGCGCAAAGGTGAAGATTCGTGCCGTTCCAAGCCACGGTGAGCTACCGAGCGTCGGAAGCTAGGCTTTCGAGACCCAATCTCGAACCCGCGAGTAAAAAAGTCCGGCGGTGAAGAGCAATATCGTGAGCGGGATAAGGCCAGCCTGGGGGGGACAACTGAACATGAAGGGAATTTCCAGATAGAAAAGCCTGCCGACGGCCGCGCCCGTGGCGACAAACCCCAGGAAAAAAAGAACATACTTGGTCAGAGTCGCCGCCCTTGCGCAAGCGACTGTGCCTCTCTTGGGTGGATCGGCCAGTCGCTTGATGTAACTCAGGTGGAGTTGATCCTCGATCCAGTCCGCAATTGCGCAGGAAATGACGAGAATTGCCGCCACGCCCCAGGTCCACCGATGGGTTGAAAACACCATGCACAGCCGGCCTTCAGCTGGTGAGGTAAGGAATAGTGAAAGAGCCATCCAGGTTCCCAGGAAGAGCAGGATGGTGTAGGAAGGAATGAAACCTAATTTGTCTCGCCACAGCGTGCGTATGACTGGGGCGAGAAGTTGCCGGCCTTTCTCTCCAAAATCCCCTCCGGTCCAACCACCGAGTAGTGTCCTAACGGCCTCGGGTGTTCGAGCAGCCTGAAGTTGCACCACGGAGCCGAACCCCGCGTCTGCCATCGGCGCGGCGGCCCACGCGGCGCTGATGCCGCATTGAATCATCAGGATATCCAGCGCCAGTAACCAGAGGAGCCACGGCGTTGGCCCGATTTTGACCAGCCAGGGGGAGATCATGATCACGAGGAGAACAACCCCAGCCACCACCAGGCAGATGAAACCCAAACGCCAGAACAAGTACAAATCCATGAAAGCGAGCTTGCGTTCCGCCTTGTCGCCATCCGGCACGAGAGTGACGGCGTGATTCAAAACGCTCTCCCGCCAGTCGGCAAAAAGTGCGAGGAGAGGCAGCGCAAAAGCGAGGATATGCCAGCGGTCGTGCAAGAGTGGACCCAAGGCGCAGCCTGTCAGGCCGATCAAACCAAGCCAGACAATGAGCCAAATATACGAGCCGATGCCTTGCAGATAGTGGTGGCGGGGCGACGGATAAGTCAGTTTCGCGACGGACTCCAGGTCAGGGGGATTGGGCTTTTGCCGATAGGCCCACAAATTTGGAGGGTTGTACGGCTTGGCCGACTTCTGATCCGCGACCAGAAGGTCCCACGCTGAGGGATCGACAAATTCATTTACCGACTCGGAGGGCTCCCCGTTGTCCATCTCCAGCGGCGGACCGATCCGCCGGTATTCGGGTTTGCTGCGAATAACGTTCTTCCAGATCCCGTGGGCGATCTCGGCAAAGGAATCGCGGATCCGCGGTGGCGTGTCGCTCAAGTAGTCGTTTCCTTTTTCCGGCGACAACAGAGGCAGGCACAAATCCAAGGCAGGCCGCTTCCCGGGATTGGTTTGGGCCGTCGCCGGCGCTCGGAGAATCAGGCCGAGGTCGCCGCATTCTTTCAAAATCCAGGCCAGCGGGAACTGCGCCAGCACGTCGTCCTCATATCCACCGCCGATGTTCGAATGAGCCCCAACAAACCAGCGCTGTTCGATCTTCCCGTCGTTAGGCCATTTCCTGCTCGTCGCCCGTCGCCAGGGGATGTGGACGAAATTAGCCCGGTGCTCGTCGATCCCCAAGGCGTGGAAGCCGTTCTGCACCATGGTGGACAACTGCGTATCGTGAAAGCGCGCTGTCTTTTCTCGCAACCAGGGAATCGCCAACATGTCTACGCCGATGGCCCCGACCGTATCGATAATACCCACGCATCTGATCCGAACCCGACGCGACCAGGTGACAAGAAGTTTCTCGGCCAGATTCTCGGCGGGCTGGACGGCCTCCGCACGATCCGTCTCCCAAGAGTCGCGTTTCAACTCCCAAAGCGAGCGGAACGGGATTTTCGGGGCGCCGCCCGTAAGGCGTTCCCACCAGTTTTCCGCGGGCTTGGGCTTGAGTTTGTGTTTGTTGTCAGGCCGCGGATTGCCGCGACGCCCGAGGAGTCGATAACCGACCCAGAGTTCTTCCGGCGATATCGGCGCGCCGCGACAAACCAGGCCGCATTTCGCGATCAACCCGACAAGCGAGCGTGCGGTGAATGCGCCTCGGCTGAATCCAAATACATAGATTTCATCCGCCGGCCGGTCTTCCTTTGCGTCGCGGTACTTCTCGACTAACCAGTCATAAGCCTGGCGTATATTCTCCGAGAGTCCGATCCCAAACCCGCCGCCGCTTACGCTATCGAGAAGGCCTGTTCCCACCCCTTCGTCGTAATAGATGATCTGGAACCACTCCCGCACGGTTTTCCCATCTTTATCTTTCTCCTCGACCCGGCCTTCCTGAACGAGGTTCGAGATGTGATAAACATTGGTGCCGGAATCACGTTTGTTCCAGGTTCCATCCAGACAAACAATCAGCCGGCGCGGGAGTTTGTAGTCGTAGGTGGAATCGAGTTCGGGGTTGGGCCGTTCTGTTTGCTTCCCCGGAAGGGAGGGATCTTCCATGCCGGCGATCCTAGAGATAGGATTCGGTTTTAGACAAGCCTGAATGTGAAGGTTTTCCTGATTGGAAGCCGGCCGGGGAATAACCTGCCCGCATTTTTATTCTGTGGCGGCGACTTGGGACCGTCGCATAATCTGGCGGCGGATGAATATCTGGATCGGCACGTCAGGCTTTCAGTACGCGGAGTGGAAAGGCACTTTTTACCCGGAAGATTTGTCCACGGCCAGGATGTTGCCGTATTACGCCGAACGCTTGTCCACCACCGAGATCAATTACACGTTCCGGAGAATTCCGAGCGCGAAATCCATTCAAACCTGGTGGGCGGCCACGCCGGAGCGTTTCAAGTTCAGTTTGAAAGCGCCGCAAAAGGTGACGCATTTCGCGAAGCTGCAAAACTGTGGCGACACGCTGCGGTATTTCTATCAGGTCATTTCGGATCTGGAGGCAAAACTCGGCGTGGTCCTCTTTCAATTACCACCGGCCTTCAAGAAAGACGCATCGCTTCTGGCCACGTTTCTCGAGGACGTTCCGCCCGGAATGCGCGCGGCTTTCGAATTTCGTCACGCCTCCTGGTTCGACGACGAAATCTTCAATCTCCTGAAGAGCAAGAACATCGCGCTTTGTCTCGCGGACAGTGAAAACCTCGCCACGCCGATCTTTGCGACCGCGGATTACGGTTACCTGCGGTTGCGTCGCGAGGATTATCAGGCTGCCGACGTAGCCCGGTGGGCCGAGACGATCAAGACGCAGAAAGACAACTGGTCGGATGCGTTTGTCTATTTCAAGCACGAGGAAAGCGGCATTGGCCCGAAGCTGGCCATGGAATTGGTGGGACTGCTCTCGGCGTAGCCCGTCCCTCCGAGAGACCGCGATCACCGACCGCGGCTACAACTAGGCCGCGACGCGGCGCTTCTGTTTCACCAGAGTCGCGGTCGAACGGTTGGACGAGCGGGCGCCGTTGCGCTTCGGCTTGAGCGATTGATTCCGGTTCAAGCTTTCCTGAAGGACCTTGACGAGGTCGACCACGTTGGTGGCGCGGACCGCTGGCGCAGGTTTGCCGGCCACTTCCTTGTGCTGCGCTTTCTGCTCGATCATTTCCATGACCGCTGTCCGATACTCGTCGCGATACTTCTCGGGTTCCCAGGCGACGGACATGCTTTCAATCAGCGATTGCGCCATCTTCAGTTCTTTCTCCGTGATGGCACCCGTCGGGCCGTTCTTTAACTCTTCCGGGCTCAGAATCTCGGAAGCGAAGTGCATCAGCTCGAGAATCAAAAACAAGCCGTCAGGCTTGACCGAGGCCAAGTGCTCACGATTGCTGATGACCACTTTGGCGATGCCGATCTTCCCCGTGCCCGCCAGCGCTCGATGCAGCAGAGCATAGGCTTTCTCGCCGCCTTTCTGCGGCTCCAGGAAATACGGCTTGTAGAAAAATTTGGGATCAACCTGCCCGAGATCCACGAAGTCCGTGATGTCGATCGAATGCGTGGACTCAATTTTGACCTTCGCGAAGTCCTCTTCCTTGAGCACGACGAAGTGGCCTCGCTCGTACTCGTAGCCCTTCACGATTTGGTCGGCGGCAACTTCCTTGGAGTCGGCCTCGGCGACCTTCTTATATTTGATTGGGCTAAGATCGGTCGCGCGCAGCTGCCTGAAGCTGAGCTTCTCCTCCTTGGTGGCCGGATAGACGGCAATCGGGATGTAAACGAGGCCGAAGCTGATACTACCTTTCCAAATTGCACGCATGGTGGAGCGATCTTAACAACGCGGGGGGCGTTGTGTCAACCGGCTCAACATCTTGTGCAAGTGGCGTGCCTTTATGACGCTTTTCAGCCGATCTTTCCGCCACTTTCAAATTTGGCCGCTGGAAGTGTAATTTGTTCTTGCCTTGGCGAGGCCGCATCTGGCAAAGCTCACCACACAAACCGCGGGGCGCCGGCGCCAGTGTGGCGACGGGACCGCGGATTTCTTAACCACAGGCATCGCTTTATGACGGGAAGACCACCACCAGGACAGACCGCGGGCAAGCCACCGTCAGGACCGGCAGGGCGGGGGCCCCAGCCATCCGGCACGGGCAAGGGTCCGGGTGGGATGCCGCCGGGGGCTCAGGAGGAAGAAGTAAAACTCGGCGACGTGCGTTGGGGTGTGATCTTCCGGATGGGCTGGAAGATGGTGGCGTTTTGCAAGCACCTCGCGCTCATCTATTGCCTGATGACGCTGCTGCAAAACGGGATGAATCTCGGCATGTCGCAGCTTGTCGGGAAAATTACCCAGGAGCTGACCCGCTCGGCGGAAGTCGCCCCGCCCGCGGATGCGGCACCCGCAGCGCCCTCCCTAAGTGCGGCGAGCGCAGTCGCAGCGTCACCGGCGGCCCCTCCGCCGCGCGACAACGCGCGCATGATCTGGATCTGCGTTCTGTGGGCTATCTGCGCCCTGGGGGTCCTCGGTTTGGGCATTCCGTTTCGGGTCATCTCGACCAAGCTCGATTTGACGATTTCCAACCGGCTCCGCAGCCAGCTTTTCGGGCGTTTGCTTCGGCAGGGCCCTGAGTTCTATCACACCCATGATTCCGGGGAGCTGAACGCCGTCGCGAACCAATTTACGATTGAAGCGGCGATGACGATGCGCCAGATCGCTGTCGATATGCTGCTGCAAATGGCCGTGCTCGGCGGCACGGTGGCGTTGCTCATCTATAACTTTCAGATGAAGGGGCCGCCCCCGACCATTTTCGGGCACGTCATCCCGCCGGCGCTCATTCCGGTCGCCATCGTGCTCTTTGCCTTTATCTCGCCTTACATCACGGGACGAATGGCCAACCGGGTGCGGAACGTCTCGAGCGACATGCAGGAGAAGATGCTCGCGCTCAACAGCCTCGTGACCGGCGCCATGCAATCGCCGGAGGAAATCCAGACAATGGAAGCCGAGCCGCTTTTCGCGGAAAAGCACGACGCGCAGCTTCAGGCGCTCCTCCGCTCGCGGTTGAAATCGACGGTCACCATCGAATCGCTCAATCTCGTCAATGGCCTGCCCAGTTGGTTCATCCAGGTGGTGATGCTGGCGTTCGGCGTCTTTCTCGCCATCCGCTCCGGCAACGCCGAGAGCGCCGGAAATGTTGTCGCTATATTCCTGCTGACCCCGGCGTTGATGTCGCCCATCGGATCGCTCTCCGCTTACATCGTGATGGCGGGCAGTGCGTGGCCCCGGATCGAGACAGTCAACAAGATGCTCGAATCGCGCGCCAGCCGCGAGGAACGCTCGGGGACCGTCCGGGTGGAATCGGTGCCTCCGACGCTCGAAGCCAAAAACATCACCTTCTCTTACAAACCGGATTCACGGCGCATTTTCGAGGACGTTTCCTTTGAACTGCCGCCGGGGAAAATCACCGGTTTCGTGGCCAAGATGGGGCAGGGGAAGACCACTTTTTTCAAGCTCGCCCTCCGCTTTTACGATCCGCAGAACGGCCAGGTCCTTCTCGGTGGAAGGCCGGTCGGCGACTATGCGGCCGATAATCTCTACGATCACATTGCGATGATGTCGCAATTCCCGGCCTTCTTTCACGATACCCTCCGGGCGAATATGAGGATGGCCAAGCCCGACGCGACCGACGAGGAGATCCGCGCGATTTGCGAGGAGACTGGGATCTGGAAAGTTTTGCAGGCTGGCGTCCCCGGCAATCCGCTGGATGCGGAGTTTGCGGCCGGCCGGCGTCTCTCTGGGGGACAGCGAAAACTGCTGGCTTTGACCCGCTGCCTGCTCCGCAACCCCGCGGTTCTCTTTCTCGATGAGCCGACCGTCGGGATGGATAACCAGGAAAAGTTTGGAATTTTGGGAATGATCCGGCAGGCGGCCAAGAACCACACCGTCATGGTGGTGGATCACGATCTGCGCTGGCTGCTCCCATTTTGCGATTATTTCCTCGTCCTGAACGACGGGAAAATCGCGGAGCGCGGGACTGGAGACGAACTTCTCGCCCGGCGTGGTCTGTTTTACGACCTCTACCATGCGGATGGCGCGCAACCGGCGGAAAATCCCCCGCCCGCCGTCCCCGCTTGACCTGCCGGTTCGCTTCGGCGTGAAAGATAACTCGCAAAATCCCCAAACTTATCAGTCTAACAGGAAACAACGACGGGCAGGCAAGGGCTTGTCACGACGGAAGAAAATCAGTAAAGATTTGCCGCCAGATCGAGTGATGTGGCGGTGAAATAAACCAAGAACAAACGAAAGGACAGTTAGTTATGGCCGACGAAAAAGCAGGCAAAAAGCCAGAAAAAGAAGGTGGATCCGGCGGAGAAAAGGCGGATACCAGTGAAGCCGGTGGTCGTGGACGGAAGCTACTTTACACATGCTTCGCAGACGGCGCTGGCAACTACGTCGAATCAAGCTGGACGTGGTTCACGTGCTGGCGCTGCGGCGCGTTGAATTACATGTAAGCCCCAGAAGGCTCACAGGAAGCGCAGGATTTCCATATCCTGCGCTTCCATCCCCGTTCCGTTTAATCGCGAGCGTCGAGTCGGCGCCCGCGATTTGTCTTTTGCCAGGTATCGCGGCTAAATATCACGTCTTCGACCGCGCAATTTTTGCCTCGCTGTAATTCAGTGCCGCCTTACGAACCCACCTCTCGCCGTCCCATCGCGGATATTTTTCGCTCGACGGCCCAAGCCGCGACCCGCGGCTGCGTTCGGGTTGGTGTTCACCCCGATACGATTTCCTATTTGTCCATCGTCGCGTCTGCGCTGGCCGCCGTTTGTTTTTGGAAATCGGGCGCACATCCAATTCTGCTCCTGGTCGCGCCGGGTTTTTGCTACCTGCGGCTCTGGTGCAACATGCTCGATGGCATGGTGGCTCTCGCTTCGGGCCAGGCGAGCTGGCGCGGAGAAATTCTCAACGATTTGCCGGACCGCATTTCGGACGTCCTGATTTTCGTGGGAGTGGCCCACAGCGGCTGGATGAACCCAATCCTCGGTTATTGGGCCGCTATTTTCGCACTCCTGACCGCATACGTCGGAATGTTTGGACAGGCCGTCGGAGTCCAGCGGGAATTCAGCGGAATCATGTCAAAACCGTGGCGGATGGTGGTCCTGCATGCCGGAGCCTGGAGCACATTGGCTTGCCCCTGGTGGAACGAGGGATCGATTCACTTCCTGCGCTTGACGATTCTCGATTGGGCCTGCCTTATTGTCGTCGCGGGCTGTTTGCAGACGATGACCATCCGATTGAAACGAATCATGGCGGCGTTGCGATCGAAGCCTCCCGCTAATTAATGTCGCCGCACGAAGCGCTTCGCGATCCCGTCTTTCTCGCCTACCTGCGCATCATCTTTGGTTCGCTGGCGGCGGGAGGAATCGTCCTCAGCTTCGTGCAATGGGGATTGAAGAAAGAGCTCGGCTCGATCTGGAGCACCTATCGATCCTGGCTCGTCCTCGCACCGATCGGGATGGCTGTAGTCTTTGCCGGCCGGATCCCGACGATCGTCGGCGTCACTCTTCTCGCCATTTTCGGATTCAAGGAATTTGCGCGCGCGTCCGGATTGTATCGCGACTGGTGGATGACGGGCGCTGTCTATGCCGGCATCGTAACCGTCGGTGCGGCCTCCCTGATGCCGCATCCGCGCGGCGAGGAACCAGGCGCCGGTTGGTATGGATTTTTCGTGGCTGTGCCGGTCTTCGCGATCGCTCTCATCCTGATTGTTCCGATCCTGCGCAATCGCGCGCGCGGCGAACTGCAACGAATGTCGCTGGCCATCGTCGGGTTTGTCTACATCGGGTGGATGTTCGGCCATCTCGGTTTTCTCGCGAATGCGGTGAACGCTTACGGTTATCTTCTGTATGTGATCTTCGCGACGGAGTTAAGCGATGTGGCGGCCTTCACCTTCGGGAGGTTGTTCGGTCGCCATCCGCTGCGCGGCGAGATCAGTCCGAACAAAACCTGGGAGGGCGCCCTGGGTGCGCTGGCTGTTTCGATGGCCCTGCCGTGGCTGCTACGGTTCTCGTTTCCCGAATTCGGACCCTGGCAGCTGATTTTAGCTGGGTTGATCATCGGGATCGGCGGCCAGCTCGGCGATCTGTCGATCAGCGTGATCAAGCGTGACATTGGGACAAAAGATATGGGAGCCTTGATTCCCGGACACGGTGGCATTCTCGATCGGATCGATAGTTTGATTTACGTCGCGCCGCTCTTTCTGCACATGGCCGGCTATTATCACGGGCTCCGATGAAGAAATGGCAATACGAACCCGCGGCCGATCTCGATCAGAGGCTGATCGAGCGTCTGCGGAATTTTCCCCGCGAACCGGACATGCTTGTCTACGGATTGCGCTCGCTCGTGGCGCTCATCATCCGGGCTCTGCTCCGCACCTATTGCCGGTTCGAAATCGTCGGAGAGGAACATCTGCGGAGCAATCGCTCGTTCGTGCTCGTCGCAAATCATTCCAGTCATCTTGATACGGTCTGCCTGCTCGCGGGCTTGCCGCTGCGCCGATTGCATCGGGCGTTTCCGGCGGCGGCGGCGGATTATTTTTTCAAGAGCGTCCCGCGCACGTGGGTTGCGACCGTTGTTGTGAATGCGCTCCCGTTCGCGCGCCAGACCCAGGTCCGCCAAAGTCTCGCGATTTGCGGTGAACTCCTGGCGAATGCTGGCAACGTCCTGATCATTTTTCCGGAAGGAACTCGCTCCACCACCGGCGAACTTCAGGAATTCAAGGGTGGCATCGGTGCGCTCGTGGCCGGCCGGGACGTTCCCGTTCTCCCGTGTTATTTGGACGGCGCATTCCGCGCCTGGCCGAAGGGAAGCCGCTGGCCGCGCCCTCGGAAAGTGCGCCTGATCATCGGCGCGCCACGCAATTACGCTTCCGTTGCGCCGGAGAAAAGCGCGAGCGCGGCGATTGCCGAGGAGCTTCACGATGCGGTCGGCGCGTTGGCACGACAGAATGCAACCCGCTGAAGAAACGTTTGCGACCTGGGACGGCGCGGAGCTTTTTTATCGCGCCTGGGTTCCAGCGGAAGCCGTGGAGAAAGCGCTGCTGCTCTTTCACCGCGGCCACGAACATTCCGGACGCTGGTCGGAATTTGTGGAAATGCTTGGCTTGCCCGACGTGGCAATCTTTGCCTGGGACGCACGCGGCCATGGGCGTTCGCCGGGCGAACGCGGCTCCGCGGAGAACTTCGGAACCATGGTGAAAGACGTGGACGCGTTTGTCCGCCATGTCTCCGAGCGATACGGCTTCGCCTTTGAAAACATCATCGTGCTGGCTCACAGCGTCGGCGCCGTCTCGGTTGCGGCCTGGGTGCATGATTATGCCCCGCCTGTTCGCGCGATGATCCTCGCGACCCCGGCGTTTCGCGTTCGGCTCTACGTGCCGCTCGCCATTCCGTCGCTCCGGATGAAGCAAAAATTCCTCGGGCCCGGTTTTGTGAAGAGTTACGTGAAAGCGCAGATGCTGACGCACGATCCGGCGCAGGCCGCGCTCTATAAGGCCGACCCGCTGATTTTCCGGCAGATCGCCGTCAACGTCCTGATCGATTTGCACGACGCCGGCACCCGCCTGCTCGCGGATGCGGGCGCGATCAATGTGCCCACACTCATGCTGGCCGCTGGTCGCGACTGGGTTGTCAGCCTCGAGGCCCAACGGGAATTCTTCAACGGCCTCTCCTCGGAGGTGAAGCGGATGCATGTCTTCCCGGCCGCGTTTCACGCGATCTTTCACGAAAAAGAACGCGCGCAGGTCATCGAACGCGCTCGCGAATTTATCGTCGAGCGATTCGCCGAAAAACGAATCACGCCCTCGCTGCTCAACGCGGACAAGTATGGTTACACCTGGGAAGAATATGAGCGATTGAAGCTGCGCGGCGGCCCGCAGTTTGCGGTGATCCGCGCCGGCATGAAGACCGGCGGGCGTTTGAGCAAAGGCATCGATCTCGGCTGGCGCAGCGGTTTCGATTCCGGACTCACTCTCGATTACGTTTACGAAAACAAGGCGCAGGGATCGACCCGGCTCGGCCGTTTCATCGACCACGGCTATCTCAACAGCATCGGCTGGCGCGGAATTCGTGAGCGAAAAAAGAACCTGGAGAAGCTGCTCCGGAACGTGATCGGGAAGACGCACGCGGCCGGGCGCCCGGTCCGCATTGTCGATATCGCGGCGGGCGGGGGAAGATATGTCCTCGAGACGATGCGGGCGTTGCCTGATATCCCGATGACGGCGCTCCTGCGCGATTACAAACAGGAGAACGTCGACGCCACAACTCGTCTGGCACACGACCTCGGCCTGACGAATGTGAAGGTCGTCCTGGGTGATGCTTTCGACCGGGCGGGCCTGGCCGCCATCGAGCCGCGCCCGACCATTGGGATTGTCTCCGGGTTATTCGAATTGTTTCCCGCGAACGCTGGCGTGCTCACTTCGCTCCGCGGATTGGCGGACGCGATCGAACCGGGCGGGCATCTCATTTACACGAACCAACCCTGGCATCCGCAGGTTGAATTCATTGCCCGCGTTCTCCGCAATCGCGAAGGAAAACCGTGGATCATGCGGCGCAGGACGACCGGGGAAATGGATGAACTGGTGCGCGCGGCCGGATTCGAAAAACTGGCCATGGAAGTCGATGAATGGGGAATCTTCACCGTGTCCGTCGCCCGCCGTCAATGAGTCGAACAGGTGGATCGGCCGCTCCGCCGGGCGATGTTAATTTGGCGCCGAAGGCGCATTTGATTGGCATCGAGCGACGGAGCGCTCGATCCACCTTAAAGGCATTCTTAGCCTCCGCTGGACTCTCCGTTCTTTTCCTTATCGTTTACGGCTGGTGCAATTGGATCACCGCGCAACGCCACGACGCCGGCACGCTCTACTTCGAATGGGAACGCTTCATCCCTTTCGTGCCGCTGATGATCGTCCCCTACATGTCGATCGATCTCTTCTTTGTCGCGGCGCCGTTCCTTTGCCGCAATGAGCGCGAACTGGCGACGCTTTCCAAGCGCATTGTCGCCGCGATCGTCGTGGCGGGAATTTGCTTTCTCCTCTTTCCGCTCCGCTTCGCCTTCGAACGTCCGCCCGCGAGCGGCTGGCTCGGCGTCATCTTCGATTGGTTTCGTGGAATGGATCAGCCCTACAATTTACTCCCGTCGCTCCACATCGCCTTTCAAACGATTCTGGCTCAACATTACGCGCTCCATACCCGCGGCGTCGTGCGGAGCGCGTCGAATGTCTGGTTCGTCCTCGTCGGTCTTTCGACTCTTCTCACCTATCAGCATCACCTGATGGACGTCGTCGCCGGCTTCGCTCTCGGTGTCTCCTGCATTTACTTCATTCGCGAATCGGCCACGCGTCTGCCCGTAACCGAAAACCGGCGCGTTGGTTTCTCCTACGCTGGCGGCGCGCTGATCAGCGTTGCTCTGGTCGCTTGGTTTTGGCCGTGGGGCGCGCTCCTCCTCTGGCCCGCGCTCTCTTTGGGGATCGTCGCAAGCGCCTATTTCGGCTGGGGTCCGGCTATTTTTTGCAAAACCGATGGCCGGTTGCACTGGAGCGCCCGGCTGGTTCTTGCGCCCTGCTTGTTAGGCCAGCAGCTCTCCCTGCTCTATTATCAGCGTCAATGCCGGCCGTGGGACAAGGTCACCCCGGAAGTATGGATCGGCCGGGTGCTGACGGAGAATGAAGCCGCTTCCGCGCGGCATCTCGGCGTGACTGCGGTGCTCGATCTGACTGCGGAATTCTCCGAGGCGAAATCGTTTCGCACGCTGAAATATCACAACATTCCCATTCTCGATCTCACCGCGCCGTCCACCGATCAGTTGCGCGAGATGGCGACATTTATCGACGACGAATCCCGCCAGGGCGTCGTCTATGTCCATTGCAAGATCGGCTATTCACGGACTGCAGCCGGAGCGGCTGCCTATCTTCTCCAGACGGGCCAGGCCGGCAGTGTCGCGGATGCTGTCGCACGTCTGCGTGACGTTCGGCCGGGCATCGTCGTGCGCTCTGAAGTACTCTTGGCTTTGACGGAGTTCGTTCGCCATTTGCCGCACTTGCCTGAAGAAATTGCGCGGCCCCTTTTCTCCTCGCCTCGCGCGGTCGCTCCTCCATAATCGGCGTTGCCCTATGAAATACGACGAATTGATTCAGCTCTACTTCGAACGTTCCAATGCCCTCCAGGCTTACTGGACGCTTTATGTCGTCATCGTCGGCGGCATGCTCGCCTTTTCCTCAATGCGGAAATTGCCGGCTGCTGTGACGACGTTAATTGTCAGCCTGCTTTTCGGATTGTTCGCCTACGAGAACATGGATGCAATCATGACGGTGACGAAGCAGCGGCACGCCACTCTGGCCGCGCTCAAGCAATCGGATGCGGCGGCGGCCGCGGAGATCAAACCGGTGCGCGACCTGCTCGAGCCAACGATGACTCCAGCACCGGAAAGCGCTGTCCAAAGGACACATCTGGTGAGCGACGTTCTGGCCATTGTGGGACTTTGGGCCATGGAACTGCGGCGCCGGAAAAACGCCGGAGCAGCGGTCGGCGTTGCTCCCTAGCCAGGAAGCGGCGGTCTCCAGTCCGCCGAACGATTCAGGATGCGCCCTCGGCGGTTTCAAACCGCCGCTCCTTGTTTAGCCGCGGCTTTCAACTCGCCGCCAGCTCTGCTCTGTCGCAGAATAGGGCATGTTCAAGACACGTTATCCCATTCCCGGGGAGCCGCCCGGCCAGTTGCGAGCGCGCGAGGGAGCGACCAATCAGACGTCGGCCATCAAGCTGATCGAGTACGATCGCGCGCATCTGGAAGAGCGTAACGTTACCGATAAGGCTGAACTGCTGACTCATCTCGACAACCAGCGCGTAACCTGGATCAACATCGACGGGCTGGGGGACATCGAGGTTCTGCGCGCCCTCGGGACGCACTTTAATCTCCATCCCCTCGCGCTGGAAGACGTGCTCGCCACCGGACAGCGGCCCAAGGTCGAGCAATACGACGGCTACCTGTTCATCATCGTCCAGATGCTCTACCTGAATGACGGGAAGCAAATGTGCGGCGAACAGGTCAGCATGTTCCTCGGCAAAAATTTTCTCATTACGCTCCAGGAAGAAGCCGACTTTGATGTCTTTGAGCCGGTCCGCGCCCGCATTCGTGCCGCGAATGGCAGCATCAGAAAATTGGGGGCCGATTATCTGGCGTATGCATTGCTCGATTCCATCGTGGATCATTACTACCCGGTCTTGGAGAGTATCGGCGCCTCGATCGACCTGATCGAGGATGACCTGGTCGACGTTCCTCTCCAGAGTCCAATCGGCGACCTTCACCGCTACAAGCGGACGCTCACGCAAGTCCGGCGCTTCATCTGGCCGGTTCGCGATTTGATCAACTCAATGATGCACGAAGAGACCGGTCTTGTGAGCAAAGGAACCAAAGTCTATTTGCGCGATTGCTACGATCACACGGTGCAGCTGATGGATTTGGTCGAAAGCTATCGCGACGTGCTTTCGGGCCTGATGGAATTGTATCTTTCCAATGTCGGCATCCGGACGAACGAGATCATGAAGGTCCTCACTGTCATTTCTTCCATCTTTATTCCGCTGACCTTTATCGTTGGTGTGTACGGCATGAATTTCGCCCGCGAAGTGGATGGGAAAAAGTTACCGTGGAATATGCCGGAACTTTATCAGCCGTGGGGGTACGTCGCGGTCTGGTTGTTCATGCTCGGTCTGGCCATTTTCCAGGTCATCTATTTCAAGAGACGCCGCTGGCTTTAAAGCGACGCTGAAATTCATGAACGAAATCAACGGTATCCATCATGTCACGGCCATCGCCGGTCCGGCCCAGGAAAATCTCGATTTCTATGCGGGAGTGCTCGGCCTGCGGCTGGTGAAGCGAAGCGTGAATCAGGATGATCCCGGCACGTATCATCTTTTCTATGCCGACGCCGAAGGTCACCCCGGCACCGACCTGACATTTTTCCCGTGGGCGCAAATGGCGCCAAGCCGCGCAGGTTACGGCCTGAGCAACGAAGTTTCGCTCGCGGTGCCTCCGGGCAGTCTCCGTTTTTGGAGTGAGCGCCTGGAGCGTTACAGTGTCCGGATGAGCGCGCTGGAAACGCGCTTCGGTCAAAACGTCCTGCCGCTGATCGATCCGCATGGCTTGCCTGTGGCGCTGGTCGAAAGCGAGGATTCGCTCGGCCGCGTTTTCACGCCCTGGGATGGGAGTCCGGTTCCGGTCGAATCTCAGATCCGCGGATTGGAAAGCGCGCGGATGCTGGAGCGCGATCTCGTCGTGACGACGTCGTTTCTTTCGAAGGCAATGGGATTCGCGCACCTTGGGACGGAGAACGGCTGGCACCGGTACGGTGTCGGCGCCGGAAAGTCCGGCACCTATGTCGATCTGCGGGAAGAGCCGACCGCCCGGCGCGGCGCGTGGGGAACCGGCAGCGTCCATCATATAGCGTGGCGCGTGGACGACGACGCGCATGAACTCGAGGCGAGCGCGCGCGTCACGGATGAGGGCGCAACACCGACGCCGGTGATCGACCGTTTCTGGTTCAAGTCGGTTTACTTCCGGGAGCCAGGCGGCGTTCTTTTTGAATTGGCGACCGAAGGGCCGGGGTTCGCCGTGGACGAAGATCCTGCGCACCTTGGCGAAACGCTCGTCCTCCCGCCGTGGCTGGAACCGAATCGCGCAGCGATTGAAGGCGTGCTGCCCAAGCTGGTCGTGCCGCGCCTGAGCTAGACCTGGAAGGTAAGGTGCCCCTCAAGGAGGGGCGGTTTGAATCCGCCCGCCTTCTAAAACGGCGATTGCAAATCGCCGCTCCTTGATGATTTCACCTCGGCGGCGACGCAAGGCCAATCAATCGCCCTTCTTCAAATTCTCATCGAAGAACTCAATGATCCGCGTCTGGCGGCGCAACCGGAGCAGGGGATCGCTCACCATGTGCGTGCCGAGCAGCGGCAGAAAGTTGAACGTCTTCCCGGCGTTGAAGAGCGCGTCGGAAAGTTGCATCGAATGCTGAGCATAGACGTTGTCGTCCGTCAGGCCGTGAATGAGCAAAAGCGGTTGTCGTAAATCGGCCGCATAAGTGAGCACGCTGCTCGCCTTATACCCTTCCGCATTCTCCGACGGCAAACCCATGTAGCGCTCGGTGTAAAAAGTGTCGTAATTTTCCCAGGTCACGACGGGCGCGCCGACCACGCCGCACCGGAAAATGTCGGGCCTCCGGAGAGTCGCCATGGCCGAAAAATAACCACCGAAGGACCAGCCGACCACGCCGACGCGCTTGAGATCCATGGCCGGTTCCTGTTTTGCGAGCGCCTGCAAACCGGCGATCTGGTCATCCAACGCCACGTCGATCAGATTTCCGCGAATCGCTCGTTCCCATTCACGACCGTGACCTGGGGTCCCGCGGGCGTCGATGACAACGACAATGTAACCGCGATCCGCCATCCATTGATCGATCATGTAGCGATCTGGTCGCGCCTGCACCTGCTTGTGTCCCGGCCCGGCGTAGACGTCCAAAATGACCGGGTAATGTTTGTCCTTCGCGAAATCGCGTGGCCGGACAACCGCTCCATCCATGGCGCGTGGACCATCCGTTCTGGCTAAAGCAACTTTCGGCAACGAAGAAGGGCGCTCCGCCAATGACGGAAGCGAGCCGAGCTTATTGCCGTCGGAGGTGCGGAGAACCTCCCAGCCCGCGCGGCCATCGAGCAGATCGAAGCGATGAAGAAACTGTTCCTTCGCGTCGCCGAAGACAGCGTCATGACAGCCGCTTTCGTGTGTCATGGGCTGCCGCTCGGCTTTGGCGTCGAGGGTGAAGCGAAAGAGATGGCGCTCGCGCGGGTCTGGACCGCCGGCCACAACGATCGAACGATTGCTGGCGTTTAGATCGATGAATGCGTCGAGATTGAAATCAGTGGGCGTAACCGGACGGACGAGCGCGCCATCGGCGGAATGCAGTTCGACCTGCCACGAGCCATTTCTCTCGGTCGTCCAAAGGAATTCTCGCCCGTCTTTCAGCCAAACCGGCATTGGTTTGTGGTCGAGATTTAGCCAGGCGGCATCTTTTTCCCGGAGCAGTTCGCGGGTGGCGCCGGAAGTTGCATCCACCGCGAGCAAAATTTCATCCTGCTGCGCTCGATTCTGGACGAGGAGGCAGAGCGGCGCGGATGCTTCTTTCCAAACGACACGGGCGAGATAGGGATACTTCTCGCGATCCCACTCCACCCAGCGCGTCGTTCCGCCCGAGCGGGCGACAATCCCAAGGCGAACCCTGGCGTTGCTCGTGCCGGCGCGCGGATAGAAATTCCTGGCCGGCGTTGTTTCGGGATGCAGAGGATCGGCGATATAACGGCGCTCGACGCCGCTGTTATCGGTCTCCTGATAAGCGATCGATTGGGAATCCGGCGACCACCAGAATCCTTCGTGCCGACCCATTTCCTCCTGCGCCACAAATTCCGCCAGACCGTGCTGGATGTCTTCGGTTGCGCCGGAGGTTAGCGCGACATCCGTTTGCTTCTCGAGGTCGATAACGTGGAGCTCGCCGCCACGAACCGCGGCCACCGTGCGTCCGTCCGGTGAAAAGTGCGGATCAAGCCAGCTCCCGCCCGGGAGTTCGGTCACCTGCGCGTCCGCGCGGGTGACGATGTAGAGCTTGCTCGAGAGGGCGACGAGTAATTTGCTGCCGTCTTTCGATATCTCAAAGCTGGTGAAGCCGCGCAGACTCTGCCGCTCGCGTTCGCGCCGGCTCCGTTCTTCTGCCGTGAGTTTTTCTTCGGCGCCCTGGAGCAGTTTCTCCGGCGTCAGGATTTCACGGAGCTTCGCGCCGGCGATCGTGAATTCATAAAGCCGGAGGACGGGGTCGCGCGCGCCGCCGCGCAAAAAGACCACCGCTTTGCCATCGGGCGTCATTTTCGGCGAGACGGGGTCCCCTAACGAGTAATTGCGTGTCTCGACCAGTTCGCGGAAGTAACGCAGATCGGCCGATTCCGGTTCTGCCGCATTGCCAGCGGGAATTGAAACGCCGATCGCGAGAAGCGCCCGCCAAAAAAGGGGACCGATGCAAAATCTCATCCACACCGTTTCAATCGCCCCTGCCACTTTGCAAATACCAAGGAGCGGCGGTTTGAAACCGCCGGCCAACAAAACGGCGGTTTTAAACCGCCGCTCCTTGAGTTAGAACCTATTCCAATCCATCCAGGCCCTCGCGTCCGATTGAGGGATGAACCTGATTAACACGCCCATGAATCGCACTCATATCCGATGGCTTCCCATCCTCGCGGCCGGTTTGTTTTTCGCTTACCAATATTGCAGCTCGGAGAAATTCGTGAATCCCGAGACGGGCAAGAAAAGCCACGTTGCCCTCTCGACCCAGCAGGAGTCCGCGCTCGGTCTTCAGACTTACCAGCAAGTCCTCTCGCAGTCGCAGTCGATTACTTCGGGGCCGGAATTGGAAATGGTCAAACGAGTGGCGGGCCGTCTCGCCACCGCCACGGGAAAGGCCGGCCAGGGCTTTGACTGGAAAGTGTCGCTGATCCGGGATGAAAAGGTGAATGCGTTTTGTTTGCCGGGTGGAAAGATCGTGGTCTACTCGGGCATCATTCCGGTCGCGCAAAACGAGGCAGCCCTCGCGGCCGTCCTTGGACACGAAATGGCGCATGCCACCTCACGTCACGGCGCCCAGCGTCTTCTGCAACAAAACCTCGCCCAGACCGCGATGACCGGAATTGCCCTTTCGATCTCGGATATGGATTACGACCGGCAGCGGGCCGTTATGGGCGCGCTCGGCGCCGGTGCCCAGTTCGGTATCCTGATGCCGTTCAGCCGCGACCACGAATCCGAAGCTGACCATATCGGTCTGACGTACATGGCGCGCGCCGGCTACGATCCGCGAGAGAGCGTTCGATTGTGGAAGAGAATGGACGAGTCAAGTGGAAGACAACCGCCGGAATTTCTCTCCACCCATCCCTCCCACGGGACGCGGATCCAGCAACTGGAGGTGTGGATGCCGCAAGCCCTGGAAGAATACAATCGCGCAACGTCGCGCTAAAAAAAATGCGGCAAAGGGTGGTGCCCTTTGCCGCATTCGAGAGTCTTGGTTTGGCTAGAATTCCAGGGTCAGATTCTTTTCGCAGAAATCGAACTTAACCGGTTTCCCTTCCTTGCCACTTTCCCAGACGGCTTTAAACCACTGGTGGCATGACGAGCTGTTGCTTGCCTTGTTCCAAACCAGGGTCTCGGTTTCCCCGGCCTTGATCCCGTCACCGATGTCAAAATATCCGTAGGTTTCACCATCCTCCGAGACGAGGATTTTCGTGATCGTCTCTTCCGTGGTGTTGTGGACCTTGAAGGAATAATCGTCGGCCCGGACAACGGGAGACAAAAAGGCGAGGACGAGAAATGCGCTGGCGAGAACGATGGCTTTCGTGAGGCGGTTCTGAAGTTTCATAAATGTGATTTCTGGTTTGGTTAATGTTGAGCTGCGTCGCCGAATTCTATCCTCCGAAAAGCGGCTGGCAATTCAAATTCCGTGAGAAAAGACGCGCCTCGCCGTCCTCAGTAAACCCGGTAATCCACCACGCGCCATTGGTGCGATTCCTCGCTTAAAATCACGCGTTCCGCGGCGAGAGATTTATGCTCGAAAGAGGTTCGGAAAAGAATGCTTTCGTAGCGGCCATCGGGCGAGCCAGTCAGCTTGTGGGTGAAGGCCGCGCCGATGAATTTGCGCGAAAGCACGCGTCCGAAAGGAGCACGCCGGCCTTCCATGGAACGGATGAATTGGGCGTCGGTGGTCGAGGCCCGGAGACGCGCCGGCTCCTCCTCGTAGGCGCGCGTGTAGTCACCTGCATCGACGAGCTGAAGCCAGTGCAGGGCCGCCTCCCGCGCTGCTTTCTCTCTCGCGCGCTTTTCCGTGGGAGGTTTCGAGGTCGAGTGGCTGGCGCACCCGAGAAGGAAAAGGCCGCAGAAGCAGGAAAGAAAAACGAGAACGTGCTTCATGCACTCGACCGTCTAACGAGCGCGCCGTGAAATCGCAATTCCAAAACGCGGCCGCCCGCGCTTTTCAATTCCTACCTGGGAACAGGGGCCGGCTACTTCTTGGCGCGCACGACCACAGCCGCCACGTCCGCCGTCTCGACCGCGGCGTCGAAAAACTCCGCGCCGGTCAACTGGGAAAGATGAACGAGCTTGTCTCCGACTTTCTCGACTTTTCCAGCGATCTTCTCGCCGGATTTCATCCGCAGTTCCACCGTTTGCCCGACATTCTTCTGGAGAATGCTCAGGACGGTGTCGCCGGCTTGCAGATCGATTTTGCCTTGGGCAAACAGATTGGAGCAAACGAAAGCGAGAGTAAGGGCAATGACGAGTGACAAACGTTTCATGGTTCCTCTTCTGCCCAAGAACCGCGGGATTTGCCAGATAAATAGTCGGGACGCGCTGTAGCCGCCCCGCTCTGTCGGGGCGCACGGTCGGCACGGCGACATTGCGCCGTGGCTACAGCAGCGCCTTGCCGCTCGAAAGCGAAGATGGAACCTTTCTTTCATGGAGCCAATTCGGGAGAACCTTGAGCGCGTCCGAACGCAAATATCGGACGCCGCTGCCAAATGCGGACGCTCTCTCGACGATATCGAGCTGATCGCGATTTCGAAGACCCATGAGGCCGAGAAAGTGCGCGCCGCCCTCGACGCCGGGCAACAGGTCTTTGGCGAAAGCCGTGTGCAGGAAGCGCGCGCGAAAATCCCGCTGCTCCCTTCCAGCGCGCGCTGGCAATTCGTCGGGCGATTGCAGAAGAACAAGATCCGGCACGCGCTTCCGCTCTTCGAACTTTTTCACAGCGTCGATTCCATCGGGCTCGCGCGCGAGATGAACCGGATTGCGGACGAAGAAGGATTACACCCGCGCGTCCTGTTGGAAGTGAACGTGGCGGGCGAGGGGAGCAAGATCGGGTTCGCGCCGGACTCTCTTCGGGCGGAGATGGAAGCGCTGCTGGCTCTTCCCCGCCTGACGGTCGAGGGCTTGATGACCATTCCACCGCTCGCGCCGGAGGCCGAAGCCTCACGAAAATATTTTTCGGCCCTGCGGGATTTGCGTGATCAGTTTGCCACGGAGTTCCAGGTCAAGTTGCCGCAGCTCTCCATGGGCATGAGCGACGATTTCCCGGTCGCGATCGAAGAAGGCGCGACGCTCGTCCGGGTCGGCACCGCGATTTTTGGAAAGCGAACGCCGGTACGGGTGCGCGTCGAAAATGCCGAAGGGTAAGACAAGGTGGCGGCTTGAAAAGGAACAAGGAGCGGCGGTTTGCAACCGCCGTTTGTTTCGGTTGGGCGGTTTCAACCCGCCCCTCCTTGTTAAGATGGCGGGCCGTCGCATTGTAAGGCGCGCGCTTATGAGTTTCCAAATCCGCAGCCTTGCCTTCGATGCGACTTGAGCCCAAAAACATTCAGCTCATCGGCGCCGAACTCGCGGTGCAGTGGAATGATGGCGAAGAATCCTATTTTGCCCTCGAGCGTCTGCGCCGGGCCTGCCCTTGTGCCTCCTGCGGTGGCGAGCCGGACGTGCTGGGCAGCATTGAGCGGCCGAACGTGAATTACACCGACACCAGCTTTGAGCTTCTTGGCTGGGAGAATATCGGAGGGTATGCGCTCCAACCGCGGTGGCGCGATGGCCACAGCACCGGCCTTTATTCCTTTCAATACCTGCGGCGGCTCGCCGCTAGCTCCCTTTCGTAATCGTGCTCGTGCTCCTGCTCGTGATCGATCTGCGTAGATAATCAGACGATCACGATCACGAGCACGAGGAAGAGTCCTACTTCGGCATCGTCACGCGAAGGAGCGAAACATTCTCGCCGATCGGCCGGACGAGCCGATCTTCCAACTGCGCCGGAACGAGAAAGAAATCCCCCGGCTTGAATTTCAATCCGGCGCATTCGATCGCGCCCGTCAGGCAGACGACGATCGCAAAGGTCCCGCCGGGCGCGATCTCGCGTTCTCGCGGCAGGAGCCATTTCTCGACTTCGAAGGCGGCATGCCGAGCGAGTAATTCGCCTGCTTCCTCGAGCAACGACGGTTCCCGATCGCTGAAATCGATGCACTGCAACGCCTCGGCGATGTGCATCTTTCTCGTCGTGCCGCCTTTCTCCACGCGGTCCCAATCGTAAACCCGATAGGTCGTGTCGCTGTTTTGCTGGATCTCGACGATCAGATTTCCAGCGCCGACCGCGTGCAGCCGTCCGCTCGGAAGAAAAATAGCGTCGCCGGCTGCGACAGAAATCTGATGAGCGTGCTCCAGCACTTTCCCTTGTTTGAGCGCCTTGACGAAAGCGCCTCGGGTCGAGCTTTTCTTCAAGCCGGCAAAAATTTCGGCCCCGGGCGCGGCATCGGCGAAGTACCAGAACTCGGTTTTCGGTTCGCCGCCGAGCTCCTGCGCGATCGCGGCCGGCGGATGAACTTGCAGGGAAAGATTCTCCTGCGCGTCGAGCAGCTTGGCCAGGATCGGAAAGCGCGAAACGCCAGTCTGGCTCGGACCGTCCGGGACCGTGCCGAAAATCTGCTCCCGATGTTTGCACCAAAGCGCGTGCAACGTGAGACCTCGAAGCGGACCCTCATTCACCACACTCTGCGCCTCGGGGCGGTCCACAATTTCCCAGGCCTCGCCAATGCGCACACCGGGTGGCAGCCGTTTGCCGTAAAGCGAATCGAGGCGGCGGCCGCCCCAGACCCGCTCCATAAAGATCGGCTGGAAGACCAGGGGCTGGGTGAGATTTTGTTTAGTCACGGTGGGCGTCCGCCGCGGCAGACGCCCTACAATTCGCGCGTGATTCTCATTTGCAACCGCGACGCGTTCAATTCGCCCTGCCAGGCGGATCATCCGCATCCCTGGTTGTGACGGCTCGGGCGCCAATTACCTTGGCAACGCCATGCTCATCCGCTCAGTCGTGAAATATTGGGGTCCGGTTATCGCGTGGATTCTCCTGATCCTCCTCGCCTCGGGCGACGTGATGTCCGCCGAACACACGTCACGATTTCTGGTTCCATTTCTCCGCTGGCTCATTCCGGATATTTCCGTCGCGACGCTCACCGAAATTCATTTTTGCGTTCGGAAAGCTGCGCACGTCACCGAGTACGCGATTCTCGCGTTCCTGGTGAGTCGCGCGGTTTTTCGCGAAACGAACCGAAATTGGGCGCGATCATCCCTGTTCGTGGGTGCCTGGATTGCCTGCACGGTTGTGGCCACGGGCGACGAGTTTCGCCAGTCCTTCGTTGAATCGCGGGGCGCTTCGCCCTGGGACGTGACGATCGACAGCGCGGGCGCGATCTTTGGGCTTTTGCTTTACGCGAGGTTCGGCCGGAAGCCGCGCGAAAAATAGAGGATCAATCCCGGCAGCGTCTTGACCAATCACCAATCCCCACTCACTGTTCAATTCCCCGGCGCCCTCCCGCCGCACCGGGCCTGTAGCTCAGTTGGTTAGAGCATGCGCTTGATAAGCGCAGGGTCGCTGGTTCGAGCCCAGCCAGGCCCACCAAATTATTTCGGATTTTTGGGACCGATTCAGAGAGCACGCGGATGAGATCCGGCGATAATTCACAGGTCACAGTGCGCGAATGCGCATTTCGTTCGCGCTCACGCCGAACTTCGCTACGGTATCGGACTTTCGTGAAAATCTTCTTCGGCCTCGTCCTGCTCTGCTTCGCTCTCACTACCGCTGGATGCGGCCATCGCGCTGCTGAACGCCCTCCTCCGAGCCAGGCGATCTCCGTTCCACCGCTGGTGTTCAAACACCTGACGCTGGCGAATGGGCTTCAGGTCTACACGGTCGAAGATCACAAAAGCCCTACGGTCGCCGTGCAGGTTTGGTATCACGTCGGCTCGAAGGACGATCCCGATGGCCGCAGCGGTTTTGCTCACCTCTTTGAGCACATGATGTTCAAGGGGAATGAGCATTTAAAGGAAGACGCGTTTGAGGACCTGACCGAGAACATCGGTGGCGAGAACAACGCTTACACCGCGGACGATGTCACCGTTTATCACGAGGTCGTGCCGTCGAATTATCTCAATCCGATTTTGTGGGCGGAGGCGGAACGAATGTCAGCGCTCGCGCTCAATGACAAGAATTTTGCCTCTGAACGGGATGTTGTGAAGGAGGAATACCGGCAGAGAATTCTCGCGAACCCATACGGTGAGTTCTTTCTCGATATCGACCGAAAATCGTTTGCCGTTCATCCCTACAAGCGGCCGGGTATCGGGAACATCGCGGAGCTCGACGCGTCGAACCTTCCCGAAGTGAAGGCTTTTCACGCCACTTTTTATCGGCCGGACAATGCGACGCTCATTGTCGTCGGCGATTTCAAGCAGGAAGAGCTCGATGGTTGGGTTGAGAAATACTTCGGCGCCGTCAGCAAACCGTCGGAAAAAATCCCGCGGGTGACGGTGAAAGAGCCACCATGGGAAGCGGACCGGCTCGAGACATCCTACAGTCCCAAGGCTCCGTTGCCCGCGATCGCCATTACTTATCTCGCCCCTTCGGTGCAGCATGAAGACGCCCCGGCCCTCTCTTTGGCTGAAGAAATCATGTCCGGCGGATCATCGTCCCGGCTCTACCAATCCCTGGTCTACGAACAACAGGTCGCACAGAGCGTCTCGTGCAGCGCCGATCTGCAGGAAGACCTTGGGCTGCTTGTTTTCCGCGCGATCCTGGCGAGCGGAAAACCGGTCGAGATCGCCAAGAAATCGCTCACCGACCAGATCGACATCGTGCTCAAAAAAGGCGTGACCGAAGCGGAGCTCGCCAAAGCGAAGAACCGCTTTCTCACCGGGAAACTGATGGAACGCGAGACCTCCAATGGAAAGGCGCGCGCGCTCGGAGAGGCCGCAGTGGTTTATGGTGATGCCAACCGCGTGAATACCGATCTGGCGATGCTGCAGGCCGTGACAACGGCGCAGGTCAAAGACGTGCTGAACAAATATATCACTGGCAAGAAGAAGGTCGTGATCGAGTACCTGCCGGAATCGATGAAGGCCGCCAGCCAGGAAAAGAGCGAGACGAAGAGCGATAAGAAATCCTGATGAAGCTACGAGCCATTCTCTCTATCGGCGTTGTGTTCTTCGCGGCCCTCCAAAGCGCAGCCGCGATTGGTGGCGTCGATACGCCACCCCCGGCATCGGCTCCCCATGAAATTACTTTTGTGCAGCCACAGGAAGGCAGGCTCGAAAACGGTCTGCGCGTGATTGTGGCGGAGCGGCCCGGGTTACCCATTCTGGCGGCGGAGGTTCTCTTTCGCACCGGGGCGGAAGTCGATCCCCCGGAACGGGCCGGCGTCACGAGCATGACTGGTTCTCTTTTGACCAAGGGGACGGAGCGAATGACCGCGCCGCAGATCGCCAACGCCATCGAGTCGCTCGGCGGCGAGATCGAATCAGGGGCGCGTTGGGACGCTTCGAGCGCTGTCATTGTCGTCCTGTCCAGCAATGCGGGACCGGCCTTGGGTATTCTCGCGGATGTGGTCCGCCATCCCGCTTTCAAGCAGGAAGAGATCGACCGGCTCAAGAATCAAACGCTCGATGGCTTGCGCGTCGTGTTGCAGCAACCGGGCGCATTGGCGCGATATGTCACCGATCGGGTCGTCTACGGATCGGGGGAGTACGGCCATGCCGCCGGCGGGACGATGGAGACGGTCCAGGCGATCCAGCGCGACGATCTTGTAACCGTTTACAAGACGTATTACACGCCGGAGAACGCCACCCTGATTTTAGCGGGCGATATTACGCTCGAGCAGGGGATGAAATACGCGCAGCAATTCTTCGGCGACTGGAAGGCCGATCCAACCGCCAGCAAAGATGTGCCTCGTCCGGAGGCCCCGGAGTGGAAACCCGAAAACATCGTCGTCGACATGCCGGAAGCAGGCCAGGCAGCGGTCACGGTGGCCAAACCGGCCATCAAACGCAGTTCGCCGGATTATTACACGGGATTGGTGGTGAACGCGGCGCTCGGGACGGGCTTCGTCTCACGCTTGAATCGCGAGATCCGCCTCAAGCGCGGTCTGAGCTACGGCGCCCGGAGTGCGCTCGATTCGCGCCGGGGCGGGGGATCGTTTGTCGCGTCGGCGCAAACCAAGAATCCATCCGCAGCCGAGGTTGCGGGCTTGTTGCAGTCAGAGCTGAAGCGCCTCGGGTCCGAACCGGTGAAGGGCGAGGAATTAAAGTCCCGGCAGGCGGTGCTGACGGGCGGATATGCGCGCAATTTGGAAACGAATCGCGGCCTGGTGGCGCAGATCGCCTCGCTTGCGACTTACGATCGGCCCCTCGATACCGTGAACAGATTTATCCCCGCGATCAATGCGATCACGGAGGCGGATGTGAGCGCGTTCGCGACAAAGTATTTCGAGTCGCCGCCGAGCCTGATCGTCGTCGGCAAAGCGCCGGAATTCCTGGAGGCGCTGAAGAAAGATTTCCCCGAAATAAAGGTGATCCATCAGAACGATCTCGATCTGAACCGCGCCGATCTGACGAAGGCGAAGCCGTAGGGCGGAATCGGATTTCGGATACCGGACAGGGGGACAGTCGACTCGTCGGCTCCGGCCTTTTGCGGTTGCAATCGAGATTCGGCAATCGACATTCCGTCTTCTTCCGGGGGCATAGCTCAGTTGGTAGAGCGCCAGCTTTGCAAGCTGGATGTCAGGGGTTCGAATCCCCTTGCCTCCATTTCTTTAGGTGGAATCGGCCGCTCCGCGGGCGATGTTAACTTGGCGCCGAAGGCGCACTTGTTTTGTCATCGAGCGGCGGAGCGCTCGATCCACCTGCAAGCGGATCGATAATCCATGGCCAGTCTTCAGCCTTTGCGCATAGACCAGCGGCAACGGGATTCTGGCGAATGTAAGCCATCTTGATCGAGAGCTGTTCTCCACGCTCATCATCGCGCAGCCGATGATCGAAGTAACCTTCCTGCCACTTCACTGCGTGATTATAGGCGTGGAAATGCTTCCAGCCGCCGATCACCCGACTCATCGCTTGATCGTTCGCAAACGACAGAAGTGCGTGAATGTGATCCGGCATCAACAGGAACAGCGTGATGTACCAACGCTGCCTTTCCTGATAGAAGTTTACGGAATCAAGAATTGCTCTCGCGAGCGTCGGTTCTGTTAATGGTCGTTGCTCGGGTTGTCGATCCACGACGACACGGATATGAAACAGCGCACCGTCTTCGACCCAGAACGGAACATCATGATGCAACTTGGAGGGGAAGCCGCGATACATGCGTCCGAATTCTGAACCGTGCGTTTAGAGTCCGCAAGGTGGATCGGCCGCTCCGTCGGGCGATGTTAATTTCGCGCCGAAGGCGCATATTTCTGTCATCGAACGGCGGAGCGCTCGATCCACCACCAGCGGACGCAAAAAACGAAAAATGCCGGAAGGCGATCGCTCGCCCTCCGGCATGTCTCATGTTTGCAGCAAAGACTGAATTGTGCGTTACCGTTTCAGAGTTCTTCAAGCCTCGATTTCTTTCGATTTCGAGGGCTTAACGGCATCACCGAAGTTCCGAGAACATCGGTCTTAGCCGTCGACCTATTCAATCACTGACCCCGAGTAAACTCGGGCGTGACGAATTCTCCTTAGAAAGGAGGTGATCCAGCCGCAGGTTCCCCTACGGCTACCTTGTTACGACTTCATCCCAGTTACCGCTCATAGCGTAGGCGGCTGCCTCCATTGCTGGTTGGCGCGCCGGCTTCGGCTACAAATGACTTCCATGATGTGACGGGCGGTGTGTACAAGGCCCGGGAACGTATTCACGCCGTCGTAGCTGATACGGCATTACTAGCGATTCCGGCTTCATGGAGTCGAGTTGCAGACTCCAATCCGAACTGGGCCCAGTTTTGATAGATTTCCTCCACCTCGCGGTCTCGGATCGTTCTGTACTGGGCATTGTAGTACGTGTGCAGCCCAGGCCGTAAGGGCCATACTGACTTGACGTCGTCCCCACCTTCCTCCCCGTTTCACAGGGCAGTCTGAACAGAGTGCTCGGCTTGCGCCGGTGGCAACAGTTCACAGGGGTTGCGCTCGTTGCGGGACTTAACCCAACATCTCACGACACGAGCTGACGACAGCCATGCAGCACCTGTGCAAGTTGTCTCTTTCGAGACTCGCTGGCTTTCACCAACTTAGAAATGCATGTCAAGGCCTGGTAAGGTTCTTCGCGTTGCATCGAATTAAGCCACATACTCCACCGCTTGTGCGGGCCCCCGTCAATTTCTTTGAGTTTTAATCTTGCGACCGTACTCCCCAGGCGGCACGTTTAACGCGTTAGCTCCGGCGCGGAAGGGGTCGAATCCTCCCACACCAAACGTGCACCGTTTACTGCCAGGACTACCGGGGTATCTAATCCCGTTTGCTCCCCTGGCCTTCGTGCCTCAGTGTCAGGAACTGTCCAGAGACCCGCCTTCGCCACTGGTCTTCCTCATGATCTCTACGCATTTCACTGCTACACCATGAATTCCAGTCTCCTCTCCAGTCCTCAAGCACCGCAGTATCGAATGCAGTTTCGGAGTTAAGCTCCGAAATTTCACACCCGACTTACGGCGCCACCTACGCACCCTTTACGCCCAATGAATCCGAACAACGCTTGGGACCTCTGTATTACCGCGGCTGCTGGCACAGAGTTAGCCGTCCCTTCCTCTTCTGATACTATCAATACGAGTACAGTTAATACTCGTACCTTGTTCTCAAATGACAGGAGTTTACAACCCGAAAGCCTTCATCCTCCACGCGGCGTCGCTCCTTCAGGGTTTCCCCCATTGAGAAAAATTCTCGACTGCTGCCACCCGTAGGTGTCTGGACCGTGTCTCAGTTCCAGTGTGACTGGTCGTCCTCTCAGACCAGCTACCCGTCATAGCCTTGGTGGGCCGTTACCCCTCCAACTAGCTGATAGGCCGCGGGCTCCTCAAAAAGCGCCAGGTTGCCCCGGCTTTGGATTCAGGAAGATGTCGTCCCTCACCACATGCGGTATTAATTCGCCTTTCGGCGAGCTATCCCCCACTTTTCGGCAGATTGCCCACGTGTTACGCACCCGTTCGCCACTGAATTATTTCTGTATTGCTACAAAAATAATCCCGTTCGACTTGCATGTCTTATCCACGCCGCCAGCGTTCGTTCTGAGCCAGAATCAAACTCTCCGTAAAAATTTGGAGCCGGTGTCATTGCTGCCACCGGACAAAGTTTGTCGAGACACTCGCTAAAGTGCCCGAAATTCTGACCATTCTTGCCTGAAAACGACTCGTGAGAGCCGAGTCCAGGTTCGTCCGATCTTATAAATTAAGATTTCCTCGAGTCCGAAGACCGTTGGAAAAATGTTTTAATCAAAGAAATTTGCCCATCCCAAATTAGCTTCAGGAACAGGCAACCCCGAATTGCTTCGGGGCTCTGACGTATAACGCACAATTCAATTTTCGCTGACTTACTTCACCTTTTGGATTTCGATAAATTCCGTCGTGATGACGAAATCCAAAATCAGACTGTCAAAGATCAACGTTCTTCCATTTCGGTACACGACAAAATCCGATCCGATCAGCTGACTGATAAAACCGGCTCGCCCATGAGCCCGAAGAGAAGAACACTCTGGGGAACCCCCGGAGTCCGCATTTTCAGCGGGACGACAACATATTGCGTCTCGCCCTCGCGTCAAACAAGATTTCGCACAATTTTTGCAAAATCTTCCTCAATTTTAGGCTGCCCTGAGCGAAGCCGAACGGGTCAAAGAAAAACCTGTCCTGAGCGAAGCCGAATGGATCCACCAAATCATGAGAAATTTTCTTCCGGTGATCTGGGGACCGCACGCGCCTCGCGGGCAGGTTTCAGCGCCCCCCAAAAACGGACTTCCCCTCTGGGTTGCCCTCGACCACGACCTCGCCAGAGCGGAAGATTTGGTTTATGGAAAACTAATGTCGGGCCGGCCCAATCGTTTCTGTTTTCGTGCGGTGATCCTCTCACAATTGATGGCGCTCGCTCTCTTTGCCGTGATCCCAGTCGAGGCAGCTGAAGAATCAGGAGCGAAATTCCAAGGGGTTCCAGTTCTGCCCGGGAAAACAATCTCCGCCACGGTGCCGCTCAGTCCCGAAGAAAAAACATACGCTGCCATTGGCGGCAACCGGGTTCCTGTTAACGCCGTCGCGACCCTGGCCGTCCCGCCCGGGTTCGACCCTCGAAAGAGCTGGCCCGTCCTGATAGTCTTCTCCACGAGTGACTTCCAACGCGAAAATCGCGGCGACATTCCTTTCTATATCTCCGAGGCCCTCAGCGAAGGCTGGCTCGTTTTGACCGGCGATGGCCCGGAAAAACCGCAAGACGACAGCACCGGCTGGCGTTCCGCCATGACCCTCGCGGCTTTGGATGCGCTCCATCGCAGTTTTCCCGGATCAACCAAATGGCCTGTGGCCTGCGCCGGCATTTCCGGCGGAGCCAAGCGGGCCTGCCTCATCGCTCCCTTGCTCGCGATCAAGGGAAACCGTATCGCTGGCCTTTACCTCGCCGGGGTCAACGAAGATTTGCTGGGCGAAGGCTATCGCAAGTTTCATCCCGGCCG
Source organism: uncultured Verrucomicrobiae bacterium (assembly GCA_963702135.1). Taxonomy (GTDB): domain Bacteria; phylum Verrucomicrobiota; class Verrucomicrobiia; order Chthoniobacterales; family UBA10450; genus AV80. The sequence goes on along the minus strand of OY969715.1, from coordinate 2,154,162 downwards.
CGATTTTCTCGACACCAAGATTTTCATCATCAGCGGCCAGAGCGACAAAATCGCCACGCCCGCGCAAACGGAACGCGTCAGGCAATCCATCCGGGCCAACGGTTTTCGTCAAGTGCGCCTGGAAAGCTTTCCCCAAGGCCACAACGTAAAACGTCCCCTGACCCGGGCGGCCCTGCGCTGGTTCCATTCCGCTTCGAACGCGGTTCCGTCGGAAACGTTGGTGATCGGTGGCTCGAACCTGCAAATGGACGCGAAAGAAATTGGGTCCGGCGCCCAAAAGCAAATCGCCCTCACCGTCAGCGACTCCTCGCGCAAAGCGGGAGCGATGGCAGTGCGCGTCTATTTCGTCGGGAAGGCGCCTAACGAAGGCGGCCGTTTCATTTACGCCCATGCCGATCTTTCCATAAACCTGCGGGGAACATCGAACGCGAGCGCCAAAGTTATTGTGCCCGCCTTGAAGTCGGACCCCAATAGACGTGCGGCGTACCGTCACGTTCTCGCCGGCGTCGGGGACATGGAGGGCTGGATCGCGACCGGCCAAACAAACGGCAAGACATTTCAAGCGCGCGCCTCAAGCCCCGCCCTTCGCGACGTCGCAAACGGGAAGTCTCAAGATTCCCTCAACGCGATGATTGCAGATTATGAGAAAAGAAGCGCGGAGCCGGCACGACGCCCTTGATTCAACTTCTCCGAAGCCGCGAGCTTGGGGGCCCCCACTTTTCATAGGCAAACTCGTCTGAAATCAACAATTAGTTTGCCATACATTGCACAATTCTGTCAGATCCATGGTGGCATGTTTTTTCCGCTCCAGACTCGTTTGAAATCGCCTCCGGTGCGAAGTGATGGCCCGATTGTCACTCGCCTCCTTGTCCCTCCACCTATTTTGAAATAGCGCGCCGATGGTTGACGCCCCCGCTCCTCCAGCACCAGATTCGTCCGCCGCACCCCCCGCCCATCGGCGTAGCGTTCGCAAGCCGACGCATATCATTTATTTCATACTGATCGTTATCGGTGTCTGTCTACTGACAATCTCTATTCTGGATCACATCGTAGACCATTACGCCAATAAGTTTACTTACGGAAAGGTCTCTATCTGGCTTCTTGTGCTAACCTCTCTTACCGCTGTCGCAGGTGGCGCGCACATCTGGAGGATTTACCAGCAATTCTATGTTTTTGAGGAGGCGGACGATGATGCTCAATTCCCCGGCTGGTTGAACAGTCCCTGGGAGGTGCGGCTTCGCTACGTATTATTTATCGCCCTCATTGGCGCATTGTCTAAAGCTGATGCGCTTTTCGAATTGATAGCGTCGATCCCGAAGCCCTTTCAGTTGGTAGGATACCGGCCGACTTGGCTGTTTCAAAAGCTGAGTGAATTCGCCGTTGATCGCCTTCGCCCCGAACATCAACCGGAGAATTACACAATCGGTTGTGCAATTGTGTTCGCAATTTTGATTGCGTGGAGTTTCTGTGCCTACCAAACGGTTCACAAGGTCATGAAACGCACGGTTTTCGTGTGGATCGTCACCGACTCAATCGGTTGCTTATTTTGGGGTTTTTGTGCGATGGCCGTTTCGATAAAACCAGATGCCGATGGCAACGGGGGTATTGGTATCGCGACCTTTACATTCGGACTTCTCTACCTGCTGATTGTGGTGATTCGTTTTTCTCTTGGCTCACGCTGGGGATCAGCTTTGGCCACCAAGTTGCTGTCACTCGACGATCCTAAATCACCAACTCGATTCTCCCTATGATTCGCGGCCCTGTATCAATATGAATAATACTCCGAATCCAATCTGGACAAAAATCGCAATCGGGCTCTCTGTATTTGCGATCCTTTGGGCTTCGCTATTCCGACCCGCGACCGTAAAGAAAGAGATCGTGATGTTCGATCGCCAAACGCTTACGGGAAACAAGTTAAGCATCGGTGTGGTCACTGCCCCGCCGATCTCCAGCTACGATCCCAATACCTCGACGGCCGACGGTTATGCCATTGATGTCGTGCGTGCATTGGCGCGCAAGGGCGGCCTGGAAGTGAGTTTCGTCCCAGTGAGTTGGGAAACAATGACTACAGAGCTCGACACGGAGAAGATCGACGTTGTTGCTGGACCTATTTTTCTGACCGAAACGCGGGCACGCGAATCACTGTTCAGCGACCCTTTGTTTGCCTTCGGCATTGTCGCTGTGGTTTTGAAGAATGCAGCCATCCCTCGCGAGTTGAAAGATCTGAAAACGCCCGGGTTGCGTGTCGCCGTCGGACGCGGTGGCTTCGATGCGGATTTCGTTACAAGGTTCATGCCTGAGGCGAGGCAGTCCGTCTTTCCACCGGGCGACGCGACGATTCCGGGGCTCGAAGTGCTGGCTAAGCGGACGGATCTAGCTTTGATGGATTACCAAACCGCTACGCAATTTGTCACCGCACACCCGGAAGTCGAGATGCGGTTCGAGTCCAATCCAGTCTCAATGCAGTATGCTGGTTACATGTTCCGGAAGCGTGACCAGCATTTGCGCGATTTCTGGAACATCGCGTTGCGCAATTTAGATCTGGATGGAGAACTGCGTGGCCTCGATGAGAAATATGCAACCAAGAAGGCTTGGTATGCAAGGGTGAGCAACCGACCCTCGATCGTCGGAAAATAGTGAACTATACGTGGGATTTCTCCCCTGTCTGGGAACACCGTGAAGCCATTCTAAACGGTGCGGTGACTACGTTTACGTTGACGATTCTCACGTGCGGTGCCGGTACCGTTATCGCTATGCCCGTTGCGCTCGGTCTGACATCCGGTCAAGTTTGGCTGCGATTCGCCGTCACTGCCATCGTAGAACTTTGTCGGGCATGCCCTCCTCTTGTTCTGCTGCTTTGGGCGTACTACCTCTTGCCTGTCGCGACAGGATATGGATTTTCGGCCTACACTACGGCGGTGGGCTGCTTCACGGTTATCTTCGCCTGCTTTGCGGCAGACATCTTTCGCGGTGCGATCTTGAGCATTCCACAAATAACCCTCGATAGCGGGAGAGCTCTCGGGATGGATCGCCTTACGCTGCTCCGACGTATTACCATTCCCGAAATATCCCGGCGTTCCCTGCCGGCACTCAATGCACTATCCGTCGGCACACTAAAAATGAGTTCGCTTGCAAGCGTCATTGCGGTATCCGAGCTGACCTACTCGGCCCAATGGATTATTACCCTGAGGCCAAAAACGCTCGAAGTCTACACGGCCGTAGCAGTTGCCTACGTGGTATTGATTGTGCCATTAGTCATCTTGCTGCGCTACATCGAGGAGAGACCTTGGTGTGCTCTCAATCCTGTGAGCCATGATCGTCGCTGAGGGCATTGCGAAACAGTTCGGTCGAGAGTTGGTATTGCGAGATGTGACGCTCACCCTTGCCCCGGGCGAACTTGTCGGACTAATCGGAGCAAGCGGCTCAGGGAAGACTGTCTTGGCTCGCTGTTTGATTGGGTTGGAACAATGGGATCGCGGCGAAGTTCAGGTGGACGATAGCTTAATCTCCCAATCATATCCGGTCGATGACGTTCGCTGGCAGACCATTCGCCGGAAGGTGGGTCTCGTGGCACAGAACCGCGCCGTGCCTCCTTACCGGCGAATCGAGGAATTGATCCTCGAGGGACCGACGGAGGTGTTGGGCCTGAAAGTAAGTGAAGCGCGCGTGCTGGCTGCAACCTGGATCGAACGCTTTCGACTGAAGGATCACTTGTCGAAGTTTCCTACGGAAGTCTCGGGTGGACAGCTCGCCCGAGCCTGTCTCGCACGCGCCCTCGCGATGTCGCCGCGCTACCTTCTCTGCGACGAGATTAGCTCTCCACTAGATCCAAATACTGCAGCAACCGTGGCGAACGCGTTGCTGGAAATCGCGCACTCCGGGGTTGCCGTGCTGATGATTTCTCACCAGTTGGAATTCCTGCGCCGGCACGCCTCGCGCATCGACTTCTTGGACGGTGGAGTGATCGCGGCGTCCGGCACGCCGGAAGAAATGTTGGCCCGACCGACAACCGAAGCTTTGCAGCGATTTGTTGAGGGTGTCGAGGTGGGCAGATGAAAACGAAAACGCTTCCGCACCAATTTGTTTCGAAATCTGTGCTGGCGGCCTGTTCCAAATTCTCCGTATTGCCGAAACGGCGTTTATTGGCCCTGGGCCGAGAAGCGCTGTCGGTCGGCCACCTCTCGGGTGACATCGCCGAATTAGGCTGCTATCTTGGGGGAAGCGCCATGCTCCTCGCTAGGCTTCTGCCAGAAAAAACAGTACACGCTTTTGATAGCTTGTCTGGACTCCGCAACTTGGGTCCTCAAGATCGAATTCGACTCCACCAAGGAGAGCGTGGGCATGCCGAAGGGGACTTCGCGCTCCAAGATGCAACGGAACGACGCCGGGTGCGTGCGCGATTGCGCCAGCAGGGTATCCGCCTTCACGTCGGTCAGTTTCGGGACTCCAAGCAAACCGTCGCAGCGAAGCACTTCTGTTTTGGCCATTTCGATGGTGACACCTACCGCTCGGCCCTTGAGTTCATTACATTCTTCCTTCCTCGCCTCACAATCGGAGGAAAGCTTATGTTTGATGACTTTCAATGGCCCGCGACCCCTGGCGTGGCCAGGGCCCTCGACGACTTCGGTTCCCGCCCGGGACTGCGTTTGTTTCGGCCTACCACGCATCAATTTGTTATGGAAAAGTTATTGTCATGAATGCCCAGCAAAACACACACGACTGCGAAACGGAAACCCAGCGAGTCCTGCTGGAACGATTGGAATCGAACGGCGTCATTGATCTCTACTTTTCACGACACGACTACCAAGAGCGATTGGATGAATACATCGACAGGGCTCAGCGCCGCATCGACGCGGTGACGACAACGTTCCGATTGGCATCACAGCAAGGTGATCTTTGCGCGGCATTGAAAAGGAAACTCCAACTCAAGGGATTTCAGATCCGACTTTCTCTCTTGCGCCCAAAATCGACTGCCGCAGAACTTATGAGCATGCAGGTGGGGCAATCAGTAACTGACTTCAATCGCTCCGTGGAATCGGCCACTGATGTCCTCTTGGAGTTGCGCGACTCGCTTTCGGGGGAGCAGAAATCACGCTTCCACCTTCTCCAGCACGACAGCTTACCGTTCGGCACAGCTTACATGATCGATGCAAGTATCTCCTCAGGCATGATTCACGTAGAAACCAAGCTATTCTACGCACCCAGTAAAGAGAGCTTCGGATATCGCATCGTCGGACCGAGCGATTTTTTCCAGCGTAATTATCAAGCATGGATGGAAATCATCGCTCAGAGCACGCCATTGTGATGTTTCTGTAACGTGATCAAAAGGACGCCGACGTGAGCGTTTCGAAAGAATATCTGTTCGTATACGCACCATGATGGTCGCTGTTCTCGGCGCGGCGAGTCTCGAAATACCATTCCCTCCGCAAAAGCAACTTGGGTGCCGCGACATTCGCGGGGCGATGGCCCCACGATCACAAAGAAACATCGCCTGACGGAGGCGCCGATCCCTGGAAGATTCTAAGCGATCGGGACTTCTTTGTTGCGTGGACGGGGAATGCCGAGGTTGTCGAAGATTGTGCGCGTCGCGTCGGAGCGGTTGAGAGTGGGGAAATGAAGGAGAAGGAAGAAGGAGGAATCGGATAATGCTCGCTATCGTCCCGCCGGGCGAGGTGCGATGCCGAGGGCGGCTGAGCGAAGGAAGAAGGATGAGGGATGAAGAATGAACGGAAAAAGCGGATGATGCCTACTACCGTCCCGCCGGGCTCGGAGTGATTCCCATCGCTTTCTCAATGGCAGCCGGATCATACACCTTTCCGCCTTTGATCACGGTGGTGATGTTGCGGGTGTCGCGAATGTTCTTCGTGGGGTCGCCGGCAATGAGGACCATGTCGGCTAGTTTTCCGGCGGCGATGACGCCGAGGTCTTTCGTTACGCCCATTACCTGGGACGGCGTGAGCGTGGCCATCCGTAAGACTTCAGGAGCGGGGATGCCGGCGCGGACGTAGAGCTCGAGTTCGTGATGCAGGCTGTAACCGGGGAGGGCGTCGGTTCCGGGGATGATGGTGATGCCGGCGTCGGACACTGCTTTCAACAAGCGCAGCATCGCCGGGAAAGCTTCGCGATAGGCGGCTGCTTTATCGGCGGGAACGTCGAGCGCGCCGCTGCGCATCACGCGCCGGATCTGCGGGGGAAACCGCGGCACGATGTCTTCCAGCCCGGGCGTGACGGCGCTCGGGTCGCCGCAGAAGAGCCCTTCAAACAGATTCATGGTCGGATCGAGGACGGTGTGATGATCCTTGAGAAATTTGATGAACTCGCGCACAGCTGGTTTGTCCGGCGTGAACTCGCGGGCGTGCTCGGCCACTTTGATGAAGCGATCGCGATTCCGCGTCTCCTTCACTTCGGGGAAGAGGAAATTCAGTTCGATGAAATTGAAGTGCTGGATTTCATCGGCCCCGTTCGCGACGAATTGGCGCGCGGACATGAAGGCTGGGACGTGCCCGCTTACGCGCATCCCTCGCGCGTGCGCACGATCGGCGATAATCGGGACGAGCTCCGGTTTGATGGACGAATAAATCTTGATCTGGACGTAACCGTGATCGGCATGCCAGTCGACGAGCTCAATTGCTTTCTCGGCCGTGTCGGCCCGCATCTTGGTTGGCCCGGCAAACTCTCCCGTGCCGTCGATGATTCCCGCCTTCAAGACACGGGGTCCGAGCTCGCTCCCGTCGTCGTAGCGCGCGACGCGCTGCGGGAAGGTGTCGGTGTCGTTGGCCATGTCGCGCGCGCTGGTCACGCCGTTGGCGAGATCGAGGGCGCCGCCTTCGGAATCGGCGAGATGCTGGTGGTTGTCCCACAACCCGGGCATCAAAAAGTGGCCATGAGCGTCGATGATCTCGGCGCCGGCCGATGGCTTGATGCCGGCATCGGGGCCCACGCGGACGATGCGATCACCGCGTACGAGCACGCTCGTTCCTGGCGTCACGCTGAGATCGCGCGGATCGAACAAGCGAGCGTTGCGGATAATGAGGTCGCCACTCGGCTGGTGGGCGAGGGCGCGAGCGATGCGTTCCGACCAGGCGGCAGTCGTCTTTTCCTGAGCGGTTAGGAGTTGTGGGATCGCGAACTCCAGTCCCTCGGGCACAACGGAAAACCAGGATGAGACCGACGCCGCGGTGCCTTCGCCATCGAGCCAGATCGATTGCGGGGTGAAGCTGAGCCCGGTGATGCGGTATTCGGTGAATTCGCCTTTGTCGGTCGTTGCTTTTCCGGCCTCCTCGAGGCTCGTCTCGCCCGCGGGCAGGAGCGCCAGTTTACGTCCAGGCGCTTTCAACAGGGCACGCGCGAGCACGCCCATGAATTCCGGAGGCGCATTGAGCGGCAAATAGAACGCTTTGCCCGTCACCGCTTGCTCGCCTTTTTCGCTGCGATTTTTCCAGATCGCTTTGCCGCCCTTCATTTCGAAGCGCTCTTCCACGGCGGCCTTCATGTAATCGTTGCCGCGACCCTCGTATTCGATCGGCAGGCCGTCGGCATCGAGCTTCCAGGTGGCAATGATGTGATCGCCGCGGCCGCGATCCTTGTAGGAATATTCAACGCGCACCGCACCGCCAGGATCGATCTGCACCGTTTGCGTCCCAGCCGGGTTACCCTGGATGAGTATTTTATCAGTGCGTTGCTCAGCGGCCGACGCTTGCGCGATTCCGGCCAGCGCCAGGGTGAAGACAATAATTCTAGCTGTGCTTCTTTCAGTCATCGCAATAACTCCTGTTCGCCGCAAACGGTCTTTTTATCCGGCGAGGCAGTGCATAAACAGAAGAATTACTGGAATGGGTGGGAAAGGGCGGGGTAAGACGCAGGTTGAACTGACGCGGAATGCCGAGGCTGTCGAAGATCGTGCGTCTCGCGTCGGACCGATTGAGGGTTTAGAAGTGGGTTCCGGCAGTTTTATGGATTGATGACATATTTTGAGAACCGGTGCCCCAGAACGTTATTGTGTCGACACGATGCAGTTCGTTTTTCCAGCACTCGCACCGAGGCGATGTTCTCCGGCATGACCAGACCGACGGTTTCTTTGAGGCAGAGATCAGTCCGTCAAACACGATGTACTGGGAGTCGCCGACGAACATCGCAGTTTTGCAAGAATGTCGTTGACAACGCTCCGTGTTTTTATGCTCAATAGGTGAGCGTATTAGTCCCTGAGTGATGTGTGACAACCCCCGGAAAGGCAGGAGCAACCCCTGCTCCCGTTTGCGATGGACCAAGCCAAAATGTAATAAGGGACGCGAAGTCTTGGCTTTCAGATGGTCGAACCGTCTAAGGAATTATTTGAGAGAGACCGAGTGACGATCGAAACAAAACAAGAAAGGCCCATATATGACTAGAAATGAGTTGCCAGAGATCGAAAACGTCGAACCGCTGTCAGAAAAAGATGATCCGTGTATCAACGATATCGTGGATGTCTTACGACGTCACAACGCACTGACTCGGTTCGGAATTACCCTGCTGCATAAACACTTCGAAACAGCTGAAAATGAAGTGTTCGTCGAGAGCTGTGATCCAACCACACGTACCCTCACAATGCGGCCATTTCCTGAAAAGGAAGTCCGTCATCTTCCATCAAAAGGAACAGCTTGGCGTCTCGATACGGGCAAACCAGTAATGGATTGCAAGTGCATCAAGTACGTTGACGGTCATCAGCATCAATCGCGCGGTTATCAACCAGTTGTGAAGCCGTTTTTGAGCTGAAATTGCAATCGGACAAGCGAGACAAGAAGAAGTTATATCGGAGAGTAATCAGATATTTATTCAAAGATGAGCGTTGATGATTCTTCAGAGCGGCCGGAGCCGAACCCATTTGATGATCCGGAGCACTCAGAGGTATTGGCCTCACGAGATGTAATCGAGGACGGCGCCCGAATTGTAGTGGTCGCACATCACGAAAATGGTCGGTGGGGGTTTTACTCTGAGGCCGGAGGGCGAAATCCCGAGCATAGGGGAACAGTCATTTTCGATCAACTCGTTGAACGTGATCCGGATATCCTTCGCATGGGGTCTCTAAAGAAGGGTAAGATGGCGATACGGATGGGGAGCGGTATGAACGAGCGTTGGATATTTCCCGGCGAAGAAAAGGCCAAGACGCCTCGGGGAGGTTGCTTGGTCGTCGTTCTTTCCGCGCTTGGAGCAACCCTCGTGTTGGCAGTTTTAGCGTCTGTTTGCTTGTGACCGGTCAGTCTTCGAGCATTTCTCGCAGATCCCGACTGCGCTCTATATTGATGTCTGCAAGTTTCGCAACGATTTCGGCAGCCAGTCGTGTTCTTCGTTGACCGACATAAACAAATCCAAGGAAGTAATTCGCCTCTGCATTGAGCGGATCATTGACTAGAAATTCGATTAGGTGAATTTCAGCTTCGCTTAAGCTCTCTTGTTTTTCCTCGGAACTTAGTTGTATGTCGGCTGACATCTTTGTGAGGGTTCGCCCAATGATGTATTTCACGTACTGATCGGTGGGATTTTCAGTTACTCTCGCTCGTAGGTCAGTTACAAAGTCTCGGAATTTGCCGGCTTGTTCTGCAGCCCAAGAATACGCGTCCAGAACGTGTATCGACTCTCCAAGGTTATCTTCAGAGAGAGCCTTTCCGTCCGGATCGAGGTGGTACGCGCGTTTGAAATGCGAATATGCTAGAAACCAATCTTCAGTTGCCGCTGCCCTTTCTCCTTTTTTCAAGAATACCGCTACTGCAAGGCTCTTGCTCTTTGGGTTGTTCGGCTCTGCCTTAAGAGCGTTTTGCGCACACTCCATGATCCTGTCTACATACTCTTCTGGATTTATGAAATAAAACGTTCTCCCGAGCGCAACCCACGCATCCACGCAATTAGGATCCATTTCGGTTGCCTCGACAAACGCTTCCATGCCTTGCAAATTATGTTCGCCGTCGAAGAGACGGACGCCTTCCTCATATTTAGCCCTTGCGCGTTCAGCAGCGGAAGGTTGAGATGCCAAAACATTTCGTGGAATAGGAGGTGGTATAGTCGCTTGCTTTGGCGGAGGCGAGGGCGAAGCAAGATCGCCTGATCGGCTGGGAGCTTGCGAGGGCAAGGAACCCGACCACAAATCTTTCAAGAAGCCCATGTTTGAGACGACTTGTGCTGACGCGGAATGCCGAGGCTGTCGAAGATGGTGCGCGTCGCGTCGGAGCGGTTGAGCGTGTAGAAATGGATTCCGGCGACGTCGTTATCCAGGAGATCGTGGCATTGTTCCAGGGCGAAGTGAACGCCGACGCGACTGACCATTTCGCGATTGTTGTCGCAACGTTGGAGGGCGCGCAAAAGTTTGGCAGGGAAACGGGCGCCGCCGGCGAGCTCGGCGATGCGCTTGAAGCCGCTCATTGAAGTGATCGGCATGATGCCCGCGATGATGGGCACGTTGATGCCGGCGAGCGCGCAGCGTTCGCGGAAATCGAGGAAGTCGCGGTTATCGAAAAAGAGTTGAGTGACGATGTAATCGGCGCCGGCATTGACTTTCGCTTTGAGGTGATCCATCTCGACCAGGCGATTCGGCGTCGCCGGATGGCCCTCCGGGAAACCGGCCACGCCGATCCCGAAACCGCGGCGATCGGGATGCGCGCCGGACTCATTGAATTTGCGAATGAACTTCACCAGGTCGGCTGCGTGCTGAAACGAATCGGTCGCTTTGTCGTAGGGGAGATGGCGCGGCCGGTCGCCGCCGAGCGCGAGAATGTTTCCGATGGCCGAGCTGGCGTAGCGCTGCAGAATCGATTGGATCTCTTCCTCGCGGTGACAGACGCAGGTTAAATGCGGGATCGGATTCAGCTTCGTCGTGGTCTTGATGCGCTCGACGAGGTTGTGTGTCAGGTCGCGGGTGGAGCCGCCGGCGCCATACGTGACGCTGACGAAGTGCGGCATGTACGCTTCCAGCTCGCGGATCGTCTGGTAGAGGGTTTCGGCCGCCTCCGGCGTTTGCGGAGGGAAAAACTCGAACGAGAACGTCGGGGAATCCCCCTGCATGATGTCGGTGATGTGCATCGGTCCGGGGTATCTTTGCTCGTGCGGGGACTTTCGGTCAACTGGGAGCATCTCGCACGAAGGGCACAAAGGTCACAAAGGAGTGTTGAGAGTTGATGGAGGGTGCGTAAATTTTTTGCCATGACACGGCGAACTTTTTTGGGCGCGACAATCACCGGCGGAGTGGCCGTCGCGGCGGGAGGATTGCGAGGACTCGTGGCGGCGGAGACGACTCCAATGAAATCTTCTTTTGTCATTGGCGGTGATCTTTCGATAAATCGACTTGGATACGGCGCGATGCGCCTGACGGGCGAGGGGATATGGGGTTGGCCGGCCGATCGAGAGAACGCGAAGAAAGTCTTGCGCCGGGCCATCGAGCTCGGCGTGAATTTCATCGATACGGCCGACGCTTACGGTCCGGACGTAAACGAACTGCTCATTGCCGAAGCGCTCCATCCTTATCCGAAGGGGTTGGTGATCGCGACCAAGGGTGGCCACACCCGACCGGGACCTAACCAATGGGTCCCAGACGGCCGGCCCGAATACCTGACGAAATGTGTCGAGAACAGTCTGAAACGGCTGAAGGTGGAGCGGATCGATTTGTATCAATTGCACCGCATCGATCGCAAAGTGCCGGTCGAAGATTCGTTAGGCGCGCTTAAGAAAATGCAGGACGCCGGGAAAATTCGGCATGTCGGATTATCGGAAGTGTCGGTGAAAGAAATCGAGCAGGCGAAAAAGGTTTTACCGATCGTCAGCATCCAGAATCGCTACAACATCGAGGACCGCGACTCCGAGGAGGCACTCAATTATTGCGAGAAAGAAAAGATGGCCTTCATCCCATGGGCGCCGATTGGCGGCAGCGGAAAAGGTTCGTTGACGAAGGCCGGGGGCTCCCTTGAAACGGAGGCAAAACGTCATAATGCCAGTGTCGTGCAGCTGGCGCTGGCCTGGTTGCTGCAACGATCACCGGTGATGGTGCCGATCCCGGGAACGTCATCGCTTGCGCACTTGGAGGAAAACATGGCCTCCGCGAAACTCCAGCTCACGCCGGCCGAATGGAAGGCGATCGAGGAGTTGGCGAAGGGTGCCAGCTGAGGTGGATCGAGCGCTCCGCCGCTCGATGACAAGATGGCGGCGCAGCCGCTAATTAGTTAACATCGCCCGGCGGAGCGGCCGATCCACCTCGAGAGATTCCTGGCAATAGCCCAGCGTTTTAACGCTGGGGTTTAGACGACAAGGAATCCAAGTCCCGTTAGGGACGGAAGAGACCATCTTCTGTTTGCGGCGCCGATCGGGTCGCTCGCTGGCTTCTTTCGTCCCTGACGGGACTTTTTCTTGTTTGTATGGCCATAACCCAGCGTTAAAACGCTGGGCTATTGTCGGAAGGAAACGCTCCACCCGGAAAGGCTGGGCTATTTTCGAAAGCAGGGTTTAACGACTAATCGCCTCGACGCTTTGCTTTGAGAAGTGCAGGCTTCGAAGCATGAATCCTCTTTCGAATTTCGTCAGCCTTCACCCGTACTTCAAAGTTCATCCGGGGAAACTCGAGACCCTTAAAGCCGCGTTCCCTGCTTTCATCGAGAAAACAGCGAATGAAGAGAAGAATCTCTTCTACGGGTTCACTCTTAACGGCGATGAAATTTTCTGTCGCGAAGGATATGCCGACGCCGCAGCCCTTCTGGTCCACCTGGACAACGTGGGGGCACTCCTCGCGGAGGGGCTCAAAATAGCCGACCTGACCCGGCTGGAAGTGCACGGCCCGGCGGCGGAACTCGAGAAGCTGAGAGGGCCTCTGGCGCATCTCAATCCCATCTGGTTTGTGGCCGACCTGGAACGGACGTGATTCACCCCTGTTCCCTGTAGCTGGGGTCGCCGACCCCGGCACCGCGGTCAACGACCGCGGCTACAACATCGCGGCCTTCACAAACAATGGCGCTTCGGACATAACCATGTGAGTGAACTCGGAGTTGCTCTTTAACATTGCTGATTACGCGCGAGTCGCGCGCGGCAAGCTTGCGCAAGACGTTTGCGATTATTTTGAAGGCGGGGCGTTGGATGAAATTACGCTGCGAGAGAACACCGCGGGTTGGGAGCGGCTGAAACTTTACTACCGGGTGCTCGCGGGCGTAGGGAAACGCGACCTGACCACGACGGTTCTCGGTCAACCCATCTCGATGCCGATCGTGGTCGCGCCGACCGCGTTTCACAAACTGGCGTGTGACGAGGGAGAGGTCGCGGCCGCAAGAGCCGCGAAGGCGGGGGAGACGTTGTTCATCCTCAGTTCGCTTTCGAACACCGCGATGGAAGCGGTCTTTGCCGCGGCGGGTAGCCCACGCTGGTTCCAGCTTTATGTCTATAAGGACCGGGCGATCACGCTCGATCTGGTGAAACGGGCCGAGGCGGCTGGCGCGGAGGCGATCGTCCTGACGGTAGATGCGCCGGGGTTGGGGACGCGTGAGCGCGATGGGCGGAACCGCTTTCGATTGCCGGATGGTCTCGCGGTGGAAAATCTCGCGCCGCTAGGGAAAGGCCAGATGCCGGAAGTCCCCGGCTCGGGGCTGGCTGCTTACGTGCGGGATAATTTCAAATCGGACTTGGGATTTGATGATCTCGATTGGTTGTGCGGATCGACGCAATTGCCTGTGGTGGTGAAGGGCGTTTGCCGTGGCGACGATGCTCGCCGGGTGGCGGAGCATGGAGCGAAAGCGATCGTGGTTTCGAATCACGGCGGACGCCAGCTCGACACCGCACCCGCCACTTGTGAAGTGCTGCCGCACGTGGTCGAGGCCGTGGGCGATCTCTGCGAGATTTACGTCGATGGCGGGATTCGGCGCGGGAGCGACGTGCTGAAGGCGATCGCGCTGGGAGCGCGCGCGGTGCTGATAGGCCGGCCGATTCTGTGGGGACTAAGCGTCGCAGGCGAACAAGGCGCGTCGCAGGTGCTGGAGATTTTGCGGCGAGAACTCGACGAAGCGATGCTGCTCTGCGGATGCACGAAGCTCAGCGATATCGGCCCGTGGTTGTTCGAGCCGTAGCGAGGGAGGTCAGAAGTAAGAAGTAAGAAGTAAGAAGGAGGAAGTCAGAGTCGGAGATGATGGGTGTCCCTGATTACTTAACGATTTTCAATTTGATCTCTTTGATCGGAACCGAAAATCCTTTGAGAGTCTGTTCCGATCCCACAGGCACGAGGGTAATGGCAAACGGAGCGTCGGGACGAACGAGTTTGTAGAAACGACTGTCGCGTCCTCCGAGAATGAGGAGGAACGAATGCGAAATCGCGCCGGACTCAGCGCCGCGCGCCTCGGAAGCGAGGGCGCGGATTCTTCCGACATAGGCGGGATCTTTGATCGACGTCCGGGTGTCCGCGTCGGGCTTGTTGAGAAAGACTCTGGTGGTGAATTTTTCGGAGACGGGAATAGGACCTGTCGTGATTTCCAGAATCGAAATTGACTCCTCATTCGGCGCCGCAGAAGTGTCGAGCATCGACTTCATCGTTGGTTTGGGCTCCGTCTGGATCGTCAACGGTTTCGCTGTGAGGGTTTGTGGCTTCTGGACAAGGGTCTCTCTCTTTTCCTGGACGGCTCCGGCAGAAATTGCGGGGACAGCCGCAAGAAAGATTTTGGTCTGAGGTAACTGCGACGCGGGGGGCAGGTATTGGACCGTGTTCATCGACTCAACGATGTCGCGGACGGTGACTGAAACCGGGAGCCCGGTGATGTCCAGGAAAGTGTATTTCTGCTTGCCCCACGGGGAAGTCTTCGGGTCCGGCTGGGGCTTGCGATACAAGCTCCAGATTCGATCGATATTGGCGTGGTGCATGGAAAACATCGGGTCCAGCGCGGCATAGCGCAGAGTTCCCATATCCCGATTGCAACCAAACCGGGAACCGACCCAATCGTGGCCATTGTTATGCGGGTCATGTTCCAGCACTCCCATGCCGTCGGCCTGACTGGTCGTAGGTTTTCCGGCAAAATCTTCGAAGGAGAGCTTCAGCATGTTCGCGACGTAATCAGGCTCCATGAACTTGATTGTTTCCTCGATATGCTCTTTTGATTCCGGACTCACCTCGTTCGCGGGATCCATTTGAGGCTTGAGGATGGTCGGACCGCGGTATCCATCCCAGAGAGCCAGGTTGTCGAAGCCGAGGTTGTCGGCCGACACCATGTCTTCCTGGGTCAGGTCATAGCCAAAGAGGGGACTGGCCAGGCTTCTTTGCGTCCGTTCAGACGTGTTCGGAATTTCCTTGTGCGAAATCCAATCCCAATAGGGAAGGGCAAACTTGGAGCCATCAAGGCTGAACACTTTCGTCAGAATATCCGCGAGGATTCTCTCGATGAAGAACAGATAGGCGCGATGCCAGGGGAGGAAGAACCAGCTCCAGTGGACCTGATCGAAGCCTTGTTCGGTGCAATGCCGCGCATGTGACGCCACGTAACGATCCCATTGGAGCGGATCGTCCACGTTTAGCGGCTTGGCCTTGGACCCGTTGCGCATGTACCCGACGGCGCGACAAAGATTCTTTACCTCGTCGTCCGTGAGATCGAAGAAACTCTTGCGCTGGCGCTTTGGTTCGCTCCCGAACTTGAACGGCTGAGCGTTGGCATCCTCTAAAGGCGCGGTGGCGTGTTTGGCGTGAGGGGAGCTGGCAGAGGTTGCGGCCGAAACGGGAAGTGCCATCGAGCCGAGCGCGATGCCGCTCTTGATCAAGAATTCCCGGCGCGAGGGCGTCTGCTTTGGGTTATCGGGCCTGGACTGCTCGTCGTTTGTTTCCATAGGGGTGAGTTCCGGTTTGTTTAAGGGGCCAACGACCCAGCGAAGATGGTGCTGTGTCTGGGCATTTGGGGGGCGTTCATGGGAGGGACTCCGGCAGATTGTGTCAGGGGATAATCAGATTCGTAAAGCGGGAAAATTTCCACCCGCCCTATCGTTCCGGGGTGGCACGGGGATTATTCGATCACCTTCAGCGGATCGCTCGTTAGCCCGTTCTTGTAGATGGCGCCGCCTTTCATGACGAAGTCGAGTTTCTCCAGGACCTTGATGTCTTTGAGCGGATCGCCTTTCACGGCAACGAAGTCGGCGAAGAAACCGGGGGCGAGTTGGCCCACTTTTGTTTTCCAGCCGATGAGATCGGCGGCGCTGGTGGTGGCGGATTGAATCGCTTGCATCGGCGTCATGCCCCATTCGACCATCTTGGCGAATTGCTTCGCGTTCCAGCCGTGCGGATAGACGCCCGCATCGGTCCCGAAAGCGCATTTCACTCCGCCTTGAAATGCCTTGCGGAAATTCTCGCGCTGCAATCGGCCGACCAGCTTCTCTTTTTCGATAATTTTTTGCGGGTAACCGAGCCGCGAATATTCCGTCAGGATGTAGTCGTCGTTGTAAATGTCGGACACCAGCCAGGTGCCGTGTTCTTTCATCAGACGGATGCCTTCGTCGTCGATCAGGCTGCCGTGCTCGATCGAGGCGACGCCGGCGCGCACCGCCATCTTGATCGCTTCGGTGCCGTGGGCATGCGCCGCGACTTTGCGGCCCCAGAGCGCGGCTTCGTCAACCGCGGCTTTCATTTCTTCCATCGTATACTGGGGCGCCCCGACTGCTTCTTCCTCGGAAAGAACGCCGGCGCTGGCCAGGATTTTTATCCAATCGGCGCCGTATTTGACGTTTCGGCGGACAGCGGCGCGGACCTGCTCGGGCCCATTCGCGATGCCGGGTGCGATCAATTTGAATTCGAGGTAAGGCGAGAAGCCGTTCAGGTCGGCATGGCCGCCGGTGGAGCCGAGGGCGACCGTGGCGCAGAGCATTCGCGGGCCGGGAACTTTCCCGGTTTCGATCGCGGTGCGCAGCGCGACGTCGGTATATTCATCGGCGCCGACGTTGCGGATAGTGGTGAAACCGGCGAGCAGAGTGCGACGGGCGTAAATGTGGGAAGTGGTCGCGACATCGATGGGCGACTTGCGAAAGATGTCCTCATAATAATTCTCCGGCTGTCCGGTGATGTGGGTGTGACAATCGATGAAGCCGGGGAGAACTGTCGCGTTGCCGAGATCGATCACGCGCACTTCGAGCGGAGCGAATTTCGCGGCGTCGGCCGCCGGCCCGACTTGCTTCACTTTGTCGCCCTCGATGAGGATGGCTTGATTTTCCCGGACGGTCCCCGCGACGGGATCGACCCAATGCGCGGCCTTGATGAGGATGAGGGCCGGGGGCGGAGTGGGAGTGGGCGTTGGTGATTCAGCCTTCAGGAGAGAGGAAGCGAGAAGGCAGGAGAGAAGAGCGAACCAGACGCGTTTTTTCATGATGAAGTGCGAGATGGTCGGACAATAGCAACCGGCCGCATCTCGGGCTACCACCTTTCTCTGGAGGTGCGGTCTTTGACCGCCGAATTTCAACGACGCAGGCGGTCTAGACTGCCGCGACACTCACAACATACTCGACAAGCGGGAATTACCCGGCCCCTTTGCCGTAATTTTTTCTTGCCAGCTTCGAACGGTTTCGGCAAAAACTTCCGAAACGTGTCCCCAGACGCCCCCGGCACCCCAAAACACATCCCTAATATCCAAGGAGGAGAAAAAACAAATGCAACTCGTCAATGAAAGCGGCCAAAAAGTGTACTACTGGATCTCATCCGCCAACAGCGGAGATTGCGGTGAGATCGATGTGGATGGGCTCGCGGATCTTCCGGGCTACGACAACCAAGCGAATGTCACCGTCAGCTTCAACACCCTCGACCAGAGCCCATTTACAATTACCTGCGACGCCACTGGAACGGGTGGACAAGTCGAAATGGCGTTGGTCGTGGAGGCCGGCGGATAGAGCGCGAAACGCAGAACCTATTCATCAAATACTAGAAGAAGAAATTTTATGAAACTATTTAACAACACCCCGATGGAAACCTTTTATGGAATCTCGGACGCGAACTCAGGCGATTGCGGCAACATTTCGGCCAGCCAAACCGCCGATGTTTCCTCTTACGACAATCAACAAAATGTGACGGTCACGTTTAGCGCTGTTGGAGCGACGAATCCCCCGCCCGGTGAATCGACGCCGTTCTCGGTGACGATCCCACAGACTGGGACCGGCATGACGGTGACGATTGGCTTGTATCAGGAATAGGGGATCCGATATTGAAACCGCCGACCCAAAGCAACGGCGGTTTCAAACCGCCGCTCCTTGAGAGAAGAATCCGATGATACTTGTTAATCAAACCAAACAGCCGGTGGCTTATTGGATCAGCGCCAATGGTGGCTCGCCGGAGTGTGGACAGATCGACGTGAATGGAATTGCGGACCTTCCGAAGTACGATCACCAGACGAATGTTTATGTCGGTTTCAAACCAACCGGCGCTCAGAAATCGATCACCACCACCATCCCCGACACCGGGACAGGGCAGGAGCTCGAGCTGGTGTTAGTCGTGCAGGGGAAACCGTAGAAAGCGCCACGTCACAGGAAACCGATATGAAAATAGTAAACAACACTCCAACAAACGCCTTCTACGGCATATGGGGCGGCGGCAGCGCCGATTGCGGCAACATTCCGGCCAACGGGACTGAGGATCGGCCTTGGTATGACAATAAGCAAAACGTAAGAGTAAATCTTTCCGCGGTCGTTCGAAACGCTCCGCCTGGTGAAGTCCAGGCATTCTCAGTCACGATCCCGAAAACCGGGAAGGGCAATACGGTGACTTTTGGCCTGTTTCAGCAATAGCCGATATCCAAGGAGCGGCGGTTTGAAACCGCCGACCCAAATCAACGGCGGTTTCAAACCGCCGCTCCTTGGATTTACAACAGTTCGCTGAACAGTCGGCGCCATTGGGCCGCGATCGTGTTCCAATTCAGTTCGGGCCGCGTCGCGATTCGATAGCCAGCTTCCCCCAGCGCCTCGCGTAACTTGCGATCTTCGTAAAGCCGCTGCAACGCGGCCGCGACGCCTTCGGGAGTCACGATGTGGGCGTGCGTGAGGTTTCCGGGATACGTGAGTTTCATGACCGGTTCGATGAACTCGGCCGCGCCCGCCCACAGATCCGCCAACGAAGTGTGATGCGGCACAACCTGCGCCGCCTTGGTGGCCGCGTGTTCGAAGCTGACCATGCCCCAGGCCTCGCCAGTCACGGTCGTGATCCCGACATCACAGGCGTTGTAGAGCAGATTCAGCTGCTCGTCTGAAAATGCCGGCCGGGAATTGTCGGCGACCGTCATGATGAGCCGATCGAAGATTCCGTAACGTTTCGCCAAAATCAGAACGTTCCAGCCGGTGTCCTCGGTCGCCATGTGGAGGTAAAGCTTAACGTTGGCCGGTTTGTCTTTCGCGAACTCCGCGAAGCCTTGCATGGTGAGGTCGATCCGCTTTCGCGGCATGTTTCGATTTGCGTTCAGAACGATGAACGCATCCAGATGCTCCGGGTCGTCCAACTTCATCTGGCGCCGGGCCTCGAGTCGCCGCCAGGAAATTGATTCGCCTGGCACGTCGGCGCCGCCGGTGAGCGGAAAGAATTTATCGACAGCGACTCCGTGGGGAATGACTTCGAGATCGGGAAACTGAAAAGTGGGGTCTTGCTGGCGAACCGACTTGAGCGCTTCCGCGATTTCACGCCGTCCGTATTCGGTAAACAGAACGTAACGCG
This sequence comes from uncultured Verrucomicrobiae bacterium, assembly GCA_963702135.1. Taxonomy (GTDB): domain Bacteria; phylum Verrucomicrobiota; class Verrucomicrobiia; order Chthoniobacterales; family UBA10450; genus AV80. The sequence continues at coordinate 2,134,511 of OY969715.1, read as the reverse complement.
AGACGCCGTGCAGCCGCTGCATTATCTCCGGCGCGATCGGTCCGGACTCGACGGGCGAGTAGAACACAATTTTCGGCGGCGGCGTGGCTTTCCTTAGTTGGTCGAGATACGGAACCTGAAACGGGATGTCGTATAACAGGAACACGATGTCCGGCTGAATCTGTTCGGTCAGCGGCACAACCCGGTCGTACCCGTATCTGCTCTGTCCTTTCCCGGCCGCGTACAATTGCCACGGATAATCGTGCGGGCGCCCATCGTAACGCGTGGCGAGCTGATGCAGCTCGAAGTCGTTCTGGAGCGGCCCAAAGATGCTGCGAATCACCCGGGCGAAACCGGTGGGCGCGACGGCGTCTCCGATAATCAGAATCTTGGGTTTGGCTGAGTCGGGACTCATTCGGTGCGCTGAGGAGAGGTGGAATGGTGGAGGGCTGTCATGATCCGAAAAGCATCAAGGAGCGGCGATTTTCAATCGCCGACCTGCAAAAAACGGCGGTTTCAAACCGCCGCTCCTTGAAGCGAAATTTGTTTTGCACACTCAAAGACTATCCGAATGGACGAGAGCTACACAGCCAGCCGGAACGTGTCCAACAATTCCTCAGCCGGCAGATAAATCCCGAGGGCAAGGCGGTTATGTCGCGATGGCGCGATCTGTCGTATCTTCGTCATACCGCCATCAGGCCCTTCGGGTGTATCGTTCTTTCCATGGCACCGCTCCGGGTGGGTTTTCTTGGCTACGAACAGACGAATGCCCTGGATCTCGTTGGACCCGCGGAAGCGTTCGCCTCGGCGTTTCGCGATAACGGAAAAGGGAAACTGGAACGGTGCTACGAAGTTTCGATCATCGGTTTGACGCGGCGGGCGTTTACCACGGAATCGGGAATCGTCTTCCAGCCGGCCGCGACAATCGAGAACGCGCCGAAGCTCGACACCTTGGTCATTCCCGGCGGCTGCGGACTGCGCGCCACTGAGATTAATCGCAAAGTGGCCGATTGGATTTTGGGAAGGGCGAAGTCAACGCGGCGCGTCGCCTCCGTCTGCACCGGTATTTACGGACTGGCGGCGACGGGATTGCTCGACGGCCGCCGGGCGACGACGCACTGGCGTTTTGCGGCCGATGTTGCGAAGCGCTTCCCGAAATTGCGGATGGTTCCGAATGCGTTGTTCGTGAAAGACGGGAAGTTTTTCACCTCGGCGGGTGTGACCGCGGGGATCGACCTGGCTCTCGCGCTGATCGAGGAGGACTTTGGGGCAAAGACCGCGCTTTCGGTCGCGCGCGAGATGGTGGTCTACCTCAAGCGCTCCGGTGGGCAGGACCAGTATTCTGAGCCGTTGCAGTTCCAAACGAATTCCAGCGACCGGTTCGCGGAGCTCGTCTCGTGGATGACGAACAACCCGACGAAACAGATGTCGGTCGAAACCCTGGCGCGCCGCGCCGCGCTTTCGCCGCGTCAGTTCTTCCGCCGCTTCAAGGAACATTTCGGTTCGTCGCCCGCGATGTTTGTCGAGACGCTGCGCTTGAACGAGGCGCGCCGCCGTCTTTCCGTCGGAGAAAGTTCCATCGAGGGCGTGGCGGAATCCGTCGGCTTCCATGGCGCGGATTCATTCCGCCGCGCTTTCGAGCGCCGGTTTCGCGTCACGCCGAGCAAATACCGGCGCAGCTTTGGCCTTCCCTCCGAGCGGACGCAGAGCGAACCCTTTCGCAAAAAATCATCCCGACAAAAACCCTGATCGCAAACACGACAAAACATCACGCAACCAAGACTACATTATGAACAGACGAAAATTTCTTACCGCCGCAGCCACCGCCGGCACGGCATTGACTGCATTGCCAATATCGCGTGGACTCGGAGCCGACGAGAGAAGCTCTTTGGAGGTGAAAGGATTAGTCACCGGGAAATCGAAACTGACGCCGCCGGCCAAGGGCAGCATTCCCGTGGCGATCCTTATTTCCGAAGGCTTGAACGTGATCGACTTTTCCGGGCCTTGGGGCGTTTTCGAAAGTGTCTCGGTTCCGAACGCGACCGAGGCGCCATTTCAATTATTTACGATCGCGGAAAAGGCGGAGACCGTCGTCTCCGGGAGCGGTTTGAAGCTCGTGCCTCACTACACGTTCGCAAACGCTCCTGAGATGAAGGTGGTGGTGATTCCGGCGCAGAAAGGCTCCGATGCGATGATCGAATGGCTGCGCAAGGTTGCGCCCAACACCGATGTCACGATGTCGGTCTGCACCGGCGCGTTCAAGCTGGCGAAAGCCGGTCTGCTTTCGGGCAAAGCCGCGACAACGCATCACGAATTTCTGGACGAGCTGGAAAAGAAGTATCCCGATATCCAGGTGAAACGTGGCGTCAGGTTCGTGGAGGGCGAGAAGATCTCCACGGCCGGTGGATTAACGTCCGGGACTGATCTGGCGCTTCGAGTGGTCGAGCGTTATTTCGGCCGTGAAGTTGCGCAAACGACGGCGACTTACATGGAGTACCAGGGGAAGGGCTGGATCGTTTAAAGACGGGAAATCGCACGACGGGCACAAAGGATCACGAAGGGAATTGAGCCTTCCAGATTGCCCCACCTTCGTGAACCTTCGTGGACTTTGGGTGATCCAGAGTCACTTCGGCGGCGAAGCTGCTTCGTAAAGGGCAGCGTAAAGCTGATCCAGGCCGACCGGCTTTAGCAGGACGGCCAGAGCGCCGGAGTCCGCGATCTCCTTGGGCGAGCCGGAAACGAGGATGACGCGCGCGTCGGGATACTTGGCCACGATATTGCGGCAGGCGGTGGCGCCGTTCAGTTTCGGCATCTGGTAATCCATCAGCACGACGTCCGGCCGATGCCGATCGTAAGCGTGGATCGCCTCGAGACCCGAGCTGACGACCTCCACCACTTCATGCTGACAACGGCGAACCAGCTCGGCGAGCGAGGTTCCCACGCTTTTCTGGTCGTCAGCAATCAAGACGCGCATACCGCAGTGGCAGAACTTTCCATGCCTACGCGGATTGTCGCAATCCGCTTGGGTTATTTCAAGGTGGCGTGAAACGCGACATCGAGTTTATCGCTCCCGCTGCCGGACGTGGTTGCGGAGCCAGTGACTTCCTTGCTGGCGGGATTATCGAGTTTCAAGTCGAAGATTCCCGAAACCGCCGTCGTCCGATCTTTCATGTGCACAGAGGTCCGGAATACTTTGCCCTCCTTATCCAGGAAGAAAACGATGCCGTTGAACTTTGAAGAATCGCGCAGGATGTCGAAGTCGCTCGTCCATTTCTCGGTCGGGAGTTTTTTGTCACTTAGAATCAGGATGACCGGCTTGCGCTCGTCTTTTTGATCGACGAAGGCCGCGGCGAAAGTGAGCGCGGCGGTGCCGTCGTCGAAAGTGAGAGAACCCTTGGCCGATCCGCTCGCCAAATCGGAGGCGGCGGAAGATGGGGGATGCGCGAATACCCAAAGCGCGCACGCGGCGACGAGAATTGAAAAGCGGAAGGATTTTGGAGACAGCGTCATGCGGTAAGGCTATCCAGCCGCTCGTTGATTTGTCAAAGCGCGCGCAAACTCCACGGGGATCACGGCGACGGCGGGACTTTCGCCGCGATCCATTTCGCGATCTCAGGCAGGAGCCGCGCTTTCAAGTCGGCTTTGAAGCGAATCTCTTCGGCGGTCTTGGCGATTTCGCTTTTCGCGTCAGGCGGCAAGGCTTTCCGCGCGTAAGCCTCCAGCTCCGTGGCGCGTTTCACGTCGGAAAACGCCCGCAGGATGTCTGGCGCGAAGCGGAGTCTCCCGTATGTCCCTAGCTTCGGATCGAGCCGTCTCTGCTGTGCCTGGGCGAATTCCCACGCGAGGGCAGGCTGCTCGCCAGATGCCGATACGTTGATCACGAGCCTGGTTGCCCGCGTGGTGGGCAATTCATCCGTGAGCGAAAGCGCCAGGCTTTGCCGGGCGAGGTCCGGGTCGAGCGCGGTCGCCATCGCGAGGTAAATGACGCCTTTTTCTTCTATGCTCTGCGTCTTGAGGCCAAGTTCGTGCAACTTGTCCCAAGTATTTTGATCGGCATGATGTCCGACCACGTCGAGCACCGCCGGCCGCAGGTCGGGTGGGAGCGTCTTCGGGTCAGTGAGATAGTTTCGGAAACGCTCTTGCGCCGCTGCGATCACGCCCTGATCGGCGAAGTGGCTCAGCGCGCTGATCAAAGCGGCTCGGAGCAGTCCTTTCGCCGCTTCTTCGCCCGGCTTCGCGTCCCAGCCCACGCGATCGAAGGCCGGTCTTAGAAGCGAGCGCCCATACGCTTGAAAAGCCGGGCGGTCCTTGCTCCCGATACAGAGCGAATCGATGAAGCTCAACGTCGCGATGATCTGCTCCCACTGCGCCAGTCCATCGCCCTCGCGCAAAGCCTCTGCGAGCTTAAGATAATCCCCAATGCCTCCCCGATCGGCCTCGACGAGAGCCCAGGTGTCGCTCATGAGATCTACCTTGTCCGCTTCGGGCCACTGCGGCGCGGAAGAGAGAAGTTTTTCGAAATACCCGCTCTCGTAGGCCACGCGGAAATAACCGACGCCGCCAGCATTCAACTTCACAATTTGCCCGGCAGAGACATCCGGGAGGCCGGCCGACTTTTGTTCAAGCAGGAACCATCCGGGGGGGTGGAGGTCGCTGTCTGGGCGTCGCGCCAGGCGAGCGGGATTTTCCATTCGAGCGGCTTGGGATTCTTCTGATGCACGGTGAAGCGTTCCTGACGGATCGTTAGGCCGGATTTTCCAGGACCGAGGGAAACGACCGGGAGACCGGGCTGTTCCGTCCAGCTCGCGGCCAGGGCGCTGACAGGCTTTTTCGACGCCTCGCCCAGAGCACTCCAGAGATCGGCCGTGGTGGAATTGGAAAATTTATGCGCTTGCATGTAAGTGCGAAGGCCGGCGCGGAAATCCTCTTCACCCAGGTAGTTTTCGAGCATGCGGAGGAAGGCCTGGCCCTTCTTATACGTGATATCGTCAAACGAGCTGTCTGCTTCCGTCTCCGACTTCACGGCTTGCTGGATCGGATGGGTGGAGGAAAGCGCGTCGAGGGCCATGGCTTGCTGCTTTTCTGCATTCGCGCGCAGCCAGATCTGCCACTGCGGGTTAAAATGGTCCGAGCATTTGGTTCCCATCCAGGAGGCGAATCCTTCGTTGAGCCAAAGATTGTCCCACCACGCCATCGTCACCAGATCGCCGAACCACTGATGCGCTATCTCATGCGCCATCATCTGGAAGACATGCTGCTTGGTCAGTTCGGAGGACTTCGCCGGATCAAAGAGCAGAATGCTCTCGTAAAAAACAATTCCGCCCCAGTTCTCCATCGCCCCGCCGATACCTCCGGGCACGGCGATCAAATCAAGCTTCGGAAGCGGATACTTGATTCCGAAGTATTCGTTGAAATAACGCAAAATTTTCTCCGCGCTATCCAGCGCATAACGGCCGGTCTCCGCCTTTCCCTTCGTCGTCACGATGCCGATTTTTACGCCCTCGGCTTCGCCGTAAATCACGTCCAGCTCGCCCGCGCAAAAAACGACGAGGTAGCTGGACATGGGTGGAGTTTCCGCGAAATGCACTTCCTTGCCGTCAGAGGTATTGGTTTCGCGCTCGACCGGCATGTTCGAGACGGCCGTGAAATTCGCCGGAATCGTAATCGTCAGGCGAAATTTCGCGCGGAAGGCCGGTTCATCCCAGCAGGGGAAGAGCCGGCGCGCGTCCGTGGCTTCCATCTGAGTGGCGAGCATCGTCTTTTTAACGCCGGTCCCTTCCTCCTGGTAAGTCGTGTAGAAAAGCCCCTGGCCGGCCTGGTTGATTGTTCCCGAGAAATCGAGCGAAAGCTGATGGGTGCCGAGACCGATTTCCTTCGGGAAGGTCAGGGTCGCGATCTGCTGGCGCGGATCGGTGGTAATGGCCGCGCGCTCAGCTTGACCGTTCGGTCCCAGCAATTTCGCCGAAGCAATCTCGATCGCATTTGCGTTCAGGATGATTGTCTTCGTCGATTTCCGCACATCCAGCGTCACCGTTTCGGATCCGGTAAACGTCCGCTTTTCGATATTCGGCTTGAGCTGGATGTCGTAACTGATGGGCACGATAGTTTTGGGAAGTTTGCCCGGCGTAGTTGCGAAGTTGAAGGGCGATTCGGCGTTAAGCCTGGTCGGCAGGAATAGTGCGAGCAGCACCACGACGAAGCGGAATGGGAAGGACATGGGGGAACCTGTCGATCTAACATGCCTTGTCCAGCGTGAGCGCCGCGCGAAGGAAAGCGGGAATCAGCCGCGCCCTGATTCTGCTTGAGCTGGAGCGGCGCTTTTGGTCACATCAGGAAAAACGGAGGTTCCCCTATGGCTCTTTATGCATTCGATGGCACGTGGAATAAACCGGATACCACAGAAGATTCGATCGACAAGAACACCAACGTTTACAATTTTCTGCATTTCTATGCTCCTGGAGACCAGGAAGCGCGCGACAAGATTGAGGAATACAAAGAGGGAGTAGGCACACGGCTCGGAGCCGGTGGGCGGATCGTGGGCGGTTTTTTCGGGGCCGGAGGCCGGGACCGCGTGCGCGAAATGGTGGCTTCGTTCGCCGAGAATTGGGCGCACAACGGACCTGAGGATCGCTCCGTGGACGTGATCGGATTCAGCCGGGGCGCGGCGCTGGCTTTGCATTTTTGCAACGCCCTGGCCAAGGGGGTGGACGTGAACGGAGAGAAAGTGAAACCGAAAATACGGTTTCTCGGACTCTGGGACGTGGTGCCTTCCTTCGGACTGCCGGGGATCCTTGTTCGCGGGGCGAATGACGTTAATCTCGGCTGGGATCTCGACGTGCCCGATTCCGTTGAGAATTGCTTCCACGCCTTGGCGCTCGATGAACGGCGCGGCGCCTTCAACGTCCATCGCGCGGATCCCGAAAACGACGACTTTCCCCGAATTCAGGAATGGTGGTTTCGCGGTGTGCACAGCGACGTGGGCGGGGGGAACGGCAATGTCTTGCGCGGAAACATTGCTCTCATTTGGATGTTGCAGCAGGCGCGGGCCAGCGGGTTGCCGATTGATATCGCAAAGGCGGCAGACCTGAAGTGGAGCGTCGACGCCGTGGTGTCCCACAGCGATTTTCAAGGACGGTGGCAGGATCGAACTGTTTACAAGGGAGATCACTTCCATCCGAGCACGGGAAAAGCATTGGCGGTCAATGAATCAGTCGAAGTGGAGGTGGACTCCAAACTGTGGTTCGATTTTAGCGGGATCCTTGTTGAGGAAGGAGCGCAGTATTGTTTTACGCCGGATCCCGCCGGGAGATGGAAGGATAAGAGCATTGACTGCGACGCCACCGGCTGGCCGCCCGAGCTGAACCGCGGCCGCACCGTCTTCGGTTGGCTCCAGGAGAGAGTGCTCGAGTCAAACACGGTGGGGCTGACACGACGCGTGGCGGACGCGAATTGGTTTGAAATGGTGGCTTGTGTCGGGGCTTCCGGGAAGCCTGCGCTGGCGATCGGCCATGGCCAATACGCACAGCAGCCGTGGACAGCAACCGCTTCGGGGTTGCTCTTCTTCTTTGCCAACGATGCCCGCTTAAGTGGTTTCGGCCACAATTTCTACGACAACAACGAAGGCGCGATCAACGTCACCGTGAAGCGAGTGGCGTAAGAGAAAATTCGAACGCGTGGTTCGTTGCCTCAGGCCATCACCTGGCGAAACGCCGCCAGGAACGCTTCCATCTCGGTCTTCTTGCCGATGGTGAGACGCATGTGATTGGGCAGGGCAGGGAACAATCGGCCGACGCTTACGTTGCGTTGTTTCAGCGCCTGAATAACGGGCACGACCGGCCGGTTCAAGTTGAACATGATGAAGTTGGCCTGCGACGGAATTTGTTTGTAACCCATCTTGTCGAGCTCGCCGATCACGAAGCCTCGGGCTTCGCTGTTGAGACGCCGGCCGTTCGCGACCTGATCGGGATCGTCCAGGCTCGCGGTCGCCGCGACCAGGGCCATGAGATTAACGCTGTCCCAGGGTTGGTGCGGCCGCATGCGCTCAATCGTTTCGTGCTGCGCGATGCAGTAACCGCAGCGCAATCCCGCCATGCCATAAATCTTCGAGAACGTCCGCGCGACGATCAGGTTGGGGTTGTCCTTGATCAGCGGGATCACACTCTCGTAGTCGGGGCCGTCGGCGTAATGATGATAAGCTTCGTCGACGAGGATGATCGTCTGGCGCGAGGTTTTGGCGATGAACGCGTTCAGTTCACTCTTCGGCGTGATGCTGGCGGTGGGGTTGTTCGGGTTGCAGATATAAATGAGCCCTTCCTTGGCCGCGGCGGCCATCTTGGGAAGATCATGGCCAAAGCTGGCGGTGAGCGGAATCTTCACCGTCTCCGCACCGCTCACCTTCGCGTGGGCGAGGATCGCTTCGAAGGTTGGATCGGCGACGATTAACTTGCCGCGCGCGCCCGCTCCATTTTTTCCATTAGTCAGGGACCCGGTGAACGCGCTCGCGCAGAGTTTCAATATCTCGCCCGAGCCATCACCCAGGAGGATCTGATCGGCGTTGACGCCGTTGGCTTTCGCCAGGGCTGCGATCAGTGTTTCGGCATGGTCGTCAGGATATCGGCACGCCAATCCGAAAGCGTCGGTCATGGCTTTCAGCGCCTTGGCCGAAGGCCCGTAGGGATTCTCATTCGAGCTCAAGCGCACGATCCCGGTCGCCGCCGTTTCGGTCCCGGGCGAGGCGGCGAACGAAAGTGCGGGCCGGGCCACGGCGGCGACTGCGCCCGCGCCCAGCAATCGTGCAAAATTACGTCGAGAAATGGAGATGGTGTTCATAGAAAGTCCCTTTCACGCGATTGTTAAATTGTCCCGGAGTCGAAGGCGAGACTGAAAACGCGCAGCCTTGCCGAGCAATGGCCTCCTGGAAAATTTCCCGCGTAATGAGTTGGGGACATTAAGTCTTCGGACTAGGTTGACGCCCGGATGAGGCGTCGATGAAGGAGCTGCGCGCTGCGCTGATTTTTTCGCTCGTGTTGCCGGGCAACTTGGTTGCGCAGGAGGCTGTTCCACTTTCGCGCACGAACCGTTCGCTCATCCCGATCCAGGACCAACCGGCTGTGCAGCCGGGCGGCTTCGAGAAGGAGGACCATATCACCGGCGACTGGGGCGGTTATCGCGAGCGCCTGTTCGCGTCGGGAGTCGAAGTCTTCGGTTTCTACAACAGCATCCTCAATGGAAACATCAGCGGCGGAACCCATCCGCGGCACGGGACCTATGTCGATGACATCTGGCTGGGGTTTAAGTTCGATCTCGACAAACTCGCCGGCTGGAAAGGCGGTCTGTTTGTCGTGAGCGGAATCAATCGGAACGGCGACGACCTTACGAACAAATACATCGGCAGCATTTTCTCCACTCAACAATCAGTCGGCGGGCAGCGGCCCTTCCTGTATCAGGTCTACCTGCAACAGATGCTCTTCGACCACCAGGTCACGCTGAAGCTCGGCCGGTTTGGCGCGTCGGACGACTTCAACGCTTCGCCCTTCTACGGGTATTCGCTCAACAACGGCATCAACGGGGACATTCGCAACGTTCTCTTCGATACGCGTTTCTCGGCTTATCCGTTCGCCGTCTGGGCGGCCGCGCTGTTTTACGATCCGACGCCGGAGTTCCATTTGAAATTCGGCATCTACCAGACTTCCGACGACATGTTCGAAAATGACGACAATGGCTTGAACTGGGGGATCGAGGGAAGTGATGGATACACGGCCATCGCGCAGATCGGCTGGTCGCCGCAATTTTGGAAACAACCGGTGAGCGGCACGCTCGAAGGAAAAGGCCCGGCGGTGCTGAAAGGATTGCCGGGTCACTATTGGATCGGATTCACGTATTCGGAGTGGGACTTGTATGCGCGGTTTGGAGGCGGCTTCGAGGATCACTCCTACGGGTTCTACGCGAACGCCGACCAGATGATTTACCAGGAAACGCCGGGGAGCGATCAGGGGCTGACCGCGTTTATTGCCGCCGGATATTATCCCCAGCCCGAAATCGCAATTGTTCCGTTCCAGGTGAACATCGGACTAAACTACAAAGGGCTTTTCCCGCGTCGTGACCGCGACCACAGCATGCTGCATTTCATTTATGGAGACATCAGCCGCGATTATGCGCGCAGTGTTCGAGTGCCGGGCGGCCGGCTGGCTGAATCGGAAAAGGTGGTCGAAATTGCGCACCGCTTTCAACTCACGCGCTGGAGTTACTTCCAACCCGACATTCAATATGTTATTGATCCGGGCGGCACCGGCGACATTCCTGATGCGCTCGTGATCGGCGCACAGATGGGCTTCGCGTTCTAAACCAGAGACATCAAGCGCATGGATACATCTCCTTCTCAACCCCGACCGGCGCCTCTCGATCCGCGGCTGGCTCCGAAGAAAAGCATGTTCGTTTTGGAGGACGGCAGGAACGTTCTGTTCGTCTTTTCGCTTTTGATCCTGCTCTTCGCCCTGTGGGGATTCTGCAACGGGATGATCGATGTCATGGACAAGCATTTTCAGGAAGAGCTGCACCTGACCCTGGCCCAATCTGCCTGGGTGCAGTTCGCCCACTACCTCGGCTATTTCCTGATGGCACTCCCCGCGGGATGGCTCGCAACAAAACTGGGTTACAAGGGCGGCATCATTACCGGCCTTTTGATGGTGGCAGTCGGCGGCTTTTGGTTTATCCCGGCGACGCACATCGCTTCCTTCTGGGCCTTCTTGCTGGGCGTTTGCGTTATTGCCGCCGGTCTGACCTTTCTTGAAACGATCGCCAATCCCTACACGACGGTGTTGGGGCCGGTCCAGTTCGCCGCGACCCGCATTAATCTTGCCCAGTCGTGTAACGGCATTGGCCTGCTTCTCGGGCCGGTCGCGGGCGGCATGTTTTTCTATTCCAAGAACGCGGCCGGCGAGAGCACTGGCAGCGAAAATCTCTGGATTCCCTACGCCTTCATCGGGTGTGTGGTCATCGTTCTCGCGGTCATCTTTTACTTCGCCAACGTCCCCGAAGTCAAAATGGAGGACGATTATCACTGCGACGATGCCACGCCGAATGTCTCGCATTCGATCTGGACGCATCCGCACTTTTGGATGGCTGTGCTCGCCCAATTTCTTTATGTGGCGGCGCAGGCGGGCATCTTCAGCTTCTTCATCAACTTCATGACTTCGCAGGTTCCGCCTGTCCCGGATTCGTGGAACCAATCCGGCGGCAGCAGCGGTTGGCTCAGCGGCTGGTTCGAAACACACCCAAACGGCGCGCTCGGGTTCAGCAACAAGGCGGCCTCGAACCTGGCCTCGGTGGGCTTCCTCTGTTTTCTCATCGGCCGTTTCACGGGCAGCGTGATTCTGAAGAAATTTGCCGCGCACAAAGTGCTCGGATTCTATTCCGCTGCGGCGGTTGTGCTTTGTCTGCTGATCTTTCTGAAGCTGGGCTGGGTCTCGGTCGCCTGCGTTTTCCTCACCTATTTTTTCATGTCCATCATGTTTCCGACGATCTTTGCTCTCGGCATTTTTGGTCTCGGGGAAAAGGCCAAGAAAGCTTCTTCCTTCATTGTCATGGCGATCATGGGCGGCGCCATTTTGCCCAAGGTCATGGGCCATGTGGCCGATTCCTACGATCTTTCCCGCGGCTTTATCGTCCCGATGCTCTGCTTCGCATTCGTCGCGGTTTACGGATTCATGTGGCCGAAATTGAGTGGCGCTGAGGGCATGCACGGCGTTTCGACCACGGGCGGGCATTGAGCCATGAGCGAGTCCTTTCCACTCGATCACGAAAAACTGGCGAGCGATCCGCGATTCGCCGAAATCGGCGTGGCGCTCGCTGCGCTTTCACCGATCGATTCGGAAGAAACGTTCAACCACTACTGTCGCGAAGCCTGCCGGCTCTGGACCAGCCACTTTCGCGGTCGGGTGGGAGAGACCTCCACGCGTTTCGCGGAGCTCCTGGAAAAAATCGAGTGCCGCGGCGAAGGGGTGATCAAGACGGACTGGGGCGGTGTGGTCGTTACGCTGCATGAACCTCCGCGCGTGGAGAAATTTCTTGTCATTCGTGAAGGCGGCTATCTTGCCCTCGAGATGCACGAGCAAAAAGATGAACGGCTCGAGGTGAAGGAAGGCGCGGGACTTATTCTGTGGCGCCGGCCTAACGAAAAGACGCTGGCCGTCGCCGCGCTCGCGCCGGGTGACAAATTTCATCTTAAGCCGCGGCAGGAGCATTGCCTGATCGGAAGCGAGAGCCTGCTTGTCTTCGAGCGGTCTCTTGATCCAAAGGGAATGGATCAGGACCTGATCTTCATCTACGAACCGGATGGCGCCGCGTGAATACGGAATTCTTCGCCTTCGGAGAGATACTCTGGGATTGCCTGCCCTCGGGGCGACACGCGGGTGGCGCTCCGTTCAACGTCACGGCTCATCTCGCGCAGATCGGCGTCTCGGCTTCGCTCATTTCCTGCATCGGCCGGGACGCATTGGGTGATGAGATTCTGAAAGTCGCCCAGGACAAAGGGGTCCACACGCAGTTCGTCACGCGGGCCCGGATTGGTCTTGGCACGGGCACCGTGCTCGTCACTGTGGATGCCAGCGGTAACGCGACCTACGAACTCGTCCAACCCGCGGCCTGGGACGAGATCACAGTTTCCGCGGAAGCACTGGAAGCGGTCTCAAAAGCGCGAGCGTTGATCTACGGCTCGCTCGCCGGCCGTTCGCCCTACAACCTCGACCAATTAGATCGCCTGCTCGCGGTGCAGGGTCCCTTGAAATTCTTCGACGTCAATTTGAGGCCGCCTTTCGCCGACCCGCCGCTCGTCGTTCAACTCGCCCGGCGCGCGGATGTGCTCAAGCTCAACGATGGCGAAGTCGGTCAGCTCGCTTCCTGGCTGCGGACAGGTGAGATGAAGCACGAGACGCCGCGCGAGCCAGCAGCCATTGCCGAAGCCTGCGCCGTTGTCTCGGAGGCAACGAATGCGTCTCGCATTTGTGTGACCCTGGCGGAGGAAGGCGCTGCCCTGTGGGAGCGCGGCCAGCTTGTGACCGCGCCGGCGCCGAAAGTTATCGTCAAAGACACGGTCGGGGCGGGGGACGCCTTCATGGCCGGCTTGATGGTGGGGCTGACTCGTGGCGGTGACGCGCGGAAGGTTTTGGAGAATGCCTGTATCCTGGGTGCCTATGTCGCCTCCCACAACGGCGCGACCCCGCTGCTTCCGCCCGAAATTACCACCCGGTTCAAAAGCGCCTAGCGCTTCGCAAAGCGAAGATAACTAAACAGAAAAATCGAGACCATGAATTTCCCAGCTGATCCGGCCGATGTCGATTCCATCGACGCGATCATCACGGCCGCCTACGATGTGATCTCCGGTCCCGCGGGAAAGAAACGGGATTGGGATCGCGAGCGCTCGTTGTACTGGCCGGGCGCGCGTTTGGTTCCGACGGCGAAGGCGGGGGGAGATGTCGATATCGCCCCCCAAATCCTGGATGTCGACGGCTTCATCGCGCGCGTCGAACCGTACTTTGAAAAGAGTGGATTCTACGAGATGGAGATCGCCCGCCGGACCGAACAGTTCGGCCACATCGCGCAGGTGTGGAGCACCTACGACTCGCGGCACGATCCCGCCGATCCCGAACCATTTATGCGCGGGATTAACAGCATCCAACTGTTCCACGATGGTAAACGTTGGTGGATCGTGAACATCTACTGGCAGCAGGAAAGCGCCGAAGATCCGATTCCAGAGAAGTATCTGGAGAAATGACGAATGACGAATGACAGACCGCGGTAAGCGGGATCGTTCAGGAAACTTGAGCGGGCGCAGGTTCACTCTCCGGTGCGGCGGGAGCGTTCAGCAGAATCTTTAGTCGGGCCAGGTCGAGCGGTTTCGACATGACGGCCATTGCACCGGAATGGCTCAAGTCCTCGGCCCCCGCGACTCCGGAAACCAGGATCACGTTGGCGGCCGGATATCTCGACAAAATGTTCCGGCAAGCGGTCGCGCCGTTCAGGTGCGGCATGTAGTAATCCATCAAGACCACATCGGGGCGATGGCGGTGATACGCCTGGATCGCTTCGAAGCCCGAGAAGACGATTTCCACCACTTCGTGATCGAAGTTGGAAACGAGCGCGGCCAGTGTGCTGCCGACAGTTCTTTGGTCGTCAGCTATCAGCACGCGCATAGACACTTTTGCAGAACATTCCATGCCACCGCGTCGATAATCCCGCGCGATTTCTCGTGACGTCACGCCGTCGCGCGGCGCCGGTGTTCGAGATTCGGCAAGAGCCAGGCGAGCAGGCCTATAAGTGGAAGATAGGAACACACTTGAAAGACAAACGGAATGCTCGTGCGATCTGCAATCGCCCCCAGGACGGCGGACCCAATTCCGCCCAAACCGAACGCGAGACCGAAAAATAACCCGGCAATCATGCCCACTCTGCCCGGAACCAGCTCCTGGGCGTAAACGAGAATGGCGGAAAAGGCCGACGCCAGGATCAATCCAATAATGGCGGTGAGAACGCCGGCCCAAAACAGATTGGCGTAGGGAAGCGCGAGGGCAAAAGGCGCCACGCCGAGGATTGACGCCCAGATCACACTCTTGCGCCCAATCCGGTCGCCCACTGGTCCGCCCAGCAATGTCCCGGCCGCCACGGCGAAGAGAAAACCAAAGAGATGAAGTTGCGCGCTTTTGACCGAGAGCCCGAATTTTCCGATGAGAAAAAACGTGTAGTAGCTCGACATGCTCGCCAGGTAGAAATATTTCGAAAAAATAAGAGCGACCAGGACAGCGAGGGAGAGGATCACTCGGCCACGCGGGAGGAGCGGTGTTTCCGGGTGATGAACGAAGGGGGATCTGGCCGTTCCGCGCAGGGCCAGGTTCCCTCGATACCAGCGTCCAATCCAGGTCAGGACAGTGATGCCGACCAAGGCCAGCAGGGAAAACCACAAGACGGCTGATTGTCCGCGGGCCACGACGATGACGGCGGCCAGAAGCGGTCCTAGCGCCGACCCCACATTCCCGCCAACTTGAAAGAGCGACTGGGCAAAACCGAGCCGTCCACCGGAAGCGAGGTGCGCGATGCGCGAAGCTTCCGGGTGGAACACCGACGAACCAATGCCCACCAGCGCCACGGCAATGATTACCAGCGTCAGACTGCCGGCGAAGGAAAGCAGCACCAGGCCAGCGAGGGTGAAGGTCATGCCGACGGCGAGCGAGAACGGCTGGGGCCGGCGATCGGTGTAAAGGCCGACGAAGGGTTGGAGAACCGAAGCCGTCAACTGATTGGCCAGGCCGATGAGGCCAATGTGAACGAAATCCAGATGGAGCGTGCTCTTCAGGATCGGGTAGATCGCCGGGATCAACGACTGCATCGCGTCGTTGAGCAAGTGGGCGAAACTCAAGGCCGTCAGCACGCGCAGCACGGGAGCGGTCGCCCCCGCGCGGGCCATGGTCCCGGGTCCATTGTTTCCGAGATCGGGAGCGGTGAGTGGGCTGTCGGGCGCGGTGGACAAGAGAGATATTCTCCCGCTCTTTTCCTTCGCGCAATTGCCTCTCGAAAAGTGAGACGCGGCCTTGGCCGGGCGGTTTGCTTAGCGCGCCGCCAGCAGGTAAAGGGCGCTCAGCGCGAGGAGGAAATAGGGGACGAGAGTCGCCGCCCCTGGATAATCCTTGGCCATGCGCTGGCCGAAGAAGAGCGCGACCAGCGAGATCGCGGCGAGCGCGGCCCCGTAGAAGGCGAGGGTGGAATCGTGTTTAAAGATTATCAACGCGCAGCCCACCGCGCTGCAAGCTCCGGCCGCGATCTCGAGAAGAGTGATCGCGGTTACCAGCAAAGGAACCATTCCCGCGAGCGGACTTTTCGCGAAGTGTCCTTTCAGCCATTCGAGATTGCCGCGGCGATCCACGACCTTGTCGATGCCTGATTGCAGGAAAAGGATCGCGAGAAACGCGGAAGAAAAGATTTGGAGAAGGTACGTTGCTCCCTCGGGCGTATGCAGATCGGGCATCTGCCTACGCTAGCACGAGTAAAACAAAACGCCGATTCTTCGTGGGGCGCTGAGCGACCGGGGCGGGGACTCCCCGCCGGTTACATGTGCGATCCTGTTTGCGGCGCCGGCCGGGTCTCCAGGTTTTTTCGCTTGATGTCGGCTGCCGTCTCGGCCGCCGTTTTTGCCGGCGGCGCCGGCTTGGTCGTTGCCGTGAGCTTTTCCGGATTCTCCAAAGCGAGCTTTCCCGGTGGTTCCGGAGCAGGCTGTCCGATTCTCGCAGTCGTGCGGAGGATCTGGCCTTTTACAAACTTGTATCCGTTGGGATGAACCCACTCACCCTTGACGTACGACCAGCCATGGGCCGCCTGGACGACCTCGGCGGAAGTGACGGCTTTCTCACTCTTGGTTGACGTTTTTTTCGGACTCTTTGCGGAGGCCGTCGAGGGGTGCAGGGCAACCGCGAAACTGGTCAAGGCGATGAGGAAAAAGAAATGTCGTTTCATTAATAGTTTCTTGTCTGTGATTAGCCCCCGTCGGGACTTTCGATTTTTCGTTATTTGGATTCGGGGGCCGGCAATCGCACCCACAATTGCGAAAGGCGATTTTACGAATTGGTCGCCGCGACGCAAAAAGTATTTTGGGAATAACGTAAGAATAATTTGGGAATCCTCCTGTGGTCAGGAATTGCCGGCTGGGACCCTTTCCAACGCTGAATGCGGCGGAATTACTGGCCCCGGCGCCGGGAGGGTGCCGCGCAGAAAGGCGTCGTTGACCCCTCATCGCTAGGACTATCCGACGAAACAGCCCCTGGTTCGCCAAGGGCGACAGCGAAAATCATTTGCTCAGGCAAAATCTGAGGCGATATCTTGCGGCCCCTCGGAGTTTCGGCTGACGCCTCTTATGATTACTATTCTTCGCAAACATCACCGGTGGCTCATGATCGTGATCGCGATCCTGGCCGTTCCCTTCGTCTTCTATTTTAACAAGACGGACTTTGGCGCCCAACGCACGAGCGATCTCGGCCGGATCTACGACCACTCGGTCACCCAGGTGGAGTTCACGCGGAACGCGCGGATCCTGAATTTGTCCAGCAGCCTCGGCCTGACCCTGGGCAACGACCTCCTGACGTCCAATGTGGCCAGCGAATCGGAGATGTACGTCGAATTCACCTGGAACCGGTTGACCTTCCTCCACGAAGTCGAAAAACTCGGGATCCATCCCAGCGCAAATGAGATCACCGAATATGTCAGGACGCTGACGCGTTTCAAGACCGACGGGAGATTCGATCCTAATAAGTACGACGACTTCACCAAGGGGATGTTGCCGTCGCTGGGCCTCAACGAAGCTCAGCTCGAAGAAGCGATTTCGAATCAATTAGCCCTCAATCGGCTGAAAGACCTTCTCGGCACCGGCATGCAGGTCTCGGAATCCGAGAGCAAGGAAAACTACGAGAAGGCCTACGGGAAAATGGATGTCGCGGTCGTGCGGTTGAAGAATGAGGACTTCGAGAAGGACCTGAAAATTTCCGACGAGGATATCTCGAAGTACTTTGAGGCGCACAAAGCGGAGTATAAGAGCGAGGAAAAACGCCGGATCGAGTTCGTCAGCTTTACTTTGAATGAGGCGGACAAGAAATTAACCGGAAGAGAACGAGTGGATGCGCTCCAAAAGGTGGCGGACCACGCGAACGATTTCAGCCAGGCCCTCCTCGAGAAGGACGCGAAATTCGAAGACGTCGCGAGCAAGTTTCAAACGCCGGTGACGGCCACGGGTGAGTTTACCGCCGCGGCGCCCGACCCGAAGTTTTCGGGTAATCAACAGCTGGCGCAATACGCTTTCCAACTGAACCAGCAAACTCCTTTCAGCGACCCCGTCCAGGTGGCGGATGGATTCTTCGTCCTTCACCTGCTCAGTGCGACCGAATCACATCCGCTTACGCTCGAAGAGGCGAAGCCGAAGATCGTCGAGGCGCTGAAATCCGAGCGTGTCCGGCAGCTCGTCGCCGCCAAGGGAGCAGAAGTTGGCCGCCAGATGCGGGAAGCACTTAAATCGAAGACGCCCCTCGACAAAGCCGTGGGCCCCAATTTGAAAGTGGAGCAGATACCCGCATTTGCGCTCATCGAACCGCCCGCTCCGAAAACGGATGCTGACAAGGACAAGGCCAAGGATCCGAAGCCGAAGGACGAGAAACCCAAGGACGTGACGCCAGACCTGCCGTCGATCAGGAGCGCCGTCGCCTCTCTCAATCCAGGCGAGGTGAGCGAGTTTGTGCCGATCGCAAAAGGCGGCGTGGTCGCTGTCCTCGAAAAGCGTGCGCCGGCCGACCCGGCGGGTTACGAGGCGGCGAAGACGGATTTCGAATCGCGTTACCTGACCCAAAGACGCGCGGCCATATTTATCGAGTGGCTCCGCGATCGACGTCGCGCGGCGGGCGTCACGGTCGCGACCGGGTAATCCCGGCCGGAGCGATCGCTCGCATGGCCACGCTGGACGAGATCTTCGACGACGCGAACGGCGACCTCGCGATCGGCGAGCTGGAGAGCGCGGTCGAGAAATACCGCCAGTGCGTCGAGCTCGATCCCACCTTTTTCGACGGCTGGCACGCGCTCGGCATGGCGTTGATGAAGATCGGTCGCTTCCCGGAAGCGATCGAGGCCGGGAAGAAATCGACGGAACTGCGGCCTAACGATCAGATCGGCTGGACGAGCCTGTCGCTGTTTTACAATCGCAATGGCGACATCAAGGAAGCCGAAGCCGCCGGCACGAAAGCCAAGATTCTTTCCTGGGGCGGCAAGATCGCCCGGGAGTGAATAGTGATCAGTGATCGGTGAACAGTCGCCGTGCGATGACCATTCACCTATCACTTATCACCATTCACCAGGCTTCGATCACCAGATGCTCACACGCTTGTCGGCCGGGCGAACCATCGGGCAGCCATCTGGAAGATTGAAGGCCTTTTGGAACTCAGGTGTGTTTGAGAGCGGGCCGTTGCAACGGTACTTCGTCGGCGAATGGGGATCGGTGTTGAGGCGCAGCTTTAAGGCTTCATCGCGAATATTCGCGCGCCACACCTGGGCCCAGCCCAGAAAGAAACGCTGTTCCGGTGTGAACCCGTCGATCTTCTCCGGCGTGCCGCCTTTTTTCGCGAGGGCTTTTTGGAACGCGGCATAGGCCAGTTTCACCCCACCGTCATCGGCAATATTTTCACCCTGGGTGAGTTCGCCATTGATATGCATTCCAGGGAGAGGCTCGTACTCCGCATACTGCTGCACGATTTTGTCCGCGCGTTCTTTGTATTTCGCGGCTGATTCCGGCGTCCACCAGTCGCGCAGGTTCCCCGTGGCATCGTATTGCCGGCCCTGATCGTCGAAGCCGTGGCTGATTTCGTGCGCGATGACCGCGCCGATGCCGCCGTAGTTGATCGCGTCGTCCGCCTTCGCATTGAAGAAAGGCGGCTGCAGAATGCCGGCCGGAAACACGATCTCGTTCATGTTTGGATTGTAATACGCGTTGACCGTCGGCGGCGTCATACCCCACTCGGAGCGGTCAACCGGTTTGCCGATTTTCTTTAACTGCCGCTCGGACTCAAACATGGCGGCGCGCGCTGCATTCAACACGAACGGCCCCTTATCGACCTTGAGCAGCGAATAATCGCGCCACTTATCCGGGTAACCGATCTTGACGCTGAACGCGGCCAGTTTCTTAAGCGCTTCCTGTTTGGTCGCCTCGTCCATCCAGTCGCGCGACTTGATGCTGTCAGCCATCGCTTCCTGGATGTTCTTCACCAGTTCCAGCATCCGGGCTTTGGATTCGGGCGGAAAATTGTCCGCGACGTAAAGTTTGCCGAGCGCTTCACCCAGCGCGTTGTCTGTGGAAGCCACCACCCGTTTCCAGCGTGGCTTGAGCTGTTTGGCGCCTGTGAGCGTATTGCCGAAAAACTTGAAGTCTTCATTCACGAAATCACTCGAGAGCTCCTTGGCTGATGCGTGCAGGAGCTGCCAGCGCAGATAGATCTTCCAATCGTCGATCGAGGTCTCGGCAAACACTTTGTTGGCGGCCGTGAAGAAATCAGGCTGGCCGACATTGATATCGCCGGGCGACGTCAGACTGATCTCCTTGAAGTAGTCCGCCCATTTCCATTCAGGAGTCAGCGCTTGCAGCTCGGCCTGGGTCTTCTTGTTGTAATTTTTTTGCGGATCGCGCAACTCGACGCGCGTCCGCGCCGGCACGGCCAGCGAAGTTTCGAGGGCCATGATCTTCTTGGCATGCTCGGCCGCGGTAGCTTCGGGTGCGCCCGCCAGCGTCAGCATCTTGGTTACGTGCGCGACATATTGCTCGCGCATCTTTTTCATGGCCTCGTCTTCCTTCGTATAATAGTCGCGGTCCGGCATTCCCAATCCGCCCTGGAACGCCTGGCCGATCACCATGGTGCTGTTCTTGTCGTCCTGGCCCGCGGCGAAACCGAAAAACGCGTTGACCGACAGCATGTGCAGATGCGCAATTTCCTTGAGCACATCTTTTTTGTCTTTCATCGCGTCGATCCGCTTGAATTCGTCGGCCAACGGATTCGCCTTGGCGGCTTCGATCGCCTTCTCATCCATCCCGCTCGCGTAATAATCGCCGACCTTCTGCACTTCGGGATTCAGCTTGGGGTTGACCGGGCCCTTGGTCGCCTTTTCTGCCGCGACGCGGGACGCCTCCGTATTTTTCTCGATCAGTTGGTTGAAGCTGCCCCAGCGTGATTCTTCCGGCGGGATCGGGGTCTTCTTGAGCCAGTCGCCATTGGCGTAGGTGTAGAAATCGTCCTGCGGTTTGACCGAGGTGTCCATGTTCTTCACCTCGAACGCCGGCGGATTCTTGTCGGACGTCGTGGAAGCATCCGCGGCGGGGGAGGCGCTCTGCTCCGCGGTTGGTTTCGCGGCATCCTTGGTCGCGCTCGATTTTTTCGGCGGCTTCGCCAACAACGGTCCGGCTACGAGCAAGCCGGTGATCAGGAGACAGATAGGCTTAAACATCGGCAAAGAAACGTCGAAACAGTTCCCTTGTCCAATGGCGAAACGACGGCCGATTGATCGCCGTGGCGCGAAGCCTCATTCAGGGAACCAGATGGCCAGATGGCATTTTTCCTGCATCTTATTATGTATGATCGCCGCGCGATTCCTCACCCTTTCCCTCACAGGCGCGATCTCTTTGAGTGTTGTGGGTGGCGCACTCGCAAAAACCGGCCCGAAATTATCCAAGGCTAAATCCAAGCCTGAACCCGCTGCCGCCGCGAAACCATCGCCCTCACCGTCTCCGACACCCAACGCCGACTGGCAGGTCATCAAGGTCGGACTGCGCGATTATTTGAGCGCCGATAACATCGCGAAGTTTTACGGGCTCCTGGGAAACGTGGATTCGACCGGCAAGACCGTTGTGCTCAATAACGGCCGGAACCAGCTCCAGCTCACCCTCGACAGCCGCGAAGCGATCGTGAACGGAGTGCGCAACTGGCTCTGCTTCCCCGTCGTCGCGCAGGACAACAAATTTCTGGTCTCCCGCATCGATCTCGCCAAAACAATCGAGCCGCAGCTGCGGCCGCAAATGCTCCAGCGCAAAGGCAAGGTGCAAACGGTCGTGCTCGACCCCGGCCATGGCGGTTTCGACAAAGGCGCGCGAAGCAGTTACGGAACCGAGAAGGATTACGCGCTCGATGTTGCGCGCCAGCTCCGGCCGTTGCTCCAGGCCAAAGGCTTCAAGGTCGTCATGACTCGCGAGCACGATGTGTTTCTTCCGCTCGAGCTGCGCGCCAATATCGCCAACAACACGCGCGACTCCATTTTCGTCAGCCTCCATTTCAACGCCACATCGAACACCGCCGCGACCGGCTTCGAGATCTACGCCCTCACGCCGCGCGGTGCGCCTTCCACCGCGGACAACGCGCTCGCCTTGAGCTTCGCCAACATGCAGGCTGGCAGCGCCGTGGACGCGCAGAGCTTCGAACTCGCCGTCGCTGTCTTTCATTCCATGCTCGGTCACATCCCGGAGGTCGATCGCGGGATCAAGCGCGCCCGCTTTGCCGTGCTTCGCCGGACAAATATTCCCGCGATTCTGGTCGAGGGCGGTTTCCTCTCGGAAACGAACGACAGCAAGTCCGTGGCGAATCCCGCGTGGCGCGTGAAGCTCGCGGATGCGATCAGCGTCGGTATCGAAAACTATCGCGACGTGACCGAAAAGAGGCAGCGTCCGATGCTGGTGGCGGATTACCGCGCGCAAAGCTCGGAGGCGATCACCGTCGTGAATCTGACCGAACCGCCCGCGCGCATCGATCCAACGCCAACGCCGGCGCCCGGCATGACGTCGGCCGCGAGTCCCGAGCCGGCGGCGGCGGAGCAAGAGCCGTAGGAAATGTAGAGGCGCTTGTGCCAAGCGCCTGTTTGGTTGGTTAGGCGCTTGGCACAAGCGCCTCTACATCTTTCCGCCTTCGGTCGATTCGATCGTGTTGACTTCCTGCGCGCGACCTCGTTAGGCTCGCGGCGACTGAAGGAAAAATTCTGAATCGAAAGGAAACCAAATGAAAAAATATCTTACCTACACAATTGCTCTCTTTTTCGCGTCCCTGACGCTTGCCGTGGCCGGACCAAACGACGACGCGATCATCGCCAACGAGAAAGCGGCCTGGCAGGCGTTCAAAGACAAAAAGCCCGACGATTTCAAGAAGCTCGTCTCGGCCGACATGGTGGCTGTTTATGGCGACGGAATCATGAATATGCAGGCCGAGCTGGACGTGATGAAAAAGCGGGACATGAAATCGTTTTCCTTGAGCGATTTCAAAGTCGTGATGACGGACGCCGACACCGCCGTGATCGCATACAAGGCAAAAGTGGAGGCCTCGATGGGAGGGAAAACTGAAGCCGGCGACTACAACTGCGGCACGGTCTGGCGAATGAAGAACGGCGCATGGCAGGCCATTTTTCACGCCGACATGAAAGAAGAGAAGGCCGCCAAGTAAGTCAGATGGCAGAAGGAAGATTTAAGAAGTCCGAGGGGAGAGCGGGGACGCCTCGCTACATTTCCCCTTTCGACTTCCTAATTCTTCCTTTATCCTTTCTTCGTTGCGGGGGAGCCAAAGGCTGAGAGGTCCGAAGGTTTTCGGACGACCCCTTGAACCTGATGCGGATAATACCGTCGCAGGGAGCAAGGATTCGAAGCCATGCTGCTCTTCCGCGCATGGCTTTTTTATTTTGAACCGCGGATTACACGGATGAACACGGATAACGGACAATCAAATTCCTCTGTAGCTGGGGTCGCCGACCCCGGCTCTTCGAACGGGACAGCAGCGGCCGCGGTCAACGACGGCGGCTACAATTCCCGAAAGGTTTACGTCGCCGGCCTGCTGCATCCCGATCTCCGTGTTCCCTTCCGCGAAATCTCACTCGCGCCGACCAAGACGATGTCCGGCGAGATCGAGGTGAACGAGCCGGTCCGGGTTTACGACACCAGCGGCCCGTGGGGCGACGCCGATCAACAGGTCGACGTCACCGAAGGCTTGCCCGCGTTGCGCGGAAAATGGATCCGCGACCGTGGCGACGTGGAAGAGACCGAAGGGCGCACCGTTTCGCCTCTGGACAACGGATATCTTTCAGATGTTCACGCTGCGAGCGCGAGTGGGCGAAACGGAAATCCGAAATCCGAAATTCGAAATTCGAAATTTGAGCGAAAGCCGCTCCGTGCTTCCGCCGGTCACGCCGTCACGCAGCTCTTCTACGCTCGCGAAGGGATCGTCACGCCCGAGATGGAATTCATCGCCATCCGCGAGAACGCCCGCGCGGCCCGTCAATCTGAAATCGTCCATCTGAAATCTGCAATCGATCGCAATTCGCTCGGGCACCAGCATCGCGGCGAATCGTTCGGCGCGAATATCCCGCGCGAAATAACGCCCGACTTCGTCCGGGCCGAGGTCGCCCGGGGCCGCGCCATCATTCCGTCGAACATCAACCATCCCGAGCTCGAGCCGATGATAATCGGCCGCAATTTCCTGGTCAAAATCAACGCCAACATCGGCAACAGCGCCGTCGCCTCGTCGATCGAGGAAGAAGTCGAGAAGATGCGCTGGGCGACGAAGTGGGGGGCCGACACCGTGATGGATCTTTCCACCGGCAAAAACATCCACGCCACCCGCGAATGGATCATCCGCAACTCGCCGGTGCCGATCGGGACGGTCCCGATTTACCAGGCGCTCGAGAAGGTGGGGGGACGCGCCGAGGAGCTGACCTGGGAAATCTATCGCGATACGTTAATCGAACAGGCAGAGCAGGGTGTGGATTATTTTACGGTCCATGCCGGTGTGCTTCTGCGTTACATCCCGATGACCGCGAAGCGCGCTACCGGCATCGTTTCGCGTGGCGGATCGATCATGGCCAAGTGGTGTCTGGCCCATCACCAGGAAAGTTTTCTCTACACGCATTGGGACGAGATCTGCGAGATCATGGCCGCCTACGACGTCAGCTTTTCCATCGGCGACGGTTTGCGGCCCGGCTCGATCGCCGACGCGAACGACGAGGCGCAATTCGCCGAGCTTTACACGCAGGGCGAGCTGACCCAGCGCGCCTGGAAACAGCATGTCCAGGTGATGAACGAAGGCCCGGGCCACGTCCCCATGCACATGATTCGGGAGAACATGGAGAAACAGCTCGAGTGGTGCGGCGAAGCGCCATTCTACACCCTCGGCCCGCTCACCACCGACATCGCGCCCGGCTACGATCACATCACCAGCGCGATCGGCGCGGCCATGATCGGCTGGTATGGCTGCGCCATGCTTTGCTACGTCACCCCGAAAGAACACCTCGGTCTGCCGAATAAGAAAGACGTGAAGGACGGCGTCATTGCCTACAAGATCGCCGCTCACGCCGCAGATCTGGCGAAAGGCCATCCCGGCGCCCAATACCGCGACAACGCCATCTCCAAGGCGCGTTTTGAGTTTCGCTGGGAAGATCAATTCAATCTCTCCCTCGACCCCGAGACCGCCCGCGAGTTTCATGATGAGACGCTTCCGCAGGAAGGAGCCAAGACCGCCCACTTCTGCTCGATGTGCGGCCCTCACTTCTGTTCGATGAAGATCACCGAGGACGTCCGCAAATATGCTGCCGAGCAAGAGATCTCTGAGGCCGAAGCGATACAGATTGGACTCGAACAGAAGGCCACTGAGTTCGCGGAGTCTGGAGCGGAAATCTACGCGAAGACTTGAGATGTAGAGGCGCTTGTGCCAAGCGCCTAACCGCGAAACAGGTGCTTGGCACAAGCACCTCTACACCGCTGAAGCGCGGTATCCGCGACCGCAGGCTTGACAGCGCGAATTGGAATTGCCGAGCCTCTTCGGCATGAACATTCCCCCAGAATGCAAAGCGATCCTTATTGTACTGGCGGCTGGTTTCTTCCTCGCCGGCCACCTCACCGCGAAAGAGAAAGACCCCGCTTCCGCGTTTCCGACGACCGAAAATCAAACGCCACCTCTGCTCCTCGCGAATGTTTGGAACCCGTCCATCGATCCGACCGGCTGGTGGATGAGTGAGAAATATGACGGCCTCCGAGCCTGGTGGGATGGCCAAAAGTTATGGAACCGGAAAGGTAATCTCATTCCCGCGCCGGATTATTTTCTCGCGGAATTGCCGCGCGACATCGTCCTGGACGGAGAGTTATGGATTGGCCGCGGGAAGTTTGAGGAGACCATGAGCATCGTCCGTTCAGAAATACCGGACGAACGCTGGAACCGCGTCCGGTATATGGTGTTCGATGCCCCGGCCGCGCGCGGCACGTTTGAACAGCGGATGCAATTCTTGCGAGAAAACGTCTCGGAAGGAAACCGCTTCGTCAGACTCGTCGCGCAAGAACGCTGCCAGGGCGTGACCCAACTCCTCGCCGAGCGCGACCGCGTTGTCCGGCAGGGCGGCGAAGGATTGATGTTGCGCCAGCCGGGGTCGGCCTACGAAGCCGGCCGCTCGCCTACGTTGCTCAAGGTCAAACCTTACGACGACGCCGAAGCGACGGTCATCGCGCACGAACCGGGGAAAGGAAAATTTGCCGGCAAGCTCGGAGCGCTTCGCGTCCGGACGGATGACGGCCGCGAATTCTCGATCGGGAGCGGCCTGACCGACGCCGAGCGCGACTCGCCGCCAACGGTGGGGACCGTCATCACCTATCGGTTCCAAGGATTAACCGCCAAAGGGTTGCCGAGGTTCCCTTCCTATTTGCGCGTGCACCGGGATTGAACGCGCACGGTCGCCTTGCAGTCGCCTGATTTGCCCGGGCCAGGTGGTCCTTATTCTACATTGACAGTGCCGTTCCGAATTCTCAGGATGCGTTCGTGGGCGAGAGCGCGCCATTCCCCTCCGAACTGATGTACACCGAATTCGGTGTGCTTAATGCCACCGCCACAATTCGTGAGGCCATGCGGGCAATGGAAGAATGGCCGCGGGCCAAGGTCCGCGCCATCGTTGAGCGGAACGAAGGAGGCAAGTTCTATTATTACCTCTATGTGGCCGATGAGCTCTACGCGCGTCTGCGGAGAAGTTTCAAGCTTGCAGGATGGGAAAGGATGCAGTTGCGCGAGGCCCTCGAACTCCATGAGTACGACTCGCTCGAAAAGGTGGACGCTCGCAAACGCATTCCTGTCCATGTGCGCGGTCCGGCGGTCGTGATCAAGGGGAAGCAGGTTGTCGGATACCTGGTCAAGACAGACCTTCCGCCATCCAGAGCTGAGTCTCAGATTTCAGTGAGCCCCCTCGATATTCCCCAGAGCGGGACGTTGAAGGGCGATTGGAATGTCGAACTCCTTTCCACCACGCCCCCGCCAGATGAGCCCCGTGCTTCCATCCTTGATCCGGTGCGCGCGCCGAAAAGGTCGCCGATGAAGAAACGGGCCAAACCGCCAGGCCGTGGCAACGGAGGCGCGGCCGCGTCGATGACCTATGTGCCGCATTCGAGGGATGTCGACGACACCCTCGACACGGCGGACGCCGGGGACGATGGAGACGACACTCTGGCAAAGAGCGGACCCGGTTCGCCGCCTTCGGGCAACGAGCCGGCTACGGACACGAAGGATTTCAAAGCGTATCCGCGTCTCGATATTCTCAAGGAGGGCAAGCAGCCGAAGACTGTTAACCCGGGCGATGAGCTGAAAGTCACGGCGGGGTTCCGTGTCGATCGGGACGCGAGCGTTTCCGGAACGGGCGCGATTGGGGTTAAGGATGTGAAGAAAGGTGAGACCTGCCTTTTGCATTTTTTTCTGAAAGGCCTGGCCCTTGCAGATGGAGGGCCGTTTGCGAGTTCCGAACAGCCGCATTGGGAACTTCCGCTGGATCCTACTGCTACCGTCCCTGAGTTCGGTGTGACGGTGCTCGACGATGCGACCGAAGTGGAGTGCAAGGTCGAGTACTACGTCCGCGGCGTGCTGGCCGGCATCGCGTTCCGCAAACTGGATCTCGCCGGAACTGGAATCAAGACGCCGAAGGCCAATCCGTGCAAATTCAACCTGGAAGAGGCCGAGCCGGTCGATCTCACCGTGTCGGTTACTCATCGCCAGGATGGACATATCGAGTTCGTCTTCAGTGGACCCGCCGTGGGGGCCGAACCGGTTCGATCTCCCGGTAAGAGCGACTTCCCCAACAGTCTCAAAGTGGCGCGCGATCTTTACGAGACGCTCAAAGGCTTCGATTTTCGCGCCAGTGAATCTCGCGATGCCCTGAACGGAATCGGGCAAGTAATTCAACAACTCTTACCGGACGATTTCTTTTCCTATCTCCGCGCGGCGCAAGCCTTGTCGAAAACAGCCGGCCGCACGGTGCCGACTCTCCTGTTGCTCAGCGACGAGGCTTACATCCCCTGGGAATTGACTCTCTTCGAAGATCCGGACGCGCTTTTTGATGAAGAGGCGCCGCCCTATTTGGGTGCGCAAACCATTATGGGTCGTTGGATTCCGCGGGACTACATCCGGATGCCGCCCGCAGCGGTCTGCGACATTCGCAAGTTCCAGGTGTTCGCCTCGTCGTATTCGGCACCAGGCGCGAATCAGCGCGAGCTCAAAGAGGCCTTGGAGGAACGAAGGAAACTTCTGGCGGAATACCAGGATTGGAATGCCGAGTCTTACGATGCCAAGCGGGCCGATCTTAATAAGGTCAAAGAGGACAAGACGGAAGGGAAGGTGGTCCATTTCGCCGTCCATGGTTTGTCCGATCCCGTCGGCAATCGCCAGCAGATAATCCTCGAAGATGCGCGCATTCCGGCAAACACTCTCATCGGCGCCTACCGTTGCGGCCAGACCCCGCGCTTTAGCTTCGTCTTCATGAATGCCTGCCAGGTCGGCATTCCCGGCGAGGTCCTCGGCGAAGTGGGCGGTTTCCCCGGTGAGTTGGTGCGCGGCGGCGCCTATGGCGTGATCGCACCGCTTTGGGATGTCCACGATGATGTCGCCCAGGATTGCGCCATGGCCTTCTACAAGGCTGTCTTCAAGGAAGGCAAGTCAGTAGCCGAAGCTCTGCGCGAGCGTCGAGCCACTTATAAGAAGTCCGATTCTACGACTCCGGTCGCCTACGTCTTCTATGGCCATCCTGGCCTCAAACTAAGAAAGGCCTGAGCAATGGCTGATACAAAACAACTTGATGGCCGCACCGAGATAACCTTCGACGACGGCACAACGCTGATCGCTCCCGACCTGATCGGTGAGGCCGAAGAAATGTCCCTTCAGGAATCCAACACTCGCTCGGGAGGCAGGGCGCAGGATCCAGCATTGCTCTCAGCGTTCGAGAGCCAGGGGATGCAGGTGGCCAAGGTGTTGGAGCTGAATATCCAGGATGATCTCGCGCCGCCCGCGACGACGGGCGGGGTCCGGCGATCCTCTTCGTCGCCCGGCCAGACGCGTCTTGGGGAAGAGGCAATTTCCCTCCAGGTGCCGGTCATCAAAGCCAAGGAAGCCGCCGTGGCCATGTACACCGATGAGGGAGGCACCATTCGTTGGATTTTTCCGCAAGCCAGGGCCGGAGGCGGGTCCAACACCCGTGGTCCAGGCGAGACCCATCTATTCCTTCTTCCTCGCGAAAGTCAGCCGCCGCCACCGCCAGACCTCCCGGCCGGGACGGCTCCTCCCACCCGCGGGCGAGGGACCCAGCTGGCCCGGCGCGTGGTTCGGGTTATCACCTGGATCACCGATCCTATCGTCGGCGCGGGTCTTATGGCCCTGGTGAAAAAGTGGGAAGACGCGAATCGCCAGTATGGCTTGCGCGCATTCCCCTTCCTGCCGGCCGCGGGCGAACCGGACTGGTCCACGATGACCCAGGGCCGCGCGCTTTGTTTCATCCACGGGACCTTTAGCTCCTGCCACGCGAGCTACTCGGTTTTTTCGCCGGAGACGGTCGCCGCGCTCGAGCAACTCTACGAGAAGCGCATCTTCGGATTCGATCACCCCAGTCTGCATCATGGCCCGGCCGACAACGTCGATACGTTCCTCAAGATGATGGCGGAGCGCCTCCCAGCGGGGTCGACCCTGGAACTCGACGTCGTCACCCATAGCCGCGGTGGCCTGGTGCTTCGAATCCTGGACCAGAGAATTCGCGATGGGAACACGAACGGCCTGAAAGTTTCCATTCGCCGAGCCATCCTGGTGGCCTCTCCGAACCGGGGCACCGTCCTGACCACCGGCGATCACGGACTCGACATGATCGACCGTTACACCAACCTCATTGCCAAGCTGCCCGACAATATCTACACCTACATCTTCGAAGGATTGCTGACCGTGGTGAAGCTCGCCTATCACGCGGGCGTCAATACGCTGCCCGGCATAATGTCGATGCAGCCCGAAGGCGAGTTTCTGAAAGAGCTCAATGCTCCGCCGCTGGGAGCCGAGCCGATCCCGGAGTATTACGCCATCGCGGCGAACTTCGCGCCCAAGCCCGGGGACGGCCTGGGTGGAATCTTCAAGCGGATCGGAGACAAGATGGTCGATACCTGTTTTGAAGAGGCAAACGATCTGGTGGTGCCGACCCTGGGCGGTTCCCATCGCCGCGACACCGAAGACTGGATCGGCGCGGCGCGCCTGCTCCAACTCGAGGAAGCGGAGGCCATCCACCACTGCAACTATTTCGGCAGCCCCAAGGTGGACCAGCAGATCGTGCAATGGCTCCGATGACGCGGAAAGACGTAGTCCTGTAGCCGCCTCGCTCTGTCGAGGCGTTGGAGCAATCGCCGCGGCGACTTGGCGATGGCGCCCTCGCCAGCGTCTGTTTAGCGCCAACGGCGCGATCTCAATCCAGCCTGGGGCAAAGCCCTAGGATTCTTAACCGAGTCAGGATTCAAGCGCTGAAGGCGCGATTCAAGGGGCCGCATGCTTCTCGCCGAATTTTCCTGGGCCTCCACCGCAATGAATCGCGCTTACAGCGCTGGGGATTTGAGATGCATCAATTCCTGGGGGGTTGCCCCAGGCTCTAATGAATCTGCGCCGTTGGCGCTAAGAGATGGCGCTCTCGCCCTCTTAAAAAGCGGCGCATCGGTGCGCAGCGTCGAGCAAAGGTTTGGGCCACGGCGGACTAAGCACGTGAAGCATTCGGGAACTTCTCCGGCGCGTCTCCGTAGTTCCCGGACCTCATGCAACCTCGTCACGGATGTGAGCCGCGAGTGGTAAGGGTGCGCGCATCGCAATCTTTTGGGGCATTGTTGCAGATCTCACCGACGCGGCTCACCCGGCCGTGCCGCTTTTACCTTCCTAAGTCTGTGGCGACGGTGTTGAATGCCGGAATGTTCGTTTCCTCCAGAAACTGTGCAGTGCGTTATCCCACCGATTGTTCCCAGAAATTGCGCGACCGGCGACACGAGGGCGTTCCTCCCTGCAACCGCCTCCTGATTAAGCAAACAAAGAAAAACGATAAATCGCAGGTCGTCCCAGGCCTCGCGGAAAAGTCTGTGCGCCCGCGTTGAGAAAGGTCACTGCAAACCATGGTTACTTCGAAATTACGAACCGTGCTCTTCGCACTGGCCTGTGGTGTCCTGGGATGGGGTTTGTTCATAATTCTGAGTAGTATTATTGAAGCACCTCCAGAGAATCCGGACGCAGAGGCGATCGAGGCATTTCTCGAGACCATGATTCCTAAAGCGGGGACCGGCCTGGTTTTCGAGATTGTGGGGGCGTTCTTGACCTTGGTGATCGTGCTCTGGAATGCGAGCGCGCTTAACAAGGATTGGCTCCAGGTAATGGGTTACGGCTTCAAGGCATTCGGAGTCCTCACAGGAGTTTTGCTGATCGCCTTGGTCCTTCGACAGTACCAACTCCATCGTGTGGCCGAATCGCATCGCGCGGAAGAACGACTCAATCGTCTTTCCAGCGAAGCGAGCGATGCCGTGAAGACGCGCAACCGGGATCAAGTGCAAGCACTGCTGGCGAACTTTGCGGCTTGGTGGGATAAACCCGCAGTGCGCAACGCTGCCGTGGCGGTCGCCGGCTCGCAGTTGCGTGACGATGACGCCATTCCTCTCGGGATGGTCCAGGCGTTATATTCGGTCTGCCTGCACGATCCGGATCCAGAAGTTCGGAAGACGGCTCGTGAGGTGGTTTTCCCTGAAGCGGATGGGACCGTCCTTCCGACTGATAACGATTTCGCCAAAGCCGTCGTGAAAGTGCTCGGGCAGGACTCTGCCTTGCTGAAACAAGTGCGGTATCAGCGGTATGCCCTCCTTTTGAAGGAGAGATATCGACCAAATGAGCCAGCGTTGATCGACCTGGCTCGAATTGAAGACGCGAGCGTTAGTTTGCCGACGGCATCGACCGATTTGGCAAAGAGTTCTCTCTCGGCCCAAAACACCAAAGTCGCGACCAAGGAAGACACGGCGGCGGTGCGTGATGTCATCGTTGCCGCCACGAGTACTTCAGGAAATGTTCAAGACAATGCTATTAAAGTTTTGGACGAAGCAAATGGCCCACGACTGAAAGCCACAATCAAATCGCTGCCAGCTGAGCTTCAACAGAGTCTGCCTCCTCGTGTCTACCTGCACGTAGCCGAGGAGAGCGATCGCGCCAAATTAACGGCGATGAGCGCCGCCCTCCGCCAAACCGTTATCCCCGCGATCCGCGGTGGCCGGACGATTGTTCCCGGTATTCAGGTAGTGGGTAAGAGGGCGCCAGCGACGACCGAAGTGCGCTATTTTGCCGGCGAAGACAGCAGAAAGATCGCTGCCGATATCGCAAGATTTCTCACGGACCAGAAAATCAAGAGTGTGCGAATTTCACAAGAGAGGGCTTCGGCCGAGGATCTCAAGCGCGATGTAGCGGGCCATTTTGAAATCTGGTTTGCAAAAGGCGCCCTGGACTGATGAGTCATTTGGCAGGACGCAAACTGATTGTCTGCGCCGATGGTACTTGGAATACCGTCGAGAAAACTGAGAACGGATCTTTTGTCTCGACGAACGTATCGAAGTTGGCGGCCTCTCTCGCCCGCTGCGACGGTGACAAACGGCCGCAAATTCTCTGCTATCTTGAGGGGGTAGGCACGAATGCCGAAGAAAGGGTGGGTGGCGGCGCGTTCGGTGCGGGACTGTCAGGGGCTATTCTCCAAGCCTATCAGTTCCTGGTCGACACGTACAGGCCGGACGACACCCTTCACTTCTTCGGCTTTTCTCGCGGCGCGTACACGGTCCGAAGTTTGGCGGGCCTCCTGGCCAAGAGCGGGCTTCTGCGCCGCGATGCCAAGGCCACTGTGCAGGAGGCCTTTGCCCTTTATCGCGAGCGGGCGAAGGGAGACTATCTCGACCACGTCAACGCACGTGTGTTTCGGCAAATGCATGCCCAGGAAGTGGAGATCGAGTTCATTGGTGTGTGGGACACGGTGGGCGCAATGGGGTTGCCCCTTTTGCGGCATGACATGGCGCAGTGGCTTGGTTATGCCTGGGAGTTTCACAACGTGGAACTCGGTGGACACATCCGGCATGCGTGTCAGGCCTTGGCCATTCACGAACTGCGCTCAAAATTCGCCCCCACACTCTGGGAAAAGCCTATCGGAAGAACTGGTCAGACACTTGAACAAATCTGGTTTTCCGGCGCGCACGCGGACGTCGGGGGTGGATACGCGGACAGCGGTCTCTCAGACATCGCTTTGGAATGGATGATTGGGCGAGCGAGCGATCCAAAACTGGGCGGTCTGGCTTTTCGGTCCGGGTGGAGGACTGATTGTGGTCTCGACCCGCGTTTTGACGCAGGGCTCCACAACGAATTCAAGGGCATCTTCTGGTTCCTTGATGCCCTCAAGGGAAAGAGAAAGGGCTCTTTGCGACAATTCAATCGGCCTGCAACAACCGGTTTTGAAACGTGCGAGCGGCTGCATGAATCCGCTCAGAAACGGCTTGGTCTGGTTATTGACGGCGATTTTTGGCCCGAAAGTTTCCGGACAATCTTCTGACGAAAGTAAACTCTGACCCTCGTGACCCGACTCGTGGCCGATCCAGACGCGAAGGAGAATGTGGAATTCGCCCGGAAATCAGGGTGCATCCTGATTGAGGACCGGTCTTATTTTTATCGGGTGGGTTGAGAGACCAGCCCTGCCTGAGGCCGCCTCTTTCGAGCGAGCACGCGTTCCCAGACAATTGGCGAGCCGAACCGTTTCATCGTTGACACCTGGGGCGTGGCTCCCTAAAAATCGTCGCGATTTCTCCCTGCCTCCCCAGGCCCTCACCCCATTACCCTTATGAAAACCCTCCTCATAACGTCTGCTGCCCTTATTCTTGGAATCGTTGGCGCCGCCGCCGCGCCCGTTGCCAGAACGTCCACCGAAATCGATGCCGCGGTCGCGGCCGGCTGGCCTGGTCTCAGCGCGCAACGCTGTCGCGAGATTGCCGTCGGTGTGAAGCGTGCCGCGCCGAACCAGTACGATGAGATCTACGCCGCCTTGCGCACCAGCAATATAAAAGCCGAGCGCGAATTCGCCGATGCGCTCTTCGTCGAGGGTCCGCTCAGTGTGCTGCCGGCGCCGCCGACCATCATCTATCAACTCCAGGTCCGGCGCGGATACGCCGCGGAGTTGGCCACGATCACTCCGGCGCTCGCCGAACCTTGTTACACCACCGACACCAAGGAACTCATCATGGGCGACGGCGTAACACCGGGTGGAGTCAGGCTTGTCCCTACGTCCGCCAATGCGGCGGCTGGACAGCCCTTCAGCTTTATCAAACCGGCCATCGATTTCACCGTCACTGGGAATGTCGATCTTTTCACGGTTCGCACAGGCCGCACGTTTGTCGTTACCGGTGTTTACCTCGTCTCCACCGACACAGGGCACACATCCGCCGGACCTGGGATCACACTTACCAATAACGCCACGGGGCAAATGACGCCGACCGCAGACCCTGAGGCGACGACCGGTTGGGCGAGCGGGCCCGGTCGAGCGTTCTCGGTCCCAATCGGAGGGGTCCCAGATTGGAGGGTCGAAGCGTTTGTCGTGGCGCCGAGCGGTTCCACCGTCCGGTTGTACGTGGCGGGAGCGGAGTCAAACAGGGTGATCGGCACCGTGACCGTCACGGGGTTCTATCTCGAAGATTAAAGGGCGGATCAACAGGAAACGCTCGCATGAATCTCCCTGAACGAAGCCACTTCCTCCGGTTCACATCCGGGAAACGGCCCTCCGCCTTCCGGCTTGCTCTCTGTCTTTGCGCGCTGCGGCTTTTCAGCTTCCCGGCTGTTGCGCAAGACTGCGGCGATTTCGATACTAAAACCTTCGGTGGCCAGATCGACGGCGGCAGTTTCACCGCTCCCGCGACCGACATTCTCGACAAGGGGTACTTCACGCCCTTCTGGTTCATCGTCGACGACCCCATGCTCGTCCCGCGGACCGTCGGCCCGACCGATACCACGGAGACCTATCATGACCGGGTCTACAACGTCTCGACCACCACCACATTCAATGATGTCGTCTGGCCCTATCATTACGAAGCCGACCGGCCGCGCATCGTCATTCCGACGCGCGGCACCAGCGATCCAAGTCTCTTGGCGCCCGACACCGCCGACCCGATGCGCTGGACGAGCTACGGGTCGGGTCCGGTTACGATCAGTTACGAGACCAGGTGGCAGGCCGTTTCGACGCAGGTCACCGCCGGGACCGTCGGAATTGTCCGGACCTTCTCGCATTTTGTTGCGGGCAGCGCCGCGGAAAATGCGGCACTCAATGTCGATACGCGCATCGCCGGAAAAAATTTCGCCACGAGCGGCAAGATGTATTCCACCTACCAGCCGCCCGACTACTTCGTGCGCAACCCAGACTTCTGGGCGGCCAACGTGGATCTGACCTGCCTCGCTGCCTACAACTCGTACGGGTGGGGCGGGGAAGGGGGACCTCAGCGCGCCGGCACACTCGTTTCGCCGCGCCATTTTCTTTGCGCGACTCACTTCCTTATTCCGGTCGGGACGAGGATGTATTTCGTCAAACCGGGCGGCAAGGTCGCTGTCCGCACCGTGACCGATTATCGGACACTCGGCCCCGATATCACTGTAGGCGTGCTCGATTCTGATGTGCCGGCCGGAATCAATTTCGCGAAGGTCTTGCCGTTTAGTTCGTATAATTTTCGAAAGAAGCTCTACGCGCCCGAGCTCTACGAGGCGCAGGTTTACCCGTGGCCGGTCCCGGTTCTGAACTGCAACCAGTTTCGAGAAGGCCTGGTCGCGGATGTCGAGACGTGGGGGCAAGCCGGCGCTAATTATGTCTGCTCGAACCGGCCGCCGATCGATCCTCAGCGGCAGGTGTTTTACCGGGACGTCATCCCGGGCGATTCCGGCAGCCCCTCGTTCGCCATCATCAACAACACCGCCGTTCTGTTGACGCAATGGACCTACGGCGGCGCCGGCCAGGGCGACGAAGATGTGTATTACGCCCCCTTGATCAACGCCGCCATGACCGAGCTGGGCGGCGGCTATCAACTTACCGAGATCGATCTGAGCGCTTTCCCCGACTTTTAGCTTGCGTTCGTTTCCCGGGGAGCAAACGCGCCTCGCGTGTGCAAGGGCGTACATGGCAATCGTGTTGATGTTCCCGCTGTAGCGGCAGCCGTGTCGGCGGCACAGACAGAATGCGTGCGGCCGGCACGGCCGCCACTACAGCTGTAGCCGCCTCGCTCAGTCGAGGCGTTTCGTTTCTGGGGAGCGCACGCTGTAGCGGCAGCCGTGTCGCTGCACAATCAGAAATCCCTGCGGCCGGCACCCGTTCGGCGAAGGGCTCAGGGCAGGCTCCGCCACTGCAGCTTTATCCGTCTTGCGCAGGATAGGAGTGAATCTTTCTGGCAAAGTTTCCGGCGTGTCGTAAGGAGATATTAAGAAACGCACCACACCTTCCGACGATGAAAACAATCCCGCGTCTCCTGCTCGTCTCGTTCCTCTTGCTCGCGATGATTTCGGCGCAAGAGGCCTTGGCGGGAGGTTGCAGCTCCGGCAAGTGTCCTTTCACCTCCGTCGCGCCGTCCGTGCCACCGCCCGCACCGGCGCCTGCACCGGCCACCACATCCTCCGCATCCACTTCACGCGGATTCACCGCGATCGGCGGAACCAGGGTTGCAGACGTCAATCTATCGCCAGAGGGAGTCGCCAGGCTCGCTGCAGGGGATAAAGAGGAGCCGTTGCCGAAAGGATGTTCGACCGCGGCGGATCGGGCAAAATTATTTGCCGAACCATTGAAGCCGCGTGAGGCGAAGCCTTTTACGCGGCGGTCTGTGGCGAGGCCAATGACCGCAGTGAAAGTGGTGATTGCGGCTAACGCAAAATCTAAAAACTAACGGGGGCAACTTCTCCGGGTGTCGAGGCGTTCCCTGTTCGGGGAGCGCACGCGACCCGAATGCTTTATTACGCTTGCCTTTGTTTCGTCGGATCCCTTTATTCAGCCTCCATGAAATTATCCGCCATCGGTTTCTCTCTCATTTTTCTCTCGAGCGTGCTGGCCACGGCGGCGCCAATCAGCTACCCCAAAGATGAACCCGCTTTCACGATTTCTTTCCCAGAAGCCAAAGACGAAGCGAAGATTGCCGGTAAGGAGAACAAGCTCATTTGGTGGTCGAAGGAAGGATACAACGTCATCATTTCCCCTTCGAAAGCGACGAGCAGCGACGACATGAAAGCCGCCGCTACCGCGGCAATCACCGCCCACCTCACAGGCCTGGGATCAAAAGAGGTCAAAGCCTCCGAGCCCACTGAGAAGGAGGGGAAGATCTTCGTGACCGCCGATTGCCAGCAGGAGTGGGAAGGTAAAATGCAGCCTTACTCCGCAACGGCGGTGATCTTCGAGGCTGGCGGCAAGTACTTCCAACTCGTTTCCCTGAGCAAAGCCGAAGCAAGCAAACAACGGGAAGCCGACATCGCCTCCATCGTAGGGACGATTAAGCCGGCGAACGACGACGACGAATAATCGCGCACGAGACGCGACCCCGTTCAGACCTGCTTGCGCGCCAAAGGCGCCCCTCAATTCAAGCCTGGGGCAACGCCCCAGGAGGAGCCCAGCCCACCATCACGAGCGCTGAAGGCGCGATTCGTCGCCAGCCGCCTAGAGTTGCGCCTTCAGCGCGGTGGTCTGCTTGCCTTCATATCCTGGGGCGTTGCCCCAGGCTCGTGCTGAAAGTGCGCCTTTGGCGCTTTGCAGGGCAGTTCCAAAATCATGGCGAGCCGCGTGACGCGAAGCCTTTTGCGCGGCTATCGCACCAGCCGCGTGAGGCGAAGCCACGTAAAAAGCCTTCGGCTCACGTGGCTGATAGCCTTTTACGCGGCCAGTCCAGCGTCGCCTTCGAGAACCGATGTTTTTAGCTGCGGGCGCTCTCCGCTCTTCCACAGCGCAGCAGTGTGTAAGACCCGATACCTGATTGGCCCGCCGTCCGGTTTTTCGCTTCGCGCAATCGGGCGCGGGATGCAGACAAACTCGGTGCGCATCGCGTCGGCCGACAATCGGACCTTCGCATATCCGTGTCCTCCAAGATCGACGAACTCGAGGTGCGGAGCCAGATCGGGGTTGGAGAGCGACCGGGCGCGCTTCAAGTCGAAGTTTTTTGCATATTCCAGACACGAACGGACGCCGTGCCTCAGCAGCATGTTGAAGGTCCAGTCCGGCTTCTCCTGTCCTGGCCTGTCCGCGAGAAAGAGCGATCGGAGCGGATTGTCTTTCTTAAGATTGTGCTCATTGCCCTCCATGGGGCCGGGGCTGGTGAGCGACGCACCCACGAAACTCAGGCCGACCGGCTCGAACTTGCCGGGCGGAAGTTCCGCAGCCGCATAGCCGGCCCAGAAGCTGTGGAGATCGCCGGAAACAATGGCGAAGCCGGTGATCTTCGCGTCGCGCACGAGATTGTAGATTTCAGCGCGCTCCAGGTAGGCGGTGCCGAAATCGCCCCCGCCCATGTTCGCGTAGCCGCCGTCTTTCGGCCACGATTCCTTGGTGAGACCGGGTGGCAGGTTCTGCGGATCGGCGCGCTGATCCAAGACGCCCATAGAGTTCGCCCAGATTTTCCAGGTCGCTTTCGCGCTCTTGAGCTTTTCCTTGAACCACGCTTTCTGCTCGGCCCCCAGAAGCGTTTGCGGCGGCGCGTTTCGTTGCGGGTTGGGGACATGCGCGTCGTTGAACCGGACTTCTTCCGGGGGTTTTCCGCCGTTGAAGGCACGACCGCCGTCGAGGATCTGCATCAAAGACTCAGGAGCCATCGCCGTGAACTCGTCACCGCCCAACTTGCCGAGAGACGGATCGCTGAAGCAGTCGGCGCTCCGGTAGCTATGCTGATCGGTAATGATCAGGTCGAGGTGCTGGCCGTAGCGGAACGCCCGGTAGGCCTTGAGGCTATTGATCGCGATCAGGTTGTTCGGTTCCGTCCCCAGCCCATCGGCATCGAACTTGTCGATCGGAACATTTTTCACCGCGGGTGGGCCGAAATGCTCGAGTGATTTACTCGGCGCAGCGACGCGTGAAGGGAGATATTCGAACCAGGCCTGGTTCGCCGCGATCTTCACGCTCTGGCCGGGTTGCTCGAACTTCCCCGCCTTAACGATGCTTTGCCAGCCCATCCACGAGAACTCGTGGTTGTCCCAGATGCAGACGAACGGCCAGCGCGCGCGAGCATCCTGGAGGTCGGGGTCGGCGAGATAGCCTTTGTAGACGGCCCGGTAGCCATCGACGGTCAGCGGGATGTGGAAGTTGCCGACCTTGTGGCTGTCGGCGTCAGCAAACCGCGCCACCTCATAGATCGTGCGATCATAGCGTGTCTTCACCTCGTCGGGGTACTCGACCACCTCGTAGATGAAATCGCCGAGGTGCAGAACGAAATCGAGCTGCTCGGGCTCGGGAGCGCGTTCATCTTCGTAAATCATCCGGCGATAGCCGTTGAGCTTGCCCTCATTGAGATCCTGACAGCTCACAAAGGCGAAGTTCACCGGTCGCGGATCGTCTGGCGCCGGCGCGGTGATCGTGCGGCCAACCCGGCTCCCGTTTCCGTCGGTGTCGGTAAACCGATACCAGTAGGTGTGCGCCGGCTTGAGTCCGCCAATCAGAGCGCGCGCGGTCCAGTCCGCGGCGCTCGAGACCGGCGCCTTCGCGTGCGCAATGACCCGGCCGAATGCCTCATCCTCGGCTACCTCGACGGTCAGGACGTGGCGTGTGCCCTCGGCGAACGGACGCCTCGTCCACAGGATGACGCTGTGCGGGTCGGGATCGCCCGAGGCGACTCCTTGCGGATAAAGATCACGCCGCTCATGCCATTTGACACTCGAACCGTGGGCCGGCCCGACCCATGCGAGCGAAGCACCCATTGCCGCTGCAGCTTTGAGAAAGGATCGGCGGCTAATTTTCATCGTCTCATGGGTTTTACCGCACCAGCCGCCTAACGCGAAGCGTTATTACGCCACCGATACCGAAGCCGCGTGTCCGCCGCTGGACGGACTCGCCGTGGCGAGAGGCAAAGCCTTTTACGCGACCTTCCTGGCTTACGTCAACGGCAAGAGCGGGCTGTTGCCGGCGAGCAATTGAACTTCGGCATCTCGTCACACGTCACAGGTCACTCGTCACTTCTCATCGCGTGCGTCCCGCCCTTTCGCACGACCGCCCCCAATTCTCCTCAGACCAACCCTTCCCCCTCGCTTAGCATTCGGCGATCCGCATTCTCCATCCACAATTTGTCAGCGCTTTCCCCTTGCCAAGGTTACCCCAATCTCGCTAAAAGACCTGCTATGCTCCCCAACGAACCCCAGATTGACGAGATTCACAGCGTGACCCTTTTCGCTTTTATGACCCCTTTCGCTCTTCTCAATTTCAGCCTGTCTGTCGCCGAGTAACAGAAGCGAGCACCCCCGGTTAGCGGCCCTGACAACTTCTGCCAAGCCTTGTAGGACGACGATAATGCCAGACGCTGCCCCCTTCACCTGCTTCAACGAGTGTTCGTCGAGGTACCCGCTATGCCGATAGAACTATTATCGAAGGAGGTTCTCCTCAACGCCGCGCTGATGACGCAGCGCCCCGTGGCTTTTCTCGTCGGCTCGCCACTTTCTCTCAAGGATGGAGTCGGCGTTCCGGGGGTAACCACGATGCTCGACTATATCCGCGACGAAGTCCGTGATCGCGGCCCATTTGCCCTACCACAATACGACGCGGCAGTAAGCGAAAGAATAAGCGCGGACGCTTACCAAGTCGCGATGAAATGGCTCGGCCAGAACCCTGGGCAAGATGCAGTGAATGAAGTTGTCAGAAAGGCCGTGCTCGAAGCTCGCAAAGGCGAAGCAGGAGGCATCCCCAGTGGCACCGACGGCCAAGCTGACGAATGGAATATTCCCGCGGGAACTACTGGCCTGGCCAACCTAGTTGCACGCGGAGAAGACAGGTTCATCGGGCCAATTCTCACGACGAATTTTGATCCGCTTATCTCGCTGGCTCTTCGAAAATCCGGCAAGCATGCCGGTCGCCGGGTTTTGACGGCTGACGGATCGCTCGGCGGCGCTGCTGAAGACGACCCCGGTACCTGCAGCGTGGTTCATCTACATGGATTCTGGCGGGATTCCGAGACCCTTCACACCCAGGCGCAGCTGACCAATCCCCGGCCGAAGCTCAAAGCCTCGCTCCAGCGTTTACTTGTCGCCCAACAACGGACATTGATCGTCGCGGCGTATGGTGGGTGGGACGACGTTTTCACGCAGGCGCTGGTCGAAACAGTGAACGACGAGCAGGCTAAGCTAGACATCGTCTGGTGCTTTCACGAGGGCGTCGTCGATGCCAATTTCGAAAAACGCTATGGCAAGCTGCTTGGCGCGATGCATCCGGCCGTCGTGTTGAATCGCTTTCGTGCCTTTGGAGGAATCGATTGCCACAGCATCTTTGCCGAGATCCTTTCGGCTTTACAGGCGACGTCATCGCCTACCGCTGTCGCCTCTATTGCTGCATCGCCGATAGCGGGATGGCAACTCATCGACGGACCTTATCTCGATTCGCTACCGCCGCTGAATCCAGATGAATTGATCCGCTATTTCGACGGCGCGGTCCCAACCTGGCGGCATGCGGTATCCCCTGTCATCCCCAGACGACAAGGAGTGGAAAAACTTACTGCGCGGCTCGCGCAAGTCGCGCACGACAACATTGCGCGGTCCATGCATCTCATCCGGGCGGCAGGCGGCGAAGGAAAGTCCACGTTGCTGCTTCAAGTTGTGACAGACGTTTCACGCACGGGCGACTGGTCCGTTCTTTGGCGCACTTCAGCAAACGAAGTCGTCTCGCCAGAGCAGATAGCTGCTCTCGACCCAGCTCGCCGCTGGCTGATTGTTGCCGACGACGCCGACGGTATCGTTGCTGGTTTGGCTGCGACTGCCGAACACGTCAGCCGAATCGGGCGCAACGGCGTCCATTTCCTGTTAGGGGCGCGGGATGCCGACTGGAAAGCCGCCCAAGGGCCGAAGAAGTCGTGGTCTGAATGGCTCGATTACTATCCCGATATCCTCCTGCGCGGCATTACTCCGGAAGATGCCAAGGCGGTGTTGACGGCGTGGGAAAGCGCAGGCCCCGACGGACTTCGTCAACTAGCCACCATCGATGACTCCTCCGCGCGCGCCAAGGCTTTCGAGTCTGCCGTCAAGGATGCCGTTGGCAGACAAGATGAGCAGGCAAGACGACACCGGCTGCAGGAAGGCTCGTTTTTTGGAGGACTCCTCGCCGTGCGCTTTGGGCAGAATGGACTGCAAGCCCACGTCCGCACCTTCCTTCAGCGACTCGAACACATGCACATCGAGCATGGAAACCGCAACCTCTTTGATGCGCTGCTGTATGTGGCTGCGTGTCATGGCACCGGCATACCCGGCATCGACGAACGGGTGCTTGCTGACTTGGTCGGCGTTCCTCGTGAATGGGTGCAGCGATACGTTGTCAGGCCTTTGGGCGAGGAAGCTGCCGCTGTTCACAGCGCGGGTCACGCCATGACGCGCCACAGCCAGGTTGCTGCGGCGATCCTCGTCGAAGCGGACGACACGTTCGGAAGGGATCTTGCGGAAATCTGGGCGCAACTCGTCCGGCAGACGGTGCAAACCGGTCGCGGCATCCGCATGGATCGGTTTTGGTTTTCGGGCGTTCTTCATGGCGGCCCTCGTCTTCAGAAAGCATTGCCGCTACAGATTCCCGAAGATCGGCGCAAGGCGATCGCAATTGCCGCGGCAAGAGCAAGTGTTGACGCGGAACCAGATCGGCTGACGCGACTCGTCGACCTCGGAAAGACCTACCGTAACGCTCAAGAGCACGAAACAGCCAGGCAGGTCTTCCGGGCGAACCTCGCCACGGCTTCTTCCAAGGTGGACCACAACGAAGTTATCCGCGGATATTGGTATGAGTGGAGCGTTTGCGAGGGCGAAGGTAGCAGTAAAACCGAACGCGCACTTGCCGACGTATGGCTCGCCGGCATTTCACTGTCCGACCATCTGAACCCCGTGTCGATTACGGACGAGCAAAGCAAACTGAGCTGCGCTGGCCTCGGAGTCCCCTTGGGCAAGTTGGCCCAATCCGCTTTCGATTGTCCCTTCGGCAAAGCCCGCCGCGCCGTTGCGTATCTCGGCCGGCGCACGAGGTACGACCCGAGAGCCGCGAGCTACTTCGATAGCTATGACCGCCAGTCCGACAGACTCAACACTCCCCACCCGCGCGATGTGACCGACGCCATCGCCTGGCTCAGCGCCGGAGTCAGCCAAGCCGGCCGTGAACTCGAGGATCCGTTCTTGAAAGCGTTAGTAGATCCTGAGCAAATTTCCTTCGACAGCCTCCGCGCGTTCTTCGGTGCTCCCCTAGTTTCCAAGCATCGCGCCAAGAGCCCTCCCGCGAGCGCGCAACGTCAATTGACGCGACTCGATGAGAACAAGCCACTCCAATTTCCAAGCGCCTTGGACAGTCGA
Organism: uncultured Verrucomicrobiae bacterium; assembly: GCA_963702135.1. Classification (GTDB taxonomy): domain Bacteria; phylum Verrucomicrobiota; class Verrucomicrobiia; order Chthoniobacterales; family UBA10450; genus AV80. The sequence goes on along the minus strand of OY969715.1, from coordinate 2,091,156 downwards.
GTGCAGGCAGGAATCGAGAGAGTGCTGGACGAGGCTTGGAAAGCGGTTCCCCCCGACACAGCGCCCGAGGACCGCTTCAAGCTGGCGAGGCAGCAAGCGATGCAAAGCATTTCCCGCCTCTCTCCACATATCAAAAGACAAGTCGGCGCTTACTTTCAAACCCAAAACTGGAAACCGCTTCAGTCCCGCGGCTCAACGGCAAAATAAGCGAGCCGCCGGGAAAGTAAGAAGGAAGAATAGAGCGAAGGGATTCGCGACATAGAAGGTAAAGCTGCGAGGGTAGGAGCGAGTGAGCGTGGGTAGCGAGTGAGTTTCAATTAAGATTTAAGAAGTTCTTCAGAAATCTGCATTTCACCCGGGAAAAGACGTGCCAGCGTGCGCATCTCATCCTGAAACCGTGGAGACGCGGCGGGCTCGAGGATTTTTCTTGGACGAAAGAGGACGAGATGAGCGCCGCAGCCTTCGACCGCCGGGTCGGGAAATCGCTCGAGTTCTTCGAGCAGCAGCGAAACGAGGAAACGGCGCGCGCCCGCTTCATCGGCGCACTTTACTTTGAAGCGCGCGCTGAATCTGGGATGCGCCTGGAAGCGGATACCGTGTCCGCTCACACCGAGTCGCGACCAGAACCCGCGCGGCTTGATGGAGAATTGCGGGAAGGTCCACTTCTGGTTACCTGCCAGATGATGAATGCGTAGTGGCCCGTGCTGACGCGATAGCCGGCTTCCATCAATTGCATGCTGCGGCCATCTTCAGATTGTCCTAAAAGATATGGTCGCTTTCGTAGATCACTTGCCCGATGCCTGGAGAAACCAGCACGATCCTATCGAACTTCCACTTTTGTATCCTTGCACTTAGAGTCACCATCCCATGTCCTTGGCTCAAGGGGACAACGTGCCGCTCGCCATCCTTGAATTCCATCACACAATTGGAACAGGAAAACGTGAAGTCCTCGTAAAAATAGGGGCGCTGGATATCGACGCTGGTGACCTTCGCCACTGCGTCAGGGTTTTTTGCCTTCACCGCTTGGTTGATAGCATCCTCGATCTGCTTTGCGGACGGCTCTCCGTTGTGACTACAGCCAGCAAGAACGACGCAGAGAGCGATCAGGCACAGGGTTGTTCGCATGCGCGTAATTCTATATCACTTGTCAACGGCGCGGCGGAACTTGCGAAGAGCGATCAGAAGGACTGACGAAAGGGTCGGTCTGTGAATCTCGTCATGGGGTAAGGCGAGGGGGTCAGAGCTTAGTATCGACACTCGCGTTGCGAGAAACGGAAAGCGGAAAGTAAAAGCAGCACGAATAGCAAGCCGCTGGGAAAGTAAGAAGGAAGAATGGAGCGGAGGGATCCGCGACATAGAAGGTAAAGCTGCGAGGGTAGGAGCGAGTGAGCACGGGCAGCGAGCGAGTTTCAATTAAGATTTAAGAAGTTTCTCCAGGAATCTGCATTTCATCCGGGAAAAGACGGGCCAGCGTGCGCATCTCATCCTGAAAACGTGGAAACGCGGCGGGCTCGAGGAGTTTTCTTGGACGAAAGAAGACGAGATGAGCGCCGCAGCCTTCGACCACCAGGTCGGGAAATCGCTCGAGTTCTTCGAGCAGCAGCGGAACGAGAAAACGGCGTGCGCCCGCTTCATCGGCGCACTTTACTTTGAAGCGCGCGCTGAATCTGGGATGCGCCTGGAAGCGGATACCGTGTCCGCTCACACCGAGTCGCGACCAGAACCCGCGCGGCTTGATCGAGAACTGCGGGAAGGTCCACTTCTGGTTACCAACCCAGGCGATCGTCTGCCAGATGAAGAAGACGGAGCGGCCTGTGCTGACGCGATAGCCGGCTTCCATCAACTGCAGGCTGCGGCCCTCTTCAGACGGACCTTCGAAGCGATTGGCCAACTGGGTGATGTCGCGCCGGCGCAGCGTCGTGCTGGCGCGCCGGAGCACTTCAAGGAAATGGGCGGCGTTGTCATCGTGGAGCGTGAACGCCGGCCCGAGCACAGCCTGAATCTCGCGGGTGCGGATGGCGGAACTCCGCTGCATCGACCGGCGAGACAGATACAGCCAATAACCGAAGCCGGCGAGGCAGAGCAGCAGAGCCGCCCCGGCCAGTCCAGCTTGGAGCAGTTCACGCTGGCGGTAGGTGAGAAAAGTGAGCAGCCAGACGGCGAGCGAGGGCAGGAGTGCCATGCGCGACATGCTTGGCAAATGACCCGCCCGCGAGCAAGCCAATTGGCACCGGTTGGAATTGCAGCCGACACCCGTTCGGCTATGGCTCAGGGCAAGCTCTGCCGCTACAGGGATGTCGGGACGTCGCGGTTGCCCCGGGAAAAGCGCTCATGGAGGATACAAGGAAGGCATCCATTTGCTCGCCCACCGCGGGAGAAATGATTGTCTCCATAGACGATTCCCGGTCCCGGCGGCGTCTAAGATGAGACGCTTCGTCCAAATCATCTCATGTCTCATTACCGTTTGTCCTTCTCAGCCTGCGCGCTCCATCTCGCACTGCTGACCACTCTCGCCGTTGCCCAACCCGCTCCGACGGCTGCGCCGACACGAACTCCGGCCGGCAGTCCGGCTCCGTTGACGGTGGCAGAGCGCGCTGACGTGCTCGAGCAGCTGGCAAAAGAGCTCGAAGCTAAGTTTGTCTTTCCGGACGTTGCCGCGTCCTACGCGAAGATGTTGCGGGAACGGCAGCAGGCGAACGCCTACGCTGACCTTTCGGATCCCATCGCTTTCGCGGCAAAAGTAACGGCCGACCTTCAGGCGGTCAGTGCCGACGGTCATCTCCGTCTAAGTTTCAATCCCGGCGGCGATTTTTCACCCGGTCGCATGGGGCCTCCGCCAGGCGCACCGCGCGAGGCGCTAGCTGAGACCCGGATGATCCGCGGGTTCGCCTATTTGAAATTCACTTCTTTCCCAAATGATCCCGAGGTCGCTGCCAGAGCGCGCCAGTTCCTGCTCGATCATGCCGACGCTCGCGGTGTGATTCTCGACGCGCGAGAAAGCCGCGGCGGCACAACGATGGTAATGGACGCCATCTTGCCCCTTTTCTTCGCGGAACGGACTACGCTCATGCGAATGGACACGCGCGAAGGCGCGGGGGTTCGCGGTCCGCGCCCACCCGGACCCAGGATGCCGGGTGGGGGACCACCGGGATCGCCCGATGGCCCGCCGCCGGTCAGAATATTAGGTGCAACTCCGGGTCCCGAGTCACGTGAGGGTCCGCCGCCCACGCAGGTTCGGCAGGACGCTCCCGCGGGCGTGGAGCGGTACGACCACATCGTTCTGCCCGATCCGAACGAGAAACGGCTCCAGAAAGTTCCCGTCTTTTATCTTACCTCGAAACTGACCCGCTCGGCTGCCGAGCACTTCGCCCTGGCTCTCCAGCGGAAGCATCGCGGCGTTATTGTCGGCGAAGTCACCGCCGGTGCGGGGAACTTCGGCGCACCGGTGCCGATTGGAGCACGGTTTTCTGCCTTCATTCCTTTTGGTCGCTCCTACGATCCCGATACGAATCGTGGTTGGGAAGGCACCGGTATCAAACCCGATGTCGTGGTGCCGGCCGCGGACGCGCTCGACGAAGCGCTCCGCCGGGCCGAGGGCGGAACTTAAGCTTGTGAAGAATGTCTTTGTCTTTCCGGCTAGACTGCCACACTTCGAAACATGTCGTTTTTTGCTTTCCCCCGGATAAAAAAGTTGCGGCCGCTCTTTGCTCGCGGTGTCATCGCCTTGATGCTCGGCGGGACCGTGCTGGCTCCCCAAGCCGAAGGACGGAACGAGCGCTCCGGAAAACCGCGGGTTTATAATATCATCGTCAAAGCGGCGGAGCCGGTCGATCAGCTGATTCGGGAACGTTACGGGCGAAAGTATGACGTCGTCGAAATTGGGAAGGACCGAAATTACGCCGAACCGAAATTGACCAAGCAGCGTTTTCCGAATCCTGTTTTCGACGACGGGAATATGGAGGTGAGCGGTTCCGTGCACGTTTGTTTTGTCGTTACCGCTGATGGTCGCCTGGTCGATCCGATGATCCTGAGGTCCGCAAGTCCGCTCTTGGAAGGTCCGGTTCTGGAGGTCCTCAAAGAATTTCGCGCGATTCCGGCGCGGTTAAGCGGCGCTCCCATCGCCGTCGTTGAGGTGCTGAAATTCACCTTTGGCCCGAGCCCCCGCCGCAGGCATATCAATTAAGAGGCGGTTGTAGCCGGGGTCGCCGCCCCGGCCAGCGGTGAATCGAAATTCCTAGATGCGATCTCCGCGGTCAGCGGCCGCGGCTACAACCTGGGACGTTGCAGTTGCCCCGGCAAAAGCCCTCATGGTAGGCTTCCGCCATGCCAGCATCCACCGTGACTGAGTATCTGGCCGCGCTCCCCGCGGACCATCGTGACGCGTTGAACGAAGTCCGCCGGGGAATCAACCGGGCCCTGCCACCGGGATACAAGGAAGGAATGCAGTTCGGCATGATCAGCTGGTTCGTTCCGCTCTCCGCCTACCCCGCCGGCTATGGCGGCAACAAAAAGGAACCCCTGCCACTCATCAGCGTGGCGTCGAAGAAAGCGTACATGGCGCTGCATATGATTTGTTTTTACGGACAGCCGGCGTTGCGGGAGTGGTTCACCGCGCAATATGCGAAGAGCGGCAAGAAACTGGACATGGGCCAGGGCTGTCTCCGTTTCAAAACGTTGCCGGACCTCGCGCTGGACGTGGTTGAGAGCACCCTGGCCCGGCTCCAGGTGAAAGAGTACGTCGCAGGCTACCAGGCCGCGCGTGATGCGATGGGCGGCAAGAAAGTAAGAAGTAAGAAGTAAGAAGTAAGAAAGCAGAATGGAGCGACTGGGACGAGCGACACAGAAGGTAAAGCTGCGCGGGTAGCAGCGAGTGAGTTTGGGGAACGAACGAGTTTCAATTAAGAAATTTTCGCTGTAGTGACGGAGCCTTCCCTGAGCCTTCGCCGAACGGGTGTCGGCCGCAGGGAAGCTGGAATGTTGCAGTCGACACGGCTGCCGCTACAGGGTTTCAAAAAGTGCGCACCAAGTAGCGCCGGCAAGCAGTGACGAGTGAGTGTTTGGAAGAGTCCTGGAGGAGAAAACATCATCGACGAATCTTCGCGAGGGCGTTATCAAATCGCCATGAACTCGGAAAAAGCGCGCCGTCTACCTGCGGCCTGGAGCTGTGTGTTGACTCTGATTGTCTTGAGGGCCCTGGCCGCTGAGGCCGCGCCCGCAAGTGACGGAGACCCCGACGGGTCCGGGCCGAGATTTGTTTCACCCGACGGCCGGTACGGCCTGCTCGTGACAACGGATCCAGCGGGGGACTCGGCGAGTGACCGCGTTGAGCTCATCGAGCTGGCAACGAAGCGCTCGCTTGTCGGTACCTGAATGATCCCGAGGCACCCGAGCGTTCCGACAAAGCGCGGCTTGATTGGTCAAAGGATTCGAAAAGGGTGGCCGCCTTTACCGGAACGCGCGTCGACGGCTCGACTCGCATTTTCGCGCGCCAGGGGGACGGCTTTATGGAAGTGAAGCTTCCGGAATTGCCTGAACTGCCAAACCCGGAGGAGCCAAGCGCTGCCTTCCGGAAGAAGCATAAGTTCAAGTTCCTGAAATGGATTGATACCGGTTCTCTCGAGTTCGTTCGCTGGCTGCCATCCGGCGACGTCGAATTGGAGTATTCCAATGAAGTTGCGACCGAGGAGGGCAAGAGTTTTCGCTCGAAGATCAATGCGACCGTTGCCATCGACTCGAAAAATCACGCCACCCTCAAGAAGGTGTCGCGGGAAGAAAGCTTCGAGTAGGGGCGCAAGCAGTGACGTGTGACGAGTGACATGTGACGAGCTTGTGGAAGGGAACGTGAGAGGGGCACTCTGTGAATCTCGGCGACGTTGCTCGCCCGTGAACGCAATCCGCTAGTCCATGAAACTTCCCACCGACACTGAGAATCTCTTCGCGGCTTTGCGGCAATCGGCCAAGGCGAAACCGGTGAGTGCGATCGAAAAGCTCATCCAGGACGCGCCGGACCGCGAGCTTTGCCGCATCAATGCCCTGGCCTTTGCCACCAGACACGGGCTCGATGAGGACGACGCGCTCGCGGCTTTTCTGCACGGCGCGCGACTCGGCGTTTTCGATATGTCGTGGAACATCCTTTGTCCCGCTTGCGGCGGTGTTCTCGATTCCGGTGCGACGCTTAAGACCGTAAGACAATCCGAATACCGATGCGTCCTTTGCGCTCTCGGGCATGAACCGACGCTGGACGAAATCGTCGAGGTCACGTTCACCATCAGCCCGCGGGTGCGGAGAATCGCGGCGCACGATCCGGGGACACTGTCATGGATCGAGTACTACCGGCAGATCTTTTGGAGTTCAGCTGTCGATTTGCCCGAGAACGAGGCGTTCGCGAACTGGGTTAAGGAAACGACGCTCGACAGTCGCGAGCTTTTGCCTGGCGAAAAGGTGGTGCTCTCGCTTCAGTTGCCTGAAGGAGAGGTCGACATTTTCGAGCCGGTCCTTCACATGTCGCAACATCTCGAGATGAAGGGCGAGCCTGCACGCAAGAGCCAATCGCTTTCCTTCGTTATGACCAGGGATCACCCACCGGAGGGAACCGTTCAGATGCGCCCTGGTCCCTTGAAGCTGACCTTGGAAAATCGCTCACAAAAACGGACATTGCCGGCCGTTTGGGTCGTGAGCGAGAAAGCCCACGAACTCGTTAGGAAGCGCCGCCCCTTCCTGACCGCAAAACGTCTTCTAACCAATCAAACATTCCGTGACATTTATCGCACCGATGTGCTGGACGTCGATCAGAGGCTCAAGATTACCAGTCTCACCTTTCTGTTTACGGACCTGAAGGGGTCAACGGAACTTTACGAGCGAGTTGGAGATCTGGCTGCCTACGATTTAGTGCGCGCTCACTTCCGGATCTTGAACGAAATCGTGACGGCCGAAAGGGGCGCCGTAGTCAAGACAATCGGCGACGCCGTGATGGCGACGTTCCCGACCCCAGACGGAGCGATGGCGGCGGCGTTGAAGATGCGAGAAGCGTTGAAGGACTTGAAGGACGAGTTGCTGCTTAAGATCGGCATCCACGAAGGACCTTGTCTGGCTGTTTCGCTGAACGATCGACAGGATTACTTCGGGCGGACGGTAAACATCGCATCTCGCGTTCAAGGACTCGCGACGGCGCCCTCCATCTTTGCGACGAGACGGGTAGTCACTGACAGCGAAACCTCGAAACTATTGCAGTCGAACGGGATCGCTGTGACCCCGGAGAAGCGCTCGCTCCGCGGTATCGCCAAGCAGGTCGAGATTTTCGAAATACCCTGAGGAGGAAGGGGGAAGGCGGAAGGCGGAAGGCGGAGGGCGGAGGGCGGAAGGCGGAGGGCGGAAGTGAAGAAGTGGCGGGAATGACTAATCCGCGGTAATTGAAAAGATGGCAAAAAAAGCAATGAAACTGGTCGTCGCAACGGCACTCACGTTGCTGGTCGCGATGACACCGAGCAACGGCGCCGACCACAAGGAGAACGGGAAATCTTTTGCGCCGTTCTGGGCGCAATTCAAAACAGCGGTGGCAAGCAAGAACAAAGAAGCGATCGCCTCCATGACGAAGTTTCCGTTCGTGAATGGGGGGAGCATCCTTGCGAAAGCCGATTTCATGAAGGGGTGCGATGCGATCTTCAGCGCGAAGGTGCAGCGATGTCTTCGGGATGCGAAGCCGGTTAAAGCCGATGACCGGGACAGCTACAGCGTTTTTTGCGGGCAAACCATTTTTGTATTCGAGAAATCGAACGGCGGATATCAGTTCACCGACATCGGGGAAAACGACTAGTTGGGGTTCTGCCGCTAGGGCGGCCCATGTCAGGGGGGTGCCGGGACTTTGCAGCCGACACGGCTGCCGCTAAAGGGCGCTACGCGGGCGAGAAATCGACCCGGTTCGTGGCGATCCATTTTTCGGCGCTTTCCCGATCGGGGAAGGCGGCGATTCGACGATTGGCCTGGCGGACGCGGTTCATAAAATCCAGAATGTATGTCATCGGTGTCGCCCGTTCGCTGACCACGACGGCGCGACAGATCGGTCTGTCCGAATTCGGCGACGTGGCGACCAGCTGGGCAACGACGGCTTCGCTCATCTGCGCCTCAGTGGTTGCGGAGAAATCCCAAATGCGATCGAAGGCGGGATCAAAGGCCGGGTTCGCAAGCAGTTGCTCGCGGGCACGAAGAAATTCCTCATCCGTGACCACACCTTCGCCGACGGTAATGGTGAGCCGTCGCTCTGGGTCGACGGTTACGGTGACGGGCATAGCACGGGAAAACGATAGCTACATTCGTTCCGCGCCGACTGGTTTGTTCCGGTGCGGTCATGGCTGCCGCTACAGCGTTCTAAAAGTGCGCGCCGACGTACTCCCACATCTGGTGATGCCAGTAGGGCCATTCGTGTCCGCCCTTCGGACCCCAGTCGTCGAGATGATGAGATATGCCGCGGCTCGCGAGCACGGCGGACATTGCGTAAGTCGGGCCGGGTACTTCCCACGGGCCGCAGCCGGTCGCGAGGTGGATGTCGCAGCTCGCTAAATGGTGGAGAAACCAGGGATCGTTCTGGTTGGCCATGTAGTCCACCGGGTTATTGAAATAGAAATTGTCGTCATACATCCCGTCCATGGAATCGCGCAGATCGTAAACGCCGGAGAGCGCGTAGCAGCGCTTCACCCGGTCGGGGTGTTTGAAGAGGGTGTTGGCGGCGTGGTAGGCGCCGAGCGACGCGCCGTAGGTGGTGATCGCGATCCCGGGCGACTGGCACTGGGAGTCGATGAAGGGGATGACTTCGCTCGCCACGTAGTCGTCGTATTGCGCCTGGAGCCAGCTGCGATGGAAGGGGTGCGCTCCCTTGTTATTGAACGAATCGCTCTGGACTCCGTTGATGCAGAAAATCCTGATCCGCCCCTGCTCGAGGTACGGGCTGAGGGTGCGGATCATGCCCTGGCCTTCCTGTTCCTGTTCGTCGCCCATACTGGTGGGGAAGGCGATGATGGGCATGCCGTAATTGCCGTACACGGCGACGCCCATGTCGCGGCTAAGACGGTGTGAGTACCAACGGTGATGTTCGCGGTGCATGGAGAAAAGTAAGAAGTAAGAATTAAGAATTAGGAAGTAAAACTACGACGTTCCCGGCGAAAATAGCCGCTTCGAGCCAAATGCCAAATCCGGCAGGTTCGCGGTGAAATCCCAATTCCCAAGGGAGCTGGGAAAGGGCATAACCGCGAATCGACGCGAATGAACGCTAATTTTAGTTCCCTCAATTCGCGCTCATTGGCGTCGATTCGCGGTTTTCTCCCTCGGTCCATTCTGCTTAGCTGATTCCGTGGAGCAGGAGGAACAGACCTCGTCGCCGGCGGGGCGGCAAATCAGGCCGCCGCCGCTCTCGCAGCATTTGCGCGAGTTTGCGGCGAACCCGCGCGCGTGGCTCGCGCTGGGACGAAATCTTATTCCAGTCGTCGGGATTTACGCGTTCGGGTGGTCAGCGGCGCTGAGCGTCTTTAGTTACTGGTTTGACGGGCTGACGGCGCTGGCGGCGATCGTCGCGGCGGTGGTGCTGCGTCTATTGGGCGAGATGCCGGCGCAATATGTCGGAGGGCGGAGATCAGGGGTCAGAGCAACGGCGACAAAAATCGGCATCGGCCTGGTGACTTGGCCTTTCCTGGTCGTCGTGATTGGTCTGCCTTACTGGATCGTCCTGATTCCCCTGCACAAAATTCTGCTCGGCCATGAACTGCGAAGCCAGCTGGCGCAGGCCCCGGCACTTTGGCTCACCTTCGGCTCCCTCGCCGCCGGACATTTCTGGAACGCGTTTCGGGCAGGCTATGACGTGATGCCTGAGAATCAGTTAAAGCAGCGGGTGCGCTGGGATGTTTATCTCCTGGTGCTGCGCGCGGCTGCGATGTTTTTCATGTCCGCCTACCGTCTCTACTACATTCTGGTGCCGTTGATGGCGCTTCTGCTGACCTACATGGAGATCTGGCCCGAGCGCGTGCTCGGTGCGGTTTTCGGCGATCCGTCACGCCTGTGGGAATATGATCCGGAGGGAAAGACAAAGCGAGAGAGTGACATGTGACAAGAATTGTGGCTGCGCAGAGTGAAGCGCGGATGTTGCCGGCGTCCTCAAAGCAGAGACCTTTGAAACATGGCCCAAACAGATTCAAATCTCGATGGTGCCGATCGGGAGTCGGTGCATGAGCGCGTGGTGAACGCATCGCGCGAGCAGATCGTTCAGGCGTTTCGCGAGCCGGAACACTTCGCGCAATGGTGGGGGCCGGAGGGTTTTCGGAGCACCATTCATTCATTCGATTTCAGGCAAGGTGGAAGTTTGCAGCTGACTTTGCACGGGCCCGACGGCGCTGATTACGAAAACGAATACGCGGTGGAAGAGTTCGTGGAGCCGGAGCGGATTGTGATCAGTCATCCTGATCCCGCGCATTACTTTCAACTCTTCATCACGCTGACAGAGGAAGGGGAAAACAAAACGCGGCTCAGCTGGCGTCAGCGGTTCGATACCCGAGAACATTTCGAGCAAGTGAAGTCTTTGGTGGCCGAGGCGAACGAACAAAATCTGGATCGGCTTGCGGCGGCGCTGTAGTGGCGGCCGTGTCGGCCGCAGGAATTTTTTGAGACTTTGCAGCCGACACGGCTGCCGCTACAGGGGGGGATGGTCCTCGACTGGCTGCTCGATTCCGACCCCGCGATCCGCTGGCAGGTGTTGCGCGATCTGGCCGATGCGCCGGCGGAAATTTTCTCGGCGGAGCGGGCTCGCGTGGCGAACGAAGGGTGGGGAGCCCGGCTCCTGGCCTGGCAAGGCGCCGACGGACAGTGGGCGGGTGGCGCGTTGTTTCCTAATGGAAAGTGGAACCGGAACGAGCCGCAGCCCTGGACGGCAACGGCAAATACTCTCGTGCTCTTGCAGGACTTCGGTATCGATCCGCGAGATGAGAAGGTGAATCGCGCGGTGGCGCAGGTCCGGGAGCATTGCCGTTGGGAGCACGCCGGCCAGCCGTTCTTCAGCGGCGAGGTCGAGCCGTGCATCAACGGCATGGTCGTCGCACTCGGGGCCTGCTTCGGTCAGGATGTCGATGCTGTCGTCGAGCGATTACTGGGTGAGCAGCTCGAGGACGGCGGGTGGAACTGCGAGGTGGAGAACGGTTCAATTCGTTCTTCCTTCCATACCACCATCAGAGTTCTGGAAGGATTGTGGGCGCACGAACAGGCCACTGGCGGCTCAGCGGAATCGCTCGCCGCTCGCCGCCGGGCTGAGGAATACCTGCTCGAACGAAAGTTGTTCCGGCGCAAAAGCACTGGTGCCGTCGTCGATCCCGCCTGGCTGCAATTCTCGTTTCCGACGCGCTGGCACTACGACGTGTTGCGTGGTCTCGAATACTTTCGGGCCGTTGGTGCTGCGCCGGATCCGCGCCTGGAGGAAGCGGTGGCTTTACTCCGATCGAAGCAGCAGGCGGACGGTACCTGGCTGCTGGAGAATACTCATCCCGGTGCGGTCCATTTCGCGATCGAGGAAGGGGACGGCCGGGCCAGTCGATGGAATACATTGCGCGCGCTGCGAGTGCTCCGTTGGTATGACGAGGGACGAGGACAGTGACGTGTGGAAAGTGGAATGATTCGACTCGACTGATTGACACGCATTGTGCCGGCGATATGATCGGCGCCGTGCCGGAGGAAAAGGCGACGCGCGGGGCCAGTCGATACGATGCAATCATCGCGACATTTGTCGGACTCTGCGCTTTGTGTGTTTCCGGTTACACGGCCTACGTCCAGCGCCAGCAAGTGCGCGCGGCGGTCTGGCCCATCCTCCAGTTCGACAGCAGCAATGCGCCCGACATTCACTTTACTCTGGCCAATAAGGGCGTGGGCCCGGCGATTATCCGAAACGTCATTGTAAAAGTCGATGGTGAGCCGGCGGGGGATTGGAAAGAGGTGATGGAGAAACTGCTCGGGCCGGGGGAGCATCTGTTTGCGGAGAGCGACATGAATGGTCATGTTTTGGCCGCGAGTGAATCGATGGCCGTCTTGACTGCGCATAATCCCGAAAATAATCCGCTCGTTTATGACAGATCCAATCCGCTCTGGGTGCAGTTGAATAAAGAACGCTTCCGCGTGACGGTCGAGATCTGCTACTGCTCGACACTGGACGAATGTTGGACTGCACGGGGCGGTGGCACGACCCCGAGCACGATGACCCCGACTCGGCAGTGTCCAGCTCCGTCAGCGATTACCTTCAAGCAGTAGTGACCGGGACGATCCGCCTTCGCCAAGGCTGGAACGTGACAGGTGGTTGAGAGTTGAGAGCGCAGAGGAAGCTCAAGCGTTAAGACGCAATCTCTCCAGGCGGGTCCTCGACCGGACTTGCAGTAGTTGCATCGGGGAAATCGTGAACAACGTTTGCATGGATGAACTCTTATACGCTCGAGCCGGTTGGCTTTATCCGATCAACGGTGCAGGGACGTGAGGACGCGCCGCGGCAGGGACCGGAAGGTGCGCCCGACGCGTGGCTCGAGATCGAACCGCAATTTGCCGACGCGTTGTTAGGCATGGAGGTCGGTCACGAATTGATCGTGATCACGTGGTTGCACGAGGCCAGGCGCGACGTGCTCAAGGGGCATCCGCGCAGCGACGAGAGCCGTCCGCTCACCGGCGTGTTTTACACCCGCTCGCCGGCGCGACCGAATCCGCTCGGGCTCCATCCGGTGACCGTGCGTGAGCTCAATGGCACGCGCGTGAGGATTGGGCCGATTGAAGTTTTCGACGGAACGCCGGTGGTCGATATCAAGTCGGCGTCGACCCGCGCGGACGGGTGATCGGCGGCACGAGAATTCATGGCCCGCATAAGCAAACCGAAGCGGATCCAGCGCAGCCGCGCTAAAGGCTGGAAGATGCCGGCGAACGCCGTTTACGTGGGCCGGCCGACCGTTTGGGGAAACCCGTACGTGGTGGGCTCGCAGCTGATGAACGGCGAAACCCTCACTGCGGAAAAAGCCGTCGCGTTATACGAGCAGCACCTTGCTGAAAACTTCAACGAGCGCGACATCCGCCACTGCCTGCGCGACAAAGATCTCGCCTGCTGGTGCGCGCTCGATCAGCCCTGTCATGCCGACGTGCTCCTGCGGGTCGCGAACTCGCGGCCGAAGTAGCGCCGCTGCATTTTCGCAAAACGCAGCGAATAGGCGACGATGCTCGTTCAATGCTGCGCGGCGACTCGTGAGCTCGCCTCCGGCAGCGGTTCGTAGAAGCGGAGCGCCTCGATGTCGCTGCCCAGCTCGCGCAGCGCGTAGTAACCCTTAGTCGCGCCTGCCCCGGGATCGCGCACGAGGTAGTCGAATCCCTGCTTGCCCGCAATGACGACAAAATGCGTGGCGCCGCTGCTGAACCGGATGCGGACGATCACTGGATTACCGCGGGCGAGATTCGAATCGATCAAGTGATACGAGGGCAAGTCTTCGTAGACGTGCCGGACACGGTCGGGCGCAAGCCAGGCCGCGCGTTCCCAGTAGATCCAGCCCTCCTCCGTGAACCCGCCCACCGCGGTGAGAAACCAGTTTAACTGCTGTGGATCGGTCTCGATGCCGTAAGACAGGAATACCATCGCGGTCGCCGCGACTGCGCACCCTGCGCTGCCGAGCGTGCCATTTTCAGGCACGCCGCCGAGCGCATCGGCATCCCACCGTTCGTCGCCCTGGCGGAATGAAGGCACGGGCAGCTCCACGCGATCAAAATAGTAACGGCCGCCGCGCGGCGAAAGTGGTCGTTTCCAAATCCAGTCGATGTAAACGCCGGTGACACCGGCGAGCACGAACAGGACGAGAATGAGAACAAGCCGCTTCAGAGCGTGGAATTTAACGGTAGGGAGCGCTGTATTTCAACCGGCACCAAATGGTCATCCTCGCGCCATACTTGCGCGAGATTTTGCAAACGCACCGAATGGGCGACGTTGCTCGCCCGTGAGCGCTATCCAGATTACCGAGAAGCTCCTCCTCAATGCCGGAGGATGGCAGGCGATGAAGCCTGCGCGCGAACTGCTCAAGAGCGGCCGCGTCTCCGAGGCTAAATACGAGCCGCCTTTGCTGAGCGGCTACGTGCGCGAAGGCGCGAAAAATTACCGCTCCGGCCTGCGAATTAAGAGCGCGCTCGACGTCGAGAATCTGTGCAGCTGTTGGGAGTCGCGCTCGGCGGGGAAAATTTGTGCGCACTCGGTCGCGGTGGGTCTGGGCTACCTGAATCCGCCGGCGACCGCGGCGGCGGCACCAGTCGAACCGGCGATTCTTGAAGCTCCGGCCGGTCCGCGGTTTGTCGCCCTCGAGACGGCTGGCGCGGTCCCCGCGACACTGCACGTGATCCTGCCGCCCAACTTCACGGGCGCATGGCAACGCGGGCAGATCATGATTGTCGTCGAAGCGGAAGCTTCGCAAACGCGCATGCTCGTCTCCGCACTGCCGAAAAAGACCACGTTTGCCGCGGACGACGTCGATCTCCTGCTGATCGAAGGGTTGCGCGTGGTCCCGGCGATCTTTGAGAGCGGAATGGCGACGTTGTCGCGGGACGGATTCCTGCGGCTGCTTCCTGCGTTGCAGAATCATCCACGGGTCACATTCGGCAAAGCGACGCGGGCGACGATTTCTCCGGTTGCGCTGCGGCCGGAGCTTCTGGTCGAGTCGCGGGGGGACGAGGGGATTTCGGTGAGAGCGAATTTCAGCAGGAAGATCGAGAACGAGCACGAGCACGAGCACGAGGAAGAGGTAGAGGCAGAGGTAGAGGTAGAGGAAAAGGAAGAGGAGAAGACGCTGATCCTTTGGAACGCGACGGAGGCGTGGATGCTGCGGAACAATGAGTTCGTGCGGTGCGGGGAAGCGTTGCCGGCCGGCTCGACGCACTTGATTGAGCGGCCGTTGCTGCTCGAGGGCGACCGTGCGTTGCACTTCCTTGCGTTCGATCTGCCGCAGTTGCGCGACGCATTCGACGTCAGGGCCGGTGAAGGCGTTCGGCTGCCGGAAATCGCAACGGCGCTGCCAGGCTTTGAGTTGCGGCTGGCCGGCACGCTGAACAGCGTCACGGGTGAACTGATGTGTGCCTATGGCGATCGCGGGCCGATTAAAGCACTGGCCAACGCGCAGGATAAATTCCTGTTCCGCGATCCACAAAATGTTGATCGAGTGCTGATGCGTAATCTCGAGGCAGAAAACTCGGCGGTCGCGCGGCTCGAGCAGATGGGCTTCGCTCGAACGGACGCCGGGGGCTTCGTGCAGCACGGTCAGCCCAATGTTGTCCGGTTCTTCGCGACCGATTATCCGAGGCTGCAGCGCGACTGGAAAACGTCCCTGACCGCGCAGGTCGAGAAGTGGACCGGCGAGATCGAGCGGGTCACGCCGAAGCTGGAGATTGTCAGCTCGGGTCAGGATTGGTTTGAGGTGCGGTATTCGCTCACCACGCCCGGCGGGGAGGTCTTTTCGAACGCCGACATTCAGCGGCTGCTTCGCTCCGGCCAGTCACAGACGCGATTGAAGAATGGCCACCTCGCCGTGATCGACACGGCGGGCCTGGAGGATTTCGAGCAGGTCATTCGGGACTGCGATCCGTCGCAAACCCAGCCCGGGCTTTACCGCATCAACCGGGCCCATGCCGCGTATGTCGAAGAGACCGCGCGCGATCTTGGTTCCGCTGTCGCTGATCGTCGCGCAGCGTTGAAGAAGTTCATCACCGGCCGGGACGCGTCGCCGGAGGCGAAGACGAGCCTAGGCCCGCTCTCAGAAACATTGCGCCAGTATCAACTCGCCGGTTTCGATTGGCTCACACGGCTGGCGGCGAACAATCTCGGCGGCATCCTGGCCGACGAGATGGGTCTTGGCAAAACGGTGCAGACCCTTGCGTTTCTCCGTGCCCACCAGGGCGATGGCCCGGCGCTTGTCGTCTGCCCGACATCGCTGGTGACAAACTGGGAGAATGAAGCCCGGAAATTTACTCCCGAACTCAGGACGCTCGTGCTCGAAGGTGCCGATCGTGCCGCCCGTTTCAAATCGATCGCAGGCGCCGACATGGTGATCACAAGCTACGCCCTGCTGCGGCGCGACATCGATGCGCTGCGTGAAATCAATTTTTCGACTGCCGTGCTCGACGAAGCGCAGCACATCAAGAATCCGGAGACGCAAAACGCGCAGGCCGCCTTCGCCCTCCGCGCGACCCATCGTTTCGTGCTGACCGGCACTCCGATGGAAAATTCGGTGCGCGATCTCTGGTCGATCATGAACTTTGCGCTGCCCGGTTACCTCGGGAATCGCAACGACTTTCGCGAGCGCTACGAACTACCGATCGCGCGCGGCTCCGCGCCCGATGTGCAACGCCGGCTCTCGCGCCGGCTTCAGCCGTTCCTGCTCCGCCGGCGGAAACGCGACGTCGCGAAAGACCTGCCCGAGAAAATCGAGCAGGTCGTGCCGTGCAGCCTGACGAGCCAGCAACGCGCCGCCTACGACGCGCTGCTCCGCGAGATCCAGCAGGGTCTCGGCAATTCCGGCAAGAATGCGAACGCCGGTGCGCAACGGATGAAGATGCTTACGGGTCTGCTCCGTTTGCGCCAGGTCTGCTGCGATCTGCGGCTCGTCGGCATCGATAAGGAAGAGAGCTCCGCCAAGCTGGACCTCCTCGACGAGCTCCTCGAGGAAGCGATCGATGGCGAACACCGCGTCCTCGTCTTCAGCCAGTTCGTCTCGATGCTGCACTTCATTCGCGAACGCCTGGAGAAGCTCGAGATTCCTTTCTGCTATCTCGACGGATCAACCAAGCAACGTCAGGAAATCGTGGATCGTTTCCAGAGCGATTCCGCGATTCCAGTTTTCCTGATCAGCCTGAAAGCGGGCGGCGTCGGCCTGAATCTCTCTGCCGCCGACACCGTCATTCATTTTGATCCGTGGTGGAATCCCGCGGTCGAGGCGCAAGCCACGGATCGCGCCCATCGCATTGGGCAAACCCGCGTAGTAACGGCCTACAAGCTGATTGCCCGGGACACCGTCGAAGAAAAAATCCTAAAACTGCAGGAGAAAAAGCGCGCGGCGATCGACGCCGCGATCGACAGTGAGGAACCGCTAATGACTGGTCTGAGCACGGAAGAACTCGAAGAGCTACTGGGCTAGTGACGAGTGACATGTGACGTGCGAAACGGAGGCCAAAAAGTTCAATTTCTGCGAAAAGGATCTCGAAGACGGTCCCGTTGACAGTGGATCGGTCGCTTCAGACGATGCCTGACGAGGAATACCCATGTCCTCCTTCGCCAAGGCTTCGGGGGACAGGTCCTCCTGCGCCGGACAGTGCGGCGGACAGGCTCGCGTCCAGAGCTCTGGCGGTTTGCGCGATTGCGGGAGCGCTGCGAAAAGATAGAGAGATGGAAGATAAACGAAAGACATTCAGCGCGCGTTTGTTCCGCTGGACGGCGGAATTGGTTCTCGTCTTTGTCGGAGTGTATGCCGCGTTCTGGCTGAGCAATTATCAGCAGCATCAGCAGGACGCGAAGCGGCGCGATCAGATCCTGGCCGCGCTCGAACAAAAGGTCAGCGAAGAGCTCGAGAGCGTGCGAAGCCAGGGCGCGAAACAAAAACAGGACACGGCGGAATTCCAGCGCGCACTCGACGCTGGGGAAATGCCGCCGTTGCGCGCTCTCGCTTACGCTCCCGATTACAGCCCGACCGATATCGCGACTTTGCTTCAGGCCGGTGGCGTCGAATTACTGAGCGCGAAAACATTGATCGCGTTGCGGGAGAGCGAATCTCTTCTCCGCGGCAGTCTCAGCCGATTGTTGCACTACGAAAAACTGAGCGACGGCCTCATCGCACCCAATCTCGGACAGGACGCGGCGTTTTTTTACGATCCAGCGACCAAGAAATTGCGGAAGCAATTCGAATTTTATGTCCGCGCCGCCGCCACGGCTGAAGTCTACTTCCGCGACATGGAAAAAAATCAGCAGCAGTTGCTCGCTCAAATCCAGATCGAACGGCAGGGGCGTTAGGCAACCCGTGAACATGGCGTTTTCAAGAATGGGCCGTTGGATCATCGAGCTCGCGCTCGTCTTCATCGGGGTTTCCGCTGCCTTCTGGCTGAACAATTATCAGCAGCATCAGCAGGACGCGAAACGGCGCGATCAAATCCTGGCCTCGATCGAGCGGACATTGCGCGAGGGAATTGAAAGCGGAAAAATTAACGCGGCCAAAGAAGAGCAGCAAGCGGCGGAATTTCAGCGAGCGCTGGACGCCGGCAACATGCCGCCGCTGCGCCCTTTCGTCTTCACAACCGATTATAGTCCGGGCGATTTTGGCACGCTGCTGCAATCTGGCGGGATTGAACTGCTCGATGTGGACACGCTGACCGCTTTGCGCAACGACGAGTCGGTTATCCGATGGGGCCTGAGCCGGATGGCTCATTACCAAAAATTGAGCGACGAACTAATCGTGCCGAATCTGGATCAGGAAACTTCCTTCTTTTACGATCCGGCCTCCCGGAAACTGCGAAAACGTTTCGAGATCTATCCAGAAGCTCTGCAAGCGACGGTGCAATTCGCGCACGACCTGGATCGAACGCATACCGAACTGCTCAAGCGCATTCAGGCCGAACGGCGCGAGGCAAAGTAAGAAGGCGGAAGGAAGAATTAAGAAGTTCTACTCGCCGATTATTTTAACGAGCGCCCGTTTCCGCCGGCCGCCGTCGAATTCGCCGTAGAAAATTTGTTCCCAGGGCCCGAAGTCGAGTTTGCCTTTGGTGATGGCGACGACGACTTCGCGGCCCATGATCTGACGTTTGAGGTGCGCGTCGGCATTGTCTTCGCCCGTGCGGTTGTGGCGATAAGCGGTGGTGGGTGCGTGCGGCGCGAGTTTTTCCAGCCAAAGCTCGTAATCGTGATGGAGGCCGGATTCGTCGTCATTGATAAACACCGAGGCGGTGATGTGCATGGCGTTGACCAGACAAAGGCCTTCGGTCACGCCGCTCCGGTGAACGAGTTCTTCGATTTTCGGGGTGATGTTAATGAACCCACGCCGGCCCGGCACCTCGAACCAAAGATGTTCAGTGAGCGATTTCATTCTTGGTCTCTAAATAGGTACAGGTCTGTCTGCCCTATTTGCCGTTCGCCGGCGAGATCAGGTAGATGACGTAAATGCTTTCGCTGACCTTTAAGGGTGCGAGACGGTATTCCGAGGGAGCCAAGTTTCCGCGCGACGGGATATAAGAGCCGGTCACAACGACTCTTTCGGTCGCCGCGAACATTTTTGAGTGGATCTCTGGAAAAGGTGCGGCGGATACGGCGAAGACCGAGTCGACCTTCATGCCCATTGTCTTGAGCGTCTTGTCAGCTCGTTCGCGCGCGTTCACTAAAGCCTTCTCATAGATCTCGTCCGAGAGTTCTTTTTCTTTGCTCAGTCCGGTATCGATTCCGGAGAACTCGGTGCCGCCGATCGCGAGCAATTCATCCACCATTTTGGCGAAGGCTGAAACATCTCGGACCTTGACTGAAAAAGATCGAGTGACGGCGTAGCCGATAACTTTGCCCCGCCCGCGACCGGATTCCTTTTCCTCATATTGCGGTTCCGATTGAAGATCGCTCGCGATCACATCGTTTTCCGTGATTTTCCGTTCATTCATCAGGGCGAAGATCTTGTTGGCTTTCGCCTGGACCTCCTGGTTCGCCTTGGCCTGGTCAGGATTGCGGGCCACGAGATCGAAACGGAGCGTCACCATGTCGGCCGCTTTCTCGACTTCCGCTTTCCCTTCGACGTATATGTACGGCTTATCGGGCAATCCGCCCTCGGCCAGGACGGACAGCGGTAAACTCGCGCAGGCGAGAAGAACAAGTTTCTTCATCGCAGAAGGGTGCCGGAATCGAAGTCGCCGGGCAAGAACGCAAGCGAGTCGGAGCGCGGCCGTCTTCGACGTCGAGCGAGGACTGCACTATCTTTGGCGATATGAAGGCATCGTATGTTTTATCGTTCCTTTGCGGCATTGCGGTGATGCTCGGTTTGAGCACGCTCCGCGGATCCGGTGCGGAATCCCCGCGCCACGTTTACGAACTGCGCCTCTATCACGTCAACGAGGGGAAAATGGAGGCCCTCAAAGCTCGTTTCGGCAATCATACCGACGCGATCTTCAAGCGGCATAACATGAGGAGCGTCGGTTATTGGGTGCCGGAAGATGCACCGGGTTCTCAGAATTTGTTCGTTTACATTCTGGAGCACCCCAGCCGCCAGGAAGGGGAGAAGAATTGGGCCGCTTTCCAGGCCGACCCGGAATGGAAGAAGGTGAAGGCCGAATCGGAGGCGAACGGGGCACTGGTTGACCATATCGACAGTTATTTCATGGACCCGACCAGCTATTCAGCTCTCAAGTAGCCGGGTAGAACGAAATGGACACGCCCTGCGGGAGGGAGATATTTTTCTAGAGGAAGGGAGATTTCTATGAACAAGTTATTTTTCGCACTGATGATGGTGAGTCTTTCCGCGGCATTGGGAGACGACAAAACGGATAAATCGATCGCCACAGTGAGACCGAGCGTCACGCCGGCGATGGTCTCATTCACGGACCTGAAGTGGACCGAGCTGCCTGAGAGAAAGGGTATGCAGTTCGCGGTGCTTTCGGGCGACCCGAAAACGGGCGAATACACCCAGCTTCGCAAAGTCCCGGCCGGAACTGACAACCCGCTCCACTTACACAGCAGTGAAATCAAGAATGTGATTATCAGTGGTGTTTGGTACACCGGGACGGATGCGGCTTCGGCCAGGGATTTTGGCCCCGGATCGGTTGTAGTGATGCCAGGCAACTGGGTGCATGTAAGCGGTTGTCGTTCGGGAAGCGATTGCGTGTTCTATCAAGAGGGGAAGGGGAAGTTCGATTTCGTGCCGGCCGCGGGAAGTAAGTGAGAAATTAAGGTCAGCGGCTAATCTAACAATTCGACAGAATCGCCCTGGCGAATCATTCCTTCCTTGAGCACCGCACCGTAAACGCCAGCCATTCCTTCGTGCGCCTGGGCGACGGCTTTCAATATCGCCGGCGTTTTTTCCGCTGTGTCGGGATCGAGCGTGATCATCATGCACCGCCCGTCGCGTTGGAGAACGGCGACGGTTACTTTTGAGCCGATGCGCAATGATCGGCCGACGAACTGGTCTTCGGCAAAGCCGTCGGAGGAAGACAAATCCAAATAGACGTTGGCTCGGAACCGCCGCTTGTCGACGGCGAGCCCGGTTTCCTCTCCCAGCTTTTTCGCTGTTTGCACGGAGATGATCGACAACGGACAACAATCGGTCATCGCCTTTTCCGAGCGCAGCAAGGTGAGTTCGTGTTTTCCGTCGATACTTGTCCGGAGACTTTCGATCAAGGCTGGTTCATCGATCGCGAAGGTTTTCCCGTCCGGGGTCTCGACATCGATCATCAACTCGGACGCACTGGCTGAGACCGGGTTTATGTTCGGGCTCAGTTTTTGAGCATCACTCAGGTTGACCGGCCGAGCTGCTTTCCCGGGATTGCGGAAGCGGGCGCGGTAACGAATCAGCTGACGTTGTTCGCGCCCGGTGAAGAAGGGAAAACCCTTGTGACTGGCCGAGCTTTCAAACGCGAAAAGGCGATCGCCGTAAACTCCTGCGTAGCCCGCGAACATTTCATCCATCTCTTCGCCGCGCATGCTTTTGACGGGATAACGCCACAGGCTTTCGACTTTTCCGACGACGGGCACGGGGGAAAGTAAAAAGGAAGAAGTAAGAATTAAGAAGGAAAAACTGGGAATGACACGACCAGGAGGCCTCCGCCGGTGGCGACTACCGCGTGCAGTGCCCGAAACTCAGCGTCGAAGTCAGAAGCAATGCAGGCCGGCCAGCAATCGGTCCACATCTTCCGGTGTGGTGTAGCACGCACAGCCGGCGCGGACTACTCCGTGCCGAGCCTGCCCCAATCGCTCGACGACTGTCATGGCGTAGAAATCTCCATGGGAAAGGAAGACTCCTCGCTCCGCCAATTTCTTCGCGACCTCGATCGATGGCATGCCGTCCACCGTGAATGCAATCGTGGGCGTGCGCGCGGCGCCGGGCGGTGGTCCATACAAACGGACAGCCGCCATTTGCGACAAACCATCCCAAAGTTGTGTGAACAGGGTGTGGCCGCGCTGATGAAGTTGCTCGAGCGTCGCGCGTAAGCGTTCGCGCCGGGTTGGGCCCGGAGCGAGCGAAGCGAGAAAATCCACCGCGGCGGCGGCGCCGGCGATTCCCTCATGATTCTGGGTGCCGGTCTCGGCATTTTCCGGCGCAGAGTCAGGGGCGGGAATCAGTTTTGGGAAATCGAGCGAGCCGAGCAGGTCGTGCCGGCCATAAAGAATTCCGATATGCGGGCCGTAGAACTTGTAGGCGGAGCAGGCGAGGAAATCGCAATTCCAATCGCGCACATCGATTAATCCATGCGACGCGTAATGGACGGCATCGACAAATATTTTCGCGCCTGCCGAGTGCGCCATTTCTCGGGCGCGTTTTACGTCATTGATCGTGCCCAGCGCGTTTGAAGCCGCGCCGATTGCGACCAGCTTCGTGCGTTCGGTTAGTTGCCGGGAAAAATCGTCCCAATCGAGCTCGCCGGTGTCAGGAATCATTTTCACCGTGCGCACCTTCACACCGCGCTCTCGTTCCAATGTCCGCCAGGGCGCGACATTGGCATGATGATCAAGCTCGGTGACCAAAATCTCGTCGTTGCGTTCGTACTCCCGACCGAGAGTGCGGGCGAGGTGAAAGGTTAGCGTCGTCATATTGGCGCCAAACACGATCTCGGTCGGGCTGGCGTTCAGAAATTCGCCTAGCGCGCTCCGGGCACGGTCGATGATCGCGTCGGTTTCCTCGCTGGTCGGATATGCCCAATGGGTATTGGCGTTGTGGTGGTAAAGATAATCGATCATTGCCTCCACCACCGCTTTTGGAACCTGGGTGCCGCCCGGCCCATCGAAGTAAGCAACGGGATAACCGTTATGGGTGCGCGCGAGCGCCGGAAAACATCGACGTATTTCTTCGGCCGAGATCATCGTGAAGGAAGGTAAGAATTGTGAAGGGAGAAGGAAGAAAGAAAATCAGGGCGCGCAGTCATAAGCGGAAAAACGAATATTTTTTGGGAGAGATTTATGAAACGCGTCGTTCACTTTGAGATTTACACGGATAATCCGGAGGCGGTGCAGCCTTTTTACCAGAATGTATTCGGCTGGACGTTTAAGAAATTCGAGGGCGGTCCGGTGGAATATTGGCTCGTCACGACGGGCGACGACAAAGAGGCGGGAATCGATGGCGGGCTCTTGCGCCCGCGCGAAGGCCAGAGTCCGGGCACGATAAACACGATCGCTGTTCCGTCACTCGACGAGACAACGAAGAAAATCGAGCAGGGCGGGGGAAAGATCTGCGTGCCGAAGATGGCGATTCCCAAAATGGGATGGCTGGCCTACGCGGAAGATCCAGCCGGCAATGTCTTCGGCCTGATGGAGCCGGATACGAACGCGAAATAGCGGAGTGTTCGACGGTTTAGATTTACAGGACGAGACCTTCTTCGTCCTGTGCTCCTCGGTAAAACACTGCGCGAATTTTGTTTTCGAGCAGGCCCGGAAAGTCAGGCATTACGATTACTGCGGCGCCGTAGGGCAGGTCGTACTCCAAAACGCCAATGGATATTCCGCTAACGTTATGAGCGGCAGCTTTTCTGGCGCCCACTATTGAGTCGAACGAAAGCGCCCGCGTCCGGGTCGGGTCTCCAAGTTTATCGATCACATCCTGGACCGTTGTTTCATGAGTGATAAATTGAAACTCGGGCAATCGTTTTGTTTGCAGGTGCTTATTGGCAAACGCTTCCAGTAATGCCTGATCTTCGCTTTTGATCGACCTGCTTTTGCGGATCGCGCTGTAAATGGCCACGATGACAAAAATGGCTATCAAAATCCGAAAGTTCCACTTCAGCTCGGATGGCGGACGAATTGGCGCGTAAGATGGGTTACCTCGGAAAGTCCGCCAGTCTTGAAGATGTCCTTCCACGAAATGCAGCTCGAATCCGATATAACCTTCTTTTTCCTCTGTTAAGTACCCGCCGGGCGCGACGTACCGGTAGAGGAACGAGCCGTTCTCCGCTGTGATTTGGTTTCCGGGTTGTCCGAAGCGCTGGATCACTTCCCCGACCAGCATGCCTGGCCGCAGCTCCGTGCTTAATTGTGCTTCAGAAGGAAACTCCGATGAAGCGGCGACGTTTGCCGGCGCCAGAAACACCGATAGGGCTACAAAGGCGGCGAGTTTCTGGGCGAGAGATTTCACATCAAATTCGTCTGGATGAAATGCGGACAGTAAAAAGTGAAGAATGGAGCGCGAGAAGGAAAATTGCCTAACCCCACAACTCGGTTGATGGGAGGCCGACTCGACTGTTCTTGTAGGCCAAGGCGTGACTACGATCGCCCGCCAAAAGTAAGGGCCCGTCCAGGTCTGCGTAGTCCGTCGCGCCAACGAGCAGTCGAGCGGGAGCGATTCCCAACGAGGTGCAGACCATGCATCCGATCAGGATTTTGAATCCGAGTTCGCGCGCACGCTCTGCCAGCAGCAGCGCTTCCGTCAGCCCGCCTGTCTTGTCTAACTTTACATTGATCGCATCGTAACGGTTCACAAGGCGAGCCAGGTCGGCGGCGGTATGGCAGCTCTCATCCGCGCAAACGGGAACGGGACGATCCAGAGTTTCCAGGACGTCGTCGGCGGCCTCCGGAAAAGGTTGTTCGATCAGTTCCACTCCCACCCCCTTCAGGTCAGAGACAATCTCTCGATAATGCGCCGGCGACCATGACTCGTTGGCATCGACGATCAGACGCGCCGCTGGCGCCGCTCCTCTGACCGCTTCCACTCGGGGAAGATCGAGATTGTCGCCGCCCAATTTCAGCTTGAGGAGAGGCGCGGATTTATTCGCGCTGGCGGCGGCCGCCATTTTTGCGGGTGTGTCCAGGCTGATCGTAAACGCCGTTTCAATTTCACCAACGATTTGAATGTTCGCGAGTTCCCACACGCGTTGGCCAGAAATCTTCGCTTCCAGGTCCCAGAGCGCGCAGTCCAAAGCATTCCGGGCGGCTCCGGCCGGCAGTAGATCCTGAATCTGCCGGCGATCAACGCACTTCGGAAAAATCTGCTCGAGCTGAGCGGCAGCGGAAGCCGGAGTTTGGCCATAGCGCGAGATGGGAACCGCCTCGCCCCGCCCGGTATGCTGGCCATCGCTCACCGTGACCACGACGACCCGCGCTTCGGTGCTGGGGCCACGGGCAGTCCGGAAAGGTTTGTCCAAGGGCCAACTTTCCTGAGCGACACTAAATTCAAGGCGGTGTGAACTCATTCAGTAAAGAGCGGCGCGGGTTTCACCGCTGCGATTCAATCCGAACTCTTGGTTTTAGGGAATCTCCTCGAACTCGCCCCGCTCGCGGTTTTTGCGGACCCGGTCCCACGGAAAACATTTGCCGTTCATGGCAATGTAAATACCGGGCGGCAACACCTGCACGAACGAGAGCGCGCTGCCAAGGTTGAAGAGGCCGTCGGAGCTGCCGAAGGCGTAGGGGACCATCGCGCCGGTCAGCACAACGGTTTTCCCGGTGACGGCGCGCGCCACCGCGGCAGCCGACTCCGACATCGTATCGGTGCCGTGAGTGATGACGATGCGATCTTCGTCGGATTGAAGGCAGTTCTGCACGATCAGGTCGCGGTCAGCGTCGGTCATTTCGAGACTATCGATCATCATGACGGTGCGGATGGTAACTTCGACGCGCGACCGTCCCAGCCTGAGCATCTCTCCGATGTGGGTGTCTTTAAAAAAGAGCTGGCCGGTGCGTTCGTTATATTCCTTATCGAAGGTGCCGCCGGTGACGAGGATTCGGATGGTCATGACAAGAATGTGCGGTGCGTGGCGAAGCTAGCGGTTAGGCGCGCTCATCGCAATCCTGGCGGGAACGCATTTTCAGCCGGGACAGCTCCGTCGCATTTGCGGAAACTGTATTCGTGGCGCGACATTAGGGCGTGAGCGACAGAGCCATTCACCCCGATGTCCGGATGGGCCACGTCCATCTCAAGGTGGCGGACCTGGACCGGGCCATTGGATTTTATCGCGATGTGCTCGGGTTTGAACTGACGCAACGTTTCGGATCGTCGGCGGCATTTCTCTCGGCGGGTGGGTATCACCATCACATCGGATTGAACACATGGGAAAGCTCGGGCGGGCAATCACCGGCGGCGGGGACCACGGGTCTCTATCACCTGGCCATCCTGTATCCGACGCGGACGGAACTTGGTGACGCGTTACGGCGTCTCCAGAAGGCAGGCATTCCGCTCGATGGCGCTTCGGATCATGGCGTGAGCGAAGCATTGTATCTGCGCGATCCTGACGATAACGGCGTGGAACTGTATTGGGACCGGCCGCAGGAGGATTGGCCTCGCACCCCGGACGGTGGCCTGGCGATGTTCACCAAGCCGCTGGATTTGGATTCGCTGCGACGTGCGTGAAATAAACGGACGATCGCCTCTGTCGGAGGCATCGCGCCTGATCGGGACCGGCGCCTCCTGCAGATTTGCGTTATCAGTACGGTCAAGTAACCAGGAAGATCGCACACCTGATGTTTTCGTTGCGAGCGAATTAACCGTTATGAAAAAAGTTTGCTGTTTCTCATCCGTGCTGTCGTTAGCGGCGGCGCTTTTTGTCTCCGGTTGTGTGGCGACGACAGCGGTTCCCTATAAGTCCGACGTGGCGCACCCGATTCGGACGATCGCGATTGCGCGAAATATCGAAATGCCGCCAAAGATGCTCTTCTACGGTTTCAGCGAAATGATGCTGGCGGGATTGGCAGCCGGAAGCACGGGAGTGTACTCACCCACCGCCTCACGCCAGGCGTTAGACTATTACGAAGTCCCGCAGTCGTTGCGCGCGGCGATTACCGACGAACTTACGAAAACGGGCAAGTTCAAGGTCGTCTCCTCTGGCTCGGCTGACGCCGAGCTACAAATCCAGGTGACGACTTATGGTTTCTATCAGGCGGGCCTTTACGCGCGGCGAGTCCGTCCGACACTCGTAGCAGAAACGCAACTCCTGCGACGTGATGGGACAGTTGTTCTCAAGAAAATTGTTGGAGACGACGGGAAAACCCCGGCTTCCTTGCCGGAAAAAATTAAGGCCGATCGCAAGCTTGGAGTGGATGGACTGCGAGTCGCAGCGCGGGTCGTGGCCAGGAGAATTGCCGAGGCGCTGATGCAATAGCCCAGGAGCGCGACTGCTCCAAGACCGGGCGTTCCCCACATTTGGATTGTCAGGCGCGAGTGGCGATCTAGAAGATCAACGCCATGAAATTCAACAAAAGCATTGGCATGATTCTGCTCGCGGTTTACCTGCTCCTTCACGGCCTCCTGGGTTTTGGTTTGCCGATGGGGCCGGCTGTGTTTCTGATCGATGTCGTGGCATTAGCGGCCGGCATTTTTATTCTCATCGGCAAATAGCGCCGTCCCTGTAGCCACGGCGCTCTGTCGCCGTGTCCTCGCGAACGGCGCCCCGACAGAGCGGGGCGGCTACAGCGCGAAGCGGCTACAGCGCGAAGCGGCTACAGCGCGAAGCGGCTACAGCGCGAGGCGGCTACAGCGCGAAGCGGCTACAGTGGCGAAGCGGCTGTGGCGCGGCGACTACTTTGCGTTACCGAGCAGGAAGCTGAAATCAGCGTTGGCGTTCTGCGCGTCCTTCGCCACGCTGTGACACTTCATGCAACTGGAACTGGCCTTGGACGAGAACGGTTGGTAGCCCGGGCTCGGATAGGGGATCGGGCCGTCTGAAGGCGGTGTGGGACCCTGCGTGTAGGTTTCGATGACGGTGTTCGCCATGAATGCCGGTTTGGGAAGACCGCCGAGATTGCCGGCCCACTGGGTTGCGACTAGCGAATAGTTGGCCCAGACGGAGCCTGCGAGGAGCTTTTGATAACCGGTGTTCATCTCCGTGGCCGGGTTTTCAATCGGATTCACGCGGGTCACGTTGACCGGGAGGTTGAGGGGTTTCCCAGTTTTTGGATCGAGTTCGGTGTAGGGCGTCTTGGCCGTTTGCACATTCGGTTTTCCGTCGGGATAACTGAAAGAGGTCAGGTTGTCGTTTTGTTCAAAGGTCGACCAAACCCACTTACTCTGCCCTTTGGCTTTGTGCAGGATATGGAGCCCGGCCAAGCCAAGGGTCACGGGATTCTTTCCCGGGCTTTTCGCTCCGTTGGCGTCGTTAAAGACAATGGCCTGAATGTTGTAGAACTTCGTCGGGTCGTCCCCCGCACCGAGAACTTTCCATGCGGCCTTGATCTCCATGGCGCCGACGGGCCCGTAAGCCGACTTGCCCATCGGGAATGAGATGGTCTTGCCGGCCTGGCCCGCCTTGTTCCAAAGGTTGTTTTTGACGATGTAGTTGTATTCGTCCTGGTTCATCCGGATTTCGTAGCGGACAAATCGCCCATTCTTGTCCGTCAGCGCCCCGCCGACTTCCTGGATCCCTTTGACGCCCGAGCTAGCGCTCAGTTTGGGCGAGAACTTTGAGAGCATCCCGAAGAATCGCGTGACTCCGGTGGTCTGGCCAAGTTTGAGCGCGTCTGCACTGACTCCGCTCAATCCCGCAGGACCGCCGCACCAGGGCGCCGGCTTCGACTTGAAGACGTCGGTATCGGCCAGGTACGTTTCCCAGACAACTGGCCCAGTCCCGCTCAGGATCGTCTTGGTGAGGTCCGCAGAACAGGACTTGACGTCGGCCGGCCAATTGAGAGCCACAAACGTTTCCCACGATAGGTAGTCAAAATTCCCGTTTTCTAGTTGCGCACCCGGCGGCAATCCCTCGGGGACAGTGGCCAATTCTGGCGTGACCTTTGTCGGAGGTGTCGGGAAGGGTGGCCCTGGTGTTGGCGTGGTGGACGCGGCTGACGCGGTGGATGCAGCTGAAACGCCTGGCCCCGAGGCCTGATCGGGCGCGGCGGGCGAGGCTTGGGCCAGACACTCTGAAGTGATCAGCCCGAACAAAAGGACGGGAACTAATGAACTGGTGATTTTCTGGGACCAATTCGGTCTCAGAGAGATTCGCGTGCTGGGAGTGGAGGATGGGGATTTCATGGGGTTGGGTTTTGTTGAACTGCGTTTGTTACCTGCCTGGCAATCTGTTGTTCATGAGAAAATCGTCTGCTTGACGATCGGAAAGGGGGGCGCGCTGCTTCCGTGGGGGAATCATCGGAGGGGACATTCCGTTAGGAAAATATTGGAACGTCGCGATGACGTCGAGAGCAAAATTCTCAAATTGCCGCCCGGGCTATTTTAGCTTGGAAAGCGTCCTGTCTATCTCAGCCAGGGAGACTTCCTGCTGTGAAGTGAGAGGGGAGCTTTTCTGTAGTTCCTTCCAAATGTCGCGCGCCTGAGTGAGCGTCTTCCGCGCTTCGTCGTTCTCCGATAACGCGGCGAGCGTTTTGCCCAGGACACCGAGGCAGTAAGCCATTTCCGCGCGGGCCCCGGTGTTGCCGGACATCTTGGCAGCGATTTCCGTCGTCAACCGGGCCGCCTCACGATGGTGCGGCAGCGCCTCCTTCGTTTCGGAGTGCGCGATGAGGATGTCGCCCAAACCCAGTTCCGCGACGGCGAGGTCGTGGGAACGGCCTAACGAGTTGGGTTCCGCCTGCGCCAGCTTTTTCGCCGCGTCCACGGCTTCGCGACTTGAGACAAGCGCGGTCTCCGGATCGGTTTGCTCCATGAGCGTGGCCGCGAGGCGCAATTGAAGGAGGTAGAGCGCGCCCAACCAGTCGCGATTGGCCGGCTGCTGCGCGAGGAGCGGACGCAGCACGGCCAGACCGCGCCGGTAATCCTCCACCGCGGCCGGAAGATCATGTTGCGCCCGGCGCACGTCTCCCAGGTTTTGGTGCATGAAAGAAAGATCGGTCTGCCAACCCGTGTTTTTCGGAAACTCGTCCGCAAGCGATTGAGCGATGGCCAGCGCCTCGCGATAGCTTTTCAATGCGCCCGACAAATCCTTCTTCGCCTGGAGCACGTCGCCGATCTTGCGATGGGCCACAGAGACCGACCTTCGCCTTTCGGTGTTCGCGGGAGCCATCGTCGCGGCTTTGATCGCGGTCTCGAGCGACTTGTCGAATTGTTCCAGGGCGCCGGCGAGGTTGCCTTGCGCGCGGAAGGCGTCGCCCAGCTTGCCTTCGGAAATGGCCAGGTCGCTCCTCCATTCGTCGTTCGCCGGATCCAGGGTGGTGAGTTTCGCGGCGATGGCGCGTCCGCTCTGATAATGCTCAACCGCTTCTTCGATCTTTCCCTTCCGTAGTAACCGGTCGCCAAGCCGGTTCTGGCTGACGCTGAGATCGCGTTGAAAACCCGAGTTGCTTGGATCGATCGCGGCCAGTTTTTCCGCGGCGGCAACTGCGGCGCGCTCGTTTTGCAACGCTGCCTCCTGGTCGCCGCCGAGGCCGAGCACGTTGGTGATTTTTCCCGAGAGCACCCAAACCTCGCGCTGCCAGCCGGCGTTCGCGGGATCCTGCGCGCTCAACGCAGACATCGTCTCGTGCGCCGCGCGAAAATTCGCCAGCGCTCCGGTCAGGTCTCCCTGGACGACCTGGATCTCGCCAACTTTCAGTTGGCCAAGGGCGGAGGCGCGGCGCCATTCCGCGTTGCCCGGATCGGCCTTCACGAGCTTTTCCGAGAGGGAGGCGGCTTCTTGAAAATTGCGCCGTGCTCCTTCGACATCGCCGAGGGCAGAGAGCGCGTCTCCCACTTCCTCGTGCACAATCGAAGCGTTGTGTTGCGCGCTCGCATCGTTCGGGCGAGCGGCGGCGATCTTGAGCGTGATTTTTAACGCCTGCTGATAATGCTCGAGCGCGGCTTTCACATCGCCCGTTTGCGATTTCACTCCGCCGAGATTTTCCTCGCTCATGGCGAGATACTGGAGGCGAATGACATCGTCCGGCGAACCCTCGACGAGTAACTGCGCCTCGGCGCGCGCCGCCTCATAATTGGTCTGCGCAGCTTTCAGATCGCCTTGTTGGCGCAAGGCGTCGCCGAGTTTGTTGTAGCTGACAAAAAGATCGTCGTGCGACTGGGGATCTTTCGGTCGGGCGGCCGCGATTTCCTGCTGAAGGACGAGCGCTTCACGATACTTCGCGATCGCCTCCGCCAGCTTTCCCTGACCGTCCAGAACATTGCCCGCATTGGTAATGGAGGCTGCGCGTTGCCGGCCGACGGCGAGGTCCGTCTTCTGGTCGCCGAACGCCTGGTAATATTCATCGACCTTGTGGTTCACGTCATCGAGCAGATCGAGCCGGCCGATCGGCTTCAGTTTGTCCCGGAGATCAAAGACCATGAACTCGACCAGCTTCTCCGCTTCGTGCCGCGCGTGGGTGGCTCTTTCGGCGGCGGCTTGCGCCTCGCGTTTCGATTTCTCCGCCGCGCGATATTGCATCACGGCGATGCCTGCCGCCACGGCTGCGAGGAGCGCGAGAACGGCGAAGCCGGCGGCGATGCGGCGCGCCAGTCGCGCCCGCCGTTGGGCCTTGGCCAGTTGATAGGCTTTGTCGCGCTGGGTGAGCCGGCCCAGTGGCACTCCGAGAATACCGGCGAGGACTTTCAGCAGCATGAGATGCGAGCGCTGCCGGTATTCCTCCACCCGCCGATCGATTTCCCGCTGGCTGAGGACATCGTCACGGCGCAAGGCCTGACGGTAGGCTTCGGGACTCGTCCATCCCTGTTCTTTGCCGAGACGGAAATCCGCGGCCACCGGCTCCGTCATTTCCCCCAATCTCGTTCCATCGGCGCCAATCTTGTATCGGAGCGCATCGGGAAAACATTCGTCCGCCGCGCTGAATCCCATCGCTTGTTTGCCGGCATCGCGGCTGGCATTCGGCTCGCCCTCGATCATCACGGCGAGCACGCGGTCTTCGCCTCCGATTTTTTTGAAATACAAGATCTCCTCCGCCACGTAGGTGGACTCGACGACGCGCGGCGAACAGATCACCACGAGGAAACGGCTGTCATCCAGGGCCCGATAAATCGGCGAGGAAAGATCGGCGTCCGCGGGCAATTCCTCTTCGTCGCGGAAGACCGGAAAGATGCGCTCTGGAATCACGTCGCCGCGCCCATTCTTCGATCCCGCCAGATCGTCCGGGACCTCGTAGGTTTCTATCGACTGATGCAGCCACGTCGCCCATTGCCGGCCCGCTTCCTTATTGTCCGCGTGCCGGTAACTGATGAAGCACCAATAGCGCGCGGGGCGCGGCTCGGGTGAATGGGACTCGTCGGGTGTCATCGACCGGGAGACTTTTAGCGATTCAAGGGCAAGCGCCAATCAAGATGTTCAACGATTTTTTGGCGGATAGTTTGCGACTGGCGTCCCTGCTGAATAAGCGAGCGAGGGAGAAAGGAGTCGCAACAGCGTCGCAATTTCAATACTTTTTGGGGTGACCCGCCGGAGTGTATGCGTGTTTGTTTTCGCCTGCATTATTGCGACTTCCTGGTTGCGGGCTGAGGAAGCGCCGCCGGCGAAAGAACTTCTGAAGCTCAATGGCAAGGAACTCATCGAGGCCGCCGATGACGCGAACCCCAGTCTCTATACCGCAGATGAGCTGATCGCCGTGGCGGAAAAATTGGGGAGCCTTGGCTTTGTCTACGAGAAAGGCCGCCGAGCGAATCCCTTTGCGCTATATTTTGACGAGGCCTGTTTGAAGGCGAACGATCAGCAGGTCGATAAGCTCGTCAAAATCTACACGCGTCTCGAAGCCAAGTTGGGATTCAGATCGTTTGTTTTGCCTGCGCTCGCATCGCGACTCGTCTCGCGTGAGGTCGCTTCGATCCGCGCCGAAAAACGCAAGGTGACGTTGGCTAAGACCCCGCCTGCATTGCCGCCCGAACTAAAGGCTGCGCCGCCGGAATTGCAGGAGGCCTGGCAAACGTACCGACGCGCGGTGCTCTCCTTCGAGAACGCCTTCCCAAAAATCGATGGGCAGATCGAAGTCTCGGCAAATGAGAAATCGTTCTACAAATTGATTGACGCTGCGCTCGAGGGTTCGACCGGCTTGGAGGACGAGATCAGGCAATTCGCTGACACCGGCGCCAAGTGTTTGGGCGACACTAATGTGGAGGACGCGCAGGACATCGCGATACTCCTCATGCTCCTGCGAGAGCGAAGGCTGGATGAGTCAATTGGCGCTGCGTTGCGGGTAGCGGGGACGGAGGGGTCCGTTAGTTCACCGGAAAAGGTCATGGGCTCTGTCGTCGAGCTAATCGAGGTATGCGGCCTGGAGTGGGAGATGATTTTCGCTGGCGCCCAGGCCGCGAACGAGCTGAGAGGAGCGCGATTGTGGGGGAGCAACCCTTACCTCGCGGCCCTGACAAAATATCGCCCCGCGCGAGTCGGGCTTCTCGTTAATCAACTCGCCCGCCTGACAAACCCCGAGACCCGCGCCACGTACGTGAGTGCTTTCGCTCCGTGGATCGAGACGGCTCCAAAACGGCAAAAGTGTAATGGCAAGGATATTGAAGTCGGCCGGAGCAATCTCGAATTTCGCGCGGGCAAGGCGATCCCGCGCACGGTCCAGGAGGCGTTGCTCCATACTGCAGAAGAGTTTTCCACCGCGGATTGTTCCGAAGACCTGGCGTTTTACGCGCTGAATATTTTTGGTCGCACGCAAGCACCTTCCTCTATTCCCGCGCTTCAGGCGCTCACGCGGCATGTGTCCGAGGGCGTGGGGAGGGATGCCGCGACGGTCCTTTGTGCGATGGGACTGACAACCGCTCGTCCGGCAGTGGGCGCGCCAGTCCGTTTCCGTATTTTGCTGAACGGGAAGCCAATCTCACCCGGACAAAGGATCGCTTGGACGATTTCATTTGCGGCCGATACGGTGAGCGACAGAACAGAGGCGAATGCTGACGGCTTGATCGAACTTCCTCGTCGTCACTTTTTAAACACCAGCAGACCGGCGAAAGAAATTGAGCTTAGCGCCTGGGGCCGTCAGGCGAACGAGCCGACGTTCAAAGTCACGACGCCTGTGCCAGGCAATCTCGACGCAACCACCGATGTCCCGGTCAAAATGAGTTCGCTCGAGATTACGCTTACGAATCAGGATCGTTTGAATGCTCCGGCGCCGAAGAAAGCATTCTTGTATTTCATCCACCGTGAAGAAAGCAGCACGTCCGATGGCTTACCCGACGCGAGCGAGGGCAAGACTCAGACGGGAAGAGTCGGGGTCAATGTCTTCGGGGGTGGCAACGAAGTGTCCGCGCAGCCGGCGATCTTTCTGCCAGCCCTCCAGGATGGAGATTACGACGTTCTAATTGGGGTTGCCGGAGCTGAAATCTGGCAGGGTATTGCCAGGGTCGGTCCAGGTGCGACGAAAATAAATGCGCCCCTTAAGGCGGGCAGCGATGTTCGCTTCGAGGTTGTAACGCCCGATAGCTCGCCGGGCGCCAGAGCGGACCTTTTCAAGGACGGCAAGGAGTTCGACGCCGAGGGGAGTTACCCTCGCGGCTACCGAGCGCTGCCCTGCGGGCATTACGAAATTAGCATTTGTGGGAGCGAGTGGATTGACCAGTATCGACAGACCACGAACCTGAAGCGGGGACCGGACGAAGTGCGTTATGCTGGGCACGAGATTTTTTTCGAGGTCACGGAAGGATCGCCGGCGGTCATTGATCTGGGCGAAATCCGTTTGAAGGCAATCGAGCAGGAGCCCTAACTGAAACTCCGGCCGCCGCCGTGGCCTGAGTCAACCAGGATGCCGGACGATTCTTGGCGAAGAGCCGCGACTACTCCGAGCCTCTAGTCCGGAGTCTGGTCGGTGACATCTTGCAGGAGTTTGCTGAAGTAGACATCCGCGGGAGAAATGACGAGCTCGTCGGGCCTGTATTTCCCTGGCGGCGTGCGGAGCTTCTGGGCGGACTCTTGGTTAAGCAATGGGTCCATTAAATCCTTTACTTGTTTCTCAGTGAGACCCGGCTGCTTGTAATAAAAACTGAATGGCTGCGGCTCACCAATCTTTCGGTTAAAAGCCTCGTAAATCAATTCTGAGCAATAAACGTAATCTTTCGTTTCCGATTCTTTGTTGCCCAGCTGGAAGGCATGATCATACCGGGTGGCATGAAGCTTGGCCGCCTTTGTTTTCACGAGCGCCAATTCCTCGTTTGATAGAGGAGTCTTCAATCTGCGCGCATAGACTGAATGCAGGGGCGAATCGGGCGGGTTTGGCGAATGACCAGGCTCCGCTTTCTTCGTAGACTCTTCTATCTGCCAGTCCTCGATCGTAACGTAGTGAGCCTCGTTACGTCCGGCTCCTTCGTAAACGACGCGCTTCGTCTGCTTACCATCGGGCTCGAGGAATATGAGGCCGCAGTGGGTGAGGGGGGAGCCGGTTAGCTTTTCAATAGGTTCAGCGCGCGAAGTGCTGGATTTGATAAAGACCAGGTCTCCATCCTTAAGTTTGCTGAAAACGGTGAGCGGCGGTCCCAGAGTCGGCGGTTCTGCGCTGCAAATCGCGGGAGCAAGCGTTGAGATGACGATGCACAAGAAATGGAAATGTCGTTTCATGGGAGTGGCTCGGATTTGTCTTGGCGGTGGTGGCTCTTCTAGCGGCCGGCCGGAGTAGCCGTTGTGGCAGCCTGCGGCGAAGCTGTTGTGCGCTCGGCGAAATGGTCCAGGGCCTGTTTTGTCTTGGACTCTGGATTCTCAGCGGCGCGAATGTTCTTTTCTTTGAAGAAGGCGACGAAGTCAGCGACCTGCGCCTCCAGATTTTCGCCCGGCTTCTTGCAGGATAACTCCAAAATCTTGCGGGCCCCCAGGAGCCAGAACTCCGCCGTCATCTCGGTGCCGACGCGTTTGTCGCTCTCGGTCCACTGCCAGACGTCTGCATCGATCGGGCCGAATACTTTTAGATTTTTCCAATCGACGGTAACGCCCGCAGCCTTAAGAAACTGTTTCTGCTCCTCCGAAAACCAGGTTTCTATCTTATTGCCGTCGGCTCCTTCGAGCTCTGACAGCTCGTGGCCGGGCTTGGAATCCAGAGCATAGGAAATTCCCGGTCTCCCTTCTTTCCCGACGATGAATTCTGTTTCAATCTCCAGTTTGGAGCTGATTTTACCGAGCGTTTTCTCCAGCTCCGGATCGCGCTCGTCCCGGCGAAATTTCACGGTCGACTGTATTTTGGTTTCTTTCCGCCGGGCGCGCAGAATGACGGGCCCGCTCGTGTTTTTGTAAAGATCCTGAGTCTTGGTATCGAAGAAATAGATGCGGTGCTTTTTTTCCGGCGCCCCTTTCGCAAAGCCTTCCTGGACCTGTTTTTTCACCTCATCGATTTTGTCATCCGGAACGAACAGTTTGATTTCGGCTTTCGGTTCCTCGGCGAAAGCGCTCGTGCAAAATGCGACGAGACCAAGAGCAACAAGGATTGCCGGACTCGAGAGAAAGCGATGGTGAAATCGGGGCGTGAGGAGTGTTGTTGTCATGAGTATTTGGATTATTCGATCTGAAGCGGAGTTCTCCTGTCAGACAGTATTACGAATCGGGCCGCTCGAAGTTCCCAGCGAATAGATATGCCGGCGACTAAAAGCTGGAGGAGGGCCGGATTAAGGGCGTGCCGGGCTGCTGTTGTTGTCGCCTGGGGCCAGAAGATGACCAAAAACACGGCCGGCGATGAGGAAGGTAATGCCGGCTACTCCTGCGAACGTGGCGTGCAGTAACCAGAATTGGGTCGCGGGCATTTTTTCGAGAAACCCACCGATGTAGCCCACAAGTTTGTTCCCGCCAAAGAAAGCCAGATAATAAACGCCGATGATGGTGGCAGACAAGGCAGGCGGCGCGACGCGCGCATAAAGCGCGAGCGAAACGGGGAAGATGTTGGCAAATCCGGCGCTATTCAAAACATGAAACGCGATTAGCCACCAAATCGATACTTTCCCTCCGGAAGCAGCCGCTATGGCTGCGCCGCTCACGAGTGAAAGCATGCCGGCCACGGCAATCAGGCTGCCGATCGCGATCTTGTTGATCTCCGTCGGTTCGCGAAATTTCTTCGACCAGAGCCGCCAAAATATGACCGCAACGAAAAGAAAACTGACCGAGACAATGGAGTCGAGAGTGATCAACCACGTCGTCGGCATTTTCCTTCCGAAGAAAATGAGGTCGGCGTGGTCCTGGGCCCAGACGAGATAAGCGTTGAAGATTTGCTGATTCGGTATGACCGCCATCGTGAGGAAGGGCAGGAGCATGATGAGCGCGAAGATTGCTCGTTTCTCGCGTCGGCTCAGTTTCGGCTTGTCTGCTTTCTGAGCTTTGTCGACGACAGGCGAATCGGGCGGGAGGTATTTTCGCCCGACGAGATAGATCGCCAGACCGATCAACATGCCGACACCGGCGGCGCCGAATCCCCAATGCCAGCCGTAGACTTCGCCGAGCGTGCCTGCAATCAGGGGAGCGGCAATGACACCACCGTTGATGAAGATGTAGTAAATCTGAAACGCATCGGCCCGGCGATTATCGCCCGGGCGGTAAAGCGCGCCCACCTGACTGGCGAGATTTCCTTTGAAACAACCGACACCACCGAGAAGACAGCTCAGCGCGAGCAGGAATGTGACGTCGAACGCCATCAGAAAATGTCCGGCGGACATAAGCAGCGCGCCGATGGTGATGGTGCGGGTCCGTCCGAGAAATCGATCAGCGAGCCAGCCGCCGATGATCGGAGTCAGGTAAACTAACGATGTATAATAACCGAAGACCTCCGACGCCAACGGTTGGACTGTCAGCGGCCCACGAAACCACTCGATAAAGTGACGAAATGCCTCGAAACCGAGGATATGCTCGATGTGCCCGGGGTGCAGCAACCGGTTGACCATGTAAAGCACGAGCAGCGCCTGCATCCCGTAGTAGGAGAAGCGTTCCCAGGCTTCCGCGAACGCGATGTAGCCGAGACCGCGCGGATGTCCGAGAAAGCTGCGGTCCTCAGGGTTGTGCATCGCCGCAGAGTGTTGGGTCAGGCGCGCTTTGGCAAGCACCGGGAGAGGAGAAGCCGGAGAATGTTCGCTCTCTTCGGACAGCGGAAGAGTTGCTAGGGAGTGTCGGCGGCGAGTTCTCCGAAAAAGGAATAAGCAGCCTTCTTGCCCGAGACCT
Organism: uncultured Verrucomicrobiae bacterium; assembly: GCA_963702135.1. Lineage (GTDB taxonomy): Bacteria > Verrucomicrobiota > Verrucomicrobiia > Chthoniobacterales > UBA10450 > AV80. Next base: position 2,052,984 of record OY969715.1, on the reverse strand, counting down.
CAAGACGCCAATGAGTGAAGTCTTCCCCGTTGTCGCATTTGTTGCCCCGGCCCTGAAAAATCAAAGTGTAGCGGGCGGGTGAGGCGAAGCCTGCCTGAAAGATCCCGTCGCCGGTTGCGCTGCCTTCGAGCCGCCACTCCTTGTAAAGAATTGGTCCGCCTCCGCCACTGGTTCCTTCTTCCTGAATATCGGCGACGAAAACCGTCATCTTGGACGGGAGTGGCAAAGTCAAAACGCCGGTCTTGCCATTTTCGGCCTTAAAGGTCAGACGCCATTGCTTCGGCTCGAGCGTTGCCGACAAGCCGTTGCTTTGGGAGATGCTGGCCACCCCCTTCACTTCGTCTTCGCCGGCATCTGTGAGATACAGTTGCGCGGTAGAACCGAATTTCATTCCTCGAACCAGATCGAGCTGAGAGCTGCTGATTGGCTTGCCGGATTCAAAAAGGTAATACCCGGGATCCGCGCAGCAGGCGCAAGCCAATGTCTCCGGGGCCGAGGACAGGAGCAAAACGCTGCCGATCGCGATGAGGTGGCAAATGCCGGAAAGAGGTTTCATTTGCTGGAGAGCATTCCGTCGGACAAACCATCGCGCAAGACCGCGTCTCACTTTGATTCGGCGAAATCACTTGGAACCGGCCGGGAAAGGGGGAGGGTGAGGTCTTATGGGAAACAGCCAAGGCAGAGATAACGTCAGGAAACGCGCCGCACGTCGCAAAAAGACCGAGCGCCTTGCGCTTGCCAAGAAGGAAGCCGCCAAGAAGGCGAAAAAGTAACGTCCTCGCCGAAGGGGGCGCAGGCCGTCATTTGCGCCCAGGCGCGCCGCCGAGGTCGGTGTAGCGCGGACACGTCACCAGGTGATCGTTCACCATGCCGGTGGCCTGCATGAGGGCGTAGCAGATCGTTGAGCCGACGAATTTGAATCCTCGACGGAGCAGATCCCGGCTCATCGCATCGGATTCCGCCGTGCGCGAGGGCACGTTGGCCATGGTCCGCCAGCGATTCTGCTTCGGCTTTCCCCCGACAAAACTCCAGAGGTAATCGTCGAAACTGCCCATCTCGTCACGGAGGGCGAGGTACGCCTTGGCATTTGTGATCGTTGCCGCGATCTTCAGCCGGTTTCGCACGATCCCGGCGTCGCCGAGCAGTCGTTTTACATCCCTGGTCCCGTAACGGGCGATCTTCTCGGCGCGGAATCCATCGAAGGCTTTTCGATAGTTCTCCCGCTTCTTTAGAATCGTGATCCAGCTCAGGCCCGCTTGCGCGCCTTCGAGAATCAGGAATTCGAAGAGCTTGCGATCGTCATGCAGGGGGACACCCCATTCCTTATCGTGATAGGCAATGGCCGGTTCGGTGGTCGCCCAGGGACAGCGAGGCATCCGCGAAGTATGCGCGATCAGGGCCGCAGTCGACAGCAAATTTGCGGTCGCGTCCGCGCCACGACTTTCCCGATGGATCGGGTTGCGTAAATTCGCCCGATGCCGCGGGATCGCACAGCTCGAAAGTCCAAGACGGGATCGATGGATCATCCCGGCGGCGGCTATCTTGTCCTGATCGACCAGGGGCCGTTGCGGGAGACGGCGGCGGGCGCTTGCCGGAGGGCAATGGCCCGTCTGGAGCGCGCCCGCGTTGGATGGCATCGTTTCGAGCGAAAAGACAAGCCGGCCTTTATTCGTTGGCGCGCGCGTGAATTCGGCGCGCTCCTCAGCAGCGCCCGGGAAGTCGAGGTCCAAATTCGCGAGAGCCAGGCGCTCGTCCACGAAGTCGAGATGGAAATGCGGCGTGGTTTTCAGGACGCGCATTCCGCTTATCAGCGAGTAATTTTTCGGCGGGCCAATCCCTCCGCTACTCCCGACGAAGAAGCGGAGATGCCGGGAGAGGACAACGGAGCCTCCCAGAAACTGAGCGACTTTGAAAAGGAAGCGCTCTTCCAGGAATGGGTGAAGCGATCGCTCGGGACGAACCCGGACAAGATGGATGATGAAGCCTACTCGACCACGTTCGAGGCTTTCAAATCGCACATGTTTCGAAGCCCGCTGGAAGAGATGCGGTCTGAGAATACGAACCGGAGAGCGACCCGGGAGCGTGTGAACCAGAGGCCGGAGGGAGAGGAAGAGGTGGAGGAAGAGAGGAAGGTGGATGCGCGGGTGAAGGAGCTTTACCGCATCCTCGTCAGGCGATTGCATCCTGACCTGCGGGCGGATGCGAGCACGTCCGTCTCCGCGCTTTGGCACGAGGTGCAGGAAGCGTATGCCGCCAGCGACGTGGCGCGGATGGAAATCCTATTGGCGTTGAGCGATATCGAATCGAACCAGCTGGGTCACCAGACCAGCGTTTCGCAGTTGCGAATCGTCCTGACGGAGTTGGAAAGAGCGTTGCGCGCCCTGGAGAAGAGTTTGCTCGAAGCGGAGGGGGAAGATGCGTGGAATTTCGCGGAGATCGGGCCCAGCGCGGATTTGCGGCTGCGGGTGGAGCGGGAACTAAAATCGAACCTGGCGGCGCGGTCCCTGCACCTCGACGTTCTCACGAGAACGATCGCGGAATGGGCCCGGGGCCCCATCGCGAATCGGCAAGTGCGGCTGGTCCGAACCGGTTAAACAGGCCTGCTCCGAATGGCCGCGATCACAAGGACGAGGGCCTCTTTCTCGAAGCGCTGGAGTCGGAGCTCGTCAATTCTGAGCATTTGGAGCCAATGCACGATTTTCAGACGATGGTGTTTGCCGGAGAAGGCGCAAGAAACTAAAGGCACTCTTATCATGCGAACCGTGTTTCATTGATAAAGTTGCGGTCGAAATGCCGCCAGTGCGCAAAGGTAACGCGGATGTCACTTTGAGTGCTCCGAGGAGAAGGCGAAAAGTAGTGCCCTCTCCGGTTTTCTGGGCGCGCCGAGCGCAGGCGAAAGCTTGTCAATTAGTTGGACGGCGCTCTACTTGGCAGGATGTCCTTCCAAGAGAGCCTTGCCGTTTTGGGAGTGGTGGCCACTGTTTTTACAGCGTTCGCCGCTGGCGCCAAAGAGGGATCGCAATTGCGCCGCCTCTCCTTTCTCGTCCTGAGCTGTGTATTGGTAACCGCCGGGGTTCTCGGTTGGAACAATTACCGGGTCACGAAAGTTAGTGTCGAGACCTTTCCAAGCCCGGCACCCGATCGCGTCGCGGTCGAATTGCCCGTGCCAGCGAAGCCGCCTACACTGGCGCGGACGATGGCTCCCGAGCCGGTCAGTCAACTGGATCCGCGGTTGGATGCCGCAATAGAGAGGGCATTCAAGACGCCGGCTCCCGAGCCGGCCCGTCAACTGGATCCGCGGTTGGATGCCGCAATAGAGAGGGCGTTCAAAACGCCGGCTTCCGAGCCGGCCCGTCAACTGGATCCGCGATTGGATGCGGCAATAGAAAGGGCGTTCAAAACGCCGACGGGTCAAGTCGATCCGCGGAAATAGGCACGGCGTTCAAAAAGGGAGAAGACGACAGTGCGGATACTAAACTCGAGTAAGAAACCTACTCGGCCGCTCACGCCGAACGTGTCTTAGCCGGTCAGCTCTGATTGCGGTCGTAAGGAATAATCTTGTCCCACTCCTCGGCGGAGGAGCGGGCGACAAAGGCGACGACGGGTTCGGTCTCGCTCAGGTTGAAGACTTCATGCGGCACGCCGGGTTTTATGTAAATGAAATCGCCGGCTTCGTTTTCCACCACCTGTTTGAGTCCGGGCCCGAATTCGTGGCGAACTTTGCCCTCTAGAATATAAAGGATCAGCTCGAAGCCGACATGAATATGGGCCGAGGCCACCCCGCCGGGCGGGATCGTGGCAATGTTGGCGGATAATTTGGTGGTGCCCACATTTTTGGCGGACATGCCCTGCTTATAATGAATGCCATTCCAATCGCGACGAGCGCCTCCGCCGCGAATCGTCAGGATGCCGTCGTGATCTTCCACGGCGCTGAGCTGGATGTTGTCCTTATCGTCAGACATAAAGGGTGAGAGATCGGCCGTCGCCGAATCAAGGATAGTGCAAACGGATCAGGCGAGGGGTTGGATCGCGCACAAGGAGGAACAGATTATCAAAATCGTTCTCGCCAATCTGGATCGGCGTCGGAATCCCAAGCCCTCTGATGACGTCGGGAATGGTATTGGTGTGCCCCACCACGAGGATGTTGCCCGAGGCAGCGTGCAGTCTGGCGATGAGCTGAGCAGAGTTGTTTGCTTGAATGACTTGGGGAGTCAGGCCAAGCCGCTGCGCCAAAGGGGCGGCCGTTTGCCGGGTGCGTCTAAGCTCCGTGACAAAAATCGCAGAGATGCGCGCGTCTTTCAGCACGTTCGCCAGTCTTTGCGCGCGCTGGCGACCCGCGGCTGACAGGTCAGGGTCGTTGCCGCCGGTCGTGGCTTTTTCGGCGTGACGGACGATGAAAATCGCGGGTCGAGCGGCCGCCGCGGCAATGCAAGCGACCGAGAGGAGGAGGGTGAGAAATAGGCGTTTCATATGGATTCATTTTTTACGGGACAAGGAAGCGTGGCGGAAGTTTAATCGACGTCGGTGAGAGCAAGGAAGAAGCGTTACGAGTGAAACAACCCTGAAGCGATGCGTAGCCTTGTTGCCCGTTTGTTAGTTGTCTTCGGATTGCTGGTGGCTGTCGATCTGGTTCAAGCCGGCGAGCGGATCGTATCCAAATATACGAGCACGGCGCGCGCAAAGAGCCTTTCTTTCAAGGACGAGAGCGATGTGCCGGAGGGAGGATTCGAGGCGTTGTTTTCGGGTTTCGGAGGGTACCGCCTCGTCCATCTGGCGGGAGACGAGCGAAGCTGGATTAACATCCGGTTCGGGAAAGAAACGGTGGATCTGTATCAGGCCACCATGGCCGCGGGCGGGGGAACGTTCCCTCACAAAGCTAACGACATCGTCGAATGGCGTGGAATTGAGAAGGACGGCCGTTTTATTCCGTATGCGATCATCTACCGGCTGGCGGCCGGCAACGACGAGACGCGCAAGATTCACACGCGCCTGGTCGTCATCAAACTCGATAAGGAGCGCTCGGCTGTGATCGGTCACACCGAAGGCGCGAAGGAAGATGCGGAAGCGAAAGCCCTGGCGGACACAGCGCGTTCGAAATAGGGAGGACTTCCGGACCATGAGTGCCGATTTCATTTCTCGCTCCCCGAGCAAGGCCGTTCTCCAAAGATGGAGCTCGCTTGCGGGAGTTTTGCTGGCGGTCCTGACGTTGGGGATTGCTTCCTGCAACCGGACTGAGAATACGCCAGCGCCTGAGACGGAAGAAACCAACGCCGGCGAGGCTGACGCGGCAAAGGTTGCCAAAGATTTAGGTCCGACGCTCCTGAAGATTGCGACTCTATACTCGATCTCCTACGACGCCGCCGCCAACTACCTCTCCGCGTTGGACTGCGGTTTCGTCGATCTCAATGGAAAGGTGGTCATCGAACCCCAATGGGATGAGGTTTCAAATCCGCAAACGGACAGAGTGGACAAAGTTTCAGGTTTTTCGGGTGGGTTTGCTGCGGTTAAGCGTGATGGGAAGTGGGGGTGGATCGACAAGACGGGCCGACTGGTTGTGTCGCCATTCTCCTCGCCGCCCGACTTCTCCGAGGGGCTGTCGTCATTCGAGCGAGACGGAAAGTGGGGCTACATGGATACGAAAGGAACGGTCGTAATTCAGCCGGAGTGGGAAGAGGCGCAGCAATTTTACGGCGGATGTGCCGTGGTAAAACGAGATGGAAAACTGGGGGGCATCGACAAGACCGGCCGCCTGGTCACTCCGCTGGGGAAATATGAGAATCTCTATTTTGATCGGGGGCTTGGGTTGTGGGTCATCACCGTCGGACAGAAGTCTGGCTGCATGGATAGGGCCGGACGCGTGGTGATTAAACCAGAGTGGGACGACCTCGTCTTTTGGGGGGAAGATTTGGCGATGGTCATTCGAGAAAAGAAAGGGGGATTTATCGACAAAACTGGGAAGGTCGTTGTTTCTCCAGAATGGGATGATTTTGCCAGCCCTTTTTACGAAGGGCTAACGCCGGTCGCACGAAACAAAAAATGGGGGTTTATCGATAAAACCGGCAAGGTGGTGATCGAACTGCAATGGGAGGCCGCGGAAGGATTTCACAGGGGCCTGGCTGGAGTTCAGCGAAATGGAAAGTGGGGCTTCATCGACAAGACGGGGAAGGTCATAATCGAGCCGCGCTGGGATGAGGTGGGTGATTTTCACCAGGAATTGGCTCTCGTAAGGGAAAACAAGAAATTTGGATTCATCGATCGATCGGGTCGCGTTGTGATGGAACCGCAATGGGACGTAGCCAACTTCTACTGGGAGCCCCAATGGAACATGGGGGGACTGATGGGGAGAGAGCCGCCCGACGATGAACCTTATTATTGGCTGGTAGCGCGGGAGGAGAAATCAGGGCCAGACCAGGCGGACAGCAAACCGAAGGTCCGAGCCTTGTGGCTGGATTCTACAGGAAAACAGATTTGGTCGTCGATGGACGCAACCACATCTACGCGGAGTGAGGTATCTCCTGCCCAGTCGGCGCATTAGGTTAGGCGCGAGTTGCCCCCTTGCAGAGCAAATTTGAGCCGCTTCGCTCAGGCAGGCGCGGGTGCGGGCGCACTCTTTTTGTGCAGCCGTTTGAGCAACACGAAGCAGCCGATGGCGGCCGCGAGAAGGAGCACGCCCAGGATGGGTCGATAGACGATCCATGCCGTCGCGATCACCAGCATCGAGAGAATCGCCGAGATGAGAAAGGCGACGATCGCGAAACCAATTTCCACGAGCGAGCCGAGGAAAGGGAGAATGTGGGCGAGAGCCGAAATCGGCCCGAGCAGGAGCATTCCGCCGAAGAACATCGCGGCGAAACCGACTGCGCGCAGAATCCAGGTCAGGGTGCGATTGGCGGCCTGGGCGTGGGCGAACATCTGCGCCGCCGGCACGTTGCCGGCCTCCACGAGTTCGATCTCGCGCCCGTTCTGCGTCGTATAAGGTGTGAAGCTCTGCTTCGTTTGCGCGGCGACGATGCTGACGGTGCCCGGACGCAACACCGTGAAGGAAATTTTCTCGTCACCAATCTCCGGTTGGGCCGGATCGGCGCCCAGATAATACTCATCGCTGGCGACCTTGAGCTTCGCCTGGAGTTTGGACGAGACCTTGGCGAGCTGTTCCTCAGTTGCGGCCAGGGATTCATCGCCGCTGATCTTGCCAATGATTTCCGGGGTCAGCTTGAACTGTCCGAGCGTCGCTTCTTTGGCGATGAATTCGGCCTTCGGTACGGCCAGATGGTCCGGATTACGATGATCCTCTGGGCTTTTGAACCCGCTCGACTTGGTCAGGCTCGGCGACCATTCCTTTTCGTAGCTGTAGGTCGTGGTCGTTTCCGATCCGCCGCCGACCTTGTCGCGCTTTTTCGATTCCTTCTTTTCCTTCCACTCGAAGACCTGGATGTTGCGCCGCAGCCGGAGGGCGGCTTCGGAGAGGTTGAAGAGCGGGTCGGCGACTGAATCCGTCACCGCGGTGTCGCCACTCACGTGGATGAGTTTGCTCTCATTCGCGGAGTTGATGTTGTCGCTCGGCGCATCGATGACGGCGGCCGCGCCTTCGGTCAGGCTTTTCGCCGTCGCCACGGCGCGGCCTTCATTCCAAAAAAGGAGCACGACCGATCCAATGATGAGGACCAGGCCGATGAGCACTCCGACAAAGGATTTGCCGATCCTGCCAAAGATGGACTCGCTGGTGACTTCGGTGATTAGGTTGGCCATGGCTGATGGCGTAGCAAACGCCGCGGAGGGAGGGAAGCTCGAAGTCCGGAGAAACGCGGTGCTCAGGGAGCGTCGTCGCGGACCCATTTCACCATGTGCGGGAAAGGCTTCACGCCCCGCAAGAGAGCATTCGGCTCGTCGAAAGCCATTCCCCACGCCTGTAGAAGCGGGAAGCCAATGTAGATCCCGCGGCGCCCGCAATCGATGATCGTGTCCGAATCGCCGCCCTTGTAGGCGGTGCCGTGGAAGACGTCCTCGGGCGACAAGTCGAGTTCCAACAGGGCGGCCCAAGACCAGGCGATGGTGGTCAGCTCCTCGCCGCCGGTCGCATCCTCGATCAGCCCGACGTCGGCCGAACGGCGCTCGGGTGGCGCCAGCGCGATGTGCGCCGCTTCGTGGAGCGCGTCGCCCGGAGCGACCAGGATTGACTCGTCGACGACAAGCGACCCGCCGGAGATGAGACTCCCCGGGAAAAGCGTTGGAACGTCGATCGTGCCGGCTCGCATTTCGATACCGATAGACCCGAGGAAGGCGGCCATGCGCGAAAGGCGTGGATCACGGAACATGGGTTTCGGGAACGGAGCGCCGGTCAGGCTTTGCCGCCGAAGGTCACGTGGTCGTCGAGGTCGAGGTAATCGAACCAGGTTTTCATGTCTTCGCGGGTCTTGCTGAGATCGCCGACGCGTTTGGTGAAGAACTCCAGAGTTTCAACGTCGCCATCCGGTCCGCGCTCGTTCAGCCAGGCGCTCCACTGCTGGATCTCCCACGGCGTGTGTTTTTGGGGAGCGTTCTCGTCGATCCAGGCGAGCATCTCGCCGTCGCCTTTTCCCGTGGCGAGTTCGTTCTTCAACGCGTCCGCGGTGATCCCGGTAAAACGAAACCAATGGTGATCCATCGGGTTATTGTATTTGAATTCGCCCGCGGTCCCGGCGATCTCGGCGCGGCCTTTATCGAGGATGCGGGCGAGAATCACGTAGCCGCCGAGGCGCACCCGGGGACTGCGTGGAGGGCGTTGCGTGAGGTTCGGCGCGTGGCTCAGGTCTGCATTCATGACGCAACTTATCAGCGTTGAGTTTCATCTACAAACCGGCGTGGTTTTCAACCAGCTCCGGGGCGAAGAGCTTCGAAACATCGTGAGTCGAAGATCGACAAGCTGATTGATTCGGCAAGAGTGGCAGAGTGACCAACGGTGTCCGCATCAATTGCTCGAGAGGGTTTATCTTCAGCGCGTTCCTCGTCTTACTCCCGGCGCTGTTTGCTTCCGCCCCGGCGACTTTGGAAGACTTGAAAAAGCTGGAGATCATTTGCTTCGTGCCGTCCTATCTGCCCGAGGGTTTTCGACTCCTGAGCGTCGAGATCACGTACGACGACATTCAAGAGTACGAAGATAAGAACCGGCCCCTGCCGCTTTATTCGCTGGAATACGGCAACGGACGAAAGGGGACGTTCACGATCGAGTCAGCGCGCGAAGGCATCGGAGACAGGAACATCATGGCCACCGAGGATGCCGATGAGACAAAAATCGAGTCTCTGTTTGGTCCGATGTACTTGATCTACACCCCGAAAGGGAAGAGCGGGCGCAAGATCGAGATCAAAGCGAACTGGGCCAGCGACGCCAACATGAAAGCGGAGAAAGCGAAGGACCAGATGGCGCATCCGGTCCTGGGGAGATACCACGGATTTTCCGCGACCGGAATTACGGTGACTGAATTCACCAGGATCATCAAATCGCTCCAGCCGGTGAACGGTCGATCTCCGTGAGCCGGATCGTATCGCTCCTTCCTGCCGCCACGGAAATCGCGGCCGCCCTCGGCCTGATGGAAGAGATCGTCGGCGTTTCGCATGAGTGCGATTTTCCAAAAGAAGCCAATGCGCGTCCGCGAGTAACGCATTGCCCGATCCATCAAAGCGGCCTAACGAGCGGCGAAGTGGACGATTGGGTGCGCCGGACTCTTCGGGAGAAAGGCACGATTTACACGATCGATGAGCCGCTCCTCCGTGAGCTGGGGCCGGATGTAATTCTGACGCAGCAATTGTGTGACGTTTGCGCGGTCGGCTATGGCACGGTCGCGTGGCTGGCGGCCACGCTGCCGGGCCCGCCGCAGGTTGTGAATCTGGAGCCGTCAAGTTTAGCCGATATTTTTGAGAACATTCAGCGTGTCGCACAGGCTTGCGGTGTGCCGGATCGGGCGGAAGGAGTGCTGGCCGGACTGGCGGCGCGGGTTGAGGCGGTGCGCTCCCGGGCCGCGCAAATCACCGAACGTCCGCGCTGCTTTCTTGTCGAGTGGGTCGATCCGCTTTTCTGTGCAGGCCACTGGGGACCGGAGTTGGTCGAGATTGCGGGCGGGTCCGATCTCCTGGGCCGCAAGCACGAACGATCGGTGCAAATTTCGTGGGAACAGGTGATGGACGCGCAGCCGGAAGTGATGGTGCTCGCCCTCTGCGGCTACGACGTCGAGCGGACGCGACGCGATTTCGAATTGCTCCGAACGTATCCCGGTTTCGAATCGCTTCCGGCGGCTCGGGCCGCGCGAGTTTACGCGGTCGACGCCAGCGCTCTGTTCGCCCGGCCGGGACCGCGCATTGTCGATAGTCTGGAACTGCTGGCGGGGATTCTGCATCCGGCGGAATTCCCGGAGTTCGCGTCGAACGCGAAGAGTTTTTGCCTTACGTAGCGAGCGAGGGTTAGGTTCGGAGCATGAAACCAATATTCTTTGCCTTGATCGCGGTTGCCTTGCTTCTGTCTCCGGCTCGAGGCCAGAGTTCACCGGCCCAGGCGAGCACCTCGAAGACAGCGCCCGCGCCATCCAGCACGCTGACGAAAGAGGAACGCGATCGCGCGATCGATTATCTAAAGGAGACGCAGAAGGCGTTTCTCGCCGCGACGGAAGGACTGTCGGACGCGCAATGGAAGTTCAAGGCAGCCCCAGACCGCTGGTCGATCGCGGAAGTAGCCGAGCATATCGCGGTGACGGAAGACACAATCTGGAAGTTGGTCGGAACAATGATGAAAGCCCCGGCGGCTCCCGAAAAAGCTGCGGACGCGAAGGGCAAGGATGAAATTATCCTGACGAAGATTCCTGATCGCTCGAAGAAGGCGCAGGCGCCGGAACAGTTGAAACCGACGGGAAGGTGGGCAACGCGAGCGGCAATCGTGAAGGATTTCGAAGACAGCCGGAGTCAGGAAATGGCATTTCTGAAGGACACGAAGGAAGATCTCCGGAATCACTTCGAGGACCATCCGTTCCTGAAGACGATTGATGCCTATCAATGGCTGCTTCTCAATGGCGCACACTGCAAGCGGCATACCCTTCAAATTCTTGAAGTGAAAGCCGATCCGAATTACCCGAAGAGCTGAAGGCGGTTTAAGCAATTACGATCCGCCATGAGCACGCAAACCCTCTCAGCGATAAAGGAAAGCAAACGCCTCCCGTCGCCCGCGCCAACTCCTCAGGCCCTGGCCTGGCATGGCGGGAAATTGTGGATGGGGTCGCGCGATCTCCGCCGGATCTACGCGCTCGATGTGGAGACATGGACGGTCGCCGAACAAATGGATGCTCCAGGTATTCCCTGGGCAGCCGTGTCAACTGGCGAAGATCTTTGGTTTACCATCGGTGAAGGCACGGACGACGATCGCTACCTCCGGCGTTTTCGGCCGGGCACGGGATTCTCGGAGACGGAACGGATCGCATGTCCCGAATTCACCGGCTCCTACCTGAGCTGCGATGGCGAGCAGCTCTACCTGAGCCAGTGGTACAAACATCGAATCCTCAAGCTCGACCTGCGTGGGAACATTCTGCGCGAGATTCCGATCGGCGCCGAGATCTGCGGCCAGACCTTCGTCGATGGACTGATCTACGTTCTGCGCGGGACCGAACAAGGAAACGAGGACTGGCGGATTGCGCGTCTCGATCCGCGGAAGGAGACGCCGGAGATCGAGGATCTGGCGGTTGTCCCGTTTGCGTGCCGTTCGCTCACCTTCGATGGCGCGAATTTTTGGGCGAATCACCGCGCCGCCAATGAGATCGTCTCATTCTCTCTCCCGGGCTGAACCGAGACCGGGCGAATCTCTTTCGCCTGGCTGGTTCGCTTAGGCGTTGCCGATCATGACGATCGGGCCTTCACGTTTTGGCACGCCGCCTTTGCGTTCGAGGCTGATGGCGAAGGCTTTGATTTGAGAGGCGTCTTTGTCCGGCTTGAAGCGGACACGGGTGACGCCGTTGGGCTCGACATGGATAATGCCGGCGTTGATCGGATCCGGGTGGTTAGCATCGACGGCCCACAGTTGGTAATCCTGGCCTTCACCCGCTGGCGGCATGTTGTTGATCGTGATGACTCCACTTTTCCGATCGGGTTGCCACGCGACGTTGGCCTTGGCCTCGGGATGATCGCCGGTAGGCGAGGTGAGCGAGACGAGCATGGCCTGCGCTAACGGATCAGCCGCGCGCGCCTCGGCGAGTTCCCGTTGCAAACGCGTGCGATCGAGCGCGAGCAACCCGCAAAAGCCAAGAAAGAGAGCGGCGATCGCCCACGGCAGCCAATTAAACGAAGGCGCTTCCTGCCTCGCCGGCGAGTCCGCTTGTTTTTCCAGCGCGAGCTCGCGCAGGACGCGTCGCTTTAGCTCCGCTGGCGGCTGGTGCGGCGGGACAGTGCGAGCGAGGTCAGCCGACGCCTCTCGCATTTCGCGCACCATGGCGCGCAACTCCGCGTTTCCACTGAGTGCCGCTTCAAACGCGGCCGTTTCCTCCGCAGTGAGGGAGCCAAGGGCGTAAAGCGCGGCCTGATCTTGAAGGTCGTCAGGAATCATACGGCAATTCGCTCCCTCAATTTTAACAGGCCCCGCCGAATGCGCGCCTTGATTGTCCCGAGCGGCTGCCCAAGCTGGGCGGCGATTTCGTGATGGGTAAGATCGTTGAAGAACGCGAGCTCGATGGCTTCACGCTGTTCCGACGGCAATTTGGATAGAATAGATCGCACGCGTCCCGCCGCCTCATTCCTCTCAGCGGTATCCGCTCCGCTCTCGGCCGTGGATGCGTCCGCGCTCTCGGTCTGCGCGTCGTCGTCATCGGTGGAGGAAACAACCACGCGCAAACGGCGGCCCCGGCTCCGCAGGCGATCGATCACCTTGCCCCGGGTGAGCAGGACAGCCCAACTGAAGACGCTGCTTTGCTCGGCATCGTAAGTGGCCGCGCGCCGCCAGATTTGCAGGAACGCATCTTGCAACGCGTCTTGCGCTTCGGTGGCGTCGCCGAGCATTCGCACGGCCAGCGAATAGAGCGGTCCGCTCAGACGATCGTAAAGCTCGGCGAAAGCGCTTTGGTCGCCGCGCACGAACCGGGCGAGCGTTTCGCGGTCAGCCATTTGTTGGGACGCTTCTGGCATTCGATCCGGCGCACATGAAAACTCAAGGCGTCCGCGCTGACAAGCGCCAACCGCCCGGAGCAGTGAACCTGGGCTGTAAATCAGGGACGCTCTTCGAATTTCAAAGCCACCCCGTTCAGGCAGTAGCGCAATCCAGTCGGCGCCGGTCCGTCATCGAAGACATGACCGAGGTGCGCATCGCAACGCGCGCAGAGAACTTCATCACGCTCCATGCCCATGGTGTTGTCCTTGGCGACCGTGACATGAGCCGCAATAAACGGCTTGGTGAAACTCGGCCAGCCAGTGCCCGACTCGAATTTTGCGTCGCTCGCAAAGAGCGGAGCGCCGCAGGCCACACAACGAAAGACACCACGCCGATGCTCGCGGAGCAAAGCGCTGGAACCAGCCGGTTCCGTTCCCCGGCCGCGCACGACCGCATATTGCGCGGGCGTTAGCTGTCCTTTCCATTCCGCATCCGGTTTTACGACCTTTGGGACGGCCGCCAGATCGTCCGCGGTTGGAACGACCGGGGCGTGATTTTCGACGGCGCGAGTTTCCTGCGCGCGGGGCTGCTTGGCGAAATACAAAACACCGCCGGTGACGAGGGCGAGAATGGCGAGGAATCTGAAGGCATCGATTTTCATAAGGAGAGGTGCTGAGCGATCCGATGAATAAGTAATTTCGGATGCAGCGGACTGCAGACAAGTAAGATTCTTTCGGCAGCCGCGCCGCTCAGTCGGCGCGTTTCGTTCACGATGTTCGCGTGCTACCGCGAGACCAGAAACAGGGCCAGGCCTATCGCGACTAAATCTTCGGACAAGGCTACGAAGATATCTTTGACGTTCAGACTTCTGACCAATCGTCTTCGGATCTCATAACCGCCAAAGGCACCGATGACCGCGCCGATTGCGCCCAGGGCCGCACCGGTGAAGAGCGGCGGTTGATTAAGGATTTCGCAAAAATAGGCCCCACAGAGACCGCCAGTTAAGATGCGCGCGACTAAAGGCGCGGGGGAGGTTCGCTTCGGAATTCCGGGGACCAGGTCTGCTACCAGTTCGCCAACCGCCAACAACGAAAAGATGGTGACAGCGGCGATTGATCCCATGAAGGCAAGTTGCGACCCGTCCCGGCTCAGCCAGCCGAGATAGGCAGCCCAGCTCACCACGGCAGGGGCCGTCATCGCCCGTAAGCCGGCCACGATTCCGATGCCAACGGCGAAAAGGAAGATGTAGTTCGAGTTCATGAAGCCGAGGCCTTTCTTTTTGCCGGAATAAGTTTGTCGAGAAGAACGTTGATCGCTTTTTCCAGGACGATTCCCCACGCGCTGAGAACAGCCAGGGTGGCGACGGTGATAAGGAGAAACATCCAAATCGGTTGTTCCCGGATGCGAAGGCCCAGCCAGATCACGTACGGTTGATGGACGAGATACAAACCGTAAGAGAACGCTCCGACCAGGCCGAACACTTTGGCTGGACCCGCGAAGCACGCAATGATTCCGGCGACGCCGATAACTTCGAGAAAGCAGCACGCGCCGGTGGCGAAGTCGACGAAAATGTAAGCGTAGCCGTTGTTGTAAAGTTGAAGCGCCGCGGGATAGAGGAGCAAGCCGAGCACCAATCCGGCACCGCCGAGGAAGAACCGTTCGGCCCGCGCGGTCGATCGGCTGTGCCACATTCCCAGCGCCATACCGAGAGCAAATTCGGGCAGCCGGCAGATCGCGAACCCGCCCTGAGTCCACATGCCGTTCTGCGGATAGACGACCAGCATCAGGTAGCGCGCGAGGAATCCGACGGCGCAGGCAGCGAGCAGGAAAGTCCACGGCCCGAGCTTGCGCGCCGCCCAGAAGAGCAGGGGAAAGAGCAGGTAGAACTGGATGAGCATGGAGAAATACCACCAGGCTGGATTGAGGTAGTAAAAATTCATCTCGATATCGATGAAACGCAGGCCGAGGAGACTGAGGACGATGCGGCCATCGACCTGTTCGGGTCGCACGACGAAAGGCGAAACCAGGTAAACCAGGTGTGCGACCCAATACATCGGGTAGAGGCGCAGAAAACGGGAGCGGTACCACACTCCCCAGGTCAGCCCGCCCGACTCGGCGCGGCGCGCGGTCGATTCCATGAGTGCCCAGCCGCTCAAGATGATGAAAACCCCCACCGCATGAAAACCGAGCCCGGAGATTTGGAGCCACACGATTCCCAGAACGGAGACGGCCGCGCCAGCGAGGTTGCTCCAGTCAGCCGGCGGGAGTTCACCGTGCTCGAAGTAGGTGCGGAAAAAATGAAAGTAAACGACCCAAAGAATCGCCAGTCCTTTCGCAATATCGAGCCAGAGGAGCCGCTTCATTCCCGTCCGGCTTAACAGCGGCGAACGGTATCGGTCAAGACACGCGTGCCATCGCAGCGAAGAAGGGGACTCACGGCCGGTCTCCGGGCCGAGTTGCGGGCACCGTTTCTGCTTGGAATCCGGGTCAAAACCCGCGTGCAGAAATCTGAATCATGACTCTCCCTACGTTTCGTCGTTTTAGCAGGCAACTGCTGGTTCTCTCAGTGCTTGTTGTTAGCCCGGTCCTCCAGGCGCAGGAAATCAATTCGGTCTGGGTTGGGCCAATCGGCAATTGGACCGATGGATCGAAATGGAGCATCGCTCCCGATTTCCCTAATAACCGGCACGGACAAATCTACTCCGCTTTCCTGAACAGCGGAGACGTGACGCTCAACCAGTCCGTCACGGTTGAACAACTGGTGCTCGGCACCGCTGGAACGCCGACGCTGCGGGGCTTCGGCAGCACAGCCCGAAACAACAGTTTAAGTGTGCGGTCGAATTTCGACCTGAGACAAGGATCGATTACGGGGAATGCGACCCTCAACGCCCTGGGCACGGCCAGTATTTCCGGGAGTAGCAGTATGTTTGGGTGGCGTCTTGCTTTGTCTGGGCCTACCACATGGTCTGGCCGTCTCGGCGTTGGGAATGCGGCTGTCATCGATAATTTGCCTGGCGCGACGATCAACCTTTCCGCCAACGCAATTTGCAACTACGCGTCGAACAATTTGGGTCCGAACTACTGGAAACGTTGGTTGAATAATTACGGAACGATCAATGCGAACGGCGGCGCTGGAGTTACCCTCGACGTGGCACTCAACAGCCCAGGCGCGATCAATATAAACTCGGGAGTCCTTATCCTCGCGGGCGGGGGGACGATCAGCGGGCCGATCAATCTCGCCAATGGCGCAACCCTCGATTTTGAAAACACCAGCATCCCAACCGGCACGTTTTACGTTGTGGCGCCGACCTCTTCCATTTCCGGAATTGGCTCGGTGATGTTCAACTCACAGTCGAATTTGCTTATGAGCGGCGGGTACAACATCGCGGGGACGACAACGGTGACCGGACTCGTTAGTTTTCTTGGACCGATTTCCAGTCTCGGCAATTCGCTCGTGGTTAATGCTCAATTTGCCAACTGTGATCTCGGGTCCAATTCTGTCACCGTCGACACGTTCAACCTGCGGAGGGGCGCGCTTTCAGGCAACGGCATTCTGACCGTCCGCAATCTTCTCGAATGGGATGAGGGATCGATGGTTGGGGGAGGGACCACAAATGCGCAGAGTGGTGTCTTCCTTAATGGTTTTACTGGTTCGGCGGGATTCAATTCCCTCAATCGCACGCTGAACTGTCACGGCAATTCATGGGTCCAACCCACCTCCAGTTTTGCGAACCTTAATATGGGGCTGAACGGGGCACTGAACATCATGCCCGGGGCCACCTTCAATGCATCACGCTTGATGGTTTCCGGCAGCAGCACCTTCGGGCAGACCTACGGTCGCGTGACGAATTACGGAACCTTGGTGATCGATCAACCTGGGACTATTGGAATGACCGTTATCGGGACCCTGTTTGAGAATTACGGCAATATCCAAATCACAAATAGCAAAGTGGACACGCGGAGCTCCGGCAATCAAGCGCCCTTTGTCCAGAACGGCGGCTCGGTTCAGCTCAACAATGGAACCCTGGCGAGCGAAGGGATCGAGATTAACGGCGGGAGTCTGAGCGGATACGGAGTTGTCGGAGACATCGTGAGCAACGGTCTCATCGCACCGGCCGGCGGCAGCCTAAACTTTTTCCAAAACACCCTGACCCTCCAATCCGATTCTGTCCTCGCCTACGAGTTGAGTGGGACCGTCCCGGGCGTTTCCTTTGGATACATGATCAACGTCTCTACCGCGACCCTTGGCGGCGTGCTTCAGATTACGCTCAGCGATGATTTCCAGTCGACGATCCAGCCCTCAGATACTTTCACCCTGGTATCTGCTCAGGCTATCACTGGGCATTTCACCAATGTTTCCAACGGTGGCCGGTTGACTACGTCGGACGGCAGCGGTTCCTTCGTTGTCAATTACAGCGGAAGCGCTCTCGTTCTGAGCAATTTTCTCCCGACGAACTTCGCGAGATAATTCCGGCCGCGGTCCGGTGTGCGCGGGCCAAGTCCCCCTTGGCGGGAGTTGACGCCGGGGGTTTTCACGAGCAGGAAGATCGCATGGCGGAACCCGGTTTGGACGCAGTCGCGTTCCCGAAATTAACCGAAGAGCAGATCGAGCAGCTCGGGCGTTATGCTGGAACGCCGCCGAAGAAATTTCGGCCAGGGGAGGCGCTCTTTCGCACCGGCGAGCGCGATCTAAAATTCTTCGTCGTCAAGTCGGGCGAGGTCGAGATCATCGATGAGACGGGTGACAAACCGCGGACAGTCACGGTGCATCATCCGGGAAGCTTTACCGGCGACGTCAATCATCTCACCGGCAATCCCGCGGTCGTGACCGGGATCGCGCGGACCGATTGCGAGGTTTATGAAATAGGACGGGACGATTTGCGCCGAGTGCTCAACCAGGACCCGCGATTGAGCGATATTATCCTGCAGGCATTCATTGCGCGCCGCCAACTGCTCCGGGAATCGGGCGACTTCACGGGGCTGCGCGTCATCGGTTCCCGCTATTCGCGTGACACTTTTCGCATCCGCGATTTCCTGGCCAAGAATCGTGTCCTCTTCACCTGGCTGGACCTGGAAGGCGACCCGGAGGTGGCGAAATTACTGGAGCAGTTTGGAGTCACCGAAGCGGACACGCCGATTGTGGCCTGCGCGCGCATGTTGCTCTTGCGCAACCCCTCCAACCGAGAACTGGCCGAAGAACTTGGGATTCGCCGTCCCGTGGAACAACTGGTTTACGATCTCGCCATTGTCGGCTCCGGTCCGGCCGGCCTGGCCGCGGCGGTCTACGGCGCCTCCGAGGGACTGAACACCATCGTTCTGGAAAGCACGGCGCCGGGCGGTCAGGCGGGCAGCAGCATGCGGATCGAGAATTATCTGGGCTTCCCCACTGGCATCACCGGGAGCGAACTGGCCGACCGCGCCGTCCTGCAAGCAGACAAGTTCGGGGCGCGCGTTTCGATCCCTTCGTCCGTGACCAGCCTGAGTTTCGATCACGCCTATTCGGTTCTTGGGTTGGAAGGCGGCGAGACCGTTGTCGCCAAGTGTTTGCTGATCGCGACCGGCGCCGAGTATCGCCGCCTCGAGGTGGAAGGTTGCGAGCGCTTCGAAGGCAACGGGGTTTATTATGCGGCCACACCTAACGAGGCCCAGATGTGCCGCAATTCCGATGTGGTTCTCGTCGGAGGCGGCAACTCCGCGGGCCAGGCGGCCGTCTATCTTTCCCAGAATGCGCGAAAGGTTTTCCTCCTCATCCGGGGGGACGATCTTTGCAAGAGCATGTCCGCCTACCTCGCGCACCGAATTCTCAACACCCCAAACATCGAGTTGCTCCGCAATACCTCGATCGCTCACATGTCCGGTGATGACTCTCTCGTTGCCGTGGAAATGGTGAACAACAAAACGGGGGAGCGGAAGACTCTGCAGACCAACGCTGTCTTCAGTTTTATCGGAGCAACCCCGCGGACTGAATGGCTGCCGCCGGAGATCGAGAGAGACGAGAAGAATTTTGTGCGGACCGGTATCACCCTGGCGCAATCGCCCTATTGGAAACTGAAACGGCAACCGTTCCTGCTCGAAACCAGCCGGCCCGGTGTCTTTGCCGCCGGAGATGTGCGCTCGGGTTCGGTCAAGCGCGTGGCCTCCGCCGTCGGTGAAGGTTCGATGTCCGTGCAGTTCGTGCACGAGTTTCTAAGAGAGATGTAAGCTGAACCGCGTGGCTGCCGGTAAAAGCGATCTTGAGTCTGCTTGAATCAAAATCTCGTCGTTAGGCGTCTCGACGGTTTTCAAAAGGATACAAAAAAAGTATCTACTTCGCCGAGCGAATCGTGTAAAAGCGGATTCACAGCCCGCGACACGTGGGAACTGAACGTCGGCGGTACCGGACTTCATCCCTCTTGGACGGGCTCGAACGGAGGATACCGCCATGTTGAAGAAAACTTTCGCGCTCTCGGCCTTCTTGCTCTCGTTTTGGATGAGACCGGATCAAGCCGTTTGGGCGCAGACTGCCCCGGAAGGTTTTAACCAGGGGCCCGATATCATTGCGGGAGACATGGGTGTTGTTGGCGGCTTGCAACAATTTGGAAGCAATGGGACCCAGGTCGGCCTGGGGATCAGCACCACTTCTTGTAATGCCGGCAACGTGCCCGTGAATTGTTTTGCGATGCCGGAGGTCAATCACCCGGTCATTCTGCACAATCTCTATCGAATGAGTAGCGGGTCCGACAACAACGAGCGCTTTGAGCAGGTTGGCCAGGCCTGGGTCAAGCATGTCTTTGGAGCTGACCAAGCCGACGCATGCTTCATCTGTCAGCCTGGCGGCGACTTCACTCATCTGGGGGTGGGGTGTTCCGATACTTACGACTCCGGCCAAAATGCAACTCAAAGCGACCTGGGTTCACGCGCCTGGATCAACCCCTTTACCGGCGTCTTCTCATCGAACGCCAGAGTCCATACCGGCCACACGCACACCGGCACATCGCACAGGATTCTGGTGGAAGGGAGCGACCTGAATACCACCCTCAATCCGGGTGCGACCTATTACGCCGAGATTCAGTACATCTCTTCAGATGAGTACGCCTGGTGTCAGACCCACCCGGGACAATGCAACATGTACAACAATGCCTCCTACCGTCGTTTCAATGTCAGCGGCACGACGAGTTTCACTTTCTCGGCGGTAGGAAACACGACGCGAATGAGCGCCGCCGTCCATGCCTGGACGGGTGCGACCATCCATCCGATCGAGCCCGAGCCGGGCGTCGATGGCCGGGCCTTCATTGCGTACAAAGTGACGAATCCATCTGCCGGCGTTTGGCATTATGAGTACGCGATCTACAACGAGAATCTCGATCGGGCGATCCAATCCTTCAGTGTGCCTTTGGGATGTGGAATCACGCTGAGCAACCTCGGGTTCCACGGGCCGCTGAATGAACCTGGATCGGCCAACGATGGCACATTGGGTGACGCCGGATTTAGCAATGCGGCCTGGACTTCAAATCAAACCACCGAGGCGGTGAGCTGGAGCACAGAGACCTTTGCGCAAAACCAGAACGCGAACGCCGCGCGCTGGGGCACGTTGTATAACTTCCGCTTTGATTCCAACAAACCGCCCCTGGCTACGCAGGCGGCAATCGGCTTTTTCAAGACGGGAGCGCCCGTCACGGTAGGGATCCTGGGTCCAAATGCCTGCGACTCGGTCCCAACACCCACTCCCACGGCGACACCTTCTCCTTCCAGCACGCCTCCCACGCCGACGCCCACGGCGACTCCGACTCCTTCGCCAACTCCGACGCCGGTCCCAACGCCAATTCTGCCCCCGGCAGGGAATGGAAAGATCGTCTTCGACAGATACCAGACTAACATTTGGGTGATGGAGTCAAACGGCGCCAATCAGACCCAAATCACGACCAACCAGGCAGCCGAGTTCGCTCCAGCCTGGTCGCCGGACGGGACGAAGATCGCGTTTACGAGCATGCTCACTGGCGAGGGCGACATTTACGTGATGAATGCCAATGGCTCGAACCAGACTCGCCTAACGACTAGTTCGCAGGGCGATGGCGATTCCAGCTGGTCGCCGGACGGGACGAAGATCGCATTTGCGAGCTTCCGCACCGGCGCCGGGGACATTTATGTGATGAATGCCAATGGCTCGAATCAGGTCCGCCTGACCACTTCTCTGGGAGGGGAAACTGAGCCTGCCTGGTCGCCTGATGGCGGCAAGATCGCTTTCACCGAAACAGTGGATGGCGACGCCGAAATCTACGTGATGAAGGTGGATGGCTCGAATCCGACCAATCTCACGAATCACCCGGGCTCGGATACCGGCCCCACCTGGTCGCCCGATGGAACAAGAATCGCGTATCAGAGATCGGACTCCATTTGGGTGATGAGCGCCTATGGCGCGAACCCAACCCGCCTGACGAACGCGGGGCCAGAGGTCTTCGACTATTTCCCCGCCTGGTCGCCTGATGGGACAAAGATAGCCTTTAATCGGGCGGTTTTTCCGGGCAGCCCTCAAATCTTTATCATGAATGCGGATGGCTCGAATCCGACCAATATCAGCAATTCGATGGCGGAGGATTTCCGCCCAGACTGGCAGCGGATAGCCGTTTCTCCTTCGCCCACACCGGCGGCACAGACCCTCAATCTCTCGACGCGGATGCGAGTCCAGACGGGTGAGAATGTCGGCATTGGCGGGTTCATCATCACAGGAACCGCGCCGAAACACCTGCTCCTTCGAGCAATTGGACCTTCGCTGGACCAGTTCGGCATTCCCAATGTTCTCGCCGACCCAACCATCGAACTGCAGGGTCTGGGCGCATTCGTTACCATCACGAATGATAACTGGCAGGACGATCCGGCCCAGGCGGCGGCGATTCTGGCTACCGGCATTCCTCCGGGCAATGATCTCGAATCCGCCATCGACATAACGCTGACTCCCGGCGCTTATACCGCGATCGTAAGAGGTAACAACGCCACTTCGGGAGTAGCCCTGGTGGAAGTCTATGATCTCGACCAGAGCGCTCCGTCGAAACTCGGCAACATCAGTACGCGAGCCTTCGTGGACACGGCGACCGATATTGTCATCGCGGGTTTCATCCTCGGCCATAATGCGGGCGATGGCCGAGTCGTTCTCCGTGGTATCGGCCCAAGCATCGTGTGCGCGGGAGGATGCCTTTCATTGCTCCAGGATCCGACGCTGGAGTTGCGTGACAGCAATGCTGCACTTCTGATTTCGAACAACGACTGGCAGGATGATCCGGGACAGATTGCGGAACTCGCGGCCGCCGGTCTGGCACCAGCAAACGATCTCGAATCCGCCATAGCGACGACGCTTCCGCCCGGTCTTTACACAGCGCTACTGCGCGGGACGAACAACGGGACGGGCCTTGGGCTGGTTGAGGTTTACGATCTTGGAGCACCGTAGCGATCCGGCAAGAATCTGAAATCCGCCGTTCTCCAGGCATCGAGACGGTTGCCAAGAAAAAAAGAGTCTACTTTTCTGGGCAAGACGTATAAAATCTGATTTGCAGCCCGCGATATGTGGGAACCGACGTCTCAAGCGAAGGACCTCACAACCTCCTAACCGGGACTGAATGGAGGATCAGAATATGCCCAGAAGACTTTTGAGTTGTTTGATATTCCCTCTGCTGTTGCTCTTGGGGAACAGCTCTGGAAATTCTGCTCCGCGCGCCGCGAATGACGCCCCCGAAGGTTTTAACCCCGGACCTGATGTCATCGCTGGCCACATGGCTGATTTGTACCAGGATGGCGCCGCCGGGACCCAACGCGGCCTGGCGGTAGGAATCACAACGTGTAACGCCGGCAACGTGGTGGTGAATTTTTTTGCCATGCCCAGCACCAACCATCCAGCCGTCGCCCAGGATCTCTATCGAATGAGCGGGGGATCGAGCAACACGGACCGTTTCGAGCAAATTGGCCAGTCGTGGGTCAAACACACCTATGGGGCGAAACAGGCTGAAGCGTGCTTTAGCTGCCAGCCGGGCGGCGACTTCACTCACCTGGGGGTAGGCTGTTCCGACACCTACTTCGCCTCGCAAAGCGCGGAACAATCCGACCTCGGTTCACGCGCGTGGATAAATCCCTTTACCGGTATCTTCCCAACGACAGCCAGGGACCACACGGGTCATGTTCATACGGCGACATCGCACAAGATCCTGGTGGAAAGCAACGACCTGAACACGACGTTGAACCCGGGCGCGACGTACTACGCCGAGCTCCTCTACGTGACATCGGATGAATACGCCTGGTGCCAGTCCCACCCCGGCGAATGCAACATGTATAACAATGCGTCCTACCTGCGTTACAATGTCAGCGGGACGACGAATTTCACTTTTTCGGAAGTGGGAGCCACCGTGCGAATGTCTCCGGCCATTTATGCCTGGACCGGCGCCACCATCAATCCGATCGAGCCCGATCCAGGAAACGATGGCCGTGCGTTCCTGGCCTTCAAGGTAACAAATCCCTCTGCGGGCGTCTGGCATTATGAATACGCGCTCTATAACCAGAACCTTGATCGCGGGATTCAATCGTTCAGTGTGCCTTTGGGCTGCGCAATCCCGCTGAGCAACCTCGGGTTTCACGCTCCGCTGAATCATCCTGGATTTCCTAACGATGGAACGCAGGGCAGCGCGGGCTTTAGCAACGTGGCGTGGACGTCGAACCAAACGACCGATGCGGTGAGCTGGAGCACGGAGACCTTCGCCCAGAACCAGAACGCCAACGCCATTCGCTGGGGCACGTTGTATAACTTCCGCTTTGATTCTGATAAACCGCCCATAACTACCAACGCGACGATCGGCTTCTTCAAGACCGGCGCGCCAGTGACGGTGGAAATCCTGGGTCCCAATGCATGTGACGGCGCGCCGACACCCACGCCATCGACCCCAACCCCGACGCCGGCCAGTCCTACGCCGACCGCGACGGCCACGGTGACGCCTTCCGCAACACCGACACCTACTCCTTCGGCGACACCTCCCACACCCACTCCGACACCGGCACAGGCGGCGCAGGCCCTTAACCTCTCAACGCGGATGTTCGTTAACACCGGCGACAACATTGGCATCGGCGGCTTCATCATCACCGGAACCTCTTCCAAACATTTGCTCATTCGCGCTCTTGGACCGTCTCTGACTCTCGGCCTGCCGTCCGCGCACACCAAGCTGCCGGACCCAGTGCTGGAATTGCACGGGCCCGGCACGTTCATCCCGATGACCAACGACAACTGGCGGGACGACCCGGTGCAGGAAGCTCTCATCATCGCCACGGGTATCCCGCCAACAGACGGTCTCGAGTCAGCGATCGACGTAAGATTGTATCCCGGGGTTTACACGGCCCTCATCACCGGCAAGAACAACACTTCGGGAGTCGGCTTGATTGAAGTTTACGACCTTGAGGCAGCCTCTTCGAAGCTGGCCGATATCAGCACACGCGCGTTTGTCAGCACCGTCAGCAACGGGGATGGCGCCGTCATCGCAGGGTTCATCCTCGGCAGCGGAAGCGCCAATACCCGTATCATCGTGCGTGGCATCGGTCCGAGTCTTACCAATGCCGGTGTGCCCAATGCCCTGGCCAATCCCAGGCTGGAATTACGCAATGGAAACGGCACCCTGCTGATAACAAATAACGACTGGCAGGATGATGCGGTGGCTGCCGGAGAAATCACCGAGGCGGGCCTCGCGCCGGCGAACGCGTTGGAGTCTGGCATATCCGCGAGCCTTCCGCCGGGGACTTACACGGCCTTGCTCTTGGAAGTGAACAACGGCAGCGGTGTCGGCCTCGTGGAAGTCTACGATCTCGGCGCGCCGTAGCGCTTTCGCCGCGGAAGGGTTAGTTAAGGATTACACAACGTTCCAAACGGGTTCTGAATTGGAGGATTAGGGTCATGCTAAAGAAAATATTGGGTTCTCTCACTCTCTCGCTGTTTTTGCTCCTCCTTTGGGCAATGCCGACACCGCCCGGCCAGGCGCAGAGTGCGCCGGATGGTTTCAACTCGGGCCCTGATATCATCACGGGAGACATTGGTGCAATTGGAGGCTTGGAACAATTTGGCAGCAACGGGACCCAGGTTGGTCTGGGCGTGAGTACGACCTCTTGCAATGCCGGAAATGTCCCGGTGAACTTTATTCGGCTGCCGAGCACCGACCATCCCATCATTCCGCACAATCTCTATCGAATGAGCGGTGGATCGGGTAACAACGATCGCTTTGAACAAATCGGCCAATCCTGGGTCAAACACGCGTTCGGCGCAGATCAGTTCGACGACTGCGGCTTTGGCTGCACGCCCGCAAACTTCACCCATCTCGGTGTGGGATGCTCGGATACTTACGCCTCCTCGCAAAATGCAACGCAGGATGACCTGGGCTCACGAGCCTTGATCAATCCCTTTACCGGCGCGTTCCAATCGACGGCAGACGATCATTCCGGCCATACCCACACCGGCACATCGCACAGGATCCTGGTGGAAGGGAATGACCTGAACACAACGCTTAACCAGGGGGCGACTTACTACGTCGAGGTCCAATACATTACGCCTCACGAGTACGTCTGGTGCCAGAACCACGCGGGGCAATGCAACATGTATAACAATACCTCCTACCGCCGGTTCAACGTCAGCGGCACCACGAGCTTCACTTTTTCCGAAGTGGGACAGACCGTGCGAATGACTCCGGCGGTCAATGCCTGGACTGGCGCGACCATCAATCCGATCGAGCCCGAACCGGGAGTCGATGGCCGTGCCTTCATTGCTTACAAAGTGACAGGTCCGGTTTCCGGCGTCTGGCATTATGAGTATGCGATTTATAACGAGAACCTGGATCGCGGAATTCAATCCTTCACTGTGCCCTTGGGCTGCGGAAGCGCGGCCAGCAATCTGGGGTTTCACGCGCCCCCTAATCATCCCGGATTCCCCAACGACGGAACCCAGGGGAACGCGGGATTTAGCAATGCCGCCTGGAGCTCGGAGCAAACCGCGGCCGGAGTGACCTGGAATTCAGAGACATTTGGGCAGAACCAAAACGCGAACGCCATTCGCTGGGGCACTTTATATAATTTCCGATTCGATTCCGACCAGGCGCCGCAGGCGGCTGCTGCCACCATTGGATTCTTCAAGACGGGAACACCGGTCACCGTGAACGTCGTGGGTCCCTGCCAGGTCCTCCCATCGCCCACTCCGGCGACCCCAACGCCAACTCCACCCAACCCTACGCCAAGTCCTTCGCCCTCGCCGTCTCCGTCCCCAACGCCGACCTCTTCACCCACCCCGATCCCAGGCGCGCAGGCCCTCAATCTCTCGACGCGGATGCTGGTTCAAACAGGTGAGAATGTCGGCATCGGTGGATTCATCATCACGGGCACCGGGCCGAAGCATCTGCTCCTTCGGGCCATCGGACCTTCGCTCGCTCAATTCGGTGTCCCCAACACGCTGGCCGATCCGGTGCTGGAACTGCACGGTCAGGGCGCGTTTGTGACCATCACGAACAATAACTGGCAGGACGACTCCGCTCAGGCCGCGGCGATCATGGCCGCCGGTATTCCTCCCACTAATGACCTCGAATCGGCCATCGACGCGACTCTGGATCCCGGCGGTTACACGGCGATAGTAAGAGGCAACAATGCCACCTCAGGTGTTGCGCTGGTGGAAGTCTACGACCTGGACCAGGGCGCTTCGTCGAAACTGCGCAACATCAGCACGCGCGCCTTTGTGAATACCGGTGACGGCATTGTCATTGCCGGCTTCATTTTGGGGAACAATGCAGGCGATGGCCATGTTATCGTCCGTGGAATCGGTCCAAGCATAGTATGCAAAGGAGGATGTCTTTCGTTGCTCCAGGATCCGACGCTGGAGGTTCGTGACGGCAACGGCGCGCTTCAGGTGGCGAACAACGACTGGCAGGATGACCCGCCTCAGGCGGCCCAAATCAGCGCCGCCGGTCTCGCGCCCGGAAACGCCCGCGAAGCTGGAATAGCAGCGACGCTTCCACCTGGCCTCTACACGGCGCTGCTCGGTGAATTGAACCACGGCACGGGTCTTGGTCTGGTCGAAGTCTACGACCTGGGAACACCCTAGGAGCTAGCGCCTTTCAGACTGGCTTTGGACCAGCTGAATGGCGTCGCGGAACTGCAAG
The DNA here is from genome assembly GCA_963702135.1 of uncultured Verrucomicrobiae bacterium. Classification (GTDB taxonomy): domain Bacteria; phylum Verrucomicrobiota; class Verrucomicrobiia; order Chthoniobacterales; family UBA10450; genus AV80. The sequence continues at coordinate 2,025,750 of OY969715.1, read as the reverse complement.
GGAGCGGAAATCGTCGCGAACGACTCCGAGGAGCCGCCCGTGCCCCGAATCTCGACGGTGCCGTAATTGAAAAAGCGGCCAAGCATTCCCTGGGTCACGGCGACGGATTCGATTTTCGAAATGAACATCTCGAAGGTCTGTCGCTGGATGAATCCGACTTTGATGAGCACGCGTCGATCGGTGATGACCAGCTCGCTCGTTTTTACGCCGATGATCGCGGACGCGACGATCGCGACCGGAATCACCAGGAGCAACCAGACCCAGGATTGGCCTTTCCACGCCGCGATCATTCCAATCGGCCCGATGACAAGGAAGGTAAAAAGGGCAACGAACATCGGCACAATGAGAACCATCCAATGAAGGGTCGTCTTGTGGAGAGGACGTTCGTCGGATTGCAAAGTCGCAGTGGTGTAAGGGCCGAGTGATTTGGAATCCAGAGCCGGGCGCGCCAGGGGCGGGGGAGGCGGGGGCGAGGCGGCGGGCGGGAGCACGGACTCGGATTTCAGGGAAGCGGGCACAGGCGGAGGTGTTATGGGGCGGGGCCTGCCGGGGAATTGGGAGAAAGAGGAGAGGGGTGCCCAATCCGAAGCGCCTTCGTGCCAGGCCAGATCGGAGGAGAGGATCGCACCGGAGAGGAGCCGGCTGCGTACTTCGGATTCAGAGTACGGGCCCATCTCGCGGCCGTCGTGGTGAATGAGAAAATCCATTGGGAGAGCGCAGGCTTTGCCCGCGAATTGCCCAACGTCCAACGTCCAACGCTCAACGTCCAATGGAGACGAGCAACGGGTGCAGCGTTACCCGTTAGCGGCAAAGATAACCGCAGAGGATTTTGTGACTCTCTGCGGCGTCCGCGGTTAATAATCAGCCTTAGAGTTGGAGCGCGGCGCGGAGATGTGGCACGAGGCGTTTACTGAATTCGACGGAGTCGCCGGCGGAGAGATGTGACCACTCGGGGCAGGTGAAACTGGCCAGCTCCGGGTAGTCTTCGAAGTAGATGCCGGGAGCGTTGGTATCCTTGAGCAGCCGTTCCCAATCCCGCGCGCGTGGATTGAGTCGATCTTCCAGCGCCTTCAGTTCGCCGCTATTTGGGAAGCGAACGAAGACAACCTTGCCGCCGCGCGCGCGAAGTTTCTCGACGCCTTTGGCAGTGTCGTGGAAGCGGGCTTCGATCGCCTTGCCCATACTCGCTCCAAACGCCTCTTTGGGGACATAAGATGGGGGCGGTGGCGGCGTGAAAAGCGGCAGCCAGATTTGTTGAATCCGGCTCTGCAACTCGCCGGGTTGGGCGCACTTCTCGGTCATGCGCGTGCGGCGTTCGCGGTCGACGGTTTGGAAGTAAGGCGGGAAGGCGGGTGGGACTTGGGCGTTGGGGCGGTTCGGAATCGGGAGGCGATTCAACAATTGTTCGAGCGTCAGGTCTTCCTGCTTAAGGAAGGCGACGCGCTCTTCGAGGAACATGCCAAGGTGATGGCTGGCCCGTTGCGCCAGGGTTTGGTCGCGAGAGCGTTTCAACGCCTTCTCCGAGGTCTCCAGGAGCGGGCCGCCCGGCGCGAAGAACATGCCGGGGACAATGCTGCAAATAATGGTGCCGTGGAAACTCTCGTCATCGGTGAGGTTGGCCAGCACGGGGTAGGCGCAACTTCCGGCCATGGCGAGTTGCACCGGTCGCTTGCCCAGGCCTTTTTCCAACTCATCGAGATCGAGATCGAACAAAGGACGAGAATCGCCCACGATAACCACGGACTCCGGCGTTACGGCCCGGCGCGCCTGGACCCAGAGGTCGTTGGTGTCGTTCAGGGTCGGAGCGTAACCGACTGAGCGAACGTAAAGTTCCCAGGCGGCGGCCGCTCCGAGGATGAGCAGCACGACGATGACGGTAATCCCGCGCCACGGCAGCGCCGGGATTCGCCGTTCAAAATCAAAACTGGAAGTAGATGAAGGCATTGCTGTTTCCTTGATTGAGAATAATGGCGCAGGCCATCACGGCCCAGACTGCGGTGACAACCCAGCGAGGAAGACGTTCGACCGCCTGTTCGAGGCTGGTCTCACGCAGCGACCAGTGCGCCACCATCATGAAGAAAGTGACCAGACCGATCTGGAGCATTTCGCGCGTGGCCAGAATCGCGTCGCCGTGCGGGTGCCCGCCGAACATGCCGCGCAACACGCGGGTAGCGGTGGCGAAGTCCGAGGCGCGGAAAAATACCCAGGCCACACAGACTGCGGCGTAGGTGATCAAGCCGAGCAGGATTTTGACTGCGAGATTTTCGGCCCACGCCTTGTCGCCGACTGCCGCGCGCAACGTGTGCTCGATGACCAGATAAGAACCGTGCAGTAATCCCCAGACCACAAACGTCCAGGCCGCGCCATGCCAGAGACCGCCCAGAAACATGACGATCACGAGATTGATCGCCGCCCGCGCCCAGCCGACCCGATTGCCGCCGAGCGGAAAGTAGAGGTAATCGCGCAGGAAAGTGGAAAGCGAAATATGCCAGCGCCTCCAGAAATCCGAGAAGCCGACGGCCGCGTAAGGAAATCGAAAGTTGTCCCTCAGGTGGAAGCCGAGGCAAAGGGCCGCCCCGATGGCGCAGGTGGAATAACCGGCGAAATCGAAAAAGATCTGCCCGGCAAAGGCGATAACGCCCATCCAGGAGTCGAGCGCGATGAGCGGCCCGCCGTGACCGAATACTCTGTCAGCCGAACCGGAGAGCATGGTGTCGGCGAGGACGACTTTTTCAAATAGGCCCAAAGTCATGAGCGCCAGTCCCCACAGGAATTGACCCACGCGCAGACTGGGAGCGGTCACAAGTTGCGGAAGGAAATCGCCGGCGCGGACGATCGGTCCCGCGACCAGCTGCGGAAAGAATGAAACGGCGAGGACGAAGTCGCGAAGCGATTTCGTCGGCTGCATCACACCGCGATAAACGTCCAGGGTGTAGGAGAGAGAATGGAACGTGTAGAACGAGATGCCGACCGGTAGCAGGATGTCGAGGTGGGGTGGTTGATAGATGACGCCGATGCGCGCCATCAGCCACTGGAAGTTCTCGAGCAGGAAATTCCCGTATTTGAAGAACCCGAGCATGCTCAGATTCATGGCCACGCTCGCGACCAGCCAGACTTTTTTGGCATGCGCCCCTTTCGCGCGGGCGATGCGGGCGCCGAGCCAGAAATCCATCGCGGTTGTCGTAAAGAGCAGAGCGGCAAAGGGCGGGTTCCAGGCGCCGTAAAAAATGTAGCTCGCCACGACGAGCAGATTTTTCCGCAGAGTCCAGGAACGCATACTCCAGTACGCGGCCACCACGACCGTGAAAAAGACGACGAATGTCAGCGAATTAAACAGCATCGAAGCCGACTTGCCTACCTAGTAGAGCGATTGGCGACAAGCCCAAATCGCGAATGATGCGCGGCCTAATGGATCGAGCGGTCGCCGCTCGAGGTTAGAGAATGGCCCCGAAAGTTTTCGGAACGAAGCAACTTGTCGAGCGGCCGAGCGCTCGATCGACCACCTTACGCTGCGGGATTGGCTTTCGGCGTCGCGATCTTGGCGCTGCCGATAAACGTGGCGGCTTCATCCACGACCAAACGGGGCGATTCGATGTCGCCGCGGACCGTGCAGCCGGAACGCAACTCGCAGCGTTCTCCGGCCGTGATGTTGCCGTCAACCGTGCCGTCCACCACAACGGTTTTTGTTCGGATCTCGCCTTTGATCTTCGCGTGCTCGCCGATGGTCAGGCGTCCGTTCGAATCGATCTTGCCTTCGACTTCACCGTCAATGAGCAGCTCTTTTTGAAACTTGACCGAACCCTTGATCGAGACTCCGGCCGACAGGATGCCGCCGGCACGCGGTGCCTCCGCGGCGCCGTTTTGCGGCGTTTCCGGACGGTGCGGAGCGGGCGGTGGCGTTGGCGCCATCGGCGTGACGGGTTCTACTTTTCGGCTGCCTGAAAACATCTGCATGAGCTAAATCTCCTTACTGCGAATGACTTGGGTGAGGCGCCATTGTGGGAGATAAGTGACCGAACGTCAACCGTTCTTTGCGGGTAAACTTTGAGAGCGCCGTAAAGCGAAGACATAATAGACCGTCCCGCAGGCGCCGAAGGCGGCCGCACCCAGAAAGTTCGTGGCAGGTCCCAGCTGCCAAAGCCAGGCGCCAAGGATCGCCGCGGAACTCACGAGAAGATCGCGCACCAGATAGTAAGCGCCGATCATCTGGCCGCGCCGCTCGGGCGCGCAACAACCGATAATCAGCGCTTTCCGCGAAGTGTCTCCGAATTCCTTCAACCCTCGAATCGCAAACGCGAGCAGAAGCAAGGCGAAGCTGTTTGAGATCCACAGCGCGATCGGAAAAAGGGAGAAGAAAACGAATGTCCCCAGGATAAACGGTTCGCGGCCATGTTTGTCAGCGAAATGCGAGGCCGGGATGATGCAGAATGCGGCGACTAGCATTTCAACGGTGGTGAGGATGCCGACCTGTTTCGCACTGACACCGATATCATCCATCGCGTAGATCACGACCCAGGCGTAGGGGATCCGTTCGCAGAAACGCACGAGAATATCGCTGAGCAGGAGCCGCCGGAGCGGCGCATCGAAACCGCGGAGACTTCGCCAGAACGTCCAGCGATCGGAGCGGGCGAGGGCGGGCGCGGGTGTTTCGCGCAGTTGGCGTTGCACCAGGATCGCCGCTCCCGAAAGAAAAATCGAGATGATCAAACCGAGGCGCACACCGGTGATGACACCGAAACGGTCGATCAGAATTCCGCCGGCCACAGGCGCGATCATGATCGGCAATCGTTTGATGACCGATTGCAGGCCGATGCCCATGGAGTGGCGATTCGCGGCGAGCGTGGCGCCGACGAGCGAGAAGGTCGCGGGCAGGGAAAAGCAGGTCCAGGAAAGGAAGAGAAACATGCCGGCGATGACAGCTCCCCAATGCGGGACCAGGAGCACGAGTGAGTAACCCGCGATGGAGAAGATATTGAAGGCGAGAAAGGCGCGGCGATGTCCCCAGCGATCCACGATGACGCCGCCCGGATAAGCGTAGACGGCGCCGAGCAACGTCCGCAGCCCATCGAAAAGGCCGATGATGAAAACACTCGCGCCCAGCGCCTGAAGATACTTTGGCACGAAGCGCATCCAGAGTTCCTCTCCGGAGCCAATGACGAATATCGCGACGAGCAGGACGACGAGGTTGCGCTTGAGGCCGAAGAAATCCGCGATCCGCCGCCAGAAGTTCACGACGGGCGAGTGCTCCAGTTCATATCGGTTGGGAAAAACGTGTGATCCCCACTTGCCCCTGCACTTTCACATTCACTGGCACATCCTCGGAAGAAAGAAGTGCATGTTAAAGTTAAAGTGTGAGGGCGAGAACCAGAAAGGAGCCTGTTTAGGGTCCCGACTCGCGACGCAGACGAAGCGTGCTTACACTGGCGCCGTGCGCGGGATTTGGAAAAACATTCGTTACCGGCTGGAGTGGTTGGCACTCAAGAGCGCCGCGGGCATTGTTCCGCTCCTTTCCCGCAATGCCTGCTATTGCGTGGCCCAATTCATCGGAGCACTCGCGGCCGGCGTTGACCGCGCGGGCCGCCGGGTGGCGCTGAGCAACCTCGAGGCTGTGTTCGGCGATCAACTCTCGCCGAAACGCCGGAACGCGATCGTGCGCGAATCCTATCAGCACTCGGCCCGGACGATGATCGACCTTTTTTGGAGTCCAAGCCTGACGCGCGAAAATTATTCGAAATACATCGATGTGGTGAATCTCGATCTCTGGCAGGAGGAAACGAAGCCGGGGAAGCCCGTCATCTTCGCCTGTTGCCACTACAGCAATTTCGAATGGATCGCGGTGGCGGCCAATTATTTTGGAATCGAAAGCGCACTCGTTACCCACGAATTTAAGAATCCGTTGCTCAACCCGATCTTTGTCGGCCTGCGCGAAAGCAGCGGTCAACGAGTGATCTCCCGGCAGGGAGCGGTGCTCCAACTTTTCAAGACGCTGCGCCGCGGAGAACGCGTCGCGATCCTGACCGACCTGACGATTCCCGCGCAACTGCCGACGGTGGCGATAGATTGTTTCGGACTAAAAACCAGTGTGACGTTCGCGCACGCCTGGGCGCATCGGCGCGCCGGTGCGACCATCATCAATGTGCACTGCGAGCCGCTGCCGCGCGGCCGTTACCGGATTGTTTTTCATCCCCGGATCGACTTTCCGCCGGACGCATCCTTCCAGGAAATCGCGCAGTCTTGTTGGAATCAGTTTGAGCCGTTCGTCCGGGCGAACCCCGCGCCCTGGATGTGGATGTACAAGCATTGGCGTTATCGGCCCATCGCCGCCGACCCGGCGGACTATCCTTTCTACGCCAATATCTCGGAGTTCTTCGAGCGGCGTCTCGAGGAGAGGGCCAAGAAACTCGAGCCGATGTCTTCGACGCTGACCATTGACGTGATTCCCTGAAGCCCACGCGTGTTGACAAAAGGCGCGCGATACGCTTTTCCAGTGGGTACCTATGCAACTTCTCCGTCGCTCTCTCTTCTGTCTTGGCGCCGCCGCAGCTCTGTTTCTGACCAGCTGCGGCAGCATGACCAGTGTTTCGTCCGGGAGCTATCGCGTCACAGCGCATCGTCCGCACAATCCATCGGCCGTTCGGGTAAAGGTTTCGCTCTCGCAGCAAAACATTTACGTCATGGAAGGGGATCGTTGCCTCATGGCCGTGGCCACCACTGTCGGAATTCCGGCGAAGCCGACGCCAAAAGGAAATTTCACGATTTATTCAAAGCAGGAACACAAGCGGTCGGGTTCGTATGGATTTCGGGTGCAGGGGGATCGGATCATACCGGCCGAAGCCGGCGCAAATATCCCGGGTCGCTATGTCGGTTACCCGATGGGCTATTGGTGCGAATTCGCTCCGGCCTATGGCTTTCACCAGGGCTATGTCCACCTGCGTCCGCGCAGCCACGGCTGCGTCCGTTTGAAGGGCGAGGCGGCGGCGAAGTTCTGGGCCCTGGTGAAGATTGGGACACCGGTCAACATCGCCGAAACCCAACCGGAAGACGCCACCCTGGGACCGAAGATTCAGCGGATCGATGATTCCAAGACCCCCGACCCGCCGAATAGCGTTGCGATTTCAGAAGCAGCGTTCCAAAAACCGAGCGGGCCTCTCTTCGACGATTAGGGGCAGCGAACGGCGTTCGGACTCAAGGAGCGGCGATTTTCAATCGCCGACCAATTAAAATGGCGATTGCAAATCGCCGCTCCTTGGTTTGCTGCGAACTTGTCCACCTTCGGAGTTGAGGCATGATTGTTGACAAACGGCGGCCAATACGCTTTTCAGTGCGTAACTATGCAATTTCTTTCCCGCCTTTTCTTCTGCCTCGGTGCGACTGCAGCTCTGTTTCTGACGAGTTGCGGGTCCATGACCAGCGTCTCTTCCGGAAGCTATCGCGTGGTGGCGCATCGCCCGCATGATCCTTCCAAGGTCGAAGTGAAACTTTCGCTCTCGACGCAGAATCTCTACGTGATCGAGGGCGACCGCCTGCTCATGGCGGTCCAGGGCAATGTTGGCAAGCCGGGCGCGGCGACCCCGACGGGCAATTTCACCATCTACAACAAGGAAAAAAACCGGCGCCGCCAGAGCGAACCGGACCGCGGTTATCCAATGGCCTACTGGTGTGAGTTCAAGCCGGCGTATGGATTCCACGAAGGCTTTGTCCATCCCGCCCCGCACACGCACGGCTGCGTTCGGTTGCACCGTGAAGCGGCCGCCCGCCTTTTCGCGCTGACGCGGATCGGCACCCCGGTCATTATTCAGAACTCTCTCCCCGAAGACAAGAAGTGGGGAAGCGAGGTCCGCCGGCTCGATCAGAGCAGAGATCCGGATCCACCGCGGTCTGTCATGATGTCCGACAGCTGGTTCAAAGATCCTCCCGGACCGCTCCTGGTCGATTGATCGGAGAACTTTCCGGCGGAGTCGCTGACCGCTGAAATGGGTGTAATGTCTCTTTCACCAGAGCCATGAGTACGAATCTTATTTCCAGCGGCACGACGGCGCGCGAGAAGGTGAACTTGCGCACGCCGGAGGTCATGACGGCCGTGCAGGAGCAAGTCGAGTCGCACTATCGGAGCGATATCGTCGACAAGGTCCGGCGCGCCGGCGGCATCCTGTCGTTTGGCGAGGTGACGGTGCGGCTCGCGAAGCAATTCGGATTTTGCTACGGGGTCGAGCGCGCGATCGACCTCGCCTATGCCGCCCGTAAGGTTTTCAAGGATCGCCGGCTCTTCATTGTCGGCGAGATCATTCACAACCCGGAGGTGAACGAACAGATCTCCTCGTTAGGCATCAAAAACCTGATGGGGAAAAACAAGGAGGCCGACATCGCGGATTTGCAGCCGGAAGATGTCGTGATCGTGCCGGCGTTCGGGACCGAGCTGTCCACCTTGCAGCAGATCAAGGAGCGGGGCTGCCAGATCGTGGACACGACGTGTGGGGACGTGATGAGCGTTTGGAAACGGGTGCGCAAATATGCCAGCGAATCCGCCACCTCGATCATCCATGGCAAAGCCGAGCATGAGGAAACAAAGGCGACCAGCTCGCGGGCGCTCGGCGACGGGCGGGGACATTACCTCGTGGTCCTGACGCTTCCCGATACCGACTATGTTTGCGATTACATCCGGCGGGGCGGCGATAAGCAGGCGTTCATGGAGAAATTCCGGAATGCGTATTCGCCCGGGTTCGATCCCGATCTGCATCTAAAAACGGTGGGCGTGGCCAACCAGACCACGATGTTGCGCGGCGAGACCGAGGAAGTGCAGCGAAGAATTCGGCAGGCGATCGTGGATCGCGACGGACCGGAGCTGGCCGCGACGAATTTCCGTTTTTTCGACACGATCTGCGGCGCCACCCAGGAACGACAGGATGCTTTGCGCGAACTGCTCGATGTGCGGATGAATTTGCTGCTCGTCGTGGGCGGATATAACAGCTCGAACACTTCCCATCTGGCGGAAATGGGAGAGGAGAAACTCCCGACTTACTTCGTGCGCAACGCCTCGCGTTTGGTATCGGAAACGGAAATCTTGCACTACGATCTGCACGCGCGGCAGGAAGTGATTGCGAAGGATTGGCTGCCGGCTGGGCCGATCGTGGTCGGGATCACGGCCGGCGCGTCCTGCCCGAATAATTTGATCGAAGAAACGCTCGTGCGGCTGTTCGAGTTGCGCGGAATCAAGCGCGAAGAACTCGAAGCGGCGGCGTAGCTGGGAGCAATTCGCGCTGCGCGAAGGCAGCGGCCCGCTCGAGTGACTCGCGCGCTTCCGGAAGGACTGGCGTTACTTCCTGCCAGCCGTGGGGGAGACCGGCCGAGACATTCAGTTCAACTTCGTTGCCCGCTTCCGCCCAGCGCTGGCGCATTTGCAACGCTTCGGGATAGAGCAGCTCTGTATCGCTCACTTCGATCAGCAACGGCGGCAAGCCAGCCAGGTTCGCGAAGAGTGGCGAAGCGAGGCCGTTGCTCGGATCGGTCCCTTGCAAATAGGCATCGGCGTAGGCGCGGATGCTTTCCGCGTAAAACATGTCGCACAGATGTTCGCGAGCGCGCAGTTGCGGTTCGCGTCCGAAGGTTAGATCAATCCATGGAGAAAAGGTCAGGATCGATGACGGCAGCGGCAAACCGAGCTCGCGCGCCTTGATGGCGAGGGCAATCGCAAGACCGCCGCCCGCCGAATCGCCGGCGAAAACAAAATGGCGCGTTGGCGATTTCGCGCACAAGGGTCGATAGACTTTCATCGCATCCTCGAGCGCTGCGGGAAACGGGTGTTCCGGTGCCAGGCGATAATCCGGCGTGTAACATTCCGCCTTCAGCAGGCGCGTGAGTGTCGCGGTGTTGGGCCGATGCGTTTGCGGCGAGCAACAGACATATCCGCCTCCGTGAAAATAGAGCAGGATGGTATCGCTTGTTTCCCGCCAGCGCAGACGCTCGCACGGGACGCCGTCAAAGGACGTGTTGCCGATCGTGATCCCCGCGCGCCAACCCCATGCCATATTCAGTGGGCGCGGCAAACCCATGATTCGCCTGGCTTGTCGCGCCAGACCTGCGTGCGTCGGCGCCGGCCGGCGTTTGGTAAAAATTCGATAAAGAACGCCGGCAATTTTCCCCCGGAGACTGCGTTTCGTTCGCATAGTTAATCTGGCGCGGCCAACGCGTTTGGCCCTCGGCGCGCGAATCTATCTTCGTATGCGTGCAATCTGGAAAGGAAGTATCAGTTTCGGTCTCGTCAACATCCCGATCGCCCTTTACCCGGCAACGCGGAAAGAGGAGCTCAAATTTCGTTTACTCCGCGCGAAGGATCACAGCCCGGTCAATTACAAACGGGTCGCGGAAAAGGACGGCAAGGAAGTTCCGTGGGAACAGATCGTCAAAGGCTACGAATACGAGAAAGGGAAGTTTGTCGTGCTCAACGAAAAGGATTTTAACCGCGTTGATCTCGAAGCCACCCAGACGATCGACATCCAGGACTTCGTCGATCTCGAGGAGATCGATCCGATGTACTTCCACAAGCCGTATTATCTTGAGCCGCAAAAAGGCGGCGACAAAGCCTATGTCCTCCTGCGCGAGGCCCTGGCCGCTGGGAAAAAGGTTGGGATCGCCAAGGTCGTGATCAAAACCCGCCAATATCTCGCGGGCGTGAAGGCGCTCAAGCACGCGCTCGTGCTGGAATTGATGCATTTTGCCGCCGAATTACTGGACGCTGAGAAGCTGAGCGTGCCGAAAAAGCTCGAATTGGGGAAACGCGAAAAGGACATGGCAAACGCTTTGGTCGACAACATGACGTCGAAGTGGAATCCGGAAAAATATCGTGACGATTATCGCGAGGCCCTCATGGAAGTAATTGAGGAGAAGGTCGAATCCGGCGGAGAGGATATTGAAGAAAAGCCGAAGCCGAAAAAGGAATCGACGAAAGTGATCGACCTGGTGGCGGTGCTCCAGGAGAGCCTGGAAAAATCAGGAGGCGAAAAAAGGAAGAAGAGCGCGCCGAAGAAAGCGAAGTCGCACAGGAAAGCGGCGTAGTCCGAGGGACGAATTCAGTAACCAAGGAGCGGCGATTTGAAATCGCCGTTTACATAGGTCGGCGATTTCAAATCGCCGCTCCTTGAGGCTTTCTCGCGTGGTGCTCCGCGGATTTACTTTCCCAGCGTCATAGCTCTTCGAGCGCGTCTGCGATTGCGTTTTGCAACAGGCGCGGGCCTGATCCGCCCAGTTCCGCATCCACTGCTTCGAGCCGGCGAATGAGATCGATGACTTCCCGCCGGGCGTACGGTCCGCCGGCGGCCGCGCAAAAATGCGTGCGGCAGCCAAAGGGGCGGGATTCGTAAATAAGACAGTTGCCATTGGCGGAGTCGAGCATCGGACATGCGCCCGTGGGGTTCTCAGGCAGGCGTGTCCGGCCGGTGGCGCGCAGCGCCGTCGCGCCCAGCAACGCTTCTCCTTTGGTCAAAAAGGGAGTGCGTCCCGTCAGTTTGAAATGGCAGCATTCCTTCACGCGCACGCAATTGCGTTCGATCGGTCGCCGGGCCAGATCGCTGTAGATCTCGCGCACTTCTGACAATGCGCGCTGGATGTTCGAATCAAGAGTGCGTGAGCGCTTCATGGTCACGGAGTGGGTTCGTGGTCCGCCATCGCGTGGCCGGCGATCCAACCGGTGGTCCACGCCGCCTGAAAATTGAAACCGCCGGTCACTCCATCGAGGTCGAGGAGTTCGCCGGCGAAAAAAAGGCCCGGTGTGATGCGGCTTTCCATTGTCTTGAAACTGATCTCGCGCAGGCTGACGCCGCCGCAGGTGACAAACTCATCCTTATTGAGCGATTTGCCATTCACTTCGAGATCGGTGTGCGTGAGAACGTGCGCGAGTGCCTGTGCCTGCGCGCGGGCGAGCGTGGTCCAGCGGGTGGCGCGATCAATCCCGGCGCCCAGCGCGAGTTGCTCCCAGAGCCGCGCGGGCAGGGGACCGAGCGGCGAATTCGTCACGAGGCGGTTGGGGTTGGATTGCCGGAGCGATTGCAGTTGGGCGCGGATGGCTTCCTCGGTGAAATCGGGCAACCAGTTCACGCGCAGGGTGAAATTGTAATCAAGGTCATGCAAGACTCGTGCGCCCCACGCCGAAAGGCGCAAGACGGCCGGTCCACTCACCCCATTGTGCGTGATCAGCAGTGGGCCGCGCTCGCGCAGCTTTGTTTCCAGGACTGAGGCTTCGACATCCTGAATCGAGACGCCGGGCAACGTCTGAAGCCATCTTGTGGAAACGTGCAATGAAAAGAGTGACGGCACCGGTGGGATGATGGTGTGCCCAAGGGATTGAGCGATCTGTGCGCCCGCGATTGAGCGGGCACCGCCGGTGGCAAGGAGAAGCCGATTGCATTTGACGAGCTCGCCGCCGGTCAAACTCAATTCGAACGCGCTCTGCCCGGCGGTCCGGGCCTGCTCAATTGCCTTGCGCGCGAAAAGCCGCACACCGGCCGCTGTCGCTTCGTTCAGGAGGCAATCGATGATGGTGCGTGAGGAGTCCGTTACCGGAAACATTCGGCCATCCGCTTCTGTCTTAAGCCGGACGCCGCGCTCTTCGAACCACGCTACGGTGTCGGCCGGCGAGAACCGATGAAACGGCGAGATGAGCGCGCGTTCGCCCCGAGGATAATGCTCGCTCAACGTTCGCGGATCTGAGGGCGCGTGCGTGACGTTGCAGCGTCCGCCGCCGGAGATTCTGACCTTGGTCAGGAACTCCGAGCCGCGTTCATAAATGGAAATTTCATTTTCCGGGTTAGCTCGCGCGCAAGCGATCGCGGCGAAGAATCCCGCGGCGCCTCCGCCGATGATTGCGATTTGCACGAGGCACCGTGATGCACGCACGAGAACTTGCAATGCTTTGCCGCTCTTCCGCTTCCTCTACCTCTTCCTCTTTATCTTGCCTGCCAGGAAGAGGAAGACGTAGAGGAAGAGGGAGAGGGAGAGGGAGAGGGAGAGGGAGAGGGAGAGGGAGAGGGAGAGGAAGAGGAAGAGGAAGAGGCAGAGCTCCAAGGAGATTCTTGACAGAAACAACCTCGGGAAACAGCCTCCGATCATGAACTCTCTGAATCGTTTCGCTGATCCTGTTTATTGCATCATGCGCCTGCTTCTGGGCCTGATGTTCGCCTGTCATGGCGCGCAAAAAGTTCTCGGTTGGTTTGCCAAACCAGGGCAGGCGTCCGAGCCGCTCGATGCCATGATGACGACCGGCGGGTGGATCGAAGTCGTCTGCGGTCTCTTGATCGCCATCGGATTGCTGACGCGACCGGCTGCGTTCCTCGCCAGCGGCATGATGGCAGTGGCCTACTTCATGGTGCACGCCAAAGGCGGTCTCGTTCCGATCGTCAATCGCGGGGAATCGGCCGTTATTTATTGCTGGATCTTCCTCTTCATTTTCTTCTACGGCGCGGGCCGGATCAGCGTCGATGCGTTGATGAAACGCGGAGCGGCTACGTCCGAGCCGGCAGCCTGACTCGAATATCCGGTCAAATGAAACGCTTCCTCGTTGCGGCTGCTCTGGCCCTCATAGTTCAAACAGTTTCTGCGCAGGATTGGGCCAAGGCCCGCCTGGAAAAATCGTCGCGGCATGGCGAATGGGTCGATTTCAAATCAGGCGAGCGCACGATCAAAGCATTCGTCGTTTATCCGGAGCGGAAGGACAAGGCGCCCGTGGTGGTGGTCATTCACGAAATCTTCGGACTGACCGACTGGGTGCGCGGGGTTTGCGATCAACTGGCGGAATCCGGGGTGATTGCGATCGCGCCCGATTTGTTGAGCGGCCAGACGTACGCCGACGTGGACGGCGCGCGCAAGGCGATCTCGGCCCTGCCGAAGGAACAGGTGCAAGCCGATCTCGATGCTACGTCTGCTTATGCGCTGAAGCTCCCGGCCAGCAGCGGTGCGCTGGCGGTTTGCGGATTCTGCTGGGGCGGCGGGTGGACGTTCAATTACGCGAACATGAATCCAAAGCTGAAGGCGGCGTATTCATTTTACGGCCCGGCGGCGGACGAAGCATCGAAGGTCGCGAATATTCCGTGTCCGGTTTACGGATTTTATGGCGAAAACGACGCGCGCGTGAATGCAACGATCCCAAAAGGGGAGGAGCTGATGAAGGCGGCGGGCAAGAAGTACGAACCGGTGACTTACAAAGGCGCCGGCCACGGGTTCATGCGCGAAGGCGAATCGCCGACCGGCACGCCGGAGAACAAGAAAGCGCGCGACGATGCGTGGGCGCGTTGGAAGAAATTGCTCGCCGAGCTCGCAATTTAAAAGTGACTGGTGACTGGTGCGGAGGTCGAACCATTCACTGATCACGTTCTCTACTTCCCTAATTCGTCCGCGAGCGCGCCGGCATCGTAAACTTTCCGTAATGCCTCCGTGATGGCGGCGGAATCGACCGAGACGGCGCGCGCCTGTTTGTCGGCGTAAATGCAATCGAGAACGAGCGATTGGATATTCCCATCGAAAATGATGCCGACGAATTCGTTCTCCTTGTTCACGACCGGACTGCCGCTGTTGCCGCCGATGATGTCGGCATCGGAGACGAAGTTGAATTTCGTTTCCGGATTGAGGGCGGCTTTCTTGTCGGTCCAGCGTTGGGGGAGATCGAAAGGCGGCTGGTTTTTGTGCTCCGTTGACCGCTGGTAGAGTCCCGCAAAGTTGGTCCGGGCCGGGATCTGTTTTCCATCCTGTTCGTAACCGCGGACCACGCCGTAAGACAGGCGGAGGGTAAATGTCGCATCCGGGTAGTTGCTCGTTCCTTCGATGGCAAAGCGCGCCTTCGCGATGTCGCCGTAAGCCTGCTGTTTCGTCTCTTCCTGTGTCTCGAAAACTTTGCGCGCGGCCCGGGCCGGCGCATCTACGATCCGGGCCAGCTCGATCATTGGATCATGCGCCGCGGTCACGGCGGCAGCGCCGCCCAAATAGAGTTGTCGGCGGACGGCAGGATCCTTCAGCTTCGTCGCGGTGACGAGTTCGAGCGCGCGAGCGGCCGGCGATTTTCCTGCGAGAATTTTTTGCACGAGCGGGTCGCCGTACCCAAAACGGGTGGCCAAATCCGTCAGCGAATCGGTGAGCGTAAGCTGCTCCACATCTTGTTCGACCGGCTCGGTCGAAAAGAGATCGAGCTCGAACGACTCGCGATTGCTGTCCCGGAATTCAGGGAAACGCTCGCCGTTTGGTTTCGGCCGTTCTTCACCCGCCCGCAGGATCCGGCGCGCATACTTGAAGAGCGTGCTGTAGAAGCCGCGCGGGGCCCGATAACTCGCTGTCGCCCGGCCGCGAAACGTTTCGTAGTAGTTGTAAACCGGCAGGATCTTGGCCCCTTCATCCTGCGCTTTCTTGATGCGATCGTAAGCGGCGAGCGTGCCTTTCCATTTCGCGTCCTTTGCCATCGCATCGCGCAATTTCTGTTCGCGTGCTCTTAAGGCGCGATCTATTTCCGGATCGAGGAGCGCAGCGAGATAGCCGTCGTATCGTTTCCGGTTGTTTTCAATGCCGCGCAAATCGTCGTGGACCTGGCGCGCATTTTCGAAACTTCGCCCCCCGAACGCCTTAAGGAAAACTTCGCGCCGGTTAAACATGTTCAGCAGGAACGGCGCTTCGTAGTCGCGCATGTGGGCCAGCTCATCGTAGGTGAGCTGACGGTCGGTCTTGCCGGGATGCCCGCTCACGAACGTCAGTTCGCCTTCCTTCGGTCCTTCCGTGTTCCATTTCAGGAAATGTTCGATCTTCGCCGGTTGACCGTTCTCGTAGGCGCGGAAGATGCAGACATCGAGATCGAAGCGCGGATACTCAAAATTATCCGGATCGCCGCCATAAAACGCGATCTGCTCTTCCGGCGCGAAGACAAGGCGCACATCGTCGTAGCGTTTGAATCGATAGAGGTGATACGCGCCGCCCTGATAAAGCGTGACGACATCCGAACGCAGACCGGTCTTCTCTTTGTTCTCTTTTTCGATCTCGGCGATGGCTTTCTGGCGCGCGGCGGCCGCCTGCTCCGCGTTCAATCCCGGTTTCACCCCGGCATTCACCCGCGCGGTCACGTCTTCGATCGACATGAGCACGTTAAGCTCGAGATCGGTGGCGCGAACTTCTTCGGACTGGGTTTTGGCGTAGAAGCCGTCGCGCACGTAATTGTTTTTCTCGCTGCTGATTTTTTGCAGCGTGTCGAGGCCGACGTGATGGTTGGTGATGGCGAGGCCGTTCGCGGAGACGAACGAACCGCTCCCACCCGAATTGAAGCGGACACTCGATTTCTGCAGGTGCTCAAGCCACTGCGGGGTTGGCTCGAATTGATATTTTTCCTTGAACTGTTTGAGCGGCGGACTGTTGAACAACCACATTCCCTCATCGGCGAGGGCGGAGACAGCCGGAAGGGCGAGTACCAGGAAAATCGAACGGCAGAAGTTGCGCATAAGGGCGGAGATTACCGCTTAGGGCTGGGCGTACCAAGATGGTTTTTCCCAACTCCTGCTCCTGATCTTGATCCTGCTCTTGATCACTGGAATGCGCGTGGACACCGAAAGATCATGATCATGATCATGATCATGATCATGATCATGAGCAGGAGGAGCCGAGACGCTGCCCGGTCGTTAGGGCGGGGAGGGGAAATTACAGACCGGTGGGGTGTCGCGCTTCGAAACCGAACGGCATGCGCGGCGCGGCTTGCCAGCGAGGAGCCCAAATGCGGGAGCGATTATGCAGCGAAGTCGTGTCCAGGCGAAGTCCGGCGATCACGGCGAAAGCGTGGCCGTTTCGAGCGTAGACCGTGATCCATTTCCCCCGGCCGCGATTTCCGTAGGCGCGTAATTCTTTCGAACTCAATGGGGCGCTCACGAGGCCGGCGCCCGCCAGGGCATAGGAGATCGTCCCCGAGCAGTCATAGGCGCTATCATGGAAAGAACGGTGGCCGCCGCCGTAGCGATACGGTTTCGTGCGCAATTGATTGGCCGCCCAAATGGCACGCTTGACCGCGATTGGTGCGTTCGCCGGCGCCAAGGCGACTGAGCCACGAAGACGCGCCTCATTTCCTGGCGTCGTTGGTCCCGTGGAAGGAAATGAATCGGCGAAGCTGACCAGCGGCGTGGAGACAAGAATCGCGCTGCAAAAAATAAGCTTTCGAACGGGAATCTTCACGAGGTCTTCAATCAGCGTTTGCTATGCCAGGGCGCGTCTCAAGAAATCGGCGAAACGTATAGCACAAATTCTTTGCAATGCACTGGCACCCAGCCTTGTAGCCGCCTTCCCAGTAGCCGCAAACGGTGCGGGCCGCAAGCTCCCGGCGACATCAATTTTTCTGCTGAAGCGCCGTCACCTTTTCCTCAGCCCGGCTAACTTCAGATTTCCTTCCGCTGCCGAGGGCCAGAAGTTTTTTCTGACGGCTGAGATTGAGGAGCGCCGCGTCCAGCTCCGCGCGGTCCCGTTTCGCATCAGCCAACTCCGCGGCCTTGGCCGCCGTCGTCAAAGCGGCCTTGGCGGCTTCCATTTCGCCTTGGGAAAGTTCTCCGGCCTCGAATCGACTTTGTTGGGAGGCAACAGCCTGCCGGGCGATCTCGAGTTGGGCGTCCGCGAGTTCTGTCTCCAACCGGACAACTTTCATCGCCCGGTTTTCCGCCTCGACCTTGGCAATCACGCCGCTCTTGAAAAGGCGCTCACCAGCCGCCGCGCTTTTCTTCGCCTTCTCGAGAGCGATCTGGATTCGCTCGGGATCGAAGTCTGGGGCAATCTCCGGGGTCGAAGATTGCGGCCCGCGGGTCGGAATTTCCTGGATCAGCAGAGGCGGCTCGATGTCGAGCGGTTCATTGGGCTCCTGAGGTAACTCCTCTTCCGCGAGCAAAGATGCCGCCAGAAAAACGCTGATTGAGAATGCGAGGATCCGCATCATCCCGGCAGATTATCAAAGCAATCGGCGATCGGCTAGTGAAAGGAAGTGCGCGGAGTCCGGCTCGCCGTGGGCCTCGTCCTTTCGCATCTCCATTGCAGGAGCGCAGAGAAGGCCGCAGTCGCGATTCATTCTGCACAATGGCTTTCGATGATCGGGAAGAAATCGGCAACGGGCGCAAAGCGGACACCAAGGCAGCTCACCAGCTTCGCCTTCCGGATTTGCTGCGCGGTCCCTTCGACGTCAAGTCGGTGGCGCTCACGGGTCTATTCGTGCTCGCGGTGTTTTACACGATGTATTTCATGCGCGCGATGCTGTTGCCTCTCGTGCTCGCTCTGCTTCTCAGCTACCTGCTGGCGCCGCTGGTGCGTTTATTCGGGCGCATTCGAGTGAAGCCCGCGCTCGGCGCCGCGGTCGTGCTTCTTTCGCTGGTCGGCCTGGTGGGTTATGGCGTTTCCCGTCTGGCGGAGCCGGCCGCGGGCTGGCTGGAGAAGGCGCCCTACAGCGTGCACCAGCTGAAGCAAAAGCTTCTGCCGTTGAAGAGGCCGATGGAAAAGGTTGCGCAGGCGACTGGTGAAATCGACAAACTGACGTCAAGCGACGAAACCCAGACAAAGGCCGTGGTGGTGAAACGCAACGCCCTGGCCGAGGGAGTTGTGACCCAGACGCCGGAGTTTATTGCCAGCGGAGTGGTGATGATCATCCTGCTCTATTTCCTCCTCGCTTATGACGGCGTCTTTCTGGCGAAGCTCACAAGAGTCATCCCACGTTTGAAGGACAAGAAGCGGGCCGTTTCGATCGTGCGCGAGATCGAGATGCAAATTTCCCGTTACCTCCTGACCATTACCCTGATCAATATTGGGCTCGGGGCCGCGGTGGGAACGACGGTGCATTTCCTCGGATTACCCAACCCAATCATGTGGGGGGTGCTGGTCGCGACGTTGAACTTCGTGCCGTATTTGGGCGCGTTGACCGGCATCATTTCCATGACGCTGGCGGCGGTCCTGAGTTTTGACAGCCTCGGCTACGCGATGGTGTTTCCGGCGAGCTATCTGTTGTTGGCGGCCTTGGAAGGCAACTTTGTCACCCCGCTGGTCCTCGGCCGCTCGCTCACCCTGAATCCGGTGGTCATCCTGATCGCCCTGGCGTTCTGGGGCTGGATGTGGGGCATTTCCGGGATGATTCTCGCGATTCCAATCCTGGCGACGTTCAAGATATTTTGCGATCACATTGAACCGATGTCGCCGCTCGGAGAGTTCCTGAGTTAAGAAGAGCGCGGCCGCGAGGCGACGCTGACTTGCAAAGAGGCGGCGTTCGCGTCATTGGGAGCGCATGCCCGTTTCTTCCAGCGTTGCACCGACCCGGCTCGGAATGACGTTTGGTGGAAGAATGAATCGCCTCGTTTTCGCCCTGGCGCTTCTGCCCATGGTGCTGGTCGCTGTCATCGTCAATCGCTATGGGGTCAATGTTCCGTACGGTGATGAGTGGTCGATCCTTTCGCTCTTCGAGAAATGGAAAGAACAGCAACTGACCTTGGCCGGCCTCTTCGCGGAGCACAATGGCCACCGGATTCTCATTCCGCGTCTGATTTTTCTGGCCTTGATTGAGCTCACTCACGGAAACACGAAGGCGGAAATGTTTTTCTCCCTTTTCCTGTGCATTCTGACTTCGGTCGGTCTGTTCATCCTCCTGCGGCGCACCGTGCGGGGATCGACCACGAAGCAGATGATGCTCTGGGCGTTCCTGAATCTTTTTCTCTTCTCGCCGATCCAGGCGGAGAATTGGCTCTGGGGTTTTCAACTTCAGATTTTCCTTTCGAATCTTTGCCTGGTGGGAGCGATTGTCTGCGTCACTTCCGGCGCGACTCTCTTCGTCCGCCTGGCCGGTGCTCTCGCGTTTGGCGTGGCCGGAACGCTTTCCTTCGGGAACGGGTTGCTGATCTGGCCGGTGATTCTATTCCTGCTCGTTTGCCGGCGAGAAAAGATCGCTTTTCTGGCTGCGTGGATCGGCGTCGCTGGCCTGCTCGTGCTTGCTTATCTGCCGGGCTATCAAGGGCACGATGCCGTCCGGCCGGTCGTTAATTGGTTTGATTATCCGCTTTATTTCTTCGGCTTTCTTGGCGCGCCGCTGGCGCGAATTCCAAACAGCCAGCCGATGACTCTGCCTGTCATTATCGGGAGCATGCTCGTGGCTTTATTTTTGGGGATCGCCGTGCAGTTGATACGTCGCCGCGCGGGACTCGGGAATGCGGCTCCCTGGCTGGCGCTCGGGGCGTACGCGATCGGCAGCGCGTTCATGGCCATGATTGCGAGAAGTCACCTCGGCCCGGAGCACGCGTTGGATTCGCGGTACACGACCGTCGCCGTCATTCTTCTCGTAAGCTTGATCGGCCTGGTGGCGTCGGTGATATCGAGGGAGCGAATTCCGGAGGCGCGCGCCCCGGATAACGCGGCTGTGATTGCCAGCGCCCTGGTTGGGAGTCTGCTGACTCTCTATGCCATGAACGTTCCCTCCGAATTCGATTACATCCGGATGAGTCACGATTTCCGCGCGCGGGGCAAGGCCGCGTTGCAATTCTCGGGCGTCCTCGATGTCGATCAGATGATTCGAGCAACTTTGTTGATCAGGGAGGATCCGGCGACGTTGTCTCGATATCTCGGTGTGCTCGACCGCCTCCAATTGTCCGATCCGCCACGGCGGCAAACCCTCGCGCTCCGCGACGGAGAGAATCAACTTCAACGCTCATCGGACGACTACGGTGTGTTCGAGAGCCTCCAATTCGACGGCCCCGATACTCTGGCTGCGTCCGGATGGTCGTATCTTCCCGACGATGACCGCAGGCCGGCGTGCGTTGTCCTCGCGTATCGGAGCGGCGAGGAATGGAAGGCGTTTGCCTTATCGGAGCTAACGGCGCGCCGTCCCGATCTGGTGACAAAGCACAAAAGCCGCGGCTTTGTGGATCGGGGTTGGCGATACAATTTTTCGCGAAGCGTTCTGCCCGCGGGCGCGGAGGAAATTTCCGCCTGGGCCTTCGACGCGAACCGCGGGCTCACCTATCGGCTGCCCGGTTCATTCCAGCTCCCGAGATAGCACGCCCACCTGCAACGCGGGAGGGTGCGACCTCTCTCATTTCTTCCGATAGATATCGTAAGAGCCCTGCCGGGCGTGCAGTTCAAAGTTGGATTGCACGACTTGGTTGGGGGCATCGGGCCCGAAGCGGGAGGACTCGTTCGGTTCATTCCATTCGTCCAGCCGATGATCAAGAATCAGCCAGTCGGCCGAGAGAACATCGCCGCTCAGCCTCGAGCCGGGCCGGTTGGCCGAAAGAGGATTCATTTCCAAAAAGTACGTCGCCGGGGTCAATTGCGGCAGAAAATGGTAGAGAAACGTGGCGTTGTAATTGGTCCGGCGTAAGTCGGCCGGACCGACAAAAAGCCGCTGTCCGGGCGAGGACAGGCTCGTCATTGTGTCCAGCAGAGCGGCGGTTTCGCGAGAAGCCGCGATCGAACCCAAGGGAAAGCTGCGTCCGCCATGCTCGAGGAAAACCACTTCGTCTTTTTTGGAAGGGCCTCCTCCCATCGCCTGGCGCACGAGATAAACAACCTCGGGCGCCAATCCTGCCACGATCAGCAGCGTCAAAGCCACGCCCAACAAAGGGCGACTCAGCGCCCCCGGCGTCGCAGCCCATCGATCGGCCATGGTCGTGAGCGCAACGGGAAACAGGGCCAGGGAGAGAAAGCAGCAGAGCGTAACGTGGCCGCTGTCCATCCGTTGCAGAGCTTCATGAGTCGTCCCCAACGCAAAAAGGGCGGCTGCGGCAAAAAGGCGATTAAACCATGACGCGGCATCCCTGCGCAGGTTGAGAAATCCGGCTCCCACGTTGACGACGCAGGCCAGGAAGTGGAAAGCGAGCAGGTAAATGACGTAGGGCGGAATCGAAGACCAGGGGAGTTTCCGGGCCGGATTGGTGATGACCACCGGGTAGAGAAAAACGTTATCAAAGACATTCTGGAACCCGGCTGCGTAGATCAGAAGCAGCATGGGAAGCAGTCCAAGGCCGAGCCCCAGGAGCCAGGTCCAGCGCATTCGAGCATGCTGAAAGAAAAGAAGAAGACCCGCGGAAAGGAGCACGGCGGGCGTGAGGTCGGGCCGATAAAGCAGGGCGACGGCGGCGAGAAGTCCCGCCAGGAACATCTGTCTTGAGCTGGGGCGCGCCGCGGTGAGAAAGATTGACCAGAGCGCGCATGCGAGCCCACCGATCCACGCGAAGGGCGCCAATCCGGTCGGCAGAAGCAAAAGATGCGCGATCAAGACTGCGCCGAGGGCGAGAGCAAGGTTGCGCGGGCGGACGATGCAAAAAATGGCGCCCAGGATCGCGAGGTGATAGAAAAGTCCCACCGTTCGCGCCACGAATATTCCCGGTTGAAGAATCGCGTAAACGCCCGCGAGCAGGTAGGCGTTGGCCGGCCCGTAAAAGGTTTCAAAATCCCGGTAGGGCAGCCAGCCCTTGAGAATGAGTTCCGGGTAGAGCAGGACCGAGCCTTCATCCATTCGTTGAGCCACCACGTCATATCCGGGCGCTGCCGTCCCGACGATCACAAGAAGGACGATGGTCGCGATGGCCAGGGAGCGCCGACTTCGTGGCAGGCTCAACATATTTGGCGACCGCTTCTACGATGGATTCGAAGGATTTGCCAGAGACCTTTTGCGGCGAACCGGCGGCGGGTTTGAAGGCGTAAGTGGCGGCCCCGGAATGTCCCGCTGGGGGAGGGGCTCGGCAGGCAATTCTCCCCGCAGTGGAATGCGCTCTGCTTAACACCAGCGGGAGACTCCTTGGAACCGAAAACGAAACGTATTTTAGCGGCAGTCCTGTTCGCGATCGCCTGGATGGCGTCCGTGGCGTTTGGAATGCGCGTGTTGTTTGATTACGAGAATGCGCCCGGGCGTGTGGGCGCGCTTCCGACGGCGTGGCCGGCGGCGCAGATCGAACGAACAGCCGACCGTCCGATATTGGTAATGTTCGCGCATCCGCATTGCCCCTGCACGCGGGCGAGTGTCGGTGAGCTGGCGCAGCTCATGGCGCGCCTCGAAGGAAAAGTTCAGGCCTATGTTGTTTTTGTTAGGCCAAAAGGCGCTGGCGACGATTGGGACGCGACGGATCTGCGGCGCAGGGCCGAGGCGATTCCCGGCGTGAAAGTAGTTATTGATGCCGACGGCGCGGAAGCGCGCCGCTTTGGGGCGGAGACGTCCGGGCACACGCTGTTGTTTGGCGCGAATGGGCGGCTGCTTTTCAACGGCGGGATCACCGCATCACGTGGACATGCCGGCGAGAATGTTGGGGAGAGCGCGATCGTTGCCCTCGTAACCAACCAAACGCCGGCGCGGACTCAGACGCGGGTCTTCGGCTGCGCCCTGGTTCACCGCCCTGAAACGGAACTGACGGCTCTATGTTTGAAATGAGCCTCGGCGCCAGCGGCGTCAATTATTCCGTCGAGCGCGCCGATGAGCTGTTCCAGCAGCATCGGCAGGAGATCTATCGAAGCACGGATCGGTTGTTCGCGAGATTGATGTTCTTCCAGTGGATTGCCGCGATCCTCATGGCGCTGTTCGTGTCTCCGCTGACGTGGGCCGGCCAATCGAGCCAGGTCCATGTTCATGTGTGGGCGGCCATTTTTCTGGGCGGCGCCATCAGTGTTTTTCCGATCTGGATGACGCGCGTCTGGCCGGGCGCGGCTGCCACCCGCTACGTCATCGCCGTGGCCCAGATGCTCATGTCGGCCTTGTTGATCGCGCTGAGCGGCGGCCGAATCGAAACCCACTTCCACGTCTTCGGCTCGCTCGTCATTCTCTCGTTCTATCGGGATTGGCGAGTGCTTATTCCCGCGACCATCGTTGTAGCGCTCGACCACTTTCTCCGCGGAATTTACTGGCCCTATTCTGTCTATGGTGTGCTGGCCGCCAGCCCGCTTCGCTCCCTGGAGCATGCGGCGTGGGTGATCTTCGAAGATGTTTTCCTGGTGATTTCATGCCTGCGCAGCATCCGGGAAATGCGCTCGATCGCGAACCGGACGGCCGCTCTCGAGGCGAGCGAGCAGGGCTTCCGCCAAATCTTTGAGGATGCGCCCATCGGCATGGCCGTCGTGGGAATCGATGAAAGCTTCAACCAGGTCAACGCGACGCTTTGCCATATGGTTGGGTATACAGAAAGCGAACTAATTCAACGAACTACGATGGATATTACGTTTGAAGACGATATCCAACAGGGAAGGCAAAATGCGGAGGAATTGTTAACCGGCGGTCCGCGCTCTTCCGTGGAGAGGCGGTATATCCGCAAGGATGGCGAAGTCCTCTGGATCACCCGCACCGCCTGCCTGATGCGCGACGTCGATGGCCATCCGCGCAATTTCCTGGTCATGGTGGAAGACATCTCCGAGCGGAAGCGGGCTGAAAAAGCGTTGTGCGAAAGCAAGCGCGAACTCGAAGCGGCCCACCACGCCAATCAACTCATCATGGACAACTCCCAGGATGTGATTTGCACGATGGATGAGTGGGGCAGGTTCGTCAGCGTGAGCGCGGCGTGCGAGCAATTGTGGGGCTACACCCCGGCCGAGCTGATTGGGCGGCCGTACATCGACCTGGTTTGCCCGGAAGACAAAGTAATGACCAATCAGGTCGCAGATGTCCTCCGGCTGGACGGAAAGTTCACGGATTTTGTAAATCGCTACACCCGAAAAGATGGAAGCTTGATCGATGTGCTTTGGTCGGCCTCGTGGTCGGAGGCGGACAAAATCATGTTCTGTGTGGCGCACGATGTCACCGAGCGATCCCGGATCGAAAAAGAGCTCCGCGAGGCGAAGGAAGAGGCGGACCGCGCCAACCACGCCAAGAGCGAATTTCTTTCCCGCATGAGCCATGAGTTGCGGACGCCGCTCAACGCTATTCTTGGGTTCGGCCAACTTCTCGAGCGCCAGAATCCAACGGAAACACAGCGCACTCGCGTCGGTCACATCATCAGCGCCGGCCGGCATCTGCTTAACCTTATCAATGAGGTGCTCGACATCAGCCGCGTCGAAACCGGCAATCTGCAGTTATCCCTCGAGCCGGTTTGCGTTGGAGACGCGCTGGAAGAAGCGCTCAATCTGATGCGCCCGATTGCCGCCGAGCGTGGGATTGACCTCCTGGCCCCGGAGCCGCTGGACAAAATTTATCATGTCATGGCCGATCGACAGCGCTTGAAACAGGTCCTGCTGAATTTGCTCACGAACGCCGTGAAGTACACGCCGCTCGACGGGAAAGTAACGGTTTCCTCCAAAGCCACGGGAAGCGGAGCCATGCGCGTCGTCGTCAGCGACACGGGGGCGGGCATTTCTCCGGAAAAACTGGCCCGACTGTTTACCCCGTTCGATCGCCTGGGAGCGG
This sequence comes from uncultured Verrucomicrobiae bacterium, assembly GCA_963702135.1. Taxonomy (GTDB): domain Bacteria; phylum Verrucomicrobiota; class Verrucomicrobiia; order Chthoniobacterales; family UBA10450; genus AV80. The sequence continues at coordinate 2,000,405 of OY969715.1, read as the reverse complement.
AGCAGACGGGAGTTGAAGGAACGGGGCTTGGGCTGGCGCTTTGTCAGCGACTGGTGCAGGCCATGCACGGGTCCATTGGAGCTACCAGTACCATCGGGCTGGGGAGCACGTTTTGGGTGGAGCTGGCCTCCGTCGATTCTCCGCTGAAGCGCGTCACTGCGGCGAAACGCGACGCCCTGCCGGCCGCCCGCGGGTCCGAGGACAAACGCACCATCCTTTACGTCGAAGATAACCTGTCCAATCTCACCCTGATCGAGCAGATGCTGGCGGAACGGCCGCACATTCAGCTCATGACCGCGATGCAGGGCCAGCTGGGAATCGAGTTGGCGCGCCAGCATTCCCCCGATCTGATTCTGCTGGATCTGCACCTGCCCGATCTGCCGGGCTGGGATGTGCTCGAGCACTTGCAGCGCGACGAGGCCACCCATGACATTCCGGTGGTGATCATCAGCGCGGACGCCACTTCGCGTCAGATAGAGCGTCTGATGCAAGCCGGCGCGCGGGCTTACCTCACCAAGCCGCTCGATATGATGGAATTTTATCGCGTCATAAACGAAATGGCTGTTCCCCGGCTGAGGGAAGATTCCGTCGCTGCGTAGGCGCGGAGCTCGAGCGCTGGAATAATTGGCGCAATCCGTGAATAATCGCGCAGCGTGCGATTGCATTTGCAGCGGAGCCAAGACACCATCAAAAAAAGAGTTTCATGACAATGGACGACGAATGCGTTTACGACGTGGTGGTGATAGGCGGAGCCCTGGCGGGCGGAGCCACCGCCACTCTGCTTCTCCGGCAGAATCCCGGAATCCGCCTCGTGATCGTGGAGAAATCGGTGCAGCTGGGGCGCCGTGTGGGCGAAGCGACCGTTGAGGTGAGCGCTTACTTCATGGGGCGCGTTCTGGGTCTGACGCAATATCTGAACGAGCACCATCTCGTAAAGCAAGGGCTGCGGTTCTGGTTTGCGAGCGACGAAGTGAAAAACCTGGAAGAGGCGAGTGAACTTGGCGGGCGCTACCAGGTCCGGTTGCCTTCCTATCAACTGGACCGGGCGACCTTCGACGAGGAAGTTTTGCGGCGCGCCTGTGTTGCGGGCGCCGAACTTTTGCGGCCGGCGAGCGTGGCTGAGGTGCAACTTTCACCTGGTGGGGAACAGATACTGACAGTCAAGAACGGGGATGGAGTGAAGACCATTCGCACTCGCTGGATTGTTGATGCTTCCGGCATGGCCGCGGTTTTGGCGCGCAAGAACGGCTGGTGGAAATCCAACACGGCGCATCCGACCGCGGCGGCGTGGTCGCGCTGGAAAGGCGTGAAGGACTGGGATGGCCGCGAGCTCGCCGAAAAATTCCCAAAATACGCGTCCGCGGTGTACAGCGTTCGCGGCACGGCGACTAACCACGTTATCGGCGACGGCTGGTGGAGCTGGTGGATTCCGCTCAAAGGCGGCGACATGAGTGTCGGTTTCGTCATCGACCAACGCCTCGTTGAGTTTCGGCAGGATGGGCGCGGGATCGGTGAACGTCTGAAAGATTTCCTGATGGAACACCCGGTCGGGCGCGAAATGCTTGTCGATGCGACATTCGACGAGAGCGACGTGCATTGGCGGAAAAATCTCGCGTACTACAGCACGACTTTCGCCGGCGACGGCTTTGTCCTGGTAGGCGACGCCGCGGCGTTCATGGATCCTTTCTACAGTCCCGGAATGGATTGGATTTCGTTCACGACGACGAGTGCGGCGGAACTCATCACGGCGCAGCGGCGCGGCGAGCCGATGAAGGAACGGGTCGAGAAACACAACCGTGATTTCGCCCGCAGCCATCGCTGCTGGTTCGAGGCTGTCTACAAAGACAAATATGAATACATGGGCGAGTTCGATTTGATGAGCCTCGCCTTCACTTTGGATCTCGGCTTTTACTATCTCGGAATCGCTTCGCAGCCATTCAAAATGGGAATGAAGGCTTTGCTGGTGCCGCCCTTCTCGGATCCGGTTTCCCTGCCATTCTTCCTCCTCATTCGCGCCTACAATCGCCGCTTCGCCCAGATCGCCCGCCGCCGCCGACGGATCGGGACACTCGGGAAAACAAATCGGGGCCGGCGCTGTCTCATTCCCGGCTTCACTCTGAAATCGACGGATATCGGACAACTGGTAAGGGCCATGGCCAAATGGATTTGGCTGGAGCTCAGGGAAGGATGGCACAGTTGGGGAGAGAGGCAGGCCGAGCAGCCTGCTGAGGTAATCGGCGAATCTGTTCCGTCAGTTAACTAATATCCGCCGCCCCCTGGAGAGGTCGGAGTTGGCCGCCGGTGAATGCGTTGTTAAATTCGCTGTCGCCCCTGAACCGCAAAGCTGCTTGTCGAAAAGGGCTCGGACCGATACGCTCGGATCATGAACACCGTAACCCTCATGGTGAAAGGTGGACGGGTCGCGTTTCTGCTGCTTTTTTTTGGCGCTGGGCTGATGCCAACGCAGCTGCGCGCGGGCGGGTCCGGTGCTTTTGAACAGACCGGCAGCCTGGCTACCCCACGCTCGTCTCATTCGGCGACAATGCTGCCCAACGGGAAGGTCCTCGTGGCGGGCCTTACCCTTGGCGAGAGCACGGAGCTGTATGATAACGCGAGCGGCACCTGGACTGAGACGGGCAATCTCGCCGTCAACCACTGGTCTTTCACGGCAACGCTGCTGCCTAACGGCAAAGTGCTCGCCGCTGGCGGACAAACCGTTATTGAAGGTGACATGATTGTTGGGTCTGCGGAGTGCGAGCTTTACGATCCAACGAACGGGACCTGGACACCGACCGGCAGCCTTGGCCATGCGCGCTTTTCTCACACGGCGACCTTGCTGCCCGACGGCAAGGTCCTCGTCGCGGGTGGTTTTAACGAGGGCAATGTCCCCAGCGCGGAACTGTACGATCCAGTGACCGGCACCTGGACCACCACCGGCAGCCCGGCCATCCGCCGGCACACCACCGCGACGCTGCTGCCTAATGGCAAGGTGCTCATTGTGGGCGGCCGGACCGCTACCGGGGTCGTGACCTCGGCCACGGAATTGTACGATCCGGCGAGTGGGACTTGGACGTCGACCGGCAGCCTCACCACCGCACGCGATCAACATACGGCGACACTATTGCCAAATGGTCTGGTGCTTGTCGCCGGCGGTTTTGGCGGGACCGGCTCTCTGTTCAGTGCCGAGCTATACGATCCGACGAGCGGAGCGTGGACATCGACCGGTAGCCTCGCCGCCGCACGTGAAAATTCCAGCGCCACGTTGCTATCTAATGGCGAGGTGCTTGTCGTCGGAGGCTTGAGGGAAGGCCCCGGCGGCGCCGTTTTGGAGAGCGCGGAACTGTACGACCCGGCGAATGGCACGTGGTCGGCGACCGGCAGCCTCGCCGCCGCCCGCGTTCAGCATACGGCGACATTGTTGCCAAATGGCCAGGTGCTCGCTGCAGGGGGCGTTGGCAGTACCCGGGACAACGGCGAGCGCGGAATTGTACAGCGGGCCACCTGCCGCACCCACTTTGCTCAACGTTTCTACGCGGCTGGTGGTTCTCACAGGGGACTCGGTTCTCATCGGAGGCTTCATTGTCACCGGAACCGATCTCAGGAGGGTCCTGGTTCGCGGGATCGGTCCTTCGCTCAATGCGGTGGGTGGCACTTTGCCTGATCCCATTTTGGAACTGCACAAGGGCAGCACCACCGTGGCCACAAACGACAATTGGAAAATGCGGCCTAACCTGAGCAGCCAGCAGGCAGACATTGAGGCTACGACGATTCCGCCGGGCAACGATTTGGAATCGGCTATCCTGATGTCCCTCGGTCCGGGGGCGTACACCGCTGTCCTGTCGGGCAAGGATGGGGGCGCGGGCGTGGGCCTGGTCGAGGTTTACGATCTCGGGCAAGACGCGAACTCCAGGCTGGCGAACATCAGCACTCGTGGATTTGTGCACAGGGGGGACAACGTCATGATTGGCGGACTAATTGTCGGCGGTGGCAGCGGCGGCGGCAGTTCCCGCGTGATTGCGCGCGCCCTTGGGCCATCCCTTCCCGTCACCGGCGCGTTGGCGGATCCGAACATGGAACTGCGCGACGGCAGCGGGGCGCTGGTAGCCTCGAACGACAACTGGAAGACGCGACCTGATGGGAGCAGCCAGCAAGCCGAGATTGAAGCCACCACCATTCCGCCGACGAACGATCTGGAATCGGCGCTCGTAAAAACGCTCTCGCCCGGCAACTACACCACAATTGTCCGGGGAGCCAACAGCGCGGTTGGGGTGGGGCAGGTGGAGGTTTACCATCTGCCGTAAAGGCCCCGAGAACGGACGGAGTAGTTTTTCGAGTCCGAGCTGCCTGACCTCGGTCGCAATCAACCTGCCTTGTGACGAGCGCTAGTCCGCGACGAAGACGCCGGCCGACTCTGGTCCGGAGCATTCGGGGTTGGTCACCGGTGATTTGCGGTGTTTAATTCGGCTGTCGAGCGGGCCTATAGCTCAGCGGTTAGAGCAGGGGACTCATAATCCCTTGGTCCCAGGTTCGAATCCTGGTGGGCCCATGCAATTTCGGATTTCGGATTGGCGATTTCGGAGGGAGAAAAGCGGAATCGAAGAGCCGGGCGTTTTGGTCAAAATCTTGGCGCGCCAAGTCCCCGGGGCTCCGTTTTCACCGAAAAAAAGGATTTCCCTAGGTAATCCATTGACAGAGCCAGCGAGTATTACCATAATGCCGCGTGCTGAAGAAATTCATCCCACAAAAGCCCATGTCGTCGATCGGAGAAGGATCGTTAAGCGCGGGCACTGAGGAGAACCGTCTCACTCAGCGCGAAGAACCTCGGACACCACCATCAACAATCGATCCCAAAAAATATATGGCTGAACATTCTGGCAAAGACATTCTTTCGAGCGACGTCGAGATCAAAGGCTCGATCAAATTTCAAAAGGAGTTGCTCATCGACGGCAAAGTCGAAGGCGAAATCAATTCCGACGGCGTGCTCACCATCGGTGAGAACGCGGATATTCGGGGCGAGATCAAAACCAAATCGATTACCGTTTACGGCAAAGTCCAGGGTAACATCACCGTGGGCGAACGCTGCGAACTGAAATCGCGTTGCACCCTGCAGGGCGACCTGAAGGCTGCCCGCCTCGTCATCGAAGAGGGCGCCACCTTTATCGGCAAGTCCGAGGTAACCAGCAGCACCTCTAGCAAGAGCGCCGCCCCCGCGGCGAAGCCAGAGATCGTGCGGAATGACGAGCCGGCGACACCCCCCGCCAAGACGGCATTCGGTTCTCGCGTCTAAACCATCACCTTTTCGCGACCGCGACCCGTGGCTAAGCCGTCGCCTGTTAAAGTCAGTGTGGATTGTCCGCACTGTGGCTTTAAACAGATGGAATATGCCGCGGCGAAGAGCACCATGTGCCGCCAATGCGGCGCGCATTTCGTGCCTTCGGCTCCAAAGATGGAGGTGCGTTTCCGTCCGAAGGACGAGCCCGTCGAATCCATTGCCGATCCCTCGCTTTTTCGAAAGTTCGAGGGCTTTTGGACGAAGCATCACAGCTCGGTCATCGAGTGTTTTGATTGCAAGGCCACGCAGGAAATCAGTTCCGCGGCGACCTCGACGATTTGTCCGAAGTGCAGCAAGCACATCGATCTTCGCGATTATAAGATCACCACGAGCTTCAGCCGCTCGATTCGAACCCACGGGCAGGTCCATCTGACCGCGAAAGGCGATCTTAGCAGCAGTAGCGTGACCTGCCGGTCCGCGTTGATCGAAGGCAAATTGCGCGGCAATCTGCACTGTTTGGGCACGGCCACGATCAATTTTTCCGGCAAAATCCCCGGACGTCTCACCGCGGAACATGTCCTGGTCGAGCGAAAATCGGTCGTCCAATTTTTCCGGAGGGTTCGGGTCAAGAGCATCGAAATCCGCGGCCAGGTGACAGGTGAAATCGTCGCGGAGGCCGCGGTTATCATTCATCGCGGTGCGATGCTCGACGGCGACGTAACCGCCAAGTCCATTTCGGTGGAGAAAGGCGGAATCTTTTGCGGTCAGCTGATTATCGGAAACGCCGGGCTCACTCAGGCGGAATTGCTGCCGGAGGCGAAGCCGGCGGTCACGGCGGAACCCGAGGCGGAGCTTCCGCCAGCGGTCGTTCCGCATCCTCTGCCCGCGACTTAGCCGGGCTCAATGCAAAAACTGCGTCCACGCAGTCCGTACGAGCGACTCGGCGGCTACGTCCATCTGCCGCGATTGATCGACAAGGCCAAGCTGCACCGAAAGGGGTTGCTCGATGGCTACAACTACAAAACCGTTGGGTTCGATAAGCATCTTCTCGCTTTTTTGAAGCTGGATCCCGATTCGTTCGAAGAAGCCGCTCATCGGCTCGACGACGACGCGGCGATCCTCGCCTGGGTACAAAAAAATGGAGCGGGCCATACGTCGGAATCGATCGAGCATTGGAACGAGATGATGATTTCCCGCCGGCCCGACACCGCCGCGAAGAAAGCGCGCTTTCTTCATTTCCTGAAGGAGGCCGGCGGCGCCGGTCGCAAGGACATTCGGACCTACTTCGACCTTATCGAGTTCGACGAAGGTCGATTGAAATAAACCGAGAGAGATTAATCGCGAACGAACTTCGCGAAAATCTGGTTCGCTTCTTCCAGCGTCTCCTTGCTTCCGATATCGAACCAGGTTCCTCGAATCTGATGGGTCTTGACCGGCTGGCGGGTGTGAAGCCACTGGATAAAGCGTCCCGGCTGGTCCGGATTGTTTCCGGCGGCGAGATAGGTTCGAAACAGGGGCACGACCGTGCGCGAAAAATAATAGAGCGCAATTCCGGTGAGCGTGTTTTTCGGCGCGGCCGGTTTCTCTTCGAATTGGGTGATGATGCCGGCAGAATCAATCGTGATGCTGCTGTACTTCTTGATCGCCTCGAGATCGCCGACGTCGTATGTCGCCAGCGTCGCATCGGAGCCTCGGGCAGATTTCACAAAATCAACGAGCGGCTCGCTGAAAAGATTGTCGCCCGCGACGATGATCAGATCGTTCTTCGCCAGCTCTTCCTCACGCATCAGGACAAGGTTGATGTCGCCGATCGCGCCGAGTTTATCCGAATCGTCGGTTGATCCATCGTCGATGATCTTCAGCGCGAACCCTGGGTGGCGTTGGCGATAACCATCGGCCCAGGTTTGAAAATCCTTCACAAACCGGTTGTTCGTGACCACGTAAACGGTTTCCAGATCAGGGACGGGCGCGAGATTATCGAGAACCCATTCGATCATTGGTTTGCCCGCCACCTCGAGGAGAGGCTTGGCCTTGTGCAATGTGAGGGGATAGAGGCGGGTGGCGTAACCAGCGGCGAGGATCAGAACATTCATGGCAAAAAAGGTCGCGGGACGTTAAGCGGAAAGGCGGCAGCAGTCAGGCTCAATTACGCGGGATCGACCTGGATGGTGCCCAGGGCGGCCCGATGCAGTCGCTCCTGCAAAGCGCTGATTCGCGTCGGATCGGTGATTTTTGCGCGCGTGGCCCGGTCCGCCACATAGAACGTATCGATGGCCGCGCCTTTTTCGGTGCTGATCCGCGAAAGGGCGATCGAGACGCGTTCTTCGCCAAATGCGGTCAGCAACTCATAGAGCAACCCGAGCCGGTCCGGCGTTTGAATCTGAATGAGTGTATAAGTGGGATGCGCTTTGTTTTCGACCGTTACGCGAGTCGGAAAATCCATCTCCCCGCGACTGGCCTGCTTGACGATCTTCCGTCGCGCCTGATCGAGGAGCGGCGCGAAATCAAAGTTCTCGTTGGCGAGGGCGCTGCGCAGGGTTGTTTCGACGAGGTCGTGGTCGCGCTTGTCTTTGACCGCGCGAAATTTCGTGTCGCAGACCCGAAAAATATCGAGGACGACATTGTCGCCCCGGGTGTAAATGTCCGCGCTCAGAATATTGACTGGGACCACGGCGAAAGAGCCCGCGATCTTGGCCAGAAGTTCCTGTCCATCCCAGGCGCAGAACGAGGCGATGCTGTGGCCTTGCTCCGGAAAGGCCTCCCAGGCGATCGCGGGGGCGAGCGGCGGCTCATTGCGCAAATAAAGATTCTCTAGAAAGCGCCGGAAAAGCTTCAAGTGTGAAGCGATTCCGCCGACTTCGAACGCCCGGAAATAATTGTCCGGCATGACTTCGAAATGCGCGTCAACCTCCTCCGCGTAATCCGCCCCGAGTGCATCCGTCACCTGCCGCTGCAAGAGCTCGCGTTCGATTTTGGTCTGCTCGTAGAACGCCTCCTGATCGGAAAGATATTGTGAGGTGGCGTGATAGAGCTGCCAGACGAGCGATTCTTTCCAGTCCGACCACGCGTCCGCGCTTGTGCCCTGTCCATCGGCGAGCGTGAGCAGCATCAGAGCATCAAGGTTCTTCTGATCTTTCACGATGCGCGCGAACTCCACGACCGTTTCGGGATCATCGAGATTTCTCTGCTGAGCCATATTCGACAGGGTCAGATGATGGTCCACGAGAAGAATGAGCGAGCGCCGTTGGGCCGGCGAAAGCTGGAGGCGAATCGCGGCGCCTTGCGCAAAGAGAGCGCTGGCTTCCGAATGCGGCCGCGCGCCGACGGCTCGGCCGGTATCGTGCAAGAGCAAGGCGAGATAGAGGACGAATGGATCATCGAGTCTTTCGAAGAGCTCGCGGTACGCTCTCAACTTCGGATTCTCCGTCTGCATGACCTGGTCGAGCTTGTCGATGCAGACCAGCGTGTGTTCGTCCGCGGTGTAACGGTGGAAGAACTCGTGCTGGACGAGACAGGTGAGCTGCCCGAACTCCGGCACGTAGCGGCCGAGAAAATCGACCCGGTGCATCATCCGGAGGACGCGGCCGACATCACCTTTCTGGCTAATGATGGAACGGAAGACCTCGCGCGGTTTGTTGGCGTTGCGCAAGGCCCGGGTCACGACGCCAAGATTGCGCGTGAAGAGATCAGCCAGGTCCGGGCTCAAATCCAATTGCCGTTCCTGCGCCAGCTGGAAGGCGCGCATCATCGCTTCCGGATACTTCACGAAATCGGTTCGACGCTGGGGAAAGAGCTGTCCGTTGCGGATGCGAAAATAATCGACGCGTTCCTCCGGCGTCTTCAGAAGCGGCAAGAAACCAAAAAGCGAGCGCGTCGCGCTTGAGGATCGGCCGCTGGCGAATTGCTCGGTGATTCGTTCCGTGACGCGAAAGATGTTTCGCGTGTGCTCATAATAATCCTTCATGAACGCTTCATTCCGGTTCGTGTTACGTTTCTGAGTGTAACCGAGCCGTTCCGCGAGCGGGTCCTGGACATTGAAATGCAAGGTGTCCGTGGCGCGGCCCGTTGCGTAGTGAAGGTCGGTGCGAACGCGCAGGAGAAAATCATAGGCCGCTTCGATTCGCTTGCGGTCCGCCTCGCTCAGCCAGTCTCGGCCGACGAGATGCGTGGTGGTGAGCGCGCCTTCCTTGAAAAACGTCATCCAAAGAAGGTTCTGGTAGTCGCGGAGCCCCCCGCAACCGCTCTTCAGGTTGGGCTCCTGCACATAAACGCTGTCGCCAAACTTGGCGTGCCGCGCCGCCTGGTCCTGCATTCGAAGCTCCACGTACTCCCGCTCATGCCCGCGCACGCACTTTTCGCGGAATTGCTTGCGGAAGAGGCGCGTCAGGCGCGGATCGCCGGCCACCTGACGCGATTCCAGCATGGCGGTTTTCGTGAGCATCTCGGCATTGGCCAGGTTAACGGCCTCGGAAATGGACAGGGTGGAATGGCCGACTTTGAAGCCAATATCCCAAAGCAGGTAAAGGACTTGTTCGATCACTTGTTCCGCATACGGCGAGATGCCGGGACCGCGTTTATCGTGCAGAAACATGACATCCACGTCGCTATGAGGATTGAGTTCTCCTCGGCCGTAGCCGCCCAGCGCCACGACCGTCAGTGGAGCGGGGGAGGCGCCTTTGTGTTGCTGGGCGAACGCGGTGGCCGCACCGAAGATGTGGCGCAACACGACGTCGATCAGTCCGACCCGGAGTCCACAAATCTCGCGCCCGCCTCCACCCGACTGGTGGCTCAGGCGAAGCCGGTGTTCCTCGATTTTTAGGAACTTCTTATAAAGGGGCAGCGCTTCCGTTGGCGGCTTCGTCCCCACGGAGGGCAGGTCCAGCTCGGCATGGGCCAGGACCTTTTCAAGATGACGGGAGAGGGCCATTGTGGGGACGTTAGAGCGTTACATCGTAAGAATGCACATGGAACCCGCGGTTCGCAGGTCCATTGTAACGCTTCAACACTTCAACGCTTTGACGTCCACCGTCACAGCTCGATCGCGTATCGCTTCATCTTATTGTAAAGCGTCGGACGTTGGATGCCGAGGACCTGCGCGGCCTTTTTCTTGTTCCCGTGGCATTGCGCGAGCGCCTGGATGATCGCGTTCCGTTCCATGTCATCGAGATTCTGCACGCCGCCGTTGTTGTTGCTGTTGTTGCGCTCCGTTTGCTGGAGCGCCACCGGTAGCTGCACTTCGGCCGGCAATTCCTTGACGCTGATCTTGTTTTGGCGGGCGAGGACGACCGCGTATTCCATGGCATTTTGCAATTCACGCACGTTCCCGGGCCAGGAATAATCGAGGAGCTTTTGAAAAGCTTCGGGGGCGATCTCGGGCTGGTCCTTGCCCAGCTCTTGCGCAAATCGTTTCAGAAACGTCGCGACCAGCGGTGGAATATCTTCTTTCCGTTCGCGCAAGGGTGGGATCTCGATTTGAAAAGTATTGAGCCGGTAATAGAGATCGGCCCGCAGTCGATTCTCGGCCAGGGCACTGGCGATCGGGCGGTTGGTGGCGGCCACCACGCGAAAATCCGATTTGAGCGTTTTGGTGCTTCCGAGAGGCCGGTACTCCCGTTCTTGCAACACCCGCAGGAAACGAGTCTGCAGCTCCGGGGGCATCTCGGAGATTTCATCGAGAAAGAGCGTGCTGCCGCTGGCCGCCGCTATCATCCCGGCGAAATCGTTCGTGGCTCCGGTGAACGCTCCCTTCACATAGCCGAATAATTCCCCCTCGATCATCGCCTGCGGAAAGGCAGCGCAGTTCAGTTTCACCATCGGCTTGGTGGCGCGGCGGCTGCGGCTGTGGATCGCATTGGCGATCACTTCCTTGCCCACGCCACTCTCGCCCGTTATCAGGACATTGGCTTCCGAAGGCGCCATCGCTTCGATCAACTCCTTGATCTCTTGCATGGCCTTGCTCTTGATCACCGGCGCCAACCGCGTCTCAGCAATCTCCAGCCGCTTCTCGAGCTGTTGGGTTTTCTCCCGCAACTGTTCCGTCTCGCGGAGGAGAGATTGTTTCTCGAGCGCTTTCTCGATGAGGCTGAGCAACTCCTCCGGCGCGTACGGCTTGCTGATAAAATGGTAGGCGCCCCGCTTGATCGACTCGATGGCGTTGCTCAGCGAATCGTGCGCCGTCAAGATGATCACCTGTGTCTCCGGATGTTCCGTCTTGATCTGATCCAGAGTTTGCAAGCCGTCCGCGTCCGGCAGTTGGAGGTCAAGCAGGACCACGGCCGGTGGGTTTTTCTGCAACGCCCGCAAACCGTGCGCGGCGGTCGCGGCGGTTTCCGGTTGATATCCGTGACGCCCAAGAAGCGCGTCCAACGTGAGCAGGATGGGCCGCTCATCGTCGATGATCAGGATGCGTCTGTTTTCAGCGGTCATGGTCGTGCCTCAGTCCCGTCCAAGGCGGCAGGGAATGCCAGCAGAAGTGCAATCGACGCGCGGCCGAGCGTTTTCATTCACTTGGAACTCGCTTTGCGGGTGGGCGAGCCGGCGTCCTGCTACCCGGCGGCTGGGGCCAGTGGCAGAACCACGGTCGTAATGAGAGAAGATGCGGGTGAATCATAGCAGGCATTCAATTCGCCGTCGTGAGCCTCGATGATAGCGCGCGCCCGATGAAGTCCAAGACCATAATGGCCTTGCGCGATAGTCCGAAACGGCTCGCGCCCCCAGTGTTCGGTCGAGCGTTCGAAGGTTCGTTTCGGTTCGCGGATCGTGCAGACAAAGCGATTCCCCTCAATCCGCGCGTCCACCGAAATCGCCCCTTCCTCGCGCCCATGCCGGAAGGCGTTCGCGAATAATTCCAGCAACGCCGGTTGCAAAGCCTGCGGATCGATCTGCAGGGAGACGTCCCCCAGCTGCACCTGCCATTCTATTTTCGCGCTTTCATTCGGATAATCGGCCGCCAGTTTCTGGCGCAGGTCGTCCACCAAATCCGCCGCGCCATAAGGCATCAGCGTCAATCGCGTTGCGCCGAGCACGGAGGTGACACGTTGTAAGCTGGTTCCGACCTCCGAGATCATGGCGCGTAAACGTTTGATCTCCTCTTTCGTCTCCGGATCCTGCGCAATTTCAGCGATGTAAGCCGCTTGCAGTTCCGCGGCATTGAGATGGTTGCGCAGATCGTGGCTGAGTTGGCGCACAAACTTGACCGCATCGGGCAGGGGAACCTGGATGTCCCGTTCTGGTGTTGAATTCGGTTCGGCGGAGGCAGACATGGAGAAAGGAAGACGGGAACCCTAGCGCAACCGGCGTGCAGTGCCAGCGGTCGAGGCTAAATTGGAGGGACGGAGGCCCGAGGTCCGCTATTTACGCCGGGAATATTCCTGCGATGCAATCGTCTCGCCGCCCGAAACCTGAATCGACGGATCGTTTGCTGCGAGATGGCGCAGGATGTGAAAGACATCCTCTGGATCGGCCCCGAGCGATTGTGCGATTTCCTCCGCCGTCTTTCCAGGTGCGGTGCCCAGATTCTCTCGAACCCGGTCCTGAAGTTGCAGAACCTGGGTGGCCGCTTTCTTCCCGGCTTCGACGCCTGGTTGATGATAGGCGTTGATGTTCACGAGACTGGCGTAGAACCCGACCGCGCGTTCGTAGAGGGCGATAAGCGCACCGACGTTGAACGCATTCACTTCCGGGATCGTGATCGTAATCGACTCGCGTTCGCTCTCGTACAGGGCCGAGCGGGTCCCGCGCAGAAATCCCTGGAGATAGTCGCCGCTCGTCACGCCCTCCTCGACTTCGAACCGCGGCGTCACCCGGTCCTGGCGCACTTCGACAAACGTGACGAAGAAATTCAAGACACCGTCGCGCAACTGCTGCACGTACGCGTGCTGATCCGTCGATCCCTTGTTTCCGTAAACGGCTATTCCCTGGTGGACAATGTTGCCGTCGAGGTCTTTCTCCTTGCCTAACGACTCCATCACCAGTTGCTGCAGGTATTTGCTGAACAACATCAACCGGTCCTTGTACGGCAGGATAACCATGTCTTTTTCCCCACGGCCGTTTCCCGCGTAAAACCACATCAGGGCCAGCAGCATCGCTGCATTCCGCTTCGCGTCGGTCGCGCGTGTCCTGGCATCCATCGCCGCCGCGCCGGCGAGGAAGCTGTCGACGTCGAAACCCTCCAAGGCGGCTGGAACGAGGCCGACCGCACTCATGATGGAGGTGCGGCCACCCACCCAATCGTGCATCGGAAAACGCGTCAGCCAGCCGTTCTTCTCCGCGTGCTTGTCCAGCTCGCTGCCAACGCCGGTGACTGCGACCGCATGCTTTCCGAAATCCAAACCCGCTTGTTGATAACGCGCCGCCGCTTCCAGCATTCCGTTGCGGGTTTCTTTCGTGCCGCCGGATTTCGAGATGACGACGGCGAGGGTGTGCGCCAGATGGTCGCCGATCTTGTTGAAGGCACGATCGAACCCGTCGGGATCCGTGTTATCGAGGAACGAAATATTGAGCGGGTCGGCGGCATTGCCGAGCGCGTCGGCGATGAACTGCGGCCCCAGGGCGGAACCGCCGATGCCGATCAGGAGGAGGTGTTTGAAGCGCTCTCCATTTGGCGGCGCGATTTTTCCGCTGTGCACATCAGCGGCGAACTGCTTGATCCGGGCGTTGGTGTCGTCGATGTCCGCGCGGAGCTCGGGCGTGGGTGCGAGTTTTGAATCGCGGAGCCAATAGTGGCCGACCATGCGTTGCTCGTCCGGGTTCGCGATGGCACCGGCCTCGAGTTCGCGCATGGCCGTGAGTGCCTTCGCGATGCGATCCCGCATCTTTCCGAAGAAATCATCCGGAAACCTCATGCGGCTGATGTCGAGCGAGAAATCGAGATCGTCGTAGCGCAGGAAATACTGCTGGAAACGCGGCCAGAGAGACATGGATGGCATTCCGTGTGTGTAACAGAAATTCCCCGCGGATAGAAACACGATTGTTCCCGCGATCCCAGCGAGACAGCCGCTGACCGCCGCAGCTTAGAAATGCTTCAAGATTTTCTCAGCGAGCGCTTTCGATTTCTGAATCCTGACCGATTTTTCGCCGGCCCCTCCTACGCTGACACTGATGTAGGCATTACCCTTGAGGGCATACAACGCGCCGCCGAAGCGCCGGGGCGCCCAGAACGCCTCTTCACCCACGCCGTCGACCTTCTCGGGCGGTGCCGCTTTACCCTCTTCCTCCTCCTTGGATGCATCTTTATCCTTGTCCTTGTCCTCGCGGAAAATTTCTTCCCACGACTCCCTCGGATCACGCGCGTTCGAACCGTCAGCCTTTTGCGTCACGGTGACGACGATTGAATCGGCGGCGGTGGGGAGCAGGAAGTAGCACTGCGAAATGTTGAGGCCTCCTTGAGCGTTGCTGCTCGCCTTGGTGTCTTTGAGGGGCGCGCCCTGAATGGCCTCGATCTCCGAGCTCGTGAGCAGGGAACAGGCGTCGATCACATTGGTCGATCCCTTGACGGGCGTGGTTGGGGGTGGACCTGGCGGTGCCTGAACGGTGTCCGACTTGGAACAGCCGGTAATCGCAAACGCGAGACAAAGAGCCAACGGAGTTAAACAGGCGCGCATCGCATCGTTCTACCACTCGTTGTGAGCGAGGAATAGTCGGGAAATCGTTTGTCTTTTGCTGGCACAAATCCAGGCCTAACGATTTTCGTCCGCGGAAGGCGAAAAATTACATTTGCGTCATCCGGTGGAAATTTTACGTCCGCTCGAACCCTGCCGCTTCGAACCCCCAATGCGCACCGGACCGATCTCCAAGATCTTCACACTCGGGCCTGCGTTCGTCCCAACTCAATCAAACAATCCCATGCGAAAAAAATCTGATTCCGAATCCGGTCTGTTTAATCGACGTATTTTGCTCGCGCTCGCCCTCTGCTCTGCCGGCGCCCTGATTGGCGCTTTGAGTTTTGCCGCCACGCCTCCCAGCGGCACACTCACGCTGGGCAGTGGACCGCAAACCTACGTCGGCGGTCCATTTGTGGTGCCGAACGCCACCGCGCAGGCGAACGGGGTGCCGCTCTGCACCGTGCCTATGTCCTGCGATGATTACACTCTAACCATCGATGTTCCGCCCGGAACCGACGCCACCAAAACCGTGAAGGTTGTGATTGAGTGGCCGGTTTCATCGGCCGATTTTGACGTCTACATTTTTGAAAGCGACGGCACGACGCTCGTGACGACGGCCGCTTCCTCCTCCGATCCCGAGGTGGCCTTCCTCCCGGCAGTGTCGCATACCTATATAATTCGGACGGTGCCTTTCGCTCCGGCGGGACAAAGTTATGAGGGGACGGTCTCCTTGGAAGACGTGCCGCCGCCGCCGCCACCACCGGTCGGGATTGCCCCCAGGTATCAAAACTATCCGCCCAACCCGGGCGACATCGAGGGAGCCGATTCAGCAGGCGAGCCCTCGATCGGGATCGATTGGAACATTAACTGCCCCGCCGCGACAGCGGGATGTCAGGACTTGCATCCCAACGCGCAATTCCCGAATCGGAATACCGGCGGCGTGGCGTTTTTCACGGCCAACCTGAACGAGTTTCGCGTCACATTTGACGATTGTTCTTCGCCTGCCAGATACCTCTGGGAGGACAGGACGAGTCCGGTCGAGGGGATAAACACGCTGGATCCGATTGGATTTGTCGATCATGAGCAGCCTGCGGGCGCGCTGCCTCGTCCCGGCCGGATTTTTCAGTCCCAACTCGCCGGCGTTTCCAGCATCATGGCCTATTCGGATGATGATGGAGAAACCTGGACCCAATCGCAGGGGTCCGGTCAACCGGCGGGCGCCGATCACCAAACGGTCGGAGCGGGACCCTATAATGAAGCGGCCTTTCCGCTGCCGCCCCTTCATCCGCTCTACCCGAACCAGGTTTATTACGCGTCGCAAGACATCGCGACCGCCATTGCGGCCCGCAGCGACGATGGCGGGCTGACTTTTGGACCGGGAGTTCCGATGTGGAATTTATCCCAATGTGGCGGCCTGCATGGCCACGTGAAAGTGGGACCCGATGGATCGGTTTACGTTCCGAATAAGGGATGCGGTGGAGGTCAGGGCGTTGCGGCTTCCACTGACAATGGCCTGACCTGGACGATTCGAACTGTTCCCGGAAGTACCCCGGGGGACACCGATCCGGCTGTGGGGATTGGTTCGGACAACACGCTCTACCTTGGCTACCAGAACGGCGACGGCCATCCCCACATGGCGACATCGACCGATCATGGCCAGACCTGGATCGATCGGGATGCCGGCCAGGGGTTCATTAAGAATTGCGTCTTTCCGCAAGCGGTGGCGGGCGATGGCGATCGCGCAGCCTTCGGGTTCCTCGGGACAACGACCGCGGGAAATTATCAGGCCACGGACACTTTTCGCGGCGTCTGGAATTTCTACATCGCGACCACCTTTGATCGCGGTCAGACGTTCCACCTGGTTAACGCTACCGGAAACGATCCGGTGCAAATAGGGTCGATCTGCACTGGTGGAACCACCTGTGGGGGCGACCGCAACCTGCTCGATTTTAATGACATTCAGGTCGACCGGGAAGGTCGTGTGCTCGCGGCCTATGCCGATGGCTGTGTGGCTCCAACCTGCTCGGAAGAAACGGCGGCCAGCCCTCCGCCGTACGATCTCTCTCGCAGTGCGCTGGCGTCGATTATCCGGCAGTCCGGCGGTCGACGATTGTTTGCCGCATTCGATCCCAATCCGGCGGAACCGGTCGCGCCCGCCGCGCCACGCTTGAACACCGTGACCAAGACGGGGGACATCGTGCATCTCGATTGGTCGGAGCCGGATAACGGCGGTTCACCTCTGACGGGTTACAAAGTTTATCGACGGACAGAACCTGGCACATATGGCGCGCCACTCGCGACCGTGACCACTGGTTGTCCCGCTTGCAAAACAACCTACGACGACACCACCGCGCTCCCCAACACAGCGTACTTTTACAAAGTGACGGCGACGAACGCCCTCGGCGAAAGTGCGAGCTGTAGCGAACTGCCAATTGGGACCGCGGTGGCGCCCTGTGATAAATGCTTGTTGCCGGGCTGCGAGATCCTTAACGACCCGGCGGGGGACATCGTCGTCCCGATCGGTGTCTCGGCAAATCCGGGCTGGGATGTGCGGAGTCTCTCAATTGGGGAGCCATTTGGTTTCGCGCCGAGCAAGGTTGTCTTCACTCTCAAGATGGAGAGCCTGGCCACGGTCCCGCCGGTCACGCGCTGGCCGGTTACTTTCACGGCGCCCGACAACGTGAATTACACCGTCCGCATGACCAACGATCCCGCGGACGGCGCGACCACCGCTCCAATCTTTCAAGTGGGACCGACCGCGGGACCATTTGTGGCCGCGGATCCAGCCAGCACCTTCAGCGCGGATGGAACGATTACGATAATCGTGCCTACGAGCGCCATTGGTAACCCAACGCCGGGACAGGATCTCACCGGATTCCTGACGCGCATCACAGCCGTGGCGGTGGCTGTCTCGATCACGCCCGACAATATGCCGGACAGCCTGGCGCCTTCCGGCAGCTACACACTGGTGGGCAACAATCCGTTTTGCCGGCCGAACACCGCGCCGGTGGCCGCTTTGGACGCCGATCCGGTCTCCGGTAACGCGCCGCTCCTGGTCAACTTTGACGCTTCCGCGTCATCGGATCCCGATACCGATCCGCCGGCCGACACTATTACTTCCTTCACCTTTACCTTCGGCGATGGCACACCGCCGGTCACCCAATCGACGCCCACGATTCAGCATACTTATAACACTCCTGGTGATTACCGGGCGACTGTCCGCGTGGTCGATTCCCGGGGCAAGCCGAGTGAGAACGCCGCTGGGGTTAATATTGAAGTAACCGGGCCAGGGGTGTCGCCCACACCGGGAGTGACCGCGACGCCGGGCGTGACGGCTACACCGGGCACAACCGCTACGCCTACGATCGCCCCAACGGCAACGCCGACCGCGTCCCCAACCGTCACACCGAATCCGAATCCGGCACAGCTACTGAACATCTCGTCGCGCGAGCGAGTGCAGGCGGGAGATCACGTGGCCATTGGCGGGTTCATCATCACGGGAAGCGGTCCCAAGCATGTGCTCCTGCGGGCCATTGGACCTTCGCTGGCAGGCTCCGGTGTTCCCAATGTGCTGGCTGATCCGGTGCTGGAGCTGCACGGTCCGGCGGGCTTTACCACGATTACGAACAACAACTGGAGGGATGACCCCGCGCAAGAGGCGTTGATCATCGCCAGCGGCATTCCGCCAAGCGACGATCTTGAGTCGGCAATTGATGCCGCCCTGGTCCCTGGCAACTACACGGCCGTGGTCAGTGGCAACAACAACGCTGCCGGTGTCGCCCTGGTTGAAGTCTACGATCTCGAGACGGCGGTTCCGTCAAAACTGGCCAACATAAGCACGCGGGCTTTTGTCGGCACCGGCGAGAACGTCGTTATCGCGGGCTTTATTCTGGGCAACGGTCAAGGCGACGCCTCGATCGTCGTGCGCGGTATCGGTCCGAGCCTTATTCCGGCGGGAGTGCCCGATGCGCTCGTCGATCCAACCCTGGAATTGCGCAACGGCGACGGATCGCTTCTGATCGCGAATAACAACTGGCAGGATGATCCGGAGCAAGCCGCGGAAATTATGGCGGCAGGCCTTGCACCGACCAATGACCTTGAGTCGGCCCTGGCGGCGACTCTTCCGCCGGGCCTTTACACGGCGGTGCTGGCCGGAGTGAACAATGCTACCGGCGTCGGCCTGGTCGAAGTCTACGAGACCGGCGGACCTTAACGTGGGGGACGACCTCTGTGTCGTCCCAAATATTCCAGGGGGACGGGCTGACGCCCGTCCCTCCAAATTCATCACATGTGAGAGATGATGTTGTCGCCGAACTCGGAACATTTGATTTCGGTCGCGCCGTCCATGAGGCGGGCGAAATCATAGGTCACGCGTTTGCTCGCAATGGCGCCATTCAGACCCTTCACGATTAGATCCGCCACGTCGTTCCAGCCCATGTAGCGGAACATCATCTCGCCGGAAAGAACTACAGAACCAGGATTTACCTTATCCAGGTTCGCATACTTTGGCGCCGTGCCGTGCGTCGCTTCAAAAACCGCGTGGCCGGTGATGTAGTTAATGTTCCCGCCCGGGGCAATCCCGATTCCGCCGACCTGCGCCGCCAGCGCGTCGCTCAAATAATCGCCGTTCAGGTTCAACGTCGCGATCACGTCGAAATCCTCCGGCCGCGTTAACACCTGCTGGAGCGTGATGTCCGCGATCGCGTCTTTGATCACAATGCCCGCGCCCGGTTTGCCCATTGGAATCTTGCACCACGGGCCGCCGTCGATTTCCTCCGCGCCGAAATATTGCTTCGCGATTTCGTAACCCCAATCGCGAAACGCGCCTTCGGTAAACTTCATGATGTTCCCCTTGTGCACGAGCGTCACGCTCTTCCGCTGATAGGTGATGGCGTAGCTGATCGCGCTGTGAATCAGCCGGACGCTGCCCGCGCGGCTGACCGGCTTGATGCCGACCCCCACGAGGACGTCATCACCTTCCGGCGCCCCGACTCGCTTCCAAAATTCCGCGGCCTTTTCCTTTGTGCCGAAGCGGATCTTGTCGAACATCTTGGGAAATTCCTTCTCGAGAAACGCGAGGATCTTCGCGGATCCCTCGCTCCCCGCGGCATATTCGATCCCGGCATAAATGTCTTCCGTGTTTTCGCGGAAGATCACCATGTTGACCTTCTCCGGATGTTTCACGGGCGAGGGGACGCCGGTGAAATATTGGATCGGACGCAGGCAAACGAACAGATCGAGCAGTTGTCGCAGCGCGACATTGAGCGAACTGATCCCGCCGCCGACCGGGGTCGTCAGCGGCCCTTTAATGCCAACCAGGTATTCGCGAAACGCCTCGACAGTGTCGTCCGGCAGCCACTCATCAAATTTGTCCTTCGCGGACTGCCCGGCGAAAACTTCAAACCACGAAACCTTCTTCTTTCCGCCGTACGCCTTTTCCACCGCGGCATCGAAAACGCGCACGCTTGCCGCCCAAATATCTGGTCCGGTCCCATCGCCCCGGATGAATGGAATCACCGGCTGATCCGGCACATTGAGTTTCCCCTGGGAAGTCGAAATCTTGTCGCCCGCTGGCGGGGTAATGTTTTTGTACGGCATAAGGCTGGCACTGTAATAGCCTCCGTCGCAGCGGCAAATCCGAATCGATGATTCTGGCTTCCGGGCCCGGTGGCACAGCCTGAACGGGCAGGGGACACGAATCAGAAGAAGGAAGGGCGTGAGAAGTCTCTTCGGAGGCCGGGCCTGCCCCTCGAAAAGCAGGCTTGGCAACGGAGCGCGACTCACGTATCAACGGTTCCAGTGAGAAAAGAAATATTCGTCTGCGACCACTGCGGCGCCAGAAAACGCCTCGATAGCGCGCAACGCCACTGGTGCGAAGAGTGTACAACTTCCAGCCCGGTCGAATTGCGGCCCGCGCGAGACAAGCGGCCCGTGCCGGCAACCGTAACAGTCCCCGCGACGCAGACTGCGACGCGCTGACCCCGCTTCATTCCCTCGGTCTCGGTTAACCGACGGCAGGTCGAGTGACGCCTGGCTTACTGGAATTGGAAATATGGATTACGTAAACCTGGGACCGACCGGTTTAAAAGTGTCGCGAATTTGCCTCGGCGCCATGACCTACGGGTCGAGCAAATGGCGCGAATGGGTCCTCGATGAAGAGGCCAGCCGGCCTCTGATCCGGCAGGCGCTGGAAGCCGGCATCAATTTTTTCGACACCGCCGACATGTACTCATTAGGCGTGAGCGAAGAAGTGCTTGGCCGCGCTCTGAAGGACTTCGGCCCGTCCCGCGACAAGGTGGTCATCGCCACGAAGGTTTTTTATCCAGTGGGCGACGATCCGAATCAACGCGGGCTTTCGCGCAAGCACATCATGCACGCGATCGATGACAGTTTGCGCCGGCTCGGGACTGATTACGTAGATATTTACTACATCCATCGCTTCGATCCCGAGACACCGATCGAGGAAACCATCCAGGCGCTGCACGATTTGGTGCGCGCGGGGAAAGTGCTCTACCTCGGCGCGTCCTCGATGCCCGCCTGGCGGTTCGCAAAGATGCTCTCCACGGCCGACGCGAATGGCTGGACGCGGTTCGTCGTCATGCAGAACCACTACAATCTCATGTATCGCGAAGAGGAACGGGAGATGATTCCGCTCTGTCGGGAGGAGGGGATCGGAGTCGTTCCATGGAGTCCCCTCGCGCGCGGTCTTCTGGCGGGAAAGAACCGGCCGGAAACAGCCCGGGGCAGAACGGACATTTACCGCAAGCAGATTTACGGGGAAGAAATTGGCGACGCTGATGCCCGGGTCATCGAACGCCTGGAAGAGGTGGCAACCGCGCAGGGCGTCGCGCCTGCCCAGATTGCTCTCGCCTGGCTTCTGCAAAAACCGGGCGTCATTGCCCCCATCGTCGGAGCGTCAAAACCGCGTCACCTCGAGGACGCACTGGCGGCCCTCGAAGTGCGTCTCCCTGCCGAGGCGATCACCGCTCTCGAAGAACTTTACGTTCCGCATCCGGTCGCTGGGATGGACCGCTGAATCGAGCGCGGATCCCAACCGGCCCTCCGCGGCATTTTTCCACGGTCCACGGCAC
This sequence comes from uncultured Verrucomicrobiae bacterium, assembly GCA_963702135.1. GTDB lineage: Bacteria > Verrucomicrobiota > Verrucomicrobiia > Chthoniobacterales > UBA10450 > AV80. The sequence goes on along the minus strand of OY969715.1, from coordinate 1,978,440 downwards.
GGGAGTTGCATCATAAACGGCCAATAAACTGTCTTGGTCCGTCGAAGAGGCGGCCAGCACGAATGCCCGATTAAGAACTATGAAACCTTTCATCGCCTTGCTCTCCAGTTTCTTCCTTTGCTCCTGTGCCGACATGGTTGTCACCAAGACAGACGTGGCCGGCGGCAGCCACAGTACGGCCTCCAGCGATGCCAAGGATTACGACGCCAAGAACGGCGTCCGCATGGTCACGAACTGCGGCATTGGCGCTCCTCCTCCCAAGGCGATTTACATTCGTCCGTTTTGCATCGATACCGCCGTTTTCACGGGCGACCACACGGTTTCGGACGGCGAAATGCCTATCCGCAAGGCGATCATGCCGCATGAATTTGCCGGCGATTTGAAAGAGCAACTCGAGTTGCTGGCTCCGGCCCGCATCCTGACAGACGACGAGACCCCGCGCACCGGCTGGCTGGTGGAAGGCGAGTTCTCGGTAGTTGACGGTGGCGACCCGGTCGGCCGTTTCTTTCTCGGCACATTTGGCGTCGGCCGCTCGATCCTGGCCTTGCACGTCAAGATTACGGACGTTGACCGGGGAATCACGGTCTATGAATTTGATATGGCTGGCGGAAGCCACGGTCAGGGCAGACACGGAACACTCCGCGCCGCCGGACTTGGCAAGGGCACCGCATTCGATCTCGTTAATGCCGCCGAGCGCATCTACCTCGTCCTCGAGCCGAACGCTCACCGCTACGGCTCCCGCTCAGGCGTAGCCCTCCGCTAACCGAATGGGGAGAGCGTCCGCCGCGGCGGATGCCCAAACCGGCGCCGTTTCAGAGAAACGGTTGCCAAGCAGACCGCGAAGATTAAGGTGCAACGGTTTTACCTACCCGTGACTACTCCTCGCTGTTTTTTCATCGCTCTTTTTTCCCTCGCGCTCATCCTGCCGGCCGCGCGCCCACTTCACGCCGCGCAGGCCTGGGTGATCGTCGATTCGCAGACCGGTTACGTTCTGGAACAGCAGGCCCCAAGAGACAAACGCCAGGTCGGAAGCCTGACCAAGGTCGCGGCGGCGATGGTGGTGCTCGACTGGGCCGATAAACATTCAGGCGACCTGAATCAATTGGCGGCCATTCCACCCGAAGCATTCGTCGGGACCGGGGAAAACCTTATCGGGTTTCAGCCGGGCGACACGATCACATTGCGGGACTTGCTTTACGCCGCCCTCGTCCAATCGGACAACGTCGCTGCCTATGCGCTGGCAAATCATGTCGGTGTCCGTCTGCAATCGATCGTGCCGGCAACTGGCGGAACACCGGTCGGAGTTTTCGTCAGCCAGATGAATACGCTCGCGAAGGTACTCAGGATGGAGCGCACCCATTTTGTAAACCCGCACGGCATCGACACCGGCGAACGCTCTCTCCCGTACTCGACGGCGACGGATTTGGCGAAGCTCACCCGTTACGCCATGAACAAAGCGGCCTTTCGCTTTTACGTGTCGCAAAAAGAACGGCAGATCTCCTTCAACCGGGGCGGCAAGAAACTTGGTTACATGCTGCGGAATTCAAATGAGTTGCTCGGCCGCGACGGGATCGATGGAGTGAAAACAGGGAAGACCTCGCGCGCGGGCGATTGCCTCATTCTTTCGGCACATCGCGAATCGCAAATCGTGAAGGACCCCTCGGGGCGGACCATTGTGACGCCGCGCCAACTCATCATCGTCATTCTCGGCAGCAACAACCGTTTCGGTGAAGGCGCGGGACTCCTCGCGCGTGGCTGGCAGCTTTACGATCAATGGGCTGCCACCGGCCGACTCGTGGACCCCAAGAAAACTCTTTGATTCGTTAGGTCGCAGGAATGACGAAGCCCCGCATTGGCGTCTTGACCAGCGGGGGCGATTGTCCCGGCTTGAACGCTGTCCTCCGCGGCGTCGTTCTAGCGGCGGAGAAATTGGGCTGGGAAGTCCTCGGTTTTCTGGATGGATTTGAAGGGCTGCTCCCGCCCGGAAATTACATGGTGCTCGATCGGCAGAGGATTGCCGGCATCATGCCGCGGGGCGGCACGATCATCGGCACCACAAACCGCGGCCATTTCGTAGCCAAAGTTGGAGCAGGCCAGCGGATGGTCGTAGCCGAAGGAGTGCTCGCCGATGCGCGCGCCGTCCTGGAAGAATTGCGCGTCGATGCCCTGATCATCGTCGGCGGCGACGGTTCGATGGTCACGGCCCTCCAGCTGCAGGAAGCCGGCATCAATTGCATCGGTGTTCCCAAGACGATCGATAACGATTTGGAAGCCACGGCCATGACATTCGGTTTTGATTCCGCGGTCGCCACCGTCATGGATGCGCTCGATCGTTTGCACACCACGGCCACGAGTCACAAGCGCGTCATGGTGCTCGAAGTCATGGGGCGTCACGCGGGCTGGATCGCGTTGCACGGCGGCATCGCTGGCGGCGCCCACATTATTCTGATCCCGGAGATTCCGTTCGATTACGACAAGATCGCGGCCGCGATCAACGCGCGCGCCAGTCGCGGCAGTCTTTCGGCCATCGTCGTTGTCGCGGAGGGAGCCTGCCCGCGCGATGGCCAGGTGGTGATTCATACAAACCAGGCCGGGGAATACCGGCTCGGCGGAATTGGCGACATCGTCGCGCGCGAGATCGCGGCGCGGACTGGGAAAGAGACGCGTTGCACCGTCCTCGGCCATTTGCAGCGGGGCGGCGCGCCCACCACGCTCGACCGCATTCTGGGGACCCGTTTCGGGGTGAAGGCGGTGAAGTTAATTCACGAAAAACAGTTCGGCTCGATGGTGAGCTATCAAAACTATCAGGTCCGACACGTGCCGATCGCTGCTGCGGTCAATCGCCTGCGCCTCGTTCCGCCCGATGGCGAGTTGGTGCAAACCGCCCGCGACGTCGAGATTTCCTTCGGCGATTAGGTTTTCTTGAATTCCCAAGGAGCGGCGGTTTGCAACCGCCGTTGTCCTAAGTTCGGCGGTTTCAAACCGCCGCTCCTTGTTCAGAAATTCCGTCCGTTTCCGCTACGAGACCATCGTCGTTGCCGTGCCGCCGCACTTCCAGCACGTGTACCATTGAGAGTCGTTCTCGATTGCGCCCGACGCCCCGCAAAGGTAGCAAGTGATCATCGCCATCTTCCGGCTTCGTCCTTCCACCTCCGCCGGCTCCGAAGTCTCAGGAACGCTCATTCCGCCCTTGCCCTCCGGCTCTCCCGGACCTTCCCATTTTTTCCAATTCGTTTCTTCGGCCATACAATTTCTTTCTCTTGTCCCAATTATCAGGGACGAACGGTATCTTACCCTGATTCGACGAGCGAGACGAAATTCCTTGCGCGTCATTTCCGCTTGTTGCGCATCTGGCGCGGGCGGTAGACTGCCGGCCATGAAAGCTATTGGTGGCGGAATGCTCGGCGCGCTTCTGATTGTGGCCGCGTTTCTCGCCGGCGTGCATTGGAGCGAACTGATCAAAAACCCGTCGCCACCTTTTGTCCGCTACGAAATGCACGTCAGCGCGGATGGCACCGTGACACGCCTCGATCGGGTCACCGGAACGCTCCACATGGTCACCGCGAGCGGCGCCGGCGATGTGCCTGAACGCTTCGTCGCGCCTACATCGGCGCCCGCGAAGCCATAAGCCGAAGACGATTACGCTCACGAGCAGGAGCACGATCACGAGCCGCAGCCTCGGAAGTTGGACGTTGAGCGTTGGACGTTTCTTCTGTGGATTCGCGCCACTCTTTTGATATGGTCTGCATCACGTGAATCCGCCGCCTATCCCGACTCAAACCGATGCCGCCAACGGCGCTCCCGCCGCCGGCAATCCGCCGTCCGACCGCGCCGATCTCCGCCCGGAAAGCATCAACGACGCCGTCATCCGTCTCGCGGGAAATTCGCAGGACGGTATTCAAAGCGCCGGCGCTTTCCTCGCCCGGCTCGCCGGACGCAGCGATCACGATGTCATGACGTACATGACGATCCCCGCCACCATCTCCGGCGGTCCCTCGATTTTCCAGGTCCGCATGGGCACGGGCGAAGTTCTCTCCGCCGGCGACGAAGCCGATTTCCTCGTCGCGTTCTATCAACACAGCTACGAGGACCACATCGGCTTTTTGAAAGAGGGCGGCGTGCTCCTCTACGATTCCGACAACGTCGAACCGAACCTCGACGACAAACGCTTCGTTTACGTTGGCGTGCCGATCACCGGGTTGACCGTCGAAGCGCTCGGCGGAACCGCGAAGGACAAAGGCAAAAACATTTTCATCCTGGGCCTGATCGCGAAGATTTTCCATCTCGACGTCGACAAACTCACGACGCTGATCCAGGAAAAATTTGCCGGCAAAGACGCGAGCATCGCCAACACCGCCTTGATGGCATTCCAATCCGGCTATGCCTATCCCGTCGGCAACGTCCTCACGAAGCATTACAAATTCGAAGCGACCGTCCACAAAGAAGGCGACCGCGCCCAGATCACGATGGATGGCAACCAGGCGCTGGCTTACGGCTTGATCGCCGCCGGCGTCCGCTACGGCGCCGGTTATCCCATCACGCCCTGGTCGTCCGTCATGGAAATCCTGCGCGGCGAGCTGCCGAAATATGGCGGCATCTTCGTGCAGGCCGAGGACGAACTTGGCGCCGTCTCCCTGGCTCTCGGTTTCTCCTTCTCCGGATATCTCTCCGTCACCGGCAGTGCGGGGCCCGGCATCTCGCTCAAGACCGAGGCAATCGGCTGGGCCTCCATGTCCGAGATGCCGCTGATCATTATCAACGTCCAGCGCGGTGGACCGAGCACCGGCCTGCCCACGAACGTCGAGCAGAGCGACCTCTTCCAGGCGATTTACGGCGGGCACGGCGACAGCCCACGCGTGGTCCTGGCCGCGGCCACGGTGGAAGATTGTTTCTACATCGCCATCGAAGCGGCCCGCATCGCCCGCAAATACAGCACACCGGTTTTCATTTTGAGCGACACTTCGCTCGCGACGCGCATCGAAGCGTTCGGCGAACCGGAGCTGAAGGATTTGATGATCGATCCGAAACTGGATCTCTCGCCGCGCCCGGCCGGTTTCAAGCCGTATGCGGTCGATCAGATCACCCAACATGTCCCGCCCGGCGCGCCGATGATCGATGGGAAATATCCGCTCGTCTCCGGGCTCGAACACGACGAGATGGGTCACCCGACCGGCAGCCCGAAGATGCACATGGCCATGACGGCCAAGCGCCGCAACAAATTGCGCCAGCTCGCGGAGGAGATCCCGGTGCCCGAGGTCTATGGCGATCAGGCTGGTGACACGCTGCTCGTCGGCTGGGGTTCCACTTACGGCCCGATCCACGACGCGGTGAAGCTGGCGCGCGAAAATGGCGAGAAAGCTGGCGCGTTGCATCTGCGGCACGTCCATCCGTTGCCGAATGGCCTCGAGAAAATCTTCGCCAATTTCAAACGCATTGTTGTCGTCGAAATGAACGACCAGGGCCTCTACGGATTCGGCCAGCTGGCCACTATTGTCCGGTCGCGATACTGCGAGGCGAAAATTGAAAGCGCCACCAAGACCGACGGCCTCACCTTCCGCGTGAAAGAAATTCTCGAACGCGTTTTCGAAGGGCGCTCCTTTGCCGCCCGGAATATTCCGCGCGAGGGCGCGGCCATCGTTCACGCCGACACCTCCGCTGAGAACGTGAAGACCTTGAAAGAAGTCGTCCCCCAGGGAGTAGGCTAAATTTATGGATCCGGAAAACGATTCTGGTGAAAAGGTGAGTGAGCCGCCCGCGAAAGATCCGGGCACGGCCGCCGCCACCGAACGCGCTGCCGCGGAGGTGTCCGACGCCGTGGATCGTGCCGGCGACACTACGCCAACCAAGCCTGGAACTGAAGCTGCCAAAGCCTCCTCCGGCCTCGCCGATCACTCGAAACATCCGCCCGGCGAACGCGCTGAAGGCGCAGACGTCGCCGTTTCCGGCGACGAAGCGAACCAGAAATGAGCGCCGCGATGCTGTCATCCCGAGCACAACACGGCGAAGGTGGATCGAGCACTCCGCTGCTCGATGATAAAATAATGTCGGCGAAGCCGAGACCTCTTGCTGACATCGCCCGGCGGAGCGGCCGATCCACCACGCGCAGAGGCGCACCCTTTCCCAAACAAAAATGAGCACCGAATCCAACGACACACCCACCAACGGTTCCACTGCCACTGCTACCGCTTCGCCTGAAGCCACCGCCGTGTTGGAATTCGTCCGCGAGAAAGTCACCAAAAAAGCCGTTACGGCCGACCACCCGACCTGGTGCCCCGGCTGCGGCGACTTCGCCGTGCTCGCCTCCTATTACAAAGTCATCGAGAAACGGCAGCTCGATCACGAGAAGATCGTTACCCTGGCCGGGATCGGTTGTTCCTCGCGCTTTCCGTATTTCGTGAACGGCTACGGCGCGCATTTCATTCACGGCCGCGCGGTCCCGCTCGCCTCCGGCATCAGCCTGGCCCGGCCCGACCTGCACGTCTTTCTTTTCGGCGGCGACGGTGACGGGTTTTCCATCGGCGGCAACCATCTCAATCACGGCGCGCGCAAGAACATCAACATGACGTATTTCATCATGGACAATTTTGTCTATGGGCTGACGAAAAAGCAGACCTCGCCGACGTCGCCGATTGGGTTTAAATCGAAAACCGACCCGACCGGCGCCATCGACATGCCGGTCAACCCGATGAAACAACTCATCTGCGCCGGCGCCACCTTCGTCGCGCGCACGCACGCCACCCAGGTCAACCACATGATCCAGATGATCGAGCGCGCGATGGATCACCAGGGCTTCTCCGTCATCGAATGCCTGAGCGAATGCGTCGAATTTTTCCCCGGCGCCTTCGACCCGGCGAATCCCCGCAAAGGCGGCGCCTTCTCGTTGATCGACGAGAAGAAATACGACAACACTCCCGAGGACGAACTCCGCCACGACGTCACCGACGAGCTCGCCGCGTATAAGCTGGCCCAGCTCCCGTTCCCGGGCGTCTTCGGCGTCTTCTACGAAAGCGATCGCCCGACGAAGAACGCGCTGGAAAAGAAGTGGATCGACACCACTCGGGAGAAGTTGGGGAATCCGACCGATTTGCAGCTCTTGCAGAAAACGTTCGACCGGATGAAGTGACGTCGAATTCGCGTTGTATCTCTTTAGCGCCAACGGCGCGTTTTCATTTCAGCCTGGGGCAACGCCCCAGGATTGTATTCTTTCAGCGCTGGTCGACGAGATCCGGATCTCCCTGGGGCGTTGCCCCAGGCTGCCGATGAGGGCGCGCCTTTGGCGCTAACTCGCCGCGCAGGGCGTCCGCTCTGGCAACGCCCTTGAGTGCGCGCATGGCGCCTGCTATTATTGCATCCAATGAGTGTTCTGGAATTGAAAGAAGAGGTGTCCCGCTTGAGCAGAGCCGAGCGGCTTCAGGCGATGGAATGGCTCTGGGCCTCGCTTTCAAAAGAACAGCAAGACATGGAATCCCCAGAATGGCATGGCGAATTGCTTGCCGCGCGCCAGGCAAAGGTGGACTCGGGTGAGGCGCAATTTCTCACCGTCGATCAGCTTAAAGATCGTCTTCGCCGTTGAAGCAAGTTGTCGTTCTTGCAGACGCCGCTGAAGACATCGAATCGGCGAGAGATTTCTACGAAGGGCTGGAACCGGGTGTTGGTGAATACTGTGTCGATTCGTTACTGATCGATATCGGGAGTCTGGCCGATGTCAGCGGCATTCATCCCCTGCACTTCAAATTTCACCGAATGTTGGCGAGCCGTTTTCCGTTTGGCATCTATTATCGAGAGCATGGGGAAGAGACGCAGGTTTTTGCCGTCCTGGATCTGCGCCGGAGTCCGAATTGGATTCGTAAGGAATTGAGGAAGCGCGTATGAGATTGCTCTCGAATGACGACGCCCGAATGAAATGACGACGCAGATGCCAGGTCGACACGATGCGGATTTCTCCTTCAACCAGCTCTGCTCGTTGTTGACCGAACTCGGCTACACCATGCGCAAGGCCAAAGGCGATCACGTTGTCTTTCAGCTCGGCGCGAGCGTCCTCAATTTGCAGTCGGCTCCTGGCGGAAAAGCGAAGCCGTATCAGGTCCGGCAAGTTCGGCAAGAGTTGCCCAATCTGAATCTGAAACCGTGATGGCGCTTCGCCACGTGATTCGTTAAAGCGTTACAACCGTTACATCGCCAGAGCATTTGAAAGAGACAACCGTGCAATTCGACGCTCGTGATTATGAAATCCGAATTTGGTATTCGGCCGAGAAAGGTGACGAATGCTTTATCGCCCAGGTTGTCGGATGGCCCGGCATCATGGCGCACGGAGACACGCGCGAGGAGGCCGCGCGCCAAATTCAACTGGCCCTCGAAGGCGCTTTGGACGCCGCCGCCGCAGGTGGCGTCAAGCCGCCCGCGGGTAGTGTCCTAATTTAAATTGGCAACGCCGGACGAGCCGATCAGGGTGGCCAAATGAACATCCCAGGAAGCCGTTTAATCGCCCCGTTCCTGTGCGGTTTGCTGTTGCTCTCGGTCCAGAGCAGCGACGCCAAGGAAAAGGCCAAGCCATCTTCGAAGCCGAAGACGACCAGCACAACCACGAGCAGCGCCTCTCGGAGCAGTTCCCTCCGCACGCCAACTTCCAAGGCCAGCCCCACGCCACACCGAGACACTCACAGCCAACTCGTGGGGATCGATTTTCGACCCAGCGGCGACACCAAGCCAAAATACAAAGCAAAAACCTCGCCGACTCCCAAACCGATCCGATGAAGTGACGATGCGTCTCGCGTTGTCCCTGTTTAGCGCCAACGGCGCGTTTCATTTCAGCCTGGGGCCACGCCCCAGGATTGGATTCACGGACCATCAAGCGCTGAAGGCGCGATTCAAGCGATCGCAGTTAGTCCTACGCAAGTTGGGTCCGGAATGAATCGCGCCTTCAGCGCTGGGTCGAAGATATCCGGATGTCCCTGTCATCCTGTAGTGGCGGCTGTGTCAGCCGCAGCAGAGTTGCAGCCGACACGGCTGCCGCTACAGCGCTAGAGCGGAACCACGGTAGCTGGCGCTACCTCCGCCTTGTCCGTGATCAACCTCCGCAGGTACGGATTGAGCGCGACGAGCGCCAGGCCGACCACGAGGCTGCCCACGCCGAGCGCGGCGAAGAGCTTCACATACTCGGGATTGGTCACGAGCGCGGTGGTGCCGGCCGGCTCGGGGATCATGCCCGAGAAATCGCCGGCAAAGAGCGACGCGAGGCCGGTCACGAGCATCCAGCTGCCCATCATCACCCCTTGATACTGTTTCGGCGCCATCTTGCCGATCATCGCGTACCCGATCGGCATGATGAGCAGTTCACCGATGCTCTGGAGCACGTAGCTCAGGAAGAGCCAGACGAACGCGCTTTTGCCATCGGCCGCGGCCAGCTTGATCCCGAGCGGGAGAATGAGAAAGGCGAGCGCCATCAGGAGCAGCGACGCCGCGAATTGCTGCGGGATGTCGATGCGCCACCCGCGCTCGCGCATCCGGATGAAGAGCGATGCGAGCACCGGCCCGCCGAGCACGATAGAGACGGTGTTGATGTTCTGGATCCACTGCGGCTGAATTTCCCAGCGGCCGATCATCAGATCGACGTTGTGAACCGCGAACAGCATCAGGCCGCTCGGCGCCATCTGATACAACGACCAGAACATCAGCGAGCCGAGGGTCAGAATCAGAAACGCCGTCATGTTCCGTTTTTCCCGGCGATCCCGGTGGCGCACGGTGAGGGAGACCAGCACCAGCGCGACGAGGCCGCAGATCCCCTTAAGGATTATCCCGGTGTTGCCGGGCCGTTGAAGACTGAACCACACGACCGGAACCACGCCGAGGACAATGCCGATGCCGGCCAGGAGGCGCAGCTGGAATTGCTTCGGCTTCGCCTCGAGCAGCGGTGTGTTGCGGTCGGCTAGTGTCTTCCACGAGATGAGGGCGAGGACGATGGCGACAAAGTTGCCGACCGTCGCGAAGATGAAGAGGCTGGCATAACTCTCGGTCCCCTGGAAATAACCGGCGGCAGTGAACCCGACGAAGAAACCGACGTTCATGCCGGCGTAGTTCCAGAGGAAGGCTCCCTCGCGGCGCGGATCGTCCGAGGTAAAGCGCTGGGTGAGCATCATGTTGATGCAGGTCACGTTCAGGCCGCTACCGGTGAGAAAAAAGGCGAGGCCGACGTAGAACAACTCGAGCGTGCCGCCGGCAATGCACCCGCAACCGATAACCTGCGCTGCCATGCCCCCGACGAAGAGATTCCGGTTCGACATGAACCGGCCGCCGAGGTAACCGCCGAAGAGGTGGAGGCCGTAGTTGAACGCGCCAAACACGCCCATCAACGCCGTGGCCATTTTCGTCGAGAGCTGGAGATGTTTCGTCGCGTAGAGAACGAGCGTCGAGTAAAGAACGGCGAAGCCGAGCGTCGCGAAAATTTGGATAAAGAACAGCACGGCCGTTCCCTCCGGGGCCGCGGCGAACCGGCGTTGGATCGCTTGCATCGGCCGCCATTTCGGTCGCTGATCTGGAGGATGTCAAGCTTCCTAACATTTGGATCCTTTTCCCGATCTACCTTTGTTGGTCAACGTAGGGGACCGTAGGTTCAGATTGCAAAGGCTCGACAACAACGCGCTGTAATATCGGATTAAAGGGTTTCGAGGCTCGCGCGGATTACGCATGTGCGCACGAGATTCATTCGCATTTTCTGACGGAGCACCTTATTAATTTGACCATGCCGCTGCCTAGTCACCAGGAATTGCTTAATCCTTTGCTTGATGCGTTGCGCGCGAAAGGTGGGGTCCTCAGCATCCCTGATCAGGAAGCCACAGTTGGAGGGTTACTCAATCTAAGTGCCGATCAGCTCACCGAGATGCAGAGCGAAAACCGGACGAAGTTCAACTATCGCCTGGCTTGGGCACGCAATTATTTGAAAAGGCTTGGCTTGGTGGAAAACGTCGACAAGGGCGTTTGGAGGCTCACCGAGAAGGGGATGAAAGAAAAGCTCGTTTCGCCAGACGCGCTCCGCGAGCTCGCGCGTTCGCTAGCCGACAACGAATCGCTGGGGACTGGCGTTGAACCAGAAGATATCGATTCACATATCGTTAAGCCGTTTGATCCCACGTTGATTCGAGTGGAGAGCAAGCCAGCTACTTTAGGGCAATTGATTTCGCGCATCGAACACGACGAAATTGACCTCGCGCCTGCTTTTCAACGAAAAGCTGGCATTTGGAACGACGGTGCGCAAAGCAGGTTGATCGAGTCCCTACTCGTGCGTATCCCAATCCCTGCGTTTTATTTTGACGCGTCAGATGAGGACAAATGGATCGTGGTGGATGGCCTTCAGCGGCTAACTACTTTGAAGCGATTCGTCTTGGACGGGAGTTTGCGGCTACAAGGTATGGAGTTTCTCCACGGAATGGAGGGAATGTCCTTCGATCAGGTTCCGCGGTCTCTGCAGCGCCGAATCTCCGAAACAGGCGTGACTGTTTTCCTCATCGAGAAAAACACGCCTTCAGTGGTCAAGTTTAATATTTTTAAGAGGATCAACACGGGTGGATTGCCGCTTTCGACTCAGGAGATCCGACACGCACTAAATCAAGGCAAGGTTACTGAATTGCTTGAGAGTCTCGCATCGTCAGAGGCATTCCGAATCGCGACGGATTACGGAATTCGTGATGAAAGGATGGCCGATCGAGAATGTGTCTTGCGCTTTTTAGCGTTTACAATTTCTTCGCCTGCTGAATTCAAAGCAAGCGACTTCGACGCTTTTCTGAGCGACAAAATGGCGGAACTGAACTCCTTCTCGGACGCGGAATTCACGCGTCTGCGGCAGGACTTCTTCAAAGCGATGGTGGCGGCGCACGCGATCTTTGGAAGGAATGCTTTTCGGAAGCCATACAGGTTGTACCGCCGCAGGATGCCGATCAATAAAGCGCTATTCGAAGCGTGGTCCGTGAACCTCGGGAAGGTTTCGGCGGCGGACGTATCACGACTTGTCGCAAAACGTGATATTGTTGATCAACGTTTCGCTGAGCTGTGTTTACAACCCGAGTTTGTCGGCGCGGTGTCGCAAGGCACCGGCGATCCGCTGAAAGTGCGCAGGAGGTTTGGGGGTATTCAAAAATTGCTTGCCGAGGTTCTGACATGATCGACTCTCTGACGATCGATAACTACAAGTGCTTTGAGCACCAGCCATTGGAGCTGGGGAACCTCACACTTCTCGCTGGCCTCAACGGAGCTGGTAAATCTACGGCGCTTCAGTCGCTCTTACTGCTCCGCCAGTCTTTTGAGCAAGGAATGCTGGCGGACGTCGGACTCGCCTTGAACGGAGAATACGTGAAGGTCGGTTCTGCTAAGGATGCGCTTTTCGAAAAAGCAGTTGGCGACGCGTTTGGTTTTACCCTGAAATATACCGATGGGAAATCCGCAGAGTGGCGTTTCCAATCGGATCCCAAAGGCGACGTTGTCACAAATGCGTCCTCCCATGTTGACGACGGCGTATTTGCGACGCCTTTGTTTACCGATGATTTTGAATACCTCCAAGCGGAGCGAATCGGCCCGAGGACGTCATTTCCAACTTCCGAGTACCTCGTCCGGCGAAGAAAGCGTCTCGGGAATAGCGGCGAGTATGCGACCCATTTCCTTTCGTTCTTCGGTCGAACGCTTAAGGTGGCAAAAGCGTTACACCATCGAGCAGCTAAATCCTCCGATCTGATCGACGAGGTTGAAGCTTGGCTGAGCGACATCAGCCCGGGCACGCGCCTTCACTTTACACCTTATCTTGGGATGGACGCGATCAACCTGGAGTACTCGTTCGCGTACCGGACGGAAACTACGGAACGCTATCGCGCCACAAACGTTGGCTTCGGTATAACCTATACGCTGCCGGTTCTGGTAGCCATCCTCTCAGCTAAACCGGGAGCTTTGTTGCTTCTCGAAAACCCGGAAGCCCATCTGCATCCAAAGGGACAAGTAATGATAGGTAGACTTTTGGCAGTCCTTGGGAACTTGTGCGTCCAAGTTATCGTAGAAACACATAGTGATCATGTGTTAAATGGGATCCGGCTGGCGCTCCACAATGGGGAGGCGAAGCCGGACGACGTTTCACTATTCTACTTCAGCCGCGACATGACCGCGGGTGTAAAGCCGACGGCAGTTGCTCAAATCGGCTTGGATGCTGCCGGACGGTTAACATCTAGACCTAAAGGATTCTTCGACGAATTCAGCCGTTCGATGGATCAGCTACTGGACGCGCCAACCGCATATGGCAGTTCAGCTCATCCTTAACGAACTTTCCTGCGTCTCCCCTGCACCAAGCGTGGAGGAGGGTGACAATCGGATGCGACGCTTACTGGCCACGCTTCGCGCTGCATTTCGCGAAGGAGCTGAGCGCGCTCTGCGTGTGCGAGAGCAATTCTACTCAGCTGAACTCGCGCCGGGTATAAGAATGCTGGATTGGAGGAATCTGGGGAACGTTGACGAAGTTGAAGCGGAGTTTTTCGCTGATCTAGTGGCGACGCTTCGACTAATTGATCCCGACGTCGAACTGCAACCTGATTTCGAATTTCACTTTCAGGGTAAGCCGGCAATTGGGCTGGGCATCGCATACGCGAGTGATAATTTCGCAGTGAGCTTTCAGTCGGATGCCCAATGGGAAACGGACTCAGTGACCCTGGAGGTATTAAGCCTCGACGAGGTTGGAGACGTCAAGTCGTCGATCGTGCATGTTCGGCATGCCTCTTCCGATATACACGTCGACACGCATACCGCTTGGTTACGATCGCAGGCGGAGATCGAGCCATTTTCGTCTGCTGGCGCACGAATTGGCATCGATAGAGCAATCAAAGATCTAAGCGGCTCGGCCGCAGCGGACGAATATGACTTCACTGAGGATTTTGTTACCACGGCTCGTGACAATGGATTTTTCGATGATGCTGGGATGTTGAGACATTTACTCGCGGAATCGTGCGCTCGGATCGCGTTTGGAAATCCAAAGAACGCTCTCAATGAATGGCATGCGGCGGAGCTCCGACCGGGGTGGCGAGCGTTTCGCACCCACCTCACGAAACGAGGTCCGGGTTACCGCCTAATGTTCTGGCGCCGACCCGATAAACGTATCGTCTTCGCTAACGTTGGGCCAAAACGTGAAGAAGAAATCTCTTACGCCGCTCGTCAGGAGCTACTTGGGGACTAGCAGCTTTTCTCCGACAAATCGAACGCAGCCCGATCGCGCGAATTGAATACGACCATGGCCACCGCGATCGGATCTCGCTGGTGTTCGGAAAACAGCGGCAAGTCTCTCGCTTCGACATTCCGCATTGGATCTTTGGTTTCCTCGGGGTCTGTGGTGCTATAATTGATTGCGGATTGTGGAAACCGGAAAGGAATTCAAGCGACGTCCTGAATGGTGCAATTACCAGGGAATGATCTTTCGATCTTTCCAGAATTTGCCGGTCTCTTTCTGGGGAGCCTCAATGGAAGTGGGAATGCGGAAGGCGGAAGGCGGAAGGCGGAATTGGGAAGGGGGATGAAATCGATTTCGGAAACCGGAAAGGAATTCAAGCGGCGTTGAATGGCGCATTTACCAGGGAATCACTTTGCGATCTCGCCAAAACTTGCCGGTCTCCTTCTGCGGTGCCTCTGCTGCCAGCCAAACAATTCCAGAGGCGCCTTCTCCAACGGAACGAGTGGCGCCGGCTCCGCCCATGTCGGTCTGGACCCAGCCGGGACAGACGGAATTGACGGCGAACTTCGGCAAGGCCGAGGCCAGTTGGGAGGTGACGCCGTTCAATGCGGTTTTCGAAATGCAATAGGCCGGCGCCCAACCATCGGCGCCATCGGCCAGCTGGCCGCCGCCGCTGGAGACGTTCACGATGCGTGGCGCTTCACTGCCTCGGAGCAGCGGGACGAACGCTTGCGCGACCAGGAGCGGGCCGAGTGTGTTGGTGCGCAGCGTCTTCTCAAATGTGTCGACGGAAATCTTTACGATGTCTTTGTCTTCATCGAAACAAATCCCGCCGTTGTTCACGAGCACGTCGAGATGATCGGCGTGGCGTGAGAATTCTTCGGCTGCCCGCCGGATGCTTTCCGGATCGGCGATATCGATCTCAAGAGCCGTGATCTCGCCTTCGCTCTGAAGTTTCTCTGCCGCGGTGCGGCCTGCTTCCGCATCGCGGGCGCCGAGAAACACGGTGAAATGCTGTCGGGCCAGCTGGCGCACGACTTCAAAACCAATCCCTCTGTTCGCGCCGGTCACCAGCGCGATCCGCTTTTTTCTTGCCATGGGACAGCGTCAGCCGGCGAGGCGGCTGAGCAAATCCG
Source organism: uncultured Verrucomicrobiae bacterium (assembly GCA_963702135.1). Classification (GTDB taxonomy): domain Bacteria; phylum Verrucomicrobiota; class Verrucomicrobiia; order Chthoniobacterales; family UBA10450; genus AV80. Next base: position 1,963,113 of record OY969715.1, on the reverse strand, counting down.
AAATTCGAAGCACGAAATCCGACACAAATTCAAATTTCCGAATGACGGAATGAACAAACGGAGCCGTTTCGAATTTCCTTCTTCGAACATTTGATCATTGTTTCGGATTTTCGTGCTTCGAGATTCGTATTTTCGCGAAAGGCGATTGGCGGACGATCACGAGCACGAGCGCGAGCACGATTACGAGGAAGCGAGAGTGGTAAGGCTTGCTCGCCGCATGTCACACGTCACGTGTCACGTGTCACATGTCACTTGGCGGCGCTTCCAACAGCGCCGCGGCTATAGCGCTAAACCTGGACTGTCTGTTTAGCGTGCTGCGCGATGAGGAACTCGTAGCTTTGGATCATCTCTTCGTAGCTGCCGGATTCGTCGTCCCGTTCGGAAAGTGATTTCGCGCCGTCGGGGATCTCGAATCCGAGCGCGGGATCGTCCCAGCGGCAGCCGACCACATCGAGGGCGGCGCTCCAATAACTGCTCAGCCCGAAAGCGAGAACGGCGTCCTCGATAAACCACAGAACATGCGCAACGCCGCGTGGAATCGTGACTGCACAACGGTCCTCCGCCCGCCAGTCGATCGTCACGCTGTGCCCGAAGGTGGGCGAGTCGCGACGGATATCGTGGAGCCCCAGGAGCCCGCGTCCGGCGAGCAGCGTGTAGTATTCCGCATAATCGACGTGGACGTGCACGCCCCGAACGACGCCTGCCTTTGAGATGCAGGCGTTCCACTGGACCGCTGGGAACGCGCCGGGCCATTCCGCGCGGTAGATTTCGTAAAGGCAACCGCGCGCGTCGGGGTTCGGCTTCGCCGGCACGACGGCACAACCATCGATTGGTAAACGGGCGTTGACGTGTTGGAGTCGAATCATTTCGCCGGGATGGAGTGAAGCTGAAACTATCACATCCGCGGGGACAAATGCTAGGGCGGGCTGATACGGACCCGTTGCAATTTAATGCCGAGCGCCCTGGGATCATCGGAGAGCCCAAGTTGCTTTGGGGAAATTGTTTCGTCGAAGCGAAGGCGTAAGCCGAGTCGAGACCCGATCCACGCGGACGCCGGGACGATGATGCTCCAATCGCCGGCCGGCACCGAGAGTGTCCATCGATCGATCGGGTCGCCTCGCACGGTCTCGATGACGACTTCGCGCGGCGCGCCCTGCGGTTTCTGAAAAACGATGAATGAAAATTCAAATCGCAGGTCAGTCATGGGCGGGTTGCCGATATCGAACATTAGAGTCGCGGACGGACCGTCGGTCCAGAAGCCGTCGCCTTCGGGATACGACCATCCGCTCGCCAGGTAACGCGCTCCGCCCGCCCCAGCACTGAAGTTCATCGGCGTTCCAATCGTGGTGCGGCAGGCGCGTCGCACGGCCTCGGCGCGGAGGGAAGGAGCGGCGCTCTGGACGCCGGTCGGCTCGAGGCCCACGCGCTCGCGCAGGTAGCGCAGATTGGCGCCGCGCTTCCAACCGAAGCGCATTGCCATCTTCACCCCACGTGGATTTATCCCGACGTGGGCCAGCACGCCGGCAATCACGCGCCGCCAAGACGGCGGCCGACGCGGCCATCGCCGCTCGGCGAAGGCATTGGTGGCCGGAATGCGCGCGGCGAATTTGCAGGCAAAGGCAGGATCACCCATGTGCTCCGCGATCCAGTCGTGCTCCGGAGTTTCGCGTTGCAGGTACGCTTTCGCCCGATGTCCGGCACCTATGATGATCAACGTCAGGTCGTTCAGGGTGTGAATATGAAAACCGCGGCGCCAGAGGCGGAACAGCAGTGCCTGGGACGGCTCCGCCCGGTCCTTCTGGCTCATTCGCCAGCCACCGATCTTGTCCAGCGCTTCGGCTCGGATCAGCCAGCACGAAGCGGGCGCTACGCTGGCCTCGAGGTCCGAGGGCGACCAGCGATTGCCTTCGGCCAATCCCTGCAGCAGGACGTGCAACGAGTCAAAGGCGAGCCTGCCTCCCTCGAACGAGATGCTGGCGGCCGTGCCCAGGACAAGATCGGCTCCCGCGACCGCGAGCGCTTCGCTGCACGCTTTGAGGTGAAGCGGCAGCCAAATATCGTCGTGGCTGAGGTAAGAAATCAATGGAGCCCGGGCCAAGGCGCGCCCGACATTGTTAGGCGCACTTTGCTCACCCCAATGGCATTCCAGGTTAACGAACCGCACCCGCGCGTCCGCGCTGGCATATCGCGCGACAACCTCGGCGGTGTCATCGGTGCACGCGTCGCCGACGACAATCAGCTCCCAATCCGTGAACGTCTGCCTGAGCACGCTCTCGATCGCGTGGACGAGCGTGCCGCTCCGATTGTAGGTCGCGATCACAATCGAAATCGCGGGCGATGCCATGGGCAAATGAAACACTGAAAAGCTGAGACTCTGAAAGGCTGAAATGAGAGCTCTGGCCACGGCGCTCTGTCGCCGTTTTGATTTCGACGCATCGGTGGCAGGTCGGTTCCGCCCGCGCGGCGACCCGTAACGCAGCCTGAAAGGGCGAGGCTGGGCTTTCAATTTCGAAACTCGCCACGGCGAGTCCGTCCGGCTGCCGGACAAATGCGAATTAGCGAATGGAATGAACAATGACCAAATGTTCGAAGAAGGAAATTCGAAACGGTCTTCTGCTGTAGTCGCCTCGCTATGTCGAGGCGTCCGGGCACGGCGACACAGCGCCGTGGCTACAGCGCGGAAATTCGGTCATTCGAAATTCGAATGGAATATTCTCGCCACTGTCCCGGAGGGACATTGGATGTTAGCCGGTGGTGCAAACCACCGGATCTCTGCCAACAGGAGCGCAAGCCCCGGCAGGGACGACGGAAGCACGCGACACCAGTCCGTCGCCCCTCCGGGGCTTGTCGTAATTCCATCCATACCCGGTGGTTGGCAGTCGCCGCGGCGACCTAATTTCCTTCACGCCTTCGGCGTTAACCAGAAGCCGGATCGAGCTTCGAATTTTCGACAAAGGGCCGGTCTCAGAGCATTATCCCGGAGGAGCCCATGGAATTCCACCAACTCAGATATTTCGTCGCGGTGGCGGAGGAGAGCAGCTTTTCTCACGCGGCGCAGCGGGAGCATGTGTCGCAGCCGTCGCTCAGCCAGCAGATCCATAAGCTGGAAGAGGAGTTGAATCAGCAGTTGTTCGATCGGCTGCCGCGCTCGGTGGTCCTGACCGCGGCCGGCAGATGTCTCTTGCCCTACGCGAGAGTCGTTTTGACGGCGATCGCGGACGCGGGACGCGCGGTGACGGCGCTCGAAGCCGAGGTCGCGGGCCGGCTGGCGGTCGGCGCCATTCCGTCGATCGCGCTCTATATCCTGCCGCGATTGATTGGAAGATTTCAGCACGCGTATCCGAAGGTGACTTTTGAGCTCTTCGAGGACACGACGGGCAAGCTGGCCCAGCAGCTCGAGGACGGGACGCTCGACCTGGTGATCGCATCGGGCACGGACGAGAGCCCGAACCTGGCGCGCCATTCGCTCGGCCGGGAAGCGCTCCTCTTGCTGGTGCCGGAGAAGCATCTGTTCGCGCGACGGAAGAGCGTCCGCTGGAGCGATCTGGCGGACGAGAAGTTCCTTCTTCTGCATGATGAGCATTCGCTTTCGATCCACGTGCGCCAACTCCTGGCGGCCAATGATCTGAAACCAGAGCTGGTCCTGCGGGGCGCTCAGCTGGTGACGATCGCGAGAATGGTCGCAGCCGGGCTGGGCGTGACGGTGATCCCGGAGATGATGGCTGCGAGCGAGTTCGTGAAAGACTGTGTCGCAGTGCCTTTCGCGAAGCCAGTGCCGACGCGCGAGCTGACTTTGTTGCGCAACCCGCTGCGGGCTGAAAGCAATGCGGCCGCGGCGTTCCGTGAGGAAGCCGCGGCCGTGTTTGACGTGCAACTGCCCGTTGCTCGTGCGCTACCCTCGCGCATTTGACCACCTACCCGCCGGCATCCCTGCACGGCGGGTTCTCCGACAACCTTCGCCGATCCGTAAGGCCGGCGAAGGCTGATTTACCGTTTTACAGGTTCACCCTCATGGCTTCGGCCATGGAGAGGATGGACCAGGTGGACGTCAGAATGATCACTGCGAAAAGAACGAACTCGGCGGCGACACTCGGCCGCTCGCGTTGCGCGAAGCGCTCGCCCATAAAGCGAAAGGCGCGCAGGCGCATGGAGGTTTTCGAATAAGGCAGCTGACCACTTCGACCGTTGCTGCTTGTTAGTAATGTTTGCATGCCTAAATAAAAAGCAGGCTGCGCGCTCTGATTAATACTTAATGCCACTGGCTGGGATAGGCCGCGCCTATGGGGGAAGGACGAATGCAGATTCGGAAGGCTGAAGGCGGAAGGCGGAAGGCGGAACGAAAGGTACGCGTAAGCTGGCGGTAGACAGATACTTACATCGCGTCGCCGGAAAGGCGGAAGGGGTCAGCAATGGGGGTTCGGACTGTAGTCGCCTGGCTCTGTCGAGGCGTCCGGGCGACATAGCGGAAAACCGGAGGGGCCCGAGTCCCGGAGGGACACAGGACATTAGCCGGTGGTGCAAACCACCGGATGTGGGCCAGCAAACGCGCAAGCCCCGGCAGGGGCGGCGGAATCACGTGACGCCATCCCGACGCCCCTCCGCGGCTGGGGCGGTTTGCGTTTGTGTCCGGTGGTTAGCAGTCGCCGCGGCGACCTAAATTCCCTCACGCCTCCGGCGTTATGGGATTGGCGGTCGCCGCGCGCAAGCGGCTTGCGAAGGGTATTCACGGAGTTGAACGGCGCTTCAGCCGCATTCGGAGATCAGGCTGTCAGCGTCAAAAAAACGTGCGAAGCGTCCGCGTCACTGGATGCCTCCTCCGCGGAGTAGATCTTGAATCCGCATTTTTGCAGGACGCGGAGCGAGGCGACGTTATGCTTCGCCACCCCCGCGTAAAGCGGCCGGGTCTGTTCCAGGCCAAGGAAAGCGGAGAGCGCCGCGGTGGCCACGCCGCGGCCCCAAAAGGCGCGGTCGATCCAATAGCCGACCTCTCGTTTCCCGTCCGCCGTCCAACTGCTAACGTTTCCCACCACCTTGCCGTCAACGATCACCGCCTTTTTCAGAAGCGAATCGTCGGCCAGGAGCTTCGCCCAATGCTGGTCGAACGCAGCCCGGTCGCGCGAATTGAACGCTACCATGGCCACCGCGATCGGATCTCGCTGGTGCTCGAATAGCAGCGGCAAGTCTTTCGCTTCGACATCTCGCAATTGGATACTTGTCTTCATTGGAATCTGAAATGCTGGCGCATTAAATTCGAAATTCGAAGCACGAAATCCGAATGGAGCGATCGGGTGAGCGACATAGAAGGTAAAGCTGCGAGGTAGCAGCGAGTGAGCGTGGGCATCGAACGAGTTTCAAACAATGTCCAAAATGTTCGAAGAGGGAAATTCGAAACGAGCCCCCATTTGGGCTTCGAGCTTCGGATTTTCGAAGACGTTAGTCGGCGCAGGCGACGATGTGCTCGATAAACTGGCTGACGACGACTCGTTCGCTTTTTCCGTCGAGCGTTTCGCGGAAGACGGCGTTGCCGTTGGTGTGAATGATCGTTCCGTCGGGAGCGAGATCGAAGGCGAGGACACCGCGGGAGATGATCGATTCCTCACCGGCCGGATTCTGACGAACGAGCTCCCATGTCTTCGGAACCAGACTGGGCGATTCGGCGTCGCGCGCTTTCTCCATGGCGCGCTCGACGTTAATGTAATTGCCGTAGATCATCATTTTCTTGAGATCCATCTGGCGCTGACCACCGCTCTGGGTGTTGAGAGGCTGGCCGCTGTTGCGAAAGCTGAAAAAGTTAAGCCAATGATAAATGGCCAGGAGGATGCGAAAAGGCGCCAGCACGATATCGAGCAAACCGCGCCCGAGACTCGGGCGTTCGGTCAGCGAGCGGTGCGGGCGGCGAATAAAGAAAAGATTCCCGGCCTGATCGAAGCGCGGCGCGAGCAAATCGTGCCGGGCGTCCTCGGCGACGCAGGCCATCTCGCCCGTGCCGATATTCAAAGTCTCAAGATGAAACGGACCCGCGCCGACGGCCACGCCGTTGCGATCGCGGCCGATCCCGGCGGATTGAAATACAATTTCGTTCGGACGCCCGGGAATCCAACTGGGCGCGCGATCGATTGAATCGCCCTCGGTGGCTTCGCTTAACCCGGAACCATCCATCGACATGATGCCAATGTTCCAAATGCCGTTGGGATGCTTTACGGCACAGGCCAGGCGGGCTTCCGTCGGATCGCTGTTCAGGTCGCGCACGCGCCGGTCTGTGCAATGGAAAAGGCGTTGTTCCTCGGCGCCGAAATCGCGGAGGAGGAAAACGCCGGCGAGATCGTCGGTATCGAGCGAGTAAATGAGATCGGACGGCTGTTCGCCGCGCGTTAGGCCGGTAATCTCGATGCGCATTTCCAAGGGATCGCGTTCTCGCTGGCCCCAGAGCATGCTGCCGCTCATGAATTGCGCGCCGGTGCCTTGCGTCTTCCACGCGTTTTTTTGCTGCATCCGCAGCGCGCGGTCGCGCACGGTTTCGCCAAATTTGCTGGGAATGATCCGGGTGCCGCTGGGACCGGTGCTCAAGTGCAATTTGCCCTGGGAGAGGAATGCGACTGCGGCGGACATCCGTTAGGTTTCAGCAGCTTACAGGCCAGCGCAATCAGCAAGGCGGATGGTGGATCGAGCGTTCCGCGCTCGAGGCCGAGAATGATGTCGGCGGAGCCCGACGGAGCGGCCGATCCACCAATCGCTCAGGGCGGAATGATCAAAACGGGGAGTCGTTTCGAATTTCCTTACTCGAACATTGTTTCGCGTTTCGTGCTTCGAGTTTCGGATTTGCGAACACGTTAGTCGGCCCGCAAGGCGACCGCGGGATCTACGTGGAGCGCGCGCCTTGCGGCCAGAAGACAGGCGAGCAGGGAGATGATGGCGAGAAGTGCGGTGACGAGAATCAGACTCAAGGGGTCGCGCGCGCTGACGCCGTAGAGTTGAGCGGAGATTAGCCGCACCATGGCAAACGTGGCCAAGAGGCCCAAGGCAATTCCGATCAGGACGAGGCGGAATCCTTCGGTCAGAATCATCAGCATGACGCCCGATGGAGTGGCGCCGAGGGCGAGGCGCAGGCCAATTTCGCGCGTGCGTTGGCCGACTCCGTAGGCAATGACAGCATAAAGTCCGGCGGCGGCGACGAGCAGGGCCGTGGCGGCAAACAAAGCGAGGAGCATGAGACTGAAGCGACGCGTCGCCAGCGCGCCGCCTAACACTTGTTCCATCGTCCGGACGTTGCTCGCCGGCACGGTGGGATCGGCAGCGCGAATCTCGGCGCGGACGGAATTCTCGAGCGCGGCGGGGGGCATCGAGGTGCGCAAGACCCAGAACGAATAATTGCGGAGAAAGGGCAGGCTGTCAGGCGTCGCCTGCCGCAGCGGCAGATAGATGTCGAACGTCGGCGGGAGTTCGAGCTTCTCCTGCCTGACCTCGCCGATGACTCCCACGATCTCGACCGAGCGCGGTGGCCCGTCGGTGTCGTCGAGGAGGAGCCGTTCGCCGATCGGAGAACGGTCGGCGAAAAATTTCTGGGCTAGGGGAGCGCTGATGATCACCACCGGCGGACGGTCGCCACTGTCTTCTTCGGTGAAGTTGCGTCCGTTCCGCAACGGAATGCGCATCGCGGAGAGATAACCGGGAGTGATGATCCGATAGTTCGCGTTCGGAGTTTCATCGCCGGTCGCCGGAGGACGATCGGCCACCTTGAACGGGATGCTGAAGTGTCCGGGCGTCAGCGGAACGAGCGAGGCGAGGGCGGCATTTTCGACTCCCGGGAGCGCGGCAAGTCTCGGCAGCAGCTTTTCGTAAAAGCGGACGAGGGTAGGGCGATCGGAGTAGGCCTGGGTCGGCAGAGAGAGGCGAACGGTGAGAACGTTGTGCGGATCGAAGCCGGGGTCTTCCTTCGAGAGGAGCGCGAAGCTGCGCAGAAACAGGCCGGCGCCGGCCAGCAAAACCATCGCCAGTGCGACCTGTCCTCCGACGAGCCAGCGCCGCAAGCGCGATTGGATTGAGCCTCCGGCACTACCGCGGCCGCCGCTGGCGAGCGCGTCGCGCAGATCGGTGCGCGAAAGCAGCCAGGCCGGAGCCAGGCCGCAAACGCACGTCGCAAGAAGAATGGTCCCGGCGGTAAAGACAAGCACGCGCAGGTCCGGGGTCAGGTCATGAATGCGCGGCAGACCGGCTGGAGCAAGACTGACCAGCGCGCTCGATCCCCACGTCGCCAGCAAGAATCCCAGCGTGCCGCCAGCGAGTGCGAGCGCCGCGGCCTCCACGAGCAACAAGCGGATCAGGTGACTGCGCGTGGCGCCCAGGGCCGACCGAACCGCCAGCTCGCGTTGACGCGCCGCCGCGCGCGCGAGCGACATGCCGGCCAGGTTCACGCACGCGATCAAGAGCAGGGCCGCGACCGCACCCAGGATCGTGATCAGCATCGCGCGAGAGTTTCCAACGATCTCCTCCGTGAGCGACAGGGTGACCACACCGATCTTTCCCGCATACGCGTCCGGATATTGGCGGCGCAGATTCTGCCGGATCGAATCGAGTTCCGCGTGCGCCTGGTCCGGCGTGACTCCGGATTTGATGCGGCCAACCAGCCGCAAGAAATTTACCGAAGTCCGGACGCTCCTCCGCGGATCGCTTTCCGGCTGAAGCGGAACCACCACGTCGGTATCGAGGTTGGGCAGGACAAAATCAGGAGGAAGAACTCCGACGATGACGCGCACCTCGCCGTTCAAGGTCACGCTCTGTCCGATAATGTTGCTCTGTTTGCCGTAGCGTCGCGCCCATAAGCCGTGGCCGATCACCGCGACCGCCGGCGCGCCGGGGCGATCGTCGGCGGAATCAAGGAGGCGGCCGAGCAAAGGTTGCACTCCGAGGATCTGAAAAATGTTCGCCGATAAGCGGACACCCTGGACTCGCTCCGCTTCAGACTGATCGATTAAGTTGGCATTGTAAGAGGCAACACCGGCGAGACCGTCGAGGAGCGTGTTCTGGTCGCGGTAATCGCAAAACTCCGGCAGGGTGAAATTCCCGCGCGCCGTGTCGGACCGCTGCGCATAAATCCAAATGAGCTTTTCCGGCTGCGCGAAAGCGAAAGGCCGCAGTAGGACGGCGTTGACCACGGAGAAGATGGCCACGTTCGCGCCGATGCCGAGTGCGAGGGTGAGGATCGCGACGAACGAAAACGCGGGCGATTTCCGCAGTTGCCGAAGAGCGAATCGAAAATCCCGCCAGAGCTGATCCGGCGACATCCAGACGCGTTCTTCGCGCGCGATCTCCTTGATCTGCTCGACCCCGCCGAATTTCCGGAGGGCGGCGTGGCGCGCGTCGCGAGGGGACATGCCGGCGGCGATGTGTCGCTCGGTCAGGAGATCAAGATGTTGTTGAATCTCCTCCGCCATTTCCGCATCGCGGCTGGTCTTGCGCAAGAGACCGAGCAGGCGAGAGAACCAGGCGCGGATTTTCATAGGTGGATCGAGCGCTCCGCCGCTCGATGTTTGATTGTCGCGGCTGCGCCGCCATTATTTGCCATCGCGCGACGGAGCGCACGATCCACCATGCCGTGCATCATCATGTTGCCTTCAGGACGAGGTCGATTCCCTTCGTGATCCGCGACCAATGCTCCGTTTCGGCCACCAGCTGTTTGCGGCCGGCGGCGGTCAATTCGTAATAGCGGGCCTTGCGATTGTTATCGGACACGCCCCACTTCGCCTTGATCCAGCCTTGCGCTTCCAGACGATAGAGCGCGGGATAGAGCGAACCCTGCTCGACATACAGGATATCTTTCGACATCTGCGCAATTCGATCCGCGATGGCAAGACCGTGGCGTGGGTCGTGCTGGAGCGCTTTCAGGATCAGCATGTCGAGCGTGCCGTAAACGAGATCGGGTTTTTCTTTTGCCATGGTGGTGGAGCCTAGACAGTCTGGGCGAGTGGATTATTTAGCCCCCTGCCTAGACGGTCAAGGGGAAAATTCGAGCTCGTCAGTTTGGGTATCCGCAGATTTTTCGAAGGCAGGCAATCTGTGTTATTGGGACCGAGGGATCTGCGGATGACCTCAGAGGAATCCCTCCACTGGTGGATCGAGCGCTCCGTCGCTCGATGTTAGGAATCATGTCGGCGGAGCCGAGACTTGTTGCCATCGCCCGACGGAGCGGCCGATCCACCTTGGCTCAAGACGTTCTGTTCTTTTGCCTTGCTCGCGTGGGCGACGATCAATAAAACGGACGGTGACGGCCGTCGTTCTCCACCCTTATGAAAACTAAAAACATCGTCAGCCTGGCAGCGTTCTCCTTCCTGCTCTTCGCCTTCACCCGCGCGGAAGCCCAATTGAGTTTCACCCTGACAGACCTGGGAACTCTTGGCGGCAACATGAGCGCCGCCAACAGCGCCGCCGGCCCTGGACACAACGCAGCGGGGATGATCGTCGGATCCTCGACGACCGCAGACAACGCGGAGCACGCGTTCCTTTTCGTGGGCGGCCAGATGTACGATCTCAACACGCTCTGCGATCTTTCCCTGAGTAATTTCAAGGTCCTGACGGTGGCGAAAACGATCACCGATTCGTGCCTCATCATCGGCGAGGGCATTACGCTGAACGGCGAGAAACACGCCTTTCTGCTGACGCCGACGGCGGTCGATGGCGGGAATTGGTCGTATATTTGCTGCCAGTGGGTCTGGATCCAGGAAGGCGGTGGCTGGTGGTGGGAAACGGATTGCGGTTGTTACAAGTGGCATGGCCCGCCCGGCGATCATCCTCCCTGTCCGCCGAATCCGCCGCATTGCTGGTGGTGGCCGCTGCCTTGCCCACCGGGGTGCTGGGGAACCTGCAAGCCGCCGCCGCCGCCGCCTGATTATTGCTGGACCTGCATCAACGGACACATTGTCCTGCTCCTGACGGCCGATGTCACAGCCAAAGGCGGCAAGTGCTACGGTTCGTTTGAAGAGGCGAAGCGGAGTTGCAAGCCTTGCTGGTGCTGCATCGACGGTCGCGTGACCAAAACAACCTGGGAAGATTGCCAGGCGAAGGGCGGTCAATGTTACGATTCGCCGGAAGAAGCGAGAAGGAGCTGCGGGAAGACCTGCTGGATCTGCGTTGACGGGAAAGTCGTGCAGGTCTCCGTGGCGGAAGCTCAGAAGAGACAAGCCCGGTGCTATCCGACCCAGGAAGAAGCGCAGAAGTATTGCGGCGGAGACAAATGCTGGATCTGCCTCGACGGAAGAGTGGTGCAGGTCTCCGTGGCGGAAGCCCAGCAGCGCCAAGCCAAGTGCTACCCGACCCAGGAAGAGGCGCAGCGGAATTGCGGCGGAGACAAATGCTGGATCTGCCTTGATGGAAGAGTCGTGCAGGTCTCCGTGGCGGAGGCCCAGCAGCGACAAGCCAGATGCTACTCGACCCAGGAAGAAGCGCAGCGGTATTGCGGGAAGCTTTGCTGGGTCTGCGTTGACCGGCAGGCGGTTCAAGTTTCCGAGGAAGATGCCCGGGCCAGAGGCCTGCGCTGTTATGCTACCCAGGAAGAAGCGCAGAGGAACTGTCAGCAGAAATTCTGCTGGGTCTGCCTCGACGGACAGGTCGTGCAAATTCCCGAGGGGGAGGCCCGACGGAAGGGAATTCGGTGTTACCAGTCGAGGGAGGAAGCGCAGAGGAACTGTAAGGAGAAAATGTGCTGGGTCTGCATCGACGGACAGGTCACTCAGCTGCCTGAATCGCAGGCCAGGGAGAGAGGCCTCCAATGTTATCCTTCACAAAGAATCGCGCAGAGGAACTGTGCGGCCAAAATGTGCTGGGTCTGCGTTGGCGGGAAAGTGATTCAACTGACCGAGGCGCAGGCCAAGGGCAGGGGACTCACCTGCTACTCTTCCCGCGAAGAAGCGCAGCAGAATTGCGCAGGAACCACCGATAAAACCTGCTGGGTTTGTGTGGGCGGAAAAGTGATTCAACTGACGGAGGCGCAAGCCAAGGGCAGGGGACTCACCTGCTACACGTCCCGCGAAGAGGCGCAGCAGAATTGTGGAGGGACCACGAACAAATCCTGCTGGGTTTGCGTTGGCGGAAATGTGATTCAACTGACTGAAGCCCAGGCCAAGGGCAGAGGACTTACCTGCTACGCTTCCCGCGAAGAAGCGCAGCAGAATTGCAAGCAGACCACAGAGAAATGCTGGGTCTGCGTGAATGGAAGAGTCACTCAGCTCACAGCGACGCAGGCCCGAGCGAGAGGACTCACCTGCTACGGTTCCCAGGAAGAGGCGCGGCAGAATTGCAAAGAGAAGCAGCCCGACAAGACTTGCTGGACCTGCTCGAACGGAAGAGTCGGTCAGATGAGCGAGGCTCGAGCTCGGGCCGCCGGCGTGCAGTGTTATTCTTCCAGAGAAGAGGCGCAGCAGAATTGCCGGGTCGAAAAACCGACGCCACCGCCCAAACCCACCCTACCGCCGATAAACAGAGTACCTCCTAGCAGACCGACACCACCGGGGAAACCGTGATAGGAGCCTGATTTCCTAAAATTCGAAACAAATTCGAATTTTCAAATGACGGAATGAGTGTCCCGGAGGGGCACCGGATTATAGCCGGTGGTGCAAACCACCGGTTGTCTGCGACGAAAAGTGCAAGCCCCGGCAGGGGCGGCGGAGATCACGCGATACAATTCCGTCGCCCCTCCGGGGCTGGCCGCATTTTTCATCCATATCCGGTGGTTGGCACCACCGGCTAATTTCCTTCACGCCTCCGGCGTTCGATGCATTTTCGCGCTTCAGCGCATCGCGCCGGCCATGACGTCGGTTGGCTTTAAGGCGATCGCGAAGGGTTCGAGTGGCATCGGCTCGTCGTGATCCAGGAACTCGCGGCAGAGCGCGAAAAATTCGGCGCAGGCGGTGGCGCGACGGACTCCGTGGAGGAACTCACCGGTCGGTTCCACGCCGAGCCCGATAAAGTTCATATACTTCTTCATGTTGTTGATCTGGGCTGACTCCCGGATGCCGGGCGTGCTGACGGCTTCGTAAAGCGCCTGCACATACGCGAGCACGTCGCGGCCGGTCGGGCGGAAGACGGGTTGCCCTTCGCGTTGCTCGCGAATCTGGCGGAACAGCCAGGGATTGCGGATGACGCCGCGGCCGATCATGAGTCCGCGCGCGCCGGTGAGCGCGAGAACTTCCTTGGCCTTGTCGGCGGAGTAGATGTTGCCGTTTGCAAGCACGGGGCAGGACAGCGCGGCGACGGCGCGCGCGATGAAGTCGTAACGGGGCGCACTGCGATACATCTCTTTCACCGTCCGCGCGTGAACGGTAAGCAGGTCGAGCGAATGACGGGCGAAGATCGGCAGGAGCTCGTCGAAGACCGCAGTGTCCTCGAAGCCGATGCGCGTTTTCACGGTGAACGGGATCGTGATCGCTTCGCGCAACGCACCGAGGATTCGGTCGATGCGGTCGGGGTCACGGAGCAGACCGCCGCCGGCGCATTTGCGATACACGATCGGGACCGGGCAGCCGAGGTTCAGATCAATCGCCGCGACGGGATGCTGTTGCAGCTCACGCGCGGTGCGGACGAGAGCAGCGATGTCGTTGCCGATCATTTGCGCGATGACCGGGCGGCCGGTGGGATTTTGCGTGATGGAGGAGAGGATTTGTGGATCGAGCCGCGACTCGGGCAGGACCCGGAAGTATTCGGTGAAGTAGAGGTCCGCGTTTCCGTAGCCGCTGATCAAGCGCATGAAGCGCAGGTCCGTGACATCCTGCATGGGCGCGAGCGCGAGGATGGGAGCGTCGTTCCGGAGCAGGTTCTGCAATTGCATGAAGTAAGAATTAAGAAGGAAGAATTAAGAAGTATGAATGGAGGAATGAAGGGTGGGATGCAAACGAGTGCTCTTCAAACCGACAATAGCCCAGCGTTTTAACGCTGGGGTTGTCATGAAGGTGATGGATGAGTCCGGTAGGACGAAAAGAGGGTTCTGTCGTCCCTGACGGGACTTGTGGCACCAAGGGCGTTAAACCCAGCGTTGAAACGCTGGGCTATTGTCGGATCTGAAATCGCGACCGAGGAAATCTGCGGATGAAATCACGGTCCGTATTTCGCCTTCAGATGATCGATGTATGCGCTGTAGGTTTCTGCCAGCGGAGGGCTTTCGATAAAGAGGATGTTCTCGGCGTTGAATTGAGCGCTCCGCGAAAAGTTGTAGGAGCCGGTGATTACGGTGTCGTCGATGACGAGAACTTTGTTGTGCATGAAATCGTGGCGGCCGGTCGGGGTGTAGGGCGTCGAGTTTTTCCCCACCAGGCCCGCGCGCGCGACGATTTCCTGGAGCGCACTGATCTTCCAGCGGTTCGAAGGGACTTGCTGCCACTGCATGTAAACTTCGGCCATCTGGGTGCGATCGTAGATTCCGTCCACGACGACCCGGCCGTCGCGGAGCAGATTGCCGAGCTCGCCGATGAGAGTGCCGGAGTTTATTAGCAGGCTGCAAATGCGGACACGGCGTTGCGCCACGCGCACCCTTCTCGCAATCTCGGTATCGATTTCCAATCCGCACCCGGGAGAAAACATCACCCGTGCCGTGGCCGATTGACCGGAAAAGGTGAGCGGAACGGGAACGGTTTGAATGTTGCCGGTATTTTCGAAGTTCTCCTTTTCCCAGAGCTGTTCGAAATCCTGCGCGTAATAATCGGCGAGCGCGGGCGAATCGATCTCGAGGACATTGTTTTCCATCAAGGTGAAGGCGTCGTCCGTCATGTTGGTCGAGCCGGTCCAGACGGATTGCCGATCGCGCACGATGAACTTGCTGTGCATCAGTTTCATTCCGGCGATACGGTGCGCGGGATAGCCGAGCGCCTGCATGAATCCGCTCGTGCCGGCAGGCGCGGGGTCCTGACCGGCGGCAACATTTGGCTGAGGCGGTTTGTCGCCGTCGTAACAAAAACGAATTTGGACACCTGCGTTGGCGCGCTCGCGCAAGGCAGCCGCCAACTGGCCGCGCAGTGACTCGTTGAACCGCATGTCATAAACGGCGAAATCGAGCGTGCGCTGGGCGGCGCGGATGAAGGCACTCAGCCGCGCCATGACGGAATCGGCCGGTTGCTCGTCCTGAGCGAGGAAGAAAGCCGAAAGATTATCCGACATCGTGGGCTGAAGTGATCCCGGAAGGTTATCCGCAACTAGCCTGGCCGTTTTGGTGACGGCGACGGCGACTGGCGCTCAATTGTTCGGGCGGCGACTGCTGAGCAGCTTCGCCGCGGCCATGGTGAGCGCGCTCATGACCATTGGATTGCCCAACGCTTTTACGAACCACGGTTTTTCCTCCACGGTCTGCCGGATCAGTTCCGGGTGTTCGGTCCGTGCGTAGTTCATGACTTTTGCGGCATCGTCATTACTCATTTGCCTGGGATCGGTGGAACCGAGCCCGAGCATTTGCGCAATGCCGGCCAAACCGCCCCCGCTCCCGGGCGCGCCGCCGCCCAGGCCGCTCATGACCCCGCTCAATCCACCAGAGCCACTGAGAGCGCCCAATAAATTACTGAGCAGATCCTGGCGCTCTTGCGGTGGCGTTTGCGCAATGGCGTTTTTTGCCACTTCGTGAAATTGATCGGCCGGGAGAGTCTCGAGGTGTTCGGCCACGGCATCGTGATAAGCGCCGTTGTCGAATTGGCTGTCCTCCGGTTTCGTCGAAACAAAGCGCTCGTGAAATTGGGCGGCCTGCTCTTCATCCGCGGGCGCGTCGCCCCCGAAAAGCTTCAGAAAATCGTCCATTGTGCTGCTCATGACAGTTCCTCGGTGTGTGTTGGCGGAAGAATCATAGTGCCGCCGATCGGCGGAATGTCGAGATGGAAGGCGGCGTTCGTCACAAACGCCCTACAAGTGCGTTCCTGGTCCGGTGACGAGGCGTTTCTACCGCACTTCCAGTTCGGAGAACATCGCGGAGAGGTTGATCTCGGGCGGCGACATTCCGGTGTCGGTGTAGGTGAGGGTGAGGCTCTGCTTTTCCTTGGAGAATGAGAGTGTGCCGGTCATCGGAGTCACTGAGGCAAAATCTTCTTTCCAGCCGGCTTCGCGAAACTGGGCGCGCAACGCTTCGGCGGCCGCTTTGGCTTTGCCTTTGCCGACGGTGAACTTGACCGAGTCCTTCGTTTTCTCCACGTCTGTCGCATCCGCGGGCAGCGTGACGGCAACTTTTGGCGGTGGCTTGTTTGCTTCAGCCAGCCGCGCGGCTTCCCTGGCTTCCTTTTCTTCAGCTGCGGCTCGGAGAGCGGGAGCGCGCTCTTTGATTAGTCGATCGAGCTCGGCGATCTCCGCCCCGCTCTGAAAACGAACCGAAACATGGAGCTTCCCGCGAGGCCCGGCGGACATCTTGAGTGTGAGCATGTCCTTGCCGGGATTGCGGAAGATCATCGTAGGCAGGTCATCGATCGGGACGGTGTGATCGAGCGTGGATTGCCAGCCAGCCGCGGCCAGGCTTTTCCGGTAGAAATCGACGACGACATTCTGGTCCGGCGCGGTGTCGAAGGTGAGTTCCGGAGGCTCGTCGATGTAACGCAAATCCTCGACGTTTGGCGGCGCGGGAATGTCAGCGGAAATGAGCTGGGTCGAATACTGGATCATGGTCTTCCCGCCTTGCGCGGGCGCGACCGAGACGGTGGCGGTAACAACGATCGCGTTCTGTTTGAACTCGGCGGAATCAGCGGCTCCGCCGTAGGGGACCCACCCTTGGGCGAGAAGGAGATTGCGACAGGCTTCCGCGGTCGCGGGAACGGCGGCCTCGGTGGCATACATGGCGGTGGAGTCGCCGACATAGACCGGCTTGGTGCCAGGAGGAACTGGGAGCTGGCCGGGTTTGATGTTGCCGAGGTTTTGCACCATGAAGGCCAGGTCGCCGTTTTTGCCATTCGAGAAGACCGAAAGGGAGACGATGAACCCGCTGCGCGCGAACATCGCGCTGGCCGATTGCTCGCTGACGGAGCTGTTCGGCAATTCCTTCCATCCTTGCGCGGTCAGTTTGTTTCGGTGGAAATCGAAGCCGGCCTTGACGTTGCCAGGGGCAGAGTAGGTGAGGTGGGCCATGTGGCGCGCCCGATCAGATTTGGCGCCGTCCATCAGCGGGAAGGTGGAGAGGTCGAGGATTTTCGTCGCTTGTTCGACGGTGGCCGGTTTCTGGATTGGTCCGTCAGAGGTCGTGGTCGCGTCCTTTTTTGGCCCACAGCCAGAGAGGCAAACCAAAGCACAGGTCGTAGAAACGATGCCGAGCACTCGGCGAAAGCGGAGAGGGACGGCGGGTCGGGCTAATCTGGCAAAGTCCATACGCCGGCGATGGTATTGAGATTCGCCGCCGTTTCGAGCTTCATCTTCGCGATCGCGGAAGGGAAACGCGAGACGCTACCGCCAGCGGGATCGGCGACTCCGCCTGCAAACGCAATTGTTCCGGCGCGCGACTAATTCGCCGCGGCGGCGGCCGCTTTGGCCAACGCGCGCTGATCCCAGTCCGCGCGCAGGACTTTCATCTCAGCGCTCAAAACCGACAGGCGCGCAGCGACGCCTTTATATTTTTTCGTGGTCCCGTTGACCGTCCGGCTGACCGCACCCTGGCCGACGAGGCCCTGAAGCTTTTCATAGGCGCGCAGGCGCAGCATCTCTTCGCCCCCGCTGGCAGCGTTACGTTCCCGGAGATTTTGGAGGAGAATGTCGAAGAGGGGCTTGAATTCGAAGGTCCCGCGGCAGGAGAGCACGGCGACCAGTTCCTCGCTGATGTTATCGGGCATGCGACGCGAGAAGGAGGCACCAGTTGGTTTTGACATTGATAACTATAGCACCAATTCGGGAAAAATCTGCCGCATAAGGGCGGAAATCCGAAAATTCGCCGCAGTGCACGTCCCGCAAGCTCCGGGCTATTTGGGCATGGAGTCGTTCTCCCGCTTTGTTTATCGTGTTGGAGATGAACTACCTGGCGTTGTTGCGCGGCGTAAACGTGGGCGGGAAAGGAATGCTCCGGATGAGCGAGCTGAAGGAGTGCCTCGAGAAGGCTGGCTTCGCGGAGGTGCGCACCTATATCCAGAGCGGAAACGTCCTCTTTGCGGCGCCGAAAACCGAAACGAGCCGGTTGGCCCTGAAAATGGAGACCGCGATCGAGAAGACGTTTGCGATGAAGGTCGCCGTGGTGGTGTTCGCCGAAAAAGAATGGCACGAGATCGTGCGACGCGCGCCGAAATCGTGGGGAGAAAACCAGGAGTGGAAACACAACCTTCTCGTGCTTCTGCCGGGGACAAAGGCGGCTGACGTGATGAAGGCGGTGGGCGCGCTGAAGCCGGATATTGAGGCCATGACGGAGGGCCCGGGCGTCCTCTATCAATCTCTTTCCATCGATTCCTTCGGCCGGACGAATAGCGGTAAGTTGGCGGGTCATGCGATTTACCGCCGGATCACCGTCCGCAATCACAATACCACCCGGAAGCTGGCGGAATTGCTTCGAGGTCAGTAATAGGGGAATCCCGAAAAAAGGCAGGAAAGATCAAGACAGCGCGGAACGGGTTTCGGTAGTGTTGAGAGATGTTACGAGCACCGGGAACTCTCAGGAACGGAGATACGGCCGGCCGCCTCCGTCGAGGTTTCGGTTCGACGCAGGATCCGCTTCCGGTCGCGGCGATGGCGCGATCCGCCTGCTTTTCGCAGCGGCAATTTCACCGGCTCATGGTCCAAGTGCTGGGGGAGACGCCCGGAACACGCCAGCGGCGGCTTCGGCTGGACCGTGCGGCCTGGCTGCTTTTGACATTGCGCGCGACGGTTTTGGAAATTGCGCTCGAGACTGGTTGGGAAAGTCACGAGACTTTTACCCGCGCCTTTCGCACTCGATTTGGCGTTACGCCTTCTTCGTTTCGCAAAACTCGCGGCGCCACCTTGCCGCAATCAATTCGCGTCGCACTCTCCATCGCACTCCACGCGGCGACCCGTTCGACCAGCTCAGGGCGGGCGTCGCGCCGCGGCTACAACTATGCCTAAAAAACTCGCCCACACGCCGATCACCTCCGCCACGCACCGCCTCAGCCTGGAAATTGCGCGGCCGCACCCCGCCGTCTGGAAAGGATTCACCCGCGACGTCCATTTGTGGTGGCCGAAGGATTTCTACGCCACGGAATCCACGAAGCGGATCGTGTTCGAAGTGAAACCGGGTGGACGGCTTTACGAGGATGCGGGGGATGGCAACGGTCTGGTCTGGTATTCCGTCATCGCGGTCGATGCGCCCAACGCCATCACGCTCTCCGGTTTCATCGCGCCACCCTTTGGTGGTCCGGCCACGTCACTCCTGCGAGTGGCGTTCTCCGCGAAGGGCAAGTCGGCCACCACCATGGAGGTGACCGATTCCACTTTTGGTTGCCTGGGCGACTCGAGCACGACCGAAGAAGGCTGGCGCATGCTTTTCGAAGGCGGTTTCAAGGCCTGGATCGAGAAAAAGCGCTGAGGTGCCGATGGGAGGGACGCCGTCCCGCAGTTGCGGGATTCGCGCTCGGCGCAGCTCCCCGACGCCACTAAACAAAAAGCCCGCTGCCAGTCGCGGGTGCAACCGGCAGCGGGCGAAGATTGTTATCGAGATTTTGTTACTTCTTGCGGGTGTAGTTGATCTCCATCGACTTCGATTCACCCTGGCCGCGATCCTCGAAGTACTCCATGCTCATATGGTTCGCATCGGTGTTCTTGATCACCTCGCGGATTTTGCATTTCATCCCAGGCATGGGTTCGAACTCGCCGGTGTAGGTGAACGTTTTCGCGGAGGCGTCATACGTTCCCTCGGTGAACATGATTCCCGTGCCCATGATGTCGACCCACGTGGAAACGAACTTCTGCTTCACGTTATCGTAGCCGTCGAAGGACATGCCCTTGAAATTCATTTCCTTCATCTTGCCATCCGCGCCCGGCATTTTGAATTTGCCCGAGTAATCACCGCTCACGAAGCGTCCATCCATGAGCGACTTCCTCACGGCGGTGCCGGTTGATTCGGTGGGATTGCCTTTCGGGTCCATCCACATTTTCACGACGTACGACCAGTTGCCGGCCGTGGCGGCCAACAGCTTGTGATTGTCGTTCAACTTCGAGAGTTCCATCATTTTCGCCATCATCTCGGCGTCGTCCGGCTTTTGCGCCGAGACCGCGGCCTCAGTGGCGACAGCGGTCGAGAGTTTGGCGTCGGCCGGTTTCTCGGCCGCCTTATCCTTGGCGGGCGCAGCTGAGGTTTGCGCGAATGACGGAAGGGCGATGAAAGCAGCCGCGAGGACGGCCGCACTATTTCGGAGCAGTGGAATCGAGAGAATATTCATGAGCCAATTCTTCTCGGTCTGCCCGCAACGTCAAGTTTTGAAAGCCGGACGGCTCCAAATTGGGTCGAGTCGGCGGGGGTAACGGCTCCGCGCTACGGAACAGGTGTCAGGGAAGCGGCGATCAGGGTAACCAGGCCGCCGGGCAGGAGACCGAGAACGAGGACCGTTCCCGCCAGGAGAACCAACGAAACCCGCTGGAGAAAATCGAGCCGGATCGAAGGCAGGGGTTCAGGGTTCGGGCTTTGGGTTTCAGGAGCCTCAACGAAGATGGCCTTGAGCACGGCCAGGTAATAATAGAGCGAAACGAAACTGCCCAGCAGCGCGAGCGCGACCAGCCAAAGCAGTCCGTGGTTCGCGCCAGCCCGCATGGCGACGCTGAAGAGGTAGAATTTTCCAAAAAATCCAGCGAGCGGAGGCAGACCGGCCAGAGAGAGCATGAAGATCGCCATGCATCCCGAGAGCAGAGGCGAGCGCGACCAGAGGCCGGCGAAATTCTTGAAATCGTCGCCGCCAGTTTCGCGTCGCACCAGCGCGACCACGCCAAAGGCTCCGACCAGGGTGAAGGCATAAATCGTCGTGTAGAACAAGGTCGCGGCGAATCCTTCGCGTCCACCAGCGACCAGGCCAAGCAAAGTGTATCCGGCGTGCGCGACCGCCGAATAGGCGAGCAGGCGGCGAACGTTGGACTGGGCGAGCGCGACCAGATTTCCGATAACGATCGACAGAGCCGCCAACGCCGCCAGCACCGGCGCCCAGCCGGCGACCATCGCGTGCCAGGCTGCGCTGCCCTGGACTGGACCGAAGCCGACGAGCACGATTTTTCCCAGGACCACGAACGATGCGACTTTCGAGCCCGAGGCGATGAACGCCGCGGACGGAATCGGCGCGCCCTGGTAAGCATCGGGCGCCCAGAGATGGAAGGGAGCGGCGGCGATCTTGAAAGCGAATCCGATGAGTGTCATCACGATCCCGACCAGGAGCAGGGGTTGGATCGGAGCGGACGTGAGTTTCTGGCCGATGGCGGCGAGACCGGTCGTGCCGCACATGCCGTAAACGAAACTCAGGCCAAAAAGCGTGAAGGCGCTGGCGGTGCTGCCGAAGAGAAAATACTTGAGGCCCGCTTCGGCCGACCGCGGGTCGGTTTTGTCGAATCCCGCCATGACGTAGAGCGAGAGACCGGTCAGTTCGAGCCCGATGAAAATCATGAGCAATTCCTCACTGCCGACGAGGAGCATGAGCCCGATCGTGGCGAGCAAAAGCAACGCGAGGAATTCTCCGCGATGCCGGGGCAGGCTGTCGCGTGCAAGGAGGACGGTGAAAAAGGCGAGCGTCAGGCAGATGATCTTGAAGAGCGACGTAAGTGGCGAGACGACCAGCATTCCGTGGAAGAGCGTCGCCTGTTCCGGTAAGAGGAGGACGGCGGCCGAGGCGAAAAGAATCCCGGCGGCGGCGACCGTGGAGCAGACTCCGGCGCCGCGTTCGCGCGCGAGTCCGAGGGCCAGAACAGCGAGGGCCGTCAGCGCAACGGCCGCTTCGGGCGCCGCGAGTCGAAGAAGGTCCAGGTAATTCATCGGGATAAAGTCGTCGGATCGCTGTAGCCACGGCGCTCTGTCGCCGTGTCCCGAACGCCCCGACAGAGCGGGGCGGCTACAGTGGATGTGTTGGAGAAGCTCACGGCTTGAGGAACCTCATGGCTTCAACGGCCGGCATGATGCGATCGAGCAGGAATTTGGGATAAAGCCCGACGGCGAGGGTGGCGAACATGAGCAGGCTCGCGCCCAATTTTTCGGCTGCGGTAATTGGGGCCAAGTTTTCGTCCGACGGAGCGGCCGATCCACCTTCGCCGAAGAATGTCTTTTTCATGGCGCGCAGGGTGAATGCGGCGACGAGCACCATCCCTGCGCCGGTGATCAAAACGGCGACCGGGTAGGCTTTCCAGGTGCCGAGAAGAATCGTGATCTCGGCCGCGAATCCGCTGAATCCAGGAATGCCCATCGACGCGGCCGAGGCGACCACGAAGCAAAAGGCGGCAAATGGAAGCGCGCGGCCCAGTCCCATTTTCGAAAGCGCGTCGAGATCGCGCGTGTGGGTGCGGCGATAGATCATGCGTCCGGCCACGGCGAAGAGCAGGGCGGCGATCACGCCGTGGGAGAACATTTGCAAGACGGCGCCACCCACACCGAGCGCGTTGGCTGTGGCCAGGCCGAGGAGGACGAAACCCATGTGGCTGACGCTCGAATAGCCGATAACAAATTTCAGATCCCGCTGCCGCAACGCCACCGCGGCGGCGTAAACGATTCCGATGACGCCCAGAAGAGCGATCTCTTTGCTCCACTGGTGGAATCCGTCGGGAAACAGATTCATCGCAACGCGCAGCGCGGCGTACGCGCCCAGTTTCATCACGATCCCGGCCAGCAGCATCGAACCGGCCGTTGGCGCTGCGACGTGACCGGTGGGGGCCCAGGTGTGCAGCGGCCAGATGCCCGCGAGCACAGCGAATCCGAGGAACATGACCGGAAAGGCCCACGCCTGGAATTGCGGCGGGAATTTGTATTGCGAAAGCTGGTGAAGATCGAGCGATCCGGCGGTGACATAAGCCGCGACGATGGCGAGGAAAACCAGCGCGCCTCCGAGGAACGAATAGAGCGTCAGCTTCATGGCGCCGTATTCCTTGTTGGTGGAGCCCCAGATCGCGATGAGGAAATATTTCGGGACGATGACCAGTTCGTAGAAGACGAAGAGCAGGAACAAATCGGCGCTGAGGAACACGCCATACGACCCGCCGATGACGAGGAGGAGCCAGAAGAAAAATTCGTTAGGCCGCTCCTCTACATCCCAGGAAAAGAGCACCGCGCTGACCGCGGTCAGGCCGGTCACAAGGGCGAGCGTGAGGCTGATGCCGTCAGCGGCGAGATGGAATTCCATGCCGAGCGAGGGGATCCATGGGATCCGCACGATCGTGGCAAAGGTTTTCACATTCTGCGCGTCGAGGAAGGCGAGGAGGCTGGTCGTGAAGCCGGCCAGGGCGGTAGCGAGCGCGATCCAGCGGGCAAAAAACCGCGGCATGAAGAGCAGTCCGAGCGCGCCGGCAAACGTAATGTAAATGGTCCAGGCGATCATCGATTGATGAGAGTTCGACGTTTGCGTGTCCCATAGCGCGGGGCCATCTCTCGGACATGAAACCCGATCTCGCGAGCCGGTTTGTTCAGCGGAGCCATCAATTGCCGAATGGCATCGATAATCGCGTCGATCTTGTCGTCATGTTTCCCGACGCGCTTTTCGAGTTCGTCGAATTTCTGGGCCAGTTCCCGGTTTGTTTCGAGCGACTCGCGCAGCTTCACAAACGCGCGGATGATCGCGATATTCACCTTCACAGCGCGCTCGCTGTTTAGCACGCTCGACAGCATCGCTACGCCCTGCTCAGTGAAGGCGTACGGCAAATGTCGGCGCCCTCCCTTGTCCTTTGATATTCCAAATTGGAATATCAAACGCGCCTCCTCAGCGTTGAGCTGAAACATGAAGTCTGTGGGGAACCGATCGCGGTTGCGTTTAACCGCCTTGTTTAGATTCCCTGTGGTTACGCCGTAGAGTCGCGCCAGGTCGTAGTCGAGAATCGCCTTCTGCCCACGCAGCAAATGAATGGAATGGGCGATTCGGGCCGCGGGAATAATTTCGCGTTTCATTTCCAGATCGTCAGGCAAACAGTCGGGCCATTTGCACCACCGTGGTGTTGAAGATGTTGAACGCGAACTGCGGGGCGAGGCCGAGGGCGAACATGAGGAGCGTGACGGGAACGATGATGCATTTCTCGCCCAGCCGGAGATCGGAAAAGGCGCTGCAAGGTTCCGCCAGCGGGCCGCTGAAGAGTGCTCGCATGGCGCGGAGGAAAACGATCGCGGTGAAGAGGAGACCGAGGGCGGCCACGGCTGTAAATGGAGCCGCGACGGCGAAGGAACCTTTGAAGATGAGGAACTCGCCGATGAAGCCGTTCAACCCGGGCAGGCCTAACGATGAGAACATGGCGACGCTCATCCAGGCACAGAGCAAGGGGGTTTTCTGCATCAGGCCGCCGAAATCGTGGAGGCCGCGGAGGCCGCGCCGTTGTTCGAGCAATCCGACGAAATAGAAGAGGGTGGCCGCGGTGATGCCGTGGTTGAAGACTTGCATGAAGACGCCGCTCAAGGCGGCCTGCACATCGATCGAGGAGGAGGCCGAGCTGGTGGTAACGGCGAAGAGGCCGAGCATGCAGTAGCCGAGATGGTTGATCGAGAGGTAGGCGACCATTCGCTTCAAGTCGGATTGCGCCCAGGCGGCGAGCGACGCGAACACGATCGAACAGACCGCCAGCCCGAGCAGCCACGGGCCGAGGATCTTTACTTCGTGCGGGAAGAGCGGGAGCAACAGGCGCACGAAACCGTAGACGCCCATTTTTGAGAGCACACCCGTGAGCACCATGGAAACGCCCACGGGTGCGTTTTCATATGCATCCGGGAGCCAGGTATGAAACGGAAAGAGCGGCACCTTCACAGCGAGGCCGAGGAAGATTCCGGCGAAGGCAAGCCAGGCGAAATTGCCCGGGAGCAAGCCGCTCTTCCCGAGCGTCGCGAGCGCGGCAAAATCGAAGGTGCCTTTGGCGAAATAGATTCCGAGAAAGGAGAGCAGCATCGCCACGCTTCCGAGAAAGGTGTAAACGAAGAACTTCGTCGCGGCCCGGTCGCGGTTTTCGCCGCCCCAGATTTTGATGAGCAGGAACGCGGGGACGAGACTCATCTCATAGAACAGGAACCAGAGGATGAAATTCTGCGCGGTGAACGTTCCGTAGAGCGCCGCTTGCATCAGCAACATCAACGCGCAGAAACCGCGGCCCGAGCGTTGCGCGAGAAACGCGAACGGAAAGATGAGCGAAGTCAGCAGAACGAGCAGAAGACTCAGACCGTCAAGGCCGACGAGGTATTCGGCGCCGATCGCCGGAATCCAGGCGTGGCGTTCGACAAGCTGGAGGCCGGGCGCGGCGGTATCGAAATTCCGCCACAACAGGAACGCGGCGACGGCCGTGAGCACGTTGAACCCGAGAGCGATTCCACGGGCCTGCTTGTCTCGCGCGATGCCCACGAAAAGCGCTCCGGCGACCGGCAGGAGAATCAGCGCTGTGATCAGGTTAGCCATGCGTAAAGAATCAGCAGCGCGAGCATGCCGACAGCGACGACGCTCATGTAGGTTTGGATTTGTCCCGAGTGCCGTCCGGACATGAGACGTCCAAGTCCGCGGGTGCCCGCAGCGCTTTCGTCCGCTCCGGCGTTGATGCCCCGCTCGTCGAAGCCAGCGCTAAGAATTCCAAGAGCCTGGCCGGCGCCGCCCACGCCGCGGACGAGGCCGTCCCAGACATGGCGATCCATCCAGTCGGACGCGCGCGACAGGAGAGCGCTCCCAGCCAGGATGGTTTTCGCGTAGAGCTCATCCAGCCACATTTTGTTCTCGAGAAAACGAAACAGGAACGGTTGCGCGCGGGCGAGGGGATCAGTGGCCCCGGCCTTGCGATAGAGGAGAACTCCGAGCCCGATGCCGGCCGCGACCAGTCCCAGCGAAACGAAAAGCATCGGTTGGAACAATTGCCCAATGTCGAATCGCTCCGCCGCTCCGGATTCGCCGGTAAGATAACCGTGCAGCCACGGCCAGGCGGGGGTGAGCACGACGCTGAGGCCGATCGAGCAAATCGCCAGGAGGAGCAATGGAAAGGTCATGACCGATGGACTCTCGTGCGCGTGCTCGGACGCTTCGCGGCGTGGGCCGAAGAAAACGTAGATCATCTGCCGCGTCATATAGAGCGCGGTCAGGACGACGCCCGCCATCATCAGGTAGTGCGGGACGGCGGACCGGGACCAATGCTCAGTGGCGTGGAGGATTTCCTCTTTGGTCCACGCTCCGGAGAAGAAAAGCGGCACACCGCTGAGGGTCATCATGCCGATGGCGTAGGTCAGAAACGTGACCGGCATGAGCCGGCGCAGGCCGCCCATTTTGCGGATGTCCTGCTCTTCGTGACAGCCGTGAATCACCGAGCCGGAGCCGAGGAACAAGAGCGCCTTGAAAAAACCATGGGCCAGCAGATGCATGATGCCAGCCGCGACGCCTCCGACGCCGAGCGAAACCATCATCAGCCCCAATTGTGAGACAGTGGAATAAGCGAGGATGCGTTTGATGTCGGACTGCGCGATCGCGATGAGCGCGGCCATCAATGCCGTGGTGACGCCGATCCAGACGACCACGGTGAGCGACGGCGTCACGCCGCCGATCGCCCCTAACGAGAAGATGGGATAAACCCGCGCGACGAGAAACACGCCGGCCGCGACCATGGTGGCGGCATGGATCAGCGCGCTGACTGGCGTCGGACCTTCCATCGCGTCCGGCAGCCAGACGTGGAGCGGGAATTGGCCCGACTTGCCGGCGGCGCCACTGAAAATCAGGAGCGCGACGAAGGTAGCGCTGGCGCCGAGGGCGAGGAGACCGGCCTTTTCGAGACAGCCATTCCCATCATCGTAAAAAAGCAGTGTGCCGCTGCCGTGATAGAGCCAGAGAATCCCGAGGAACAATCCGATGTCGCCAATGCGGGTGGTGATGAACGCCTTCTTGGCCGCGGCCGCCGCGCTCGGTTTGTGAATCCAGAATCCGATCAACAAGTACGACGCAAGCCCGACCAATTCCCAGCACATGAAAAGAAGGAGCAGGCTGTTGGCAATGACCACTCCGAGCATTGCGGCGGAGAAAAACGAGAGATAGGCGAAGAAGCGCGTGAAGTTTTTGTCGCTGGCCATGTAGCCGATGCTGAAGACAAAAATGCAGAGGCCGACGAATGTGATCATCAGCAGCATGGCGGCGGTGAGCGGATCGAGGATCCAGCCGAGACGGAGGGCGTGTTCGCCGAAGGTGAACCAGGTGAAATTGTGGACGGCGCGCCAGCCGGGTTCAGACAGCGTCGGCAAAAACGCAATGATCGCGAGAGCGAGGGCCACGACCTGACCGATGATCGCGAGCGCGGCGCCGGTCTTGCGCTGCGAGTTGGCGAAAATCAAAATGAGCAGCGAAGCCGCCAGCGGCACTACGGGAATCAGCCAGAGATTGGGGACGATCCAGTATGTCATGGTCGTTTGAAGGAACTCGTGCTCGTGCTCATGCTCGTGATCGGATCGTGGAGTGCGGGGGAAGTATCATCCTTTGAGCTGGTCGAGCTTCTCGACATTGGTCGTCCGGTAGTGGCGGTAAACGGCGAGCACGAGCGCCAGGCCAACGGCGGCTTCCGCGGCAGCGATGGCGATGGAAAAGATCGCGACCATCACGCCGGTGGGGGATTGCGTGGGCCCGCCAAAGCGCCAGAACGCGATGAAATTCAGATTCGCGGCGGCCAACATCATCTCAATGCCGATGAGAATGAAGATGGCGTGACGCCGGCTCAGCGCGGCGAGCAGACCGATCGAAAATAAAGCGGCCGAAATGATGAGGAAGAGAGTGAGCGTTGGGGTCATCGCTTCTCCTCCATGACGAGAATCAATCCGCCGATCAATGCGGCGGTGAGGAGCAGCCCCACGCATTGGAGCGGCCAGATGTAATCGGTCATCAACGCTTCGCCGATCCGCTTTACGGTGAGCGCTTCGATCGGCGGAGCGGCCACGGAGAGGGTGGGCGTCTGCAGGATCGCCCAGAGGAGGCCGCCGAAAACCGCGAGAGCAATCACAACGCCGGCCCAATTAAAGCCGCCAATGTTTTCGTCCGCCTGACGGGTGAGAAGAATCGTGAAGACAATCAGGACGGCGACCGCGCCGACATAGACGAATATCTGGACCAGTCCGACAAACTCGGCGCCGAGGAGAAAGAAAAACGCCGCGATGCCGACAAAAGCGACGACGAGACAAAGCGCCGCGTGAATGAGCTTGCGCAGGGTGGCGGCGGCAAGCGCGCCGGCCAGGGTGAGAATGGCGATGACGATGAAAGCGGCGGTGCTCATTCGGCAAATCGATAGACGCGCGGCGCCAATTTCTTTTTCGTGTCCACCAGCCGCGACAATCCAAAGTAAACGATCGCGACCACTCCCAGCGACCAGAGCCAGCCGGCTACGCCGTGCGCCTGGTAATGCCAGACCGCGGCGGCGATGAGGCAGCTGAACGCCATGGGGAGCATGAATTTCCAGGCGAAGCCCATGACGTGATCCACGCGCATACGCGGCAGCGTGCCGCGAATCCAGATGAAGACAAAAAGCAGCAGCGCAAGTTTCGCAAAGAACCAGACGTAGGACGGGACGAACTGGAGAATGCTCAGGGGCGCGTGCCAGCCGCCGAGAAAGAGCGTCACGGCCAACCCGCTGATGGCGAACATGCCGAAATATTCCGCGAGGAAAAACGTGGCGTATTTGAATCCGGAATATTCCGTCATATGTCCCGCCACAATTTCCGATTCGCCTTCCGGCACGTCGAAGGGAGTGCGATTGGATTCCACGAGACCGGAGACGAAAAACAGGATGAAGGCCGCCGCGCCCCACGGCGTGAAGACGAACCAGCGCGGCACGATCCCCGCAACGACGTAGCCTTCCTGGGCGGCAACGATCGCGTCGGCCGAGAGCGAGCCGACGATCATGATGACCGGAAGAACCGTGACGATGAGCGGCAATTCGTAGCTGACCATTTGCGCGATCGCGCGCATCGCGCCCAGCATGGAGAATTTGTTATTGCTGCCCCAGCCCGCCATGAAGACGCCGAGCTCGGTGGTCGAACCGACCGCGAAGAAAAACAGGATGCCGCCATCGATTGAAAATGGCGTCATGTTCCGGCCATAGGGAATCACGCCGAGGGTGAGAATGGCCGTGGCCGCGATCATGATCGGGGCGAGAAAATGGACGATCTTGTCGGCACGGAGCGGCACGATGTCTTCCTTGATGAGCAGCTTGATGCCGTCGGCCGCTGGTTGGAGAAGTCCGAACGGTCCGACCCGGTTGGGTCCGTAGCGGTTTTGGATACGCGCGAGGATTTTCCGCTCGAGGACCGAGATGAGCGCGAAGAGCGTCAGGAACGCTCCGAGGACCGCCGAGATGTTGAGGAGACTCGAAACGATCTGGATCACCCAATCGGGTGCGGCGGGCAGCAGCGAGAGGAGCCAATGCTTTGCCGTAATGAAGATCTGGTCCACGCGCTCGCCGGTCATCTGCGTTGAGAAAAGCGAGGCCCGGTTCTTTAATCAAGGCAGAATGCGCTGGCACCCGCCGGGAGTCTCGGTTAACAAACGCCAGTAGATGGTCTAATCTGCTTCGAATGACGCCTGATCCTTATTTCTTTATCGTCATTTTCTGCGGCGTTGCGCTGGTCTTTCCGTTGATGCCTCTGGCGCTGGCGTGGACGTGGCGGCGCTTTCTCCAGCCACCCAAACCCGGGCCGGCCAAGAACGCGACCTACGAGTGCGGGGTCGAATCGATCGGAGAAGCGCGTGTGCAGTTTCAATCGCATTACTATCTCTACTGCATCATTTTTCTGATCTTCGATGTGGAGGCGGTTTTTTTGGTGCCGTTTGCCGTGGCCTTCACCGGATTGCCGATGGGGGCATTCATCGCGCTCCTGGTTTTCCTGCTGCTCTTGCTTGAAGGGCTGGTTTGGGCCTGGAGCAAGGGTTGTCTAGATTGGGTGCAAACACGATGAGCGGATCGGTCGACGAGGGTCTGAGGAGCGAACTGCAGAAGCAGGGGATCTGGGTGACTTCAACCCAGGAGCTTTACAACTGGGGCCGGAAGAACTCGATCTGGCCGCTGCAATTCGGACTGGCCTGTTGCGCGATCGAGATGATTGCCACCGCGGCGTCCCGTTACGATCTTGCCCGCTTCGGTGGCGAAGTTTTCCGTCCGTCACCGCGTCAGGCCGATTTGATGATCGTGGCCGGCACCGTGACCAAGAAAATGGCGCCGCAGATCGTGCGGCTCTACAACCAGATGCCCGATCCGAAGTATGTGATCTCGATGGGCGCGTGTGCGATTTCCGGCGGACCGTTCAAGCAAGGCTACAACGTGCTCAAGGGGATCGATCGTTACATTCCGGTCGATGTTTACATTCCTGGGTGTCCGCCCCGGCCCGAAGCATTGCTGCATGCGTTCATGGAATTGCAGCACAAGATCGACGGGCAACGGCTGACGGGTGAGGGGAAGGCGGCGCACCTGGATCGGAAGCAAGCGAGCGAGTTTCCCGTCCCCGCTTTTGGCGCGCATGACCTGGAGCCGCCCGCGAACCCCGGTATTTTTCACCCGCCGGCGATCGAGCGCACTTAGCAATGGAATCTCTCGAGGAAATCAAAGCGCGCGTAGAAGCGGCGGTGCCCGGCGCGAAGATCACGATTGTCCCCAATCCTGGTCCCGCGAATCAGCCCTCTCTTTTGGTCGGCAACGAACAGGCGGTTGCCGTTGCGATCTTCCTCCGGGATGATCCGACGCTTCGACTGGATTACTGCTCGAACGTGACCGGGGTCGATTGGCTCGACCGAAAAGTATCGAAGAAGGTGAAAGTGAAAAAGGTGGTAGAGGGAGAGGAAAAGGAAGTGGAAGAAGCGCAGGAGGAATTTTTCCCTGGTTACCTCGAAGCGGTCTATCACCTCTATTCGATGGCGCACAAACACGGGCCGGTGATCATTCGAATGCGGACGGCCGATCGCAGCAACGGCGCGGCGTTGCCTTCGCTTACTCCGGTTTATCGAAGCGCCGAATTTCAGGAGCGGGAGATATTCGATCTCTATGGGGTTGGCTTCGAAGGCCACCCGGATCTGCGGCGGATTCTGATGTGGGACGAGTTCGAAGATTCCCCGATGCGGAAAGACTATCGCGAACCGGATGACTACGAGTACGAACCGACGCCGCATGATGACGTCCTGGATAAAGCAAAACAGCACTACGCGGCGCGGCCGGAAATAGACGGCGCGGAAAAACTGACGACCCAAACATGAGCGTGGGATTTCACGAGCTCGAAGAGGCTCCGCCTCCGATGACGTCCAGACTCGAAGGCGACCTGATGGAAATCTCGATGGGGCCGCAGCATCCATCAACGCATGGCGTGTTTCGCATGAATGTCGCGCTCGAGGGCGAGATCGTGCGCAAGCTCAAGCCGGTCTTTGGCTACTTGCACCGCAATCACGAAAAGATCGGTGAAAACACGAGCTACCTCGGCTCGATGCCGTACACGGATCGCCTCGATTACTTTTGCTCGATGACCAACAACTGGGCCTACGCGCTCAGTGTGGAGAAACTGGCGGGGATCGAGGTGCCCGAACGCGCGGAATATCTCCGCGTGATTCTGGCTGAGCTGACGCGGCTTCAGAACCATGCGTCGCTCCTCGGCTTCCTGCTCAGCGACATGGGCGCGTGGGGCACTCCGCTCATGTACGCCTTCCGCGAGCGCGAGGTTATTCTCGACCTGTTCGAATCGCTCTCCGGCTCCCGGATGATGTGCGACTACATGCGTTTTGGCGGGTGCCGCTGCGATCTTCCACCGGGTTGGATGGAGCGGGCGCGAAAAGTCGTCGAGGCTTTCCCGCGATTTCTCGATGAATTTGAGAAGCTGATTGTCTCGAACGAGATCCTGATCGCCCGGACGCAGAATGTCGGGCGGCTCTCCGCCGAGCTGGCGATCAATGCGGGCATGACCGGACCGGTGCTGCGGGCCTGTGGCGTGAATTACGATCTGCGGAAGGTGGACGGCTACGGATTTTATCCACGCTTCAAGTTTCGGGTGCCGCTGGGCGAGCACGGCGATTGTTACGACCGGTTGATGATGCGCGTCCTGGAAATGCGGGAAAGCATCGAAATCCTGAAGCAGGCGATGCCGCAATTACCGGAGGGGCCCGTCATGAATCCGAAGGTGAAGATTCGCGCGTTCAAGCCGCCGGCGGGTGAAGCTTATGGGCGTATCGAAGGGCCGAAAGGGGAGCTCGGCTTTTATTTGATCAGCGACGGGAGCGCGAATCCGTACCGGTACCGGGTCCGGCCGCCCAGTTTTATTAACCTGACTATTTTGGAAGATCTCTGTCTCGGACATACCGTGGCCGACGTGATGGTGATTCTGGGGAGCATCGATATCGTGATGGGGGAGGTGGATCGATGATCTTCCGAAGCCTTCACCAAGGATCTAAACTCTTGCTCCTCCCGAATGCGTGGGACGCCGGCAGCGCCCGATTGATCGAAAGCCTCGGCGCGGCGGCGATTGCGACGACCAGTGCTGGAGTTGCCTGGTCTCGCGGTTACGCCGATGGCGACGTCCTGCCGATCGAGCAACTTCTCGCCGCTGTCCGCGAGATTGCACGCGTCATTCGCGTACCGCTCTCAGTCGATATCGAGGGTGGCTACTCGAGCGACCCGACAGTCGTGGCTCAGCTCATCAATCGCGTGGTCGACTTGGGAGCCGTGGGTCTTAACATCGAGGACGGCACCGGTTCTCCTGATCTCTTATGTGCCAAGATTGAGGCAGCTAAGCGGGCGACAGCAAACAGCGGCGTCGATTTGTTCATCAACGCCCGCACCGATGTCTACCTGCATGAACTGGCGACCGGCGAGGCGGCGGTCGAGGAAGTGATTGGGCGAGCCAAACGCTACCAGGCTGCTGGTTGCGACGGAATATTCGTGCCAATTCTCACCGACGGCCGTGCGATTGAAGCCATCGCGGCCGCGATCGCGCCTCTGCCGCTCAACATCATGCTTATGCCCGGTTTGCCATCCAATAGCGTTCTGTTCCAACAGGGGGTGCGACGCTTGAGCGCAGGCTCAGCCATTAGCCAGGCTGCGCTGGGTTTTGCCGGTGAGCTTACCAAGGATTTTCTCGCGGGTTCGTCGGACGAAATGTTCGCGAAGTCTGCAGATTACGGTTCCCTGAACCAGCTTTTCTCCAAGCGATGATCGGCACAGGAGTTCTCAATGGAATGGCGGTGACGCTGCGAAACTTCATCGGGAGTTATTTCGAGAAGGATCGGCTGACAACGGTGCAATACCCGGAGGAGCGAGACACGCTGCCCGAGAACTACCGCAATTTCCCCTTCCTGGTGTTCGATACCGACGACGCGGCGGCCGGTTTGCGCTGTGTGGCGTGCAAGATTTGCGAGAAGGAATGCCCACCGCAATGCATCTACATCGTGAAGAGCGAAGACAAGAAGCCCGACTACCTGGGCAAGCAGCAATTTTATCCGCGCGTCTTCGACATCGACATTTCCGTGTGCATGAGCTGCCAGATTTGCGTCGAGGTCTGCCCGTTCGAAGCGATCAAGATGGACAAGGTATTCGAATTAAGCCGGCGCGAGCGATTCGACGCCTTGCTCATGCGCAAAGACGAACTGGCCAAATCCAACACTTATTACCACCAGATCCATCCCCTCGAAGCCGCTGAGGTCGATGCCAATCTTGCGGCCGCCGCAGCGAAAAAGAAACCTGCCGTCGAGCCTCGACCAGCGCCGAACGCCACCGCTTAAGGCCGCGAGGCCCGCGAAGGATGGTATCAAAGCGCAGAATGACAGATGGTTAGGCAGCGCCAAAAAAACCAGGGCCCGGAATTCCTCTGCTTTACTAATTGGCAATCTGGGTGAAACATCTGCCATTCCCAGTCTGTCGTGCGCCGATGGCACCTGAGAAGCAATATGACTTCGGTTGAATTAAAACTCCTCTTGGGGAACGCGATCAAGGAACAGAGATATGCCTTGGGCATATCTCAGGAGGAGCTCGCGTTCCGGGCGGGTTTGCATCGCACTTACGTTTCCGAGGTCGAGCGGGGAGAACGGAATCCTTCAATCGCGAGCATTGAGAAGCTTGCCCAGGCGTTAGAAGTTTCTTTCACGAGCCTTTTCGATCGAACGGGCCAACAAGCCGGAGCACGGGAAGCCGTGGAAATCCTCCTGGTGGAAGATAACCCGATAGATATTGAGTTAACGAAGAGTGCATTCAAAAAAGCGCAAATCACGAATCCTTTGCACGTACTGAACGATGGGGAGGCAGCGCTTGATTTTGTTTTCGCGAGGGGCGCACACGCCGACCGGTCGAAGGCGCGTCCGCCGCAACTAATTCTGCTCGACTTAAATCTCCCAAACAAAAGTGGACTGGAAGTACTGAAAGAACTCAAGGACGACCAGCGGACCCAAAATATTCCCGTGATCATCCTCACTATCTCGGATCGGGATGCGGATATCGAAGAGTGCCGCCGGCTGGGAGCGGAGACCTACATAGTGAAGCCGGTAAGTTTTCAGAACTTCAGTAAAGTCACCACTTTCCTGAGTCTTTCCTGGGTATTGGTCGAGCCGAGTGGGGCGCTCTCGGCGCAACCAAACGTGATGACGACCCGGCCGGGCACGCCCTGATCGAGCTGACGGTGTCCATCCGGCGGCGCTGGAGTGGAATTAAACGATAAGCCAGTCGGCTTCCCTCATGGCTGATAATACGCACTTCACGGTGGTGTTTGACGAGCTACCAGGCTAGGCGAAGTTCTCGCTCGCCCCCATGGAAAATGCTTATCTGCCATCCGCCGATCGGCGGGAATTATTTGGAGGAGGACCCTATTTCGTCCTGCCGCGGTCTCTAGCCTATCTTCCGCGGGTTGCCTCGGTTCTCTCTCTCGCGATCGCTCTCTGCTGCTTTTCGGCCTGGCTGGCGGATCATCCTCTGGTGGGTCCGATGATGAATCCTTTGACCTCCATCGGGTTCATGCTCGCCTCCGCTTCCCTGTGGTTTTGTTGTTCTCCGGCGGGCAGCAAGGCTCTTTGGTTCGGGCGTTTTCTTGCTGTCCTGGTGGTGTTGCTTGCGCTTTCGAAGCTCGCCCATCTCCAGTTCAATTTTTCCCCCGCCCCGGATCGTATCCTTTTTTCCGGCCGCTCTTATATGGTGGATATGCACGGTTTTACCGCCGGCGCTTTTATGCTGGCCGGGATAGGCTGCGTCTCTCTGGATTTTTTTTACAAGAAGGTCTCGCTCGGCCAGGTGCTTTGTACTCTCGGTTTCTTTCCGTCCTTTTTGATCGTGACCTCTTATTTCTATGGGGTCACTTGGTTTTACGGCCAGCCGCCCGGGGTTCCGGTGCTTCCTTATGTCTCGATTTGTTTTGTCCTTCTGGCGCTCGGGGGCTTTTTTGCCAGGCCTCGTACTTATCTTTGCCAAATCTTCGCGGCCGACGACATCCGCGGCATAATGGTGCGGCGCCTGATTCCTCTGGTTTTTTTTCTCAGCCTCGTGCTGGGGTGGTTGCGCCTCCAGGGTGAGCAGGCCGGAATTCTCAGTTCTCAAGGCGCCACCGCCATTTTTTCGGTCATGCTGGCAGGTCTTTTCTGTGTGGCTCTGGCCTGGACATTGGTTTCTGTTTCACGCCTGGAGCGTTCCCGGAACGAGGTCCGGACGGCTCTCCTGGAAGCGAAGGAGGTGGCCGAATCAAATAGCCGGGCCAAGAGTGATTTCCTCGCGAACATGAGCCACGAAATTCGCACGCCGATGAATGGCATCATTGGCATGACGGAGCTCACGCTCGGAACGGAACTCACCCGGGTGCAACGAGAATATCTCGATATGGTGCGAAGCTCCGCCCATTCTCTCCTGGGTCTGATCAATGACATTCTCGATTTTTCAAAAATCGAGGCCGGCCATCTGAAGTTGGAGGCAATTGACTTCAGTTTGCGCGATTGCGTGGGCCAGACTCTCGAGACCCTCATCGTCCGCGCCCGCTCCAAAGGGCTCGAACTCGCCGTGCGGATCGATCCCCAGATACCCGATATGCTGGTGGGCGATGCAGCTCGGCTTCGGCAAGTCATTACGAACCTGGTCGATAACGCGATCAAGTTTACCGGACACGGGGAAATCGCCGTGGAAATCAATCGCGACGGCCGTGACGCCAGTGAGGGGGCTCTGCACTTTTCTGTCCGTGATACAGGGACGGGGATACCAAAGGATAAGCAGAAGGTCATCTTCGAAACGTTCGTCCAGGCGGACGGCTCTACGACCCGGCAGTTTGGGGGAACCGGTCTTGGTTTGGGAATTTGCCTGAAACTTGTCGAACAGATGCGCGGAAAAATCTGGGTGGAGAGCACGCCGGGGGAAGGAAGCGTTTTCCACTTCACGGCGCTTTTTCCGATCGCGAAGACAGCTGAATTATCGAGTGACGCCAGAGCATGCGTGAGCGGCCACGCCATACCGGAGGCTGTCGCCGCCGGGACGCCTGCCTCGCGAGGATTGCGTATTCTTATCGCGGAGGATAATCCGATTAACCAGGCGGTCGCGGTGGGCATGCTCCAAAAGCAGGGACACATCCTGACCCTGGCGAAAAATGGGCGGGAGGCGGTGCGGTCCTATCAGCGCGAACGGCCCGATCTCATTCTGATGGATGTGCAAATGCCCGAACTCGACGGCATCGCGGCGACGCGAGAAATTCGCGCGGCCGAGGAAGGTTCCGGCCATCACACTCCCATCATCGCGATGACAGCATACGCCATGACCGGCGATTCAGAACGCTGCCTCCTCGCTGGCATGGACACCTATTTCTCGAAGCCGTTAACCAAGGAACTCTTGCTCGAGACTGTCGAATCGATCGCCCAAGACGGCCCCAACGCGAGTGCACCGGCAAGCACCGCCTGTCCTCCTTTCAGCCCCGCTCTCCTGCTCGACAAACTCGATGGCGACACAGAATTGCTCGACCGAGTGACGACCCTGTTCAAGGAAAATACGCCGCGGTATCTGGCCCAGATGGGCCACGCAATCGCAGAGCGCGATGGCCTCACGCTGGAGAAATCAGCCCACACTCTTCTCAGCTCTCTCGAGATTTTCGGCGCGGTCCGGGCGAGAGACATCGCCAGGAATCTGCAAGTCACTGGTCAATTGCAGGACTTTGATGAAGCGGGGAAGCGGTTTAGGGAATTGAAAGATGAAACGGAGCGGATTTACGCCGCCTTGGCGCCGCAATCCTGACGCGAGCCTAGGTTTCTGTGAGGTGAAAAAACTTTTCGGCTTGACGGGAATTGGAGAGAACGATATTCCGTTAATTCGATGTCAACAGGCGATAGCCGGAAACGAATGAGGCGACAGCGGCCATTCAAGCCGGCACCCATGGGAACCCGTTGGGAAGATGTTGACAAGCTTCAAGGAGAGTTGGCGTATTCTTCAACTGAATGTCAACAGGCGATAGCCGGCACCCGCGAATCCGGCAGACGCGCCCCGCTGCCCGTTGACGGCATCCAATTGAGGACAACCTCAGACCCGATCGACTGTTCCCCCATTCAAATCTCCCCATGAGCATGGCAATCACCGATCGATCGGCGACAGTCGCGAGCCCGCACGAACGAAACAACGGCGATGCTTTGCCCCTTTTCCGAGAGGAGGTCCTGCAAAGCAGAGCTCAATGGATGGGCAGGATTACCCTTGCTCAACCTGTTTCGTCCTGGTTGCTAACTTTGGTAGCGTTCGCCTTCGCTCTGGCGGCGGTGATTTTCTTGTTTGTCGGCACGTACGCCCGCCACGAAAGCGTGCAGGGCCAGTTAATCCCTTCGGCTGGTCTCCTGCCCGTGGCGGCCCGCTCCGCCGGTACCGTCATGGCGACGCGTATCCGTGAAGGTGAGGTCGTCGCGAAAGATCAAGCCTTGGTGGAGTTATCCGGCGAAGTCAGCAGCCTCTCTCGGGGCCAGACTCAGGTCGCCGTCCTGAGCGACCTCCAGGCGCAGTTGACGGAGTTGGAAGCGCTTCTCGAAAACCAGAAGAGGTCGGGAGATCAACAGCAAGCAGGGTTATCCGATCGAATCGGCATGCTCAATAAGCAGCTAGAAGAAATCGATCGCCAGTTGATCGCCCAGCGCGAAGTAACCCGCATTTCCGAGCTGCGCCTGGAAAAACTAAAGCCCGGCGTTCAAGACGGCACCTTCTCGCAGGTGGAATTGGAAAAATACCAGGCTGACGCTCTCAATGGGCAGGCGCAACTTAACATCCTGGCCCGGCAGCGCCTCGACACCGAACAGCTATTAAGAACCTTAGAGGATCAACTGCGACAGCTTCCGCTCACGATCGAGGCTCAGCGCAACGAACTTCGTTTTCGTCTCTCCGGCATCAATCAATCCCTGGCCCAGAATGAGGCGCAAAGAGCTGTGGTGCTGCGGTCCCCCCGGGACGGCGTGGTTGCTAATCTGGCTGTTCAAAATGGGCAGACGGTCACAGCCGGCCAGCGCCTGCTTTCGATCCTGCCGGAGGGATCG
The DNA here is from genome assembly GCA_963702135.1 of uncultured Verrucomicrobiae bacterium. Taxonomy (GTDB): domain Bacteria; phylum Verrucomicrobiota; class Verrucomicrobiia; order Chthoniobacterales; family UBA10450; genus AV80. The sequence goes on along the minus strand of OY969715.1, from coordinate 1,924,588 downwards.
CTTTTACAAGCCGAACTCTGGCTCCCCAGTCGTGCAGTCGGGTTTCTGGAAACTGGTAACCGGGTGATTCTGCGTTATCCGGCATTTCCCTACCAGAAATTTGGTCAGCAGACAGGACGAGTGCTGGAAGTTTCCCGAAGCGCCACCGCCGCGCCCGAGTTGACTGGCCTCCTGGGTCGACCAATCTCCGAGCCTCTTTATCGCGTTCTTGTTGAGCTCGACCTGCAGACCGTGAACGCTTACGGCAAAGCGGAACCGCTAAGACCGGGAATGACCGTGGATGCCGACATCCTCCTCGACCGGCGGCGTCTCATCGAGTGGGTGCTCGAACCGCTCTACGGGGTAAGTCGTTCTGACCCGGAACCCTCCCCGTCGAAGCAAAAGGTCCCACCAAGCGACAAGACTTAGACCCAAGCCCCCACATGGATCTTACGCACCAGCTCCAACGCCTCGGAAAACGGAATCATCTGCCCGTGTTCCTTCAGACGGAGGCGGCAGAATGCGGGGCGGTCTGCCTCGCCATGGTTGCGAATTATCATGGCCATAAAATTGATCTTCCTGCGATGCGACGCCGCTTCCCGGTGTCCTCAATCAGGGGCACCAATCTGGCCAACCTCATCGATATCAGTCATCGGCTGGGATTCAATCCTCGTCCGCTTCGTGTCGAACCCGAGTATCTGCCGCATCTGCAGGTCCCGTGCGTTCTGCACTGGGACATGAGCCACTTCGTAGTGGTGAAGCAGGTTACTTCCCGGTGGGTCGTCCTTCATGATCCGGCCCGCGGTCTCGTGCGCCTCTCCCATGAGGAGGTCGGCAATCACTTTACGGGAGTCGTTCTAGAACTGGATCCGGCGCACGACTTCCAGCCCATTCATGATCGCCGGACCGTTTCCATTCGTGCTGTCACCGGCCGTATCGTCGGCCTCAAACGATCCCTCATCAGGCTCCTGTTACTCTCCCTGGCCCTCGAGGTGTTCGTTCTTGTCGCACCGTTTTTCCTCCAAGGAGTCATTGATCAGGTTTTGGTCTCAGGAAACAGGCAGCTCCTCACTGTTTTGTGTGCCGGGTTCCTCATCGTTGTCCTTTTTCAGGGCGCTGTGACCGGTCTGCGCGGGTGGGTTCTTACCTGGATCAGCGCTCGGATCAGCACCCAATGGCGAACCAACCTCTTTCATCATCTCCTCGGGCTGCCCATGGACTACTTCGAGAAGCGCCACATGGGTGACGTCCTCTCACGGTTTAGCTCGATCGAAATTATCCAGCACACTCTTACGACGAGTTTCATTACGGCCTTGCTCGATGGCATTACGGGCCTGCTCACGCTTATTTTCCTGGCGGCTTACAGTCTTCCTCTCACGGGCGTCATTCTGCTGGCTTTCATCCTCTACGCGCTGTTGCGGTGGCTCTCGGCCCATCAATTGCGGAACTCGCAGGCGGAACAGATCAATCAGGCGGCATACCTGCAAACTTCCCTGATGGAGTCCGTTCGCGGAATCCAAACGATCAAACTTGCAAATGCCCAGCCGGAACGCGTCACGCGCTTTTCGAATATGACCGTCGAGGTGGCGCATCGCGATATTACCATCCAGCGCATCGGGATTACTTTTGAAGCACTCAACCACTTTCTCTTCGGAACCCAGCGAGTGGTTATCATCTGGTTGGGAGCTCTCAGCGTCCTGAACCATCAATTCTCCGCCGGGATGCTGGTCGCCTTTCTTGCCTATGCGGAACAGTTTACCGGGCGAGGACGGAGCCTCATTGACAAGTGGATAGAGTTCAAGCTCCTCCGCCTGCAAGCGGAACGGATCGCGGACATCGCCCTGACGCCGCCCGAGACAGAAATAGAAACCGCTTACGTCGGGCTTCTTCCATCACCTGCTTTGGAGGTCGACAACCTCAGCTTTCGTTATGCCGCAAGCGAACCCTGGATACTTAGGAACTGCTCTTTCCGGGTCGAGGCTGGAGAGTCGGTGGCATTGGTGGGGGCTTCCGGTTGTGGAAAGACCACCCTGGCCAAACTCATCCTGGGGTTGCTGACACCCCAGGAAGGCGCCGTGCGCATCGGCGGAATAGAGATTCGCAAGTATGGCTTGGAAGCCTATCGAAACCTGTTCGGTGTGGTCATGCAGGAAGATCAACTTTTCTCTGGATCGATTGCCGACAACATCACCTTTTTTCATTCTACGCCCGATCTTGGCCGCCTCGAGTGGGCGGCTCGGCAGGCAGCCGTCCATGAAGATATTCTCTCCATGCCGATGGCCTATGAAACATTGATCGGCGACATGGGTTCGGCGCTGTCCGGGGGACAGAAACAACGGCTCTTCCTGGCTCGGGCTTTTTACCGGCAACCCAGATACCTCCTTCTGGATGAAGCAACCAGCCATCTCGATATTTTTAACGAGGAGAGAATCAACTCCGCTATTCGCGACCTTCAGATCACTCGGATTGTCATAGCTCACCGGCCGGAAACGATCGTGAGCGCCGACCAAGTTTTTACCCTGCAAAACGGGCATATAAGATCTTGTACGAACGTCGAATATATCGACGCGTCCAGGGCGGAAGCATGAGCCGCTTTCATCATGCCAAACCAAGAAAGCACATAAGAAAAATGGAAACAAAAGAACAAGCCAAACAGGCTGTGCCAGTCATGAAACAACTGGCGCGCGCCATGTCGAGCGAAGAGGTAGCATGTGTTACCGGTGCGGGTGGCGGTTGCGCTCCCGGATCAGGCGATAACACCCCGGGACATCACGACCCGCCGGATTTTCAGTTCTAAAAGACTGAAACCGGGCGGACAAGTCATCTAGTTAGGTGGCTTAAGCCGCAAAAAGTGTGCTCTCGGAGTTAATCCTCCGAGAGCACCTAAAACAATAACTTAAGTAGAAAAACTCTTGCGGCTCTGAGAACTACCTTTGGGTCCTCTCACTCCTGGAGGCTCGTTCGGATCGCGCAGGCGTATTTGGCAATATCTTATGAAACGCTACCTAATTCTGGGCGAACCCGCGGACGTGCACGCCCACTATGTATCTTGGGCTCTCGAGGCGGCCGGATATGAGACAACATATATTAACTGTGCGCACGACAATTGTCCCACCACGACAACCTTATATCTCGATGACGTTACCGATGGTTTCGCCAGCGCGGATTGGAAGGGCATAGAGGCTGCCTGGTGCCGGCGACTTCCAAGCCCTCCGGTCTTCGATTCGAGCCTGGGTGAGGATGAAGGATACCGCGTTATCGAGGAACGGCGGTTTACCAAATGGCTCATCGATATGCAGGTGGAAATGGAGAACGGCTCCATTCGCTGGATAAATCGTCCCGCCGCTTCCATCACTTCAGAAAACAAGTTTGCCCAGCTGAAATTGGCCAGGCTTCACGGCATCGATGTTCCGCGCACGCTCGTCACGGCGCAACCGGATCGATTCAGGGATTTTTTAAGGAAGGAGGGAACAGTAGTGGCGAAGCCGCTCTGTCCGTACTCGTGGGAGTATAACTCCGGGATAACGCTGACTACGTTTGCCAACACAATAGATGCCCGGACTGGGCCCGAGTTAGCCGATGAGGATATCGCTCAGTGCCTGACGATGTATCAGCAGCGTATCGACAAGATTGCCGATATTAGAATGCTCATCATGGGCGAGGACGTGTTTGCCTACAAAATAGAACAGGAAGGCGAACAGCATCTTGATTTCCGGATCGGATTCTTTCGGGAGAGCCACCTTAAATACGAACCGATAGCGGTCCCTCCTGCACTCAGGAAAATGATAATCGACTACATGGCGGCAATGAGAATCAATTTTGCCAGCGCCGACTTTGCTTTGACAGCCGAAGGCAGATTTATCTTCCTGGATTTGAATCCAAACGGTCAGTGGCTGTTTATCGAGACTGCGCTCCCGGAGGCCCGGGTGGGCTCGAAGTTTTGCGGGTTCTTTACCCAGGGCAAGATAGAACCCGACGTGGAGGACGTGTTTCCCTCGCTGGCTGATTACAGAAAGTCTGACGTGGTTCTCGCCATGGAGGAGGCCTTTCAGAGGCACTCTGCTGCGCAAGCGCGCCCCAGTAACTCGTGGAAAGAAAAACGGGCGTAGGCCAATGATCGCCGGCCGGCGGCGCTGCGTCCGGCGGTATCGCTTGCCACAATGGCCGGAAGGTATTTGACTACGCCCATGCTGAAAATGTCTTCTTCCTTTAAATGTTCTGAGCGGCACCACTCTTTCGCGGTGGCCCGATATGTCTTGCCGGCGATTTTCGCCATGGTTTGTGTGAGCACGGTCGCCTTTCAGGGCCGCGTTCTCGCGGCCGACGAAAAAGTGGAGTTCCCCGCGGCCAGCCAGCACGCAGTCCTGAAGCAACGCGTCGGATTAACGGACGTGGAGGTCGATTACTCGCGGCCGAACAAGAATAATCGGGATATTTTCGGCGGCCTGGTGCCGTTCGACAAACCGTGGCGGACGGGAGCGAACCAGCCAACGAAGGTCAAGACCAGCGCTTCCATCAAGCTGGGCGACAAGGAGGTCGCTGCCGGTGAATACGTGCTTTACACGATTCCGGGCGCGAATGAGTGGACCATCGTTCTCTCGAAGAATCTAAAGGCGCAGAGTCTGGCCGATCACAAGCCGGAAGATGAAGCCGCCCGGGTCGCCGCCAAGCCCGTGACGCTCGCCGCGCCGTCGGAGACATTCACGATCGGCTTCGAGGATTTGCGGGCAGACTCGGCGACCTTTTACCTCGAGTGGGACAAGACGCGCGTGCCGGTCAAATTAACCACGAACGACATCGAAAAGGTGAGCAAGGGGATCGACGCGGCCATCAAGGGCGGCAAGCCACAGGAAGCGGGTTTTTATTATAGCGCGGCGAGCTTTTATCTGGATCAAAACAAGGATCTACCGCAGGCGTTGAAGTGGGTCGACCAAGCGATCGAAAAGAATCCGAAAGCCTACTTCATGCATCACAAGAAAGCGCAGATTCTCGCCAAGCTGGGTAACAAGAAGGAAGCTATCGTATCAGCGGAAAAAGCTATTGAAATACTTCGAGCCCAGCCTAATCCGGACGAGAGTGCGATTGGGACAAGCCGCGCTTTAATCGAAAGCCTTCGCTGATCTGGGGACCGGCCGGAACGTCAGGCTCGCTCACTCAGTCGGATGCCAACTGTGCTCCTGCCAGAAGGCTTGGAGCGCGGCCGGACCGCCCCGGAACATGTTGCGTTCCGCCTTCCGGATGTTGGCCACGCCTTTCGGGTGGGTCGCGCGAGGAAGATCGCAAATGCCGTCACCGGTATACTGCCACATGGTCCAATGACTCCATGGAGCCGTGTTTCGTGGCTCGAAATGATAGTTTGCGATCCACAGCCAGCAATTGCTTAGAATTTGCCGCTGCGCCGCCGTCACTCTCGGGCCGTAGAGCATCTGCCGAAGACGATATTCGCTGCAGTAGAGGCCCGGGTATCTGCCGGTCCGCTGGTGGATCCGCTCGACGAAGGTCACGGCCTGATCGACCCGCATCGAGCCGCCGGGATAATGCCCGTTCTTTTCGAAATCGAGCACGAGCAGGACGCCATTGGGGCGCATGGACGGTCCCCGCCATTGCGACTCCACGGTACTCAGAAAAAACTCGGCTTGGCGAATGGGATCGGTCGCATTGGCGAAATGATAGGCGCCCCAGAGCAAGCCGGCCCGAGTCGCCGCATTTTGCCTGGACCCGTAATAGGAATCGCGCACCGAAGGGGGATACGTGGCTTCGTGAATCACAGCGAGAATGCCTTCCCGCTTCATTTGCTCAAAGTCCGGACGCATGAGGTCGTAGTGCGACAGATTCACCACGTTGTTCCCGGCGAAGGCACACACCTGTAGCGCCTGAAGGACGAGCAGAACTCGAAGGACGGAGATTTTCATTCGGCGAACGATAACCGGACGCCGCCACACGACAACGGGAAACGAAAGTTTGGTGTGGTATTCCGCGATGCGACACATTCGACACAAGCGCGTCAGCTTGTGGAAAATTGTTTCCCGCCCAAATTCGACCCGAGGCCGTGATGAATGATCGCAAACAAATCCGGGGCAGGGCTGGCGCGAAGGCCTCGCTGGCCTTTCTCGCGCTCTTCACGCTCACGTCATTAGCAAGTGGGGTGATTCTCTACCGCACGGACGATCCAGCGGCTAACACTACCGAACCGACCGGTTCGCTCGCCGGGAGCGGATGGCAATACGAAGGGAACTTCGGCAGCTTTCTCGGCACCGCTATCGCGCCGCATTATTTCGTGACCGCCAAACATTTGGGAACCAGTCCTACCCAATTCTCCTATCACGGTGCCGACTACGCGATCGTCCGCTCGGTCGCGGATTCGGACAGCGATCTGCGCATCTTCGAAGTCGAGGGGACACTCCCTGTTTACGCACCGCTCTACGCCCGGAGTGACGAAGTCGGGCAACATCTGATCGTGATAGGGCGGGGGACGCAGCGCGGCGCGGAACGAGTAGTCAACGGACAACTGCGGGGTTGGGAATATGGACCGGCCGACACAGTGCAGCGCTGGGGCGAAAATGAGGTGGCCAGGATTATCAAGGGCGCTCTCTATGTGCTGTTCGATCAAACCGGGTTGCCGCAGGAGGGGCATCTCTCCGCCGGCGATTCGGGTGGCGCCGTTTTCTTAAACGACGGCGGGACTTGGAAACTGGCCGGCATTAATTCCGATGTCGATACCTTCACGTCCGGCGCTGACCGTGGCGGCTCCTACAGTGCGGTCATGTTCGACGTCCGTGGCTCGTATCGCTCCGACGGAACGCTGGTCACGGGTCCCGCCCCGGTTCCATCCGGCTTCTATGCCGCGCGCATTTCTTCAAGACTCCACTGGATCTTCAGCGTCATTGGCAAAGTAGAGGCGGCTCCAACTCCACGATGAACACGCGGACTCGTCCGCTGGAGCGTCGGATTAGAACCGGACTGCTTCTGTCTGGGGAGGCGTTGAAGCGGTGGCGGGCTTTCGAGCCATGGCTTCGGCTTCGAGCGCGTCGGGATTTCGCCGGGCATCGCCTTTGTCATCCCGCCGGATCAGAATCCCTGTTCGCACCAGAATGCTGAGAGAAAGGCCCGCGACGAACCAGAAGCCGATCAGGTACCGGATCGAGCGCTCGGCAAAATCAAAAAGACCGGGCGGCTTGTCCTTGTGCATGCCGAATAATGGCAGACGTCGCGGGCGACCGCAAGGATTCGCCTGGTGGCCAAGAGGTGCGACGGCACGAGCTTGTGCTCGTTAGGCTGGTTCCGTTTCCTGCGCAATGGCGAGGGCCGCGGCAAATCCGTCAGGAGCCGATAGATCGTGCAGAACCCAGTGCCTAACGATGTCGCCCTCCTGCGGGATCGAGCGGAGCTTAAGCGCAGATTCTGGCCTCGCCGCATCGAGGGCCACTTCGATGTTTTGCAATTCATCGAAGAGTCCTTTGCCCGTGGCCTTGACGTAAGCCTCTTTGCGAGTCCAGGCGCGGAGAAATGCGGCATCTCGGGCGGCGTCGTCTGGCAACCGCTGCCAGATTGCCAGTTCGCGCTGCGAAAGGACGCGCGCCGCGAGTCCAGGGAGCGCGTTGATGTCGCGCTTGAGGCGGGTCGCCGATTCGAGGTCGATTCCGACTTCTCGATCCCACGCGAGGGCGAACATCGCCCAACCGGAGGAGTGCGCGAGGTTGAAGCGCAGGATGCGGTCCGGCAATGACGCGGCGGCCAGCGCCGGCTTGCCCTGCGCGCCATACTCAAAGAGAAGTGTCGAGGCGGGCAACTCAAGAGCAGCGCCGAGCAGGCGCCGGAGCAAACCGCGAGAGGCGACGTAATGCCTGCGGTCACGCGGGAAATGAAATCGGGCGGCGCGCGTTTGTTCCGCGCTATCGAGCAATCCGCCGAGCTCTTCAATTTCCGCGGAGGAAAAAGATTCCAGACGCGCCGTCCAGATTTGGACGCCGCTCACCGGAGAGTCAGATGATTGCAGAAGAGACGAGGACATGGCGCGGGAAGCCTCCGCAAGGTTGTGTGCGTTTGCGGGTCAGCTCACGCTCGGACGAGAATTTGCGGCCGTGTTTTGCAGGCAGTTCTCGATTGTTTGCGCAAGGGTGTCGACGTGCGCGGTGATGCACTCGAGGTGAGTGCCGAGCAAGGGGTGGACCGTGACCTTCGGTGCGAGCTCCTGCCATTCGGAAACATTTTTCGGATGACGAACCACATCGTCCGAGAGGAGCAGCGCCACCGGCCCCTGGTACGATTGCGGCCGGTAACGGGCGGAGGCCCATTGAAACGCCGAGGGCACATCAGGTTCGCGTTCGCGGGACGCGTCTGATTTCGCCGGACCAATTGACTGGCTGGCCCCTGGCTCAGGACGGGGGCGTAATCGGTTGTAAAGGCGGACGAATCGATTGGAGACGCGACGTAAAACAACTCGAGCCTGGGCCGGCACACTGAGGCCTGACCAGCGGGCCAGCCGTCCCCGCCAAAGGGTCCATCGCCCGAAATGGTCGACCTTGGCGCGATCATCCCAACGAAGCAGAGCGCCGCATGCTTCCGTCAGCCGACGCAATGCGCGCAACCCCTTATCCTCCGCGGTCGCATCGATGATCAGCAGCATTTCCACCGACTCACCGGCGGCTACAATCTGTTGGGCCAATTCGTACGCCACCACGCCGCCGACACAAAAACCACCAATGACATAGGGCCCTTGGGGGCGGACCGCGCGCAGTGCAGCCAGATGGGCCGCAGCCATCTCTTCGATGGTCGGCGCGACCGCCAGCGCGCGAATGTCGTGCGGAGGCAGGACGTAGAAAGGTTGCTCCCGGCCCAAAGCACGAGAGAGCTTCAAGCTGTAGAATCCGCCGCCGGAGAGGTCACCGTGCAGGTAGAAAAAGGGTGTTCGAGCGCCTGCATCGTGGACGCGCAAGAGAGCGGGTGAGTCTTCGATCACCTCGCGCGCAATCTCGCCGGCCAGATGTTCCACGGTCGCGTTCGTAAAGAGAGCGGACGGGAGGATGGTTTTTCCGCAGGCGATTTCCGCGCGCTGCAGCATGCGCATGGCCAGGAGCGAATTGCCGCCGAGTTCGAAAAAGTCATCACGAATTCCAATCCCGCGGACACCGAGCACTTCTTCCCAAATGGCGATGAGCTGGAGTTGGAGACCGATATACGGTTGGACGGGCTCGTTGAATGAGATGAGTTCGCCGGGCGGAAGCGCGGGAAACGCGGCGCGGTCGAGTTGGCCATCCGTGGGCGACAACGGGATCTCCTTGATCGGGATGAAGACGACCGGCAACGCCTGATGTGGCAGGCCCTGCTCACGCAAGAGCTGGCGCAACACGTTGTCGCCGGGTGGCGGGCCACCCGCGAAGTCCGGCAGGATGTAAGCGATGAAGCGGGAGCCTGATTCAGTGGTGGCTGGCCGAACGAGCGCGTGTCGAATACCCGGCACCGCGCAAAGGGTCGCCTCCGTCCGGCGCGGATCGACGCGAAATCCGTGCGCGTAACTTTGCTCGTCCGCGCGGCCGAGGCGATCGAGAGAGTTGTTAGGCCGCCAGCGCGCGAGTTCCCCCGTACCGGTCGGTTCCAATCCATTGGCGATCGCGAGTTCACCGACGACACCAACCGGCATCGGCTGGCCGGAACGCGCATCGAGCACACGAAGCCGTCCAGTGGTCGCCGGAAAAATCATCTCATCGAGTGCGATCGTGCCGCCCGCTGCTTCCGAAACCGTTCGCCTGCGAACGCGCAGGGGATCGGTCATGCCGTTGGCAATCGCAACGGGAACGCGACCGAAGCTTCCTTCGTTGGAATCTCCCTCAGTGGCGACGATGAGGCGCAATTTCGCGGGTTTGCGCACCTTCCGGGCGGCGATCGACGCTTCGAGACGATTCCACGTCGCGGCAGGCAAAAAGGCCACCGTGATATTCTCGACCTCCAGCCAGGCGGCCAAGGCAGCAGCGGAGTCTGCCAGCAGGTCGGGCGTCGGGTAAACGAGAACGGCGTTAGCCAGCAAGGCTGCACCGATCTCCTCGGTCGCGGCGAGGCCGGGAATGGAAAAAGAAGCGACGCGGTCGAGTTCGTTCAGCTCCACGCCGTCGCGCAAGGCGAGGCAGCCGGCGGCAAGAGACGCCTCCATCTCGGGCGATCTCGCAACAGCCGGAGCCGGGGCCGTCTCGACCCGGGCTCGCCAATGCGCTACCCACGCAGCCGCTTGATCCAGGTCCGACGGAGCCCGATCGCTCTTGTCAGCATTGCGCGCGCTTTCCATGCGGGCGAGGAGCTCGGCGCAACTCAGCTCGCGGCGGCCATGGCGGGCCGCGACGGCGTCGGGCTTCGCCATCACACGCTCAACCAAAGGCGCGCGTATATCGAGGCGCGCCGGAGCGGACGTGGCGACAGGCTTGGATTCCAGTCCCAGATCGCGCCTCTCCTTCTGAGTCAACAAAGGCAGCCGTGAAATTGATTGCGCCGGATCAGCCACCGCGTTTTCCAACAGAACGTGATAGTGACCGAGCATCCGATCGATTGTTTCCGGGTCGAAGAGCCCGGTGTTGTATTCGAACTCGACGCGCAAGCCATTTGGATCTTCATGGACGGCGGCGCTCAGTTCGTAGACGGTCCCCGCGCTTACGGCTGGCACAGGTTCAATCGTCAATCCCTTCGGCAAATCCGGTAACTGCGGCAATCCGGAATCGTATTGAAAATTGACCTGGAGCTGGGCCCCCCGGAATTCATCCAGCAACGATTCAAACGGGACGTCTTGATTCGAGAACGCTTCCAGGGCGCCGCTGCGAACCCGGCCGAGAAGTTCGCGGAAATTCGGGTCGCCCTGCAAATCGGCGCGCAGGAGTAACGGATTCACGAAGAGGCCGACGAGTGTTTCGAATTCGCGTTGCTCGCGATTCGCACTCGGCGTGATGACCAAAAAATCAGTCCTGCCCGTGTAGCGGTGGAGGAGGACCTGAAAGATCGCGAAGAAAACCATGAACGGACTGGCGTTCTCGCCCGCTCCCAGGGACTTGGCGGCGCGAACAAGTTCTGGCGGAAGCAAGAGGGAGCGGATGCTGCCGGCAATCTGGGGGCTGGCGAGCCGCGGACGATCCAGCGGGAGATCGAGACCCGGAAGTTCTCCCGAGAGTTTCTCCCGCCAGTAATTTCGTTGCGCAGCGAAATCATCGCCGGCCAGTCGCTTCTCCTGCCAATCGGCATAGTCAGCGAACTGAATGGTGAGCGTGGGCAAGGGTGACGGCTTGTTCTCCAAGAATGCGACGTAAAGCGCGCACAGGTCACGGGTGAGAACTCCGTTGCTCCAGCCATCGGAAACAATGTGATGGACGGTGAGGACGAGAAGATGTTCCAGGGGCGCGAGGCGGACGAGGCGCGCCCGCACGAGTGGACCCGATCGAAGATCAAATGGACGTTGCGTCTCCTCTCGCATGAGATGGGCGGGAAGATCAGTGGCGCTGATCCCCGGAAAATCACTCAGGTCGAACGCCGGCAGACCCAGCACCAGATTCGGAGCGATCAATTGATTGAGCTGACCGCGCTCGCTTTCGAAGGTCGTGCGGAGGGCCTCGTGTCGCGCCACGGTTTCATTCAGCGCACGACCGAGCACAGCCTGGTCGAGCGGGCCGCGCCAGCGGAGCGCAAACGACATGTTGAGCGCGGGATTGCCGCCCGGCTGTATTTGATCGAGTAACCAAAAACGCCGCTGAGCAGGAGTCGCGGGAAAGGCGAAGACACTGGGCGCGTCGGTCGCGGCGGCATCGCTCTCAAGGTCGGGCGCGATCGCCGTCGCCTGGACGTTGGGATGAGATTGCGCAGCCATCGGGACTCGAGATTATCTCACGGGCGGGGCACGCGGCGAGACTCGCGGTTAACCGGAACAACGCCGGGAGCCGTTGGCGCTGGCGCCACGGTGGAGGCGATTCCAATCCAGCGGGCCACGGCGGCGGGAAAATTCTTTTCCAGGGCGTCAGCCATCTGCGCCGGGGTTGGCGTCTCAAAAACCAGCGCCAGCGCCAGATGCTCGCCCAGCGCCTCGCGCAATTGGTTGATGAGACGCAGACCCAAAAGCGAGTGGCCGCCAAGGTCGAAAAAGTTATCCCTCATGCCGATGCGCTCCAGGCCGAGAACATTCATCCAAATCGCCGCGATTTTTTCCTCGAGCGGCGTTTGTGGTGCAACAAACTTCTCGGCCGGTTTTGTGGAATGGGGTACGGGCAGCGCCTTGCGATCGAGTTTTCCGTTTGGCGTGCGAGGCAGCGCAGGCAGCGCGACGATCGCGGACGGCACGAGGTATTCGGGCAGCGATTTCTTCACTGCAGCGATCAGCGCTGACTGCTCGGATTCAACGCCCGCGCCTTGTTGGCGCACGATGTAGGCGACGAGCCGTTTATCGCCGGGCGTGTCTTCCCGCACGACCGCCGCGCTGTCGAGCACACCGGGCAGCTGTTTGAGCGCGTTTTCAATTTCACCTGGTTCGATTCGGTAACCGCGGAGCTTGATCTGATTGTCAGTGCGTCCGAGGAATTCGATGACCCCGTCGTCGCGCCAGCGTGCCAGATCGCCCGTCTTATAGAGACGAGCGCCCGGCTCGGCGCTGAACGGATCGGCGATAAATTTTTCCGCGGTCAGCTCTTCCCGCTGCCAATAGCCTCGGGCGAGACCGTCGCCGCCGATAAATAATTCGCCGCTCCCACCGATGGGAGCTGGTTCGAGATTTGCGTCCAGGATGTAGGCTGTTGTGTTTGCGATCGGTCTGCCAATCGGAATTGGGCCGTCGAGCGGCGCATCGGATGGGATGGTATGACAACAGGCGAACGTGGTGCTCTCGGTCGGGCCGTAACCGTTAATGAGGCGCGTATTTTTCAATTCGCGCAACGCTTTGCCGACGTGCGGCACGGAGAGGACATCTCCGCCCGCCAGGAGTTGGCGCAGGGGGAGTAAATCGTGCAGCCGCTCATCGACCATCGCGTTGAACAACCCTGCCGTCAGCCACAGCGTGGTAACGCCCTGTTCGCGAATCGCATGCCCAATCTCCGCGAGCGAAGGCGGCGCGGGTGGCATCATGACGAGCTTGCCGCCGTTCAGGAGAGCGCCCCATATCTCGAATGTCGAGGCGTCGAAAGAGATCGGCGCCAGTTGGAGAAATGTTTCCTCGGATGAAAAGGAGGCGTAATCCGTGTTTTTCACCAGACGAACGACGCCTCGATGTGTGACCGCCACGCCCTTCGGCATCCCCGTCGAGCCCGAGGTGTACATGACATAGGCCAGATCATTCGCGCTCGCGCCAACTGGGAGATTGGTTTCGTCTTCGCTGGAGAAATCCTCGGCATCGAGGTAAAGCATTTGCGCTTTTGAGGTCGCCGGCAACGCGCGGGCGTAACGCGCTTGCACACGCGTGTGCGTGAGAAGAACTGAGATTCCAGCGTCCTCGATCATCAAGGCGAGCCGCTCCGCTGGATATGCCGGATCGAGCGGAACGTAAGCGCCGCCGGCTTTGAGGACGGCGAGCAGCGCGGTCACCATTTCCGGGGAACGATCCAGGCACACGCCCACGGTTAGATCGCGCCGCACCCCGAGTTTTTGCAACCGGCGTGCCAGCTGGTTAGCGCGACGATTCAGCTCATCGTAAGTGAGGCTGGAATCTTCAAAAATCAGGGCAACAGACGCGGGCGTCCGCTGGGCTTGTTCCTCGAAGACTTGATGGATCGCCGCCTCGCGTGGGTAATTGGTGCGCGTGTTGTTCCAATCGACCAGGAGCTTTTGCCGCTCGGCATCGCCGGCTGCATTCCGGGAGGAAGGAGCCTCCCGCCAAACCGCTTCGGTCAGGTCGCGAACTCCCTGGGTGGGCGCGGCGCCGATTCGATCGAGCAGCTTTAGCCAGCGTGATTTTAGAAGCGCGATTGTTTCTCGTTCGAACAAATCGGTGTTGTAGATAAAATTGCAGGTCAGACCTTCGGGACGATCATCCAGGCCGAGTTGGAGATCGAACTTGGCCGTGCCCGGATCCACATCGAGGTGAGTGAAGGCCCAGCCTTCCTTGATGGCGCTCAAGGGCGGTTCCACGACGATCAATGCCTGAACAAGAGGTGCCCGGCTCGGGTCGCGCCGGCGCAGGAATTTCTGGACCAGCAATTCGAAAGGCACTCCATCATGAGAGAGCGCACCGAGAGTGGCGTGGCGCGCGCGCGCCAGAAGTTCTGTAAACGGAAGATCCCTGGAAAACGCGCACCGAATCACAACCGTATTCAGGAAACAGCCGAGCAGCCCCTCAGTCTGGGCATGGTCGCGACCGCTGCTGACACCTCCGATGGCGATATCCTCCTCACCCGTGTAGCCGTGCAACAAAGCCATGAAGGCAGCGGTCATGGTCATGAAAAGGGTCGCGCCCTGTTCCTGGCTCAAACCTTTCAGCGCGGCCGTCGTTTCTGGGGAGATCTGAAAAACATCCGAGGCGCCCGCGTAAGTCTGGCTGGCCGGACGAGGGCGATCTGTTTTCAGATCGAGGACGGGAAGATCCGCGCAAACTGTTTGCCAATAAGAAAGCTGCTCGGGCGAAATCTCCTTGATCGAATCTCTCTGCCAGACCGCGTAGTCGGGGTATTGAATCGATAATTCCGGGAGCACGGGAGATTCATTTCTGACAAAGGCGTCGTACGAAGTCAGAAGTTCGGGCAGGAGGACGCGGTAGAGCGAAACGCCATCGAAGATGATGTGATGCAACGTCAGGTAGAGGCGATGCTCCGTTTCACTCAAGCGGACCAGGCGCAGCCGATACATGGGGCCGCGCGCCAGATCGAACGGCTGATGTGCGTCCTCCGTCGCGAGACGCTGGGCTTCCTCCTCGGGTTGCGGGTGTGCGCGCAAATCAAAGAACGGAATCATGATTTGCGCGGGAGCTGGATGGACGATCTGGACGGCTTGATTTCCGTGCCAGAGAAAGGTGGTGCGCCAGGCTTCATGCCGGCGAACCACTTCAACGAAACTGCGTTCCAAAGCGTGAAGATTCAGTTCGCCCTGGCGACGAATCGTCACCGGCTCGTTGTAAATCAAAGCGTCGCCGGCCAGCTGCGAGTGAACCCAGATCTGTTGTTGACTGTAGGAGAGGGGAACCGGACGCGATTCATCCCGCTTCGGAATAGCGGCCGGCTTCGTCTCCGCTCCCGCCATTCCACCACGAAGGTATCGTTTTAGGAGAGCACGCCGCGCATCGGAAGAGTCTGCCGTCGTTTTCGCGTCAGGTTGCATTCGCTTTCTGGGTTGGTGCGAAAGTTACCGGCAAGGCCATGAGTCCGCGCAGGCCCGAGTTGTTGCGCCAGGTCAGCGGCCCCGGCGTCTGTTGCAAATTGGGCAGGCGGCGCAAGAGCGTTTCGAAAGCAATTTGTCCTTCCATCCGCGCGAGCGGCGCCCCGAAACAAAAGTGACTCGACCAGCCGAAAGCGAGGTGCTTGTTGTCCTTGCGGTCGAGGATGAGCTCATCGGGATCGGGGAAGCGCGCCGGATCGCGGTTGGCCGCGGCCATGATCGCCATGACTGCCTGCCCCTTCTTGATTTGTTTGTCTCCGATTTGGACGTCTTCGCGAGCGATGCGCCCGGTGTGCTGGCTGGGACTCTCGTAACGAAGCAGCTCCTCCACGGCCGGTTGAATGAGACTTGGCGTATCACGCAAGCGCTCGAGCTGCTCGCCATTCCGCATTAACGTCAGCAGCCCGTTGCCGATCAGATTCGTCGTCGTTTCCTGGCCGCCGACCATGACCACGATGCAGTTGGCCACGATCTCCTCATCGGTCAGACGATCGCCATTGATCTCAGCCGTCATGAACGAGTGAACCAATCCTTCGCGGGGATGTTGGCGTTGTTTTTCGATCGCTGCCTGGAAGTAGGTGGTCAGGTTGTTCGTGCTTTCGAGCACCCGCGGAATGCGATCGGGGTTATGCTGAAAATTACCCAGCATCTCCGCGAAATCGGTCGACCACTTTTTTAGGTCTTCATGATCTTCCGTGGGAACCCCCAGCATCTCGGCCGTGACAATCGCCGGCATGGGAGCCGCAAAATCCGCGATGATATCCATTTCTCCGCGTCCCTGCACTCGATCCAGCAATTCATCGGCAATCTCCTGGATGTGGCCCCGCAAGACTTCGACTTTCGCTGGCGTGAAGGCCGCCGAGGCGAGGCCGCGCAGCCGCGTATGGGCCGGCGCATCCATAAACAGCATCTGCTTCACCATCACCTTGGCGATCGGATTCAGCCCGGAGAGTCCCATCGCCGTCAGTTGCTCGGGAGTCGGCGTGCGATCGGCCGAGAAAGAATGCAGGACGTTCAGAACATCGGGGTAACGCGTCACCACCCACGTATGCAAAAACCGGTCCCAATGCACCGGATCTTCGGTGCGCAGTTTGTTATAGAGCGGGTAAGGATTCGCGAGGACCTCGGGTTCGAGCAGGCGAACGAGGCTCAGGCTGGAGTCGGATTTTGCCATTATTGGCTATCACTATCCTTGTCCGCGGCGCCGTTCAAGGCGGCAAGCGCTGCATCCACTTCCGCTTCCGTCATCGCATTGAGCTGTCGGGTCAGCGCCTCTTCTATCTTTACCGAAAGTTCCTCCACGGTCGGAGCGTCGAAGACATCGAGCAACTTCAGTTCTGTTCCGAACACCGTGCGAACGCGTGCGATCACCTGGGCGCCCAGCAGCGAGTGCGCGCCGAGATGGAAAAAATCATCGTCGATGCTGACGCGCGGAAGTTTCAAGACGTCCCGGATGATCCCCGCGAGCGTTTCTTCGACGGGAGTGCGCGGGGCAATAAACTCTCGGTCCCGGAAGCCATCCTCGACACTCGGCTGGGGCAACGCCGCGCGGTCGACTTTCCCATTGGGCGTCAATGGCAGCGCGTCCATCCAAACGAATGCGGCCGGCTCCATATAATCCGGCAACCGCTGCCGGAGCAATTCCCGGAGCCCTGCCTCATCTCGCTGCGATCCCGTGGCGAGGACTGTGTAGGCCACCAGCTGCTTCTCTCCGGGGATATCCTCCCGGGCAATCACCACGCTGGCTTGAACTGAAGGATGTTCGTTGAGGACAGCGTTGATTTCGTTGAGCTCGATCCGGTACCCGCGAATCTTGATCTGGTCGTCCAGGCGCCCCAGGAATGCGATCTCCCCGTTGGGAAGCGTGCGCCCAAGGTCTCCCGTCCGATACAATCGGCCCTCGTCGCCGCGAAAAGGACTGGCGATGAATCGCTCGGCGGTCAGATCGGGCCGGTTTCGGTAACCCCGAGCGACACCATCCCCGCCGATGAAAATTTCGCCTGGAACACCGTTTGGAACCTTCCGCAGTTGCTCGTCAAGAATGTGGACGCAGACACTATCGATGGGCGATCCGATGGAGGGCAGACCGTTACGCGGCCTCTCGGCGGAGATTACCCCTGAGGTGGCCACGACTGTGCATTCGGTCGGTCCGTAATTGTTGATGAGCGAGAACGGTAGCCCCGCAGGAGGATAACGGTGGAGAGTGTCCGCTCCGGTAAGAAGAAATCGCAAAGCGGTTTCCGCCGGCCAGGGCAGGTCAATCAATTGCTCGGTTATCGCAGTCGGGACAAAACTGATCGTGATTTGTTGCTCAACCAGCCAGTCCCGCAGCGACTCAGCTGACATCCGAGTGGAGTCATCCGGCAAATAGACGGAGGCGCCGGAGGTGAGGGGTGGCCAAATTTCCCAAACCGCTGCATCGAAGCCCACGCCCGCCTGGAAAGTTGCCCGGGTGGCAGGATCGACGTCGAAGGCGCCGACATGCCACGAGATGAGGTTCGACAAATTCCGATGGGTAACTTCGACACCCTTCGGCCGTCCGCTTGAGCCCGAGGTGTAAATGACGTAAGCCAGGCTGTCGATCCCTGGTTTCAGGTCGGGAAATTGAGTCGGCTGCCGGTCGATCGCGGCCTTCTCTTCGTCGAGCGCGACTACCCGCGCGTCCAAATCCACAAAACGGTCCGCGCAGTTTCGCTCAGTCACGAGCAGACGCACGGCGGCATCCTTCACGATAAAGCGCAAGCGCTCCGCGGGATGGGCCGAGTCCATGGGGAGATACGCGGCGCCACATTGCATGATGGCCAGAGCGGCAATGACAAATTGCGGCGACCGGTCCACACAGAGTCCGACGAGAACCTCCGGTCCGGCCCCCAACGTCCGAAGATAATTGGCCAGCTGACTCGCGCGCAGTTCCAGCTCGGCGTAGGTCAGCTTTTCGGAACCCATGACGAGCGCGACCCTGTCGGGGTTCAATCTCGCCTGGGCAGCGATCATCCGCGGCACCAGTTGCTCGGACGGGTGCACCTTCGAGCTGGGAACGTTCGCAGGGGAGTCCGATGGATGAGTCCCTGGCAACAATCCGGTGTCCACTTTGTTGATCAACATCGCGTTAAGTTCTTTTGGCATTTCACTCTACAAAATCACGGTAACACACAGAAGCAGTAATTCCGCCTCTGGCCGAAGATGGGAAGCTGTTTTCGGGCCGCGGGTCGCGTTCGAGTAGCGGCATCCGTGCCGTGGGCCTGATCCATCGTTTTCGTCCATCAGGCCGCCGGTTGGAAATTTCGAAATCCGCGATAACTCAGGACCATATTGAGCAAGAGATTTGGGATGCTCGAAATCACGCCGAAAATCAAGACCTGGCGCACGTTTGAGAAATCCGTGTAGGGAATAAGCGCGAGTTGGGTCGCGAGCGTCAGAGGGATATAGAGCCACGCACCGGCGACCCACGCCTTGGACGCGTTCAAAAACCAGAGCGCGCCGGTCAGCACATTTAGAACGGTGCCGGTCACAATAAGGAGGAGTTCGCGCTGCAAATGTGAGTACTTGCTCCCCAGAACGAACAGGAACTGATTGGGGAAGAAAGCCGCGGCGGCGATCACCGCCGCACAGCAGGCCGCAACGCCGGCGACGATCGCGAAGTATTGCAGGCGCAATCTGGCGGCGTCCTGACACCGCGCGAAGGCCGGCACGAAAATGTTCGTCAGCACCTGGCCCATGACGGCGAAGATCATCGCCAGACGTCCCAGCGCGCCGACCTCAGCCACCGATGTGGCGCGGCTCCCAAAAAAGCTGATGAGGAAAATGGTGATCTGGCCCTGTAGACAAAAGAAAACCGCGTTCGCCGCCTGGTTCTTGATGAAACCGATCATCGCGACGCGGTCCTCCGCGTTCTCCGGCGCGTTCAAGTCGATCACGCCGCCGGCATATTTGCGGAGCATCCAGTACTGGAGCAGGAACGCCATGGAGCTGACCAGAACGGCCAGGCCAGCGTTCAGAAACAGAAACGCGAGGACGACTAACAGGATCAGCCGGGCGAACGCCCCGGTAAGGTCGATGGTCTGAATCCGCGAGATATCGGAACGCAATCGCGGCACGACGGCCAGGACGCCGAGCGAAAACTGCACCATCAACCCGAGCAGAATCGCCCCGACCAGGATGGCCGCATAAAGGGGCGACGCCCCGTTGCGCGTGAGCAGCCAGTAAAGGACTGGGGTGACGACCAGGATCGCGAGGAGGCCAAGTCTGCGCCGAAAATGCTGCGCGGTGGTGATGAGCTGCCCGAAACGATGGGGATCCTGCCAGACGCGGCCTCCGATGGAAACGAGGCCGATGCTGATGCCCATGTCGGCGAGCACATTGATTGTGCCCTGCATCGTGTTGGCGATCGTAAAATAGGCGTATTCATTTTGGTCGAGCCAGCGGACGAGGAGAATGCCGCTGGCGAAACCGACCAATTGAACCATGGCCTGCACAAAAGCGAAGTTGCCGACCATTCGGGCGCGCTGAAGCGCTCGCCGGATAATTGGCGTCGTCGCTTCATTCAAGAGCGGTCGTGAAATCGGGCCGAAGAGACTCATCGGTTTAGGAGAAGGCGCTGCACGCGGGACAAGGTAGCGCCCGCGATGCCAAATGCGCGAGCTTTGAACGAGCGTCATTCACACCCCGGCTGGCCGGGGATTTGCTACGAAAGGAGCCTCCGCGCCGACGTTCCGATGAGATTTGTCACTGCCTTTCAACGCCAACCGCACGAATGGATCTTCGCGGAGGCTGCTGCCCTGCTTTTCCCGATTGCGTTTTTTGATTACAGCACGGGCTACGAAGTCAGCCTCTCGATCCTCTACTGCGTCCCCATTTTTCTCGTGGCCTGGTGTTCCGAGAGGAAGTCCGGGATTTTGATGGCGCTTCTGGCCGCAATCACCTGGTGGTGGGCGGACGTGCAGGCCGGCCATCCGTATTTGCAAAGCTGGCTCGAGTATTGGGAAGTCCTGGTCCGTTGCGGGTTTTTCGTCATCACCGCGATTGGAACCGCAGCCGTGAAACAACAGCGGGACGCGAGCGCGTCGCGGATTGCGCTCCTGGAATATTCTCAACGTCTGGAACGCGAAATCATCGGCATCAGCGAACGCGAGCAGGAGCGGATCGGCCAGGATTTGCATGATGGCATTTGCCAGTATCTGGCCGCGCTCAGTTGCAGCGCGGCGTCGTTGAAGAGCGATCTCGACGGACACAAACTCGCCGCGGAGGCGAGAGTCGCGGATGAACTTGCCGGATTTTTGCGGGATGCCGTCATTCAGATTCGGAATCTCGCGCGCGGGCTCGTCCCGGTGCAGATGGACGAATCCGGCCTGGCCTCGGCGCTGGAAGAATTGACCGCGTCGGTCACGCGTCTGCTCGGGATTCACTGTATTTATGAGTCGGCCGGCACGCCCTTGATTCGGGACAACGCGGTGGCGATGCATCTCTACCGCATCGCGCAGGAAGCGATCAACAATGCGACCAAACATGGCAAAGCCGCCAACGTCCGCGTTTCCCTTATAGCGGACGAAAAAGCGACGACGCTCAGAATCGCCGACGACGGAACAGGCATCTCGAAAAGCGCAAACGTAAGCGACGGCATGGGATTGGGGCTGATGCTTTACCGCGCTCGGCTGGTCGGAGGCGAATTGAACATCGAATCGCCGAACACCGGCGGCACTATCGTGTCCTGCGGAATTCCGCTGGCACGGGAAGAATGGAGCCAATATGCCGCGTGACGCGCGAGCGCAGGTCGTGCTGGTCGAGGATCATCCGATGTTCCGCGAGCAGCTGGCGCATCTGATTAACAAACAACCGGACATGGCTGTTTGCGCCGAGGCAGCCAACGCCATCGACGGCTTCGCCGTCATCAGCCGCGAACAGCCGGCGCTGGCAATTATCGATATCACCCTGAAGGGCTCGAGCGGCTTGGAGCTGTTAAAGGATCTTCGCGCGCAGGAAATCAAAGTGCCCGTCTTGATGCTCTCGATGCATCCTGAATCGCTTTATGCCGAGCGGGCTTTGCGTGCCGGTGCGAATGGCTACATCACCAAGGAAGAAGCGGCCGCGAAAGTGATGACGGCGATCCGCCAGGTGCTCGCCGGCGAAATTTACCTCGATCCACGCTTCATGAATCGGGTTGTGAGCCAGGTCCTGGTGAATCCGCGGAACAATTCAGCGGAGCCGATCGAGCGTCTGACGGACCGCGAGCTGGCGGTCTTCGAGTTAATTGGCGAAGGCCGGACCACGCGTGAAATTGGCGTGCGGCTGCGGGTAAGTGTCGCAACCATTGAGACTTATCGTGCTCGCATCAAGGAAAAGCTCAGCCTTGAAAATGCCGGGCAACTCCACGCGCGGGCGAGCAGTTGGGTCCACGAACGCCACGCCATCGCGGGGACCGCGGCTTAGCGCCGCAAGTTCTCCCATAAGCCGCTGTACAGGTTTCCATTACAGAGGGAAACTGGGTGCTGTCATGCGGTTTAGGCCCCGCGCTTGCTCTATTAGCGGGCCACCATGAAGACAAAATTTTCGATCGGCCGTGGCGGCTTTACCCTCGTCGAGATCATGATCGTCGTCGCGATCATCGCCTTGCTCGCAGCCGTCGGCATCCCCGGATTCCTCCGCGCCCGCAAACGTTCGCAGGCCAGCCGCATCATCAATGACCTGCGCCTGATCGACTCGGCGGTGGACGCTTATGCGATCGAGAACGCAAAATCGACGGGCAACCCGGTCTTCGTGACGGATTGGACCAAATTCCTCAAACCAGGCACGAATCTTTATGTTACCGGCAATGACATTTTGGGCGCGGCTTACGGCACTCAGTCGGTGGATTCGCTTCCCAAGGTGCCACGTACCAGCAAGGACGCTCTATCGGACATCGCCGATGCCGAGTTCTGGTCGCCTTACAATTGAGCTGACGCGCGGTTTGGAGTCTGGCCGCTTTTCCGGAAGGCGGCCTTTTATTTGGAGCAATAGGATCCCTCGCTGGCGCCGCAGCCAGCCATTTCTCCATTCCTCCCCCAGCTCGCTCAGCCTCCCGCTGGCGGGAATTAGCCCGAGAACCTCGGTAGTGGTTCACACTACAAAAAGATACTGGGCGTTGTCACGCGGTTCGGGTCTCGCGCCTGCTTTATACCGCGCAACTATGAAAAGAACCTTCTCCAAAAATCGCCAAGCTTTCACTCTCGTCGAAATCATGATCGTCGTCGCAATCATCGCGTTGCTCGCGTCGATCGCTGTTCCCGGATTCCTTCGCGCCCGCAAGCGCTCGCAAGCCAGCCGGATCATCAATGATCTGCGCTTGATCGACAACGCCATCGACATGTATGCGATCGAGCACAACAAGGCGACGGGCAATCCTGTCGGCGTCGCCGATTGGACCAAGTACATAAAGGTCGGCAGCAATCTTTATGTCACGGGCAAGGATATTCTGGGCACCACCTATGGCCAGCAGACAGTCGATTCCCTTCCAAAAATACCGACCACCACTAAAAGCGCCCTTTCAGACGTGGTCGATAATACATTCTGGTCGCCCTACCAGTAAGCTGCGTCGCAGTTTGCCCGCGCTCCGCCTGGCCCGCCGTTTCCCCAGCCAAGCGGCCAGCGCGGGCGAAGTGCGGAACAGCTGAATCAACGGCCCTACGCCCGGAGAGGAAGTTAAGGGTCAACGACTCCCAAGCCGCTGCCATAACAGCCGCCCGTCGTGACGAGAATGCCCTTCTCAAGACAAATGTGAGCAATTGCGGCCTGATACGCCCAGTACCGTGATCCGGATTTTGATTCGTAAATTGAGTGGACCGAGCTCCTGTTTGCCTTCAACGCTCCGATCAAGTTTGAGCGGGACTTGGAAAAGAGGAGTTGTCTGACCTCGTTCAGCATTGCGGGAGTATAGGCAGGTCTTACGATCCGGCGGGCTTTGGGATTGAAAAACGAAAACACCCGTTTTGGTTGAGCGACGGCAATTTGAAAGCGTCTCCGCGCGTCGTTTTCTGGAAGATGGTGCTCAATCTGAATCGCATACAACAACGACTGCCCCGCTACTGCCACAGTCCGCGAAGAGCGAGAGTGGGGTTCTTCCAGAGTGATCAAGACGTAGGGCGGCGCTGTTGTAGCGATGATCAACTCGTTCGGCCCCGCCCCTTTTTCTTCTCCGAGGGCGCGCCGATACATCGCCTGAGTGTACGACCCGGCCGCAAAGATATTTGTCGAAGCGAGGACGAGAAAAGTGAGTGCGCAGATCAATGCAGGCATCGGAATCGGGTCAATCTACGGCGACAAAAAGTCCGCCACTCTAATCGAGGTGACGTCGGAATTTACGCAGGTGGAATGTCCCTAGACAAGCTTGAGGCCATTCGACGCGCCGCTCCTCAGGGAATACGGGGCGTCAATTTCGGCCGGAGGCCATGAGCAAGCCGACGGCATGTCGGCGCGTCGAATGGCTCCAGAGGTAGGGCTCGAACCTACGACCAATCGGTTAACAGCCGACCGCTCTACCACTGAGCTACTCTGGAATGTTGACGCTTGGCGACCGATGAGCGGTCTACAGTTTGCGCAAGCGAGAGCGTGCAGCAAGTGATTTGGTTGCGGGGGCGGGATTTGAACCCGCGGTCCGGCGGCTGCCGGATTATGAGCCGGGTGTTCGCTTGAGACCGGTGATCGAATAGAAGCCGGTGCCGCGTCCTTGCCGTTTCAATCGATTTTCTAATTTTCGTGCAGCGCTCAGCGGCAACGCCTCGCTTTCCCAAACAACATGCCATGGACCTTTCCCCTTCGTCCATTGCGAATCGCCGGCGTTGTGCTGGGCGAGGCGATGTGAAACATCCGCCGTCACACCGATGTAAAATCGCCCGGTGTTATTTTGAAGAACGTAGACGCGATAAGCGGCCGGCACTCAGGGGGAATTTGGTTGCGGGGGCGGGATTTGAACCCGCGGCCCGGCAGCTGCCGGATTATGAGCGGGAATCTGGTTGCGGGGGCGGGATTTGAACCCGCGGTCCGGCAGCTGCCGGATTATGAGCGGGAATCTGGTTGCGGGGGCGGGATTTGAACCCGCGGCCTTCAGGTTATGAGCCTGACGAGCTACCAGGCTGCTCCACCCCGCGTCTAGGGCGAGATTATGCAGCATCGAGTTGCGAACGCAACTGCAAAGGCCGCGCCCGTGATTTACTTTCGCCGCAGAAAGGAATCGTATTCTTCTGTGAAAGCGAAATCGGCGCCGAAAGGTGAATCGACCAAAATCCTCGTCGGCACGGCAAGCTGGTCGGATCCCGGATTTGTCGAGCATTGGTATCCGAAGAAGATGCCGGCGGGCGATCGGCTGGCCTGGTACGCGCAGCAGTTCGAAATGGTCGAGGTGAACTCGACGTTTTACGCGGCCCCGGATGCGCGCATGGTCGAGCGCTGGTGCCGGAGCACGCCGGACGGATTCACGTTCGACGTGAAGCTGCATCAACTGCTTTCCCGGCATTCCACCAACGCAAAATTATTGCCGCCCGCGCTCCAACGCCGCGCTGAGATCGACGCCAAAGGCAGGGTAAAGCTCACCCCGGAAATCGAGAGCGCGATGATCGAACAGTTTCGGAAGTCGATCGAAATCCTGCGCGACGCCGGCAAATTGGGCGCGCTCCTCCTGCAATTGTCGCCGGCGTTTTCGCCCAAGATGCATCAGTTGAGCGAACTCGATGACCTGTTAGGCGCGTTCGGCCAATATCGGATCGCTCTCGAACTGCGGAACCGAAACTGGGTGGAAGGCGAACAATTGCCGGCGACGCTCGATTTTCTGCGCACGCACGCGGCGGCCCTGGTCCTGGTCGATGCGCCGGCCGAAAAACATTTCACGATCATGCCACCGGGCCTGAACGAAATCACAAATCCGCAGCTCGCCTATCTGCGTCTGCATGGTCGCGACGCGCGCGCCTACACGACCGGCAAGACCGTGGCAGCGCGCTTTAATTACGATTACAGCGCCGAGGAAATCGGGGAAGTCGCGCAACGGGCGCGGGCGCTGGCGCAGGAAGCAAAGGAAGTGCATGTCGTTTTCAACAACAACGCGCGCGATTACGCGCCGCACGCCGCGTCGCGGACGCGCACGGCCCTCGGCCAAATGATTGCGGACACACGACGGCAAATCGAGTTATTCTAGGGAATGCCGGATCAGCCTCCTGAGGACACCCAGCGGGAGAACGCCGACGGTGAGAAGGCGCCCAGGCTCAATCCCTGGCAACGGCTGAAACGCTGGCTGCAGGCGCATCACCTGACCTTGATGACGCTCCCGGATACGCCACATTCCATCGCGCTCGGGTCGGCCATCGGAATGTTCTTCGGCTTCACGCCGCTCTTCGGGATGAAGACTTTGTTGTCGATCCTCGGAGCCTGGTTGTGCAAGGGAAACAAAATTGCAGCGGTCATCACCGTCACGCTCCACGATCTGCTCCTGCCGGTCGTGCCCGCGATGTTTCTCTGGCAATACAAAATGGGGATGTGGGTCTTGCACGGCCGCATGCCGCAACGTCCGGGATTCCGGCACGTCGCCCTCCGTGATTACATGGAGTGGACCACGTTTTTGACCGTTGGGCGGCCGCTTCTGGTGGGATCGCTTTTCCTCGCGCTGCCTGCGGCGGTGGTGGTCTATTTCGCTTTGCGCGGCGTCCTGATCCGTTCCCACGCCCGCCGGATTGAGAAAGAGAAGTGACGCCGAAAACTGGCAGCGCGTACGGGAATCGAACCCGTCTTTCGGCCTTGAGAGGGCCACGTCCTAACCGATAGACGAACGCGCCGTTTCGCAAAGGAGGCTAGCGGAAATCAAACGCTCGGCAAGCATTCGCTCGGCCGCGAGGAGTTGTTAGGCCGGAGGGCTAGCAATGCTCCTCGCTCGCTTATGGGGTTGATGTCGGCCGGACTCGCGGCTGGGCCAGGCTTCCGAGAGCGGCGGCTTTTTTTCCGTCGAGATACCTCTTTACCTCCGGGCTGGAAGCAAGTGCCTGCATGTGGGCGTAGTAAATATTGTAATAGGCTCTGAGGCGGACACGTTTTTCCTGGTCGGTTCTGGCAGTTGTTGTCGCACCTTTCGCCGACACCACCTCAGGATCATGCGCCACCCGGTTTTGAAGTTGGCGCCACTCAAGATGGAGGCGCTGCTCTTCCGCCTCTTGAGCCAGGGGCGATTTCTGGAACGCGCTATCCAGTTCGGACAACGCGGGAACAGTCTTGGGCAGAGCCGGGAGGGTCGGGTGGCGAGGAGTGGTCGGCGACGAATCCGGGACGAGCTTGGGCGGATCCACCGCCATGGGGATGTCCGGAATGTTCAGTTGCGGGCGAGTGGAGGCCGGGCTTGCGTTGGGAGTCGGCGACGGCGCCTCAGTTTTTGCCGGCAACGGCGGTTCCTGCGCCTGAAGCAACCCCGATGGGGCCAGCCAGGCGATGGTCACGATCACCAAAAGAAATTTCCTCCGATTCATTCGATGGTCAGCTCCAACGAGTGGGCTGCCTTCTCAAGATCGAGATCAAATATGGGATCGCAAGTGCGAGAAGGCGGCGGGCCGAATTGGGGGATGGTCGGGGTGACAGGATTCGAACCTGCGACCTCCTGGTCCCAAACCAGGCGCTCTACCAAGCTAAGCTACACCCCGCCGCTGGGCGTGACTTACCATGCTCCCGCGCCAGGCGCATGCGGAATCTTGACGACAAGTCGAACTGGAAGCGACGCAAAGTGACAACGCCGTTACATTTCCCGGGTCGCGCACAGCGTTGTCGCCGCGATTTTAGGGACATGAAAATGTTGCACAAATCAGCAGCGTCCATGTCTGTCGCCCTGGCAATCGGAGCACTCATTCTATCTGGTGGGACCGCACAGGCGCGCCGTCATGGCGGCGAGGACGATCACCACAACTCACGCCACAATCGCCATCGGGACGGGCAGGTGATTTTCGTCGATCAACACCGCCGCTACGCTTACATCGATCAATTCGGAAACATGGTCATTGTCCGCAACGCGTCTCGCGCCCACGGCGACGGTGGGGCGCACCGCCACCATCGCGGGGGACATCACCGACATGGTGGGCATTAAGGTTGCCCAATTGAGGCCTTGCGGCCGAGCCCGTTCGGGAGGAGACTTCGGAGTCGATTTCGCCTCTGCGGAACGCGCGCTGCGTCCCATCTCGCCTCATGTTCAAGCACGATAAACTCAATCTGCTTCTCTTTATCGTTCTTGTCGGTCTGCAAGTTCTTGGAGTGGTCGCGCTCTGGACGCAGTTCCAATGGACCTACCTGCCGATCATGTTCGCCGTTTATTTCTGGGCCGGAATCAGCACGACGCTCTATCTGCATCGCTACCTGACGCATCGCGGCTTTGAAATGCCCGGCTGGCTGAAATTTTTCTTTGCCACAGGATCAGCGGTTGCGCTCTCCGGCGATCCGGTCACGTGGGTGGGGGACCACCGTTACCACCACCTGAAATCAGATTCCGACGAAGATATCCACAGTCCGGTCCATGGATTTCCTTACGCGCACATGATGTGGCTGGTGCGCAAGCCGCCGGGATTTCGCGATAAGTCGATGCGTTACGCCGCGGACGTTCGCAAGATTTGGTACTGCCGCCTTTGGGAACGCCCTTATTTTTATGTGTTGCCGCATCTTTGTGTGGCTGCGCTTTTGTATTTCACCCTCGGCGGGGTGGGATTGCTCTGGTGTCTCTACGTCCCCATGCTGGTGGTTTACAATTTTACCTGGGCGGTCAATTCAATCTGCCACATGCCCTCGCTCGGCTACCGAAGTTTCGAGACGACCGATCACAGCAAGAACAATTTCTGGATCGGGCTCGGCGCCTTCGGCGAAGGCTACCACAACAATCACCACGCCAAGCCCCGTTGCGCCGCGCATGGCTTGAGGTGGTGGGAGTTTGACCTGACCCGTTACATCATCTGGTCTCTCGAAAAATGCGGGCTCGCCTGGAACGTCGTTTGGCCAAAACCGGACGCCGAAAACGTGGTCGATCCCGTCACGGAGGATCAAGCGGGTGCGTTGCTTCTCTTCGGCGCGCAGATTAAGGATCCGCGTCTCGAGGCCAAGCGCGAAGAAGCCGATCCCGTCAGGAATCGAGATTAGGCGCGAGCCACTTCTCGACGTACTCGGCGCTCACATTTTTCCGCCCGGCGTAATCGCGCACCTGGTCGTCGGCAATTTTTCCCACGCCGAAGTACTTCGAATCGGGATGGGAGAAATAGAGGCCGCTCACGCTTGCGCCCGGGTGCATCGCAAACGACTCGGTCAACGCAATTCCCGTCGCGTTCTCCGCGTCGAGCAAACGGAAGAGCGTGCTCTTCTCCGTGTGGTCGGGTGACGCGGGGTATCCCGCCGCCGGACGAATCCCCCGGTATTTTTCCCGGAGCAGCTCGTCCTGCGAAAGTTTTTCGTCGCGTCCGAATCCCCAGGCCACGCGCGCTTCGCGATGGAGGAATTCCGCGAAAGCCTCCGCCAGCCGGTCCGCGAGCGCTTTGGTCAGGATGGCGTTGTAGTCATCGTGGTCGGCCGCGAATACCTTCGCGAGTTCGTCCGCGCCGATTCCCGCTGTCACCGCAAAACCGCCGAGGTAGTCCGGGAGTTGAGAGCCCTCTGGCGCGATGAAATCCGCCAGACAATGATTGAATTGGCCGGAGGGTTTCTTCATTTGCTGCCGCAGGAAGTGAAACGTCGTGAGAGGTTCGGTCCGCGTTTCATCCGTATAGATCTCGACGTCGTCGCCGACCGCTTTGGCGGGCCAGAAAGCATAAACACCGCGGGCGCTCAGTAATTTCTCTGAACAGATGCGTTTGAGCAGTTTTTGCGCGTCATCGAAAAGGTCGCGGGCCTGTGGGCCGACGACCGGATCGTCGAAGATGGCCGGATAGCGGCCGCGCAATTCCCACGTGTGAAAGAACGGCGACCAATCGATGTAGGGAACGAGATCTTCGAGCGTGATGGTGCTGCTCTGGGGAGCGCACGCGCCTCGCGTGCTGGTTTCGGCGCCTCGCCGAAACGAACTTTCCTCCGAACCTGCAGGTCGCGATGCCGAGGCGCCATCGCCCGCACGCGAGGCGCGTGCGCTCCCCAGCTCGGTGGAATAGACGCGCGCACCCAGAAACTCCGGCTTTGGCGGAGTGTAGCCCGTCCAATCGATTGGCGTCCGATTCGCGCGCGCCTGCTCGAGGGTAATCAATTTCTTCTCTTTCGATTTCGCCGCGTGTTCTTCCCGCAAGCGGGCGTAGTCCGTCCGCGTCTTCACATCGAAATCGCCCTTCAATTCGTCGCTCAGAAGACTGGACACGACCCCGACCGCGCGGGAGGCGTCGAGCACATGCACGGTGCTGGCCCGGTAATGCTGCGCGATTTTCACCGCCGTATGAGCGCGGCTCGTCGTCGCGCCGCCGATGAGCAACGGCACGGAGAAGCCTTCGCGCTCCATCTCTTGCGCCACGTGCACCATCTCATCGAGCGAGGGCGTGATCAGTCCGCTCAAGCCAATCACGTCTGCTTTCCGTTCCCGCGCCGTTTCCAGGATTTTCGCGGCCGGCACCATGACGCCGAGGTCGATGACCTCATAATTGTTACACTGGAGCACGACACCCACGATGTTTTTGCCAATGTCGTGCACGTCACCTTTTACCGTCGCCATGACGATGCGCGCCTGCGGCTTCGTGTTCGCATCTTTCTCGGCTTCCATGAACGGCAACAGGTAGGCGACCGCCTTTTTCATGACGCGGGCGCTCTTCACCACCTGGGGCAAGAACATCTTCCCGGCCCCGAACAAATCGCCGACGACACTCATGCCGGCCATGAGCGGACCCTCGATCACGTCGAGCGGCCGTTTGCTCTTTTGGCGCGCTTCCTCGGTATCGGCGTCGATGAAATCGACGATCCCTTTCACCAGGGCGTGAGAAAGACGCTCTTCGACCGGCGCATGGCGCCACGCTTCCTTTTCCAGCGGGGTCTTCTCGGTCGCCTTTACGCTCTCCGCGAAATCGACCAACCGTTCCGTCGCGTCGTCCCGCCGGTTGAGCAGCACATCTTCCACGCGGGTTTTCAGCTCCGGCTCGATTTCTTCGTAAACGGCCAGCTGACCGGCGTTCACGATCGCCATGTCGAGTCCCGCCTGGATGGCGTGATACAGGAACGCCGCATGCATCGCTTCGCGCACGGCGTTGTTTCCCCGAAACGAAAACGAAACGTTGCTGAGGCCGCCGCTGGTTCGCGCGCCGGGCAGGTTCGTCTTGATCCAGCGGACCGCGCCGATGAAATCAACCGCGTAGTTGCGGTGCTCTTCGAGCCCGGTCGCTACCGTGAGCACGTTTGGGTCGAAAATGATGTCGTTAGGCGGAAACCCCGCGCGCTCGGTCAGAAGCTGGTAAGCGCGGGCGCAGACGTCGATTCGCCGCTGCAAAGTGTCGGCCTGTCCGCTTTCGTCGAACGCCATCACGATCACGGCCGCGCCATAACGCTGGACAAGTTTGGCCTGCCGCAGGAATTCATCCTCGCCGTTCTTCAGGCTGATCGAGTTCACAACGGCCTTGCCCTGGACACATTTCAAACCGGCCTCGATCACGCTCCATTTCGAGCTGTCGATCATGATCGGCACCCGCGCGATTTCGGGCTCGCTCCCGACGAGATGGAGAAAGCGCGTCATCGACGCTTCGGAATCGATCATCCCTTCGTCCATGTTGATGTCGAGAATGTTGGCGCCGCCTCCTACCTGCTGGCGCGCGACGGCCAGGGCCGCCTCGAAGTCCCCGCTGAGGATCAGTTTCGAAAAACGCGGCGAGCCGGTGATGTTCGTTCGTTCGCCCACGACCACGAAGCCCATCTCGGGCGTGATGTTGAGAGGCTCGAGCCCGGAAAGCTGTAATACCTGCCTGTCATCTTGAGCTTCGTTCGAAATGAAGGGAGTGCGCGGCGGGCAATCGCGCACCGCCTCGGCGATCGCGCGGATGTGATCGGGCGTCGTCCCGCAACACCCGCCCACTATGTTCAACCATCCATTCCGCGCCCATTTTCCAAGTTGCGGAGCCAGGCTTTCCGGCGTCTCCGGGAAACCAGTGGGCGAAAGCGGATCGGGCAGCCCGGCGTTCGGATAAGCGCTCGTATAGGAAGAAGGACCATGGGCCAGCTCTTCGATGTACGGTTCCATCTCGCGTGGTCCCAGCGCGCAGTTCAAGCCCACCACCAGCGGTTTGGCGTGCGCGATGGACGTGAGAAAAGCTTCCACCGTTTGACCACTCAGAATGCGCCCGGAAAGATCGGTTACCGTGCCGGAAATAATGAGAGGGACGGTCCGGCCGGATTCCTCGAAAATTTCCGCGATCGCCGCAATCGCCGCCTTCGCGTTCAGGGTATCGAAAATCGTCTCCACCATCAGGAGATCGACGCCGCCTTCGAGGAGCGCCTTCGCCTGGTCGGCATAAGCCTGTCGAATCTGATCGAACGTGACCGCGCGAAAACTCGGGTCGTTCACGTCGGGGGAAAGTGAGGCGGTTACTGGCAGCGGGCCCAATGACCCTCCGACAAAGCGCGCTTTCCCGGTTTCGTTCGCGACCCTGTCGGCAGCCTGGCGCGCGCTTCGCGCCGCCGCGGTGTTTATTTCCCGGACGAGGCTGCGAAAATCGGCGTCGTCCACCACACGTTGAAAGAACTCAGGATCCTTGCGTCCATTCTCTGGTTCGCCGTGAAAAAGGAAATCGTGCAGGCCGATCGTCGTGGCGCTGAATGTATTGGTCTCGATGATGTCGGCGCCGGCTTCGAGATAACGCCGGTGAATTTCGGCAATGACGTCGGGTTTCGTCAGAAGCAGGAGTTCGATGCTCCCCTTCAAGTCTTTGCCTTTCCAATCCTGGAAACGCGTGCCGCGATAATCGGATTCGGTCAGCTTGTGTTGCTGGACCATTGTGCCCATGGCGCCGTCGAGCAGGACGATGCGCTCCCGCATCAAGCTTTCGAGAGGGTGTAGAATTTGGGCGGCCATGTTGAAGGAGAACTAAACCGCAGTTCCCGTGCGCAGCAAGGAACAAATTGACGCATCATGATGCGTAGATGTGTTATGGCTTCATCGTAATCGTGCTCGTGCTCCTGCTCGTGATCGCTGCCTGGACTCTTCCAGCGACGGAAAATCGACCACGAGCACGAGCAGGAGCACGATTACGAAGTCACCGAATCGATGCTTCCCAGCTTACGACGCGCAAAGCTAGATTCGACCCGTGGAGGCAATCCGGCTTTTCAAGGCGCTGACTCGAGACCAGCGGAATACGTTCGTCGCCTGCTTCCTCGGCTGGACTCTCGACGCGCTCGACTTCTTCCTGCTGACCTTCGTGCTCGTCCCGGTCTCGCACGAGTTCGGCCGGAGCATTCCGGAAGTCGCCTTCGCGATCACGTTGACCTTGCTGATGCGGCCCGTCGGCGCGCTCATCTTCGGGTGGCTCGGCGACAGATTCGGCCGGCGGATTCCGCTGATGGCCGACATTATCTTTTACTCGGCCATGGAATTGGCCACCGCGTTTGCGCCGAATTTCACAGTCTTCCTCATCTTGCGTGCGCTTTTCGGAATTGGAATGGGCGGGGAATGGGGGTTGGGGGCCTCGCTGGCGATGGAATCGCTTCCGGCCAAGGCGCGCGGCTTGTTCTCTGGAATCCTGCAACAAGGCTACGCCTTCGGCTACCTCCTGGCCGCGGTCGTCTACTGGATATGTTTTCCAATTTTCGGCTGGCGCGGTCTTTTCGTGGTCGGGGCGCTGCCCGCCGCCTTGGTGATTTACATTCGCATGCACGTGCCGGAGTCGCCCGTTTGGGAGCGGCAACGGCGCGAGCGAAAGCGGGACCCGGTCAAGGTGGGGCGATTCATCAAGCAGCACGCCGGTTTGTTCTTCTACGCTGCGTTGCTCATGACCGCCTTTAACTACATGTCGCACGGCACGCAGGACCTCTACCCAACCTTCCTCGAAAAGCAGCGCGGTTTCGGTGTCAGCCAGAAATCGATGATGACCATCATTTACGCTCTCGGTGCGATCTGTGGAGGAACTGTGATCGGTTTCATGTCGCAGCGCTGGGGGCGGAGACGGAGCATTATCCTGTCGGCGTCGTGTGGAATGCTTCTGATCCCGGTTTGGGTTTTCGCTCCGGGAACGGCTCTGCTCATCGTCGGCGGATTTCTCATGCAATTCATGGTCCAGGGCGCATGGGGTGTCGTTCCGGTCCATCTCAATGAACTCTCGCCCGCCGAGGTTCGCGGAACTTTTCCCGGCCTGGCCTATCAGCTGGGAAATTGCGCCGCCGCCTATGCGGCCCAACAGCAAGCCTGGCTCGCCGAGCGTTTTCGCACGGCCGACGGAAATCCGAATTACGCGCTGACCATGGCCTCCGTGGAGGCTGTGGTCTTTCTCGCGATTATTATTCTGGCCGCGGTGGGGAGGGAGAAACGGGGGATCGAGTTTTAGAGCTGTAGCCACGGCGCTCCGTCGCCGTGCCGTCAACCCCCCGACAGAGCGGGGCGGCTACAGCACTCAATCAACTCTCTCGCGAATTACTGCCCGTGTTCGGACGACGTCGCGCTCGCATCGGAGGCGGTTGCCGGCGCGCGATAGGTTCCTTTCCCATAACGTTCGTCCACAATCGCCTCCGCAATCTTATCAGCGAGATTATCGCGCCGG
This sequence comes from uncultured Verrucomicrobiae bacterium, assembly GCA_963702135.1. Taxonomy (GTDB): domain Bacteria; phylum Verrucomicrobiota; class Verrucomicrobiia; order Chthoniobacterales; family UBA10450; genus AV80. Next base: position 1,890,605 of record OY969715.1, on the reverse strand, counting down.
CTCGCGCTTCGCGCCGCGGCGCCTTCCTTCCGGTTGCTCAAAAACCCGCACTCGACCAGCACCGCCGGGTATTCGGCTTTGCGCAGCACGCGAAAATTCGCCGTCTTGACGCCGCGGTTTACCGCCCCGGGCAGCGTGAGCAAACGTTGTTGAATGCGGTAAGCCAGCGGACGCGCGACGGATGAATGATAATAAGTCTCGAATCCTCGAATCCCGCGCCGTCCCGAATCGTTGAAGTGCACGCTGACGAAAATGGCGTTGCTCTGTCGGTTGGAGATAGCGGCGCGCTCGTCGAGCGGAATGAAGACATCCCCCGAACGCGTCATGACGACCCGGAATTGCGATTCGCGCAGTTTACTGGCAAGCCGGGTGGCGACATCGAGCGTGGCATTTTTCTCCGCGCCCCCATAACGGCGAAACGCGCCATTGTCCTTTCCTCCGTGACCGGCATCGACCACGACCGTGGTAAACGTCCGGGTCGTATCTTTGACCCGTATTTCCGGACCGGAGCTGCAACTGGCGAGCAACACGCCCGCGGCTGGAATCAACGTGTAATGAAGTAGTTGCCGCATGCGCACTCATTAACTGAAAGCCTTCATCGTGCCACCGAATTCTGCCCGTGATTGCTGTCCGGCGGCAGCGCCGCCCCAAAAACCGCTTGTTTTTTTCGAGCGTCAAACTAAAGGCCATTACCTCATTTATGCTCATTCGATTCGCATTTTTCCCACTGCTTTTGGCGCTTGGATTGTCTGCCTGCAAGAAGCCCGCCACCGGAACCAGCAACAACCCACCCCAGGATCAGGCGGCTGCGGCCTCCGCTACCCCGAAATCCTCCACCTCATCGGCCGCGGCGCCCCCGACCGTCGCTCCCGTCATTAGCAAGCCGGCGATCGACCAAAACGCGCAGGTCATCATTTTCGGGTATCACCGCTTTGTTAATAGTGTCCGGCGACCGGACACAGAGATCACGCCGCAGGCGTTCGAGGCGCAAATGCAGGAGTTGAAGAACAAAAACATCACCGTCATACCCATGCAGGATTTCCTGGCCTGGAGACGCGGCGAGAAGGCGATTCCGGCGAAGAGCGCGATTCTGACTTTCGACGACGGCTGGAAATCGCAGCATGAAGTCGCGTGGCCGATCCTGAAAAAATTCAATTATCCGGTGACACTTTTCGTTTACACCGAAGGCATCCGGCCGGGGCATTTCAGCGGCGGCGAGTCGATGAGTTGGGACCAATTGGCGGAGATGCGCGATGCGGGAGTCGACATTCAAGGGCACACGTCCACCCATTCGGACTTGCGGCGGCCGTATGACAAAGTGGCGAAGAAGAAATTGAGCCCGGAGGAATATGAGGAGTGGCTCCAGAAGGAAATCGCGGGTTCCAAGCAGATAATCGAACAAAAACTCGGCGTGAAAGTGAATTGCTTCGCGGTTCCCTACGGATTCCATAACGACCACATCAGGGAAGTGGTCATAAAAGCCGGCTATGAAGCACTGTTCACAGTTTATGGCCAAGTCGTCACGATGCACACTCCGCTGAATTCCGTCGGCCGATATCTCATGGAGGCGAACAAGCCGAAGACGTTCACGGATGCCATCGCCGCGATCGCCACTACCGCCACCGGCCCGGCGGTCTCGGAAGTGGCGGTATCGAATTTGCAAACACAGCCGGCGGATGGTGAAACGATCAAGAATCCATTGCCGCTGATCAAAGCGAACATCGCCTCGCTCGGAACCATCGATCCCGGCACCGTGCCGGAAATGCGGGTCAGCGGACTGGGCAAAGTCGACTCCAGCTTCGATCCGAAGAGTTCGACGGTGGCTTATCAGGTAACGCAGCGGCTGAAAGACAAGACGGTGACGGTGATCGTGAGCGCGAAATCCGACGGCAAAAAGGTGGAGACGCACTGGACGTTCAATCTGGACGACGGCTCCGGCCCGCCACCCGCCGCGTCGGTAGCACCTTCAACCGCGCCCCCGCCGGCCGCTCCGCCGGCTCCCGCGCCCAAGAAGAAGAAGAGAAAATAAGCGGCCCGGTGGCACGCTGATATCGGTATGTTTTCGCAGCTCGGCGACAAGCTTCAGGACATCTTCAAGGATCTGCGCGGGCATGGCACGATCAGCGAGACGAACATCAATGATGCGATGCGGCAGGTGCGGCTCGCGCTGCTGGAGGCGGACGTTGATTTTCAAGTCGCGAAGAATTTCATCGCGCGGGTCAAAGAAAAGGCGCTGGGCGAGGAAGTGCTGCGCAGCGTCACCCCCGGCCAGCAAATCGTTAAGATTTTTCATGATGAGCTGACGGCCCTGCTCGGGAGCGATGCCGAGCCGCTGAACCTGGAAAAGCCGGCGCGGATTTTGATGGTCGGCCTGAACGGTGCGGGCAAGACAACCTCCTCAGCCAAACTCGCCCGCTACCTGAAAAAACAGGGCCGGGCCCCGCTCCTCATCGCCTGCGATTTGCAGCGACCCGCCGCGATCGAACAGCTCGCGACGCTTGGGCGGCAGGTGGAAGTGCCGGTTTACACGCCGGATCCACAGGAGAAAAACGTTGTGCGCTCGGCGGGAGCCAGCCTGGAATGGGCGGCGCAACAAACCGGCAACGTCCAGATTTTCGACACGGCGGGCCGGCAGGAAATCGATGCCGAGCTGATCGAAGAAATCAAAAGGCTAAAAGAATTTTTGAAGCCGCAGGAGATCCTCCTGGTCGCGGACGCCGCCACCGGGCAGCAGGCCGTCAGCGTGGCCACGCACTTCCATGAAGCGCTCGGCATTACCGGAATTATTCTGACCAAACTCGACGGCGATGCACGGGGCGGCGCGGCCCTCTCCATGCGCGAGGTGACGCAGCGTCCGATCAAGTTCGCCGGTGTGGGCGAGAAGCTCGATCAGTTCGAGGCGTTTGTGCCGGATCGGCTCGCGGGCCGGATTCTTGGAATGGGCGATATCGTCGGCCTGGTCGAAAAGGCCGCGGAAGCTGTTGATGAAGAGGAAGCTGCGCGGCTGGAGAAGAAGCTGAAGACGGCCTCGTTCGATTTCAACGATTTCCTCGCCCAGTTCAAAATGATGCGAAAAATGGGGCCGCTGGAGAATATCCTTGGCATGATCCCCGGGATGAGTAACTTGCAGGGCCTCTCCGTGGACGAGAAGCAGCTCAAGCGGACGGAAGCGATTGTGCTTTCCATGACGCACGAGGAGAGAACGCGGCCCGACATTCTAAATGCACGGCGGCGTCAACGCATTGCCCGCGGAAGCGGCAGCAGCGTGACAGAAGTAAACGATTTGCTCCAGCGCTTCAATCAGATGCGAAAGATGATGAAGAACGCGGGCAAAATGAAAAAGATGATGGCGCAAATGGCGCGGATGAAAAATTAACGATATGGCAGTTTCAATCAGACTACGCAGGGAAGGCGCGAAAAATCGCCCGTATTACAAGGTCGTGGTGGCGGATAGCCGCAGTCCGCGCGATGGAAAATTCATCGAGCTTATCGGCACCTACGATCCGAAAAAGCCCGATCATAACAGCACGCTGAAGCTGGACCGGATCGATCATTGGATCGCCCGAGGGGCGCAACCGTCGGACACGGTGCGGAGCTTGATCAAGAAGAACAAGGCGCAGCCCGCGAGCGTTGAGACCGAAGCCGCCGAACCAGCAGCACGCCAAGAATCTGCCGCCGCGGTGGAAGAAGCTGCGCCAACTGCTGCCGTGGAAGAAACCGCGCCAACCGCCGTTGCGGAGGAATCCGCGCCAGTGGCTGTCGCCGAAGAATCTGCCCCCGCTGAATCCCCAGCCACGCCTCCGCCTCCGGCGGAGTGATCCTGCCGCGGTCAATGACCGCCGACCGATTCAACCAAGGCGGGGCGGTTTGAAACCGCCCACTTAGAGAAAAACGGCGGTTCAAACCGCCGCTCCTTGCAAAGCGAAACCGCCGCTCATAAGATTCAAAGTCGTGAAACAGTTTCTGGAGTTCATCATTCGCCAGCTCGTAGAGTTTCCCGATGAGATGATGCTTTCCGAGATTCCCTCGGGCAAAACGACGATCTTTCGGGTCCAATTACGCCAGACGGACGTGGGCCGAGTCATTGGCCGCAACGGCCAGACCATTCAGGCGATCCGCGCGTTGCTGGCCAGTTCCGCCGCCCGCCACGGGCAGCGCGCCACGCTCGAGATCGTGGAATAATTTCCATCTTTGGGTTGGGGCGACGCTCTGCGGAGCCGAACGACATCACAGCGTTCGACATTCGTCATTCGTCATTCGACCTTTCCGCCGTGCGCATCGACATCCTCACGCTTTTTCCGGAGGTCTGCCGCGTCCCGCTCTCGGAAAGCATGATGAAGCGCGCCCAGGAAAGCGGCGCGCTCGACCTGCACATTCACAATCTGCGCGATTGGACGACCGACAAGCATCACATTGTCGACGACGCCCCGTTTGGCGGCGGCCAGGGCATGGTAATGAAGCCGGAGCCAATTTTCGCCGCGGTGGAATCCCTGCGGAGTGAGAACAGCTGCATCGTCCTCATGACCCCACAGGGCCGGCAGCTCACGCAAGGAGTCGCCATTGAATTCTCGACGCGGCCGCATCTGATCATTGTCTGCGGCCACTACGAGGGGATTGATCACCGCGTTCACGAACATTTGGCCGACGCGGAAATCTCGATCGGCGATTATGTTTTAACGAACGGCGCGATCGCGGCCGTGGTTTTCACGGACGCGATTGTCCGTTTGCTGCCGGGCGTCCTCGGCCACGAGCAATCGGCCGCGGATGACAGCTTCAGCAGCGGATTACTGGAAGGCCCGCATTACACCCGGCCGGCTGAATTCCGGGGCTGGAAGGTTCCGGACGTCTTGTTATCCGGTAATCACGCGCAGATCGCGGCGTGGCGGAAAGAGCAGGCACGGGCAAGGACGCGCGCGAACCGGCCTGATTTGTTGCGCGACGAAGCGTTGTAGAGGCGCTTGTGCCAAGCGCCTAACCAAAACAACAGGCGCTCGCCGCGGCGAGCGTGTCTACACTTTCCCCAAAATCACGCAGGCGTTGATTCCGCCAAAGCCAAAGGAATTGCTCAGGACGTAATTCAACTCGGCCGCGCGGCCGTGATTGGGGACCACATCGAGGTCGCAGGCGGGATCTGGACACTCGCGATTCAGCGTGGGCGGCATCCACTTATCTTCAATGGCCAGCGCACAGATCGCCGCTTCCATGGCGCCGGTCGCGCCCAAGGGGTGCCCCGTGTAAGCCTTCGTTCCGCTGGCCGGCAATGTGAGGGCCCGCTCGCCGAAAACTTGTTTGATCGCCATCGTCTCGGTGCTGTCGTTGAGCTGGGTCGAACTGGCGTGGGCGTTGATGTAATCGATCTGCTCCGGCGCGAGGTGCGCGTCCGCGAGCGCCTCTCGCATGGCACGAATGCACGATTCGCCGCTCGGCAGCGGCGAAGTCATGTGAAACGCGTCATTGTTCAAACTGTATCCGAGCACCTCCGCGAAAATGTGGGCGCCGCGTTCCTGGGCATGCTCGAGCTCTTCGATGACGAGGGAGGCCGCGCCTTCTCCCATGACGAACCCATCGCGTTTGAGGTCGAATGGCCGGCAGGCGAGAGCTGGATCGCCCGCCCATTGGCTCATCGTCTTAATGATCGCAAACGCTCCGAAGGTGAGGGGACTGAGTGGTGCTTCCGCGCCCCCGGCTACGATGACATCCGCGAAATCATCACGGATGTAACGGAGGGCTTCTCCGACGGCGACCGTGCCGCTGGCGCAACTGTTTGAGTTCGTCGTCCCGACGCCGCGGAACCCGAACTCGATGGCGATATTCGAATGGGCCGAGCCGCCGAAGACCTGTAACGCGAGCGTTTGGTTCACGCCGCGTGTCCCTTTTTTCAAAAAATGCGCGTGCTGATATTCCGCGTTCGCGACCCCGCCGAGGGCGGTTCCGAAACTGACGCCGACCCGGTGCTGCGGCGCTTCCTGAGAGTAGGGAAGTCCGGCATCATCGAGCGCCATTTTCGCGGACGCGACAGCGAACTGGGCGTAGCGATCGAGCCGCTTCAGGCGATGCGGGGGAAAGTAATCTTCCGGTATCCAGTTGGGAATCTCTCCGCCGCAATGGGCGTTGAATTCCGATGTGTCGAAGCTGGAAATTGCCTGGATGCCGCTCTTCTCCGCGCGCATTCCGCGCCAGAAATCGTGGCGGCCAATTCCAATGGAGGTGATGGGGCCGATGCCGGTAATGACCGCGCGACGCTTTGTCATTTGGAAGAAGGAGTTGAGGCGGAACTGTTGGCAGCGTTTTCGAGGTATGCCTTCATGCAGCGTAGCGTCTGGCCGGCGATGTGGTGGATGAAAAAATTACCGATGATTGGCTCGGCGACCGGAGCGAGGACACGATTCCGGAATTGGAGCTCGTGCATTATCTCGACCAGGACGCCGGCGGGAGTGTCCTTGAAAGTCCAGACGACATCCATCCCTTTCGTCCAGGCTTTCAGGTGATGAAAGCGCACTTCGACGTTTTCCCGATCGATCACCTGTTCGGATGTCCAGGAAATGGGTATGCCGGACCGGACTGCGGCCATCACCACGAGATTCCGGTCGTGAGCGCGCTCCAGATAACGGATGTAACGATAGTGGGGAAGAATTTTGGGCCACAACTCCAGATTGGCCGCGGTTTCGAAGATCGCCATTTTCGGCGCGTGCATGATGATGGAATTGCCCGTATGCATCGAAACGGAATTGCTCGTGCAAATCCGCCGCGCATGATAAGCCTTCTGAACTTGTTGGCAATGGATCGAACGTAACAATGGCGTTAGAGATGCGAACGGTTTGCGAAAAATGCGGCGCCGCCCTGGCGGAGCGCGACGCTGCCTACATCTGCACTTACGAGTGCACCTTCTGCCCGTCGTGCACGGAGGCGATGGCAGCCATCTGTCCAAATTGCGCCGGCGAATTGGTGCGGCGGCCCCGGCGGGGGAAGATGACGCCCGTTTAGCCCCTTGATTCAGCCAAGGAAGCCGCCGCCCTTGAAGCGCTCTCACCGCCGATGCTTGATTCGATACGTGAGAAAACATTCCTCACCGACGGTGCGCACGTCGGTGAGCGAGCACTTGATGCTTCGCGGGAAAAAATCCCGGCTCAGGCCGGTCAGCGTGGGTGCACCGGCCCCGCCGAACAGGTAGGGCGCGATGGTGAGATTGAGTTGATCGACCAGGTCTTCCTCGAGAAGGGCGCGGAAAAGTGTCGCCCCGCCTTCGCAGGCGACCGATCGAATTCCATACTCGCTCCGCAGCTGCTGCAGCATCCATCCGAGATCCACGGCCCTCGCGTCACTGAGGTGAAGGGTCGCTTTTTGACGGAGAAGTTTCCGGTAGCGCGCGGGCATGCGCACGGTGGAGAAGATCACGATCGGAGAGATATCCGACTGAAAAATATTCAAACCCGCGTCGATCCGCCCCTCGTTCGAAACGATCACGCGCAAGGGATAAGGGGGCTGTCCGCGGGCAACTCGCGCTTCGCGCAATTCCGCCCGAGATAGGCCGAGACGAGGGTTATCGTTCTTCAGAGTGCTGTGTCCGATCAGGACCGCGTCGCCGAGCGAGCGTTGCCGAAAGAGATGCATCTTGTCTTCGCGCGAGGTGAAATCGACCGGCGTAAACTCTTTCGTGGTGATCTTGCCATCGACCGTCATCGCGAACGTCACCGCCACGAAGGGGCGTTTCGCCGGGACGCGCTTCCGCACGTCCTTGCCTGGCCGACGCTTTCCCAAAGATTTGGGCCGGGCGGAAGCACGTCTCTCCGGACGAGATTTTGGCCTACTCTTCTTTCTCGGCGATTTCATGCTCGAGCGTGGAGAATTCCTGCTTCATCTCGCTCATCTTGATGTGGCCGGTGGCGCCGCTCGGTTTGTAAAAGAAATAGACGATTCCGCCCGGCAGGCAGCAGAGAAGGATAACCGTGAATCCCGTCAGCCCGATCAATCGGGCGGCGGCCAGCCAGTAATCCGCGGGCGCGCCCGCCGGCACCGCGCACAGGTTCGACAACATCACCTGGAGGATGTATTCGCGGGTGCCGACGCCGGCGAAACTGATGGGGAGCGATGAAATGGTGCGTTCCACCGGCATGATGGCGAAGAAATCGATCGGCGCGATGGCTGCGCGAAACGCATAGGCAACACACAGAAACGTCGCGAACGTTCCGAGGTGACAAACCACGGATGCCGCGAAAGCGCCTGCGGTGGCCCGCCAATGCCGCGCGTAAAGATGATAGGCGGCCGAGATTTCGATCAGCTTTTCGCGGCCCGGGAAACGCCCGGGAAGTTTGTGGAGCAGGTTGAAAGTGCTCACCGTGAATGTCGTAACGACAAACAAAACCGCCGAGCCGAATATCACCAACACCAGCCAGACGTACGGAGAAGTCGCCGGCGTGCTCGTCAGCCAGTGGTATCGGAGAAAAATCAAGACGCCCGTGATGATGATGAGCGCGATCAGTCCGATCATGCGATCGAAAAGGACCGCGAGCAGTGCGCCCGGTTTTTTCGTCGGCGTCTCTTTCCAAAGGAGGTAGGTCTTGACGATATCGCCACCGGTGCCGCCGGGCAGGAACTGGTTATAAAACATGCCGATGAAAAAAAGCGCGGCAATGCGTCCGTTGCTGAGATTGATGCCCTGGACCTTGAGCAGAATTTGCCAGCGCACCACGGCCGCGAATTCGACAACCACGTAGGTCAAAATAGCCGCGAGGATCCAGCGGTAGTCCGCATCGCGGATCGCCACCGCCATGCCTTCGCGCACTTTCGGATCGTGAAAGACCCAGTAGAGCAATCCGCCGGTGACGGCGAGTTGCAGGATGGTGAGGAGAGTTTTTTTCATTCGCCGAATTTTTCTTTCCAGAGCGCCACGGAGCGGCGGATCTCCTCAGCTGTTTTACGCGGGCTCATTTCCCAGACAAATAAGCAGTTCGCCGGGAGAAGCGGAACAAGTTTCTCCAGCTCGACCATGCCGGCGAAGGGCGGCTGGTGATCCTGCGCGGGCCAGATGCAATCCTGGAGGTGGCAGCCGAGGGCGCGGGGCCCGATCGCGCGGAGCCATTCGGCGTGACTCAGGAAGCCAAGATTTTCCTTAATCTGGATGTGGCCCATGTCGTGCCAGTAACCGAGCTGTGGTGAATTCAATTCATCGAGCAACGCCGGCAATTCCCGTTCGCTCGGGATCTCTTCGTAGCCGCGGCGTCCCTCCACTCCGAGGCGGATGTTCTTGGTCGCGGCGTATTCCGCAATCCGGCGCAGCGAATCCTTGACCCGCTCCAGATAGGGCGGGGCCGCCGCCTCGCGCGTCTGGACGGCCTTCAGCTTCATCCGGACGTATTGCCGGGAGAAGATTTCGCCACGTTTGGCCAGCACGATCAATTCGTCGGTGATCGGATTCATTTCGATTTCGCCGCAATGCAGGACGACGAAAGGCGCGCCGAGCCGCTCCGCGAAATCGATGGTTTGAAATGTTTGCTTGATCGCGCGTTCGCGTTCCTTCGAATAGGCCGCGGAGAATTTGTAGCAATCGGGCGACGCCCGCGTGATTTCGACGGGGAGGGGACAGAAGTTGTGCAAGCTGGTGAATTGGACCTCCCCGGCATCGAACATTTTTTGAATCCCCGGCATGAGTGAGATACGGATGCCGTGGCCCAGTTCAATCTGGTCGAAGCCGAGATCATCCTTGATCTCGCGCAGCATTTCATCGCCGGCGGTGTGTCGCCCCGAGTTCCAGCAGGTGGAGAACGAAATCATAGCCGGCGAAATCTACGCGACCGGCGCAGGCTGCGCCTCTGCCTGTGCATTGACGGCGCGCGTCTTTTCGCAGCCGGTGCGGCCGGCCACGATTAGAACCACGACGGCGAGAGTCCCGTAGATGATTCCCCCGACAACCAGGGCGATGCGCAAACCAACCAGATCGGCGAAAGCGGGAGTGAGAAGGCTGCCGACCGGCGTGAGACCGAAAAAGCTCAGGCCGAAGATGGCCGAGATTCGACCGCGCAATGGCCCGGGGGCGCGTTCCTGCACAATCGGTACTGGCCAGACCGAAATTCGCGGAGAGCCCGATTGCGAGCACGCCCATGGAGATCGCACTGAAAACAAATCCGTCGGAGCGCGCCATCGAACAAAGCGCAAGCCCGACCACGATGACTGCGCCGGTCATGAATCGAAATCGCAAGTGACGCGGCACGCTCAGCAATCCGAGCGCACCGAGAAGAGATCCGCTGCCCGACACGGCCATGAGGTAGCCCATGGGACCGGGCCCGAGGTTGAGAACGTTGCGCACATAGAGCGGCAGCATGGCGGATAGGAAGGGGAAAATGAAAATCGTGCTCAGGGCAATGAGTGCAATCATGCAGAGAATGGTCCGATCGTTGCGCACGTAGATCAGCCCTTCCTTGAAACCGGACTTGCGTTGCTCTTCTTCGGCCGCTGTCCCGATCGTGCGGGGCGGCAGTGAAGCCAGCGCAATGATCAGCGCAGAAAAGGTGACGGCGTTACTAAAGAAGGCCGAAGCGGCTCCCCACCATCCCACGAACACCCCGGCCACCGACGGACCCACCAGGCGCGACCCATGGAAAACCGACCGATCGAGCGCGATGGCCGTCGCGATCTCTTCCTTCTTAACGATTTCCGGAACCAGGGCGTTGATCGCTGGCATCTCGTACGCGATGCAGGTTCCAAGGCACAAGGCCAGCACGATGACGTGCCAGATTTCGATGCGCCCGGTGTAAACGAGAAAACCCAGGATAAGGGCGAGCGCTGTTTGGACCACCTGGGTCCAAATCAGGATCTTTCGTTTGTCGTAACGGTCGGCCGCCTCGCCGCCTTTCATCGCCAGCAGGATGGTAGGCACTCCGGCCGCCGCGGCGGCGACCCCGAGCAAAAATCCGCGGTCGGTGAGTGAGCTCATCACCCAGCCTTGCGCCATCACCTGCATCCAGGTGCCGGTATCCGAAATGGCCGAACCGATGATGTAACGCCGGAAAGGTCCCCGCCGCAGCAGGTCCAGCGTGCGGCTGGCAAAACTCTTTTCCTCGGCGCTCATCGGACAGACTGATACGCGGTGCGCGCCGCTCCCGCAATCGAGTTGCCCCTGCAATCTGCGGCGGAGATCGGGAAAGATCAGTCCGGCTGCTGCGCGTCGCTTTTCTTTCGGATGATTCGAGCCGCGTGGATGATGGTGACGAGGAGAATGGAAAATGCCATGACGGCAGTGCCGAGAAAGAGTCCCCAAATCATGCCGACCGCCGCCGCGTAGCGCACGAGCGATCCGCCGGCGGCCGACGCTTCCCGGGAGAAAAGGGTGGCGACAAACTCCGGAGAGATCAACGCTACTCCGCAGGCGAACACTCCGCCCAGGACCGACGCGGCCAGCGCGCCTCCGACGATCGAGAGAAAGTATTTGAGGAATGTCATGGGATCAGCCTATCACGTTCTGCAACCACGATACGAACTGGTGAGCACGGGGAGAAAGAATTCTAGACGGTCGAGGATTCTTCCGAAAATGCTTTCGTCCAATGCCAGCGCCGGCAGTGAGGGCAGCGCTCATAACGGGTCAGACCAAAGTTGAGTCCGAAAAACGGAGCATCATATTCTCGGTCGCATTCCGGGCAATGCCGCCGGCCGAAGAGCGCGCGGCCTGGTGCGATTCGGCCAAAGGTGAAATAGGAGAACAGCGCCAGAGAGCCCAGAACATAGGCGATTAACCAGCCCTGAGCCGCCACCGCCCAGAAGGTTTTGCCCAGGCCGCCGACGTTCCAAGCCATGAGCAATACCGGAAAGTTGCAGAGCCAATGCAGCGCGGCCGCTCCGGCGAATCCCAGGGCAAAGCGACGCCGCAATTGCCACAGCGCGACGGAAACAAAGGCGCTGTGGAAAAGGCAGACCATCAACCTCTCTGCGACGTAGCCGCCGAATTGATAGAATGGCATTGCGGCGAAGAGAGGGGTCTGCGCGATTCGATCTGCGATGAACCACATCTCGCCGATGGCGAAGCCGACCCCGATGGCGAGCGCGTAGCGGACGAAGTTGGCTGGTCGAATGTCATGGCGGATGGCGGGAATGAGTAACGGGACGAGTTTCGCGGGCTCTTCTGTGAGCGGCGCGTAGAGCGAAGTCAGCCATTGATAAGTTAGGGAGGTGGACCCGAGCTCGCCCACGAGCCAATGATCCAGCGGAAGGCGGACGAAGTAGAAGGCGAGCGGCTGCAAAGGCAGCGCGAGCGCAGCGGCCAGCCACAGGAGTCGCTCATTGGCTGGCATCTTTAGCCTTTGCACCAACGGCCCAAAGATCGCTGCCGCAATGCCTGTCGTTATGACTGCGGTAATATGAATGCCGTGCATTTCCAAGATGGCGCGGTGACGGCGATGCTAGGAAACCGCCGCGAATTGCGTCAACTCTCTTCGCCCTTGACTGTTGTTGGGGGTCCAGATGGCTATTTCAAAGTTGCGTCAAAGACGTCGAGACGTCTAAGGTGTGGCGTTGAAATATTCCGACACAAATCGGAATGGATCAGAGTTGTGAAGGCAAGCCTGCAAGACCCCCGCAAATTGGACCGGCTACCAACTGGAACGTCCGCGATAAGAAGTCTCTGGCAGCGTAAGAGCGGCAGCCGCGCTCGAATCGTGCAGGCCGTTTATGGAGGCCTCACGAAATGACAACGCGCGCGCACCTCGTATCAAGGCCGGCAAGAGAGAGCCCTTCCCTGAGTCCTGCTCCGACCAGCCTATTGCAACGCAAATGCGCGTGGGGTGGGCTAACTGGTCTGGAAGGTGAGGGTGAAAGTTACGCAGGTAAGAAACGAAATCTGCAAACCAAACTCAAGATTGGCGAGCCGGGTGATGGCTACGAACAGGAAGCCGATCGAATCGCGAATCAGGTGACGGCCTCGTCGGCACCGGACGAAAGAAGCAGTGGAGGGCCACGTATCCAGAGCGTCTCAGGACGATCGACTAGTCACGAAACCGCGCCGGAGAGTGTAGACCGAGCTCTTGCTGGTTCCGGCAAACCCCTCGAACCGGCGTTGCGGGATGACATGGAGCAGCGCTTCGGCCATGATTTTTCGCGAATACGAGTGCATTCCGGCGCAGCCGCTGCGCAATCGGCACGCGATGTTGGGGCAAACGCTTACACCGTGGGAACGGACATTGTTTTCGATGTCGACCAGTTCGTGCCGGGGTCGCACGAAGGCCGGCGGTTAATTGCTCACGAGTTGACGCATGTGGTCCAGCAGTCCGGCACGAGCGCAAAGCGCGGTAGCCAAAGCAAGCCATTTCAATCGTTCGAAAGGGCAGCAACAGGCCACGCTGCTGTGCAGCGGGCGATCAAGCCCGAGGATGTCAACATCGAGATGATCGGTCGCGATTTTGAACTCGCTGACGCGTTCACCTCCGGCTCGACCACGCTGGCCAAGGGCACGGTAGTCACAGCAATCACGTGGGTGAATGACGACCCCGATGTGATGGCATTGGCGCCCCAGGGGTCAATTTTGGGCGTTAGCATCAGTCTGCCGATGCAATTTCCAAAGACCTTATTGCGGCCGGTCCGGCCCGGAGGAACCAAGCTCGACCCCTACAGCGCGGGGATAGGCAGTCAGGCTAGAGCGGTCCAAAAAAATGAAGCCGAACTAGTGGGAAAGACAGGAGCGGAGAAAACACGGTTGGAGGGGCTTCTGGCCACGCGGCGCAAAGTGCTAAACCAAAAGCTCATCCAGGAAACGATGTTCAACCGCTTCGACCCGGTCATTGAGCGTGAGGTGGCCGCCGCCAACGCGGCCAAAAGCCTGACCGGACCGGCTGCGCTGGATCCGGACCTTGTGAAAGCGATGATTTTTGAAGAGTCCGAAATGGGCACTTCGGGTACGCACCTGGAAGTTCCGCCCACCCATATCGTCAAATCGCGTTTCAACGTTGGCCAGGTCATTGACTCATCTGGCATGGCACTGTTAACCATGTTGGAGCGCGAGCAGCCGGCCTTGATCACCTCGTTTTTTCTGAGCAGTCTGCGTTCCGATCTTGCGAAGGCACAGACAGAGAAGGCGAAACTCGAGAAGGATGCGAAGAAGGCGCCACTGAGCGCGGCGGAGCAGACCCGGTTGGCCGAACTCATCGCCTTGTCAGACGCCAGTTGGGAAGCCTTCATTTGGGCATACAGCGCCACTGGCCAGACCGTCGGCTTCGCTGACGCCGTAGGCGCATTCTTTGCGTCCTCCACGCCGTCCAAAGACATGGACTATGAGTTCTGGATTCACATGATGGTGCTCTGGCTGTTTGAGAAGAAGAAGCCATCCGGAACCTGGTTGGACGCGGTCAAGGCCTACAACGGATCAGGGGCGCGGGCCCAACATTATCGGGAAGCAGTCGAGAAGAGAGCTGCCGGCGCCGCAGCGGGAGCACAGGCTGGTACCTCATTCACCCCGACGCGTTGATCCTGGGAGGGGAAAGCGCCGCGGACGGCGTCAACGGCGTTTTGACGACACGGCTATCATCGGCCCCGCTGCGAACAGCCAGCTCGACGCGGTAGCCGCCCCGCTCTGTCGGGGCGTTGCTGCCGGGGAAACACGGCGACAGAGCGCCGTGGCTACAGTGAGGGCGAGGGTCGGAACGCAGACTCGTTAGGGCAGATTATCGTGAATTGTCTTGGTAAACGTTCCATCCGGGTAGCCGCTCCCGTGACTCGTTACGTCGTAGGACAACGTATAAAGCATGATGCCCAACTTCTTCCCTTGGGGCGGCTCGTATTTGCATAAATCGATTACGTCGGCCAGAGGCGTGAAGTTGTTTGGGGGCTCCATGCAGCTCACACCAATCGCAATCTTGTCGTAGGCCGGACTTCCAGCGCCGCCGATCGTTTGCGCATACGATTCATAACTGCTGATGGTGTAGCCCTCGCCCGGATACGGCGTGTAATCCATCGTTTCGATGTAGTCGAACAACGCGCCGTAGCTTTGCAGCACACTCGGGAACGCCATCCACGCTCCGTAGATCGGCGCGGTCATGATGGCCCCCGCACCGAGAGCGGTGCGAATCGCTTTAACCACAGGCAGGATATTGACGTCGCCGTCCGGTGGCTCAAAATCGATGGTCACGCCATCCACGCCCCAATCGTCCACCGCGCTCTTCACGGTTTGGGCAAACGTCGCCGGATCCTGCGACGGAAAAGTATCGCCGAGAATACCGAGGGTGAACTTCGTCTTCTTCGTTTGGTTCTGCTGGCGAGCGCGGATGTCCTGCATCCAACCTTTGATGGTCTGCTCGCTGTTATGGAGGACGAGCCGGTCAAAATTAAGGCTGCCGTCCTGGTTTATGAGAACATAGAAAAGCGGAACGACGTCGACGTAGTCTGGCGTCTTATCGAGGGTGGGGGACTGCCCCGGTCCGGTCGGCTCTTCGCCGCTCCAATAGGCAATGTAGATTTCGTTACTCATGTCGCGTCTCCTTCAGGGGTTGTTAGGGGTTTGGAGTGATCGGCTTCGGAGATGGGAGGAGGGCGCGGGGGAAGCGGTCCTGACGAACTCGCGAGCCGGCTGAGCGTGCGAAATTTACTGCACGGGGTCAACGTTATTTGCGGGGCGAATCGGTAAGCGCAATTGCGAACGCCAACACGAAGTCTATGTGTAACCCATGCGTCCGGAAAAATTTACGCAGAAAATGCAGGAAGCGTTGCAAGCGGCGCAGAATGTCGCTTCGGAGTTCAACCAGCAGGAAATCACGAACGAGCATTTTCTCCTCGCGCTTCTCGATCAGGCGGACGGGGTCACGCGGCCCTTGCTGGAAAAGATGGGCGTCACCGTTCCGCAGCTGCGCGACGAGCTGAACAAGGATTTGGATCGGCGTCCCAAGATTCAGGGAGGCACCTACGACCAGCGGGTCAGCAACGAGCTGCGCGCGACGATCGACGCCGGCGAGAAGGAGATGGCGAAGCTCAAGGATGAATTCCTCAGCGCCGAACATTATTTGCTCGCGCTCGCCGACTCAAAAGGCGCTGCGGCAAAATTGCTGAAGGACGCCGGAGTGACGCGCGACAAGCTGATGCAGGCGTTGCAGCAGGTGCGCGGGTCACAGCGGGTGACCGATCAGAATCCGGAAGGGAAATATCAGACGCTGGAGAAATACGGACGCGATCTCACGGAGCTGGCGCGCCGGGGGAAGATCGATCCGGTCATTGGGCGCGACAACGAGATCCGGCGGGTGATGCAGGTGCTTTCGCGCCGGACGAAAAATAATCCGGTGTTGATCGGAGAGCCGGGCGTCGGCAAGACGGCGATCGTGGAAGGTCTGGCGCGCCGGATCATCAGTGGCGACGTGCCGGAGTCGCTCAAGAAAAAGAAGATCATCGCGATGGACATCGGCTCGATGGTGGCCGGCGCAAAATTCCGCGGGGAATTCGAAGACCGGCTCAAGGCGTTCTTGAAGGAAGTGACGGATTCGCAGGGCGAGATCATTTTGTTCATCGACGAGCTGCACACGATCGTCGGCGCGGGAGCGGCGGAAGGATCGGTGGATGCGTCGAATTTGCTCAAGCCCCAACTGGCGCGCGGCGAATTGCGCACGATCGGCGCGACAACGCTCGACGAGTACCGGAAGTACATCGAAAAGGATGCGGCCTTGGAGCGCCGGTTTCAGCCGGTGATGGTGGATGAACCGAGCGTGGAAGACACCGTCGCGATTCTGCGCGGACTAAAGGAACGCTACGAAGTGCATCACGGCGTGCGGATCCAGGACGCAGCCCTGGTGGCGGCGGCTGTCTTATCCCATCGCTACATCAGCGATCGATTCCTGCCGGACAAGGCGGTCGATCTCGTGGACGAAGCGGCCTCGCGTTTAAAGATCGAGCTCGATTCGATGCCGACGGAAGTCGACGTCGTCGAACGCGAGATCATGCAGCGGGAGATGGAGCGCCAGGCATTGAAGAAGGAAAAGGATCCGGCCAGCAAGGAACGCCTGAAGAAATTGGAGAAGGAACTGGCCGGCTTAAAAGAGAAATCGTCCGGACTGAAGGCGGAGTGGCAGAAGGAAAAGGCGGTCATCGATGAGCAGCGGAAATTAAAGGAAGAACTCGAGCAGGCGCGCACGGAACTCGAGCGAATGCAGCGACGAGGCGAACTGGGAAAAGCGAGCGAACTGCAATACGGCCGAATCCCCGATCTGGAGAAGAAGTTGCGCGAGATCGAGGAGAAGATCGCCGTGGGCGGCAATCGATTGCTCCGCGAAGAAGTGACCGAAGAAGATATCGCCGAGGTCGTGTCGAGCTGGACGCACATTCCGGTCTCGCGTTTACAGGAAGGCGAACGGCAAAAGCTGATCCGGCTCGAGGAACACCTGCATCAACGCGTAGTCGGACAGGATACCGCCATCAAAGCGGTGGCCAGCGCGATTCGCCGCGCCCGCGCCGGGTTGCAGGACGAGAACAAACCGATCGGGTCTTTCATTTTTCTCGGCCCGACCGGTGTCGGGAAAACAGAGTTGTCCCGGGCGCTCGCGGAATTCTTGTTCGACGACGAGCAGGCCATGATTCGGATCGACATGAGCGAATACATGGAAAAGCACACGGTCTCGCGGCTGATCGGCGCGCCGCCCGGCTACGTGGGCTACGAAGAAGGCGGCCAGCTCAGCGAAGCGGTGCGGCGCAAGCCTTACTCGGTGGTGCTCTTCGACGAGATAGAGAAGGCGCACCAGGATGTGTTCAACGTGCTCCTGCAAGTGCTGGATGACGGGCGCATCACCGACGGGCAGGGGAGAACCGTCGATTTCAAGAACACCGTCATCATCATGACGTCGAACATTGGTTCGCAATACATCATGGAGGAGTCGTCGCACGAAGCGCGAGAACGTCTCGTCATGGAGGCGTTGCGGCAGCATTTCCGGCCGGAGTTTCTAAACCGGATCGACGACATCATCATCTTCGACCGGCTCACTGAGGAGGACCTGAAGAAGATTGTTGAGATTCAGCTGAAGCGCCTCGTGAAACGACTGGAGAACCAAAAGATCACCCTGGAATTAGCGGACCCCGCCAAAGCGCTCGTCGCCAGCCATGGGTACGATCCGGTCTACGGAGCGCGACCTTTGAAACGGGCGATCCAAAAGTACATTCTCGATCCGCTGAGCATGGACATCCTGGAAGGAAAGTTTCACGAAGGCCAAACCATCAAGGTCGAGGTGGAGAATGGCGCCTTGAAATTCACGGCCACGTGACCCCAGGCCTGGCGAATTTGCGCGTTGCGTCCGCCAGCTTTCTGTTTCACAGTCCCCCCATGATGAAACTTACGGGACTAGCGTTCATGACGGTGGCGGTGTTGGCGGCGACCTCGGCCTTTGCCGGAGACAAGGCTTGCTGCGCCTCCCACGCCAAGAACGACAACAAAATGTGCATGTCGGAGACGTACGCGAAACTCAGTCTCTCCGCTGAACAGAAGACGAAACTCGATGCTCTGCACGCCGAGTACGATAAGGCGGGCTGCACCAAGGAGAGCATGGAGAAGTTCCTGAAATCCGCGGAAGGGGTCCTCAATAAGGAGCAATTCGCGACCTTGAAGACCGAGTGCGCCAAGATGCCCGGCAAGGACGCCAAGGCGTAGTCCTCGTTTTAAACAAATTTGAGGCGGCGATCCGGAGAGATTCGGGTCGCCGCTTTTGTTTGGCAGCGCCTCTATTTCTGCTTGAAGAGTTCGGTCCGCCAGACCCGTTCGCCTTTCATGAAGACGGAGGAGATCGCGGAAAGTGCCTTTACGTCCTGGAGCGGATTGCCATCTACCAGAAGCAGCGTCGCTTCCTTTCCTTTTTCGATGGTGCCGAAACGCGAATCGGCCCGCAAAAGCTTCGCGGCATTGGAAGTCGCGGCCTGAAGGGCGACCTCGATCGGCACCCCGGCTGCCACCCAAAGCTCGATCTCGTGTTGCACGGTCGGCCCGTGCAGGACGAGGAAATTTCCAGCATCTGAGCCGGTGACGAGCGTCACACCGGCGCGCCAGGCTTTAATGAGGTTCTTGCCGCCTTGATCGACCGACATGGGATAATGAGAAATTCCTTCGCGCAAACCTGCAAACTTCTCGGACGTCGCGGCATGATCGGTTCCCTCAATGAGTTCCTTTGGACTGACCTGTTGCACGAGCGAGCGCTTCAGCAGTGAGGTGTCGCCGCGCGCGAAACTAGTGAAGCCCTCGGCCACGCTCAGGGTGGGATCCAGCGCGATACCTTTCGCTTTCATCTCGGCGATCGTCTCATCGGAGATTTCGTCCAGGAAAGAGCCGTGCTCGACTGAGTCGGCACCGATTTTGGCGGCATCGGCTACGTCACCGGCGTTGCCGGTATGAATCGCAATCGGAAGATTTTTTGCCTTGGCTTCGCGCGCCACCGCCGCGAGCACGTTCACGTCCATTCGATTGAAGGGATATCCCGGCACGCCGCTTTCCAGCACACCCTTGATGGCATCGATCCGTTTAGCGGCCAGCTCGTCCACCTGCTTGGTTGCTTCCTCCGGCGTTTTCGGAGTGCGGACGAATCCAGCCAGGAAAGACGCCCGGAATATTTCGGGCATGAACTTCGCGAATTCGGTGCCGTGTCCACCTTCCGCGGTGAAAAGCGGCCCGCAGAGGAAGAGTTCGGTTCCGAGTTTTTCGCCGCTGCCGTAGAGACGGCGCAGTTTGAGCATGTCGTCCACAACATCTCCCGCGCTACGAACGGCCGTCACCCCGCTGTACAAATAGGCCTGCAATTCATGCTCAGCGTTCTTTGGATCGAAGCCCTTGCTCTGGTCATCGTAAAAGCCGCCGCTCGCTCCGAGATGAACATGGACATCGATCAGGCCCGGCAGGATCGTTTTGCCCGCGGCCTCCACGGGTTCTGCTTTCAAGCTCTTTGCGGTTGGCGCGGTTCCTTCATAAATTTCCGCAATCTTGCCCCCGCGAATCAGGACCGAGCCGGACTCGATCACTTTGCCGTTGCCGACAAAGATGCGGACATTCTGAATGAGCCAAGTCCTGCCTCGGCTCATGTCGCGCGCCAGGATCTTGGCTTTCGAAAGGTCCTGCCGGCTCCATGATTGGTAAACGCCAAGGAGAAGGAACGGAGCGAGGGCAGCCAGCACCCAAAGCTTGGCGCTATTGCGCAGTTTCTCTTCTTTTTCCCAGCGGAATAATTTTGTCGCGATAAACGTGCCGATCGCCGTCGTGACCAGGAGGGCGACGACCGAAAGCCAATTCTGGAGAATGGATTCACCATGCTGGAGAATCCCGGCTGCACCCGTCATCAGATAAGTGGCGGGAATGAATTGCGTCACAATCTGCAGCCACTCCGGAAAGAAGCTGACCGGAAAGGTCGCCCCGCTCAGGAAAAGCATGGCCATGTAGAGCGGCTGAATCAGGATCAAACTTTCCTGAGACGAGTTGACGACCGAAGCAATGATGAGTCCCATCGAGCGAAACGCCAGGCAGGCGATGATCGCGAAAGCAAAGAGGGAAAAAAGGTTGGCCGGGACAGCCATCCCGAAGAGACGGTTCGCGAGAACCAGGAGAATAATAAGGCCGGGAAGGTAAAGGATCACGCCGGTGACCAGGGAGGCCAGCAAGAGGGGGACGGGCGTGATGGGCGTGACTTTATAACGGCGCAGGACGTTGGTCTCCCGATCCTCGACTGCACGCATGCCGGCACCGAACAAGCCGTTACCCAGAACGCCGATGGCAAAACACATCGTGATGACAGAAATGACCCGCGACCCTTGTTCGGCATCCATCGAAAAGCCGAAAACGAAAAAGAAGATGAGCGGGAAGAAATAGTTGAAGAAAAGGACTGTCCGGTTCCGAAGTGCCAGCTTCAGGTCGATCCGCATGAGAGCGAGGCAGGCTTTCATTCGCGAAGCTTCTTGCCGGTTAGCTCGATGAAAACATCCTCAAGAGTCGGACGGTTCAGGCGCACATCGTCGAGATCGATTCCCTGGCCATCGGTCCATTTCACCATTTCGACCAGGGTCCGGGCCGGATGCTCAGAGGTCACCTTGATGTGACGCCGATCGTCACTCAACGTGCTGCGAATTGCGTGAGGCCAGGAAGGGAGTTCGCCGCCGCGCCAGGGTTGCGCCAGGGCAATCTCGATCGCGGATTGGTTCACGCTTTTCGCCTGCAATTCACGCGGCGAACCGCTCGCGATGATCTGGCCCGCGTCGATGATCGCGACGCGATCGCAAAGCCGTTCCGCTTCCTCGATGTAGTGCGTCGTCATCACAATCGTGCGCTTTTCGGCGCGAAGCTCCTCGATTAGATCGCGAATCTCCAGGCGAACTTGCGGATCGAGGCCGCTGGTGGGCTCATCGAGAAAAAGCATCTGCGGATCGTTGATCAGGGCGAGAGCGATCGCGAGCCGCTGCTTTTGCCCGCCAGAAAGCGTCGCATAGTAGGCGTCCTTTTTTTCCCAAAGCTGCAATCGTTTCAGCAACGCCTCGCCATTCACCGTGCGGGTGTAGAAGGCGGCAAAGAGATCGAGCGCTTCGTTGACCTTTATTTTGTCCGGGAGATTCGTGGCTTGGAGACAGACGCCGATCCGATCCTTCAGTCTCTGCTTTTGCCTATCGGGATCGAAGTCGAGGACCGTGACTTCGCCGCCGGAGCGCGGCCGCAAGCCTTCCAGAATTTCGACCGTGCTCGTTTTGCCGGCTCCGTTTGGTCCCAGCAATCCGAAGACTTCACCGGGGTGGACTTCGAAGTCGATCCCTTTGACCGCTTCGAAGTTCCCGTACGACTTCCGCAGCCCACGCACGTAAATGGCAAACTCGTTTTTCAAAAGAAGATATCTAGATCACGCCGGGACGGCTGCCACCAAATATTGAACAGGCGAGGGGCCGCGTCGCCTCCGTTATTGCTCCGCCGGAATTCGCTTCCGCCGAAAAAGGCGCAGGCTCAAAATTGCGACCGTCAGAAGCGCAACTCCCACGCAACCTTGCGCGAAAAGCTCGCCGTGCCGCACGTAGAACGTCAGCTCGTGTCCGGTGGGAACGGAGACCTCTCCCGTCAGCGCGCCCTCGGTGAACTGGCTGCCATGCTCGTCGACCAATACCTGGGTGATGCGCCCGAACTCATTGATGAAGCAGGTCACCCCCGTGTTGGCGGCCCGGACCATCGGAAGGCGCGTCTCCACGCAACGGAAGACCGCGTTGGCGAGATGCTGTTGTGAACCCGCGGAGCGCAGGAACCAGCCGTCATTCGTGACGTTGGCGAGAAGATTCGCGCCGCCGAGGACAAACTGCCTTGCCAGGTCTCCGATTGTGTCTTCGAAACAAATGAGCGGGGCGATTCGCGCCTTGTCATTCATCAGTTGGAAAACGGTGTGCTCTTTCCCGAATGAGAAATCGGACGGCACCTGGTCGCCCACGATGCGCGCGAGGAGCGGCAGGGTCTTCCGGCCCGGAACATATTCGCCGAACGGCACGAGATGCACTTTGCGATAAACCTGGACGCGCTGGCCAGCGTCCGAAACCAGCAACGCGGCATTATAGTCCCCGGACTGGTCCAGATCGATCGTCCCCAGGAGCAGATCGGTTTTGGCTGACGCCGAAAAGTCCATGACGAAGCGGTAGCTCAGCTCGTCTTGCAGGACGGGGCCGGGCATTGAACTCTCCGGCCAGATGAGCAGATCGGGACGGGAACTGGCGCCCAGCGCGGGAGCACTCAGGCGTGTGAGTTGGTCGAAAGTTTTCTGAGCCAGCGCCGCATTGAATTTTTCTTCGCGTGGAATGTTGGGCTGGACCAGCGCGACGTTGAGGGGTTTCGAGGGGCGTTGAACCTGGAGGGAGCGGAGACCGAAACCCAGGACACCGACGATCGCCGCCATGGTGAGCGTTAGATCGTAATGGGGCCGCATCGGGCGCACCTGGGTCTCCAGGATAAAGCGCCGCGCCGTGGCCAGCAGGATAACATTGGTAAAAGCGACCAGGAACGAAAGCCCGGCGATTCCAGTGAACTCAACGATTTGAATGATGGCCAGCTGCCCATGCAGGGCAGTCCCGAGAGTGTTCCAACCCCAGCCCGATAAGAACAGGCTCCGCTCCCATTCGAGGGCCACCCAGACGGCCGCGAGCAGAAAAGCCAGGCGCAAATTGTTGGTCGAACGCAGCCAGGGCGATCGGCGCAAAGGGGAGTCGCTGGGCAGACCGGCGCCATAGCCGCCTTGCTCCGTTGCGTCGGCGAAGCTGTCCCCGGCGCGGCGACTGAGCGCCGCGGCTACAGCGGGTGCCCGGAACGCCGCCGCTTTAGCCGGCGGGCGGAGCGATGGGCGGAGCAAGCCGCAAATCCAACTCCAAAGCGCGAAGTAGATCGCCATGTACGCACCGACGAGGATCAGGCCGGGAACCGTGACGGTTCTGAGCCAGAAAAAGACCGTCCAGAAAAACGCGAGCCCAGCGACATACCCAAGCAAGAGGTCCCGCCGCCAGCGCCGCTTCGAGTTGCTGCCGGAAAACCAGATGCCCGCGAGAAGCGGAGTCAACGCGATCCAGCAGAGCCACGCCTGATCGAAGGGCGGAAAGCAGGCGGCGTAGAGGAACCCGGTGGCGAGGGCCGCCAGCCATGGCCAGAGCCCGAGGGTTTTCGAAAGCCAGCCCACCTGTTTCCTAGCGGCGACGTTGGCGCCTCACCTGTTCGCGCTTGCGACTCGGGTTGATCGCGTCGCGCAGATCCTTGGCATCGCCGGGGTTGACGCGAAAAAAAGCCCTCTCCACGTCTTCGATCACACGAATATTGACCTTGTTTGAGAGAACGTAGCCCAGATCGATAAGCCCGGTGAGCGTATCGAGAAACTCCTGCGTCTCCATCGAGTCAACGCGATCGATCAGCATCTTGCCGTAGATGGGCGAGCCCGAGAGGCCGATCTTTTTCAAGACCGTGATCTCGCCGCCATCCAGTTTGATTTCGCGTTGCATCAAAAAACTTTCCGTCGGTTGATCTCGATGTCGAGCAGCTTATGGGCCGACCCGCGTGGCCGCGTCTTCCCGCAGCCAATCCCAAACCCGTTCAAGGTGCTGCCCCACTTCCTGCTTTATTGCGGCCAATTCCGAGGCGGTGAAACGCGTCTCTTTCGGGCGCCGCTGGGCGAAGAGATAATATTTGATCTTGGGCTCGGTGCCGGAGGCGCGCACCGCAATTCTCGTGTGGTCGCCAAACTCGAAGATCAGCATCTTTTCCTTTGGAATTTCGTCCCCATCGATGTCCCGATACGTGTCGGTTTCGAAATTCTTCACCTGGATGAGCTGGGCGCCGAGCATCTCGTTAGGCGACCTGGTCAGATAGGAAGCCAGCAACTTCTTGATCGTTTCGGCACCTTCAGCACCTTCGAAAGTCAAGGAGCCGGTGTATTCCTGGAAGAAGCCGAACTCGGAGAAAATCTCATCCAGGAGCGCGTCGACCGTCAGTCCCCGCGATTTAGCGTAAGCAGCCACCTCGCAAAACATGATGGCGGAGCCGTTGCCATCCTTGTCGCGAACGAAATCGCCGCCGCTGTATCCGTAACTTTCTTCGCCGCCGAAAACGTAATAGGAGGAGTGCTCCAGCCGGAGCCGGCGCGTCTCTTTCTCCGGCAAGTCGCGGTACTTTCCCTGCACATCCGGCGGCAGAGCCTTCTCGTACTTGCCCAGCTTCGCGCCGATGTATTTGAAGCCGGTCAGAGTTTCGACACAACGAAGGCCGTAATGTTCCGCGATCGCTTTCTGCAAGTCTGTGGTGACAAATGTCTTGATGATGACGGCGCGCGCCGCGTTCTCCTGGTTGAGAACGCCCAGGTCGAATAGTGTCTTCGTCCGGTAATAACCCAGAAGCGAGCCAATCTGATTTCCGGTCAGCAATTCCATCGCGCCGCTGGCTGTCCGGACCGCGACTCCCATGCGGTCGCAATCGGGATCGGTCGCAATGACCAGATCGGCGCCTTCCTTTTGGGCGAGCTCCACGCCCAGCCGCAAGGCGGCCGCGTTTTCCGGGTTGGGGGAATCGACGGTGGGAAAATTTCCATCGAAGCCGTCCTGTTCTTCGACGACGCGAAAGCTGAAACCAAACCGCTCGAGCATCGGCTTAATCATAACGCCGCCCGTTCCGTGGAGCGGCGTGAAGACAATTCGAAGCGACTTTGCGTCGCGAACCAGATCCTTTTTCAAGATCAAGCTCTCGAGCCGGCTCATGTACGCCTCGTCGATTTCACCGCCGAGGACCGTCACCTTCCCGCGCTTTTGTTTCGCCCGGACGGGCGATGTTTCACTTTGGATGCGGTTTACCTTTTCGATGATTCCGCTCGCGTGCGGCTCGACCACCTGCGCGCCATCGTCGAAATAAACTTTGTAGCCGTTGTCGTGAGGCGGGTTGTGGCTGGCCGTGATCACGATGCCGGCGCTGGCCCGGAGATGGCGGACCGCGAAAGATAATTCAGGCGTCGATCTCGGCCCGTCGAAGACGCAGGCATCACAACCATTTTCCGCCGCCGTTTTCGCAGCCAGGGCCGTGAATTCCTTCGAAAAATGCCGCGAATCGTGGGCGATGACGATCTTCGGTTTTCCGTCGATTTTCTCCTGGGCACGCCACTCGTGCAGATAGGCGACGAGTCCCTGCGTGGCCCGGCTGACGTTGAAGAAATTCATCGCGTTCGTCCCCACGCACGGGAATTCCGGCCGCTCATTCACGCCGGCTTCGCCCCGTTCCGCCCTGGTCACAATTTTCCCGATGGTCCGTCCGCGCAGGCCGCCGGTGCCAAACGCCAGCGTCTTGTAAAAGCGATCGTTTAGTTCCGCCCATTCTCTCGCCTGCATCAGTTCCGCCACGGCGGCCGCATAAACGGGGGAGACGGACGCCTCGAGCAATTCCCGGATGTTTGCGACCGTGGAAGCGCGGAGCTCTCCCGCTCGCGTGGCTTCCTCTAAGAGAGATGCAAAATCAAGGTCGGCTGCCGCCATGCGACGCGAACTTTGCGGCGCGGTTCTGCCATTGCAATCGTTCTTTTCGATTGCCGGGCACGCGGTTCAAAGGCTTAGTGGGCAACAACCAGGCTCGATGAACATCCACGAATATCAGGCGAAAGAGCTGCTCCAAAAATTCGGAGTCGCCACCCCGGGCGGCAAGGCCGCGTCCACGCCGGAGGAGGCTGAGCAGGCGGCGCGCGATCTGGGTACGAACGATCTCGTGGTCAAGGCGCAGATCCACGCGGGCGGCCGAGGGAAGGGAACGTTCGCGAATGGCTTCAAGGGCGGCGTGCATTTATGCAAATCGCCCGCGGAAGCGCGCGAAATCGCGTCCAAGATGCTCGGGCAAACCTTGGTGACGCATCAGACCGGCCCGGCCGGCCGGGTCGTGAACAAGGTCCTCATCGCGGCGTCCGCGGAAATCGCCCGTGAAATTTATTTCGCCATTCTCCTCGATCGCGCGACGGCCGCGCCCATCATCGTGGCCAGTACGGAAGGCGGCGTGGAGATCGAGGCGGTGGCCGAGAAGTCGCCCGAGAAGATTTTGCGGGAGAAAATCGATCCGCTCGCCGGTTTGCAAGCCCATCAGACCCGGAAGCTGGCGAAACAGCTTGGATTTGAATCGTCCCAGCTGAAGGCGGCGGCGAAATTGTTCGATGGTTTGTATCGCACCTTCATGGCCTGCGATTGCTCGATGGTGGAGGTGAATCCGCTCGTGGTGACGCCAACCGGCGAAGTCCTGGCGCTCGACGCGAAATTCAACTTCGACGACAACGCTCTTTTTCGGCACCCGGAACTCGCGGCGTTGCGCGATATCGCGGAAGAAGATCCGCGCGAAGTGGAAGCATCAAATCACGGCCTGAATTACATCGGCCTCGATGGAAACATCGCCTGTCTGGTGAATGGCGCGGGGCTCGCTATGGCCACGATGGACATCATCAAGTTTTATGGCGGCAGCCCGGCGAACTTCCTCGATGTCGGCGGCGGCGCGACCGGGGAACAGGTGACCGAGGCGTTCAAGATCCTGATCTCAGACGACAAAGTAAAAGCGATCCTGGTCAACATTTTCGGCGGCATCATGAAATGCGACGTGATCGCGCAAGGAATCATCGAAGCGGTGAAGTCGGTTAACTTGCCTGTCCCATTGGTCGTCCGGCTGGAGGGCACGAACATGGAAGCCGGCAAGAAATTGCTCGCGGAATCCGGTCTGGCTGTGACGACGGCAGGCGATCTGGCGGATGCCGCGGAAAAGGTTGTGAAAGCGGCCGAGGGAGCGAAATGAAAGCGAAGAAGATCGCCTTCACCGGAATTCCGGTAACCGACATCAAACGGGCGCGCGCCTTTTACGAAGGG
This sequence comes from uncultured Verrucomicrobiae bacterium, assembly GCA_963702135.1. Classification (GTDB taxonomy): domain Bacteria; phylum Verrucomicrobiota; class Verrucomicrobiia; order Chthoniobacterales; family UBA10450; genus AV80. The sequence continues at coordinate 1,863,308 of OY969715.1, read as the reverse complement.
GTGTTGGGGTTAAAAACTTCGAGCGAATTCGGCGACGGCGTTTGGATCGAATATGACATCGGGCTCGACACGCTCGCGATCGGCAGCGTGGGCGATCAGTGGAAGCCGTCGGCCGACGGGACGAGCGTTGCGCTCGAGGTGGAAGACTTCGAAGCAGCCATCGAGGATTTGAAAAAGGCCAACGTGACTTTTGCCGGGGAGGGAATCGAAAGTCCTGGTTGTCGGATGGCGGTCGTGCAGGACCCCGATGGCAACAAAATCATCATCCACAAATTAAAATAGTCATGATCACAGAAGTCGCATTTGTCGCCATCGCGGTATCCGACGCCGAACGGGCGCGGAAATTTTATCAGGAAACGCTCGAGCTGAAACCGGGGACGACCGCCATGGGTGGCGCCTGGGTCGAGTACGATCTGGGCGCGACGACAATCGGCGTGGGCTGTCATCCTTCGTGGCAGCCTTCGCGCGATGGAACGACAGTCGCGTTCGAAGTGGACGACATCGACAAGACCATCGCGACGCTCAAGGAGCGCGGGGTGGAGTTTGATTTGGACAAGACCGAAACGCCGGTCTGCTGGATGGCGCAATTCAGAGATCCCGACGGCAACAAACTCCTCGTGCACAAAAGGAAATAACGGATGTCCGTCCTCGTCGACAAGAACACGCGGCTGCTGGTCCAGGGAATCACCGGTAACACCGGCGGCTTTCACGCCCGGCAGTGCATGGAATACGGCACGAATGTCGTCGCCGGTGTGACGCCCGGAAAGGGCGGCCAAATGTTCGACGGCAAGGTGCCGGTCTTCGACACGGTCTGGGAAGCACGCCAGGAAACCGGCTGCAATGTCTCGGTGATTTTTGTGCCGGCGGCGGGCGCAGCTGACGGAATTCTTGAAGCGATCGACGCGGGGGTTGAGCTCGTCATTTGCATCACGGAAGGAATTCCGGTGATGGACATGATGCGCGTAAAGGCGCAACTGGCCGGCAGGCCGAGCCGTTTGATTGGGCCCAATTGCCCGGGCATCATCACGCCCGGCGCGTGCAAGATCGGGATCATGCCGGGCTACATTCATAAACCGGGAAGCGTCGGCGTTATTTCGCGCTCCGGCACGCTGACGTATGAAGCGGTCTGGCAGCTCACCTCGCGGGGCCATGGCCAGTCCACCTGTATCGGCATCGGCGGCGATCCGATCAATGGCATGTCGCACCTCGATGCGGTCAAGCTTTTCAACGACGATCCTGACACGACCTCGATGATTTTGATCGGCGAAATCGGCGGTACGGCGGAAGAAGAGGCGGCCGCCTGGATCAAAGACAATTGCCGAAAGCCGGTCGCAGCCTTTATCGCGGGCACGACTGCCCCGCCCGGACGCCGGATGGGCCATGCGGGCGCGATCGTTTCCGGGGGCAAGGGAACGGCGGAAGGAAAGATCGAGGCGCTCAAGGCCGCCGGTATCGCGGTTGCCGATACACCAGCGATGATGGCCGACACGTTGATCGCGCGGTTGAAAGGGAAGCCATGACGGTTTCAAGAGGACTCGAAGGCGTCGTCGCGAATACCACGCGTTTGAGCGACGTGATCGGTGACAAGGGCCAGCTCGTCTATTGCGGGTACGACATTAACGAACTGGCCGGCAAGGTGACTTACAAGGAAGTCATCTATCTTCTCTGGAAAGGTAAACTTCCGAACCGCAATGAATTGGCTGAGTTTACACGCGCCATACGAACCGAGCGTCAGCTTCCTGATGGAGTCATCGATTTCATAAAGTCCGCTCCGAAGACTGCCGAACCGATGGACATAATGAGGACGGCGGTCTCGATGCTCAGCCTTTACGACCCCGAGATGGACAAAGAGGCAACCCGGGAGATCAATGAACGCCGCGCCCGCAGCATCACGGCCAAGATCGGCGTGATTGCGGCCTATTTTCATCGCGCCCGCAACGGCCAATCGCTGCCGCCCGTGCGCGAGGATCTCACGGAAGCCGAACATTTCCTTTATCTGATGTGCGGCGAAGTGCAGTCGAAAGAGGCGAGCGACACGTTGGACGTCGCCTTCGTTTTACACGCCGACCACGGAATGAACGCCTCCACCTTCAGCGCGCGGGTTACCATCTCGACCCTGAGCGATTTCTATTCCGCCATCACCTCGGCGATTGGCACGCTCAAAGGGCCGCTCCACGGCGGCGCGAACGAAGGCGTCATTCACATGCTGAAGGAAATCGGCAGTGAGGAGAACGTCGACGCGTATATCGAGAAGCAGCTGGCGGAGAAAAAGAAGATCATGGGGATCGGTCACCGTGTTTATAAAACGCTCGATCCGCGCGCTCCGCACCTTCGGGCGATGGCGATCAAGCTGAGCGAGAAACTGGGCGATCCGAAATGGATCCGGATGTCGGAGCGCATCGCGCAGTTGATGAAGGAGAAGAAGAACCTGAACGCGAACGTGGATTTCTATTCCGCGACCGTTTATTACTCGTTGGGGATTCCAACGGATTTGTTCACGCCGATTTTCGCGATTGCGCGCTGCTCTGGCTGGTGCGCGCAGGTGCTCGAACAACTCGAAGACAATCGCCTTTACCGGCCTTTGAGCGAATACGTGGGCGAGCCCGCGGGCAAGAAAGTCGTGCCGATAGACGAGCGGCCCTAGGTGGGACGCGCGAGATGCTCGACTTCTGCCGAGCCGTTCGTTAGTTTCGCGAAATGAAAGCGATTGCGCTGCTGCTCCTGTTCGCATTTGCAAGTCCGGCTCTGCTCCGGGCGGCGGAAACCACCGAAATCGAAGTCGTCGCGGATCCGGCGGTCTACGGCGAATATCCCAAGGCCTACCAGGAAATCATTCTAAAGTGGCTGGAAACGAAGCTGGCCGATCCGAAGAGCGCAAATATCGAATGGACAAGCGCGCCGAAACCGGCTGATCTCCCGGGACCGGATGGAAAGCGTCTCTATGGTTACCTGGTCGAATTCAAGGTCAGTTCCCGAAATCGGTTTGGCGCCTACACGGGGAAACAGAAACACGGGGCGCTCATTCGCGATGGCAACGTGATCAAGGGGACCGGCTATGGTTTTTAAATGAGACTGGGGCGAACCGCTCGAATCAAGGGCGAGGGGGCCGGGCCGATCCTGGTTATCCTCGTGCTCATCCTGGGCGGCATCGCCTGGTGGTTGTATTCATCGCGCCAGGATGCGCAGAAGACTGTCCGGACCTTTGCCACCGAGATTACAAAGCGGACGGCGGTGAATTATGACGGGCAGTATCTCAATCTCCACCTGAGCCCCGCCGCTCAAGGCCAGTACCTGGTATCGTGGCGCGAGAGATTGCTTGCCCGATTGCGCGAATTCGGTGTGCCTGAGCAGCCGATCGATATTCAGGGTGATGTTGCCTTTACGTCCTACTTTTTCGACCCTCATGGCCTCTTTAAAGCGCAACTAAAGTACCCGACGATGACGGCTCAGCTGGAGATGGGCATTTCTCGGGGGATGACCAATTGGCAATTAGACTCGATCGACCTGACCTGGACGCCTCCTCCTGCGCCTTCCCCGGCGCCAACCCCGATGGTGATGGCGACCCCAACGCCCACGCCGACGCCGGAGCCGGAACACAAGTCCAGGCGGAAGCGGCGTTGAACTGAAACCCGACGGCTCCGCGAAGCATCGCCTTCCCAGGGCGGCAGGTCGTTTTTGCCAGGGCGAGACTCCGTCGAGCCCAGGGTAACGTTAGCTCAGCAGCCGGTCGAACGAATCGACACAGAGCTGCGACCATGTCTCCAGATTGTCGCGCCGAGCGAGCAACTCGTCTTTCGTTAGAAAACCGAGATTGGTGATCATCGCTTCACGCTTCGCGACCTTCGGCTCCGCGAGACGAAAAACGTGCACGATCCCCAAATGCACGCTGCCGACTTCCGTGCTGTCGTCATTCAAGAGCGCGACGATCCGATCTTCGAAGGGCGCGTCGATCGTGATCTCTTCGTTTACTTCTCGCTCGACGCCGGCCCGGTAGGCATTCTCGTCCCAGGCAAAAAGGGACTCATCATTGTCGTTCAAGTGACCGCCAATGCCGATCGAACCCTTGGCCACGAGGCGCTGTTCGCCGGCCTTTTTGCCGCGCACGTAATGCAGCACGGTGTCGCCATGCGCGATGATCGCATAAGGAATGATTTGTTTATGCGTGGGATCGTTTTCCGCCTGAGCGCGCGGCAGGAAAAAATTGTTTCCGCGCGAAAGCAAGGCCTTGAGATATTTCTCCGGCTCAAAATTCAGGCCATGAAAACTGCCGAGCTCATCGAAGAGACTCCGCCGAACGACCAGAACATTTTCCTCAGGCTGGCTCATTCCGGCGGGCCCGCAGCCTAGTACGAGTAGGTAAACCCGATCTGCGGCCCGAGCAGGTTGAGACTTGGGTTTGGCTCGGTTTGGCCGCCATTGGAAAGATGCTCGAAGACCAGGCCGAAGCTCGCTTTCCACTTATCGCTTATTCGGTAGGAAACGCCGGCCGCACTCACGATGTTGAAGGTGAAATCCTGACCCTGCGAGCCGTTGACATTCGAGTGGCTGTCGATCCACCCGAGCCCGACGCCCCCGGAGACGTAAGGGGTGAATCGGCTTCCGGCATGCAGGAAGTTATAACGCAGACCGATCGAGATTCCGTAGTAGAAGTTTTCCGGGCCGCGAAATATCGGCTCGGCCACCCCGGAGAAATAAAACTGATTGTAGCCGCGGAAAAATCCCTCGCGGTAAACGGGACCAAAACGCCAGCGCGCGGTAATGAATTGCGCGCCGATCTCGTAACTGTTCGGATTGTTGATGATGCCGAGCATGTAAGCCGTCTCAGTCGCCATCTCGAAACTGGGCGCATCCGAATCATCGGGAGAAAAGCGGGTCGAGACGCGGTCACCGGCTCCGTGCCCGCGCGGCGCCCAGAGAACAAGGAGCAAAAAAGCGAAGATGATCCGGAATTTTTCCATCAGGCCGCGCTACGATATTGCGAGTCCACTGAATTGCAATTGAGGGCCTCGCCTGTCACGGTGTGAGAATGAAACTCCACCTTGCTGTTCTAGTTTCGCTTTTTGTCTGCACCGCTGCGGCGCGCGCGGCCGATCCGTCAACCGACAAAGGAGAGCAAATGGCGAATGATCTTTGGAAGGCCAGCGGCGGCGAGAATTGGCCAAAAGTGAAAGAGCTGCATTTCACCTTTGTGGTGGAGCAGGAAGGGAAAACGCTCTTTAGCGCGCAACATGTCTGGAAGGTGGCCGCCGGGACGGACGAAGTGAAATGGAAGGACAAGCAGGGGAAGGAACATCAGGTGACCGCCAATCTCACCGCACCAGCTACGGACGACGAGGGCAAAACCGCCTATGCCCGATGGGTCAACGATTCCTACTGGCTGATGGCGCCGCTGAAGATTCGCGATCGCGGAGTGAGAGTGGAAGCGGGTGAAGCGAAGGATCTCAAGGGTGTCGCTTGCGAGACAGTCCGGCTGAAGTTCGACAAGGTGGGTCTCACCCCGACCGACCAATACGTTTTTTACATCGATCCGAAGACCAAGCTTCCCATGGCCTGGGATTACATTCCGGAATCAGGCGCCGCCATGCAGGCGACCTGGGAGAAATTCCAATCGTTTGGCGGGCTGAATCTCGCGACGGAACACAACTTCAACGGCAAGACGATCAAGCTGGCGGATATCAAAGTGGTCACACAGTGAGGGGCTGACCGGCGAATTCCGCAAGGTCAGTTGGCAGTGCACTCACCCATCTCTCCCCGCCCTCGATTTCCAGCGCTGCGGAATGGAGAGCGTGGCGCGGCAAAAGAAGGCGGCTGGCCAGCTCCGGTGTCCATCCGGTCTCAATAAACTGAAGATAAAGTTTTTCGTCGGGCCCATAAATCTTGTCGCCGACGACCGGATGACCCAAGAAAGCCAGGTGCACCCGGATTTGATGCGTCCGCCCGGTTTGCGGAAGCGCCCGGACGATGCTGAAGCACTCCGTGCCCCGACGGAATCGGCGCTCCACCATGAATTCCGTTCGCGCCGGAGCGCCCATCGGATGAATCGCCTGTTTGAGCCAGATCGCTGAGGGCGAATGAATTCCCTGCCGGGCGAGCGGGGCGTCGACCGTTTTGCGATCCCAATCCGGCCAACCCCAGACGAGAGCGAGATACTCCTTGGCGATGCGCTGCTCCTGCATCAACAAACCAAAACGCCGCGCCGCGGTCGCGTTTTTCGCCACGAGGACCAGCCCGCTGGTTTCGCGGTCGAGCCGATTGACGATCGAAACCTGTCCGCCATTGGCGATCTCGAACGCGAGCAGATGTTTCAATTCGCCCCAGAGAGTGCGCGCGCCGTTCGGTTTGGTGGGATGAATGAGCAGAAAGGGCGGCTTTTCGACAACGAGAAAGTCATCGCCCTCCGCGACGATCGCGAAGTCATGCGCATTATTTGCGCCGGCTGCATCCGTGGCGGATAAAGCTCCCTTGATCTCGCTGAGGAATGTCACGCGCCATTATAAGACGGGCGACCGGGCGGTGCACGCGCTCGACGGCGTCTCGCTGGAAATCGCGCAGAACGAGTTTGTGGCCCTGAGCGGGCCGAGTGGCTGCGGCAAAACGACGCTCATTCATCTGCTGGCCGGCCTCGAGTATCCGACCGCAGGTGAAATTGTCGTTGATGGCCTCGCCTTGCACATGGCGGATGACACCGCTCTGACCGACTACCGCCGCCGCCGGCTCGGGCTTGTCTTTCAGTTCTTCAATCTCCTGCCGACGATGAACGTGCTCGAAAACGTCAGTTTCCCGTTGCTCCTGCAAGGCGTGGCTCGGCAGGAAAGCGAAAAAAGGGCAGGGGAACTCATTGCGTTGGTCGGCCTCGCGGATCGCGCGACCCATTTCGTGCATCAGCTGAGCGGCGGCGAGCAACAACGAACGGCCATCGCCCGCGCGCTGGTGCACCGGCCGTCGCTCTTGATCGCGGACGAACCGACCGGCAACCTTGACTCGCAATCCGCTGGGACCGTGATGCGGTTACTGGAAAAGATCGCCGCCGAGCGGTTGACCACGCTGGTCCTGGCCACGCACAGCGACGAAGTGGCGCGGGCGGCGTCGCGCCGGGTGGAAATGAGGGATGGGATGGTCGTGCACGACTCCGGATCCTCGTAATCGTGCTCGTGATCGAATCCCTAGGCCGCCCATTCGAGCACGAGCACGAGCAGGAGGAGGGAACGCATACTTGACCTGCCGCGAAAAACCGCGTTACCTAAACGCCCAGCCTCGACCACGGAGTCACCTTGGAACTAAAAGACATTAAAGCCGTCATCGACCTCATGAAGAAGAACGACTTGTCGGTCTTCGAGATGGAGAAGGACGGGTTCAAGCTGAAGTTACAGAAAGGCGCGGGCGACCAGACTGTGTTCACGGCGCCGGCCAATGGACTTCCTTCCGCAGCGCTCCCGGCAGTGGCTCCGGCACCGGTCTCAGCCGAGGCCCCCGCTGCTCCCGGGCCTGAAAAAGGCGCCTCCCTCAGGGAGATCGTATCGCCGATGGTCGGGACGTTTTACCGGGCCGGTTCGCCCGAGTCTCCGCCGTTCGCGGACATCGGCAAAGAGGTCACCGAAGAGACGGTCGTTTGCATCATAGAAGCGATGAAAGTCATGAACGAAATTAAGGCGGAAACAAAAGGCGTGATCGCCGAGATCGTGGCCGAGAACGGGAAACCAGTGCAGTTCGGCCAGGTTCTCTTTCGCGTCCGTTGATGAAGGTAATGCAAGCTGCCCGCTTGCTCCGTCTTCGTTCGTCCCGCCGCCGCGGGAGAAGCTCGCGTCACAATGTTTGAGAAAATTCTAATCGCGAACCGCGGCGAAATCGCCCTGCGCATTATCCGCGCGTGCAAGGAGCTGGGCATCCGGACGCTGGCGGTTTACTCGGAGGCTGACGTGGATTCGCTCCACGTGCAGCTCGCGGACGAGGCCATCTGCATTGGCGCACCGCCGAGCGCGGAGAGCTACCTAAAGATCGATCGCATCATGAGCGCCGCCGAAGTCGGCGATGTGGACGCGATTCATCCGGGTTACGGCTTTTTGGCCGAGAACGCGCACTTCGCGGAAGTCTGCGAAAGCTGCAAGATCAAGTTCATCGGTCCGCCGGCGAGCGCAATGCACGCCATGGGCGACAAGAATTCCGCCCGGGCCTGCGCGCGCAAGGCGGGAGTTGCCGTCACGCCCGGGAGCGACGGCATCATCGAGACGGAGGAGGACGCATTAAAGCTCGCGCGCAAGATTGGTTATCCTCTCATGATCAAGGCGGTCGCCGGCGGTGGCGGTCGCGGGATGCGGGCCGCGCACAATGAGGCCAGCCTCGCGCGCGCCTTTCATGCCGCGCGCACGGAAGCGGAAAAGGCTTTCGGAAACGCCGATGTTTACATCGAGAAGTTGATCGTCAATCCGCACCACATCGAATTCCAGATCATGGCCGACCAGCACGGCCACATCGTTCATCTCGGCGAGCGGGATTGCTCAATTCAGCGGCGCAACCAGAAGGTGATTGAGGAATGCCCATCTCCGCTGATCTCGGCTGGGTTGCGCAAAAAAATGGGCCACGCCGCCATCAAACTGGCGGAATCGGTTGGTTATCAAAACGCGGGCACGATGGAATTCCTGGTCGATAACGAGGGCCATTATTATTTCATCGAAATGAATACCCGCATCCAGGTGGAGCACACGATCACGGAAGAGGTTTACGGATGCGACCTGGTGAAGGAACAGATTCTCGTGGCGGCGGGAGAAAAGCTTTCGCCGCATGTGGCTAATGCGACCGCGCGGCTGCACGCGATCCAGTGCCGGATCAATGCCGAGGATCCGGAGAAGAATTTTCAGCCGTCGCCGGGCCGGATCGCCTTTTACTACGCGCCCGGTGGCCGCGGCGTGAGAATCGATTCGCACGCTTATACGGGCTACGTCGTTCCGCCTTATTACGATTCCATGATCGCGAAGTTGATCACGGTCGGGGCCACGCGCGCTTCGGCGATCGCCCGCATGCGCCGGGCGTTGGATGAGTATTACATCACGGGCATCAAGACGACCGTCCCGTTTCATAGCGCAATCATGCGCAACGCCGACTTCCAAAACGGCAACTACGATACCGGGTTCGTGGAACGCGTCATGAACTCGGACAACTTCGAGTTGAAACCGACACGGGCGCGGTTGCACGAATAACTGGCTCGCTCTTGACCGCCGCGGATCTAAGTCGCTGCCGGCTCTACGGGATCCTCGACCTGGGGTACGTCGACAGCCCCGAAATCGTGGGCGTCGCCGGACAAATGATTGATGGCGGTGTGGACTTGATTCAATTGCGGGCGAAAGCGCGAGCGTCCGGGGAAGTCACTACGATTGCCATCGCGTTGCGCGAAATTACCCGGCAGCGCGGTGTCCCGCTCATTATCAACGATCACCCTGAAATTGCGCGAACCGTGGGCGCTGAAGGCGTGCACCTGGGGCAGGACGATCTTCCAATCGCGGAAGCACGGGAAATCGTTGGCCCGGATTGCGTAGTCGGCAAATCGACTCACAGCCTCGATCAGGCCATCCGCGCCTTTTACGAGGGCGCTGACTACATCGGTTTCGGCCCCATTTTTGCGACGCCGACGAAACCCGATTATGCGCCGGTCGGCCTGGAGGAGATTCGAAAGGTCCACGACGCGGTCCGCATTCCGATCTTTTGCATCGGCGGCATCAAATTGGAGAACCTGCCGGAAGTGATCGCGGCGGGGGCGCACCGGGTTGTGATCGTCTCGGGATTGCTTCTGGCCAATGACATCGCATTGTATGCGCGCTCCGCGAAAGAATTGTTGAAGCGGCCCTCTCAAATCGAAAATCAGAAATCCTAATGTCTGTCCTCATTGTTGGTTCCATTGCGCTCGATACCGTCAAGACTCCCGTGGAAGAACACGCGGACTTGATGGGTGGATCGGCCACCTACGCCGCTCTCGGTGCGAGCTTTTTCTCTCCGGTAAAACTTGTCGGAATCGTCGGCGACGATTTCCCACAATCAGAATTCGATTTCTGGAAAGCGCGCAAGATTGATGCGGAAGGAGTCCAGCGCGTCGCCGGCAAGACGTTTCGCTGGTCGGGCGAATATGCGTGGGACATGAATACGCGCGAGACGCGTTCGGTGGCGCTCAACGTCTTCGAACACTTTCGGCCGGATCTCCCGGAATCTTATCGCGAAACCGATTTTGTTCTACTGGCCAACATCGCGCCCGCGCTGCAAGCGCACGTGCTCGACCAGATGAAGCGGCCGCGTTTTGTCGTGGCCGACACCATGGACTTGTGGATTGAAACGACGCGCACCGATCTCGATGCGCTGCTCCCGCGCGTGGACCTCCTCATCGTCAATGACAGTGAAGCGAGACAATTGACGAAAGAGACGAGCCTGATCAAAGCCGGCCGGAAGATTCGCAAAGCGGGACCTAAATACGTCGTGATCAAGAAAGGCGAGCACGGGGCTTTGCTCTTCAGCGAGGATGAATTCTTCAGTTGCGGCGCGTATCCTCTCGAGGACATCCACGACCCGACCGGGGCAGGGGACACTTTCGCCGGCGGACTGGCGGGATATCTCGCCGCACAGAAAACGGCGCCGACCTTTGCCGATCTGCGCCGGGCCATCATCTACGGGAGCGTCCTGGCGAGTTTCAACGTCGAAGCATTTAGTCTCGAGCGCATGCGCAGCCTGACGATGGATGACATCGCGGAGCGCTATCAGGTGTTCAAGGCGATGAGCGCATTCGAGGACCTGACTTTGGCTTCCTCCTAAGGAATCGATTTTTGAAACAGGCTTTTGCCTAGACGTCGTCATCCGAAGCCAGATGACATTGGTGATCCAGCGTCTCGAATTGTAACGTCGCGTGCTGAATCTCGAACTTGCTCTGCAAGTGTCGGGACGCCTGCTCCAGGAGCGCGCAGTCGCAATTGTCGACATCGCGGACGAGGTGAGCCGTGAGAGCTGTTTCAGTCGTGCTCATCGGCCAGACATGAAGGTCATGCACCTCAGTCACGTGCGGAAGGCTGGAGAGATATTGCCGGACTTTGGCCACCTCGATACCGTGCGGCACGGCGTGGAGAGCGAGATTGACGGAATCGCGGAGCAATCCCCAGGTGCCCCAAATAATCACGGCAGCGATCACGAGACTTATGACGGGATCGATCCAGAGCCAATTCGTGGCGATGATAAGGAAACCGGCGACCACGACCCCCGCCGAGACGGCGGCGTCGGCGACCATGTGGAGGAAGGCAGCGCGAATGTTGAGATCTCGCTTGCGCCCGGACATGAACATCAGCGCCGTCGCCGCGTTGATCCCAATTCCGACGACGGCCACCCAGATAACGGTCGTGGGTTCAACCGCCGTTGGATTGCCAAACCGGCGGATCGCCTCCCACGCGATCGCTCCCACCGCAATCAAAAGCAAGATGGCGTTGAAAAGGGCGGCCAGGATCGATGAACTGCGGAGCCCGTAGGTGCGGCGCTCGGTGGGCGCGGTGCGCGCCAGGAAAGTAGCGCCCCAGGCCAGGAGCAAGCCGAGAACGTCGCCGAGGTTGTGACCCGCGTCCGCGATCAGCGCGAGCGAGTGAGCAAAGATTCCGTAGACAACCTCGACGATGACGAAGCCGAGGTTGAGACTAATCCCGATGGCGAAGGCTGAACCAAACGTAGCCGGCGCATGAACGTGTCCCGCAGCACCGTGAGCGTGTTCGCAAGCTTCGCCGGCTTCGTGTTTATGGCTGCTCATCGGCGCGCGGTTCTTCCTATTTCTCCAGCACGATAATCAAGACGCCCAGGGTGCACAGGAGGGCGCCGATGATGCCGCTTTCGTATTTCTCGAGGAAACGAAGATTGAGTTTCTCGAGGTTGCTCAAAGTGAGCCAGGTAAAGATGATCATTCCCAGGACCGTGCCGATCGAGAGGATGGCGGTGAGCAGGGCGAACCCGATCCATCCGTAACGAACGCCCGACACGTAAACCGGCAGAAAACTTTCACAGGGCGAAAAGGTGAGCAACGTCAGGAGGCTGGTGATCGCAACGCGATCGGAGATGCGGCCGCGCTGCGGCGCGACAATCTCCACCGTCTCTTCCGGTGACGTCCGTTCGACGTGTTCATGAAAATGCGTCTCGTAGGCGTGGACGTGATTTCCGTGGGGCACGCTCAGAATCGCAGTGAATTCATGAGGCTCCGGAATCGTCTCGCTTGAGACGAGATAACCATCCGCGCGCTGAAAGGAAAAACGCTGCCGCTCTTCCGAAGAACGGACCGTCTCCAGAGTCATCGCCGGCTCCGGCATGACTGAGCCCGCGGGCCGCTCCGCACCTGGAGGATAGAGGCGGAATTTCGCGGCATCGGCTCCCTTTACGATGGCGATCTCGATCATGCCGTTCCCGGTCTCGATGAGCGCGCCGCCATGGGGGCCGGGTTGCAAGGTGGCATTTTCGTGGACATGCAGATGGGGCGTCGTGCCGTGATGCGAATGTCCGCCGAACAAGTGGCTATGCCCGCAACCGGCTCCGCTGAGTTGCCGGTAAACATAAAAGAGCCCGAAGAGCAGCAGGGCTCCTCCGGCGATCCAGTGAAACCAGGTGCCAATCTTGTCATGCAGCGCAATTCCAAACCAGGCAATGAGCAGACCCAGGAGCGCGGTGAAGAGCACATGCCCCGTGCCGGCCAACGCCGTGACGCAGATTGTCTTGTTCCGGTTCCACCGCTGCGCCCGGGCCGTGATGACGAACGGAAGCCAGTGCGTGGGAATCGCCGCGTGAAAAAACGCGATGCCAAAACCAGTGAGCGCGATCGTGGTAAAAACCGTTTCGTTCATGAGGCGCGGAGACGGACAATCATTCGCACGATCCTGAAACATCGCGAGGAAACATCAGTCACCGGCGCCGCCCGGTGCGCAATCTTGCTGCGTCGGTCCCATGCCATTTGGAGACGGCGGAATAGGCTGGCGTTTCTCTCGTTGGTGGGAAAAATCATGACGAATGGTAACTTGCCTGCAATTAGCCCGCCCTCGGTCGTTCAATCGTGGCGCGTTTTATCTCAGACCAGCATTCATGACTAGAATTCTTTGCTCGCTCTCCGGCGGGGTCGCCTTCTTTTGCGCCGTCAGTTTGATGGCGGCGGATGAAGACAAGCCGCAGGGGCGTGTCTGCATTTCGATCCTCGACTCCGGACCGGCAGGTAAAGAGGAGCCGTTCAAAGCGTCAACGAGTGCGAGACCCGGGTCGATTGTCCGGGCTCATATTGATGCCAGCGACAAATGCACAGTGCTGGTGGCGGCGTTGACCAAGGATGGAAAACTCGCCAATGGCTGGCGGCCACAACTGACCGAGGTGCCGGCCGAGTTTGAAGAAGTCCAATTGCCGAAAGCGCCCGTCACCTGGGAATGGTCGGGAGCCCATGGCGCGTTCGAACTTTATGTCCTGTTCCTGCCGCCCAGTTCGAAAGATATCGACGAAGCAAAGAAGCTGGTTGGGGCGATGCAGGCTCCCAAAGTCGATGAGCGATTGCTGGCGATGCAAGTTAACAAGCTCCGGGAAATGATTGGGCGGATCACCAACGAGAAGGAAAAAGTGAACCAGGCTCCGATGACTGAACCTGAAATCGGCGGTGTCTTTCGCGGGGGCGTGGACGCGGTCTTTCCGTGGCGCGAGTTCGCGCAGAGCATCGAGTTCGAAGAAAATCGTCCCGGAGTTTTGATTCTCTCTGGCAAAGACGAGGCCAAGGACGCGCCGCCTCCGTGATGCCTGGCAATTCGGTCCTGCCAGGTCCAGCGGGCGAGCCGATGTGGTTAAGATCGCCCTGGCCGCTTCTTCTGGCGATCTGCGGGATGAGCGCGGTTTGGATTCTGGTTGCCGGCAGTCCGATCGAACCGTTGGAGATGCGATGGTTCGGGCAGGTCCTGCGGTGGCGCTACGAGCGCGGCCTGGCCCCTCCGGTTGACCCCAGCATCGTCCATGTCGATGTCACCCGAGAGGCGCTGGAGAAACTTTCGACCCTCGAGCTGGAGTATCAAAACGCCGCCAGCATCATCCGGCAGGCGACTGGTCTCGGCGCGCGAGTGGTGGCTTTCGACGTCGTGTTCGGGCGTGGCGATCAGGCCATGGCGGATCCGATTTTGAAAGAGATTGAAAAAGCGAAGAGTGAGAGCCGGACCGTGCTCCTGGCCGAGGCGCTCCTGCCCTCCGGTGAAAACGGGAAGGAAGACCGCGTTCGGTCGTTCCCGTTTAGAGATAGATTAACCCCGGCGGGCTTGATCAATGTGCGGGCCGATGATGACGGCGTCTTGCGCCGGTACGAATATGTCCACCGCTCCGGAGATCACTTGGAGCCATCACTCGCCCTGGCGTCTTACCTGGCATGGCGGGATATCGATTGGACCAAAGGGGTCGCTTTCCCGAAGCCTGGCTTTTTTGCGCGCTGGGAGGAAATCTTGAGCGACTTCACAACGATCGAACCCCGCGAGCTCAGGTTGGATCCCGTCCTCCTGAACTATCGAAGTCCCTGGTCGGGTTCCGGCACCGCGGCGTTCCGGCACTACGATGTGGCGCAGCTGAGTGAACTCTATGAGACGAGCAATCGGAATCACGCGCAGCCGTTAGCGAACGCGATCGTGCTTGTGTCTTATTACGGCGCGGGCTTGGGAGACGTGGGCACAACTTCGCTCGCGGCGAATCAGCCGCGCGCCCTGCTGCACTCGACCGCGCTGGACGATCTCATGCAGCGCAACTGGCTTCGGCGCTCGCCCCGATGGGTCGACGCCCTCGCGATTCTATCGCTGATTCTCCTCGGAGCGCTGGCCACGTTCTTCAGGGGCACTCTGGCGCATTTGTTGTTCTGGCTGGTGGCCATCGTGGCCGCCGGCGTGCTCAGCGCGTTCTTTATCATCAAGGCTGGCTGGGTCCCCGGTTTGGTAACCACCAGTGCCGTCTGGAGCGTGGCGACGTTTGTCGAACTGGGCCGGCGCCAGAGCTACGAACTCATGCAACGTCTCACGCTTCGCGCGACGATGAGCCTCTATTTTTCGCCGCGCATCATGGCGCATGTCTTGAACAATCCGGGCTCAATGGAGCCCCAGAAGGCGGAGCTTACCCTCTTGCTGACCGACCTGCGGAACTCGACCGCGATCGCTGAGAGCCTCGGTCCGAGCGGAACGTTCCAGCTCCTGAATCAGGTCTTCGAAGCGCAAACGAAGGCGATCATGGCCGAAGACGGCAGCATGGAACATTTTCTCGGAGACCAATTCCTCAGTTATTGGGGCGCGCCGGACCCACAGCCGGACGCAACGGATCGGGCCTTCCGCGCCGCGCTCTCGCTCATCGCGGGCATGGAAGAGTTGCGGCCGAAATTGGATCCCAGGGTGGAAACGCTCTTTGGTTACGGCGTGGCGCTGCACAGCGGTTCTGCCTTGATCGGCAACAAGGGATCGGCCCAACGGCTGGACTACGGTCTTGTCGGAGACTTGATTAACTCTGCCGCCCGGGTGGAGTCGCTGACGAAGCATTACGGAGTCCTGTTTCTGATTACGCGCGAGGCGTATACCAAGCTGGCTGTGCCGCCCGTGACCCGGCTGGTGGATAAGGTCCTCGTAAAGGGGAAGACACTTCCGCTGGAGCTGCTCGAAGTTCGGCATCCATTTAGTCCGGATCGATTCGAGGAAATCGCGGGACGATATAACGCGGCCTTCAATAATTATGAGCGGGGCGAATTTGCACAGGCAGAGGAAGAGTTTGGCGTCCTCCGGGATGAAGAGCACGATAAGCCCAGTGCGCTCATGGCAACAAGGTGCCGCGAATTGATCTCCGATCCACCACGAGATTGGAACGGCATCTACGAACTGAAGACAAAGTAATGCATCGCCGTTAGATCCAGCGTAAACGCCATGAAACCAACGATCAGTATCAAAGCAAGATTCCTTCTCCGTCTGGTTTTCGTTATTTGGGCGCTCGTGAGTGTCGGAACGCCTCCGGGCCTTCGAGCTCAAGATACCAAAGCCCCGCCGGCGGCAAACGCGAAGCCTGACCGCGCCCAATTGGAGGCACAGTTCAAGAAGTCTGACGCGGAGCGGGCGGCGGCCCGGGAAAAAACGAAGGAACGCGCTGATGCCGCCAGGAACGCGATGCAACTGGCGTCCGACATAGCCTGGCTCGCTTTCGACGGTGGCAAATTTGACGAGGCTGCCAACTGGTTTGCCAGGAGCGCCCAGCTGAAAGACGAAAGTTACGCAGCCGCGCGAGCTTACTGGGAAGAGTACGAGCGAACCTCGGCCGTTGAGCAGGACAGCAAGATAGATGGCCAGATCAAGACGCTGGAGGGCCAGCTCAAGACCGCGGAGGAAGCCAAGAAAGGAATCCTGCGGCAGCTGATCCACGGCTGGGAGAAGAATCGCTACCTGACGCGCTACAACACCCTCTCAACCCTCGAGCAGATCGCGCGCGACAACAACGACGCGGACAACCTGCTCAAATACACCGAGCGGATCCTGGAGATTCGGCGTTTGGAGATGAGTTATCTCAGGAAGGCCAAGGCGCCCGCTGAAGAGATAAATCAAAAAAGTGCACAGGTAGCGACGGCGTTGGAGCGGGTCTCAAACGCACAAGCGGATCTTGCGATGTTCGAAAAGGCCGAGAAAAGCGGCCTCGAGGCCCTGAGCCTGCGTCGCGCCTTGCCCGAGAGCATGCCGGAGCGGAAGTTGGAGGAGAGCTTGTCCACGCTGGCGCGGATGTACGCCTTCAACGTGGGGGACCTGCTGAAAGCGCGCGATTACTACCAGCAGGCGTTGACCAGCATTGAGGCGTCCGCGGCGGTGCGGCAGAAAGCGCTGACAGAAGATCGCTTTGTTACGCCCGAACAGAAGGCCGCCATGACGAAGGAGGAATTGGCCAAACACGAAGAGACGGAAATGCAGACGCGGGATATGAGTCTCGCCCTGGACCGTATGTCCCAAGCCATGGCTCTCCTGAACCTCGGTGACATTGGCCAGGAGGAAGGCGATCTGAAGAAAGCCGTCTCTTATTATGAGACAGCGCGCAAAGTCGGCGAGGATCTGCCCAAGGGCGGTTATCTGAATGTCTTTGAGATGTTCCGCGCTCGAATTCGCGCCCGGGTGCTCGGCGGTTTGGCCTCTTTGCATGCCGAAAGTGGTGACGTTGATCTGGCCCTGAAAGAGTTAAACGATACAATCGCCATCAAGCGAGAGATCGGACAGGACGACTGGACCGCGCAATCGTTGCTTCAAGCCGCTGATCTCGCTCATACGAAAGGAGACAGCACAAACGCGCGGCATCTTCTCGAACAGGCCCGGCAGATCTTCGCCGCCTCTCATAAACTAACCAGCGTCGTTTCGGCAACGGGCTTCCTGGCGATCATCGCACGCGATGAAGGCAAGCTCGACGAGGCGGCGAGCCGTGCGGAAGAAGCGCTCTTACTCGCTCGCAAGCTGAATAACTCCGGAGCTGTTTCTGGTTCATCGCGGACTCTGGCCTCGATTCGCGTGAAACAGAACAAACTCGACGAAGCGAAGACGTTGATCGCCGAAGCGCGCGGAGCGGACGCCAAAACAGGTTCGATCGGAGATCGAATCGCAACCCTTGGCATCGAAGGAGAAGTCTTCGAGGGCAGGGGAGAAAACGACAAGGCTCTGGAGGTTTACAAGGAGGCTGTGAAGCTGGTTGAGAGTGTGCGGGCAACGGCTGCGTCGGAGACAGCCTTTGCTGATGTGAAACGAAACTATCGCCCTTACGAGCGAATTGTCCGCACCTTGATCAAACTGAACAGGCCGGATGAGGCGTTCGATTACTTGAACCGAGCCAAGTCAAAAAAGCTTCAGGAGTCACTGCGTCTCTCCAGCATGAAGAGCGGAGACAAGACGATGCAGGCGCTCTTGGACCGCGCGAACGGCCTGGAAACGAAACTCAACGCGGCCACTGCCCAGCTGCAGACCGAGCAAGCGAAACCGGAAGCCGAGCGTGACAAAACAAAGATCGAGAACCTGAAAACCGTCGTCGCCTCAACTCAGGGCGAGTTCCGTCGCGTGGTCGAGCAGATCAAGTCTTCCAATCCGAACTGGGAGAAATTCATGACGGTCAATCCCAAGCAGCTCAAGGAGACCCAGCGAAGCATTCCTCCCGGAGTGATGCTCGTGCAGTACGCCCCACTTGGTGAGCAGATCTACATCTTTCTGGTCAGCAAGGAGAGCCTGAAAATTGTGATCGCGCCGGGAAAACCCGAAGACCTTTGGAAGAAGATCAAAACGGTGCGCAAGCAAATCACTACCGGTGAGTCGGGTGTGCCGTTGACGAAAAACCTCGTCGCTCTTTACGATCTTCTCATCGCGCCCATTGAGTCGGAGTTGCAGCCAATCCAGACAATTGCATTTATCCCCAACCAGCTCCTTTTCTATTTGCCGATGCAGGCTCTGGCCAAGAAAACCTCGAACGGCGAACTCCGGTATTTAATCGAGGATAAACAGATTGTTTACCTCACGGCCGCCGACGTCATGAATGTAGTGCAACCGGCCGATAACGAGAAATCGACCGGTGGCATGGTCGCGTTCGGAAACCCCACCGGGGCAAACCTGCCCGCGGCCGAAGCAGAAGTGAAAGCCATCGCGCAGGTGTTTCCATCCACGGAGGTGCTGTCCGGTGGTGAAGTGACAAAGGTCGCGCTGAATGCGGAACAGAGGTTGAACAAACGGATCGTTCACTTTGCGACGCATGGGATCCTGAACGCAACCACTCCGGCGGAGAGCTATATTCAGCTGGCCAAAGCGGCGTCCCCCGACCAGGAGCACCTGACCGTGGGTGAAGTTTGGGACCTTCCGTTCAAGAAGGTGACTCTTGTCACCTTGTCCGCTTGTGAATCCGCGCTGGGCGACAAGGAGCCGGACGGAGGTGAAATCACCACTTTGGCGGAAGCGTTTTCGAGCGCGGGCGCAACGACCGTCCTGGCGAGCCTCTGGAGTGTGGGCGATGAAAGCACCAAGGAGCTTATGGTAGAGTTTTACCGCCAACTCGCAGCCGGGCAGTCCAAAGCGGCGGCCCTGCAAAGCGCCGAGATCAAATTGCTCAAGAACCCAAAGTTCTCACGTCCACTCTATTGGGCGCCATTTGTCCTCATGGGTGATTGGCGTTGAGAAGTCCGAACTGTTATGTCACCACGCCCGCTAATTTTTGTTTCCGCCGTCAGTAAGGAGCTGCGCAGCGCGCGGCAGCTCGTGGCCAATACATTGACTTTTCTGGGCTACGAACCGGTCTGGCAGGACATCTTCGGGACGGAGGGCGGAGACCTGCGCGCGATGCTGCGCCAGCAGGTCGATCAATGCAAAGGGGTCGTCCAATTGGTCGGCCAGTGTTATGGAGCCGAGCCACCCGTGGCCGACAATCATTACGGCCGGATCAGTTATACCCAGTTTGAAGCTCTTTACGCCCGGGAACGCGGCAAAAAGGTCTGGTACCTCTTTATCGACGAAACATTCCCCATAGAGGCGCATGATCCGGAGCCGGGGGAATTGCACGAACTGCAGGCTGCTTACCGCCGTCGGGTGCAAAGCGACGCGCATCTCTTTCACTCGCTGACCAGTCGCGAAGCATTGGAGGCGGGAGTGCTGAAGCTCCGCGACGACCTGACAAAGCTGCGCCGGGGTGTGAAACAATGGGCGCTGGGAGTCGCGGTTCTGCTCATTGTCAGCGTGGGATTGGGTTTCTGGCTCCTGCGCGGTCAGCGGGAGACGACGCAGGAAATGCGTGAAACCAAGAAAGCATTGACCGATATGGCCTCGGAGATGGCCAAACTCCGGCAAGGCCTTTTGGAATACCCACAGGTAGAGAGCCAGGTAAAGCAATCCAAGAAGGACGAAGATCCCGCTGTCCTGCAGGAGCGGGTTTACAAGGAACTAAGCAAGAAGGTGGGCGTAGATGACAAGCTCCTGCGGAATGCTCTGCCACGTTTGGCCGAGAATTTGACGAGGGCGACGGACGCGACAAGCTACGAGCGCGCGAACGCCGCGTATTTCAAAAAGGATTATTCAGAAGCGGAACGTCTGGCGCTCCTGGCCGCGGAGGAAGCGGCGAAGGCGGCGAAGCCGGAGGAGGCAGTTCGAGCGTTGAAACTGGCCGGCTGGTGCGCGGAGGAACGCATTCAGTACGGGAATGCCATGCAATATTTTCGCCGAGCCGAAGGCCTGATCGACCCCCAGCGCGACGCGAAAGCGTGGGCGGCGCTGGAGCAGGAGATCGCCGACCTTTTGCTCGACCAGGGCCAGTATGCCGAGGCCGAGAAAACGCTGCGGCGTGTCCTGGAGGTGCACGCTCGTCTGTCGGGGCCCGAGGATTTCGAGACGCTTAAGGCTCGCACGAGCCTGGCCTCTGCCTTGGAGAACCAGGGCAAAGCGGCCGAGGCCGAGACGCAATATCGCGCGGTGTTCAAGCTCGCGACAGACGTTTGGGGGCCGGAGGATTGGCGTACCCTCACGGCCCGCGGAGGCCTGGCCAGTGCCTTGAGTGACCAGGGGAAACTCGCAGAAGCGGAATCAGAGTACCGCGAGGTCCTTGCGCTGAGGGAAAAGAGTTTGGGCAGCGAGTCCCGCGACACGCTGCTGGCGCGTCACAACCTGGCCACCATGCTTTCCCGGCAGGACAAACTTGCGGAGGCTGAAGCAGAATTTCGCCTTGTTCTGAGGCTGAGAGAGAAGGTGCTCGGTCCTGAGCATCCGGACACTCTGATGACTCGCAGTAATCTGGGCAACCTGCTGGCCAAGCAAGGCAAATATCGGGAAGCCGAGAGCGAGCTGCGTGAAGTCATCGCTCTAAAAGAAAAAGTGCTCGGTCCCCGGCACCCGGAGACGTTAACTTCCTACTACAACCTGGCCCTTAGTCTGGCTCGCGCGGGCAAGCTTCGCGACGCAATGCCTTTTGCGCGCAAAGCGGTTGAAGGAGCGCGGGAGGTTTTGGGGAACGATCATCCTTCAACGAAGAGATACCTCATCCTCCTGGACAAACTGGAAAAGGATGGCGGCGGGCGCTGACTAAGCCGCATGTCATTCGCCCTCAATCATTCTTTTCCCTGCGAAGTCATGATGAAAGGGCCGGCCAGCCGGACCGCTTGCAGTAACCCGCGCTCGTTCCGAAGTTTCACCAGCCAGTTCCGCTGCGTCTCCGCCAGGGCGAGGGGACCGTTCCCGCTCTGGAACGCAGCGTCATAGAAATCGAGCATGATTTGGACAGTGATGTCGTCGCTGATCGGCCAAAGCGTCATCAACAAGTTTTGTCCTCCAGCCTGAACAAAACCTCGACGAAGGCCCAGCACGCCTTCGCCTGCCTTGGCTTCCCCACTGCCCGTGTCGCAAGCGGAAAGTGTCACGAGCCAGGTGCCATCCAACTTCAGGGCACCGACTTCTTCGGCTGTGAGAATGCCATCATTTTCCGTGGGAGGCACTGCGCCCTGCTTCCATTCCTGGAGCGTGCTTTGCGCCCCGGCCAGGGCAAGTCCGCTCCGGGACATCGGATTGGATAGCCGCCCTGTGGGAATCTCAGGCGGCGGCTGGGAAGCGTTCGGCCGGGGACCAAGGCTGGTTTCCGGAAGGAAGAACCCGTGTGTTGCCAGGTGAAGAATCCGCGGTGAATCAATTTTCCGCAGTTGAGCTTCAGAGGCATCGGCCCCGAGCGTCGCCTGCACTTGCCACCCCGACCGCTTCGCTCGCACTCCCAATTCAGCGGACTCTTTCTCCGTCCCCGGTAAACTCGGAAGTGAAACTCCCTGGAGATCGCGCCTGTCCATGGAAGGCAGCGCGGTTGCGTTTGTCTTTGTTTCCGCCGGTCGGACCGTGTGGCTGTTCGCGGCAAAATCCGGGTTGGCGAAGACTCGCATCGAAGTCTTCGCCCCGGCGGCAGGTTTCGTCTTTCGCAGCAGGTCTCGCCCACTCGCGACGTAACGGACTGAATATTTCTCCGCGACAAATTTATCATCAACACTCAGGAGGGTTCCTAACGAGACAAAGCTCAGTTCCGCGTCGGGACTCACGATTACCGTCGGGCTACCTTCGGGAAGGGCCTTCTCGATGGGAGCCCAGACCTGCGCATAGAGGGCCTTGAGCGCCGAACGGAGTGTCGCTTCATTTGTTTTCCCACGAACTGATTTCTGGTAACGGGCCACATTTTTTTCAATCTCGGCCGCGGATCCCAGTGTCACCCACTTGGGATCGCCGCTCTTTGCGATCACGATGCCGCCGTAGCGTAGCTCCCAATTGTTCTTCCCCAGGTAGTGGTCGTAGCGCACGAACTCCACCAGGCTCGTTTGACCTGCCAGGATCGATTGAATTTCGGCAACGGTCACGCTGAGCGCGCGCCTCGCCTTGCCCAAGCCGGCCACTTGACGCGCCAGGCCAGCTTCGAGTTGCTCGATTTTTGTGGAGAGTTGTTCCCTTTCGGTCGCGGCTTTCTTCGCGCCCGTTTCAGACAAGTCCTTCGGAACCTCCAGGCGCAATTGCGCCTGCCGCTGCTTCGCGGAGCGCAATTGCTCAATAACCAAACGTTGCTTTGGATCGCCGCTCGCCTCCGCGACCAGACGATCTTCAAGAAGCGAATCCAGCACGATCCCTTTTTCTCGAAGAACTGTTTCTGCCAGTTCCGCCGCATTCCCCAGTGTGCCGGAGACCGAGTAGGGGTGGATGGATTTGTGAAAGGCCAGGCGTTGCTCTTCGGAGGTGAAGGACAAAATATTCGAGAGATATTTTTCTTCCGCCGTTCGCGCTTGAACCCGCAAGAGCATGGCCTCCCTGGTATCTCCGAGGTCGATCTTAAGAACGGCAAGGTTGTTGAGGTCTCTGGCCGTGTCCGGGTGTTCAGGACCGAGTGCTTTCTGGTCGATGCGGAGGGCCCGCTGAAAGAGCGGTTCGGCTTTCGAATAATCGCCCATGGTGTGATACAAGAGCGCGAGGTTGTTGAGGTCCGTGGCCGTGCGTGGGTGCTGTGGGCCGAGCGCGTCCTCATCTATTTTCAGGGCGCGTTGCAGGAGCGGTTCAGCTTTCCCGAATTCAGCCAGGGATCGATAAACCAGCGCCAGATTGTTTAGAGTCGTAGCGGTGTTGGAGTGAGTTGGGCCCAGTGTTTTCTCTCTGACCTCCAGAGCGCGCTTATAGAGTAGTTCCGCTTTTACGTAATCGCCCATGGAGTCATAGAGGATCGCGAGGTTGTTGAGGTCGGTGGCGGTGTCCGGATGCTCCGGACCAAGGGCTTTCTCATCGATTTGCAAGGCGCGCTGAAAGAGCGGCTCGGCCTTCGCGAAATCATTCATGAACCGATATAGCTCGGCGAGATTGGTGAGGACCGCAGAGGTGCTGGGATGGTCGGGGCCGAGAGTTTTTTCGTTGATGCGCAACGCCCGCTGAAAGAGCGGCTCGGCCTTGGCGTAATCGCCCATGGAGTTGTAAAGCATCGCAAGGTTGTTCAAATCCGTGGCGGTCTCAGGGTGATCGGGGCCGAGCGCTTTCTCATCGATTTGCAGAGCGCGCTGAAGAAGCGGCTCGGCCTTCACGTGTTCCCCCAGGAAACTGTAGAATGTGGCCAGGTTGTTGAGATAGGCGGCCATCCTCGGGTCGTCGCGGCCCAATGCTTTCTCCTGGATCCTGAGAGCGCGTTGATAGAGCGATTCAACTTTCTCGTAGTCGCCCTTCGACTTGTAGAGCAGGGCCAGATTGTTGAGATCCCGGGCGACATTCGGATGGTCAGCTCCCAGCGCTTTCTCGTCGATTTTCAGGGCGCGTTGAAAGAACTGTTCGGCTTTTGCGTAATCGCCCACGGAGCGATATAACTCGGCCAGGTTGTTGACTTGCGTTGCGCTCTCGGGGTGATTCGGACCCAGTGTCTTCTCCGCGAGAGCGAGAGATTCCTGGGCCAGGGGAATCGCCTCGGCGAACTTGCCGGACTGATAGAGCTCACCAACCTTTTCGGCCAGCGAAGTGAGTTTGGCTTCGTCCTGCGGGCTCAGCTTCGCAAAAGAGCGGACACTGAACGCCAGGTAAAACACGAGAAGGATGAGAGCAAGCTTCCCGTGAGCGCATGTGAACCTCCGCTTCCGAAGGCTTTCAATGGCGGTAACGAAATGCATCGCGAGCACATTCATTCCCGGCCATGAGGGTCAGAATTTTGACTCGACTTCAAGTTTGATCTCGGTGCAATACGTCGCTTGTGAAAGGCGGTTTGATCGTCGCGGCACTTCTCCAGGCCGCCTGCTGCTTCGTTTTCTCTCAGGCCGCCGATAAGAACACGCCCTATGCGCGGGTGTGTCTTGCTGTCCTGAATTCAGCTAATGGCGAGGAAGTCGCTTTGCAGGCGAGCTCCACTCCCGGGAAGGGCAAGAAGATCGTCGCGCACATCGACGCCACCGCCAAATGCGAAGCGGTCGCCGCCGCGTTTAACCGCAAGACCGGACAACTCATCAACCAGTGGCTGCCGCAATTTGTTCAAGTGACGGAACGCAATGAGGTCCAATTGCCCAAAGCTCCTGTCGCGTGGGACTGGGGGAAAGAGATGGGCCCACTCGAGCTGCATGTTTTGATTTTCGCGCCGGGCTCAAAGGAGGGGACCCAACTGAGGAATCTTGTCGAGGCGATGCAAAAAGCGAAGGAACAGAAGATCCTGGATTTGCAGGCCAACAAGCTGCGCGAGCTGATTGGACGAGTGAAAGCGGACAAACTTGCTCCTGATCGCGGCGCCAGGACGGATGCGGCGGAAGTTGCCGGAGTCTTGCGCATGGTCGTCGGATTTGAATGGCGGGACTCGGCCCGATCCGTGAATTTCAGTGCAGACAAACCGGCGGCCCTGGTCTTTCCCTGACGCAAAGACAGCGTCACTGCGGCGACAAGGCCGGTTCGCCACCTAATGGCCGGCCAGGAACCTTGCCAGGAGTGTGATCCAGACCGCGAGAAGGGCTGCGCCAAGGTAGCCGATTAAAAGACCGCTCACGGCCATATATCTCTCGAGCGATCCGCTGGGCCGCTTTGTTTCCGCCAGGGCTCGATGCCCGCAAATGATCGCAGGCACGGAGGTGAGTCCAAAAGTCAGGAGCGCAAGTACACCAAGTGTAAACGTCCACAGAGGCAGTGCTGGAACATCATCACGTGAAGTTTCGAACCCAATCGAGGATGCCGAAGACGAGTAATCAACCATGACCGACCTATGACGAACCGCCTCCCGATTTTTGCACCCGAATTCTTCCGACTAACGGTTCCCACCAAGGGTCTCCGCTCGATCGGATGTCTGCTTGTCGGCCAATTGTTATCTGCTAAGACAAAATGGTGAAGCCAGGCGCAGCTCCAAACAATAGATCGCCGTCCAGACGCCTGCCGCTCATTTTCGGGGTCAGCGGCCACCGCGACTTGCGGGCCGCCGATGTTCCGCAACTGCGCGAGCAACTCTTCCGGGTGTTTGCGCGTTTCCGGGCCGCCTATCCGCACACCCCTTTCCAACTCCTCACGCCTCTGGCGGAAGGAGCCGATCGTCTGACCGCCGAAGTTGCCCTGGCGTCGGAGATTAGCCTTCTTGTTCCGTTGCCGATGG
This sequence comes from uncultured Verrucomicrobiae bacterium, assembly GCA_963702135.1. Classification (GTDB taxonomy): domain Bacteria; phylum Verrucomicrobiota; class Verrucomicrobiia; order Chthoniobacterales; family UBA10450; genus AV80. Next base: position 1,837,730 of record OY969715.1, on the reverse strand, counting down.
AACGCAAGGAATATGAACGGGACTTCGCGACCGCCGAATCACTGGCGGCATTTCGCGCGCTCCTCGGCCGGGCGGAATCTCATTGGAAAATTCCATTTTGCCAAAAGCCAGGGCCTGAAAATCGCACGGCGCAGTATGCAGCCGTCGGAGAGTTCATCGCGCGTTCCAGTCACGTCCTCCTCCTCCTCTGGGATGGGACCGATAACAGGAAAATCGGAGGCACCGCCTGGGTAAAAAAGCGCCGCGATCATTGGGTCAACGCGGTCCCCGATCCTTCACGTGGCCTCGATCCAGTCGGCTACGGTCCCACCATTCAAGTTGTCACTCCGCGAGCTTCCAGCCGTTCGCCTGGACCGCGCCCGGCAACGATTGGCGAGTTGCCCCCAAGTGCGGCGGAGTTTGCCGTAACCGTGGCAGAGCTTTCGAGATCGAACGGTGGGGGAAAACGGCGAGAGCGTCCGCCCTTATGCCAGCTTGTCTACTGGGCGATCGATCGTTTCAACGCGGGCCTCCCCGATGCGGACCCATCGAGAAAGGGCAGGAAGAAGAAACGTCAATCCGCCACCCGGTCGAGACTGTAGATTCGAAACAATCCATAGCTCTTGGCCAGCGCAGTTGTTCCGACCAGGTCGCAGGTAAAACCTTTTGATTGATCTGCGGCCGCGAGCGCCGCGAACTCCTCGCTCGCGAATACTTCCCCCACGTGGGTAATCGGTTCGATCCGTGCGGCTCGGCTGACGTGAGCGCCCGTAAAAGTCATTTGTCGCACAATGGGGTCAAAATTTACGTAGACGGGACCGGCATGGACAGCGATTCGGATGGATAGATTGTGCGGGAGGCCGAGGTCAACCCAATCGGTCTTTACGACGAGATCGCGAAGGTCGAGCCCGAACCGCCCGGCGTCTTCCGCGCCGCTAAAAACGAAAAAGAGGCCATCGCCCCACGTATTCACATTGATGGGCGAAGACGAGCTTTCCGCAATCAACCGCGACACTCTCTGATTGAATTGCGCCACGTACTTGGGAATGACCGTTTCCGGCAGCTTACTGTAGCCCACGACGTCGGCGAACATGATGGCTTTGATCTCTTGCCGGCCCGACGCCCGGACCCATATTTCGAATTCGTCGCCCGGGTCGGCAGCATCGGTCTCGAAGGTTTGCGAATCGACCAACATTGAGGGCGCTTGGGTAGCGATGGGAACGATCTTTACCGGAACTCGCTGGCTCCGCCAGTAGCGCACGAACGAGCCTGTGCCACCGGGCCCGCCGACAAAACCATCCCAGACTGCCAGCGGCGTGATATCCAGATCAAGCGACCGGGCAAAGACTCGCGCCAATCCGTTCACAGCGAGGTTGCAGTACTCAAATCCGATTGCACTACCCGGCATATAGAGTTGTCCCAGAATTCTCACGGACGCGGCGCGCGCCAGCAGCGCCTCGAAACGCTCGTTCCAGGTTCCCTTGCCATCCAGATCGACGCTGGTCTTCACAAACTCTTCTGCTGGCCAGGGCAGCACGATGTGGATGGCGCCCCCACGGGCCAGCATTGCTTCAAGGAAGAGGATATCCGAGCCACAGGCCGCGCTCGCAAAGCCGATGCCGGCGTTCATCGCCTCGAGCTGCTTCTCGAGCAGCGCCCTGACTTCGTCTTCCTTTTCCGCGGGGAAACGCGGAATCCGCCGGTCGGGCGCGTCGACCATGTGCCCGGAAAAAATGACAAGCTTCGGGATCGGGAAGCACTCATCGAAGAAGTCGGCCCGGTCATGAAGATGCCGGGATAACACACGCGCCTGCTTCCGAGTGGAAGAAAGCGCGTGCAAGTTGCCGCCGGCTATTTCGACCGCTTTCCGGTAGGCCTGCTTCGCTCCCTCCAGGTCTCCCAGGATCACCAATGTTTCGGCGATGGTTGCGTTTTTCCAATAATCGTCCGGTTGTGCCTGGCAGATTTCCAAGACCTGGGCCGCCAGACTTCTTGCCTTGTCCGTCTCCTTGAGGAGAAAGGCGACGGTCGCCGCGTTTATTCCAGGGTAAAAATCTGGCGGCTCGATTTCGAAGGCGCGATTATAACAATCGAACGACTGCCGCAGACAATGCTCGTTCGCGGGATTCGCGCGCCATTGGTCCTTGTAGGTTCGGCCAAGGATGCTCAGGGTCTCTCGGTTTGGCGGGTTACTCGCAACCAGCGCTTTCAGAATTACCTGGGCCCGCGTGGCCGATCCCATTTGCGCGAGCGCCAGGGCCATCCGCTGCTTGAGCCAGTCGTCCTCGCGATGAAATTCGTCCACGGCCGCGCGGGCGGCGTCGTACGCCATCAGAAATTCACCGGAGGAAAGCGCTCGCCGCACAAAATCATGGGTCGCCGCCAGGTCGGGCATCCATTCCGCGCAGCGCGCCCATAACTCATGCAGCGCCACGGTCGCGCTGGGAGCGTTCTTAGCTTTGGGCAAGTCAGACACAACGTTTCTTTGCTTGCCCATAAGAAGGGCAACTCAGGAGCCGCCCAGCAAATAGCCGATGCCTACTGGACTGACCAGTAATTTTTAGGAATTGCCCGGAGACCGCTTCTAATGATGGCAGCAATCGTGGTCGTCACATTCATGGTCGTGTGTCTTGGGAGACCATGACGGAAATGGATCGGGGAGCATTGCCCAGCTCTCTTCGCCGGATGTCATTTCGGAATCGCTCAACAAACACGCGTCCAGTTGCGCGCTTATTTCAGCGGCATCGACGTCAATTCCCATGAAGGCGATCGCCTGACGCCGATCGCCGAAGGGCTCTTCCCATTCTTTCTTCAGGCGATCCGGAAGATCAGCGTGGGAATGGTCGTGAGCATTGGACGCCCACCATTGCCCGGCGGGCGAAGGGTGGCACTCCGAACCGGCGATGTTAAGTCCCCCGACAAGGCTCATCCGGGAGGCGAGCCAGAAGAAACCCTTGGCCCGAAACACGCCCGGGAACGGACTTTGAATGAGATTCCAAAACTTTTCGGGATGAAAAGGCCGCCGGGCCCGATAGACAAAGGTCGTCACGCCTTGATCGAGATGCCGGACGCCCGGCGCGCTCTCCATCAGTTTTCGCCACCCGGCCCCCGCGAACGCTGCCTCGAAGTCGAAAGAGACTTCAGCGTCCAGCAGTGTGATTGCTGCCGATCTCTGCACGATGCGCGCCTGCGGATTCAGCACCGATGCAATGGCCCGCGCCCGCATGTAATTGTGATCGGCCGGCTCGCCATCCAAGACGATGACGTCGGCGCATTCGATTTGATCCGCGAGGATACAAGCTGAGGTCACACCATAAACGCGGTCGCCCTCGACTAGGGATCTGAGAAGGGTTTCAGAATCAGTCGCGAACAGGATGGAACTAAGCCGCGCGATCTCGGCGAAGCGCTGACCGTCACCACCGTCGGGAAGAAAGAGCGACGCAAAGGCGATCGGGTGCGTCTTGGAATCGCACTCAATAATCAGGTGATCGGCCCTTTCGGCGACCTTTGAGATATGCGCCCTAACTCGCGCTGGGTCATAACCACCGCCGCTTGCGGCCACGAGTTGCTCAACCAGGAGTCCATCATTGCTTTTGGAATCGAAGAACGAACTTGAGAGCACCCCGAAGCGGATTTTCGTATCGCGAAAAACAACGCCATGCACCAGAGCGCGCACGTCCGGGCCGGCGAGGATCGAGACCGGCAGAACCTGTGATGTGGCGGAAGTCGCGGCCGTCATTGCGGGGGCGGGGGACGTCCGACACGTGGAGCGGGAGCGCTCTCGGCCGCGGCTGCTTCCACGACGTTTGGAGCGGTCACATCGACCCGCCATGGCATGGCCAGGCGATGCAGAATCGATTTGGCTTCCAGCGGAAGAAGGTCCGGCATTTCGGACAACAACCGCGCCAGCAAACTGCTCATGATGGGCGCGGCAAAGCTGCTGCCGGTGACTTCCTTGGTGGAATGATGATTCCAGGGGAGGGTGACATCCACCCCGCGAGCGGCGAATTCGACGAGATGGCCCGGCTTGTAGAAAAAGCTGTGGTCGTCCTCGGCGCGGGCCATGTTGACGGTCACGACACTCGGAAAATAGCCAGGCCATTCGGGCGTGGTGAAGTCGTAATTATTGCACGCCGCCACGATGTGGATTCCCTTGAGATAGGCTTCGTCGATCCACTCCTTATATTGGAAGATGTGTTCGGATAATCCGCAACCGAAGCTGCAATTCAGGATCTTGTAACCGCGGTCGATGGCCTGACGCACTCCTTCCCGAATGATAACTGTGCGGGAGCCCAGGTTCTCTCCCAGGACGCGAATGCTGCCGATCTCCGCGTCCGGCGCGAGGCGGCGGATTACTCCGGCAACCGCCGTGCCGTGACCATAAATGTCGCTGCCATCTCCCGGTTTGACCTCGATCTGAACGCCGGCATCGATGACGTGCAGATCATCCAACAGACTGATCCCGACCAGATCGGGATGATCGATTTCAATCCCTGAATCGATCACGGCAATCTTAATGCCCTTGCCGGTTCCCTTCGCCAGGGCCTCGCGAGCTTCGTCCAATCGGAACGGACCGGATCCGTTACTTAGAGCCGGTTCCATCCTATGGCAGTCCCGAGCAATCGGTAATCAATCAAGTCTCGCACCACGGCCGCCGTCGTCTGGACGGCGTTTAGATCGCGCGGGCTGAATCCTGGGGGAGTTCCCCCCACCGGTTCGGCCTGTCCTTCCTGGATAAGCACATCGAGAAGTTGCACACAGGAAATAACGCCCCGCACCTGGTTCAAAAAGTAAAGCGGCACGGCGATCATGGCATAGGTCGTCTTGCCCAGCTTCTTATTGAGGGCGGCGCTGTGACTCTTGTTCTTATAAACCTGGTTCTCGACGAAGGCGTGTTCACTGGCCACGACCAGACTGATGATGCCCTCGCTCAATGGATTTCTAAACCCCACGATCTTTTCGGAATTTGGCCCGCTGTTGTAGGTGGCCACGAGACCTTTCTTCTCCTGGTCCAGCAACCAGATGCTGCCTTCATCAGCCGCGATGCGCTCGAACGTATCGTTCAACACTTTCAGCAGCATTTCGTCGCAAATGCTCAGGAAATTTTCAGGCGAGATGGCGGCGCCCACCTTGGTGAGATGTTCCTGCAGGGCCGGCCGCAACGGCAGAAAACGCGGCTCGGGAAGAAAATTCGCGCGGGTCGTGGGATTCATTCGTCAGGTTGCCTGAGGGCGCGTGCTTCCGCAGCCAGCACCGCGATCAGGTCGGGTTTCGTTCTCAATAATTGTTTCATTTGATCGCGCTCTTCTTCTGAACAGGTCCCAGCCGCAAACTTCGCGATTCTCTCCCGAAGCTCCGCCGGCACGGTGGTGGCAGCACGTCCGCCAACCTCGTCGCGGCCTTCGAGGAGTTCGAACAAAATCTGAAAATCGTCATTCACAAGCGTGCGAAGGCAACGTGGTCCAGGAGACCTCGGTGGCGGGTAAATAGGTTTTCATTTTGCTTTCGAGCAAAAGAACGAAGGGCGGCATCCTGGATCAGAGCGGCCACATCATCACTTCGACCTCGTATCTTAGACTGAAAACTTGGGACATTTTGCGAATTATCTTTCTCGCGCTAGAAAAGTCCATCAGCGGAACCGGCACAAAGTTCGAGAAAATCTTCCCAGCGAAGATCGAGCCACGGATCCACCCGTTTCAATTCCAGCAGGATATCGCGCGCAATACTCTCGCGCGCGCTCTCGAGGGCCCGGCTCACCTTGGATTCATGCCAGCCCCACATGCGCGCGACTTCTCGCTGCGTCAGTTGATGGAGGTGGACCAGCTTCAGCATCAGGACGGATTCGGAATCTCTCCGGGCGAAGGCGTTCTGGATCGCGCTCCGCAGCAATTTTAGCAAGGACTCCTCCCGCAGAACCGACTCCGGCTGCGGCGTTCGCTCAAAAAAATCGTCCGCCGAACGATCGGCGGTGGCGACCTCGACCCGGAAACTTTGCCGGCGTTTGAGATCGATCAGGCGATGCGTGGCCACGGTCAGAAGCCAGGATTCAAGGGCGCAGCGTCCCTGGTACTTGCTGAGAAGAGTCGGGCGATTGGGGCGCGCGGCGAAACAGTCCGACCAGAGATCGGCGACCAAATCTTCCGCTTCCGTGGGGCTGGCTCCCCGCGAACAAAGAACCGCCACGATCCTGCCGTGATAGCGCGTGCGCAGCTCCGCGGCGGCCGTGCTGTTTACGTTCAGAACGCTTTGCGCAAAACTCAGATCTTGCTCGTGACTCGATGGGGCCTGTGGCGGCATGGCGACACGGGAAGATGAAGTTCTCGCTCTGGAACGTCAATATTTTACAGAAAACGCCGTGCCAGGCGGAACGTCGCAAGACCAGGAGATCAGACCGTCTCTGAGCAAGTGCCGGGGGTTCGTTCGAGGCTTGCAAAGGCCACGGGCAAACTGCTAGCTCTCATTCCACGATGTCACCACGTCCCACAATCTTCATTTCCTCGGTTAGCAAGGAGCTGCGGAGCGCCCGCCAGCTCGTCGCCAACACCCTCACGTTTTTAGGCTACGAGCCGGTCTGGCAGGATATCTTTGGGACGGAGGGCGGCGACCTGCGCCAGATGCTGCGCCAGCAGATCGATCAATGCAAAGGCGTCGTCCAGTTGATCGGCCAGGCGTACGGCGCCGAGCCGCCCACGCCGGACGAAGAGTTCGGCCGCGTGAGTTACACCCAGTACGAGGCGCTCTACGCAAGGAAGAAAGGGAAAAAAGTCTGGTACCTGTTCATGGACGAGAGTTTTCCGATCGACAAGCACGAGCCGGAACCAGAGGAGCAGCGCCATTTGCAGGCTGCCTACCGAAACATGCTCAAAGTCGATACGCACCTATTCCATCCCCTGGCCACGCGAGAGGCTTTGGAAGCCGGCGTTCTCAAGTTACGGGATGATTTAACGCAGTTGCGTCGCGGCGCAAAACAATGGGCCTGGGGAGTCGCGGCTCTGCTCGTCATCGTTACGTTGCTGACCATTTGGCTGGTGCGTGGACAAGGCAAAATGTCGGCGCAGCTCGAGAAATCGGGCGGATCGCTCGAGAAGATTGCCCAGCGTTTTGAATCGCTCGCCACGCAGGGCGGCCTCATTCCGGGGGCGAAAACGCCGGAGGAGCATTATCACAATGCGCGGATCCACGAACTCGGCGGCAATTTCTCCGCCGCGCGAAAGGAATACGCCGAATACCTGACTTCGAACCTCGAAGCGCTCGATCCGTGGCAAAGTTATGCCGCCATGCTGAAAGCAGCCGAAGGCAAGGCCGGGGCTGTCGAAGCGATGCGTTATTTTGCCGACAAGCTGAAGCCGCATACGGTTTCCTACGAAACCGCGCTCGCTCTCCTCGAGGATGGCGAGGCGCGCCTGACAAAGCTCCAGGCGCTGGCCGCAGCTCACCCCGACTTCGGCCCGCTGCCGTGGCTCATCAGCCAGGAATATTCCGAGGCCCGGCGCGGCGACCAGACGCTCGCCGACCAGCGCGCGGAAAAAGAATGGCTCGAAAAATTCCGGGCCGCGCATGCCGCCGGGAAATTCGAGAAATTCTTCCTGGATAAAAAAGAGGCGCAGAAGTGGATCGAGGCCGGGGAGGCCCGCTGGGCCAAATTGACGAGCACGCCGGACCGGGTTCTCGAAAATCCAGTCTCGCTCACCGCGCAGTTTTCCAGCGGCGGCTGGGCGGTGATCTTCACGCTGACTGATTTCAAAGCGAAAGAGCTTTTCTACAAGCTCGACGGGAAAGGGGATTTCCAATCCACGGGCCAGCTTCCGTACAAGAATCCGCAGACCGGCCTGCCGATGATCAACACCCATCTGCCGCTGCCCAACCTGGCCACAGGCGAGCACACGATCGAGGTGAAGTACACGGACAAGAACGAGAAGACCAACGGGCCCTACACGCTCAAGTTTTCGACCGGCGACGAACAGCTCTCACAGGGAAAGATGGCGCTGAACATGACCGCGGGTTCGTGGCTCATGTTTCGCGATTACGAGGGGAAAGTGCTGCTTTATTTCAGCGGACTGCTGTCCTACCGCCCGATCATCAAGGAAATCCGCTGGTCGCTGAACAACGACAAACTCGATCGGGAGTTCAAATTCAAGCCGAGCACCAAGATGTATGAGATCGGCGACGACCTGCCCTATCTCGCCGTTCCAGCCGATTCCGAGTTCGCGAACGTGCAGGTCACGTACAAGGACGACACGAAGTCGCCGGTGCAGAAAATCATGCGGGAGAAATAGCGAACCCTGGCGCGCGTCCAAGAAGCGCACCCGATATTCACCGGCTTCAAGTTTCCTGTCTTACCGAGTAGTCAGAACAGTTTTTGGCTCCGGTGCTGCAAGAATCTTCTGGAAACGCGGGTCCTTTCGCAGCGGATCCCATTCCCACCGGAGACGAAGATCAGAGAGCGTGATGTTATGCGGAAAATCCGAAGACTGGACGGGACCGGGAGTCGAGAGCAGACGCTCAATTAGGGTAATTGCCTCGTCCGGCTTGCCGACGAGCGAATAGACTAGCGCCAGATTGGCCGCGCAGATGGCGCCGTGAAATGCGTTTTGGCTTTCTGGCTCGAGTTCGACGGCTCGACGACTTTCACGAATGGCATCCTCTTTCCTCTGCATGTAGGCGTAGAGTAGTCCCAGTCCGGCGTGATGGTAGGCAACGTCGGGATTGTCGCGCACCCGCTTTTCGGCATCTGCCATTACCACGGCCAAATATCGTTGGGCCGATTCAATATCGCCGCGAGCCCGGGCAATGCGGCCCTGGTAGTATGTTTTCGAGGTAGCTCCAACTGGAGAAAAATCTTCAAATGGAGCCTCATTCAGAATCTTTTCCGCAGTGGCATAATCTCTCTCCAGCATGGCCACGTCCCAGCGTGATACAGTCACCATTCCCGTAGGGGCAGCGCTGGCAGGAATGTTTTCCAGCATTTTTCTGGCCGCAGCGGGGTCGCCATTGCGGAACACTTCCAGGTAAGCAAGGCCAATCTTGGCAGAAGCGAAATCCGGCTTGATCGCCAGCGCGCGATTGTAACTGGCGGAAGCGGCGGCCCAGTCTCGCACAAAAAGGTAATTGTTGGCCGCCATGATAGCGATGCCGGGATTACGAGGATCAAGCGACAGGGCGCGTTCGAAGCTTGCAATCGATTCGCGCCAGCGTCCCTGCCGGCGATAGATGCCACCAATGTACCCGTAGATCTCGGCGTTATTGGGAGAAGTCGCCGCGGCAACTTCGAACTCCTTAAGCGCTGCGTCGTACTTCTTGTCCCCCCAATGGAGGCAAAGACCTAAAGCCATGTGTGCCTCGCCCAACGCTGGCGATAGTCGCAGAGCTTCGTCGGCCAGGGCACGCGCTCTCGCCTTACGTGCCCGATCATCGACGGAAAACACGCTGTTGATAATGGAAGCCTGCGCATAAGCCAGGGCGAATCCTGGATCAAGCGCAATGGCTTGCATGTAGATTTTCTCTGCCTCGACATAATCTTCCGTCCCTCGCGCCGTCAGATAAAGCACGTAGGCCTCCGAGTTCGTCGTCGGTCTGGCATCAAGACGCGCCTTTTCTTCCGGCGCGAGTCTCGCCCGCAGAGCGGTCGCGATGCGTTGGGCGATATCACTCTGGATCGCGAAGACGTCCGCTAGTTCGCGGTCATAGGTCTCGGCCCACAGGTGCGTGTTCCCGCGCGTTTCTATTAGCTGAGCCGTGACCCGCACCTTTCCGCCCGCGCGCCGCACACTTCCTTCGAGAATATTGGCGACCCCCAGCTCCTGGCCGATCTCGCGAAGATTCCGATTCGGACCGGCAACATAGCTCGCGACGCTAGTGCGTGAAATGACCTTGAGATCGGCGAACTTGGCGAGCGCCGTCAGAATGTCGTCCTGCACTCCCTCGGTGAAAAATGCATTTTCCTTGTCGTCGCTAAGATTGGCGAACGGCAGCACCGCGATGCTTTTTTCGGGAAGGACGATCGCTGGACTCTGAGCTGACGTTTCAGGATTTTGGGTTCGGCTGCGCCAGAAAAAAAGCGCGGCAACGCTCAGCGCCAACACGGCGGCGGTCGCCAGCAGGATGGGCCGGAAACTGCGGCGATGGTTCGGCTGGGCAATCGCAGCGACATCTTCTGCCTGATTCGCGGCAGGCGCGCTGGCGGCCTCCGATATTCTGCGCAGCTGTGGCTCTAGATCGGGTTCGTGCCTTTTGACGCGGGCGACGAAGCGATAGCCCCGCCCTGGCACCGTGACAATGTAGTGATGCGAACCGGGTGTTTCCCCGAAAACGCGGCGCAGCGTTGAGATGTTTTGGGTGAGATTATTTTCTTCGACGATGGAATCGGGCCAGACGGCCTCCATCAAGCGCTCCTTGTCGAGCACGGTGTCGTGATGCTCGACCAGGTAGAGGAGGGTCTCGAAGACCCGTGGCGTCAGCGGCACCTGAGCGTCCGCCCGCCACAAAAGCCGTTTTCCAGCGTCCAGGCGGAAATCGCCGAACTCGTAAACGTGCCCCGGCGGGGCGTTCATCGCGAGTTTCATAAAATTTCAGAAAGATTCAGCCGCATCCTAAGGACTTTCAGCCCGGTTTGCCGGAACCATGCCATCAAATCACGGACATCATTCCGTCGCGGCCAAAGGTAAACAAATGGAGGAAAAAGAACCAGAGAAAGAACCAAAACTATGTGAAAAGGAAGCGCCCAATTCATCGGATTGATCTGCCGCGAGAGCGCTCGAGGCAAAATGCCTACGTGGGCAAGGATCGATCATCGTCACAGGCACCGGACAAATAACGTTCCCTCCGGAGCCAGGGAAAAAAGGAGCCAAGTTATGACACGGAATATTCTAACACTCATTGTGCTAACGACTCTCGCCGCAGCCGTTTCGCTGGACGCGGAACCGACCCCGAACGCTGAGAGCACTTCGGGGTCGAACGCGAAAAAAATCGAGAGCCAAAAGCCACAAACCAAAACTAACGCCGTCGCAAAAGCTGTCGCCGGGCCTCCGGCAACCCAGGGTTGGAATTACGTGAAAGGCGAATGGATTCATGCCGACGGCTACAAGTATGTGCAGGGCCAAGTTACTCGCTTTGGCGCGCAAACTCACAAACGTCCACCAAAGCCGCCTTCGAAAGCGCTTCTGAATTCCGTGAAAACCAAGCCCACGCCCTCACCGGATCCGAACAGCGCCGCTGCGAAAGCCGCGGAGAAAGAGCGCAACCTGCGCCCGCGGCCCGCGTCGCAAACGGGCTCCCATTTGTAGACGCTGCGAAACCGACGATGGCCCCGGCGCGACTCCGCGCGCTAAGAAGGAAAGTCCGTCTCTCAAGAAAAGCGAAAATCACCACAATACGCCGCCCCTTAAATAATAGCCGCCAGCCGGTCGTAATCCTCTTTGGTCATCAGTCTTGCGAGTTGCACCATGTCCGCGGTGATTTTGTCGAGAGCTGAATAATTTCGCATCCCAAGTGGCGTGTTGCCTGTTTTTGGACCGGTTTTCGATTCGGAAATGGACGGTTTTTCTCCTGTCATTCAGGCCGATTCTAATGCTTGGCCTCGATCACTTCGGCCGTGCTGAAGATGCGCAATTCGCTGCCCTCTTCTAAACGAATCCCGCCAGAATAATCCCGGGCCGTGGTTCATCTTCTCGAAGGATCATAGGTTTCGCCAACTGGCCGCCGCGGAGCTCGAAACCATCCTCGACGGGGCGCAGAGTGCAGCCAGCCGATTTTCTCCCAGACTGAACATTGGCATCCGGATGCTCCGCCCCCATATCGTAAAGGGGCGCTTTGTCTGGTTAAGCCGCCTTTCGAACAGAACCTTATCTGCTGGCGATAATTGGCTGAAGCACCGACGACGGAGGCGGCGCGAGTGTTGGCCTGTACTTTTTTTCTCGCGGGGCCGGACTATCGAACGTCAGGCGACCTCGAGTCATATTCATGAGATTCGCGGGGCGGACGGCCCAGCCTCTGCCGTGAAGACCTTCGGGTCCTTCGATCTCGTCCCATTTTCCGTCCCTTTTTAGGACCCCGAGGCGCGCGCAGCCCCAGTAATAATTTTGGTCGTCGCCTGGCTCGCTAAGAGTAGGGAAAGAGAGAATCATCGTCCCGTCGGCAATCTGGTAAACCAAGAGGTGGAGCAGAACGGAGGCACCAAGTCCCGGTTTTTCCATATTGTAAACCCCGGCAATCTCCAGGTCATCGGCAAATTTTAGAGCGAGCGCGTCATAAGCACCATTGAGCTCGGAACGTATCACTCTTGCCCCATTGAAACGGCGGTTGATAATGGTCGCGCGGACAACAATCCAGCCTTCGACCGGGGAGATTAGCAAACTCTTGTAGAATTTTGGGTTGATGGATCTCTGCAAAACCCGCGTTGAAATAATATTGAGGTCCTGAAGCCTGCGTTCCTGGGCCGCTGGCCGGGCCGGGAGCGTGCCGCAAAGAAAACTGAGAAGAATCAATAGGGTAACAAACGGCTTCATGCGCCGATTGTGGCGACGCGAATTGAACGTGTAAAGCCAATCCGGGCGGGTAGGTCCGCCATGGCCAAGACCCCGAGATTTAGAGGGCAGTATAAAGGCAACGGCCCTTTTAGCCGGTGGCGAGATTCTCGCGTTTGGAATGGCGCACCCGTGAAGATTCGAACTTCAAACCTTCTGATCCGTAGTCAGATGCTCTATCCAGTTGAGCTACGGGTGCTCGGCGGATGCTAATTAGCGGAGGAAGCATGGGCCGTCAATGACGAGCCCCTTGAGCAGATTTCCCCGACAGGCGAGTTTTAGTCTGTGACGATCTTTCTCGGCTGCGGATTTGCGGCGAAATATCCGGAAGGCGGCGGCAATTTTTCTGTGCCGCTGCAATGGATGCTGGGATTGCGCCGCCTCGGGCTCGACGCCGTCTGGCTCGAGTTGTGTCCGGCCAGCGGGGACGAACACGCGGACGAAACGCGCATCCGCAATTTCCGGAGACGCCTGCGCGAACATGGCCTGCGGGGGCGCTACTGCCTCTTGCACCAGGCGCCGGCCAGTGACGTTCATGAATTCGAGACAATGCGGTGCATCGGAATGTCACGCCGCGAACTGCTCGATCGACTGGCCGGACCAAACGTCCTCCTGAATCTGAGCTACTCGATCCACCCGCCATTCCTTTTGCAGTTCGAGCGCCGGATTTTTTGCGATCTCGATCCGAGCGAAATCTTTTTCTGGATGACGAAAATGGAGATGGGCCAATCGCATCACCACGAATTCTGGACGATCGGGCTCAACGTCAATTCACCCGATTGCGGGTTGCCTCGTTCGCCCCTCCGCTGGAGGACGTTCCATCCCCTGGCCGATACCAAACTGCTTGAGCCACAGCCGCGCCCGAAGACGGCGAAATTCTCGACCGTCGGGCAATGGTACTGGGCTGGCGCCGTCGAGGTGGACGGCGAGTTCCCGGATCTCTCGAAGAAATTCGCCTTCGAACCGTATCTGGATTTGCCTCGCCGTGTTCCGGCCGCCCGTTTCGAGCTCGCGGTGAACCTGGCCTCGGATGATCCCGAGATCGCACGATTGCGAGACCGAGGCTGGCATATCGTCTCTCCGCATCGCGTCGCGCGAACACCCCGCGCCTATCGGCGGTTTCTGGCGGGCGCACTGGGCGAGTTCACCGTGATAAAAGGGGTCGACGTGGCCTGGCGCACGGGCTGGGTAAGCGATCGGGCCGCGGCGTTTCTCGCCCTGGGGCGGCCGGTCATCACCGAAGACACCGGCGCGGGGGAATATTTGCCGCGCCAGAGCGGATTTCGGTTCGTGAACGGCGTCGACGAAGCAGAAGCGGCGGCGAATGAACTCCTCTCGGATTGGGCCCGACTTTCGAAGGAGGCGCGCGCTTGCGCGGTGGAAATCTTCGATTCGACGAAAAACCTCCGAAAAATCCTCGGACTGAGTGCGGCCGAATGATTGCAAAAAAGCTGCGCGATTCCCCATTGCAAAACGGTTTGGGGATGTTACTCGTTCCCCGTTATGGCTGATTTGCTGAAAGCGGACGAGGCGAAAGCGCGCCTGAAAAAGATCCCGGAATGGGAATTGGAGAAGAAACATATCGAGCGCACGTTCGAGTTCGATGACTTCTCCGAATCAATCGATTTTGTAAACGGGGTCGCGGAAGTGGCCGAGGATGAGGAACATCATCCCGATATCGATATCCGCTACAACAAGGTGCGCCTGATTCTTTCCACCCACAGCAAAGGCGGCCTGACCGAGCTCGACTTCGCCCTCGCGGAACGAATCGATACGCTCTCCGAATAGGCCTCGCGATGCCCACCGCGGCCCGCCCGGAGAGAACCCCGTCACGGGGGAGAGCCCTCTGCGCGAGCGCGTTTGTCGTGTTGACCGTCTTCGGGGTCTGGAAGTTTATCGATTACCGGACGCAACCTCCGCCTCCGCCAAAGGCTGTGACAAGTGACATGTGACGAGTGACAGGTTGGGAATTCTTGTTCTCGTCACACGTCACTGCTCCCGCCCTTCGTCGGCGTCGATAAAGTTAAACATCGTTCGGATTTCCGAGCGCTCAGCCATTCGCGCTTCCGTCTTGCGACGGTTTAACGTCTCGGAAAGTTCGTCGTCCCAACCGCGTTTCCGCATGAACTCATTCCAAACGTAGATTTCGCCGTCCGTTGGTTTGCGCCCACGCAGGAAGCACCACTCGAGAATCTCCTCATCAGTCCCGCCTTCCGCCACGCGATTGACGAGGTCGGGGTAAGCAATCCCGAGGAAATCGACGCACCACCCGTCAAAACCGCTGCCCAATTTCGGTAGATAATCGGCCGGCAGTTCGCCCCTGGCGTGGACGCGAATCTTGTCGAGCATCCGGCCGAAGTAAACAATTCCCCCGACTTTGGCGCCGGGGCTTCGCACGGGGAAGTCTTTCATTCTTCGCCGATCCTGAGGCTTGCTCTCCCTCTTTTCAAGTCACGCCAAAGTTTGCCGTTGAGCAATACGGCGATTGGATGAATTTCAATCGCCCAGTGATCAACTCGCCCAATCGTTAACCAAGGAATCATGGATCGCGTTGCCGGAATCGAAACGGAATACGGCTGCCTCGTCAGCGGCGACGACGGACGCGGGCAGACCGATGCCTGGCCGGTCAGGGTGAAAAATTTCCTGTTCCGCAAAAGCGCAGCCGGCGCGATCGACCTGCATTACCGGGACTACGAAGAACCGCCCGGCAACGGGGGCTTCCTCCTCAATGGCGGGCGTCTTTATCTCGACATGGGACACATCGAATACGCGTCACCGGAGTGCCTGCATCTGCGGGACGTGGTCACGTATGATGTCGCCGGCGACCAGCTCCTGCAGTCTGCCCTCGATTCGCTCGAAGCCTCCGACCGCGTTTCCTTCATCAAGAACAATATCGACCACAACACCGGAGCCACCTTCGGTTGCCACGAGAATTATCTCATGAAGCGCGAGGCGCAATTTACGCCGCCAGTGCTCGGCACCTTGCTGGCTTTTCTCGCCACGCGCCAGATTTTCACGGGCGCAGGCCGCGTCGGACAGGCGAATCCGCTCGCGTTTGATTTCCAACTCCCGCAACCCGAGGTCCAGGTCGATTTTCAGCTGAGCCAGCGCGCTGACCATATCGTCAACGACATCTACCAGTGGGTGCAATTCAATCGCGCCATCATCAACGCCCGCGACGAACCGCTGGCAGATTATCGAAAATACCGGCGGCTCCATCTTCTGATCGGCGATTCGAACATGAGCCCGTTCGCAACCGCGCTGAAAATGGGAACCACCGCCTGCGTTTTGTCGCTCCTGGAAGAAGGCCGTCTGCCCAAGAACCTCAGCCTGAGCGATGCCGTCCAGAGCACGCGTGACATTTCTCGCGATCCGACCGGCGCCTGGATTGTGCGGCTCGAAAACGGCAAGACGATCGGCGGCCTCGATATCCAATGGCAGTTTTACGAACTCGCGCGGACGCATCTCGGCGGCGCCAGCGAGGAAACCGACTGGCTCCTCGAAAGCTGGAGTTTTACTCTCGAAGCGCTGGGGAACAAACCGGAAGCGCTGATCGGAGGAGTGGATTGGATCTCCAAGAAGTGGCTCTTGGAAACGTTCATGGAATCCGAAGGGCTCACCTGGGACGATCCATGGCTCCAGAGTTTGGATCTGGAATATCATAACATCGATCCGGAAAAGGGGCTGTTTTTTGGCCTGAGCCCGGCGAAGCGAATCGGCGAGTGGAACAACAGCGTGCGCCGAAGCGAGGCGAGCTCGCATCCGCCGCCGAATACGCGCGCGGCGGGCCGCGCCCAGGCCGTCGCCTGGTTTCAAAAAAGCGATCAGCCTTACGTGATCAATTGGGATTCGATCGCTTGCGATAATCGCGATTTCCTCGTGATGGGCAATCCGTTCGAGGACTACACCGCGGAGGTCGCGGAGTTTCTCGCGCAACCGCGGCCGCCGCGCGCCGCCGGGACGGGGCAAAACCCGATGATAGAACGAGAAAGAGAAGAATAGTGGCGTTGACGAAGACGAAAGGAGTCGCGGTCCTCTGCTGGTGTGTCGTTGGGGTCCTGCTCCTGGGCGCCGTCTTCAGCGTCTCCGAATGCGACCGGAAGATCGCCCGGCATTTTCATCGCAAGCTGCACCTGAAACCGCGCAAAGCGGAGGACGCGGTCACTCCGGTCGCCAAGGATCCCGATCGTCATGCGCAGTTTCTGGAAAGGGCGAAGCAGGGAGATATCGGTGTCGTCTTCTTGGGAGACTCGATCACCGACCGCTGGCCGAGGGTGGGGGAAGAGAGCTGGCTCAAATTCGCGCCTTACAAACCAGCTAATTTTGGGATCGAAGGCGACTGCACCGAGCATCTTCTTTGGCGCCTCGAGCAGGGAGAGCTGGACGGCATCACGCCGAAAGTCGTGGTCGTCCTCATCGGCAGCAACAACGTCTTTTACTTTGCCGAGGAAGCGCCCGAATGGACGGCGCGGGGAATTGAGAAAATTGTCGGCACGATTCGAAAACGGTCTCCCGCAGCCAGCGTGCTTGTTTTCGGGATCTTTCCGCGGGACGGGAAGGACAGCCGGATTAGGAAAACCATCACCGCGATAAATGGAGAGCTTCGGCGTCTCGATGATGGAACGCGCGTTCGCTTTGTCGATATTGGCGACCAATTCCTCGATCGCGACGGAAACATTCCCGCCGCCATCATGCCGGACAAAGTGCATTTGAGTGCGAAGGGCTACGCCATTTGGCAGACCTGGCTGCAATCAATGCTTAACGAGCTGATTAAATAGCGCGGGTGCGACTCCGCGCTCCAGCCACGGCGCTCTGTCGCCGTGTCTCCGCGGGAACGCTCCGACAGAGCGTGTCTTGGCAGCGCGTGCCTCTGTCGAGCCGGATGCGAGATAAAGCCCCAAGGAGCGGCGGTTTTTAACCGCCGACCAAATAAAACGGCGGTTAAAAACCGCCGCTCCTTGATTTTTGGAAATTCGCTCCTGCTACTCCAGCCGTTGCAGAGCGGGCAGGCCGTAATTCTGCTGGAGAGCGGTTGCCTCCGCCTCCACTTGCGCGGCTTCGAGCTCGATCTGTTTCGGATCCTCTTCCGTCTCGATTTTGATGAACCCGTCCAACGGATGTTTGACTGCTTCCGCCAGGTCAGCCAGCGACTTCATTTCCTTGCCGTTGACCTTGGTGACGGTCAGATACGCCACATCGTCGTAACCGATGGTGCCGTTCGCCGGGAGGACCTGAGTCAAAACCACCACCCGGCGATTTCCCCCCGGATAAAGCTCGGATTGAAATCGATCCTTGTAGACGAAGCGTTGCGGCGCGTCCTTGAGCCAGTTCGCACCCCATTCCCGGAGAAATTGCCGGGATAATTCCTGAAAAACCAGTCCGCCTAAAATGTAATATAGCGGCGCCCGGTCGATGTTATACGGCGGGATCACGTAGTCGTCCGCGGCGCGGTGATCGAGCGCGAGATTGAGCTGCATCGCCTTGCCCTCACGCAGAATTTGAATCGGCATGGTATCGCCGGTAAAACCGCGGGCTGTGATCAGGTTGGTAAACTCAATCTTACCGTAGAGCGGGTCGACGTAGTTCCCATTTTGATCGATCTCATTGCCACTGAGGCCGACGACGATATCGCCGACTTGCAACCCGGCTTTGGCCGCCGGCATGTCCGGTTCGACGCTGGTCACGTAGACCCCGGCGGGTTTGCCGGTTTGCCCCGCGAACTCACGCAGCTGCGGATCACGTGTGGAAAAGAAGCCGAAGCCCGCGGAAGGAAATCCGGGGTAAGGCTGCTTCTCCGCGTCTTTCAAGAAATGCGCGATAATCGGAGCCGGGATCGCATCGAGCACCTGAGTTCTCGGGTCGAAACGCAGGAGCAGACCGGCGAGCTTGTTATTTTTGACGAGCGGAACGGTGTAGCTGTTATCGCGGTACTGCATCGAGATGCTGATGCGATAGGTCAGGAACTGACCCAGATCGGCCGGGTAACGGGTCATCTGGATCGTGGTCACGAGCCCTTCGGTGCCGACCAGCGCGCCGGTGGATTCGAGTTGCCACGCGGCCAGGCGATCGCCCACCACCGTGTCGAGCGCCAACTGAAGAGGCGTGAGACCGTTCAGGAATTTCTTATCGACAGGCTCGAGGAGCGCCAGGTTCGATTCATAATCGGCCACCACCACATTGGCCGCCGTCTTTTCGCCGGACTCTGCGCGCTCCAGTTCGACGTAGTTCTGGTTCGCAACCAGATCTGCCGTGACCAGGACGCGTCCCTGCGGAAGGACCGCACCCAGAGCGCGTTTAGAAAACGGAGCGCGTTTCTGCCACGGGCGCACATAGTCATATGGCTGGCCGGTAACATTCACCCGCACGAGCGAAAGTTCCTTCGGCTTCACGACGGTGTCCGGACCCGGCACCTTTTTTGGCGTCGCCGCGAGCATTCCGAGCGGAAGGAAAAGAAGGCCGGTGAGGGCGAGAGTGAAATGACGGGCTCGCATTAGCTTTTGTCTTGATCGGCGGGCGCGGGCCGGGCCGGCTGGTCTTCCAGGTTTTGTTCGGAGACGACGTTGTAACGGGTCTTGATTCTCTCCCGCGCGGATTCGACCTCTTTCGGATCGAGCACCAGCGGAGGTCCGTCGCCGATCATTCGGACGACAAAGCGCTCCGGAGTTTCTGAGAACGCCTTGGCCAGATCGCTCAACGTTCGGATTTTCTGGCCGTTGATCTCGTCCACGATGCTGGCCCGGTAGGGGGCGAGATAACTGTTCGTGGGATCGGGCAGGATGTTGGTCAGGATGATGACTTCCGGATGCTCCAGATAAATTTGCTCGGTAACGAAATAATCGAAGTAATGCCGGATCCGGATGTCAGTCGGCTGGTAGGAGTCGATCAGATCGAGGGTGAGCGGCTGAAAAAGCAGGCCGCCATAGACGACGTAGCGGGGCCTGACATCGTATCCATGCGCCATGTAGGCATAGGGCCAGACCGATCCGAGGGCGATGCTGACGGTAATCGGTTTCTTATCGCGCCAGACCTCCAGCTTCACGACGTCGCCTTTGAATTTCCGCTCGACCACTTCCGGCATGTCGACTCGCTCGCCTTCCAGCTCCACGGTGGCATCGCTCGCGATCGGGTGATCGTCGATCGCAAGCAGTACGTCTCCGGGCTGAACGTTCTTGGCGGAGGGACCGGCGGCGATCACGGTGCCGACGAGCACGCCCCGATCATCGTCTTTCAAGCCCAGAAAATGTCGTTGCGCGGGATTCTGAAGTTTCGTGTAGGTGAGCCCGAGGTCCACATACTTGTCGTAATGCCCGTCCTTGATGTCGGAGAGGAAGCGCTGGATCACCGGCGTGGGAATCATGTAGGCGACGCCCTGCGCGACATCGCCGCTATATCCCTGGAACGCCACTCCGACCACTTTCGCGTTCTGCATCACGGGCCCGCCGCTGTTGCCGGGATTGATCTGCGCGCTGATCTGAATGGCGAGATGCTGGTCGATCGAAGAGTGGGTGTAGAGCTGGAAATCGATGCGCGAAACGATGCCGGTGGTGACCGACATTCGATCACCCCCAAGAGGATATCCGTAAGCCGACACGACTGATTCGAGCTCCGGAATCCCGCCGAAAGTGAGCGGGGTCATGTTCTTGAAAAAGTCCGTCGAAGCGACTTTGAGCAGTGCCAGATCGCAGTCGTGCGCGACAAAAAGAACCGTGGCCGGATATTTGTTCGGATCGCCGTCCCGTTCCACGGTGAGATAGCGGCTGTTGCTGACCACGTGCGCGTTGGTCATGATGCGGTTGCCTTCGATGACGAAGCCCGCGCCAACGCCCCGCTGAATCGCGCCCGAATTCCAGGGAGCCCGGTAATCGGGTTCAACCTCCGTCGCGGTGATGCGGACCAAACTCTTTTGAATCTTTCCGTTTGGGCGCGTCGCGACCGCGGGCGCCGGGACCGGGACCACGTTGGAGGTGGAGGGCGGTGCGGGGGACGGCATGGGGGTCTCTCCCGGCGGCGGTGGCACGGTCCTTTGCTGTGCCTGAATTTGTCCTCCCCACAGGGACAACAAAATGAACAGCAAAAATGCGAGGCGCCTCATTGGAAGCCGTGAAGATGAAACAGATGACCCGGAAATCAAATCATTGTGACTTCGGGCCGAGGAATGGGCGGTCGCATTGTAGGGCGTCTGTGTCAGGCGCGACACGCCCCTCGTTCCCAAACTCTGTTTGGTAGCTGTTTAGCGCCAACGGCGCGTTTTCATTTCAGCCTGGGGCCGAGCCCCAGGGTTGTGCCCAATAATAGTCGAGCGCTGAAAGCGCGATTCAAAACGCCGGCTGTTCCTCGTGGGATTGGACGTCCACCGCAATGATTCGCGCTTTCAGCGCTCGGAAGCTGAGGGGGCGAGTTCCTGGGGCGTTGCCCCAGGCTACCAATGATACAGCGCCGTTGGCGCTTCCCAAAAATGCGTAGTAAGAAACCGCCGCTACGCCACGGCGGCGTGCTCGCGCGCGTGCTGTCGCCGCTGCTCTTGCGCGACGAACGCCGGCGCGGACGGCGTGTGAAATATTTCAAGATCCTCGGTGTCGTGATCGGTCACCGGCGTCAGCGCAACGTCCATGTATTTAAACCGCTTCTTGTCCGCCTTGATCCGCTGGTAAATCCCGCGCAACCGGAAATAGAGCCTCGCCAGTTTGTAGATCTTCACCGCCGACCCGACCCAGTATTTTGGATAAAATGTCCAGATCGACTCGAGTGGCAGGCCGGGCCGCCGGTCCCGCCGGGATTTCAGGCGGATCACGCCGCCCTCCAGCGGATGCACTTTCTCGAGATGAATCGAGCTCATGAACCAGGTGATGAGCACGAGCGCATTGTTGGCCCGTCCTTTCTTCGCGACCAGCCGCTTCAACACCGTCTCCATGTGTTCCATGGTGTAGTAGGTCTCCCACGCCGTGAGGTAGGCCCGCTCCCATTCCGCCCGCGTCATCTTCGGGTGCGGCGCGCAGACGTGGTTCAGATCGTACCGGTTCAAGTCCGGATCGATCTGCACGCCGGCCTGCACCAGTTTCTGGTGATCTTCCGATCCCGGCAGCGGCGTCAGATAAAAGAATTCCAGAATATCGAGGGGCAATTCCTTCTTCACGATCTCCACGTCGCGTTTGATCGATTCGACGGTGTCGTTAGGGAATCCGGTGATGTAACCGCAATAGGTGATAATCTTCGCCGCCTTCCAGGCCAGCAACATCTTGCGATACTCGGTAATCTTGTTTTGGCGTTTATGCGCCCCGGCCAGGCTGTCCGGATTGATATTCTCCAGGCCGATGAACACGCGCCGCACTCCCGCCGCCGCGCATTTCTCGATGAAGTTCGGCAACTTGTGGCAAAGCGTGTCTACCTGGATGATGAACGACAGCTTCAGCTTGTCGACCTCGCGCAGGCGAATGATCCGGTCGAGGATCACTTCCCAATCCTTGTTCCGCGCGAAGTTGTCGTCGGTAATGAAAAAGCTGCGCAATCCCTGGGCCACGTTCTCGCGGATGATCGCCTCCACGTCGTCGGGCGAACGGCGTCGCGATTTGCGCCCCTGCACGTTGATGATTGTGCAGAAGGAACACTGGAACGGGCAACCGCGGCCGGCATCGAAGCTGGTCACGTGTCCGGCGGTCCGCGCCGCCCGCACGGCGCTGATCAACGGAATGGGCGCGCCTTCGATGCTGGGAAGGTCCGCCATGTAGTTGTAGAGCGGCTTGAGCTTCTTCGCGTAGCCGTCCTGCAAGACCTGCTCGAGCCGTCCTTCCGCTTCGCCGGCAAAGAGCGAGATGCCCATCGCTTTCGCGCGATGAATATCCGCATCGTTTCCGCCCAGCATGCTCATCGTTCCCGAAACGTGGAATCCGCCGATAGCGACCTGGACGCCGCGCTCGAGGAGCGGCTTCGCCAGATCCAGCGTGTGCGGAAACTGGTTCGATTGCACGCCGACGAACATCACCATCCCGGTGCCCGCTTTCTCGATCATGCGGGCGAGCCGTTTCGTGCGAATCCGCGCATTCGTTTCGTCAAACGGATGGATCTCGATTTCGACGTCTTCGCCCAGGACGCGGCGCTGGCTGCAATCGCGGGCCAGACCGTAGAGTGCGGCCAGGGAATTCGACGGGATCGTCGAACGAAACCACTGGATCACGTAGCCGTCGTCATCGTAGTGCGATGGCTTGACGAGAATCAGGCAAAAACGCTTCGTGGCTACGGATAGGGCAGGGGCAGGCATTGGCTTCGAAGGCGCATCATACACAACATACCCCGCTTCGACAGAGAAAAATGCCCCGCCGCCCAACCGGCATTGCCGTCTCAACCCCACCAGTTCAAATGACATGCACCCGCTTTACCTTTCTTGCGGATGCGTTTTTTGTCGTCTAATACGTAGATAAGCGTCGAGACAGTCGGCATAATCACGTCCGTCTCCCCCTTTTACCGACGAACTCTAATGCAAAACAATAGTCCTTCCGAATCCTGGTTCCCCAATCCACGCCTCTTGTTGAATTTTACAATTGGCTCGGTGGGCGTGCTTCTGGCCATGGTCGCGTTCGCCGGAATAACGTCGCCAAGCAGCTCGAACGCTGACCTTCTCAACCGAACGCTGACGTTGGAACAGCGTGTGGATTATCAGCAGAAAATTGAGGGAGTTTATTGGCGTCATCGCATCTGGCCGAAGGAACGCACTGATTCCAAGCCTACCCTGGAGACTGTGATGTCCCGGCGACAGATTGAAACCAAAGTCCGAGACCATTTGCGAAACTCACGCGTGCTGGAGGATTACTGGCAGCAACCGATTAGCTTTCGGCAACTACAGGCGGAGATGGAGCGAATGGGGCAGCACACGAAGGATCCGGAGATGTTGCGCGAATTATTTGAAACGTTGGACAATGATCCATTTATCATCGCTGAGTGTCTGGCCCGACCGGCGTTATCGGAGCGCCTGGTGACTGAATTTTACGAGACGAACCCAAAACCCGGCGGCGAGGCAGAGCCGGGCGGACAAGCATGGCGTCACTCTCAGAGCGCGCCAGCCGAGAGCGGCACTGCTAGAGATCCGCGCGTTTTCACCGGCTACTCGCTACCCGCTTTAAACGATACCGCGACCACATGCACAGATAACACCTGGTCGTCGCTGATCGACCTGCCAGCACGCCGCGCCAACCATACTGCGGTGTGGACGGGCAGCGAAATGATCGTCTGGGGCGGGGTCAATTATGACCTGCCGGTAGGCACGGGAGACAGGTACAACCCAGCCACCGACAGTTGGTCCACGGTGACCCTAACGAACGCGCCCATTGCGCGATATGATCATACGGCGGTGTGGACCGGCACGGAAGTGATCGTCTGGGGTGGATATAGACCTGGCGATATTGTTCTTAACAGCGGTGGTAAGTACAATCCGGCAAATGACACCTGGACGCCGACCAGCACTAGCAATGCACCTACTGCGCGATATTTTCATACCGCGCTATGGACCGGTACGGCCATGATCGTCTGGGGTGGCATAGATCCGACGTCGTTTTCGAACACCGGTGGTCGGTATGATCCCATCACCGATTCGTGGACCACGATGAACTCCGCCAATGCGCCGCCAGGGCGCATCCAGCATTCGGCTACGTGGACCGGAACTGAAATGGTCGTTTGGGGTGGACGAATCGGCCCTACGGGTTACTTGAACAGCGGCGCGAAATACAATCCAGTGTCAGACACCTGGACGGGTACCAATACCGTTAACACGCCCGCGGCGCGATTTGGGCACAGCGCCGTGTGGACTGGTTCTGAGGTGATAATTTGGGGCGGCTGGAATGGGACTGCCTTAAGTGATGGCGCCAGATACAATCCGTCGGCCAATACCTGGATTGCCTTAAGCGCAAGCAATCCGCCGCACGCCCGCTACTCGCACAGTGGTATTTGGACGGGCAGCGAAATGATCGTGTGGGGCGGTAATGCTTTTCCGGACGGTCAGGGGAATTCCGGGAGTCGTTACAATCCGGCTACGAATAGCTGGAGCCCGATGAGCATGACGAACGCGCCGTCTCCAAGAGAAACGCACACGGCCATTTGGACCGGGAGCGAGATGATCGTGTGGGGCGGCGGATATGGTGAAACGTTAAACACCGGCGGGAGATACGACCCGGAACTAAATTCTTGGACTTCGGTTCGCACCACCAACGTGCCCGATGGCCGATATGAGCATAGAGCAGTTTGGACGGGCAGCGAAATGATCGTCTGGGGCGGCGAGCTTAATTCTCTCAGCGCGACCAACAGCGGCGGCCGATACGATCCTGCTTTAGACACATGGATGCCAACCAGCACGGTAAACGCGCCTGAAGGTCGGGAAGGGTATACTGCGGTTTGGACGGGAACGGAGATGATCGTCTGGGGAGGCTGGTACCCGCAGGGTTTCGGTGGTTTTCTGAACACGGGTGGTCGATACAATCCAAGCACAAACAATTGGACCCCTACGACGCTGACAAGTGCACCGGATAAAAGACGATGGCATTCCGCCGTCTGGACGGGTAGCGAAATGATTGTCTGGGGTGGTGAGGTCGTCGGCGGGAGCGGCCCTAGCAACACCGGTGGGCGATACAATCCGAGCACAGACTCATGGATTGCAACAAGCACCACGAGCGCGCCCGGTCCCAAAATCCATCATACTGCGGTTTGGACAGGCAGTGAGATGATCGTTTGGGGCGGCGGCCCTTACACCCCTACCAACACGGGTGCAAGGTACAATCCGGTCAGCGACAGCTGGACGGCCACTAACACCATTGGTACTCCACCCCGAGCTGGGCACAGCGCGGTATGGACAGGAAATGAAATGATCGTGTGGGGCGGTTACGATGGCAGCGTGCATGTAAACACGGGGGCGAGGTACAATCCCAACACCGACGTTTGGTCTGCTACCAGCCTTTACCATGCGCCTAATGGCCGAATCGCTCACGCAGCTGTTTGGACAGGCGAGGAGATGATCGTGTGGGGTGGTTATAATTATCAGCAGGACCTCTTTTTTAACACAGGTGGCCGATACCGCCCGAGCACCGACAGTTGGACCACGACTACCTCAATCAATGCCCCTAACAGGGCCGAGTATCCTATCGCAGTCTGGACTGGTAGTCGGATGATCGTATGGGGCGGCTATTTTGTATTTTACGATCCTTTCGGCCAGTCACATGGCTATGTCCTGAGCACTGGAGGAGAATATTGCCCAGGATCTGGTCCGCCACCGGGGAAATTCGCTAATATCTCCACGCGAGCCTTCGTGCAGACCGGCGACAACGTCATGATCGGCGGGTTGATCGTCACCGGCAGCGGACTGCAGAGAGTGATCTTGCGTGCGATTGGGCCGAGCCTTTCAAATTCTGGGATAACTGATGCGGTGCAAGATCCGGTTCTGGAACTGCATGACTCAACAGGTGCGTTGCTCGCATCCAACGACAACTGGACGGACGCATCAAATAGCCAGGCGATCATCGAGAGCGGCCTGGCGCCAAGCCACAATCTCGAATCGGCGATCTTGATCAGTCTCAATCCTGGCGCTTACACCGCCGTTCTTCGCGGAGCGAACAATGGCGCCGGAACCGCTGTTGTTGAGGCGTACGGTCTCGATCAAACAGCCAGTTCCAAACTCGGCAATATTTCAACGCGCGCTTTTGCTCAGACGGGGGACAGAGTGATGATCGGAGGCTTGATCGTAACTGGATCAGGTTCGGAAAACGTGGTCGCGCGGGCGATCGGGCCATCCTTGACTCAATCTGGGGTTGCAAATGCTCTGGCCGATCCCTTGCTCGAATTGCACGATCGCAATGGCGCATTGGTCGCATCCAACGACAACTGGATGGACGCACCTAATAAACAGGCGATCATGGAGAGCGGCTTGGCGCCAAGCCACAGTCTCGAATCGGCGATTTTAACCAGTCTTAATCCTGGCCCTTACACCGCCGTTCTTCGCGGAGTGAATAATGGTACCGGTGTCGCGTTGGTGGAAGTTTTCGGGCTCAACTAGCAGAGGCGTCCCCAAGAGCGAGAGCAATTATGCCCGGCACCCGATCCTCGGAAGGGCGTATCTCCGGCCTCGGCTCCGTCGACTTCTTTCTCCTGCCCCTCTCGTTCCCAAACTCCGTTTGGGAACGCAATTGCTCATAAAACTCCGTTTAGCTCTTCCCCTATGCGTTTACGCCGCTTGCTTCGGCTTTAGGAAAAAGCAGACGATAGCGCCGATTGCGAGGAGAAAGGTAAAGACGAGCGACTTGGGCTCCCAAATAGCGGGCACGATCACGCCAGCCAGCATGAGCAGCGCCGCAATCTTCCCTTTTCCCATCATCGCCAGGACTCCTCCGAGGATGCCGGCCGCCATCGAACCGATGAGCATGCGTCCGGCCATTATGACCTTATCTACATCGGCCATATTCCTACCGGCACTCCGGGCGAGATCCAATATCGCCTGCCCGTGGCTAGCGTCATCGAGCCATTTCCAGCCGAAACATCCCGCGAGCAGCCCGCCGAGAATTCCTAAAATCAATCCAAGTATGCGCATAATATTTTCTCCTTAGTGGAACGTTTTCGGGTTCGTAATGGATACGCCGGGCCCCTGTCGAGCAGAATCGTCACTCGCCGAGCAGGTTGCCGACGGTTTGCGCCTGGCTACAACCCCGTCGCCCAGACAGCCTGATTGACGCTCACCTGCCAGAGCCGCGCCCCGCTCGGCATCAAACCAAACCCGGACCATTTCATCCGCGCCATGACATTGCCGGAAGCGTCGATGAACCGGGAAAAATTCGGGCCAAGATCGACCCGGACCGTCTGATCTCGAGTTGTGGTCGTGTGGGTATCAACAAGCTCGAGCTCGCCGCTCTGCGCGTTCCGCATCCAAACCTCCTGCCGGAGACCGGCGGCGGCGGCTGAAGCCACGATTTGAAAGGAGAGACTCGTCGGACTCGGAAGAGGAGAATGCGCGCTGAGATCGATCTGCACCGACCCGGCCAATGACGGGGGCCGGGCGACCAAAGCCTTGTCGTCCGCCATCAACAAATCCTGGAATGAGCCACCGACAAGCTGGCCCGCGAAGACCGTCGCAGACGTCGGCGCGGCGATGAGGGTGCTGTAGGCCATCGCTACGGTGGCGTCGTCGCGTCCATAAGTCAGACGCTTCCCGTCAGCCGACAGATCGAGGGCGAGGGGACCGGAAGGATTCGATCCGAAGCCGCCGGTTTCGAGATTGTACGCCTCGAGCAACGCGTGATCGGATGTCCGATAAACCCGGAGCGTGCTGACGCCGAAAAGCGAGCTGTCGCTGCGCCCCGCGTAAAACGCAAAGCCACTCGGCGTAAAGCGCGCTTCCGTGACGCGCCCGCCATCGGTGAAGGAATAAACCGAAGCGCCGGTGTCGATTCTCCACAGTTGGAGCAGCCCGCTTTCGCCGCCGGCCAGGGCGAATTGGTTATCGGCCGAAATTGCGACCGACGCGAGCGGCTGCCCCGCCGGACCCATGCTTCTGATCAGGTTACCCTGGCTATCCCAGACACGAACAAAGCCGTCCGACCACGCGGTCACGAGCAGAGACCCATCCGAGGTGTAAGCGAGGCTGTTGACCGACCCCGATGCGCCGCCCGGGCCCAGAGTCCGCACCAGCGCGCCGTCCGCCACGTCCCACAGGCGCACGAGGCTTTGAAAATGGCCCGTCGCGAGCGTGGCACCGTCTGGAGAGAACGCGGTTGAGTACGTATAAGGCTGGGTTCCCGCCGGCTCGAGAGTCCTCAGGAGCGTGCCGTCGCTCAGGCGGTAGAGCTTGATCACATTGGGGATGTTTGTTGCGGCCGCCACTACGTCCGCGCTCGCGGCCACGGTAAAGATGTTTCCGCCGGGGATCATCTGGCGCAAGAGCGCGCCAGTCGCGACGTCATGCACCGAAACCTTTCCGTCGTGGCTGCCGCTCACCACCTTGGTGCTGTCCGGCGTGAAGACGGTGCTGGATATTGGGTTGCTCGCCCGGGCGAGATTGCGCACGAGCGTTTGGCTGGGCACATCCCATTCCCTGAGCTCGTCGCGAATAGCGACCGCCAGTTTGTTCGCGCTGGCGTTGAAACCTAACGAACTGACCGGACTCGGCTGGTTTAACGTTCCGACGAGCGTTCCACCCGGCATAGACCAGAGTTTGACCGTGTTGTCCTGTGAGCCGGAAGCGAGGAGCGCTCCGTCCGGCGAAAGCGCAATCGCGTTCACGGCATTCCCATGGCCGCTCAGGGTGCCCATGAGTTGTCCGCTCGAACTGCCCCAGAGCTTGACCGTGTGATCGGCGCTGCTGCTCGCGATCCGCGCTCCGTCGGTTGAGTAAAGCAGCGCCGTGATGTCGCCGCTGTGCGCCTGAAATGAAAGCAGCGGCCCGCCATCGGAGACCCGGAACGTTCGCAACATTCCAGTCCGATCTCCTCCCGCCACGACCGTGCCGTCCGGCGAGAACGCGACGCTTCGCACCAGATCGCTCGGCCACGTGATCGAGCGCACGACCACTCCGTCGCTGAATCGCACCAGCTTTATTAAATTATTCGCGGCGACTGCGATCAACGTGCCATCGCGACTGAGGGCGAGATCGGAACCGCTGACGTTGATGGTGCGGAGCAGCTTGCCGTCGGCCACGTTCCAAACGCCGATCGAAGCTCCTTCGCCGAGCGCAATGATCGTGCGCCCATCCGGAAGGAAAGTGATTGGGATCATCGGCCCGAAAATGAACGAGCTCCCGACGGTATTCCCGAACGTGCGGATCATCCGGCCATCCGCCGCATTCCAGAGTTTGAGCGTGTCACCGAAATAACCACTCGAAGCCAACACCGTTCCGTCAGGCGAATAAGCCGCCGAAGCGATCGGCGAAATGTGTCCTCCCGCCAGCCATGAAATATCCGCCCGCGGACTTTGCGCTGAAGCGACGGTGGCGGCGAGCGCCGCCAGCAGGAATGAATAACCAGCTCGCAGGGATTTCATAGGCGATTACCTCCTCGTGGTGAAACCGCAGGATAATGATTCAGCCCGCACTTCGACAAGGAAAACTCGCAAACTCCGCTTAGCCCAGAAATGACAATGCTGTTGTCACGTGGATCCGACCCGATATGCTCTCAACCGTGCACGTCTAATTCTCGTTAGATGGTGAAGCCCGACCGAAAACCCGTCGATATGTCGCATCACATCACAGTTAAACTCGATAAGGACACCGCATTTGGCGCGTTTATGTTTATCTCCCGGTACGCATATCACGAGCGTCTCGAGATTCGTGACGAGAGTGAGAAGAAAGCGCTCTTTGATTTGTGTCAGTCGATTGACAACGAGTTGCTAGAAACGTTTCGCGAGGAGTATCTCGCTTTGGTGGAACGCGCCAAGCGAGAATGACGCGAACCATCTAACCAATCACTGGAGCGAACCGCTGGCCGCCCTGTTGAGTCGCTCTGATCCTATGAGAAACTTTCTAATGTTGACCACGCTCGCTCCCGCCAGCGATCGCTCAGTTCATTCTCGTTAGGCCTTGAAAATCGTATGCGTCCACAGCGGCTTATTTGCGTGCGTTGGAAAGTGGGGATCGAAGTAGCGGCGTCGATCTTTCTATTGACCGCAACGCTGGCTTCGTCCCAGCCAGCGCCTGGATCGTTGGATGTGCACTGGAATGAGGGTGCTCTGGATTGCACGGCAACGCCGCAAAACCCGCTTCAAGTCCATACCTACGAGTCGCAAACTTTTATCCTGCGCCAGAGTCCTTGCGCAACTTTCGAAGCAAATTTTCTCTATCTTCTGGTCGGCTCCGACAAAGCTCTTCTCGTCGATACCGGCGCTGTCGCGGACGCGAAAGAGATGCCGCTGGCGAAAACGATCCTGGACTTATTGCCGGATAAGAACCACCAAAAGCTTCCGCTTCTAGTGGCGCACACCCACCGCCATTCAGATCATCGCGGCGGCGATCCTCAGTTCGCGTCCCTTCCATCGGTCCAGATCGTGCCCATAGATTTGGAAGGGGTTCGAGCGTTCTTCGGTTTTACTAACTGGCCCAACGGGATTGCACAGGTGGATCTGGGCGGCCGAACTGTGGATGTAATTCCGACGCCCGGACACAACGCGACCCACGTGGCATTCTACGACAACAGAACGGGAATTCTATTTTCCGGAGATTTCCTTATGCCGGCCCGGCTGCTGATTGAAGATGCCGCGGGCTACCGCGAAAGCGCCCTGCGGGTTATCGAGTTTCTGAAGACGCGGCCGCTCACCTGGATCCTGGGCGCCCACATCGAATTGGACACGGGCGGGCAGGCCTACCGATTCGGATCTCACCACCATCCCAATGAACACCGGCTCGAGTTGGCGAAAGAAGATTTGACCGCGTTGCCAGCGGCGTTTGATAGCTTCAACGGCTTTTACGCACGACATCCGAATTACATTCTTAGCAACCCTATTCGCAACCTGGTGGCGCAGGCCGTTATCGCGCTCGCGGTATTAATTTTCATCGTTTGGGGAGTGCGTCGGTTGCTACGCCGCCGGCGCAGTCGGTAGGTTCTTGGACCATTACCAACCAAGGTAGGCCCGAACCATGCGATGCATGCAGCGAACCGGATTGCTTTCGCCGCGTGGTGGGACAGCATCAATAGCCTATGAACAACAGTGACGAGATCAGAACATTGTTTTCCACGTTTGCGGTGTATCTGCCGAGAGTCATTATTTGCCTGGTGGCTTGCATCGTCATCGTCGCGAAATGGCGGGATGCGCGCGGTGGTGCACTTTGGGCGCTGCTGGGTTTCGGTCTCGCCCTGGTTCTTTGTTTCGTTATGCCGGTCGGGCAGACGATGATCCAGCATTGGGTGTTTCAGGACGGTGACCGGGCCAGCCGGATGTGGGCTTTCAGCGCGTTCGGGATGGCTGGTTCGGTGCTGCAGGCTGTCATCTATGTCTTCCTGCTCCTGGCCATATTTGCCGGACGCTCGAAAACAGATCCCGCCTGACACCACGCTGCACGGTCTTTGCGCGTCCTTGTATTGTCGGCGGTATATCCAGGGCTCAAATATTCCCGGAACCACCCCCGGTGGAATCCGTAGTCAGTTAGCGTGGGACGATACACCTCCAATACTGCAGGCCACTCGCCAGACCCCACAACCGCCGACTTAGCGAGCAGATGTGCGCCTTTACTTGTGAACCTACGTCTAATTCTCGCCAGGCGTTTTCGACCCCTCTCTGAAACGAAACTAGAAAAACAACAAAGGACTACCCCAGTATGGACCTGAACAACCTATCTTCAATCGTCGCTCTTTTGGCTGCGCTTAGTGTCGCGTCTGAGCGTCTCGTCGAAATCATTAAAGGCTTCATTCCTTTTCTCAACAAAGAGAATCCCGATCCGGCCGCAGAAGGACGCCGCCAAGCTATATTGCACGTTCTCGCGCTTATCGCGGGCATCCTGACAGCTTACTTGGCCAGCACCACGGGCGCGATCAAATCAGTGCTTCCGGATGCACCCCTTGCTTGGATTGTTGTTGGCCTTCTGGCCAGCGGGGGTTCCGGATTCTGGAACTCTATCCAGACCTACGTCAACAAGGCGAAGGACGTCAAAACGGCAGAGGCAGAAGGCAAAAAGATCGATACCGAAACCAAGAAAGCCGCCTTGGCGTCAACCAAATAACCGTACCAACGCCGCTCACGCTTTCGGATCTGTCGATATTTCCGATCTTCCTGCTCCTGGCCATATTTGCCGGACGCTCGAAAACAGATCCCGCCTGACACCACGCTGCCCAGTCTTTGCGCGTGCTCGTATCGTCGGCGGCCCAGCCACGGCTCAAATATTCCTGGAACCGCGTCCGGCGGATCCCGTAATCAGTTAGCATGAGGATTCAAATGCAATGAGGCGGATTATTCTTCTTATTCTGGTCGCCCTGGTGCTGGTGGCCGCCGTGATGGGTTATCGCGCGCTCAAGCATCCGTCATTCGAAGCTTATCGATCGCTCGAAGTAACATCGACGGCCGCACCCGGGGCTTCGCTTCGGGTGATGTTCATGGGCGTGTCGACGATCCTGTTCGACGATGGCGAGACGGCGATCATGACCGACGGCTTCTTTTCGCGGCCGGGTATGCTCAGGACCTTTCTTTGCCGGATCAAACCGGACGATGCCCGCATCAACTATGCGTTAGATAAGACTGGCGTGACCAGGCTCGCGGCGGTGATGACCGGCCACTCCCATTACGATCATGCGATGGATTCACCTGAAGTCGCCAAGCGAACCAACGCCCTCCTCATCGGATCGGAATCGACCGCCTATATCGCCCAGGGGCTGGATTTCCCAGGGGATCGGATGCGGACGATTGTGGGCGGCGAAACATTCACGTTCGGCCGTTTCAAAATCACGGCCATCAAGTCATCACACTCGCCGGACGCTCACTTCATGGGAGACATCGCAACACCGTTGCGTCCGCCGGCCCGGGTGCGGGAATACAAGGAAGGCGGCAGCTATTCCTATCTGATCGAGCACGATGGCCGGCGCTTCCTCGTTCACCCGAGCGCCAATTACGTCACCGGCTTTTTGAATGGCGTTCAGGCCGACGTCGTATTTCTCGGCATCGGAACGCTGGGTAAGCAAACCGAGCAATTCGCGAAGGATTACTGGCGGGAGGTGGTCCAAGCCACGGGCGCCAAAGTCATCGTTCCCATTCACTGGGACGATTTCATGAGGCCGCTCGATCAACCTCTCTTGCCGATGCCGGCGCTGTTCGATGATTTCGATCGCGGAATGCAAATGGTGCTCCGACTGGCGGAAGCAGATCATGTCACCGTCCGATTTCTGCCCCTCTTCGGATCGGTCGATGCTTCCGCGTTGAGCCCGTAAGCGTTTTCGAAGCGAAAGGCTGCGCCATGGAGCGCCGCGGTGTCTCCGTGAAACGGTGAGGATTGCGCTTGGCAGGCCGCACGGCTCCCGATAGAGGTGGGCAACTACCCAACTCCGATGAATAAAACAACTGTTGCCCGGCTCATCTGTGTCGTCGCCGCCGCCTCCCTGACGGCCTGTGCCTCAACTGCGACCAAACCTCCAAACCCGCAGGTCGCGGCGAAAATGAATGCCGTGGATAAGGCCCGGATGGCAACCGTGGTCATCTACCGGCCGAGCGCGTCGCTGGGGGGCATGTTGAGACCTACCGTCCTCTTGAATGGCAAGGACCTCGTCAACGTCGGCAACGGAAGAGTGTTCGTGGCAGCACTCCGGCCAGGGCGTCACACCTTCGAGATGGATGACAAGAAATCGGGGACGGCGCTCACCCTGAAGAGTGGGCAGAAAGTGTATTTGAAGGTTGAGATCGTGCCGGGGATCTTCAAGGGAGGCGGCAAACTCACGGAGGTCGCGGCCAGCCAGGGCGAATTTGAAGCAGTGCGCCTGGATTTAATCGAACAAAAGGAGATAGAAGACGCAAATTTTAGATAATTTTGGAGACTAAACCGTCCGTGTGGCTCCGCCCCAAAAACGGTTCGCGCTTCAAACGTTGAAATGAAATCCGTCTACAAGTTCGTCCTCATCGCGAGCATCGCGATAGCCGTCCTCATCTACGGGGTTTTGTTTAATCGCGTTTCCGAAACCGCCATGATCCGGTGGTCTTACCTGTGGTTTCCCGGTCTCCTCTTCGGCGTCGTCGGATTGAAGGGCAGCCAGAGTTCGCCGAACCGTCCCATCATTGTTGCCGTCATCGGCGTGGTGGCCCTGTTCCTCTTCTTCGAGCTCATTTTTCCAGCCCTCTAACCACCCACAACCATGACAAAGTGCGACCAGTTCATTCACGATGAGTTGAAGTCCCGTCTCCAGGCAGACGAAACAATTCAGGTCACCGGATTTCTCTTCAACAAATCCCTGGGGCTCGCCGCCCTGGTCGGTCCACTGGCCCTGGCGGGCAGCGGTTATTTCTTCGCCGCGCTCACAGCCCGGCGCTTGTTCCTGATCAAAACCAAGATGGGGTTTTTCTCCTTGAAGACGATCAACGACGGGGTCGTCGAGGTTCCGTTCACGGACATCAAGTCGATCGAGCGAGGCGGCGCTCTAAATCAAAAGAAAATCACGATTTCCCTAAAGGATGGCAGCACCCTGAAGTACCGGCTTAATACCGTCGCGAAATTCGTTTCGGGGCAAAAGCAATTCATCGACGCGTTGTGCCGGCTCCAGGCGGAAGCAGCGAGCGGTAGCTAACGCTGCAATCTCACGTAATACTGGCCAGACGACCGGGTGCCATCGCGCATGGAAACGCTTAGCCATCTCTTCGAGAACAACAAAACCTGGGCTGGACGCATCCGGCAACAGGACCCGGAATTCTTCCCCAATCTGGCCCAACAGCAGTCGCCGACCTATTTATGGATCGGCTGCTCCGACAGCCGGGTTCCGGCCAACCAGATTGTCGGCCTGGCGCCCGGAGAATTATTCGTTCACCGGAATATCGCCAATCTCGTTGTCCACACGGATCTCAATTGTTTGTCGGTCATGCAATTCGCGGTCGACATCCTGAAAGTGCGACACGTCATCGTGTGCGGACATTATGGATGCAGCGGAGTCGAGGCCGCGTTGCGGCGCGTCCGAATTGGCCTGAGCGACAATTGGCTGCGTCATGTGCAAGACGTGCGGGAGAAGCATCCGGAGAGCGTTGGCACGGATTCCGAAGCGTCGGACCGGCTGTGCGAGTTGAACGTGATCGAGCAAGTGACCAACGTCTGCCATACCAGCATTGCGCGTGACGCCTGGGACCGCGGCCAGGAGTTGACCGTGCACGGCTGGATTTACGGATTACAAGACGGACTCCTGCGCGATCTCAACGTCACGGTTTCCGATTTTTCAGAGACATCCACGGTCTATCGCGCGGCGATTTCAGCCCTATCCTAGCTGAGTGCAGGCTTATTCCGAAGCCAGCTGTTCCGGGTCTTTGGGTTGTTGAGTTTCCCTTCGCCATGAAGGTAGCCATCGTTGTTTTGCTGTTAGCCGTCGGCACACTTGTCTGGTTGACGGCGATCCTCGTTGGGCGAGTTCGTTTTCCACTCCGAATTCTGATGGTCGGTGGCGCCGCGGCGATAGCGATGATACCGATTGTCGCTTATCTCCGGTTTCACCCGGCGCATGCTTTTATTTCGCGTAGCCCGGCCAATAAGCGCTGGGCGGTGGATTGCGTCTCGGTTGCGGGATTTCGCAGTGTCGACTACGACTTTCGTGTTCACGATTTTCGCGCGAGTCTTTGGGGTCCAATTTACGTCGGCGATCTCTTCTCGAAGGGGAAATACGAGCCGGGTAATCTTCACTGGTCGCTCGACGGCACCGTGGCAGCAGCCACAATTGTGATTGAAGAGGACCGCCGGGAGATATTCTCCATCGTGTACGATTTTAAGACGCACCGGATAGTCAGTCACGCGACTGAAGATATGCAAGACACCGAGATTCAACGTCTACTTTCGTCTCGCGGAGGAAGCGCGAAGACTCCCATTCCGAGTTACAAAGAGCTATGACAATTCGGCGGACACGTTCGGTTTTCGACCGAGCGCGCTTTGGAGTGATTTTGCACCTCGTCGGATCGCATATATTTTTTACGAACGAAGAACACAACGAATAGAAGGTATCCACCTATGCCAAAATATGTAATTGAACGGGAAATTCCCGACGCAGGGAAGCTGTCGCCCCAACAACTTCAGGCCATTTCACAGAAGTCCTGTGGAGTCTTGCAGAATCTGGGGCCGCAAATTCAATGGGTCCAAAGCTACGTGACCGACGACAAGATCTACTGCGTCTACATTGCACCGAACGAAGAGATGGTTCGCGAGCACGCCCAGCAAGGCGGCTTCCCGGCAAACCGTATTTCGGAGGTGAAAGGGATCATCGATCCCACGACCGCGGAGGGCTGAGAAGGCGAGCGGGATGGGAGTACGGCCCGAATTAATCCCGCTCTAGATTCCGGCGCGTTCCAGGAGGGAGCGCAGCACCGTTTCGGCTTCGAAGAATTCCTGGGCAACTTTGCGGGCGCCGCGGGAATGCAGGGAATAGTCGGCATTAATCCTCTTCACGGCTTCGGCAATCTCGCCTAACGACTTGAAGGCGAAGAGGCCGTCCTGCTTCCCGAAGACTTTCGTGAAGCCGGTTTCCTGAGTGATCACCGGACGGCCGGCGGCGAGGTAGCACCCGCTGCGGTCGCTGAACCAGCCGGTATCGAGGCGGACGTATTGATCCTTGGCCACTGTGAATTCGCCTTTCGAGCGGCGGATGTAATCCCGGTAGAGCTGATAGTTCGCGCTCAAGTCGTCCGGCGGACGGAAGCGCCAGCCGTTGCGTTCGAACTTTTCCCGCGTTTGCGGGTCCTTGATGTTGGTCGCGAGCTCGAATGGCTCGGCCGCTTTTTTTGGCGCCGCGACGAACCGGATGAACTCGCGCGATTTGCTCCAGAGATATTTTTCGCCCCGCCATTCGATATCTTTCAAGCCACTCGTGGACCAATTCGCAACCGAGGTGAAAACGGCGGCCGCCCCGGGACGGCAATTGGTTTTCCAAAGATCGGTCACGACCGGTTGACGCGTGGGATGCCACTTCAATTTATGGGTCGGCACCGGAAAGGCATCGCTGCCGACATTTTCGCCGAAGGTGAAGAGCGCGTGATGGCGGCGGAGATACTTGATCGTCGCTTTCACACGTTGATCGACCTTGATCTGTTCCACGCCGGGATCGCTTTCAACATACAAGATGCGGTCGCTGGTCAGCAGGTCGTCGTTAAATTCCTGGGTGCCGCAAATGTTCAGGATCGCGTCAGCCTCACGGTAGAGTTCGCGAATCCTCTTGAGCGGAAGACCAGCCGTCGGGTTGCCGGGAAGATAGCGCGCGCAGAAACCCCAGCGGCGTTTGAAATCGAACTCGGTCGCGAGCTGACCCAGGATCTTCGCCGCGTAATCGAATTCGTTGTTCACCTCCATCGTCTCGGGGTTGTAGGGAAGCCGGGCGGAGTCCTCGATGTAGAAGACGTCGTGCCCGAGTCTTTGCAGTCCCACGATGTAATGGACGTGCTGCCAGATGACGCCGGCGATGGGACATGAGCCCATGAAGCCCATGACGATGATTCTTTTCTTTCTCATACGGACGCGACGGGGCCGTGAATGGTGATCGGTGAATCGTGAACGGTGGGCTAACGCATTCGATTCACTGATCACTATTCACCATTCACACTTGCCGCACTATCACCGCGGGATTACCGGCCACCACCACATTCGCGGGGACGCTCTTGGTCACGACCGCTCCGGCCGCGACGACGGAATTCTCGCCGATTGTTACGCCTTTCAAAATCGTGGCGTTCATCCCGATCCAGACGTTATCCCCGATGATGACAGGCATCGTCCGCAGTTTCGGCCGGGGCGGGCGATCTTTGAAAAAGGGAGCGAGCGCCTGCGCGTCGATGAGGCGCTGGGCGGGCTCGAGCGGATGAAAATCGGAGTCCGCGATCCCGACGTTCCAGGAGATCAGACAATGCGAGCCGATCTCGATGCGTTCTTCCGCCATGATGAGGGCGCCGTTCACGAGCGTGAAATCGCCAATCGAGCAGGTTCCAGCTTTCCCCAGAGCGAACGAGCAACCGGCATAGCAGGAAACGTGGTTGCCAATCCGCACGGCTCCCGGCTCCGTCGTGTGCATGTGGCGAAAAATCTGCGCGGTTTCGCAATAGAATCCTTCCCCGAAACTCACGTTCTCCGGAATCGGTTTGGCCCACCAATCGCTTTCCACCCGGCGGGCGCTATTTACGTTACTCATTGGGTCGGGACGGGTAGTTGCCGGCTGCGTACAGTGTGGCGTAAACGCCGTGCTTCGCCAGGAGATCCGCGCCGGTGCCTTGTTCGACGATCCGGCCATGCTCGAGCACGACGATTCGGTCCACGCCGTGAATGGTGGCAAGGCGATGCGTCACGATGAGAGTGGTTCGGCCGTGCATGAGATCTTTGATCGTCTCCATAATGGCAGCTTCCGTGGTGGGATCGAGCGCAGAAGTGGGTTCGTCCAAAAGCAGGATGGGAGCATTTTTCAAAAAGGCCCGCGCGATTCCGATCCGTTGCCGCTGGCCCACGCTGAGGTGGCCGCCACGTTCACCCACCGGGCTATCGTAACCGGCGGGCATCCGGGTGATGAACTCGTCAGCCTGGGCGCGACGTGCGGCCTCCCGGATTTCGGCGTCAGTCGCGCCAGGGCGGCCGTAAGCGATGTTTTCGCGGATCGTGGTGGAAAAAAGGAGCGTGTCCTGGAGAACGATCGCAATCTTGTCGCGCAGCGACTTCTTTGTGATTTGGCGCAGGTTGCAACCATCGAGCGTGACGCTGCCCTGGTTGGGGTCGTAGAACCGCGGCACGAGGCTCAGGAGCGTGCTCTTCCCGGCGCCGGTCCCGCCCACCAAAGCTACGATTTGATTGGGTGCGATCGATAAATCGATGTCGTGCAGAACCGGTTGGCCGCTGGCGTAACTGAAATCGACATTCTGAAAGCCAATTGCGCCCGCAGTCTTGGAGATTTCCTGCGCATCCGGCGCGTCGACCACGTCATCTTCGCGATCGAGCACCTCGAAGCATCGCTTCGCCCCGGCGGTCGCGCCTTCCATCGCCCACGCTGTGTAAGTAAGAGATTCCAGCGGCTGATAAAGCATGAGCAAATAGGCGCTGAAGACGAGCAGCGAGCCGAGCGTGATGGTGCCGGCGAGAACGTGCAGCGTGCCCAGGTAATACATCGCCGCAGTTCCCATGACCATGAGGGTGCTGATGACCAGCGCGCTGTTCACGTTGGTGAGGGTCAGTCTCAAGTTTGCGTGAAGACTTTGCTGCGCCTGCAAATGAAACTGGCGCACCTCCCACTCCTCGCGGCCGAAAGCGTGGACCATCCGAACCGCACTTAAACCTTCCTGCGCTTGCGCGAGAAGGGCGCTCTCCTGTTCCTGAATCGAAGTCGAGTCGCGGCGAATGCGATGAGCGAAAAAGTAAATCGCCGCGACGATCGGCGGGACGACGGCGAGGGAAAGAAGTGTCAGCTGCCAATCGATCCGAATCATCACCAGAAAAGTCCCGATGAGCGTGATGATGGAGCCGAAAATATTGGTGAAGCCTTTGTTGTAGATTGTCTGGACCGACTGCGAATCGTAGGCGACGCGAAAACTCGAATCGCTCGAGCGACGCGCGTCATGATATTTCAGCGAGAGCGATTGCAGATACGCGTAGAGATCGGTGCGCAATTTGAGAAGCGCCTGCAGGCCGACTTTCACGAAAATATAATTGCTGGCCAGGTTGGTCAGTCCCCAGAGGATCTGAATGCCGACCAGTGCCAGGCAGAGCAGGGGAATGAGGTCGGGCGACGTTCCGAAATGCGCGTGCGGATTCCGGGGCAGGATATCGTCAACGATGATCTTGAACGGCCAGGGCTTGAGGAGATTCAAGGCGATTCCGCAAAGCGAAAGCACCAGGCCGATCAGGGTTTGTCCCAGAAACGGCCGGTAGTATTGCAGCACGCGGCGGTAGATCGACATGACAAATTATGATTGCGGATTGGACATTTCCGATTGAACTACCGGCGCGCAGCCGAATCGTCAGGCTAATTCCGAAATCGAAACTTCAAAATCCCAAATCTGATACTTTCTCATGCATCACCTTATCGAAGTTTGGTTTCACTGGGTCCAAACCGGCGGATACGCGGCTGTCTTTTGGCTCATGGCCCTCGAAAGCACCATCTTTCCCGTTCCCAGTGAAGTGGTGATCCCGCCGGCGGCAATCGTCGCGGCGACGCAGGAGGGAGGCATGTCGCTTTTCGGTGTCGTCATCGCGGGCACGCTCGGATCGTGGTTTGGCTCCGCGATCATGTATCTCGTCGCGCGCTGGGTGGGCCGGGCGGCGATGCTCCGCTGGGGTAAGTATTTTCTTGTGCCGCCGGACAAGTTCGCCCGGGCCGAGGTGTTCATGCACCGGTACGAAGCGGGTGGGATTTTCTTCGCGCGGTTACTGCCGGTCATTCGCCACCTGATTTCGATCCCAGCCGGGATCATCCGGATGGGTTTTGTGAAATTCAGCGTCCTCACGCTCGTCGGCGCTGGAGTCTGGTGCACGGTCTTGGCCTGGCTTGGAGGACGCGTCGGGGCAAAGCTGACACCAGCCCAATTGCAGGACGCAGATGCGATCATCAAGGCGACAAAGTCCGAGTCGTTCCCGATTGTCGGCGCGGTTGTGCTGGTTTGCGTCCTCTATTTCGTGGCAATGAAGCTAACTGCCCCGAAGTCAGCCCCCAGCGAATAGGAGTCGAGGAGAGTTGGGTGAACACCGGAGTGTTCGAAAAAGTGACACTAGTGTAACCGGTTTCGACGTTTTCCCCTCGTATTCCCTGCATATCAGCCGGTAAATGCCCCGTATTGGAGTCCAAAAAGGCCCGTGGCATCCATATTGCTGGATTAGGGGACAACTCCTATGGAAAAGAATAATCAAATCTTCAAACCGCGTTCAGGACTCTCCTTGGGCGATCTAATTCTCGCAGTCAGCTCATGCACCAAGAGCACCAAAGAAACCGTCGCGGCAGTGGCCGACCTTCTGGGCTCGGGCCAGGTGCGGATCGAAAGCAACGGCCGCTTCACGCGCGCCCAGGTTTGCTAAGAACGATTTTCTAAACGCTTTTAAGCGTCGCTTCAGCGGACTGTTCCGCGGAAGCGGCGCTTTTTTGCGTACAAAACGCTTTCCGTTTTGCTGCGCGCTTTTATCTTCATCCGGTGATCGATCGTTATTCCCGGCCGCAGATGCGTGAGCTTTGGTCGGACAACCGCAAGTTCGAGATTTGGCTGGAGATTGAAACCCTGGCGTGTGAAGCGATGGCCGAACGCGGCCAGATCCCGAAGGCCGACGCGGCGGAGATTCGGAAGAAAGCCCGTTTTTCCATCCCCGAGATAGCCGAGATCGAAAAACGCACGAATCACGACGTGATCGCTTTCCTCGAAAACGTCGCTTCGTCCGTGGGACCCGCCGCCCGGTGGATGCACCAGGGACTCACGTCGTCCGACATCCTGGACACAACCCTGGCTGTCCAACTGACCGACGCGTG
Organism: uncultured Verrucomicrobiae bacterium; assembly: GCA_963702135.1. Lineage (GTDB taxonomy): Bacteria > Verrucomicrobiota > Verrucomicrobiia > Chthoniobacterales > UBA10450 > AV80. The sequence goes on along the minus strand of OY969715.1, from coordinate 1,796,140 downwards.
CCGAATCCTGGCGAAGGATCTGGCGGAACTGCGAACGGCGGTGGCCGCACAGGCGCGCCGCTTTAAAATGACGCCGATGATCGGCCGCAGCCACGGGATTCATGCCGAGCCGATCACGTTCGGGCTCAAGCTCGCGCTCATGTTCGACGAATTCGGCCGCGCCGAGGAACGGCTGGCGCAAACGGCAGAACGAGTTCGGGTGGGAAAACTCAGCGGAGCGGTTGGCACCCATGCGCATCTGGACCCGGCGATCGAACGCGCGGTTTGCGAAAGACTCGGGCTCAAGGCCGCAAATATCTCCACGCAAATCATTCAGCGCGATCGCCACGCGGAGTTTTGCACGACGCTGGCGCTGATCGCGTCCAGCATCGACCGCTGGGCAACCGAGTTTCGGCATCTGCAACGGACGGAAGTGCTCGAGGTGGAGGAGTTCTTTGCCGAGGGGCAGAAGGGCAGCTCGGCCATGCCGCACAAGCGCAATCCGATTACCGGCGAGCGTTTAAGCGGCCTCGCGCGCGTCCTCCGCGGAAACGCGGTGGTGGCGTTGGAAAACGTCGCGCTCTGGCACGAACGCGACATCAGCCATTCGAGCGCCGAGCGAATCATTCTGCCCGATTCCTGCACGCTGCTCGATTACATGCTCGTCAAGCTCCGAGAGCTGGTCGAAGGGCTGCAGGTTTATCCGGAGCGGATGAAACAGAATCTCGAGATAAGCAAGGGACTCTATTTCAGCCAATCGGTTCTGCTCGCCCTGACCAGCGCGGGCGCCGAACGGAAGGATGCCTACGAAGCGGTGCAACGCGCCGCCATGCGGACTTGGAAAGGCGAAGATTCGTTTGCGAAGAACGCGAAACAGGAGCCGGAGATTACCGCGCGCCTTTCGGAAGCGGAGATCGACGCGCTTTGCTCGTTAGACGTTCACTTACGCCACGTGGATTCGACGTTCCGTCTCGTCGGATTGGACTGAGCTCAAAACGAATTCCGCAATCCGCGCCGAGGCATCAAGCCGGACGCTAATCGTCTCGAACTCGGTACCGGTCGCGCCCGCTTGCGGATCGAGGGTGATGCGCACGCGCGTGCTCTCCGGTTGCAGGACCAGTTGAGCTACTTCAAACAGTTCGGACAACTCGACCCCGGCCACCTTGAACACTGCCACCAATTGCATGGTCATCGGCGCGGATGTGCCGGCCGTGAACTGAATACAGGCGGCTTCATCCACCAGTTTAACGTCATTAATATCGAAGCCGTTGTGCGTCCGAACGGAATCGGCCGGTTTTCGCGTTGGCCGCACGCGCATCGTCTTGATCCGACCAGCCGCGTCGAGATCGACGGCCCCGAGTTCAAAGCCGGCGCCCCAACGATTTTCTGCGTCGGAGGGAATCAAGAGCTGAGTCAGTGACAGCGTCGTCGCCGACGGCTTGGCCCGAATTGTGCCAATCTGAAACCGTGGGGTGAACTGCACTGAAATCACTTCCATTCCCAACCCGAGGACGACACTCCCGCCGTTCGGCCCCGCCAGTCTCGCAGGCCGGGCTGAAGACAATGGCGGCGGTTCGAGAAGGGCTGGTTCAGCGGGGCGGATGTCGCGCGCTGCCGGGCTCGGTTCGGACGCAGGCACCGCGGGCAGCGTGATCGCTTCTGTGATTTCGATTGGACTCGGCGGGGCGGGCGCTGGTGGTGGCGCCATGATCGGGGCGGGCGGAGACGCCACGGGCTGTTCGGGCAGCGCCTTGATGGCAGTCTTCGATGAACCGTTCTTCTTGACCGGCTTTTTCCCATTTCCATGTCGCACGGGCTTGGGTTCCGGATCGGCAACCGGATGATCGGTAATCGTCCAAGCCGATGCCGTTTCTCCTGGCGGAGCCACAGGCAAAGCTCCCCGGGCGAGCGTTTCATTCACCAATCGCACCAGCGCTTCGGACATGAACGGTTTTGCGATCGTCGCCACCACGTTCGAGCAGCGTTCCGCGGTAGCCATCATTTCCGGAACATGGCCGGACATCATGATCACGGGAATCCGCGCGGTGGCCGTATTCTGAAGCAGCCGCTCACAAATCTGATCGCCGCGCAGGTCGGGAAGGCTGTAATCGAGCAAAACCAGATCGGGAATCATGTCTTCCACCAGCCTCACGCCTTTGCTGCCCGTCGGGGCGGTGAAGATTTGAAGGCTGGGATCTACGATGGACAGACTATCTTCGACGAAAATCCGCAGCATCTCGGTATCGTCGATCACGGCAATTTTCTTTCCGGTTCGGACTGGTTTCCGGTCTTCGACCGAAGGCCGCGAGGGCAAAGATACCCGCACCTCCGCGGCGCTCGGTTTTGCTTTGCGAAGGGTCTCGAGAAAAACATGCTGCCAGGGCCCTTGAATGGTCCGGGGCCCATCCGCCGCTCGCTCGGTTTCCGTTCCGCGCGCATTTTTCCAGCGCATGATCTCATGCAGCGCCTCCAGGCCGCTCAACCCCAAAGCACTCGCATGACAGATGTGGCCATCGGCGAAATGAATTTCGCCGGCCCGGTCATCCGCGGCGTCGACTTTCAAAACCGCCGTCGCCCCAGCGACGCATTGCAGGGGGACAAGATCCCTGAGGTTGAGATCGCGGAGCGTCCCGCGCGAATCACCCGAGCTGATTTCGGTCCACGGGCCCAGGAGCGCCTGGATGGCCGCGCCAAAGTCAGCCAATTCGAACGGCTTCTCGACAAACTGAATTGCATTCGGTCCGTAGCGTTCGAGCGCGAACTCCGGCGAAGTGCCCGACGCGACAACCAGGACGCGGGCATCCGGATGTGCCGGAGCGATCCGGTTAAGGAATTCGATCGCCCTGGGATGCGGCGGGTCGAAATCGATGACAAACAGTTGCGGCATCGTTTCCGCCGCCGCTGATTCAGCTTCGGCCAGGGACTCGACCACGTGCGTCCGATGTTGCGGAGCAAACTTCTTCAGAGCAGACGTGATCGCCGCAGCCAGCGCGTCGTACTCTTCGATAAGAAGAACGCTAGGCGCTGTCCCGGCAGGAGATTTGACGGATGCAGGCACGGCGGTAACGACAGAGGAACGCGAGGATAGAGGGAGCGTTGCGCATGTCAAAGTAATGCAAGCGCAAGTTGCGTGCCTCCGCCGCCCGCCCGGAGAGGTTTGCTGCCTTATTCGAAGCGCAACGCCTCGATGGGGTCCAGCCTGGCGGCGCGGTAGGCCGGGTAATACCCGAATCCGATGCCGATCGCCGAGCAAACAATCAGCCCGGCCAGCGCCCAGCCGAAGGGAAAGATCAAGTCGGCCTGGAGCCACATCGCCAGCAAATCCCCGCCGACGACGCCGAGGATAATTCCGATGATTCCGCCAGCCTCGGAGATGAATACTGCCTCCGTCAGGAACTGTCGCAGGATGTCGCGGCTCCGCGCCCCGATCGACTTGCGGATACCGATCTCCTTCGTTCGCTCCGTCACGCTGACGAGCATGATGTTCATGATCCCGATGCCCGCCGCCACGAGCGCAATCAGGCTGATGACGAAAGCGCCGATCCGCACTACACCGGCGATGGCGGTGAAAGCGCTCTTGAGCGAATCGTTTGAGTAAAGTTCGAAATCGTTTTCCTGCTCGGCGCGCAACCCGCGGGCGATCCGCATTGCGCCCATGCCCTTGTCCAGAGTGGTGTTATACGTTTCCTGCGAAAACGACTGCGTCGCGATATTTACCGTGCGATTGGCTTCGCCGAAATTTTCGAAGAACCTCGTGATCGGGATGACGCAAATATCGTCCTGGCTCTGACCGAAGGCCGTTCCCTTTTCGCCGAGTGTGCCGATGATTGTAAACGTGTGTCCGTTCAGCCTGATCGTTTTGCCGATGGGTGTTTCATGCGGAAACAAACGCTTTTCGATCATCTTGCCGATGACGATGACGCTCCGTGAAAAGGCCACGTCCTCATCGTTGATATTCCGTCCGTAAGCGAGGGTGTAGGAGTTCGCGACGAGAAAACTTTTGTTGGAACCGGCCACGGTCAGGCTCGGCGTTGTTTTCATTCCGTTATAGACGGCCTGGCCTTTGAAATCGAAACTCTTCAGGCAAATCTCGCGCGCGTGTCCTTCCATCAATTGGTAATATTTCAGCGCCTGCCGGTACGAGATGTTGTGACGGTTTTCGTACTTCTTCTGGTTGCGTCCACCGGCGTTGACGTTTGCCGGGTACTTGGCGAACTGGAAAATATTCGAGCCGAGAAAGCTGATGCCGCTCTCGATCGAAGACTGGAGCGCTCCGATCGCGGTCATGACCGAGATCACGGAAAAAACGCCGATCGTGATTCCGGTCATGGTCAGGGCCGAGCGCAGCTTGTTCGCGCCCAGGGAGGTGAGCGCCATGGCGATGATTTCCCGGAACCTCATGATCGAAAATTAACCGCAGAGGTCGCGGAGATCTCAGTGGTCGAATGATTCATTCGTACCTCAACGCGGTTACCGGATCGAGCCGGGAGGCGGACCAGGCGGGCGCGAATCCGGAGACGAGGCCGGTCAGCACCGAAACGATCATGCTGGTCACGACAAGACCGAAAGAAATTTGAATCGGGAATGAGGGGAGTGCCGCCCCGATCGCGAGGCACATGAAGAAAGCAAACGTCAGTCCGATCAACCCGCCGACCAGACAAAGCGCAGTCGATTCGATCAGGAATTGCAGGAGAATGGTCCGGCGGCGCGCGCCGAGCGCCTTGCGGGTGCCGATTTCCTTCGTCCGCTCTTTCACGCTGACAAAGGTGATGTTCATGATTCCGATCGCGCCGACAAAAAGCGAGAGACCCGTAATGAACAAGCCCGCGATGGCGATCGAGTTCTTGATCGGATCCAGCGTGGTCTTAAAGGCTTGCTGTTCGTTCAGCGCAAAGTCGTTCACTTTTTCCGGCGGTAAGCCGCGCACCCGCCGCATGTAACCGGTGAGCTCGTCCTTGGACTCAGCTAGCTTGGCCTTGTCCTTCACCTTCACCCGGATTTCCGATTCGCTTTTCGCGCTGAAATACCTTTTGAAGGCCGGCAGGGGAATGGCCACCATCGAGTCCCAACTGAATAATCCCAGGAACGTGCCTTGCCGCGTGTTCACGCCGATCACCTTGAAAGGCTGGCCATTGATGAGGACGGATTTGTCGATGGGGTTATCCGAAGGAAAAAGGGCGTCGGCCACATCGTACCCGATCACGATGACATTGGCTCCTCCGCGCGACTCGATTTCGTTGAAGAAGCGGCCTTTCACGCAATCGACCGTCGAGATCGCGATGAAGTCCGAGGTGGTCCCCATCGTGTAGACGTTGTTAACCTGGTTCTCGTTGTATTTGACGCTGCGAAACCAGCTGCAAACGGGAACGGCCAGGAGCAGGTTCGAATTGTCGGTCGCCGCAATCATGCGGTTAATCGAATCCGCGTACTCGGTCTTTATCTTCTTTCGGCTCCGAAAATTCCACCAGTCGTCTTTCCGGATCCAAGGCTGTTGGTCGACGTAGAGCACATCGTCGCCGAGGACGGCCATGCTCTTGTCGAAGCCGGTCGAGATGCCGTTAATCGCGGTGCCCATCAGGGTGACAGCCACGATCCCGATGATCACTCCGAGCGCGGTCAGCATGGAGCGGGTCTTGTTCGCGTGCATTTGCGCGGCCGCGATTTTCCAGCTTTCGGTCAGCTCGTAGAGGAAACGCTTCATTGGCGCCAGTCCCGTCTCAAGTGAACGCGAGCGTTTGAATTTCCGTCGCCTCCGAGAGCGCATCGCTTTCGATCAAGCCATCGCGCAGGAAGACCGTGCGACGGGCATGGCGCGCGATATCAGCCTCGTGGGTCACGAGAATGATGGTGTTGCCGGTCTGATAAAGATTTTCGAGCAGCGACATGATCTCTTCGCCGGTTTTCGAATCGAGATTACCGGTCGGTTCGTCCGCGAGGATGATCGATGGATTGTTGACCAGGGCCCGCGCGATCGCCACCCGTTGGCGTTGCCCGCCAGACAACTCGTTGGGCTTATGATGAAGCCGTTCTCCCAGACCCACGTCCCGGAGAGTTTGCGCCGCCCGCTCTTCTCGCGTCGCCGGATCAACCCCGGCATAGATTAAAGGCAGCTCGACATTGCGCAGGCTGGTGGAGCGGGGGAGGAGATTGAAGGTTTGAAAGACGAAACCGATCTCGCGGTTGCGGATCGCAGCCAGCTCATCGTCATCCATGGCGGAAACATCTTTGCCGCCAAATTCGTAGCGCCCTGAGCTCGGCGTGTCCAAACATCCAAGCATGTTCATGAGCGTGGACTTGCCGCTGCCGCTCGGGCCCATGATCGCGAGATACTCGTTCCGATGAATCTGGAGGGTGACACCGCGCAACGCATGGACGGTTTCCTCGCCCATGATGTAGTGCTTGGTGATATTCTCGATGTCGATGACGATCGGGCCGCGCGGTCGCATCGTATCGGTGTTCAGCATATTGGGATTCAGCGACAAGAACCGGCCAGCTCGCGCGCCGGCGGGCTGCCTACTTTGTCGGTTCCTTGTCGATTGTGACTTTCGCTCCGTCCTTCAATTTCCGGCTGATCGCGCTGTAGCTGCCGGAGATCACTTCGTCGCCTTCCTTGATCCCACTCTTGATCTCCATCGAAGTGTCATCCGCAATTCCGGTCGTCACCTTGACCATCTTCGCCTTGCCGCCGTCTTTGACGAACACGACTTTCGACAGCTTTTCGCGATCGAGTTTCAACGCAGTCTTCTCCTGGCGATCGTTCGAAACCTCGGCATTGTTGTCACCCTGGTCCCGCTCGGCGACCTTCTGCTTCCGTTTCTCGATTTCCTCGGGGCTGAGATTGCTGTCGCCGGTGCGAATGGTCACGCTCTGCATGGGCACCGCGACGGCGTTCGTTACCATGTTCGTCTCGATGTCGGCCGTGCAGCTCAGGCTGGGCCGAAGCGCCACGTCTTTTTCATCGATCCGAATTTTCACTTCGAAGTTTGTAACTTCCTCCTGCGTCCCGGCGCCGGTGGTTTTGCCAGTGTTCGCAATCAGCGAGACCGTGCCCTTGAATTTGCGATCGCTGTAGGCATCGATCGCAATGGTGGCCTTCTGCCCGATCTTCACGTTGACCACGTCGTTTTCATTCACGTCCACGCGCGCTTCCATGTGGCCCAGATCCGCCACCCGCATCACCTCGGTGCCGGCGAATTGATTCGTGGCGACCACGCGTTCGCCCAGCTTGCTATTGAGCACGGTGATCGTTCCATCGATCGGCGAATAAATGGTCGTCTTCGAGAGTTGATCGCGCGCCTGACTCGACCCGGCCTCCGCCCGCTCAATTTCGTGCTGAGAACTTTCGTAGGTCGATTTCGCGACATCGCGGGCAGTTTGCGCGACCGAAAATTCCGACTCGGAAATCATCTTCTTGCTGAACAAATCCTGAGCCCGCTTCAGATCCGATTCGGTTTTCGCCAGCGTGGCTTTCTGCTGCAGGTTGACGGCGCGCGCTCCGCTAATCGCCGCCTCCTGTCCCTCAAGCAGGGCCTTATACGAGTCGGGCCTGATCTTAATCAACAGGTCGCCCTTTTTAACCGCCATGCCATCCACCACCGGCAGTTCGATTATTTCCCCGGCCACCTCCGGCGAAATCTTCACTTCTACCTCAGGCTGGACTTTGCCCGTCGCCGAAACCGTTTGGAGGATTGTCTTGCGAACCGCCTTTTCGGTCGTGACCGGGATCGGCTTCTCCCGCTTCCCCAGGATCGACGAAACAACGATCCAGAGCAGAATCAGGACTCCGGCAATGGTATACCACCTACGCCACCAGGGTCTCTTTTTCTTCTTTGATGGGGCTGGACTAGTAGCGACTTGATGCATTTCTAACCGGGGGTTCGTAAGGCGAAGATGAGATAGTGGGGTTTTGGACGTTTGAAAAGCAATTCTCGTTCACAAACCGCCTCGACGCGAGTCAAACTGAGCAGTGAATTTCATGCGGCTTTCTCACCGGAACTGCTTCCCTAGGTGGGATGCGGCCGGGGCGGTGGCTGGATTCAAGATTCTCGGGTGCTGGCTGGAGCCTCGGGCCCGGGGAACGCCGAGCGTTCCAGAATACGATTGACCGCCCACGCGGCATGCTCGGCGACGAGCGGTTCTGGGTCCAGGGCCGCCCGATGGAGCGCGGGCAGGTCGGATTGGTTCCCGACATTGCCGAGAGCCACGCAGACATTCCTCAGGAATCCCCGGCGTTTTACGCGCTTGATCGGCGAGCGGCGGAAAAGGGCCCGAAATTGGACATCATCGAGGGCCAGGTAGTCACGCAAAGGCATCCGGGTGGCTGGTTGAGCCTGAAAGGAGGCCTCGCGAGAGATTGAGGCAAAGCGGTTCCACGGACAGGCATCAAGACAATCATCGCAACCATAAATGCGATCGCCAATAAGCGGCCGAAGCTCAGCCGGGATTGAACCCTTGAGCTCAATCGTTAAGTAAGAAATGCAGCGCCGAGCATCCAGCCGGTGATCCTGCGTAATTGCATTAGTCGGGCAGGCCGTGATACAGCGCGTGCAACTCCCGCAGCGCGAGGTTTGTGGCTCGTCCGGAGGCAAATCCAGGGTGGTCAGAATTTCCGCCAGGAAAAACCAGGTGCCGAGCTTGGGATCGATCAGCATCGTGCTCTTGCCGTGCCACCCGATTCCGGCTTCCGCGGCATAATCGCGCTCGAGAATCGGCCCGGTATCCACATAGCATTTCTGCGTGCCGCCGTGTTCGCGGAGAAACGCGTCGAGCTGTTTCAGTTTCGAGAGCATGACCTCGTGGTAATCGTCGCCCCAGGCGTAACGAGCGATCTTGCCGGTCGCGGCCTGCGCTCCAGGGAGGGCCCGCTCCCCTTGCCAATAATTCTGCGCCACCACGATCATGGAACGGGCGTCGGACAGAACTTGCTGCGGATCGCACCTCTTTTCTTCGCCTCGAGCCAGCCAATCCATCTCTCCCGCCGCTCCCTCGCGTAGCCAGGCTCGAAATTCCTCGCCATGTCGTGGCGAAGCTGCCGCGGCAATTCGGCAAGCGCCGAACCCCAGCGCTCTGGCCCGGTCGACGATTTCACTCTTCAGGGCCACGGCGGTTTTCGGGCGCGCTTGCGATTCTGAAAATTCAGCAATCACTTTTCAACCCTCTTTAAGATGGCTTCGGCCGCTTCGTCGTGCGTCAGGCGCGACGTGTCCAGTCGAACGTCAGCCGCCGCGCGGTAAAGCGGGTCGCGGATGCGCAGCAATTCCACCAGGGTTGCGCGTGGGTTTTCAGTCTGCAAGAGCGGCCGGGTCGCGCGCCGGGAAATCCTCCGGAAAAGAGTGTCCGCGTCGGCCTCGAGACTCACTATCCTTCCAAGCTGACGCAGCATCTTCACGTTTTCCGGGCGAAGGATGATTCCTCCACCGGTGACTATGATCGCCGGGGTGGCTTCCGACAATTGGCGAAGTGCCTCCGTTTCGGCATCGCGAAAGTCTTCTTCGCCAAATTTTGTGAAAATTTCCGCGACCGACAAGTCGAACCGTTTGGAGACAATCTCATCAGTATCGAAACGCGGAAGGCCGGTCTTTCGGGCCAATGCTCTGCCGGTCGATGATTTTCCGACTCCCATGAATCCGATCAGCACAATGGATTGGCCACGCCCGGTCATGCGGGAATGTAGAGCAAAAAAGCTCTTTACAACTTAACTGGTTACGGGGAACTGGAAGCCATGCCTGAAACAGAATCTTCCAAATCACTCGTGGCCATTATCATGGGCAGTAAGTCGGATTGGGACACGATGCGCCACTCCGTTGAAACTCTCGATGAGCTTGGCATACCGAATGAGGCCCACGTCCTTTCCGCGCACCGCACGCCGGACGCCACGGCGGATTTTGCCCGGAAAGCGGCGGATCGCGGAATTCGCGTCATGATCGCGGGGGCGGGCGGCGCCGCGCACCTGGCGGGAGTGATTGCCGCCTATACATGGCTTCCGGTTCTCGGCGTGCCCATCCAGTCGCAGGCGCTGCATGGATTGGATTCCCTTCTCTCGATTGTGCAAATGCCGGGCGGCATGCCAGTGGGAACCCTGGCCATTGGAAATGCCGGCGCGAAAAACGCCGCGCTCCTCGCCGCCGCCATCATCGGAATCGGGGACGAGAAGGTTCGCGCAAGCCTTCAGGCTTTTCGGAAGAAACAGACGGAGTCGGTGCTCGCGCAACGCGTTCCATGACGCAGGTAATTCCTTCGCGCACGCCTGAGCAGCGCGCGGAGGCTATTACCCGCGCCATAGAATTGCTGCGCCAGGGCAACCTCGTGGCGTTGCCGACAGAGACCGTTTACGGACTCGCCGCCGATGCGATCGAGGCCGAAGCCGTCGTCAAAATTTTTGAGGCGAAAGAGCGACCGCGTTTCGATCCGCTCATCGTTCACCTGCCCGGCCGCGAATGGCTGGAGCGGGTTGCTGCGATCGAACAAGGTTCGCGCGCTCTGATCGAGAAATTGGTCGCGCAATTCTGGCCAGGGCCGCTCACGATCGTCTTGCCCCGACAAGCGATCGTTCCTGAAATTGTCACCGCGGGTCTCGAGACAGTCGCTGTGCGAATCAGCGCGCACCCGGTGTTTGCGGAAATCATCCGCGCTTTCGATTCGCCCCTGGCTGCACCCAGCGCGAACCGGTTTGGCCGCGTGAGTCCGACTACTGCGCAGCACGTGCTGGACGAACTCGATGGGCGAATTCCGCTGGTGGTGGATGCAGGACGGACAGAGCACGGAATCGAATCCACCATTATTGCTCCGCGAAACGGGCGAATTGAAATCCTGCGGCGCGGCCCGATAACGATCGAACAACTCGAAGCGTTTGGTGAAGTCGCGGTCGCGCCCGCTCTCCCGCGGCTGGAGGCACCAGGCCAGCTACCCTCACATTATGCCCCGTCTACCCCGCTCGTTCTGGTCGACGATCTCTCGTCTTTCGCTGTGCCCTCGAAGAAGAACTGCGGACTGCTCGCCTGGCAGTCATTGGCCGGCGCAAAACAGTTTGCGGCAATCCGGCAACTTAGTTCTCGTCAGGATGTGCGCGAGGCCGCCGCGAATCTATTCCGTTTTCTCCGCGAGTTGGACGAACTGCATCTCGATCTGATCGTGGCCGAAAAGTTGCCGGACGACGGATTGGGCGCGGCAATCAATGACCGGCTTCGCCGCGCATCAAGGAGCGGCGGTTTGTAACCGCCGACCAATTCAAACGGCGGTTGCAAACCGCCGCTCCTTGGAGGGAATCGAGGCGAGCCGCTGCCTCAACCTTGATGAGCCAGGCAGGCCTGGACGAAAGCCTTGAAGAGCGGATGCGGCTTGTTCGGTTTGCTCTGAAATTCGGGGTGATATTGGCAGGCGAGAAAGTAGGGGTGGTCCCGCAGCTCGATTAATTCCGCGAGCGTTCCATCCGGCGAAGTCCCTGAGATGGTAAAACCCTTTGCGTCCATCTGATCGCGATACTTCATGTTGAACTCGTAGCGGTGCCGGTGTCTCTCCAGCACGTCGCCGTTGCCGTCCCCGTAAATTTTCTCCGCGACCGTTCCTTTCGCGATTTTCGTGGGCCAGGTCCCGAGCCGCATGCTCGCGCCTTTGGTTTTTACGTCGCGCTGCTCCTCCAGCAGGCAAATGACGGGATCCGGCGCATCCTGGTCGAACTCGGTGCTATTGGCTTTCGCGAGGCCGCACACGTTGCGGGCGAACTCGATCGTGGCCACTTGCATTCCAAGGCAAAGCCCGAGGTACGGCACCCTGTTTTCCCGGGCAAAACGCGCAGCACTGATTTTGCCCTCCACGCCGCGCTCGCCGAAACCACCCGGAATGAGAACGCCGGCCACGTCTTTCAGATGCCCATCGACGCCATCCATGAGCGATTCCGCATCGATCAGCTTGAGATCAATTCCGCAATCCTGGCTGGCCGCCGCGTGGGTGAGCGATTCGTAAATGCTCTTGTACGCGTCCTGGAGATCGATGTATTTTCCAACCACCGCGATTTTGACCTGTTTCTTCGGGCTGACGACGCGTTCGACGAATTTCCTCCAGTTCGCGAGGTTGGGCGGCGGTGCCTCGACGTGGAGCAATTCGCAAACAAGATCGTCGAGCCCCTCCTCATTCAGCATCAGGGGCATTTCATATATTGTGTGCTTCACGTCGCGCGCTTCGATCACACCCCGCGGTGAAACGTTGCAAAACATCGAGAGCTTCTGCCGCAGCTCGGGATCGAGCGGATACTCCGTCCGGCAGAGGAGCACCTGAGGCTGCAAGCCGATCTCGCGCAGTTTTGAAACGCTTTGCTGCGTCGGCTTTGTCTTCAGTTCGCCGGCGGCCTTGATGTACGGCACGAGCGTGACGTGCACGTTCACGACATTCTGCGCACCAACCTCGAGAATGAATTGCCGGATCGCTTCCAAAAACGGCAGCCCCTCGATGTCGCCCGTCGTTCCACCGATTTCGGTGATGACTACGTCCGCCTTGCTTTCCTCCGAGACCTCACGAATGCGATTCTTGATCTCATCGGTCACGTGCGGAATCACCTGCACGGTTTTGCCAAGGTAATCGCCGCGGCGTTCCTTGAGGATGACACTTTCGTACACCTGGCCGCTGGTGAGATTATTGTGGCGCGAAAGAATGCAATTGGTGAAGCGCTCGTAGTGGCCGAGATCGAGATCGGTCTCCGCGCCATCGTTCAGGACATAAACTTCGCCGTGCTGAAAGGGATTCATGGTCCCGGGATCGACGTTCAAATACGGATCGAACTTTTGGAACACGACCCGCAAACCGCGCAGCTCGAGGAGAGTTCCCAGCGAAGCCGCCGCCAGGCCTTTGCCCAGCGAACTTACCACTCCGCCTGTAATAAAAATGTATTTCATCGCCGTGGTTTTCGGGATCGTTTGCCTGCGGAAGCGAGCAAGTGCTCGATCATCCGAGCGTCCTCCGGCGTGTCGACGCCGGGCGAACCGCCACCAGTCATGACCACCTTGATTCTTACTCCATTCTCCAGCGCGCGCAATTGCTCGAGCGATTCCGCACGTTCCAGCGGCGATGTCTTCCAGCGCACAAAGCGAAGCAAAAGACCTCGCGTATAACCATAAATGCCCTCGTGACGTAGATACGGGACCAGGGAGCGGCTTGATGCCGGAATCAGGGCTCGCGAGAAATAGAGCGCCTCGCTTTTTCGGTTCACGACCACCTTCACTTGATGTGGTGACTCCGCGTCACGCGGATCGTCGAAGGCGTGGGCCGCCGTGACCATTTCCAGCTCCCGATCCCGTTGCAGCTCGCGCACCAGACGATCGATCAGGTTCGGCTCCACCAGCGGCTCATCGCCCTGAATGTTAATGATGTGCGCGAACTGCCTCGCCTTCGCCGCAACTTCAGCGGCGCGGTCCGTTCCGCTCAGGTGTTTCGCGGACGTCAGGGCCACTTCGGCGCCCCAGGCGAACGCAGCCTCAGCGATGCGGAAGTCGTCGGTCGCAATAATCAGCTGATCCAGTTTTTTCGCCCGCTGGCTCGCCTCCCAGACATGCCGAAGCAGCGGCTTTCCCGCAATCGGATGCAGCGGCTTGCCGGGAAAACGCGTTGAGGCCCACCGCGCCGGAATGATGCCGAGCACTTTGCTCATCGATCAGCTCCGAGAATGATTTCGGCGGCATGGGCGAGATCGCGCGCGGTCCAATCGGCACCGGAGTCCACTTCGCGCAGGCCATATCCCGTTTGCACAAGAACCGTTCGCACACCGGCATTGCGCCCACACTCGATGTCACTCGTCTTGTCGCCGACGAAGTAGGAGCGCGCCAAATCGAGCCGATGATCCTGTTGTGCCTCAAAGATCATTCCCGGTGCCGGCTTGCGGCGTGGTGAATTTGCGTCAGGCGTATCGGGACAAAAATACGTGGCGTCAATCAACCCTTCTCCAAGTTGGCGCAGGAATTCCCATTCCACCGCGCGATAATCATTTTCGGTGAAGTAACCGCGGCCGATTCCGCTTTGGTTTGTCACGATGATCAACTTATAGCCTCTGGCTTTCAATCGTCCCAGCGCGCCGGCGGCACCGGGAAGGACTTCGACCTGCGCCGGGTCCCCGCAATAATCGACGTCGCGCATGATTGTTCCATCGCGATCCAGGAAAACAGCCGGGGCGGTCTCGTTAGACGAGACTGTCATTTTGAAAGCTGGCGACCAGTTCTTCGTGCGTCACCGTGGCGGTCCCAAGTTTGCCGACGACCACGGCGCTGCCGTGATTCGCAATCTCGGCCGCCTCGCCCGGGGTGGCCTGACAACAAAGCGCGAGCGTAAAGAGTGCAATCGCGGTATCGCCCGCCCCCGAAACGTCGAAAACCTGGCGGGCTTTGGTGGGAATGTGATGCGGTGGATTCCCTTTCTGAAAAAGCATCATGCCCTGTTCCCCCAGCGTTATGAGCAGAAACCTGGTGTCCCATTTATTGAGAAGGGCTTCGCCGGCTTTCAGGAGCGCGTGGTCCTTGTCCGCCGGATCCACCGGGTCGCTCCACGGCACACCGGCGGCGAGAAAGGCTTCGCTCCGATTCGGTTTCACCGCGGTCATGTTCTTCCAATCGAACGGGTGACGGGGATTGGGATCGCCCGCCACAATCTTCCCGGCGGCGATCGCATCGTGGCATATCGCCCCCACCAATTCGGCGCTGAGAAAACCCTTGCCGTAGTCCTCGAAAATTATCGCGTCGATTTCCGGGAGCCGGCGCCGGACACTGGCGACGATCTGTGAGACCTGGGCCGGGGTAGGGGAGCGAACCTGCTCCCGATCCACGCGCACGATCTGCTGATGGCGGGCGATGATGCGCGTTTTCACGATCGTCCGGAAGTCCGCATCCTCGATCGCGTCCGCCATGTCGATTTTTTGCTCAGCCAGGAGTTCGCGGAGTTGCCGCCCGCCCCGATCCGAGCCGATCAACCCCATGACCGCGACCCCGGCGATAAATTCACGCAGATTTCGCGCGACATTAGCCGCACCGCCCGGATAGAGACTCTCGCCCGTCACTTCGACGACCGGCACCGGTGCCTCGGGAGAAATCCGGCCGACTTTGCCCCAGACAAATTCGTCCAGCATCAAATCCCCGATAACGAGAATGCGTTTTTTGTTGGCTCCGGCGAGGATTTCTCCTAAGCGTCGCACATTCATGTTTCCCGATGCCACCAGTTGGAGAGGTTCATTCGATTCAATGTCAAAATGTTAGACGGCTAAATTTGTGCGTGACGGACTTCTGCCTAGAGTGACTCATTAATCCTGAATACGAAGGCGAAATCAACAGTCGAAGCTCCCGATGATTCCATTGGCTAAAATTCTCAAACTGACCGTCGCCACCGTGGCAAGCCTCTCGCTCGTGGCGCAGGGGGCGGAAACTCCGAAACACGTCGACGTTAAGGAACCTCCGAAACACGTCGACGTTAAACAACTGTCGAAAAAGGTCGATGACGTTGTCGTCCCGCTTCCCAACGAGGTTTTCGGCGCCCTGAATAAGCTGGGCGGCGTTAATTGGCGAGAATACGTCCGGAACGACAAGGGGAGCAATTTCACCGAGCGCCCCCGTATCGCTCTTTTGCTGGGCGCTGTGATCGCGGATGGCTTCATCGCCGTTCAGGCTGAGGACGCGCCCACGGTGAAGGAGATCGGCCAGAGGGTGCTGGCCTTGGCGAAGGGCATTGGGGTGGGCAATTCAATTACACCACACGCCAAGGCGATCACGGAAGCGGCTGACAAGCGGAACTGGGTCAGCGTGCGGCAGGAGCTCGATCGCACGCAAAACAGTGTCCAGCAGGCGATGAACGAAGTGCATGATGAGAAGCTCTCGCAGCTGGTCAGCCTCGGCGGCTGGCTCCGGGGCACGGAAGTTTTGACCGCCGTGGTCAATAAGCGCTATTCGGAAGACGGCGCCGAACTGTTGCACCAGCCGGATCTGCTTTCCTACTTTGAGACCCGCCTGCAATCGATGCCGGAATTCAACCTTAAGTTGCTCCAGGATATTCACGGGGCCTTGAAGGAAGTGCGGCCGCTGATCGATGTCGGCGAGGCCCATATTTCTCCGGCGTCCGTCAAGAAAATCAACGAAATCACGACCCGGCTGGGCGATGCGATCACCAAGAAAACCCCTTGAACGACCGATGAGCGTGTTCCTCAAATCAGCCTGCCGCCTGAGTGTCCTCTGCGCAGGTATTTTTGCGCTCACTCTGGCTGTGCGCGCCTCCGTGGACGACGCGCAGTCTTTCGCGCTCCAGGCCGCGGAACCTTACGTCAAAGATGGGTTCCAGGTGCGCGAAGATTATTGGGGCGGCGACCTCGCAGCCGGCGAGAAGAAGGCAGTGCGCCAGCAGTTGTTCAAAGGCAACGAGTACTGGTTTTGGCTCGGGACCGAAGTCGAGGCAGCGAAGGTCTCCGTCCATGTCTACGACTCGGAAGGCAAACTCGTGGAACAGTCCGACGGGTGGCAAAAGGGCCACTTTGCGGCCGCGCACATCATCCCGAAAAACACGGGCAGCTATTTTGTCATCGTTGAAATCGAGCAGTCCCCGGAGGAGCGAACGCACTGGGCGCTGGTTTACGGATTCCGCTAATCCCGCCTCTGGCGCGCGCCTCGTGAGCCTGATTTGACACTTTTGCCTCTGACGGTATCATCAGCGCCCCTTGGGTCGCGCCGAAATGACTGAAACCCGCACGCTGCAATTCGAGAGCGCGCGTGCTGTGCAGTCCCTCTACGCGAACGATCTCAAACTCTTGAAAACGCTGGAAGACTCAATTGGCGTGAAGGTTACGACGCGCGACGGATGGGTAAAACTGGAAGGAGAAGCCGAACAGGTGGACCGAGCCCAGCGCGTTTTCGAGCAACTGGAACAGGCGCGGCAGAAGGGCGTGGATATTCACAAGCACGAGTTTAGCTATGCGCTTAATTCCGTGATGGAGGCGCGTCCCGACAATTTGAACGACGTGGTGGACGTGAAGATTACCACGTCGCCCCGCAAGCCGCCGATCGTCGCGCGCACCATCGGCCAGCGCAATTACGTCGAGGCGATTCAAAAACACGACATCGTCTTCGGCATCGGTCCCGCCGGCACGGGGAAAACCTACCTGGCCGTGGCCATGGCAGTCGCGGCCCTAAAGAAGGAACAGGTCAGCCGAATTATTTTGACCCGCCCCGCGGTCGAGGCCGGTGAAGCGTTGGGGTTTTTACCCGGCGATTTGCAGGAAAAAATCACGCCTTATCTCCGGCCCCTGTATGATTCGCTCCGGGACATGCTCGACCCGGAGGAAATTGAACGGGCCGTGGCGCGCCAGACCATCGAGGTGGCGCCGCTCGCTTACATGCGGGGACGCACGCTGAGCAACGCCTTCGTCATCCTGGACGAGGCGCAAAACACCACGACCGAGCAAATGTTCATGCTCTTGACCCGCATCGGACCCAACTCGAAATGCGTCGTGACGGGAGACGTCACTCAAATCGATCTGCCCTCGAACAAGCGCTCTGGGCTGGTCGAGGCCCTCCAGGCTCTGAAAAGCGTCCCCGGCATTTCGTTCGTTTATTTCAACGAACGGGATGTCGTCCGTCATGAACTAGTCCGTGCGGTCATCAATGCCTACCAGTTGCACCGGTCACCCGCGATCGCGGGCGGAAATCCCGCGCGCAAGTAACCCATGTTCGACTTCCTTAAACGCAGCCAACTCGTAAAACGCGGGCTCGCTTCGCGCAAAACACGCCGGCGCCGCTCGACCAACGAGTTGCTCCACGGCCTCGAATACGCGCCCTACATTAAGTGGTTCATTTTCGCGGCCTTTATCGCCGGCATCGCTTTTCTGATTTTTAGCGGCCAGCAGCCGGAGCCGACGAAGAATTTCGTCATCGCCCTTCTCTTTTTCGCCACGGCGCTCACGCAGCTCTGGATTAACCAGCCAAAGACGTTTCTCCGGAGCTCGCGGCTCCTCCTCGTCTTTGGCGTGATCTTCGTGCAGCTCGCGGCCACGAAGCTGGTCCTCATCCTGTGCAATAGCGGGAACTATTCTTTTCTACGGCCGGAAACCGTGGGGCTGATCGCGCCTTACGCCTTCGCGCCGCTCGCGCTCAGTGTGCTCCTCGGGCGCAACCACGGTCTCTACGCCTCGGTTTTCGTCAGCCTTTGGAGCAGCATCCTCTTTGGGAAGGTGGATGCGCCCCTGCTGGTTTGCGGACTGATCAGTGGATTCACGGCGGTTTATCTCACTCTGCAAGTTCGCCGGCGCAGCCGTTTGATTCGGGCCGGCTTTGGAGTGGGCGTCGCCATCTGGCTTTTGTCGCTCACTTTCGGCATCATCGGTCCGATCGATCTCTTTTCACCGGGCGGAACGGATTGGAAACTGATCGGCATCCAAAGCGCTCTCGCGGTCGGGAACGGCATTCTCACCGCCACCATCGTGGGCGGCATCCTCCCGATTCTCGAACACCTGTTTAAAATCACGACGGACATCTCCTGGCTCGAGGCCTCGGATCTGAACCACCCGCTCCTGCGGCGCATGACGATTGAAGCCCCCGGCACCTATCATCACAGCCTCGTCGTCGCGAATCTCGCGGAATCGGCCGCGGAAGCGATCGGCGCGAACGCCACGCTCTGCCGCGTCTGCTCGTATTTTCACGACGTCGGGAAGCTGGTGAAGCCGGACTACTATACCGAGAACATGAACTTCGAGCGCAATCCGCACGACGATCTTGCGCCCACGATGAGCGCTCTCATCATCATTGCGCATGTCAAAGAAGGCGTGGATCTCGCGCTCAAGCACGGCCTGAACCGGCAAATCATCGATATCATCCAACAACATCACGGCACGTCGCTGGTCTATTATTTTTACAAACGCGCCCTCCAGCAGCAGGACGATGCCCGCACCGGGGGCAAGATCATGAACCTGCGCGAAGGCGACGTTCCGGAAGTGCGCGAGGAGACATTTCGCTACAGCGGCCCGAAACCGCAGACCAAGGAGAGCGCGATCATCAGCCTGGCCGATATGGTGGAAAGCGCCTCACGCAGCCTGGAAAAGCCGACGCCGCAAAAGATCGAGCAATTGGTCTCGGAGCTGATCGGACAACGGATCGCGGACGGACAGTTGGTCGAATGCGACCTGACCCTGGCCGATCTGAACATGATTGCGGAGCGCTTTCGCTTCACGCTCATGACGATGCTGCACACTCGCATTGCCTATCCAAAACACGACGCGAAAATCACAATGCTTCGCGATGACGGGGCGCAGCCGGACGTGATGGCGGCGACGAGGAAGCCCGAGTCCGCGCCCCCGGTCTCTGCGGCTTAGGCACGCGCGCCTAACGAGAAGTAGCGAGGCAGCAAGCTACGGCCGGATTTCGATCGTCGTTCCATCCGGCACCGCCCGCCAGATTTCTTCGATCTCGGCGTCGGTCACAGCGATGCAGCCGGCAGTCCAATCGTTTCGCCGATGAAACGCTCCGATCCAACCTCGTCCGTTGGGCAGGCCGTGAATCATGATGTCGCATCCCGGTGGAACACCCGCGGCCGTCGCGCGATCAATGTCTCGCTGCTCCGGATACGAGACGTGCAAAGCGCGGTGGTAGTCGCTGTCTTCCTTATGAAAGTCGATCAGATAAATTCCTTCTGGCGTTCGTTGATCGCCTTCCTGTTCCTTCGGTCCAATCGGGGCGCGGCCTAGCGCCACGCGGTAAGTTTTGAGCGGCGTGCCGTTGCGCAGGAGAGTCAGGCGCCGGACAGACTTTTCCACGAGGACGCGGTCGGCAGTACTATTCGAGGGCAGGGGATGCAGATTCAGGTGTGCGCTCATCAAGACGCCGATAGCCACGAGGCAGCAAAGCAGGAGGGTCAGCAGCAGCACTTTCAACATTGAACTTCGAGAGCGCCCTTCCTTCTCTGAAAGATCACTCCAGATCGATCGGCCTTCGGGCCCTGGGCTCCCGGTCTTTTGTCGTGGCGGTGCTGGGGGAGGTGACGAAGGGACCGCCTTCCAGCGGAGCGGCGGAGGTGAACGCAACATCGGGCATGTCGCTCGGCAACCCTTCCAGCGGAAATTCTTTCCGGAGCGGAAAGTAGGGATACCCGTCCCACATCAGAATCCGCCGCAAATCGGGATGGCCGGCGAAACGCAAACCCATCATGTCGTAAATCTCGCGTTCGTGCCAATTAGCCGTCGGCCAAATGTCCGAGACGGTGGCGACTTCGCCTTGCTCCTCGGAAACGCGGAGCTTCACGCGCAAGTGAATGGCCATCGTCATCGAGTAGAGTTCGTAGACAATCTCGAAGCGTGGCTCTTCGCCAAAGTTGTCCACGCTCGTGATGTCGACGAGGTAATCGAACGAGAGGTCGTCCCGGCAAAATTTCGCGACCTCACGAAGATCGCCGGCGAGAATCGTGAACGTGGTTTCGCCTCGGAATTCCACCTTATCCTGGATCTTTGGGCCCAGGAGCTGGCCGAGTGACGCAAGAAGTTCCGGCCCCGTCATGCCATCACGTCTTCAAGCTGCCGAACCAATTCGCGCTTCTGTTCCCGGAATGAACTCGCGCCCGAAATCTTCTCCTGCAATTTCATGAGACCTTCGAGCAGAGCTTCCGGCCGGGGCGGACACCCTGAAATGTAAACGTCGACGGGCAACAACTGGTCGATCCCCTGCAACACCGCATACGACCGATACATTCCGCCGCTGGAGGCGCAGGCACCCATGGCGATCACCCATTTGGGTTCCGGCATCTGTTCGTAAATCCGTTTCACGGCCAGCGCCATTTTATACGTGACCGTGCCGGCCACGATCATCACATCGCATTGCCGCGGCGAAAAGCGCATGACCTCCGCGCCAAACCGGGAGATATCAAAGCGAGAAGCACCGGTCGCCATAAGCTCGATGGCGCAACAGGCGAGACCCATCGGCATCGGCCAGAGCGAGTTCTTGCGCGTCCAATTCATCACCGCATCCAGGCGGCTGAAGATCACGTTGCCTTCGATCTTCGAATCGTAAGCCGCCGGCCGTACTTCGCGCATGGCGAAACACTAGAGTCGCGCTCCTGCGCCGCAAGAAGAATCCCGTTTCGGGAGAGACAACTCCTTACCCGGTCGCCTGCATCGGGTAATCGGCCACCAGATTGACGTGACTGGAGGCAATCACCTCGTGCACGATCTTGCCCAGTTCCGCCGCTTCGTACGGTTTTGCGATCACGCCGCGGAATCCATAGTCCTGGTAGCGGCTCATCGTTGCATCCAACGCGTATCCGCTGGAGACGATTGCGTTCACCGTTGGATCGATCTCGATCAACTTTTTCAACGCCTCTTTGCCACCCATCCCGCCAGGAAGGGTGAGATCGAGAATGACAGCGTCGAAGCGCTCGCCTGCTTCGAGCTTCTTCCGGTAAATATCCACGCCTTCGAGCGCGCTTTCGGCCTGAGTCACTTGATAACCGAGCCGCTCGAGCGTGAATTCCACGAGCGCGCGGATCGCTTCCTCGTCATCCACAATCAGGATGCGGCCCGTGCCGGAAATCACCTGGTTGAGCTGGCGCGGCGGTTCGACCGGTATTTCCTGATGCCTCGAAGCCGGGAGGTAGAGAGTGAAAGTGGAGCCGTAGTGGACCTTCGAATCGACGCAGATGAGTCCGTTATGGTTCTTGATAATCGAATACGTGGTCGCGAGCCCGAGACCGTTGCCTTTGGCTTTGGTCGTGAAGTAAGGATCGAAAATGCGCTTGAGAGTGTTTTCTGGGATGCCCACGCCTTCATCGCGGATTGCGATCCGAATGTAATCGCCCGGCAACAGGTCGGGGATGGCCGGGGTGGTGTCGGGCCGGTAGCTGAAATTATCGCAACTAACCCGAAGCGTTCCGCCGTTGGGCATGGCCTGGTCGGCATTCACAACGAGATTCGCGACGACCTGACTGATCTGTCCTGGATCGATCTCCGCGGGCCAGAGATCGGAGCCGAACAAGAATTCGCTTCGGCTATGCGTGCCGCGCAACGAGAAGCTGACGGTGTCCTGGATGAGTTTCCCGATTGAGGCGGTTTTCTTGATGGGTGCACCGCCGCGAGCAAAGGTCAGAAGTTGCTGGGCCAGATCGCGGGCGCGGAGCGAGGCGTTCTTGGCATCGTTGAGCCGCGTGGCCATTTCGTCGTCCGGCGGGAGGAGAAGGGACGCGAGCGAGATGTTTCCAATGATCGCCGTGAGCAGGTTGTTGAAATCGTGGGCAATTCCGCCGGCGAGCAAGCCGAGCTGTTCCAGGGTCTCGGCTTTGCGTCGCTCGGCTTCGTTGCGCTGACGTTCGGTGATGTCGCGGAAAACCAACACCACGCCGGCGACTTCGTTCTTGCTGTCGCGAATGGGGGAGGCGACCTGCTCGATAATGTGTTCGGCACCTTCGCGCGACCGCAAGGTCGCGTTCTCCGGCATGCTCAAAAGAATGGAGTGCGCTTCATTGCGATAGCCGCTCTTCTGCGCGCGGGCCTGCGCGGCCAGATCGATCGCGATGTTGAAAACAGATTTGAGGGGTTGACCAATCGCTTCGCGCGAGGACCAGCCGGTCAGGTTTTCACCCGCCTTGTTGATCATGATGATCTTGCCCGACACGTCGGTCGTGATGACGCCGTCTTCGATCGAGCGCAAGGTGACGGCGAGACTCTCCTTGTCCGCCGCGATTTCCATCTCGAAGCGCTTCCGCTCCGTTACGTCGCGAATCATGGCGACGTAGAGTTTTTGTTTGTCGACCACCATTTCGCTGAGCGAAATTTCGACTGGGAATGTCGCGTGCCGCCGTGTCCGGCCGACAGCGAGCGTGGTGCTGCCCGTTTGCCGGGCCAGATCATCCCAGGCGCAGGCCACGGGCTGCCCTTCGTTGCCGTATGATTTCGGCACAAGCTTCGTGAACTTGTGGCCAACCATTTCGTTATTGATGCAGCCGAACATTTTCTCGGCGGAAGGATTCATCGAGCGGATCACACCCTCCTCATCCACGGTGATCATGCCGTCGAGGATGTTCTCAATGATGGAACGGATGCGCGTTTCCACGCCCTCGAGTTTGGCCAACTGGCGCCGGACCAGGACGAAGCTGTAACTGTTCGAAACAATGAGCAGGCCCACCGCAAAGACGCAAAGAATCGCGAGGGCGGAGGTCTTGATTATGCGCTCGCGTGCCGCGGCGCTGGAGCGCTGTTCGTAAACGCTGGCCTCATTCTTTTCAAAAGCCTTCAGCGCGTCACGAATTTCGCCCATCAGTTCTCCACCTTTGTTCGCCGCGGCGAGAGCCGCAGCATCTTTTCCGGTGCGCCTGGCTTCCATCTCCGGAATGGCGGCGGCAGCGATCCATCGTTCGACTCCCTTGCGGATACTGGCCAGCGAATCGGACCGTTCCGGAGCGTTCGCGATAAGAATGGAGAGATAACCGTGATAAGTATAAAAGTCTGCCGTCGCGCGTTTGTAGCCTTCCGCAAAGGCATTGTCGCCCGTCAGAAGATAGCCTCGCTTTTCCTTCTCCATTTCAATCAGAGAGCGCTCCAGCTTTTTCACGAACTCAAGGACCTGGGTCGATTGCGTGGCCCATTCCTGGTCTTTCATGCGCTGATTAAGAACAATCTGCTCCTCGTTTTGGAGCGACTGCAGGATCTCGCGCGCTTGATCGAGCAGGGGGGTCCCGAGAGCAGTGGTAGAGTGGCCGGCAGTTTCTGGAAGCACGACGGCGCCTTTTGCCTGCCGCGCCGTCATTTGCGGTAAGGCAACCGTATCGAGCCACTTCTGCACGATTTCCTGTATTTTCATTACCCGCTTCCGCTGAGGCGGACTGTCCAGAATCAGAACCGTGAGATTCTCTACCTGCTGCTTGATTAGCTCACGGCGCTCTTGGAAAGGACCGACATACGAATTGTCGCCCGTTAACAGAAATCCGCGGTGACCAGCTTCGAGCGCTGCAATGTCGTTCTCGATCACACTGCCGAGCCGCATGACCTCGATCGTATGTGCGCGCAAAGTCGCTTGATGGTGATTGCGGAAAGTTACGAAGAGGAACAGGCCCGCCAGGAACGTGATGACGACAATGCCCACGGCGGTTCCGGACAGGAGCTTGAAATGAAAATGTTGCGGGCTAAAAAGCCAGGCGCCGCTCCGCCCAAAAAACCCTCGGCGTATCTTTGTCGGAGAGTTGGGGGCGTCGGTCTGAGTCATTATAAATTCCAGAAAGCAGGTATCCTGCCATGGCTCTGGAGCGTAACTGACGGCCCCAGCGTCGGGGCTAGGAAAGCAAAATCAGTACCGAACGCGGATAA
The DNA here is from genome assembly GCA_963702135.1 of uncultured Verrucomicrobiae bacterium. Taxonomy (GTDB): domain Bacteria; phylum Verrucomicrobiota; class Verrucomicrobiia; order Chthoniobacterales; family UBA10450; genus AV80. The sequence continues at coordinate 1,771,869 of OY969715.1, read as the reverse complement.
GAAATAATCCGTCCGCCGGCGCTGCGGTTCGTCCCCGCAAAATTGCTTTTCGCGGCGACCGCAGCCGCGCCTCGATTTCTTGCCGCCCTGACTTGCCGAGGCCAATGCGCACCAGCGTTCCCGCGATCATTCGCACCATTTTGTAAAGGAACCCATCGCCATCAAACTCCATGGAAATGCAGGAACCGGCGCGCCGGAGACGAACCGCGCGAATGGTCCGGATGGTGTTTGTCTCCGGTGTTCCCCGGTTGGCCGAGAACGAGGCGAAATCGTGTTCTCCGCAGAATTCTCGAGCGGCGAGGACCATCTCATTGAAGTCGAGAGGACGGGCGACATGCCAGGCGCGACCGCTTTCCAGCGGGGGAAGGACGGCAGCATTCCAAATCCGATAGCGATAGATTTTTCCCTTTGCAGAAAACCGCGCATGGAACGCCTCGGAGACAAAGCGGCACCGCAAAACGCGAATGGCTGGCGGCAAGAGTCCGTTCAGGGCGGAGACCCAACGATCCGGTGGATAGCGGCGCTGCGGCAAATCCGCGTGGGCGCACTGGGCCAGAGCATGGACGCCCGCGTCCGTTCGCCCCGCGCCATGGACCCGGATGGGCGCCGAACAGATGGCCTGAAAAGCCTTTTCCACCTGGTCCTGAATCGTATTTCGATTCGCCTGGCTTTGCCAGCCAGAGAACGATGCACCGTCGTATGAAACAATTAGCTTGAGCCGGGCCGGCATTTACTCGCTTGAACGAACTTCCTCACCGGGACCGCAGTCACGCGCGCTTTGCAATCCATCAAGATATCCCTGCAAGATCATCTGCGCCGCCACCTGATCGACTACGTTCTTCGAGTCGCGCGTCTTCCGCCCGCCATCACGCAACGCGCGATTCGCGGCAATGGTCGTGAGACGTTCATCCCAGGTCACGACCTCACACGGAAGCAGCTTCCGTAATTCCACGGCAAAGGCGAGTGCCTCGCCGGCAGCTTCGCCCACGCTGCCGTTCATGTGGCGCGGGAGTCCAATCACGACTCGCTCCGCATTTTTTTCGCGCACGATCTCAGCAATCTGTTTCGCCGCATCGCGCGAAGCCGGAATCGTCTTCACGGGGTGGGCGAGCATGCCCAGCTCGTCGGAGACGGCGATCCCGATGCGGGCGCGGCCGAAGTCCACCCCCAGAATACGCCTTCGAATCGGCAGACTGCTCATTGCAAATCCTCCGGAAGCTTGCCGACGAGGTTCTTGATCTTCTCGGCCTGATGGCGATGGCAAATCAACACAGCGTCCGATGTGCGGACCACGATCAGATTGTGAACGCCGAGCAGGGCGATGGTGGTTCCGTCGGGATTGAAGACAAGGTTGTTCGTCGAATCCAGCGTTGTGATCTCGCAGTTGGCCGCGTTGCCTTCCGCGTCATTCTTGAAGTATTTCGCCACCGCGCGCCAGCTCCCGACGTCATCCCAATCGAAAGCCGCCTCGACGACCAGGACGCGGTCTGCCTTTTCCATGATCGCGTAGTCGAAAGAAATTTTTGGCAGCTTGGCGAATCGCTCCCGCACGGTTTTCTCGAAATTATCCTGCGCTCGCAATTGGGAAATGAAGCTCGCGAGCTCGGGCGTGTGCCGGTTGAATTCACTCAGGACGGAGGGCACCGACCAGACAAACATGCCGGCATTCCAGCGAAAATTTCCCTTCCGAAGAAAAGACTCGGCCAGATCCGCGTTCGGTTTTTCCCGGAAACGGACCACATGGTGAACGGCGTCCTCCTCCGGCACACTGCGGAGACGCACGGTCTTTCCCAGCTCGATGTACCCGAAGCCTGGGCACGCCCAGGTCGGCTTGACGCCGATCGTCACCAGCGCGCCTGTTTCCTCGGCCGCTGCTGCCGCCGTCGTCAAAGTTTTTTGGAAAGCCGCGGTCTCTTTGATAACGTGATCGGCGGGCAGCACGAGCATCGTGGCGGAATGGTCCCGGAGCGCAACCCAGCCCGCGCCCAGGGCCACGGCCGCCGCGGTATCGCGTTTCGCCGGTTCGGCCACAATATTTTCCTTCGGGACATCAGGCAACAGCTCACGAACCGCGGCTTCCTGTTCCACATTCGTCAAAATCAGAAGACGTTCTCGTGGGACCAGGCCATCGAGCCGGGCGACCGTTTGTTCGAGGAGCGTTTCTTTCGCGATGAGGCGAAGGAGTTGTTTCGGGCGCGCCCGCCGGCTAAGCGGCCAGAAACGTTCTCCACTCCCTCCGGCAAGAATGAGCGCGTAGATCGGATTGGACATGATGAGTGGTGCGAAACGGCGGCCGATCCCCGATCACGCGGGTCACGAGATTCCCGTTTCCTTTTTCAAAACGAGAAGTATAAGGGTATGCGATGTCTCTTTCGATATCCATTCCAAAAACCGGAGAGCAGATTCCGCTCGACGGCTTGCTCGCCCTCACGCGCACAGCCATTGGCCTGGGTGTCGGAATGCTCGTCGCCGATAGAATCCGCCGTCCCTTTCGCCAGGCCACGGCCATTGCGCTCGTCTCGGTCGGCGCGCTCGCGGCGGTTCCGCTGCTGGTGAAGCTGGCGATGGAACGAATCAATCGGCCCGAGTCCGAGCGCGGCAGCCGGAATCGTTTGCGTTCGATCCGCGGAGACTCGGGTTATCCTTCCGAGACCGACGTGTATTGAGTGTAGCCACGGCGCTCTTTCGCCGTGTCTTTCCGGCGCCCCGCCAGGAGGGGCGACTACAGTTTCCCCGCCACTCGCGCTTGCTTCCGTCCGGCCCGCGGCGTAAGCCTTTCGCGTTCATGTCTAAGTCTCCTACTCCTCCGCCTGAAGGTTTGCGCGAGCGCTGCGCCGCGATCGCCCGCGAAGAAAGCGTCTTGCGCGAAGGTGGCGGAAAAGCGGGGCAGGATCGCCAGCACAAAATGGGTCGCCTGCTCGCGCGCGAACGCATCAGCCGGCTCCTCGATCCCGGTTCGCCCTTTTTTGAAGTCGAACTTTGGGCCGCCTACAAAATGTACGAGCAATGGGGCAGCATCCCCGCCGCCGGCGCGGTCGCGGGCATTGGCGATATCGCCGGCGTTCCCTGCATGGTGATCGCGAACGACGCCACCGTAAAAGCGGGCGCATTTTTCCCGGCCACGTGCAAGAAGCTGATTCGCGCGCAACGAATCGCCTTCGAATGCGCGCTGCCGCTCGTTTACCTGGTTGATTCGGCCGGCGTGTTTCTCCCCATGCAAGACGAGATTTTTCCCGATGAAGACGACTTCGGCCGGATCTTTCGCAATAACTCCGTTATCTCGGCCGCGGGTCTCCCCCAATTCGCCGCTATCATGGGCAACTGCGTGGCCGGCGGCGCTTATCTGCCGGTGCTCTGCGACAAGATTTTGATGACCGAAGGGAGCGGCCTTTATCTCGCGGGGCCCTCTCTGGTCAAGGCAGCCATCGGACAGATCGTCGACGCCGAGGAACTGGGTGGCGCCAAAATGCACGCCGAGATCAGCGGCACCGTCGATTTTTACGAGAAGGACGATTCGTCCTGTCTCAAGCGGTTGCGTTCCCTGGTTGCTTTGCTGCCGGAAGCAGAAGAGGCAAAAAACCGGGAGAAGACCAAGAGCTCCGCGCCCGCGAAAAAGCCGGAGGCGGTTTACAATTTGATGAGCCTTGACGGGCACAAACCGTACGATGCGCGCGATCTTCTCGCTTCGATCATCGATGCCGATTCTCTTGATGAATATAAGGCGGACTACGGCAAGACCCTCGTCACCGCCTATGCGCGGATAGCGGGCCGGCCGGTCGGGATCGTCGCCAGCCAGCGGCTCCAGGTCCGAACGAAAAAGGAAGGCATTCAGATGGGCGGCGTCATCTATGCGGACAGCGCGGACAAGGCGGCGCGTTTTATCATGGATTGCAACCAGACCGGTCTGCCGATTATTTTTTTCCAGGACGTCACTGGCTTCATGGTGGGTCGGGATGCGGAACAAAGCGGAATCATCCGCAGTGGCGCGAAGCTGGTGAATGCGGTCAGCAACTCGACCGTGCCAAAGATCACCGTTGTGGTGGGCGGCTCATTCGGCGCCGGCAACTACGCTCTTTGCGGCAAGGCCTACGATCCGCGCTTCATCCTGGCCTGGCCAAACTCGCGCTACGCCGTCATGGGAGCGGCCCAGGCTTCCGACACGATCTTCAGCATCCTGGCCCGCGCGCATGATCGCGGCGACAAGAAATCGTCACCCGAGGAATTGGAAAAACTGCGCCTGACCGTCAAGCAAAGTTACGAAGAGCAAACCGACATTCGTTACGGCGCCGCGCGCGGCTGGGTGGATGCGATCATTCAGCCGCACGAAACGCGCGAAGTCCTCACGCGCCTGCTGCAATACGTTTCCCGGCCGATGCCGAAGGCACGATTCCACACCGGGGTCGTCCAGACCTGAGGGTAGAGAGAGGGGTTGGGCGGCGTCTCTCCGGAGGACTAGCGCTCAACCGAAAACTCGGCGCTGATCGCTTCGTTCATCGCCAAAACGGCGGCCAACGAGTCCTTGATTGGCGAAGCGATACCGCGTTGCTCCAAAGCGCGAATGACTTCCTCCGTCGGAATGTTTCCAACAAGCATGTCCTGCGCGAACGGGCATCCGCCCAAACCACCGAGAGCCGAATCAAATCGGCGGCACCCCGCCTCAAACGCCGCCAGCACCTTCGCCCCCGCGGCGGCGCGGGTGCTGTGCATATGAACCCCCAACTCGCAGTGCGGCCCATCGCGCAACACCGCCGCGACAAGGTGATGAATCCGTTCCGGCTCCGCGGCGCCCACCGTATCCGCCAGGGAAATTGCGGTGATCCCCAGACCGAAGATTGCGTGCGCCGCTTCCACCACCTTCTCTTCGCTCCACGAATCGCCATACGGATTGCCGAACGCCATGGAAATGTATGCGACCATCTCCAGTCCCGCTCCGTCCGCCATCTCCTTGATCGCCTGCAACACCGACTGGTTCTCCTCCGGTGACTGGTTTTGGTTCCGGCGCAGGAACGTCTCGGAAATGGAGCAGGGATAGCCGAGCGTCTTCACTTTGCCGGTCGCGATGGCGCGGGCGGCGCCCTTCTCGTTGACGACGATGCCAATAATCTCGACACCGTCGAGTCCGTCGAGTTGTTCGAGCACAGCCTCGCTATCGGTCATTTGTGGGACCGCCTTAGGTGACACGAAGCTCACCGCGTCGATATGCCGGAAGCCAGCCGCCACCAGCCCACGCAAATATTCCACCTTTCGCCGGGTGGGAATTTGGTGTGACAGCCCCTGCCAGGCATCGCGCGGACATTCGATGAGCTTGACGGATTCCATCGTGACGGATGTTACTGACAGCATAACTTAGATCATGCCAGTCATTCTCGTCGAAAAACAAACGCCGCAGATTACTCTCCTCACGCTCAACCGGCCCGAGCGCCGCAATGCATTGACGATTGAACTGATGAGCGAGTTGGCTTCGGCCATCGAAGCCGCCGGGGCCGATCCGAGTCAGCGCATCTTGATTCTCCGAGGAGCCGGTAAAGCGTTCTGTACCGGTTTGGATTTAGAGGCAGCGGCCGACAGCTCCAAGGCGCAGGCGACGGCAGAAATGGTTGCGCGCATGTTGCTCGCCGTCGCTGAAACGCGCCTCGTCACCATCGCGACCGTCCATGGCGCGGCCGTTGCCGGCGGCGCCGGAATCATGTCCGCCTGCGATTTCGTCATCGCAGCCGAGGGGACAAAGATCGGTTACCCGGAAGTAAGGCGCGGCCTCGTGGCCGGCTTGGTGATGACGTTTCTCCGCCGACAGCTGCGCGAGCGCGATCTGCGCGAACTGCTGCTGACCTCCGAATTGATCGACGCGAAACGCGCGCAGGAGATCGGCCTCGTCAACCGTGTCGTTCCGTCTGGCGAATTGGAAGCAACTGCACAGACGATCGCCGCATCGATTTTGCAGGGGGCTCCGGGGGCAATCACGAACTCCAAACGATTGATGGAGGAACTCTGGTCGTCATCCGTGTCCGACGATATTGCGCTCGCCCTTCGCCATCACATGGAGGCACGAGAATCAGACGAAGCGAAGGAAGGCATCGCCGCGTTCCTCGAAAAACGCCCGCCCAAATGGGTAGCCTAACGCCCAAGACCACGCAGGGCTTCTTCGGACTTGGACCGGGCTAGTTGGATATCGGGGCTGAGGATGTCTTTGGTGAGCGCCAAAAACTCCTTGTAAGCGTCGCGCGCTTCCTGGGTATGTCCCAGTTCCGCGTTGAGCAGGCCGAGACGGTAAAAGATCAGCCGTGATTCCGGCAGAGCGTCGGTTCGTCCCTGGGTCCGCGCGGCGTTGAGTTCGTTCAACGCCTCCTCCTTCTGGCCGCCTTGATAGAGAATGACCGCGAGCCGGACCGTCAACGCCGCTGTGTATTGCGGCAAACGTTGGCGCGCTTCCACCAGCGCAGCGGCGCCTTCGGTCAGCTTGCGCTGCTTCACGTACGAAACCGCCAGGCCCTCGTAGGCCTGGTACATCGTGTACGGAGTTACTTTTTCAATCTCAACGGAAGTCAGTTCGTGCAGATCGCGCTCCGCCTCCGCGAATTTCTTCTGGTCGATGAGCGTTGTGCCACGGGCGAGGTAGGCCACCGGGCTCGGACGAATCTCGATCGCCCGATTGAAAGCGCTCACCGCTTCTTCCAATCTCTTGGCCTCATGCAACTGGACGCCGTACTGCTGGAAGTTAAACGCGGAGCTGGGATCGGAACGCACACCCCACTCCCAGAGCGCGAGGTTTGACGTCCAGGCCGAATTGTACCGGATAGTTTGCGCGGCCAGCGGGACGCTTACGAGCACCGCGCTGATGAAAATCACCAGACCCAGGCGAACCGGATTTTCCTCCGTGACCGATTGGAGCAACGCCGCAAAGGCGGGAACCGTCAGCAGCAGAAAACCAAGCAGCGGAACATAAAGATAACGATCGTGCACGAGTTGTTCCGGATGGAACGCCGCGATGTTGAGCGTCGGCAGGAGAGGAACCACCAGGAGGGCCAGCCCGATTCGCCCCAGTTTCGATCGCCCTGCCATCCGGAGCATCCACCAACCGGCCATGATCGTGATCACAAGCGGAAAGATGAAATTAGCCATGCCGATGTTGGCCGACGTAACCACGCGCAAAGGATAGGAGGGTCCGATCCCGTACGGAAAAATCATCTGGCGAAGATAAAAGGTGAAGATGGCCGGAGCGGTCAGGACGGTTTCGCCCAGGCTCACTTCGCTCTTGGATAACTGCACAGTTCCCAGGATGGATTGCCGGGCGATGAAGTAGGCGATAGCGGCGACCGCGAAAGGCCACGCGATAGACAAGGATCGAGCCCAAGAAACGCCCTCGTGTTCCGGATCACGCTCCCGGCGCCACAACACCGTGATAACAATTACCGGATACAAAATCGCGATCTCCTTGGCACCCAGCGCCACCAGATAAAGCACCAGAGCCAGCGCCCATCTCAGCGGGGTCGCCTTTTCTCCGAGCAAGATAACGAACCAGATCGAACCGAGCAGGGCCGCGCACAGAATCAAATCCGGCGCACCGGAAATCCACGCGATCGATTCGCTGTGCACGGGATGAACGGCAAAGAGCAAGGCAATCGCGCCAGAAACCGGCCGTGAAACATTCAGGCGCCGCAACAGCGCAAACGACAGCGCGACGACTCCGACATGCAACAGGATGTTCGACAAGTGCCAGCCGAAGGTGGCGAGTCCAAAGCAGCGAAAGTTGAGGATCATCCAAAAGACAAACGACGGGCGCCAATAGTTGCTGGTCGCCTGCTCTCCGCCGTGGACGGCCCAGACGTCTGAAGTCAGGGCGCGCCAGAACTGGGAGCTGTCCTGGATCAGCGTGTTGCGCACGATCTGCCACTGATCGTCATAAACGAACTGGCCTTGCAACGTGTTGAGGTAAACGGCCAACCCCGCCACCAACGCCGGGAGGAGCCAGAGGAGTTCCGTCCGCAGGCCACGTGTTTCCGGAGCCGGCCGCATCGCTCTGCTGCTGCCGGCCGAACGCTGCGCTGGTGCTCGCTTCGATTTGGATTTCTTGCCCATTGTCTCGAATCTGCCGGTGCCCGATCTCCTTCAGTATTCCGCGGTCGCGAAAGAGACTCCCGCCGCGAGACACTCCGGGCAGAGCAGGTGGTCACGATTCTCGGATTCCGCTTCGGGCGACAAGAGAAAAAGTTTGTGACACGGATCGTGCAAACAATTGACGAACCGGCTGGTCGCCCGTCCGCTGTGCACGCAACGCCCAATCTGCACGAGCCCTTCTTCCACCCGGACGGTCATCCGTTGATCGAAAACAAAACATTCTCCCTGCCAGTGTTCGTTTCCAAATTCCTCCTGGTAGGCCGCGATTCCGCCGTGAAGCTGGAACACGTTCTCAAATCCTTTGCTGCGGAATAGGGCTGACGCCTTTTCACAGCGAATGCCTCCCGTGCAATACATCAGGACGGTCTTGTCCTTCAGGCCTTCCAACCGATCGATGTATTGCGGCAGCTCGCGGAAATGTTCGATGTCGCAAACGACGGCGTTCTCGAACTTCCCCGCATCCGATTCAAATCGATTCCGAACATCGAGCGGGACCGCATCGGGCGTTTCTTCCAGCATCCGTTTCCAGTCGGCTGGGCTCAGCTGATTGCCTTTGTCAGGCGTGATCGCGCCGGCGTTCAGAGTCACAATTTCCGAACGAACCTTGACTACGAGCTTGGGAAATGTTCCGGCGTCGCCGGCGCTAAACTTAAACACGACGTCGCTGAAGCGAGGATCCGCTTTCAGCTCGCCCACGTAGCGGTGCACAGCCTCCGCCGGTCCGGCCAGCGTTCCGTTGATTCCCTCCGCCGCGATCAAGACCCGGCCTTTCAGTCCGAGTGAGGTGCACAACTCACGCTGCTTCGCGGCAAAGTCTTCGGCGTCCGCGATGGCGATGTACTTATAGAACAGGATGACCGGGTAGGCTGGCGTCGTTCGCGGCGAGCCTGTCTTCGCGAAACGCATCACCGGCTCTCCTTCGATCCGCGTTCCATGAGTTTTTTGGTCAGGAAAACGAGCCCAGCCATTTGCAACCATTCCGAAACGATGTTGCCAACGACCTGGCCCCACGGTTCGTCCGGCTTCATGCCAAGGTACAAGACGAGCCAGCCTATTCCGGTGACGGCGAGAAAGATGAGGAGCGAGTGCTCATATAATAATTCCAGCCACCGATTGCTTTTTCTGTTTTTGAGCGGGCGACTCTCGGCCGAGCCGATTTCGTAGAGAAACTTCGTCCCCAGAATAATGACGACCGAGCCGCTCCAATCCGCGATCGCATTTCCAAAGAACGCGCCGAGATGCGTTTTGGGATCGCTCAATCGATACCCGATTATCCAGGCCAGCAAGAGCAGGACGCTGACGATGCTCAGGGAGTGTTCGTGCCACCAATGTTTCGCCGATGATTTTGTTTTGGCCATAAACGCTATTCCTGACTGATCTCGCACAAAGTCCACCAAGGACACAAAGGAGATTTTGAATTCAAAACCACTTCGTGACCGTCGTGGCCTTTGGGTGAGATCTTATTAGGAACCATTCAGAGCAGCGGCAATTGGGCGTCCGGCGCCTCCATCGTCGCAAACCGTACGCCCACCCCAATGAGGCGCACGCTCTTTCCCGTCCGGGCAAACGCCTCGGCCAGGAGCGATCGAAATTGATCCAAGGTGGGCGCGAGGCCCGCCCGCTCCACGGTGGTGCGGCTGAAATCCGAAAACTTCAACTTCACAAAGATCTTGGTAATCTTGCGCGCCGCCTCCTTCTGGTCGAGATCCGCCATCAATTCTTCGAATAACTCCGGCAGCTTCTCTTCGCAATCGGCCAGCGTTTCAAGATCGCTCGAAAAGGTTTCTTCGTTGCTCAGCGACTTCCGCTCGCGATCCGGTTCGACCGGACGTTGATCGATTCCCCGGCACAACTCGTAGAGCTCGAGACCAAATTTCCCGAAATTTTCCTGCAGCTCCACCCGGGACAACCGCTGCATTTCTCCACAGGTCGAAATCCCAAGGCGCTCCATCTTCTGTCCCGTGACCTCTCCGATTCCCCAAAGCTTGCGCACGGGCAACTGCGCCATGAAGGCCGGCACTTCTTCGGATTTCACTTCGAATTGCCCGTTTGGTTTCTTCAGGTCGCTGGCGATCTTGGCCACCAGCTTGTTCGGGCCGATTCCGGCCGACGCCGTTAATCGGGTCTTGCGAAAAATCAGTCCGCGGATGACCTGCGCCAACGGCCCCGGCGCCCCGGGATGGGCCGTGACGTCGAGATACGCCTCGTCGAGGGAGAGCGGCTCCACCAGAGGAGTGAAGCGGTGCAGGATCTCGCGAATAACCGCGGATTCTTTACGGTAAACATCAAAACGGGTCGGGAGAATGATCAGCTTTGGGCAACGCTGGAGCGCCATGAAAGTGGGCATGGCCGAGCGGACGCCGAACTCCCGGGCTTCGTAATTACAGGTGGTCAGCACTCCTCGCCGGTCGCGTGCGCCGCCTACACCCACCGGCTTTCCTTTCAGGGCCGGCTGATCCCGCACCTCGATCGCGGCATAGAAGCAATCCATGTCGAGATGAATGATCGCGCGCTGCTCCGGCTTCACACCGAATGTTTAGCCAAGGAGCGGCGGTTTGAAACCGCCGAACCACAGAAAACGGCAGTTTCAAACCGCCGCTCCTTGAAAAGATTCAACGCCGCCCTGATCTATCCCTCATGAAATTCACCTATTACGGCCACGCCTGTTTCTCCGTGGAAGCGGGTGGCAAGACGTTGCTCTTCGATCCCTTCATCACGCCCAACCCGCTCGCCGAAAAAATCGATGCCGAAAAAATCCCGGCGGATTTTATTCTCGTCTCGCACGGGCATGGCGATCATGTGGCGGACGTGATCGCGATCGCGAAGCGCACCGGCGCCACGGTAATTGCGGCCTATGAGGTCGGCTGCTGGTTCGAGGAAAAGGGCGTGAAGAACGTTCAGGCGATGAACCACGGTGGCTGGGCGAAGACGCCTTTCGGACGCGTGAAATTGACGAGCGCCGTCCACAGCAGCTCGATGCCCGATGGCTCTTATGGCGGCAATCCCTGCGGCTTTGTTATCGAATCGAGCGACGGCAATTTCTATTACTCGGGAGACACCGCGCTGACTTATGACATGAAGTTGATCGGGGAGGGGATGAATTTCGCCGTCTTCCCGATCGGCGACTTCTTCACCATGGGAATTGAGGACGCCGTCCGGGCGGCTGAATTCGTCGGCGTCTCAAAATTTGTCGGCGTCCACTACGATACGTTTCCACCGATCAAGCTCGATCGCGCGGCCGCTCTCGCCGCCGCGAAGGCTGCGGGAAAAGAGCTGCTTTTGCCCGCGATCGGGGAAACCATCGTCGTTTAATTGCCCGGTTTGGCGAGATCTCTACATCTGCGGAGGCTGTCCGGCACGATTCATACGCTGAAGGCCGGCACCATTGCCGTAAGCTATCGTGAATCTCAACCTGGTACACTCGCTTCTCGTGGCGGCTCAACGGCAGCCTTGGGGGTTTCTCAATGTCCGCGGCGTCGAGCCGGTTCGTGAAGTCGAACTGATGGCCTCAGCCGGACTGGTGGACGCATCCCTCGGCAACGCCGATTCCGGGCCGTTTGCCGTGATTAACCGCGTGACCAAACAGGGCCAGGCTTTCTTGCGTGCTTTCAAGAATCAGCCACCGCCGAAGGTGGAAATCCCGCAGACGGTCGACGCCGTGGAAAACTGAGGGCGGTCCGATTGTAGCCGTGGTCGCTGACCGCGGCCCGCTCACTCCGGCCACAAAACGAGCAGCTTTTCCATTGTGCCGGGCGATTCCCTAATGTAATCCGGCTTGCACCGATTCGCGGCTGGAAGGAAAAGCAATAATGCCCACGACGTTTGAAACTGTCCGTCCGATAGAGCTGAAGGAAATCAGGGAAGCGCGCGAACGCATCGCCGGAACCATCGTGCGCACACCGTTGATCCGTTTGGAACTGGGGCCTGGCTATCCCGATATTCGGCTGAAGCTCGAGAACCTTCAGCCAATCAACGCCTACAAGCTTCGCGGCGCCGCGAACGCCGTCGCTCTGCTGTCCGCGTCCGAGCGCCAGCGCGGCGTCTGGACGATCAGCGCGGGAAACGCCGGGCAAGGTGTTGCCTATGCGGCCCGAAAAGCGGGTGTGCCCTGCACTGTCGTAGTGATCGAGACCGCACCCGCCTCGAAGATCGAGCGAATGAAGGCGCTGGGGGCGAAGCTGATTCCGGTGCCGTACGATGTTGCCTGGAAAGCGCTCGAGGAACGCTCATATCCCGGGGTCGAAGGGACGTTTGTGCATCCGTTCGACGATCACAATTTCATCGCCGGCCACGCCACCATGGGCTTGGAGATTCTGGAGGATGCGCCCGACACGGTCGCCGTCATTGCCGGCGTCGGGGGCGGGGGACTCATCGCGGGCGTCGGCAGCGCCATCAAAGCGCTCAACCCGGAAATCAAGGTTTGGGGCACTGAGCCTGAGACGGCCGCGCCCGCCGCGCTCTCGTTTTCAATGGGATCTCCGCAAGTGTTCAAGGATTGGAAGTATTCGTTCGTCGATGGCGCCGGTGGCCAAAGCATGTTCCCGCGCATGTGGGAACGAATGAAACCCGTCGTGGACGGCTACATCGTCGTCAGCCTGGAGGAAACAAAGAACGCCATGCGGCTCATGGCAGAAAAGGCACGAATCATTTCCGAAGGCGCGGGCGCGTTGCCGCTCGCTGCCGCACTGACTGGGAAAGCCGGCCAGGGCCCGATCGTCTGTGTCGTCTCCGGTGGAAATATCGACCTGAAAAAATTCTGCGAGCTGATCGGCGCCCTGTAGCCGGGGTCGCCGACCCCGGCCTATTTCTTCGATCTGTTGCCAAAGCGGACCGGGGTCAGCGACCCCGGATCCAACCGCGCCGAACACCAACTCGCCTACGTCCGTCCCGCCGGCTGCGCGCGCAATCCCTGGAGCAGCTCGCGCATGACCTGAATGCCGGCTGGTCCGCAATAATCCTTCGTCGTGGATGGCGGGAACTCACTCGGCAGCGCTACCAATCTTTTCCGGATCTCTTCCAATTCTGGATCATCGATCCGGATCGAGGTGAAACCATCCCAGTCCCATTGCCGGCCGGTGCCGTTTATGAACCCGTCGATCGTGCTCGCAACTTCTTCGCGTGTTCGTTTCATAAATTCTCCTTCTTAACAGAGTGAGCCTCGATAGGCCTCGGTGCAAGTCTCCGTTCGCTCGCGCTGTTAAGCCCTTGCCCGATGCGTCCCCTTTGAGGCGTTATTCTTGCTGACTCAATGAGGAGTCATGCAAAAATTCCTTCTCCAGCTTCTCGTTACCTCTTGCATTTTCTCCGGCGCAATCGTGGCGCAGGCCCAATCAAATTACGAACCGTATTGGTTCGCGACCCTGGCTGGGCTGGCCGGTAACTTGGGCCACACCGACGGGACCGGACGCGCTGCACGTTTCAACTCGCCAGAGGGCGTAGCCGTGGACAGCGCGGGGAATATTTATGTCGCGGATACCCAGGGTCACGCTATTCGCAAGATTTCCCCTGCGGGCACCGTAACCACAGTCGCGAGTGGCTTCACGCTTCTGGAATATCCCGACGGTGTGACGGTGGACAGTGCTGGCAACGTCTACACCACGCATGGCTGCGCGATCCGCAAAATCACTCCCGACGGGGTCGTAACCACACTGGCCGGCGAAAGGGCCAGTTGCTACACCAATGACGGCACCGGAAGTAACGCGCGTTTTGATTTCCCTGCCTACATGGCGGCGGACACGGCGGGCAATCTTTATGTGACCGAGAGGGATGGGTGCACGTTGCGCAAAATCACGCCCGCCGGCGTCGTGACTACCCTGGCGGGATTGTCCGAATTCCCTGGAAGTGCCGATGGCACGGGCAGCGTTGCGCGCTTCCAATATCCGGCCGGCGTAGCGGTGGACAGCGCCGGCTATATCTATGTGGCGGATTGGGGTAATCACACAATCCGCAAAGTCACCCCCACAGGCGATGTGAGCACACTGGCCGGTTCCGCCCATTCCTTTGGAAGTAATGACGGTCTCGGAAACGCGGCCCAGTTTTATGGACCCACCGGCGCGGCGGTGGACACTGCGGGAAATGTCTATGTCACGGATGGGGTTAACAAGACCGTCCGCAAGATCACTCCCGCCGGCCTGGTCACAACGCTGGCTGGTTTGGCTCGAAATCCTGGCAGTGTCGATGGCACGGGCAGCGTGGCCCGGTTTCGGACTCCGAGCGGCATTGCGGTGGATAATGCCGGTAAACTCTATGTTGCGGATAACCAGACTGTTCGCGTTGGCGGGGTTCCTGTCACGCTGACCGATGCGAAGTCAGTCCTAAAGAGTCGCGGTCCCGGCGAGTTTCCCGTGCACTTCGCGCTCGCCGGTGAGCCCGTTGTGGAATGCCGGAGGGGGGCCACGATCGGGGAGCAGACGCTCGTCTTTACCTTCGTTAGAAACATAATGAACGCCCACGCCACCATCACCAACGGCACTGGCAGCCTGCTGGGTAACCCCGTCATCTCCGCGAACCAAATGTCTTTAAACCTGTTCGGCGTTGCCAACGCCCAGACGCTCACGATTGCTTTGAGCGGTATCGTGGACATTCAGGGCCAATCGCTCCCCGACACAAATGTGACCTTCGCCTTCCTGTTTGGGGATACCGATGGCGACACGGTCGTGAACGGAAGCGATGTCAACCAAACCCATGCGCAAGTCGGGCAGGCGGTGTCAGATTCCAACTTTCGCTCGGACGTGAATGCCGACCGCGCGATTACCCGATTGGATGAAGCACTGGTAAAATTGCAGGTCGGCAGTGGAATCCCGTGACCGGGCTTGCCGGCGCCGCCAACCGTTTCTGGCACCGGCCAGATTCAGTAGCGGGCTTATAAATCAATCATCGCTCACTACCCGAAAAGAGCGGGCTGCGACAGTCAGCGCGAGTAATAGTAAGGCGCGACCGGCCTGGGATTCTTGATCCTCAACTCGCGGTAGTATCGTTCCCGTTCAGTTGGGGTCATGGCCTCCAGCGAAGACAAACGGTTGGCCTGCGAGTTGGGCGCGACCACAACGTTATTGTTCTGCCTCGGTATCACCGGTTGTTGGTAAATCGGAGCTGAGTGAGTTGTCGCAACCGTTTGGCCATAGGGATTCGCGAGGGCCGCCCGCTCCGCTCTCAGGCTGGCGCGCCGATCCGAATCCCCGGGTTGTCCGGTGAGGGGCGTGCTCAAGAGCCGATCAATCTCGACGATGCGTTGGGCGGTAGATTGAGGAACCGGGACGGATGTATTTTGTGCCAATACGACCGGCACTGTCTCGGTTTGCCGTGTCCGATCAAGCGTGACGTCCACTTTGGAGCAGCCGGCCATCTGGGTAAGAACGGCAGCAAAACCGATCGCAGTAATCTTCGTGTTCATGGGTGGTATTGGTCTAATCCGAAGATAGCCGATGAGCAGCAACGGTGCCAGAGGATGACCGCAGGGCAGGACCCAGTCGCGGCGCCCAGAAGCTGCGCCGCGGCCTCCAAACAGAAGCGGCGGCGACTCATCGAATCGCCGCCGCCCTTTCGAGGTCAACCTGACGTTATTGCCCGGAGGCCTGGCGCAACGCTTCCCGGGCTTTGCGCACGTCCTCTCGTGCCTTTTGAATGGCGTCCCACTTTTGCTGCTGCACCGGCGTGAGCAGCGGACGGATCTGCGACCTGACGTTGTCGCGGATGGCTTTCATTTTTTCTTTCGATTCTTGACGGGCTGCCTTCATCTGCGGCTTGGCCTGCTCGAGAATCGGACCGATCTTCGCCTGTTGATCCGGCGTGAGATCCAGCGTTTTCGTCATGTGTTCGAGCGAGTTGCCCCATTTGTGATGATGGCGCGGTTTGTCTCCGCCGGAATCTTTCCCGGCAGGTTCCTGGGCGCTGACGAGCGAAATTGTCGCCAGCATTGCGGCGGTGAGTGTGATGAGTCTTAGTTTCATTGTAGTTTTTCCTTTAGTTAGTCAGCGCAACGAGTGCGCGTGTTGTGACTGGGATAACCCGGAAAGATTCCGGAAGTTGCGAAGTTCTTTCGTGATCGAAGCGGAACGCGCCAAGTTTGGATTGACCGGGAGGAGGCGGGAAGGCAACCTCCCGCATGGTTCGAAAAACGCTGAAATGGATTTTCCGGATCCTCGCCCTGCTCCTCATCGCATTGGCGATATTCCTGGTTAACCTCATCTGGTTCCGCCCCTGGAGTCTCAATCTCTTCTACGAGAAAGTTTTCGTGCAGATTCTCTTTGACGAGCCGGAGCTGCTCTCGTCACTCGGATTGGTCGAACAGTTTGGAATTACCGCCCACAACGGCAAGCTCGGGGACGCGTCGCCCGCGCATCAGCAACACTATTTCGACCTCGCGAAGCAGAATCTGGCGGATCTTCGGGCTTATCCCCTCGATCGGCAGACGCCGTCGCAGCGCCTTTCCACTCACATTCTCGAATGGTACATGGACCGCGAGGTCGAGGGCGAGAAGTACCAATGGCACAGCTATCCGGTGAACCAGCTTTCCGGGGTGCAGAACGAATTCCCTTCGTTCATGGCGAATCAGCACCGGCTCCTGGCCCCGCGCGATTGCGACTATTACCTCCAACGGCTCAACGCCCTGCCCACCAAGTTTGACCAGCTGCTCGAAAGCCTGCGCGGGCGCGAGGAAAAGCAGATCCTGCCGCCGCGCTTTGTCGTCGAAAAGGTCCTGAAGGAAATGACTGATTTCGTCGCGCAACCGCCCGCGCAAAATATTCTCGCCACCTCGTTCAAAGAGCGCGCGGCGAAGATCAAGGATTTGACCGACGCGCAGCGGACCGATTTTCAAACGCGCGTGGAAGCGGCTATAACGATCAAGATTTATCCGGCCTACCAAAAGCTGATTGATTATTTTACCGGCATCCTGCCGAAGACCACGACCGACGACGGTGTCTGGAAGATGCCGGACGGTGACGCCTTTTACGCCTACAAACTGCGCACGAACACCACGACGACCCTCAAGCCGGATGAGGTGCACGACATCGGTTTGCGCGAGGTGGCGAGGATTGAAACGGAAATGCGCGCGATCCTCGACGCGAACGGGTTTGCGGGACGACCGATTGGTGAAGCCATGGACGCGCTGAGCAAGGATCCGCGTTTCCATTTCACAAACGACGACAAAGGCCGGGAGGAAGCGCTCGCGGAATACGCGCGTCTCATCACGCAGGCGACAGAACGCTCGAAGCAATTGTTCCTGACTTTTCCGAAGGCGCAGGTGGAAGTGAAGCGCGTGCCGGAGTTCAGGCAGGCCACCTCGTCCGGCGCCTACTATCAAGGGGCGGCGATGGATGGGACTCGGCCCGGTGTCTTTTACGCGAATCTCCGCGAGATGAACGAGATCTCGAAGTGGTCAATGCCCACGCTGGCCTATCACGAGGGAGTCCCGGGACATCACTGGCAGATTTCCATCGCGCAGGAGCTAAAGGGCCTGCCGAAATTCCGGACGGTTATTCCATTCACCGCCTATCAGGAGGGCTGGGCCCTCTACACCGAATGGCTGGCGAAGGAAGCGGGTTGGTACGAGAACGATCCCTTCGGCGATCTCGGGCGTTTGCAGGCCGAGCTGTTTCGCGCAGTGCGACTGGTTGTGGACACGGGGATCCATGCGAAACGGTGGCCCCGAGAACAAGCGATCACTTACATGCGCGACAAGACCGGCATGGGCGAAAAGGAAATCACCGCGGAGATCGAGCGTTACATCGTGAGTCCCGGGCAGGCCTGTGCCTACAAGGTGGGAATGCTGAAGATCCAGGAATTACGGAAACGCGCGCAAACGGACTTGGGACCGAAGTTCGACCAGCGTGAGTTCCATGAAGTCGTGCTCAAGAACGGCGCGTTGCCCCTCGAGATTCTCGAGGAACAGGTGATGGCCTACATTCAGCGCACGAAATAGTCCAAGAATCGCGAAATTGTCAGAACAGGTTCTGAAATACGAGCCTGACGAATGCGTTGCCTTTCTGGCCAAAGGTAGGCCCGGAGAGTGTGTGCATGTAACCGGCCTCAAACTTCGCCGTGACCACGGTCAACTGAACTCCGCCGCCCACCGCGAGCCAGGTCTCGCTCGATCCGCCCTGACCGGACAGGCCGGCGGCGTCCATCATCAAGAGCGGTTTGATCGAGTAGATGTTGGCATCGTCAATAATGAATCGAGTGGCCGGCGTAACTTCCTGAAGAATCCGTTTCGCTTTCTGAGCTGCCTCGTCCGCGCTCAAGCCCTGCTGCTGGAGGACCGCTGCCAGCATACTCGGACAGGTCACGTCGATTTGATTTCGAAGCATCTGTTTGATGGACATGGGATTTCCGTCGGCGTCAGGAATGTCGGTTAGCTCGTTGGGGATCAGAGGCATCGACCACCTTGGAATAGGAATGGTCACATTCACGTTCACGTGCCAGAAGGTGTCGCCACCGATGCTCCTGCCATTAACAGCGCGCAACCCAGCCTCATTCTCTCCCAAACTCCGAATGATCGGTCCCGAGGGCATGTTCATCAATGCCGCCGAACCGGCGTTGTCGTAGAGGAATTGTCCAGGCGCGTTGCCGCCAAAGAAACGGGAGTAGCTGGGCGTGTCATCGGAAGCTTTGCCACCGCCCGCCACGATTTCTATTCCGATGGTCTGGTTCGGTGCGAGAGCAATTTCCTTTTCATAGCCAAATCGGGCGACAAGGCGCTGGTACGACTCAGAACCTTGCCACCCACTTTCCTCCCAGACAGCGGCGCGCAAGAACCCATTGATGGAGGGCGGGATGGTATCGAGAAGGAGACGGGCGGTTTGTTCGTCGGCGTTTGTATTCGTCTCGAGCCCGGTAGCGCCATCCAGCATGCGATCGCTCGTCCGCCGGTAACCGGCGGCGATGGAAAGGCGGGTGGTGGGCGCCAGCTTCAGTTTGAGGTCCAGGTTTGCGACTCCGGCGCTGCGCGTATGCTCGTCACTCCCGAGCGGCTCCTTCACACCGTCAAAGCTGGCTGAGAACGCCACGTCCCGAAGGAGCGATTCGGTGCGATGGAGAGTATAGCTAAGCCCTGCCGCGGCGCGATAGAACGGTTCCTCCAATGACTTCGTGCCTTCGGCGCGCAGATCGAGCTCTTGATTTGCATCGGAACTCTTCCCAAACAACGGCAAGAGATCGCCGCCGACACTCGCGGAAATGGCCGAGCCGAATGCCCTGTCATACGAGAGTCCAACGGTGGGATTAAGAGCCAGGAGCGGTTCCGGTACGTTTTGATAAAACGTTGGCCAGGGCGAGCGGGGGATCGGCAGGACATTGTTGCCTATCTGCACCAGTGAAATATCGATGTAATAAGGCCGAAAAGTGACTCCGACAGTTCCATCAGCGGGAGTGGTGTCGTACTTCACGTCGATGTAGAGCACGCCGATTTCGCCTTTCAAACGCATTCCAAAGCTTGTCTTCGAGCGCGAGACAATCGCATCTCTCAGAGCTTCCATGGCGTCGCAGATCCTTTTAGTGGTCAGCGTATCGCCCACAGCGAGCGGTAATGGAACGCGGTCGGCCCATCGACCTTCCACCTTCACAGAACGGACCCGCAGCGCGCAGACTCCGCCGTTTTTCGCGCTGGTCAGCGCTGATTGAACATCCGTGGGCTTCTCGTCAACGCCCGGTCCGAAGCTCAGGTTGACCGGAGCGGCATCCTGCCCGAAGCCCAGCGCGGGCCAGGAGAGAAAAAGGAAAAGGCTTACTCGAAGTTTCCGCAATCCCACACGTGGAACCGAGAATCTCACAGGTTCCCGGCATTCCGGCGCAAGCACAGTCTTAGGGGATGTTGCCGGATGCGCGGGCTAGAAGCTGAGGTTGACCACTTGCGACATGCTATCGTGGACCGCCTGTTTCTGCGCGGCTGTCGGGTTCGAATTCCCAACTATGGCTTTCGTCGCCGGATAAACTTTGCTGACCAGAAGGTCGGCCTGCTGCGGCTTGACTCCGCTCACCATGCCTTGAATAGCCTTTTGTTCCACCGGCGTGCCGGAAGTAAACGAGACGTGCACCAAAGCGACGTCAGGATTGCCCGCCACCACCTTGTAGAGGTCGAACACTAACTTCCAGATGGAATCCGCCGTGGGCGTGCAGGCGCGTTCCACGCTCACGTTGAACTTGAAACCGGCTTCGGGGCTAAAGACCATGACGTCGAGCAGGAAAGGCTTGCAGATTTTTGGACCGGCCGGGACTACGCTGATTTTGGATTTAGGCATATTTTGATGGGGACGGGCTGGGGTTTTGCTACTTCGTTCCCAAGACTCGAAACAGATCGTTTCGCTTCAGGGGCTTCAAGCCGTCATAGGAAAAAGAGCCGTCTTCGTCAATGACAAAGTGCCTGCAACCAGGGCCGCAGACGCATGTCGCCCAAAGTGCACCAAGGATTTGGATTCATTAAGCCTCTGCTCGTCGTGAACCTTTGTGACCTTCGTGTGAGGCCGTTGACACGCTAGCCCCGCGAAATAGCTACTGGAACCTCGAAGCGCTCGAGCTGTTCCTTGACCTCGTGGACAAAGCTCGCGGCGCCCGCGCCATTCACGACGCGATGATCGAAGGTCAGCGACAAGGTTATGACTTCCGCCGTCTGGCTCTTCTTTCCGTCCCCGAATGTCTCATAGTGCGCCGACCCCACGAACAGCGTTCCCACTGATGGCGGCACCACGATTGGGGCGGCCGCCCGCACCCCAAACGCTCCGAGGCTGCTGATCACGACCGGCGCATTCATCGCATCGACTCGCCCGCCGCGCGTCTCCTCGACCGTCTGATTGTAACGCTGCACAAAATCCGGCCAATCCCGCTTGTTCGCATGCGTCACGACTGCCGTCGCGAGACGGCCGTCGTCGAGTGCGACGGCGATGCCGAGATCGAATTCGTCGTTCTCGACAATGCGATCGTCGTCCAGAATGACACGGCGGAACGGCGCGTGTTTTGCCATCGCCTTGACCACGGCCCAGGCGATCATGACCGACGGCGACGCGGCGTTCTTGCCATCCGTTTTCTTCGCAATCTCGCGTGCCTTGCGAATCGTCTCCCAGCGCGCATCGATCTGGAGATTTGCCGGCACGACGCGGCCAAGGCGGCGAATGATCGTCGGCGAGAGAGCCGGCTCAATCGCGGCGCTTTTCTTCTGTGGTGGCAGCCGTGTCGGCTGCTCGGAAGAAGCAGGCGACACGCCTGCCGCTACAGGTTCCATCTCGCCGTTTTGATTTTGCTGAGACACTTCGGCCGCCGCTTCAAATTGCTCCGCAAACGAATCGCCTTCGGCCAGAATGCTTCCGATCTCCTGTCCGATCTCGACCGTCGCGCCGACTTCGGTCGTCCAATCACCCATGGTGCCGGCAAAGGAAGACTCGATCGGGTAGACGGCCTTGTCGGTTTCGACTTCGCAAAGTGGATCGTCGAGCGCAACCAGGTCGCCCGGCTTCTTCAAAAGCGAAACGACTTTGGCGTTGCGAATTCCTTCTCCCATAATCGGGATCGTTATCTTCTGCACGTTTTGTCCCTGGGTCGGCTGCATTCTTGCGGTAGTTGTAGCCGCGGTCGCTGACCGCGGTCGACCCAATTCCGGCGTTTCGCTGCCGCGGTCACCGACCGCGGCTCCAACCCGCGCCTGGCCAGTCGAGAGCGAGCGCCGCACGGCCGCGATGATTCGCTCCACATCAGGCAACGCCGCATATTCGTAGATCGGGTTGTAACCGATCATCACGTTTCCTTTGCTCACCAAAATCGGCGCACTCAGCATCTCCTGCCAAATGTCCGCCAGACCCGCGATGTGGGTGATGATCATCTGGCCGACGCTGCAATTCTCCGTGTCCTCCTGCACCACGATCAGCCGTCCGGTGCGCCGGACCGATTCCTCAATCGCGGCCTTGTCCCAGGGCACGATCGAGCGCAGGTCAAGCAACTCGACGCTCGCTTCCGAGCCAAGCTGGGCGAGCGCTTCGAGTGATTTTTCGATGGTATTTCCCCACGCCACCAGGGTCACATCCGAACCGCTGCTGCGCTGGCGCGCCTGACCCAACGGCACGGCCCGAATCGGTTCCGCGGATTCGTGTTCGGCCCAGAGCAGATGCTTCGGGATCAGCACGATCGTCGGGTCCTCGCAATGCATCGCGGTCCAGAGAAGTCCGGCTGCATCCTCGGGCGTACTCGGGATGGCAATGTTGATCCCCGGGTAATGCGCGAGCGCGCCCTCGTTGGCCTGGCTGTGCCAGAGGCTGCCGCCGGGAAGATACGCGCCGTACGGAGCGTAAATCACCGCCGGGCATTTCCAGGTGCCAAAGGAACGCCAGCGCAACGTCGAGAGATTCGTGACGAGCTGGTTCCAGCCCGGGTTGATGAAATCGATGAACTGCAATTCGAATACCGGCCGTTTCCCATACGAAGCCAGACCGCACGCCACGCCCAGAATCGTCGACTCCGCGAGCGGCGAATTGTAAACCTGCTTCGGAAATTCGGTGGACAGCTTCTGCGTTAAGCGAAAGACGCCGCCCTTGGGATCTTCGATGTCTTCGCCAAAAATAATCCGGCCCGGGTCTTTCTCGAGACCGGCCCGGAGCACTTTGTTGATCGTGTCGCCGATGCGGTATTTGCCCGGCGGCAGCACCTCGTCATCCAACTTCGGCGCCTCGCCCGTGACCTGGAGTTCCAGCTCGTCCGCTGATGGATCTTTCGCGCGATCTGCTTCGGAAAACTCGCGACGGACGCGTTCTTTGATCTCGTTGTCGAGTCGGTCGTACTCCTCCGCCGTGAGCACACCTTCCTCGATCAACTGTTCTTTCCAGCGCTTGAGCGGGTCTCCTTTTTCGAGGTTCTGAAGTTCGTCGTCGCTCCGATAAAGTTTCTGATCGTCGGTGCTCGTGTGGCTGGAAAGACGTTCCATCCTGACCCACAAGAACGACGGCCCTTTTCCGGCGCGCAGCCCCTCGATCTCTTTGCGCGCAATGTCATAAACGGTTTGAACATTCGTCCCGTCCACGTCGATCCAATCGTTAGGCTGGAGAACGTTGAGGGCGAGGGGATTGATTTTTCGCGTCGGACTGCTGATTCCGTAGGCGTTGTCTTCCACCACGAACATCACCGGCAGCTGCTTCTCTTTCGCAAAGCAGACGGCTTCAAAGAAATCGCCCTGGCGCGTCGCGGCGTCGCCGATCGTCGTCACGACGAAATTTGGTTTTCCGTCGAGTTTGATGCCCCAGGCGATGCCGCAGGCGGGGAGGAGTTGCGCGCCGGTGGGTGTCGGCACGCTCCAGATGTGGCGATCGGCGTAACTATAATGCGACGGCATCTGGCGTCCGCCGCTTTGCCCTTTGCGCTTGGCCATGTAATCGAGCGCGAGCTCGCTCGAAGCGACTCCGCGGCCGAGCACGAGCGCCCGATCGCGGTAATACGGACAGATGTAATCGTCCGCCTCCATTTGGAACGAGATCGCCGCCAGCGCCTCATGGCCCATGCCGGAAACGTGAAAATGACCCTTGCCCTGCCGGTTCAGATTTTGCTCGCGCAGATCTCCGTGCCGGCTTTCGAGAATCGTCGTCAGCAATTGGAGTTTATCTTTTTTACTGAGCGTGGGCATTGGGGACGGGAAAAGTTGAGAGTTGGTAGTTGAGTGTTGAGAGACGGGAAGCATCGTCGCGTTTCGCGTGGCAACTCTCAACTCTCAACTGACAACTCTCAACTTTCTCCGAAGAACAACTCTCAACTAACAACTCTCAACTTCTCTTGACAGCGACGCTCCATAAGCGAAAACCATCCCGTTCCGTGATCTACCGCTTTCATCCTGACCCGGCCCTGCCATGCGCCTGATCGTCCAAAAATACGGCGGCACTTCGGTCCAAAATCCGGAGCGAATTCGGAATGTGGCGCGCCGTTTAATCGAAACCCAACAGAGCGGCTGCCGCGTCGTCGCGGTCATC
Source organism: uncultured Verrucomicrobiae bacterium (assembly GCA_963702135.1). Lineage (GTDB taxonomy): Bacteria > Verrucomicrobiota > Verrucomicrobiia > Chthoniobacterales > UBA10450 > AV80. Next base: position 1,747,819 of record OY969715.1, on the reverse strand, counting down.
TCCGCCATGGGAGGCGCAACAGATGGCCTGATCAAGCTGGCGCACGAAACCTCGCCCCAGCCGCCCGAGCGGGAACTCGATCGGTTGCTCGCCACCGGCGAACAGGCCGCGACCGCGCTGATCGCGATGGCGGTGAACGCCCTGGGCGGGAAAGCCATTTCTTTGACCGGCGCGGAAGCCGGCATTCTGACAGACCGCGCGCATACCAGGGCGAAGATCGCGAACATCTCCCCGCGGCCGATTCAGACCTTGCTGGCCGACGATTACATCGTGATCGTCGCGGGTTTTCAGGGACAGAATGCCGACGGCGGGATCACGACCCTCGGCCGCGGCGGCTCCGATTTAACCGCCATGGCGCTGGCTGCCTCCCTCAACGCCGAATGCCAGATTTTCACCGATGTCGATGGCGTTTTTACCTGCGACCCCCGGATCGTCACGGAGGCGCAGAAGCTCGACGAGATTGCGTATGATGAGCTGCTCGAGATGGCCGGCGCGGGTTCCAAGGTCATGCAATCGCGCGCAGTCGAGTTCGCGAAGAAATTCGGCGTCGAATTCGAAGTGCGTTCCAGTTTCAAGCCCGACCTCGGGACGACCGCGAAAGAGGAAACCGCGAATATGGAGGACATCGTCATTCGCGGCATCAGTGTGGAGCGGAACCAGGCCAAGGTAACGGTCGACGACGTCCGCGACGAACCGGGAATCGCCGGGCGCATTTTTTCGGTGATTGCCGCCGGTAACATCAATGTCGACATGATCGTGCAGAGCGTTTCCGAGTACGGAACCACCGATGTTTCCTTCACGATCCACGAAAACGACCTCGAATCCGCGAAAAAGCTCCTGACGCCAGTCGTCGAGGAGGTGCAGGCCGCGGGATTGCTCACAACTAGCGGAGTCGCCAAGCTGAGCGTAGTGGGGATCGGGATGCGGTCGCACTCTGGAGTGGCCGCGCGGCTGTTCGATTGCCTGGGCAAGGGGGGGATCAACATCCAGCTGATCTCAACCTCCGAGATCAAGATAGCCGTGGTTATTGCCGGCCAGGACGCCGATCGCGCCGCCCAGCTCACGCACCAGGAATTCGGCCTGGCGAAGCTCATGCCTCAGCCACCGGGGCCGGCCCAGAACCAATAGCCTCATTTCAGGCCTCAATTCCGTCCGAGTCCGCGTGGAGACGCATTGCGTTTCGTCTACCGTACACACATAAGAAAGCCCTTAGCTCTCAGAACGCGAAAAGGTAACACGATCAGGGCAGTGAAGTCGGAGCGAGTTCGCGCCAGTACACGTCACCAAGCGGAAGCTGTGAACAAAATCGGCAGAAACTGCGGCCATTCGCGCCAAGGAACGCCCTAAAACCGCTCGATCCGGCATCTCTCTGAGACGTTGACGATCCCTCGATGCACACAGCGGAATTAAGCCTTTCACCATGGCATCCCACCCACGCCTTATAACATCATACAATATATGTCATATGAAGCCGGCGAAGGTTGGAGTGCCCATCGGTATGGTGCCATAGGGAAAGACATCTCAACGCCAGTCGCGATGAGGGAGAATCTCCGACCGAATCCGCAGCCTCGTTCTCCAAGTTCCGACGCACGCTCCTCCCAAGCAGACCGTGATTGACGCTCCGCGCATGGCCCCTGCTAAACTAGGGACATGACGATCAAGAAAATGGACCATGTCAGCGTCGTCGTCGTCGACCTCCCGGCCGCCATTGCTTTCTTCACCACCCTCGGCATGGAGCTTGAAGGCGAGAGGCCGATCGAAGGCCCCTGGGTGGACCGCCTCTGCGGGCTCGAAGGCGTCCAGGTCGACATTGCTATGATGCGGACCCCGGACGGCAACGGGCGGGTCGAGCTGACGAAGTTCCGCAAACCGGAGCTGGTCGGGGCCGAGCCAGCGATTGCCCCGCCGAACACGCTGGGCCTCCGGCAGATCATGTTCGCGGTCGAAGGCCTCGACGACACCGTGGCCCGCCTGCGCGCCCACGGCGCCGAACCGGTCGGCGAGGTCGTGCAGTACCAGGACAAGTACAAGCTCTGCTACCTGCGAGGCCCTGCGGGCATCATTGTCGCGCTGGCCGAGGAACTCATGGCCTGATGCCGATCGCCTAGTTTAGCGTGTAGGCCTCGACCAATGCGACGCCGGTTGTGTTGTTCACGCCGCGAACGATAGCGGTGTAAGTGGCCGGAGCGAAATCGCTCACAATGGCCGACTCCAGATCGCTCGCCGGCGGTATGCCGGTCGCGATGATTTCCGCTTCCTGATCGCTGCGCCAGTTGTCGTTCGACGCAATCAGGCCACCGTTTCCATCGTGCAGTTCGAGCGTTGGGTTGCCCAAAGCACCTGCTACGGGAACCGAAGGTCCCAGGGCGCGCACAATGACTCTGGCGTTCCCGACTCCGCTTCCTCCCCCAACAATGAACCCACCGATCATAACCCGATCCCCGCCGTCCACAAAACCACGCGTGCTGACATTCGCCGGCCTGGAGTTCGCGCCTTGCCCGAGATCGTAAACCTCGACCAAGCCCACGCCTGTTCCCCCGTCCTTACCTGAAAGGGTGGCCGTGTAGGCTCCCGGGCTCAGCATCACCAGGATCGCCGACTCCAGATCGTTGGTCGGGGAAATTGCCGTGGCCTCGATGTCTGCTTGCTGGCTGGTGCCGTCGGTCCGTATTTTCCAATTGTCGTTTGTTACTATCGTCGTCCCGCCGTGATGGAGTTCCAAAGTTGGGTTAGACAACACTGCGCCAACACCATTGAGCGATGGACCAATCCCGCGAATTAGAACCCTCTTTAGCTCGGTTCCGGTGATGATAAAGCCACCGATGAGCGCTTTATCATCGGTAAGAACCTGCATACGCGTGGAGATGTTGAGCAAGCTGGGCTGCGTCACCTGCCCCAGGTACAACTCCGCGCTCGCTATGGAAACGCTGCCATTAGAACCTCCTCCTACCAGCACTTTGCCGTTTGCCAGCACCGTCGCGGTGTGAGCATATCGTTCGCCGCCGAGGCCACCGCTCGTCATCCATATCTCAGTCGCCGGATCGTACTGTTCCGCGCCTGTCAGAATACTTGCGTCGCTTACCCCTCCAGCGACGAGCACTTTCCCGTTAGAAAGTGATGTGGCGGAGTGATCATAGCGCGCGTCAGCGAGGCTGCCGGTCGCCGTCCAGGTCCCGGTCGCCGGATCGTATAATTCCGTGCTCGCAAGAGAGTGTCCGCTGCCATAACCGCCAGCAATGAGCACTTTCCCATTAAAAAGTAATGTCGCGGTGTGACTATAGCGTGCGCCAGCCAGGCTGCCGGTCGCCGTCCAGGTCCCGCTCGCTGGATCGTACAGTTCCGCGCTCGCAAGAGAGTCTCCGCCGGCGCCTCCAGCCACGAGCACCTTGCCATCAGGCAGCAATGTCGCCGTGTGATAAGAGCGTTCGACAGCGGGACTGCCGGTGACCGTCCAGGTTCCGTTGAGCGGATCGTACAGCTCCGCGCCGCAGAGACCAGGGCAGTTGCCCCCTGCTACGAGGACCTTGCCATTGGGCAGTAACGTGGCCGTGTGAGCATAGCGCGGGGCGGCGAGGTTACCCGCAGTCGCCCAAGTTCCGCTCGCCGGATCGTACAGTTCCGCGCTCGCGTGGCTCGATTGGCTAACGCCTCCAGCCACGAGCACTTTGCCGTTAGGCAGCAATGTCGCCGTGTGATCTGCCCGAGCGATTGCGAGGCCCGCTGTCGCTGTCCATGTCCCGCTGGCCGGATCGTACAGCTCCGCGTTCGCGATTGGAGCGCCGATACCGCCATATCCGCCTGCGGTGAGCACTTTGCCGCTGGGCAACAACGTCGCCGTCTGTTGGGCGCGTGCAGTCGCAAGGCTGCCTGTGTCTTCAAAAACGTCCGACGCGCCCTGGCTCGGCTCCGCGAGCAGAAGCCCGGCACCGAGGAAAAGCAGCACAAACGCGCGTCGTCGCGCAAGAGCCAAGGTGCCCGGCAGAAACTCGTCGCCTAGGAAATGCAGGATATTCATATGTTATGGATGGAGAAAGTGAGGCAGCCTAAGCCGGGCAAGAAACTTCGCTAATCATAAGTTCGATTTATGCATATGAACTAGAAAGGCATTGCCTCCAGTTGGGTTCCTGAGTGAGAATATCCAAGGTGCAGCGGACCGGAACCGTTCGGGAATCAGGGGCGAGACATGAGCGCCCGCACAATGAAAAAGAGCGCCGAAATGATAAGCGCGGTGACGAGAATGTTTCGCATGGTTCAAAGCTCGATCTGTTAGCATTCTGAAAATCTAAACAGGCGTCACAGGAGATACTCTCTCTGCAAATACGCGCCTACTGTGTCCGGGACTGCGCCGCTTCCAGTTGGCGTGCTATCTTCAATTGCTGCAGCTCCTGAATATTCCTCTCTTTGAAACTGCCCGATGTTCGAGCGCCCGCCGCGGCAATCTGGCCGGTGATATTCAAACCCGCCGCCACGTCGATCCTCATCGCGACGCCACCCGCCACGAACTTCTCGGCCGCGACTGCATTCGCAATGATCTTCTTTTTGCCGGCGGAAATTACCAGCAGGTAGTTGCCACCCCTCGGCGCGCTCCTGGAATTGAAGAGCACGACATAGCCGCCAGGCTGAAGTTTGCCGGTCGCGAATGTTCCTTTGCCATCAGTGGCACCTTTGTAGGTGACCCTGCCGCTGGAATCGGCCACGGTCACATTGAGCAACGGAACGGCGGCGGACGCAACAGAAGCCGCCGCACCCAGCAAGCCGACGATGAGACCGCGAGCAACGGTTTTCATGCCTTCATCCTAACATGCCGTTTTTCCTCAGGCCAGCGCTTCCGCCACTTTGTTGAATCGCAGCCGCTCCACTGCCGCTCTGGAACGGCTCGTGCTCCAAATCGTGAGTGCCCAATCTCGTTGCGCGGTCAGTCCTGACGACTCCGGTGCTAACCTGGAGTAACAACACCGCACGATGAAATCTGTCGTCAAGATCGCCCTTTGGCTCGTGCTTGGCCTGATGGTTGGACTCCTTGTCGGTTCGGTCGTGACCGATCATTTCTGGCGGTCCTACTTTACCTTTCTCAAAGACGCCCAGCAGCTCTCTTTTACACTCAAAGCCGAGCAGCAAGCGGAGACTGCTTACTTTCAACGATCACCGGAAATTGCCGAATTGGAGCTTACTCGCCTGCTGCCGCACTTGGATGCGCCTTCTCCGATCGTTCCGCCTGACGCTGTCGAACTTCCGTTCAAGCAATTTGTAACTCACGCCCGGCTTGCCAAGGTCCAACAAGCCCAGGGGAAGCAAGCTGAGGCAGACCAACACTTCCAAGCCGCCTTGACCCTCATGCGCTCCCTTCCATTTTTCGACGCCTCGAAGGCAAATTCAGCTGCTGACGTCTTGACGACACTCAACATCATCGATAACGCAGCCAGGAAGCAGCAGTAATTACTCTTGCCAGCTCGCTCCACCGCTGACACGCTTCCCGTCGTGCACTTTACCGTGAGTCACGCATCCAAAAACCGCCGAGGTAGACGTAGAAAGTTCGCCTCACTCTCTTAGACGATGAGAGCGATTCTTTGGATTTTTACATGGTCGATTATCGCCTTTAGCGTTCACCTCGCCTCCTTTGCCCTCATACCGCCCACACGGGGGCCAACGGTTCGCGTATCGCATGCCGTCCTCCACCTCGCTGAGAAGATGCTCACGGAGAACTACCTTACGGACTATAATACCGAAGGTGAGTATCCTCGAGGTTCTCTCCATGCCAACTGGGCAGGGCAAAAACTCTTGATCGCATTTTGGTTTCTCGCCTACCTGCTAGTCTTCTCCCTTGCCTATTGTGTGGTGGCCATGATTAAACGCTCCACGAAAGTCACACGAACTGCCTAACCAGGTTAGGCAACCGAACCAGACCGCGCTTCCGGTGCGTAGCTTTGGTGGAGCGAGCTTTCCCAAACCCGCCCCGATTGGTATTCAATCCAAAATCGTGGGCCCGCTGACCCGTTTTCGCATTTTGAAAATGAAGGGAATGAGAATGCTTTTTATGTCAGGCAGAGGCGCAGTGAACCGCCACTGAATCAGCGCCCGCGTTGCGGCAGGATCCCCTGCCCCGTCTGCAATTGTGTAAACGACCCGTGGCGTTTGCCGCCTTTTCTTTACGGACAAATCAGGCGGGATTGGAATCCACCACGGCCGGATGAGCCGTTCTCCAACCGTATTTTTACAAAAAACGTAAGGTCAACGTTGACGGAGACGGATTGCTTGAGACATTGAGCACAACTTTGGAAAATCTGCCCACTATGAGAAAAACGAACCGTCTCCACCTGTTGCTGGCTGCTGCCGCTCTCGCAACAGGATCCCTGATTGCCAGCAACGCTCGCGGCGGCGTAGGCGATATCTACGAATCGAATATGGACCTGATCCTGAAGATGAACCCTGTGGGCGGCATAACGCCTTCCACCTTTGCCGCCGGGCTGTCCAGCCCCAAGGGACTCGTTTTCGATGGCAAGGGGCGTCTCTATGTCGCGAATGCCGCCGCCGGCAATGTTGTGTTTTTCACCGTGCCAGACAGCACGGCCGGTCTCTACGTGACAGGTCTCGACTCCCCTGTGGGCATTACTTTCGATCTAGCGGGCGAGTTCTTATATGTGGGGGAGGCCGGGAGCGGCAACATCATCAAGTTCGGGACCGACGGCAGTAGAACTGTCTTTGCGACCGGACTTGGGACACCCGCTGGAATCGCCTTTGCCAGCAGTGGAAACCTTTTTGTGCTGGATTTCGAGGGAGGCAAGATCTACCAGGTCTCACCCGCGGGAACGGCGAGCACCTTTGCGACCGGGCTTAGCTTTCCGTCCGGTCTGGCCTTTGACAACACCGGCAATTTGTTTGTCGCAGATTCCGGCTCCGGCTCCATTGTGAAGTTCGCCCCTGATGGGAGCAGAACTGTTTTCGCCAACGACCTCGAGGAGCCTTACGGCGTGGCTTTCGAAGCCAACGGGAACCTCATCGTATCGGATCACGGCAGCGGCTCCACTTTCCGGTATACCCCCACGGGCAACAGAAGCGTCATTTTCAGCAGCGATTTCAACACGCCGCAATTCGTAGCCATCGAGCCCGCGGTTCATCAGTTTACCAATATCAGCACGCGCGGTTTTATTCAGGGTGGCGATCATATTCTCATCGCCGGTTTCATCATTGGTGGAAACGGACCCGTTGGCATAACCGTTGTTATCCGGGCCATTGGCCCTTCGCTTCCTTCATCAATTGTTGACCCCTTGCCGGATCCCGTGCTCGAGGTTCGCGACGCCAGTGGCGCTCTCATCGCCATGAACAACGACTGGCTGGATGCCCCGGTTGCGCAACGCGTGGACGCTAATCTCGCACCGACCAACCCCCATGAATCGGCCCTCAAACTAGTGCTCCGCGGCGGCGCCTACACGGCCATCGTTTACGGCGGCGGCGACGGTGCGACCTTCGGGACCGCCGTAGTCGAAGCGTACCGGGTCCAATAGCAGGCGGATTGCCGGCTGCGCGAAGCAGGCCCTTCCCGCCTGGGGTTAGGGATGGACCACCTGATCGAAGCCACGAGTCCGGCGGAGAATCCGGAAATCGTTGTCGATCAGGCGATAGGCGTAACCCATATTCTGTAAGGTCAGGCCGGGCTCCGTTCGCATCCGCGCCGCTACCTCATACTTGGCTGCTGTCTGCGGAAATCTGCGGATTAGATCGCCGAATTCGCTGGGCCGCAGGACCGCATACGTCGGCTGGAGTGCGTCGAGCAAGCCAGCCACTCGCGGCGGCGACAGGTTCTTCGTTGCTCGCACCGCCACCTTCGAGCCCAAACCCGGGAAGTCATAAACGGTTTTGTTGAAAGCGGCCCAGCCCATAAATCCAAGCGGCTCGAGCACAACCGTATCCCCAGGGTCTTTCATCATCCCCGCGAGAGTGTATCCCGTCCGTTCCCGGACATTGGCTTCAATCTTTTCCTGCACCATCTTATCGAGTGGCATCGAGAACGGAAGAGGAAGCGCATAGCAAAGCGCGAGGATTATCCCGAGTGCGCTGGCCGGCCACGACGCCTTTGTGGCCAGTTCCGATAAGCCATGGCCGGCCACAATGAAAAGCAAGGCCGTGAAGGGCGGTAGGTACCACATGTAGTAGGAGTTCATTATCGTCGAATTCCGGTAGGCTACGAAACCAAGGAACGCGATGCCTGCGATGACCAGGCCTGATTTGTGCCGGGCTGAGCTTACCAGTCCTCCCAGGAAAAGGAGAAGAACCAGCGCGAGGATAATCTTCAAGGAGATGTCCGGCAGCGGGGCCTCAAAGGAAAGCCAGAACTCCTTGAAGGGGGCATAGTCGCGCCATGACCTGACAGTGAAACCCCACATCTCCTTCCACGACGCGGAGAAGAGTCCTATCTGGTATGACCACGACTTGGCGACGATCGTATTCGGCACGGGCGAGCCGTAGTAAAGCGTGGCAAACCCATACCACGGCAAAGCCAGAGCCAGGGCGGGAATGGCAACCTTAAAAATAACGCCCCGGTGAAAAAATAATAACGCGAGGCCAACCGGAGGCAGGAGGAACATGACAAACTCCGGCCGCGAAAGTGCAGCGCAACCACAGGCCACGCCCAGCTTCCACCAGCTGCGATCCAGATAGAAATAGAGAGTGGCCACGGCGATCGCGGTGACGACCTGTGTTTCCATGCCCGCCATGCCGAAGAAGATTTGGAGTTGATCGCAGGCCAGGTAGGTCAGCACGAACACGTGCGCGATCCATTGAAACCCCAGAAGGACCCCGATGCGATAGGCGAAGTAAATCGTCGCGACCGACGCGGCCAGGCTGGAAAGACGCAGGACAAGCAACCCGGAGTTAAAGAGTTCTCCGAGAATCGGAATCAAAACGCTAATCGGAGAAGTGAAACTCTGGACATAGGGTTCGCTGGCGTGATGAGTCAGGCCAACGCCTTCCCAGACGTTGCGCGCGGCCGTTATCGTGATAAGCGCGTCTTCCCAGACGCGCCCCGTGTAGAACCAGAAAGTAAGTCTGACGACAAGAGCCAGCGCAATGAACCCAGCGAGAATTGGGTTGTCGCGAAGGGTCCGAACGAGCGATCTGGTTCCGGTGATAAAGCGCGCGCCAGGCAGCGGAGTGGGCAAGAGTTTAAATCCTCGTTGATCGTCTCGCCTGCGCCTGGCGCCAGCCTGTCTTCAGGAAATCCAGCCGCGCACCAAAAAAAGTGGAACTAACGGCGGCCACGCCTAGGCAGCAGGATCAAACGAGATGGGGTGTTCGATCTCCGCGACCGAGCCAAAACGGCGCTTGAATTCCATTACCACCTTCTTGGTGATTGACACTTCGATCGTGCTCCGGCCGGTGGCCATTACTTTGACTCCGGGCATGCGGGTGAGCTCCGCGACAAGGTCCCTCCATTCAGTGGGAGCTTGTCCGTACTTCCGGCCGACAAAATATGTTTCGTGGTGTGCCACCGTTCCGAACATCTATGATTCAATGTTTCGCGTCAACAGTTTTGCCCTCGGATTTGAGCAGTGATCATGCCTGGATCAGCCCGTTTCCCTGGTACTGTGATGGTAACCCGATGTCGGCACAACATTTCTCGAGGATCGTTCTGGCGTATTCGGCTCTCTTGCTGTCCCGCGGCATCTTCGCATAATCTTGATCGCGAGCAAGCTGGGAGGCCAAGGCGCCGCAAGCCGCTGGGGCGGCCATGGATGTGCCGCTCATATCCACGTAGCCGCCGTTTGGCGCGGTGGAAATAATCTGCACACCGGGGGCACAACAGGCGATTTTCGGGCCATAATTGCTGTCCCCCGCCAAAAAGAAACCATCATTCCCCTGTTTGCCGTGGGCGACGCGGACCGGAGAATTCGCTGTCCCCGAGTTTGCCTTCCCGACAGAAGCGACGGCGATGGAGTCTTCGTCGGCGGCGGGGAAACGCAGCTGTTCGCGGCCATCGTTGCCCGCCGCGCAAAGGCAAATCACTCCCTGCTCGAATGCCTCCTTAATGCGTGCGGCCAGTAATCTCGATGGCTCAAGGGCGCCAAAACTCAGATTCACCAGATCGACCTGTTCGTCCTCCACCAGCATTTGCAAAGCCTCAGCGATACTGTCCTGAGTCGGGGAATCGTCGAACTGGCCTGTCTTCTCGCTCCGTCTTATTTTAACCTTTATCGCCAGGACGTCCGCACCCGGCGCAATGCCCCAAAAGACGCTCGAGCTTTGGGGCCGGGCGGCGATGATTCCCGCGACATGTGTCCCATGTCCGTACGAGTCTTCGCCTCCCACGAGACTCCGCGTAACGCCTTCCATGCAACCAAGGTTCCGAACGTGCGCCAGCGCGGGGTGCGGTCCCACACCTTCGTCGATGACGCCTATCCTGACCCCCGAGCCACGCACCAGAGAAAATCGCTTTATATTGAGAGCACTGTGCCACCAACCAGCAGGTCCGGTTTTCGGAAAAGGCTCCAGGACCACATCGACTGAGCCTTTCGGCTCCTCAATGGTCACAGTCCAATAATTGCGCGCGGCTACTGTTATCTTGGCCACGACAAACTCGTTCTCATCGTAGCGAAGGCGCGCGGAACCTTTAGAGCCCGTAGCCTTCTGCACGAGTTCTCTTCTTTCAGCGGACCGGGTGGAGACTAACGTAAATGTTACCCCGGCGCCGTCGGCAGGCAGTCCGCCACGGAAAACGTTTACCAGGAGGACGCCTTTGGTCATCTCGAGAAGCTTCTCTCCGGGCGGGCCTGTTTCTTAACTACCCTCGAGAAGGCCTGGGTTTACCTTTTCGTCGTCGCCGGCGATCACACAAAACAAAACCCCGGGGCGGAAAAACTTGGCCGCCAATACTTGAACCTGCCCTGGATTGTCATAATCCGTGCGATCAATCCGATTGGCGACGCCGTGGACATAGACGATTGGCATATTCTGAGGAGCAAGCAGCGGCGATGTTGCTATCAGGGCCGACGCATCGTCAAGGAATTTTCATGACCTTGGGTGGCCTTGATGGCAGTCGATAGGTATCGGTCAGCCACCCGGAAGCAGCGCCTGCGCTAACGTCGCGGCAGTTAGTTAGATATTACTGCCGCTCCACTTCAGCTTCTGGCGAACCACGCCGAAGAATGAAACGCCGGGCAACGACGCCAGCGGCAAGACGCGGTGCGATTTCCGGATTGCAACCGTGCTGCCAGGTTCGATAGGCAGCGGCTCGCGCCCGTCCACCGTGAGGAAAACGGGATACTCTCGCTCGGTGACTTCAATCTCAATGACCGCGTTTTCGCCCACAATGATGGAGCGATTCGTCAGGACGTGCGGACAAATGGGCGTGATAACAAAGGCGCCTGACTCTGGCGCCAGGATCGGCCCACCGGCGGAAAGCGAATAGGCCGTCGATCCAGTAGGCGTCGCCACAATCAACCCGTCCGCGTTGAACTCAGTCAGCTGCTCGCCATTGACGCGGGTCTTGAGCCGGACCAGGCGCGAGATATCGCCGCGGCTGAGGACCGCATCGTTCAGGCCAGTCATCGTGGCAGAGGTTTTCCCGGCGACTTGCGCGGTGGCTTCGAGCAGCGTCCGATCGCTGAAAACCATTTTCCCGGCCGCGATACACTCGACGGCCTCGGCGCAGGCCGAAGAATTGGCACAGGTCAGGAAGCCCAGGGACCCGACATTGATCCCGAAGACCGGCTTGATCCGATCGCCCAGCTGGCCGACCACACTCAGGATCGTCCCGTCACCGCCCAGCACGACCAGGAGATCCGCCTGACGTCCGAGGTCATCGACCGTGCCCCCCGAAGCGAGGCCAGCCAGGGCCGCCGTTTTTGCTTCAAACAAGACAGGTAAGTTGAAGCGTTCGAACAACCCGGCCAGCGTCCGAATCAGGTCGGCCACGCCGGGTTTCCCCGTGTGTGCAATCAGACCGATTTTCGCCGGACGCATATGAAGAATTCCTGGTTGCCGTCGGCGCCCGTGATTCCGGAGCGAACGAGGCCAGTCACAGTGTGGCCCGCGTTCAGGACGAAGTCCCGAATCTTATTCTGCGCCTTCTCGTGGAGTGCCGGATCGCGCACGATCCCGCCGTGCGCCACCTCCGCGGCCCGGAGTTCAAACTGCGGCTTGATCAGCGCAAGGATCACACCGTTGGGAGTTACCAAGTCGAAGGCGTTCGGCAAGATTAAAGTCAGCGAGATAAAGGAAACGTCGATCACACATATGTCGATCTGGTCCGGAACGTCGGCCCGGCTCAAATACCGCGCATTCAGCTTTTCGTGCACGATCACGCGTGGATCATTCCTGATTTTCCAGGCCAATTGGCCGTGGCCCACGTCGATCGCGTAAACTTTGGCCGCACCGCGCTGGAGCAGGCAATCCGTAAATCCGCCGGTGGAAGCGCCGAGATCGAGCGCGATCACTCCTTGGGCCGAAATCTCGAAGTGATCCAGCGCGCCTTCGAGTTTCGTTCCGCCCCGGCCGACATAGGGCGAGCGCGTCTGGAGTGAGACAGCCGCTCCCGGTTCCACCATGACGGAGGATTTGGAGATGATTTGATCGCCAATCTTTACTTCGCCGGCCATGACCGCGCGCTGGGCCTGCTCGCGGCTCGGGAAGAATCCCTGCTCCACGAGGAAAAGATCCAAACGGGAGCGTTTGGCTTTGGCCATCATGACGGAAATATTTGTTCCGTTTTCAAAGTAACGATAGATGGAAGTCTCACTCGTGGCCCGTGTACTGACGAAGAAGCGTCTCGATAGAATCGACGTCTTCCGCCGACGCTCGGCGGCGCTGATACTTCCGGAAGACGACGTCCTTCAAGGTTTGGAGATCTTCCAACAGCGGGCGCTCATAATAAGTCCAATCGGATTCGTCGGTGTATTTCGCCTGAAACCGCCATACGCCCCCGAACTTGGTCACGCGGACCTCGCGCTTGCGCCCTTCCGCATCCTTCTCCTTCCATATGTGTTGACTCCGCATCAGGCGGGAATCTTACATTAGCCTCTTGAAAGACGCAGCCAGATTGCTCGGCTATTTCGTTGCCACGATTCTTTTCGGAGCCGTTGCTGCTCCGATCCTCTTCCAGGCCGCGCAATGGCTCGCGGCCCACGGCATTCTCACCACACTCGCAACGTTTGATTTCGAGGCGTTCTTTCACCGCGCCCTCCTCCTCGGCGCGCTCTTGTTTCTCTGGCCTCTTCTGCATGAACTTCGAATCAAGAGTCCGCGCGATCTCGGGCTCGCGCCGAACCCTCATTGGGTCCGCGACATGACGGTGGGGTTTTTCGTCGCGGCCGTGCCGGTCCTCTGCTGTGGCGTTGTTCTTGTCGCGTTAGGCAATTACTCGGTGCGCGCCGAGGTCGCCTGGAGCGCGATGGCGTCCGCGGCCCTGGCGGCCGTGGTCGTTCCGTTCATCGAAGAGGCGCTTTTCCGCGGTTTGTTCCTCGGCGTTCTGCTTCGCGGCTTCCGGCCATCGATCGCAGCCGGGCTGAGCGCGGCCATCTTCTCGATCGTGCATTTTCTCAAGGCACCGGACCAGACGACCACTTCGGTCGGCTGGACCTCGGGATTCATTTCTCTCGCGCACTCCCTGGATCAGTTCGCCGACCCGATGCTTGTCCTGGCGGGCTTCACCACATTATTTCTGATCGGAACGATCCTCGCCTCCGCGCGGCTGCCAACCCGATCCCTTTGGTTGCCGATCGGGCTGCACGCCGGATGGATCCTTTCGAATGCCGCCTTCAACAAGGTCGCGCATCGCGAAATGGTAAGCCTGCCGTGGCTGGGAAAAAGTTTGCTCATCGGGATCGTTCCGCTGGGCGTGTGCCTGGTCAGCTGGGCCGCGCTGCAAGGATGGCTGAGATATGCAGGCCGGCGTGACACTTGAGCCTCTGCGGGCGCTGAGTTCGCTCTTCTACCCGCCGCTCTGCGTCGTCTGTTCGAGCAGCATCGATGGGCGCGAATATCTTTGCGAAGATTGCCGAGGCCGGGCGCCGCGGATCAAACCGCCGTTTTGCACGAAATGTTCCGAACCATTTTCCGGTGCGATCACGCAGACATTCAGTTGCGCGAATTGCGAACATCGCATTTTGCATTTCGACGCCGCCGTGGCGGCCTATCGCAGCCGCGGGCTGGTGCGCAAACTCGTGCACGACTTTAAGTACGGGCATCAGCGTCATTTGCGTCATCCCCTCGCCGCCTGGCTTCGCGAAGCCATGCACGATCCGCGGCTGGACGGCCGGCGCTTCGACCTCATCGTTCCGGTCCCCTTGCATCCCACCCGGGAACGCGAGCGCGGCTTCAACCAGGCCACTCTCCTGGCTGAGCTGCTCGCGCAGCACGTCTCCGTGCCCGTTTCTGCGGCCCTCGAGCGGATCCGTTACACGATCACCCAAACGGCCTACGACCGCGCCGAAAGGATGGAAAATTTGCGCGACGCCTTTCGTTTACGAAAAAAGGCGGACGTGCGAGAGTTGCGGGTGCTTTTGATTGACGATGTATTAACCACCGGCTCGACGCTGAGTGAATGCGCCCGTGTCCTCAAGGAGGCCGGCGCCATTTCCGTTTACGCGGCAACCGCGGCCCGCGCCTGAGTCATGGCTATTTTCAAACGACCTCCAATCGGCGGTGGCGGCGGCAGGAAACGCCGCGGCGATATTCCGCAGGGACTTTTTCAAAAATGTCCCGGCTGCAAGGAAGTCGTGCATGAAATCGAGCTGGTGCAGAACCAGCGGGTCTGCCCGCGTTGTGACTACCATTTTTCCCAAACGGCGAAGGAGCGCATCGAAAACCTCCTGGATCCGGAAAGCTTCGTCGAACGCGACGCCGACCTGCGTTCCGTGGACACACTTCAATTTCAGGGGATGGCTACCTACAAGGATCGGCTCAAGAAGTATCAGGACGCCACGGGACTGACCGATGCAGTCCTGAGCGGCCATGGAATGATCGAGGGCTACAAGGTCGCCATTGCCGTCATGGACTTCAGTTTTCTTGCCGCCACGATGGGCTCCGTCGTCGGCGAACGCATTACGCGCACGATCGAGTACGGAACGGCGAACCGCTGCGCGGTCGTCATTATCTCGGCTTCGGGCGGGGCGCGGATGTACGAAGGAATGCTGAGCCTGATGCAGATGGCGAAAACGAGCGGCGCTCTCGCGCGGCATGCCTGCGAAAAGTTGCCGTATATTTCCGTCCTGACCAATCCCACGACCGCCGGCGTCATGGCCAGCTTCGCCTCGTTAGGCGATGTCATTCTGGCCGAGCCCAAAAGCATGATCGGCTTCGCGGGGCCGCGGGTCATCAAGGAAACCACCCACCAGGATTTACCGGAAGGTTTCCAGACCGCTGAGTTCCTGGAAGAACACGGACTGATCGACCTCATCGTGCATCGCAAAAAAATGCGCGCACAAATCAGCCAGTTTCTCAGTTACTTTTCCGCCACGCAGTGAACTACCGCGAGGCGCTCGCCTGGCTCTACGGAACGCAACGTTTCGGAATCAAGCTCGGACTGGAGAACATCCAACGCCTCCTCGGCGCGCTCGAGGTCCCCGCGAAAGAACAACGCATCGTCCATGTCGCTGGAACGAACGGCAAAGGTTCGGTCTGCGCGATGATCGATGCCGTCTGCCGCGCGCAAGGTTACCGCACCGGCCTATTCACCTCCCCTCACCTCGTCACTTATCGCGAGCGCATTCGGGTCGATGGCGAAATGATCACCGAGGAAAAAGTAGCCGAAGGTCTCTCGACCATCCGCTCCCTGACCAGCGACTGGGAACCGCATCCGACATTTTTTGAGATCACCACAGCGCTGGCGTTGATCCATTTCAAAGAGTTCCGCTGCGAGGTCGTCGCGCTCGAGACCGGTCTCGGCGGCCGGCTCGACGCCACGAACGCCGTCCAGCCAGTCGTTTCGGTCATCACACCGATCGGGTACGATCACCAAGCCTGGTTGGGGAACACGCTGGAAGAAATCGCTGGCGAAAAAGCCGGCATCATCAAAGCGCACGTCCCAGTTGTCTCGGCCGCGCAGGAGCCCGCCGCGGAGAAAGTCTTGCGCGCGCGGGCGATCGAGTGCGAAGCGCCCCTTAAAATCGTGAGCGGATCCTACACCAACGCTCCCCTCGCCCTGGCTGGAACGCATCAAAAACAAAATGCGTCGCTGGCCATCGCAGCCTTGCAATCCGGAGGGATCGCCGTCCAGGACCAGGCGATCGCACAAGGGCTGGCCAGCGTCGATTGGCCCGCGCGCTTTCAACGCTGGGACGAACGCATCATCATCGATGGCGCTCACAATCCCGCCGGCGCAAGAATCCTTGCCCAAACCTGGACCGAAGTTTTTGGCGACCAGCGCGCCACCCTGATTGTCGCCGTGCTCGACGACAAAGACGTGGCCGGCATTTGCCAGGCCCTCGCGCCGATCAGCGCTTCCGCCATTCTGCCAAAAATCCGGAGCGAACGCGCTCTTCCACCCGAAGAATTGGCCAGAACTCTTTCTGCCACTAATCCATCACTCCCCTACTCGATCGCCTCCTCGCTCGGTGACGCGTTGGATCAGGCACACCAGCGATCGAATGTAATTCTCGTGACCGGCTCCCTTCATTTCGCCGGTGAAACGCTAGCGGCGCTGCGCGGCGACCTGGCCGCCTTTGAGGAATGCGCGCAATAACCGGCCGCTCACAATGACCACCGCCAGACGTATCGGACTTATCGGCGATTACGACGCCACGGTGTTGGCGCACCAGGCAATTCCGCGCGCCCTTGCCCTGGCGGCGGACGCGGCGGTCGCCCCCGTCGAGTGTGAATGGATTCCCACCGAGGAAATCCGTGAAGTTTCGCGCGTCTCAGATTTCGATGGTTTGTGGTGTGTGCCGGCAAGTCCCTACCGCTCCATGGAAGGCGCGTTGCGGGCCATTCGTTTCGCGCGGGAACAGGGCCGGCCTTTTCTCGGAACCTGTGGTGGTTTCCAGCATGTCATCGTCGATTACGCTCGCGATGTTCTCGGTTGGGCGGACGCCGAACACGCCGAGACCAAACCGGGCGCGGCCCGGCCGGTCATTACGCCTCTGGCCTGCGCTCTGGTGGAGAAAACCGATACCATTCGCTTCCGCCAGGGTTCAATCGTGGCCGATGCTTATGGCTGCCTGGAAACAACCGAAGGCTATCACTGTGGTTATGGAATCAATCCGGCGTTTTTGTCTGCCATCACTTCCGGTCCTCTTCGCGTTTGCGGAGAAGACCGGCTCGGCGAAGTGCGCGCCGTGGAATTGGCCGGGCATCCTTTTTTTGTCGCCACCCTCTTTCAACCGGAGCGCGCCGCTTTGACCGGGAAAATTCCTCCGCTTATTGCTGCCTTTCTCCGGGCGACTGCCGCGACGCGCCCGGGCCACCCGGCTTGATCGTCCGAGATCCGTCCAATGTCACAAGCAGATCCAAACAAACATCTCGAAGAAGATATCTGCATTCACATCTTCACGGTCTCGTCGGCCATGGTCGGCGTGTGTTTGACGGTCATTGGCCTTATCCGCGTCGTCATCACCATGGGGAAAATCGATACCCTGGCGGACGACCTTTTGGCCGCGGATGCCTTCTTGTTTCTGGTCGCCTGTCTCCTTTCTTATTGGGCCCTGCGCACCCGCAGCCTGCGCCGGATGCATCGGGTCGAGCGCGTTGCCGACAGCATCTTCATTCTCGCCATGATCCTGATGACAGCGGTTTGCGGCGTGATCACGTACGCCATCTCAATCGGCAAATGACGGCGAAGTAGGTGCAAGTATCTGCTAGCTCGACTCCAACACGATCATCGCCACCGCGTGATGCTCGGTGTGGCTCAGGGTTATCCAGACGGCGGCGACGCCCTGCTCTTCTCCTAATTTCTTCGCACCGCCCGCGAGAACAACGAATGGTTCCCCGCTTGGCTTGCGATGCACATCGACGTCCTTCCATCCCATAGCGCGGCCTATACCCGTGCCAAACGCCTTCGAGACCGATTCCTTCGCCGCAAAACGCGCCGCGAAATGACGCGCCGGAAATTTCATCGACTGGCAATACTCGATCTCTCCCGCCGTAAAAATCCGGTGGAGAAACCGCTCGCCAAAGCGATCCAGGGAATGCTGAATGCGCGCGGTTTCAACCAGATCGACCCCCACGCCGAGCACGCTCATCCGCGATAATTTTTCATCAGCCCAATCATTTCGCGCACGGCCGCCTCGAAACCGACCAGAATCGCGCGCGCCACGATGGAGTGGCCAATGTTCAGTTCCATCAGGTGCGGAATTTTGTGAACCAGGGCGATATTTCGATAATTAATCCCGTGACCGGCGTTCACCTGCAGATTGAAATTGGCGGCCCGGATCGCCGCTTCGCGCAATCGCTCCAATTCCTGCTGTTCGATTTTTTCCGTGTAGGCATTGGCCAGCTTCCCGGTGTGCAGTTCGACAATGTCCGCGCCGAGCGCGACCGCCGCGTCGATTTGTTCCCGCGCTGGATCGATGAACATACTGACCCGAACCCCGGCGGCGTGCAATCGTTTGACTGTTCCCGCCAGTTCCCGGGCATGTGCCACGAGATCGAGGCCGCCCTCGGTCGTCACCTCCTGCCGTTTTTCCGGAACGAGACAGACCTCATCCGGCACAAGACGTAATGCGAAATCGACGATCTCCGGCGTGTTCCCCATTTCGAGGTTGAGCTTCGTGATGACGTTTTCCCGCAAGCGTTCCAGATCGCGGTCTTGAATGTGGCGGCGATCGGCACGCAGATGGGCCGTAATGCTGTGGGCACCAGCACGCTCGCAAATTCCCGCGATGGCGATCGGATCGGGCTCGGCGTTTTTCGAGTCGGGCATCGTCGCGTAGCGCGCCTGCCGCACTGTCGCGACGTGATCGATGTTTACGCCGAGTTGGAGAGTCTTCACCGGATGCTCAATAGGTTCCAGACCACGCCAGGGGGCAAGTCTTTCCCGTTCGCCCTCCAGAAAGCCGTTCGGAAATGCTGGCTTCGAGAGTGAGTTCCAACCTATAATTTCCCCGGACCAAACCCATGAGCACCATCAACGCCGAATCCGAAGTCCGTAAACGCTATGCTGCCGGCGCCGCCGCGCCCGAAGCGAAACTTTGCTGCCCAGTCGATTACAACACCGAGTACCTGAAAGTTATCCCGCAGGAAGTGATCGAGCGAGACTACGGCTGCGGCGATCCCAGCAAGTACCTCCGCGAAGGTGAAACCGTCCTCGACCTGGGCAGCGGGACCGGAAAAATCTGTTTCATCGCCGCGCAGATCGTCGGCCCGACTGGCAAAGTGATCGGCGTGGATATGACCGACGAAATGCTGGCGGTCGCGCGCGCGAACGCGCCGATCGTGGCGGAGCGAATCGGTTATTCGAATGTCGAGTTCCGCAAGGGCCGGATCCAGGATCTCGGCCTGAATGTCGATCTGCTCGATGCGGAATTGAAGCGACGTCCGATCAGCGACGCCGCGTCGTTCCTCGCCGCGGACGAGCTCGCGCAGGAATTGCGCGTGAAGAGCCCGCTCATCGCGAACGACTCGGTGGACGTCGTCGTCTCAAATTGCGTGCTGAACCTGGTGGAACCCCACTCGAAACGACAGCTCTTCGAGGAAATCTTTCGTGTCCTCAGGATCGGCGGGCGCGCCGTCATCTCGGACATCGTGAGCGATGAAGATGTCCCCGCGCATTTGCAAAACGACCCGGAGCTTTGGAGCGGCTGCATCTCCGGCGCGCTGACGGAAGATGGATTTCTCGCGGCGTTTACCGAAGCCGGGTTCTATGGCGTCCAGATTCTCAAGCGAGATGACCAACCCTGGCAGACCGTGGAAGGAATCGAGTTTCGTTCGGTGACCCTCGAAGCCTTCAAGGGAAAACAGGGACCGTGCGTCGAGCGCAACCAGGCCGTGATCTACAAGGGCCCTTTCAAGGAAGTGCTGGATGATGATAATCACCGGATGGAACGCGGCCGGCGTTACGCCGTTTGCGACAAGACCTACAACATCTATCGCAAAGCCCCCTACTCCTCCTCGTTCGAGTTCGTCGAGCCCCTGACCCCAATCCCAGCCGAGGAAGCGAAGCCCTTCGATTGCTCGCGCACTTCGCTCCGCCATCCCAAGGAAACGAAAGGACAGGATTACAACATCACGACCGAAGCCTCGCAATGCTGCGATGGCGGAACTTGCTGCTAGCAAATGCTCCTGATCGCTCTCTTCCTCGCGACTTGTTTCCTCGCCTACTCCAATGGCGCGAACGACAATTTCAAAGGCGTGGCCTCCCTTTACGGTTGCCGCGCGGCGACCTACCGCACCGCGATCACCTGGGCCACCGTCACCACCTTTGCGGGGTCGCTCACTTCCATTTTTCTCGCCCAGGCTCTCCTGAAAAAATTCTCCGGCAAAGGCCTGGTGCCCGACACGCTGGTCGGTTCGGAGCAGTTTCTTCTCGCGGTGGCTCTGGGCGCGGCCACCACTGTCATTCTGGCGACGCTGCTCGGTTTTCCGATTTCGACCACGCACGGCATCACCGGCGCCATTGTCGGGTGCGGCCTCGTCGCGGTGGGCGCCGGGGTGAATTTTGCAGCGCTCGGAAAAGGATTCGTTCTGCCGCTTCTGCTCAGCCCTCTTCTGGCGATCGTGCTGGGAGGCTTGCTTTACTTCATCTTTCGCGCCCTGCGGATCGCTTGCGGGATCAACAAGGAATGGTGCATCTGCCTCGGGTCCGAAGAGCGCGTCATCGCGGTCCCCCAGGCTGGTTCTATCCTCTCGATGCGAAGCGCAGCGCCGTCGGTCACACTCTCAATCGACGAACAGGAGAATTGCCGGGAACGTTATGCCGGCTCGATGCTGGGTGTGAGTTCGCAGCAAATCATGGATGGCGCGCATTTCCTGAGCGCGGGCGTGGTCAGCTTCGCTCGCGGGTTAAATGACACGCCGAAAATTGTCGCGATGCTTCTCCTTCTGAAGTGGATGGATGTTCGCTGGAGCTTTCTGGCCGTCGCCATGACCATGGCGATAGGCGGCTTGCTTAACGCTCGAAAAGTCGCCGAAACCATGAGCCACAAAATCACCGCCATGAATCATGGCCAGGGTTTCTCCGCCAACCTCACCACTGGCATCCTCGTTATTCTCGCCAGCTTCTTCGGCTTGCCCGTCTCCACCACGCATGTCTCGGTCGGCGCGCTTTTCGGAATGGGCCTGACCACCGGACAGGCGAATCCGCGCGTGATGTTGAACATCCTTCTTTCCTGGATCATTACCCTGCCTTGCGCGGCCCTTATTGGCGGCGCGGCTTACGCCATTCTCCGGTCTGCATGAATTTGACGGCCGACAACCAATTCGCCCGGAAGCTGGCGGAACATGCGCTGCCTTTGCGTCACACCAGGACCGAAGTCCTCCAGATCAACGTCGGGAAGCTCTGCAATCTCACCTGCATCCATTGCCATGTGAACGCCGGTCCGAAGCGCAAGGAAATCATCACCCGGGCCACGATCGATCGGCTCATCGACTGGCTGGCCAAGACTGACATACCGACCGTCGATCTCACCGGCGGCGCCCCGGAAATGATCCCGGACTTTCGCTATCTGGTCGAGCGGCTGAAAGCGCTTACGCCTGCCCGACACATCATCGACCGCTGCAATCTGACCATTCTGCTCGAGCCGGGCTACGAAGACTACGCGAGCTTCCTGGCGCGCCACGAAATCGAAATCATCGCCTCGATGCCCTGCTACTCGCCGGAAAACGTGAATGCGCAGCGCGGCCACGGAGTCTTCGACGGGAGCATCAAGGCGCTGCAACTCTTGAATTCGTTAGGCTACGGCATCGACCCGGCGCTTCCGCTCCACCTCGTTTACAATCCAAATGGCGCTTTTCTCCCGGGTCCACAGGCGGA
Source organism: uncultured Verrucomicrobiae bacterium (assembly GCA_963702135.1). Classification (GTDB taxonomy): domain Bacteria; phylum Verrucomicrobiota; class Verrucomicrobiia; order Chthoniobacterales; family UBA10450; genus AV80. The sequence goes on along the minus strand of OY969715.1, from coordinate 1,725,924 downwards.
GCTGGAGGCCGATTACAAACGCGAATTGAAAGAACATTTCGGCATTGTTTTCAACAAGCTTTTTACAATTACGAATCTGCCGATCGCGCGGTTCGCCTCTTACTTGAAGAACAATAACCAGCTGGCGGACTACATGGCGCTACTCAACGACGCCTTCAACCCCGGCACGGTGAATGGGCTGATGTGCCGGAACACAATCAATGTCGGTTGGCAGGGTGAAGTCTTCGACTGCGATTTCAACCAGATGCTCAAGATGCAATGGCGCGACGGTGCCCGTGGCATGCATTTGTGGGACATCGATCCCGCTCTGGTGGAGAATCGCGAAATTCTTACCGGCGATCATTGCTTCGGCTGCACGGCGGGCGCCGGTTCCAGCTGCGGCGGCGCGCTGGTTTGATGTTGTAGCCGGGATCGCTGATCCCGGTTGCCTGACCGGAATTCTGCGCGGCCGGGATCAGCGATCCCGGCTACAGAAGATTCTTCGGCGCTCGCTTGCGCCAAGCGATCTCCATCACGCGTCGCAATGTCGCCGCATCCACGGCTTCAAGGAGAACGCAGGTACTGCCGCGAACTCCCCACGCTCCCTTCGCAGGCGCAAAGGTGGCCGGAGCAGATTCGACCAATCTCTTTTGCTCCTCCGGGGGAAGAATCACCATCCCGTGATCCTTGTCTGGGTACCCGAGGGTCGCAAAAATTTTCCCGCCAACCCGGAAGTCGGGGTGCTCCATATGCTCGCTTTCCGTTGCTTCCGGCATGCTCAAAGCGATGCGGCGAAATTGGGTGACGGTCATGGATAGGTCCTATGGGTCACATAAGTCGTAATCACATGCGCGGCATTTCGCCACCCATAATATCCACTCTTCCCTTCTCAGTGGAATCCCCTACGCTCGCCCGATTATGAAGTCTTCGGTCGCTCTCCTTTTCCTGGCTGCATCCTTTTTCCTTGGTTTCTCCGCACCCCTGCGCGCCCAGGAAATCTCCGCCGCTCCAACGCCCGTAGCCGCTCCTTCCATCGCGCCGGACGCCGACCCGGCTACGGCCACGCGGGCCTGGCTCGACACCGTGCCAGCGGACAAGAGGGCAAAATCGGACGCCTATTTCGAGGGTGGTTACTGGCTGATCCTCTGGAAGTTTTTGCTCGCGGCCGCCATCTCCATCTTCCTGCTCGCGTCGCGCATTTCCGCGCGGCTGCGCGATTTCGCCGAACGCAAGACGCGGTTCAAGGCTCTGCAGGTGATTCTTTACGCAATCCCTTACATTTTGCTCACAGTCCTGCTCACGTTTCCGCTCACTGTTTATGAACAGTTCTTCCGCGAACATGAATACGGGCTCGCCACCCAGACCTTCGGGCCCTGGCTCAGCGACCAGGTCAAGGGCCTGGCCTTTGGGCTGATCGGACTGCCCATTCTTCTTATTGTTCTTTACGCGGTCTTTCGAAAGGCACCGCGCTCCTGGTGGCTTTGGGCAACCGCCGTAATGGTCATTTTTTCCCTGGCCATTAGCTTCATCTTTCCAGTTTTTATCGCGCCAGCTTTCAACAAATACACTCCCTTGGAGGAGCCGGCGTTGCGCGATTCCATCCTGGCTCTGGCGCGGGCAAACCAAATCCCGGTCGATAAGGTGTTCGTCGTGGATGCTTCCCGGCAAACGACGAGAGTCAGCGCCAACGTGGCCGGTTTTCTCGGCACCACGCGGATAGCGTTGAACGACAATCTGCTCAAGCAATGCACCCTGCCCGAGATCCGCGAAGTGATGGGTCACGAGATGGGGCATTACATTCTCAATCATGGTGTGAAACTGGCCATGTATGGCGGCATCCTTCTCATGGTGGGACTGGGCCTGACTAAATTTGTCTTTGACGCCGTCGTGCGAAAGCGCGGAGAGGCCTGGGGCATTCGGGGCATTGGCGATCCCGCCGGTCTTCCGCTTCTCGTCCTCCTCGTGGCGACCTACTCCTTTTTGGTCACACCGCTGGACAACACCTCTGTTCGAGTCACGGAAGCAGAAGCGGACATCTTTGGACTCAACACCTCTCGGGAACCGGACGGCTTCGCGAAGGTCGCGTTGAAACTCGGCACCTACCGGAAACTCGACCCAAGCCCCGTGGAAGAATTCATCTTCTTCGATCATCCCAGCGGGCGCGCGCGCATCCGGATGGCGATGGATTGGAAGTCCGCGCATTTGCCCGCCGGCGGTTCAGAGTAGCAAGGAGCGGCGGTTTGCAACCGCCGTCTTAGTTTGGGCGCCGATTTGAAAATCGCCGTTCCCTGGTTTGCGGACAGCGGCGAAGCACCTTAATCGTCTTCCACCATGAAACTCCGCACGCTGCCCGTCCTTCTCGCTTCCACTCTGGCCGTTCTGCCGTCACTCGCGAGCGCCGAGACCGATCGTTTCGTTTATCCGCAGCCCGCGAAGGGCGATCAGGTCGATGACTATTTCGGCACGAAAGTTTCAGATCCTTATCGCGATCTCGAAAACGCCGAGACCGAGGCGACCAAAAAATGGATCGAGGCGGAGAACAAGGTCACGTTCGATTACCTGGCCGCCATCCCCCAGCGGAAACAGATCAACGACAAACTCACCGCCCTCTGGAATTACGAGAAATACACCGTGCCTTTCCGCGACGGCGGCCGCTATTTTTTCTCCAAGAACACGGGCCTGCAAAACCAGAGCGTGCTTCACACCGCGTCGAACCTGCCGGGCGAAGCGAAAGCCTTGCTCGATCCGAACACGCTCTCGAAAGATGGCACCGTCGCCCTCAGTGGAATCGACGTGAGCGACGACGGCAAGTTGCTCGCCTACGGGCTGGCCGTGGCCGGCTCGGACTGGCAGGAATGGAAAGTCCGCGACATCAACACGGGTAAGGATCTCGCCGACGACGTGCAGTGGGTGAAATTTTCAAGTGCCGCGTGGAAACACGACGCGAGCGGATTTTTCTACAGCCGTTACGACGCTCCAGCTTCCGCCGAGCAACTGAAACAGACGAACTACTTTCACAAGCTCTACTTCCACAAACTCGGAACGCCGCAGTCGAAGGACGAGCTGATCTACGAGCGAAAGGATCACAAGGACTGGAATTTCGGCGCGGACGTGACGGAGGACGGACGTTATCTCATCATCAATGTTTCCCAGGGAACGGACCCGAAGAATCGGATCTTCTACAAGGATCTGCAAAGCCCGAACGCCAAGGTCGTCGAGCTCCTGAACAAGCAGGACGCTTCCTATAACTTCCTCGGCTACGAAGGAAACGCCTTCTGGTTTAAGACCGACTTGAACGCGCCCAAAGGCCGGATCGTCGCGGTCGATCTCAAGAAGCCGGAAAGCATCACGACGATTGTGCCCGAAGCCGCCGATAAACTCGAAGGCGTGGATTTGGTCGGAGATCGCTTCATCGCGAGTTACCTGAAAGACGCGCATTCCGTCGTCCGGATCTTTGAGCTTTCGGGCAAAGCGGCCGGAGAAATTCCGCTGCCGGGACTCGGGACCGCGAGCGGTTTCACCGGCAAACGCAAGGACATGGAGACGTTTTACTCTTATGTCAGTTTCACCGAGCCGCCGACGGTCTATCGCTACGACATGAAAACCGGGCAGAGCGCGGTGCTTTTCCGTCCCAAGGTCGATTTCAAATCGGATGAGTTCACGACCGAGCAGGTTTTTTATCAGAGTAAGGATGGAACCAAAGTGCCGATGTTCCTGACCTATCGAAAAGGCCTCGAGAAAAACGGCAACAACCCGACGCTCCTTTATGGATATGGCGGATTCGATATTTCCATCACGCCCTCGTTCTCACCCGCCGTTGCCGCCTGGCTGCAAATGGGCGGCGTTTACGCGGTCGCTAATCTTCGCGGCGGCGGTGAGTACGGTGAAGACTGGCACCTCGCCGGCACGAAACTTCGCAAGCAGAATGTCTTCGACGATTTCATCGGCGCCGGCGAATGGCTCATCGCGAATAAATATACGTCGACTCCGAAGCTTGCGATCAGTGGACGCAGCAACGGCGGTTTGCTCATTGGCGCAACGTTGAACCAGCGTCCGGAATTGTGGGGCGCGGCTCTGCCCGGCGTCGGTGTGATGGACATGCTCCGCTTCCAAAAATTTACCATCGGCTGGGCCTGGACCTCGGATTACGGCTCCTCGGAAAACGCCGATGAATTCGCCGCGCTCTATAAGTATTCGCCTCTCCACAACATCAAGCCCGGCACCAAGTATCCGCCGACCCTGATTGTCACCGCCGATCACGACGATCGGGTGTTTCCCGGCCACAGCTTCAAATACGCCGCCGCCATGCAGGCCGCGCAATCAGGCCCCGCGCCGGTCTTGATCCGAATCGAAACGCGTGCCGGTCACGGCGCCGGCAAGCCGACCTCGAAAGTCATCGAGGAAGTGACCGATCAATGGGCATTCCTGGTCAAGAGTCTTGGAATGCAGTGACGGGGCGCAGTCGCCCACCTGGCCGTTTTGCATCCCAGGAATGAAACGGCACATTTGAAGGCTGTGGCGTTAGGCTTCTGTTTCTCACCACTCCTTCTGGCCGGAACGACTGGCAGATCAGAGGAAATCGAAGCTCGCTCCCGCCAGCCGTCGCTGATCTAATTCTCGTAAATGCTAATGACGCTCCTTCGTTTCCTTCTCGTGCTGCTGCCAGGAGTGTTGCTCGCCCAAGGCGAAGAGAATGCTCAGCTTGCTGCGAAAGCGGAAGGGTTGTCGCCGGAGATTGAAACGGTCGCAACGGGCGGTTACTGGGAGCGCGATAACCAGGATGGCTCGTTCCGCCTCGTCATACAGTGCGTTGGCTGGGAGGAGCTGGGCAGTCGCGCATTTCTCCAATGGATTCGCGCGGACCACGAAAAGCAGGAGACCGTTATTGAACGCACAATTCCCATCAAAGAAATTGGAGGTCGATGGCGTGTCTCTTCGCAGAAGTTCGTCTTCCGCGGGAAGGAGACAAACATCATCATTTCAGCAACCCGCCGTTCTCCACCGGGACAAATGACTCTCACGATCGTTCCGTCCGCGAATTTTTCGTATACAGTTACTGTGTCCGATAAGTGAGCGTTACCCGCCCCGCAACCCCGCCTTCACATGATCCAGGACCCTGGGTGCGCTTTGGGCAGAAGGGTCGAAAACTTGCCAGAGAAGCACTTGAACTTTTTCAAAAAATGAGTGTCATACACATCTCAACCGACTTTTTTGGCCATGATTGAAGTTCGAAATCTTCGGAAATCGTTTGGCGCCAAGACCGCCGTCAACGGCGTGTCGTTCAAGGTGGAAATGGGCGAAGTCCTGGGCTTCCTCGGGCCCAACGGCGCCGGCAAATCCACCACGATGCGCATGATCACGGGGTTCATCCCGCCGTCGGAAGGCGAGGTTTTCGTGGGCGGATTCAACATGCTCGACAATCCCCTGCCCGCCAAAAGCCTGATCGGTTATCTCCCCGAGAACGCGCCTTCCTACACCGATATGACCGTGCTGGGATTTCTTGGCTTCACCGCAGAAATCCGAGGCCTGCGGGGTGAAGCCCGGAAACGCGCGGTCGATCGTGTGGTCGAAATGTGTTTCCTCGAATCGGTGCTCCATCAAAGCATCGACACGTTGTCGAAGGGCTTCCGGCACCGGACCTGTTTCGCCCAATCGATCATCCACGATCCGCCGGTGCTGGTTTTGGATGAACCGACGGACGGCCTCGATCCCAACCAAAAGCATGAAGTCCGCACCTTGATCCGGAAAATGGGGCAAACCAAAGCGATCGTTTTCTCCACGCACATTCTCGAAGAGGTCGAGGCCGCCTGCTCACGCGCGATCATCATCGATCGCGGTCAGATCGTGGCCAACGGCACACCCGACGAATTGAAGCAACGCTCGGAGCATGCCGGCGCCGTGACCGTGCGGCTGCTCGATGGCAGCGCCGGCGAAGTCATGGAAAAATTGAAACGACTGCCAACGGTCGGAAAGTGCGCGGTTCTGTCTGAGTCTCCGGTAACCGTTCGAGCGTACTTGAAAAAGAGCGGCGCCAGCGGAGATCTCGCGCAAGCAATCGGCGAGATCGCTGTGGCGGAACGCTGGCGGATCGAGGAATTGCATACCGAAGAAGGCCGCCTCGACGAAGTCTTTCGCAACATCACCCGGCCCGAGACCAAACAAGAGGAGGCCGCATGAGCGAAGCGACCATTGAATCGCCCGCGACCGTGCCCACGCCGGAGGTTCGCGCCAATAAGCAGCGCAGCGCCAGCGCCTGGCGGCATATTTGGACGATTGCCGAACGCGAGGTGACCGGCTATTTCGCCTCTCCGGTCGCGTACGTCTTCATCGTGATCTTCCTGCTTCTCACCGGATTTTTCACGTTCATGGTCACGGGATTCTTCGAGCGCGGCCAGGCCAATCTCACCACCTTCTTCGCCTGGCATCCGTGGCTCTATTTGTTCCTCGTTCCGGCGGTCGGCATGCGCATGTGGTCGGAAGAACGCCGGCTCGGCACGATCGAGCTCTTGCTCACGATGCCGATCACGCCCTGGCAGGCGATCGTCGGAAAATTTCTGGCGTCCTGGCTGGTCCTCGCGCTCGCGCTCGCGCTGACTTTCCCGATCGTCCTCACGGTCAATTACCTGGGACATCCCGATAACGGCGTGATCGTGGCGAGCTACGCCGGAAGTCTGCTCCTTTCCGGCGCCTACCTGGCCGTCTCGGCCATGACTTCCGCGATGACCCGCAACCAGGTGGTGAGTTTTATCGTTTCGGTGGTGCTCTGCCTCTTTCTCATTCTCGCGGGCTGGCCGCCGATCACGAATCTGCTCACGCAATGGGCCAGCCAGGGATTCGTCGAAACCATCGCGGCCTTCAGCGTGATGACCCATTTCGACAGCATCCAAAAAGGCGTGATCGATTCGCGCGACGTCCTCTTTTTTCTTTCCGTGATCGTCTTTTGCCTCTTCACGACCAGCGTCATCATCCGCGCCCATCGCGCCGGATAACAGCCATGGATTCCACGAAAAAGAAGCAGCTCGAGACTTTTCTTTATTCCACGATCGGAATTGCCGCGGTCGCGCTGATCCTCCTCGCGTTCAATTTGATCGCCGCGCAGGTCCGGCAACGCGTCGATCTCACGGCCGAGAAAGCTTATACCCTCTCGCCCGGCACCCGGGCCATTCTGGCGAAGCTCGATACGCCGGTTCAGATCCGGTTTTACTGCACGAAAAACACGAGCACGATGCCGGTCTTCCTTTCGACCTATGCCCAGCGCGTGGAAGATTTGCTCGGCGAATACCGGCAGGCCTCGAAAGGCCGGATCGATGTGCAACGGTTGAATCCCGAGCCCGATTCCGATGCGGAAGATTCGGCCCGGCTCGACGGCGTCGAAGGGCAGCAGCTCCGGACCGGCGAAAAGGTTTATCTCGGTTTGAGCGTGGGCATGCTCGATCAGAAACAGGCGATCTCGTTTCTGGCGCCGGACCGCGAGCGTCTTCTCGAATACGACATTTCGCGCGCGATCGCCCGCGTCATGACCACGGAAAAGCCGGTCATCGGAGTGATGAGTCCGCTGCCGGTCCTGGGCGAGGCGAATCCGATGGCGATGCAAATGCAGGGACAGCGCTCACAACCTCCCTGGGCGGTCATGAGCGAGCTCAAGCGCGACTTCAACGTGCAACAAATCGATCCCGCCGTAGAGAAGATCCCCGACAACATCAAGGTCCTCCTCGTGATTCATCCGAAAGGATTTTCCGACACCGCGCAGTATCTGCTCGATCAGTTTCTCTTGCGCGGCGGCAAGCTCATCGCCTTCGTCGATCCACTTTGCGCGCTCGACCGCCCGCCAGCCCAGCCGGGGCAAATGCCGCCGATCAGCAGTTCGAGCCTGGACAAATTATTCAAGGCCTGGGGGCTGACGTTCGACGCCGGGAAAGTCGTCGCGGATATGGAGCACGTCGCCAAGCTCCAGGAGGGACCGAACCCCGCCGTGCTCACGCTTAACGAGACGGCGATCAACAAGGACGACGTCGTCACCGCCAATACCGACAATTTGTTGCTCGCGTTCACCGGCACTTTTTCCGGCACGCCCGCCGAAGGGCTCGTCGAAACCGTGCTCCTCAAATCCTCAAAGCGTTCCGGCCTGGTCGACAACCTGACCGCGTCATTCGCGGGCGGGCAGATCGTGAACAACCTGACTCTGACGGGCGTCGAATATCCGATGGCGATTCGATTGACCGGCAAATTCAAGACGGCGTTTCCGGATGGAAAACCGAAGCCGGCAACTTCTCCCGAACCGAAGCCGGAAGAAAAGCCGCCCGACGCCGGACTCAAAGAATCCGCTGAGCCGAGCACGGTCATCCTGGTGGGAGATGCCGACATGATTCAGGACCCCGTCTCTGTCCGTGAGATTCAGGCGATTGGGCAAAGATTGATCATGCCGTTGAACGGCAATCTGAGTTTCGCGCAAAGCGTGGTCGAGCAACTCGCCGGCGACAGCAACCTGATCGCGGTCCGAAGCAGGGCCTCGCGCGAGCGTCCCTTCACCGTTGTGCAAAAAATGCAGGCCGACGCCGAGTCGAATTACCGTTCCAAGATCAAGGAGCTGGAGAACAGCCTCGCGGAAGCACAACGCAAGTTGAACGACTTGCAAAAAAGCAAGGAAGGCGGCCAGCAGTTCATTCTCTCGCCCGAGCAGCAGCAGGAGTTGGTCAACTTCCGCAAGAAAGAAGCGGACGTGAAAGGCCAGCTGAAACAGATGCGCAAACAGCTTCGGTCGGAGATCGATTCGCTCGAGAACCGGATCAAGTGGCTGAACATCGCCGGCATGCCGGTTGCGGTCGTGTTGGCGGGGTTTGGTCTGGCGGCCATGAAACGGAGACGCGTCAGCAAATGAAGGGTAAACAACTCGCGCTCGTCCTAGTGCTCCTTGTCGTTCTGGGCGGCATCGCGCTTTTCTTGAAGAGCCGCAACTCCGCTTCCTGGAGTGAGACCGCCACGACGTCCAGCGGCAAGGTGCTCGATTTTCCGCTTAACGACGTCTCGCAAATAACGATCAAGGAAAGCGGCGCGGAATTGAATCTGGCCAAAAAAGAGGGCGTCTGGACCGTGAAAGAGCGGGCCGATTATCCCGCCGATTTCGACAAGGTTAGCGCGCTCCTGAGAAAGGTTTGGGAACTCAAGCCCGTGCAGGACGTGAAGGTTGGTCCGTCGCAGCTCGCGCGGCTTCAGCTGACCGAGCCTGCCGCGGGAGCGACCAATGGCACGTTGCTCGATTTGAAAGGCGCCGGCGACAAACGAATCGCGGCTTTGCTCCTCGGAAAGAAAAATCTCCGGAATGCAGATCAACCGGCCAGCGAAGGCGGTGGTATTCCAGCCGGCCGTTACGTTATGGGGTTGGACGGGGCCAACCGCGTCTTCCTGGTCTCCGACACGTTCGAAGAGATCCAAATGAAGCCGGAGCAATGGCTCAGTCACGCTTTCATCAAGATCGACAACGCAAAATCGATTGCCGTGACCGGGACCACGCCGGCCGTGAATTGGAAAATCACGCGCGATGCGGCCGCTTCTCCCTGGAAACTGGCCGACGCGAAACCCGGCGAAGAGCTAGATAACGCGAAAGCGACCGGCGCAGCATCGATGTTTACCTCTGCCAGTTTCGCCGACGTGCTCGCCGCGGACGCTCCCGTGACGGACACAGGTTTGGATAAACCATCGACTGTCCACATCGAAACGTTCGACAACTTTGTTTACGAACTCCGAATCGGAAAATTGATGGGCGAAAATTATCCCGTCCTTGTTTCCGTCAAAGCCGAACTGCCGAAAGAGCGAACGCCCGCCGCCGACGAAAAGCCGGAAGACAAAGGCAGGCTCGACCTGGAATTTCAAACGAAACAGAAGCAGCTCGCCGAGAAGCTCGCGATCGAGCAAAAACTCCCAGCCCGTCCCTACCTGATCGCGAAATCCGCGATCGACCAGATGCTTAAAGACCGCGCCCTGCTTATGGCCGAGAAGCCGTCCCCCTCGCCCACCGCCGCCGCGCCGCCTACCGGTCCCAAGCCGGCCTCGATGCTGAAACCTCCCGTTGCGAACACTCGCCCCGCGCCGTCGCCCACGAAGCCATTCGCTTCGCCCGCGAAGCCTCCGAAGTAGAATCTCTGCCAATTGCAGAGCGATCCGCTTCAGGCGGATTGCCGGCCTTCTCTTCCGGGGTTCTGCTCTGCTTGCCAGTCGCGGCTCAAAAACTGCATCTTTCAGGCGTGCCCCCGTGATAAACGAAAAAGTGCTCGCCTTTAAAGACGGACATTCGCCTAATTCTCGGTAGATGCTTTTCCCATTCACACGTGTGTGGACGCCCCGACAGAAAGTGCTCATCGTCGGCTCCGTCGTATTGGCGCTCGTATCCTTCGGTGCATGCATCTATGGCTACGAGCGCTATTATCGCGGACCAGGTCAGGAGATTCTTTACGGCACGTGGCACAATTCCGACGGTCTGGACTCCACAATTGACCTGACCCTATATTCGGACCACACCTTCATCGACTCCGGCGAGGGCATGGGCCGATACTGGATCAACGATACGGGAAAATGGTACGCCGATTTCAACCGCATCTTCTTTTTCGGCCGGCGCGACTTCGACAAACCGCCTTTCGAGGTCCTACGGTTGGCGGGCGTCACAGATAATGAATTGAAAACTACTGATGGAAAATGGGTCATGACGTTCATCCGCAAGAAGACGCTGACTCGCGAGGAACTTCAGAGTATGGCTGACAAAGCTGATTGAATTTTCATGCCGTGAGAACAAGACGAGCAAGTGCATCTAACCACGCGGTGGAGCGAACGACGGGCCGCCGTGGATAAAAGCTGATGGAAAATTAGGAATTATGAAACAAGCAAAGCGCGCCCTCGTCCGCCGTCGCTCATCTTGGTTTCGTTAAATCGTGAAGTCGCTCCCCCGCCAAGATCTATTTGTGCTCGCCGTCCTCGACCACTTTCGAGACTACAACACGCCGGATGTAATTACAGTGTATCACGATGTTCGTTTCGACAGGCCTCTTCGCCGCCGCTCACTTTATTCCAGCCTCGAAAGGCTAACCGGACTTGATCTCTGCCGATACTATCGGTTCAACAAGCATTCCAGCCGATACAATCGATCGTTTGAAACGCGCATCCCTCGCCGCTGGAGCCAATTCAGCATCGACGCGTTTAGGATCACCAAATCAGGAAGAAAACTCTTGGCGCGACGGCATTGGCGAACGATCTAACCAATCGCTGGAGCCAACCGCTGGCCGCAGTGGATCAAGCCTGAATGGTGATTTATGATGTATGAAATGAAAGCCACGCTCGCTCCCGCCAGCGGTCGCTGAGCTCGTTCTCGTTAGATGATGAACCCCATAGAAGAACCGGCACTCGATCGAAGGCCTCATCGCTTCTTCTTGTACGCTGTCTTCCTTCTGGGGGTGATTTCGGGTTTGTTCGCAGCCCCTGCATGTCAGTGCACATGGTCGCAACTATTACTCGCGAAGGCTCTCGCCGTAGTCTTTTGCACGGGATTCTGGTCGCTCGTGGTCATCGTCGGCTATCATGGTTATCACTTTGTGAAGAGTCTCTTTCGCCATCCGAGATGAAGCCACGACAATCATCTAACCATGCGATGGAGCGAACGGCCACCAGGCGCGTGTTCACTTTCTCGATGATCCAACCACTTTCGCTTCGGGCCACGCGCGCTCTCGGTGGACGTCGCTCATCTTGTTCTCGTTAGATGCTTATTCCACGCACAAACGCTTGGACGCGCCTGCAAAAGGGCCTGATCGTCGGCGCTTCGATTGCGCTGATAGCGCTATGTGCCAGCGGCGTCTATATCTGCGAGCGATTCTATCGCGGGCCCACGGAAGACGTGTTTTTCGGGACCTGGGTGATCGATGGCTGCTACGACTGCACGAGTCTCATCACCTTCCAACCGAACCACGACGTGATAAAGTTTGAGGATTACTGGGAGCAGAATCATCTCCAGTACCGTGGACGCTGGTATGCAGGAGGGCGACAACTCATCATTCATCGCCACGACAGTACTGATTCACCGCTTATCGTGATGCAGATTCAGGAGATCACCCCCGAATTGATCCGGGTTCTTTGGGACGGCCACGAGACGCGATTGACGCGCTCCCCGCGTAGGCCGCCACAGGCATCTAACCAGGCGATGGAGCGAACACCCACCCGTCGTGTGTTCACGTCGCGCATGGCTAGAGAGCTTTCATTTCAAGCGACGCTCGCTCTCTTCCGCCGTCGCTCATCTTATTCTCGTTAGGCGATGATTCTCTCCCTTGATCAGCTCCCGGAGGTGCGTGGTCTCGACGCGAAAAGGCGCAGGGAAGCGCTGAGACTTTGGCACCGCAGGCTCATGAAGGGTTGGTCATTCTATCTCGCAGATGTCGCACTGCGCCTCAGTGTCTGGGCGCTATTTGCAAGCATCCGTTTCGGACTTTTCCCATCGCTCGGGTTTCGCTGGTTTGATGTCGCTTGGGTTGCAGTAGCCTTTTTGGCCGGCCACGTTCTTGCGGTCCGCATTCTTTACTTCAGGCGACGTGATCTTCTCCGAACGATCGTTCAGCAAGCCACGCCAACGCCGAACCAAGCGATGCAGCGAACGCCTACCCGTCGTTCGGTCCCCATTTCCGATGAATAAACCATCTCACCTCCAATCGACGCTCGTTCCCGGTAGGCGTCGCTGAGCTCTTTCTCGCTAGATTGTGAAAGCGCTACGCAAGAAACTCATCATCGCGGGGGCTATCTTATTGGTCGCCGCACTTGCCGTATTCGCAGCACAGCCTATTCGTGACACCGTCTGTTTCCCGTTCCTTTCGTCCACTGAAAAGAAAGTCATCGGCGAGTGGCTGACCTCTTCCATCGGCGGCGCTGTGGTGACGACGATTCACGCCGACCACACGTGGACAAGTACTGGCGGCTGCCTTGAGCCACCGCCGACTATTCACGGTCGCTGGAGAATCGAGAATTCTGATTTGGTCTTCGATTACGATGCAGGCCAGTTCCAAGCCGACTACCATGCTGACCCACAGCGTCAGGCGATCCAGGAGTTGATAGATACGGATCGAGAAGTGCGCAGCCGGAGGGCACAAGACAAGTGAGGTTATCACGCCACCATCTAACCATTCGATGGAGCGAACGGCGGACCGCTGCATGAGAAGGCTGAAGGAAAAATTAAGAATTATGAAACAAGCAACGCGCTCTCCCGCCAGCCGTCGCTCATCTCATTCTCGTTAGTGCTCATGCGACGCGTGCTCCAATTCCTTCCCCTGCTGATTCTCGCGCCGCTCGGATATTTCTCGGTTCCTACCTCGAGGGTGCGGGGATTCTGCCACGCGGCAGCGGGCTTCTCGGCAGTGTCGCTAGCATGTTTCTGCTTCCTTGGGCGGTCGCGGCTGTGTTTTTCACGGTGAGAGTTGCGTGGCCGATTCGGGTAGCGCTCTTCGTCGGTGCATTGGCCGTGCAGAGCGTCTTGATGTTCACCGTTGCTCCCGCTGGCGCTACCTCGGAGACGATGGGTATCGCACACCGATTCCGCGCGGAGTTTCCGCCAGACCAGATGCGCGCCTGTGCTGTCAGCCTTCGTCAGAAGGAACATGATGGGACTCTTGTTGTCCGGCCGGCAGATAAAGGTCGCACTAATCTCATGTCCGAAAAGGCTGTGCTGATTGATGATTCCGACCTTCCGATCCAGCTGCGCGGACGATTCGCGCGAGTCTTCATCCAGCCAGATCAGAATACTGGGGAGCAGCGAGTGTATTTTTCTTTCGATGAGCGGACGGGCATTGTTTGCGACAGCCGGAAGCATGTGAGGGAGTTTTTTGTTTGCTCGATGGCAGACGGAGTTCATGCTTATCGATATCAGCGACTGTGAGCACTAACCCATCGCTGCAGCTAACCGCTGGCCGCTCTGACGCCTCGCATTAGATTATGAGAACATTCCAATTGCGATCCACGCTCGCTCCCGCCAGCGGTCGCTGAGCTTATTCTCGTTAGGCGTTCTACATGATCCATCTTTTGACGGGAATCGACATGGCTCTAGCAGCAGCGTTTTGGCTGACACTCGCAGCAGGTTGCTTCCTTTTGTATCACGCTTTTCGTCTTCAAGTTTTGCCGTGGATTGGCGCTTATCTCGTCGTGTCATACGTCTCTGCCAACGTGATGTACGTTTACTTCCTTCGCCTTGGGGTGTCGTCCGGCACACCACCCGACCCGCACTCCGGCGTGATGGTCGCAGCCATGGCCGCCACCATGATTGAGCACAGTGCAAATCTTCTTGCGGCGGTTCTTGCCCTGGCAGAGGTGGCCGTCCTTGGCAGTCGCGGACAGGCACGCATCGCGGAAGCAGGTCTGCGATGGCTCGCGCGCATACACGCCCACACGCGCGCTCTCGGCATTACGCTTCTGATACTTGCGCTCGTTCTGCCATTACCGGCCATCATTTGCTATTACACCCATTGACGGCCAAACGCCTAGCCGGACGATGCAGCGAACCGCTGGGCGCTCCGCGTTCTCGTTCTCGATGACTTCTACACTCAATTCACAGCCACCCGCGCCCTTGCCAGCCGTCGCTCCTCTCATTCTCGTTCAATGAAATGATCGCGTGCCCACACTGCGGAGTCGAGACGATCGGCGAAGCGAAGAAGATCCGATCTTCCTCCCTTTTCCCGGTGAAATGCCCCGCCTGCCAAAACTACTCGTACGTCCGCCGCCCTGTTGTTGAAGCGGTCGCGGCCTGGCTGCACATGCCCCTTATCGCCATCGCGATGTTTTTGGCGTTCGCTCAGGCGTGGACATTGTTCGCTATCGCGTTGGCAGTCATCGTCGCGCCCTATGTTTACGCGCACTACCGCCGCAAGGACGCCCCTCTCCACCCCATTTCGTACACCCGCACGATCATTGAACGCCTGGTCATATTCGGTCTTTTGGCTGTCTGCCTCGTTGGTGGGACCATCATGTTTCTCCGCGACAAATAGTTTAGATCGTGAAGCCCTCCACGTGCATTGCATGCCTTAGCCTGGCGATCGCACTCCAAAGCTGTGTCTCTGGCGGCGAGCACGCGAGTGCAGTTCGACGCGAGTCACTCGCGTCAGGCATCTGCAGCATCCACCGCGTTGGTCTGGAACGCACCAGAATGTATGATCAGACAGTACCGATGCCCGCAGACCTTGAGGAGTGCGCTATCAAGCTGACGTGGCAGTACCCGAATGTCGCGGCTGACTACTATCCCAAAAGTATGCCCGGCTACCGGAGACCTGTCCGTGTCCTCATCTGTCCCGTTTGCGAGCGCTTATACCGTGAGCAGACTCGACGCGTTCAGTCCACTTCAGGCCAACGATCTAACCATGCGATGGAGCGAACAACGGACCGCCGTATGACAGGGCTAAAGGAAGCATTATGAAGCAAGTAAAGCACGCCCTCATCCGTCGTCGCTTATCGTGTTCTCGGTAGACCCATGAAACTCACGCTTCTCATCGGTATTATCGCAATTCTAGTTTCCGGCTGCGCTGCCACCCCGACAGCCAAGCTCCCGGAACGGTACCCCCTTTATTCACCGCGTTTATCTTCTGAAGACATTCGGGACATTAAGGCCCTCGTTGCCAAACGAAGAGACATAAGACAGCCGATATTGGAGATTGAAACGGAAGAGGGCGTTTCAGATCGCGCCACGGTTACCGCCGGCCAGTGGTCAAGGGCCGGCGACGTCGCGGACTACTTCACGGTCGCGAAACGGCATGGCAAGTGGCGCATCATATCTCGCATCCAGCACGACACTCTCAAGCAGGAGAATATTCTTGTCACCAGTTGACGCCAAAGGGATTCATTGCTTCCGGAGGTCCGGTGACGTACTTCGTTATTCTCGTTAGAACCATGCGCCAGTTCCTCGCCATTTCGATTTTCGCGCTGTCCAGTAATTGGGCGTGGGCAGATGGCATCCCGACCTCAAATGGCCGGTACACTGGGCCGGCCACTCTCGTTTCGATCTCATCCGAGCAATTACGTGAGATAGGTCGTACCCGCCGGCTCGAATTGACACCTGCGCAAAAGGCGCCATTGCTCGCGAGCGGTCAACCTGCGCCATCAATGCTCGAAGTCCTCGGACCCAGGGAGGCCCGCTTTCATTGTACTTGTCACACCACAAATGTCGCAGTCTGGGTGACTCGAAATGTGGTGCAAGTCCCGCACGCCTTTCTCCGGTCAGATGATGACCCTGCGGTTCATGGCTCCGAGTCAGCTACTCTCCGCGGAGCGTTTCCGCCGCCACCGCTGAGAATTATCGGAGACGTGGAGGGGCGCCTGCACATCAACGGTCGCGCCATTGACCTGGGCGAGATCGACGCCTTTATCCAGAACTCCCAGCCCCGAGTCGGTCATATCATTGTGTTGCTGCCGCCACGCGCCGCAGATATCCCCATTTCCTCCAAACAGCGGAGACACATTTACAAAACGATGCTTGGTCTGGCTGAGAAGTACCAGACCGATTATGGCTGCTTCGATTGATTCGCTCCGGGCCTAACCGAGCAATTCACTCCCAGACTTTCATCTTTGCCGCCGCTCCTGCGTCACGACTCCAACCAGAGGGGAGCGCAGTGCTTGACATCAGGAGTTGAAAAGAAAATGATCCGCCTGACTCCCAGAAGATCTCCCAAACGAACAACGGCTCCATCGGAGCAGTAAAGGTAACCTCTTATGGCAACACCCCTCAATGGCCGGACTTTCACTTTCACCCAACCCGACGGCAGCCCGATCCAGCTGCGCGGCTGGGGCGACCAGAACTATGCCGTCTTCGAAACGCTCGATGGCTATACGGTAACCAAAAATCCCGCGACCGGTTATTACGAGGTGGCGCAATTGTCCACCGACGGCAATAACCTGCAGCCGGCAGCAGCGGCCGGCGACCCGCTGGACGGCGCCGCTGCTGGCGTGCCGCCCCGGCTGCGCGTCCGCCGCGAAAGCGCCCTGGCCGCGGGGCGGCGCTCAGCGTTGCGGGTCTCGGCGCGGCGTTGCGATCAGCGCCGCGAAGAACGGCGTCAGCAGGCTCGGATGATTCGGGCGGCGGCGGCGGCCGGCGGTCCGTTGCTGGCGCCACCTCAACGCCAGACGGTGGGCGATTTTGTCGGACTCTGCCTCCTGATCGATTTCAGCGATTCGCCCGCGACGATCCCACGCGATGAGATCGACCGATTCTGCAATCAGCCCGGCTACAACGGCTTCGGCAACCACGGCTCAGTCTTCGATTTCTTCAACGACAACTCGATCGGCCGCTGCCGCTATAAGAATATCGTGGCGCCCTACTACCGGGCGCTTCATCCCAAGACCTTTTACACTAATCGTCTCATCCCACAGCCGCAGCGCGCCCTCGAGTTGATCAATGAGGCCTTGACGCACTTCAAGGCGAACGGCTTCGATTTTTCGCCGTTAACGGCGGACAACCAGGGATTCGTCTATGCGTTGAATGTTTATTACGCCGGGCCGGTGACGAACAACTGGAGCGAAGGACTCTGGCCTCATTCCAGTTCTTTGAATACGCCATTTGCGCTGGTGCCAGGCAAATCGGCCTATGATTACCAGTTCACCGCAATGGGCGCGGAGCCGACCCTGGGCACTTTCTGCCATGAAAATGGCCACATGCTGTGCGACTACCCGGATCTTTACGACTACGGCAACGAATCCAGCGGCGTCGGTCTCTATTGCCTCATGTGCGCGGGTAACTTTACCGAAAAAAACCCGCTGCCGATCAGCGCTTACCTCAAGCGCCTCTCCGGCTGGGCGCGCAACGTGACCCCCATCGCACACGGCAGCCAGCTTACCCTCACCGCTGGGAGCAACGATTTTGCGATCTACTCGCGCGGTGGCCGCGAATACTTCCTCATCGAGAACCGGCAAAAAGCCGGCCGCGATGTGACGCTGCCCGATGAAGGACTGGCCATCTGGCATGTCGATGAAGACGGCGACAATAGCCACGAAGAAATGACCGGCAGCAGCCACTACGAACTATCGCTTGTGCAGGCCGACGGGTTGTTCCAGCTCGAGCGCCAACCCAATCAACTCGGCGATGCGGGTGACCTTTACGCCGGCCAGGGAGCACGCTTTGCCGACAACGCCCTGCCCAACAGCAAGTGGTGGAGCGGCCTTTCTTCCGATCTGATCATTGACCAGATCTCGCCGGCGGGCGCGTCGGTCAGCTTCCGCTGCCTGCTTTCGGACACGGTCAACCCGCCTCAGGTTTTGAGCCGCTCGTCCACGCCGAACCGCGCGATTCCTGATAACAACACGGCCGGGATCAGCGACACAATCAACATGGCGGAGGCGCTGACGCTTTCCAGCGTCAAGGTGAGCGTGGATATCACCCACACTTATCGCGGCGACTTGCGTGTCATGCTGACCACGCCGTGGAACACGGCGGTCGAGCTCCACCCGAAGGGCCAAGGGGGCAATGCGCACGATCTGAAGGTCACTTATGATGAGACCACGCTTCCCGCGCTGGCCACCCTTCGCGGGCGCAGCCTCCAGGGTACGTGGCGCTTGACCGTCCAGGATCTGGCCTCGGCCGACGTCGGACAGCTGAACAAGTGGTCGCTCGAATTTTCAACCGCGGCGGCCACGGGCGTTGTGCCGATCGAGCTCAAAGAGTCGCCCGGTGCCGCAATCCCTGATTCTCCGAGCCCGGGCATCGAGCGCACCCTGCTGGCGACAGGCACGGCCAAGGTTGGCAGCGTTGAGGTGTCAGTGGACATTTCGCACACCTACATTGGCGACCTGCGGGTAAGCCTGCTTTCGCCTGCAGGGATGGAGGTGGTGCTGCACGACGGTGCCGGCGGTTCGGACGACAACCTGGTGCGCACATTTACCGTGGCCACCACCGCCGCGTTGTCCGCGCTCGCTGGGCAACCGGCAGCCGGACCATGGCGGCTCAAGGTGGTTGACCGCGAGGCGCAGGACGTGGGCAAGCTGAACGCCTGGCGCGTGGTGATTAAGCCCATGCCGTAACGCAGGGAAGAACGGCGCCGGGATACGTTCTTCGCGGAGCGATGTAATCCGAACCGCTTGCAGCGGCTGCTTTGCTGCCGCTTCAGCAGGACGTGGAGCTCGCCTATTCTCCGGCAAAAAGTTCGGCTTCGAGCGGACGATCTTTCAGGAACCTGCTCACGCCGAATACGCTGAAACCGATGACACAACCTTCCTCGTCCACGCGCCGCATCACCGCGTCGCTTTGAGTCGTCCGCATGTAACCGGGCGCGTCGGAAAAAGTCACCTCGAGGTAATCATGTTCCGCGTCAAACCACAGTTTCATTTTGCCGACCATATTGTTTCTCCAGTATTTGACTTGGCAGTCACTTCGCATCCCCTTCGGCGGCCGCTTCCGTTGCAATTGATGATGAAAGAGCCGCAAAAGACTCCGAGACCCTTAATCACACTCCATTGTGGCGGGGCGCACTCCGGACCCAGGTCCACAATCGCAACGATCGTGCCGCCTGAATTCGACACGCTTTCGATTCCAACGTCTTTGTCGCTCGCCTCCAGGACCATCGTTCCATCCGAAACGATTACGTCGATCAACGTGTCCGGAGGGCTGCTTCCGAATCCAGCCAGGATTGCCGCATAAACTCGATCGCCCGTTCCCGCGGTGCAGGAAAATACGTCCACATCCACCCGCAGGGCGCAAGGTCCTGAAACAAATCGCAGCATACCCGCACCAGGCTAATCGCCCCCGGTTGCACCTCCATGAGCAACCAACGAAGTCGCCGGTGCGGGTAGCTGAATCCTGACGTTCATTTGGAGGGATTGGGCTTACGGGCCGGCTTGATTTCGCGCAGCAACGCGCGACGAACCAATTGGGAAAAGCTGAGCTTCTCGCGGCGCGCTTTCGCGATCAGAATTTTGTGGAGGGGCCGGGGCAGCCGGAACGCCACCGGCACACTGCCTTTCGGCAGCTTCGTTCTGGGCATGAGTTATGTGTATTATTGTATCATACACCATGTCAAGACGGAATTTTCTTGCCGTGTCATATTGCTTATGACACCGTCCGCGGCGTGAGGGACAAGGAATCCACGGCTATTACGATCACCCTTCCCCTCGCCCTCGACCGGGCCCTCCAGGCGCTCGCGGACGAAAAGCACTGTGGGAACAAGTCTGCCGCGATCCGGGAGGTGCTTTACAAGGAAGCAGGAATGCAGGGCAAGCTTCGCATGAACGAAAAGAAGGATAGCGATTCAGTGCTCAAGGCCGAGCATCGTTCCGTCAAATACGGCTCTCGGAAAAAGAAGAGCAAAAAATAGGGTTGGCCCTCTCCTCCGGACGCGGACTCTCGCTCCGGTTCAAAACCTGAATCGCTCTTGAGTCCTCCAGCGGCGCACAGCACACTCCCGCCCCCCATCGCCGAACGGCTTCCTGCCCGTGTGGTTTGGATGCAGAGTTCGTCTCTATCGTAATAAGACGAGGATCTATCTCTTGAGGAATTTCAGCAGAGCCGCTGGGTCGTCCGTGATGATTCCATCGACGTTCATTTCAATCAGCTTTTGCCAATCTTTGGGATCATTCACCGTCCACGGCAAGACGCGAATGCCAGCTTGATGGAATTCCGCGACATTTTCAGGCGTCACCAAGTCCGAATCTGGAGAAACGATGTCTGCGCGAATCGTCTTGCACAGCCCCATGAGGTCAGCCTTTGGATCCTCTACCAACAATGAGATTGTGATCTTGGGTTCAATCTTTCGTGCCTCCACCAACGTTCGTGGGTCAAATGACTGAAGAACGATGCGGTCAAAAAAACCACTCTGCTTGAACGCTTCGACAGCCTTCCTGGCAAACTCTTCCGGCCCAATCGTGTATTCGGGATGTTCCGGGAAGATCTTGGTTTCGATATTGAATCCGATCCGTTTTGCATTGGGATGCTTGGACTGCCGGACCATGTCAAAGACCTCGCTAAGGGCGGGCATTCGCGTGCCCGGCACAGCGACTTGCGTCTCAAATCGAGGGTTCTTCACACACCCGCAGTCGTATTCTTTTACCTCGGATAACGAAAGGGCATGGAGGAGCGGGCCGGGTTTGGGAAAGGCATCGCCGTGTTTGTCCCTGCATATTTCTGGATTCACGTGTGGATCGTGACTGACAACCAGGACGCCGTCGCGCGTCACGCTCAGGTCCAGCTCCAGAAAGTCCGCACCTGCTTCAAGGGCGAACTGAAAAGCAGGAAGAGTGTTCTCTGGATAGCGGGCTCGCGCGCCGCGGTGTCCATGAACTTCGATCCTCTGTTTAGGCTGCTCGGCGGATTGAGCCACGGCGCACAAGCTGAGAAGGAGAAGCAGAACTTTCATCGTGACTTACCCCCACTGTCCAAGATTGGACGTCGACCGCGAGTTGATCGAGTAAAATCGCCCATTCTGTGTCGGAAGCATTACTGGCGGCTGCGATTCGACCGCGTAAACAGTTTGGCGCGCCGGAGCTTGCGCCGAAATTCGACGTGCCGTTGAATTGAACATCATGAGCGAACTACCGCGGGACATTCTGGATTGCATCGGCAACACGTCTTTGCTGGCCTTGCGCAAGATTGTGCCCGGGAACGGCGCGCGCATCCTGCTGAAACTGGAGAACGAGAATCCGACCGGCAGCATGAAAGACCGGATGGCGCTGGCCATGATCGAAGCAGCCGAGGCGGACGGTCGTCTGACGGCCGGTGGCTCAGTGGTGGAATACACTGGCGGCAGCACGGGTGTTTCGCTGTCCCTCATCTGCGCGGTGAAGGGATATCCCCTGCACATCGTGACCTCGGATGCTTTCGCGCGAGAAAAGCTGGATCACATGCGCATCCTGGGAGCCAGACTGCAAATCATCCGGAGCGAGAGCGGCGGCATGACGGAGAAATTGACCCGCGACATGGTCGAAGCCGCGCGCGTCATCGCGCAAGAAACGAAAGGATTCTGGACCGACCAACTTAATAACACGGACCAGATCGCGGCCTATCACACAATGGCCGAGGAAATCTGGATTCAGACAGACGGAAGGATCGATGGGTTTGTGCAGAGCGTCGGAACCGCGGCGTCTATTCGCGGACTTGGGGAAGGATTACGCCGCCAGAACGAACGAATCCGAATCGTCGCGGTGGAGCCGTCGGAGTCACCGGTTTTGTCGGGTGGGCAGCCGGGCTCGCACAAGATTGATGGAATCGGAGCGGGGTTCGTCGTCCCGCTCTGGGAGGGGGGAATGGCCGATCAGATCGAACAGGTTTCCACCAAGGAAGCGACGGACATGGCGTTGCGACTAGCCCGCGAAGAAGGCCTTTTCGCCGGGACGTCCACGGGTGGCAACGTCATCGCCGCCTTGCGCCTGGCCGAACAACTCGGACCGAAGGCGACCGTCGTCACCATCATGTGCGACACCGGAATGAAATATCTCAAGACTTACGGGATCGCGCTGGGCGCGGAGCGAGCGTGATCGGAGCGTGGCCAACCGTACGGTCACGGCGTGCTTTGCAAGGAGGCGGGAATGCAGGCCAAGCGTCGTCTGAACGGCTAGGAACCGAAAATGGCAAACAGCGAGCCATCAATGCGGGCATCCAATTCGTTTTCCCCCACCTGCGTTCTACGGCCCAACCCCGCATCGTCTGACGTCACACCAGACCCCGCCTGACAAATCGACGGCAGAGTTCCATCCGCAGCAGCCAAAGACGGATTAGGGCCACGCTAAGCATGACGAGAAAAAGGAGTCCAACATATGATTCCCTCCGCCCGCCCTCAAAACTCCGCCACAGCACAGCGACATTCGCAGCGAGCGGGAGCGCGAACAAAGTCACGCTGAGCCAAATGACGCTGAGCCAATCGTCGAATAGTCCCACCCAGGGGAAATCACGAATGTGTTTTCCGTCCCTTGCGCCAAACCGGGTAAGGTGGAGCAGATGCACAACGAGGTACGCCACGATGAGCAATGAAACAAGTGGCCCCAACCAAACCAAAAGCGAGCTCTCCACAGTGAGAGACCACAGGGTGAGAGTGCGCGGGGCCGCGAGACGCTTTTTTGTCAACGTGGAGATCGCTTCCGCTATTCGCAGCGATTCGATCTCCATCCAGTAGCGATGTGCGTGAGGGATGAAATGAGTTTTCGCACCTCCCAATCTTTGTTCTAGTTGGGGTGCCGAAGCCAACCACCGCGCGCCGTGATCACCGATTTGTGGAGAAGAGTCTAACGGAAGCGGGCCGACCATAACGCCTCCCTGTCCATCATTGGCCCCCCGGTAATGGACCTGCAGATCCATTTGCCCCAGTTTGAATCGCGTTCGCGTCACCCGCTGAAAAAGGTAGACATCCTCCCCCCGGTCAACTTCACTCCGCCATCTCTCTCCAAGGGGAACGACACAGTTGGCGCGCGTCAGAGTGAGTTGCTGAACAGTTGCCACCAAATGCGCTCGCTCCGTTATTACATGAGAGGGCACCGCTTTTATGTTCGTGTCGAATTCTTGCATTCGTGTCCTGTAGACTTCGACCAAGGATCCCGAGGTGAAAAACAGTTCCCAACTTCTCAGCGATGCTTCCGTCCCCGGCCATTCGGCATAAAAAGCTGGTTGAAACGTGAAATCTGCAGCCAACGTCCCCCGGAGCCCTTGTGCAAGAAATTGGCTATCCTCAATGAGCCGTCCGCTTTTGACGTCTTTCTCGTGGGCCAACCAAGCGTAATAGTCCCTTTGCTCCATATCTCGCAGAAAGCGAAGTTCGTCCAAGGCGGCATCCAAGGTTGGAACCTCGTCGGGCGATATTGCGAACGTTAATAGCGCGGCGCTAAGGGCTATAATGATCTGGTGCAGCAACCGGATAGTCTTAATGGTTTCGACCATGCTCTTCAGATGACGGTTACTCTGCGGCGACCGTAGATTCGGAACATGCCTTGAGTCTGCAAGAATTGGTTGCGATTCCGCAGTCTGTTCACTTCCTTGGCGGAGGCGTTCCAATCGGAGGAACTGGCTTAGAGGGTCCTTGTCTCTTACTCATCTCATTTTTTCCCCGGTGGCGGCGGAGATGGCGGGGCTTGCTTTTGCGGACCCTGTTGCCTCTCGCTTGGGATTGCAGCGGGGGCGCGCCGGGGAGGGCTCGGAGGGGGCGGCGTCTTGGGCTGGCCTTGCTCGTGTATGTCCCTTCGTTCCGTCATGGCACTGCCCTCACTGGGATTTCATGGATTGTGTTCAGATTCCAGCCGCCGGTCTGTTTCTTTGTGTTCGCGAGGTGTGAGTAAATCAAAACTCGTCGAACGCTACTATCAATCACAAAATCGAAATCTATCTGGTCCGTTTCTCCTGGTTCGATTTCTATCAAATGGTCTTTTGGAAGATCCCTCTTTTGAAGCAGAAGCCACTCGGCGTGGACCTGACCGACTCGGACAATATCGCCGTTCCTCCTGATGCTGTCTTCGATAGCCGGTGGCAAAGGCGCTAACTGTTCGACCCAGGCGCAGCCTTTGCGGAGGCACACCAGTACACCACTGCAGTTAGTCACCCGCACTGAAAGGTGGATGAAACTCTGTCCTGCATCGGTCCACATCTTTACGTCGTGCTCAATATTAGCGCTCGGGTACGTCACTCGTTTGCGAATGAAACCGATCCACGTCCACCACCCACCGAGAAAGATCGCCCCGATTTTTACGACTGACTCGATCGCGGGAATCAAATCCATGGGTTGTGCAATTTTTGCTAGTCGGTGTTCCGCAACGCACTGCTAAGTGAATGTCCCAATAGCGCCTGTCATCGAAATTAGAACCAAAGGGTATCAGACATTCGAGAGTGAGTTTTTCCTTGGCTTAGCGGCTATTGGGCAAGCTCATGTAGTTACTACGAGCAGTGGATTCTTGTCGGCGATCGCGGCTGTTACTTTGCTCTTCAGCCACTTTTTGATGTCCCCTTCACGATCGAGCAATTCCACGATTTCTTGAAGCTTCGCGAGCACGATCACTGCGCCGCCCGCCAAGGCATCTCTGCTCGTAGTTATCGCGGACTCGGTAAACTCAGAGTACGAGATAAAGAGACCCCGCGCTTGTCCGCCCCGCCCGTAGACACGGACAATGTGCGGCGAGACTTCCGCGGTTCCCAGCGGAGTGTTCCACCACTTCAGTTCAACCAGATAGAGCTGACCATCAACCTCCACCAAGCCATCGATCTGTTCGATGACTCCGCCGCCACACATTCCTGTAACGGTGAATGCTTCTCGAACGAGAATGCCGAATGCGCCGAACAGCGCGTTCAACACGGCTTCCAACGCCTTGCCGCGTTTTTGCGCATTGGGCTCGGCGAACAATGCGAAAAGCCTGGACTTTACCAAAGCAAGCTTTGCTTTTCGCTCTTTCTCGGCCAACGCGCGCGTCTCATTTTCTGCAACTCGCGCTTTTCGTTCTTGCTCGCGCTCGATATTCATTCGAGTGAACGAGTCCTTGACGTTCACAAGCTCGCGTATTTGTGCGACCAGGCCCCGCGCCGGCGCTTGATCAGAGTCCCAGCAGACCGAGAAGTCCTGAAATTCTGTTACTCGTTTCAGAACTTCGCGCCGCTCACGAAGGCTGCGTTCCCCCAACTCATTGAGCTTGGTCAGAAGCTCGCGCGCCACATGATACTTGTTGAAACGATTTTTGTCGGTTTGTAGAAGCCTCTCATATGGCGCGAGTAAACCCCTATCTAAACCGGCACCTTGAAAGAAGAGTAGTAGGTCACGCTTTGATCTGCACAATTTCGGCACCGTTTCGTGCAGCAACGCCAGCAGCTCAGGCGGATAATGGAATACGATATCCATGATTGATCAAATTATTGACGCCGTAACGACCTGCCCATCGCGGACTGATTGGCATCTTTTTACCAGAAACTGACCCCCAAAGGCAAGACAAAACTTGGGCGCGGACCTACTCGTGACGCAAGGCCACCATCGGATCAACGCCAATGGCGCGCCTTGCTGGAATCCAGCACGCCAGCAGAGCGATGCCTGTTAACACGACCACCGCTCCCGCGAGAGTGAAAGGGTCGTGCGGCGCGACGCCGTAGACAAAGTGTCGAAACAACGGACCGCAGCCGATGGCGAGCGTAAGCCCCACAGCGATTCCGATGCCGACCATGCTCATCCCCTGGCGCAGGACGAGGCGAAAAATATTTCCTCGGGGCGAACCCAGCGCAATTCGGATTCCGATTTCCCGGGTGCGTTGCGTGACAGAGTAAGCCAGGACGCCATACAGACCGAGGGCGGCCAGGAACAAGGCGAGAAGGGAGAATCCGCCGACCAGCGTGGCAGCGAGCCGTTGCCGGCCCAAGCTGGCACTAACCGCGTCGTCCATCGTGCGCACAGCGAATGTCGGCAATTGCGGATCGAGGAAACGAATGGCGGCACGCAGAGCCGGCAGAAGCGCGGCCGGTTCCCCCTGGCTCCGAGCGAGCAAAGTCATCTGCAAGTCGGGGTTCTGGGCCGCTGACCAATACAGTTGTGGAATGGCCGGAGCGATTCCTACTTCCCCGTGTCTCACGGTAGGAACAATTCCAACGATCGTGTACTGCGCTCTCGGCTGGTTCCCCAGGAAATTAAGCTGCTGGCCGATTGGATCTCGATCTGGAAAAAATTTCGCCGCCAGACCTTCATCAATGACGACGACGAGCGGTTTGCCTGTGATGTCGTCCGGGACAACAGCTCTCCCGCGCAGGATCGGGATCCCCATCGTCCTGAAATAATCTGGCGACACGCCATGCGTTTCTGCGGTCGGCTCTTCGGCCTGTCGTGGTTCCGGTTGACCGGTAACGCCAAAGTTTTCCTCGGAACGAAATCCGCTGAACGGGACGTTGCTATCAACGGCAGCGGCCTGGACACCGGGCAGCGCCGCGACCTTGTCGAGCAGCTGTTGATAAAACGCGGCTTGATCGATTGGCTCGTGGTACTTTTGGCCCGGCAACTTGATCCCAACCGTCAGGAGATGGTTTGGCTCGAAACCAAGCGGCACATTTTGCAAAGCGCGAAATGTCTGGGCGAGCAGGCCGCCGGCCATGAGCAAGACGCAGGCAAACGCCACTTGTCCGATGACGAGCGCTCCGAGATTCCGGTGCGACTGAGAGCTGCCGCGCGACTTCGACATGCTGATTAATTCCGACCGGGACAACCTCCAGGCCGGACCCAATCCGAAGACGAGGCTCGTGCCGAGGACGATCAGCACGCCGAAGGCGAGGACGGGCGCGTCCAGCCGGATCTCCTGCAACCTCGGGAAGTTGCCCGGGCACAACGCGATGATTGCGTCCTTGCTGGAGAAAGCGATAAGGCATCCCAGCGCGCCGCCGAGCAACGCCAGGAGGGCGCTCTCCGTCAGCAGTTGCGCGATCAATCTGCCGCGGCTTGCGCCCAACGCCGCGCGCATCGCGATCTCCTTCTCTCTCGCGGCCGTGCGAACGAGCAACAGGTTAGCGATGTTGGCGCACGTGATGAGAAGGATGAGGACGACGGCCGCCTCCAGCAGCCAGAGCATCGGCCGGTATTTCTCGACCAGGCTGTCGCGCAACGAAGTAACCGATACGCTCGCACCGGCGTTGGAAACGGGGTACTTCAGCTCCAGATTTCGAGCGATCACTTTAAGATCGGCGGCTGCCTGATCGACGGAAACGCCCGGCTTCAATCGGGCAATGCCAAAAAAGCCCGCGTGCTGGCCGCGGTCGTGCATGTACGGCCGATCCGCATAGAACCCGAAGGGAGCGTAGAGATCGGCATTGCGCGCGCCCTGTAAATTCCGAGCGGTCTCGGGATTGCGAACGATCGCAAGGTTGTCGTCCATAACGCCGACGACTTCATAATTGATCGTGTTCAACGTCAGTTTCCGGCCAATGATCGCGGGATCGGCGCCGAAGCGGGAGCGCCAGAGGTGCTCGCTCAAGATGACGGGATTGGCGCCGGCGGCCGAATCCTCCTCATCGTAGAAAACGCGGCCTAGTTTCGGAGAGACCTTGAGAACGCGAAAGTAACTCGCTGTGACAAACAGGCCGGAGAAGCGCTCGGGGTCGCCCGCTCCACTCAAGTTGAAATCGTCACGGCGCGAAACGGCGATCTCGTCGAAGGAGTGTTGCGACGTTCGCCAGTCCAGATAGTTGGGATACGAAGTAGGCCAGACGGTGCCCCACCCTGTTTCCGCGATCGCGACCAGGCGATCGGATTCCGGGTACGGCAGCGGCGAGAGCAGGACACTGTGGATGACGCTGTAAATCGCGACGTTGAGACCAATGCCAATCGCCAAAGTGAGCACAGCAGCGACCGCGAATCCCGGGGACTTGCGCAGCATTCGGACCGCGAACCTGAGATCCTGGACTGCCGTGGCGATGATCGCGTGCAAGTGCCGCCATGGTCTCAGGAAGCCGTGTTCGTTCAAGCAAACTCTTGTTCGCGGAGAGAGGTTGAACGGAGGCGAGGGCTACAGCTTCGCGAACCGAACGCTGTCGTCGGGGAAAAAGGTAAAACTCCAACCCTCGTCGATCGCGATCTCGGCGACCATTTTCCAGCGGAGACCATCCGGGATTTCACCGCGGCAAAGCAAATTCAATTCGCCGGGGTCGAGCAAAGTCTCTCCCGAACGCTCGATCTCGGCGCGCATTCTTTGAACTCGTGGATCGACTGCTCGGTCATGCATAGATCAGCAAATGGGAATGCCGCAATGTTTGCGGCGAGCGGGCGCGGAATACCATGCCGGAAAAGTAACGGCACTGTTACCCCCCGGTTGGATCACGGAATTGTTGCGGCCACGCTAATTTTTTTGGCAGGTCATTGCCACTGGGCTTATTTTGAGTCGAAATGTTCACCATCGAATTCGAACCGTCGCGAAATCTGCTCGTAATTCGCTACCGCGATCACGTGGGTCCGGATGAGACCGAGCGCGCCCTCGAAGAGATGCGTCTCGCGCTTGAGAAAGTGGAACGCGGCTTTCGCCTCCTGGCGGATTTGACCGAGCTGCGATCGATGGACATTGCCTGCGCGCCGCACATCGAGCGCGCCATGGACTTGTGCAACGGAAAGGGCGTGGCCCACGTCGTCCGGATTATTCCCGATCCCAAACTGGATATCGGAATGCAGATCATGTCTTACTTTCACTACGGCGGCGATGTTCGCATCGTCACGTGCGAGAGCGCGGACGAGGCGATGAGTTTCCTGGCGGAATGACGCAGGGCTAATCTTCGCCCTTTGCAGGCGAAGCGGCGCAATTTCGCAACTTACCCGTTGCAAAACGCGGAGCGGCACTCGAAAATCAAAATTCTCACGGGGTCTTAGCTCAGTTGGTAGAGCACCACAATGGCATTGTGGGGGTCAGGGGTTCGAATCCCCTAGGCTCCAGAATTTCGGCCGCAATTCTGGCACTTGGGTGAGAACGCTGTTCGACGGCTCGGGCTCGTTACGCGCGAGTGCTCACTTCCCGTATTGTTCGTCGCTGACCTTTTCCAGCCAATCGACGGCCTTGCCGTCGAGCGCTTCCTGGATCGCGATGTGCGTCATGGCCGTGGCCGGCGCCGCGCCATGCCAATGCTTTTCGTTAGGCGCGAACCAGACGACATCGCCGGGACGAATCTCCTCAACCGGACCGCCCTCGCACTGCGCCCGACCACAGCCGGCGGTGACAATTAGGGTCTGACCCAGCGGATGCGTATGCCACGCCGTGCGCGCACCGGCCTCGAACGTCACGCTGGCGCCGCGCACACGCGCCGGTTTCGGCGCCTCAAACAGCGGATCGATCCGGACCGTGCCGGTGAACCAGTCCGCCGGCCCTTGGCCGGACGGTTGTGAACCACTTCTCTTAATATTCATTTCTGACGGTCGCGTCGCACGAAGGGATTCGGACACTGGCCGCTCAGCCGGCACCCAGGCACGTTGCGATTCCGTTAGCCGCGCGGCGGAGGGAGGGCCTTGGCAAAATCTTCTTTCTGACGCGCGTCCTGCCGTTGCTGTTTGATCGTCGGAGGCAATTGGACCTGGTCGGGGTCGTCCGGGCCGGACGCACAGCCAGACAATGAGATTCCACTGGCGAGCGCAACGAAAAGCAGGACGAACCTCATGCCGAAGATCATGCGCCACCGCAGCGGAACTTCAACCACAAACCCACCACCAGTGCCCTGTGTCCAAAGACTTAATACGGTCTGGAGTCGTTGGGGCCGGTGAGTCCACTCCCTTCGATCCCTGAGCGCGCCGGACTTTGGGGCCGGTCGCGCGGGTCGGGCTGCCAGCCAGCGCCGCATCCGGTCAGAAGCCCAAGGCTCAGACCAGCGAGCAGCACAAAAAGCGTGCGTCTGGTTCGCTTCTTTGCGTCGAGTTCGGTGATGATCATTGGTTCGAAAGACATTTTGCGAATCTGAGTGCCTCGGAATTTTTGATTTTCGAGTGCCGACTTGCGATTTGCAACGGTAAGTTCTGACATGCGCAAACCCTGCGCCTTCCTTGCTCTCCTTTGCCTCGTCTCCACTGCGCGTGCCGCCACGGTTTGGATCGACACCGATGTCTCCATCGGTTCGCCCATCCGCGAAGTGGATGATGCCTACGCGCTCGTGCTTGCTTTTCATTCACCCGAACTCCGCATCGCGGGCCTCAGCACGACATACGGGAATGCCCCGCTCGGCCAGACGACCCGCGTGGCGCGCGATTTGGTGAAGCGCTTCGGGCAGGCCGCGGATCTGATGGTCGATCATCTCCATGCCGGTGCGGCGGCCGCGTCTGATCTGGGCCGCCGGAGCGACGCAAGCGACGCGTTGGCGGTAACATTGCAAAAACAAAAAATCACTTACCTCGCGCTCGGACCGCTGACCAATCTGGCCACGTTCCTGCGGCTGCACCCGCATGCGGCCAGTCGAATTGAGCGAGTCATTCTTGTGGGCGGCCAGGTGCCAGGAGCGAGCCTGGCCTTTGGGCCGAATCAATCGTTTCACATCCACGATGCCAATGTGTTCAAGGATCCCGCTGCGGCTGCGGTCGTTCTGCGATCCAAAATCCCGCTCATTCTCGTGCCGGTCGCAACAGCCTCGCGGCTCCAGCTCGACGACACAGACCTGCGAGACCTGAGCAAGAGCGGGTCCGCCGGGGATTACCTCGCGAGCCGCAGCAAGGTTTGGCTCTGGTTCTGGAAGCATATCGTAAAGACAAACGGCGGGCCGATTTTCGATGCGATGGCCATTATCCCGGTGACGCGGCCCAGTTTGCTCTCCACCAGCGAGCGGTTCGCGAGAATGGACAAGACGGGAAACCTGGTGGTGACGCCTCGCCTAACGAATGGCGCTCGTCGGGTTCGATATTGCGCGGACATCGCGCCCGGGACGAAACCCTTCGTCATGCGAAGACTCGGCACCCCGCGGAATCGCTAAGAAGCAATTCGTCTCGAACCACGGGAAAAATGAACCGCGGATTGCGCAGATGCCACGGATGAAGAGGAGTTCCAGGCCTGTAGCCAGTTTGCCTGTCTCTCCATCCGCGATATCCGCGCTATCCGCGGTCAAAAAATTCCCAGGGGAGCAGCGGCGTGGGGCAGGCTGCGTTACCCCGCGACGATGGAGATGTTGGAGCGCGTGGCCAGGTCGATGGTGGCGTCCTTTTCCAGCAACAGAGTTCGCCCGGCTTCGATCGCGATGATCCGGAGATGCGCTTCCGCCGCCACGCCGACCGTCGCGACGCCGATCACGGGCACATCGAAGCGCATGTCCTGGTTTGGCTTGGCGACCTTGACCATGATTGCGTTCTTGCCGCCCAGCGCGCCTCCGCGCTTGATGGCTTCGTTGGTGCCTTCGAAACCCTCCACCGCCAGCACCGTCCCGTTTTTCACAATGACGGTCTGGCCGATATCGAGCCGGCTGATTTCCCGGGCGATCTCGAAACCCAGCGCGACGTCTTCTTCTTCGCGCCGGCTTGGTTTGCGCCCGGCGATCAAACCCGCCGGCGCCAGGCAATCCTCAAGAAAAGATGTGGCCGGCAGGAGCGTGATGCCGGCGCGCGCAAGTTCGTCCCCGATGGCGGCGAAAATGGATTCGGCGTTCCGCCGTTTCAATCGGGCCAGGAGCAGGAGCGTTTTCCAGTCCGGCCGCAGATCGAAAAGATTTTTCGGAGCGATCTGACCGGCCATGATCGCACCGGTCACTCCCGCGGACTGGAAGCAGGCGATCAACTTGCCTAACTGGCCGACTCGCATCCATTGGATTTCATCCACCTTGCCGGCGAGACGATCGTCGGTTTCGCCGGTGAACGCCGTGGCCACGATCCGCTTCACGCCCGCGCGGCGGGCCGCGTCCGCCAGAAGCCGCGGATAAACTCCGTTACCGGCGATGATCCCGAGCGTGTCTGGAACGTTCACGGAACGAGATTAACGATGGAAACACCGCTGTGCCAAGGACGGTTGTGCTTTCCGATAATAGCCCAGCGTTTTAACGCTGGGGAAATCGTGTGAGAAGGATACTCGAGTCCCTTCAGGGACGAAAGGAGCGCGCAACCGCGGTTTCTGTCGTCCCTGAAGGGACTTGGGATTTTTTTGGCATAAAGCCCCAGCGTTAAAACGCTGGGCTATTTTCAGGGAAGAAGCGCTGATATCGGCGCTCGTCGCGGCGAGCGCCTCTACATTTTACCCACGGCGGCGGCGTTTGACGTGCAACTGCGCCATTGCCTTGGACAAAGCAGCCTGCACCGATGCGATTTCCTCCGACCCCAAATCTTCCTTCATCGCTGCTTTCGCGCGGGCTACGGCGGCTTCCGCCGCATTCTCGTCGATGCCTGAAACATCGAGAGCCATGTCCGTCAGGACTGAAACGGAAGTGCCCGTGATCTCGACAAAGCCTTCTCCGATGGCGAGGAAGGTTTCCTTGCCTCCCTTGAGCACGCGCAGTTCGCCCGGGTTCAAGGTCGTCAACAGCGGAACGTGATTCGGATAAACGCCGAGCTCTCCCTCTGCTCCTGGCAGGGTGACCATCTCCACGTCCTCGGAATAGGCCGTGGCCTCGGGAGTTACGATTTGGAGTTTTAGGGTTGCCATGGCGGTTAAGCGCGTTGAAGCGTTGAAGGGTTAAAGCGTTGAAGCGGACAAGATTTCACGATGTAACCTTTTAACGCTTCAACTTTCCTTAATCATATCGATGCCGCCCTTCATGTAGAAGTTCTGTTCGGGAACTTCATCATGTTTGCCATCGAGAATCTCTTTGAAGCCGCGGACGGTCTCGGCGATTGAAACGTATTCGCCTTTCGTGCCGGTGAAGACCTCGGCGACCGCGAACGGCTGGCTGAGGAAGCGCTGGATCTTGCGGGCGCGGAGGACCGAGAGTTTGTCCTCGGGGCTCAACTCGTCCATTCCGAGAATCGCAATGATGTCCTGGAGATCGCGATAGCGCTGCAAAACTCGCTGCACCCCGCGGGCAACGGCATAGTGCTCTTCGCCGACGATGTCGGGAGTGAGCGACTTCGAGGTCGAGGCGAGCGGATCAACCGCCGGATAGATGCCGAGCTCGGCGATGGAACGTTCGAGCACCATTGTGGAATCCAAGTGCGCGAAGGTGTTGGCCGGCGCGGGGTCGGTTAGATCGTCCGCGGGCACGTAGACAGCCTGGACCGAAGTAATCGAGCCTTTCTTGGTCGAAGTGATGCGTTCCTGAAGGTCGCCCATCTCAGCGGCGAGCGTCGGCTGATAACCGACCGCGGATGGCGTGCGTCCGAGCAACGCCGACACTTCCGAGCCTGCTTGAGAGAATCGGAAAATGTTGTCGATGAACAACAAAACGTCCTGGTTGCGTTCATCGCGGAAATACTCTGTCATCGCCAGAGCCGAGAGCGCGACGCGGAGACGAGCACCCGGAGGTTCATTCATCTGCCCGTAAACCAGTGCGACTTTCGATTTGCTCAGATCGTTTTGATCGATGACGCCCGCGTCGCTCATTTCCTTGTAAAGATCATTCCCCTCACGCGTTCGCTCGCCGACCCCGGCGAAAACGGAGAAGCCACCGTGACCCTTAGCGATGTTGTTGATCAGCTCGAGGATGACGACGGTCTTGCCCACGCCCGCGCCACCGAAGCACCCGGCTTTGCCACCCTTCGTGAACGGGCAGATCAGATCGATGACTTTGATGCCGGTCTCCAGGATGGTGGCACCGGTGTCTTGATCGGTCAGTTCGGGCGCCTTGCGATGGATCGGGTAACGCTTTGTGTAAGTGACCGGGCCGCGATCGTCGACGGGGTCTCCGGTCACATTGAAGACGCGGCCAAGAGTCCCCTCGCCCACTGGAACGGTAATGGGGCCACCGGTATCGTTGACGGGCATCCCGCGCTTCAAGCCCTCGGTCGACGACATGGCGATGGAGCGGACCCAGTTTTCACCAAGATGCTGTTGAACTTCGAGAGTGAGCTTGGTCGCGGTGCCGTTGACCTCGTATTCGAGTTCGAGCGCATTGTAGATGCGCGGCAGCTCGGCCGTGTTCTTAAATTCCACGTCCACCACGGGACCGATGACCTGAACGATACTTCCTTTATTCATAAATTTAATTAGCCGCCGACTGCCATCTGGGCGGTCGAGATTTCGAGCAGTTCCGTCGTGATGCTGGCCTGCCGCATCTTGTTGTATTCGAGCGTGAGATCCTTGATGAACTGCGCCGCGTTATCGGTCGCGTTCTTCATCGCGACCATGCGGGCGCTATGCTCCGAGGCGCGCGCATCGAGAATCATCTGGAAGACCTGGTAGTGAAGGTAATACGGCAGCATCACATCGAGCACGCCTTCGGGCGTCGGTTCGAAGAGGTAACCGATCATCGGGTCGGTGCTGTCCTCTGGCGTTGCGCCTTCGGCCGAGGCCTGAGGTAATTCAAAACTGGAAATGGGAAGGAGGGTTCGCACGACCGGCTTCTGGGTGACGGTATTGATGAAGTGGGTGTAGAGCACGGAAACCTTGTCCACTTCGCCGCTGAGGAATTTCTCGATGCAAAATCTGGCGATCTCTTTTGTCTCGGTAAATGACGGCGCATCTTTCAACTCGAAATCAGCCAGCATGTCGCGGCGGCTGCGGGCGATGAATTGACGGGCCTTTCGGCCGGAAACGACATAGGTCGTTTTGTCGGCATCGAAGTTTGCCGCTTCGCGCAGGAGATTCGTGTTCAGCGCGCCGGCCAATCCCTTGTCCGTGCTGATCACAACGACGAGTTCTTTCTTCACTTCGCGGACTTGCAGAAGAGGATGAAGCTTTGAATCGGTCCGCTGTTGCAGCGAAACGAGCACTCGGTTCATCAGCTTGGAATAGGGCCGGCCGGCCAGCGCGACGTTCTGGGCCTTGCGCATCTTCGACGCCGCGACCATCTGCATGGCTTTGGTAAGCTGGCCGATGTTGCGGATCGATTTGATCCGGCGCCGTATGTCTTTCGTGTTAGCCACGGAGGAAGTTTAGCGTTGAGATTCTTGGTTGAGAGACCCGAGCCTAGACCGAATTCGTCGATTTGAATTCTTCGAGCGCCGACGCGAGCTGTCCTTCCAGGTCTTTGTCGAGAGCACCCTTCGAAACGATGGCGGCGAGCAGGCTTTGTTTTCGCGTCGAGAGATAATCCTGCAGCTTGAGCTGGAATTGCTTCACCTTGTCCACCGGCACGGAATCGAGATAACCGTTCTGCATCGCCCAGAGAACGGCGACCTGTTCCTCGACCGGGATCGGGTTGTACTGGACCTGCTTGAAGAGTTCGACGATGCGCTGGCCGCGATCGAGCCGCGCCTTGGTCGCCGCATCCAGGTCGGAACCGAACTGGGCAAAAGCCGCCAGTTCGCGGAATTGCGCCAGGTCCAACTTGATTTTGCCTGCCACCTGCTTGACCGCCTTGATCTGCGCAGCGGACCCGACGCGGCTGACTGAAAGGCCAACCGAGATCGCCGGACGCACGCCCTGATAGAACAGGTCGGTCTCGAGATAAATCTGGCCGTCGGTAATTGAAATGACGTTCGTCGGAATATAAGCCGACACGTCGCCGGCTTGCGTCTCAATGATCGGCAGCGCCGTCAATGAGCCACCACCGGCCTCTTCCGTGACGCGAGCACTTCGTTCCAGCAACCGCGAATGCAGATAGAAGACGTCGCCCGGATAGGCTTCTCGTCCCGATGGCCGCTTGAGGACAAGGCAAACCTGCCGGTAAGCGACCGCATGTTTCGACAAATCGTCATAGATAATCAGAGCGTCCATGCCGTTATCCATGAACCACTCACCCATCGACGCGCCAGCGAACGGCGCGAGATATTGATTCGTGGCGGTGTCGGACGCCGGCGCGGAGACAATCGTCGTGTAGGGCATCGCGCCTTCCTTCTCTAAGGTGGCGAGAGCGCGCGCGACGTTGGAATTCTTCTGCCCAATGGCAACGTAGATGCAATAGAGCGGCCGATAGTCTTTCAGATGGCCTTCTTCCGCCGCCTTATTCAACCGCGCCTGGCTGATGATCGTGTCGATCGCGATGGTTGATTTTCCCGTCGCACGATCGCCAATGATCAGCTCGCGCTGACCGCGGCCGATCGGAATCATCGCGTCGATCGCCATGATGCCGGTCTGCACGGGCTGGCTTACGCTTTTTCGCTTGATGACGCCGGGCGCGATCTTTTCCAGCGGGTAGGAGACGTCCGATTTGATCGGGCCCTTACCATCGAGCGGCTGGCCGAGCGTGTTGACCACGCGGCCGAGCAGGCCTTTGCCGACCGGCACCTGGAGAAGTTTACCGGTGGTCTTGGCTTCGTCGCCTTCCATGACCTGGGTCGGGTCGCCAAGCAAAATGGCGCCCACTTCGGTTTCTTCGAGGTTGAGCGCGAGTCCGACGACACCGCTCGGGAATTCGATCATCTCGTTCAGCATGCAGTCGCTGAGGCCTTCGATGCGCGCGACGCCGTCACCGGTTTCGCGGACAACGCCGACGTTGCTCTTGCTCGTCGTGGTCTTAAGACCGGCGATCTGCGTTTCGATGTCTTCGAGGATACTGCTCATAGGTTGGTTGGGTTAAAGTTGTTGTTGGAGACGATGCAGGCGGTTGCGCACGCTGCTGTCCCAGACGTCGCTGCCGACGCGAATGCGCATCCCGCCGAGCAGCTCCTTGTTCACGACAAATCGGGTCGCGAGGTCGCTGCCGTATTTGCGTTTGAGATTGGCCACGATCTGCGCGCTCGCTTCCGGAGCCACCTCCGTGGCGGTTTCAATCGTCGCGCTGCGCTTTTCCACCTCCAGGCGTAACAGGCGTTGGTAGGCCTCCAGCACCTTGATGTAGTTGCGCGGCTTTTTCTTGATCAACGAGATGACGAGGGACGCAATTCGCCCGTTATCGAGCCGCCCGTCGGTAAAGCTCGCGCGCAGGAGTTCCTTGGAAAGTTGCCGCGTCTCTTTGTTGATCTTCATCGCTGTTCGGGTTTAGGAGGCAATTTGCCGCGAGGCTTCGTCCTGGAGACGCCGCTGATCTTCGGGCGTCAGGACTTTGCCGGTCACTTTCGCCGTCGTATTGACGACGAGGCGGCCCAGCTCGCGTTTTAGTTCCGTCATGGTCTTTTCGCGCTCCAGGGCACTTGCTTCGTGCGCTTTCGCAATGATTTGTTCGGCCGCGGCGATTGCTTCCTGCTCTTTGCGTTCGCCCACATGCGCAGCGCTCTCCCGCGCGTCGTCGATCATCTTTTGCGCCTGGGCATTCGCGTTGGATAGAATCTCCGCGTGGCGCTGCTCTGCTTCCGCGAGCTGCTGCTTGATTTTCTCCGCGTTCAGCAGCCCCTCGGCGATTCGCTGCCGGCGCTCTTCGAGCACGGCCAGAATCGGCTTGTAAGCGAACTGACGCAGAACCAGCGCGACGATGACAAAGCTGACGACTTGCGAGAGGAAAATTTTGGTATCGAAACCAAACGTTTCTCCAGTCTCGCGGGCCATGTCGACGATGCTCGCCAGAGGTAGATATGCGATGTTCATATTAGTAAGCGGAGTCGCCCGAAGGTCTGCGCCCGCCGGTTATTTCGGTGCGAGGAAGAGGGCGTAGAACACGATCGCTTCCGCGAGCGCGATGGCCAGAATCGCCTGGACCAGAATTGGAGTCGCCGCGCCGGGATTCCGTCCGACCGCCGAGGCTGCGCCCATGCCGATCAGGCCGACACCAACGGCCGCTCCAAGGGCCGCCAGTCCGATGTGAATGCTTCCGGTCATTTCCGCGAGTATTGGTAGTATCATATTATTTTCTGTTTGGTTGTTTCATCAGCGACCTCCGCGGGAACCACGGTCCGATTGCCGAAAGTGTTTAATGGTGCGCAGCCTCGCCATGTCCAGGTTCGTGTTGCGCAATAAGGAGCGTAAAGACCGCGGTCAAAAGCATGAAGACCAGCGCCTGCACAAAGCCGACGAGCAGCTCCAAAAAGTAAAACGGAATCGGAATTAGCCAGGCCAGCGACGGCACGATGTGGCTCATCGCTTCCAACATCGTTTCGCCCGCGTAAATGTTGCCGAATAACCGAAAGCTGAGCGAGATCGGCCGAAACAGAATGGAGACGACCTCGAGCCAGCCGACGATGAAAAAGATAAAGATCATCAAGACCTTCAGAATGCCGGTGGTATTCCCTTTGGGAGCGAAAAGATGCATGATGACGCCGCCGACGCCGTTGGCCTGGATCGCCCAGACAATCCAGCAGACGAAAAAGACGCAGGCCATCGCGAAGGTCAGATTCAGGTTGGCGTTGGCGCCTCGGAACAAGGGCCGATCGATATGAAAATTTCCCGCCGGATCGTGATGTCCCCAGCCAATAGTTCCAACGCCCGGCAAGAGGCCGATCCAATTTAAGCAGAGGATGAAAATGAAGATCGTTGCGAAGAACCAGAAGGTTCTCTTGACCAAGTCACGGCCGATCATGTTCTCGAGGAAGTTGTAGAGACTTTCCACCAGCCACTCCCAAAAATTCTGCAAACCGGTCGGGACCGGCTTGAACTTGCGCGTCGCGAGCCGGGCGCACACGAGAATTCCAGCGGCCACGATCCAAGTCACCACCATCGAATTCGTAACCGCCAGTGGACCGACGTGGAAAAGGACATCGGGCTTGAGCGGAATGCCATGTTCCTCCGTGGATTCGTGCGCTTCTTCCGCCGCCCAGGCAGCCGTCGAAACTCCGCCGAAAGTGCAGAGCGCCAGGGCGAGCAGGATTAGTGGTAAAAAGCGACGCGGCATTGAGTTACGTTTTTTTTGGAGGCAGCGGCCCGATGTTTCCCGTAGGTGCGGCGCCGCGGCAGCGGTGCACACAACACAAGGGGCGCTTGCGTCGCGCATATAAAAGCGTGTTTTGCCGCGATGACAAGAGTGAAATCGTGAATTGTGATCAGTGATGGGTGAATGCTCGAGCCACCCGCCCACTCGTGACCGATCACCAGTCACTCTTCACGGCCTCACTCGACCGGGACTTGTTCGGGAAAGCGTTCCTTGAGAACAGGTGCCGTCGGACGGGAGACTCGCTCCTCGGCGCCGGCCAGCGCCACGGCCTCATCGTAGTGATTTTCAAGCTGCCGAATCTGCTCGCGCTGCTCAAAATTCGCCGCGACCGACTCGCTGGCCAGGGCTCCCATTTCGCGAAAAGCCAGGGGCGAGCGCACGATTTCTTTCATTGAGGCGGCGAGCGCGACAAAATCCCGCTCTTCCACCAGAAGCCCGCACCGGCCGTGCTCGACCGCTTCGGGAATTCCTCCGTGCCGGGTGGCGAGAACCGAAAGGCCAGTCGACATCGCCTCGAGAATGGAATTGGGGATGCCCTCCTGATTTTGATCCGGAGGCGTTTCGCTGGGATGAAGGCAGAAATGCGAGTTGGCGTAGAGCTCCATCAATTCCTTCTGGGAGAGAAATCCGCGGAAATGAACCTTGGCCACGATCCCCAGTTCCTCGGCCAGTTCTTCCAAGTGCGATTGGAGCGGCCCTTTGCCGGCGATGACCAGCCGGGCGTTGGGAAATTCCTTCTGGAAAATCGCGAAAGCGCAAAGCGATGTGGCCACGCCCTTCTTCGGAATGAGGCGGCAGGCTTGCATGAATCTCCAGCGGCCATCCTGCGGCGCTTCGCGGCGAACGAAGGGAAACTCATCCAACGGGACGCCGGTCCGGTTTATTCGCAGACGCTCCGCCGGACATCCCAGGGTCAGAAGGCGATCGGCGAGAGATCGGGAACGCGCGAGGACCAGAGGGACGGCGTTAAACAGGTCGCGCAATTTCGGACCGTAATCGCGGATGTCTTTCTTCTCCGCGACATCAGCGCCGTGAAAGGAAACGACACACGGCTTATGCCAGCGCTCAATGAAGGGCAGCAGGTGCACGCCGGTGTGTCCAAAATAAATGTGCATCAGGTCCGCGCCGCGCCGCTCCAGCAGATTCGAAAGCATTTGGTACTCGCCCCGATAAACGATCGGCGGCCGTTGTTTCACCCACTTCAGCCACCCATGTCGGAGCGGGTTGCTTGGCGGTTTTGGAATGATCTCGATGTCGCGAAAGGGAAAGAGCTCGCTGTTTTGCAGCGCCTTGGTCATGACGAACGTCTCGTAATCATGGAGCGACCTGACCTGGCGGTAGATGTGCAGCATCTCCGGCTTGAGGAAGGTCGTGCAGTAGCTGGCTACAACTCGTTTACCCATGAAAAGCGCGATTGTCCTTGAGGTCTTGCTGGTTGTCCAACTGTTATTCGGCGATCACCGCTTGCGCGGTCTCAGTCGCTTCTTCACCCGGCGATTCTTCTGTCTGGTCCGCGAGCCAGTGGGAGAGACGTGCCCGCAACTCCGTAATCCCTTCAGCGCGCTCCGCGGAAATCGCAACGACCTCCCGATCGGGAAACCTTTGTTCGAGCTCGCGCAAATTCTCAGCAGCTTCGGGAAGATCCATTTTGTTGGCGACGATGTACCAAGGCCGTTTCGAAAGCCGCGGATCGTATAGATCGATCTCGCGCCGCAAGTTCTGAAGATCTTCGATCGGGTGCCGGCCTTCGCTTCCCGCGATGTCGAGGATGAAAAGCAAAATCCGGCAGCGTGTGATGTGGCGGAGAAAATCGTGGCCCAGGCCGACATTGCGATGCGCGCCTTCGATCAAGCCGGGAATGTCGGCCACCGACGCGCGGCGGTAACCGTCGAAATCAATTACGCCGACAATGGGATGCAGCGTGGTGAAGGGATAGGGCGCCACCTTCGGATGCGCGGCCGAGATTTTTCCGAGCAGGGTCGACTTCCCGGCATTCGGATAACCGACGAGCGCGGCGTCGGCCATCGTTCGAAGCTCGAAGAGGAAGTGACCTTGCTCGCCCTCTTCCCCTTCCGTGTATTGGACGGGAGCGCGATTCCGCGAACTCTTGAAATGAACATTGCCTTTTCCGCCGCCTCCACCCTGGCAAAGAATGAATTCCTCGCCATCGCGAGTGAGATCGGTGACTGGATTGGCCGCGTCCTCGTCGCGTAAAGCCAGCGCCACCCCGGCCGGGACCAGGTCAGCCTCTCCATTCGCCGCGATAACTTCCCCGAACTCGTTCCGCTGCGGTGGCGTAGCGGCGCGATAGACCACCGTGCCAATCGGCACCTTCACCACTTTCGCGACGGCAGCGCGTCCGTGCTTTTTCTTCCCCTGCCCGTGCGCGCCACTTCGAGCCTTGATGATCGGCTCATAGAAAAGATTCGAAAGGTTATCGGTGTGGACGTCGGCCCGAAGAATCACGTCCCCGCCCCGCCCGCCGTCGCCTCCATCGGGTCCGCCCCGCGGCACGAATTTCTCGCGCCGGAAACTGACGCAACCGCGCCCGCCGCTCCCCGCCTGGGCAAAAACTTTAATACGATCTACAAACATACGGGGATGCGGGGGCTTTCGCGCGCTCCTGCGCAAGGTGCCATCGTCTTGGCCGCTTGTCATCCCGAGCCGAAATGGAGGGGCGCTTCTGCGAAGCGCTCGCGGCGGCGACGGTCCGTTATTGGACGCGATAGATTTCGACCAAACCAATTCCGGTGCCGCCGTTCTTTCCCGCCAGGATGGCGGTGAAGGCGCCGGACGGCAATGAGGCGAAGATTCCCGACTCGAGAGAACTCGACGGGGCGAGTCCACTTGCGGTCAATTGTGCAGCCGAGTCGGGATCGTCCTGCCAATTATCGTTCGCGATCAAGAGCCCCCCGTTGCTATCGCGCAATTCCAGCGTGGGATCGGCCAGGACGTTGCTCAAGCTCAATGAGGGTCCGATGCCGCGTACCGCAACGGTGCTGGCTCCGCCGCCACCGCTGCCCCCTCCGAGGATGAAACCGCCGATCATAACACTGTCGGCCGTTTGGACAAAACCACGCGTGCTGATGTTGGCCAGTTGTGAAGTCGCGCCCGCATCGACATCGTACACTTCGACCAGACCGAGACCGGCGGTCTGGTTCTTTCCGGCGACGACCGCGGTGTAGACCCCGGGCGGGAGGGTGGCCACGATTCCTGATTCGCTGGAGTTCTGCGGCGCCAGGTCGAGATCGGTCAATTGGGTCGCCTGCGCGGGGTCGTCCTGCCAGTTGTCGTTCTCGAAAAGCAACGCGCCGCTTCCGTCGCGCAGTTCCAGAATGGGATCGGCCAGGACATCGCCGAGGAAGCTGGCCAGTGAGGGCCCGAGGCCACGCAATACCACTTTCTTGGGGACGCTTCCCGTAATTATAAACCCGCCAATCATGACCCTGTCGCCCGTTTCCACCCGAAGCCGCGTCGAAATATTCCCAAGCTGGGAAGGAGTGGGCGAAGCTGTTGGCGTGGGGGTTGGCGTCGCGGTAGGTGTGGCCGTCGCCGTGGGTGTAGCGGTCGCGGTTGGTGTGGCGGTCGCTGACGGAGTGGCCGTCGCAGTCGGAGTTGGCGATGGTGGAGTCGGCGTGGGCGTAGGGGTTTGGCAGCCGAAGTTGCTCTCGCTCCTTATGTTGTCAATCCGCCAGCCCGTCCCCGCTCCACTGCAGTCAGTGGCCAGTCGGAAGCGCAGGCGCACATGGTGACCCAGCGCCGCCTGTGGGAAATTGATAAAGTTCTGCACGTAACCTCCGGAGTTGCCCGTCCAGGCCGCCCGGCCTGCCAGGGGACTAAGAGTGTCCTGCGCAATCGTTCCGTTATAACCGGGGCTTCCGCCAATCGCGGTGAAATCGACGAAAGGTCCGCCATCCAATGAAATTTCCAGGACCGCGCCGTCGCGGCCCTCTTCCAGGTCGAAGCTCTGCCGCAAGACTATGTAGAATCCGGGAACAAACGATGGCGAATCCAGCACGGAATCGGTCACACAACCAGGCGCATCGTGGAATGCGTAGTGCGGCGGACTGCTGCTTGTCCCCCAGTTCGAGCCCAGCGCGCAGGTTCCGGCCGGTGTGCAGTTGGCTGGGCCGGGAGTGAAGGAGGTCGTCCAACCGGGAGGCAATGCCGGTGGCGTTACCCCATCAAAGTTTTCGCTAAAAGTGATGCTTATGCCGCACGGCGTCGGCGAAGGAGTCGGCGATGGCAATGGTGTCGGACCGGGCTGCACTTCATCTGACCCGATATCGATGTGGCCGTTAAAAACCCGGAGATAACCACGCTGATCTTCATAGGGCGGCGGCGTAAAGCCCGGATCGCCCGCATCCAAGGCTGGACTGCCGCTCAGCGGTTCGTGAGTGAAAGTCGGGCCGCCGTTGTTCTGAAGCGGGCCGAGAACGGGATCCGTGTTGATCTGGTCTCCGGTTCCAGTCAGGAAACCGCCGCCGTCATCGCTACTGATGTTGTAGCCGAGCGAAGTGACGGTGCCCGAACCGCCCGCGATATTGGCGCCGGACGATCCGGTTTTCAGGATGGTGCTCCCGATTTCGATTCCCCCGGTGGTGGAAATGCCGCCACCCGAGCCGTTGGCCGTGTTATTGCTAATCGTGCTGTTTTTGATGGTACCGCCGCCACTCAAGCCACCACCGGTGCCACGGGCAACGTTGTTGCTCAGCGTGCTGTTGGTGAGCGTCAGCGCGCCATTGTTCCAGAGACCGCCGCCGGTGCCCCACCCTTCAGCGTCATGTTGGCCAAGAGCCAGGTTGCCGCTTATGGTGCTGCTGACGATCGTCAAGGTTCCGCCGAAGTTGGAAATGCCGCCGCCTTGGGCAAAGCCTTGGTTATTGCTGATCGTGCTGCCGATAATCTTCACGGTCCCCGCGGCGTTGTAGATGCCGCCGCCGTCACCGACGGGGAATGGGTCGTTCACACCAGCGAGATTGTTACTCACGACACAGTTTGTTAACGTCAGGTTGGCTCCCGCACCGTCATTTACGATCCCTCCGCCGGCACCGCCGCCAAAAGGAATACCG
The DNA here is from genome assembly GCA_963702135.1 of uncultured Verrucomicrobiae bacterium. Taxonomy (GTDB): domain Bacteria; phylum Verrucomicrobiota; class Verrucomicrobiia; order Chthoniobacterales; family UBA10450; genus AV80. Next base: position 1,681,674 of record OY969715.1, on the reverse strand, counting down.
AAATGCCCCGAGTGGTTATCGGACACACTGCTGTTCCACATCGACACGGTCGCGCTGCCTCCGTTTGCGGCACTGTTGACGATGCCGCCGCCGGAACCACCGGCATAATTGCCGATGATACTGCAGCCGATGATGGTCAAGGTCGCGCTGTCAGCGGACGCGTCATTGTAGATGCCGGCGCCAGAACCACTCAGAGAACCGGTGAAGCCCTCACGAATGGTGCAATTAGTGAGGCTCAAAGCGGAGTGGTCGTTCAGGATGCCAGCGCCATAGTTGCCACCGCCACTGCGGATCGTCAGGCCCTGGATCGCGCTCGTATGCCCGGGCATCACATGAAAGATCCGGAACTCGGCGCCTTGCACATCTCTTTCCACCGTCAGCAGATTCGGTCCCGGGCCTTCGATCGAAATGTTGCTGTCGATGACAAGCTCGCCGCTGGTCAGGACAATTGTCTGTCCATTAAGGGCGGCATCGAAATAAATCACGTCCCCATCGCCGGCCCCTATGACCGCCGCCCGAAGCGAGCCGGGTCCGCTGTCGGCCGTGGTGGTGACGGGCCAATAAGTGGTGCTCTCGGGAAAATATTCCGCGCCGGCCAGGGCCGCGCAAAAGAGAACGAAGAGGAGCGGCCCGGTTAAGGCAGGAAAGCGGCTGAGGAAGCGGCCCATAAATAAACTCCGCCGCCTTTTTACTGCTCGGTGAATAAATCTCCAAGGACTAATCCAAATCCCAGCCTGACATTTTCGTAATCCAATTGATCGGCCGCTCTTCAGCCGCGGAGCAGTTGTTGGTAGAGCGCCTTGGTTTGTGCGGCAATCGCAGCCCAACTGAATTTCGCCTTCGCGCGCCGCCGGCCCGCCCGGCCGAATTTCGCGCAAAGTTCCGGATCGGCGATCAGCTGATTGATGCGCGCCGCCAGATCACGCGCAAACTTTTCCGGATCGCGCGGCTCGAAAGGACTTTCCGCCATCTGGTCGATGGGGACGAGAAAACCGGTCTCGCCATCGACGACGACTTCTTTGATTCCGCCGACGGCCGTGGCCACGACGGCTGTCTCGCAGGCCATCGCCTCGAGATTGATGATCCCGAAGGGCTCGTAAATGGACGGACAACAAAAGACGGCCGCACTCGAATACAGCTCCTGCACCGTTTGTTTGTCCACCATCTCGTCGATCCAAATGATGCCCCGCCGCCTGGCTTGCATTTTCTCCACGGCCGCCGTCATCTCCGCTCCGATCTCCGGCGTGTCGGGCGCACCCGCGCAAAGCACGATCTGAAAATCCGCGTCCATGAATTCAATCGCGCGCACGAGATGAACGATGCCTTTTTGCCGGGTGATGCGTCCGACGAAGAGCAGGAAAGGCTTTTCAATTCCGTATTTCGTCAGCAACCCGGTGGAATCGGACTTTCGATATTCCTCGAGGTCGATCCCGTTGTGAATCACATGGATGCGCTCGGGGCGAATCTGGAAGAGCCGTTCCAAGTCCGCTCTGGTTTCGCCGGAGACAGCAATAACGGCGTCCGCCATTTCCAGCGCCGTCTTTTCCAGCCAGACCGAAAAATCGTATCCGCCGCCCAGCTGTTCGCGCTTCCACGGCCGGAGCGGTTCGAGCGAGTGAACCGTAATGATAAGGGGAAGGCCGTAATTTATTTTCGCCAGGATCCCGCCGAAGTGGCTGTACCACGTGTGGCAATGGACGAGATCGGCGTCGATCTGGGCCGTGTTGAAATCCGTGCAGCGGCGGATCGCGCCAAACACCGGACGCAACGATTGTGGACAGGTGAATTCCGTGGCGTCGAGGTCGAATCCTCGGACGGAAAGATTTCCCACTTCCAACCGCTGCTCGCCAAAGCACCGTACCTCAACCGGCATGGTCTTCGCCAATTCGCGCGAAAGATAATCGACGTGCACGCCGGCGCCGCCGTAAACGTGAGGCGGATATTCATTCGTGAGAAAGAGCGCCTTCACGACGCTTTCTTAAGCGCGCCCGCGCCAAAGCGCACGCAGATTTAGTTTTGAGGTAGAGGGTTCGCGATATGTCTTACGCTGAAGGCGCATTCTCATCGCAGACTGGGGCAACGCCCCAGGAATTTGCGCGAAGCCAACCCGCCAGCGCTGAAGGCGCGATTCATTCCGGCACCAATCTGCGTGAGATCGAAGGCGAACCGGTGCGTTGACTCGCGCTTTCAGCGCTAGCCCTCATCGAATTACAATCCTGGGGCGGTTGCCCCAGGCTGTCATGACAGCGCGCCTTTGGCGCTAATCACGTCAGTACCGCATCGAAAGCCCGAGGAACGGATTGAGATCGTCCGCCGCCGACGTCAATCCGATATTGATTCCGGCATCAAGCTGGATGTCGGGGGTGACGGCGTAGGTAAACCCGAAATCAAAGGTGGCGATCCATTTCGCGCCCCGCTCCGTGCTCACGTTGCTGAACAGCTCGACGTATCCTCCGAGCTTGCCGACAATGTCGTGGCTGACCGTCACGGTGTTGAGAAACTCCCCGTGATAATCAGACCTGCCGGAGTCTTGGATGTAGTCCACTTCCGCCTGCGCGCCAAAGCCCCAGTCGGCTGGCAGATCCATGGCAAACGGGAAGATGACTCCGCCTTCCACGGCCCTGTTGCCGAGACCCTGTTGATTCGTGGGAAATTTCACAAATGGCATCACGCTCAACGCCGTGGGGCCTCCGTCATTTCCCCACAGATTCGTTTTGCAACGCAGGAGCAGATCGCCGAATCCGGACAGGCGGGTGCCGCTGTTGGTGCTGCGATCCTTCGTCCGTTGAATGTTGTAACTTTCCGCGATGATCTGAAGATCGACGTTATTGAGAATACCGACTTTCAGATTGATCGGCGCGATGGCCAGCGCCTTCAGGGTTTCGTGCTCGGAGCGATCGTACGTGTAGCTGAGCAAATCCATTTCGATCTGATAGTGACCGGCGTCGACCGAGTAGGCGCTCTCAGTTTTATCCGGCCGATCCGTCGCCATCTCGCGCAGCAACGCGTCGGGCGTCGGGTTAAACAAGTTGTAGCCGCTCTTGTCGGGACGCTCGCCTGCGAAGACGTGGCCAATCTGAAAAACGGAGAAGAGCGCGCCGGCGCAAAGAAAGCTCCTCGCCTGGCGTGATCGTCTCGAGACGCTCCCGATTCGGGCGATCACTTTCGGACCTTCAGCAGGAGAACCGGAACATCCACCTGATGGCGCACCTTGTCCGCCGTGCTGCCGTAAAGCAGATCGCTGATGAAACGATGACCATGCGTGCTCATGGCAATGAGCTCGACCGGTTGCGAGCGGGCCAGCTTGATAATTTCCTCAGCCGGCTCGCCCATCGCCAGGACGGAAGTGACTTCAAATCCTTCCGCCTGTAATTCCCGCTCCAGATTCGCGAGATAAGCGCGGTCCTCTTTCATCTCCTGGCTTTCCTGGAGCTTGAGATGCTCGTAATAGCGCGCGGCCCACCCGTCCGCGACGTGCACCAACATGAGCTTGGCGTTGGTCAGTTTCGCCAACGGCCTGATATGACGCAGGATCGTTTCATCGGTTTCACGATTCTCGACCGGAACCAGAATGGTTTTATACATGGCGTTTGTTTCTAGGAGAACCAGCCGCGGAAGGTTTGCACGAGAAGCCAGACGTTGAGCGCCGCGATAATGACGGCGACCAGCCAGGCCAATATTTTGATCCAGAGCGGATTCGCGAACTCGCCCATTTTCAGCTTGTCGCTGGTGAACATCACAAGAGGGAAAACCGCGAAACTGAGTTGCAGGCTCAGGATCACCTGGCTCAAGACGAGCAATTTTGCCGTGCCGCTTTCGCCGGAAATGATCGTCACGACGACCGCCGGGATGATGGCGATCAAACGCGTAATCAACCGGCGCAGCCACGGTTTCAGGCGGATGTTCAAAAATCCCTCCATCACGATCTGACCAGCCAGCGTGCCGGTGAGCGTGGAGTTTTGACCGGAAGCCAGCAGCGCGACTGCAAAGAGAGTGCTCGCGCCGGTGACGCCGAGGAGCGGTGTCAGGAGCTTGTAGGCATCGCCGATCTCGGCCACGTCGTTATGGCCCCGGCTATAAAACGTCGCCGCGGAAACAATCAGGATCGCGGCGTTGATGAAGAGCGCGAACATGAGGGCGAACGTCGAGTCAATGGTGGCGAATTTGATCGCTTCGCGTTTGCCGCGCGGATTGAGCTCGTAAACCCGCGTCTGCACGATGGAGGAATGCAGATAGAGATTATGCGGCATGACCGTCGCGCCGAGGATGCCCATGGCGATGTAGAGCATGTCGGGATTCATCACGATCTGCGGCGAAGGAAGGAAGCCCTTGGCGATTCCGAGCAGATCGGGCCGGGAAAAGACGATCTCCAGACCGAAACAAACCCCAATGGTCAGGACCAGCGCGATGACCAGCGCCTCGGTATAACGGAAGCCCTTGTTTTGCAGGAGCAGGATCAGGAGCACGTCGAGGGCGGTAATGCATACCCCCCAGATCAGCGGAAGGCCAAAGAGCAGATTCAAGGCAATGGCCGATCCGATCACTTCCGCCAGGTCACAGGCCGCGATGGCCAGCTCGCAGATGACCCACAGACAAAAGGAGACCGGTTTACTGTAATGATCGCGGCAAGCCTGGGCGAGGTCGCGTCCGGTCGCGATGCCCAGTTTGAGCGAGAGGCTCTGGAGGAGGATCGCCATGAAATTTGAAATCATGATGACCGACAGCAGCGTGTAGTTGTACTTGGAGCCGCCGGCGAGATCGGTGGCCCAGTTACCGGGATCCATGTAGCCGACAGCGACAAGGAAACCGGGCCCGGCAAAAGCCAGGACCTTTCGGTAAAAACTGCCGGTCTGAGGAACGGGCAGGGTCCGGTGGACCTCCGAAAGGCTGCGGAGCATGGGCTTCGAGCGCCAGCCGGATTTTCCGTAGAGCGCTTCGTCCTCAGAATTAGGCATGGCTAAATTAGTTGTCGGTCACTATTAATTTGTCAACCGAAAATCTTTTTTTGTTTGACCGAAGCCGCCACCTCCTCGTTCTTGTCGCGTGCCAGCCAAAACCAAAACGATTCGCAGCTCCGCCGCGGTGGAAGATTACCTCGAGCGCATCCTCGAGCTGATTAACACCAAGGGGTATGCCCGGGTGGTCGATATCGCGACGAGCCTGGGCATCTCGCAGGCCAGCGTCACCAACATGGTGCAGCGGCTGGACGGCGAAGGACTCCTCAATTACGAAAAATATCGGGGCCTCGTCCTCACCACGGCCGGTGAAACGCTGGCCCGCAATATCGCCCGGCGCCACCAGCTCCTGGCGGATTTCCTCAGGCTCCTGGGCGTCGATGAGCGCGTGATCGAACATGATGTCGAGGGCATGGAACATCACATCAGCCCCGCCACCTTGCGCGCCATCGAGGCGCTGACCGCTCAGCTCAAGCGCCGGCCCGCGCTCCTCGCCCGCCTGGGCAAATAATGTAGAGGCGCTTGTGCCAAGCGCCTAACCAATCAAACAGGCGTTCGCCGCGGCGAGCGCTTCTACATTTCTTCCGACACGTTGAGAATCTCACCGGGCCGGCAATGAATGGTCAGGGCGATCGGCCGGCAGCAAACACTGCAATCTTCGGTCAAGGTTTGCTCGCCTTCTGACGTATCGATGAGAAGCGGAAACGATTCCCCGCAGTGCGGACAGCTGATGTCTGTTTCGCGGATCAGTTCCATTCCCCCAGCCCCTCTCGCTTCGCTCTAAACCGCCGCGTCCGATTTTCTGGGCGAGCGCTGAGTTTCGGCGTCGTTCAATTTGCGGAAATGCAATTGACCGACCCGCCGGCCGTCCGTTTGTGAAATCGTGACGAGATAATTGTCGATCCGAACCTGCTCGCCTTGCTTCGGCAGGTGGCCGAGCAGATGCGTCACATACCCGCCGATCGTGCTCACATCGGCGCTTTCCAATTCCAGGCCAGCCAGGTCTTGCAGTTCATAAAGCCCGACCGCGCCATCGATCGAAAACTCGTTCTCGTTGATCTTGCGGAATTCTGCCTTCTCGGTGTCGAACTCGTCCTGGATGTCGCCCACGATTTCCTCGAGGACATTTTCCAGGGTCACCATTCCCACCGTGCCGCCGTATTCGTCGACGACGATGGCGAGGTGCGCGTGCCTGGTCAGAAAAAGATTAAGCAGTTTTTCGAGCGACATCATCTCCGGCACCGGGATGATGTCCCGCCTGATCCGGAGAAGATCGGGCTGGGGATCGCGCATCATCGGCACCAATTCCTTGATGTGAATCAGGCCAATGGTGTTATCGAGGTGCCCGCGGCAAAGCGGGAACCGGGTGTGACGCGACTCGAGCGCTTTCTTCACGTTCTCCTCGAAGCTCTCCTCGATGTCGAGAAAGACGACCTCGCCCCGCGGCGTCATGATATCGCGCACGACGCGCCGGCGCAGATCGAGGGCGTTCACGAGCAGATCGCGCCCGAGGGATGAGACTTCATCCGATTTCTCGCTTTGATCGAGAATGAGGCGCAACTCCTCTTCGCTGTGGGAAACCTCGCCTTCCGCAATCGGATCGATGCGAAAGATATGTTTCAACACCCAATTGGACGACGCATTCAGGAACCAAATCGCCGGCCGAAACAGAAAGTAGAACAGCCGCAGGGGCGGACTGATGACGATGGAAGTGGCGAGAGCCTTGCGGATCGCGAGAATTTTCGGCGCCTGTTCGCCCAGCACAATGTGAAGAAACGTGATGACGCTGAAGGCCAGGGCGAAGGAAGTGGCCCGAATGACCGTCTCGGACTGGATCGAGGCAAGGGCGAAGAGCGGTTGCAACATTCGCGCGAGAAAAGGCTCGCCGATCCACCCGAGGCCGAGGCTGGCCAGGGTGATGCCGAGCTGACAAGCGGAGAGATACGCATCCAGGTTGGAGATCACCTGGCGCGCGACGGCCGCGCGCCTGTTGCCGTCTGATTGCAGCGCTTCTAATTGGCTGCCGCGGACCTTGACCAGGGCAAACTCGGCGGCGACGAAGAAGCCGTTCAACAGCACCAGCACGGCGATCGCGCCCAGCTTCAGCAGAAGCAGGGGGAATGGATCCCAATGCTCTGAAATCGCCTCGGCCAGCGGGCCAGTCGCGAGGAATGGAAATAACGAAGAATTCATTTAGCGGATGCACGCCCTGCATCCGGAAGCCCAACGAGCGGAGGTTCCTACCAGCTCGACTTGGTTACACCCGGGATGAACCCGGCTGACGCGAGCTCGCGGAAAGTGAGGCGCGAAATCTTGAACCGGCGAATGAACGCGCGGCGGCGGCCACTGACTTCGCAGCGATTCACCACCCGGGTCGGGCTGGCGTTGCGAGGAAGCTGCGACAGGCCCTGGTAATCTTTCTTCGCCTTCAACTCAGCACGGAGCGCCGCGTACTTTTTCACGGTGTCGCGCTTGCGGTTGTTACGATTGATCCAGGACGTTTTCGCCATAAAGGAACGCGGAAAGTAGCGAAGAAGGCCGGGGATGCAACTTCTTTTCTGCGGTGGGGCTCTTAAAGATATCGCACAAAGGACACAAAGGGCACGACGGCGAGGCCTTTTGCGTCTCCCATTGGACATTCGCCATTCGAAATTCGACCTTCGCCAGTCCAATGTTCCCACTTTCCACCGCCACCTTCCCCTCCTCTGTCGCTGATCTCAAGAATCTGCTCAATCGCGCTCTCGAACAAACCTTTACCTTCGAGACCGATCCGGTCAGCCTGCGCGACGCTTCCTACCCGCATCTCGAGGAGGTCCGTGTCTCGCTCGATGGGGCCCGCCTCCGGGCAAATGCGCCCCGGCCGCCAGTCATCTCAGGCGAGATATCGCCCGCGCTTGAAATCGACCAGTTTGCCCTCAACGCTTCGCCGCTCTTTCTCGGCCCTGCCCGGGTGAATCTTTCCGCCTCCGCCCGCGAAGTTCAGCTTGGCCAGGGAAAAGATTTAAACGGCCAGATCGTTCTCTCCCTCGACACCATGGTCAGTGGACAGATGGATATTTCCATCTCCCACGCCGACCTGGAAGCGGTCATAATCGAGCTCGCCCAGAGCAAGGGGGCCAGGCAGGGCATCACGATCGACAACCTGCAATTGAAGCTCCAGGAAAAGAGCCCGCGCTCCGTTTCAGCGGAGGTGCATTTTCGTGTCCGAAAAGTATTCCTTGCCGCGTCGATCCGCGTAACTGGTCAGCTTGAGCTCGATGATGAACTCAATCTCAAGATTTCCGGCCTGGCTTGTTCCGGCGACGGCGGGATGGCAACGCTCGTGTGCGGCATTCTCAAACCCTCCCTGGAGAAAATCGATGGCCGTGCGTTTCCGCTGATGTCGTTGCCGCTGGGAAAAGTCCAGTTGCGCGATGTCAGGCTGGCCGTCGGTGACGATCTAACCGTCAGGGCGGAATTTGGTTCGGCGGAGATGTAGAGGCGCTTGTGCCAAGCGCCTAACCCAATCAAACAGGCGCTTGGCACAAGCGCCTCTACATTCCCCACCACCACGCGCAGTTGGCGCTAAGCTATTCCACTTCACAAAATTGGTTTCTTATTTCGCGGGCGGAAGTATGTTCCGCGGCCCGCACCCCCGCGCGCCACCCTTATGCTAATCAAAATCGGTTTCGACATTGAGTTCGAGCTTCCGGGCGCCACCCCGATGATCTTGATGCTTTATGTCCATCCATCCCGGCAAGCCGATCTGCGCTCCGAGGAAAAAATCGTCGTCGAACCGGATATCCCGCTAACCGATTTCACGGATCTCTACGGCAACCGCTGCGCTCGCATCCTGGCCCCCGCCGGAAATCTTCGCCTCTCGCTCAATGCCTTGATCGAGGATAGCGGCCAGCCCGATGTGCGTTGTCCCGATGCGCCGCAACACAAAGTGGAGGACTTGCCTGACGACACGCTTTCTTTCCTTTTGACCAGCCGTTACTGCGAAGTCGACAAACTTTCCGATATCGCCTGGAAACTCTTTGGTTCGACTCCTTTGGGGTGGCCGCGGGTTCAGGCCATCTGCGATTGGGTGCACAATCACATCACGTTCGGCTATCACTTCGCCGATCCTTCGAAATCCGCCTTCGACGTTTACAATGATCCGCGGGGCGTCTGCCGCGATTTCAGCCATCTCGCCGTTGCCTTCTGCCGGTGCATGAACATTCCCGCCCGTTATGCCACCGGTTACATGGGAGATATTGGCGTCCCCGTCGTGCTGCCGATGGATTTCAGCGGCTGGTTCGAAGTCTATCTGGGTGACCGCTGGTACACTTTCGATGCGCGACACAACAAGGCGCGCATCGGCCGGATCGTCATGGCGCGCGGACGCGACGCCGCCGATGTGGCGCTGACGACGAACTTCGGTCGCGCCATCCTCAAGAAATTCTTCATCATCAGCGACGAAGTTTCGTAGCTCTTATGGAATCCGGCGATTACTCCGTCGCGCGCGATGATGAGTATCATCGCAAAGAATTCGCTGAGATTCACGATCGGCAGTTTGTGCAGCGGACGTTTGCATCGCATTCGGCGCTCATGGCGAAAGAGCTGATGAACAACCACAGAGTGTTGAGCGACTACCACGGCGAACCTTACGACACATCAAAGTTCGACCTTGTGGAAGGTGGATGGGATCACGAGCACTGCTCGGTCTGCTTCTTCACCATCAAAGACGGTCACACCTATTGGGAAAACGGCGGCCGCATCAAACTCTTGTGCGACGCCTGTTACGAAACGTTCGCCAGGATCTAACCGGGCAAAACCGATTCACTGCCGGCTGAGCCGCCGGAACATCCAGATCCCCAGCGCCAGAAAAAGCAGATTCGGGAACCAGACGAGAAGTTCGGGATGCAGCTTCGGCGTGGCCCGCAAGGTGTCGGCAACGATGATGAAGAGAAAATAAAAGACGCCGATGACCAGGCTGGCAGCGAACCCAAAGGAGGTCTCGCGCCGATGCGCGGTAATGGCCAGCGGAACACCGACCAGAGTGAAAACAATGCATGCCAGAGGAAACGAGAAGCGCTTGTTGATTTCGGTGCGGCTGGAGCTGCGCATCCTGGGATCGTCGTTCTCCAACTGATCCAGGAGCTGCTCGAGCGAGAGCATCGACCGGCTCGCCCGCCTTTTCTCCTTTTCGTAAAGCTCTTCCAGGCTGATCGGGAGCGTGCCCTCCTCCACGCTAATTCCATCCCGCATCCGGTTGAGATCGTACGGATCGTAATCATCCCGCTGCTGATAACGCGCCGCAAAAAGATGCATGAGAATGCGCTTGTTCGGCAGATCCGCCTCGAGAGTGCCGGTCTTGGCATAGGAGACTTTCATCGGCATGGCCATCTCATCCGTTTCAAAAACGATGATGTTCTCCAGCTTGTTGCCGTCCTTCTTGCCAACGTAAATTTTTCGGCCCGGAAATTGATCGATGACTTGATCGCTCCCGAAAAGCGCCATCGGATTGCGCGTCGCGAGGTTGAAAACCGTGCTGCGCATTTCTTCCTGGGCCGCCGGTGCGACCTGGACGTTGAGCCAGAGAGAAGCGGCGGTGCAGACCAGCGCGATCGCCACGAGCGGACGGCAAGCCCGCGCGATGCTGATCCCGTTGGCACGGAGCGCGATCAGTTCGTTGTCGGCCGAGAGCCGCCCGAAGACGAGCAGGACGGCGGTGAGCAGGCCCCAGGGGATCGTGAAGATGAGCGAAAACGGCAGGACGTAGGCGACAAAGCCGACCAGATACTCGACCGGCAAGTCGTGATTGACGAGGAGCGGCAGGAGTTTCCGGAAGATGTTTCCGATGACGAGGACGAAACTGAGGACCATGATCGCGAAAACAAGATTCACGACGATCTGGCGGGTGACGTAGCGATCGATCAGTTTCATCGGCTGCCGTTTGTTAGTTCCGTTCCGCGAGCGTGGCAAGCGGCGCCAGGCGAAGTTTTCCGCGCCAGCGCAGTCGTAGCTACTTGCTCCAACCGGGAATGGACTTGCTCAAAACTCCGTCGCGCGTTGCGGCCGTCGCCGTGAGCTGGGTGTTGAGTTCCTGCAAGAGCGCGCGGTCGCTCTTGCGCACGGCAAAGCCCATTTTCTCCAGCTCGATTCCCGGAACGAGCTCTGGCGTTATGTCCGTTAAAGCCAGTTCCTCGCCGATCGACTGCTTCAACTCAGCCACTTTTTGGATCGCATAGGGCTTGTCGATCAACGCGCCTTCGATCCGCTCCGCCACGAGGTCGGCCAGCATGCGATCATAGGCACCGCTGCCTCCAAAAGGCACGAGACGTTCCGACGCGGTTTCACCCAGAAGTTTGCGGGCCAGCGTCTCGTTCGTTGTCTTCTCCGCCACGCCTACCCGGGTGAGCGCGAGCTTGCCATCGACGAAAGCCTTCACACCCGGCTTCGCGATTACCGTTTGCGGATACTGCAATGTGGGCTGCGTGAAGAGGAGCCCATAATCCTTTTCGCGGTCCGGCGTGATCGAGATGGCAGAAGCGATCAGGTCCACGGCGCCGTCGCGTTCGAGCAATCGGAAAAAGTCTTCGCCCCAGATTCGTCGCGTATAGGTAATGGTGGGCTTGGCCGTGACGCCGCGCGCCGCCAGGATGCGCGTTCCCAGGTCGCGCAGAAGGTCGATCTCGTAGCCGGTCAGCTCGGCGCCTTCCTGCCGAACGAAAAAACCATCCGGCTCGGCCGTGCCGACGTGGATGGTATGCGTCGCGATGATTCGGTTCAGCGCGCTGGGATAATAGGTGAAGCTTTGCTCCTTATTCCAGCCGCCAAATCGCTCCGGCTGACCGGGACTCTGCCAGAGCGGGCGAACTTTCCATTGAATCTTTCCCTCGATTCCCTGCGGCACGATCGAGTTGCGCGCGGTGCGTTGCACGATCGGCGGCTTGCCGGCCGGGGTGAGCGACACCTCGAACGAAAGATTTTCCGGCGCGAGATCCTTCGTCGTCCAGGAAAGCAGAAGCGGCCCGACCACCGACGAATCCGGCGCGGGCCTTTCCAATTGGACCGTGGGCCCGCCGTCTGCCTTGGGCCGGAGAAACCACGCGCCCGCGGCGAGGGCGAGGACCGCGGCCAGAGCCAGGCCAATCCAAAGCGCCGGCGGGCGCCCACGCGATTTTTTCTCGAGCAGATCTTTGCCCGTGGAGACCGAGCCGCGCCGCTGCAAGGCCAGAATCGCTTCGGCCAGCGCGCCGATGTGTTGCTCCAGCGGCGGGTTCATCGCGTCGAGCCAGTGACAACTGCTGATGAAATATTCCAAATCTTTCGAGGGCACGACGTCCTCGACCCGAAACGGAATAATCGAAACGCCCTTGTTCACCGCGCGCTCAATCTCCCGCATCACCTGGGGCGACCCGTTGGAATGCTTCGAGAAAATGACGACCATCACGGCGCTCTCGCCGATCGCGTCCACGATGGCCGAGCCCCAGGTGCGGCCGGGAAGGACATCGCGCGGCGCGATCCAGCAGCGAATCTTTTGCGCCTCCAGCGTTCCGCAAACCGCATCGGCTACTTTCTTGTCTTCCGAGCAGTAGCTGATGAAGGCGTCGTGGGGCATCGGCCCCGACCCTAACGTCTCTGCGGGTCACTTGCCAATCTCGGAGGCGTTGGGTCTCGGCCGGGGTCAGCGACCCCGGCTACAGAAGGCGACGTGCTTCCGCACGTCCTTTCGAAAATCTCCTTTCATCCGCGGCGGGTCCGGCCTTAGTTCATCGCGATGCCGCCTCGTTTGTTCTTGTTGCTCTTGCTCGCCTGCAGCTGGCCGCTGACTCGGGGCCGGGCGGCGAGTCGTGAGCTGGACAAATCCCACCAATGTCTCGTCGTCCTGGCAGACAATTGGACATCGACCACCGGTGTGTTGCACGCATTCGAGCGTGACAAAGCGACGGCCGCCTGGAAAGAGCGAGGCCCGGGTGTTGCGGTGGTTTTAGGCAAGAACGGACTCGGGCAGGGCCGCGGACTGGTTAACCTCGGTTTCAAAGGCGCGCCAAAGAAACAGGAAGGCGATAATCGAGCTCCCGCCGGGATATTCCGTCTTTCCTACACTTTCGGCTACGCGCCGCTGTATGACGCCTTGTGGATCCGCCTGCCCTATATGCAACTGACAAAGCGGATCGAGGGCATTGACGATCCGAAATCGCGTTACTACAACAGGTTGGTAGACCGATTGGGGGTCGCCAGGGTCGATTGGCACAGTTCCGAAAAGATGCGGCGGGATGACGTCCTCTATAAATGGGGGGTCGTCGTCGAACATAATCCGGCCGCGGTCCCCGGCGCAGGATCGTGCATATTTTTGCACATCTGGAAAAACTCATCCGCCGGGACTGCTGGTTGCACGGCGATGCCGGAGCGAGACTTGAAGAGATTGCTCCGGTGGCTCGATCACTCACGGGAACCGATTCTGGTGCAAATGCCCCGGGCGAACTACCGCACCATTCGGGCGCGATATGGTTTGCCGCCAGATCGTTTCTGAATCGAATCGGCTCGTTGATTCAGCGCTGTTTGCTTCGCGCCGAACTTTGCTACCTTGATGGCCCAATGAGCAAAGAAATGTACGATGTCGCGATCATCGGCGGCGGACCGGCCGGCAGCACCGCGGCCACGTTGCTGGCGCGGGCGGGACGGCGCGTTGTCGTCCTCGAGCGCGAGAAGTTTCCGCGCTTTCACATCGGCGAATCGCTCCTGCCCTTCAGCACTCATGCGTTCGACCGGCTCGGGGTGCGCGAAAAACTCAACAAGACCTTTTTGCCCAAACACGGCGGTGAAATCATGGCGGCGTGCGGCACCAAGAAGGTGAAATTCTATTTCAAGGACGGTTACAAAACGAGCCGCGACCGCGCTTACCAGGTCACTCGCTCGGAGTTCGACAAACTGCTCCTCGATCACTCCCGCGAAAATGGCGCCGAGGTCCGCGAAGAAACGGAAGTTAAGAAAATCGATTTCGCCGCGGACCGGGTGCGGCTGGAAATGGCAGAGTCCTCCGGCGCAGTGGAGACAATCGAGGCGCGTTACCTCCTCGATTGCAGCGGGCGCCAGACGGTTCTCGGGAATTTTTTCAAGCTCAAGAAAACGTACGATCATCTGCAAAAGTTTTCCGTCTTCGCGCATTTCGAAAACGTGGAGCGCCCATCCGGCATCGACGGCACCCTCATTCGGATGGTGCGCGGGCTCGATCGCTGGTTCTGGATGATCCCGCTAACCGAAACGCGCATGAGCATCGGCGTCGTCATGGACACATCGACTTTCCGCGCGATGAAGCTGCCTCCCGAGCAGGCGCTCGACGCATGCATCGGTGAGCAACCGCTGATCCTGAAGGAAATGGCGAACGCCGAGCGGGTCTCGCAGGTTTATTCCGCCGGCGATTATTCCTACCGCAACAAGAAGCTTTTTGGCGATCGCTGGATTCTGGCGGGCGACGCCGCCGGGTTCATCGATCCGGTTTTCAGCAGCGGTGTTTTCCTCGCGATCATGTCCGCGGAAAAGGCCGCTGATTCACTGGATGAAATTCTCAGCGACGAATCGCGCAAGCCGCGGCTTTTCCGCGAGTACTCACGCCGCGTCAATCGCGTCATGGACATGTATCTCACCTTTGTGAATTGCTGGTATCGCGGCAAAGAATTCGTCGAAGTGTTCCTGAACCCGACCGACATGTTGCAGCTCGCCCCGGCCGTTAACTCTGTGCTCGCCGGCAATGAAGGGGAAAAGTTCGCCATCAAGTGGCGGATGTGGGTGTTCTATTTCTTTGTCCACGCGCAGCGCTTCATCAAGTTCTCGCCGCCGCTCTCGCTGTTGCCAAAAAGCCCGGGGGCTGCGCATGCGGTCCAGCCTGTCGAAACGGTGTTTTAACTAGAGCCGTGGTAGCTCGGCGAACTGCTGATCCGCGCCTTGCTACGGAGTCAACTTAAGGGTCGGACCCGAGTGGGGAAGACTATAGAATTGGACGTAACCGATCCCTGTCGTGCTATTCCCGCTACTTGCTACTGCTGCGTACACACCAGGCGAGAGATTTCTCACAATTGCCGATTCCAGATCATCCGTTGGGGGAATGCCCGTCGCGATGATTTCCGCTTCATGATCGCTCCGCCAATTGTCGTTGGAGTCGATCAGCGCGCCGTTTTCGTCGCGCAGTTCCAGCGTTGGATCTCCGAGCGGAGCCGTGACAGGCAACGATGGTCCAAGTAGGCGCAGCAGGATGGCTCCACCATCCTGTATTATTAGCCCGCTGACCATCACGTTTGGACTCAATAATACCTGCCCCCGCGTGCCGGCCGCGGTGAAGTGGCTCGGTGTGCTCGACGACGACAAGTCATACAGTTCGTTTAACCCAGTACCGTTCCCGTTGTTCACTCCGCGAACCACTGTGGAATAGGCTCCGGGATTCAAGGTGGCGTCAATCGCTGATTCGAGATCATTCGTCGGAGGAAGGCCACTGGCGATGATCAGCGCCTCCTGCACGGGATCGTCTCTCCAGTTATTGTTCGTGATGGTGACAAATCCGCCCGGACCGTGCAGTTCGAGCACCGGATCAGCCAGCGCATTGGGGAATTGTATCAACGAAGGTCCAATGGCCCGAACGAGCACGTGTTTAGGAGCGGTTCCCGTGACAATGAAAGCGCTAATGCTGACCGCATCCGCGGTGCCCACCCAAGTACGCGTTGATAGGCTCGTGAATTTCGCAACAGGAGTTGTCCCCGGGGTCGGCGTGGGAGTAGGAGTGGGCGTTGCAGTCGGAGTCGTGGCAGGCGTTGGCGTCGCTGTCGGCGTTGGAGTCGGCGTGGGGCTGGGCAATTGATAAACCTCCACGAGCGCAACGCCGGTCGTATCGTTCTTGCCTCGCAAAATCGCAGTATAAGCGCCGGGCGAGAGAGTTCCGATGATGGCGGATTCGCGATCATCGCTCGGCGGAATTCCTGTCGCCACAATCTCCGCCTGCTGAGTGCTTCTCCAATCATCGTTCGCGGCGATGATGGCGCCGTTGCTGTTGTGCACCTCCAGCGTTGGATCGGCCAATGCGTTGGGAACACCCGTCAGCGACGGACCAATCGCCCGGATCAGGATTCTGGCGTTCGCGCCTCCATTGCCCAGAATGAAGCCACCGACCATCACGTTATCTCCCAAGTCCACGAAGCCGCGCGTACTAATATTCGCCAGGCGCGCGCTGGCGGCGGGCGCAAGGTCGTATGCTTCAACCAAACCGATGCCGGTTCCTTGAGCGGTTCCATACACGATTGCGGTGTAAGCGCCGGGCGCCAACGTCGCGACGATCGCAGACTCCAAATCGTCGACGGGCGCAACGCCGGTCGCTTCGATTTCCGCCTCCTGGGTGTCTCTCCAATTGTCATTGGTGATCGTGGCAAATCCGCCCGGTCCGTGCAGTTCCAGGACCGGATCGGCGAGCGCACCGGGGACACCAACGCTCGTTAGCGATGGGCCAATAGCGCGGACGATCACTCTCTTAGGGACGTTGCCGGTAATGATAAAACCCCCGATCAGCGCACTGTCACCGGTCAGGACGCGCAACCGCGTGGAGATGTTGAGCAGCTTGGTTGAAGCTGTCGGAGTTCCCACTGGCGTGGCGGTCGGTGATGGGGTTGGCGTTGGATTCGCTATCGGAGTTGCCGTGGGCGTCGGCGTGGGCGTTGCCGTCGGGGTTGACGTGGCGGTCGGTGTCGGACTCGCGGGCGGCGTTGGACTTGGCGTGGGTATCGGCGCCACGCTTTGGTACTCGAACGAGCCAATGTCGATCCGTGTGTTAAAGACCCGTGGAAAACCGGTTCCGCGCTGATCGAAGTCGGGCGGCGGGGTAAAGCTTGGATTGCCGGCGTTCAAGGCCGGGCTGCCAACCAGCAACGCATGCGTAAAGGTGGGACCGCCGTTGTCCTGGAGCGGACCCAGGATTGGATCGGTGTTGATCTGGTCGCCGGCTGCAGCGAAAAAGCCGCCCGCATCATCGCTGCTCAAGTTATAGCCACCCGAGCCGACAAAGCCGCCAAGGTTCTGGACATTTTGACCGGACGGTCCCGTTTTCAGGATTGTGTTTCCGATCGTTACCGTGGCCTGGCCTTGCTGCTGCGCATCGTTCAGAATGGCGCCACCCTCTCCGGCTGAGTTCCCGCTCATCGTGCTATTGGCCAATGTCACCAAGGCGTTATTAGACTCACCTTCCCCGTTGTTGTAGATGCCTCCGCCGCTCAGCGACGCGAAATTGCCGCTGAATGTGCTGTTACTGATGATGAGGAAGGCGTTGCCTTCATCAAAACCGTCATTATAGACGCCACCAGCGTAGTTGGCGATATTGCCGCTGATCGTGCTGTCCGTCAGCGTAACCGAAGCAAAGATGAATAATCCTCGGCCGTAGTTGTAGATACCGCCGCCGGTGACGGCTGTGTTGTCACTCAACGTGCTCCGGGTAATATCCACGCTCGCGCTAATACCGTTGGTGGCATCGTTGAAGATGCCTCCTCCCAACGCGGCGGAATTTCCGGTAATAATGCTGTTGTTAATCGTTAGCATTGCATTGCCAACATAAATGCCGCCGCCCGAATTCCCTGGGAAGCTGCCCCCCACACTCCCGTTGGTAAGGGTTAATCCTTGGATCGTGACGGTGCGGTCGAAACCGATCTCGAAAATGCGGAACGACGGCGTCCCGCCCGCCGTGCTCCGTTTCACGGTCAACTGACCGGGTCCGGGGCCAGTGATGGTGAGACTCTTGTCTATCAAGATTTGGGCAGTAGTCAGCGTGATCGTCTGTCCGTTGAGCGCGGCGGCGAATTGAATCGTATCCCCGTCAGCGGCGGCGGCGATGGCAGCGCGCAGCGAGCCCGCGCCGCTGTCGGCCGTCGTGGTAACGGTAAGCGTGGCCGCGTGAGCGCTCGCGAGGCTGAAAACACAAACGAGCGCGGAGAATAGTCGCAAAAGCTTTCTCGTGATTTGTCTTTCAGCGGCAAAGCTCGTTTCGGCTTTCATCTGGATGGGGCGGTCGGGGGTTATCGAATTCACGGAAGTGGCGGATTAAGCGTCATCCCATCTGTTTGATCCTGCTTAGGCAAGGAAAACCTCCGGAGCTTCCATTCTCCTTTCCCGGCAATCGGTAGAATTATCGTTGACGTCGCAGTGCGACGGCGCGAAGTCTGACGACTTTGTGGGACGCGAAGAATTGACGTTTGGCTTTCCAAATCAGGCACGCGTCGAGACACTGTGAGCCGTTTCCGGATTTATGAACTACCGCGCATTGCTTAGACTACTGGCAATCATTTGCGCCGTTTGCATTGGGCTGACGAGTTGCCAGACGATCCATCAATTTCTCGGCCCGTCGCGGGACTGGCAGGCGCGCAATGGGCAGCTCCTCTACAAAGGGCAAAAGACCAAGCTGATCGGCGAAGTGCTCGTCCGTTTTTCGAAAGCGGGCGATTTCGAGCTGACTTTCACGAAGGGGCCCGGCATCGCTCTGCTGGAAGTGCGGCAGGACGCAAACTTCGCGAGCGTGAAAGGTCCACTGGCGCGCGGCGGCTGGTCCGGCTCGACCGCCCAGGCGCCGGCCCGTTTGCGGGGATGGCTGCAATTGCGCGAGCTCCTCATGGCGTCGGGCGAGAAAACGTCGATCAATCATTCCGCGGGCGGCGAAACTTTCATTTTCCGCTTTTGACCTTCGCGGGTTGAAACGCGAGCATCGCGCCTGCCGTCACGATCAGCCATGCGTCTCCATTCCCTCATCGCGAATCTCGTCACCCAGCGGCGCGGCGCGGTGTGGTCGGCGGTCGCATTGATCGCCGCCGCCTCCGTCTACGTCCTGGTCACGCGGATGAAGCTCGACAGCGAGGTCCTGAACCTTCTGCCCAGCGGATTCGAATCGGTCGAGGGACTGAAGGTTTACAACCGAGATTTCGCGCAAGTGCGCGACCTGACGTTCGCTCTCGTCTCTCAGCCGGGGGATGTCGATAAACTGGAAGAGTTCGCGCCTCAATTCGCCGAAAAATTACGGGCCCAGCCGTGGTGCTTGCGCGTCCTGGCCGGCGCTCCCATCGAGACACCGGAAGGCATTCGCGATCTCCAATCCATCGCGCTCCCGCTGCTCCTCAATCTCGAGCCCGCCGCTTTCGACGAGACGATCGCGCGTTTGCAGCCGGAGAAAATTCGCGAGCGGCTCCAGCGTTTGCATTCCGAGATGGAAGCAGGTTCGCCGCGACCGCAAATTGAGTTGGGGTTGGATCCGCTCGGCGTCATCGCGCCGGCCCTGAAGCCGTTCGCGACCAACGCGGCCATCGAAGAAGACCAGCCCCTCACTTCGCCCGACCGCACCATGCGGGTCTTTCTCACCGTCACGAATCAGCCGGGCATCGGCGCGGTCGATTGCCAGAAACTGATGGAGGCGGTGAAAGCATTCCAGGCCAAGGCTCACGAAGGCTGGGAGGGCGGGCCGCTCCAAATTCTGGTGACGGGCCGCTCCGCCTATGTCGCTGAAATTTCACTCAGCATGCGCCACGACATCGTCATCACGCTGCTCGGCTCCATGCTCCTGGTGAGCGTCGTTTTCTATGTCGGCTTCCATCGCTGGCTGCCGCTCATCGGGATGGGCCTGACGCTGTTGCTCTGTTGTCTGGTGGCGCTGGCGGCCGGTCTCCTGATTTTCCACCAGCTCAACATGGTGACCATCGGGTTCTGCGCGATCCTGATCGGCCTGGGAGTGGACTTCGCGATCCTGGTTTTTGGGCGTTACCAGCAGGCGCGCGATGAAGGGACCGATCATCCGGCGGCCGTGAGCGAAGCCGTCAAGGGTCTCGGGCAGGCTATTTTCTTCGGTGCCTTGACGACCTCCGTTGGCTTCATGGCGTTGTTGCTCGCGGGCTCCCAGGGATTCACGCAACTCGGCGTCCTGATCGCGCTCGGCATCTCGTTTGCCGGCGTCTTCACGATGACAGTTTTTTTCCTTTTCCTGCCGAGAAAGAGCTCTAAGCCCCGGAACGACTGGATGTTTACTCTGGTGAAGAATTACGTGCGCTGGACGGTCCTCCGCCCTGCGCCGATGCTCTGGATCTCCGCGCCTCTGCTCCTGATTCTTACCGCCGTCGCGCTTTCGCCGAAGCCGCCCATCATCTTCGACGTCAGCACCCATTCGATGGAACCGAAACGCAGTGACGCGGGTTATGCGCTCAAGACCATTATGGAAAAGATGCCGTCCCGGTGGGAGCCGGTCATCGGCATGGTCAAGGCCGCCAACGCGCAACAGTTGCATGAGTATTGGCAAAAAGTGGCGGCGCACTGGAACGACCTGCAAGTAGCCGGCAAAATCAAAAGCTTTTCCACGCCGGCCGCGCTGGCCTTGTCGCCGCAGCGCACCCAAAGGAACCGGGAGAAATTGCAGACGGCCAATCTCCGCGGGACGCGCGCCGCGCTCGAAGCCGCGGTCGCAGCCGAAGGGTTCAGCGCCGATACCTTCGAATCCGCTTTCGTCCTCCTCGATCAACTCCAGGGCGCGTCGTTTCTGTCCGTCCAGCTGCCGGATTGGCGCACGGAGTTGCCGCAAAAGTCCAGCTGGTGGTTTCTCGTTGACCGTTATTTCGCGCAAGATCCTCTTCTCACGACGGGATTCGTCACGACCAACGAGCCGGTCGCGACTCAGGAACAAAAGGAAATGTTGCACCGCGAACTTCCGGTCGAGGGCGTTCCGATGGTCCTTTCCGGCTGGAGCTTTACCCTCACGGACTTGGTCCCCTGGTCGCACCGGCAGCTCATCCTGATCAGCGCGTTAATGGCCGCGTTCGACGCGACGTTGCTCGCGCTGCTCTACCGCGACTGGCGCCTCTGGCTCATCCAGGTCGCCACCCTCACCATGGCCGTATGCGCCATGATCGCGTCCATGAAGCTGCTCCATATTCCGCTCAATTTGCTGAACGTCCTTGCGTTTCGGCTCGTGCTCGCGATTGGGGTGGATTACGGAATCTATGTGCTTCTCGTTTGGCAAAAGGCCCGGCAACTCGATCACGACGTGGCCGGCGTGGTGAAACCGGTCATCCTGGCCGGTCTAACGGCGATCTGCGGCTTTGGCTCGCTCGGCGCGGCTAATAATCCCACCCTCGCTGGGCTGGGTTACGCCTGCGCGATTGGGTTATTCTGGAGCCTCGCGGCGACAATTTTTTTCACTTTGCCCGCGGCAGCGGCGGCTGAACCGAAGTCCTGGCGCGAAGAATCATTGCGCCCACGCGTCCAACAACCTGAAAATGTTTAACAAACTCTTCCTCTCCCTCTTCCTCTGCATTGTTGCCACGGTCGCCTCGGCCGAGCCGCTTTCTCCGGCCGATTTGAAATCTTTGCTCGGGCGCATTCGCGAGAAACGCGCCGCGGCCCCGCAGGTCCAGGCCGATTTCCAGGAAGAAAAGACCGTTCACATGCTGAGCAAACCGATTACCAGCTCGGGCAAAATGTGGTTCCAGGCACCGAACAAATTCCGGCGGGAAGCGAAAGGCACTTCCCCCAGCATCACCGTGAGCGACGGGCAGCATCTCTGGATTTATTATCCGAAATTCCAATCGGCCGAGCACTACTCGTTAGGGAAACGTTCCCCGCTCGATGCCGGCATCGCCGCGATCACGGCCAGCCTGAATCTCGAGAACGTCGAGGCCACTTATCATATCACGGCGACGAAAGAGGCGGACGGATACCAGCTGCAATTGACGCCACGCAACCCGTCGATGAAGCGGTTCCTGCAATCCTTCAGTATCCGGATGAACAATGAGCTGCAGGTGGTGCGCACAGAGATGACGCAACCGAACGGGGATCACATCACCACGACCTACAGCAACGAAACGCGCGTCCCGATCCCCTCCTCCACCTTTGAATTTACCCCGCCGAGCGGAACCGACGTAACGACTCCCCTGGGGCGCTAGCGGAATCTCGTGCTCGTGCTCGTGATCGTGATCGAAATCGCCGCTGACTTCAGATCGATCACGAGCAGGAGCACGATTACGAGATAGGCAAGTCGCCACTCGACAATCATAACGGCGCTCCGCTAAAAGGAGGGCCCCCATGCAGCGCTCCCCCCTTGCGCTATTTGCGCTCGCGCTTCTTCTCGCGACAACCGTCGCCGCCGATCCTCCCGAGGCGCGCGATTCCACCGGCATTGTTTCCCACATCAAACGGGACGCCGTTCAATCCACGGCCCTCGCTTCCGTCGGCTACAGCAAACGCCTGCGAGCTTTAGAGATCGAATTCAGAAACGGGGCGATCTATCGCTACCTCAATGTCGCCCCGGCGATTTATCGCGACCTCATGAACGCGCCATCGAAAGCGCGTTTTTATGACGAGAACATTCGACGGAAATTCCGTTCGGTCCACGTCAAGCGCCAGCTCGAATGAAAGGGAACCGCGATAGTCCCAAGCCGCCCCGTCGCCAGATTTTCATCCTGACGCTTGAGGAAAAAAAGACCGTCTGCTTCGTGATCATCGCCTTCGGTCTCGGACTGGCGACCATGTATTACCGCGATCGCCATCCCGCTCCCTCGCCCAAGCCTGTGACCTCCGTGCGTGAAAAGGCCAAGCCCAAGCCTGCGCGACCTTCGCGCCCCTGAAAAACAGCCCAGCGTTTTAACGCTGAAGTAGTGCCATCCGAGAAAGACCGACCCCGCCGCGGTCACCCGTACAGTTTTGGAAAGACAGCCGGCCTGATTTGGTATTATAAGAACGTTGTTCCGCGCCTTTGAATTGCTGAACCGGCCTTAATTCTATGTCTCTCATTTTCGAACGAGTTCTTACGGATGGCATCGCCGCGATCTCTTACTTGATCGGTGACGACGAGGAAGGCACGGCGGCGGTCATTGATCCACGGCCCGATGTCGAAATCTATCTGGAGCTGGCGCGCAGAAGCGGCGTCTCGATTACGCACATTTTCGAAACCCATATCCACGCTGATCTGGTCAGCGGCTCGCGGGAATTGGCGGACCGCACCCAGACTGGCAAGATTTACGCAAGCGTTGAAGGCGGCGCGGAATACGGTTTTGCCGTCGAGCCGGTCAAGGATGGAGACGAGTTTAGATTCGGCGCGCTTATCCTGACCGCGCGTCATTCGCCCGGACACACTCCCGAGCACATGTGCTACGTCGCGGCCGATGACGAGCACCCCGATTTCCCGTGGGGCGTCTTCACGGGCGACTCGCTCTTCGTCAATTCCGCCGGCCGGCCCGATCTCCTCGGCCGGGATGCGGACAGGCTGGCCTCGCAACTTTACGACACGCTCTGGGAACTCTACGGGAAGCTCGATGACAGCGTGATCATTCATCCGTCGCACGGCAGTGGATCGCCCTGCGGCGCCGATATCGGCGATCGCCTCGAGAGCACGATCGGTTTCGAAAAGCGCTTCAATCCTTATTACCAACGCGACGAACGACAGGCCTTCGTCGATTACGCCCTTTCCACTCCGCCCCCGGAACCGACCTATTACAAGCGGATGAAAAAGGTGAACGCCGCCGGACCCGACGTTCTCGGACATTTGCCGATCATCCCCGCGCTCCCGCCGAAAACCTTCAAGGAAATGGTGGAAGGCAAGACCGCCCAACTGGTGGACACACGCACGATGCTGGCGTTCGGCGGCGGACACATCGACGGCGCGCTCAATATTGCCGCCTCGCCCATCCTCTCGATCTGGGCCGGTTGGCTGCTCGATCCGGAGACCCCGATTCTCCTCGTGCTCGAAAACGACGCTGACGCCGAAAAAGTGGCGCAGCTTTTTGTGCGCACTGGTTACACGAAGTTCGCCGGGTATCTGGTCGGCGGCATGCGAGCCTGGCAAAATGCCGGTTATCCGTTGCGCGAGCTGCCGCAGATGACGATTCACGAATTGCAAAACTCCCGCAACGGCTTGCAGGTGGTCGACGTCCGCGGGCCCGCTGAATGGAAAAACGGCCGGATTCCCGGCGCGACGCACATCTTCCTCCCCCAATTGCAGAAACGCGCGGGCGAACTCGACCGCGCCCGGCCCGTTCTCGTCTACTGCGCGACGGGATACCGCGCCAGTCTGGCCGCGAGCCTGCTCCAGCGGGAGGGCTTTGCCGATGTCCGGAATCTGCCCGGAAGTCTCCACGCCTGGAAAGCCGCCAAATTTCCGGTGGAAAAATAACCGGCAGAATCTTCCTCTCCTCTTCCGCTTCCTCTTCCGCTTCAGCTTCCTCTTCAGCTTCTCCAAATAATCTGGGCCCAATCTGTGAAATCTGCGGACGAAAATAAACTGACCCCAGACGGTCTCATCGTCCGCGCGGAAGCCCCGCTCAATCTCGAAATGCCGTTCTCGACCTTGAGCGGCTTCACCACGCCTAACGAATCCTTCTACGTTCGCTGTCATTTTCCGATTCCGGAAATCACGGCCTCGGAATGGCGCCTCACCGTCGAAGGCGAAGTCGAAGCGCCTTTCGAACTCAGCTACGACGAATTGCTCGCCATGGAATCGCGCACCATCGCCGCGACCCTCGAATGCGCGGGCAATAATCGCCTTTTCCTCGAGCCGAAAGTCAAAGGCGTGCAATGGGGACTGGGCGCAGTCGGCAACGCCTCCTGGACCGGCGTCCCTCTTTCCGCGGTGCTCGATCGCGCAAAAGTAAAATCAGGCGCGCGCGAAGTGGTTCTCGAAGGAGCAGACGAGGGCGAGGTCGACAGGACGCCGCAGCCGTTGGGCAAGATTTCCTATTCGCGCAGTTTGCCGCTTCCAAAGGCCTACGACGATGTGTTGCTCGCCTACGAAATGAACGGCGAGAAACTTAATCCGGCCCACGGATTTCCCCTGCGCGCGATTGTGCCCGGCTGGTATGCCATGGCGTCGGTGAAGTGGCTCCGGCGTCTGATCGTGACCGCCAGGCCGTTCAACGGGTACTATCAATCGCTCGACTATTCTTTTTGGGATCGCAGCGGCCCGCTGCCTGTTCTTGCTCCGCTCACCGAACAGCAAATCAAAGCTGAAATCGCGCAGCCGGAACTTGGCGCGACAGTTCCAGCGGCGACCTCTGTCAGAATTCACGGCGCCGCCTGGAGCTCCGACGCGGAAATAACGAAGGTGGAAATCAGCGTCGATGCCGGAGCGAGCTGGCAATCGGCGCGGCTCCTCGGAGATTCAGTGGAAAATGCCTGGCGGCTGTGGGAATTCGACTGGCGCACGCCGGCTGCCGCTGGAAAACAAACGCTCCGGGCCCGCGCGACCGACTCACACGGACGCATCCAGCCGTCTCAACGCGACGCCGAGCGCGGCACGTACATGATTAATCATGTCCTGCCGATCGAGGTCGAGGTGGTTTAGGGACCAGCGGGCGCGAACTCGAGCGCCGGCTACGGCCACGCCTTATGCAGCGGCTTCACCGCCGAGCCGCCCACGGGTTGGCCGCCGATGGTCCAACGAAACGTGGCGTTCTCGGTTTGGTTATAGACGGCGGACCAGTTCGGATAGAGATGCTCCTGCGATTTCAGCCAGACGGTCCGCTGCATCGGATGCCCCGGGTCCACCTTGGTGCCCGGCGGTCCCAGGAAAATGCCGGTATGAATAAGAAGCGGGATAGTCTTCTGTTCCGCGCCGTCAGCGAAGGTGCTGGAATCCGCGTAAAAGCTGATCTCTGTGAGCGCAACTGGGGCACTCGCTTCAATCTTGAATGTCAGGGTCGCGATCTTGAAATCTGGGGTCCCCGGCGTGCCGGCCATTGGAACAAAACTGAGCAGGGTAACTTTGACCGCTGACGCCGCGGGTTGTTCCTGTGGCCCCGATTTTGCCGTCGCCGGACTCTCGACCGGCGCCACCGTGGCGCTGGGACCGGGAGCCGGCGAAGCGCCCTTGAGAGTGGCCAGCGAAAGAGCAATCACTGGTATCGTGGCCACGGTGAATCTTTTCAGGTGCGCTGTTTTCATCGCATTCTCCTCAGGTCGAGATTTGGTTGGATGGAATTCCCGCCCGCACGGCAGTGGACCAAGATTTTTGGCGGGTGTCGATTCGTAAATGACATCGACGGCCGGGCCAGTCGCGCATTTCTTCCGTCCCTGACGGGACTGCCTTCCTTTCACCTTCGAGGTCCCAGCGCTAAAGCGCTGGGCTAGTGTCAGGGAAAAACCTTTGGACACGAGGTCTCTCCTTCAACTTTCAGGACAATAGCCCAGCGTTTTAACGCTGGGGAAACCGTGATATAAGATATCGAAGTCCCGGCAGGGACGAAAGGACCGTTCCCCCTATGCATTCGTTCAACAGTTGTCTCCTCCATTGTGTTTGGAGCACGAAGAATCGTGCGCCTTTTCTGGATTCTGATTTGCGCGACCGTCTCTGGCCGTATCTCGGTGGAATCGCGAGAGAAAATAAGATGAAAACCTGGCCGTGGGCGGAGTGGCGGACCACGTTCATCTCTTGATCTCTCTGCCGGGGTCGCTCTCTGTTGCCAAGGCAATCCAACTACTCAAAGGCAATTCTTCAAAATGGATTCACGAAGCATTTCCGAGGTTGCCCGGCTTCACCTGGCAAGAGGGCTACGGAGCATTCAGCATCGGCGTCTCGGGAGTCGAAGCGACGGTGGCGTATATTCGAAATCAAATGGAGCACCACAGGCAACGCACGTTTCGCGATGAGTTCGCCGCAATGCTTCGCGTACACGGTTGGGATTTTGACGCGAGAATGCTCGATTGAGCGTCCCTTCCGTCCCTGACGGGACTTGCCTTCCTTTCACCTTCGAGGCCCCAGCGCTAAAGCGCTGGGCTATTTTCAGGGGAACGAGTTCCCTCAATAAACGTTCGCTTGTGTCGCGCGCGCGCCCGGTTAGCGTGCACAGCCGTCATGCGATCGTCATCGTATCCAGCCCGCCTTAACTGGATCGGTTTTCTGGCATTGTTGTTCGCGGCGATCACAAGTTCCGCTCAGGTCACCACCGCCCCGAAGCAAGGGATTCGCGAGAACGATCCGCGCCTTCACGCTTTGACGAACGCGCGCCTCGTTACCGCACCCGGAAAAACGATCGAGAAAGGTACGGTCCTTATCCGTGACGGCGTGATTGTCGACGCAGGCGCGGACGTGAAAGTCCCAACGGAAGCGCGGGTGTGGGATCTGGCGGGCAAAACAATTTATCCGGGCTTTATCGACGCCTACAGCCGCCTGGGTCTGCCGGAAACGCTGCAACCGGAACCGTTGCGGGCGGATGACGATGACGACGATCTGAATACAAAGCCGAAGGAAATTCCGCGCGAATCCGCGAAGGGAATGCATTCCTGGAACGCGAAGGTCACACCGGAGCGGAAGGCCGCGGATTACCTGAACCTCGACAAAAAATCGACGCGCAAGCTCCGGGAGCTTGGCTTTGCCAGCGCTCTGGTCGTCCCCGGTCGCGGTATTTTTCGCGGAAGCAGCGCGCTGATTAATCTTCAGGACGCCGACGTCACCACCCAGGTGCTGGCGCCATCCGTGGCGCAGCACATCGCCTTCGATTTCTATCGCCGAGACGATGGAGGTTACCCGAATTCGCTCATGGGTTGCATCGCGTTGATTCGGCAGAATTTTCTCGACGCTTCCTGGTACCAAACCGCGCAAGACGCCTACCGCAAGAATCCCGGGACGACAGAACGTCCCGAGGCGAATGCGAGTCTCGCCGCCCTGGCCGAGCAGGCGCAGCGCAAGCAACCCACCGTATTTGAGGCGGACGACGAGCTGGAACTGCTCCGCGCGTTGCGGATTGCCGATGAGTTCAAACTCAAGCCCCTGCTCTTCGGGAATGGTTACGAGTATCGGGTGCGCAAGGCGCTGGCGGCCACAAAAACGCCCATTATTCTCTCGCTCGATTTTCCCAAAGCCCCGGAGATCGAACGGCCGGAACAAGCGCTGGATTACGAGCTGGATGAACTGCAGCATTGGGATCGCGCGCCGAGCAATCCGGCTCGACTGGCCGAAGCCGGCATCCCGATCGCTTTCACCGCGGAAAAACTCGAGAAGCCGGAGAAGGAATTTTGGTCCCGGCTGCGGCTCGCGGTCCGTCGCGGCCTGAGCAAGGACGCGGCCCTGGCCGCGCTGACCACGACGCCGGCGGAAATGTTTGGCGTCGCCGATCGGCTCGGAACGATCGCACCCGGCCGCATCGCCAACCTCGTGATCGCGAACGGCGATCTGTTCTCCGGCGAAGCCAGGGTACTCACAACGTGGGTCGATGGATATTATTACGATTCCGAATCGGCCAACGAACGCGATCCGCGCGGCACCTGGGAAATTGCATCGGAAGGAAAGACGCTGCCGCTCGTCGTCGAAGGAGAGCTGGATAAATTGGAGGCCAAACTCGCGGGAGAGAAGGCCACGTTGTCGACGAAAGAAGATGCCGTCCTGTTGGTCGCGCCCGCGAAATTGTTCGAGAAAGGCGAAGGCTCGATCCGGCTCTCGGGACGAATCACCGGCGAAACGATCACGGGCAGCGGCGAAACTCCTGCCGGCGCGGTGATTCGCTGGAGTGCAAAGCGAACCGCGGCTTACACGGCGGCAAAGAAGCCGGACGACAAGCCGTCGCCGCTGGATAAGCCGCTCGATTTTCCTGAGACCTATCCGGCTGGCGCGTTCGGACGGGTCGCACCGCCTGAGCAACCGCACGCCGTGCTTATCCAGGGCGCCACGATTTGGACTTCGGGACCGCAAGGCTCCCTGCAAAATGCCGACCTGCTGGTGACCGATGGCAAGATTTCCGCGATCGGGCCTGGCTTAAAGGTTCCGGCGGGAGCGTCTGTTGTGGACGGCAAGGGAACGCATGTCACGCCGGGCATCGTCGATTGCCATTCGCACACCGCGATCAGCAAAGGCGTGAACGAAGGCAGTCATGCGGTCACTTGTGAAGTGCGCATCGGCGATGTGCTCGATGCGACTGATATCGACATCTACCGCGAGCTGGCCGGAGGAGTGACCGCCGCCAACGTCCTCCATGGTTCGGCCAACCCGATCGGCGGGCAAAATCAGGTGATCAAGTTCCGCTGGGGCGCGCTCCCGGAAGAATTGAAATTCGCCGACGCCATGCCGGGAGTGAAGTTCGCCCTGGGCGAGAACGTGAAGCAGTCCAATTGGGGCGACAAGTTCACCAAGCGCTATCCGCAGACGCGCATGGGTGTCGAACAGCTGATCCGCGATCGTTTCCGCGCCGCGCTCGAATACGACGCCGCACTTAAGAAGAAGGATGGCCTGCCGCCCCGCCGCGATCTTCAGCTCGAGGCGCTCCTGGAAATCGTGAATGGAAAACGCCTCATCCATTGCCACTCCTATCGCCAGGACGAGGTGCTCGCGCTTCTCCGAGTGGCCGATGAATTCAAAATCAAGATCGGGACCTTGCAGCACATCCTCGAGGGTTACAAAGTCGCCGACGAAATCGCGAAGCATGGCGCCGGGGGGTCGACCTTCGCCGATTGGTGGGCCTACAAATGGGAGTCGTTCGACGCCATCCCGGACAACGCCGCCATGATGCACAGCCGCGGCGTTGTTACCTCTGTCAATTCCGACAGTGGCGATCTCGCGCGACGGCTGAACACGGAAGCCGCCAAGTCGACGAAATACGCCGGCCTGCCCGCGGAGGAAGCGTTGAAGATGGTCACGATCTATCCCGCTCGCCAGCTCCACATCGACGCAAAGACTGGCTCGCTCGAACCGGGCAAGGACGCCGACTTCGTTATCTGGAACGGCCCTCCGCTTTCCAACTACACCAGCGTGAAACAGACCTGGGTCGATGGGCGGAAATATTTCGATCGGGCGGAGGACACCGAAGCTCGCAAGACCTTTGCCTCCCAGCGCGAAGCGCTGATTCAGAAGGCACTCCCGGAGCGGATGAAAGAAATCAGCTCGGGCGGCAAGGAGAGCGATTCCAAGGACAAGAAGCCGGACGACAAGCCGACGACGGTCCACGAGCGACAGCGCCAGCACGAGCTCGAAGGTTTATACGGCAATGGCGCCGACAAGCACACCTGCACGGAGGCCCATGAATAGGCGCTGCTATTTCTTCCTCTCCCTCTTCCTCCCCCTCTGCGCACTTCCCTCCGCTCGCGCATCCGATAACATCCCCTCTCCTCCCCAAGCCAAACCGATCGCCCTGAAAGGCGCGACGATTCATCCAGTCAGCGGACCCGATATCCCGTCCGGCACGATCGTCTTCGACAAAGGGAAGATCACCGCCCTTGGACCTGACGTCCCGATCCCCGACGGCGCGGAAGTCATCGACGCTACCGGCAAACACATTTATCCCGGCCTGATTAGCGCCAACAGCGTTCTCGGCCTGATCGAAGTCGGCGCCGCGCGCGCGACCGTCGACGTCGCGGAATCGGGCGCGATCAATCCAAACGCGCGCGCCATTAGCAGCATTAATCCCGATACCGAGCTGATCCCGGTCGCCCGCGCCAACGGCATCCTCACCGCGCACGCAGTGCCGGAAGGCGGACTTATTTCCGGCCAATCCGCCGTGATTCGCATGGACGGCTGGACTCCGGAAGAAATGACCGTCCGTTCGCCCGCCGCCATGCACGTGCGCTGGCCGGAAATGACGCTGAACCGAAATCCGCGCGCCCGAAAATCAGTGAAAGATCAGCAGAAGGACATCGATAAAGCCGTCAAACAAATCCGGGACAGCTTCCAGATCGCGCGCTCGTATTGGCAGGCGCGGAAAAGCGGAACGCCCGGGTTCAAGTCCGACCTGAGATGGGAAGCGTTAATGCCCGTCTTCGATGGCAAACTGCCGCTCTTCGTTCATGCGAACACGGTGGCGGAAATCGAAGCCGTGCTCGCCTGGGCGAAAGAAGCGCAATTAAAGATCGTGCTCGTCGGCGGACAGGACGCGTGGCGCATGGCTTCCCAGTTAAAGGAAAGCGATACGCCCGTTATCATCACGCTCTCCACTGTGTTGCCATCCCGGCGCGACGACGGCTACGACAGCGCCTTCGCCAACGCGGCCAAATTGCACGAAGCCGGCGTCCGTTTCTGCATGGCGATGGCTGGCCGGAACTCCGAAGCTCCGCACGAACGCAATCTGCCCTACGAAGCTTCCATGGCCTCCGCCTTTGGCTTGCCCAAGGAAGAAGCGCTCAAGGCAGTCACGCTTTACCCCGCGCAGCTTTTGGGCGTGGACGATCAATTGGGATCGTTGCAAACCGGCAAAGCTGCCACCCTCATCGTGACGAGTGGCGATCCGCTCGATTTTCCCGCGCAAATCGAGGCCGCCTATATCGACGGCCGGAAGATCGATCTCAGCAACCGGCAGACTCGCCTCCGCGACAAATACAAAGAGAAGTACCGCCGAAAGTAGCCCGCGCTATTTCAGTGGTTGGTAGTGGCTCAGTTTGAAACCGCCTGGAGATATATGGCCGTATTAGGCGTCTGCGCTCGCTGAAAATAGCCCAGCGTTTTAACGCTGGGAAAATCGGATAATCATCACATTGAGTCCCTTTGGGACGACAGGAGCGCCACGGAAGAGAACCGGTTCTGCCGTCCCTCAAGGGACTTCGGACTCCGTTACCATGGAAGCCCAGCGTTAAAACGCTGGGCTATTTTCAGAAGGCGAAATCAAGCTGAGCCAATACGCAATAGCTGTTGGCTGCGCCTCCGTTCTGCTCAATCAGAATCGGCCGGGTCAGATGCAACGGATGACAATGGGCGGCGTCTCAGGCCGATTTTTTTGAAATCAGTCGTCGAAGGAGATGGCCTTTCCACATCAAAAGGCCTGAAAGGGCAATCACAGGAAAGGCGACATACCGAACCACGGGGGCGTAGTTTGGAAGTTCTTTAAACGGACTATAAATGTAACCGATTATCGGAATGGCGAAGACGATGTGGATCCAGCGAAAAATCGAACGTTTGGTGGCGTCACTCATCATTCAATCCCTTTCCCTTGAGAATTTGCTGCCTCCATTTTGCAACCCTGGCCTCCCGGGTTTTGGGTTGTTTGGCTGCCGCAAAATAAAGGAGGTATCCTCTTTGCCGTCCGGGCGTCAATGCATTAAAAGCAGTTTTCAAGGCGGGGCTCTGATCCAATTTCCGTTGAAATTCTTCAGGAACTTTAAATTCTGAAGTCTCTTTGTAATTCACTTCCAAACCCGCTTTTTCCACTTCGATGGCTTCACGGATATAGGCTTTCAAGACCGGTTCCATCCCCGCTATTTCTCGAACCTGCGTGAACCGAATCTGGCGAGCTGCCTGCACGTTCTCCGTTTGTTGGATTAGAATTCCCTTGGGATCCTTTAGCAGCGCACCTTTGCAAAACAGGAGCGCACAGTATTCCTTAAATCCCTGGACGATGACTACGTTGCTGTTCTGAAACGCGTAGCACGGTTTACCCCACTTCAATTCTTCGGTCAGCTGACAGTCACGCAGGATCCTGATCAGTTGCTCGAACTCTTTCTTCCACTCTTTGGCTTTGCTTAAATAAGCATCCACCTCGGGATTTCGTTTTTCTTGCTTGGCATTCATGGTTGGGCTGCGGGTTGAGGGTTGAGTTTCATGAAATGGGGCAGGCTCATTCGGGGGCGTAGAGTCGATGATCAACCCAGAAAAGGCCATCGATCCACTTCTTCCCTTCAATGGTGAGCATCTTATCTGGTCGATCTTCGAGAGCAACGATCCAGGATGCCGTGCCGGCCCGGATTGCGTAAACCGATGCGCCAGCCTTCTGCATCTCGTAGAAACGAGACCCTTTCTCGGGCTCCAGTTGAGCCGGTTGATAACCTCGGGACCGAAAAATCGAAACATCTTCAGGCCGGAGGATAAAGGTCCCGGACGCGAATCCCGTGTCGAAGTTTCGGGTCACGGATTGCACGATGGCGGATTTCGGGAAATGGGGAGGCAACCACTCCCTCGGGACGGAGTTGTCGGATCCAGCGCCGAACCGGCCGCGCGCCTGCGCCACACCGATCACGGCGCAAAAGAGCAAAAGAACGCGGAGCGTGCTCATTGGCCTAACTCGCGCCTGACATTTCCCCGCAACAAGATCGCCATCATCCAAAGAAAAAGAAATGCATTGGCGGTGTGCGGCACCCGGCGAAACCAAAAACTGGTCACGCGCAAACGGTCCATCAACGGCAGCGACAAGCCGTCCGCAGTCAACTGCCCCTGGATCGGCAACTGAATGGTGAAGGTGGAAACCCAAACGACCAGCTGCAACCCGATAGCCAGCCAGATCATCCACGGGGGGATCGGTGCTGGTCGAAACCACAGGAGAATAATTGTGAATATGGTCGCGGCGAGCATCGGCACCACCATGTAGCCGACGATCAGAGGGCCGAGCGCTCGGTGATAAGCACGGAACTCGTTCGCCCCGATCAGAGGCCAGGTCGGATAGTTGACGAAGCTTTCCACCGAGGCCGCCCCCATCCCATAGAACATAAGGGCGAAGGTGACCAACAAGAGCCAGACAGAAGTTCTCGTTGATGTTTGCATGCTCGTCATCGCGAAACCGGACGAAGTCTCGCTGTCGGCTTCATCACCTGGTTGGCTGGTGACGCCTGTCTCGTCAAGGACATACGATCTTCAGCCGCAGGCAATGTTGGACGGTTCGTGCCACATCAATCGTGGTACTTGTAATAGAATCTTCCCCGGTCCAAATCGACCCAAATCATAGGGGTATGACTCGAGTCTTCTCCGGCAAATAAGCCATGCTCGACCACCATCCCCTCCCACCACCAAACGCGCCGGAGATAAAAAGTTTCAGGTAGGGCAGTCGGAGTTGAAAGCGTCACCGTTTGATACGGGGCTTTTGTTTGATTCGTGCCCCCGTGCCAGGCCAGCGCTCGCGCGATGGTCGCTTCGCAGTCGGCTGGAGGAGCATCAAAACGCAGAAGATACTCTTGGGCCGCAAAGTCCCCGAAGGTGGCGTAGTAAATATTGGTCGCCGAGGGAGGGAACGGAAAATCCGTTTCGTTGCGCTGCTTCGCTTCGGAGAGCGACAAAGGCCGATCGGTCCGGGGGCCGTTTCCGCAGGCCGACAGCAGAACCGAAGCAAGAATAAGAATTGCGCGTTTCGCCACGGTGCGTTGCGCTGACAGAAACCATCAATGGGTGCCAAATGCAACCACGGCGAGTCCAAGGAGCGCCAAAAGTGACGCCAGAAGAAACGCGGAGATCCCAGCGTCGCCGTTCACGCCGGGCGAGCGAAAGCACCAGGCAGACGACAGCAATCAGCCAGAACGCTGTCATCAGGAGAAGTCCCGGCCCAAATGATGCCGGGGAAATGTGCACCCCAAAGATAAGCAGCCGGCGACCTGTGCTTGCGGCATAGAGCGACAGCGACGCGGCTGCGAAGGCGATGACAGCAATAACGGCTGCGAGCTGGAATACGCTACGCTGCATTCGTGAACGCCTAACGTGTGGCTAGATGAGAACCTCCTTTTCCTCACATTCTTCGGGTTCGAAAAACCAAAAGATGTAGCCGCAACGCTCACAAACATGATTTACCGCCTCCCTGTTCGCCCAGTCGAAGCCTAATAGAGTAGCCAACCTCGTATTTAGCAGGGTCGTGCGCGACCAGAATCGGTCGTGTTCACAGACCACGCAGCGCAGCTTGTGTCCGTGTTTGGTGATTCCCGCGGGTTTTTCCGTTGCCATAAGTTTGAACTGTCTAACGAGAAGATCGTTTGATTGATTTCACGCTTCGCGTAATGCCTGAATTCTCTTTCCCAGGTAATCGCAATACAAGTCAAGGTCGCGCATGCGTTCAGCGAAGTCTGGCGGCAGAGCGCCATCTGCGACGCTAAACGAAAATGCTCCGCCGGTCTGGCGTGGGCGCTGAATGTCAGTGACCCCGATGAAGCTCACGAACCCCGGACCAAGCGACGGATCGGTGAACACCGGCTGGAGAAACGGCGCGCAAGCATGGCAGATTGGAAACTCCGCGGTCCCGTCCATAAAGCCCATGCTCTCCATGTGCACATCCATGCCATCGCATGCGATGCAGCGATCAGTCTGTGAGGTAGTCTTCACGCGATACGACGATACGATCTAACGAGAATAAGATGAGCGACGGCTGGTGGGAGGGCGCGTCGCTGCGGGTTGAGAGTGGAATTTCATTGAGGGTCAGGTCTCAAAGCTGCCAGCCGTTCGCTCCATCGTTTGGTTAGACCTTTGGGTGTGTTCAACTGAGTGACAATCACGGGCTCCCGCTTGACTATCTCATGCGACACAGGGGACACAATGCGCCAGCCGTCACGGAGCTTCTGCACAGTAAAATAATCAAACGGGGCACCATTCCTGTCTCGATGGCCGGTGTACACCACAAAAAGGCGGCGGCGCGGGTCTTGTGTTGTGATCTCATAGATCGGCTGTCGAATGTCGCTGCGTCGAGCGACTAATGCGGTGATCTCAGCGATATCCTGTCTCGAGAGCAGCGAAGAGAAGAATGGATTGCTCGGCTGGTCAATTGCGGCGCACGCACCAAATAAAAAGAGAGTGAATATTGCTGCGGTGTGGCGCATGAGGTCTAACGAGAAAAAGATGAGCGGCGGCCACCGAGAGCGCGGATCGACCGTAAGGAAGGCGTCCAAGCCACTCCAAGTGTGAACGCACGGCGGGTGGCCGTTCGCTCCATCGCTTGGCTAGGCCGCTGCGGCCTCATCGCGTGGCTAGTGAATACGGTTTCGTGCGTGGCTCAAATGTTCGCGGGACTTTGATAACGTTTAGCCGATCCGAGCGCGGCCCACGAAAAATCTGATCGCCACCGGATACTCTAGAGCCTGAAGGACTGACTTCAGAAACTTTCGGATACCCCCAGACCATGAAGTAAAGGCCACGCGGCGCCCTGGAAAGTTTGAAGGAAAACGTTCCGTCTTTTGCGGTCCGCGCCCGAGCGAGCTCGTCAACTCTGCTTAGAGCGGGAAACGGTGCGGCCGGCGGCAGATCGACGCATGCTGACACGGGGACACCTGCCACTGGCCGCCCGCTAGGCACGCGCCGAACAATGCCCGTGTAACGGTGCGGCGACTCGGCAAGTGTGACATGCGTCACACAGGCAAAAATTGTCGCAAGAACGAGGCAGCGCATTGGCCTAACGAAACCAAGATGAGCGACGGCTGGCGGCAGAACGCGTCGTTTCAGGTTGAGGGTGGAATTTCATAGAAAGTTAGGAGACAAAGCTGCCAGCCGTTCGCTCCATCGCCTGGTTAGGCCTTTAACGTGTGAAATGCACGGCAACGAAGTCAAGGCGCCTGGAAATTCTGTGGCGCTTGAACTGCGTGTATGGCCGAAGAATGAGGTGGTTTTGGCTGATTTCCGCAAAGTATTTAATCGGCTCTTCGCGAGGACGCGTGAGAAAGTGTATCCGGTGGTGGCGGACCACATATCGAGCGTAAGCGTCTCGCCCGATTGGTGATCCCTGGCCGCGATGGAGCCAGGTAGCGACCTGCTGGGGTCTGTCGCTGCTAACGGTTGAAAGGAAAACTCCGTCGCCATAGAAGCGATAATAGAAGGTGAAGCCGTCGCCTTCATCGCTCGCGCGACAATAAAGCCCGTCATATCGGAGGGATGGCGACGCGTGCGCTGCAACAATGCACCCGAAAACGAACGTCAGCGCTACAATCAGCCATCTCATGGGCCTAACGAGAATAAGATGAGCGACGGCTGGCGGGAGAGCGCGCTCTGCGGGTTGAGAGTGGAATTTCATGGGAAGTGAGGAACCAAAGCTGCCAGACGTTCGCTCCATCGCATGGTTAGCTGTTTGGCGTCGATTCGATGCGGCGCACTTCTTCAGGGGATTTCCGCTGCCACATATACGCGAAAGGCCTAACGAGAACAAGATCAGCTACGCCTACCGAAGGCGAGCGTCAGTGGGAGTTGAAGTGGTTTAAGCATGGAAGTGAGGAGCGAATAGCGGTAGGCGTTAGCTGCATCGCGTTGGTTAGGCCGTTGTCGGCCAACAACAAGTTCACGTCTCGTAAGTCACTGGCACGACTCCAGCCATCTCACCGTCGATATACCGACCCACGACAACAACCTCACCGTCGCTAAAATGTATCTCAGCGGTGCATACGATGGGGCCGCGCGTCGAGAGGGCAATCGAAAATCCACGCGCTCGATTAGTGACAGTGAAGATGGAATCGTTCCAGCCGCGTCCAGGGTAATAGTCCACGTGACTAACGCAAGCCAGCGTCGCGTCTGAGCGCGGGTGTGGAATTAGATAGATTAGGACGTCGTACGCGTAATCGGAATCACGAGAGGGGGCAACCCTATGGACGAGCTGGAGATTACGACTGGGGCGATAGTAGCTTTCTCGCTGTATGAACCTCGAACCGTCGTCTGGCCGAACGTCTGAATAAACACGCCCCGCTCCGGATGTAATGCTTTGATCGGGGCGGATGGCTTCTCCCATCTCGAGGGAGGCAATCTTAAGGGCGGAACCGGTGCGTAAACGCCAGAGAAGAACGTCTGCCAACTGACCGAGCGTTCTGCGCAACATCACGATCGCAATAAGCGCGACACCGATCCAAAGGATGCTCGGTAAGGCGGCCCACATGACTGAAGGAGAATGATCAGTCGGGAAAGCTGCTACAAGCGAAAAGTTTTCCAGATGAATACAGTGGTTTTGTCACAGCGCGAGGTAGAGTGGCCTAACGAGACCCAAGATCAGCGACCGCTGGCGAGAGCGCGCGTGGCCGCAAGTTCAATGTGGAATTCATTGAAAGCTAGAACGCGGAGCGGCCAGCGGTTCGCTGCATCGCCTGGTTAGGCGTTTCGGTCATGGATCAGAGCGCTTCGGTGGGAAGTGGCTTTTGGAGAATCTCCGTCATCGCTAAGCTTGTTGTATTCGTTGCCGTTCGGGCCGGTGAAATCGATCGTGATGGATCCTCGGTAGATCATAATGTTGATGGGTTTGATGCTTCGGTTTACAGGGAGCGCGTTGAAACGCCTAACGAGAATTCGGTGGAGAAACTCTGCAATCAAAGGCAGAAAAATTCTGCATAATCCGGTTGCCTTTGGGGCGCGGGTTGCGGGAGGATGGGGGCATGCCAGTGGAACTGGTACCCCCAGCGATACCCCCGGCAAGCGCAAAAAGCTGCTCGACCAGACCGCGATCTGCTTCGGCTCAAGCATTACAGCCTTCGCACCGAGCAGTCCTATTGCGCCTGGATTATACGGTTTATTCGGTTCCACGGGCTGCGGCACCCAGCGGAGATGGGCGCGGAAGAGGTCGCACAGTTCCTTACTCATCTGGCGCGTGTGGGAAATGTGGCCGCCTCCACTCAAAAACAAGCGTTGAGCGCGGTGTTGTTTCTCTACCAGCAAGTGCTCAAACAGGAGGTGGGCTGGATCGAACAAGTTGAGCGAGCAAAAACGCCCAAGCGCGTACCGGTGGTGCTGACCCGCGACGAAGTTCACAGGATTTTCGAACATCTCCGCGGCACGCCTCGCGTTATGGCCGGCCTTCTTTACGGCAGCGGACTTCGCCTCATGGAGTGCGTGCGTCTTCGCGTCAAAGACGTCGATTTCGCATATGCGCGCATAACGGTGCGGGACGCCAAGGGCGGCAAAGATCGGGTGACGATGCTGCCCATCAACTTGGCGGCGCCGTTGGAGCGACATCTGCAAAGGGTGAAGATGCTTCACGAGCAGGACCTCGAGGAGGGTTTGGCAAGGTTTATCTGCCTCACGCGTTGGACCGGAAATATCCGGGCGCGAGCCGCTCGTGGCCCTGGCAATTCGTGTTTCCTTCGACCCGAATTTCAATCGTTCCGCGGACTGGACTACGAAGACGGCATCACATTCACGAGAATCTTCTCCAAACCGCGATGAAACAGGCAGTGCGCAACTCTGCGCTGAGCAAACCGGCCAGTTGTCATACGCTGCGGCATTCCTTCGCGACGCATTTGCTCGAGAATGGCTATGACATCCGGACGGTCCAGGAATTACTCGGACACAAGGATGTCTCGACGACCATGATTTATACGCACGTTCTCAATAAGCCGGGGCTTGGAGTGAAGAGTCCGCTGGATTAAGCCTTGGGAAAATTCGATCCGGCTGGCGGATCGAAGCACCCGCCTTCGCGTAAAGCTGCGGCGCGCTAGGCGATCACGAGCAGGAGCTCGCCACGGCGAGTCCGTCCTTTGGCGGACACGAGGGAGACGGCAGGATTGACTCCGCTCGGCGAACCCCCTACATCATCGCCGGGTGAGTTCGGATTCCCTGCCGCCAGGCGCTAAAACGATTTCGCCGCTGACGGCGACCTGCATCGTCGTGGCGAACATGATTGGCACCGGCATTTTCACCAGCCTCGGGTTTCAGGTCGGCGATCTGCCGACCGGGTTTGCGATCATGGCGGTCTGGGCCGTGGGCGGACTTTGCGCGCTTTGCGGCGCGCTCTCGTATGCGGAGCTCGGAGCGGCGTTGCCGCGTTCGGGCGGTGAATACAATTTTCTCCGCGAAATTTATCATCCGTCGATTGGTTTTCTTGCCGGCTGGATTTCGGCCACGGTCGGGTTCGCCGCCCCGGTCGCCATCGCGGCCATGGCTTTCGGCACCTACTTCACCGAGGTGATGCCCGGCGCGAACCCCCTCATTTTATCGCTGGTGGTGGTCACGATCTGCACGCTCGTTCTGCTGCGTGATTTGCAGTTGGGCAGCGCGTTCCAAAATGGATCGACGATTCTCAAGGTCGCGCTCATTCTGGTGATCATCGGCGCGGGTCTTTGGGTAAAGACGGCGCAGCCGGTCTCGTTCCTGCCCACCAGGACGGATGGCGCGTTGATTGTCAGCGCGCCGTTTGCGGTGAGTCTTTATTGGGTCATGTATGCCTACTCGGGCTGGAACGCTTCGACCTACATCGTGGGCGAGGTGCGAAACCCGGCGCGCGCGATTCCGCTTTCGGTCGGGCTGGGCACGGTGATCGTCATGGCGCTATATCTCGGGACGAACGCGATCTTTCTCCGGACAACACCGGCGGCGGAGATGATCGGGAAGCAACAAGTGGCGGTCATCGCCGGCGCGCACATCTTCGGCGCGGCGGGAGCGAAGGTGATGGCTTCTTTTATTTGTCTCGGGCTGATCTCGACGGTGAGCGCGATGATGTGGATCGGCCCGCGCATCACCGCGGCCATGGGCGAAGATCTCGGCGCGCTCGCTCCCCTCGCCCGCCGCAGCGCGCGCGGGATTCCGGTGCCCGCTATTCTGGCGCAATTCGCCATCGTGGTTTTGCTCCTGCTCACGGCGACCTTTCAGACTGCGGTCAATTACATCCAGTTCAGTCTCACCCTTTGTTCGACCCTCACCGTGCTGGGCGTATTCGTTTTGCGCTGGCGCCAACCGAATTTGCCGCGCCCGTATCGCGCCTGGGGATACCCGGTCACGCCGGCCATTTTCCTCGGCATCAGCATTTGGATGCTGGAGCACATGTTGAGCGATCCCTCGACCCGCCGGCCATCCCTTTGGGGGCTCGCCACCATGGCGCTCGGGTTGGCCGTTTATTTTCTCTCCGCAAAAAAGAATACCGCGTCCGTCTCCTTGCCGTCATGAAATGCCAAGCCCTTGTTCTGTCGCTGCTCCTGGCCGCATCTGCCTCCGCGCAACCGCCGACTCTCGACGAGAGCGCGCACTTTCTCGCAGGCCTGCCGGTGAAAGGCGCGTTGGAGCCGCTCCTGCAAACAGAAGCATGGCAAAGCCACGCCGCCGCCCTGGACAAAGCGTGGTCCAAAAAGGAGTACTTTCAGCTCGGTCCCATTCGCGAGTGGATGGCGGCGAATGCGAATGAGTATTACACGAGCACGAACACGGCTTACTACATGTTTAGCGGCCCGGACTTCCTCTACGCGCACGCGTTCTATCCCAACGCGAATACTTACATCCTGGCCGGCCTCGAGCCCGTCGGCCTGGTGCCGGATCTTTCCAAAGCCGCCCCGGAGACGTTGGCCGGTGATCTCTCGGCCTTGCGCGGGTCGATGCACACCATTTTGCAGACCCACTATTTCATCACGAAAGATATGCGCATGGACCTGGGTCGGAGCAATCTGGGC
Source organism: uncultured Verrucomicrobiae bacterium (assembly GCA_963702135.1). GTDB lineage: Bacteria > Verrucomicrobiota > Verrucomicrobiia > Chthoniobacterales > UBA10450 > AV80. Next base: position 1,640,755 of record OY969715.1, on the reverse strand, counting down.
GGCACGGTTCCCATCCTTTACGTTTTTCTCGCGCGGCGCGGCTGCACGGTGTTGAACACGACCTACATCAATAGTCCGGCGGAGGGGGTGAAGATCGATTTCACCAACGGCGGCCGTCGGCAAACCGTCTATTACTTCAAGACCGATCTCTCGGTGGGCAAGAGCGCCTTCCTGAGCTGGTGCGCCAAGCAAGGCCCTGGTTTGAGTTTGCTCAAAGCCGCCTCGTATCTGATGCACGGCGAAGGCTTCGCCGGGGTGCGCAACTTCCTGCTCGAACACAGCCGCGTGATCATTCAGGACGACTCCGGCATCCCGCTGCGGGCGTTCCCGAAAGGCTGGGCGGTCAACTGTTATGGACGGTACGTGCCGCACGCGGAAATGTTCGGGAAATTTCGCCAGGCCGATCTGGCGGCGATCTACGATAAAACTCCACCGCCACCCGAGCTCGGGTTCGCTTTCGGTTATCACTGGCAAAAAGAGCGCGGCCTCCTTATGATGGCCACGCGCAAATGAGCCTGTTCTCCGAGTCCTTCACGTCACCCGCTTTCTCTTGAAACGGATTCTGCTTCTCTTTTCCCTGGCCTTCTGCGCCCAGGCGCTGGCCGCGGATCCCACCGCCGACGCGACCGCGAAATTCCTGGCGGGAATGCCGATAAAAGGAACTCCACTCGACAGCTACAGCACCGATCCTGGCTGGATGGCGCACGCCACCGAATTCAATCGCGCGTGGGAGCGGCTGGATAAAGAGCAGCTCTCGAAGGTTCGCGCCTGGGCTCCTAAAGCCCTGGGTTCATCGTACAAAGATACCGGGACGATGTTTTACATGTTCAGCGGCCCGGACTTTCTCTATGCCAATGCCTTCTTTCCCGAAGCGAGCACCTACATTCTTTGCGGGATCGAGGCCGTCGGCGTTGTCCCTGATATCGATAAAATTCCGTGCGATGCCCTGCCTTCGGCCCTGGCGAATCTGCGCAAGTCGCTCGATTCCGTGCTGAACCTGAGTTTTTTCATCACGAAATACATGATGGCCGATCTCAAGCAGACCCAACTCAACGGCACCCTGCCGGTCCTTTACGTTTTTCTCGCGCGCGCCGGCCAGACGATTGATTCCGTCGCTCCGGTCGCGCTCGATCAGGATGGCAATCTGGTTCCCGCGGCGAAGAACACCATTCCGGGCGTGAAGATCGTTTTTTTCGGTCCGAGCGGGCGCAAGCAGACGCTCTACTATTTCTCGAGTGACCTAAGAGATACGGCCATCAAGACCAGTCCCGGTTTCAGCAAATTTTGCGAACGCCAGGGCCAGGGTCTGACGATGTTGAAGGCGGCCGCCTACCTCATGCACTACCCGAATTTCGTGACGGTGCGCGATTTTCTCCTCGGCCACAGCAAAGTAATTCTGCAGGACGACGCTGGAATCCCGTTCCCTTCGATTGATCCCGCCAAATGGGATATTCATCTCTACCCGCGCGCGGATTCAGAGAGCAAACCGGCCGACCGCCTGGAGTTCAGCTTTGGCTATCAGTGCATGCAACCGCTCTGTTCCCTCATGGTCGCCAAGCCGAAGTAAATTCCTTCCCGAGCCTGGCGCATCGCCCATAGCAGAACCTCTTTTGTGAAACGGTTTCTTCTCCTTCTCTCGTTCGCGCTGTGTGCGCAGGCCCTGGCCTCGGACCCGACCGCGGATGCGACCGCAAAGTTTCTGGCCGGGTTGCCGGTGAGAGGCACCCTTCTGGAGAGCCACAGCACGGATCCCGCGTGGGCCACCCATGCGCTCGACTTCGACCGCGCCTGGGAACAGTTGGATAAACGCCAGCTTTCAAAAATCCACGCCTGGGCGCCGCAGTACCTGGGTCCATCGTACGAAGAAAATGGGCCGATGTTTTACATGTTCAGCGGCCCGGATTTTCTCTACGCCAACGCCTTTTTTCCCAACGCCAGCACCTATGTTCTCTGCGGCGTCGAACCGGTCGGACCGGTGCCGGAGATCGACAAGATCCCACGCCCGGCCCTGTTCTCCTCGCTGGCCAACCTGCGCAAGTCACTCGATTCCGTGTTGAGCTGGAGCTTCTTCATCACGAAGAACATGAAGGTCGATCTCAAGCAGACCCAACTCAGCGGCACTCTCCCGATTCTCTATGTGTTCCTGGCGCGGGCGGGCTGCACCCTCGATTCCGTCATGCCGGTGGCGCTCGACCGTGACGGCAATTTTGTTCCCGAAGGGAAAGGCACTACTCCGGGGGTGAAGATTGTTTTCTTCGGTCCGAGTGGGCGGCAGCAAACACTCTACTATTTCACGACCGACCTGGCGGACTGGGCCATCAAAGCCAATCCGGGCTTCTTTAAATTTTGCGAGCAGCAAGGCCAGGGCGTGACCTTGCTCAAGGCCGCCTCTTACCTGATGCATTCGAACAATTTCTCCCAGGTGCGCGACTTTCTCCTCGCCCACAGCAAGCTGATTCTTCAGGACGATTCCGGAATCCCGCATCGATTTTTTGCCAGGGACAAATGGAATGTCCGCCATTGCGGGCACTACGTCGGGCCGATCGGCCGCTTCAAGGAGCATCCGCAGCCGGACCTGGTCAAAGAGAACGCGGAGAGTAAACCGGCTCTCCTGGAATTCAGCTTCGGCTACCAGTGGCAGCCGAGCCGCTCGTCCCTCATTATCGCGACGCCGAAGTAGGTGGGCGGGTGAGTGACGCCGGAGGCGTCGTGGGAATTAGCCGGTGGTGCAAACCACCGGATGAATACGCATATGGGGCGAGCCCCGGCGGGGCGTTGGAAGGGATGTCGCGCAATTTCCGCCGCCCCGGCCGGGGCTTGCGTTTCTGTTGGCATCCAACCGGTGGTTTGCACCACCGGCTAATTTCCGACGTCCCTGCGGGACTCACGACTCGCCGTCACTTCCCGAGCAGAATCCGCAGAAAACGCGCATCCGAAAAGCGGCCGCCTGAACTCTGCCGGACGACGACGAGCCCCAGCGACGGGATCACGTAAAGGCGTTGGTAACCCGAGCCGATGCAGGCGACCAGGTCGCTGGGCGCGTCGCGGCAAAGCACGGCGCCGCTCCAGTGTTGACGCGGCCATTTCGGGACGAGCATGTCCTCAAAATCGAACTCGTGCCCGCCCGGCGCTGATCGATTGTTCCACCAGCCGAGCGAGAAAGCCCTGTTCGCCGGTGAACCGCGCCAGCATTGCGCAAGCGAACCGGAGGTGATGACCGGCGCGCCCCCCCCCAGGACCAGTTGCCCCAGCTTTGCCCATTGCCGCGCGCTCAAATACCAGCCGGCGGCGAGGAGCGGATTGCCTGCGCTATCCGCAAGGTAGCGCTGCGACCCGAGTCCAAGGCGGCTTAAGACGCGGCGCTCGAGATAATTGGTCGGCGATTCTCCGTGCAGCTTTTGCTTGAGCACCTGATGAAAAACCTGGAGCGCGCTCGGGCCGTAAATAAAAGCCGATCCCGGACTGGCGACGAGCGGTGCTCCGATCGCGATCCGATCGCGATCGCCCGGGTTGTTATTGTGCAAATAAAACACCGGCTCGAGCCCGGACGAGAAATCGAGCAATTGCCGGATGGTGACCCGCGCTTTGCGCGGATCGTTCCGCCAGGCCGGGATGGTGGAAGCGACCAATTCGTCGAGACTCAAGAGACCATCCTCCGCGGCAGCGAGCGCAGCAAGGTTCCAAAAAGCTTTCGTGCCGCTGTAAATCTTTCGCGGCTCCCCCGCGTTTTGTTCGAGGAGCGTTTGCCCGTGCTGGATGGCGAGGAACGATCTGCCGCCCTGGCTGGCCGAGAAGTTCGCCGCGGCGCGCACGGTCGCGGGGCTCACGCCCGCGGCCACGGAACGCGCCGCCATTAGAATCAGCACCGGCAAAAAAATCCAGCTTCTCATCCGCCGCGCAATCTGCGCAATCGGCCGCGCGATTGCCAGCAGAACCGCAGGGAAAAAAAGCCTCGATGCACTCTTGCCCTCTTATCCTCTTGAAAATAGCCCAGCGTTTTAACGCTGGGAAAACCGGCTCACAAAAGCACGCCAGTCCCTTCAGGGACGACAGGAGCGTCATCGAAACAAAACGATTCTGCCGTCCCAAGGGACTTCTAATTCCTCCGCAACCGAAACCCAGCGTTGAAACGCTGGGCTATTGTCGGACAAAATCTTGCCGCGTTGGACAGCCATTGTCTCACCCCCTATGAGAGGATGCGCCTGTGTCCGCTTCGCCATTGCCGCTTGTGTTAGATTCTCTCGTCATTCCCTCATCGAATTTCACTGCTAATCCATTCCGATGCCCGGCCTGATTCTCCACACGAGCAACCAGCTCGATCTCCTGGCGCAGCGACTTTCCGAGATCGTAACGAGCCCTCTCGAGTTGCCGTTCACGCCGGAGATCGTCGTGGTGCAAAGCCTGGCGAGCCGCCGCTGGCTCTCCCTCCAGATCGCGCAACGGCAAGGGATCTGCGCCAACTATGAATTCCCCTTCCTGTCCGACTTCGTGACGCAGGTCGTGCAACGAGGTTCTCCTGTGGCCACGCCCATCGAGAAAATGTCCACGCAGCTTCTCACCTGGAAGATCGATTCGCTCCTGCCGCAGTGTCTCGCGCGGAAAGAATTCGCTCCCGTGGCCAAATATCTTTCCGACGACGATTCTTTAAAACGTTTTCATCTCGCCGCCCGGCTGGCCAATCTCTTCGACCAATATCGCGTTTACCGCCCCGCGATGGTTTCGGAATGGACCGCATCCCAGGAAAACCGGGACGGGGACGAAGCGTGGCAGGCTGCCTTATGGCGAGAGCTCGGGGAAGCGCCAGGTTTCAATCAAGCGCTTGATCGCCTCCGCGTTCGCGGTTTTAAAAGTACCGCCAAGCTTGATCTCCCGGAGCGAATCTCAATCTTCGCTCCAGCCAGCCTGCCTCCCGCTTACCTTGAGCTCCTCTTCCAACTGGCCCGCGTCCGGGAGATGCATTTGTTCCTGCTCAGGCCGTCGCGTGAATATCGAGGAAACGATCCGACCGCAAAACAACGGGCGCGTCTCGGCCTCGACGCTTCCGATCCAGCGACCGGCAATCCCCTCGCTACTTCATGGGGAAAAGTTGACGCGGACCTGACCGACCTCCTCGTGGACACGGAAGAACGGCTCAGCGTTCCCGTTGAAACTGGAAGCGAAGAATTCAGGGAGTTCGAGCCCGTTACCCTGCTGGGGGCGGTCAAGTTCGACATTCTCCACGCCCAGAATCGCGGCGTCCTGGGGAACGATAGCTCTGTCACTGCGCCTCGAATTACGGTGGAGCAAAGCGATCGATCAATCGTGCTTCAGTCCTGTTATTCGCCAATGAGAGAGGTCGAAGTTCTCTACGACCAGTTGCTGGCCTGCTTTGAGACCATGCCCGATCTCCGTCCACGGGACATCATCGTCATGACGCCGGAGATCGAGAAATACGCGCCTCTCGTCCGCGGCGTCTTCGGTTATCCCGAAGACGAACTGAGGCGCATCCCCTACTCCCTGGCTGATCGCCATCCGCGGAGCGAGAGCCTCCCGATCGACACGTTCCTCACTCTCCTGGATTTGCCCGGCAGCCGCTACACCGCGCCACAGATTTTTGCTCTGCTGGGCTCGCACGCTTTCCGGCGCCGGTTCAACTTCAATGACGAAGAGCTTTCCCTGATTCGCGACTGGATTGAAGAAACCGCGATCCGCTGGGGAGTTGACGCCACCGACCGGACTCGCGCGGGTCTTCCCGGGCTGGACGCCAACACCTGGCGCCATGGGCTGGATCGGCTCCTCCTTGGTTATGCGATGCCGGGCGAAAACAAATATCTCTTCGAAGGCATCCTGCCCCATGACGAAGTAGAGGGCGATGGCGGCACTGTTCTCGGGCGCTTCGTCTCCGCCACGGAAGCTTTATTTCGATTAACGGAGAACTTCGAGCGCCCTCGTCCGCTCGCCGACTGGGTAGAGCCTCTCCTGGAGACGGTCGAACAGTTCCTGAAGCCAGTTGGAGAGGAAGAACTGCGCGACGTCGGCTTCCTTCGAACAATCATCGATCAACTGCGCACGGTCGCGGATTCCGCCGAGGTCGGAGCGCAGATCGATTTTCGCGTGGTGCGTCAGTACCTGGCCGAGCAGCTCGCCGCCATGGAACAGCGAGGACAATTCTTTAAAGGTCATGTGACTTTCTGTGCGCTGAAACCGGTCCGCAGTATCCCCGCTCGCATTGTCTGTCTTCTCGGAATCAACGATCAGGTTTTTCCACGCCGGCCGCAGCCGGCCCAATTCGACCTGATGGCGCAATCACCGCGCGCGGGCGATCCGTCCGCCCGTCAGGATGATCGCTATTCATTTCTAGAGACCGTGCTCTCCGCGCAGGAGAAACTTATCATCAGCTACGTCGGACGCTCCGCGATTCACAACAAGGAGGTTTCTCCGTCCGTTGTCGTGAACGAGCTTCTCGATTACCTCGACCAGGCTTTCGTCTTTCCCGAGGGAAAATCGGCCAGAGCTTTCGCGCTGACCGAGCATCCGCTGCACGCCTTCAGTCCTCGATACTTCCTGGCTTCCGGAGAGGATGAGCGGCTCTTTAGTTATTCGGACGCGAATGCGGAAGCCAGTCGCAGCATCAGCGCGACGCCAGCGCCGGAGATGCCACGGTTCATTACCGAGGCCCTTCCCCAGATCGAAGAGTCCACTCGTAACCTCGAGCTGCGCGAGCTGGTCGAATTCTGGGGCAATCCTTCCAAGTATTTCGTGAAACGGCGACTGGGGCTCACGTTAAGAAAGACAGACGATTTATTGAGTGACAGCGAGCCTTTCGACCTCAATTACCTCGAAAAGTATCTCATCAAGCAGGAGCTGCTTGAGGAAGAATTGGAAGCCGGGCAACTCCTGCCTCCTGCGGTTTTTCGGGAACGTGGAATCCTTCCGCCCGGCGTGATCGGCGAAATCGAACTCCGTTCCATGAGAACCGAGGTGCAGAGGCTGACAAAAATCATCCAGGGCTACATTGGCCAGGGCCACAAGGATGAACCAATCGATGTCCACCTGGAACTGGAAGCATTCAGTCTCAGCGGCAAGGTAAACTCTCTTTATGGCGGACGCGGCGTTTATTTCCGGACCGCAAAGCTGAACCCGAAGGATTATTTGCGCGCCTGGATCGAGCACCTGGCCTTGTGCGCTCTGGGCGAACGTCGTGAACTACAAACGGTCTTGATCGGAAAGGATGCTCTCGTCACTTTCGACCCCGTCCCATCAGCCCGCGCCGAACTGCAGACGCTCTGCGAGCTATTTCTGGAAGGTCTGATGCTTCCCCTGCGTTTCTTTCCCGCGAGCGCAATGGCCTTCGTCGAAACGGAGGTAGCGGGAGAAGGGAATCCCGTTAGCAAAGCTCGGGCGAAATGGCATGGGGCCTGGCGCGATGGGAAAGCAGAGGGCGAGAAGGACGATCTATTTATCTCACGCTGCTTCGACATGCCGGAGCCGCTCGATGAGCGCTTTCAAGAGCTGGCGCGCACGGTTTTCAAACCGCTGTTTCAACACAGCAAGCGGAAGGCGTTCTTATGACTCCTTTCGAGATGGTGACCACTCCACTTGAGCCTGGGGTCACTTTGATTGAGGCGAGTGCCGGCACCGGGAAGACTTATTCCATCACAGGCCTGATCCTGCGGCTCATCTTGGAGGAGCGTTGCCAGATCCGCGATATTCTGGCGGTGACCTTTACGGAAGCTGCCACCCAGGAGTTGCGCGACCGGATTCGACATCGACTGCAAGTCGCCCTCGAGCATCTCCACCGTGGGGCATCGGATGATCCGATCGTTCAGGCTTTCCTGAAAAAGGGTGATCTCTCTGCGGGTATCCGGGAGGTGGACATTGCGTTGCAGAGTTTCGATGAGGCCCAGATTTTTACCATTCACGGCTTTTGTCAGCGAATGCTCAACGACTATGCCTTCGAGAGCGGTACCCGTTTCGACACGGCTCTCGTGACAGATCCAAAGCCGCTCTTCGACGAAATCGCCCGCGACTTCTGGCGAGGACGCTTCTACGAAGCCGAGCCTCTCCTGCCTACTCTCGCGATGGCTTGGGAGAAATCCCCCGCTCAGTGGGTTGAGTTGCTCGAACAAACACGACGCCATCCTGATCTGATCGTCATCCCGCCGGTCGAGGCAAAGTCGTGCGACAAATTCTTGCTGCAGATTGAAACGGCCTTTGCCGCCGCCAGAGAGGAATGGGCCGGTCACCAGGCGGAGATCGAAGACCTGCTTCGTCATCATAAGAGTCTCGCCCGAAATCAGAAAGCGTTTCACGACGATCGGGTCGCCGAACTCCTACCGAAACTGGCGGAAGTTTTTGCGGATTTTGCCGGAGCGGCTCCGGAAAGCATCAGAGCGCTCGCCGAAGTCACTTCCGAAGCCATCGCTGCGGGGACGAAAACAAAGAGCACCGCCCCGGTTCATCGCTTCTTCGCGCTCTGCACCGAGTTTTGCCAGGAGGTGGAAACGTTATTTAATCAACTCACCCACGAGTTCCTTGGCTTCGCGGAAGTCGAGCTGTCGAAACGCAAAGCGCGCACGAACACCGTCACCTATGACGACCTCATCACCAGCTTGCGTGATGCGCTGAGGGGAAAAAAAGGCCAGGCTCTGGCTCGAGCTATCCGGAGAAAATATTCCACGGCCCTGATCGATGAGTTTCAGGACACCGACCCCGCTCAATACGAAATCTTTCGCACGATCTTCCGTTCCAAGGATCACCGTCTCTTCTTCATTGGTGATCCGAAACAAGCCGTTTACGGATTCCGCGGCGCCGATGTCTTCACTTATTTCGAAGCGGCCCAGATCGCGGATCGAAAGTTTACGCTGGTCACGAACTGGCGTTCCGAGGAACCACTGCTGGCGGCCATCAATGGCCTTTTTACCCGGACGACGGATCCTTTCCTCTTTCCGGAGATTCAGTACCACGACGTTCACGCTCCCCCGAAACCGATTGTTGATCGCCTGACGAAATCCGACGCCGTTCCCGCAGCCCTGAACTTCAAGGTGGTGAAGGCGATGGAAGATCAGGACCGGCTGAATCAGGAACAACTTTCCGAACTGATTGGCGAATCGTTGAGTGCCGACATCGCCGCTCTCCATGCCGCCGAACCCGTGGTCGGGAAACGTCCCTTGCGCTACAGCGACATGTCCATCCTCGTGCGCAGCCACCGCCAGGCCGAGAAACTCCAGGGCATTCTGCGCCGCCGAGGGATCAGGAGCATCGTCCAGAGTGACCGCAATGTTTTTGCCTCGGACGAAGCGCGTGAGCTGCAACAGTTTCTTCAGGGCGTGATCGATCCACGGCGCGATACTCTGCTGAAGGGTGCACTCGCCACGACCTTGCTCGGCTTCGACGCGACAAAGCTCTTCGCCCTCGACCAGGATGATCAGGCCCGGCAATACTGGCTCGACGTCTTCTCGCTTTGGAGAGAGCAATGGATTGACGGTTGCTTCACGGCGATGTTCCGGAATCTCCTCGTTAACCACAAGGTCCGGGCGCGCCTTGTTCACTTGCCGGCAGGCGAGCGGCGTTTGACCAACTTCCTTCATCTCGCAGAACTCCTCCACGAAGCGGAAAGCAGTCAGAGCCTCTCGCCGGATGCAGTCTGCTCCTGGTTGCGCGAGCAAAGGGAGAGTGGGCGAGTCTCAGAAGATCGCTTCCAACTTCGCCTGGAGAGTGACGACGACGCGGTCCAGATCGCTACGATTCATAAATGCAAAGGGCTCGAGTACCCGATCGTCTTCTGCCCATTTCTCTGGTTGCCGGCGGAATCCTCCCAGCGCACGGAGCTTCAGTTTCATGATCGCGCCGTTCCGGAGAGACCTCTGACCTTCGACCTTCGCGGGAAGAAAGCGGGGACGGAGGAACACCGCGAATGGCAGAGCGAGGAAATTAGAGCAGAGGAGTTGCGACTTCTTTATGTCGCTGTCACGCGCGCGATGAACCGCTGCTTTATTTATTTACCCGACAAAGATGTCAGGAGCTCACCTCTTGCTCAGCTTTTTCCACCGTCAACGGATGGATCGCTCGTCGAGGAGGTAAATGCGTTCGCCAAGGCCTCCGGAGGGTCAGTCGCTTCTTCTGCTGCGGAACGGGATCTCAGCCGCTCTCATCCGCGAATGAGCCGGACGCCAGGCGAAATTCCCGCCGGGCCGATACTTCAGTCGCGCTCTTTTGGTGGACGGATTTCGAAGCTCGCAATGACCGCCAGTTTTAGCGGACTCAATGTCGCGGCAACGGAGCTGGAGGAAGTTGACTCCGGTCCTTCGCGTGACGGTGAGATCGACACCATCGTTGAACCTGAACAGCCCAAGGCGGACCTTTCGATCTTCACCTTCGATCGCGGCCGGCGGACCGGGGATTTCTTTCACAGCGTGCTCGAATACTTGGACTTCCAGGACCTGGGAGAGCTTTCCAAACTGATTGAGGGCAAGCTTCGAATCCATGGATTCTCCCAGACCCTGCACCGGCCGGCCATCCATCAGATCCTTCAGGAGCTCATGGAAGTGGAACTCGAGCCTGGGATACGATTGCAGCAAGTCTCAAGGAGTGAGCGTCTCTCCGAGGTCGAATTCACCTACCCCCTCGCCCGCCTGACCCCAGCACGTCTCGCCAAGGTCGTCGACAAATGCACAGGTCTGGCCGGAGACATACGCCAGCGAATGGGAAGTCTTCGCTTCGATCCGGTTGAAGGCTTCATGCGCGGTTTCATCGATCTGCTCTTCCGATTCAAGGATCGCTACTACTTGATCGATTGGAAATCGAACTGGCTGGGAAGTCAGCCGGCTGACTACGGACCGGAGGGCATGCAGCGGGCGATGCTCGAACACAACTACTTCCTCCAATATCATCTCTACACGCTGGCGGCGGATTTGTTTCTCGAAAGACGATTACCCGGTTACGACTATCAACGTCATTTCGGAGGCGTTTATTACGTCTTCCTGCGCGGCATCGATCCGAAGGATCCAGCACGCGGAATTTTTCGAAATCGACCTGACCCGAAAACAGCCAGGAATCTGAGGAGACTGATTTCATGAACTCTCCGCTGGAACCCGTCTTCCTCGACATCGATCGGCGCTTTGCCAGGTTCATTGGGCGCTTCGGTGGCGATGAAACGCTCGTCCCGCTCGCAGCCACCTGGCTCAGTCGTTCCATCCGCGAAGGAAACATTTGCTTCCCGCTTGGCACCAAGCCCTCTCGTCCCGCCGAAGGCATCGGCAACGAGTTGGTCGAATGGCCGGCGGCGTCAGTGTGGAGGTCGGTTCTCGCGAACTCGAAAGCAGTGGGTGGACCGGACGCGCGAACACCACTCGTCCTCGATGGATCGGATCGCTTATACCTGCGCCGCTACTGGGACTACCAACAACGGCTGGCCAGCGCCCTCCTGAAAAAAGCGGCCGGCAACCATTCCGCGAGTCAGAGCCAGGCGGGAACTCAAGCCGCGGCGATTGATGCCGCCATGACCAACATGCTCACAATTGTTTCAGGAGGACCCGGGACAGGAAAGACCACCATGGTCCTGCAAATCCTGGCGCGCCTGCTCCAGGAACCTGGGAACGAGCGTCTCCGGGTGGCGTTAGCCGCGCCGACGGGCAAAGCGGCGGCGCGTTTGGAAGAAACGGTTCGCGTGGGACTGGAAACACTCGACCGCCCCGAAGAAGTAAAAGAGCGCATGCCAGGGAGCGCCTCGACGATCCACCGGCTGCTTGGATTCAAAGGTAACTCGGCTTACTTCCGGCATGATCGCCAGAATCCGCTCCCGCTGGACCTGCTGGTGATTGACGAGGCGTCGATGGTGGCGCTCCCACTCCTCTGCAAACTCTTCGACGCGCTCCCGGAACGGTGCCGGGTAATTCTTCTGGGTGATCACGATCAACTGGCTTCCGTCGAACCCGGCGCGGTCCTCGCTGACATCGTGGACGCCGCGGCCTTAACCGGGAGTCTCCTCCGCACTGCGGTTGTAACCCTGGACAAGAATTACCGGTTCAGCGGCGAGAGTGGCATTCATCACCTTTGCGGCGCGGTTCGACAGGGCGACGCGGCCAACGCCGTGCGCATTTTGCGAGAGCAGCGCTACGCGGACATTGTTTCAACGGAACTCAGCGAACGTCCCGCTCAGGTCGCTCGGTTTTCCAAAGCAATCGTGGAGGGTTTCTCCACGTTCCTGGCCGAGAAGGATCCGATGGCTGCGCTGGAACAGTTGAAAAAGTTTCGCGTGCTCTCGGCTCGTCGCCGCGGCCCCTTTGGAGTTGAGAGCCTCAACCGGAATATCGAGGAGATATTGCAGGAAGCTGGGTTGATTCAAAAAGGCGTCAGCGCCGGCTACGCGGGGAAACCCGTGCTGATTACGCAGAACGACTACCAGTTGCAGCTTTACAACGGAGATGTCGGCGTTCTTCTTCCCGACGTCTCGGCGACCGAAAACCCGGATCAGCTTTGGGCCTGGTTTATCGGGAAAGAAAATACGCTGCGCCGATTCGCTCCCGCCCGCCTGCCCCAGCATGAAGCTGCCTACGCCATGACGGTCCACAAGAGTCAGGGTTCCGAGTTCGATCGGGTCCTGTTCATCCTGCCCGATCGGGACGCGCCCGTTCTGAGCCGGGAACTGATCTACACCGGATTGACGCGGGCGCGTTCGCAGGTCGAGCTCTGGTGGAGCGAGGCGGTTTTCCGGGAGGCCGTGGCCCGCCGGGCCGAGAGGAATTCAGGTTTGCGGGATCTTCTCGCTCCGATGGCGAAAAGGGAGCGACCGCGCCAGGAGCAGTTGTCCCTTTTCAGCGAATAAAAATTGCGGCGGCGGGCGGGGTCGCGTCAGCGCGCACAAACGCTTGACAGCCGGGCGTCCCCTCCGTCATAAACTCCGCCATATGAATTCCAAACTTCTTTTCAGCGTTTTGGCCGCGGTCGTTTTCGCGAGCGCACCACTCTGTCGCGCCGCCGACACTGTGCTCCTGAACACGCTCGGATATACGACTGGTCAATCCGTTCTCCTCACCCACATGGCGGTCGGAACGCTGGCCGACGCATTCGTGGCCAAGACCTACAAGTCCGGCGAGGCCACCACCTTCGTCACCACCTACATCAACATCACGACGGGGATGAAGGGGCAGATGAACAAGCTTCTGGATGCGGACACGTTGAGCAAAGAAGACAATCAATTCATCCGCAACACGATTGAAGTTCTCGACCTGGTCCTGGAAGAATCCCGCGCCCTCAAGGCGTTTGTCAGCAGTGGGGATGACGCCGATGCCACCGCTTACGATAAGGCGCGCAAAAAAGCCCTGAGAGAGATCAAGACTCTCTTAGGCATGAAGGACTAAGCGACCGGGCGGTCGGTGTGAATTGTGACTGGTGATAAGTGAATGGTGACGAGCGCCACCAACCATTCACCGATCACTAATCACTATTCACCCACCCATCGCTGAAACGACAGGTTCCAAGTCATCGCTGCCCCTCAACGAGCCGCGCCCGGTTCGCCCGGTCGCGGAAGTGTTGGTCGAAATGCGCTAGTGTGTTCGGACAGACATGAAGCCGTTTCGCACTCTCGCTGAAACCGTCGCGCCCGATGGCGCGCGGCTCACCCTGCACGAGCACGACGGCGATCACTTCCTGAAGCTCAATGGGCGCCAGCTCATGAGCACCACCTCGACGGCCTCGGAAATCCTGCTGGCGAAGCTCGCGTGTGAGAATTTGATCCGGCACCCGCACCCGCGAGTTCTGATCGGCGGGTTGGGTCTGGGATTCTCGTTGAAGGCTGTGCTTTCGCTCCTCGGGAAAAAAGCGGAGGTCCACGTCGCAGAACTGCTCGCAGAGGTGGTCGAGTGGAATCGCCAATTCCTTATGCAAGTGAACGGTGCCCTGCTGAATGATCGCCGGGTAAAGGTTTTCACGGAAGATGTTTTCCAAATCATTCGCCGTGCACAGAATACGCGTTATGACGCCATCCTTCTCGATGTCGATAATGGACCCACTTCGTTTGTCCAGGCGCGGAACGCGCAAATCTACAGCCGGCGTGGCTTCAATCGCATTGCCAGCGCGCTGCAGCCAGGCGGTCGCGTCGCTTTTTGGTCGGCGACGGACGAGGAAGCCTTTGCGGTGTCGCTCGCGCGCGCGGGCTTTCGCGTGCATGTGGTGGAAGCGAAGTCGCACGATCGCGCGAAGCGCTTCGAACATCGAATCTATGTGGGTGAGACCAAGCCGCGAGAGCGGGACTTGAACGCGCCGCCTGCGGCAGACGACTCGCCTGCCCGCCCTCCGCAACCTTCCTGACATAGCTTCCCTTCTCGGGATCCTCCAAGAATTCGCGTCCATTCGCGTCTATTCGCGGTTACAACGAATCGAATCGACTGGCCGCTTCGCTCGTTTGCCCCGAAGCTACGCGGCTCCCGATGGCCACCTTTCGACTTTTCGACCTGAACGAAGCGCAACAGCGCGCCGTCAAATCGACGGAAGGACCTCTCCTGATTCTCGCCGGCGCGGGCACGGGCAAGACGCGCGTGATCACGGCGCGGGTCGCCTATCTCATCACGCAAGGCGCGGATCCGGCACAGATTCTCGCCGTGACTTTCACCAACAAGGCGGCCGCCGAAATGCGCGAACGCCTCGCTCGAGTCCTCGACGCCGAGGCGGCCAGCCAGGTGACGATGTCTACCTTCCACGCCCTTTGTCTTCGGATCCTCCGCGCGAACATCGATCGCCTTGGCTATAAGAATAACTTCAGCATCTACGATGAAGGCGATCAGCTCGGGCTCATTCGGAAGATCATCACGCGAACCTCAGCCCGCGACGAAAAGCTCGACCCCAACGTGGCGAAAAACTTGATCAGCAAGGCGAAAAACAACAGTTGGAGACCTCCAGAAAATGAAGACACGCTTATCGGCGCGGTTTTCGCGCGTTATCAGACTGAATTGAAAAATCTGAACGCCGTCGACTTCGACGATCTGCTGGCGCTCGCGGTCCGACTCTTGAACGAGCATTCCGACGTCCGCGCTCGCTGGCGAGAGCGGTTTCGTTATCTCATGGTCGATGAATTCCAGGACACGAACAAACTTCAGTTGGAGCTGGTTACCCTCCTGGCGGACGAACGCCGAAACGTCGCCGTAGTCGGAGACGACGATCAATCGATCTACGGCTGGCGGGGCGCCGAGGTCTCGAACATCCTGGAATTCGAGCATCACTTCCCCAACCCGACGATCGTAACGCTGGAGCAAAACTACCGGAGCACGAACGCGATTCTGGGGACGGCCAGCTCACTCATTGCCAACAACCCGCGCCGCCGCCCGAAGAAGCTTTGGAGCGCGCGCGAAGGTGGCAACAAAGTGCGATTGATCGAAGCGCCTAACGACCGCGAAGAAGCGCAATTCGTGGTCGAGGAAATGCAGCGGCAGAATTTCTCCGACGGCGAGGTGTGGGACAATTTTGCGGTCCTGTTCCGGATGAACGCGCAATCGCGGTTGCTCGAAGAAAACCTCCGGCGCCTGCATATCCCCTATCGGATCGTCGGCGGAAAAAGTTTCTTCGATCGACGGGAAATAAAAGACCTGCTCGCTTACATGAGCCTGCTCGTGAACCCGGACGACGACTCGAGCCTGCTGCGGATCATCAACATTCCAGCTCGCGGAATCAGCCCGACAACGGTCGCGCGCGCTTTGGAATGGAGCGTGCAAAACAAGTGCAGCCTTTGGCGCGCGCTCGGGAATCAGGAGTTTCTCGCCGAGGTAAGCGCCCGGACTGCCGCGAGCATTCGGGCTTTCGTCGAGCTGGTCGGTGACTACGAAACAAAGGTGAGCGAGCCGCTGAGCAATCCCGCGGCGCTCGTGATTAAATTGATCGAAGAAATCGGCTACGCGGCGGAGCTCCGGCGTAATTGCAAGACGGCGGAGGAAGCGGCCGTCCGGGAATCGAACGTGGGAGATATCCTGCGCGATCTTGGACAGTTCCTGGGGCGTTCGACGAAAGGCCTGCGTGGTTTTCTCGACGAAGTCGCTCTCGATCAAGAACGGGAGGAAGAAGAAGAGGAAGAACAAAAAAGCGGCGTTACCTTGATCACCATGCACGCGGCCAAGGGCCTGGAATTCAAGCACGTCTACCTGATCGGCCTGGAAGAAGGTCTCCTCCCCCACGAACGCTCCAGAGCCGAAGGGAGCATCGACGAGGAGCGGCGTCTCCTTTATGTCGGCATCACTCGCGCGATGCGGACGTTGACCCTGATCCATTGCCGGAATCGGACTAAATACGGAAGTGTGGTGTCATGCACTCCGAGTTCGTTCATCAAGGAACTCGCTCCGGAGTTTCTCGATCAGATCGATCTGGCCAAGATGCTCAGTACGCCGGTGACCGAAGACAGCGCGAAAAGCCGCTTTGCCCAGATGCGCGCCGCTCTGGCCGGCTGAACGCTGCGCGGAAAATGAAGGAGTAGATATGGCTGTCGATCCGAAGCGGGTTCTCACCGAGCTCAAGGAGTTGCGGGAATTAACGGGCGACGAGAACGGCGCGCAGCGAGTCGCGTTCACTCCGACATGGGCGAAGGCCCGCGCCTGGCTGCGACGGAAACTGGAAGCGCTGTCCGCCGAGATTCACGTCGATGAAGCCGGAAATCTTTGGGCGACTCTGCGGGGCGAATCGGAGAAAGCGCTCCTGATCGGGGGACACATCGATTCAGTGCCGAACGGCGGCTGGCTCGATGGTTCGCTGGATACACTCACCGGCCTCGAGGTTCTGCGCCGCATCGATGCCCAATCCAATGGCAAACCACCGGTGACGGTGCGCCTGGTGGATTGGGCCGATGAAGAAGGCGCGCGTTTCGGGAAGAGCCTGTTCGGGTCATCGGCCTGTTCGGGTCACCTCGACATGGAGGGAGCGCGACGTTTGGTAGACAAAGACGGCATCTCCCTGCCCGCGGCGCTCGCGGCGAATGGAATTGATTTTGAAAAGGTGCCGGAGTGCCGCAACGAGCTCGCGAACGCCGCGGCTTATCTCGAACTCCACATCGAACAGGGACCGGTGCTGCTCGATTTGGATCGGCCGCTGGCAACGGTGCTCGGGACATTCGGCGTCGAGCGCCACGCCGTCACTTTCCGCGGTCAAGCCGCGCATGCCGGCGCGACACCGATGAACAAACGGAAAGACGCTTTCCTCGCCGCCGCGAAAATGAGTCCCGAGATTTACCAGATCACCGAACGTAATGGCGGCGTTTGCACGATTGGCTCCTGCACCACCAGCCCCGGATTTCCCACCAGCGTCGTCGAAGAGTGCCGGCTCACGCTCGACCAGCGGCATCTTGACGGAGACGCCCTCGCCCAAATGCTCCAGGAGGCGAAGGAAGCCAGCGAGCGTTTCGCCCAGGAAGGGAACGTTACCGTTTTCTGGGAGCGAATCTGGCAGATCGAGCCGATTCCGTTTCACGCCGATCTCATCGCGCTCTGCGACGAAGCGATCTCGGAAACCGGCGCCGTTCCACATCGGATGCCCTCCGGCCCGCTGCACGACACCTCAGAGATGGCTCGCGCCGGCATTCCGAGTGTCATGATGTTCGTCCAGAGCCTGCGGGGAATCAGCCACAACAAGCTCGAGGACACGAAGGAAGAGCATCTGGAATTGGCCGTCATCGCGTTCGACCGGCTGGCTGACAAAGCCATCAACTGGATCGCGCGAGAGGTGTGAATAGTGATCGGTGATAAGTGAATAGAGAAGATCGCTGGCCCATCGCCCCATTCACGGATCACTTATCACCATTCACTTTCTCCCTAAAGTGCCCGTGGCCCGTGTTTTGCTAAGTCATTCCCCTCGATGCGCCTGCTGAGGAAACTTGCGATCAAATTCATCACGATGGCGATCATCGTGGTGGCGATGGGAGCACTGCTGAGGTTTGCGCGGCCCTACATCATGAAAACCGCGGGAATGCCCGAAGGGATGCCGGGAGCAGCGGGCCTGGAGATGCCACATTTTGCGTCGGAGGAGTCCGACTTGATGGCGACTGTTTTCAAGAGTGCGCTCCGTTTCCTCTCGGGATCGGCCAAGCGCGACGAACTGGCGGGTGAGCTGAGTGACAAGCTTTACGCCGGCCGCGGGGGCTCAGCCACCATGGCCGAACTCGGGATCGAACTGGAGAAACCAGGGGCGAAGCCGTCCGATCCCGCCGGACTGCCGAAACCGGGGGCTGCCTCGTCCGCGACCGCCGGAGGAGCAACCATTGCAAAGGCGCAGCCCGGCGCGACGCTGCCAGCGAAACCCGCGCAGACATCGGAGTCGTCCGCGAAGAGCGCGTCGAACCCCGTCCGCGACGCTCTTCTGGCTCAGGTCTGGGAGAAAGCGAAGGCGAACCCCGAGCTGTCTTTGATTCCGATCGTGCTCGTTGGGATGTTCGTCTTCCGCCTCTTCCGACGCCGGCGTTCACCCGAAGACGATTTCATTCTGCCGGATCTTTCCGCCCTGATCCCGTCAGAGGCCGAGGCGTACGAAATGACGCACCGGGTGCACTCGCTCCAGGCCGAGGATTTCGAGCTTTTGGTGGCACTGATTTATCAACGCCAGGGCTACCGCGTCACGATGCCGGCCGGCCTGAGCGGCGGACGTGGCGGCGACTTCATGGTCCAACGCAAGTCGGAGAAACTGCTCGTGCAATGCAAGAAATTCAGCGCGGACTACAAGGTGCCGGTCGACCGGGTGAAGGATCTGCATGAAGCCGCGGTCGCCGCCGGCGTCACGCGTGGCGTGTATGTTGCCTCCTGTGGTTTCTCGTGGGACGCGCGCAATTTCGCCAAGACCAAAGGCGTGACCGCGATCAACGCGCGAACGCTCGACACCTTGCTCAACGAGGCGCGTCAGAAGCCGGATGAAGATTTTCTCGCGGTCTGGGAATGGGCGCCCAAGCTTCTGAGCAAAGTGAAGCTGGTGCCCCCATTCTGCCCCGCCTGCGAAGCTTCGATGGACGAACTCAAAGTTAGCAGCGACCCGGTCTGGGTCTGCAGCCAGCGGCCCGAATGCCGCGGACGTCGCTCCGCGCGCAAGGTTCACAAACCGATGCCGGCTGCTGCCTCAAGCGGGTACGCAAACGCGAGACCGCAGACGTCGGATGGCCAGGAATGGGAAGAGCCCGTGGTCCTGGGAGGACGCGCGCGGACAATCTGCCCTTCCACGTCCTAGGCGCGCTGAGCCGGCCACTTTCGGCTGGCATTGGCACGGCGGTTTGACGATGAATGGCTCATGGAGCCGGCACGGCCAGATATTTTCATCTCGGCGACCTCGAAGGATCTGGGAGAGGCGCGGCGTGTCGTGACCGAGGCATTGCTGGATTTGAACTGTCATCCTGTGGTCCAGGAGCACTTTGGAGCGGGTGAAGGAATAATTGCGGCCAAAGAGGCAAAGACGATCGAGGAGTGTGACGCCGTTATTCATCTGGCGGGTTTATTGTATGGAGCAGCGCCACAGACGCGCGAAGCGGACGCCAACTCTCGCTCCTACACCCAATTGGAGTACGACACGGCAGTGAGGCTTGGAAAGCCCCTCTACCTTTTCCTGGCCACGAAAACGTTTTACGAAACGGCCGCGAATTTGCCGTCGGCCGGCCAACCCCAGGAGTCGATGGAATTCCAGGCTTTGCAGGAAAAGCATCGGAAAGAAATCCGAAGCTCCGATCGATTATGGTTCGAGTTCTCGAGTCTGCCCGAGCTGCGAGACAAGGTTCTGCAACTGCGGGAGAAGGACAAGCGCTGGGCAAAGCTGGTGCGCAAAGAGCGACGGCATTACCTGGCGATCTCCGCGGCGATTCTTGTCCTGCTCGCGATCGTTTTGGCCGGGGTGTATTTTTTGCGGCGAGACGTAGCCCTTCAGACGCAGTCCACCCACGAGCAAACGGTGGCGATGAAGCTCCAAAGTGAAGACCTTCAGCGGGTGCGCGAGGATCTACGGGAGATCAAGCAAAGACTCGACCCGCAGTCGAACCAAAACGGCCTGTCTGAAGAGGAACGTTACAAACAGGCCCTCAAGCTTGTCGCGGAAAGGAACAAAGTGCCTCGGGAAACCGTGCTGGCGCAATTGCAACAATTTGTCGATCACGTGAACAAGGATCCTAATCCTTCGCCGGAAGACCGGGACCTACAAAGCGTGGCGCAGAAGTTCATTCTCCGGGCCTTCAGCCCCGCGGAGTTTTCGGCCTACACAAAGTCTCTCTCCTTCGCCAAATGGAGACCCGACTTTTTCGTGCTGCACAATACGTTTACACCCAATCTCGCCCAATGGCGCAAAGGGAGCCCGGAGGCGCACCTCCGAAACCTGGAACGCTATTACGTGGAAAAAAGAGGATGGACCGGCGGGCCCCATCTTTTCGTGGACGACAAGCACATCTGGGTGTTCAACGACCTCACGCAACCGGGGATCCACGCGCAACACTGGAATAGCACCTCCCTGGGCATTGAGATGGTGGGCAACTTTGACGAGGAGGAATTGGATGACGCGGTTCTCAACAATACAGTCAAGGCCATCGCCATCTTGTGCCGAACGCTGAAAATTTCGCCGGACACGCTCAGGTTACATCGCGACGATCCGGAGGGGCAGCAGAAAGATTGTCCAGGCCGAAAGGTGCAGAAGGCTGACATCATCGAGCGAGTTACCAAAGAGTTGCAGACGGTGAAATGAGGCGAACACTCGATGGTCGGTCCGAGTCGCGATCAAGACCATTGGCTCGTGTCGTATTCAAAAGAAACCGCGTTGCAAAAGCACGGAGCTAAGCTCTCTTTGTCGCCTCGATGCAGATCACTCTCTTGAAATCCAAGATTCATCGCGCGGCGGTGACGGGCGCCAGCTTGCACTATGAAGGCAGCCTCACGGTCTCGGCGGACATTGCCAAAATGGTGGGCCTTCTCCCGTATGAAAGGATCCTGGTGGGAAATCTTCAGAACGGGGAACGCTTCGAGACCTATGTTATCTATGGAGCGCCTGAAAAGGGACTGATCGAATTGAATGGCGCCACCGCTCATCTCGGCGCCATCGGCGATCGCCTCACGATCATGAGCTTTGCCCAATTGACTCCGGAAGAAGCGAAGACGCATCATCCGCGCGTCGCTGTGCTCGACGAAAAAAACAACGTTGTTCGCTGCGAAGACGCCAAGACGAAGGTGGGGCAGAGCGAGCGAGAGATGGCGATCGCGGGCGAGTGAAGCGTGCGGGCTGTTGTAGGCGGGGCCGCTGACCCCGCCAAAGGAGCAAACGGCCGCCAACTCACCGGGGTCAGCGACCCCGGCTACAGAGGAGGGGCAAGCGTTGGCCCGAAGCTGAAGCCGCGAACCAGTTCCCGGCCCGGAGCGATCTGCTGGATTCCTTCCTTGTTCTCAAACGCGCGCTGTTCGTGGTGGTCCGTCAAACCCCAGCAGGGTTCGACACAGAGAAATGGTCCGCCGTCGCACCACAACGTCAGATAAGGGACGCCGCTCAGATCCAGGGAGACACTCCGCCCACTCGGCGGGTCGGCAAAAACGAACACGCGCCCCGGAACGTCCACCAATTCGAGGATGTAGGAGCCGGGCAGTTTTTCTTTCGCAAAGGGCATCTCACCTCCGGAGAATCGAATATCCTCCGTCTCGCCGCTGAGATAATTCTCAGGAGAGAAATGGCGCCGGTAGAGTCCGGGCGGCATCTCGAAACGGAATGAATCGGAGGCCGTGGCGGCAAATCCCGGATGCAGGCCGAAGCCGACATGCGCGATCAATTCCGGTTCGTCGTTCCTGAACTTGAACGAGATGAAGAGGCGCGCGTTGTCGATTCGATAGGTCAGATCGAGCGAAACCCGAAGCGGATATTCAATCGACGAAAAATCTTCGGGCGTGATCCGGTAGGTCAGTTCGTTGTCGCGCTCCGACTCGATGAAATGCCACTGCTTCCCGCGCAAAAAACTATGCGTGCCGCCGCGGATTTCCCGGCCGCGATAAACCGTTCGCTCGTTCTTGATGCGGTGCAGAAAGTAACCCATGACCGTGGCGTGATTCGCCCAACCCTTTTCCGGCGCACCAATCTCGTTATCGCGGTTCAGGAATCCAATCCATTGGCCTCCGGCATCCCGGCGCGCGACGCTGATCAACTCCGCACCGAGCCGCGAGACAATGACCCGAAGTCCGTTGTCTTCGTCCGTCAGAACATCAAAGAGACGGTCGCCCCGCTTCTCTGCGCGATGCGAGAACTTCATCGTTGGTGGTGGCTCCGCGGCCGGCGACCGCGGTTACAGTTTATGGGAACAACCCGCGCGCGTGCTTCGCTTTCATGACGCGCTCGACTCCGATCGCCATCGCCGCGGTCCGGTGCGACACCTTGTGCGCCTTGGCGCGGCGAATGACCTGGGTAAAGGAATGTTCGAGGATGCGGAAGAGTTTGTCGGTCACTTCGGTCTCGGTCCACATGAACGCCTGCAAACCCTGCACCCATTCGAAGTAGGAAACGATCACGCCGCCGGCGTTGCAGAGAATATCGGGAATGATAAACAGCTCCTCCCAGCGCTCGTTGAGGATGAGATCGGCTTCCGGCGTGGTCGGTCCGTTGGCGCCTTCCGCGAGAATGCGGCACTTCAGCTTCGCGGCATTCGACGCGTTGATCACGCGATCGACCGCGGAGGGCACGAGCACGTCGCACGGCTGGATGAGCATCTCATTCGGGTCGATCCGATCTCCCTCATTGAAGGCACGGAGATTTCCCTTTTTCTTCACGTGTTGTTCCGCCTTGGCGACATCGATGCCCTTCGGATTGTACAAAGCCACCGTGGCGTCGCTGATGCCGACGATTTTCATCCCCGTGTTGAGGGCCAGCGACAAGGCCGCCACCGAGCCGACGTTGCCGAATCCCTGCACGATCGCGGTGCATTTTTTCGGGTCGAGTTTCAACATGTCCGTCGCACGCTCGATCAGATAAACGACGCCGCGCCCGGTCGCCTCGCGCCGGCCTTCCGTGCCGCCGATCGAAACCGGTTTGCCCGTGACGATTTCGTTCACGCAGTAACCCTGGTAAACCGAATAAGTGTCCATGAACCACGACATGACCTGCTCGTTCGTTCCCATGTCCGGGCCCATGATGTCGGTGTGAGGGCCGACGAACGGAATCATTTCCTGCATGTAGCGGCGTGAAACGGCCTCAAGTTCCTTGACCGACAGCTTGGTGGGATCGCACGCGATCCCTCCCTTGGCCCCGCCGTAGGGCAGATTGGCCAGCGCGCATTTCCAGCTCATCCACATGGCGAGCGCCGCGGTTTCGCCCATGGAGAGATTTGGCGCGAAACGCGTTCCGCCCTTTGTCGGGCCGAGCGTCAGGTGATGCTGGACACGATAACCCTGGAAAGTCTGAACGCTGCCGTCGTCCATGTGAATCGGGAGCGTGACCGCAATGGCGCGCTTCGGGAACATGAGCCGGTCGCGATCGTTGGGATTGATCTCGAGGTAATCGGCGATGACCTGGAACTGGTCGCAAGCCATTTGGAACACGTCGTCGTTGTAAATGCTCATAAAGAGAAGTCAGGAAGGTGGAAGATCGCGGCGTGAAAGATTCAGGTGCTATTTCTGCCGGGAAAGTGGGGATCGTCAAATCGAATCGACGACGCGCTGGAGCAACGGCGCTCAGTCGCCGTTTCCCGCCGGCAATCCCCAACGCCTCGACAGAGCGAGGCGGCTACAGTAGAAAAAGACGCGGTGGACAATAAACGCAAACTTCGGATCGAGACACTGGCGGTTCACGCCGGGCATGCCATCGATCCGGCGACGGGCGCGGTGGCCACGCCGATCCATCTTTCCACGACGTTCCAGCGCGATGCGGAAGGCGGTTATCCGCACGGTTACAGCTACGGACGCAGTTCCAATCCGAACCGCCATGCGCTGGAACAAGCCTTGGCCGCGCTGGAAGGCGGCGAGGATGCAGCCGCGTTTGGCTCCGGGCTGGCCGCGTCGAGCGCGGTCCTCCAGGCATTGGCCCCGGGCGACCACGTCATCGCGCCGATGGATGTTTATCACGGAATGACGAAACTGCTCCGCGACGTCTATATGCGTTGGGGTCTCGAGGTGAGCTTCGTCGATATGACGAATAACGCTGAAATCAAGAAAGCGGTGCGGCCTCAAACAAAACTGATCTGGGTTGAGACCCCCTCAAATCCACAGCTCAAAATTACCGATATCGCCGGTGTCGTGGAAATTGCACACGCGGCCGGCGCGCTCTGCGCCTGCGATAACACCTGGGCGCCGATCGTGCAGCGGCCACTCGACCTTGGCGCGGACCTGGTCATGCACGCGACGACAAAATACCTGGGCGGCCACTCGGACGTGACCGGGGGGGTGGTGATCGCCAAAGCGAAGACGGGTTTTCTGGAACGGGTCCGCGAAATCCAAACAACGGGTGGCGCCGTCCCCTCGCCCTTCGATTGCTGGCTCATTTTGCGCGGAATGCGCTCGCTGCCCTGGCGGATGCGCGCCCACTCGCAGAATGCGTTCACGATTGCGACCTGGCTCGCCGCCCATCCACGCGTGGAAACCGTGCATTATCCGGGACTCGCGGCGCATGCCGGCCACGAGATCGCGGCGCGCCAGATGACCGCTTTCAGCGGGATGCTTTCGTTCGAAGTGCGCGGCGGCCGCGAGGCGGCTCTCGGGGTCGCGGCAAAGACGGAGATTTTTATTCGCGCGACGAGCCTCGGCGGCGTCGAGAGCCTGATTGAGCACCGGGCCTCGATCAAAGGCGAGGATCCGCGGACGCCGCAGGGACTGCTTCGGCTCTCCGTGGGGCTGGAGCATCCGGATGATTTGATCGAGGACCTGGCCCAGGCGCTGGAATTGTAGGGACAGCGCGCTGCGCTGTCCGCCAACTTCGGCGAGAGATCATGCTAAGACAGGCGGACGCCGCAGCGCGGCGTCCCTACCAAAGAGTGCCAAAACGCCCCCCTCAGGCGCGCAAGCGGCTCAGCCGGCCACGGACCAGCAGCACGACATCCCGTACTTCCGCGACGTGGAACAGATAGGCCGCGCCAAAGAATGTCGCGCTCCCAATGGCAATGGTGAGCAGGAGGCCAAATAGTTTTCGCCACATGTTGATGCCGCCGTGGAAAATGAAGTGCTGAGCCAGCAAACAGATTCCGGCCAGGAGCGCGCCGGCCACGATCAGCTTGGCGAGCGTTTTAATCATCACGCCGGTTTCGAGGTGCCCGGTGTAGCGCCGCATCATCGTGTAGAGCATGAGGAAATTCGAGAACGCCACGAGACTGGTGGAAAGGGCCAGGCCGCGATGGCCCAGCTTGAGATAAAAGGTGAAGTAGTAATTCAGGCAAAAATTGATCGCGATCGAGCAGAGGCTGACGAACATCGGCAGGTGCCGTTTATCCAGCGCGTAAAACGCCGGGGCGAGAACCTTGTCCGCGGAATAGGCCACGAGGCCAACCGCGTAGCAGCGTAACGCCAAGGCTGTCTGGTCCGTGGCGAACGCGGTGAAGCGGCCATGCTCATAAATCAGACTGATGATCGGGTCGGCCAGGATGATCAGCCCGATGGCCGAGGGAATCGTCAGCAACATCACCAGCCGGATGGCGTGCGAGAGCGCGCCTCGAAATTCCACCATGTTGCCGACCGCTGCGCTGCGGGAGATGAGCGGAAGGGTAACCGTCGCCACCGCCACCCCGAAAATCCCAAGCGGCAATTGCATGAGCCGAAACGCGATGTTCAGCCAGCTGACCGGCCCGTCGCCGAGCCGGGCCGCAAACCCGCTGTTGATTAGCACATTCATCTGGACCGCGCTGGCCGCGATCACAGCCGGCCCCATCAACGCGAGCACGGTGCGCACGCCGTCATCGCGCCAATGAAAATCGGCCTTGTAGCGGTAGCCGGCCCGGCGGAGCGATGGAAATTGCGCCACCAATTGCCAGAGTCCGCCGATCAGCGTGCCGATCGAGAGCCCGATAAGTGAACGCGCGCCGAAATGCGGATCGAACCACCAGCCGAGCGCCACGCCTCCGATGATCGAGCCGAGATTGAAAAAGCTCGAGGCCATCGCGGGAACGCCGAAAACATGCTTGGCGTTGAGCATTCCCATCACGAGCGCCGCCACCGAGACGAGCAGGATGAACGGCCACATGATTCGCGTGAGCAAAATCGTCAGAGCGGTCTTTTCCGCCGACCAGCTCCACCAGGTCATCACCTCGACCAGTTGCGGAGCGAAGAGGATCCCAAGCAGCGTCACGCCGCTCATGAAGACGACCGTGAGGGTTGCGACCTTGTTCGCGAGACGCCAGGCGGATTCGTCACCTTCCGTCGCGATCTTTTTTGAAAACGTCGTGATGAACGCGGTGGAAAGGGCGCCCTCGCCAAAAAGGTCGCGCAACATGTTCGGCACCCGGAACGCCATCAGAAAGGCATCGAGGTTTTTTCCCGCTCCGAAGAGCGCGGCAAAGATCACCTCGCGAATCAGGCCGAGGACGCGGCTGCAAAGAATGGCGACGCCGACGACGCCGGTCGCGCGCGTGCTCACGCGTTGGTTCGGACGTTCGGTCGGTGTCACGGACGCAACAGAACAGCGGAGTGACAATTTACGAAAGCGAAATCAATGGAACGGAACGCAAGGGGCGCTGTAGCCGCCCCGCTATGTCGGGGCGTGCTCGATGACGCCTTACTGTGCGGTAGACGGCGACAGAGCGCCGTGGCTACAGCGGCGGAGGAGGCGGCGGCTTGGTTTCCTTGATCTTCGGGACGAGGAAGCGCTGATAAACGAACGACGCGACGATGAGGATGATGGCGACGCCGATGAACGCGCCGATGCGGTAGAGCTTATCCAGACTGTTCAGGTCGTGGAGGAAGAGTTTGCCCAGCGTAAAGAGAAGAAGCCCGACGCCGGCGTAACGCACCCACCCCGTCTTTCGGTTCATCCCCACGAGGACCAGCGCGAAAGCGTAGAGCGCCCAGGCGATGGAATACGTCATGTCGCGCGCAAAGTTGCCGGAGAACGAGAAAGTGAGTGTGGGCCCGACGGAAAAATAATCCGCGATCTCAATGTTCAAGAGCAGGAAGGTGAGAGCGGCGCCCAACGAGTAGAGAAAGGTCGGCGCCGTTCGCTCGAAAGTGGTTTGGCGCGGCGGGCGAAAGAGCCAGGCACCGGCGAAGAGGAAAACGATCGGCAATCCGTAGCCGTAGAGATACCAATTCCAAATCGGCGTGGCGCTGCGCTGATGGTACTCGAGAACCGCTGGATTCAAGGCGAGCCGGACAAACACGACAGCGAGCAAGCCGACGCCCACATACCGCAGCCCCCGGTGCGGGACGGCGCGGAACAAGCAAAGAAGAGCAAAGCCCTCAAACGCCCATCCCAAAGTGATCCACTCGCGTTCGAACTGGATCGGGAAAATAAGACTGACGAAAAACAACGCCGTCCCCGCTTGCCAGGCGAGACGCGCGTCTCCAGATGCCGGAATTACTCCTCGCTTCCTGACCAGGAAGAATGTGCCGATTGCGTACGGGAGAATAAAGGCGGCCGGGATCAATCCGTTGCGCAATTCCGGAAACGTCGTGCGGATGATTTCGTAGATCAGGCAGAAATGCAGCGGTCCCGCCAGGGCCCCGACGGCCCAGGGCAAAGACTTGCGGTCTTCTGTCGTGAAAAAGGGATAGCCGAGGAAGAGCAGAAAAAAACCAAGCTGCCAGCCCAGGGCGAGCGTGCCGTAACCCGGGGTGAAATGCAGAGCCTGCCATTCGCTTTCCACAGTCCAGGTAAACACGAGCGCGATCAGCGCCAGCCAGCTCGTGCGCGAAATGACCCCCAGACCGAGCAAAAGGACCGCGAGGAAAAACGCCGTGATGAAGAACGGCGTGGGATTCGCGATCGGCAGCTTGGCGAGCGCCATCATCAAAAGCAGGAACGGCATCGAAGCCGCGAGCGCAGGGAGGTTTCGCCGAACGTTCTCTGAATCGGGGAAGAATTTGCGGGCCGCGAAGAGCGCGGCGGAGAAAAAGAAGGTGCCGGAGCCGGCCGCGACGATCAAGAATCCACGGATGTCCATCCCGAGCGGCGCCAGCTCAATCCACAAGGCCGCGGCGAAAATGGTTACAATTAAGGCCAGGGCGACCGCCGGGAGAGAACGGCGGATGAACGCCACCGCGATCGCGATGAAATCGAGAATGAGAACGCAGAGCCAGACGGCCGACGACGTTTCGTTTTTCGCGACGCACAGGCAGATCAGGACGAGCGGCAACAACGGCGCGTAGCCCTGCCACGCCGCGCTCTTTGAAACCGTCGCACCGGTTCCCGGCCAGAAGGCGAAGGCCGCGTGCAGGAGAGCGAATACCACATAGCCGCCCAGCCCCCACCAAAGCAGCGCATCGTTCAGATACATCGCTGTCCAGGTCGCGAGGAAGACAAAGACGACAAAGCCGCTGACAGGCGCGAGAAGCACGTTCGGTTTCGAGCGGAAGAGCGTCAGCGCAAGCAAACCGGCTTCCGCGAGGAAGATGAACGTGAAAAGAAAACCGGGGCGGTGGCCGAGGACCGAATAGGAAAGGAAACAGAAGGCCGCAGCCAGGGCCATGAAGCCCACGACGACAACCGCGCGCGCCGCCCAGTTCCCCGCTGGATTCGTCCGGCGCTGGACCGCGAAAATTGCCAGGAACTGCGCTTCGAAGCCGAGAAAAATGGCGAACGCGGTGTTCGCTTTCGGGGTTTCGAAGAACTTGAAGGCCCAGCCGAATTCCATGACGACCGTGCCGGCCGCGGCGAGCAGAATCAAATAATCCCAGCGTTTGCGGAGCGCGACGGCGGCAATGCCAATGTTCAGGACCGCGATGTAACCAAAGAGCGCGGTCGGATTATCGACCCCAGTCGAAAGCAATACGGGCGTGAGAAATCCGCCGAGCAGGCCAAGGATCACGATGACCTGGGCGTTCATTCTCACCGCCAGGAAAAACGCCGCGGCCGTCACGATCGCCATCGCGGCGAACGCGGGCACGAGTTCGATCAAATGGTAGAAAACGTGGGCCGCAAAAATATTTCCGTAGAGAACCAGGACACCGGTCGCGCAGAGGCTCTGGCCGGAGACGCGATAGCTGCGGGTCGCGGTCAGCCAGCCGGTCACGATGAGAGCGAGGCCGATGACCGTGCCTATCACCACCCGCATGGCGGGCGTGATGAGATTGTTTTCGAAAGAGTACTTCACCAGGAAGACGATCCCGAGGAAGAGCACGAAGCCGCCGATCCAGGCGAAGAGTTTGACGCCAAAAAACGCTTCCCAATCGATTGCGGCCCGGGCGGGACGTGGCGTGGGCGGCGGCGTGGCCGGCGGAGGCGGGCCCGCTGGTGCTGGCCGCGCAGGCTCGGCCATTGGCGGCCGCGGCGGCAGTGGTGGCGGCATGGATTTTGGCGAAACGGCACTTGGGGCACTCGCCGCGCTGGCGGCACTTGGGGCACTGGTTGCAGTTGAAGGGATGGGCGCCGACGGCGCGACCGGCGCGGCCGGTACGGCCGGTGCGGCTGGCGCCACGGCAACGCCACCTCGACCGGCTTCCAATTCTCCGACCCGAAGTCCCAATTGACGGACCGCTTTCTTGAGTTTGTGCACCTCGACTGCGGCAATGACGATCAGGGCAATCGGGATCAGCAAAACAGCAAACCCAAGGCAAACGTAAGCGTCGTCCGCAGCCGCCAGAGTCACAGTGGCAAGGTGAAACAAGTTCATAATCCTGTCGGGTAATCGAGAAATTCCCACGGCACATCGAAGCGATCCGACAAATGGGCCGCCAACGCTTTCACGCCGAAAGTCTCCGTCGCGTAATGCCCGCCGAGGAGCAGGTTGATTCCGAGTTCTTCCGCCGCCACCGCCGCCCAATGCGGCGCTTCGCCAGTAACAAAGGTGTCGATGCCCTCAGCTGCGACAGCGTAGATCTCCGAGCCGGCCCCTCCCGTGATCAGGCCGATCGTTTTCGTTCGTTCCGGTCCAAAGGCGAACATCTTCACCGCGCCGCCGACCGAGTGCTCAAGCTTGCCAGCCAGATCCGCGCGCGAAATCTGCGCCTTCACTTTCAAGCCGACGCATTGGCCCTTCTGCTCGAAAAATGGCTCTGTGTTTTCAAAACCCAACGCGCCCGCGAGCTGCGCGTTGTTCCCGAGAACCGAATGCACATCGAGAGGAAGATGAGCGCTGTAGAGCGCAAGATCATTCTGGAAGGCGCGCTCGAGCATTCGCCGGCGGCCACCGGTAATGGGCTGCAAGCCCGGCCAGAACAAACCGTGGTGCACGATGAGAAAGTTAATCCCGCGCTCGATCGCCGCGTCGATCGTTCGCGTGGAGGCGTCCACGGCCGCGCCGATCCGGGTGATGACGCCGGAGTTTTCGATCTGCAAACCGTTCAGTGCATTCGGCCAGTCGGCGATGTCGCCGAGGCGGAGGAGGTCGTTGCCGTAGTCGACCAGTTGCCGGAGCTGGGGCATGGGGCGCAGTGTGAGCGAACAAAGTGGAGAATGCACGCGTAGAAAAGAAGACGGACGTAGTTGCGCGGTTTGCGTTCGACGTCCGCCGCGGCGTCCGCCGCTCTTGGTTCGGCGCTTGACACGAGCGCCGCTACAACGTCGAATTAACCAAGGAGAAACTCGTGGAATACACAGACGCGCCAACCATAGAACCCACCGTTGCGGCCGATACCAAAAACTGCCCGGTCTGTGGGCAGGTCCTGTCCAAGGATGCGGAACGCTGCGACCGCTGCGATTGGGTGCACGCCTCGACGGACACCGCGGAAGGACAGGCGAGCGATCTCGTGGCCGTCCTCCTGAGCGTGGTCCCCGGCCTTGGCCATGTTTACAAAGGTCACAGGCTGCTTGGACTTCTTTTCGTGACGGGTGCGTTCTTAGCGCTTCTGGCCGGCGCGCTCGCCGCGACCGCCTCGGCTGGATTCGGCCTGGCCTTGATCCCCATTTATTGGTTTGGGGTCATGTTCCATGTCTACGGAATCGAAGACAAGGCCGCGAAGACTGCGACGCAGGACGAAGGCGAGCAGGTACCTGAGACGCGCAACGTTCAAAATCCAAGGAGCGGCGGTTTGTAACCGCCGTTTTTTTTGGTCGGCGGTTGCAAACCGCCGCTCCTTGAGAAAATAGACGCTGCTATTTTGTTTGGCTTCCCACCACGGCCTTGTGGATCTCTTCCAAAATCTCGCGCTGGCCGTAGCGAAACTTCCAGTCCGGATAGTGTTCCTGGAATTTGCGCACATCGCTGATCCACCAAATGTGGTCGCCGATGCGATTGGCTTCTTCGTAACTCCAGGTTAAACGCCGGCCGCTGATCTCTTCGCAGAGGTTGATCGCTTCCAGCATGGAACAATTGCTGTGGCGGCTCCCGCCAATGTTATAGACTTCGCCGGCGCGCGGCGCCCGAATGAAAGCAGCGAAGGCATTCACGAGATCGGCGCTGTGAATATTGTCGCGGACTTGTTTTCCGCCGTAACCAAAAACGCGGTAGGGCCGGCCGGTCACGGTGCAAATCATCAGATAAGAGAGAAATCCGTGCAGTTCCGTCCCCGCGTGGGCGGGCCCGGTCAGGCAACCGCCCCGAAAACAAGCGGTGGGCATCCCGAAGTAACGGCCGTACTCCTGGACCAAAATGTCCGCGGCCGCTTTGGATGCGCCGAAAAGCGAATGCTTCGTGCAATCGATGCTCATCGTTTCCGAAATACCCGGTTCATACTCATGACCCTCGGCGATTTCCCAACGCAAAGGCAGTTCGCGCAAAGGCAGCCGATTGGGAGTGTCGCCATAGACTTTATTGGTCGACGTGAAAACGAACGGCGTTTCGGGGCAAACTTCGCGGGCGGCTTCGAGAAGATTCAGGGTGCCATTCGCGTTGACCGTGAAATCCGTCTGGGGATCGCGCGCGGCCCAATCGTGCGAAGGCTGCGCCGCCGTGTGCACGACAGCGGCAATGTCGTTGCGTTGCGCTTTAAATAATTCCAGGACGCCCTTCGCATCCCGGATATCGAGATCGTGATGCTCATAATCCGGAACCGTTTTGACGAGGAGCTCGCGCGTCTTTTGGGTCGAAGCCTCCGCGCCAAAGAAACGGCTGCGCATGTCGTTATCGATTCCGATCACGCGATATCCTTCGCTCGCGAAATGCTTGACCGTCTCCGAGCCAATCAGGCCCGCGGAACCGGTTACGATAATCTTACGCATGGGAAAACTGAAAGCTGGAGTCGTGCCGGGCGTTAGTTTTCACCGAGAATCCAGGTCAGACCGCCCTCCGTCGCTTCCACCTGGGCCGCGGGATACTGCCGGTCGCCTCCCAGCACTTTTTCGAGCAGGGCCGCGTTCTTGTTCGCGTTCGCCAAAAAACAAATGTGACGCGCCTGCCTGATCAGCGGGAAGGTGAAAGTGATCCGCCACGTATTGAATTTGGGCACAAAGTTCGCCACGACTGCGCGCGTTTTTTCCTGCAACGCGGCCGTTCCGGGGAAGAGAGATACCGTGTGTCCGTCGTCGCCCAAGCCGAGGAGAATCAAGTCGTGGCGGTAGATGGTCTCGCCGTGCTGCGCCGCGAGCAGATTGAGTCTGTCCTCATACTCCCGCGCCCCGACCTGCGGATCGACCTCGCCGCGCATCCGCGCGATCGATTTTTCCGGCACAGCCGCGGGAACGAAAAGTGATTCGCGGGCCATGCGAAAATTGCTTTGCTCATCGTCCGGCGGGACGCAACGCTCGTCGCCAAATGTAAAAAAAATGCGATCCCACGGCAGCTCCCGGCCGATCCTCGCCAGCTCGGTGTAAACCGGCCGCGGAGTGTTTCCCCCGGAAAGCGCGATGCGGAACTCAGCGCGATCCTTCAGGGCGGTGCGGGCGTGCTCGAGAATGAACTCAGCCGCATCGGGCACGAAGTTCTTGGAGCGGATAACCTCGCGCTTCATGCCTGCGGGCGGTGCGCTTAAACCGCGCAATGCGACAAACCGCGCTTTTCCAGATAGCGCTGATGATAATCTTCCGCGGGATAGAACGTAGGCGCGGCTTCGATTTGCGTCACAATGGGCTGCTTGAATCGACCGCTTTTATCCAGGCTGGACATGGACTCTTCCGCCGCCGCGCGTTGCTCGGGCGTGTGATAGAAAATCACGGACCGATATTGATCGCCGACATCGGGACCCTGGCGATTGAGCGTGGTGGGATTGTGATTCGACCAGAAAACGTCGAGGAGCTGAGTGTAACTGACGATCGCCGGATCGAACTCCACCTGCACCACTTCGGCGTGCCCTGTGCCATGACTGCACACATCTTCGTAGGTCGGATTTTCTGTCGTGCCGCCCGCATATCCCACGGTGGCATTCGTCACCCCACGCGTGGCGCGAAAGGTGGCTTCGACGCCCCAAAAACAGCCGGCGCCAAATGTCGCTTTTTCTATCGTCATGGGTTCACCATGAAACGAGAAGCGGTGAGGCGCAAATGTCGATCGGTCGCGCGCTCCGCCATCACCGCCTGACGAGTGTCGTGGGCTTCCTCAGCGGCGCGCTGAGTTTTGAACAGTCTTTCACCAGCATCAATTCACAAGCGCCGTTGCCGGTGTCCGTCCGGCTGAGGGAGCTGCGCCAGGTTCCGATCTCCGGGCCGGTCGCCTCAACCAGTTCGCCCTCGAGGTGAACGAGCTCGCCTTGTCGCACCGATTTACAGAATGACGCAATCGCCGGTGTCGCCGGAATGACATGCAAATTCGTGCTGTGCGAAATGATCTGCTCCTTCGGGATGGGCGGCGATTGATATTCGTACCAGTAGAAGCGCATGCTCTGGCTGATTTTGAGCCGATCGAGCACAGCCTGGTCGGACATCGGGCCCCAGCCCACCGCCAGATCGACCGGGACGAGTTTCGCGCCCCGGTCGTAGCCGTAGGCTTTCCGGTGCAAAATCCGGGCATCGAGCGAGAAATGCGCGAGTGGTTTGAGATGATACTCGCCGTGCTCGAGCAAGGTTTCGCCGTCGCTGGTCGCCATTTGCTGCGGAGCCGATTCGACCAGAACACCGGCGGGATAACTGAGCGGCCGATGGAGATAGCCGTAAGCGAAACAGGCAAGAACGAAAGCTAGCAGGACGGAAACAGTTTTCATTGCGCACGCGGGCTGACGGAGAGCCCATAAAAAAGCAGATTTGGTGCTCGGTCCGATGTCGCGTCGACAAAAAACCAAGGAGCGGCGGTTTGAAACCGCCGAACCCAAGAAACCTGTAGCGGCAGCCGTGTCGGCTGCTGATGCAACGTTCACTCCCTGCGGCCGGCACGGCCGCCACTACAGCCGGGCGGTTTCAAACCGCCGCTCCTTGGAAAGAACTACATCACCATGCCGCCGTCGACGGCCAGCACCTGTCCGGTGATGTAGCGCGCTTCCGGGGACGCGAGATACGCGACCGCGGCCGCGATATCATCCGGTTGCCCCAGTTTGCCGAGCGGGATCTTTTGCAGAATGGCCTGGCGAATTTCGTCGGAGAGCACGCCGGTCATGTCGGTTTCGATCAAACCGGGAGCGATGGCATTGACCGTGATCCCCCGGCTGGCCAACTCGCGCGCGAGCGATTTCGTAAGACCAAGCAAACCCGCTTTACTCGCGGCGTAATTGGCCTGGCCCGCATTGCCGATCAACCCGATGACCGAGCTGATGTTGATGATCCGGCCGCTCCGCTGCTTGATCATGGGCCGCATTAACGCCTGCACAAAATTGAACGCGCCTTTCAAGTTCGTGTTCAGGACCGTGTCCCAATCCTCCACCGGCATGCGCATGCTGAGCCCGTCGCGCGTGACGCCGGCGTTGTTTACCAGAATATCCACGCGACCGAACTCTTCCAAAATCTGCGTGCCGACGGCTTGGACAGCGGCATGGTCCGAGACGTCGACCGAATAGGCTTTCGCTGCATCCGCTCGAGCCGCGTTGATTTCCCCGGCGGTTTTTTGCGCGTTGACCTCCGTGCGGCTGACAGAAGCGACGCGCGCGCCTTCAGCGGCCAGGCGGACCGCGATGGCGTGGCCGATCCCCCGCCCCGCTCCGGTAACCACCGCCACCTGATTTTCGAATCTCATCTGCAAGCCGACATCCTGCGCTGTCGGACAAAACTGTCAACGAAGGATCAAATGCACCACGTCACCCGAAGTTTGCGATCAGTCTCTTCAAGAGCAGGTCAATTTCACTTCAAAGGCTGCGTATAGTCCGTGCCGGAAATTGCGTATTGGTCATTCTGCCCTGCGCGCGCATCTGGCTGGAATAGGCAGCATGTATTTTCCAGACTGCCGGAAGCCCTTTTTGATTCTCGCTGCAACGGTCGCCTTCCTGTTACCCGAAACAACTGTCAGAGCCGGGGAGCTGGCAAATCTTTCGACCCGCGCGCTGGTCGGAACGGGGGACGACGTTCTGATCGGCGGCATCATTGTTACGGGCAGCCCATCGAAGCGCGTAATCCTTCGAGCAATCAGTCCGGCCCTGGGCGCGGGCGTGCTCGCGGATCCTATCCTCGATTTGCACAGCGGCGGCGGCAACACCCTGCAGACCAATGATGACTGGCGCTACGGCCCGGAACTGGAGATCGAAGCGACTACGCTTGCCCCGGCGGGTGACTACGATTCCGCAATTATCGCGACCCTGGGTTCCGGTAACTACACGGCCTTAGTTCACGGCTATGCCCACAGCACCGGCATCGCGCTGGTGGAGGCTTACGATCTTGATCTCGGCGGCGGCTCGCACCTCGCCCAGATATCTACTCGTGCCCACGTCCGGACGGGCAATGACATTCTTATCGGCGGTTTCATCGTATCGAACGGTGCCACCAATGTGCTGCTTCGGGCGATCGGTCCTGAGTTAGCGGCCTCTGGCGTCGCCAACTCGTTGCAGAATCCCACCTTGGAATTGCGGGACGGAAACGGCGCTCTCATCGAAGCCAACGACGATTGGAAAAGCAACAATCAACAGGCCATCGCCGCTACCGGCGCAGCACCCACCGACGATCGGGAGTCAGCGATCGTCCGCACTTTGACCGCCGGGTCCTACACCGCCTTGGTGCGCGGGCAGAATAACACTGCTGGCATAGCCCTCGTGGAAATCTACCGCCTGCCCTGACCTACCAAGCACTCATCCCAGACAGCAACCATTTAAGAGCCATCAAATCATTTCCAAATGTCACCTAACAAACACCTATGAAACCAACACCAAAAACAAACTTCCCAACCAAGCCGGCCCGGCGCGCGATTCTTCTCGTACTTGGCGTCCTTGCGTTAATCACTCTTTCTCTGCCGGCTGCCTATGCGCAGATCGGCCCGACTGGACCGACCGGCCCTACGGGTGAACTTGGAACGAAAGGTCCGAAAGGCGACCCAGGCCGTCTCGGAGCCACTGGTGATCAGGGATCACAGGGCGTCGCTGGCGCTGATGGTGCCAACGGTTCGACCGGCGCGAACGGCGCCACAGGTCCAAATGGAGCACAGGGCGTTGCCGGCACTAATGGCACAAACGGTGCGACAGGTCCGCAAGGAACGGCGGGCGCTGTTGGCGCGCCGGGCCCTATAGGCGAGAACGGAGAGCCGGGTAAGCCAGGAGATGCCGGCGCTAATGGAGCGCAAGGTGTTGCAGGACCAAACGGAGCGACGGGCGCTAATGGAGCGACCGGAGCTCAAGGTGTGGCCGGCTCGAATGGAGCCACTGGAGCTCAAGGTACCACTGGCACGAATGGAACTAACGGCGTTGATGGGGCCACTGGAGCACAAGGTGTTGCGGGCTCGACTGGACCTGCTGGCAAGAACGGTGCCGACGGCGAGGCTGGCGCACAAGGCATTGCAGGCCCTAACGGACCTACTGGCGCAAACGGCAATGACGGTGCCGCTGGCGCAGCCGGCCCAACGGGATCACAAGGTGTCGCAGGTACGAACGGAGCGACTGGTGCCAACGGCAATGACGGAGCCGCTGGTGCAGCTGGCCCAACTGGATCACAAGGTGTCGCAGGTGCAAACGGAGCAACTGGCGCAAACGGCAGTGACGGTGCCGCTGGCGCAGCCGGCCCAACGGGATCACAAGGTGTCGCAGGTGCAAACGGCAATGACGGTGCCGCTGGCGCAGCCGGCCCAACTGGATCACAAGGTGTCGCAGGCGCGAACGGTAATGACGGTGCAGCTGGCGCAACTGGACCAGCGGGAGCTGCCGGTACTGCGGGCACCAACGGCACCAATGGAACTAACGGTTTGGACGGCCCAGCGGGACCTCAAGGTTCTGATGGAGCGGTTGGCCCTGCTGGAGCTCAAGGTGTTGCAGGTCCAGTCGGACCTCAAGGTTCTGCCGGTAACGACGGCGCAGTTGGTCCAGCTGGAGCCGCAGGCCCTGCTGGCGCCAACGGAACTAACGGTTCGGATGGTGCGGTCGGCCCAATGGGTCCTCAAGGCACTGCCGGTAACGATGGTGCGGTCGGCCCAATGGGTCCTCAAGGAACTGCTGGCAACGATGGTGCGGTCGGCCCTGCTGGAGCTCAAGGTGTTGCAGGTCCAGTCGGACCTCAAGGTTCTGCCGGTAACGACGGCGCAGTTGGTCCAGCTGGAGCCGCAGGCCCTGCTGGCGCCAACGGAACTAACGGTTCGGACGGCGCGGTCGGCCCAATGGGTCCTCAAGGAACTGCTGGCAACGATGGTGCGGTCGGCCCAATGGGTCCTCAAGGCACTGCCGGTAACGATGGTGCGGTCGGCCCTGCTGGAGCTCAAGGTGTTGCAGGCCCAGTAGGACCTCAAGGTTCTGCCGGTAACGACGGCGCAGTTGGTCCAGCTGGAGCCGCGGGCCCTGCTGGCGCCAACGGAACTAATGGTTCGGATGGCGCGGCCGGCCCAATGGGTCCTCAAGGTACAGCCGGCAGCGACGGTGCTGCTGGCCCTGCTGGAGCTCAAGGTGTTGCAGGCCCAATTGGACCTCAAGGTTCTGCCGGTAACGACGGCGCAGTTGGCCCAATGGGTCCTCAAGGTACCGCCGGTAACGATGGCGCAGTTGGCCCAATGGGTCCTCAAGGCACTGTCGGCAGCGATGGTGCAGTTGGCCCAATGGGTCCTCAAGGCACTGCCGGTAGCGACGGTGCAGTCGGCCCAATGGGTCCTCAAGGCACTGTCGGCAGCGATGGTGCAGTTGGCCCAATGGGACCTCAAGGCACTGCCGGTAACGATGGCGCAGTTGGCCCAATGGGTCCTCAAGGCACTGCCGGTAGCGACGGCGCTGCGGGTGCGACGGGCGCTGACGGATTAGTTGGTGCAACGGGACCAACAGGCGCAACCGGACCAACGGGTCCGCAAGGCGAGCCGGGCACGCCTGGCGCTGCGGGCGCTGAGGGCACCTCAGGAGAGCGAGGCATTGCAGGAAATGATGGCGCAACCGGACCTGGCGGTGCGACGGGCGCCAACGGTGTCGATGGCGCAGGTGCGTGCACATTGGCGGGCAACAATACAGCCAACGGCACTGGAGCACTGAACGTCTCAAGTTGCACTACTCCAAGTTCAGGCGCAGAAAACACTGCCTTGGGCGCTTTCGCACTGTTTGGCAATACAACGGGCTATAGCAATGCAGCTAGCGGTTATCAGGCTCTCTACACCAATTCAACGGGCTATCAAAACGCGGCCACTGGTTTCCAAGTCCTTTATCGCAACACGACGGGGCTTAACAATTCCGCTGTTGGTTATCAAGCCCTTGGCAACAATACGACCGGTCATGACAACATCGCGTTGGGTAGCGGTGCCGGAATAACCCTCGCCACCGGAACCAATAATATCGATATCGGTCACCCAGGCGCCACCGCCTCGGAGTCGAATACCATCCGCATCGGAACAAGTCACACCGCCACTTTTATTGCCGGAATCAGCGGTGTCACGGTAACGGACGGCGATTTCGTGGTCATCGACGCCAATGGCAAACTTGGCACCGGAGCACCCGCCTTCGGTCAGATTAATCAAGACATCAAGGCGATGGATACAGCGATCGCGCAGCAGCGTGATGAGTTCAAGGCCCTGGTCGCCGAACAGCGGAAGAGCATTGAGATCCTCACCGCCAAGGTCAAAGAGCAAAACGATCAACTCCAGAGAGTCACCGTCCGCATGGAACAGAATCGGGCGAGACCAACGAAAGTTGCCAATGCGAAGTAGGACGCTCCGATGTTGAACAGCAGCGGTCAGTCTGCCTGTTTCGAGCCACCTCTCCGGGCAGACCGGAGGGGTGGTTTCGTTGGCGGTAGCCAGGTGACAGTCGTATCGCGGTTTATCTTGAGTTGGCGGTTACGGAAGACCCATTTCCTCGCCATCCTTGCGATCGCCGGTCTTGTGGTGCTGGCCTACTCCAACCACTTTCACAACGGCTTTCAGTTCGATGACGCGCACACCATCGTTAATAACGTCTTTGTCCAGAAGCTCGGAAACATCCCGAAGTTCTTTCAGGACGGCACCACCTTCAGCTCTCTCCCCTCAAATCAATCCTACCGGCCGCTGGTTTCCAGTCTGCTAGCCATCAGTTATGCATTGGCCGGCGGGCTGAATCCCTTCTGGTTTCATTCCCTGATCTTTCCGCTGTTCCTTTCTCAGGTGCTGTTGCTTGGATATATTCTGGTTCACATCCTCGATAAATTATCCCCGGGCCCAGCGAACGGGTGGATCGGATTGATTGCCGCATGTTGGTACGGGCTGCATCCCGCCAATGCTGACACAGTTAATTATATCATCGCGTGCTCTGACGTCATATCCACCGCCGGCATCGTTGCCTCATTTGCGGTTTACTTCGCCTTTCCACGAATACGGCGCTCCTTCATTTACGTCCTGCCGGCAGCCATAGCCGTGTTGGCCAAACCACCGGCGGCCATCTTCCCCGTTCTCTTTGCAATCTATCTTTTGCTCGTTCATGAGCCCGAAACCAAGGGAGCGACGTGGGCGAAGCGTTGCATCGGTTATCTCACCGAAATCGCCCCTGCTTTTCTGGCGAGTGGCGCGGCGCTCTTTCTCGTTCAACTCCTGACGCCGTCGCATTGGACTGCGGGCGCGGGAAATGGCTGGCGCTACCTGATTACGCAACCCTACTCCGCGCTCCTTTATTTCCAGACGTTCCTCTGGCCCAGTGGCCTCTCCGCCGACTACGACCTGGCTCCATTCGCAACAACCGCAGACCCGCGCTTTCTGACCGGTCTCGGGTTTGCCCTGCTTTTGACCGCCTCTGCCATCGCCGCATCGATCTGCCGGCGAACGCGAGTAATCGGCTTTGGGCTCTTGTGGTACGTTGTCGGCCTGCTCCCGACATCGCTCCTTCCGATGGCGGAAGTGATGAATGATCACCGGACATTCATGCCCTACATTGGGTTGATCATTGCCGGGGGCGGCATTGCCTCGTTGATCATCAAGGAGCGCAAGAGCTATCCCCGCCCGATCACTGTTGCGGGCAGTTTCGTAATCATTTTTTTCCTCTGCGGGAATGCGTATGCCACAAACCAGCGCAACAAGGTGTGGCTGAGTAACGAATCGCTCTGGCACGATGTCGTGAGCAAGAGTCCTGGCAATTCCCGGGGACTGATGAACTACGGAAACGTCCTGATGAAGAAGGGCGACTACGCGGACGCGCTAGGCTACTTCCGCCGCGCCCAGGTAATCGCACCCCGTTACTCGACTCTATTTATCAATATCGCCATTGCCGAAGGAGCCAACGGTCAGTTAGCGCAGGCGGAGCGCGATTTTAAAAAAGCGCTTAGTCTGGCGCCAGACAGCCCTGACTCCCACACCTACTATGCTGCCTGGCTACTGAAGCATTCGCGTCCTGCGGAAGCGTTGCGCCTGGCCATGCAGGCCGTGGAATTGGCGCCAGCCGATATCATGGCGCGTGACCTTCTCCTTGAGGCGAAAGCGATAGTCGATCGTCCGCCCACGGCGGAATTCTACCTGGACCAGAGTCTCGAGTATTATCAAGCAGAGCGCTTTGACGATTCGATCGCCGCCTGCAGAACGGCGCTCTCGCTCCGAGCAAACTACCCGGAGGCCTGGAACAATATCGGCGCCGCGTATAACCGGCTTGGCCAATATCGTCACGCGGTTGAGGCCTGCGAGAAGGCCTTGCGTCTCAAGCCCGATTACGAACTGGCGGCGAATAATCTCCGTTTCGCGCAGCAACGATTGCCGAACGTTTCAGCGAAATAGCCGCGATTTCCTCTGGACAGAAACGGCCTCGGCTTATGACAGGCGCCCGAGCTTCTAAAATCCGCCGCGGCGAGTCCGTACTTACCGCAATGAGGCAGGCACTCGACACGCTACATCTATGTTCAAGAAATGAAGATTCTCATCGCCGATGACGACGACATTACCCGACGGCTGCTTGGCTCCGCGCTGACCCACCTTAATCACGACGTGTTCGAAGCCCGCGATGGCCGCGAAGCGTGGAACGCATGGGAGGGAGGCGAGTTCCCGCTCATCATCTCGGACTGGATGATGCCCGATCTCGATGGACTGGAATTCTGTCGCCGGATCAGGGCGGAGCGCCGGACGGACTACACCTACGTCATCCTGCTTACTGCGCGCTCCGGGAAGACGAATTTCCTGGAAGCGATGACCGCCGGCGTGGACGACTTTATCACCAAGCCGTTTGAAAAACAGGCGCTGGCGGCGCGGGTGCGCGTGGCTGAGCGAATTCTCCGGCTGCACGGGGACCTGCGCACGGCAAACAACGATCTCGAGCGCCGCGTTCGCGAACGGACAACGGCGCTTGAAACTGCTCTCCAAGCCAAGGGAGAATTTCTGTCGCGCGCCAGCCACGAGCTGCGCACGCCCATGAATCACGTGCTCGGTTTCGCGCAGGTGCTGCAAAAGCATGCACTCACAAACGCCCAGGCCGGGAGCGTCCAGCAGATCCTCACCAGTGGTCAGCATTTGCTTCAGCTGATCGATCGCATCCTCGCGGTGTCGAAATCCCAGCGCCATGATTTGAGTTTTTTCGATACGTGGACCAGCGCCGGAAATGCGGTCAAGGGAGTCATTTGAGAACAGCCCCGTCGACTCACCAGACTCGGCAAATGAAAGCCCCTCTCCCATCCAACGAAATCGAGCGGTTGAAAGCGCTGGCTCGTTACGAGGTCCTCGATACGGATTCGGAACAGGATTTTGACGATATCGCTCTCCTGGCTTCGCAGGTGTGCGGGACCCCCATTGCCTTGATCAGTCTCGTTGATAAGGAGCGGCAGTGGTTCAAATCCAAGATCGGGACGACAGAAAGCGAAACGCCTCGCGACATCGCCTTCTGCGCGCACGGGATTCTGCAGCCGGATTTTTTCGAAGTTGCAGACACGCGAACGGACGAAAGGTTCGCGGCAAATCCACTCGTTACGGGTGACTCCAAGATTCGATTTTACGCCGGCGCGCCTCTGGTAACACCCGACGGTCACTCGATTGGCATGTTATGCGTGAAGGATCGCGTTCCACGCGAGTTAACCCCTGCTCAGAAAGTCGCCTTGCAGGCCTTGAGCCGTCAGGTGGTTGCGCAACTGGAATTGCGAAAGAGCTTGCGGGAACTGGCGCACAAACTGGTTGAGCACGAGCGCTCGGAGACGGCGCTTAAAGAAAGCGAACTGCGCTATCACTCCCTCTTTGAGAACATGCTGGAAGGCTACGCGTATTGCCGGACGGTGTTCGAGCAGGACCAGTTGCGGGATTTCACCTACCTGGAAGTAAACAGCGCCTTCAGAAAACTAACCGGTTTGGAGGATGTCATCGGTAAGAACGTCAGTGACCTCATTCCTGGAATAAAAGAAACCAACCCTGAACTATTCGACGTCTACCGCCGGGTGGCGCTGACTGGCAATCCGGAGAGATGTGAGACATACGTGAATGGTTTAGACCTCTGGCTTTCCATCACTGTGTACAGCTCGCAGAAAGAGTATTTCGTGGCGATCTTCGACAACATCACCAAGCGCAAGAACGCGGACGAAGCTCTGCGAAAAGCAGAGGGCAATTACCGCGCTATTTTCGAAAACGCTGCGGAAGGAATCTACCAGACGACGCCCGATGGAAAATTCCTCTCCGTTAACCCCGCGGCCGCACGCATCCTGGGATTTTCGTCGCCGGATCAAATCCTGGAGCCTCGCGCCACCCGGAGTTTCGGCTACGTCGATCCGGCCCGTCTGGGAGAGTTTATGCGCAGCGTCGGGGAGAACGGCTTTGTGAGTGGGTTTGAGTCCGAAATTTATCGCCGAGACGGCAGCCGGGTTTGGGTTTCAGAGAATGTGCGGACTGTTCGTGAGAGCAACGGGGAAATCACCTGCTTCGA
Organism: uncultured Verrucomicrobiae bacterium; assembly: GCA_963702135.1. Classification (GTDB taxonomy): domain Bacteria; phylum Verrucomicrobiota; class Verrucomicrobiia; order Chthoniobacterales; family UBA10450; genus AV80. The sequence continues at coordinate 1,597,487 of OY969715.1, read as the reverse complement.
AGGCACACTCGAAGATATCACCCAACGCAAGCACGCGGAGGAGGCAGCGCGGAGCAGCCAAAAGCGCTTGCGCGATCTGATCGATGGCGTCGGACCTTCCATCTTCGTCGGATTGATGACGCCCGAGGGAATCTTAATCGAGTGCAACCGGCCTGCGCTGGCGGCGGCTGGGTTGCAACCGGAAGATGTCCTGGGCAAGCCATTCGCTGACACTCATTGGTGGGCTCACTCACCGGAAGCGCAACGACAGTTGCGCGAGGCCGTCGAGCGGGGGGCGCGCGGAGAGCCCTCGCGTTACGACGTCCAGATCCGGGGAGCTGGAGACCAGGCCGTTGACGTGGATTTTTCCCTCCAACCGCTGAGAGCCGAGACTGGCGAGGTGGTCTTCCTCGTCCCATCCGCGAGCGTCATCACCGAACGCAAGCGTGCCGAACAGGCGGCCGACCAAACATTGCAGCGCCTGAATGAAGCGCAGCGGATCGCGCAAATCGGGGACTGGGAGTGGGATCTGGCCACCCAGGCGATTACCTGGTCGCCGCAAGTATTTGAGATTCTTGGGCGGGACCCGAGCCATGGACCCCCACAAGGCTTGGAGGATCACGCTGCCCTCTACGACGCGGCGAGTGGCGCGATTCTTCAGGAATATACCACCCGGGCGATCGAATCGGGGGAAGCCCAGGAATACGAGCTTGTGGCGCTACGACCGGGCGGCGAACGAGTCCATGTCCAAGCGATGGCCGTGCCCAGGAAGGACGAAAGTGGCCGAGTTCTTAGCCTTTACGGGACGATTCAGGATATTACTGAGCGCAAGCGGACCGAAGAAGCGCTGCGGGTGAGCGACGAGCGATTGCGAGCCGCCCTCTCGGCATCCGGCACCGGCACTTTCCGGTGGGATCTCCGCACCAATGCGCTGAGCTGGGATGATTCGCTGGATTCTCTCTTCGGCCTGCCTCCTGGACTCACCGTCCGTTCGCTGGATACATTCATCGCCGCGGTGCATCCCGATGATCGACCCGGGGTGATCGAAGGCTGCGAGCGTTGCGCGCGCGAAGGAGCAGATTTCGCAATGGAGTTCCGGGTCCAATGGCCTGATGGCACCCTTCACTGGCTGGGTGACAAGGGGAAGACCTTTCGCGACGACACCGGCCAGCCCCTCTACATGACCGGTGCCTGCGTGGACATCACCGAACGCAAGCGGGCAGAGATGGAAATCTCGCGCGCCAACGAGGCCCTGCGCGAGAGCAAGCATTTCGCGGAGAGCATCGCGGAGAACTCAACGAACATTATCTATCTCTTCGATCTCGAGACCGGCAAGAACGCCTATACGAACCGCGATGCCGCGCAATCACTGGGATATTCGTCCGCCCAAATCCTCGAGATGGGCGACGACCTCCTCGCAACAATCGTGCATCCTGAGGATTTGGCGCGGGTGACGCAGCATTTCGCTCAATTTGCCGACGTGCGGGACGATCGCACGATCGATATCGAGTATCGCATGACACACGCCAGTGGTGACCTCGTTTGGATCTGGAGCCGCGACAGCGTCTTCAACCGCCGCCCAAACGGCGCGGCCTGGCAAATCATGGGCACGGCGCAGGACATAACCGAGCGGAAGCGGGAGGAAACCGAGCGCCAGGTCATCTCCGAAATCGTGCAAGGCGTCATTACAACGAGCAATATCGACGAATTGCTGGCCCTGGCCCACCGCTCAATCGGCAAGGTTCTCTACGCAGAAAACTGTTTCGTCGGTTTACACGATCCCAGGACCGATCTGATCCATTTCGAATTTTGGGTCGACAAACGTGATCCTGTGCCTCCGGCCCAACCCATTTCCAATGGCTTTACGCGCAGCAGCTATGTTGTGCGCACGGGTCAACCTCTTCTGCTCACCAGAGAACTCAAAGCACAGTTGTTCGACCAAGAGGCGGTCGCAAAGAGCGGATCCGATTCAACGTCCTGGTTAGGCGTGCCGTTGCGGACCCCCACGCGCACCATCGGGGTTCTGGCGGTGCAGCATTACGAAAAGGAGAATGCTTACAGTCCGGACGACTTGGAGTTTCTTTCCTCCGTCGGTGACCAGATCGCCCTGCTCATTGAGCGCAAACAGGCAGAAGTCGAACTTCGAGGGGCCAAGGATACAGCCGAAGCAGCCAACTGCGCGAAGAGCGAATTTCTTGCGAACATGAGCCACGAGATTCGCACACCAATGAACGGGGTTCTCGGCATGGCGAGCTTGCTCCTGGACACTTCTTTAACCAGAGAACAGAAGCAATTTGCCGAGACGATCCAGCTCAGCGGCGAGGCGCTCCTCACGATCGTGAATGACATCCTGGATTTTTCGAAGATCGAAGCCGGGAAACTGGAATTGGCAATTGGCGACATCGACCTGGCGCAGGTGGTGCGGGGAACATTGGAGCTTCTTAAGGAAACGGCCAGGTCCAAGGGCCTGGAGTTAGGTGCCTGGGTCGATCCGGATGTACCAACCGAGTTGCGCGGCGACGGCGGCCGGCTCCGGCAGGTGCTGATTAACCTGATTGGGAACGCGCTAAAGTTCACGCCCAAGGGCGGAGTAAAGGTGCATGTCTCGGTCGATCGACAGACCAGGGAGATGGCATCTCTTCGCTTTCGCGTTACCGACACAGGAATCGGAATCGACCTCGAAACACAGGCCCGACTTTTTCAGGCCTTTACCCAGGCAGACGGCTCGACGACGCGACGCTACGGAGGCACGGGCCTGGGGTTGGCGATCTCCAAACAGCTGGTGGAGAAAATGGACGGAGACATCGGCGTGGAGAGTTCCGTCGGAGCAGGCTCCACGTTCTGGTTCACAGTCGAATTCCCAAAACAAGCGAAAGGTGTCGCTCAAGTCGTACCACAAGAAACAAAGGATATCACTCATCGCCAGCCTAAGGCGCCCGAATCTGTCCGGTCTCAGCGCGTTTTGATTGCCGAGGACAACCTTGTGAACCAGCAGGTGGCCCTCGCTCAACTGCGGAAACTTGGTTATGCGTCTGACGTCGTTGCCAACGGGCTCGAAGTGCTGGAAGCACTCAACCAAATTCCCTACGACATCATCTTGATGGATTGCCAAATGCCGAAGCTCGACGGCTATCAGACGACCAGGCAAGTGCGTCTCAGGGGAGGTCATCAACCTCACATTATCGCAATGACCGCCAGCGCGATGCAGGGCGACAGAGAATTGTGCCTGGCAGCCGGAATGGACGGCTACATCTGTAAGCCGACGCGGATCACCGATCTGAAGGCTGCGCTCAATGAGGCGACAAGCGGTGCCGTCGGTCTCTTGGACTCAAAACAGGCTGAATCCGAATTTCACCAGCCGCGACCGTTCGTCGCACAAAATGAATCTGCTTTGTGATGGCCAAGTTAAAAGAGGAACCGACTCCCGGGAAGGAGACCGATGAGATCAACGTCATTCTGCCCCGTTCCCTGACACATCTGCCGCGCGTTACATCGGTCCTAGCCCTCTCCGTCGCTTTGGCCTGCTTTGCGGCATGGCTGGTCGATTATGCTCCAACCGCCGGTGGGATGAATCCTCTGAGCGCTATCGGTATCATGCTCGCCTGCGCCGCCCTCTGGTTCTCTAAGTGCCCAGCGGGAAGCAAAGCTTTCTGGTTAGGGCGATTCTTTTGTTCTCTTCTCCTTCTGGTTGGGCTTTCGAAGCTTGCCCATCTTCAATTTCATTTTTCTCCCGGTCCGGATGCCCTTCTTTTTTCTGACCGCCCTTATCTAATTGACATGGCCGGCAATACCGCCGTCGCTTTCGTGCTTTTAGGAACGGCTCTTGCCGTTCTCGATATTCGCTACAAAAAACCGCCCCTAAGCCAGGTCCTCTGTCTGGTGACGTTTTTTCCAACCCTTCTGGTTGTGACGTCGTATTGCTATGGGGTCACTTGGTTTTATGCTCAGGATCCTCGATCCCCCGTCGCTCCTTTTGTCTCCATTTGTCTTGTTCTCCTGTCCGTTGGCGGTTTTTTCGCCAGACCCCAATTATATCTTTGCCAGATCTTTGCTGCTAATGACATCCGCGGAATCATGCTCCGTCGCCTGATTCCTCTGGCTTTCGTTCTGAGTTTCTTGATGGGGTGGCTGCGACTCCAGGGGGAGCAAGCTGGAATTCTCGGTCTCCGCTCGTCCACTGCTATCTCTTCGGTCATCCTATCGGCGCTTTTCTGTGCGGCTCTGGCTTGGAGCCTGGCTTCCGTCTTACGTCTGGAGCGTTCCCGCGACGAGGAGCGGCGTGCTGCTCTCCATAAAGCAATGGAAGCGGCCGAAGCAGCTAATCGCGCCAAAAGCGAATTCCTCGCGAACATGAGTCACGAAATTCGCACACCCATGAATGGCGTAATCGGCATGACAGGCCTGTTGCTCGATACCTCCCTAAGCAAAGAGCAGCAGGAATTCGTCGAGACGATCCAGCTCAGCGGCGAGGCGCTCCTCACGATCGTGAACGACATCCTGGATTTTTCGAAGATCGAAGCCGGGAAACTGGAATTGGAAATTGGCGACATCGACCTGACGCAAGTGGTGCGGGGCACATTGGAGCTTCTCAAGGAAACGGCCAGGTCCAAGGGCCTGGAGTTAGGCGCGTGGGTCGACCCGGATGTACCAACCGAGTTGCGCGGCGACGGTGGCCGCCTCCGGCAGGTGCTGATCAATCTGATTGGGAACGCGCTTAAATTCACTCCCAAGGGCGGAGTAAAGGTGCATATCTCGGTCGATCGACAAACCAGGGAGATGGCATCTCTTCGTTTTCGCGTTACCGACACAGGAATCGGAATCCACCCCGAAACACAGGCCCGACTATTTCAGGCCTTCACCCAGGCAGACAGCTCGACGACGCGACGCTACGGAGGGACGGGGCTGGGGTTGGCGATCTCCAAAAAGTTGGTGCAGAAGATGAACGGCGATATCGGAGTGGAAAGCTCATCCGGCGGCGGTTCCACCTTCTGGTTTACGGTAGAATTGCCCAAACAATCCGAAGGAACCGCTCGAGTTCCAGCGCGGAAAATAACGGCCGTCGACCATCGCGAACTGAGGACTGAACCAAATCATGGGAGCAGAGCTAGGTCGCCTCAGCGCGTTTTGATTGCCGAGGACAACGCCGTGAACCAATTCCTCACCACAGCGCAACTGAAGAAGCTCGGATATGCGGCCGATAGTGTCACTAATGGCCTCGAAGTGCTGGAAGCACTCAACCGGATACCTTACGACATTATCTTGATGGATTGCCAATTGCCGGTGCTCGACGGCTACGACACGACGAGGCAAGTGCGCAAAAGGACCGGCCCTCAACCCTATATTATCGTCATGACCGAAAGCGCAATGCAGGGGGACAGGGAATGGTGTCTCACCACGGGGATGGACAGTTACATCTGCAAGCCGTTGCGAATGGTCGACCTGAAGTCGGCGCTCGCTGAGGCGCAGAGCTCCACCCTCGATAAGCTCGGGGCCAGGGGTGCGATGGGCTGAAGTCCTTATCGGCTCAACAAATTTCAGTGCGGATTTTGGACTTAATGGCCCTCACCCATCAGGCTCCGGCCTGACATCCCTTAAAACCCCATTCCGACGCAGCTGCGCAGAACTGCGTCTCCGTAGAACCCAACATTCGAAGTACGTAAAAGCCGGGTGGGCTCGGGTATAGGGGGAGCTAATACGTAGGTGGTGAATTCCGTAGCAGATACCGTTTCCGGGCGGGGTTCGAAAAGCGGGTCACGACACCGAAAGCAATCATGAATAGAAAGATCCCAATCATCGCAGGCATTGTTGCCCTCCTTGGCTCGGCGTCCTCCGTCCGCAGTGCCGAGGATTCGACTGACCTCACGAAGCTCAAGAGCTTGAGCATCGACGAGATCATGGAGATCAAGATTCCGACCGTTTACGGCGCGTCGAAACATGAGCAAAGAATCACCGATGCTCCTTCGTCGGTCACTATCGTTACCCGGGAGGAAATTCAGATTTTCGGCCATCGCACGCTCGCCGACATCCTCCGGAGTGTCCGCGACTTCTACGTCTCAGATGACCGCAACTATGGCTACATCGGCGTGCGTGGATTCAATCGACCCGGGGACTTCGGGGGTCGCATCCTGATCCTCGTCGATGGGTTGCGCATGAATGATCCCATCTACGACAGCGCCGGCGTCCTAAACGATTTTCCAATCGACGTCGACCTGATCGAGCGGGTTGAGGTGATTCGCGGCCCCGGTTCCGTCCTCTATGGAAATAACGCCTTTTTCGCGGTGATTAACGTGATCACCCGCACGGCCGCGGATATTGATGGCGTCGAAGTTTCCGGTGAGGCTGGAAGCCTGGAAACCTACAAGGGTCGCCTGACTTACGGAAAGGTCTTCCGCAACGGTCTTTCCGTCCTGTTGACCGGCACGCGCTTTACCAGCGTTGGGAACGATCGGCTTTACTTCAGGGAATTTAATCAACCCGCAAACAATAACGGAGTGGCCGAGGAACTGGATAACGATTCCTTCGAGAGCGTGGGTCTGACGCTGAGCTACAAGGACTTTACGCTCCAGGGCGGTTACGTTTCCAGGCGCAAAAATGTTCCAACAGGCTCCTACCAAACGGTCTTTAATGATCCTGGTTTCTACCTTCTGGATCAGCGGAGCTTTACCAGACTCAGCTACGCGCACAATTTTGAGGACGGCTTCAGCATTCGCGCCAACGTTTCGTCGAACTCCTATTATTCGAAGGGAGATTATCCCTACGCTTTGAATGATCTTGAGCCACGTCGGTCCACCATCGACCGCGACATAGTGAACGCACAGTGGTGGATCGGGGAGCTGGAAGTCAGCAAGCAGGTCTTTAAGACTCACCACCTCACTATGGGACTTGCCTTTCAAAACAATACGAAATTGAGGCTGGCCAACTACTACGTTTCCCCGCATGAAGACCTTTTTAAGCTCGAGGCAGAAACATCAACGTTTGGCATATATCTCCAGGACGAGTGGGCCATTACCAAGCGTCTCACTTTCAATGGGGGACTGCGTTACGACTGGTTTGAGTTATTCGGCAGTACATTGAACCCACGCACTGCGTTGATTTGGCATCCCGTGGACAAGACTACGCTTAAGCTCCTCTACGGCCAGGCTTACCGTGCTCCAAACACGTATGAATTTTCCTATCTGCTTCCTGGCTATCGATTCAATCCCAATCTCCAACCAGAGCGCAGTAAAAGTTACGAGTTGGTGCTGGAGCAGACCGTAACCCCTGGGTTGCGGCTAAGCGCGTCCGGATTCAACAATAGGATTAGTGGCCTGATCTCCGAGGGTTTTGACGCGGTTTCCAACGAATTCTTCTTCGAAAACACCGGCCTGGCCGAAACAAGAGGTGGAAGCGTGGAGATCGAAGCGACGTTGCCGAAGAGTTTCAAGGTACGGACCAGCTACACACTCCAGCGCACAACTGACGCCCTGACGGGCGAGCTTTTCAGCAATTCGCCGAAGCACCTTGCCAAGTTCAGTCTCATGGTTCCACTTTATCGGGACAAACTCTTCAGCGGGCTCGAGCTTCAATATTCCAGCGAGACCGAGAACTTGCTGCATCAATCGACGGCCAGTTTTCTACTCGTTAATTGGACCCTTTTCAGTCGAAATCTGACGAAGAACCTCGAGGCGTCGGCCAGCCTCTATAATCTCTTCGACAGGAGATATGCGTTTCCCGGCGGAGCAGAACACGTTCAGGATAGCATTCAGCAAAACGGACGCACTTTTCACCTTAAGTTAACCTACCGCTTCTAGAGGCCGTGATGCGGACACTCATCCTTTTTGTAGCGCTAATCTCCTCTGGCTCGAGGCTCTTCGCCGCCGAAGCCTTACTTGAGTATCAGGTAAAGGCTGTATGCGTCCTCAACGCTGCCCGCTTCGTCTCGTGGCCTGCGGCCGCATTGGGCGACGCGGATTCACCTCTTGTCATCGGTATTTTGGGGGACAATCCATTCGGTTCGTCCCTCCAGGAGATTGTGAAAGGTGAGACCGTGCAGCAGCATCGGATTACGGTCCGTCGCGTTAGTCTCGCGGAGGCGGCCACCGTCCACGTTCTCTTCATTAGCTACTCCGAGCGCGACCATATCCAAGGAATATTGCGGACACTGGGCGATTCGAGCGTGCTCACGGTCAGCGAAATCGACGGTTTTACGCAAAACGGTGGCATGCTGGGCCTGGCGTTGGCTCGCGGCAAGATTCGCTTTGAAGTCAATCAAGACGCTGCCAGCCGGGCTCAATTGAAGATCAGCTCGCAGCTCCTCCTCCTGGCTCGCGCAAAATGAACTCCGCCATGAACCGCCTGTACAACCTTCCCATACGAAAGAAGCTTATCCTGGTCATTCTGCTGACCTGCGGCACCGTGCTCGTCCTCGCTTTGGCTGCGCTCTTTGTTCTTCAAACAATCACGATCAAATCGCATTTTGTTCGTGATCTGTCGGCGCTCGGCCAAATCATGGCTCACAATTCCTCGGCTGCCGTGGCCTTCAACGATCATGACGCAGCGGTGCAAATGCTCGCCAGTGTGGAAAACAGGTCCGACATCAAAACCGCCTGCCTCGTGCTCGCCAATGGCAAGCACGTCACGGGATCGGATCGGGACGGCGGACACGACAAGTCCGCAGAGGGCTCCCTCACTGAGGGGTATCGCTTTATCGGGTCCGATATCCTGTTCGCTTCTCCGGTGGCGATCGATGGAAAGCGGCTCGGCACTCTTTATCTACGCACCGACCTTAGCCCGACACGCACGAATCTCCTGAAGCTCTACGGCGAGGCGCTGGCAGTCGTGCTGTGCGTCTCGTTGCTCGTGGCGTTTGCGCTCGCGAGCCGCTTTCAGCGCTTCATCACCGTGCCAATTCTTCATCTGGCCAGCGTCGTCGACATCGTCGCCAGCGAGAAGAATTATTCCGTGCGGGCGGTGAAGCAGGGCGAAGATGAATTGGGACGGCTCATCGACGGTTTCAACGAGATGCTGAGTCAGATTCAAACGCAGGACAGCGCCTTGCAAGAAGCTCGCGACCATCTGGAGAAGCGCGTGGAGAAGCGAACGGCGGAACTGGAAAGCACGCATCGGCAATTGCTCATCGCGAAGGAGAATGCCGAAGCCGCCAATCGCGCCAAGAGCGAGTTCCTCGCCAACATGAGTCATGAAATTCGCACACCGATGAATGGCGTCATCGGCATGACCGGTCTGCTTCTGGACAGCGAACTGGACGCGGAGCAACGGGGCTTCGCGGAGACAATCCAAAGCAGTGGCGAGTCATTGCTCACCGTGATCAATGACATTCTGGATTTTTCGAAGATCGAAGCGGGCAAGCTCGACTTTGAAGAACTCGATTTCGATCTCTACGAGGCGGTCCATGGCAGCTTGGAAATGCTGGCGCAACGGGCGGAGAGCAAGGGTCTTGAACTTGCCTGCCTTGTGGAATCCAACGTGCCAGTGCATCTCCGGGGCGATCCCGGCCGATTGCGCCAGGTCCTCATCAACTTTGTCGGTAATGCCATCAAATTTACCGAACGAGGTGAAGTGGTGGTGAAGGTTTCAGTCGAGAGCGAAACGGACGTGGATGCGCTTTTGCGCTTTGAGGTGAAAGACACCGGAATTGGCATCTCGGGAGACGCGCAAGCGCGCCTTTTCCAACCTTTCAGCCAGGCCGATGGCTCAACGACGCGGAAGTACGGCGGCACGGGTCTGGGCCTCGTCATCTCCAAGCAACTGATCGAGCGCATGCACGGCGCGGTTGGGGTCGAGAGTACGCCGGGCCAGGGCTCTGTTTTCTGGTTCACGGCCCGCCTGATCAGGCAGCCAGAGGGCGCTCGCGCTCAGGATGTGATTCGGGGGGAACTCCTGGACCTGCGTGTCCTTATTGTGGATGACAACGAAACCAACCGACAGATCCTCCTCCACCAAACGCGCGCCTGGAAGATGAAAACTGGCGTGGCTGAGGATGCGATCGGTGCTCTCACCGAATTGCGCGCCGCCCAGGCCGCCGGTGTTCCGTATCAGGTTGCCCTCCTGGACCTGCAAATGCCCGGGACAGACGGACTGACGCTGGCGCGAAGCATCAAAGCCGAAAGTAAACTGGCAGGCGTCCGGCTCGTCCTCCTCTCTTCCTTCGGAGGCCGGCTCAATCCCCAGGAACTTGAAGCCGCGGGCATTGACGATTGCCTTGTGAAACCGGTCAAGCAATCGCTTCTCTTCGACTCTCTTGCGACAGTCATGGCCGGGGAGGTCTCCGTTTCCATCAGCCAGGCAGACAAAGCTTCGCCAACTTTGCCTCCCCCCGCTCCCACTCCCACAGCTCGGAAACTGCGCATCCTCCTGGCCGAGGACAACGCCGTAAACCAGCAGGTAGCAACAGGCCTGTTGCGGAAACTTGGCTATCGGGCGGACGCCGTGGCCGATGGGACGGAAGTCTTGGAAGCACTCCAACGTATTCGTTACGACGTCGTCTTCATGGATTGCCAAATGCCCCAGCTTGATGGGTATGAGACGACGCGCCGCATCCGGCAACTCGAGCAAAAACGCGCAGCGCCCTTCGATTGGAAAGCGCCCATTCATATCATCGCGATGACGGCCAATGCCATGGAGGGTGATCGCGAAAAGTGTCTCGCCTCGGGGATGAGCGATTATCTGAGCAAGCCAGTGCGGCAGAGCGAACTCAAAGCAGCCCTGGATCGACGATGCGCCATCGACGCAGAATCGATGTGGACCGTTTCCGCTGTGCCTAACGAGGCAGCCGCCAGGGCGACGCTCGGCGGGGCCGTGGGACCCAGCGATGGCTCAGCGGAGTTTCGCCCCACAACAGGGCCGTTGCCGAGCGAACGCTTGCTGGACATCGAACAGCTCCACGAAGTCGCCGATGGCGACCCGGAGCAAATGCAGCGCTTGATCGAGCTCTATTTGGCTCAAACTATTCCCCTGTTGGACGACCTCGAAGTAGCGATCCAAACTAATTCGGGCGACGAGGTCGCTCGCATCGCCCACAAGTTGGTCGGCTCCAGCCTCTCCTGCGGTGTGGAGGCGTTCACGCAGCCCTTGCGCGAATTGGAAAGGCTCGGCCACGAAGGCGTCCTCGCGGGAGCAGACATCTCCTTTGACGAAATTCGCCGCAAATTTCCGCGCGTGCGGAGCGCTCTTACTCAATTGCTGCCGATCCCTCCAGAGTTCCAGGTCACCATCCCATGAAAAGAATTTTTACTCCCGCCAGGAAGAAAACGATCCTGATTGTGAATGACGACCAGATCGCCATTCATTGGTGTCAGGACAAATTCCGGAGCCACGGATTCAACGTGAAGGTTGCGGACAACGATCACAAGGCCATGCAAACGCTCACTAACGAGCCGATAGACCTGGTGATCCTCGATTTATGTCTGCCGGGAATGGACGTCCCTAAAGTTATCGGGACTATCCGTTCGGCGTTCGACATGGTGGCGTTGCCGATCCTTGTTATCTCGAACGCTTACCTTGGCCATTTGGGTCAGGCCGCCTTGGAAGCAGGCGCAAACAAGTGTGTGACGAAATCGGAAAGCACGCCGAGTCGGATGTTGGAGCTTGTGCGGGAGCTATTCAGTGCTGGCCAGTCCAACATTGCGAGTGCGACCGGCAGGGTTGGCGTTGTCCCGGAGGACAGCGAAACGCCCGGGCCGCAGTTTGAAACGGAGTATCGAGAGGAACTGGTGGCGACGCTCCTGATCAATGGGCCGGAAACACTGGCGAAGTTACGGGCCGGCCACCAAGTCCTGGTCAGGACGGAAGAGGCCTACTTGCGCGAGACTGAACTCGTCAAGATGCACCGGCAAGTCCGTTGGCTGGCCGCCTCCGCCGGCCCCATTGGCCTGGGGAAAATCGCGCGGGTGGCCCATGCCTTGGAGGCGTTACTCATTCAACTGCACGCCAAGCCTGGGAAAATCACTCCCTCAGTCGTGCGGACGGTCGCGCAAGCGATCGACACCCTGGCCTCCTTGTTCGACCAGGCCGCGCATCATCAAACCGAAGAGTTAGCGCTGCCGAGGATTCTGGTTGTCGACGACGAAATCATTTCGCGCGAGACGATCTGCACCGCGCTTGGTCAGGCGAACCTTCGCGCAGTGAGCCTGGATGATTCGCTCGCCGCCCACCGCCTGCTGGAGCAGGAAAAGTTCGACCTGATCTTTCTCGATGTCGAGATGCCGGGAGAAAGCGGCCCCGATCTCTGCGTGAACATCCGTGAGATGGAAACGAACCGTGCGACGCCGGTAGTGTTTGTCACCGCCCATTCCAACTTCGGAAGCCGGGCGCAATCGACGCTCAGCGGCGGGAACGATTTCATCGCGAAACCATTCCTATTGGTTGAATTGGCGGTCAAAGCCTTGACCTGGCTGTTCAAGGAGGGTCCGTACCCGATTTCAACCGCAACTGCGCAAGACAACGCTCCGATTGAAATAGGCAAATCGGTGTTAGATAGCGGCACCGAGCCGGATGCCGTGCTGTTGATGCGACAGACGGTTGACTCGTGACGTTTTAGTCAATCTCAGATTCTGAGGCGCGGATCCGACTACGTACAGTCCGCAACTTGAAGCGCGTAATAGCCGCGCAGTTTCCGGTATAGGGCTGGCTTTTAATTAACCGAGATTCTCCATGGGACTTACGGGTCACAGACCGTCACACGCGCAAGTTGTGGGAGGGGCTCAATAAATCTGACTGAAAGCAATTATGTGTGCCTTTACCCATAGATCGACCACCCATTCTCGAGTTATGGGAATTACCCAAAGAAGGCGACATACCGTTCTTTCACGCTCCACGGTTGTTGCCGTCTCCTGTTTCGTGCTCTTCGGTGCTCGGTTTGTTTCTGCCCAGGGCGGACCGCCCATGATGACAGACGACCCTGGTACGCCAGGGAATCGCCATTGGGAAATCAATGTGGCGGGCGTTTTGGAGCGGAGTTCTGGAGAAAACCTCGGTGAGCTCCCGGCGCTCGACATTAACTACGGAGCCGGCGATCACGTGCAATTGAAGTTGGAAGGCGCATGGCTCCTCCGTCAGCACAGCGATACCGGAACCCAGCGTGGTCTGGGCAACGCCGCGGCCGGCATCAAGTGGCGCTTTCTGGACGAAAAGAGGAACGGCGTCTCGATGTCGTTCTATCCGCAAATCGAATGGAACATGACCTCGTCCTCGGTTCGTCGCGGTCTGGTGGAACGCGGAACGCATTTGATCTTGCCGTCGCAGATTTCGCGAAGCATCGGGCCGTTCGAATTCGCGGCCGAGGCCGGTTACGTTGTTGGCCTCAACGCCGCGGACGAATGGATCCTAGGCATAGTCGGCGCCTGGCCCGTAAATGAGAAGTTCGAAATCCTGGCGGAACTGCATTCCGACTTGCCGGCCGATCTTAGTTCCCGCCAATTGACCGTGAATTTCGGCACGCGGGTTACGCTCACGGAGCATATCGCACTTCTGGCGAGCCTTGGCCACGACCTCCTAAGCGAAAGTAACGAACATCGCAGCGTTCTTGGGTACCTGGGATTCCAGTTCACTTTCTAAGTTCGAGCACCAACGTGAAAATTAGGACGAAAATCCTTTGGACCTTGCTCGGGATGTCTTCACTCGTGGCCCTGGTGGGTGCGCTCGCGGTGAACCGGCAACACGCGATCGCCATGGTCGGCGCCACCAAGGAAGCCCAGGAAGTTGCGCGCGTGGTGAGTTTCCTCTTCTCCTCGGACTCAAATCAGCTTTCGACGTCTGCCCAGGAAATCATGGCCAGGCTGCATGAGAACCAGGGCCGGGATGTGGTCTTACTGGACCTTAATAAACTGGTCTTTGCCGACGCAGATCCGTCAGAGGTCGGCCTCCCTTTTACTCAGGACCCGGGTGGCGAAGTCGCGGCCACGATGAAGGATCGGCAGGTGCGCACCTTTGTGGAGTCTGGTGAGAAACACCCGGAGGGTATCATGCAAGTCGTGGTGCCAGTCGAAGGAGAATCCGGGCAAGTAATCGGCGCTGTAATTATGGAGTACACGCCGCTCTACGAGGAATTGATGCACCTGACGCGGCGTTCAATCTACCAGGTAGTTGTGGCAGGATTAAGCAGCGTCATCATCGCGCTGTTAATCGCCTATTATATGGGCCGCTCGATTGCCAGACCGCTTCAACAGCTGACAAATTTGGCGACGAGATTTGCCGATGGTCGCACGGACTTGTCGATGCCGGCACCGCGCAAGGATGAGATTGGTGAGTTAGCCACCGCTTTCAATAACATGGTGCAGAAACGCCGGCAGGCCGAAGATGCACTGCGGCGAATGCGCGACCAACTCGAAGCGCGCGTGGTGGCGCGAACCGCTGAACTGCAAGCCGCGATGGAATCCGCCGAAGCCGCCAACCGGACGAAGAGTGAGTTCCTCTCGAACATGAGCCACGAGATTCGCACCCCGATGAATGGCATCATTGGCATGACCGAACTGGTGCTTGAAACAAAGCTCGACCGCGAGCAGCGCGAATATCTCAGCATGGCGAAGAGATCGGCGCTTTCTTTGCTCGGTTTGATCAACGATATCCTCGATTTTTCCAAGATCGAGGCGGGCAAGCTCGAGCTGGAAGCGATCAGCTTCAGCCTGCGCGATTGCCTCGGTGCGACGCTCAAGCCGCTTGGAATGCGAGCCGATCAAAAGGGACTCGAACTGACAGCCGACATCTCGGCGGTGGTGCCTGATCATCTGATCGGCGACCCGATGCGCCTGCGTCAAATTCTTACCAATTTGACCGACAACGCGATCAAGTTCACCGAGCGCGGCGACGTAACGGTGGGTGTTACGGTCGAGTCTGCGACCGACGACGAGCACTGTCTGCATTTCACTATCACGGATACCGGGGTGGGCATTCCGGAGGAAAAGCGCGCGCTGATTTTCGAAGCGTTCGCGCAAGCGGACGGCACTACCACACGAACCCATGGCGGCACGGGACTCGGGCTTTCAATCGCCTCACAGCTCGTCCGGCATATGGGTGGGCGGCTCTGGGTCGAGAGCATCATGGGTGAAGGAACAACGTTCCACTTCACCGCGCGGCTGCCGGTGCGGCATACGCCGGCGCCGAACGTTCGGCATGTCGACATCAGCGAACTCGAAGGCCTGCGCGTCCTCGTCGTGGACGACAACGCGGTGAATCGTCGAATTCTGCGCGAAATGCTTTTGCATTGGCGGATGCAGCCCTCCGTCGTTGCTTCCGGCGCGGCCGCGATCGTGGAGATGCTGCGAGCGGCGCATGCCGGGATGCCATTCCCGCTTGTCATCCTCGATGGGATGATGCCCGAGATGGATGGCTTCATGGTGGTGGAGAAAATTCGCGAACACGCGGAGCTCTCCGGCGCGACGGTGATGATGCTCTCCTCGGCGATGCCGGCCGGAGCGATCGCGCGCTGCGGCGAACTGGGCGTGGCGAGCTACCTGACCAAACCGGTGACCCAGGCCGAGTTGATCGATGCAATCCTGACCGCGCTAGGCAAGACGGTTGAGATCATTCCGCCGCCCCCGGCGAGCCTGGCCCCGGTCGCCGTCCGAAACTCAATCGGCCTCCGCATCCTGCTGGCCGAGGACAACCTGATCAACCGCGCCGTCGCCGCGGGTATCCTCGAAAAACAGGGCCATTCATTGGTGCATGCCGATAACGGACGCGAAGCTTTGGAAGCCGTCGCGCGTGAAAATTTCGACATCATCTTGATGGATGTGCAGATGCCGGAGATGGACGGATTCGAAGCGACGCGGCGCATTCGCGAGTTGGAAGGAGCGACTGGCCGGCACACGAGAATCGTAGCGATGACCGCTCATGCCATGACCGGGGACCGGGAACGTTGCCTGGCGGCGGGGATGGACGACTACGTTTCCAAGCCGCTGCGGAAGGACGATCTCTTTCGAGTGCTGGGCGAGGCTGGCACCCCGATGGGAGAAGACGCCCGGCAAGCTCTGCTGCTCTTCAGCCGCGAACAATTGCTCTCGCAATGTGACGGCGATGAAGAATTGATGAGCGAGCTGGTCGCGATTTTCAACGACAACACGCCGCAGATTGTGCAAGCGATTGGGGAGGCCGTGGAGACACGCGACGGTCCGGCGCTGGCGGCACAGGCCCACAAATTGATGAGCTCGCTCGGAGCTTTCGGGGCGGGCACTGCGGAGACTTTGGCGTTGCGTCTGGAGCAGCACGGCCAGGAAAACAATTTCGGCGGAGCGAAGGAAAGGTTCACAGAACTTGAACGAGAAACTGATAAAATTTACGCTGCCCTCGTTTGATCAAAACGAGTTGCCGCCACAGGCCTCCTCGAAAGCCCGAATTCTCGTGGCCGAGGACGATCCGGTGTCGCGTACGCTCATTTCGAGCCGGCTCCAGAAATGGGGCTACAATGTCGTGGTCACCAATGATGGCATTGAAGCGATGGCCTTCCTGCGCGGTCGTGACGCGCCGTCCCTGGCCATCCTCGACTGGTCGATGCCGGGAATGGACGGGCTCGAGATCTGCCGCCGTCTTCGCGCAGTGGAGAAGAGGATTTACCTTATTCTGCTCACCGCGCACGGGAGCAAAGAGGACATGATCGAAGGATTGAGTGCGGGCGCCGACGACTATCTGGTGAAGCCATTTCATGCCGAAGAATTGCGGGCGCGCATTCTGGTCGGCTTGCGTGTGATGAGTTCACAGGAAACGCTGGCCGATCGGGTTCTGGCCCTGGAGACTGCGCTTTCCGCCACCGGCTCGCTCAAACTTCGGATTCCGCTTTAACCCCGGCCTGTCGAAGCTCTCGCCCCACCATTGCCATGTCCACCCTTGATGATAAATCGACCGGCCTCTCGGCCGCACTGCCCAGTCGCCTTCAGGCGGCTTTGTCGCCAAAGCAAAACCCGATTCTAATGGCCGAAGATGACCCGGTTAGCGCCAAAATCCTGCAGATTGCGCTCTCAAAGCTCGGATACGATCCCGTGATCGTTCGCGATGGCGCCGAAGCCTGGGATAGGTTCGACCACGAACCAGTGCGGCTGATCGTAAGTGACTGGATGATGCCGGGGTTGGATGGCCTGGCCTTCTGCGAGAAGGTGCGCGCCCGCGCCCGGACCCCGTATACCTACTTCATTCTCCTCACCGCGAACAATACGAGCGCCGAAAATTATGCCTTGGCGACCTCGGCGGGAATTGACGATTTCCTGACCAAACCGCTCGATCGCATAGCCCTCCAAATGCGGCTGGCGGTGGCGGAAAGGATCCTGAAATACACCGCTGAAATCCGGCACCTGCAAGAGATGATTCCGATCTGCGTCTATTGCCGCAGAGTGCGCGACGAGCACGATTATTGGGACCTGGTCGAGAGCTACATCCAAAAAGAGACGGGCAGCCGGTTCAGCCATGGCGCGTGTCCCGAATGTTACGAAAAAGAACTGGAGCGCTTTCGAGAGCCCGGACTTTAGCGCAACGAAGCAGAGAGTGACTTTTCGTACTTGGCGCCAACCGGCATGGCGTGACGGGGTAGATCGATAGTGAAAACGCATCCCGACGCGGGGATGTCACGGACGCTGAGAGTCCCCAAATTCGCCTCGACGCTCCGCCGCGAGATGGATAGTCCCAGGCCAAGGCCGCTCCTGTCGGCGCCGCTCTGAGCGAAGGGCAGGAACATCGTTTCAACGTCACCCACAGGAAGACCGCCACACTTATCCTCGACCTCGATGAGGATCCGCTCGCCGATTGCGTATGCCTTTAAGGTAACGTCACTGCCGGAATGGGTGAATTTGAACGCGTTTTGCAACAAGTTTCCGACCGCTGACAGGAGCAGTTCCCGGTCGGCATCCAGCGCCAGCCGCGAATCAGCATAAGAGACCGTTAAGGTGCATTTGTTTACCTGCGCTTCTAACGAGGCGGAGAGCTGCACTTCCGCGATGAACTCAGCCAGCGAAAACAGGCGATGTCGCACCGGCATTCCGGCTGTCGCACGCGCCTCCGAAAGGGAACGGTCGATCAGACGGCGCAACGCGACCAGGCTTCGATCCAGGACGGCGCCTGTCGCGCCAGTCAACCCCACCGAGCCGGCTTTGATGGCGGTAAGCGCGAGAGTTGCGCTGTTGAGTTGATTGCGTAACTCGTGCGCGAAAAATCCCAAACGCTCGTTCGCGCGGGCATCCTTGTCGGCAAACACATTATCCCGTTGCGCGCTGAACTCGGTGGCGGCAACCGCGATCGCATTGTCAAGGCAACGGTTAAGGGTTCGAAACTCGTCATTCGAGATCGGCAGACTAAGGTCGACCGCCAGATCGGTGACGGATTGACAGAGATCGCCGTAGTCGTGGACCACCTGGTCAATAGTAAATCCGTGTTCCAACAATTCGCGGCCGTGCGCCTTCGCCGCCACTCCCATTTCGGACATGATAGCATCCGCCCCGCCGGACGGACCTGAAAGCCGGCGGCTCTCCGCGCCCTGGTCTGACTCCTCGGCCTTGAGGGTCTTGATGATTTGGTCGAGGAAGAGTGTTATCCCGTGATCCAACTCCTCGTCGGTAAGCTTGGGCACGGATCTTCGAGCGACTTTCGTCCGGCAGCGCTCGATTAACTCCTGCCGGTTGTTCGTAAGGAATTCATGCATCATAACGGTATAACTTTCAGTTAGAACGGAAGCGGCGAAAATGCGGCTAGGTTGTCGTCAACATCTCTTCCAGCTTGCGTTTTAGTTCAGGAGGACGGCAGGGCTTCTGCAGGAAATGGTCAACTCGAAGGTCGATGTCGTGCCGCGTCATCGTGGCGGCAGGATGACCCGAGCAGAACAAGATGGAGGATTGCGGAAGGCTGGCCTTTAGTTGCTCCGCGAGCTTCTTGCCGGACAAGCCGGACATCACAACGTCCAGGATGATGAGCCGAATTTCCGGGTGGTCGCGGGCGCTTTGCAGCGCCCCCTCACCGTCCGGCGCAGCCAGGGCAACGTAGCCCAAAGCGGCAAGGGTTAAGCTCACGATCGTGCGCATGGCTAGATCGTCGTCGACCACCAAAACTGTCGTCGGATTTTGCGTAAAACTGGAGCTGGTTATGCTTCGATAATTTTGTTGCGGATAGCGTAGCGGACCAGGCTGGCGAGGGAGTCGAGATTGAGCTTGCGGAGAACAGTGGCACGGTGCGTCTCGGCGGTGCGAATGCTAATGCCTAACACCCCGGCGACTGTCTTGTTGCTGCTTCCCTCCGCCAGGAGTTGCACGATTTCCCGCTCGCGCGGCGTAAGCCGTCTGCTGGCTTGCGTGGCCTGGGGCATGGCGCCGGAGCGATTGAGCATTTCCGCGAACAACACCTCGGAGACCTTGCTGGTGAAAAATGGTTTATGCTCGGAAAGAGACTGGATCGCGTCGACGAGGAAATGATGAGCTTCGGATTTGAAAATGTAGCTTTTTGCGCCCGCTTCGAACACCTCCCGGATCAATTCATCCGTTTCATGCGCCGTGAAGACGAGAATCTCGGTGCGCGGCAGACGCCGTTTGATTTGGACCGCGGCATCGAGGCCATTGAGGTCGGGCATGCTCATGTCCATGATGACGATGTTCGGTTGAAGCCGAATGGCCTGCGCGACTGCCTCCCGGCCGGTCCCTGCCACACCGCAGACTTCCCAGCCCGGTTGACGTTCGATCAACGCGCGCGTGCCGTCGCGCATCACCTCATGATCGTCCGCAATTAGAATTCGCAATGTAGTCGTTGTCATGATCATAGGGTGTGGGCCGGGAGGGGCGCGCTTGAAGAAGGGTATTCAGAAGGCGCGCAGGTTGGCAGAAGGGCGCCGTCAAGGCGCGCACGAGGACATTCCTGTTCCTGGGAGTTATCCGAAGCTTGAGCCAATGCCTCGTGCAGGACCGTCAGCAGCTTGTTCTTATTGTAAGGTTTGGCCAGGCTGGCGTGAATGTTCAACGATGCGAGCTCGTTCGCGCGTCCGTCCTGAGCGCCGCGGCCGGTCGAGGCGATTATCCGCACGTCGGGCTTCATTTTCTGCAGGGTCCGAATCAGCGTGACACCATCCATAAGTGGCATCGCCAGGTCCGTCAGAACGAGGGCGATCTCGTGCATGCGGAGCGCAAAAATGGCCAGCGCTCCGGTGGCCTCCAGGGCGGTAACCACTCGATAGCCCTGATCTTCCAGGATAGCCTTGGCTACCTGCAAAATGGATTTCTCGTCATCCACGATCAAGAGCAGCTCACCGTTAGCCCGCGGCAGAGACGTTGTCGCGATTATCGGCGCGCCAGCGACTTCGCTCACGTGCGCGGGCAGGAAGACCTTGAAGCTAGTGCCGCTTCCCACCTCGCTGTAGACTTGCATGAATCCACTATGACTCTTGACGATGCCAAGCGCTGTCGAGAGGCCCAATCCCGTGCCGTAGCCCACTTCCTTTGTGGTGAAGAACGGATCAAAAATTTGATCGATAGTTTCACGGGCGATACCAGTTCCGGTGTCACTTACTTCCAGCATCACGTGCGGCCCGGTTTGGGCGCCGGGGGTCATGCTGGCATAGTGAGCGTCGACATCGAAATTCTCCAAAGCGAGGGCGAGCGTGCCGCCAGTGGGCATGGCATCGCGCGCGTTGATGCAGAGATTGAGCAGGATCTGGTGCAATTGCGTGGGGTCCGCCACGATGGCCCAAAGGTCCTCCGGGTAGTTGGTCCGAACCTCGATCGACTTGGGAAATGTGTTCTGGGCGATTTTTACGATCTCCTGGACGAGGTAGATTGGCTGGACGAGGACGCGGTCGCCATCCGCCCCCCGCGCGAACGTAAGCACCTGCTTGACGATGCTGGCTCCGCGCTCGGCGCTTGCTTCCACAATTGCTAGGAGTTTGTCCCGCTCGGCCGCCGGCATTTCCTCGCGGAGAAGGGGCGCCGCCATCAGGATCGGAACCAGAACGTTATTCAGGTCGTGCGCCACGCCACTGGCCAGGGTGCCGATGCTTTCAAGCCGCTGGGCCCGCAAGAATTGTTCTTCAATCTTTTTCTGCTCGGTGATGTCGGTGTTAATGATCAGGATGGATTGGGGCACGCCCAATTCATCCCGGACCAAGGTCCACCGGCTGCGGACCATGACGCTCTCACCGTCCTTCCGGAGGTGCTTACATTCGCCGGACCATTTGCCACTCTCGATTACGGCCAGTTTTGCCGCGAGAGCGACGGAGGGGGGTTCTTCATGAAGAAAACTGGAAGCTGGCCTGCAATGAACTTCCGCGGCCGTCCAGCCATACAATTTCTCCGCGCCGTGATTCCAAAATTCGACGCGATCTTCCATGTCGCGGACCATGATTGCGTCCTGGGCCAGCTCCAGCAGGCTAGCTTGCTCGCGCAGCCGGTTCTCCGCCTCCTTTCGCTCCGTGATATCCCGGATGAAACCGGTAAACATCGGAGGTTCTTGCGAACCCATCCGGGTAATCGAGAGTTCCAGGGGAAACTCCGACTTGTCGCTTCGCATTCCAGTTAATTCGATGCGCTTCCCCAGAACTACCGATGCTTCACCCGTGGAAAGGTAACGCGCCAGGCCATGCTGATGACGCTCGCGGGCCGCTGACGGGATGATCAAGTCGGCCAATAACTGCCCGATGGCTGCCTCGCGTTTGTAGCCAAAGGTTCTCTCGGCCGCCGGATTGAATTCAACAACCCTGCCCTGATGATCCATGGTAATGACACAGTCCAAAGCCGATTCCAAGACTGAGCGCATCCGCTCCTCGCTCTCGCGAATGGCGTCTTCCGTCCGCTTAACTTCCTTTCGTGCTCGACTTTGCTCCAGGGCATTGGTCACCGCCGGACCCAGGCGCCCCAGGCGGTCTTTCAACAGGTAATCGGCGGCACCCTGTTTCATCGCCGCGACCGCAACGTCTTCCCCGATGCTTCCTGACACGATGATGAAAGGGATGTCGAGCCCAGCCAACTGAAGGAGCTCAAGGGCACGGATAGCGCCAAATTTCGGCATGTTGTAATCGGCCAGGATCAGTTCGGGCAAGGTCTCCAGCTGACTCACATATTGCTCTTCCGTGTCCACCCGCTTCCACGCCGGAGCGAAGCCGGCCCGTTCGAGTTCGCGGACGACCAGCGTTGCGTCGCAGGCCCGGTCCTCGACGATCAAAGCGCGCAATGGTTTAGTCATTCTCCTCCTTGGAGCTTGGGTGCTTCGTTGAACAACAGCCAATACATCCCGAGATGCTGCACCGCTTCGGCAAAGCGCTCGAAGTTTACCGGCTTGACGATGTAGCTGTTCACTCCGAGCTGGTAGCTTTCCACGACGTCGTTCTGTTCCTTCGATGAGGTAAGGACGACCACGGGGATCGCCCGGGTGCGTGGATCGCCCTTGATGCGCTTAAGCACTTGAAGGCCGTCGAGCTTGGGTAGTTTTAGATCGAGCAGGATCACCTTCGGGTGATCTTCAATCTTTCGCGCGGCATGCGCCCCTTCGCAAAAGAGGAACTCGAGCGCCTCTGCTCCATCGCGAACGACGTGAATAAAGTTCGCCAGATTTGCCTTGCGTAACGCGCGCTGGGTTAACTCCAAATCCTGCGCGTTGTCTTCGACGAGCAGGATTTCCACCGAAGAGGTTGGGCTCACGGGCTGGATCTCTCCCCGAGCGTAAAGAAAAAGGTGGCGCCGTGGTCCTCCGCCGCCTCGGCCCAGACCCGTCCGCCGTGCCGGTGAACAATTCTCTCGACGATGGCTAGGCCAACTCCAGTACCTTCGTATTCCTCCTCGCGGTGCAAGCGTTGGAACACACCAAAGAGTTTGCCCGCGTAGCGCATGTCGAATCCCGTTCCATTGTCGCGAACAAAATAGACGTCCTGATCCGTTTTTTCCTCCGGCTCACCGTGGTCTATGGCCGCGATCGGTTGCCGCTCACATCCCACTTCAATAACGGCTTTTTCACGCTGGCGGGTGTATTTAAATGCGTTGGAGAGCAAGTTGATCCAAACCTGCTTGAGCAAAACGGCATCGCCCTGGCAGACAGGCAACTCGGCGACGCTCACCTCGATTTGCCGTCCTGCCCGTTGGGAACTCAAATCTTCCAGGACGGCGTGCACCAGGTCGCCGGTCTCCACGGCACGCTTGCTCAACGGCAACCGGCCCAATCGCGAAAACATCAGCAGGTCGTCGATCAATCTGCCCATCCGCTGCGCGCCCTCGCGGATGGTGTGCAAGTGACGTTGTCCCTCCTCGGGCAACAGTGGCCCGTAGTCTTCCAGCACCGCCTGTGAAAATCCGTCCACGGCGCGCAAGGGTGCCCGGAGATCGTGCGACACCGAATAAGAGAAGGATTCCAGCTCCTTGTTGGCAGCTTCCAACTCGGCCGTCCGTTGAATTACGCGCTCTTCGAGTTCGGCGTTCAGCCGGTGAATAGTCTCCTCGGCCTTCTTGCGGATAGTGATGTCGCGCACCACTTTCGACGCGCCGATGACCTTGCCCGATTGATCCTTGATGGCCGAGACCGTGACCGAGACATTGAAAGTGCTGCCGTCCTTGCGTGAACGCACAGTCTCAAAATGCCGAACGCTGTAGCCGCGTGCGATCTGTTCAAGAATGTTGACCTCTTCATCGTGCCGCTCTGCGGGGACGAGTCGTGTAATGGACTGGCCTATCATCTCCGAGGCCGTGTAGCCGAATTCTCTTTCCGCCGCCGCATTCCAGCTGGTGACGACGCCCTGCAAGTCCCTTCCAATGATGGCGTCATCCGACGACGCGACAATGGCCGCGAGTTCCAAAGAAATCATTTCTGTTCTCTTGCGTTCTGTAATATCGCGGATGTTGCATTGAATTACTTTTCCCCCACCGTCGTCGTAGACGTTGCTGACGAACTCGACCTCCATTTTGCGGCCATCCCGCGCTTGCAGAGGGAGGTCTTCATAGCGGACGAATCCCGTCGTCTGCAAGCGCTCCAGCATGGCTTGATTATCCTCGATGTCTTTGAACGGACTTAGTTCGCCGACCGTCTTGCCTAACATCTCCTCCCGTGAAAACCCCAGGAGCTCGACCAGGAATGGGTTCGCATCGTTGATGCGGCCGGTGCTGATATCGAGAATAAGGATGCCGTCCTTTGCCGCTTCGAATAACCTGCGGTAGCTGGCGTCGGAATCCTGGATGGCCTGCTCGCTTCTTGTCTCTGCCTGCTCACTGCGTGTTTCAGCCTGTTCTGTTCGCATCTCCGCCTGCTCCGTCCGAGCCTTGGCCTGTTCGGTGCGGGTCTTGGCCTGTTCACTCCTGGTTTCTGCCTGTTCGATCCGCGTCTCAGCGTCGGCCGTTCGCGCCTCTGCCTGGTGCGCTCGGTCCTCCGCTTCTCCCGTCCTAACCTCCGCCCGCTCTGTCCGCGCCTCCGCCTTCTCAATCCGGGTATCGAGACTGGGCCCGCGAGCGGGTAGTGGCTCCACCCCGGGCAGGGGAGCGTTTTTCGAATTCACGGGTCCTGCGATTGGTGGTGGCTTCATGACATGTTCCCTGAGTGCGCAGGCGAAAGAGGGAGGCTGGATCGACTGGGCTGGTGTGGCTCTTTCATGACGCAGATTGCGAGACCGCGCGCTTAGCTTGCCCCGTTCGCTTCCGTTTTGGAGACGGCTCCTCAACAACCTTGGCAGGAAGAAAGATTTGAAACGTCGTTCCTTTGCCAAATCGGCTGTAAACGGACATGAAACCGCCGTGACTTTTTATCAATCCCAGGCTCGTTCCTGGCCCGATCACTTTTCTCTCCAGGAAGGGAGTGAAAATATTATCTATCACCGACCGGGGCGTGCCCCGACCGGTATCACTTACTCGAAGCATGACGTATTGGCCCAACTCTGCCCCGAGGGTCATGGAAGCGTAGCGCTGATCGACGTCGAAATTCCGCGCCGAAACAACGACCAAGCCCCCTTGAGGCATGGCTTGGCGAGCATTGCGGAGAAGGTTGGTCAGGACCCGGTGCAACTGCACGCGATCGCCTTCGATCTGCCACAGATCTTCCGAATAGGCACTGGTGATCTGGATCGTCTTCGGAAATACCTTGCGCGCGTTGTCGATGACTTCCGTCATCAACTCCCCAGGATTAATCCGAGCGCGTTCCCCGCCGGTTGCACAAGCGAAGATGAATGTTTCCTGAATGCTTTCAGCAGCGTGCCGCCCGTTCTTACCGTTCCCGTTTGCAGAAACAACAGGCGCGATCAGTTCGACGATTGCCTTGCCGCGAATCGCTTCTTCGCAGAGCAACATCGGGGTGAGAAGACTCTCTCCGTCACGCGTCACGCCGCTGGCAATTTCCAAATAGCCGTCCGTGTAAAAAATTACCGGCATTCGCGCGATCGCAGGATCGCTGCGAACCTGACGAACAAAATCACCCCGGTCCAATTCCGGGGTCAGCAGGTCGACAATGGCAATCGCCGGTTTTACTTCACGCGCTATCCTAAGCGCCTCCTCACCGCCGCCGACCTCGAAAAGGTCGCAGCCCCTCTTGGTTAGGATCTCGGCGATGCCGCTGTGACGGCTCGCGTCCCCATCCACAATCAGTATCTTAATGGCCTGCTCCTCTCCTGCTCGCATTCAATGCCTCGGCAATCTCACCGAGTAACGCTTCCGGTTGGATGGGTCTTCGAACAAAACGAGCCGCGCCGTGCTCCAGGCAACTGCAGCGCTCGCGCTCGAGCGTGCAAGTCGAAGAAATGATGACTATGGGGACATCTCGCAACGCCGGAGTCCTCCTTGCGATCTCGAGCAAATCGAGCCCGTCCAAGGGCCGCATATGAAGATCGGACAGGACAGCGTCCGGCTGGATTTCTTCGCTGAGCGCAACGGCCCTGTTTACACTTCCGGCGAGAATGACCTTGTAGCCGGACGATTGCAGCGCGGCGCGGGCGAAGTCGAGATTGGCTGGGATATCGCCGATGACGAGAATCGTCCCGGTGATTTTGGGTGGTGACCCAGTCGCGGAAGGCACGTCCGTTTTGCCACCTGAGTTGCTTCGAAAGGTGACAGGGCCATGTTCGACAGGGCGCTTCCAACGAAGCGCGTTTCCCTCAGGCGGGACAGTTACGACTGTGTCTGCAGGTTCCCGTAATGACCGCGTGAAAGAGTCAGGATCGATCGGTAACACGCTCTCTAGGTTGCGCCGAAAGCGTCCCATTCGGCTTCACCAAGATCCAGGCAAGACTCAAACGAGGTGTGACCTCACTAAACTTGTGAAAACCTAACGGCTTGACGATGTACGTCTCCGCCCCGAGCCGCCGGCACTGCTCGATATCTCGATCCCGATTCGAAGCGGCGAGGATGATGACAGGAATATGTTGGGTGCGTGGATCGGCCTTGATCCGTCGCAGCACCTCAGGGCCGCTGATTTTTGGTAGATTCAAATCGAGAAGAACAAGTTTTGGGTGGTCATTCTCGTCCCGATTAGCGTAAGAGCCGGTCGCGAAGAGGAAATCGAGCGCCTCAGCCCCATCGCTCGCCACGTGCACGGGGTTGTTGATTTGCGTTTTCTCGAAAGCGCGGAGCGTTAACTTAACGTCCCGCGGGTCGTCCTCCACCAGTAGAATCTCCACCAGCTGCTTTGTCCCATTGCCGCCTGACGCGTGTTCGAAGAGCTTTGCCACGGAAACCTCCAAAGCCCGCGCCAGCCTTTCGACGCTTCCGATAGAGGGATTACGGGCCCCGCGCTCCACGTCGGAGACATAGGTGCGGTGCAAGCCCGCGCGCTCCGCCAGCTTTTCCTGCGAAATCCCCAGCGCACATCTTTCAGTTTTTATTGCTATACCCAGAAGAGCCTTTAAGTCCGATATAACCATTACGTACAATAGCTCAGTTCCGATTACCACAGACGATGAGTGACGTAGACGATCGTCAACAAGGCTCAGTAGGTAACAAGTGAATCACCTGCTAATTTTCGGCTGGTAAGTAGAAACCGCTATTGGGAGATACCTTAGGTATCGTCCGGAATACCCTTACAGATACTTATGGAAACGGACGCGCTTCCCGACTCCTGCCCAGCAGCGCTAAGTTTCCGATGACACCAGGCCTGCGCGAATCGCGTATCGCACCAGCCCCGGGACATCATGAATATCCAGGCGCGCCATCAGTTGGAGGCGATGCGTTTCCACGGTCTTGACGCTGATCCCGAGCGTGGACGCGATTTCTTTCGTGTTCTTTCCTTCGGCAATCAATTGCAGGACTTCGCGTTGGCGGGCGGTGGCTTGCCCGAACGGGCTCGACTCCTCGCCCACCCGGTGGAGATAGCTATCGATCACAGTCTGCGAAAGCGATGGACTAAGATATGTCTTGTCCTGAGTGACAAAGCCGATCGCGAGCTGCAGTTCCGCCGTCGCGGCATCTTTCAGCATGTAGCCGGAGGCGCCGGAGCGTAAGGCACGGATCACGTACTCCTCGTTCGCATGCGCAGAAAGGATGATCACCTTTACCCCAGGAAAGTTCTTGACGATTTTCGCCAGCGTGTCGAGGCCGTTGAGCTCCGGCATCGCAATATCCATCAGGACAAGGTTTGGCAACTCCGACCTAACGAGGGCCAGCGTTTCACGACCGTTGCTCGCCTCCCCTACGACTTCCAACCCGGGCATTTTCTCGAGCAAGGAACGAATGCCGGCACGGACCAGCGCATGATCGTCCGCCAGCAATACCCGGATCAAAGTGACAGTGCCGGATTGAGCTTTGTTGTCTCTATTTGAACTCGATTCCTTCATGCACCGAAATGGTTCGTGGGCGGCGCATCTTCCACTCTGATAATTTCAGAGCATCTTTGAGGCCAGTGGCTCGAGGCGTATTGCCCATTGCCGTCGATTCGGCGCAGGTGCGGCAAACTTTAGCAAGCCTCAATTAGTTGAGCTAAGGCGTGGAGTCCCGAGATGACAAAGTCGCAAGGTATTCGGCAACGACTATGCCGGTGCGACTGCTTCAATCTGACGGCCACGGTGTTCGGGCCGAAACGTTAACGGGAGAGCCACGTCAATCGTCGTCCCTTTGCCGGGCGACGAAGTAATCCTTACCCGCCCGCCGACCAAAGCGGCGCGTTCTCTTATTCCGATCAGACCAAGATCGACCGCTTGTGCTTTCTTCGGTTGGGGATCGAAGCCGATGCCATTGTCTCGATTCAAGAGCCGCAATATTTTCCCGCGCGAGCACCGAAGAACGACCTCGATTTGGGTGGCTTTGGCGTGGCGCACCGCGTTGGTGATCGCTTCCTGCGCGATGCGGAAACAAGTTATCTGGATCTCCGGGTCGAGTTTCTCCGGGATGCGCTCGGCGGAGAAACGCACCGCGATCGAAGCGCGGCGTCCCTGTTCGTCGACGAATGAACGGAGTGCTGGAACCAAGCCCAGGTCGTCCAGCATGGGCGGGCGGAGATCCAGTGAAATCTGCCTTACCTGGCCGAGCAACTGATCGAGAATCGCGATTGTTTCGTCGATTCGCGTAATGAGCGCGGGGTTCTCCGTTGTTCGAAGCACCTCCACATTAATCTTTGCGGCGGTGAGGGACTGCCCGATCTGGTCGTGCAGTTCTCTCGAGAGTCGTCGCCGCTCATCTTCCTGCTCTTGAATTCGCCGCCGCGAAAGATTTCGCATTTGCCGATTTGCCCTGCGGACTTGTTCCTCCGCTTCCTTGCTCTGGGTCACGTCTTCCGCGATGCCGGCAAATCGAACGACCGCGCCGCGCCCATCGCGCACCGGAAAAATCCGGTCCCGGATCCACCGGACCGATTGATCGGGGCGGACAATGCGATAGGTCCAATCGCTGATTTTTTCGAAGTCCATGCGCTCACCCTCTTCCTGAACCCTTCCCTGGTCCTGCGGATGCAACGCTTCCATCCATGATTGAGGCGACGAATAGAGGCTCTCGCAACTGCGTCCCCAAATCGTCGCGTAGGCTGGGCTGACGTAAAGGCACTCTGCCTTTCCCGGCGGAGCGGTCCAGATCCAAAATACTTCGTTAATGTTTTCGGCAAGCTCGCGAAACCGTTCTTCGCTTTCACGCAGAGCCTGCTCTGCTTGCTTGCGCGTCGTGATGTCTTCAGCAATGCCGGCAAATCGAAAAACCACGCCGTCTTCGTCGCGCACCGGAAAAATCCGGTCGCGGATCCACCGGATCGATTGATCAGGGCGGACGATTCGATAGGTCAGGTCGCTGCTTTTCTCAAGATCCAAGTCCGCGATTTTCGCCAGGACCGCTTCTTTGTCTTGGGGATGGAGCGCTTCCTTCCATGACTGGGGCGAAGAATGAAGGCTCTCGCAACTACGCCCCCAAATGGTCGCATAAGCCGGACTGACATAAAGCAAACGCGGCTCCCCGGGCGTCGCCGTCCAAACCCAAAATACTTCGTTAATGTTTTCGGCGATCTGCCGAAAACGCCCCTCACTTGTGCGCAATGCATCTTCAGCCAATTTGCGCTCGGTGATGTCCGCGAACATCCCAATGGTGCCAACAATCTCGTTTCGGGTGCTGCGCAGGGGCGCTGTCCAAAAGCTGACGTCCACCAGCGAACCGTCCTTGCGCCGGCGGCGCAATTCCAGTCCGTCGCGGAGCTCCTCCAGGACCTCGCCAGCGATGAGTTTCTTGAATTGTCGCCGGTCTTCCCGGGGAATGATCGGAAGGATAGGCCGGCCAACTAGTTCGGCTTCTGTCCAGCCAAACAACCGCTCAGCCGCCGGATTCCACATCTGAACCATCGCCGCTGAGTCAATCGCGACAATGGCGAGTGGAGCCTTCTGGATGATCGCACCAAGCCGCTCGTGGGCGGCGTGGAGAGCTTCCTCTGCCAGCTTGCGCTCGGTGATGTCGCGTGTCACGCAAAAGAACAATTGTTGTCCACCGATCCGAACGCGCGTCGCGGATACTTCGACATCGAACACCGAGCCATTTTTGCACCGATGCCGCGTTTCAAACATGGTGTCGCCGTCGACCTTGCGTAGTTTTTCTTGGAGTCGTTCTTGCAGTTGTTCGCCTGTCCACTGCGCGTCCCAATCTGCAACGTTTAGGCCCTTCGCCTCCGCTGCGGTGTACCCGCGCCGGCGCAAAAACGCGGCATTTGCCTCCTGTAAATCGCCTCGTTCGTTCAGGACGTATATGGAATCCGCGGATGTTTCCATCAGCGTCTTGTACCGAAGGCCTTGTTCGGCCAGGGCCTCCTCCGCCTGCTTCCGCTCGGTGATATCTCGGATGAAACCTGTAAACATCGGAGGTTCATGCGAACCGATCCGGGTGATGGTGAGTTCCACGGGAAACTCCGAATGATCGCTCCGCATCCCGGTCAGTTCCATGCGCTGCCCGAGCACAGCGGCTTCGCCCGTCGAGAGGTAATGCGCTAACCCGCGCCGATGCCGTTCACGGTGCGATGGCGGGATGATCAGATCGTCCATAAAATGGCCGATCGTTGCGGCGCGTTTGTAGCCGAATGTCTTTTCCGCGGCTGGATTGAATTCTACAACTCTCCCCCGATGATCGATGGTCACGATACAGTCCAAAGCCGACTCCAGGATGGCGCGCATGCGTTCCTCGCCCTGGCGCAATCGTTCTTCGGCGTGCTTGCGCTCGGTGATGTCTTGCAAGAGCGCCACGAAATAATCGACCGACCTGTCCCCACGGCGGAGGCACTTTACGGAAATGGTGGTGTCAATGAACTTGCCGTCCTTGCGAATAAACCGCTTGTTCCTCGAATAACTATCCATCTCCCCGGCAAGGACCCGGTTGAAACAAGCGACATCGGCGGCCAGATCGTCGGGATGAGTCAGTTCCGCCCAGGTCTTTCGCAGCAACTCATCTCGTTCGTATCCCAGGATGCGGCAGAGCTCGTCGTTGACCTCAACGTAGCCCTTGGCCGGTGAAGTGATCGCCACGCCCATCAATCCGAGCTCGAAATAGCTCCGGAAGCGCTCCTCGCTTTGGCGGAGCGCGGCTTCCGATTGTTTACGCTCGGCGATATGGCGTCGCAGCTCCAATTGCGCGACCACCTGACGGCCCAAGGCCTTCAACGCTGCCTTTTCGGACGGACTTAGCTGACGCGGAACCTGATCGATCACGCACAACATCCCCAGCGCATGGCCCTCGGGTGTCACGAGCGGCGAGCCGGCGTAAAAGCGAATCCTGGGATTGCCCGTGACCAAAGGATTCGTGGCGAACCGTTCGTCGGCCAGCACATCTTGCACTTCGAACCAATCTGGTTCGAGGATCCCGTGCGCGCAGAATGCGATGTCGCGACCCGTTTCGCTCTCAACCATGCCGATATTGGATTTGAACCACTGCCGGTTCTGGTCCACCAGGCTGATCAAGGCGATCGGGGTCCGGCAAACGTGCGAAGCAAGGAGGGTAATATCGTCGAAGCTCCGCTCGGCCTCCGTATCAAGGATTTTGTACCCAGCCAACGCCTTCAACCGGTCTGCTTCATCGGGAGGGATCAGGGCTTTCATCCGATCTCGCCCAAGCAGGTCGGCCATCGCCCAGGTGTTACTCCCCCCACGAGAGAGCCTCTTGCCAGCCAGTCGCGCCATTCTCGCGCTGGCGCCTCGTCGACTATTACGATGTTTCGGCTCATCCCTCGTCACCGGGGGGATCACCGCTACCGCTCCGATATAACCTTGTCCGGACTGCAAATGACAAGCACTAAAACGAACAATGTATTGGATTCACTGCGAGAGAGAGCGGTTCGCTCATTCGTAGCGAAGCGTCAAAGGCAGAACGACCTCAATGGTCGTGCCCGTGCCGGGTGAAGAAATAATCCGCGCGCGTCCGCCAACCAGCGCAGCTCGCTCGGTGACTCCGACCAGGCCAAGACCAAGGGTTTGCGCTCGCACCGATTCGACAGCGAAGCCGGCGCCGTTATCGCGAACCAGAAGCCGTAATTTCCCCTTCTTACACTCAAGTTCGACGTCAATTTGCGTGGCCTGGGCATGGCGGAGCGCGTTTGTGATCACTTCTTGGGCAATGCGAAAACAGGTTGTCTGAATCTCCGGCTCGATGTTCGCAGGCAGATTCCCAGCGGAAAAACGGACAGCGATCGAGGCGCGGCGTCCTTGTTCATTGAGCAAGGAACGGAGCGCGGAAACCAATCCCAGGTCGTCCAACATCGAAGGGCGCAGATCGAGCGATATCTGCCGGACCTGGCCAAGCAATCGATCGAGGATTGCAATCGTGTCTTCAAGCTTGCCCGATGCAGCCGCACCCGTACTGCTTATGGCCGCTTGCAAATTAATCTTCCCCGCGGTGAGAGCCTGGCCGATTTCATCGTGCAGTTCCCGCGCAAGGTGGCGGCGCTCCGTCTCCTGCACCTCCACCAGCTGTCTTGAAAACCGGCGGAGAAATGTTCTGTGAGTTTGCAGCCGATCTGCCAATGAGCCTATCAGGCCAACGACGAGAATCATGATGGGGACGATCCAAATTCCAAGAAGGCCCAGAGACCATATCCCGACCGAGTGGGACAAATTCGGGGCCTGCACTGCGCTAAACGTCACGCCCGCCATCGCCGTGTAATGCATCACCGGATTGACTATTCCTCGGAGCACGGAACTGGCATGTTTGTGCAGGCGGCCGGTCGGCCCATCGGGGAAACGAAACGCCTGCACAATGGCCGCAAACGAAACCGCAATGGCCAGGAAAACAGCGGCAATCACGACGGGCGAGAAATGATATTGCCAGGCTGGTTGGACGACTGCGGCCATGGAGGTGTAATGCAGACCGGAAACTCCACCGCCGCCGAGGAAGATGCTGCCGAGAACGGCCCGGCCCCATCCGAATTTGTGACGGGCCAGGACAAAAAGGGCCGCGGCGGTTCCGCTCATTCCCACGAGCAAGGAAAGCAAAACTACGCGCCAGTCGAACAGCATGGCAACCGGCAGGTGGCAGGCAAGCTTCCCCGTATAGTGCATCGACCAGGTGCCTATCCCATCGACGACCGAGGTTCCAGCCAGCCAGGCGAGCCAGAGTCGGCCTCGCGCCGCGTTGATCCGTCCCAGAAGCTCGCGCGCCGCGAAGGCGGCCAGGATCGAGACGAGGATGGACAGCACGACCAGTCGAAGATCGTGATCACAAACCATCACTGCGTTTTCGTTCAAGCTTTGCTCCTGGTGGGGTTTTCGCTGCCGCCGCCCGAAGGTAACCCGTTACGCAACCGGAAAGACAGCACTAAACGCGGAAGGCCGACATGGTCGACCATGTCGTTGCGAAATCGCCTAACGAACCAGGCCCGGCACATCATCATATCCAGGCACGCCCTAAAATGGGTGCCGTTCGGTAATTCCAACCTAACGAGTTTCTGCGCCTCGCGACCGTGACTCGCTTCGTCCGCTACTTCCTCTCCCGGGATATTTTCCAGCAAGGCACGCAGACCAGCACAGAATCGTCAGCCGGCAACACCCGTGTTTACATGCGACGGGTCTGGCGTTCGCCTCGAAACGTCAACGGCAGAGATACATCAATTGTCGTTCCCTTGCGCGGCGACGAAATGATCTTTGCTCGCCCACCGACCAGAGCGGCGCGTTCCCTTATTCCGGTTAGCCCAAGATCAACCGCTTGGACCTGCTTCGCCCGAGCGTCGAAACCGATGCCGTCGTCGTGGGCCAGAAGCCGCAATTCTCTCCCTGGCGTGCACCGAAGAGCGATAACGAGTTGCGTAGCCTTGGCGTGGCGCACCGCGTTTGTGATCGCTTCCTGCGCGATGCGAAAACAAGTTATCTGAATTTCCGGGTCGAGTTTTACCGGGATTTGCTCCGCGGAAAAACGAACCGCGATCGAGGCGCGGCGTCCTTGTTCGTCGATAAATGAACGAAGTGCTGGAACCAAGCCCAGGTCGTCCAGCATCGGCGGACGGAGATCCAATGAAATCTGCCGCACCTGGCCGAGCAACTGATCGAGAATCGCGATCGTTTCCTCGATTCGCCCAAGGCAGGCGGGGTTTTCCGTTGTTCGGATTACCTCCACATTGATCTTTGCGGCAGTGAGGGACTGTCCGATCTGGTCGTGCAACTCTCTCGACAGTCGTCGCCGCTCATCTTCCTGTTCTTGAATCCGTCGCCGCGAGAGATTTCGCAGTTGCCGGTTTGTTTTACGGACTGTTTGTTCCGCTTCTTTGCTTTCGGTAATGTCGTGGGCAATTCCGGCAAAGCGGACGACCGCGCCACTCCCATCGCGCACTGGAAACATCCGGTCGCGGATCCACCGGACCGATTGATCGGGACGCACAATGCGATAGGTCCAATCAGCGATGTTTTCGAAGTCCATGTGTGCGCCTTCTTCCATGACCCTTTCCGCATCCTGCGGATGCAGCGCTTCCCTCCATGATTGCGGCGACGAATAGAGGCTCTCGCAACTATGTCCCCAGATCGTTGCGTAGGCCGGGCTGACGTAAAGGCACCGCGCGTTTCCTGGCGTGGCGGTCCAAACCCAAAATACTTCGTTGATGTTTTCGGCGAGCTCGCGAAAACGTTCTTCGCTTTCACGCAGAGCCTGCTCCGCCTGCTTGCGTTCAGTAATGTCCTGGGCGATCGCAACTTTCGTCCCGTCCGAAAGGTGGGTGACAGCACAAGTCGCGTCAATCACCCGGCCATCCCTCACCTTTATTTTGAGATCGGCCCACTCCCCAGTTGCTGCGGCGACGAAGTCCAAAACCTCCTGGCGGTACGACAGGTCAGGATACGCGTCCACAAATATGTCCACACTTTGGTCCTGTAATTCCTTCAGCGTCCATCCCATGGTTCGCTCCCATTCTGGATTGACGCGCTTGACGCCGTCGGCGCCAACGAAACCGATCATCACTGGGATATTGTCAAATACCTTCGCTAGGATCTCTTTCTCTTTTTTCAGTTCCTCTTCGGCGATCCTGCGCTCAGTGATGTCTTCGGCAATCCCAGCAAATCGAACGACTGCGCCGAACACATCGCGCACAGGGAAAATCCGGTCCCGGATCCACCGGATCGATTGATCGGGGCGGACGATGCGATAGGTCCAGTCGCTGATTTTTTCGAGGTCCAAGCGCGCAATTTCTTGCAGGACCCATTCTTTGTCCTGCGGATGCAGCGCTTCCTTCCACGATTGAGGCGACGAATAGAGGCTCTCGCAACTACGTCCCCAGATCGTCGCGTAGGCAGAGCTGACATAAAGGCACTGCGCATTTCCTGGTGTGGCGGTCCACGTCCAAAATACTTCGTTAATGTTTTCGGCGAGCTCGCGAAAACGTTCTTCGCTCTCACGCAGAGCCTGCTCCGCCCGCTTGCGTTCAGTAATGTCCTGTGTGATCACGACCGCGCTCGCTTCCGGCAAGGCGAGTGGAGCGACGCTCACTTGGGTCCAGATGACTTCACCGTTTTCTGTGACAATACCTACTTCATAATCGTTGAGGGTCTGGCCCTTGGTGACGGCACGCTCGCTCGGAAGCTCATCAGACGGCTTGGGCGTGCCATCCGCGTTGAGATAGCTGCGCCGGCGATAAGCTCCGCCTAACAACTCTTCTCTCGACAGGCGCACGATTCGTTCGAGGGCGGGATTTGCGTCTGCTATGTTGTGTTGTCGATCCAAGACCGAGATACCGACCGGTGCGATTCCGAAAAGCGCCTTGAATTTTTCCTCGCTCCGCCGCAGCCGATCCTCCGCTTGCTTGCGTTCGGTAATGTCGCGCGTCACGACAAAGAATAATGGTTTTCCTCCGATCCGGACGCTCGTCGCGCAAACTTCCACATCGAAGATGGAGCCATCCTTGCAACGGTGCCGCGTTTCGAACACGGCGCTGCTCCCAGCCAGTTTGCGCATTCTTTCCTGTATTTGTTCGCGACCATACCGCGCGTCCCAATCCGCGACGTTCAAACCTTCTACCTCTGCCGCGGTGTAACCGCGCCGACGAAGAAAGGCCGCATTCGCCTCTTGCAGATCACCCTCTTCGTCCAGGACGTAGATCGAATCCGTCGAAGTCTCCATCAGGGTCTTATAGCGAAGGACCTGCGCGGCCAGCGCCTCCTCCGCTTGCTTCCGCTCGGTGATATCCCGGATGAAACCTGTAAACATGGGAGGTTCTTGCGAACCGACCCGGGTAATGGCGAGTTCCACGGGAAACTCCGAATGATCACTGCGCATTCCCGTCAGTTCGATGCGCCGGCCGAGCATCGAACCTTCGCCCGTGGAAAGGTAACGCTCCAAACCGCGCCGGTGACGCTCGCGGAGCGCAGGTGGGATGATCAGGTCGGCCAATAACTGCCCAATGGCTGCGTCGCGTTTGTAGCCGAAGGTCTTTTCCGCGGCTGGATTGAATTCAACCACCCTGCCGTGATGGTCCATGGTAATGATGCAATCCAACGCCGATTCCAGGACTGCGCGCATGCGTTCCTCGCTTTCTCGGAGCGCTCTTTCGGCCAGCTTTCGCTCGGTGATGTCTTGCACGAGCGCTACGAAGTAATCGACCGAACCATCCGCCCGGCGCAGGCATCTCACCGAAATGGTGGCGTCAATGACCCGGCCATCCTTGCGGATAAACCGCTTATCCATGACGTAACTTTCGATCTCCCCAGCCAAGACCCGGTTAAAATAGGCGACATCGGCAGCGAGATCGTCCGGATGAGTTAATTCCGCCCAAGTCATGCGCAACAACTCGCTTCGTTCGTATCCCAGGATGCGGCAGATCTCGTCATTGATCTCAACCCACCCTTTGGTCGGTGAGGTGATTGCCGCGCCGATCAGCCCGAGTTCGAAATAACTCCGGAACCGTTCCTCGCTGGCGCGGAGCGCCGGAATCAGCCGGGCCAGCAGGATGGCGGTCGGCACGGCCGCCAGCACCGCGACGGCTTTGATAGCACTGGAGAGCCAATAATGTGAGTGGCGCGCATTCCAGATCTCCATCAAAAACGTGATGCCGCTGGCCAGGACGAAGACCCCGAGGCAAACGAACATCCATGCAAGAGTGATGTCTCTCCGATTGCGCACGAAATAGACGAGAGCGATGGGAATCGAGAAGTAGGCGAGGAGGATTAACGCATCGACGGTCACATTCAGCCAGCCGAGACCGAGTGTCCAAAGACCAAAATATCTGTGTGGCATGAGAATGGAGAGCACGACCAAGAGGGTGTCGTGCGGACACACCATCGCTGCGTTTGGATTCACTGCCGGTTACGCCAGGATATCAAACCGGCCCGCAAGAAAGCCAGACGAATCGTCCCGGCCGATTATTATGATTGCGGCATGTGCGGCCGGGGACCCCGGTCCTTCGAAGACGCTTCGCCTCAGCCGATCATTGCCTCCGTAGTTTCCGCAGGCGATACCCGCACGCGCTCTGCTTGTGAGTAGGTATGAGCAAAAGACGGGTCTTGGTTGTGGATGACGACGTAAATCTTTCGCGCCTTGCCGGCATGATCCTGGAAAACTCCGGTAAGTACGAAGTGATGATCGTCAATCAGGCCGTCCGCGCCCTGCCCGCGGCCTTGCAATTCCGGCCCGATCTCATGCTGCTCGACGTCGATATGCCGGGGAAAGACGGCGGTGATCTGGCCCGCGAAGCAGCGACTGATTCACGTCTTCGGGATATTCCCATTCTTTTTCTGACCGGCCTGGTGAGTCGGGAAGAAGCCGGCGCCGGGACGCTGGAACGCGGCGGGATGACCTTTTTATCGAAGCCGGCGGAACCGGCACTTCTCCTGGCCACGGTAGATCGTCTCGCTCCGCCTGTTTTCGTCGCCTGAGATCCACTCGTCCCGTGAGGGAGGATGCAGTTATGAATGAAGCGACATTAAAAAAAGCGCACATCCTGATGGTGGATGATGAAGTCGCCAGCACCTGCCTGATGACGAATTTTCTCAATCGGATCGGCTACTCACGCCTGGAAAGCCTGAACGATTCGACGCACACCTTCGAGATGATCGAAACTTTCAAGCCGGATCTCATCCTCCTGGATCTGGCCATGCCGAACATCAGCGGCTTTCAGGTGCTGGAAGGATTACGGGCCCATCGTCTCAGCGAAGACCAGATTCCGGTGCTCGTCCTCACCGGCGACTCGTCGGCTGAAAATAAACGCCGGGCCCTCGTGGCGGGCGCGACCGAGCTCCTCGTGAAGCCGTTCGATCCCTCTGAGGTGAGCATGCGCATCCGCAGTTTGCTTCAGGCCCGGTTCCTCCGGCTCGAAATCCAGGAGCAGAATCATTTCCTGGAGGAACGAGTGCGCGAACGTACCTCTCAACTCGAAGGCGCGGTCGAAGATTTGCGGACGGCGCAGCACCAGCTCGTGCAAACCGAACGCCTCAGTGCGTTTGGCGAAATGGCCGGCGGCGTCGTGCATGATTTCAGCAACGCGCTGATGTCGATCATCGGTTACAGCGAGATGCTATTATCCAACCCCGCCGCCCGGGGCGATGAGGCCACCGTGCTGGAATACCTGCGCATCATCAACACGGCGGGCCGCGACGGCGCGCACGTCGTCAGCCGTCTGCGAGATTTTTACCGCCCACGCGGCGTGTCCGAAATGTTCGAGACGCTGGACCTGAATGAAATCATTCACCAGTCAGTGGCGCTGGCCAAGCCTCGCTGTGCCGACCGCGACAGCGATCACGGCATTCGCTTCGAAACAGATCTGCACGGTTCCGCCACCGTCTCTGGAATCGGCGCCGAGCTCCGTGAAGTGCTGACAAATTTGTTAATCAACGCCGTGGACGCGATTTCCGGGGCGGGCGCCATTACCCTGCGAACGCGGGAGCAAGAGGAGGCAGTGATCATGGAAGTGACCGATACCGGCGCCGGGATGAGCGCCGACGTTCGGCAGCGTTGCCTCGAGCCTTTTTTCACGACGAAGGGCGATCATGGAACCGGCTTGGGACTTGCCATGGTGTTCGGCATTATCAAACGCCATCAAGGAACACTCGAAATAGACAGTGAACCAGGCCAGGGCACGACTGTCCGGATTCGGCTGCCAGCCTGCATTACTCTTTCCGTGGAGCCTGAGTACGACGCGCCGCCAGCCAGCATCAGAGAGAACAAACATCAAGGAGCGGCGGTTTGAAACCGCCGTTTTGTTAGGTCGGCGGTTTCAAACCGCCGCTCCTTGGTCTTGATTCCCACTCAATCAAAAGGTGAAGACGCTGAGAAAGGCCACTTCAACGGCGAGCGCTTCCTGAATGTTCCGGCCCAGGTGATCGCGCATTTCCTCCAGGCGCCGAATCCGGCGGAGGATTTCCGCGGTGGAGAGTTTTTCTCCGAGGACGCGCGTCTGCCTGGCGGCGGAGGGCAGCTCCCGCGGCGCCACCCCGGTGTTCGCCCGGAGCACATCCGACCACCAGAGAAAAAGCGTTTCGACGAGGCGCGAACGCCGCCGCACGTACTGGCTCTCCGTCAGCGCCTTGAAATAATCTTCGCGCTCATCCAGCCAGGCTCCGTCCGTGGTGTTCTTGTAGCGCACCTCCTCCCGCTTCAAAGCCGCCGCGTTTTCTTCCTGGATCGTCTCGCGTATTTGCGCGAGCAAACGATGGAAACCGCGTGCGATTCGATAGGCATGCTGCACACCTTTTGCCTCCGGCGTGGCGACAGCCCCGAGCAACTCCACCAGTTCCTTTTCTTCCCCGGAAAGATCCGCCTTTTCCTCCGCGGACAGCGGCAGGGCGATGCAGCGGGAGAGAATGGTGTCCGGCAGAACCTCCGGCATCGAACTCAAGAGCAGAAGGAGTGAGTCGTTAGGCGGTTCCTCCAAAGTCTTGAGAAAGGCGTTCGCCGCCTGCGGTTGCAGGCGATCGGCGTCAGCCACGATGGCCACTTTCCTGCGTCCTTCCGCACTCCGCATCTGCAATGCATGTTCGAGCGCGCGCACTTGATCGATCACGATGCGCCGTGATTTCGACTCCGGCTCGGCCAGGTAAACTCCGGGAGGTTGAGAGACGAAAACATCGGGCGCGGTTGCGCCGGTCACGAGATTGGAGAGATCGGAGGCGAGCCCACGCTTGCCGCTCCCGGGCGGTCCGGAGATCAGGTAGGCGTGCGCCAGCCGGCCGCTCTCATGGGCGCGGCTCAGATATTCGAAAGCACCGTGGCGAGTGAAGGCCATCGCTTTACCCGGCGCGGGCCGCGTCCCCTCTTGGTTGCGACTCTGACACCACAGGAAAACGCTCCGATACTTCACGCCAGATTTCGCTTTCGATTTCATCCGGCGAACGCGAACCGTCGAGCAGACGAACCCGCGCTGGTTCGCGCCGCGCCAGCTCGCGGTAGCCTTCACTGACTCGCTCATAAAACTCGAGCGGCTCCTGCTCCATGCGATCGACGGCCACGGCGGGCCGAACCCGGCGCAGCAGGCGCGTCCGCGCCGTGCCGACATCGACGTCGAGAACAATGGTCAGGTCCGGCCGGTCATCGCCGGCTGCGAAATCATTAAGCGCGGCGACGATTTCCGGTTCGAGCTTGCGGGCGACGCCTTGATACACCGTGGTCGAATCGAAAAAGCGATCGGAAATCACGATTGTCCCCCGCTCCAGCGCGGGTCGAATCACCTCGCGCACGAGCTGGCTGCGGCTGGCCTCGAAGAGAAGCAGCTCGGTCTCCGCCGCCATCGCAAAACTCTCAGGCGCGAACTGAAGGAGATCGCGAATCTTCTCGCCGATGGCAGTCCCTCCGGGCTCGCGGGTGACGAGGACGGCGCGGCCGGCCTGTTCGAGACGCGACGCGAGACGCTTCGCTTGCGTTGATTTCCCGCAACCCTCCGAGCCTTCGAATGTGATAAACACGCCGCGCGACATCAGAGCGAGTGTGAAACACGGAAGCCCGATTGTCGAATCGTGACGAAATGATGGATGTAGAGGCGCTTGTGCCAAGCGCCTGTTTTGCCGGACAGGCGCTTGGCACAAGCGCCTCTACAATTGCTTTCCAGACGTGCCCGATCGCAGACCAAGTGCAGTTGTGGAATCACGCACACTCAGTTAACTAAGCGGCGATGAAGAAATTCTGGCTCGTGAAACAGGAACCGTCCGCCTATTCATGGGCGGACTTCGTCGCGGACGGCAAAACCTCCTGGACCGGCGTCCGGAATTACACTGCCCGAAATAATCTGCGCGCGATGAAAAAGGGCGACGCAGTCCTTTATTACCACAGCGTGACGGAGAAGACCGTGGTCGGAGTCGCTCGCGTAACCCGCGAAGCGTATCCCGATTCGACCGCAACCGAAGGTGATTGGAGCGCGGTCGACCTGGCCTCGGAGAAAGCTCTCCCCCGGCCCGTGGAACTCGAAGAGATCAAACGCAATCCGCGCCTGAAGGAGATGACCCTGCTGCGTTGCTCGCGTTTGTCGGTCCAGCCGCTGACGAGCGCGGAGTTTCAGGAGATTCTTCGAATGGGGCGCTAAGGTGGATCGCGCGCTCCGTCGCGCGATGCTTATGATGGCCCCGAAAGCTTTCGGGGCGACGATCATCGAGCGACGGAGCGCTCGATCCACCCCGAAACGCGATTGGGCTTGTTTGCATCCCGGTTGGGATCGAAAATCCGGCGTGACCGGAGCCTCCGCGACATCGTTGCCCTCCATGTTCGCGCTCTCGGCGGACGCGGAGCGCGATTCTTTGATCGTATCCGTGCACGACGTCGCGCCGATGACCCGCGTGGCCGTGGAGAGAATTCTGAAGGACCTTTCCCGCCATCACGTCCCGGTGTGCTCCCTCCTCGTCGTCCCGAATTACCACCACCGCGGCTTGTCCACGGATGACCGTGGCTTTGTGCGCTGGCTGCAGGATTTGGAAACGCAGGGACACGAGATCGTCATCCACGGCTATTTTCACCAGAGGCCGCGTCGCAACGGCGAAAGCCTGCAAAAGAGATTCTTCACCCGGACTTATACCAGTGATGAAGGCGAGTTTTATGATCTCGATTACGAGGAAGCGTTGCGCCGAATCACACAGGCGCGGAGCGAGTTTGCCGGCGCCGGATTGACGCCGCGCGGTTTTATTGCGCCCGCCTGGCTGTTGGGCCCGGACGCGGAGCGGGCCGCGGCGGAAGCGGAAATGGAATACACGACCCGTCTGACCGGCATCCGCGACTTGCGTTTCGGCGATAATTTTCCGGCGCGCACCCTCGTCTATAGTGTACGGAGCGGCTGGCGTCGCGTCGCCAGCATGGTGTGGAACGGCGCGCTGGCTCACCAACTTGCCGGGGCGCCATTGGCCCGGGTGAGTATTCATCCGCCCGATCTGAAGCATCCTGAAATCTGGGAGCAGATCCTGCGGTTAACGGATCGCCTGCTCGAAAACCGAACCGCGACGACCTATCGGGACTGGATCGCGGACAGGCGGACTCGCCGCGGCGTTTAGCCTTCGCGCATGAGCCTTTGCGATCTCCACATTCACTCCCGCTGCAGCGCGCGGTCTGAGGAATGGCTCTTTCGGCGGTTCGATTTTCCGGACAGTTGCACCGATCCACAAGAGCTCTACCGGCTGCTGCGCAAACGCGGGATGGATTTTGTCACGATCACCGATCACGATACGATCGATGGCAGTTTGGAAATAGCCGATCAAAAGCATACTTTTATCAGCGAGGAAGTTACTACGTATTTTCCTCACGATCCGTGCAAACTACATCTGCTGGTTTGGGGAATTTCCGAAGCGCAGCACGCCGAGATCGCAGCTCTGCGCGAGAACATTTACGATCTCCAGAGTTATCTTCAGAAAGCGGCCATCTGCCATGCGGTGGCACACCCGCTTTACAGCATTAACGGCAAGCTCGAAGCCTCCCATCTCGAGCGGCTGATTCTCCTTTTCAAGAATTTCGAAGCCATCAATGGCCTGCGCGACGCCCTCCTTAGTTCTCTCGCCCAGGAATTGTTCTCCGGCCTGACGCCCCAAAAAATCGAGGAACTGGCGAACCGGCATGACCTCCAGCCGACCCACGCCGAGCCGTGGAAGAAAGTCTTTACCGGCGGATCCGATGATCACGGCGGGAAATTCCTGGCCAGCGCTTACACCGAGACGCCCCGGGCGCGATCCGCGAAGGAATTCCTCCAACACGTCCGCGCCGGCGCCTGCACGCCGCGCGGCGAAGGGGGAACTCCCCTGGCGCTGTCCCACGGTTTCTACAACACCGTTTCCTCCTTTATCCAGGACCGCTTTACGGAACGCCTCGGACCGAGCGCTCCCCTGCTCGAGACAATGTTTTCCCGCTTCATGGAAGGGCGCGACCCGACCGAATTCACGCTGCGCGAAAAAGCCACCTTCGTCGCCCACGGAGTGATGTCGGGAAAAATCTTCGAGCTGGCCAAGCCCTCCAACGTTTCGCTTTGGAAAGGGCTCTCGAAACATTTCGCGCGGCCGAAAGTGAAGGCGCAGCTGGCCAAAGAGATGGAAGGCGTGACCGAACCCGAACGCCGCACTTTTCTGATGGCGAACATGGTTTGCGAGCAGCTCACGTTTCGCCTTTTCGAAAAATTCGTGCAGCAGATCAGAACCGGGAACGTGATCGAAAGCATGCAGGCCTTGAGCGGGATCGCGCCGATCATCGTTCTGCTCTCACCCTACATTTACGCTTTTCATAGCCAGGCGCCCTCCCGCCGCTGGCTGCGCGAAGTTTTCCGGCAGATGACGGGAGCGATTCCGGCCGCGCTGCAAAACCGGAAACGGGCCTGGTTTACCGACACCCTCGAAGATGTGAACGGCGTCGCCACGACGATTCGCAAAATGACGGCGGCCGGCGTGGCGGCTGGCGAAAAATTGATCGTCATCACCTCCCGCCGCGACTTGAAGATCGACGATATTCCGATCAAAAATTTCCGGCCGATCGGCGAATTCGAATTGCCGGAATACGAGCTGCAACGGCTGAGTTTCCCACCCATTCTGCAAATCCTCGATTACGTGCAGCGGGAACAATTCACCGAGATCATCATCAGCACGCCCGGACCGATTGGTCTCACCGGGTTGCTCGCGGCCAAGATGTTGAACCTGCAAACCAGCGGGATTTATCACACCGACATTCCAGAGTACGTCCGCATTTTGACCGACGACCGTTTTCTGGAAAGCCTCGCCTGGAGCTACATGCAGTGGCTCTACGGGCAGGTCGACACGGTCTATGTAAACTCGGAGCAGTACCGGAAATGCTGGATCGACCGCGGATTTGC
This sequence comes from uncultured Verrucomicrobiae bacterium, assembly GCA_963702135.1. Lineage (GTDB taxonomy): Bacteria > Verrucomicrobiota > Verrucomicrobiia > Chthoniobacterales > UBA10450 > AV80. The sequence goes on along the minus strand of OY969715.1, from coordinate 1,553,474 downwards.
GCCGGAAAAACTGAAGATCCTTCCCCGTGGACTCGATACCGACTTGTTTCAGCCGTCGCGGCGCGATCCAGCCTCCTGGCAGCGTTTCGGAGCGAACGGCAGCGGCGTCCGCCTGCTCTATGTCGGCCGCATCTCGCGCGAGAAAGATCTCGATGTGCTGGCGGCGGCTTTCGACAGGGTCCGCGCCGCGGGCCAGCCCGTGCAGCTGTTCCTCGTGGGGCATGGCCCGTACTCGGAAGCCTTGGCCGAAACGTTGCCCGATGCGGTTTTCCTGGGATATCTCACGGGCGAGCCGCTCGCGATCGCCTATGCGTCAGCGGATATTTTCGTTTTCCCGAGCACGACCGATACGTTCGGGAACGTGGTGATCGAAGCGCAAGCCTCCGGGCTTCCGGTGATCGTCTCCGATGTGGGCGGCCCGAAGGAGCTGGTGGAGGATGGCGTCAATGGCCTCGTGACCAAGGCCCGCGACGTGGAAGATGTCGCACGGGCGATCACTCTTCTGGCGGGCGATCAAAAAATGCGGGCGCGCATGGGCGAAAAAGCACGTCAGAGCGTGCTGGATCGCAGCTGGCCGGGGGCATTCCAGAAGTTCTGGCATACGACCGATCTATAAATTCCATACGATCCATCACTGTTAACCTGTTCTCCCCCAATCAGGTCTCTTCCAATGATGCGTGCGATTGTATGTTTGGCTCTTGTCGTGACCGTGACGACCACGCTCCGAGCGGATGAAAAAATCCGCCAGGCTCAGGAAGAGCTGCGCAAGCGAAACCTGTATTTTGGCAATGTGGACGGCCAGGAGAGCCCCGAATTGTCTGGCGCGCTAAAGCGGTACCAAACCCGAAAGGGCTTTGCCGTGAGCGGAACCGTGGATAATGAGACGGCCGCTTCGCTGCATATCCAAACGACTGCTGTTTCCGCGGTCAATTTGCCCGATCTGCCTGTGCTGAGGAGCGATGCGGCTCGAGAGTTACCCGATCCGCAGCGCATCGCCTTGGAGCGGGCGGCGGAAGAAAACGCAGACTCCGCGCCCTCCCCCTTTCCACCCGCCGAGGCGCCCGGTCCGGGGCAAGACCTAACGCCGGAGCGAGTGACCAGACTGGTGACGGATTATTTGCGCGAGGCCGAGAGCGATGACGTCACCGCGCAGCTCAAGTATTTCGCCTATCCAATCCTGTATTTCGATCATGGTTCGGTCGACGAAGAATTCGTCCTGAAGGATGTGCGGAATTATCTGAAACGCTGGCCGCAGCGCAAATACACCCTCAGCCAACCGGTAAGTTTCTTTGCCGGCCGAGAAGGCGAAACGAATGTTGAATTTCTCATCAGCTACGATGTGCGAAACACGAGTCACGCCGCCTCGGGCCGCACGAGGAACTGGTGGACCCTCCGCGCGGAGGGCGACGTATTAAAAATTGTTGCCATTCGCGAGCAACGCTTGCGCGAATAAACAGATGCCAGGGGCCGTCTGATGAACCCGGACTTGCCATCCCCAGATCTTTGGCCCTCTCCGAAATATTAAGATTACGATGAAAGTCCAAACCAAGATCACGCTTCTGATCGTGCTGGTTGTCGCGACCTTCATGGGCGGTCTCTGGGGTTTTCGGATCTACGATAAGTCTAAGTTTCGCAGCATCACGGCCGAGCGCGTCAATGAGCGCAACCGGGCTTTCGACGCCTTCCTCGAAAAGGACGGCGAGCCACTCAAGACGCTGGCCGAGGATGACACCAACCTCGACCAGATGGTGGAGGCCATCGAGAAGAAGGATGAGCAATGGTTCAAGGAGAATTTGAACGGCCCTACTCTGGCGGGCTACAAGGCAAACGCGGTCTGGACGTACGATCCGGACGGCACGCTCGTCCACTCGACCAACAATACCGACACGACGCCTCCGCCCCTCCCGATCTCGCGCGAAGCTCTGGCGGCGCTGTTCGCCAAGGAACCTTTCGCCCATTTCTTTGTGAGGATCGCGAACGATCTCATGGAGGTTCGGGGCGCGACTGTGCATGGCTCCAAGGACTCAGAGCGCCAATCTCCGGGCCACGGTTTTTTCTTCGCCGGCCGTTGGTGGAATAACCGGGAGCTGGAGGAAATGTCGATGTTTTCGGGCACGAAGATTAGCCTTCTGACCGACGAAGCCCGGGCGCAAAAAATTCACAGCGACGAGGAGAATGGGTTAATCGTCTTCTCCCGGCCGCTGCACAGCTGGGATGGAAAGCCTCTCGCGCGGCTCATCATCCGCAACGAGATGCCCGCGATAGAGCAGCTGAACCGCTCGAGCGAGCGGTTAATCCTCCTGGTTTTCGTTTTTGCTCTTGTGCTTCTGCTCTTGATCTACACCTCGCTCGTGAGCTGGGTGAGCCGGCCGCTTCGCCATATCATGGAGAGCTTGAAGCGCAACGATCCGAAACCAATCGAGGGAATGGCACGGGATCGCTCCGAGTTCGCAGAGCTCGCGCGAACGATCCGGAAGTTCTTCGAGCAGCGCGACAATCTGGTCCGGGAAATGGAGGAGCGGCGCGTGACCGAGGAAGCGTTGCGCAAGAGCGAGGAAGAGCTTCGGCATTCGCAAAAAATGGAGGCGGTCGGCCGGCTGGCCGGCGGGGTTGCGCACGATTTCAATAACCTCCTCACGGCCATCATCGGTTACGCGGAATTAATCTCGACTCGAGCTACCAGCAACGCGCTCGCCAAACAAAACGCCGACCTCATTCGTAAAGCCGGAGAACAAGCCGCCGGCCTCACGCGGCAGCTCCTGGCCTTCAGTCGCAAACAAATTCTCCAGCCTAAGATCATCGACCTCAATGAACTGGTCACGGACATGGAGAAACTCCTGCGGCGGGTCATCGGCGAGCGTTTCGATTTGCAAACTCACCCGGACGCCGAGGCCGGACGCGTCAAAGCCGATCCGAGCCAGATCGAGCAGGTCGTTCTGAATCTCGGGGTGAACGCACGCGACGCCATGCCAAAGGGCGGCGAGCTCACTATTCGCACCGCGAACGTTCGCCTCGATGAGACGACTGCCCCCCGGATCTCGGCGTCGCTGGTCGCCGGAGATTACGTGGAACTTTCGGTCAACGATACCGGAGCGGGCATGGACGAAGAGACCAAGGCCCACATCTTCGAACCATTTTTTACCACTAAAGGCCCCGGCAAGGGGACCGGCCTGGGCCTCGCGACAGTTTACGGTATCGTCCGGCAGACTGGCGGCGGGATCTCCGTGGAGAGCGAGCCAGGCAAGGGAAGCACATTCCGGATTTATTTGCCGCTGGTGACCGGGCCGGTCGACTACACCAGGACACCTTCGGCCCCGGTAGAGAAGTCGGATAATTTCGAAACCGTCCTGGTGGTAGAGGACGAAGAGATCGTTCGCGATCTGGTTTGCGCCGTCCTCGAGGAACAGGGTTACAACGTGCTCTGCGCCGCCGATGGCCTGGAGGCCTTGGAAACCGCGGGAAATTTCGACGGCACCATCCATCTCCTCGTCACCGACGTTATCATGCCGCATATGAATGGACCCGAATTGGCCGCCAAACTTTCTCCCGCGCGGCCGGCCATGAAGGTCCTCTATGTTTCCGGCTACTCAGATAACGACCTCGGAGACCAGGGCGTCCTCGATCCTCGCTTCGAACTGCTCCAGAAACCGTTCACGCCCCAGACCCTGGCTCGCAAGATTCGCGGCGTGATCCACGAAGGCAGCTATGCCTACAGCGCGTTCGTTTGACGGAGGCCGACGCGGTGAACTCGCGGCCAGACGCGGGCGGAGAGGCCTGGATTCATTTCGCGCCGTCGCCGCCACCGGTGCCTGCGCTCTTGCGCTGGCGTGCGCGAGCTGTGACCGCGCTCCCCTTCCCGCTCCAACGAAGAACCAAAAAAACCTGGCAGACGCGCAACCCTCTTCGTCGCCGGCAAAAGAGCCTGGGAAAAAGCCTCGCAGCCAGGAGGGCTACGCTGTTTGGTATAGTGTCCCAGTTGACTCGCTCGCAAATCGTCGGGCTGGAAGAGGCGAATTCACTGCCGCCCATAATCATCTGCCCTTGGGATCGATGGTCCGCGTCACTCACCTGGCCAACGGCAAAAGCGTGATCGTCCGCATCACCGACCGTGGCATTACCAAACGAGGTGCCATTATCGACCTCTGCAAACCCGCGGCGGAAAACCTCGGAATGATCAGCGAAGGGACGGCGCGGGTCCGGATTGAAGAAGTGCCGGACGACAGAGGGACCGGCTCGGGGCCAGCTTCAGACGGGACCGCCGCGCATCCCTAGCGAACGTTCCTCGGCAACAAATCATCCTGTTGCCGGTGGAAGCAGATCCGGCGGAGCCGGCGCTGGAGTCTCCACCGGAGCCCAGACGTCGTATTCCGGCCCGAATTGGCGCAGGAACAACAGCTTGAAACCGAGCAACCAAACGAAAGCGGGCAGAAGGACCACCGAGCTGACGTAGGGAAGTCCCGCGATGCAACAGGTCATGCAGGACACAATCGTGCCGGCCACAATCAAGGCCAGCGCGAGCACGATCCCAAACAGGACGAACAAAACAAACGGTCCCGGCCGCGACCGGATCAGCTTCCAGACATCGAAGAATGCTTCCCGGGCCAGGCAGCGACGGCGGTACATCACCGGAACCATGAATTGAACCACGACTCCGAAGATGATCGCGAAACACACCCACACCAGCCCGAGGATTATGAGAGCGCAGATCGCCGCAAGGCCGAGTCCGTTCGTCATCTTGCCGCCCGAGAATACTCCGAGCGGAACCAGGATCAGCAAAACCAGCGCCGCCATTATCACCATGGCCAGCAGCATCACCACGAGGGAGAACAGGAAGAAACTGTTGCCCTCGCGCCGGTACTCTTTCCAGGGCTCGGCGATCGCGCCGCGGTTCTTCACGACACAATCCATGAAGATGAAGCGGCCGCGGGCGGAGATCCAGGCAAAGACCAAAGCGATCACGATGATCGCCGCGACGATGACGAAAAGGAACGGGAGCAACCAGGGCGGCAGCGACTCGGAAATCGACGCGTGGTTGTAGGTGGTCGATTTGAAGTCCCAGTTTCCACCCGTCGGAAATCGAAGACCAGTTCCCCACGAGCCGCTCAGAAACGCCGCGAAACCGATCAAGCACCATTTCGTGAAATCGAACGGCTGGAAGAGAATTCTCTTCATCAATTCGAACGCTGCGCCAAAGGGCGCGAAAATCTCAATCTTGGGCTGTTCCCCATTCATGTCCGCATTTCAACTCTTCAGGTCAGGCAAAGCAAGCATCCGTTCGAGCTTTGGGTGGACGTTGGACAATTCACAGACCGACCCGATTCTCTTTCCGGCCGTGGTGAATCGATGGGGTTAGATAACTATCGAACGGGCCAGAGACAGACCGGAGGGTGGCCCCAGTGTTTGGATCGACTTCAATGAGGAGAAATCCGGACGCGGCATAGACCTTGCCGTCGGGCCCGATGGCTACAGAACCGTGCTGTATTCCAGGGCCGCTACGCCGCCAGAGAAGATCGATTTGCGCGTTGTTCGTGTATCGAAAGGCGAAAAGCGCGGAATTGGGACTCTCTTCCACCAATGCCTTCGTTGAGCCCCGGCGTTCCCAATGTGTTGGCTGACCCGGTCATGGAACTGCATTTCCCCGATGGATTCAGCACGATCACGAACGATAACTGGCGCGATAACTCATCCCAGGAAACCGCGATTCTGGGCACTGGCATTGCTCCCGCGAATAATCTGGAATCGGCCATCTACGCCAACCTCGCTCCGGGCGCGTACACCGCGGTCGTAAAGGGCAGTGGCGACACCTCAGGAGTCGCCTTGGTGGAAATCTACGATCTGGACCCGGCCCAAGGAAAGTTGGCGAATATTAGCACGCGCGCTTTTGTCGGAACCAGTAACGATATTGTCATCGCGGGCTTCATTCTCGGCGGGGCGAGCGGGCAGGACAGTATCGTCGTGCGCGGCCTCGGACCCAGCCTTTCGGCGACGGGCGTGCCGGATGCGCTGACGGATCCGACTCTGGAACTGCGCAATGGCGACGGAGCGCTCCTGGTCGCGAATAACGATTGGCAGGATAATCCGATGCAAACCGCCGAACTGACCACGGGGGGTCTTGCGCCTAGCAACCCACTCGAGTCTGCCGTAGCCACGATGCAGCCGCCCGGTCTTTACACAGTGCTGCTTGCGGGATCAAACGGCGGCACTGGCGTGGGCCTGGTGGAAGTCTACGACCGCGCCGCTCCCTAATTCCCTGCCAAGCTCTTGCTCGTGCTCGTGACCGATTTGTATCGCCCTTGGAATAAATGACCCGTGACGCGGTGCCGTCGATTGAACCGGATCGTATAGGTCGTCTGAAACCAGCGCATGCCTGCCACAAGGTTGGGCTCCGGTGTTTCCACCTGGAGATGGTAATGATTCGTCATTAAGACGAACGCGTGCACACGCCAACCCGTGCGCGCGCACACCTCCCCGAGCGTGGCCAGAAACTGCTCCCGATCCGCGTCATCGCGGAAAATTGCCTCCTGCCGATCACCGCGATCCAGCAAATGGTAAACCGCTCCGGGGGAACTCGACTCGCGCTTTGCGAGGCATTGCTAGATTCTGGGCCGGCCGCAGCCATCAAGTCAAGTAAATTTGCCGAGATTCTAAGACTGACCCCTTCTGACCTTCTTCTTTTTGTCCCTCACGTCAGTCCACGTGTTCGATCAGTTTCATCGCGCGGCTCCGAATGTCACGCGCTAATTTCCTTCGGAGTGCGGGCGGCTTGTCGCAATACTCGATCAATGAAAACGCGACCTCGATTAGCGCTTTAGTCTTGGGGCCGGGAGACGAAGGAGCTTGGCCCTCAATGATGGAACCTTCAGATTTTGCAGCCGAAAAGATCTCCTGAGTGCTGTCTACGAGAACTTCCTCTGACCTTGGAGTGGGTTTAACTCTGATCAACGTGCTGATCCATGCGTCATGAACGGTTTGCGCCGTAACCTGAGGGAGTGGCGCGTCCAAGCGTTCGATTCTTATCGCCTTAGGGTTAGACTCCGCCTGCGCTGCTTCCCACAGGCTCTTGCTTGCTTGCGTAACAGTAACCCAATAATCACCCGGTAACGACCCTCTCTTGCCAGGCATTTTGTAGACGGAGACGGAAGTTTCAACGCTCGCCGACCCAGGCAAAGAGACAAACCTGGCGACCTCCCCGGAAGTAACCAGCAGTTTTTCGCGCGATAGTATTTCGTATTTCAAGAGCAACCCATAACTTGTTTCCAACGGAACAAGATGGTCCACGGGAGATGCACGACAGAAGGTAACAAATAGGGCTTGTTGACAAAAAAGTGCCACGATTACCGCGGTAGGAATGATTTTCATAATCTAGGCGTGCGAAAAATAGACATCCCCATGTTTTCCTAAGGCGAGACCACCCTCGGCACCGGCGCGTCATGGTAGTCAACTTGGGGCGTAAGGCGAATTACTACTGAAGGGTTCGACTCGTTGACTTTATATACTGGCTGGCCCGGATGACCTTCCGACCCTTGAGCGGTCGCGTAATCAGTCTTAGTGAATCCCGGTCCAGCGTGGACGCTGGAATCCTGGTGAACATGGCCAACGGCGACAACTTTGTGTCCTTCGTCACTTCTAGCTGATTCCTTAAGCGTGGTGACTTTTTGCAGTCTGCCACCGATCATCTCCTTCTCCACTACAATCTCATTTTTTCCATATGTAGAAGCCAGTGAAAGTTTGCCATCCTTCTCCTGTATCGCTTGTGATACTCCGGCCGGAGCTCCATTCGCAGCCTCTTTCAAAGAATTGAGGGACGCTTGCACACTCAACTTATCCAATTTGGGGTCGATTTTAACATCGATCAACCCATCGGGTCACTCTTATTGACCGCATCATTGTGGCAATAGCGATAGAGATTGTAATCGCCTGCGGAAAACTCCTTTGGATCAGGCTGGAGGAAGCGGCCTAGCTCCGGCTGATATTGCCGGTTCCGGTAATCGTAGATCCGCAGGTCGCCCAGCCACTCCCGGCCCGTGAAGAGGAAGCGCGTGCGCGGGGGCGCAGAGAGAGGGCCTCCGCTCGCGTTGTAGAAATACGGGAAGCCGAATGCGTCGTAATCGTACTGCTCCTGTAACCCGTCGCTAACCGTGCTCAATAAAATGCAGTTACCCTGCCCATCGTAATGGTGATTATACCAGACACCGTCGGCGTGGCTCGCCACGATTTCGTCAACTCGCCCCCCGTGGACGTAGGTGCGGTCCGCTGCCGAGGAGCAGCCAAAAGGGGTCAGTCTTAGAATCTCGGCAGATTTCATGACAATTGGCTTTCAATTGATGCCGTCAGTTCTATCTCCAACCTTGGATCCAGCAAATGGTAAACCGCTCCGGGGAACTCGACTCGCGCTTTGCGAGGCATTGCTAGATTCTGGGCCGGCCGCAGCCATCAAGTCCAGAATATTTGCCGAGATTCTAAGACTGACCCCTTCTGCTTCCCTCCTTACGGGCAAACGAACACCAATGGATCGAAGTGCACTCGCCGCTTTGGCAGAGCCGCTATCTCCCTCGGGTCGCCAAACTCGGAATACCCGATAAAACCAATAAGCTTGCCCTGGGCCGGTACCCGAATAGTACAATCGTCGCCCTCACAGGATCCAAAATTCCAATCGCGTGCTGGATAAGACCTGTTCTTAGATTGAACTCTTACCCACTGGCTGCCCCAATCGAGATGACCATCTTGATTCGGCCAACTCGCCCGAGCTAAACAGATCATACGATGATCAAGCGAACGCAGCGTTAGTTCAAAACGCTCGGTGGCCGGATTATCCTTAATTTCGAGCCGGTACCGGGGAGGAGGATTCCCGACAGGAAGGTCGTAAGAGGGCGCATTATCACCGTTCGCCGTCAGCGCCAGTGCCGCAACCAACAGAAGACAAAGCATCCTCATGGGACTATAAAGCTAGTCAAGGTATCAGCATTTCGCAATGCTTTTTCGGGCTCTTTGAACGGCAACTGTTTGAAATATGCCCGCTGGGTTAGGTCCCCGTGCCTATAAGCCTTAACGCCTCCCTTATCACGCTTGGCATCGATCAATCCCAAATTGTGGCTGCTCTCGTGAATCACAGTGCCCACAAGCGAAGGTTTCCCAAAATTTTCGTGATCAGTGTTAACATAGAGTGAATGCCTATCTGAGGGGACAGTCCAGGCCGCGGTGTCTTTTGAGAGACCTTGGGCAATAGTCTCCGCCTTGTTTGCAGCATTTGCATAGTATCCTAGCTGGCCATTGTCACGAAGGGCGGTCTCCATACCCTTAAGGGTGGTGCCTACTTCCTGGAGGTTTTTCTCCGTTGCTGAACCAGGTCCATAGACTCTCTCAAAATCCCTCTTTAGAGACTCCAACTCTTTGCCACCATTTTTCAAGGCGCTTGCAATACGCTCAGCTGCGCCTCCGGTAACTTTGGCCGCGTTTTCCTGGGCAGATTGAAACTTTTCCCAGCTGTCTTTGTTCCACCCGGCCCCCTGCGCATAAGTGCCCATTGGGTCAGTGTGATTGACGGGATCGTTACGGCAATAGCGGTAGAAATTCATAGGGTCGTCGCCGAAGCCAATAGGGTCGGTCTGGATAAAACGCCCCAGCCCGGGATGATAAACGCGGTGCCGATAGTCGTAAATACCGAGCGTATAGAGATATTCTCGACCAGTAAACAGGAACCGGTTGCCATAACGGCTGATCGTGCGCACATCGCCGTTCCAACCTGTGACCCGAGGCTGCCCGAACGCATCGTAAGTATACTTCTCAAGGCCGAGATTCAGCTCGCCGCTGAGCAGGAACTGCACATTCCCCATCGCGTCGAGGTGATAGTGGACGTAGCCGCCCGTGTTCGGTTGGTAGCGAACCAGTATCTCGTCCGCTCCCGGCCCGTAAAGATTCCAGGCCACAAACGCTCCCGTGTCGCTCCACTCCACGACCGTCTTCCACTCATCGTACGTGTACACCGTTGAGACGCCGTCGATCGTTCGCTTCACGCAGCGCCCCAGCCCGTCATAGACGAACTGCGCGCTATGGCCCCCGCCCGCGGCGCTGCTGGCCGAAACGAGCCGCTTGTCGGCATCATACATATAGATCCAGCCGTCGTAGCCCGATAGATTGAATTTCGTATCGTAAAGCGGTGCGGTGTGGCCGCTTACCGCCGTATACTGGTTCAGGCCATTGGGGGTATAATTGGTCACCACCCCGCTGTCCTCCATGCTAAGCCGGTTGATCGCATCGTTCACGTACGTCACCGTGCGCGGGCCGCTCATCGCGTCGATTTCACCACCACCGCCTCCTCCTCGCTCCGCGAGCGGTTCGCGGTCCGGGTCCGCCACCAGTTCCGCCAGCGCTTTCTGCTCTGAGTCCTCGGGCACGGTGACGATTACTCCCCCTTCCCCGGGGACCGAACCCGGCTGCTCGGGGCCATGCGGGGTGATGTCTGCTTTATACGAAACCGTTTTCAACTGATTCGCATCGTCGTAGGTGAAGCGTTCTCCCTTGTTTCCATCCTCTTCACGCGTCACCGATTGCAGATTGTCCACCAGATCGTAATCGTTGTAATTGCTCCGGGCAAAAGCCGCGTCATTCGCCCCCGTCTGTGTGCACAACGTCACCCGATCCGACCGGTCATAGGTGAAAATGGTGGAGTCGCCGCCCTGCAATGTGTTCTGCCGTTTCTTAAGGTTGCCATTCTTGTCGTAGGTGTACTCGAAGAACTGGCCTGCGCCCGTTTTGTTGATATGCCAGAGCTGCTGCCGCTGGGTGTAGCCGTAGGTGAGCGCATAAGCTCCCGCTACCGCCAGGATCGCGCGGTTCCCGTCATCATCGGGGAATGTTTCGACGCGCCGCGTGCTGCCGTTCAAGGTCTGGTCTTCCCAGATCTTGCGATTCGCGTCGTCATAACCATAAGCCACAACCGTGGGCCCGCTCGCGACGCTGGTTACGCGATTGGCGGGGTCGAACACTGTTACCGTCTCGGCGCCGACCGAGGTGTCCACATTGCTGCTTGTTTCCGAAGTATTCCAATAGGAGTGAGTTTGGCGGTTCCGCGTGTCGTAACCGAAGTGTTTGTATTGACCAGCCGTGTTCTTGTAAAATTTCAGGCTTCCAGCGGCGTCGTAGCGCCAGACTTCGCTCCCGCTTCCGGCAAGGGGATAGATCGCGTTTTCCTTTCGATTCATCTTATCGTAGGTCGTTTCGTAGGCTGAATTGTTAAAGATCGTCTTCCGCAGATTACCGGCCAGGTCGTACTCGTAGCTCGTTGGCTCTTGCAGAAAACCGGTGATGTGCTTGGCCCGGTTCATGGCGTCGTACACATCCCACGTGCGAAACTTCAAATCCGCTCGCGTCTCCTTCTTCATGTTGCCGGCGTCATCGTATTCCCAGGTGGTCGTATGCCCCAGTTCGTCGCTGAGGCTAACCCGCCGATTGCGATCATCGTATCCGGTGGTGGTGTGCGCGGGAATCGGCTCAGACGGTTGTCCGTTTGGCCGAGTGACGGTGATTTGGTTGCCGACTTCATCGTAGGTAAAAGTCGTGATGGCTTCATCGCCCGTCCCCGGCGCCTCCGTCGTCTGGATGAGCCGGAAGTTCGCGTCGTATTGGTGCCGAATGGTTTTTCCAGTCGGCGACGTGGTCTGGTAAACCGAGGCGGTGGTATGGCTCAGTGAGCGATCCGACGTCGGGCTCGGATCCGGGTCATAACTTGTGGCGGCAACCTTGTGGACGGCATTTTCGACCGAAAGGATCCGCCCATATTCGTCATACGTGTAGGTCGTGGGGTGCCCCAACTCATCGGTGCTGATGTGCAATGTGGCATCGGGGTAATAGTCGCTTTGAGTAAAGGTGGTATCGTGATGGGTCAACCGGGTCACCTGCCCCCGCTGGTTGTAGTCGTAGAAAGTCGCGTGCAGGAGCGGATCGAGCGCGTAGTAAAGGCGATCGATGCGATGGCCCGGACTGTTGCTGGCGTCGTAATAAAAATACATGGTCGGATTATCCGCGGGATTGGGATCACTCAGAGTGCCGGGTGGCGTATAGGTTTCTTTCAAGCCACGGGGACTATAGGTAAACTTTTCCGTGCCCCCACTGGTCATGCGATGTTCCAGAGGCTGGCCAAACTGGTTATAGGTAAACGTTTCGTAACCGCCATCTGGGTATCGAATCTTCCAAATGCGGTTCGCGTTCACGGGGTCACACGGATTACCTCCGACACAATATCGGTCGTAATAGGTTGTTTTGTTATTTTCGTCGGTCTTAAAGTCGACATAATACGGGTTGTTGTCATCGGTATAGTGGTATTGGATCCTGGAGCCATTGGGATGAATTACCGCCATGATCGCGCCGATGTTTAACTCCTTTTCGGTTTTCGTAGTGTAACCCTGGGGACGTGCGTTTCTCTCCGCTCTGTAGTAATGGTTGCCAGGCGCGCCCGGCGGATAACTGAACATAGTGGTGTGGTACGGTTGCCCGGGGTAGGCAAAATCCGTGTAGCTTTCAAGCTCGAAGCTGTAATTGAAATATTTGAATTTGCGCGTTGCGCCATCCGCGCGCGTCTCGGTTCGGGTAAAGCTGGCAGGGACCATTGGCGGATAATCCACGCTCGATATGAGCTGATGGGTCGTCGCGTTCCTTTCCGCTCGAATCTGGCCACGAGCGACGGGATTTACCTGACTATTTGTCGCGGGAACATATTCGTACTCGATTTTCTTCATCGCCCCGGCGAAGCGCACGTCATTACAAGTCTCGACGTTACCGGGCGCCAGAGTCCCGGGATCGCCCGGATTGGTCCGAGCTGGACCAAGGTAACCATAGACACCCTGTTGGCCGTCGTCATAGCGCGCACGGATCAGATTGTAGAATCTGACATGCACTTCCGCAGAGGCATTTACCCGCTGGTAATCGTAATGCACGGTCTCCATCAGATGGCTTTGGGGTCCGTCATACGCCTCGACATAATCTATGATCTCTACGGAACCCGGATAGGCCGGAGGCTCAGGAAGATATGTTTTGTAAGTGATCTTCAGGTAGCGCCCAGCCGGCTCGATAATCTTCCACAACGTGGGGGCGCCAGAGCCGTTATTAATATACTCCAGCGTCGTTCTCTGGCCGTACGGGTCCACTATGTATTTGGGGAAATGAGGTCGCCCATAGACGGTCCGAAACTCCACCCTGCCACCGTCCTTCAGCTTGAAGTCGTAGTCGGTGCTTGTTCCGATCTGGATAAGCCTATCGCCGGGCTCGGCCCCGCTCTCGTCTTCAAACCTGGAGGGGTTGTCCTCGTGGCGAAACGTCATCTTCCTGCCGTCGGGATAGGAGACGACGGCAGCCGGCAGCTCTGGTCCACACTGGGGCGAGGGTGGCAGAATGGAAAGCCCCCACTGATAGCTATGCTTCCAGCCGCCACCGTTTCCGAACGGCCCACTGATGCCACGCGTGTTCAGCACCCGCGTCCACTTCAGCGGATAGGCCCCAACACTACCGGTCACCGTCAGGTCGTCGATAAAGCGCTTCGCGTTGCCTGTGAAAGGATCGTACGATCCGCCGGTGGTAACGCTGCCATTGTACTCGCCCGTCACTCCGGTTGGATTGTTATTTCCGGGCTCTCCTTCGCCCGGGGAAACTCGGGGAAGAAAGAAACAGAGCAGGAGAGCGGGCGCGAATGTCTTAAGAAATCTTTTCATGGAGAAAATTTGGTTGAACTTCGCCTAGGGAGGGGTGCAGCCGCTATCAGGCTCCGTCTGGGAAACATAGAACTGGAGCTCGTATTCCTCAGAGGCGATCGTCACCAAAACTCGATAGAGCCCCGGAGTGGTGCCGCCTTTGAAGCTGAAATGGGCTTCGCGGTCACCGTTGACGGTCAAGTTTTCGGAAGCGACTACCTCTCCACCATCGAGAGGAGCGATGCTCACGGAATAATTAACTCTGTTGCCAGGCAAGATGAGAGTGATGCCGACCTGCTCATTCCGAAACAGGCCAATCGGATCCATAATGCCCGATTGACTGGTTCGGTGCCTGGCCTCATCGGTGTCACCGTCGATCACCATTTGAATCGTGGGGCTAAAGCGATTTCCGTCCTGGGCCTGAACGGAGAGTTTGCCCACCGGCAGGCAAACGGTGAAGAGGAGTGCCAGGCACGTGGAGCAGAGTAGTCTTCTTGTGTTCATTGATTCGGAGTTAGCGTTATTGCGGTTATCAAGTCGGAGGGGATTGGAGAAAAACGTGCCCGATTCGTTTGCGCGCGGCGCTGCGTCCGAACGGACGAGCGTCAAATCGCGTCAGCCCCAGGGGTGGGAGGAAGTTCACGGCGCAGAGTTAAGCCAAGCCTGTAATTTGTTGGCAAGTGTTTTCTCGCGCGATTTGGAGACAAATCCCAACGCGAGTTAACCGCAGAGGACGCGGAGAGCGCCGAGGCACGGAGGACGCGGATAGCGCGGAGGCAGAAATTTGTAACTGCTTCCGCGTTCTTCGCGGGACGAAAGGCGGCGACAGAGCGCCGCGGCTACAAAGCAAGGCGTGCTCTGCGGTGAGAATCAATGCTTTGAGCCTTCGGCCATGCGCACGGGCGAGGCCGGAATCTTGTCGAGCACGATGCGGCGCGCGCCGTCGTAACGTCCAAAGGCGAGCACGCCGGTTGGACATTGCTGCACGCAAGCCGAGCAGCGCACGCACTCCGGGTCCTGCATGGGCAGGCCTTTGTTCGCGAAGTTCATGATGTCGATCCCTTGGTGGCAAACCGACGTGCAAACGTTGCAGGAAATGCATTTCGATTTCTCCGGGAAAATCCGGAAGCGCGAGAAACGCGCATAGATGTGCATGAGCGCGGCGAGCGGACAAAAGAAACGGCACCAGACGCGGCCCGAGTATTTGAAATAGAGACCGACGCCAATGATACCGCCGAGGAAAACATCGACGATCCATTTGTAGTTGGCGTAGGTGACCAGTTGGCCGGCGCTGTTTTTTCCTTCGAGCAATAAATGGAACGCCGAGGCGGCGAGCGATTGCGGCCAGAGCCATCCGGCGACGCGGACCAGCAAAAGAAGAAAGGCGATGGCGAGAATGACCTGCCCCGCCATGTTCAACCGATTCCAGAACGGGCCATGGGGCATTTTGTGGCGGTGCGTGTCGCCCATTGTTTCGGCGAGCGCGCCGCACGAGCAGATCCAGCCGCAGTAGGCGCCTTTGCCCCAGCGCCAGACGATGACCGGAATGATGACGAACGTTTGCAGGAACGCGATGACAAGCCACCAGGCGAGCGGCGCGTCCGTGAAAACGTTGTAGACCATGAGCGGCCAGGCGAGGATGAAACCATAAGCCCGCCAGTAGGCGCGCGGATGTCCCCAGGCCGGCCATTGATGGGCGGCGTATTGCTGAGCCGAAATGTAGGGCTCGAAGAGATGATCGGCGATCGTCTTTCCCAATCCCTGATCGAACCAGCCGTTGTAGCCCAACCAGGGCAAAATAATTTCCGGCAAAACAAAAAGCGGCAGCACCTGCACCAGCATGAGGACGCTGGTTTGCCAGGTGATATAAGGCGTCTTGCGCCGCCGAATCCGCGCGAAGCCGAAAACGACGATGCAGGAGCTGTAAAGAAAGGTGTAATAGAACGAACGCGACTTCAGTGAAACCGCGAGCGTGCCGAGCAGAGTGGAGCGGTCCGCCACCTGTGCCTGAAACCAGCCGCCTAACGAGCTGAGAACCGCCGGCATGTTTCCCGGAAACGGATCCAGCCACGTCTCCGCGAAGCCGCCCGATTTCCAGGTATAAATGAAAATGGCAAACGCGAGAAAAATTCCGAGCGCGATCCAACCGAGCGGCGTCCCCTCGCCCGCAATCGGAATGCCGGACCGCCGAAAGAAATCCAGCGGCGCTTCCCGGCCGAGCATGGTGAAGACGACATCGTTAGGCAGCGCCTCTTCGGTTCCGTTCTTCAGGTAAGCCTGCTTCGGCTCGATCCGCGTGACTTCCGTGCCGAGAGCGAGCTTGAGGGAGCCGCCCGATTTCTGGCTGCGCATCCCGGAGGTCAACGCTGTGTTCACCCGTTCGGACGTCGGCTTCTCAATCTGAACATCGGCCGAGGCATCCTGGACGAGCCTCTCGATTTTTTCGATGTTGGCCGGCTTGGCTCGCGACAATTCCTTGCGCCGATAACTGAGCGTGACGCGCGCGCCGCAAGTCGTGAGCGCGATCGCCGTCTCGAGCGCGGAATCGCCGCCACCCACCACGAGCGCATCCTGCCCGGCAAACTCATGCGGATCGAAGAGACGATTGTAAACCTTGTCCAGCTCTTCGCCGGGAACACCGAGCTTGCGGAAATTTCCGCTGCGTCCGATCGCGATGATGGCCCGGCGCGCCGCGATCGTCGTCTTGTCATCCTTATGGAGCAGGAGCCCGCTCCCCTTCCGCTCGATTCGTTCGATGCGCGCGGGCGTCACTTCAATTCCCGCCGCCTTCCGTTGCTCTTCCATTTCCTCGAGCAACGCCTCCTTGACGTCGGTGGTGAATTGCAGCCCGCCGTCGAGCTTCATCTCGGTGGGATAGGTATAGATTGGTTTTGCTTTCGGGAAGTTGACCACGGTGGAAAAAATTTCCGTCGCCTCGTAAACCGCGAAGCTCAGTCCCGCCTTTTTCGCTTCAATCGCCGCCGAAATGCCGGCCACACCCGCCCCGACGATCGCAAGATCAAGGCTCCCGTTTTCCGCCTTCCGCCTTCCGCCTTCCTCCTTCAGGAACGCGCGGACCGCTTGCGCGCCGGTATGGGAGGAAAACTTCAGGAGTGGAATTCCGGTGAGATCTCCGGCGATGCGCACGCCCGGTTGGGCCGTCACGCCGTCCGGACCGGAAACGGGAAGTTTCTCCACAGTGCCGGCGGGCCACTGCGCATGGAGCCATTTCGTGTAACGTTCGATAATCCCGGGCATGCCAGCGAGTTTCGCGGCATTCTGACTGAAACCACGCGCCACGACAATTCAGACTTTTTCAAATCAGTGACTGCCATGCATCAGTTAAAGCCTGAGGTGGATCGAGCGCTCCGCGCTCGATGGCAAAATGGCCCCGAAAGCTTTCGGGGCGACGAGCATCGCGCGACGGAGCGCACGATCCACCCACAACAACTCGGTCCGAAGTCTCCTCGCGCTTCGGACATTTCAGGACCGACATCGTCAAATCGACAGCAGCTCACGACCGGACTGGCTCCGGCGGTCGAAGGAGTGGGATGACGGAAGCGGAAATCCAACGGCGTTACCCTATCGGGGCGGAGCTGATCGGCGATGGGCGAACGCATTTTCGCGTCTGGGCGCCGAAAGCCAAACGCGTGGACGTCGTCCTGGAAAGCACACCGGAGAACGAGGCGGAGCGGACCTTCCATCCGCTCGCCGCGGAAAATGACGGCTATTTTTCCGGCGCCATTGCCGCGGACGCCGGCGCGTTCTACCGCTTCCGCGTTAATGAGGCGGAAGCGTTCCACCCGGATCCGGCATCGCGCTCTCAACCGCAAGGACCGCACCGATCGTCCTGCGTGGTGGACCCGACGGGCTTTCGCTGGAGCGATCAGCAATGGCCCGGCGTGCGCATGCCGGGCCAGATCATTTACGAGATGCATGTCGGCACCTTCACGCGCGAAGGAACGTGGCGAGCCGCGGCCCAGCAGCTGGCTGAACTGGCCCGGATTGGAATCACGGTGATCGAGATGATGCCGATCGCGGATTTCCCGGGCGAATTTGGCTGGGGTTATGACGGCGTGGATCTCTTCGCACCCTGCCGGCTCTACGGAACGCCGGACGATCTGCGCGCGTTCGTGGATCGCGCGCACTCGTTAGGCCTGGGTGTCATTCTCGATGTCGTTTACAACCACCTCGGCCCGGAAGGAAATTACCTCCGGGTTTTTTCCGAAGATTACTTTACCGACCGGCATGAGAACGACTGGGGCGATTCCCTGAATTTTGATGGGCGCAATTCCGGACCGGTCCGTGAATTTTTCATCACCAACGGCCGTTACTGGATCGACGAGTTCCATTTCGACGGCTTCCGTTTCGACGCCACGCAAAGCATCGTCGATTCTTCGACCGAGTACATAGTCGGCGCCGTCGGCCGCGCGGCGCGTAAAGCCGCGGGCGCCCGGTCGATCATCCTGGTCGCGGAGAATGAGCCCCAGGAGACCAAGCTCGTCCGGCCCTGGAGCGAAGGCGGCGACGATCTCGACGCGCTCTGGAACGACGACATGCACCACAGCGCGATCGTCGCCTTGACCGGCGAGCACGAAGCGTACTACACCGACTACCGGGGCCGGCCCCAGGAATTCATTTCCGCGGCCAAGTACGGTTATCTTTTCCAGGGCCAGCCCTACCTGTGGCAGGAAGCGCCGCGCGGAATGCCGACTTTCGGTGTCCCGCCGGCAGCATTCATCGGCTTCATCGAAAATCACGATCAGGTTTCAAACTCGGCCCGCGGTGAACGGGTGCGCTTCCTGACCTCACCGGGTCGCTATCGGGCCATGACCGCGCTGCTCATGCTGGGGCCGTGGACGCCGATGCTTTTCCAAGGCCAGGAGTTCGGGGCTTCGAGCCCGTTTGTTTACTTCACCGACATGTCAGGCGATCTGCGCGAGGCGACGCGCGCGGGCCGTTTCAATTTCCTGGCTCAATTCCCCTCCATGGCGAGCGAGGAGATTCAGCGGCAGTTGCCCGACCCATCCGACCCGGAAGTTTTTGCGCGGTGCAAACTCGATTTCGCGGAGCGCGAGACCAACAAGCCATTTTACGATCTGCACTGCGATCTCATAAAACTTCGACGCGAAGACGCCCGCTTGCGCGAGCAAAAGATGCGCGGAGTGGATGGCGCGGTCCTCGGTTCCTCGAGTTTCGTGCTCCGCTATTTTGACGACGACGGCGACGATCGACTCCTGGTCGTGAACCTGGGCGAAAGTCTTCCGCTCGGGCCGGCGCCCGAGCCGCTGCTTGCGCCGCCGTTTGGATTTCGTTGGGAAACGCTCTGGACGAGCGACGCGCCGCGTTACGGTGGGCCGGGGGCAACGCAGGTCACGAGTGACGAACATTGGTTGCTGCCCGCGGAATCTGCGGTCGTCCTCCATCCCGTGCGCGAGACGGCTCCGCGCAAGAAACCCAGAAGACGCTAAGTGAACGAACTAACGAATCCCGAGGTGGTGGTCACGCGCTCGATGCCGTGGGACGCCGGCATGTCCCGCGAGGTTCTGCTCAGTCGCGAATGGCTCGTAACGAACGGGCTCGGCGGCTACGCCTCGGGCACCGTTTCGGGCGCGATCACGCGGAAATACCACGGCATCCTGGTCGCGGCGCTGGCGGCTCCCCTCGGCCGCGTCGTGATGTGGAACCACGTCTCGGAATTTCTGCGCTTCGACGAAGATGATGTCATCTCGCTGGGCGCGGAAGAGCGCGCGGGTGGCCAGCTTAATTTGCATGGCGCGGAGTACCTGCGCGAGTTCCGGCTGGAAGACGGTTTGCCCGTCTGGATCTACCACGTGCGCGATCTGGTCATCGAAAAGCGCGTCCTCCTGCCGCACCTCCAGAACACGGTCCACGTCAGTTACCAGGTCATCGGCGGAGGCAAAGCGCCGCGGCTGGAATTGCGCCCGGCCTTTCAATTCCGCCATCATGAAGCGGAGGTCGATACTCCGCTGGCGGAACCGTACAAACTCAGCGCGGTCAATGACCGTTACGAGATCACTTCCGCGCGCCGAAAATTTCCGCCGCTCAGAATGCGGCTGTGCGGTGATGCTTCCGCTTTCACCATTGCGCCGGCGAAAATTCCCCAGGTGCAGTATCGCACCGAGCAGGCGCGCGGCTACAAGCACGAAGGCGAACTTTGGAGCCCGGGATTTTTCCAGGTCGAACTGAGCAGACAGAAAACGGCGACGCTGATTGGCTCGACCGAGCCGTGGGAAATCATCGACGTCCTGGCGCCGGCCGAAGTGCTGGCGTCGGAGCGCGAACGGCGAGCCCGCCTTCTGGCCGGGGCCGCGCCCGAAGCTCGCGCCGGCGTCGCGGCGGAACTGGTTTTTGCGAGCGATCAATATGTAATCACGCCCGCAGGCCGGTTCGAGGAAGCGGCGCGCGCCCACGCGGCCGGGGACGAAGTGCGCACCGTCATTGCCGGCTATCATTGGTTCACAGACTGGGGGCGCGACACGATGATCAGCCTGGAAGGATTGACCCTCGTGACCGGGCGCTGGATCGAAGCCGGCTACATTCTTCGCACGTTCGCTCATTACGTCCGCGACGGCTTGATTCCGAACATGTTTCCCGACGGCCAGAAGCAGGGGCTTTATCATACGGCGGACGCCACCCTCTGGTTTTTCCACGCGCTCGGGCGTTATCTCACCAGGACCCGCGATCGCATCACGCTCCGGCTCCTCTTGCCGACGCTGATCGACATCGTCGAACACCATCTGCGGGGAACGAAATTCAACATTCACGTCGATCCGGACGACGGGTTGCTCGTGCAGGGACAGGAAGGTTACCAGCTTACCTGGATGGACGCGAAGATGGGCGATTGGGTGGTGACGCCGCGCCGCGGAAAAGCCGTCGAGATCAACGCCCTCTGGTTCAACGCGCTCAAACTTCTGCAAGGCTGGCTGCACGAGATGGGCAACGCGGACGCGGCCCAGTGCTACGAAGAACAAGCGGAGCGGACCCGCGAGTCGTTCAATCGGCGTTTCTGGTTCGAGGAGGGCGGGCATCTCTACGATGTCGTGGACGTGGACGGCGGCAACGCCAGCGACGCGGCCTGCCGGCCCAATCAGCTTTTCGCCATCTCGCTCGATCACCCGGTGCTGGCCGAAGCGCGTTGGGAATCGGTGGTAGCTGTGGCCGAGCGCGAGTTGGTCACTCCGGTTGGCCTTCGTTCGCTTTCGCCGCAGCATCCGGATTACAAACCGCTTTATGGCGGAGACCTCCGTTCGCGAGATGGCGCCTACCACCAGGGCACGGTGTGGGCGTGGCTCATCGGCCCGTTTATCGACGCGTGGCTGAAAGTCCACCCGCAGGACCAGGCGAGCGCGCGGAAATTCCTCGACCGTTTTCCCGAAAGCATGAGCGATAACGGGATCGGGACGATCAGCGAAGTCTTCGATGCCCGCGAACCTCACACGGCCGGCGGCTGTATCGCGCAGGCCTGGAGCGTGGCGGAAGTGCTGCGCTCCTGGGCGAAGACGGGGTGAGTCTCGTCCTCGTTCGCAACGTCATTGAGTTCCGCATCTAGTGTTCGCGCTGTAGCCACGGCGCCATGTCGCCGTGCGAGTCGTCGCGGACGCCCCGACAGAGCGGGGCGGCTACAGCGCCGCGAGACGCGGTTGACCCGCATCGAGGCGCACACCCACGGCTCAGCAGATCTCGCCCTGGCAAACGCGAGTCCGGCGTTTGCCTCTTTGGCCATAACAGCGAGATTCGTCGATGCGTCTTCGGATCCTGCTCCTTTTCCTCGCCCTGACGGCGATCGCCGCGAAACCTGTTCCGAAAACCCCGCCCGTCCGCGCGGCCGCGCCGGTGGACCGCGGCCCGCAAGTGCGCGTCGCCTTGCCCAATTACGACGAGGAAACCAGCGTGAAGCTGCAAATTTTTCTCGATAACAACGACTTCGGTCCGGGCAAGATCGATGGCCGGATGGGTGAATTTTTTCGCAAGGCGCTCGTGCATTACAAGCGGGCCCGCGGAATGCCGGAGACGGGCGCAGTCGATCAATGGCTGGTCGATCAGGTGCCCGTGACCTACGCGGATTTCGTCATCCCACCGGAAGCGGAGAACTTCGTCGGCCCCACCGCGTCCAAGCCTTCGGAGCAATCGAAGCTCAAGGGAATGAAGTACGGGTCGCTCCTGGAATACACCGCCGAGCGTTATCATTCCGCCGAGGATTTCCTCAAGAAATTGAACCCGGGCGTGAACCTGGAAGCGCTTAAAATCGGCGACACCGTGAAGGTGCCGAACGTGCTGCCGTTCAAGATCGAGGATCTCAAAGAGGGGTTCGTTCCGGCGAACCCGGCCTTTGCCAACCGCAAGATCTACATCGACACGACGGAACGATTCCTTCTGATTTACGACGACAAGAATATTGTCGCCGAGTTCCCGATCACGCCGGGATCCTCAACCCTGCCAGCGCCGCTGGGACTTTGGAAGATTCTCGGCATCGCAACGCTGCCGGTGTTCCGGCATGACGAGGGCGTGCTTAATCACGGCGTGAAATCGGATCAGTTCTTCAATCTACCGCCCGGCCCAAATAACCCGGTGGGCGTCCTTTGGATGGGGTTGAACAAGCCGCATGTCGGCGTCCACGGCACGAACAATCCGGAGACGATCGGACGGGCCGCGAGCCATGGCTGCATTCGCACAGCGAACTGGGATGCCGCCCGGGTGAAAGAGCTGGTCAGCGTCGGCAACCCGGTTTCGATCTTTAAATAATTCCCACCCTTCCACGAGGGCCTCGCACGAAGTCCACAAAGGACACAAAGGTCACTGGGCTTTTGCCTGGGAGGACCCTTCGTGATCCTTCGTGGCCTTCGTGCGAGGTCTGCTTTTTCTAAAGATTTTTCGCGCGGAATGCGCCCCTCGTGCGTCTAGGCTGGTAGATCAACGCAATGGACTCAAATGAACACGCCATTTATCGCGCGGCCATCCAGGGCGATCGCGACGCTTTTGAGATGATTATTCGCTCCTCCAGTCGAAACCTTTTCGCCATTGCCTACGGCATTCTGCAAAGCCGCGAGGAAGCGGAGGACGTCGTCCAGGATACGTTCGTCAAAGCCTGGAAATCGCGCTGGCGCGTGCGCGACCCGGAAAAGTTCCCCGCCTGGCTCTCGACCATCGCCCGTCATCGCGCCCGCGATCTGGCCCGGCGCCGGCGTCCCGAGCCCTTGCCGCACGATTTCGAATCTGCCGAGACGGTCGAAGCGACCGCCGACAACGCCCACCTTGATTCCGAAGTCCAGGCGGCCCTCTCCCAATTGCCGGAGCTCCATCGAGCGGCGGTAACCCTCCGTTACTTCGAGGAACTCGATTACGCGACGATCGAACAAACGCTGGGCCTGACGAACGGAGCGCTCCGCGGAATTCTCGGACGCTCACTCGGCCTCATGCGTCGCAAACTCAAACCCGCACTGGCGTCCATCGCCTGATTTTTATGCCAACAATTCACGAACAAATTGACGAGTTCCTCGCCGCCGATCTCCACGGCGAGCTGAGCACCGCGGAACGCGATGCGTTTCATGCCCATCTCGTCGACTGCGCGGACTGCCGCCAGGCGTTTCAGGAGGAAAAAAATATGCACAAGGTTCTTAACGAAACATTCGCCGGGAAGAAAGCCGACCCGGGATTCGAACAACGGATGGTCTCGCGTTTTCGCGACCGCGTTCCGCAACGCTCAAGTTTGATTCAGCTGATCACAAACCTCGTTCGCTTTCGTGCCGTCCAGCTCACTGCCGCCGCGGCGCTGTTGCTCAGCATGGTCCAGATGGGAGGAGTGCTCACCGGCGAGTCCATGACGTCCACGACGCGCCGTAAAACAGCGTCCACCGAGCGATCCGATTTCGCGAGGTTGTCTTCCGGTCCGCGGGATTCCGGAGTGCTGGCTTACAAGACCGATGCGCCGGGACGCGGTGCCGACCAGTCCGCAACCCGCAATTCGACTACGGTCGCAGGAATAGTGGCGCAAAACCCGGCGCCACCGCCGGCCGAGCCCAAGACAAACACGCCGGTCGAAGGGCTGCGCCAATTGCCCTCTTTCGTCGGCAATCAAGTGACGGAAAATGACAGTGCGGCCCCGGAAGCGACGGTCGAGCGGGTCACTGTGACCGGTTCATATATCCCAACCGCAGAGACCGAGAGTGCCCTTCCTGTCGCTGCTTACAGCGCGGACTCCCTATCGACCGGGCCGGCCGCGAACCGCAAACTCATCCGAAACGCGACAGCTGAACTCGAGATCGTTAGCTTCGAAGAGGCTGTTCAGAAGATTACTGCGTTTGCGACCGAAGAAAAAGGTTACCTCGCCACCAGCAGTTCCGAGAAGCAGGCGAACGGGAAGCTGAGCGGCGAAGTCGTCGTGAAGGTTCTCCCGGAGAGCCTCGACCGCTTTCTCCAGAAACTCCGCGGGATCGGTGAACTGAAGAACCAGGCCCTGACCACGGAAGACGTAACGAAGGCCTATTTCGACACGGAATCGCGGCTGAAGAACGCGCGGTTGATGGAGCAGCGCTTGATCGAAATCCTGAAGACCAAGAGTAAAGACGTGGCCGATTTGCTCGCGGTCGAGAAAGAGCTCGGGCGGGTGCGGGAGGAGATCGAAAAAATGCAGGGTGAACTGAAGTTTATGGATTCCCAGGTCCAGTTCGCCACCGTGACCATTCAGCTTTCCGAGAAGAACATGAACGTGCCGGCGGCCTTCCTTTTGAAGGAGCGTGCGCAGCTCGCGCTTTACGCGCCAGAAGTTGAGAAGACTTACAACGACATCAAAGCGCTCGCCTCGCCGAAAGTGCAGATCACCAACGCGCAGATCAACCGCGACAACACGGGGCGTGTTTCCGGTTACATCTATATGTTGATCGCGCCCGAGGAGAGCGACGCCATCATCGCCCGCGTCAAGGCCATGGCCCGGGTGGAAAATTTCCAAGTGCAGACCGAACGCGTCGCGCAGGGCGGGGACGGTCTCGGCGAGGCTGCGAAGACCGAGCGGGACAAAGTGGTCCTAAACATCACGATCTCGCGCGAAGAGCAGGAGCAAGCGCTGCAACAGACCACGCTTCGAATTCGCTCCTCGGAGGTGAACGAGAAGACCAAGGAACTGCGGACGCTGGCGGAGCAGCAGAGCGGCCGCATTCGCAGCTCGTCGTTCTCGCGCGATGCGAACGGACGCGAGTACGCCAACGTTTCCCTGCGGGTGCCGATGAAGAACTACAGCGCGCTCCTGCAATCGTTGAACGCACTCGGCAAGGTGGAAGATGTCGCCGTTCGTCGCGACGACCGGCCTGACGCGCAGGGGGACCAGGCAGATGCGCCGGCCGATGTCACGATCCAGGTTTACAGCCAGGGCAACATCGTCTCCCAGGAAACGGGGATGATTGCCACCTTGCGCCGCACGATAGGACAAGGCGCAACGGCCTTGATGTGGAGCGCGCGCATGATCGGCGTGGCCCTCGCGTTTCTTGCACCGTGGGTCGTGGCGATTATCGGTGTCGGCTGGGTGATGCGGCGGGTTTCTCGCGCGCGCCGGGCGCGGAAGCAGCGCGCCGAAGAGCAGGACGGTTTGAGTTGAGTCTTCAGTTGTAGCCGGGGTCGCTGACCCCGGCGGGGCGCGCGATCCGCAAAACGAGCGGGGTCAGCGACCCCGCCTACAGAGGGACGCGGCCCTTGTCCACATCTCCGACTTCAACATCCCATGGCGGAAAGAATGTTGCCGGGCCAAGGCGAATCCCTCCTCGCGCAGGAACGGTGAGGGATCGAGTAACTGCCGCGCGTCGATTCCTGCCGATAAACGAAAGAACCGATACATGACCGTCAGCCACGCGCGAGCATGGAGCCGGGCGACTCCTTTCGCCGGGACGCAAAAATCCGCGAGGAGCCAGTGCGCGTTTTCCGTCGTGGCCTGCGCGAGCTTTCCTACAATCGCGGCCAATTCTGTTTCCGCGAAGCAATCGAGAAAAAAATGCGTCACCACCAAATCGTAATGGCGCACCGGTGGACTCCACGACGTGAGGTCATGGTGAAGGAAACGAACGCGTGGCCCGGCTTCCGGTGATTCGCGCTCAAGCCGCTTTCGCGCCAGTTGCAGCATGGCCTGGCTGGCATCGACGCAATCGACCTCGACTCCCGGATGAAGCCGCACCAATTCACAAAGAAATCTTCCATTCCCCTCGCCCACGATAAGGGTACGGCGCGGCGCGACGATTTCGCCGAGACAGGCGGTGCGGCCACGCTGGAGACCATCGCCAAAGGCGATCCGCTCCAGCGTCCGATACCAGGGCGCAATCGCGTCGAAGCTCACGCTTTCATGACCAGGAGCGCGAGCAGCGGTGTGAGCAGGACGAGATCCGCCAGAGCCGTGCGCTGATCCCTGCCAATTTTCGCGCGGTTGGAATCAAGCCACGCCAGGAGGAGCGAGCTCACGCTCACGCATGCGAAAATCGGCGCTGCTTCGCGATGGACCAGGGCCGCCAGGCCAGCGCTCAGCGCCAGAATGCCCAAGAGTTTTCCAAGATGCCGGTCGAGGCGGGGATAGCGCGTCGCGAATGAAGCCTTCCCCTGGGCCAGGTCCAACTCCTTTTCCCAGTAAGCGATGCTGATGCAATTGAACGTGCCGAGAAAAGCGAACGCGACCCCTGACCAGACGAGCGAGGCAACGATCGGCTGGGAAATCGGAAAAAGCAGCACCAGCGTGCCGGCGGCAAAGAGGAACCCGATGGCAAATTCCTTAAGAGGCGCGTGTCCCCAGGCTCCGCTTAACCAGTGGTTGAGGACCAGGTAAATCAACGCAAGCGAGCCAATGACAGCTCCAACGAAGCGAGTCTCCGGACCGATGCATCGCCAGACGAGGTAAACATCGGTGGCGGCGATCACGGCCAGCGCGCCGATCCAGAGCGGTCGATGGGTGCGACAGAACTCATGCCGGAGCGAGCGCGGTTCGCCCCGCTCCAGCGAGTAAGTGTCGGCCAACCGGTCCCCGAGGTAGATCAACCAGGCCGTGAGGAAGAGCGCCGCGTAACCAGCCGGAGGGATCGTCGCATGGAAGGTTCGCGCGAAGAGCCAAAGCCAACCGACCGAGACGAGTGGTGCATCCAGACAGATCAGGTTGAGCCAGGTGGTAGGGACAGCGCGCTGCGCTGTCCGCGAAGGTCGTTGCGCCACATCATCACTGTTATCATCCGTCCGCGGACGCCGCAGCGCGGCGTCCCCACCAGAAAGCGGCGGATAGACCTGATTTGAATGCGCTTGCTCCGTTTCCAATCGATCATATTTTAAGCTGCGTCGCGCGAGTGGGCCACTGCTTATGAAATCAAATCCTGTCTCGATGAACAACAAGGCCGTCGCCGCGCTCCCGAAGCATTTGCTCCAGTTCGCCGTTGACCAGCGCTACGACGAATACACCCCCGTCGATCACGCCGTCTGGCGCTTCATTATGCGTCAGAATATTTTTTTCCTGCGCGAGTATGCGCACAAACTCTACTTCCAGGGACTTCTGGATACCGGGATCTCCTTCGAGCGCATCCCGCGCATCGAAGAGATGAACGAGATCCTCGGGAAGATCGGCTGGGGCGGCGTGGCCGTGGACGGCTTTATCCCGCCGGCGGCGTTCATGGAATTCCAGGCGTATCGGGTGCTCGTGATCGCGTGCGATATGCGCCAGATCAATCATATCGAATACACACCGGCACCGGACATTGTGCACGAAGCCGCAGGGCACGCCCCGATCATTGTTGACCAGGAATACGCCGATTATTTGCAGCGCTTTGGCGAGGTTGGCGCAAAAGCCATGTCCTCCAAGAAAGACTTCGAGCTTTACGAAGCGATCCGGCATCTCTCGATCTTGAAGGAGCAGCAGAATCCGGATGCCGAGGCGCTGGAGAAAGCCACGAAGCTCGTGGAGGAACGGCAGAAGAATCTGGGCGAGCCTTCCGAGATGGCGCTGCTCTCGCGCCTCCATTGGTGGACAGTCGAATACGGCCTGATCGGACCGCTCGACAAGCCCAAGATCTATGGAGCCGGTCTCCTTTCTTCGATTGGCGAATCGGTCAGCTGCCTCGAGCCGAAGGTGAAGAAAATCCCGTATTCGATCGACGCCACGAATGTGCCGTTCGATATCACAACAAAGCAGCCTCAGCTTTTCGTCACGCGTGATTTCCAGCAGCTCGCCGAAGTGCTGGAAGAGTTTGCCAGCAGGATGGCGTTCCGGGTCGGCGGACTCGAGGGAGTGACCAAGGCCATCGAATGCAAGAACATCGCGACGTGTGAATATTCTTCAGGTCTCCAAGTCTCAGGCGTCTTCACCGAAGCGGTCACCCACAACGATGATGTGGTTTATTTGCGCACGACCGGGCCCAGCGCTCTCGCCTTCGGGGACAAGGAACTTCCCGGCCACGGTCGTGAATATCACGCCGAAGGTTTTGGTGCGCCGGTCGGTAATTGGAAAGCGACAAACAAGTCACCGGAGACGCTGACGGACGAGGAGCTGACGTCGTTGGGAATCGGGGCTGGCAAAGACTCCACGATCGAGTTCGCCAGCGGCGTGGTCGTTACCGGCCATGTCGAAAACATTTTGCGCCGCGAGGGCAAACTGCTCCTCATCACGTTTACCAATTGCCGGGTCACATTTGGCGAGCGCGTCCTGTTCGACCCGGCCTGGGGCAATTTCGATATGGCAGTGGGCGCGCGGATCGCGTCTGTCTTCAATGGCGCCGCCGACATGGATGCCTACAGCCAGGTCGCGCTGGTCCCACGCGAGCGCACCATCAAATCGCCCTCGAACGAGAAGCGCAAACGATTGGAAAGCCTTTATGCGCAGGTGCGCGATATCCGTGAGCGCAAGGTCGGCTACGAACGTCTCGGCGAAATCTGGGAGACGCAACAGAAGGAACACGCCGATGACTGGCTGCTTTCGATGGAAATTTTCGAGATCCTCGACGAGACCGGCCAGCAGAACCTGCTCAAACAAAATGTCATGACATTTCTGAACGGCCGTAAGACGCTGGACAAAGACAACGCCACTCTCATCGAGTGGGGCTTCCGGCTCGTCACCTACCATAAGACAAATTTGGAGCCCGCCGAGCGGCCGCTGTAGCCGCGAAGCACGACAACTCTGGGGAGCGCACGCGCCCTCGCGTGCTGATTTCGGCGCCCTCGCCGAAATATCCCGGAAAGTCCGCGACGGCGAGGGCGCGTGCGCTCCCCAGAACGTTCTAGATCCGCAACGTGAAGCGATTATTCACGGTTTCCCAAAGACGAAGGCGCACGAGTCGATTATCGAGGCGCGAGGCAAAACGCGGCCAGAGCGCTTGCACGATGTTCTCGCCGGTGGACGGCTTGTCCCGGAATTCCTCCATCTCGAGATCCAGATGCTTGTCCTGCCAGGGCCGGACGGCCTCGGCGATGGCGGCTTGGAAGACCGCGAAATCGATCAACGCGCCGCTGCGTTCGTCGAACGAACCGCCAATGGTGGCTTCCGTCAGGTATCGATGGCCGTGCCCACGCGGATTGTTGCACTTGCCGTAGAGCGCCAGGTTCTCTTCGGTGGAGAGTTCGCCGGCGTTCAATCGATGAGCGGCACTGAATGGAATCTGCATTCCGAGGAAATATTTTCCTCCGTCCCAGTGCTCGGCAAAAAAATCGTCGCGCTCGTGCAAGCGGACGCGGTTGACCGGCAGCTTCTCCCCCACCCGTTCGTGAATGTGGCGGGCCAGATTTTCCGTCGTAATGGGTTGATCGATCAAGGCCAGGACCTCGTGATTTAGATTCTTGTGATCGAGCTCGTTTCGCAACGAGTCCAGGCAACCCTGGATGTCGGCAAAGCGCACAAACGGAAGGCTGTCTCCGCCGGGTTTGGCCCGGAAGGTCAGCCGGGCGCGATAGTTGTGCCCGTGTCCGAACGGCGAAGCGGCCACGCCAAACAGCTTCTGGTTCTCTTCGGCGCTGAGCCGCGGAGACGTCGTTTGGCGCGCGGCCGAGAATTCGAACCAATAGTTCGATTCCGCCGCGCCGGTTCCAAAATAAACGGCGCTGCGTTCCCGCGACTCGGATAAATGACACGCCACGAGTTTCGCGCTCGCCTCGGCAAAAAGTGGCGCGGCATCAATGAAAAGCTCACGCACAATATTTTCCACTGTCGGAGGGACGGCCACGAACGCCTGGTTGTCGCCGTTCAGGAATTTATGATCAAACCCATCCCGCAAGACACGGCCGACCCGGTCCTTGATTTCGCTGATGTTCATCAGCATGCCTGTCGTCGGATCGACCGCGCCCGAAAAAATAAAGTGGGCGACGTAGTTTCTTCCCGTGCCGTAGCGAGCCGATGTTTCCGGCCCGAAAGCAATCAGGTTCTCCGCCTCGCTCCACTCCGGCACGAACAAGCGCCGGGACGCTGAAAATTCAAGCCGTTTGCTGACCGTCAGGAGCATGACGTTTCAGCTCGTCAGGCTAAGAGCGCGAGGAATTCCGATCGGGTCCGCGCATCCTCTTTAAATGAACCGAGGAGACACGACGTTTTCATGACGGAGTTTTGCTTCTCGACGCCGCGCATCATCATGCAGAGGTGTTTCGCCTCGATGACGACCGCCACCCCGCTTGGGTGCAGGACTTTCATTAGCGCGTCCGCAATCTGGAGGGTGAGGTGCTCCTGAACTTGCAGCCGACGGGCGAAGACATCGACAATGCGCGCCACCTTGGAAAGCCCAATCACTTTTCCGTTCGGGATATAAGCGACGTGCGCCTTGCCGATAAACGGCAGCAAATGATGTTCGCACATCGAGTAAAGTTCGATGTCTTTGACCAGAACGATTTCGCTCACGTCCGAATCAAAAATTGCGTCGTTTACGACGACGTCGAGGTCTTGCCGATAACCGTTGGTCAGGAATTCGAAGGCGCGGGCCGCGCGATTAGGCGTCTTCAACAACCCCTGGCGCTGAGGATCTTCGCCGACCGCTTCGAGCAAATCGTGGAACGAGCGTTCCATGCCCGTGAGCTTGGCCGCTCCGCAGCGAGGCAAGCTCTTGATCCGACGTTCCGCCGCCTCGAGTTCAGTCTCGTGATTTTGCAGGGCCATAGGCGACCTGACTATAGGCTCGCGCGTCAGGCTGTAAAGATGGGGCGCTTCAATCCAATGCGTACGCTTCGACCAACGCAACGCCGGTGGCCGCATTCTGCCCACGGACGATCGCGGTGTAGTTTGCCGGGGGCAATGTCTGAACGACCGCCGCTTCCAGATCGTGCGTCGGCGGAATCGTGGTCGCGATGATCTCGGCCTCCTGAGAGCTGCGCCAATTATCATTCGCGGCCAGCAAGGCACCGTTGCCGTCGCGCAACTCCAGTGCCGGATCCCCGAGCGCGCCAGGCACGGACAACGAGGGACCGATCGCACGCAGAATAACCCTGCGCGCCTCCTGCCCAGCCAGGATAAGGCCGCCGATCAAAACATTGTCATCGGTCTGAACGAGGCCGCGCGTCGAAATATTGGCGAGTTGTGAATTGGACCCGGCCTCCAGGTCGTAGGCCTCCACGAGAGCGATTCCCGCCGATTCATTTTCTCCCCGTACGATCGCTGTGTAGTTGCCCGTCGCGACGGTGGTCAAAATCGCGGCTTCCAAAGGGTGCGCGGGAGGAATTGCGCTCTCGATGATTTCCTGTTCGTTAGGCGCATCCGGCCAGTTGTCATTCGCCACCACCAACTGACCCGCACCGTCATAAAGCTCCAGGCGCGGGTTAGCCAAGGCGCCGGGAACCGGCAGCGACGGTCCGATCGCGCGCACGAGAATCCGCTTCGAGCCGGTGCCGGTGACGATGAAACCGCCGATGAGCGCGTTGTCGCCGGTCTCCACTTTCAGGCGGGTGGAAATATTGGCAAAGGTCGCCTGGCTATTGACGATGAAAACATCATTCACATTCGTGGCGCCAAAGCCCTGGACCTCCCCACCCCCGGCGAAGTAAATCCTGTTACCAATAACCGAAGCCCAAATGCCATGACGCGGCGACGGCATACCCGGCAAACTGCGCCAGGCATTGCTGACTGGATTAAATGCTTCAACCTCCGCATGCAGGTCAGGAATTTCACCGCCAAAAACATAAAGCTCGCCGTGCACCACTCCCACTCCAATGCCTGAGCGGCCGGTCGGCATCGACGGCAGGGTGGCCCAGGTGTTGGTCTGAGGATCATAAACTTCGAGAGCGGTCGGCGCTCCGGCCGCACCGCGTCCGCCCACGACGTAGAATTTGCCGTTGATCACGCCGCCGCCGCAGTGGTTTCGCGATACGCTCATGCTGGCGAGAGTCGTCCAGGTGTTGGCTGCGGGATCGTAGACTTCCAGGCCGTTACCGGCCGGATCACCGCCGGCGACGTAAATTTTGTTGTTGATGACGCCAACGGCTGCGGTGTCGCCGTGGCCGAGATTCGAAGTCGAAACGAGGGACCAGGTATCGCTGGACGGATCGTAAACGTAAGTGGCATTAGACCGGCCGCCGAATGAATAGAGCTTTCCCGCTGCCACGGCGGCGGAGTTGTGATTATTGATGCCTGGAATCGGATGGGCTGAAGTCCAGCTGTCCGTGGCTGGATTGTAAACGTCCACCGTATCGGTCGAGTTACCGTCCACGTCGTATCCCGCGATGACGTAGATTTTGCCGTTCAGAACGGCGGTCGCGAGTTCCTGCCGGGCGGAAGGCATCGGCGCCAGATCCTGCCATGTCCCACCGCCGCCGGGCTGACCGCCAACGACCGGCCACGGCAACAAGAGTGAAATCGCCAACCCGACCGAGAACCCTCTCATGACAACAACAATAATCCCGCGCCGCCAAAATACCAAGGGGCGGCAGCCCCGAACTCAGCTTAGTCCAACCAGCTCATCGGATAATTCGGGTCGTCGAGGGCGAGCGATTCTTCCGTGAGCTCAAGGGTGTGCGCCGTGTCGAACATGACCGCCAGCTCTTCGGTGCGAAGCGCGTCCTTGCTTGCCATGATCGTGCCCGGATGCGGGCCATGCGGAATTCCGCGCGGATGGAGCGTGATCGATCCGCTTTCGATGCCGCGCCGCGAACCGAAATTTCCGCGGACGTAAAACAAAACTTCGTCGGCTTCGACGTTGTCATGCACCCAGGGGATTTTGACCGCTTCCGGGTGGGTATCGAGGAGGCGGGGCGCGAACGTGCAAATGACGTAGCCGCGCACTTCAAACGTCTGATGGATCGGTGGCGGCTGGTGAACCGTCCCGGTGATCGGTTCGAAATCAGCGGCGTTAAAAGTGAACGGATAGAGATACCCATCCCAGCCGAGCGCATCGAAAGGATGATGCGCCAGCGTAACCTTGGTCAGGCGCGGGCCATCCTTGACCAGGACCTCGACGTCTTCTTCGCTATCGATCGTCAGCATTTCGGAGGGCGCGTGGAAATCGCGCTCCGAATAGGGCGCACCCATTCTGATCTGGCCTTCGTGATTCAGATAACGGGGCGGAATCCGCACCGGCCCGGCCGATTCCAGGATGAGGTAGTCTTCCTGCTCCACCTTGTCGGGCACGAGGCGATAGGTTATGCCGCGCGGGATGACGACATAATCTTCCGCGCGGTAACGGAGCTTTCCGAAAACGGTTTCCAGCGTGCCGCCGCCGTGAAACACGAAGATGACCTCATCGGCTCCGCCATTCTTGTAATATTCGAATTCACCGTAGGCCTTTTCCGGGCGCGCGCGGTAAGCGGTGATGTCCTCGTTAAAGAGCATCGGAATGCGGCCGGTGTAGAGATCGCCGCGCCGTGGAATTTCCGCCGTCTTGATGTGGTGATGACGGAGCGGGCTTTCCGTGATTTTTTTTGGCGCCCAGTACTTGATCAGCTCGACGTTCCGCACCCGTGTCGGCGGCCGGAGGTGATAAATAATCGAGTAGGCTTCGTTGAAACCTTCCGTGGTAATGACGTGCTCGTAGGCGATCCCCTCGTTCTTAAAGGAGGGGCCGCTTCCGTTGCGATGAAACCAGATGTGATGCTTCTTCGGAATCTGACCAAGCTTCTGATAGTACGGCATGTCGTTGCTCCTTTAGAGATTGCCTCTCGCGTCCTGCTCCTTCTCCAACGCCTCGAACAAGGCCTTGAAATTACCTTTGCCGAAACTCTTCGCGCCCTTGCGCTGGATGATTTCGAAAAAGAGCGTTGGCCTGTCTTCCACCGGCTTGGTGAAGATCTGGAGCAGATAACCTTCGTTGTCCCGATCAACCAAAATGCCGAGCTTCTTTAACGGTTCGAGATCTTCATCGATATGGCCCACGCGGTCGGGCAATTCATCGTAATAACTTGTGGGAATATTCAAGAACTCGACGCCGCGCTTCTGAATATCGGTCACGGTCTTGACGATGTCGTTCGTCGCGACGGCGACATGCTGGACCCCTTCGCCGTTGTAGAAGTCGAGATACTCCTCCACTTGCGATTTCTTCTTTCCTTCGGCCGGCTCGTTGATCGGGAATTTCACGTAGCCATTTCCGTTGCTCATGACCTTGCTCATGAGCGCCGAGTATTCCGTCGAGATGTCTTTGTCGTCGAAGGTCAGGATGTTGCGGAATCCCATGACGTCCTCGTAAAACTTCACCCACGGATTCATCTGGTTCCAACCGACGTTGCCGACACAATGGTCCACATAAAGGAGGCCAGTGTCGGGCGGGTTGTAGGCCGACTCCCATTTGCGGAAGCCCGGCATGAAGACGCCTCGATAGTTCCGGCGCTCGATGAAAAGATGGACGGTATCGCCATACGTATGAATGCCGCTCATGACAACCTCGCCGTCGTCATCCGTAAGCGTGACCGGTTCGAGATAACTCTTGCCGCCGCGTTTGGTGGTCTCCTCCCAGGCTGAGGTCGCGTCTTCCACCTTCAAGGCGAGCACTTTCACGCCATCGCCATGCTTATGAATGTGCTCCGTAATCGGGTTATCCGATCGCAGCGGAGTGGTGAGAACGAACGTCAATTTGTTCTGCCGGATGACGTAACTCGCTTTCTCTTTCACGCCGGTTTCCGGCCCGGAATACGCCAGGCTCTGAAAACCGAAAGCGGTCTTGTAAAAATGCGCGGCCTGCTTGGCATTTCCGACATAGAACTCGACGTAGTCGGTCCCTTGCAGAGGGAGAAAATCGATTTCGGCGGCGGAGCTGGCTTTGGGAGCGGCGATGGTTGTTTCCATAGAATGTTGGCTTTCTCGGGCGAATCCAACGTTAACCGAAAGAGACCAGCTTTCAATCTTCAGCGCGCGGATCGTACGCAGCGGCGCGTTTCCGGGCAGCACACGTTTTCGCATGACATCGGGCCGGCGGTTTGACACGCTCCGCGTCATGCCCTCAACCCCCATCCCAAATTTTCACAACGCGCGTCTCTCTCTCGTCCAATCCTTCATCCGCGAGGTGATCTGCAAGAAACTTACGAACACTCCCGGCTCAGGACTTTTTGCCGATCACCCGGTCATGCGCGCGGCGGGCGCGACGCTGGTCGGGATAGAACAAGGCGCGCTGCCCGACACTGCCGCGGCTTTCGGTTTTTACGACGCGGAGTCGGCGGCTCGGCGCCTGGAAAGCGGGGCAGCAGCTTTTCCGGCCGGCGACTGTCTGGATCTGCTGGTGAAGTACTCGATCGCCTGGGCGTTGGACGACACCGCTCGGATGGAACAAATCAAGAGCGAGTTTACCGACAGCCCATGCGACCCGGGGTGGCTGATCGCGGCCGTAACCTGGCACGAGTATTACGGGCACCATGCGGCGCCGGACTACGCACCGCCGACGAGCGACCAGCCCCAGCCCATTCAATTGCCTCCGCCGGCCTCAGCCGGTCAGGCGCTCCGGGTCGGAATCCTCGGAGATTGGGGCACCGGTGAGGAGGAAGCGAAGTCCGTTCTTGATCAGCTCATGCAACAAACGCCGGACGTGATTATTCACGTCGGCGACATCTACTATTCCGGGACGCACCACGAATGCCATTCAAACTTTCTCCATCTAATCAACCGCGCCCGCGCGAAATACGGCCGGTTGATCCCCGTCTACACGCTTCCCGGAAACCACGATTACTACAGCGGCGGCCAGGGGTTCTACAGCATGATTGCCCAACTCAATGTGGGAGCCGCGCAGGTTCAGCAGAACAGTTTTTTCTGCCTGCAAAATGATTCCTGGCAGCTGGAGGGAATGGATACCGGATATAACGATCACGACTTGCTCAAGGTGGGGGAAGACATCACAAAGTTGCGAACGGATGAAGCGGCGTGGCATACGAAGCAGCTCGCCGCCGCTGGAACGCGTAAAGTAATTCTCTTGTCGCACCATCAGCTCTTCTCTGCCTTCGCGACCATCGGCGCCGGCGGCAGCTCGGGCCCAAGTTACCAAAACCCGTACCTTCTCCAGAACCTTGCGACGTGGCGGGCAACTGGAAACCCGAACATCGTCGCCTGGCTGTGGGGTCACGAACATTTGCTGGAGGTTTACGCCGTGCCGGGAACGCAGGGCACCGACCTGGCGGTATTAGGACGGTGCGTCGGTAACTCGGCTTTTCCCGTATTCGACAATCTGGGAGACTACACGCCGATCACGCAGGACATTCCATTGGCATCCGCGCCAAAAAAAGAGTTTCCTAATGGCTACGTTCAGACCGGGTGTGAAGACGAAATTTACGCGCACGGATATGTCTTGCTCACCCTCGCGGCGGAGAGCGGCACCGCGAACTATTATCAGGTCAACGATCCGGGCAGCGTGTCGGGCGCGAGCAGCCAGCTCCTTTGGTCGGAGCGAATCCCTCCACTGCTCCAGTAACTTTGCCGACATTCGAAGCGATTATCCCGGCGCGAGGACGGCCTCTGGCACGGCTACAACGCTGCCCGGATGATTTCCCAAACGCGACCAAGATGCTCTTCGGTCGTGAGCACATTTCCCAGGCCGAGACGCATCACGACGCGCCCGCGTAATTTCGTCTGCGTCAGATACGCGCTCCCGGCCGCGTTGATCTTCGCGACCGTTTCGCTGTTTTTCCTGTCCGCGGCTTTGTTATCCGGATCCTTCAATCGGAAACAGACGACCCCCATCATGACCGGCGCTGAGATTTCAAAGCGGGCGTCATCCTCGACCCAGCGCGCAAAAAGTTGAGCCAGCCGCAGGTGTTCGCGAATGCGCGCGGCCACGCCTTCGCGGCCGAAGGCACGCCAGACCACCCACGCTTTGAGCGCGCGGAAGCGGCGGCCAAGTTGAACCCCATAATCCATATAGTTGATCTCGCTGCCGGCGGGATCGCGCAGGTGCAACTGTTCAGGACTAAGGGTGAAGAGCCGGCGCAATCGATCCAGATCGCGCACATAAAGCGCGCTGAAGTCCAGCGGCACAAAAAGCATTTTGTGCGGATTGATCACGAGCGAATCCGCTTCCGCCCATGCGTCGGTCACCCATTTGTGTTCCGGCAAGAGGGCGAGGCCGCCGCCGTAGGCCGCGTCAAGGTGGAGCCACATCTGGTATTCAGCGCAAAGGACGGCGATTTCTCGCACCGGATCGACGCTGGCCGTGGAAGTCGTGCCGACCGTAGCCACGACCGCGAGCGGTTTGAATCCGTGCCGGAGGTCAGCCCGCACCGCTTCGCGCAAGGCCGTCACGTCCATCCGAAATTCGGCATCGCTCGCAATCCGCCGGACATTGTGTTCCCCCAACCCCAGAGCGATCGCTGCTTTCTCCACCGAGCTATGCGCTTGATCTGAAGTGTAAACGCGAAAGATCGGCAATTCCGACCGGCCCGAAAGCCCGAGCGTGCGAACCGAAGTGCTCGCTTCTTCGCGCGCGACCGCGAGGGCATGCATGGTCGAAACCGAAGCGGTATCGTAGACCACGCCGGCGAATTCATTCGGCAATCCGAGCCATTGCCGGAGCCAATCGAGCACGAGCGTTTCCAGCTCGGTGGCAGCCGGCGAGGTTCGCCAGGTCATGGCGTTGACGTTCAGTGCCGCCGTGATCATTTCGGCGAGGATGCCCGGGCTGGTCGTCGTGCAGCCAAAGTAACTCATGAACTGCGGATGCGCCCAATGCGCGACGCCGGGAACAATGACGCGCTCGATGTCGGCGAAGATTTCCTCCAGCGAGACCGCTCTTTCCGGCGGAGCCGCATCCAACTGCGCGAGCACTTCCCCCGGCCTGATGTTCGGCGCAATGGGACGGGTCGCGATCTGCTCCCGATAATCTGCAATCCAATCGGCTACCTCGTGAAGGTGCCGGCGAAAAGCATCGGCCGGGATGTCCCCGAGTTCGTTCGCGGTGGTAGCCATTTCGCGCTTCATGAGGAAGAGCGAGGGTCTACAGAGAAAAACCTAGAAGGCGAAGCCAAAACTAAAGTGGAACGCGCCTGCGTCCTCACCCGCGTGCCGGTCCGGATTGTAACCGTAGTCCAGCCGGATGGGACCGATCGGAAGTTTATAACGTAATCCCAACCCAATCGCGTAACGCATGTCGTCCAGCCCTACATCCTGCGAGCTCGGCAGAAGATTGCCCGCGTCAACAAAGGCCGCACCCTGCAATTCCCCATAAATTGGGAAAGTGTATTCCACATTGAAGACAGTGAAGAATTCGCCGCCGATCGGATTGTCCCCGTCATGCGGCCCGAGATCGCGCTCGGTGAAGCTGCGCACCGTGGTATTGCCGCCGTTGAAAAACCGTTCGTCGATCGGAATTTCGTCGATCGCGTGTGAGCCATCCAGGCTGGTGATGACGCCGGCCCGCGCGCCAAACGCCAGCAAGGTGCGATGGTCCGGCTGCCCCGGCTTGGGCTCGCGCCCGATCGGCTGGAAGTAGGTCAACCGAACGGTGCTCCGGAAGAAGTCGATCTGGCTCCCGATCGCGCTGGAGGCAAGATCAAGGGTGTTGTCGAAAATCAAACCGCGGCTCGGGTTCACCTTGCTGTCGCGAAGATCGAGCGTTTGCGTCAGACCGATCGAGCTGATGAAATACGAAGTGCGCCCGAGAAAGATCGGGTTGATGTCAGCACTCGTGACCTCGACATGCCGCTCGGTCAGGACAAGCCCCACTTCGTATTTCTTCGAAAGCTTCCTCGTCAGATCGAAACGCGTTCCCGCCTCAAACTTTGTATAGCCGTCATAGTCAAACGTGAGTGCGGCGAGCTTCGCTTTGAAACCGAAATCCGTGTCGAAAAAGTACGGGTCTTCCCACAAAATTTCGCCTTTGTAACCGCGTTGCGACCATTCGGCCGAAGCCGTGAGCGGCCGCCCGTATCCGAAGAGATTGCGGTCGCGATAACTCGCCCCCACGATGGCCCCCTGGTATGATCCGTAGCCCAGGGATAAACCGAACTCCTTGCTCTTCGCTTCCTCGGCAGTGATGTCCAGCCGGAGAGCATCGCCCCCGACCGGCGTCGGCTTGATTTGGAGGACGTTGAACAATCCCGAGCGCATCAACTCGCGAAACTTATCGTCAACCAACTCAGGACTGTAGGTCTGGCCGCTAAATTTGCTGAACCGGCGGGAGAGATAGCTCGGCCGCAACCGGTCCAGACCTTTCACCGTCACGCCGTCAAAGTGGTAAAGGCGGCCGGGCGTAATCGTCACCTGGACCGGCACCTTGCCGTCGCGCGCTGCCGGCGGATCGCCGATTGCGTCCACCTTCACTTCGTAATACCCGCGCGCTCGATAGTACCCTTGCAGGCGCCGCGGAATATCCGCGAGGCGGCTGTCGGTGTAAGGCTGCTCCACCAGGTCGAGCATTTGACCGCGCAAAGCCTCAGGCCCGTAGATGGATTGGCCGGCGAAACTTAGCTGGCCGAAAAAATATTGCCGCCCTTCGGTGATCGGGATCGTGACGTCCACGTGCGATCCGTCTTCCGCGTAATGATAAAGCGGCGGATCGACCTTCGCGTCGAGAAAGCCTTGCGAGACATAGAGGCGATGGACGAGATCCGCGCCTTCTTCCACGTCTGACGCCACGAAGGGAAGATTCTTTTGGAGCTTCGAATAACGTTCGCGCGTCGGCCCCACCGCGTAATCGAAGATCACGTTGGTCGGCTGGCTTTGATTGCCGACGAAATTCACCAGGCCCAGGGTGACGAGCGGACCTTCCGTGATATCCAGCCGCAAACGATCGCCCGCTTCGACCGTGTAACGCACATTCGCTTTCGCGTAACCATGTTTGCGATAGAACAATTCGAGAAAGAAGGCGGCGTCATCACCGCGCGCCGGGGTCAATCCGAATTCGTCGATGGTCGTGATCGGCTCCTTGAGCTGGGAACGCAGCGTCTTTTCATCGAAAGCCGTTTGCCCGTGAAACTCGATCACGCTGGTCCGCTGCGCTTTTTTCTCCTGCTGCTTCGCGGCCGCTCGTTGCGCGCGATCTTTCTCCTCGGGCCGAGGGACCTCCACCGCGGTCTGGGCAGAGGCGGTTGAGGCCGCGAAAAACAGAGCTAACACACCCGTCAGCCCTAAGCGCTGTAGCCGCGTCGCTCTGTCGACGCGCCAGCGCGGACGCGGCGACAGAGCGCCGCGGCTACAGGGCGTTTTCGTCGGGAATGTGCGGCTCATCTCATTTGAATCGAATCAGGTACTTCACCATGCCGCGAAAATCTCCGCCCACGCCCAGGTCGCCGACGAGCAGGAACCTGTCATTCAGCTTGAGACGGGCCGTCGCCTGCTGCTGTCCGGTTCTGGGATCGACCTGGCCGATATCCACCTGCAACCGGTCAAAAGCCGAATTGCTTTTCGTCGCCTGTCCCTTTTTGAAGACCTTTTGATAGAGCTGCTGAATCAGAAGCATGGCGGCGCGTCCGGCGAGGACATTATTATTCCCAATCAATTCTCCCCGCGTCACGCCGGTCGCAAGCAGGGAGATAATTTCCTCCTGCGGCAGCGGCGGTTCGCTGCTGAAAAGGGCTTCCGGTGCAAGCGATGTGCCATAGACGTAAACATGGACCGTGTAGTCACGAATGAGAGAGGTGCCTTTCAAATCGATCTTTGGGTTGAATGAGTCGCTCGGATCGAAATACAGGAAACCCTGGGCGACCTCCAGCCTGCTGAAAGGCAGCGTCGCTTCCACATTCTCCAGGCGGACCACGCCCTGGAGAGCGGGCCGCAATCCGGTGCCGGTCAGGTGCAGGTCCACAATGGCCCCGCCGTTCGCGAGATTTCCCCGAATGAGAAAGGCGTCCTTGGTCTTGACGGTGACGTCGAATTTCCAATCACGAATCGGCGGTTCGACCACAGAAAAATCAGGACGATCGGACGGCGGCTGCGGTGCCGGGCGTCCCGGCAGGCCAATCGGAATCAGATCGATGTTTTTGAGAAACTGACTGTTCGTGAGGGCGACATTGCCGGTCACGCTCGCGCTTTGCCACGGGCCAATCACTCTCAAGTCGGCGTCGGCCCGGGCGGTGAGCGAATCGTTGCGCGCGACGAGAACGCTCTGCGCCTTCAATTGGAAGTCGAGATTCGGCTGCGTCAGTTTCGGAAACGTGACCCGGCCGGAAATCGTGAACGGTCCGCCGGCGAGGTCGCCGTTGAAACGCTCGAAGTTAACCACGTCGCCGTTAAACGTCAGGCGGGAGTGGAATCCACTCAGGGCCGGCAGCGACGCATTACTGGAGCGGGCCATGTTAATCGTGATGTCGCCCGAGCCGCTCAAAGCCGGTTTGGCGATCGTTCCGTTGACGTTGACGTCCAGGGCCAGATCGCCGTCGAGCTGAGTGATGGCGGGAAGAAATTGCCGCAGGAAGTTCACGGAGCTGCGCGGCAATTGCACTTTCGCGCTCAACGGCGTCTCTTCATCGAACTTTCTTTCCGCGAGGATCTTTGAGACATCAAAAGGAAGGTTCGCCGTCAGTTGCACCGGTTGGATTTTGGTTTGCTGCAATTTGCCATTGAAAGCGAGCTGATTGTTTTGCAGCTCCGCCACGAGATTGAAGGTGGCCGGCTCGAGTTTCGGGTAATCCGAGCTATGGAGATCGCTCATTTGCACCTCCAACCGGCCCGCCAGCTGCGCGAGTGTCCCTTTGGCATCTAGCTTCACACTGACGAACCCGGTGGCGCGCGGCGGCATCCCGAGATCCTCAAAAAGCCTTTTCAAGTCCAGGTTCGCGGACTCGAAGGTGGTCACCACATTCCCTTCCGCCGGGAAAAGAGGTTCACCGGTTCCGATATTTTTCCAGACGAACGGCAAAGAGACGTAACCCGACGCGTATTTTGCCTCGCCCTGATCGATTTGGATCTTCGAAATTTCCAGCGTCGAGCCTTTCGCGGCCAGGATGGCTTGAAACGCCAGCTTGTCGCTGCCGATAAAAATAATCGGAACATCGAGGCCGTCGGGCGAATAACTCGCGTCAATTTTCGCCTGGAGGGCCTGCAAATTCGCGTAGCGCCCTTTCTCGAGCGCCAGTTTCAACTTTCCGGAATTCCTGAATTCGGAGGCCGCGCCGCTTCCCTCCCAGTCGATCAAGAGCGAACCGGCCACATCATTGTTGTTCCCCATCGCGGCCAGGAGTGGCTTCAGGCGCGCGAGGTCCGCCACGGTCGCGTAGACTTTGCCACTGTATTCATGCGGACTATCGAGCGAGAAGACGCCGTGGCCGGCGATGTAATCCTGCTCGTTCAGGGTGGCCGTGAAGTCGTTCAGGTAAACGATATTTTTCGCAATGGAAACCTGCCCGCTGACCTGCGGCACGATTAAGTTCTGGAATTTGAGATTTGAGCCATAGACCGACACCTCCCCATTGGCCTTACCGTCACGGACCGTTACCGCGCCGCTCAGTTGCAGAGGTCCGGTGATCTTGTACGGAGAATCGGCCGGCCAATAATCGCCCAGCTCGACCGCGCCCAATGTCACCGTGAAATCCGCCGGCTGGGTCCGGGCGCGGGTGAAATCATCGGGTAATAAATAACCGCCGGCGACTGTGATGCTGTTCTGCTGTCGAACCGCCACCATGCGCTCGAGCACGACGGAAGCGCCCTCGCTCCGCAAATCCGCCACAACAGTGTCGAAGAGATTCTCGCCCGAATGCACGTCGGCCATTTCGACGTGAATCCGCGACCGGAGATCAGCGTAATAGATTTTGGCCTGATTGGTTTCCGGCATTTGCTTCGACACGGTGAGCGTCCCGCTCACATGGGCGGCCGATCCATTTCCGAATCCGACCGGGCCGCCGCCGAAAGTCAGATCGGCGCGCAGGATGCGGTCTTTGATTTCGGCTGTTCCCTCGACCGTCGCGGAGCCCGTGAGAGGCTGAGGAAATTTTGCGGTGATGGATTGCAGGTCGGGCAACACCGCGGAGATCTCGAACCGCGCGGGACTCTGCCCAAAGGAGCGAATGTGCTTCGGCAAGTCGGTCGCGCCTTTCAGCTGGATCTTGTTTTGTCC
Source organism: uncultured Verrucomicrobiae bacterium (assembly GCA_963702135.1). GTDB lineage: Bacteria > Verrucomicrobiota > Verrucomicrobiia > Chthoniobacterales > UBA10450 > AV80. The sequence goes on along the minus strand of OY969715.1, from coordinate 1,510,396 downwards.
GGTCGTCGCTTCGCCTGACTCCAGCACAGCCATGCCGTCACGCGCGGCCACTTTCACCGTGCAGTGCTCAAAGAAGAAGCTTTCCTGCCGCAAATTGCTGATTTGAGCCTCCATGGTGCCGTTCCAGGTTTGCGGGGCATCGATCACGCCCTCGCTGGCGATGGCCAGGCGTTCCACATTGCCGGTGAGGAATTCCGGAGGACGGCCGAGATATCCCCGCAAAGTATCCAGGGAAACATTTTCCGCGACGAGACGGACCTTGGTATCGAGCGAACGGCCCGTCTCCCGCAAGGCTGCCGAGCCGGCCACGGTTCCGCCGGCCAGGGAGGCATCCAGCACCACCTCAAGCGATCTCGATCGAATGTGCGAGGCGTCGAAGGCAAGCAAGCGAACCTGATTCTCATTGTCCAAGACCAAACCGCTCAGGATAAGATTCTTGTTCGTGTAGGAGGTCCGCCCCGAAACGGCTCGCCAGGCCGCGGCGTTGGGAAGTTGAAGCGTGGCTATCCGAAGTTCACCGGCGGTCTTCGGATCGAGCTCCAGGTCGAGATGCTCCAAAACAAAATCCTGCTCCTGTTTCGTTGAGCGGACGAGAAGGCTGATGTCCGAGAGGCGAAGCCGCTCCGGAAAAGCCGGGAAGAGCGTGATCCGCTCGTCGGGCCGGGGTATCTTCGGCTTCAAGGAGGCTTTGGCGGGGTTGAGAACGATCCGGGCCATGCGCACCTCAGCGTTTTTCAAAACCTCGGTCGGGCCGTGTTGCCACCAGTCGAGCAGACTGTAATCCGCCCGAACATAATCGATATCGATCGACTCAACGACGGACGGGCCGATCGGGACAACGCGCAGATTTCTTACGACCAGGCCGGTAAAAATTGTGCCCTCGAGAGAGCAATCAACCTTCAGATTAGCGCGGGCCGCATAGCGATTTGCCGCGGAACGCCCGACGGCAAAGATGATGGGCCGATGGAAAAGCAGGGCGACCGCCAGCAAAACGAGCAGAGTACGGCGGACCAGTCGGGGCCATCGCCGACGCCGTTGCGTAAGTGTCTTTCTGCCTTCATCCACGAGGGCGGTAATCTATTTCCCCGAGGCTAAAGAGCAATAGCTGAGGGAAAACGCGCCAAATCCGGTGGCTCGCATTGCCCGGAGCGTGTTCAGTTCGCTATTGCGCCCACTTCCGTGTCTCACGATGCTGGGCTCGCGAATGAGTCCCGAAAAGCTTTTTGACTATCTCGAAGGACGTTTGCCGGAAGAGGAGCGCGGCGAACTGGAGCGAAAACTGGCCACCGACCCGCAGTTGCAGCGCGAACTCGCCCTCGCCCGCGAAATGCACCGGCGCGCGCGTGGCTCGCGTGAGGTTCTCGGAGAGAGCGAAGACCTTGAGATTCCCACCGCGCCGACTGGCAAACTGGGACGGCGCCTGATTGCAGCCTTCGCTCTTCTGGTCCTGGTTAATGTGCTCGTTGGCATCGCGTTCATTATCGGCCGGAAGAAACCGCCCAACTCGGCCGACCTCCGCGCCCGGGAATTGGCCATTCGCCAGCAACTCACGGCCTCACTCGAAAGGACAGCGGAGACTGCTCTGCCCGCCCCCAAGATCGCCACCGGAGAAATCCATTTGTTTGCCCCCACCCGGGAGCACGAAACACTCGCTAACAACGTCGCGATGCTCGCCACCCAGTGCGGGGGATCCGCAGTCAAAGCGCCACCAGACGACGCGGGCACCACAGTCCTGGCCGACATTCCAGGGAGCCGGGAAGACGAATTTCGGCGGGCGGTCGCGCCGCTGGCTCCAACGAATTTTTCCTCTCCGACGCCGCGAGCGGAAGAGCCCGGCGCCCGAGAACGAGTCAATATCTACGTTCGGATTACTCAAGCGTCGCCCACCCCGAATCCGTGAGCCCGGGCGGTTCGATAATCGCAATTACGTTCGCGTTGCCGGCGGAGAGTTCAGACTTCGTGCGCTTGCTCGCGAAGCCAGCCAGATCCGCCCGGGCCGGCGTGGAAACCATTCACGGCCAAATCCACGGACGATCGGTCGCGGTCTTTCACACCGGGGTCGGCGAGAAAAGCTGCCGGGCCCGCATCGGAAATTTCCTGCACCAGCAAGAGTTCAAGTACTTGCTTAGCACTGGATTTGCCGGAGCCCTGAACCCGGAATTGCGGGTCGGAGATTTACTTCTCGCGGAGAACTTCACGAGCCCGGAGCTCTTGGGTTCTCCGCATCTCGATCTAAGAAGCGGCGAGCTTTCCGTGGGGAAACTGGCGACGGTGCCGGAAGTCATCGATTCGAAATCCGAGCGCGATCGCTGGGCGGCAGAAAGCGGCGCGGCAGCTGTCGACATGGAAACAGAATTTATTGCCGCTGCGTGCGCGGCTCGCGGAATTCCGATGCTGTCGTTGCGGGTGATAAGCGATACGCCGGCCGAGCCATTCCCTGCGCCTCCGGCCGTGTTGTTCGATCTCGAAAAGCAAAAAACAAACTTCGTCCGTCTCGCGCGCTATCTGGCGACCCATCCAGGCGCGCTCCTGGGCCTGAATGCCTTCCGGCAGCGTATTGCTCACGCTCGACGATCGCTTACGTCAGCGCTCGATCAGCTCTTGCGCAATGATTTGGCCTAGGAACCCGCCGGCTCGATGTGGACCAGCACATCAGCGATTCGCGAATCGGTTAGCTTGATGGCGTCCTTCACCTGGTGCGCGATGTCGTGCCCGTCGCGGACGGAGATTCCTCCATCCACGCCCACATGAAGATCAACGTAGAACGAGAGGCCCATTTTCCGGACGAGACATTTCTCAACATCAAGAACTCCCGGAACCGTGTTCGCGGCCTGCTTGATAATGGCAACGATTTCGCCGCGCGGCGCGGTGTCGAGGATCTCGTGCAAAGCCGGGAAAAGGAGACGATAACCGTTCGCCGCGATGATCGCGCAGGCGAAAAGCGCGGCCCAGGCATCCGCGCTTTGCCAGCGCTCGCCGCCAATCAGCGCTATGGAAATGCCGATGAAAGCGGCGATCGAGGTCATCGCGTCCGCGCGATGATGCCAGGCGTCAGTTTGCACGGCCGTGCTTTCCACGTTCTTTCCGAGCCGAATGACGGACCGGTAGAGAAACTCCTTCACCGCGATCACGACGACCAAAACGATGAGGGTGAAGGGCGCGGGCGCGTGGTGCGGCAGGAAAATCTCGCGTGCGCTTTGCACGGCCAGGCCGAGCGCGGCCAGAAGCACGCCCACCGCGACAATTCCAGCCGCCAGTGGCTCGGCTTTCCCATGGCCGTAGGGGTGCGTCGCATCGGGCGGCCGCGAGGCAAATTTGAGGCCGCCCCAAATCACCGCGGAGCCTCCGATGTCGAGCACCGATTCGATCCCGTCCGCGATCAAGACATACGAATTTCCGAGGAGGCCGGCGGTTACTTTTGCGGCGGCGAGAAAGACGTTCACGATCATCCCGGCGAGGGCGACCCGTGCGCCGGTTTGCATATTGCTGGCCGGATCGTTCGATGTAGGATGAAAAACGTGCGGCATCTATGAGCAAAAGTCTTAAGGCCGCTATCTACGAAACGCACGGAAATCCGGCGGAAGTCCTGCGAATTGTCGAGCAGCCCTGGCCGGAACCGGGACCAGCCGAAGTCGTGGTCCGGATGACGGCGGCTCCGATCAATCCGGCCGATCTAAATGCGATCGAGGGCAAATATCCCGTTCGGCCCGCGCTGCCGGCGACGCCGGGAATGGAAGGTGCAGGCACCGTTGTCGAAGTTGGATCCGCTGTGCGGAATCTCGGCGTTGGCGCGGCCGTAATACTACCGCACGGTTTGGGAACCTGGCGCGAGGCGTGCGCCGTTCCGGCGGAGAAGCTTGTCGTCGTTCCCGAAGGGATCGAATCGATCCAGGCGGCGATGCTGAAAGTAAATCCGATCACAGCGTGGCGAATGCTCCATGATTTTGTTTCGCTTCAACCCGGCGATTGGTTGATTCAAAATGCGGCGAATTCGGCCGCGGGACTCTGCGTCATTCAGATCGCGCGCGAGCTCGGATACCGAACCGTCAATATTGTTCGACGCGCGGAACTCATCGACGAGCTCAGGGCCAAAGGAGCGGATGTGGTGTTGCTCGATGGAGAAAACGTGCGCGACGAAGTGGCCGCGGCCACGGAGCGCGCGCCGATTCGCTTGGCTTTGAATGCGGTGGGCGGCGAGAGCGCCGTTCGCATGGCGAAGACGCTGGCGCCGGAGGCCAGCATCGTGACCTACGGCGCGATGAGCCTGGAGCCGATGTGCATCCCGAATGGGATGCTCATTTTCAAGAACCTTCGTTTCACGGGATTCTGGGTGAACAAATGGTACGACGCGGCCACGGCCCAGCAGCGCGCAGAAACCTTCGCGCCGCTTTTCGAAATGGCCCAGCGGGGGCTGTTGCGCACGAAAGTGGAAAAGATCTATCCACTCTCGGAAGCAAAGGCCGCGGTGACCCACGCGTCACAGGCGAAACGCGGCGGGAAGATCGTGTTCCAGTTCGGGGATTAGAAGCGGCGACAGAGCGCCATTGCTACAGCGCATGCACTTTCGCGTTGCCGCATGTCACACGTCTGAATACCCTTAGCGCTGTAGCCGCCTCGCTCTGTCGAGGCGTCTGCGCGTGATATTATGAACCGCTCCCCAGAACGCGGCGACATAACGCCGCGGCTACAGCGCCGGTTTCCCAAGCGGCCACGACGGCTTGAACTGCTCTTCTCCTCCGTGCGCCCGTTTTATTTCATTACCTTCAATACACATGGGCGTCTCCGCTTGCTCGCTTGCGAAGCAATCCACCAGGTCTTTCGCTCTTTTGGCGCCGGCGCAGGGAATTACGACATTGCCGTGGGCCGCTATGTCATCATGCCGGATCACGTTCATTTGTTTGTCGCGTTTCCCATCACTGAACTGACTCTTTCCGAATGGATAGGTGCGCTGAAAACGGGGCTCGGAAAGGAATTGCTAAGACTCGGAACCCAAAAACCGCACTGGCAGGAAGGATTTTTTGATCACGTTCGGCGGAGCGCCGAAAGCTATTCACAGAAGTGGGAATACGTGCGGATGAATCCTGTTCGAGCGGGGCTTTGCCAAGAGCCACAGGACTGGCCGTATCAGGGAGAAATTGTCAGCATCCCGTACTGATCGCCACAGCACGTCGACAGAGCGAAGTGGCTACAGCGGACATACACAGGGCGCTGTAGCCGCCTCGCTCTGTCGAGGCGTAGGAACTAAACGCCTATTGCTGCTACTGGGGCGCCGCTTCGTGCTTCGGCTGGCGCTTCAGGAGCGTGATCTGCTTGATCCGCGCGGAATCCGATGGGCTCCAGGTTGCGACATCGGGATCGTCCTTGAACGCGTTGTGCACGATCCGCCGTTCGTAGGAATTCATCGGCTCGAGTTGTAGCGACCGGCCGGAAATGCGCACGCGCTCGGCCAGTTCCCGCACCCGTTGCACAATGCGATCCTCGCGCATCGAGCGGTAATGCTCGCAATCGACAATGACCTTCGGCGCATCCTTGTCCTTCGCTTGAATCAGGCGGTTGAGCAGGAATTGGATCGCTTCGAGCGTCTCGCCCTCGCGGCCGATCAACGTGTGGCTTTCCTCCATGTAAATCTGCAAGGTCGGATTTCCGCCTTCGCTTTGCGTTTCGTCGATCTGCACAACGAAGCCGAGATAACCGAGAATCGTGTCGAGTAATTCCTTGGGCGTCATGGTCTTCCTTTGCGCGACTTTTTCCCTGTCGACGCAACTTTCTCCAGAACCGGCACCGGCTGCCTCTTGTTCTGCCAAAGTTGAAGAATCGTGAACAGGTTCTGTGTCGTGTAATACAATGCCAGCGCCGCCGCGAAATTGTAGCAGAAAATTAAGAAGATCAGCGGCATGAACATCATGATGCGCTGTTGCGTGCTGTCGCCGGTCTTCGGCGTCATGCGCATAAGCCAGATGTTGGTCGAGCCCATGATGATAGGAAGGATATTGACCGGCAGGCCGTGGGGCGGATTGCCGAGGAACGGGACCCAACCCAACCCGGGAATGGTAAAGAGCGTATCGGGCTGGGACAGGTCCTGCACCCAGAGGAACGACGAATTCCGCAGCTCGGCCACTTGCCCGAGCATGTTGAAAAGTCCAAAGAAGATCGGGATCTGGATCATCATCGGCAGGCAGCCGCCCACGGGATTCACGCCGTGCTCCTTGTACATCTTCATGACCTCCTGGTTCATCCGGGTCGGGTCGTCTTTGTACTTTTCTTTCACCTCCTGCATTCTGGGCGCGAGCGCGGACATCTTGCGCATCGATTTGTTCGCCTTGTTTTGCAGGGGCCAGAGAACGCCTTTGACGCAGGCCGTGAGTAGAATGATGGCCAGGCCGTAGTTTTTCACCCAGCTGTGGAGAAGGTTCAGGAAATTCAACAACGCCTGGCTGATCAGCTTGAAGAAACCGAAGTTCATGATCTCGGCTTCGTCGTGGCTGAGTTGCGCGAGCCGCGCGTAAAGTTTCGGCCCGGCGTAAATTTGGAACCGAACCGTGTTGCTTTGTCCGGGCTGCAAGACGAACCCCGGCATCCCCATCGCGCCATCCATCCCCTGCAAAGGCACACCATCCGTGCGCTTGACATTGAAAGCCTGCGCCCAGGTTTCAGTCACTTTCGCGTTGAGAGGCGTCAGAATGGTGGTGAAAAACTGATTGGTCATGGCGGCCCATTCCGCGCCATTCACTTTTTCCTGGAAAAGAGGCCGCGGCGCATGTTGACCCATGCCCAGGAAGCCTCCCCCTCCTGCGAACCAGCCAACGTCCGTTGCCGCGGATTTGCCCTCGATACACCAGACCAGACGGGTGTTTGTAGGCAAATCCTTCGGATGAAGCGGTTGCGTCAAACCCAGAGAAACAAAATAGCCGCCGTTGGTGTAAGGCTGCGCTCCGTCGTTCCGGAAATCGACATCCATTTCGGCGACAAAGTTGTCCTTGTTCTCCGTGCTCGGCGGGAAGAAGAATTTTTTGCGGACGCTTACGCCCTCCGGCGTTGTGCGCTCAAATTGAACACTCCCATCACCTCCCCGCACGATGGTGAACTCGGGCAACACGGGCGTGGCGGGCTGCTCGATAATGGCGCCAATGGGGGTATGGTCCGGCGAATTCAACACGACCTGCTGGCCATTATCCCCGGCATGCTTGAGCAGGACCGCTTCGCTGATTCCGGCGCCGCGATTCGTCAGGCGAAGTTCGACGTCATCGTTGCGGAGCGCTTCCGTCTTTTCGGCAAACGGGGGAATCGAAGCAACGGGCGACGGGCTGGGGATCGCGCCCGCGGCAGGACTACCAGCGGGCGTCTGCCCAGGAGCGGCCGTGGATGGATTCTCGGGCGCCGCGGTCGGTGTCGGGGAAGCGGCGGCCCGGATCGGCGGAGGAGGCTGATGTTGCGCGTTGTAGACTTGCAGCGCGACGAACCCAATCACGCAAAGGGTGATGGCAATCCATGCTTGTCGATCCATACACGCTGCCCCGGAGGCTATTCACAAACAAGACGCTCAGCCGCACTCAGGTGGCGATGAGAATGCGGCACGGGATCATGACCCTGGCCTCCCCAGGGATGGCAACGGCCCAGACGGCGTAATCCCAGCCAAAGGCCGCGAAAAAATCCGTGTCTTTCGAGCGCTTCGAGGAAGTAAGCCGAACAGGTCGGCTGAAAGCGGCATCCGGAGCCCGGGCCACCCAGAAAAGACAACACGGGCGAAACGAGCAATTGATATCCGCGAATCAAAAAACGCACGAGGAAGAGCATCAGGGCGCTAGAATAGAAGCGCGCTCCGCGAGGCGCAACCACTCATCTTTCAGGGCGCCGTAGGATGCGCGGGCGGCCGCAGGACGGGCCACCACTACGAACCAAACACCCTCCCGCAACCGTCCCTGTTGCGCGCGCACGACGTCACGCAGCCGGCGCCGGATCCGATTTCGCACCACCGCCCCGCCGAGCCTCTTCGACGTGACAAAACCCACGCGAAATGCCTTCTCGTCCTCCTTGGCCAGCACGCCCAGCACGAGCGTTCGGCCACGATGCGCGATTCCTTCGGACTTCACGCGGCCGAATTCAACGGGCCGCACCAGACGTTTTGTCTTCGAGAACGACAAGTCGGGGGAGTCTGGAGCGGGCGGCATGACCGGAGAACATAACACAGCCACCCGAGCTGGCGCACGCCTAACACCGGGGATCAGGAAGAACGTGTACAGCAAAAGTCTTCCCGCGCGGAACTGCACGGGAAGACTTTCGACTAAATGCTGGCCCGACTACGGGTTCGGAGTTGCCGGGACCGTGGTCGTGGTCGTGGAATCGGTCTTCGTCTCGGTCGTGGTCGTAGCGTCGACAGGCGTCGCCGGCACGGTCTTTCGGTTGAGCCGCGCGGCTTTGGCCGGGTCTGGCGTCTCCTTGGCAGGAGGCGCAGCCGGAGCAGTGACTTCGGTCTTTTGCTCACACGCTCCGAAAAGTGCGGCGGTGGCGAGGATGCAGAGTAATTTTTTCATGGGATTAGGGTGCTCTTTCTACACTAAGACGAGGTTCGAATCGATCAGGAAGACTTCGCGCTTACGGGTTGGGACTCGTCGACGTCGTGGTCGTAGTCTCCGTTTTCTTCTCCGTGTTCGGCGCGGTGGTTAGAGTGTTGGTGGTCTCCTTCTTTTCAGTGGTCGCCGGTGGATTTACGATCGTGGTGTTGGTTTCAGTTTTCTTTTCCGCCGGCGCGGCTGGAGCAACTTCAGTTTTTTGTTCACACGCTCCGAAAAGGGCGGCGCTGGCCAGAATGCAGATTAATTTTTTCATAGTTATGGATTGGATGCCCGTCTTGGGACCAAGCCTGATTCGGAACAAGGCGAGTTCCCGGCCTTGCTGAAGTTGTTTTTCACCGGTCATCTGCCTTACGCCAACGCGCTTAGAACGGTGCTTCGTATTTCAACCCGTGAGCTTCGGCGACCGCTGAATAAGTCATCCGGCCGTCACGCGTGTTGATCCCGCCCAAAAGCGCGGGTTGCTTCTTGCATGCTTCTTCGAGGCCCAGATCAGCCAGCAATTCCACGTAGCGGGCCGTGGCGTTACTGAGGGCCTGCGTGGAAGTGCGCGCATACGCTCCAGGCATGTTGGCGACACAATAATGGGTCACCCCATCCTCGACGTAGATCGGATCATGATGCGTGGTCGCTCGCGAAGTCTCCGCGCATCCGCCCTGATCGATGGCAATGTCCACAAACACACTGCCCGGTCTCATCTTCTTCAACATTTCGTGCGTGATCAGCTTGGGCGCTTTGGCGCCCGGGACGAGCACCGCGCCGATGAGAAGATCGGTCGTCGACATCAGGTCCGTCAGGTTCGCTTCGTTGGAATAGAGCGTCTTCACGTTCGGCATCGTCAAATCGAGAAAACGCATCCGTTCGCCATCCACTTCCAGGATAGTCACGTCCGCCTTCAAGCCGACCGCCATCCGCGCCGCGTTCACCCCGGACGTTCCGCCCCCAATCACGACCACTTTTCCCGGCAAAACCCCGGGAACGCCGCCGAGCAGGACACCATTCCCGCCATTATGTTTGGCCAGATAATAGGCGCCCATGACGACCGACATGCGTCCGGCGATCTCGCTCATCGGCTCGAGCAGCGGCAATTTATTCCCGACCTGGATCGTTTCGTAGGCCACGCCGGTGACGCCGGACTTGAGCAGAGCTTCGGTCAGCGGCTTGCTGGCCGCGAGGTGCAGGTAGGTGAAAAGAATCTGCCCTTTGCGCAGCAAACCGTATTCAGGCGGCAAGGGCTCCTTCACTTTCACGATCATCTCCGCCTGCCGAAACAGTTCCTCGGCGGTGTCGATGATCTTCGCGCCGACCGCGACATAATCCTGATCGGAAAATCCGGAGCCAACCCCCGCGCTCTTCTCCACCAGCACGGTGTGGCCGCGGCGAGTTAAGGTGGTTGCGGTAGCGGGAACGAGGCCGACGCGATGCTCCTGCTCTTTAATTTCTTTTGGAACGCCGATGATCATTTTTTGAAGAAGTGAATAGTGATAAGTGACTAGTGATAGGTGGAAGTAATCCGCGCGACTAGTGCAAACTTCTATTCACCAGTCACAGATCACCATTCACTAGTTGAGCGAAGGATCATCCGGCGCGGCCGACAGCATTTTGTACCACGGTCCGAGACCGCGCATGATCTCAAACCAAAGCTTCGGCAGGCGGTCGGGAGTGAGGGCTTCACGGGTCGGTTGCTGTAAAATCCACGCCTTTTGTTTCATCTCCGCTTCGAGTTGGCCCGCGCTCCAGCCGGCGTATCCGACAAAAGCCCGAATAGAGCCAGGATGTTCGCCAGCGAGCTCGTGCGCTTCGTCGATTCCAACATTGTGACTCAGTTTCAGACCCGCGCCCGTCTCCCATTCAAAGGCCGCGAACATCAACTGATTCTTCCCGACGGGACCGCCCAGAAACACGGGCACATCGGCGAGACCTTCCGGCGGCGCCTCGTTCACCAAATCGACCACCTGTTTATCGAGGGGCCGATTAATAATCACGCCCCCCGCCCCTTCGTTGGAGTCGTGCTCGAAAATGAAAAGCACGGCCCGGCGAAAATTGGGATCGAGCATATTCGGGTGAGCGACCAGCAACGAACCCGCCAGACTCAGCGGCATTCCATCCCCGAGGTTTCGCATGAGAAAACTAGACGCCGCGCAAAGCCCCTTCGCAACCTGTTTCCAAGGAGCTAGACCCGAGCGAGAACGCGCTCGCGCAATTCGAAAACCTGCCCTTCCACCCCGTTCTCACGCCACTGCATGGTCGTTGCCGTCACGAGCTTTTGAGCGCTGGCCGGCAAATGCTGCAGGAGCAGGTTGCGCCGGACCGGATCGAGCTCCCCAAAAATGTCGTCGATCAAGAGCAGCGGGGATGCGCCTTCCTCTGCCAGGAAAACTCGCGCCTGCGCAATTTTCAACGCGAGGGCAACAGTCCGCTGCTGACCCTCGGAAGCATATTGATTCGCGGGCTGCGCCTCTATGAGGATTTGGATATCGTCCCGATGCGGGCCGACCACCGTCTGCCGGAGGCGTAGCTCCCGCGGACGGGAATCGGCCAGGTCACGCGCGAAATCGTCACTGTTTCCTGGCACGAACTCGAGCGCCAGATTTTCGCCGGTCCCGCTGATCTCGCGATGCGCGGCGGTCGCCAGCGGAGACAGACGGGCGATCAGCCTGGCTCGCATCGCTGACAACTTCGCGCCGTACTCCAGGAGGGGCGGATCGTACGCGGCCAGCTCTCGCGGGCGCGGCTGAGGAGATTTTAGCAGGGCGTTGCGGGAGCGGAGAGCGCGCTCGTAGGCACGGAGAGTCGGCCGATAGACCGGGTCGATCTGGGCGGCGAGAAAATCGAGGTAACGGCGACGCGCGTCCGAGCCCCCGCGAACGAGCTCGATGTCCGTGTTCGCAAACGAGACGACGCGAGCGACGCGAAGATATTCGTCCACCGTCCGTTGTTCGACGTGATCGAAGGCCACTTTTCGACGGAGCGCGCTGTAGCGAAATTCCAAAAGGTGATCTCCGCCATGGCCCGAAACGGCGAACGATTTTTCTCCAAAACGCACCAGGGGTAAGAGCGTGGCGCTGCGTTGTGACTGCAGCCGGAGAAGAACACAGGCGGCCTCCAGAATCGACGTCTTCCCCTGCCCGTTTCGGCCAATAAAAAAATTGAACCCCGGAGAAAACTCGATCCCGAGCGATTCGAAGCACCGAAAATTTCGGAGTTGAAGATCAGCGAGCATGAGAGATGTGCGCTGTAGCCGCCTCGCTCTGTCGAGGCGTAATCTCAACACGGCGATCCGGCAGCTGCCGGACCGTAGCTCCAGCGCCTGTATCAATCACAAATTAATGAGCTGCAGCTTGCTCGTCATTTGCGCGGGAACTCGCTTCTGGTGAAAATAAATTCCACTGATGGGCGTGATGTCCGCCGGCGTCAGGCCGACTGCGGCGCCAATGAAATTGTGATTGCAGAAAACACCGTTGGTCGCGTCGAGCCCAACCCAGCCCGCGCCCGGAAGAAAGACTTCCGTCCACGCGTGCAGCGAGCCCTCCGCCCTTTTCGTTTTCGCGTCGCTCTCGCGCAGGTAACCGCTGGTCAGACGCGCCGCGAATCCCATCTGCCGCAAAATCTCCGCCAGCAGCACTGTCACATCCCGGCAGGCGCCGCGTCCCCGCCGGAGAGTCTCCGCGGGTGAGTGGGCCGCGCCTTCCTCCCGTCGCTCGTAGCCGATGCATTCGTGCAGCGTCGCGTTGAGCCCGACCAGCGTTGACACCGTGCCGCGGCGTTTCCTGCTCGTGGGCGGCTCCCACCCGGGCACGATCAATCGGTCCCTGGTGCGTCGCTCCCGGTAGGGCGCGAGGATTTTGCCGATCGCCGCCTCATATTCGAAAGGCGTCTCGACCGCGCCATTTTCCAGGATGAAATGAAACGGATCTTTTTCGTCCAGGTCCAAATTGATCGCGAGCCGGAACTCCAACTCCTTCGACCGCTCCGGAAAAAAACAGGAGGCAACCGTGTTTTCGAAGACATCGCGCGAAAAGCGCACTGTCGCTTTCGGCGTCGTGGTGAAATCCAAGCGGCGCACGCGGCTGAAGCGATCGCTCCGGGGAAAGAGACGCACGTCGTGCGGCGAAAAGCCGACCGCTTCCTCGTAGCGATACGTCGTTTGATACCGCAGCCCTAATTTCATTAAAACAAACTATTGCATTCCCCCCAATCCGTCGCATAAGTTCATCACGAAATTGTTTGCCAGTGAGCGAAAGCTCGATTAATTGGTCCGCAGTTTCAAAAAATGTTCTGGGGGGAACAGCCGCCCTTCATGTCCATCGGACGTGGGGGGCGGTACTTTTTTGGGGACATGACTAATGAATCCGGATTCATTTCCACGCCCGCGTAAATTTTCCTGGCCGCTCGCCCTGACCCTGATCGCCCTAATCGGCGCGGCTCTGCTCACGATCATTTTCCTCCGGCTGGAAAGCTGGCCGGGACGCACAGCGAAGCGGAGCACGGCTGAACTGGAACGCATTGGCCGCGACGTGCGCGATGCATTTGTGGAAGTGGCGCACCTCCAGCCGCGCGTGACGATCAACAACCGGGTCTACCTGGAAAAGACCACCGCCACGGCGCAGCTCGCGATTCTCTCGCGGCAGATCGAAGTCGAACACGAATTGCTCCATACCTGGGCGGGGAGCACCAAGCGGGTGAAGCTGCACGGCACCTTCACGGCCAAAGCCGGCTTTGATTTGCAGCAGGACGTCACCGTGGACGTCCGTCCGGATGAAATCGAGATCCGGCTGCCGCGCGCGTCGATTCTCGGCGTAGAACAAAAGCAGACCGAGGTGCTCGCTTTCGAAAATGGCCTCTGGAATCGAATTTCCGCCGCCGACCTCGAGAATGAGCTCGCCACCCTGCCTGATCTCGCGCGCCAAAAAGCCGCGGAGAGCGGGATCCTGGCCGAAACCGAAACTTCCCTGCAAAAGCAGCTCAACGAACGCGTCCAGGCCGGCCGGCGTTTCAACCTCGTTTTCCAGGACGCGCCGGTGAAGGACTAAAGCGCGGAGGGCCGGCCGATAGAGGCGCTCGCCTCTACATTTCCGAGAAGCCGCTTTCGCCGGGATTCGTTTCCCGCTAAAGCAATGGGACACAAATGCGGTTCAAGAGATTCCTCCTCCTTTTTGGCGCCTCGCTCCTGATCGCGGCCCTCCTCGCCGTTTTACTGGCGCCCCTGGTGGTCGCGGGCGGGCTGCGCCTCTGGCTCGCGCGCACCGCGCAACAGGAGGGGTTGCACATCGAGTTCGAAAAAATCGAGGCGCCTTTCCTGCGCCCTGTCGTCGTGCACAAACTTAAAGTCGCGAGCGAGGCGGACGCCCCGTTTCAAGTGACGATCGACGCTCCGCGGGTCGATCTTGTTCTCAACCTCGCCGCCCTCGTTAATCGATCACACGGACGCTTCCTCCGTTCTTTGGCCGTGGATGGAATCGAGGTGAACGTCCGCCGAAATCTCCAACCTCCGGCCGCCTCGCCGCGCCGTTTTGCCTGGCGGATGCTCGAACAATGTCTGGCGGACAACTTCAAACTTTCGGGGATCGAACTTCACGTCGAGAACGGCGATACGGTCGTTGATCTCCACAACGGCCTGCTCTCTGGTGCCCAAACAGAAGCAGGCGTTTTCAGCGCCAGCGAAATCACCATCGTCTCTCCCTGGTTTCGCAAGAGCTTCGTCCAACTCCGGGGCGCGACCTCGTGGCAGGAGAGCCGGCTCACGGTCGGCGCGCTCACATTGACGCGCGGTCTCGATCTCGAAGCCGTCACCATCGATCTTTCGCGCATTGGCGAAAGCCGATTGGGCCTGGAGGTAGCGATGGACGCGTTTGGAGGAAAACTCAGCGCGAGTATTTCGAGCGAAGATGGCGTGGACAAGCGGACCTGGGACGTAGGCGTCAAGACCTCGGAAATTTCGCTCTCCCAAATGTCCGATGCTCTCGAGCTGACGGACCGCGCCAGTGGTTCGTTGCGCGCCTGCAAGTTCACTTTTCGCGGGGAAGCCGCCAATCTGCAGGAAGCGACCGCCACCATTTGGGCCGAAGTCACGGGCCTGACGTGGCGCGACCGCACGGCGGACACGATCATGATCGGCGCTTCGCTCTACAACCACCAGGTGCAGGTTCAGCAGTTCTTCGTCAAGCAGCGCGACAACCAACTTAATTTAAACGGTGAATCCGCTCTGCCCCAGGCCTGGTCGGACTGGCTCAATCCGGATTTCCATGGATACATTTCCGCGTCGATCAACGATCTGGGCGACTTCGCGCGCCTCTTTGGAGGAAGCCCCTCCGATTTTGCCGGCAAGATCGACATCGCCGGAAACGTCAACACGCAGGAGCGAAAACTCGGTGGCCACGTTTCGGTCTCCGGCAATTCACTCGTTTTATTTCGGGCGCCCTTCGAATCACTCAGTGTGGAACTAAACCTGCGGGAAGGACGGTTGGAAATTGCCGATCTCGAACTGCGGCGCCAGGACGATTCGCTCAAAGGTGAGGCGACTCTGGATTTGGCTGATCCGCACGCCTACACATTCTCTTTCACAAGTTCGGTCGCTGAGATCGCGGATTTTTCCGCGCTAATCCCGGAGCCGCTGAAGGCGTTGCAATTGGGCGGAAGCCTGGAGTTGGATTGGACTGGGAAAGGAACTGAGACGGCGCATTCGGGCACTTTTCATGCGCGTGGACACGACCTCAGTCCACAGGGGTCTCCCTTCATTCCCTTCGAAGCTGAGTTCGAGGGCGACTATTCGCCGGACGGAGTTTATTTCCGGCAATTCAGTCTCTCAAACCAGCACGCCGCTTTCAGCGCCTTCGTCACGGTGGCCAAGGAGTATTGTCAGTTGCAGACGCTCCATCTGGATTTGAACGGCAAACCCAGGCTGCAGGGCAATGTCTTCCTCCCCATATCTCTTGCGAAGCTGCGCGCGCAGGGCAATTGGCTGGCCGCCCTGAGCGACGACCCCAATTGCGACCTCGACGTCACTCTCGAGCCGACCGATCTCGCGGAGCTGACTGGGGCCCTCACCACGTGGCCGAAAATGGCCGGCCAGGCCTCAGGCAGCCTTGAAGTGCATGGCACTCCGCCAGCGTTCGAGGGGAAATCGATCATCCATCTGCGCGATCTTGTTTTCGGAAATGAGCCGGGCATTTCGGCCGATTTGGAAGCCCACGCCAGCCTTGGTCTCTTGAGCGGCAAAGCAAACGTGGTCGCCCGCGGTTCAGATCCCGTTAATCTCGAGGGCTCATTTCCATTGAAGCTGGAAAAGCGGGAGTCGGGTTACGTGCTGGACACAGACGGACCGCTGGCTGCGACTCTGAATTTTCCGGCAATTCTTCTCTCTAAGCTGCCGCTTTACCTCTCCCGCCAGGTCTTCGCCGATGGGATCTTGAGCGGCCGGCTCTCCGTTTCAGATTCACTTCAGCATCCACAACTGCGCGGGACCGCTCATCTGATCAATGGCAAGCTCCTGAGCCATCCAACGCTCTCGACGAGCATCACCTTCGGCGGCGAGACTGCCACGATTGATTTCGCGCAAATTGCTCGACAGAATACTCGCCAAGCAGCGCGCGGGGAGATTGATTTTCGCAACCGGGCTGACGTCACAGTGAAGATCTGGCCGAGTGCCCCTGTAACCGCGTTAACGCTCCTCGACCCGGAGGATTGTGTCGATGGGATCGACCTATTGCCCAACGATGCGCATCCTGTTCATTTCGTTGAAGGCCGATTCGGTCTGCGAATAAACGAGATCGTCTTTCGCGGTGGCCTGTTCGCTTCGGATTGGACGATTTCGTTGAGTGAAAAGCGCCTGACCGATCCACTCGAGACCTTCCTGCAAGGCGGGACATCGCAAAGATTTCCAGTTTGCTCTGATCTTCAGCCAGCTGGAAAAAAACTCACTCTCGGCCTGGTGGACCGTCCTTTCCTTGACGGCCCGCCCGCCCCGAAGCTTCGACGCCAACGGAAATAGGGCGCGGAAGGAGCGCGGTGTCGGCTAGCGTCCCGCGCTTGCCATCTCTTCGGTCTGCAACCAGGGCGCGAGTTTGCCCCGCAGCTCGGGAGTTATCTCTACCCGCAGGTTGTTGCCCGCTTCCATCTGCAATAATTCTCCATCGGGACGGCAGAACACTAATCGGACCGGTCGCGTTCCCGGTGACGCGGCCAGCACCGCCTGCACCTGCCGAAATTCATCCGCCCCGGCCGTGGGCGAGAAGCGCAATATCAACGGCACCTCACTGTCTGAAGTTCGCTTCCCGTTCGACTCGTTAGGCGAGGGCGCCGGGGCGGCGGACGCCGTCAAAACTTTTACCTTTTGCGCCACCGCGCGCAACGCATCGTCGCGCTTGTCGAGCGTGCCGCGGACGGCGATGACGCGCCCGGGAACAAGGGTGTCAGCAACCGGCACATAAACTTCATTCCAGAGGACAACTTCCAGGGTCGCGCTCAGGTCCTCCAGCCACACGACTGCGAACGGCTTTCCCTCTTTCTTCGTGAACTTCTTGTCCACCTGCACGATTGCGCCCCCGATCCGAAATGTGGCGCGATCCGGCAGCTCATTCAGCGAGGCGATCGTTTGATAGTTTCCCTCGGAGAGCGCCGCCGCATAAGCGTCGAGCGGATGCCCGGTGACGTAGAACCCTAGCAGCTCTTTCTCGTACGACATTCTTTCGGGCTCGGTCCAGGGCAGCACCCGTGTGATGGCCGGCTTCGAGGCTGGGGGCGGCATGTCGTCAAAAAGCGAGACTTGCCCACTGGCCCTGTCTTTGTGCGTGGCCGAGGCGGCCGCCAGGGAATCGTCGATGCAGGCAAACAATTCCGCGCGTTCCCGGCTGAGGAAATCGAAAGCGCCGCATTTCACGAGGCTCTCCAGCATTTTGCGATTGGCGATGCGCGAATCGAGCCGCCGGCAGAAATCTTCCAGTGAGGCGAATTCGCCGCGGGCCTCGCGCTCCTGGATCGCCAATTCCATTGCGCCTTGTCCGACATTCTTGATCGCCGCCAGGCCATAGCGGATGGCATTCAATGTAGGCGCGGCCTCAGCGCTGTAGCCGCGGTCGCCGACCTCTTCGTTGTAGCCGCGGTCGCTGACCGCGGTGCCGGGGTCGGCGACCCCGGCTACAGTTTCCGGCGTGAACTTCAATCCGCTCCGGTTCACGTCGGGCGGCAGGATCGGAATTCCCATGCGCTTGCACTCGCCGACGAAGGTCGAAATCTTGTCCGTGTTGTTGATTTCGTTGCTCAACAAGCCGGCCATGAATTCGACCGGATAATTCGCTTTCAAAAACGCGGTCTGATAGCTGATCAATCCATAGGCGGCGCTGTGACTTTTGTTGAATCCATAGCCGGCGAACTTCTCCAGCAGATC
Source organism: uncultured Verrucomicrobiae bacterium (assembly GCA_963702135.1). Taxonomy (GTDB): domain Bacteria; phylum Verrucomicrobiota; class Verrucomicrobiia; order Chthoniobacterales; family UBA10450; genus AV80. The sequence goes on along the minus strand of OY969715.1, from coordinate 1,492,441 downwards.
GAAGATCGAGTTCGCTTTTTTCTCCGGGATCTTGTTCGTGCGCGCGCAGCCCTCGATGAAATTGGCGCGTTCCTCCGCCATCTTCACTCGATCTTTCTTGCCCATCGCCCGGCGGAGAAGATCGGCCTGGCCGAGCGAGTAACCGCCCAGCCGGCTCGCCGCGGCCATGACCTGCTCCTGGTAGATCATCACCCCGTAGGTGTCCGAGCAGACTTCCTCCAGCAGCGGATGCTCGTATTTAATCTTCGCCAGGCCTTTCTTCCGCTTGATGTAATCCGGGATCAGGTCCATCGGGCCCGGCCGATAAAGCGCGCTCAGCGCGATAATGTCGTCGATCGATTTGAAATCGAACTGCTTGCAGAACCCGGTCATGCCACCTTCCAATTGAAAAATGCCGATGGTTTCGGCGCGGTTGAGGAGGGCGAAAGTCGCCGCGTCATCCATCGGGATATGTTCCAGCGAGAAATCCGGGACCCGTTGCCGGATCAATTCGACCGCGTCGTGCAGGACCGTAAGCGTGCGCAACCCAAGGAAATCCATCTTGAGCAGGCCGAGATCGTTCAGCGGCCCCATCGGGTATTGCGTGATCACTTCCTTTTCCTTGGGATCGCGCCGCAACGGGACGTATTCCGAAAGGTCGCGATCGCCAATGACGATGCCAGCTGCGTGCACGCCAAAGTTGCGCGAGCGGCCTTCCAGCAAAGTCGCGTGGTCCCACAACTGCCGTGTCGCTGGCTCCGTCTCAATCGCGCGCCGCAACTCCGGATTCGCCGCGGCTGAGTCCGCGAGAGTGATGTTGAGCGCTCCCGGTCCGGTCGGAATCATGCGGGCGAGCCGGTCCGCTTCTCCATACGAAAGCCCGATGACCCGCCCGACGTCGCGCACCGCGCTCTTCGCGTTCATTTTGTTGAACGTCACGATCTGCGAAACCCGGCGATCACCGTACTTCTGACGGACGTAATCGAGCACCTCGCCGCGCCGGTCCTTGCAGAAATCGACGTCGATATCGGGCGGCGAAACGCGCTCCGGATTCAAAAACCGCTCGAAGATGAGGCCAAATTGCAGCGGATCGATATCCGTAATTCCGAGCGCATAAGCGGCCAGCGAACCGGCGGCCGAGCCGCGCCCCGGCCCAACTGGAATCCCCTGCTCTTTCGCGAAATGGATGAAATCCCAGACGATCAGGAAATAGCTTACGAACCCGGCCTTTTCGAGCACGCCGATTTCGTAATCGAGGCGTTTGATCAATTCCGCATCGGTCTGCGCGCGCTCGCCGAAGCGATGGTGCAGGCCCTGGTAGCAAAGCTCGCGCAAATACGTCTCGCGCGTCTTGCCGTCCGGCGCCGGGTATTCAGGATATTTCGAAACGCCAAACTCCAGCTTGAGATTGATGCGATCGGCGATTTCGAGCGTATTCGAGATTGCCCCGGGATGTTCCGGGAAAAGCGCCCGCATTTCGTCCGCCGATTTGAAGTAGAGCTCCGGCACGTAACGCATTCGCCTTTCGTCATGCACCATCTTGCCGGTGCCGATGCAGACCATCACGTCGTGGGTCTCGTGATGGCTCCGCTCCAGAAAATGCACGTCATTGGCCGCGACCAACCCGAGCCCAAATTCCTGCGCGAGCCGCGGCAGCATTTGGTTGCATTTGTGTTGCGCCTCGATGCCGTGGTCGTGCATTTCGAGGAAGAAATTCTCCGCACCCAGGATGTCGCGAAATTCGGCCACGCTTTGCCGGGCTTTGGCCAGGTTGTCCGACTGGATCGCCATGTTGATTTCGCCCTTGAGGCAACCGCTCAATCCGATCAACCCGGCCGAATGCGCCGCGAGCAGTTCCTTGTCGATCCGCGGCTTGTAATGGAACCCGTCGAGGTGCGCCGTGGAAATCAGTTTCACCAGGTTGCGGTAGCCGGCCTCGTCCTTGGCGAGCAGGGTGAAATGGTAAGCCGCGTCGCGCTGATTATTCGGCCGGTCCCTGATTGAGCCGGGGGCCATATAAGCCTCGCAGCCGATGATCGGCTTGAGGCCCGCCTTGGTCGCTTCCTGATAAAACTCGATCGCTCCGTGGAGATTGCCGTGGTCTGTAATTGCCACCGCGGGCATCTCGAGTTCCGCCGCTTTTTTCATCAACTCCTTTGTCCGCACCGCCCCATCGAGGAAGGAATATTCCGTATGGAGATGGAGGTGAACGAAGGAATCGGAAGGCATCCGACCGCATTATAAACGGCACGTCCAATGCGGCAAATTTACGACGGAAAACGGCTCGGGCGCCCTGCAAAGACGGGCGGGACCTCACACAAAGGTCACAAAGTTCCACCAAGTCCGCTGTGACCTTTGTGACCTTTGTGCGAGCCTCTTTGGCACGGTCGCCACAGAAAAACGGGCGAATGAAATTTCGATGTTGCACGTTTTCGGGGACGTTGGTAAGACAGCACGTGCGGCGATTCCCCGATAAAAATTTTAGTGCGCGCGATCGATCCGGAATCCTGCGAATCAACCTTTGTGCGATTGAATAACACCCATACGCCGCAACCCAACTTCACATGAAAAAACTCGAAGCGATCATCAAGCCGTTCAAACTCGAGGAAGTAAAAGAAGCCCTGGCCGAGCTCGGCATCGAGGGCATGACCGTCACGGAAGTGAAAGGTTTCGGCCGCCAGAAGGGCCATACCGAAATTTATCGCGGCAGCGAGTACACGGTCGATTTTCTCCCGAAGGTGAAAGTCGAAGTCGTCCTGGCCGATGAGATGGTCGACAAAGCCGTGACCGTCGTAGTGGCCGCGGCCAAGACCGGCAAGATCGGTGATGGCAAGGTTTTCGTGCTCCCCGTCGAGCACGCCGTGCGCATTCGCACGGAAGAGATCGGCGAAAAAGCGGTGTGAGGATTCACGCCGAATTTTTCGCCTTACTTCTCACCCCAACCGTCCCTCGGCGTCGCGCTTTTGCGCGCTCGCCATTTGGCGAATTAGCGATCTAGTGACTTAACGATTTTCCAATCCCACGACTCGATTACTCCACCACTCCAACCCAATCCCATGGCCAAAGAAAAAGACAAAACCGCGTCTGACGTCAGCAAAATGATCAAGGACCACGAGGTCAAACTCGTGGACTTCAAATTCACCGATCTGCCGGGCTCCTGGCAGCATTTCACCACCACGCTCACCGAGTACAACGAAGAGATTTTCACCGAGGGCCTCGGGTTCGATGGCTCGAGCATCCGCGGCTGGCGCGCGATCAACGCGAGCGACATGCTCGTTATCCCCGATCCCACCACCGCCTGGATCGATGTCTTCAACGCCGAGCCGACCCTCAGTCTCATTTGCACCATCGTCGATCCGATTACGCGCGAGCCCTACGATCGCGACCCGCGCGGCGTGGCCGAAAAGGCGGAAGCGTATCTCCAAAGCACGGGCATTGCCGACACCGCCTTCTTCGGACCGGAAGCCGAATTCTTTATTTTCGACGAAGTCCGTTACAGCTACACGGGTAATTCGTCCTTCCATCTGGTCGACAGCGCCGAGGGCCATTGGAACAGCGGGCGCGAAGAATTCCCGAATCTCGGTTACAAAATTCGCGCGAAAGAAGGCTATTTCCCGGTCGCCCCGGCCGACAGTTTGCAGGACATCCGGAACGAAATGTGTCTCGAGCTCGAGAAAGCCGGCATCCCGATCGAGCGGCAGCATCACGAAGTCGCGACGGCCGGCCAGGCCGAGATCGATATCCGCTTCGCGCCGATGAAGCAGATGAGCGACTGGATGCAGTACTACAAGTACATCATCCGGAACGTCGCGAAGAAGCATAACAAAAGCGTGACGTTCATGCCCAAGCCGCTCTACGGAGACAACGGCTCCGGCATGCACACCCACATGTCGCTCTGGAAAGATGGGAAACCGCTCTTCGCTGGAAACGGTTATGCCGGCCTGAGCGAGATGGCGCTCTTTTTTATCGGCGGGATTTTGCGGCACGCGCCCGCCCTCACCTGCATCACAAACCCGACCACGAACAGCTACAAGCGCCTCGTGCCCGGATTCGAAGCGCCGGTCAATCTCGCCTACTCCGCCCGCAACCGCTCCGCCGCGATTCGCATTCCCACTTATTCGGCGAACCCGAAATCGAAACGAATCGAGTTCCGCACGCCGGACGCCGCGGCCAATCCGTATATCGCCTTCTCCGCGCTTCTGCTGGCCGGACTCGACGGAATCCAAAGCCGCATCGATCCCGGCGATCCGCTCGACAAAAACCTCTACGAACTGCCGCCGGAAGAACTCGCGAATGTGCCGAGCGTTCCCGATTCCCTGAGCGGCGCGATTAAGGCGCTCGAAGCCGATCATTCCTTCCTGCTCAAGGGCGACGTCTTCAACGCCGACTTCGTCGCGAATTGGATCGAGATGAAACAAAAGGAATACGACGCCCTCCGTCTGCGTCCGCATCCGTACGAGTTCGCGATGTATTACGACGTGTAAAACGGAAACGCCTTTTCCGAGGCGTGCGACCATTGCAGACGGCTCGCACAAAGGGCACAAAGTTCACGGCCGCCCTGGCGCCCTCAGTGCCGTCGCGCGAGGCATTTCCCGAGGTTCGGACGAACTTATTTCTTCGAACATTTTGGGGTTGTCTTCCGGATGCGTTGCCGACAACACTCATCTTCTGATTCCTTCCCCAGTCGGATTCACAAGGAGGTTAACAAATGAGCAATCAAACCGTTGCGGATGATCGAACAAGTGCACCCGACGACACTCATTACGGACGCGGAGAAATTGGATTCGTGAGTCCGGTTTTGGACCCACAAGGCGATATCCAACCCTGGCACTGCGGATACGGCGCGTGTTCCAAGGCCAGTTGCAACTGCAAGGGATATGAAGGGAGCGGCTCCACCTGCGCGAATCCGGGATGTGGCCATGGCTATTCGGATCATTGGTGAGGCAATTCCTTTTTCGACACCCATCGCACAGTTCAAAAGACTGGGGCAGCGTCTAAACGTCGTAATACAAGCGCACACCAGCGCCACCATGCACTTGGTTCACTCCCCACGTTGGCAATGAAAGCCAGGTACCTTCTCTTCCTCGCACCACTCCTATTTCCAGTTGCTCTCTCCTTTGGAAGCATCACTGAAGGGGGATCCGGCATTGTCTATGGCGACGATCACGCTTTCAGCCTTAAAGCGCCTAAAGGCTGGATGCTCGACAACGAGAGTGCCGTCTCGCAAGGGGTTCATGCCGTATTCTATCCGAAAGGCAGCACGTGGAGAGACAGCATCGTCGTGGCCTACGCTCGCGCGCGACCCAGGACTGAGGAGATCGCGACGGCAGACGCGGCAGCCAAGGAAGTCATTGCGGATTTCCACGCGAAGGGGAGCCCAAAATATGAAGGCAAGTATGTAAAGACGCTCAAGACTAAGTCAGGCGAGGCAGTCGTTTACCACTTTTCAGGAGACGAATGGGGCAACAGCGAGGCAGCAGCGTACTTTGTTGAAGCGAAGACCATCAATTTCATCACCCTCACGTCGCGAAACCGGAAAGTGTTCGAAGACTCGCTCCCGGCATTTGAACAGCTGGCCGCGTCTTACACGTTTATAGGAGACACACCCAACGCCACCAGCGAACCATTGGGTGAGAAGTTCGCTGCGATTCACGCTCGCGCGCATGAGATGGGAGAAACGGAAGAGGGCAAGACGTACGAAAAGAAATTTGGCGAGGCGTTTGCGCGGGCACTGGACGCATCCCATCCTTGCACCGACAACGCCAAGCTCCCATCCACGCTTAATCTGGTTTTCGCCATCAGCGCCGACGGAATGGTTCAGCGAATCGTTTCAAAACCGCAACAACAGATGTCGGCCTGCACCGCCAAGAGACTTAATCGCATGCAAGCTCCACCGCCACCCAGGCCAAATTGGCTCGTGGCCGTGAATTTCACGATAACGGAGTGATGAGGATATCCATAGGCGGAATGCCCAACATTCATGGGAAAACCGAATGAATAAAATAAACACGAACGACATGCCTGAGTTGTCCTGGACTTCCCCTAAGGGAAAATTCGCGGGAGCGGGCAAGCAGGTCTCGGAGGCGTTGGGAAGAAAACCGCTCTCGACGGATCTCAAGGAACGGCATCCTTTTGATATCGAGATCTTGCGTGTTCCGCCAGGGAAGACCCCGTACGTGTATCATTCCCACAGCGCACAATGGGAGTTCTACCACGTGATCTCCGGCCGGGGCGTCGTCCGGCACAAGGATGGAACCACGCCGGTCGAGACGAATGACGCATTCATTTTCCCACCGGACGAACCTCACCAAATCACCAACGACGGCTCTGACGATCTCGTGCTTTACGTCGTCGCCGACAATCCCATCGGCGAGTCGTCGTATTATCCGGACAGCAAGAAGTGGATCGTGCGATCGCCGGAGCGCACGATTATCCGCTCGGAGAATCTGGATTATTTCGACGGCGAAGAGTGAGTCGGGCGTCGGAAGCCGGGAATTATTCTTATCTCTTCCCGCATTCCCGTTTTCCTGATTCGATCTGAATTGAGCTGTATGAAAATGGCAACGAGGCGCCTCGCAAATCGAGGGTGGATGACGACGAGCCTTGCCTTGGCGACAGTTCTAGCCCTGGCCCTGCCCGCCCAGGCGCAGGGCACCAAGAGTGCGACGCCCTTTGGCCCCATCGGCGAGGTCGATGTCGATCAGTTGATGAAATTCGGTCGCGCGCGCGGGTTCGATCTGCAGCCCGAGATGCAGCGCATTTACAAGAAAGACGAAGACGCGCTCGCGCGGCTTTTCGGCTTGTCGCTTGGATTCAAGAAGTTCGACAAGAACGCGCGGACCTATGGTCAGATCATGTACGACTGCTGGCTCCAATTCGGTGAGGCCTACGGCGTCGAGCTGTATCTGAAAGTCCTCGACCGGCAACCAGACGATGTCCAGCAGCGGGTGCGCGACTTCCTGTATTATCCTCTCCTCCGGATGCCCAAGGAGAAACGAAAAGAGAACCAGGAAGAGATCCGCAAGATGTATCCGAGACTGTTCCCCACCGATTTTCAATTCGGGCACAACGACCCGATTTTCTAAGAGCGGACCCAAAGCATTCTCGCCAGCTTGAACGAAATGCGCTCAGCCGGTGTCTGACCGAAACAGTCATGGCGACCCTGTTACGAAGTCTGGCAGCCGCAATCGCTTGCGTTCCCTGTCTTGTCTTTGCCCAGGAAAGCAACGCGGATGAGAACGCGGGCGTCGGGGATATGCTGCTCCAGCCGGCGACCATCACGATCACCGGTCATTTCGAAACCTCGCCGGGACCGACGACGCTTGAACTGGCGTTGCGGTCCATCGGACAGCAGATGGATCAGAAGCGCGCCGAAGACGCCGCGCGCTCCTCGATCGAGCCTTTTTGGAAAAATCCAATCTGGAAGTTCATCCCGTCAGATCCAGGAGGCACCTTAAATTCACCCGTCGGGAGCGTGCCGGCGCGCCTGGACGATCCATTCCTCACGCCGGCCTACCTCACGTTCACCGGCCGACTGCTGGATCGTGAGCTGGTTCTTTCGGAAAAGCGGACTCTGTCGTTTTTCAGCCGTTGACCAGAAACACGGCAGCCCGTCCGGCGCCGGTCACCGTGGAGGCCTGCGTTCCTGATTCCAGTTCTAAAAGTTTCCCAGCTCTCGGAACCAATGGAGCGCACGTTGCACCTCGGACATTTTCAATTGGTGCTGACCAGCGAAATGCTCGAGTCGCACGCGTTTGAAGCCGGTCCGTTCGAGCGAAGCCTTGACGAGCTCATGACTTTGCGGCGTGGCCACGCTGTCGCCAGTTCCGCTGCTCAACCACACGGGAATTTCGAGAAAACCTCGCCCCGGCTGATAGGTCCGATAAGCCTCGCCCAGGCGGTCCTCGTTAATCCCGCTGAGAAAGAATCCGCAGATCCTGACCGAGCCCGTTTTGGCCAGCATGGCTCCGAGGGTGCCGCTGCGCTTCGAGCCGCCGGAGAAACCCGCGAAAGCCAGCGGCCACTGGGCAGATTGCGGCCAATCTTTCCGCACCGCCTCCAACGCGGCCGCCAGGAGGGCGAGTCGCCATTGTGTCGAATCAATCCGCGGGCTGATCGTGGCATCCGAAGCCAGCACGACCCACCCTTCTTCAGTCGCGGGCCGGCGATACCACTCCGCGTCCATTATGCTTGTGCGACTAAAATCACTCGTCGACGTCACCACCAAGACAGGCCAACGCCGCGCGGGATCGAAGCCGTGCGGAAACATCAGGACAGCGCGACCTGTCTCCACTCGAGGGTTTCCCCCTTCCATCGCGAGGTCCTGGAACGATTTCGCCACCGCGAATTGGATCTCCACCCTTCCTCCACCCTGCGCCGGCTTTCCGGCCAGCGTTGCGCCATCGCTTCCGGCAATCGAAAGCAGGCCGACCAGTCCGCAGATCAGCCAACGCATAGTCTGGTGATGCTCTGAGCAAGGAACCAAGGAGCGGCGGTTTGTAACCGCCGTTTGATCAAGTCGGCGGTTGCAAACCGCCGCTCCTTGGATTTGCAGCACAGCGTCATAACCGGCGAAAGGTTGCGTTCGCCTGGACGAGATCGCCGTCGGGCGCATGCACAATGTTCGACAGGCCGCAGAGCTTGAAGCCGCGGCCGGCGAGAAACTCGTTTATCTCCGGGAAAAGCCAGGCGCCGGCGTAGAGCTGCTCGAAAAAGACCTCTGTGTAAATGACCCGGACCCGTTCCAGCACACCTTCTCCACCAGTCAGAACAAGGCGCTCGGCGCCCTGGAGATCGAGCTTGAGCAGATCGACCGTGTGCAGTCCCTGCTCTTCCAGCAACGTCGCCAGCGTCAGCGTTGGCACCTGAACCGTTCGCGCGACCCGAAGATCGCGGCTAAACCACGCGGTATTCCGCGGATCGATCGGCAGCAGAGAGCTGGAGGCTTCGGACCGATTGATTTCAAATTGCGCCTCGCCGTTCTGGTCGGACAACGCCGCGGAAACAATGGATATGCCCGGCTTATCCGCATAGCGTGCCCGCAGCTTTTCGGCGAGTTCCGGGATCGCCTCCACCAGGACGAGCCGTTCAGGGCGATGCAACTCGAGGAAGGCATCGGTAAACGATCCGCGGTTGGCGCCGCCGTCGACGATCGAACGGTATTCGAGCTTCGGAAGGTGCCGCAGATTCCGGTAAGCGCGCCGGTAATCCTTGTCGACCAGCGACCTGATTTGCCGGCCCAGACGCGCCAAAAAATCGGCTTTGCCTTCGCTCCGAACGTCCGAGCCGGTAGGAGGTTTCATGTAGGTGCCAGCAGGGGCCGGCTGCGAACTCTTACATACGGGGCGCGACCACGTCACCATGGAAATGCCTTGCAACTTCGGCTGATGAGCCCATGCTTGTTTCACCTATGAGCTTCTTGGCCAGCTTCATGAATTTAGCGGGACCGGACCTGATCGTTATCCTCCTGATCATTCTCGTTCTGTTCGGCGCGAAGAAGCTCCCGGAACTGGCGCGCGGGATGGGCTCGGCCATTAAGGAATTTCAGAAGGCGAAGGATGAATTCAGCGACGAGCTGCATTCCTCCGGCAAAACGGATGTTGCCAAAGGCCAACCTGATGTCCGCACCCCCGAATCGACCATTCCCCGAATAGAAAACTCGCCGACGGCTTCAGCCGCCAGCGATATTCGGCGCGACGACCAGGCGCGCATGCCCGGCGACCGGGCCGATCACATCTAGCCTCGCGGCTATTTGACGTTTGGCCGGCGTTGCGACACAGTCGCGCTCGCGCGAGACGATTGCCTCGCGCATTTTGCCCACATCACACCATGTCTGAGCCCGATCTCCGCACCCAGATCAAAGAAATGCTGGTAAAGAATCTCATGCTCCAGACAACCGCGGACCAGATCGGTGACGACCTGCCGCTCTTCGGGCCCGGCGGCCTCGGACTTGATTCCATCGACGCGCTCGAACTGGTGGTGAGCATGGAAAAGACTTTTGGCGTGGGCGTTCCCAATTCAGAGATCGCGGCCAAGGCGCTTCGGACCGTGGACACGATCCACGATTACATTCTGGAAAAGCGCGCAACCTCCACCCCGGCGTAGCGAATAGAGAGGCGCTCGCCGCGGCGAGCGCCTCTACATCTTCCCGTTGATCGCGTCGATCAGCTGACGGAAGCGCCCAAAGCTTCGGCGATGCGGCGTGAGCACCAGGCGGGGCAAATCCCAAATCTCGGGCTCGTTCTTCTCCTGCCGCAGCGCGTTCCGCTGAATGATCTCCCCCGTCCGCACGATATCGGCAAACTCGTGGTTCAATGCCACGACCGCGGTGTTCGAGAGTTTTTGACTGAGCCGAATGACGAGCTGTTCGCCCACCCAGCGCGAAGATTGATAAACGCTGTAGAAATGGAGGATTTCCCGAACGGCTTCGGCAACGTTCGGCACAATCTTGAAGAGGTGAAAATCCTCCGAGTCGACGTAACCGAACTTGAAAAGGTGTTCCGTCAGAAACGCCATCCAGGTCTGCCAGTAGGTTCCGCCAGGGCGATCGAGCATCACGACTGGAATGATCCGCGCTTTGCCTGTCTGCATGAGCGTAAGAACTTCGAAGGCCTCGTCCATCGTGCCTAAGCCACCCGGGAAAAGCGCGAACGCATGGGTTTGCTTCACGAAATTGAGTTTGCGCGTGAAGAAGTAGTTAAAGGTGATGAGCTTCGGATCACCGTCGATGGTGACGTTCGCGTGCTGCTCAAAGGGGAGGCGAATATTGAGGCCGAAACTGTGCTCGCGGCCGGCGCCTCGTTGAGCAGCGCCCATGATGCCTTCGCCACCGCCGGTGACGACCATGTAGTCACGTGCCACCATTTCGCGCGCGAATTCTTCCGCGACTTCGTACTGGGCCTCGCTCGGCGGCGTGCGCGCCGATCCGAAAACGCAAACTTTGCGAAACTGCCGATAGGCCGAGAAGACTTTGGCCGCCTCCCGCATTTCCTTGAGGGAACGGTTCATGAGCTTGAGATCGGCGGTGCCCATCTTGTCCCGCCCCATCTTGAGGGCCGTGACGATCATCTCTTCGATCAGCTCGGGAGATTTTTCCGCGCCGCAATCGGCCACGAGCTGGCGCACCCGCGCGTCAAACGGCGGATCGATCGAGGATTGCCGGCCTGCCGGTTGATCGTGGGTCGCGCCCGCCGTGAAATCTTCCACTATGAAGTTTCGGCCACGGGATCGCGGAGCGCACGGGGAAAGTTCGGCTCTACCGCAAGAGATCGGCCAGAATTTCACGAATGTGGCGGATGGGGAGTGAGTAGTGACCAGCGCCTTCCACCAGGTGCAATTCGCAATTCGGGAGGCGCGTTGCGACCTGCTCGGCCAGCGGGAAAGAAAAGGTGCGATCTTTCTTCCCGTGCCAAAGCCGGACCGGCACAGCTACTTCTTCCAGCGGAAAACCCCACGGCTGCGCATAGATCTCGGCATCTGTCATCACTCCCACGGCGGAGGAACGCCACGCCTGGCGCGCACTCTCAAAGCAGGTCTCAAAGGATCTGGCATCGCGCAAGACATTGGCGTCGCATGGCTGAAGAAGCTTAAGCAGCAAGGGGCGCACGCGGATCGGCATTTTCATGGCGGCGAACGGCCGCGCGAGATGAAACAGGGCCCGGAGCAACGCCGGCCGCGATTCGCGCAGCGCCAGCATTCGCCGGTGGATCGGAAGCAGGCCGTTGTGCTCCCTCAGTTCCGCAATCGGCGGCGCGCCGCTCACGACCGCAATCGCCTCCACCCGCGCTGGAAGCATCCAGCCGGCGACATACGCATAGGGCGCGCCGCCGGAGATCGCGAGAATCTTGAACGTATCGATTCCCAAATGCGCCGCGAGTTCACACAGGAGCGGTGGCCAATCGAGCAGTCTCCGGTTCGGCTGGAAGTGCGAATCGCGAATACCCGGGCGGTCCGGCGAGATCAGGCGCAGCCCAAGATCCTTCGCCGCTTCGTCCGCCAGTTCCGCCATGGTGCGTGAGCTCGGCCAGCCATGACAAAAGAAGACCGGCGCGCCCTTCGGATCTCCGTATTCGTCGAAAGCGACTTGCGCTCCCGTGGCGAGCTGAAAAATCTGGGTCTGGCCGTTCACAGCGCAGTGTAGCTCCGGTCGGTGGTGGCCGCACTCGCGTGAAATCAGCGCTTTGCAAGTGCCCGCTTCACTTCAATATTCTCTTTTAAATGCGCACGACGGCCATGTGCGCTTCGAATTAACTCATATGAGCGAGAATTCACACCCGGGGCACGGAAAGATTTCAGTCCACGGCGATGGCGTAGGCGTGCCGTCGCCCGATACCGTGGAGAGGCGAGCGCGAGAGATCGCGCTGATCGCGGAACGTGATCCGGATGAATTTACAGACGCCGATTGGGATCAGGCCCGCCGGGAATTGCTCGGCAGCGAAGACCATACCGCTCCCGAGGAAACCGAACAGAATGCCGAGGTCGTCGAAGAATGGAACATGGTAGCGTCATCGACCGGGCATCGCGCGCCTCGGATGGAAGAGGACGAAAATCTCGGCGAACAACTTGTGAGCGACGGAATTGACGAAGCGGTCCACGATCAGATGCTGGAGGCCCGCAAGGAAGAACTGGAGCAGGAAAAGGGCTGATACCGGTGAAAGCGACAGACACTCTCGTGGCCGGGGAAGCCGCCGGTCGCAGCGAAATCCGTCCGGCCGCACGGATTTCGAGCGCTCGTTCCCAGCGTCTGATCGAACAATTCCGCCAGGTCCGCGATTTCAGCAGCCGTCTTTGCCGCAGTCTCGAACCGGAAGATTACGTCGTGCAATCGATGCCGGACGTAAGCCCGACCAAATGGCACCTGGCGCACACCAGCTGGTTTTTCGAGACCTTCGTGGTCAAGGTTTGGATGCCGCGATACCGCTCGGAAGTGCCGCAATACGCCTACCTTTTCAATTCCTACTACAACGCCGCCGGCAGCATGCACCGGCGCGATCTGCGCGGATTGATCTCGCGCCCCACCGTGGCGGAAACCTACCGCTTTCGGGAATCGATCGACCAGTGCGTGGTCAAATTGCTCGAGGAGGCCGGCGACGCATTGCTCTCGGAAATCGAACCGGTCCTCACGCTCGGTCTCCATCACGAACAGCAGCACCAGGAATTGCTCGTCACCGACATCAAACATGTCTTCTCTCAGAATCCACTCTATCCGGTTTTTCAGCCCGAAGCAGTCGCGCCGGAAACCGGCAGAATTGCGCCGCAGCATTTCGTGGAGTTCGAGGAAGCGACCATCATGATCGGCCACGATGGCGCCGACTTCTCTTATGATAACGAAGGCCCGCGCCACCGCGCGCTGGTGCCGGCGTTTTCTCTCTCAAATCGCCTGGTGACCAACGGCGAGTACCTCGCGTTCATGGAAGCCGGCGGATACACGCGGCCAGAATTCTGGCTGTCGCTCGGATGGACCACGGTGAATGAATCCGCCTCAGGCGGATGGAAGGCGCCGCTCTATTGGGTGGAGCGCGATGGCGCCTGGTGGAATTTTACTCTTTCCGGCTTTCGGCCGGTCGACGAAGCCGAACCCGTCACGCACCTGAGCTACTTCGAAGCCGATGCCTACGCGAATTGGGACGGCGCGCGGCTCCCGACCGAGTTCGAATGGGAACACGCTGCTGCCGGCGTGCCCATCGAGGGAAATTTCGTCGACGGGCAGCGCTTCCATCCCGTGCCGGCTCTCGATGCGGCGGACGAAGGCACTCTTCACCAAATGTTTGGCGATGTTTGGGAATGGACTCGCAGCGCGTATCTCCCCTACCCTGGTTATCGCGCGGTTCCCGGCGCGCTCGGCGAGTACAACGGCAAGTTCATGTGCAATCAGATGGTCCTCCGCGGCGGCTCCTGTGCCACTTCGCGCAGTCACATCCGCCCGACCTATCGGAATTTCTTTCAACCGGAAAAACGCTGGCAGTTCACCGGCCTCCGGCTGGCCCGCGATCTCGCATGAGTGGCCGGCCCGGCAGGGTCAACGTGCTCGATCTCGAGCCGGTCAGTGAGGATTTTCTCGCTGAAGTCGTGGCCGGGCTCTCCAGTTCGCCGCGCTCGCTCCCGTGCAAATTTTTTTACGATGAACGCGGCGCAGAATTGTTTCTGAAAATCTGCGAGCTGCCGGAGTATTACATTACCCGGACGGAGACCGAGCTCCTGCGGCGCCATGGCGGCGAAATGGCCGAATCGATCGGCGCCAACGCGGAGCTGATCGGCTTTGGGACCGGCGCGGGCGTGAAGACGCGGATGCTGCTCGAACACCTCGAGAATCCGATCGCTTACGTTCCGGTGGATATTTCCAAGCAACGGCTCACAGATTCCGCGGCGGAGCTGAGCCGGGCCATGCCCGCGCTCGATATCCTGCCAGTCTGCGCCGATTACCTTCAGCCCCTCCAATTGCCCAAATCGCTCCGCAAACCGGATCACGTCGCCGTTTATTTTCCCGGCTCGACCATTGGAAATATGGAACCGGAAGTCGCCAGGGGGTTTCTGGGGCGCATTTGCCGGCTCTGTGGGAAAAGCGGCGGGATGATCATCGGCGTCGATCTCCAGAAGGACCGCGCCGTTCTGGAAGCGGCTTATAACGACAGCGCCGGTGTCACAGCGGAATTCAATTTGAATCTTCTCGTTCGGGCGAACCGCGAGCTCGGCGCAGATTTCAATCTCCCCCTCTGGCGGCACCAGGCAATTTACAACGAGGGCCACGACCGGATCGAGATGCACTTGATCAGCGAAGCGGAACAGACGGTTCACGTCGGCGAGGAGGAATTTCATTTTGCCCTCGGCGAGAAAATAATTACAGAGTTTTCCTACAAGTACACGCAGGAAGGCTTTGCCCGCCTCGCCGTCTCGGCCGGCTTCCGCCTCGCGCGCGTCTGGACCGATCCGCAGCAGTTATTTGCCGTTTTCCATTTCACCGTGGCAGACTAGCCACCGGTGAGTGCGATCGTTCAGCTCCGCGGAATCAGCAAAGCGTTCGGCACCGCCGCGGCGCTCCATTCGACCGATCTCTCGTTCGAGCGAGGAAAGACGACGGTCCTGATTGGGCCGAGCGGCTGCGGCAAGTCCACGCTTTTGCGTTTAATCATCGGCCTGCTCGAACCAGATGGCGGAACGATTGAGTTCGACGGTGCGCCCATCACTTTCGCAAACATCGCGGAGCTGAGGCGGCGGATCGGCTACGTCATTCAAGACGGCGGCTTGTTCCCTCATCTCACCGCACGCAAAAACGTGCTCCTCATGGCGACGCACCTGAAACGGCCGACGGCGGCGATGGATGAGCGGCTGGCGGAGCTGTGCACCTTGACGCGCTTCCCGCAGACCGCGCTCGATCGTTATCCCATCGAACTCTCGGGCGGCCAGCGCCAGCGCATCAGTCTCATGCGCGCGCTCGCGCTTTCGCCCGAGTTGCTCCTGCTCGACGAACCATTGGGCGCGCTCGATCCGCTCGTTCGCGCCGCGTTGCAGAAGGATCTGAAAGAAATCTTTGTCCGCCTGAAGCAGACCGCCATTCTCGTCACGCACGACCTGGCCGAAGCCGCCTACCTCGGCGACGAGATCGTGCTCATGAATGAGGGACGCGTCGTGCAAACAGGAACTTTGGAAGATCTGCGCACGAAACCGGCGGACGCTTTTGTCACGGAGTTCATTAACGCCCAGCGAGGACTCGCGTTGACATGAGTGCTGCACCGAGGAGCGGCGGTTTAAAACCGCCGACCAGAAAAAAGGGCCGTTTCAAACCGCCTCTCCTTGGTTTGCTCGCCACCCTTTGCGTCCTTCGAGCGTCAACTTCTCTGGCGGAGCCAATTCTCGTCGGCTCGAAAAAATTTACCGAATCCTATGTCCTGGCCGAAATCGCGAAACGCGCGCTCGAGGAATCGGGAATCCCGGTCGAGCACCGTCAGGGCATGGGCGGAACCATCATTCTCTGGGAAGCGCTGCGGACCAACCAAATAGGATTCTATCCCGAATACACCGGCACGATCGGGGAGGAAATCCTCAAGGGATCCCCCGCAACCTCGCTTACGGAAATGCGCGTTCGGCTGGCGGAGTTTGGCGTTGCCATGACGGCCGAGCTTGGTTTCAACAACACCTACGCGCTGGTCATGCAACGAGCGGCGGCGGAGCGATTCCAGATCCACACGATCAGCGATCTACGAAATCATCCCGAACTCAAGTTCGGACTCACCCACGAGTTTCTTAACCGACGGGATGGCTGGAAGCCCCTGGCGGAGAAGTATCAGCTTCCCACACAGAATCTTGCCGGCATCGATCACGGTCTCGGTTACGCGGCGCTGCGGAGTGGTCAGATCGACGTCAAAGACGCCTACTCGACCGATGCGAAGATCGGTGAAAACGATCTGGTCGTCCTGAAAGACGATCTCGAGTTCTTCCCCCAGTACAAAGCCGTTTTTCTGTATCGCTTAACGCTTCCGGAGACTGCGATTGCGATTCTGCGAAAGTTCGAAGGCACCCTCGACGAAAAACGAATGATTCAACTGAACGCGGAAGCCGAGAGGACGAAGAACTATTCGCGCGCCGCTGATCTGTATTTTCAAGACACCAACTCACCCCGCCAAACGCGGACCGGCGAATCCCTCACGCACAAGCTGATCCGCTGGACTTCGCGGCATCTCGAGCTGGCCGGCATTTCACTCCTCCTTTCGATTATCGTCGGCATCCCACTTGGCATCGCCGCCAGTCGCGGTGGAGCAATCGGCCATGCGATTCTCGCGGTCACGAGCGCGGTGCAGACCATCCCGTCCCTGGCGCTCCTGGCCTTGCTTGTTCCCGTTCCTTTTTTCGGAATCAGCCCGCGCACCGCTATCGCCGCGCTTTTTCTTTATGGACTACTCCCGATTGTTCGCAACACCGCCACCGGATTGCAGGACATTGCCCAGCCAGTCCGCGAATCGGCCATCGCTCTCGGCCTCGAACCCTCCCCGCGTCTTTGGAAAATCTATCTGCCAATCGCATCGCGGACGATCCTCGCGGGCATCAAGACAAGTGCGGTCATCAACATCGGGACAGCCACCCTGGCCGCGCTCATTGGCGCCGGCGGTCTCGGCGAACCCATCCTGAGCGGGCTGAACTTAAACGATCACGCGACGATTCTTCAGGGCGCAATCCCGGCCGCCGTTCTCGCATTGTTGGTCCAATGGAGCTTTGACTTGCTCGATCGGGTCTTGATTCCCAAGGGCCTGCGCTTGTAGGTCATTCTGATACCCATGCCAATCGCATCGATCAACCCGGCCACCGGTGAAACACTGAAGGAATTCAGCGCTCTCGACCCGGGGCAAATCGAAGAGAAACTGGCGAAGGCAGCCCAGGCTTTCGAACGGCATCGTCGAACGTCGTTCGCTCAACGCGCACAATGGATGATGGCCGCGGCGGACTTGCTCGAGCAGGAAAAGGAACAACTCGCGCGCATCATCACGCTCGAAATGGGCAAACTCCTGCGGGCCGGGATCGAGGAGGTCACGAAATGTGTGCGCGGTTGCCGCTTCTATGCGGAAAATGCCGAGGAGTTTCTGGCGGAGAAGACAGTCGCGACCGACGCAGCGCGCAGTTATGTGCGTTACGAACCCATCGGCGCCGTCCTGGCGATCATGCCTTGGAATTTTCCGTTCTGGCAGGTGTTTCGCTTCGCAGCGCCGGCGCTCATGGCCGGCAACGTCGGCTTGCTCAAACACGCCGCGAACGTGCCGCAATGTGCCCTCGCGATCGAAGATATTTTTCGGCGCGCGGGATTCGAGGAAGGCGTTTTCCAAACATTGCTGATCGAAACGGAACAGACCCGCAGCCTGATCGACGATTCCCGCGTGAAAGCGGTCACGCTCACGGGCAGCGAGCGGGCGGGCAGCGCGGTAGCGAGCGCCGCCGCGCGCCAAATCAAAAAGAGCGTTCTCGAACTCGGCGGCAGTGATGCGTTCATCGTCATGGCGAGCGCCGATCTGGAAGCCGCCATCAAAACAGGAGTGACGGCGCGGACGATCAATACCGGCCAATCCTGCATCGCGGCGAAACGCTTTATTCTGTCGGACCAAATCTACGACCGGTTCGTGCCGGAATTTGTGGAACGGATGCGGTCGCTCAAGATGGGTAATCCTCTCGAGGCGGAGACCGAACTCGGGCCGCTGGCCAGCGAAGCGATTCTGCACGGGGTGGATCAGCAGGTGCACGCGTCCATCGCCGCAGGCGCGAAATTGGTCACCGGGGGAAAACAAGTTCAGCGCCCGGGATTTTTCTACGAGCCCACCGTTCTCACCGACATCCCGCCCGATTCGCCCGCGTCCCGTGAAGAGATTTTCGGCCCGGTCGCCTCTTTCTTTCGCGTCTCCGATGCAGCGGAGGCGATCAAGCTCGCGAACGACAGTTCGTTCGGTCTGGGCGCCAGCGCCTGGACGAGCGATCCGGCGGAACAGCAACTTTTCAGTTCGGAGTTGGAAACGGGAATGGTTTTCATCAACAGCATGGTCGCGTCAGATCCACGGCTGCCGTTTGGCGGAGCGAAGCGTTCCGGTTTTGGCCGAGAGCTCGGCGTGGACGGGATCCGCGAGTTTATGAATATCAAGTCGGTGTCGATTGCCTGACTAATACCCCGCCGCCTGCCCGTCCTTGCGGCTTTCGCTCGCACCGACATAGACGCGCTGGCCATCGTGCATCTCGACTTTGATCGCCTGATAACCACCGTAACTACCGACGTCGAAACGAACGTCGTGACCCCTCCTCTTTAGTTCGCGGACCGTTTCGTACGGCACACCGCTTTCGACGTTCACGTAGCCGCCGGTCTCTGTCAGCTTTTCGCCGGTCGGTTCGCTATCGCCTTCATGCTGCCAGCGCGAAGCGTCACCGGCCTCCTGCACGCCCATGCCGAAATCGATCAAGTTCGCCAGGACCTGCACGTGCCCTTGCGGTTGCATCCCCCCGCCCATCACGCCAAAAGCCAGCCAGGGCTTCTGATCCTTCATGACGAAGCCCGGAATAATGGTGTGGAACGGACGTTTGCCCGGCGCGTAAACGTTGGCGTGACCCGGCTCCATCGAAAATAGTTCGCCGCGATCCTGGAACATGAAGCCGAGCCCGGGAACGACGATGCCGCTGCCCATTCCGCGATAATTGCTTTGGATAAGGCTGACCATGTTGCCTTCATCATCAGCGGTGCACATGTAAATCGTGTCGCCATCCTTCAACGCGGGATTGCCGGGCGCGATTTTTCGCGCCGCCCGCTCCGGATCGATGAGCTTGCGGCGCTCAACCGCGTACGGTTTTGAAAGCAGGCCGGCCAATGGAATTTTCGAAAACGCAGGGTCGGCGTAGAATTTGGCCCGATCGGCCCAGGCGATTTTTTTTGCCTCGATCATGGCGTGCAAGGCCGGCGCTGAATTGAAACCCATGGCGCGCAGATCAAAGCCTTCGAGAATATTGAGCATCTGGAGCGTCGCGATTCCCTGCCCGTTGGGCGGCAACTCGAAAACGTCGTAGCCGCGGTAATTCACGGAGACGGGATCGACCCAGGTCGAAGTATGCTTTTCGAAATCAACTTTCCGGAGGAAGCCGCCGTTCGCCTGCATGAACGCGTCCATCTTCTCCGCGATCTCGCCTTTGTAAAAAGCGTCCCGGCCTTTTTCCCCGATCAACCGGAGCGTCCTCGCCAGTGCCGGATTTTTGAAGATGTCGCCTTTGGCTGGCGTCCGTCCTTTGCCGTCGAGCGTGTAGGTTTCGAGAAATGCTCCGGGGAGGTCTTTGTAAAGCTCCGGCCCGAAATGCCAGTAAAACGCGATCAGCTCGCTGACCGGAAAACCTTCGTCGGCATATTTCGCAGCCGGGGCGAGGTCATCACTCAGCTTAAGTTTGCCGAATTTCTTGTGGAGTTCGCTCCAGGCATCTACGGCGCCGGGCACGCTGATTGGGAGCATGCCGCGCGGCGGAATCGCTTTTCGCTGTAACTTATCGAGCTCTGCTTTCATTTGCTCGTAGCTCAGTCCGAGCGGCGAACGGCCGCTGCCGTTCAAGCCGTAGAGCTTGTTTTCCTTCGCGCTGTAAACGATTGCGAAGAGATCGCCGCCGATGCCGTTCGAAACCGGCTCCATCAATCCGAGGGTCGCGTTGGCCGCGATCGCAGCGTCAACCGCGTTGCCGCCGCGTTTCAGAACGTCGAGTCCCACCTGGGTCGCGAGCGGCACGCTGGTGCAAACCATGCCGTGGCGGGCGATCACTTCAGAACGCGTCGCGAACGGCTTGCCGGTGATTCGATCGATTTGGGCCGGCAGAGATGAAACCGGGACGAAGACGATGAAGGCGAGAAAAGCGAGACGGCTCATGAGGCAAACTAGCCGCTCATTTCAGCCTGTCACTCGTAGCGCAACGCGGTGACCGGATCGAGCCGTGCGGCGCGATACGCCGGGAGGAACGCGAAGATGCAGCAGATCAGAAACGCCCCAATACAAATAATCGCGACATCGCGGGGTATCACTTCCGCCGGGATCTCGGAAAACTGGTAAACCTGCCTGGGGAAAACTTCGATCCCAGCCGTGCTGGCCAACCAGCGGCTGAATTCATTCCGGTAACGGACCAGGGTCATGCCCAGCCCGAGACCGCTCAACGTCCCAAACAATCCCACGATGATACCCTGGCCAAGAAAGACGCAGACGATCTGCCAGAGATTAGCGCCGATCGCCTTCATGATCCCTATGTCCCGCGTCTTCTGCACGGTGACGGTGATGAGCGTGTTCATGATGCCGAACGCTGCCACGATGACGATGAAGAAAAGGAGGAAGAACATGACGGTCCGTTCGAGACGGACCGCTTCGAAATACTGGCTATTCATGTCGATCCACGTTTGCGCGAATTGCGGCGGCTGGAGAAACTCCTCGATCTCGCGCTTCACCCGGTCCGCTCCGTAGGGATCCGAGGTCTTGACCGTGATGCCGTGGAGCGCATCGCCCAGGCCGTAGAGTTCCTGCCCCACGTAGATTGGCACGAGCAGGAATTCCGAGTCGTGCAGGTAATGGCCGGTCTCGAAAATGCCGGTAACGGTCAACTCCTTCGGCAAAACGACTTCACGCAATTTGTCGATCGCTTTGCGTTCGCCTTCGCCCTTTGTCTTCTCCAACTCCTTTATCCCGTCGAGGATTTCGCCCAGGTTGCCCGGAGAATAAATCGTCAATTTATCACCCACGCTGATGCGAAGCTTGCGGGCCAACTCCACGCCGAGCACCGCTGATTCTCCCTCAAGATCGAGTGACCCTTTCTTGATGAATCTCTTCAACGCCACGACTTTCTCCTCCTCGACTGGATCGATCCCGCGAATCACGGGCGCCAGCCGTTGGCTTTGAAACTCGACGATAACGGGGCCTTGCACGTAGGGTGCGGTCCCGACCACGCCGGGAGTGTTCCGGATTTTGACTGTGAGATCGCGCCAATCGCGCAGGACGTCTTCGGAGCTAACGAGAATGTGCGCATCCCAATCGACCACCTTTTGCCGGAGCTCACGATCGAATCCGGTCATGACCGAAATGACCACGATGAGGACGGTCACGCCGAGCATGACGCCCACCATCGAAATGAGCGTGATGATCGAGACGAAGGTGCGCTTCGGTTTCAGATAGCGAAGCGCGAGGAAGAAGCTGAACGGCAGTTTCAAATCGGCGATACGGTGGAGGGGAACGCGTTACAATTCCAGAACGGATTCCTCACTCCTTGAGCGCGTGCGCTTTCAGGTCTTCGAGGGTGACGAACTCGATCGCAGATGAATGCGTCGCTTCGAGGTCCACGGGCGGCGCGACGCCGCGTTGCAACGCTTCCTGATAACGCGCGGCACAAAGACACCATTTATCGCCCGGCTCGAGACCGGGAAAATCCCACTCTGGATGCGGCGTGACCAGGTCGTTTCCCTGAAAAACAGAGTCATCGAGAAATTCACGTGTCACCTTCACGCAAACGGTGTGCTGGCCGATGTCGTCGGAACCGGTTCGGCAATATCCGTCCCGATAAAACCCGGTCATTGGATCGCGGCAACAGCATTTTAGTTCAGTCCCCAGAACATTCGTCGGCATGCGCGAACATAGCACATCGCAGGTCCTGCTCTCCAAGCCCGTTGAGATGAGGGAGCGTTTGTCCGAGAGTCGGAGATGAGCGCGGGTGGAACGAAAATCTTCGGCGAACACGACGAAGCCACCATCGCGCAAATCGATCGCTGCCTGGCGGCCGGCGGCGAACGCGGCGTCTTGTGCGCCGACGGTCACAAGGGTTACGCGCAGCCGATCGGAGGCGTCGTGGCTTACAAGGGGAAGATCTCGCTCTCCGGTGTCGGGTTCGACATCGCTTGTGGAAATCTTGCGATCCGAACGGACGCAACGCGGCCGCAAGTCGCAGCGGCGATGGAGGAAATCATGAACGAGGTGGTGAATGATATTTCCTTCGGCATCGGTCAGACGAGCAAGACCCGTATCGATCACGAGTTATTTGAGGATCCCGCCTGGAAACTACGACCGTTGGCCGGGCTGAAGCAGAGTGCCTCCGCGCAATTGGGGACCGTCGGCGGCGGCAATCATTACGTGGATATCTTCGCCGACGAGTCCGATCGAATCTGGGTCGGCGTCCATTTTGGGTCACGCGGACTCGGACATAAGACCGCGACTCATTTTTTGAAGGAGGCCGGTGGGAAGGATGGCATGGACGTGCCGCCCACGGTTGTGTCGGACGCGTCTCCACTTGGGGAAGATTATTTGGCAGCCATGAAGCTGGCCGGCCGTTACGCATATGCCGGACGGGAGGCGGTGGCGCGCCATGTCGTGCGCGGTATTTTGCGCGCCGAAATTGTGGAAGAAATCCACAACCATCACAACTTTGCGTGGCAGGAGGAGCACGACGGCGAGGAATATTGGGTCGTGCGCAAAGGCGCAACCCCGGCGTTTCCCGGGCAAAAGGGGTTCATTGGCGGAAGCATGGGCGATGACGCCGTGATTGTGGAAGGCGTCGACTCCCCAGCTTCGCGCGAAGCGCTCTTTTCCACCGTGCACGGCGCCGGACGGATCATGTCCCGGACGGCTGCGAAGGGCCGATTCGTTAAAGTGGGAGGCAAACGGATCCGCCTGGAAGGACTCGTCCGGCACGACGCCATGATGAACTGGGTGGCTGAGAAGGGTGTCGTCCTGCGGGGGGGCGATCTCGACGAAGCGCCGCAGGCGTATCGCCGGCTGCCCGACGTTCTCGCCGCGCATGCAGGCACGATTCGGATCTTGCACACGTTAACGCCGCTGGGAGTGGCGATGGCGGGCAAGGATGTTGTCGATCCTTACAAAGACTGAACCATGAGTAAGTCAGTGATTGAGTGATTTGCCGCGGCGCGTAGTTTCCGATCCCTCAATCATTCAATGGATCCCAGCGTCGGCATCG
This sequence comes from uncultured Verrucomicrobiae bacterium, assembly GCA_963702135.1. GTDB lineage: Bacteria > Verrucomicrobiota > Verrucomicrobiia > Chthoniobacterales > UBA10450 > AV80. The sequence goes on along the minus strand of OY969715.1, from coordinate 1,469,023 downwards.
ATCTCGGCACCACAAACTCGCTCATCGGCGTGATGGATTCGGGCTTTCCGATTCTCATCGCGGACGCCAACGGTGCGCGGCTGACTCCTTCTGTCGTTCACTTCTCCATGGAGGGAGCGCACCTTGTCGGTAGCGCGGCGACACGAATGCGGCTGCTCGATCCAGCAAACACCATCTATTCCGTAAAGCGCTTGATGGGGGTGCGGAGCGAAGAAACGGGAAACGACGACCTCGGCTACGAGCTGGTCCGTCGCCGGGGCGAACCAGTCCAAGTGAAAGCGGCGCATCGCGAGATCGCTCCCGAGACCGTGTCCGCTTTGATTTTGAAAAAATTAAAAGCCGATGCTGAAGCGGCGCTGGGGCGGGTGGTGTCGCATGCGGTGATCACTGTCCCCGCGTACTTCAACGACGCCCAGCGCACGGCTACCAAAAGGGCGGCCGAGTGGGCCAACCTCTCCGTCGACCGGATAGTCAACGAACCGACCGCCGCCGCCTTGGCCTACGGCCTCGACAAGCTCAAGAGCCGCGCGAAGATCGCCGTCTTCGACCTGGGTGGCGGCACCTTCGACATCTCTATTCTGGAATTGAACAATGGGGTTTTCGAAGTTCTGGCTACGAATGGAAACACCCGGCTCGGCGGTGACGACATCGACAGCGCGATCGTCGCGCACCTGGGAACAAAGGGGTTTCCCACCAACAAGCCGGAAGCCGTGGCGCGCCTGCGCGAGGCGGCGATCGAGGCGAAGCATCGCCTTTCGAGCGCCGACAGCGCGGCGATTGAAATCCCCTTTCTCGACGACGCGACCAATTTTTCCTGCGTCCTCTCCCGGGACGAACTCGAGCGGCTGAGCCGTCCGATCGTCGATCAGACGCGCGCCCACTGCCTTCGATCGCTCGCCGATGCCAGGCTCACGCCGGCCGATCTCGACGAAGTCATTCTGGTCGGCGGAGTGACCCGGATGCCGCTGGTGAGGCAAATCGTCGAGGAGATTTTCGGGCGTGAGCCAAACACCTCACAGAATCCGGATGAAGCGGTCGCGATTGGCGCGACCATTCAGGCCGGGATCCTTTCGGGCGCGGTGCGCGATGTCGTGCTCCTGGATGTCACTCCCCTCTCCCTGGGCATCGAGACGTTCGGTGGATTGATGAATGTGATCATTCCGCGCAATTCGACGATTCCGATCAAAGCGGGCGAGATGTTTACAACGGCGGTCAATAATCAGCGGTCGATGTCGATCAAGGTGTTGCAAGGGGAACGGGAAATGGCGCGAGACAATTGGCCGCTCGGCCAATTCGAGATTGAATTTGAGTCCGCTCCGAAAGGGGTCGCGCGCGTGGGTGTGCAGTTCGAGATCGACGCGAACGGCATCCTTCATGTGCTCGCGCGCGATACCAAAACCGGCGTCGAGAAAATCGTGGAGATCAACAGCGCGGTCGATGTCTCGGACGAAGCCGTGGAGGCAATGATTTCCGAATCGCTCGACCACGCCTTCGACGACATGAGCGAACGCGTCTGGACCGAAGCGAAATTGAAGGCCGAGGAGATGCTCAGCGCCGTGGAGGCAGCGTTTGCGCGAGTTGGCGATTCCATTGACCCGGACGAGAAAGAGACAATTCTCCGCGCCGCCGCGGCACTGCGAGAAGCCTTGGGGACAAACGACACCAGACGCCTGCAAGCCGCTAATGCTGCCCTGGATGACGCCACTCAGGGACTTGCGGCTGCCCTCGTGGAAAAAGCGATGCAGGCGGCAACAATCACGGGGTCGGCTTAGGCGATGGAGCGGGTGTCGGGCTTGGGTTAGCGGGATTCGCTTTCGCGATCGCTTCCTCGAGCAGCTTTTTTTCCTCGGGAAAAACTGGCCCCGCTTCGGCGAGCGCCAGGTATTTCCGGGCGTCTGCCACCTGGTTCTCATCGAGAAGCAGAACGGCAAAATAAACGGCGGCATGCGGGTCGGATAATTCCGCGGCCGGCAATTTTCTCATAATCTCGATTCCTTCGGCTGGGCGGCCGAGGCCGTAGAGCGAGAACGCGTAGGTGGTCGCTGCCTTCACGTCCGTTGGTGCGCGCTCGTAGGCTTGTTTCGCGACGCGATGACCTTCGGCGGTGTTTTGGTCGACCAGGAGAGCGAGACGGGCGTACTCGGCGGCCACGCTAGGTTCGTTAGGGGAGCTCTCATGTAAACGCTGGGCGGTGCGATAGAGATTCAGCAAATCATTATTTGCGCGATAAATCCGAAAGAGCGCGTCGAGCGCTTCGCGACGCGAAAGGGCGTTCTTCGAGACCCGGAGCCAAAGTTGCTCCGCTTCAACAGGGAAGCCCCATTTCGCCGCCAGCCGCGCCAGGTTAATTTCGCGCTCGGGCCGATCCACGGCAGCCCGCTCCGCGGAACGCCACAGCGAGGAAAACTCGGCGTCGGCGGCGGATTGTCGCGACTGCTTCGAGCCGTAGGCTTGATAAGCGAGGCGAAGGTATTCCGATTCTCCCCAGGAGCCGCTTCGCGTCCAGCGTTTCAAACGCGACCAGTTCCTGGCCTGAACGAAAGCATCCGCAATCGCAATCGCGGGCGGAGGATTCGTCGTGAGCTCCGCGGGGAGCTTTTCCATCCACTTGAGGACATCCTGGGCAAGCCCGTTCTGGTTAAGCCAATCCAGCAAAAGTGCGAGGTCCGAGGGGTTGCGCGCCGCTACCGGTTTCACTTTTTCCAGAAGTGCCGAGAATTTTTCCTGATCCAGTTTTCGATAGAAATCGAGGCAAAGCAGATAGTCGGCGAAAGTAACTTGCTGATTCATTTGCAGGTCCTGGGCAAACGTATCCGCGCGCTCGAGTTGGTTTCGTTGCACCGCGTCGGCCAGCAAGGCCCGCAACGAACCGGCGCGAAACGCCGGCACTTTGCTCAACTGTTCCAGGACCTGACGCGCTGTGTCGCTTTTTTCCGGCACATCCGAGCGAATCCGAAGGACAGCGAGATTGAACCGGTAAAGATCGTTTCCGGGCTCCTTCTCCGCCGCTGCGGCAAAACGCTGTTCGACCTCGGCATCGTTGCCGAGGGCTTTCGCCAGCCAGCCGGCCACGACTTGATAGGCGGCGCGGTCGCGGTCCTCGAGCGCGACAGTCTCCAGCGCCTTCCGCGCGGTATCGAGCTGGCCAAATCGAAGTGCAGCCGAGGCGAGGTTCAGACGGCTGTCGAGATCATGCGGCTGGAGGCGGGCAATTTGAGCTCGCCACGCAACTGTTTCGGGCCGGTTCTGTTTCTCGCTCGCTTCCGCCAGGATGTAGAACGCGGCGAGAGAATCCGGGCGCCTCAGGACGATCTCACGCGCAACGCCCGCCGCACCCTCCAGGTTCTGCTGTGCGAGCATCGCCGAAGCGCGGCTCAGCAGGCGTTTTTCTCGCCAGCCACTATACGCCTCCGGTCCGTAAGTGAGGAGGAACAGGCCCACGGTAAATCCAACCACGAGGGCGCCTCCGCAGATCGCGGCTCTCGCCGGCGTGAGAACGGCCGATCCCGGAGCATTGGTGTGCCGCCTGCGTCGAGTCCGTCGAACATGTTTTGCCATCGCCGGATTTTCCTATCCTTGCAGGAGCCGTGAAATGCAACTGCCGTCCGAGTGAGCCTTTGCGAAATGCCCCGTCAGGCGTTCGCCGCGCTTTCCGATTCTTTCACGATCGGGACTTCATCGACAGCGTCCGCCACCCGTTCGCGCAAACGGCGGCCCCAGACATAGCGGGCCAAAAGGACCTTGGCGGTCGCCGTGAGAGGCACGGCGAGGATCGGCCCCAGCAGTCCCCCGATGAGCAAGCCCCAGACAAAAATGGAAACGATCACAGTCATCGGATGCAAACCCACGGAGTTGCCGACAATTCGCGGAGCAATAAAAATCGCTTCGAGATTTTGCACGATCAGGAAAACACCCGTGACGATCAGCGGATGCGTCCAATCGCCCCATTGGGCCGCGGCGATGAGAACGGCGGGAACCCAGCAGACGACGATACCGATATAGGGGATCATCGTCAGGACGACAACCAGCAGGCCGATGAGCGGCGCGAAATTCAATCCGACGCAGAAGAGGGCGGTGCCGATGAGGATACCGTCAATGAGGCAAACGAGAAGCTGACCGCGGAAGTAGGCGATGACGTAGCTGTTGATCTGGGAGAGCACCGCGGCCACTTCATCTTTCAAGGGCGAATTGCGGAGCGGAAGATACTCCCGCCAGCGCCGCTCGATCGCCGGGCTTTCCTTCAAAAGGAAAAATAGATAGATCGGCACCATGACCAGGCTCAGCAAGAAACCGGTCACCCCAAGAAATCCGCCGATGCTCTGCTTGAGGAGTGTCCAAATTTTCTCGCTGAGATAAGGCAATTTACTCTCCAGGTTTGGCATTTGTTTTTGGACCCATTCCTGGATGCGCTGGCGGTCGGCCGAGGTGAACGTCGGCGTGGTGGCAGGTGAGATTGTTTCGCGGGAGGTTGGAGTTACGGAAGGGTTCGCCGCCGTCACGGCAGCCACAGCTGCGGACGGGGGCGACGCTGTCGGAGAAGGTTTCGGCGAGGCGGCAGGCGTTGGAGACGCGAGCAGCCAGTCAACAAAGCCCTTCGTGGGCGAGGATGCTTTTTGCTGTTTCGCATTTGGATTGCCAAAAGTGTGGTCGTACCGAAAAATGAGGTCGACCGCCAGGTCGCGCGCTTTCAGCGTGTACTGCGGCAGCTCGCGCCCCACACCGGCTGCTTGCATGGAAACGATGGGGGCAAGCCAGGCGATCAAAGCGCCAATGGAGAGAATCGCGATCGTGAAAAGCGCCAGAACCGCCTTCGTCCGCCCCAACCCCTGAGCGGCCATTTTGGTGATCAGCGGATCGAGCAGATAGGCGAGAATAACCGCGATGGCGACTGGGATCAGGATCGGTTGAATGAATCCGATCACGTTGGCCGCGATCCAGACGACTGAGCAACCGATCGTGATGAGCAGGACGACGAAAACCGCCGTGAGCGCCGCCCACATCGTCTTGTGCTGCCAGGGTGTGGGATATTTTTTAATCATTCGAAGGAACCGCAACACCAGTCCACGCGCGAAGGCGCGAGGGTCGGCCAGCATTTCCAGTTAATCGATTCGATTGATTTTCTCCGGTGTGCCCTTGCTCATGGTTGTCTTGGTCTTCTCGATCTTGTCGGCGAGCAACTTATTTCCAGGATCCAGAGCGATCGCTTTTTGCCAGAATTCGAGCGCCTGAGCAATGCGGTTCAACTTGGAATAAGTGTCGCCGATATGATCGAAGACGATCGGATCGTCGCTCTTGAGGTTCTGGGCGGCGCGCAGCAACTCATTCAGCGCTTCCTCGTATTTGGCCTTGCGATAATAAAGCCAGCCCAGGCTGTCGAGATACGCGCCGTTATTCGGATCCAGTTGGAGGGCCCGGCCAATCATCTCTTCGGCTTCATCGAGGTGCAGGTTGTGCTCCGCCCACATGAATCCGATGTAATTGTATGCTTCGGCGGCGTTGGCGGGATCCACCGCGATTGATTTTCGGAGAAGGTCGGCCGCCTTTTCGTAGAGTCCGGCCTGGTCCGCCGCCGCTCCGTAATCGAAATAGAAACGCGCATTCAGCACTCCGTCATTTTCGCCCTGGGCTTCATTGAGAGCCTCCTCGAAGGTGGAGACAGCTTGCTGCGGATGCTTGGCCTCGCGCAGCGCCAGGGCCAGGTAGTAGGTGAACTCCGGGGCGTTCGGAAAACGCTGACGCGCTTCCGTGAGAAGTTTGACGGCGCGCTCGCTTTCCCGGAGGGGTCCGATGAGCAACTCCGCCAGGCGCAAGCTGGTGTTCCCGCGGCCGGGATTGATTAACAGACTTTGCTCATAATTCGCGGCGGCTTTCGTGAATTCCGCCTTGGCTGGCTCGACCTGGTTCGCCCGCGCAAGAGCCCGGGCGCCTTCGTCCAAAAGCTGCCCGAGCAGATCGTATGCTTGATACCTTGCCGGATGCTGTTTGATGATCTCCTGCAACATCTCGATCGCCTTTGCCCGCTGATTTGTCAGCACGAATCCTGAAGCGAGCTTTTCCCGCGCATTCGAGTCGTCGGGCTGTAGCTCCAAAACTTTCAGGTAAAGCGGAATCGCCTCCTGAATTTGCTGAGAGGCCGCGAAGTAATCCGCAACCTCCTTCAGCACGGCGGAATCATCTCCGGCATTCTCGATCGCCTTTCGGAAGAAAACGTTGACGCGCTTGATGTCTTCCGGCTTCGGTTCGACCTCGGCCTTGAAAACGGTCGAGGCGTAGAGCTTGCCCAGCCTGATCCAGAAGGCAGGATCGTCGCTCTTCACATCCGCGGCCCGTTCCAGCACCTGGGCCGCTTTTCCAGAGTCGCCCCCAGTCAAGGCAATGTCATACAGCCGCTGATAAGCGTCGAAGTTTTTGGGGTCGAGCGCGATCGCCTGATTGGCGTACTTCAACGCCTGATCCGTTTTCTTGAGATACTTTGCGTAAATGAAGGAGAGCTGCAAATAAGGCGCCGGTTCCTTGGGCTTCGCCTTGATCGCATCCTTCAAAACATCGATTGCGCGTGGAAAATCCTCCTGGCGGCTGAGCAACCCGGCCACGTGCAGGGCCAGCTCCGCCTGGCCGGGATCGAAAGTGAGCACCTTTTGATACGCTGCCAGGGCGTTGTCCATGTCGGCGTTTTCTTCGAGGCGAGAGCCATCCACAAAATCCGCCAGAGCGTCGGCTTTGCGCGCATTCTCCGGTTGGAGGGCGAGATCCTTCGCGGGCACAAGGTTGAAGGAATCATCCTGCGCCGGGGCTTTTTTTGAAGGCGAAGACTTGCTGGCCGGCTGGCTCGGGGCCGGCGCTAGAGGCGCAGGCCGCGCCGCAACCGTTTGCAGCAGGGACAAAAACAGTCCGCAGAGAAGAACACGCCGGACAGATTCGCTGCACCAGTTCTTCCCGAAAACCATTTCGAGACTGTAACGGCGACGGTGGCGACGCGCAAACCACCCTCAGTGAGCAGGAAAGCGAAGGAGCTGATCCGCGGAGGGAATCGCCCTCGCAGCAGGCCGGCGGAGACGCTCCGGCCTAACGACTCAGCGAAAACGTGGGCGTGCGCTTACGATTTGTAGCGCAAACGCTTCTTGTGACGATTCTCCTTCATGCGCTTGCGGCGCTTGTGCTTGGAGATCTTCGCTTTTCGTCGTTTCTTCAGAGAGCCCATAGATTTTTGATCAGGATGCCGGTTTCCCGGAGCGCAACGCAACCATCGGATGGGGGTATCCGCAACCGACTTCTTTCATCAGGGCGCAGCCTCGCGCAGCGCCTCGCGTAAGATCGCGACATGTTCTTCCGGTTTGACCTTGCGAAAAATGGCGGAAATCCGCCCGGCGCCGTCGATCACGAACGTGCTCCGCTCAGCACCCATATATTTCTTTCCGTACATGCTTTTTTCCACCCAGACGCCGTAGGCGCTGACGATCTCCTTGCCGGGGTCGGACAACAATGGAAACGGCAGTTGATATTTCTTGATGAACTTTTCGTGTCTGGCGGGGGAATCCACGCTGACGCCGAAGATGTTCGCCTGAGCGCTCAACTCGCCCCAGGCATCACGCAAGCCGCAGGCCTGGACGGTGCAGCCCGGCGTGTCATCTTTCGGGTAGAAATAGAGGACAACGGTCGAACCGCGGAAATCCGCGAGTGAGACTTCCTCGCCCTCCCCGTACTTTCCGCCGATCGCCTGAGCGCGAAATTCCGGCGCCAGCTCGCCTACTTTTAGTTCTACAGACATGAGAGAAACTTGGCGCCGGGACGGAAAATGGTCGAGGTCCAATTAAATCGGGCTGGCGGGATTCGAACCCGCGGCCTCCTGCACCCGAGGCAGGCGCTCTACCAAGCTGAGCCACAGCCCGAACTAGTCGCCACGTCGAAATTCAAAACGCGGCGCGGCCTCTATTTCGCGTATTCCGGTGATGGTGGCAAGGTCGAATAAACGAGCGCGCAGGAGCAAAATGAGGAAGAAGACTCAGTTTCACCCAGGCTGATTTGACATGCGCGATCCACAAGAGCTCCGCGGGATGGCTCGGCCTCAATTCTGCTACACGCCTACCCACGTGATACCAGCGCGCTCCGGGGTCAAATTGACTTCAAGGACGCCATACCTAAGCTCAGCCAATTGGAAATCCAATCCGAGAAAAACGAACGGAGGTTCATCAAGCTCATCGTCGGCGGGCTTGTCAGTTCAATTCTCGTGGTTGTGCTTGTCTACGCGGGTGTCCATTTTTTCCATAGCTGGCAGGAACGCCGCTTAGTCAGGCGGGCGGCGGCTTATCTGAGCGGTGGCGATGCGAAACTGGCGGCTCTGAGCGCCCGGCGCGCCTTTCAGATGAATCCAGCTAACGCGGATGCGGCTCGCGCCCTGGCCCAGATCGCGGATCGCACGGGAGATGGCACGGCTTTGGATTGGTGGCGCAAAGTGCTCGACCTGCAGCCAAATAAGACGGAGGACGCCCTGTCGCTCGTCCGCGCTGCGTTGCGCCAGAACGATCTGGCAGCCGCTGAAAAGGCGCTTGCCGGACTTGATGAGACGGCAAAAGCCACCGCCGGATATCACGCGGCCTCCGGACGGCTGGAGGAGATGAAGAAGCATCCCGCCGAGGCTGAGCGCCATTGGGCCGAAGCCAGCACTCTGGCGCCCGATAACATATCTTACCAATTCCAACTCGCCTTGATTCGCCTGGGATCGAACGACCAGGCCAAGCGAGCATCAGCCCGCCAGGTGCTCGAGCATCTGCGCGCCGATCCGAAGCAACGCGCAGCGAGCACGCGGGCTCTGATCCTTGATGGAATGGCTCACCAGGAACAAGCTCAGCACACGCAGCTGCTCGCGAGCGAGCTGCAAGGTTATCCCGAGGCGCTGTTCAGCGATCGCCTGCTCTATCTCGAAATTCTGCAAAAGGTCCGTGATCCAGGTTTCGCCGAATATCTCGCGAAATTGCAGAAAGATGCAGCGTCCAACCCTGCGGATCTGGCGAGTTTGCTCTCATGGATGAGCGGCAACGAAAACGCCGCCGCGGCGATCGAATTCGCGAAAACCCTGCCCGCACAATCAGTGAGCAAGTGGCCGGTTGCCCCCACACTCGCGGCAGCCTATGCGAGCCTGCCGGATTGGCCGGGATTGGAACACCTGACAAGCACCACGGAGTGGCCACCGTTCGATTTTCTCCGCCACGCTTATCTCTCTCGAGCGCTCCGCGGTCAGAATAGAAAATTGGCTGCGGAACAGGAATGGATCGCGGCTCAGAAAGAAGCATCCGCTCAGCCGCAATCGCTTCTCGTGCTGGCGCGCACCGCCGCCGCTTGGGGATGGGAGGCTGAGACGGTGGATCTTCTTTGGGTCCTGTCAAAAAGTGGCGAAACGAGATTGGAGGCCTTGCAGGCACTCTACCAGCACTACGCAAAGCTAGGCGATACGACAGGTCTCTACCGCACGTTGCTTCGACTCGTCGAGGCGTTGCCACATGATCTCGCTCTCCAAAACAACCTGGCCCAGGTTTCCCTGCTCATTGGGGCCGATGTTGATCGCGCACGGAAAGTAGCGGCCGAAACGCGGAGCAAAGAGCCCGGGAACGGAGCGTTCGCCGCGACCTATGCGTTTTCGCTCTATACCAGCGGCGATGTGAAAGGTGCTCTGGAAACGATGGATCAGCTCACTGGGGATCAGCTCCGCGACCCCTCGGTGGCCGTTTACTACGGAGTGGTTCTGGCAGCAGCTGGCCGGAAAGAAAAGGCGCGCGAGTATCTTCAACGCGCCGCCGAGGCGACTCTTCTTCCGGAGGAAAAGGCGTTGGTCGAAAAGGCGAAAAGCACGCTAAGATAGTCGCCCGGAGCTGTTTCTTCCTCTCGCCATATCGGCGAGTCAGTCACGCATTCCACGCTTGAGGCTTTGGTGTGTACGCGAAACGACCGTCTCCTGATGGAGACGGTCGCCTCAAGACCAACCAAACAAGCAAACAAACAATCAAATAACGCTGCGAGATGCACTCTGCTGCGCCGCACGGCGGCGGCGAAGAATCTGCGTGCATGAGACAGCTGCAATCAATCCAATGATGGGGAAGAGAGCGCTCATTTCCGGAACGGGAACCGGATCGATACTACCGGCGGCTGAGGTCACTCCCGAAACATCTCTCGAAGCCGTAGCCATGGAGGCGAATTGGACACTCGGGACTGACACAAATCCTTCGTCGAAAGTCCTTGCCATCGCCTCGTCAAGTTCGGTCGCGGGCCGGGACGGCGTGTTTGAGTCAGCGAAGAGAAGGGATTGGTCCGGCTGCTTGCTTTGCGTCGCGGCCACCTGCGCTGGCTGAACGGCAGCATCGCTAACCTCCGAGCGATTATTCAAGAACTGGTGCGAAGCGTCGGTAACGGTTGCGTTGTCGAATCCTCGCGCCGCATTGGTCGAGGGCGATTGAGAGAGATCTTTGGTCGTGGTGGCACTCAATTGCCAGGTGACGACAGAGGCCCAGGCTGAGCAGGTGGCTAATGCCCCGGCGCAGCAGAGCATACGAAGCGCGTTAGTGATGGAACGGTTGGTCGTTAGTGTTGTCATTTGATGTTTTCCATATTTGTCATAATTGAGTCGCAACGTCAATAATTATTTTCGTACCACTCCGCACACAAATTTCTACCAGTAGGCTTTTACCAGCGGGCGGGCCCGATGTGCAATAACTTTTTTGTAAATCTTTTCCCCCGGCAACTATGATGCGGAGGAGCGCCGCCTATAGTCGGGCAGCGGCCGGGTAGAAACGGTGTTTTGGCCTCCGTCGCCTTTGTCTGGGTTGCGATTCCCGAGGCCTGGCCCCATCCAGCGCTCAGAAGACGCGAAGCGTCAGCCGCTAGTGCGCAAATCTTGTCGTTTCAGCCCCGCTTCGAGGTTTCGGGTCCGCGGCGCGCCGCGTAGTGCTCCCTTCGCGCTTGAGGCGATGGAAGGGGGACTCCAGGGACAGGAAACGTTGCCCAAGACGACGCGGACAGTGCCCGGCCGATCCCTTACAGATTCTGCCAGGAAAACTGGCTGTGGAAAAATGCCGATTGCAGCAGGTCGAAATCGGCCGCGCGGCAAGTCAGTTGAGAACGAATTTGCTCATTCCCGCGATTTAAGAAGAGAATCGAACGGCGGTACTCCTGGCCGAAGAACGTGTAGCTGAGCGTAATCAGAAACGTTTCCTTGCCCTGGATGAGCAGCGGATTTTTCTCCTGCGAAACGACGGTGACCTTTTCGCAGCCTCTGGGCACTAACATGACCGCCTCCCCCACGAGCTTCTTCAAGCTCTCTTCCTCAAAATTTGCCGGCTGCGAAAGGGGGACCCTTGTGATGGTGGCTTCGACCTGTGCCTTGTTCTTGGGGCGGAGCGTCAACTGAGTTGCGCTTCCGGTGCAATCCCAACCACGCGGAGACTGGTATGTGATCGTCTTGCCGGCGTCGGAAAACTCAAGGTGCTTGAGGTTGGCGCCATCTGCTTTGTATTCCACAACCTTCGGCGTGAGCTGGAGCTCAGCCTGCAGGGTGGTGATGAAAAACGCGCTGCCTGCTAGGAGCGTTAGTAAGCGGACCATTTTCCCTTAATGTAGCTGTAGAGCATCAACGAACCCGGGGGCGGCTTGGTTCTAAAATTCATGTCAAAATACCATTGGCGGTCCGGCGCACCGTAAACGGGGTCATACTGCCATATGGCGGTCGATTGCCGGCTCTTGAAGAGCTCGACCATCGACCCGTAGTAAGTGAACTTGTCGCCATCCCAGGCTTCGAGAAAACGGGGAAAATTTTCAGCACCACCGCTGTAATTGTTACCTCCGTAAGCATTCGTCGGGACGATGCCTGAGATAATCGCCGTATTCACCGTGGTGTTCGAGGCGGGAGGCTTCGTGCTCGAGGCGGAGTCGACCCAGCTGTTCGAAAGAATCGTCACGGCGTCAGCCAGGACCGAACAGGGGGCGCGCACCCCAGTCCCGCTTGGATTCAATGGGTTGTTATACCCGGTTACTTGCGGAATCAGCGGATCGCTGGTGGTATTGTTGGACGGTGGATAGGGAGTGCCGTCGTAATCGCGGCCGGTATTGTAATCGCCTTGGATATAGACTGGATTAGGGCTCACGATGGTCAATCCTGTCGCGGCGATCTTGCTGCCGTTGACCAGCCGAACCCCTCTCCTGACGGGACTGGTTGGATTTTGATTTACCGTTCCATCGGAGTTGAGGGCGTGAGTGGAGGCACTGTTGTCATAAATGTAAACGATGCCGTTGAAATAAGTGTTGCCGCCGCTATTCGCTTTGAACGTGGGGTTAAGTGTGGTGGTGTTGTTTTGGATCTTACTGAGGTCGAGCGTGATCAGCCGGACTTGTCCACCTTCCCGGTTGTCCTGGATTATCCCGGAAGACGTACTCGTGCCTTTAACAATCGCGCCCGTCGTATTAAACATATTGTAGAGCGCTGTATCTCTGGCCGACGGGCTCGGGCCTGGCAACACTGATATGGTCCCATTGGCGTTGGGCTTTCCAATGGTGACATTGTTACCATTGTCTACTTGGATAACGACGTCGGCCTGGTCCCAGTAACGTTGGGTTGACAGTGGATCGGGCGAGGCAGTGGGTGGCTCGATCAGTTCGCGGTAGCTATCGTTATTATTGTTCGCGTCCGCTGCATTAAAGAGCGAGTTCGCATCCAGGCCGAAGGGTTGCAGCGCTTGGTCACGCGCGGGGGGCAGATCGCTCGGGTAGTGTGGAGAAGATACGGGAGGGACATGCTCGCCATCACCGGGCATATAGCCAATTGTCCAATCTTCGCCGTACGTCACCTTGTCGGCGAAAGTAAGGCTGTCATGCGCGGTATAGAGGTCGGAATTCGTATGAACCCAACCGGTCACAACGAAGTCTGGACCGGGATGAATTTCCAGCGGATCGACATAGAAAATAGCGAAATTCCAGGGTGAAATCTGTTGTTTTTGAAATACGCGTGAAACCCTCGCCACGATCGTCCGGTTGCCGGTTACTCCGAGCGTCGGCAACGTGACGTCGGCGAAAGCCATGTAGTTGTAAACCAATGACGTTGTCGGTCCAGCCGTAGTGAAACCAGGGGCAACCTGTCCGATCATAGGTTCGGGAGCCGCACTTATCGACCCCAGCGCCTGCCATTCGGGGCCAACCGCCACCACCTTGTAATTTGAAATGGTGTAAGCCGCATCGTAATCGTCATCCGGAGCGTCTCCAGTTCCTCGTTTCACGAAATTCGTGACGCTGGGAAGATTCAGCTGCGCGGCAGTCGGCAAAGGGATTTCCGTGTCAAACTGGTCAGTCGCTTTTGCGATGGTGGGATTTGTGCTGCAGATTTTTCTCCAATGAGCAAACATGATCTCGATGCAACTGTCCCCGACCGCGACCGCGCTCTGCTCCGTGTTGCTGCGCTGCACATGCCGGCTGACGGTGCCGGTGTATTCGGCCGCGACCGCTACTACGACCATCAGCGTCGCCAGGACTGTTAGGACAATAATAAGGGAACTGCCGGATTGCCTTGGAGGATGGATTGTTTTCATTGGTAGGTAGTGAGTCGTGCCTTGAAGGGAACCTGTCCGTTGAGCAGAATGTTCGCTGATTTATAACCGCGCTTGCTGTACTTCGGATCGGAAGTGGAGAGATCGACCGCGGCTACAAACCGTTGGTATGGGGCGCCCGCGGGAGTGGTCGGGACGCTGAAGGGCCGCGGGTTCGTAATATCATTAACGATGTCGCGAGCTGGAAGTGCGCTTCGCTTGGTCCACTGAAGTTTGTACTCGGCCGGCGGGCCGGCAGTCACCAGCACCACGTCGTACGAGCAGCGATCGGTGATGTAACAAACCACGTCCCCAAAACCGGCAGCTGTGCCATTGATCTCGACCGGCAGATTATCGTGGAGGGTGACGGATAGGTTATTACTACTACCGCTGACTGCGTCGATATCGCTCTCGATCTGGTGGGTCGGGACAATGAGGCGCTGCCCGACAATGGGTTTTGGTTGTCCGCTGGTGATATCAAGGATTATTACTTTCTGACCCGCGGCTGCGTCAGTCTTGATTTTGTGCGGCCCGCCGTTGTTCGTAACCACGCCACCTTGCACGACGGATCCCCACTGCTGGAAGGAGATCCCCGATGCCTGGCCGTTCACAACTCCCTGAAGCTGCGGTAATGAAACCGACGCGTGCAAATCCTGGATCATTTCGATCATGGCGATCCGGGCCTGCTGATGAGCGGTGTTCGTGGCGGTGTTCCTGGCCCCCAATACGGTGCCCATATTCAGGAGCGTGTAGATGATGAGACCGAGAACCCCGACCAACCCGGTCGTAACGACTGTTTCGACCATGGTCAGGCCGCTTCGAGATGACGAATGAGCTTTCATATGTCGGAGGTGCGAACCGCAACCAGCGATTGCTGGTACTCCCATCGATTACGCGCTGCGTTCCAAGTTGGGCCCCCTTTTCCTCCGTCGCGAGAACCGAAGGTGTAACCGATCGTAAACACGGCCTGGTAGATGTAGGGCGGCGATCCCGCCGTGGGGGAAATATCGGTCACGGTGCAGGTCATCGTGCCCCTAACGATGATTCCGCCGGTCGTGTCTGCCGCCCACGCCGGAGCAGTCGATGTCAGCCGCCAGTACGTCTGGGTATCACTTTGAAAGGCCAGCTGACCAATGTCGCTCGCGATGAATCCAGTGGCGCTGGTGCGAGCCGTGGCGTTGGCATAGGTCCAGCGTGAAGGCTCACGGTAAACGGGCCAAGGGTCAGTCTGGGTAGAGACGATTCCGGTGGTGGGGTCTTTGTAATTAAGCGTATGCGTCCCGAGACTCATGTCGTACGTCTTGTCGGTGTCCGCTGGAATTTGGGGAGGCGTCCGTTGAGGATTGAACGGGCTCATCGATTGGAAGAGATCAGCCTGGTTAATCAAAACCGCGGAAGCTCCTGTCGCATTGCGGCTTGTGGCCGCCATTTGATTGAATTTGGTTAATGCCCCGAGAGTGGAGGCGACTCCTACTCCGATGACTGCAACCGCGACGACTGTCTCGACAAGGGTGAAGCCGCGCGTGGCGAAACGCCCGGTGGCTCTATGACATTTATAGAAAATCACGACAAACTCAGTAGCAGCAGCTGTGCCATCCAAGGTGCGGTCCCGGTCCCCAAAATGTCCCGTCCTGCATTTTCCTTCTCCTTTAAAAAACGGAAGATGATGGTGCGTCCTGCAGAACCCTTGTCCGAGACCTCCGGCCTCCGCACCACCCTAGCTTAATCAGCAAAACCAACTCTACAGATACGGCGACCAAAAGGCATCGTTGCAAACGTCGGAGAGCGCGTTCTTTGTCAACGTGGGGACAGCCGGCATATCGTCAACTGACTGCGGACCATACGAATTGCCCAGGATATCCTTGCCGGTGACGTAAAGATTGCTGCCGACTTTTACGTACTTGGTCCAATCCGCCACGTTGATCGGGTTGCCCGTCGACTTGTTGTTTTCGATCGCATACATGTCCAGGGCGTTGTCGATCACGCGCAGATCGTTAATAACTCGGCTGGCTTGCGAACGCTTGCGAGCTCGGAGAAATCCGGGAACAGCGATTGAGGCCAGGAGGGCAATGATCGCGACGACAATCATGATCTCTACAAGAGTAAAGGCATCGCGGTTGCCTCGCTGGGTAAGCTTCATGCGTCGCTTCCAAGCAGGTCACATGCCCTCTCCTCCCGGCCTCTCTGGCATCCGGGACGAAAATGAGAGCGCATTCAGTTTCAAAATCCTGAAATTTTCGCGCGAACAATTCGGTTGACAGCGACTTTCGCCAATCGCAAAGTCACAATTCTCTTTTTTCCAGCCGATGATTGCCTCAAACATCATTCCACCAGCCGTTTCAGGCAGCACGCCGTCCCTTCTTCAGTTTCCGACGGATGCCACCCGCGCCGCTCGTTCCTTGCGAAATATGACCACTCAACTCCTGCAAGAAGCAGCTCAAGTGATCCCAAATCAGCAACTCCTGATCAACGTCGTCTCGCGCCGCGTGCGCCAGCTGGGGTTGGGCCATCGTCCGCTCGTCGAAGCCACTCCGCGCTCATCGCTTACCGATATCGCCCTCCGGGAAATCATCGCGGGCAAGCTTACCTTCGAGTTGGCCCCGGAGAAACCTGCCGCCGACGGCGCCGCTTAATCTCGCGCCTCGTCCGGAAGCGCGATCATGGCGACCGAGACGATCCTCAACCGCAAGGCGTTACGCGATTTTCACATCCTTGAACGCTACGAAGCAGGCATCGAACTGAAAGGCAGCGAGGTCAAGTCGATCCGCGCCGGCAAGGCAAATATCAGCGATGCCTTCGTCCGCATCGAAAAGGGCCAGGCCTTTCTCCACAACGCTGACATCCAGCCCTACCTGCAGGCCAGTCACGAAATCCCTCCGGCGAAACGCGTGCGACGCCTCCTGCTCCACAAACAGGAGATCGAAAAGCTCTACGGTTTGACGGCCATAGCGGGCCGCGCGCTCGTTGTCTTGAGCCTGTATTGGAAAAACGGAAAGCTGAAATCAGAGATCGGCGTGGCGCAGGGCAAAGTCGCCCACGACAAGCGCGCCGATCTCAAAAAGCGCGCTACCGACCGTGAAACAGAACGCGAAGTGGCACGATTCAATCGCAAGCACGGGTGAAGGATCGCGACCAGTAATGAGCGATTCGTAGAGAATGAGTGTTACTCTCTTTCTCTCCTCACCTGTCACTAGTCACCGTTCACGCTGCTTGTCAGGTCGGCTTACGCGTTCACATTAAACGTTCGCATGGCGCGTCAACGCTCTCCACTCTTCGTCCTCTTCCTCACCGTCTTCATCGACCTGGTGGGCTTCGGTATCATCATCCCGGTTCTGCCCCTCTATGCGGAGCATTTCCACGCCTCGCCGGTAGCGATCGGCTGGCTCACCGGCATCTATTCCGGCATGCAGATTATCTTCACGCCGATCCTCGGAAAGCTCTCCGATCGCTTCGGCCGTCGCCCCGTCCTGATGGTCAGCATCGCGGGCACGGCAATTGGTTTCGCTCTCATGGGAATGGCTACCGCGCTGCCCCTCCTTTTCGTCGCGCGAATTCTCGCCGGCATCACCGGTGGAAACATCTCCATTCCTCAAGCCTACATTGCTGACGTCACCGCTCCCGAACAACGCTCTCGCGCGATGGGTATGATCGGCGCGGCCTTCGGCCTCGGTTTCACTTTCGGTCCACTCATTGGTGGAATCATGAGCCGCATCTCCTACAGCGCTCCGTTCTATTTTGCCGCGGGGCTCGCGGTCGCGAATGCCCTCCTTGTTTACTTGATCTTGCCGGAAAGTCTGTCGGCCGAACACCGCGCGGCTCCGCATGAAAACGCCTCTGTCGCGGAAGTTTTTCGCCATGGGCGCGGCGGGATGTTTGCGATCGTCGTCGCCACCTATTTTTTCCTGATCGCCGGTTTCTCTATTATGACGACGCTCTTCGCCCTTTTCACCGAAAAGCGTTTCGGCTACGACGCCCACGCCAATGGATATATTTTTGGATTCATCGGCATTCTCACCGTCATCGTCCAGGGTGGCCTGATCGGCCGGTTGGTCAAAATTTTCGGCGAAGTCGCTTTAGCCAGAGTCGGCATGCTTCTCACGGCCGCCTCGCTCGCCTTGTTACCGCTGAGCCACAGCCTCCCGCTCCTCCTGGCGGCGTGCGCCGGGCTTTCGTTCGGAAGCGGATTCGCAAGTCCTCCGCTGAGTGGATTGGCCTCGCAACTGGTCGACCGCGGCTGGCAGGGGCGCGCCTTGGGAATCATGCAGTCCGCCGGAAGCACCGGTCGTCTTCTTGGCCCATTGCTCGGCGGATGGTTGCTGATGCTCGATTTGAAGAAACCGATCACGGACTACGGCCGGACTCCGTTTCTCGTCGGCGCGCTTCTCTGTTTTGTCGGCGCTCTTCTGGCATTCTGCGTGAAGAAACCGGCCCAGGATAAATCGATGGAACCTATTCCAATTGGATGAAGCGCTCTCTAATTCTCACTTTGGGCGGCCTGGCTCTCGCCGGTTGTCTGATCTCGCGCGCGACTCGCCGGACCTGTTCGTTTGCCGGTAAGGTCGTCCTGATCACTGGCGGATCGCGAGGGCTGGGACTGGTCCTCGCGCGCCAGTTTTGCGCAGAAGGCGCGCGGGTCGCGCTACTTGCTCGCGATCCGCATGAACTGGCACGAGCTCGCGAGGAGCTCATCCAGCGCGGCGGCCAGGTGCTCACGATCTCGTGCGATTTGCTGGAACGTGAGCAGATCGATGCAGCCGTCCAGGAAGTCGTTGCTCATTTCGGCGGCCTCGACGTGTTGATAAACAACGCGGGTATTATTGAAATCGGCCCGCTCGAGCACATGCGGCGCGAAGACTTCGAGCGCGCGATGAATCTGCATTTTTGGGCCCCGTTCGATCTGATCATGAAGGCGCTTCCGCACCTGCAGCGACGCGGGGAAGGACGCATCGTCAATATCGCTTCCATTGGCGGCAGAATGGCGGTGCCGCATCTTGCTCCGTATTGCGCGAGCAAGTTCGCCCTCGTCGGGTTGTCCGATGGGCTCCGCGCAGAATTGGCCCGCGATCGCATTCATGTCACGACCGTCACCCCCGGCCTGATGCAGACCGGCTCGCAGGGGAACGCCAGATTCAAAGGCGACCACCTGGCTGAATACACCTGGTTCTCTTTGTCGACCTCGCTCCCATTCGCTTCCACCAAAGCCGAAGGCGCTGCCGCTCAAATCATCGCGGCATGCCGCCGTGGTTCGCCTTCATTAACGATTCCGCTGCTGGCTCGCGCCACGATTATAGGCAACGCGCTCTTCCCAAACATTGCCGGAAGCATGATGAAAGTGATCAACACCGTGCTGCTTCCCCCATCCACCGGTCCGGACGGCGACGCCTCGCATTCGGGTTTGGAATTGGCCGGCCGGAAGTGAGCACGAAACGGCTCTTCGTTAGCCTCGAGCTTCCGCAGTCCGTTACCCAACATCTCGCGGAATTGGACCCTCATCTGCGCGGTGTCCACTGGCTCGCGCCGGAGCAGATGCATCTGACGCTCAGTTTCCTCGGCAACGTTCCGAGCGATGTCCAGGAGGCGCTCGAGAAGAATCTGAAAGCCGTCGCATGGAAAGCCTTTTTCCTTCCCCTTGCCGGGCTCGGCACCTTTCCCGGCAAAGGGCGCCCGAACATTCTTTGGGTTGGGGTCGGCACTGGGCATCCGCATCTGTTTCAATTGCACAAACGCGTGCAGGAAGCCGCGCTCCACTCCGGGCTCGAACCCGAGCTGCGCGCGTTTCATCCCCACATCACCCTCGCCCGCTGCCGTGACGTTTCGGCGGAATCCCTCCGGCCATTTCTCCGTGCGCACGCCGGGCTCGATGCCGGAATGATTCACGTCGAATCCTTCTGTCTCAATGCCAGCGAACTCACGCCAGCTGGTTCGGTTTACACCCGCGAGCTCGTCGTCGGTTCCCGTTAGGCCTTTCGGTAGTGATCCGCTACCGGATAGCTGCGCGCGACAAGGCCAAACGCGAGTGCGGCGGCAAACGCGAACGCCGCAAAGAAAAACATTTGGAACGCGGTTACCTCAAATCCACTCGATTTGATGAAGCCAATGACGCGGTCGTTTTTTACTCCGGCATTCACCACCAGCACCCACAGGTTGCCGATCGTCACCGACAGGCTCCAGAAAGCCATGATCACTCCCTTCATCGCCAGCGGCGCCTGGCTGTAGGCAAACTCGAGCCCCGTCGCAGAAACGAGCACCTCGCCAAGCGTGAGTAGAGCATAAGGCAGGATCTGCCACATGATTGAATATGTGCTGCCTTGATTCAGCACCACTTGCATGGCACCAACGACGATCCAGGAGAGCCCGGCAAACGCGATTCCCACCCCCATTCGGCGTAACGCCGTGACTTGGAATCCAAACCGCCGCAGCGCCGGATAAAGCACAAGATTGTTGAAGGGAATTAGCAGCATCACGAGAAGCGGATTGAATGCCTGCATTTGGGAAGGTTCAATCCTGCTGAAAGGCCCGAACACGTTGGCGAGAAGCGGGTTCGTTACGTACAATTTCTCCGGATCAAACCACTGGAACGGGATCATCGCATTTGCCTGAAGCACCCAGGTCGATGCCTTTTGGTCGAACAGCGACCAGAACGGCGTGACGAGCGCGAAGAGCACCAGCACCCGCAATACCGCGCGCACGCCTTCGATCGCATCATCGGGATGCTTGCTCCGCGCCGCCTCCAGTTGGAGTCGGACGCCGATTCCGCCAAACCCAATTACCGCTACCAGCGCCAGGCAGGCCGCGATTACGGGACTGACCTTGGGGATGAGCAGGAACGATCCGATCGCTGCCGCCAGACCGACGATCGCCAGGACCCGGCCGCTAGTTCCCGAAGCGAGCGCTGTCCGGCAAACGTTGAGAAACGAATGCGGATTCGGCGCCGCCGGGGGCACCATCACGTATTGCTTGCGTGCGATCCACAAGATGATGGTGGAGACCAACATGAGCACGCCTGGAATTCCAAACGCGATACTCGGCCCGAGCTCGCGCAGGAAGATCGGCATCAGCAACGAGGCGAAAAACGAGCCAAAGTTGATGATCCAGTAGAACGCGTCAAAGACGACCTTCGCGCGATGCTTGTTGGTCTGGTCGAATTGGTCGCCGACGAACGACGACACGCACGGCTTAATGCCGCCCGAACCAAGTGCAATCAGAGAAAGCCCAACGTAGAAGCCGGTGCGATTCGTTACGAAAAGCGCCAGGCACAGCTGCCCGAGGCAATACACCAGGCTCAGCCAGAAGATAGTGTTGTATTTGCCAAAAAAACGGTCGGCCAACCAGCCCCCGAGCAGCGGGAAAAAGTAAACGCCGATGACGAAGGTATGGAACACGTCCGTCGCCGCGCTCGCGCGCTCCGCCTGGGGCAAATACGTGAGCAGCGAGGAGACGAGAAAGATCGTCAGGATGTTCCGCATCCCGTAGAAACTGAAGCGCTCGCAACCTTCGTTGCCGATGATATAGCGGATCTGCCGGGGAATCGGCGCTTTCGGGTCCGGCACGGCAGGAACGCCGCTCATCGGGACTTCCTTCATGGCCGCGAGAGTCGGTCGAGCGGAACCGAAGCGCAACCGCAAACGCGAACCAGGCTTAGCTGCCCCCGGCGGAACGAGCGCCGGCCCCAGGACTAGTAGCGCACCTCGTCTTCATCATCCTGGCTCTTTTTTTCCTCGCGGACCTTGGGAACCTCGGGAGCCTCTCGATTACTGCTGATGATTTGCTGCGCCGCCGCCGCGTGTTCCTCCGCCACTTGGAGCCGGACCCCGGCACCACTCCCGATGAAAAAGTAGGGGACGTTCTGCGCGGTCGCCTCGTCTGGAATGAATGAAGGAATGTCTGCTGCCCCCAGCGCCAATTGCAATCTGAACGCTTCGTGAATGTCGTAGCAATTCGCGACCGTGACCATATATCCCGCGAGAATAACATCAGCTTCGGTTGGAGAGAGCGAGCATCAAACGCATCACGCATCGCACATCGGGCATCAACTGCCTGAAAAAGCAATCGCCTGGAGCTGCAGATTTTGCTCTACTTCCCGCGATCTCAAACATACCAAAATGAAAAAATATCCGTTCGTCCTCTGCGCTGTCTTGGTCTCACTGTTCGCAACGTTCCAGGTCTTTGGAGAAGAAGAAAAAATCGAAGACACCCCGCCGGAAGCGACCATCCGAAAGCTCGGGGCCATGATGCCGGAACAGAAGTTCAAGCGTGAAGAGACCACTGTCTCCGACGGCAAGATTGCGCCCAAAGGCGCCACGATCTACCCCATTCAACTCCAGAACGCCGATGGAAGCCCTCTCATGAAGGTGTTCTTCTTCAAGGAAGGTGAGCTGTGGGCGATCTTTGACGAGGCCGGTCAGGTCATGCGCGAAACCAAATAGTCCTGCCCGCGAATTCGTAGTTCAGTAGGCGCGTCCGCGGATGAACTCCGTAAACGTCCCGTGATCGGTCTTCAGGCGAAAAGGCAAGGTCAGCTTCTTTTTGCCGTCGATTGCCTGGAACACCGAGAAATGCAGATGCGGCGCGCTCGCGAAACCGGTCTGGCCGGAAAGGCCGATCGACTGGCCCACCATAACCTCGTCTCCCATTTTCACTAACGCTCCTCCGGTTTTCAGGTGGACATAATCCGCGAACGTCCCATCCGCGTGCTTGATGACTACATAGTTGGCCAGCGGTCTTAGCTTCCGGTCCGGGCCGCCGACGGTAGAATCCTGTCTCACCCCGACGACGCGGCCCTCGCGCGCGGCGCAGACGACGGTGCCCTCCGGAACCGCCCAGTCCACCGCGTTTTCACTCCCTGATCCGGCGAAATGGCTGTAACTGCCGCGTGGCCCTTGCATGACGACATAACGGCCCGGCTTAAATGGGATCGCGTAATCGGCATCGTTGCTCGTGGAGGTGCGGCGACCACCCAGCTGCCAGTGATAGTGAACGTCGTAATATCGCCAGGCGAGCCGCCTGTCCGTCCGCTGAAGCCGCACCAGCACAAACGAACTCCGACCCGCGGCGTCCACCGTAAACGGCAACGGCCGCGACGCGGTCATATTTTTCAGGTTCGCCTCGAATGTCACCGTGAATTCGCACGCGTACTTACTCTTCATTATGAGCGTGGTCGTATCGCCCTCGCGCTCCTTCACGATGCGAAAGCCGGTCTGGTTGTCTTCGGCGCCGGCCAGTGGCCGAGGGAGAAGACCCAGGAGGGCGACGATAATTGCGCGGGTCGTGCGGCTCGGAACAACCACACGCGTCGTTGCTCGGGTGCGGTTGCACGAACCGGGTTGCGCCGCAGCTGAGCAGCCACCGGCCGGCTGCAGCGCATGGTTATGGCTCACTTCAAAATCAGGTCGTTCGAGTTGATTTGCCAGCCGACTAGAACCGCTTTGTCTCCGTCCATCTGAAAAGTGAACGTCTCTGTCGCCGTCCCGTGCTCGAATGTTGTGGTCTGCTTCAACACGACGGTAGTCGTGAGGTTGAATGTCCCAACATTGAAGCCTGCGTTCGCGGTCTGAGTGACCTTGCCGATTTTGCGCTGCACCGCGCCCACAAACTCCAGAAACTGCTTCTCTGTGGTAGCTTCCTTGAACTTCGATTGACTAGACGAGTAAATTTCTGCGAACTTCCCGGCGTTATAGAGCCTGTGGAAGTCGGCGATACTCTGCTCTGCCGCCTTCTTGCCCTTGAACATGCCCCCGCAGCCAGACGCGAAGAGCGCGATGCTCAGAGTCAAGAGGAGCGATAGTGTTTTCACGAGGTGGGTGCTGAGGCCTAACAAGAACTAGGCGAATGTTCGGCTGTAAAGGTGAACAATTTGTCGCCTATTTCCGGGGGACATGGATGGAAACCTACCGTTTTACTGATAAGGCGAGCAAGCAAATCCACCGTGGCTACGGTTTATCGCTCCCGGTGGGCGCGAGAATGGCGTCGCGCATTCCGTGGAGGAGTTTCTTGTCGGCGGGAACGATCGTGGCCAGGGCGCCACGCAAGGTCACCTTCGCGTTTTCGACGAAGAAATACGGACAGAGCCGGACACGACCACGCATCGTTTTGATCTCATCCGTCGTGTTGTCCCAATAGCGGTGGTCGAGCAAACGCGCCTTGTGAAAGCGTTGCATGATCCGGGGCGACGTTTGAAAGGCGGCGAGCGCCTCGTCCAGCCCGCGCTCCCATTCCAACTGCGGAACGTCGGAACCGACCATGACTCCGCGGCTGCCCCACCCTAACGGCGAGAAGCCGCTCACTTTTATCAAAAGGTCCCGCTCCTTCTGGCTGAGCTTTCCGGCTTCGCGCCAATCGTTGATCTCCAACCGGGGAAGCACAGCGTGCTGCGGCAACGGTGTCGGATCGAGCGGCCACGTATAGGGAATTGCCTCCTGCAATTTCAAAAAATATTTCTCTCCCAGCTCGCGCCGCCAGAATTCGCGAAGCGGCCGCATCCAAAAAAGCGCGAACCACAGTTTCTCTTCTAGATAGGGCTTGAACGGCGGCGTGACCCGGACTGAGCCGTCCGCCGCGGCGTTCAGCAGAGCGGAGACACGCGGAAGATTTGGGAGATCGAACAACTCGAAAAAGCGGTAAACATTCCGGCCGGTTTTCGGTTCGTACGTTTCAGCGTCGACCACGCGCCATTGAGGGCTGTAGCCGGGGTCGCTGACCCCGGCTGGGGTCGAATCTGCCTGGCTGCCGCGGTCAGCGACCGCGGCTACAGCCGGTCGCTTGTTCAACTGCGCCGCCACCCAATTCATCTCGGGTCGGTAGGTGGACGATTCCTCCGAAATCACGATGTCGCCTCCCTCAGGCAGCAAGCTGCGGAAGCCGTCGAGCATGCCTTCAGCGCCGCCGATCACATCGCTCCCGGTCGCCGCGTAGGTTTGATTGAGCCACGCGGTCAAACCGATCCCGCCCGGGACGGAATCGATCTCGGCAATTGTGTAACCCGTCTCAGTCAGGATCAAATCCGGACGAATGACGAGCGGGACGTCATCCCGAAATTGTTTCTGGCGCGATAATTCAATCAGCTCGGCCGGCTTGCCGGCGTCGAGATAGGCGGCGATCCACGCGGGTTGTTTGCCTTTGACGCTACGCTGATAAAGCTCGTTGCACGCGCGCTGGAAAACGAAAAGCCGGTGACCGAGCTGCTCGAGTTCCTTCGCGAAAGCGTCATCAACCGGAAACGGATCGGGCGAGAGAAGAAAATCCTTTTCGGCGAAGAGGCCTTCCTGGGGAAAGGCACTTCGGATCGAGGCGAGTTTGTCGGAATCGGCGGGCATGGGCAGATGAACGTTGAAGCGTTAAAAAGTTACAACGTTACATCGGTGAAGCACTCTCCCGTTTTAACGTTTTAACGCTTTAACGATGTAACGTTCTTCACCTCCCCGACGCCATCTTCTTCAGCGCCATCTTCACCAACTCTTCCGCAGTTGAGTCGCCCTCTCTCCCCTGCAACTCGCGGACTGCCTTATGGGCATCGACCTGCTTGTATCCCAACGCGATGAGCGCCAGCACCGCTTCGTTCGCCTGACTTTGCTCTGCGGTCGGTGCGTGCGCTGCGCTGGCCGCTTCCCAGGCCGCGACCACGCCGAGCTTGTCCTTCAATTCCAGAACAATCCGCTCCGCCGTTTTTTTCCCGAGTCCGCTGATTTTCGAGAGCGACGCGATATCGGCGTTCACGACCGCGCTCTTGAAATTGCTCACGCTCATTCCACTCAAGACCGCCAGGGCGAGCTTCGGGCCAATTCCACTGACGTGATTGACGAGCAGGCGAAACAGATCGCGCTCCGCCGCCGTCATGAAGCCGTAGAGAATGTGCGCGTCTTCGCGGACATGCAGATGGGTCAGGATGTGGACCGGTTGACCGGCCGCGGGCAATTTGTCGTAACTCGAGAGCGGAATGAAAACTTCGTAGCCGACGCCGCCGACGTTCACGATCGCTTGCGTAGGCAGCGCCGACGCGAGTGTGCCGTCGAGAAAGGTGATCATTCGTCGCAATTCCTACCAGAGCATCCTCAAACTGCAACCAGCCGGCGCGTCACTCATTCGTCGGTTTCAGGATTATCGTCAGATCGGCGCGTTGGCCTTTCGGGAAATTAAAGCCCTGCGCGGTGTAAGACTTCCAGCCTGCCGGAAGTTCGGGATAGAGATCTTTAGCCACAGAGGTCGGCATGATGACGAATTTCGGTCCCCAGAAAGCCATGTATCCCTTCACCTGCTCCGGTTTTCCCGCCCACAAAAACCCATGCACCCGGCTTCGAAAATACCAAATCACGCTCGGTTCCGAATAGTCGACGGCGCCAAAATGCATTTCCGGCAGGAGATCATTTTTCGATCTCTCGAAGAGCTGAACCGTCGGGAAAGTCCTCGCCACCAGGGGAAACCCGATGAGCGCCACTCCCAGTGAAACTCCCACCGCGCCAATCGCGGCTCGGGTCGCAAACCGGGGCGAGCCCGGCAAGGTAAAGAGATGTCGCGCCAGCAGGAGCGCGAGGAGCGGAAATGCGGTCAGGGTGTAATGCGGCAGTTTCGTCTTCACGATCGTCATGAGGACAAAAATGATCGCCACCCCAGAGATCAGGTATTTATCCACTCCGTCGCGCTCTCGCCAAAGACGTTTGGTCAGGGCCGGCAGCTTGATCGACCAGGGAAAGAAGCTGACGAAAACGGTCACGAAATAGAACGGCAGCGTGAGAAAATAGCTGCTCCATGTCTGGCCGCCATGGCCTTCCATCGCGCCGAAGCTGCGTTCCACCACGTGCCGTCCGATCCCGACCCAGAAGAATTCGCCTTTCGTCCGGACCAATGCCGGGATGCCCCACAGGCACACAATGGCCAGCGTGAACAGCAGCCCGGACGCGAACCAAAACCGGCGATTGAGCGGCTGACCGCGCAGAAAGAATTTCATGACCGCCACGGTCAGGAGAGGCATCCATCCGAGCGGACCCTTGGCCAGAAACGCCAGCGCCAGCGCCACGTAAAATGCGAGCCGCCAATACTTCCGAGAGCGCGAGTCCGCGGATGACGCAGGCGGGCTTAACCAGTCAGCGATTAATTCGTACCCCGCCCAGAAGGCCGCCGTGACAAAAAAAACGAGCCACATGTCCGCGACGGCGGCCCTGGCATGAGCAAAAGTTTGGAGACAGAGACTGAAAATGATCGCAGCCCACCAGCCGACACGTTCGCTCCCCAGCCTCCGTCCCCAGGCGAAGAGCAAAACGGCCGTCAGCGCCGCCGCGACCCCCGAAGGAAACCGGGCAGCGAAATCGTTTTCGCCGAAAAGGCCATAGCTCGCCCCCTGCATCCAATAAATCCAAGGCGGTTTGTCGAAGCGGTACTTATTATTGAAGTACGGGACAACGTAATCGCGCCGCTCCCGCATCTCGCGCGAAGCTTCGGCAAAACGCGGCTCATCTCGATCGACCAGCGGGATCAGCCAGGTGCCGGCCGAATGCAGGAGAAGGCAGGAAAAGAAGATTAAAGCGAAATTGCGGATTGTCGGTGACAGAGCGGAGATTCAAAGATACGGACGCGTGAAACACAAACGGGAAATTTATTCATGAGGGCGATCATCGCCTGGCGCTGGTGGTGCCTGTTCGCCATCGCCGCGGGTTTGGCGGTTCTCGGCGCCTTTTGTTTCGATGGCGATGTCCAAGCCTGGATCGCCCAACACCAGGACGCCGGTCTGAGGAATTTCATGCGAGGCGTAAGCCGCTTTGGCGATTGGCCGGAGCACATTGCGCTCGGACTTGTTCTGCTCGCGCTCGCGTATTGGCGGCGGAGCAACAAATGGATGCGAATCGCCGCCGCCATGATCGTAGCGTGCGCCCTGGCGGGCGCCGCGGCGCGGGTCGTGAAGATTTCGACCGGGCGCGCGCGGCCTTCGGTCCAAACAGAGACCGTGTGGAACGGCCCGAACCTGAGCGCGCGCTACAATGCTTTTCCATCAGGGCACACCGCGGCTTCCACCGCGTTCTTTGCGACTCTGGCCCTGGCCTGTTGGCGGATCGGCACGCCGCTTCTCCTCATTCCCGCGCTGATCGCCTTTTCCAGAATGTATGTCGCCGCCCACTTTCTATCGGACGTCGTTTGCGCCGCCCTCATCGGCCTTGTGACAGCGTACTTCGTCGCGCGCTGGATCCCTCCAGTCCGCTCGTAACGCAGCGTGACAGCACAGGGCGAAGCTTCCACTCGTGCTCGTGCTCGTAATCGAATCCGGGTGGGATTGCCAAAGCTACGCTTGGGCTCTCGAGAGTGATCCCGCAGAAGCGGGATTGGAACCCTGGCGCGTAACGCGCCCCACCAGTCGAACTGCGTTCTCATCCCTTGCCTTGGACGCGTCAGGCCGGGCGGGAGATCAAGGCTCATTCGCGTCGGTGAGCTGGCGGAGGGGGTGGGATTCGAACCCACGAGGGCTTTCGCCCTGCCGGTTTTCAAGACCGGAGCCATCAACCACTCGACCACCCCTCCCCAAGCGACAGCGTTGCCGGAATTGTGACACCGTCGGGCCAGCGGGCAAGGTGGATCGAGCGTTCTCTGTCGATGTTGAAAAACGAATGCACCCTCGGCGCCATGTAACACTGACGGGGCTGTAGCCACGGCGCTGTGTCGCCGTGCTCTTTCGCGGAACGCCCGGGCTCAGCATTTCTTGCTCACACAACACGGCGACATAGCGCCGTGGCTACAGCGCCCGACGGAGCGGCCGATTCCCCCGGCTCGACAAGCGTATATGTTCATGTGAACTTGTGACGTGCGGAAACCGGCTGGAAGTGCCAAAAAGAAGTTCGTGCCGATCGTCGAGGAAGCTCCCCCACCCTCGCCGGCGATCCATGGACGGAGCGCTTCCTGGAATCCGGCCAATCGATTCGAAAAACTCCATGTCGATCTGGGCGATACCGACGTCGTTCAAATCGATCCAACGGTTGAAGAAGAGAAGCCGCGGCGTGAGACGCAATTCTTTCGAGACGGAACCCGGACGATCATCGCGCGAAACAACAGCCCCGATGTTGGCTTTGAGACGAGTCTGAATCCGTACCGCGGCTGCGAGCATGGCTGCATCTATTGCTTCGCGCGACCGACTCATGAATACCTCGGTCTCTCCGCCGGGTTGGATTTCGAGAGGAAGATCATGGTGAAAACGGACGCGCCGAGGCTGCTCGAGGCGGAGCTGTCGGCGCCGAAATGGGAGCCGCAGGTTCTCGTGATGAGCGGGGTGACCGACCCGTATCAGCCGATCGAACGAAAACTTCGCATCACGCGCGGCTGCCTCGAAGTCCTGGCAAAGTTTCGTAATCCTGTGGCGATCATCACCAAGAACCGGCTCGTGACTCGCGATGTCGATCTTCTCGGTGAGCTGGCGGTTCATAACGCCGCGGCCGTGAATGTTTCCGTGACCTCGCTCGATCCAAACCTCCAACGCGTGCTGGAGCCGCGCACTTCATCACCCGCGGCCCGCTTGGAAACGGTCGCCGCCTTGCGCGCGGCCGGAATTCCGGTGGGCGTAATGGTCGCGCCGATCATCCCGGGCCTGACCGATCACGAGGTGCCGAAAATCGTGGAAGCATGCGCCCGAGCGGGCGCGCAATTCGCGGGTTACACCATTGTGCGCTTGCCTTGGGCCATTGCGCCCCTTTTTGAGCATTGGCTCGATGAGCATTTCCCCGAGAAGAAGCAGAAGGTGCTGGAACGCATTCGCCACATTCGCGGCGGGACGAAATTGAACGACGCCCGCTGGGGCACACGGACAAAAGGTGAAGGGATCTTCGCCGAACAAATCCGCTCGATGTTCGAGGTCAGTTGCCGGCGCTGTGGGATTAGCTCGCGGCCGCAGCTGTCGACGGCTGCATTCCGCCGCTCGCGCGAACAACTCGACCTCTTCAAGTAGGGACGGCTCTCCTCGCCGCTCAGCATCAAGGAGCGGCGATTGGCAATCGCCAGCCAAAAAATTCGGCGGTTACAAACCGCCGCTCCTTGGGGCTTTCAAAAAACTTCTACCGGGATGGTCTCGCGAGCGTGATTTTGCCGATGATGGAGACCATGAGCAGCCCACCGATCAAACCAAACGGCGCCATGAAATAAAAGTAGCTGCCCCAGCTCCGGTCGAGGAGCAGCCCGAGAACGTAGCCCGCGAGACTCCCGCCGAAGTACTGAAATGAATCGATCAACCCGGTGGCGAACCCGGCCATTTTCGCACCGCCAATATCCATCGGCGCCGCCGTTCCGAGAAGGGAATGCGTTGCGTTCGCGGTGAAGGAAATCAAAATGAGAAAAACGATCGCGGCATTCGTGGATTGGAACTGCGCAGCCAGGAGAATGATGACGGTTTCGAGAAAATAGAGACCGGCCGCAACTGGCGCGCGTCGACCATTAAACATCGTGTCGGAGACGTAGCCGGAAACCAATGATCCAGCGGAAGCCACGAATGGAATCATGAACCCCAGAAACTGAAACCGGGCGGATGAATAATCGACGCCGTGCACATCCTGCATGAAGCGCGGAAACCACTGATCGATTCCCTGCCGGACCGCGCCGGTGCAGGCATAGGCGCAGGCGATGACCCAAACGACTGGATTCGAGGCGATCGCGCCGAAAACGTCACGGATCGTGGCGCGCACATCACCGCCGGTTTCCTCTTCCGGATTTACCGCGGGAAAACCCACCTGCTCCGGCGTGTCTTTGACGACGATCGCCATGACGATTGCGGCCAGGGTCGCAAGGCCGGCTGGAATCCAGAACAACCACCGCCAATGGAGCGGCGGTACCCGCCACATTCCGAGAAAGAGAAAGCCCGCGAGAAGCGCCGGTCCCACGGTGAAAATGCCGAACCGGCCGAGATTGATCATGAACCCGAAAATCCCGGCGAACCGGCCCCGCTCGTTTTTCCGAAACCAGGCCGCGTTCACCTTGACCATTCCCGGAGCACCGAACGCCTGGAGGTAACCGTCGACTCCGCGAATCGCGACAAACAACCCAAGCCAGCCCCAGAAAGAGCCGACGCCGAAAAGGACATTCATGCTGATCGTGCCCGCCGCGCCGATGAGCATGGCGCGCTTCCCACCGAGACGATCGGTCAGCAGGCCGTTGACGATCAGGCCGCAGGCATAGGCGAGAAGCGCGGTGGTGATGATCGTTCCCATCTGCGCTTTCGAGAATCCAAACTCCGAGCTGATCGCATGGTTGCTCAACGAGAGGTTGTAGCGGCACATGTAAAACGTCGTGTAGAGCAGGCCGATGAAGGTCCAGTTCACGCCGCGGCGGCGGCGGAAACCGGCAGGATGCGGAATGGCAGAGGCCGCGGTCACACGGAAAACGGCAGCATGCGATCCGCCGGAAGGTGAAACAATGAAAAACCGTCCGACGAACTCGCAGTTGCGATTCCAGCGCGATCTCGCAGGGTGTCCTGACGAGCATGAACATTGAGACTCTCCATATTGGAATGAAGGTGCGCCATCCTCAGTATGGCGTAGGAACAGTGCGCTCCCTGACCGAACACACGGCCGAGATCGCGTTCGACGATGCGCCGCGCACGGTGGCGCCAGCCACCAGCGGCCTGGAACCAGCCGAGGCCACCGCCACACTCAGCGAACTGCAAATTCCACTCGCGAATCTGATTCGCGACACCGCCCACTCCGTGGTCGAGGCGCTCGGTCTCGAAGAAAAGGACGTCCTCGTGGAAGGTTTGGCCACTCGCTGGCAGCGGGGCACGCTCGTCATGCAATCGGCTGATTCGTCACTGCAACCGAAGGAAGTGCCGCTCGAGACATTTTTTCACAAGATCGTCATGATCCGGAATAACCTCCGCGTGCTCGAGCAAAAGGTGAATGCGAGCGACAAGCTGAGCGACGCCGACAAGTTCGATATTCAGCAGTACATCACCCGCTGCTACGGATCGCTCACGACTTTCAATATCTTGTTCAAGAACAAGGACGATCAGTTCCGGACGGGCGGATAAAACGGGCTCTTTCCAAACCGCCCGCGCTGTAGCCGCCCCGCTCTGTCGGGGCGCCATATCGAACGCGGCGATCCGGCAGCTGCCGGACCGCGGCTACCGCGCTTATAGTCGGGAAACGGCTCCTTGATCAAGCCAGCCACAGTTTCATCTGCTCCGGCGTGAAATTTCCGCCGCAGAGCACGGTCGCCACGCTCAGATCACGAAACCGCTCCCGATTCTCGAGAATCGCCGCCAACCCCGCCGCGCCAGATGGCTCGAGCACGATCCCGAGATGTTCGTGAGCCAGACGCATCGCTTCAATCAGGCTGGCGTCTTTAACGAGAATTCCATCGTCAACGATCCCGTCCATGTCCTGAACACATTCCGGAATTGGAATCCGGACGCCGATTCCGTCCGCGATGGTCGAGATCGAATCAAAGCGGATCATGCTCTTCCGTCGCCAGGACTCCAACATCGCGGGAGCGCCTTCCGATTGGATCGCAATGATTCGAACTTCAGGACGCACCTCTTTCAAGTAGCGACCGACGCCACAAGCGAGCGCACCGTTTCCCAGAGGCAGGAGGATCGCATCAATCTGTTCGTTGGAATCAGCCAGCTCGATCGCGATTGTCCCCGCGCCCTCGCCGGTCTCGGCATCAAAGCCGTCTTCCACCATCCGAACGCCTGTCGCAGCCGCGACGCGCTTTGCTTCAATCTTCGCTTCATCGAAATCTTCGCCATGCAGGACAACTGACGCGCCCAGCATTCGCATCCGCTCCAACTTGAACGGATTGGCATTCACGCTGGCGTAAACGGTGAGATCGATCTCGCGCCGGCCGCACGCGTACGCCATCGCCTGTCCAAAGTTACCCGCGCTCGCGGTCATGAGCTTTGTCCCAGGTGCAATCCTGGACGTCAGATATTCGGCGCCCCTTCCCTTGAAGGACCGGATCGGATTGGCGGTCTCGACCTTGACCAGAATATTTGTTCCCAACAAACGCGAGAGGGAGTCGGCTCGAAACTGCGGCGTGTGGAGAAACACGGGATCGATCGACTCGACCGCTTCCCGAATCCCGGCGATTTTTAAACGATGCTGCATTTTGCGCGCGCGATTTCTAGCCGGTCGTGCTCACGATGATCGCGACGGCGACGAGCGCGCACGCGATCCCGGTGCCTTGTACAAAACTGAGCCGCTCGCGCAAAAACACCCGGGCGAGGATCACTGTGGCCGCCGGATAAAGTGAAGCCAGAGTAACCACGATACTCAATGGCCCCACGCGGGCGGCGAGCATGTAAACCGCATTGGCCAGCATATCGAGCACGCCGCCGGCGACGGCCGTGGAGGTGGCTGGCGCGCTCATTCGCACGCTGCGGCCCGTCGCCAACGCAATAATCCCAAACAACGCTATCGAGGTGATGCGCGCCGCGATGAGGGGCCACATTCCTGCGGCCGGAGTGGTGCGCGCCAGAGATAGGAAAAAAATTCCGACGATGACGCCCGCCAGAAGCGCCAGCACAATCCCCGGCGGAAGTGAACGCTTCTCCGATGGGTGCCTCTCGCTCTCGCCAGCCTTTCGCGGCTGACTAACCAGGACAATAGCAACGAACGCCAGGACGATTCCGGCGATGGTTAAGAGCCGAAAACGCTCACCCATGGCAAATCCAAAAAATACCGGAATCATCGCGGCGCAGACGGCTGTGACCGGCGCGACCACTGCCATCGTTCCGACCGCAAGAGCACGATAAAGCAACGCGACGCCAATACCGCCACTGAGGCCAGCCACGATTCCCCAGATCCAGTCGCGCGGTGAAACCGTTGCGGCTGGCAGGAAAGGCAGCGCCAACAGAATCAGGACCAGCCCGGCAAGTTGCGACACAAACACGGTGGCGACCGTGTTCGCCCGGCGAGCAGTCAAACCGCCGCAGAAATCCGCGGAGCCGTAGAGCAGAGCGGAGATGAGTGCGAGTAGTTCAATCATTCCGGACGCTCGAAGCTGGACGCTAGAAATCCCACTTCCTGGGAATTTTCTGTTTGAGCGTGCCGACCGACTCGAACAAGTCGCCGGATTTTTCCACCCGTTTCAAGACCTGGTCTGAAGTGAAAACGAGAAGTTTCGCCTTCTTCTTTTTCAGCGTTGTCTCCACCTCGCTCCAGGTGACCGGCGCTGAAACGGTCGGCTGCTCTTTCGCTCGGAGTGAATAGACGTTTATGGTCGTTTTGTGTTCGTCGTTCTGGCTCCAGTCGACAAAAATTTTCCCGGTGCGCAGCGCCTTCGCCATTTTCGAAACGACCAGTTTCGGGTGCTCACGTTCGAGATGCTCGGCGAGAGCGCGCGATAAATCCTTCGTTTGGTCGAAAGTCGCCGGCGTGTTGAGCGGCACGTAAACCTGCAGGCCTTTGGAGCCGGAAGTTTTCGCCCAGCTCTTGAGTTTCATCCCGGCAAGCAAATCACGCAGCCAGAGTCCAACCTGGCAGCATTGCACGATGTCGGCCGGAGCGCCGGGGTCGAGATCGAACACCATCATGGTCGGCCGCGCCACGTCTTTCTTGCGCGCGAGCGACGTGTGCAATTCGATGTCGGCCAGGTTGGCCGCCCAGACCAGGGTCGGTAAGTCCTGGGCGAGGCAGTAATGCATTTCACGCTGATTGCCTTCGCTC
This sequence comes from uncultured Verrucomicrobiae bacterium, assembly GCA_963702135.1. Lineage (GTDB taxonomy): Bacteria > Verrucomicrobiota > Verrucomicrobiia > Chthoniobacterales > UBA10450 > AV80. The sequence goes on along the minus strand of OY969715.1, from coordinate 1,434,840 downwards.
CACACTGGCGCTGTCTTCACCCACGACGGGCGATGCGCCGGGCAATTCTTCTCGTAGAAGAAGGGCTGATCCACGCCGTTGGGATAACGCTTCATCGTGAGGGGCCGGTCTTTCAGGTGCGGAAGCAGCACCGGCGCGATGCGAATGTAATAATCGATTATCTGTCCCTTGGTGAAACCGGCCTTGGGGTAAAGGACCTTGTCCAGATTGGACACCGCCAGTTTCCGGCCCTCGACGATCAACTCAGCTTTCTTGCTCATGCGTCTCCCAATTTATCGTTCCGCGGCCACTATACGCGTTCCCTTTGTTACAAGGGCTACAAGAGCGGATACAAAATCAAACCGCCCAGCGCGATACTCATCACTCCCGCCACGACAAAATGCCACGATCTTTCCATCTTGACCGTCCCGAGCATTCTCACCCCGTGCTTCGGCCAGGTGAAATAAATCGTGCTCTTTAGGACGAGGCCCCATCCGACGATGGTGACGATCATCGGAATGCCGTGCCACACATTATGGAAGGCGACGATGAACGCGCCCAAGGGAAAATGGGCGAACCCATTCAGGAAGCTCCCCACCTCCCCCTTCTCTCTGAGCATGATGAAGAACTGCACCCAGACACGCGGTTGCAGGGCATGGGACAGACCGGTGACCAAAAAGAAGAGCGCCGTAAGCTTTTCGACTGAGGTTTCCATGCTGCTGGTGTAAAGCGATGCCCGATTCTCAACAAGATTTAAGCGCGTGCCCGGTCTTTTGTCGTGCTGCGCGCAGCCGAAGCATCTCTCGCTCGTCAGCGCAGCCCACCATTTTCTTTCCGCCGTCGTGGGTTGATGCGATTACGCTGGAAAAATTAAACCACACTAGATAGAAACTACGCGTTCCCCTATGGCTCAAGTTCCCAACCAAGGCCACCGATGACTCAGCCAGCGTATCCTCGGGGCTCCGAATGGCGGAAATGGGATCTGCAGATTCACACTCCTCATTCTGCGTTGGGCAACGGGTTTGGCGACGACTTTGCCGCGTACGCCAAGCAAATGCTTGAAAAGGCGGTTCGGGACGAAATCGCGGTGATTGGTATCACCGACTACTTCACGATCGAAGGATACAAAAACCTTCGAACGTTGCTAGGCGATTCGAGTGCGCTGGAGAAATTGGTCGGACAAGAGCTCGCGGCAAGAGCTGCGAGGATTCTTTTCCTTCCAAATATCGAACTGCGAACCTCAATTATTGTTCGGGACGGGGCAGGTGCAGACAGTCGAGTGAACTTTCATATCATCTTCGCCGACACGGTTGGGGTCGAGGACATCGAGGAACACTTCCTTCGGGAAGTAAAGTTCACAACCGAAGGCGATCCCGCCAGCAAAGATGAGCGCTGGGCGCTAAGTCCCGCAAATTTGGCCAAACTCGGGAAACGATTGAAAGAACAACACGAGCCATTTCGCGATCGCTCGGACCTCTGCGTAGGCATGATGAACGCTGTCGTCGATCACTCAGAACTCAGCGAGGTCCTCGAAAACAAGAAATCAATCTTCAAGGATCGATATCTGTTCTGCCTGCCCTGCGATGAAGATCTTTCGAGATGCAGGTGGGATGGCCAAGGACACCTTGCGCGCAAAGTTCTCATTCAAAAATCTCATGTTTTGTTTTCGGCCAATGAGTCGACGCGTCTCTTTGCCCTGGGAAAAAAACACCCGTCGCCAGATGAATTCAAAGCAGAGTTTAAGGGATTTAAGCCCTGCATTCACAGTTCCGATGCGCACAACTTCGATGAACTGTTCACGCCCGACAAGAATCGCTATACGTGGATAAAAGCCGATCCCACATTCTACGGGCTACGCCAAATACTCAATGAACCAGAAGACCGTGTCTTTATCGGCGAGGTCCCGCCGAGTCTGGGCCGTGCCATGCATCGCGCTACACGTGTTGCACGTGTTATCGAGATACGAAAACTTGCAACAGCTACGACGGCGGAACGGTGGTTTGACTGTCTAGTTCCTCTAAACTCCGAGTTAGTCGCAGTGATCGGAAACAAAGGCAGCGGCAAGAGCGCCCTTTCGGACATCGTCGGCTTATTGGGGAATACGCCACGTTTCAGTTCCTTTAGCTTTCTGACGCCAGAGAAGTTCCGCCGGTCCCGACACAACAAATCTCGGCAGTTCACGGCATCGCTCCACTGGGCCGATGGAACGATCGATAAACTTGCCAATTTGGACGCCAACCCAAGCCCAGATTCAGTGGAAAAGGTGAAATACATTCCGCAAACATATCTCGAAGACATCTGCAACGAAGTTGGCGCAGGCAAGGGAGGGCAATTCTACAACGAACTTCAACAAGTAATATTTTCACATGTACCCGAGGCCGAAAAACTCGGCTTTGCAACGCTCGACGACCTCTTGGTGCATCGAAGCGAAGAGACCAATGAAGCAATCGCCCAATGCGTATTAAAGTTGGAGGAAATCAACGCACTGATCGTTTCCACAGAAGAGCAATCCCTGCCTCACAACCGAAAAGCCATCGAAGCTCACCTCACTGAGAAAAACCGCGAGTTGGAGGCACACGACCGTACGCGTCCGCTGGAGGTTAAGAAGCCTGAAACTGATTCTGAGGCACAGCGGCTGACAAGAGACGCGACGGAAGATTTGGAGAAAAAGCAGGCCGAACTAGAACAATTAGAAACAGAAATCGCTTCACTTCGGGCTTCAGACTTAGCGCTGGCAAGAAAGCGGTCCATTAGTGAGAAACTCATCGGAAAACTAAACAATTTGCAGCGCCAACTCGATGCCTTCGTCGAGGAGGTAAAAGAGGAATTGGACGACCTGAAATTCAAGGTTGAAGACCTGATTTCTTTTAAGATCGAGTCAAATCCACTTAATGAGGCGTTAAAAGTGATCGATGACGAACGATCCGCTATCGCAGAGAAACTGTCCTCTGACAAGCCTGGCAGCAGTGAGCAGAAGAGAAAAGCGGCTGCAATTGCAATCGAAACCCTCCAAACCCGACTGAGCGCACCGCAGCGGGCGTATCAGACCTACCTGACTATGCATAAGGAATGGGAGACGGGAAGGACTAGGTTGATCGGAAATGGGCAAGCGGCTGGGTCGATCAGATACTTTGAGAGACAACTAGAGGATCTTGACCGACTGCCCGTTCAGTTGAAGCGCCTGCAAAGAGACCGCGATCGCAAACTACTGGAGATCTTTCGAGAGAAACAACGGCTGCGGCAGTACTACGAAACATATTACGGTGCAGTACAAACGTTCCTCGATGAGCATCCGCTCGCGGCGAGTGAACAGTTTCGCCTGACGTTTCATGTTTCTATGGCGCAGAGCGGATTCGCTGAAGCATTCCTAGGTCGACTGAATCGACGGAGATTTGGACCCTTCATGGGAGACGAAGAGGGCGCGTCAGAAATGAAACGCTTGTTGAACGCCGCAAACTTCGATTCTGCATTGGGGATCCTGAGATTTATCAAAACGCTCTTCAGACGTTTATCGGAGCGAGACGGCAGATCGCTCCTCTTGAAAGACCAGCTACGCCAAGGGGTTACGGTTCACGAACTATACAATTTCGCGTTTTCGCTAGGCTTTTTGTCTCCTATTTACAATCTGCAATGGGACGGAAAGGGCTTAGAACAACTGTCGCCCGGAGAGCGCGGCAATCTGCTCCTGATTTTCTACCTACTCGTTGATCGCGATGACATCCCGTTGGTGATAGATCAACCGGAGGAGAATCTCGATAACCAAACCGTATATAAAACTCTAGTTCCGTGTATCAAGGACGCAAAAAAACGAAGGCAAATCCTCGTCGTTACCCACAATCCTAATCTCGCGGTGGTCTGTGACGCCGAGCAAGTCATCTGCGCAGAGATTCGGAAGGATCACGAAAACACGGTAACATACACGAGCGGGTCGATTGAGGATCCAGTAATAAATCGGCGGATCGTAGATGTTTTGGAAGGCACCCGGCCAGCCTTTGACAAACGGGATGACAAATACATTCCATAGTGTCGATCGCCCATCGCCGAAATCGCAGCCGACTTAAGACCGAAACAGTAATTCTGTGGATCCCGCCAAATTCAACCAAATCGCATCCGGCCTTGAGTCGTACGTTAAGATTGCCGCAATTATTGTCGGTGCAGTATGGGCATGGCGCAGGTTTTTTCGCGAACGTGAAGCTTGCCCGCTGATAAGCTTCGATATTTCAGCGAACTTCGTCGGATTGCACCGCAATCAATGGCTCGTCGAGGTGACGGCCAGAATTGAGAATAAGGGACGGGTGCAGCATACTCTCAAGGATTTCACGATCGAAATCAGATCGCTTCATGCGAAAGATACGTTAACCGACAGCGACGAAGAGCATCGCTGCCAGCCGATAATCCCGCATCAGCTAAAGGAAACAAGCTGGGTGAAACACGACTCGATTGTCGATCCCGGTATTACGTCAAAATACCCTTACGTGATCGCTCTCCCCGAAGACGCGCGATTCATTTCAGTAAAGGGCCAGTTTCTTTGGGGATCCGAGAATACGCTTCAGAAATCAAGCCGGCTTTTCGCTGTACCAGTTCGCAACGATTAGCGCTTCGGCGACGGTGTTCGCCGTTCCAGAAAAATGGTGGCGCAGTCGCCGCGGCTATCCCGAAATTGCTTGGCTTTGCCGCCAGAATCGCAACAGGCAGTGCTTCGCCGTAGGCTGAATTAGTATCTGCAGAGACCAGCGGAAGCATGTCCAATTAGAGTTCTCACGCGAAAAAACGCGCAGGCGAGAGCATCGGTTGCGGTTTGCAGATGCGCGCGACGCAGTGTTCCCAGCTTTCGTGACCGCTCAGGATTTCGATCTCGACGCGCAAGAAATAGATCGGGACGTCCACTTTTCCGAGCCGCGGAAACCGGACCGCGTCCTTTTCCGTCGTGACGATCATTTCGAGATCGCGGCGGATGCAGCGATTGATGAAGCTCTGCAACTCTGCCTCCGTGTAGCGGTGATGATCGGTATAGCGCTTGGTGAGCTCGAGCCGAGCGCCGAGCTTTTGCAATCCTTCTTCGAAACTTTCCGGGGCGGCGATCCCGCAGAGCGAACCGATGTAGGTGTCGCGTAATCGCTCGAGCGGAACCTGCTCGCCGGTCAGCACGTTCTGCAAATGGAGCGGCTGATGGGCGCACTCGATGATCTCGGCGGTCCGATTGTATTTTCGGATTCGCTTGATCAGGGCGTCGTTCGGATCGCCGGTGCTTTTCGTGATGAAGATGTAACTCGCGCGTCGCAGGTTTCGCGGCGGCTCGCGCAACGTCCCGCGCGGCAAAAGGTGCTCGTTTCCGAACGGCGCCTGCCGATCGATCAACACGATGTCGAGGCGATGCTTCAGGTGCAGGTATTGGAGTCCGTCATCGAGCAGAAGCGTGTCGGCCTTGAGTTCCTTGATCGCGAATAGGCCGCTTTTCACGCGGTCCTTGTCGACGAGCACGATCACGTCCTTCAAATTGTTCGCGAGCATGTAGGGCTCGTCGCCCGCGGTCAGCGAATCGAGCAGGAGCGTCTTGCCGTCGGAGACGATACGCGGGGGCGCGGGATCTTTTCGACCGAAACGTTGCCACCATTTCCGCGGAACGGGACGCGGCACGCTCTTGTAGCCGCGACTGAGAATGGCAACGCGGCGGCCCCCGGCCCGGAGCGCCCGCGCGAATTTTTCGACGATCGGCGTCTTGCCGGTTCCGCCGACGGTGAGATTTCCAATGCTGATGACGAGACAACCCAGGGTGCGCTCGCGCAGGATCCGGTGGCGATAAAAGAAGAGGCGAAGCTGAACGAGGCGTTCGTAAACGAAGGAGAGCCCGTAGAGCAGCGCCCGGAGCAACGCGGCCCGCACGCCATGGCGCCGTTCCAGAATGACGTCGATGGCAAACTGCTCGAGATTTTCAGCGCGTTGACCCATGAGGGAAATGACGAGTGACGAGTGACGAATGACGAATGGGGGAAGCAGAGGGATTAGCGGTTTGCGATTTGCGATTTGCGATGGCCAGCAGCCGGGCGCCGCGGTTGTCGGCGGAAGTGATCGCAGCGCTTGCACCTTTGGACTTGGCGGCGACGAGCATGGCGCGCGAGATCTTTTCGGGCGAACGAAGGGTGACCGCGCAGATGGTAGAACCCGATCCGCTCAGGAATGCGCCGAGCGCGCCGGCGGATTCGGCGGCGGCGATCACGGTGTCGAGGAATGGGATCAGCTTTTTTCGAAACGGCTGATGCAGGCGATCGCCAAAAGCGCCGCAAAGTTTTTCGTATTCGCGCGAGGCAAAGGCGGCAGTGATGGCGCAGGCGTTCCGGCAGTTTTCGACGGCGTGGAGACGATCGATTCGGGCCGGCAGAACGGCACGCGCCTGTTCGGTGGCGATCTCGAAATTAGGAATGAGGAGCACGAAATGTAATTGGGCCGAGACGGTGAAAGTTTGTCGTTGCCCGTCGCGCACGACGTTAAACCCACCGTAAGCTGAGGGGGCAGCATTATCGGGATGGCCCTCCAGTTCCGAGCAGATTTCGAAGACCTCCTGGCGCTGGAGTGGACGCCCGGCCAGTTCGTTCAGACCGCTAACCACCCCGAGGCGCACGGTGGCACTGCCCCCAAGACCACGAGACGCCGGAATGTCCCCGGTGATGGCGCAGGAAAAAGGGAATGGTTTGCACTGCGCGCGTCCGAAAAATGCGGCGCCGGCGCGGCGAACCATCGTGCTGGCCAGCCCGCCTCGGCCGCGCGAAATAGTTACGTTGTTGTAGAGACGAAGAGCAATTCCGAGGCAGTCGAACCCGGGTCCGAGATTGGATGTGCTCGCCGGAACGCGGACGGTGACCTTTTGCATCTGGTGGTTTGTTCCTGGCGGCGATGCGCCGGTTGAGCGCGACGCCATTGTAACCTGCCGGGCCTGCCGGGCAAGAGACGGACGCAGAACCCACCTGACAAGCGATTCACGTTCTGAGAGCGTTGGGGCGCTCTTTCTTACGCCCGTGAAAACGTCCGAATGGATCGACCCGGCTCTGCACCGGAATTTTATCGAGGAGCAGACGGACGCCATCCGCCTCTGCACCTGTCCGGACGGATGGGTCGAACGGTTCGGCGTCGATGTCCTGATCTCGCACAAGAACGACGCGGCCCTGGAGCGGCTCAAAACCGAGCTCTGTCTCTGGGCGCTCAACGTCGATTTTCAATTCAGACGAGTCTTCGCGCGGTTCCTGCCGAAAAAAAATGCCGAGCGCGAAACTCCCCGGCTCATTCTGGGCGATGCGGACGCCAACCTGCAAAGCACATTACTGGAACGAACGTTGCGCTACGGGATCGATTTCGGGGCCGGATATTCCGTGGGATTCTTCATCGATCAACGCCAGAACCGCAGTTTCGTCCGGGCCATCGCGCCGCGGAGTTTGCTCAATTGCTTTGCCTACACCTGCTCGTTTTCCGTGGCGGCCGCCACGGTCGGGGCGAAGACCGTCAGCATCGATCTTTCCAAGAAATCGCTGGCCCGAGGGCGGGAAAACTTTGCCTTAAATTCCCTGGCCACCAACGAGCACCGTTTCCTGGCGGACGATGTCATGGAGGTCCTGCCGCGCCTGGCGCGCCGAGGGGAGAAGTTCCATGTCATCATCCTTGATCCTCCGACTTTCTCGCGCTCGCATCGCGGGAAGGCGTTTCAAGTCGAGCAGGATTTCGAGAGATTACTCATGGCCGCGCTGGAAGTGGCCGAGCGGGACGGGAAAATCCTTCTCTCAACCAATTGTTCGAGCCTGCGGGAACGCGCGCTCCAGGTCATGGCGCGCTATTGCCTCAAGGCCACTCGCCGGGCCGGGACGTTTCATCAGGAACCGCCCCTGACCGACTTTCCGCCCCTGGCCGGAGCCGCCACCCTCTGGCTCTCCCTCCGATAAATTTGGGTACTCGGTCGGTTTGATTTTCGTCTTCTGAAAATAGCCCAGCGTTTTAACGCTGGGCTTCCATGGTAACAGAGTGCGAAGTCCCTTTAGGGACGGCAGAACCGGTTCTCTTTCCTGGTGCTCCTGTCGTCCCTAGAGGGACTCAATATCTTGATTAACCGATTTTCCCAGCGTTAAAACGCTGGGCTATTTCCAGCGAACACAGACACCAAATACGATATATATCTCCAGGAGTTTTCAAACTGTACCGTCACCTGCGCGCCATCGAATTCGACAGGCCCTTTGCCACTTGATAGTTGCGGACACGCAAACGACCATCACAATGCGAACCTTAGATAACATGGAACACTCTTCAGGAACAACGGGGGACGTCGCGGAGCGAAGCCTTCGCTACACAAAAGATCAATTCGAGCAGGTCCTCGAGCAAACGGAAGAGTACGTGCGTGAGAATCCGGCGCGCGCTCTCGCCTACGCGGTCATTGCGGGCTTCATCCTCAATCGCCTGCCGCTTGGCCGCATTCTCGGCGGATTCGTCCGGCTGATCATGATTGCTTTCAAGCCGGCGATTCTGGCCTACGGCGCGACCAAGCTCTATCAGGCCGCGCAAGGCGAAGAAGAGTAGCGCCGGACCGCGGCCCCGCTATTTGTCGAGCGTAAAGCCGACTTTGAGCGTCACCTGCCAGTGATCGATCTTGCCCTTCTCAATGTGCCCCCGCGTTTCGACGACTTCGAACCAGCGCATATTGCGGATGGTCTTCTTGGCGCGAGCGAGGGCATTTTCCACGGCTTCTTCAATGCTGCTGCGTGAAGAACCGACCAGCTCGATTTTCTTGTAAACATGATCGCTCATATTGCCACTGTTCGGCGAGCGGCCCGCCAAGACAAATCAAATCGCTGTAGCCGCGGCGCTCTGTCGCCGCGCGGGCCTGACGCAGCGAACTCGTTCGCGCCCCGACAGAGCGGGGCGGCTACAGCTTTTCCGTTGAGCGCGGCGACGAGGTTGCTAGCCTCTTGATTGCCATGGCTGAAAACATCGAATCGCATCTTGTTGAGAAACGTGTTTTCAAGCCGGCGAAGAAATTCGCCGCGCAAGCCCGCATTCGCAGCCTCGCGCAATATCAGCGCATGTACCGTGAATCGATCCGGCATCCGGAAAAATTCTGGGCCCGTGAAGCGAACGAGCTCGTCTGGCAAAAGCGCTGGAAGAAAGTGCTCGAATGGAGGGCGCCGTTCGCGAAATGGTTCGTGGGCGGAAAGCTGAACGTTTCCGAGAATTGTCTCGACCGGCATCTTACCGGGCCGAACCGGAACAAGGCGGCCATTCTCTGGGAAGGCGAACCGGGAGAAAAACGGGCGCTGACCTATCAACAACTGCACCGCGATGTCTGCCGCTTCGCCAACGTGCTGAAGCGAAACAAAATTCGCAAAGGTGATCGCGTCATCATCTACATGCCGACGATTCCCGAAGCAGCCATCGCCATGCTCGCCTGCGCGCGCATCGGCGCCGTGCACTCGGTGGTTTTTGGCGGCTTCAGCGCCGAAAGCATTCGCGACCGGATCGCTGACTGCGGCGCGGTCGCAGTCATCACCGCCGACGGCGGCTACCGCCGCGGCGCGATCGTCCCGCTCAAGAAAAACGTGGACGACGCGTTGCGCGGCGGGACTTCCGTCAAACGGGTCATCGTCTTTCGGCGCACCGGCGCTGACATCCACGTTGAAGAGGGCCGCGATGTCTGGTGGCACCGGGAACTGGAATATGTGGACGCCCATTGCCCCCCCACCCCTTTGGACAGCGAGCACCCGCTCTACATTCTTTACACGAGCGGTTCGACCGGAAAACCGAAGGGAATCCTGCACACGACGGGCGGGTATCTCGTCGGGATTTATTCGACGGCGAAGTATGTCTTCGACGTTCGGCCAGACGACATCTACTGGTGCACGGCGGACATCGGCTGGGTGACCGGGCATAGCTATGTGGTTTACGGCCCATTGGCCAATGGGGCGACGACGTTGATGTATGAAGGCGCCCCGAATTGGCCGGAACCAGACCGGTTCTGGCGCATCATCGAGGAATACGGCGTCAACGTTCTCTATACCGCGCCGACGGCCATTCGCGCCTTCATCCGCTGGGGCGATCAATGGCTCAAGAAGCATGATCTTTCCTCGCTCCGTTTGCTCGGGTCCGTGGGCGAACCGATCAATCCGGAAGCTTGGATGTGGTACAAGGAAAAGGTCGGCGGAGGACGCTGCCCCATCGTGGATACCTGGTGGCAGACTGAAACCGGCGCGATCATGATCACGCCGTTGCCGGGCGCAATTCCCACGAAACCGGGCAGTGCCACCCTGCCCTTTTTCGGAATCGACGCCGCGATCGTGGATGAAGCGGGAAAAGAAGTCGGCCCGAATGTCGGCGGAAAGCTAATCATTCGCCGGCCGTGGCCATCGATGTTGCGCACGATTTATGGCGACAAGACACGCTACAAGAAACAGTACCTGGAGCGAGTACAAAGGCAATTACCTCACGGGCGACGGCGCGCGCCGGGACAAGGACGGATATTTTTGGATCGTGGGCCGGATCGACGATGTCCTGAACGTCGCCGGTCACCGCCTCGGGACCTCCGAGATCGAGAGCGCTCTCGTCAGCCACGCCAATGTCGCCGAAGCCGCCGTGGTTGGCCGGCCCGATGAAATTAAAGGACAGGGCGTCGTCGCGTTCGTGACGTTGAAAGGCGGAGTCACGGCGACTGCCTCGTTGAAACAGGAACTGCGCGAGCACGTTAGCGTTCACATCGGGGCAATCGCCAAGCCCGACGAGGTCCGATTCGCCGAGGCGCTCCCGAAGACGCGCAGCGGTAAAATCATGCGGCGTTTGCTGAAGGAAGTCGCGAGCGGGAAGACTGTGACGGGCGATACGACGACGCTGGAGGACTTGAGCGTGCTGGCGACTCTGGCGGGAGCGGAGGAATAGTGGACGTGAATTTACGTTGGTGCCGGGCGCAACTCGCGTAGCCTTATCCCGTGAGTTTCATTCGTACAGGCCTGCGCGAGATCGGGCTGAAGATTCGGCGGCAGAAGACCCGGATGGCGTTGCGCCATGAAAAGCGGGTTCTGCAAAAGAGCGAAGTCAATCTCGGCCGCGAGGGTTGTTCGCAAGCGGTGAATTTCCCCGAAGTCCGCAATGAAATCGTGGCGCTGAAGAAGCTCGAGCAGGAACAGAAAGAAGTCGCGCTCCGCATCGCGCAGATTGAAGAGAGCATCCGGAAAATTGAGCTGCAACGCGCGCAGAACACGAAAGAGCAGAACGCCGCGCTGGCGACCCTCGAAGAAGAAAAGAAGCCGATCCTGGAGCGGCGGAATGACGCCAAGACAGCGGCCGATCTCTGTGACCGCGAACTGGCCGGCGTCGAGCGCCGGCTACAGGACAATGACACCGCCGACCGGGAGCTGCTGAAGAAACTGGCCGAATTACAAGCCCAGATCCCCCCGCCGGCCGATCTCGACGCGCAAATGGCCACGATCGGCGCCCGCCGAGTCCGGCTCCCGGAAGAACGCGCGGAAGTGACGCGCGCGCGTCTCGGCAGCGCGGAAGCCTGCCGGACAGCCCGGGAGAAACTGACGCGGCACCAGGCCGAGCTTGATGTCGTGGACAAGAACATCGCGCGGGTCCGGGATGAATTTGAAGCGCGCGACCGCGTCTTGAATGAAAACAGTCGCGCCCAGCAGGACGCTCTCAAGGACGCCCGCGGCCTTCATCAAACCGTCGAAGAAAAGAAAAATCCAGCCTACCTCAACATCGGCCGTCACCTTGCTTCGCAGGGAATTGCTCCGCCGAACGCGCCTCATCTGCTCGCGGATGTTCAGAAGCACCGCGCGGCGGTGGACCGCCACTCGCAACACACGGCCGAGCTGGCGGTGCTCTCGAGTCAGATCGACAAGCAAGAGCTTCGAAAATTTTACTTCAGCGTTTTCTCGCTGGTTGTCCTGCTCGTTATCATTCTCCCGCTCGTCTTCAAGTCCCCGCAGAAAAGGGAATGGCTGCCGCAGGAAACCGAAGCGATTCTCTCCGTCAATACCGAGCAGATCGAGCGCGACGATTTTCCAAAACGCTGGCGGAAAGAACAGGCGACCGAGTGGCAGAACGTCTGGGTGGGACTCAATGGCAGCGCGGACCGAACGCCGGTCATGAATCTATCGCGGGATGCCACTCGCGTGACCCGCGCCATGACGACCGATTCGGGCACGACGCGTGAGTTTGTCCTGGTGGAAGCGCGCGGCGATATCTCCCCGGTCATTCGCTCGATCGAGAAGGACAAGGCCTTCGAGCGGCGGCCGATCAGTGGCCTGCCCGTCTGGCTGCGCTCCGATTTTGCCCTCGCCCGAGTCGGCGCGAAAACGCTGGCCGTCGGCTCCCCGCCTGAGGTGGAAGAATTGGTCCGCGTCCGCCTGGGGATCAAACCCGACTTGAAAACCACGGGCCAGCTTTTCGATCGTTTCCAGGCGCTGAACCAGGGCAACGCGCTTCGCCTCATCTCGCGGGACCCGCCGAAACTCGCGGAGATTTTCCATCCTATTTTCGCCCGCGAGCTGCTCGACGCATCGCAACTGTTGGGCCTCTCGCTCACGCTCCAGAACCCGGTGAAAGCGCGGCTGGCCTTGCGATGCAAGTCCGCCCAAAGCGCGACCGAGCTGGCTGGATCGATCAAAAACGATCCTCAACGCTGGCTCCGGCTCCAGGACGCCAATCTCCCCCTCTACGCGCAGACGCCGGAGATCGATATCCAGGGCGCCGACCTCCAGCTGCGCTTCGACGTTCCGGAGAAGACCGCCCGACTCCTCCTGCAACGCATCGCAAAAACAGATGCTCCGCTCTCTATCGCTGGGAACTGAGTTGACGGCGCTTCGCTTTTCTTCGATCAACGCTCTCCGTGAATATTCGGACGCTTTCCAGAAAGATTCGGTCCGCGGTCCTGGTCCTCGCTCTCTTCGTTCCTGGCGCGGCCTTCAGCCAGGGCCAGACGCCCGTTCCTGGAAGCGAATTTGTCGAAATCCAACGCGTCGATCCGACGATCGTGATCGACTTGCGCTACGCCGGCCCGAACAACTTTACTCACCGGCCACTCTATCCTCCGGGAATGCCGGCGCTGGTCCGAGCCAGCGTGGCGCAGCGTTTGGTCTTTGCTCAGAAATACCTCAGGGAACGCGGCTATGGCCTGAAGATCTGGGACGCCTATCGGCCAAAGCTCGCCCAGGGGAAACTTTGGGAGGCGACCCGGAATAACGATTACGTCGCCGACCCCAAGGAAGGCGGCATCGGCTCCATGCACACGCGCGGCGCGGCCGTGGACGCAACCCTGGTCGATAGCAAGGGCAAGGACGTCCCCATGCCGACCGATTTCGATAATTTTACGCCAGCCGCGATGCTCGAATATCAGGGACCGAATGCCGTGGTTCGATCGAATCTTAAGCTGCTGCAAAAAGCCATGGCCCGGGCCGGCTTTTATGGATTGCGGACCGAGTGGTGGCATTTCTGCGCGGGCGATTGGACGACGTATCCGCCCGTCCCCGAGATTCAACTTCTCGCCCAAGCGCCTCCCGCAAAGCCATGATTGACGCGATCCTGCGCGACCTCCGGCAGCCGGAATATCTTCACGTTCTGCTCAATCCCCTGCCCGTTTACGGGCTGGCCATCGCCTTGTTCGGCTTGATCGCGGCGCTCTACTTGGGCACTCGAGGCGGCCAGGTGACCGCGCTCGTTCTGATTTTCGCCTGCGCCGCTTCAGCCTGGCCGGTGGCCCATTACGGCGAAGCGGCGGAGTCGAGCGTGCTGGCGATGGCGGATGACGATGGCCAGGCCTGGCTGAAGGCGCATGCGCATCGCGCGGATGAGTTGGTCTACGTTTTCTACGCCCTCGCGCTGGTTTCCGCGGCGGCGATCTTCGCGCCGAAGAAATGGCCCAGGACCGCTCGCCCTCTGGCGATCGCGACCCTGATTCTGGCGTTCGCTGCGTTGGGCGCAGGATTTTACATTGCGCACGCGGGCGGAAAAATTCGACACCGCGAATTTCGAAATATTCCGCCGCCGACTACCGAAGCGGAGTCTGGGTAGGTGGATCGTGCGCTCGGCGCGCGATGCCAAGAAGTGGCGGCGAAGCCGCGCATGAATAAACATCGCGCGCGGAGCGCACGATCCACCTTAGCGGCCGCGCGTGTTCTCGCTGACCCAGCGCAAGTATTCAGGCAGGCCATCGGCGATGCGCAGGCAAATAATCTCCGGCACCTCATAGGGATGCAGCGCTTTCAGTCTGTCCTGAAACGCAGCGTAACGGGCCGCGGTCGTTTTGAAAAAAACGAGCGTCTCCTGGGCATTCTCAATTTTGTCCTGCCAGCGGTAGATCGATTCAACCGCCGGAACGATGTTGGCGCAGGCGGCCAGATTTTCCGTCACTAATTGCCGGGCGATGCGGCGCGCCGTTTCGATATCGGGAAACGTGCTGCAGGCGAGGTAAATTTCGTCGGCCATTGCACACGACTCTATCAGTTGTTCTGAGGAGCGCACGCGTCTCGCGTGCTGGTTGCGGCGCCCTCGCCGCAACGTCTGGGATTGGAAAAGTCCGCGATGACGGGCGCGTCATCGCTCCCGCAGGCGCGGGACGAGGCGCGTGCGCTCCCCAGAAATTTTCCCCGCCGTTAAGCGGGCTGGAGGGCAACGGCCCGGCAAATCCAACCACCACCCACGACGACATCTCCATCGTAGAGAACCGCGGCCTGTCCGGGCGTGACCGCTTTTTGCGGCTCATGCAACTGGATGCGAGCGCGCCCTTCCGGCAGCGGCGTAAGCGTCGCGCGCGTCCCCGGATGGCTGTAGCGAATCTTGACCGTGACTTCGATCGCTTCATCAGGCTTGGGGCGGCTGCTCCAATTCACCTGGTCGATTTCGAAATCATCCGAGGTCAAATCCTCGACAGCGCCGACGATGACGCGGTTCGTTGCCGGATCGAGATCGACGACGTAACGCGGCTGAGGCGAGCCGCCGGGCAGGCCTTTACGTTGACCAATGGTGAAGAGCTCGATTCCGCCGTGTTCCCCGAGAAAATTTCCGGCGAGATCATAGATGCCTCCCGCGTGGAATTCTTCCGCGCCGAGATGCGAGCGGAGGAACGCTTTGTAGTCGTTCCCGGGCACAAAGCAGATTTCCTGGCTATCGACCTTGTCGGCCACCTTCAGGCCTAACGAGCGGGCGATTTCCCGGATGGCGGGCTTCGCCATGCCGCCGAGCGGCGTCAGCGCGCGCTGGAGTTGCGGCTGCCGCAGACTGAACATGAAGTAGGATTGGTCTTTGCGCGGGTCGACGCCTTTGCGCAAAACCGCCCGATCCGGATGATGCTCGATGATGGCATAATGCCCGGTGGCGATGTAGTCGCACCCGAGCGCTTCGGCCTTTTTCCAAAGGTTGCCGAACTTGAGCTTCTCGTTGCACATCACACAGGGATTCGGCGTCCGGCCGGCCTGGTATTCGCTGGAAAAATAATCGATCACCAGCCGTTCGAATTGGTCCGCTTCATCGACAACGTAATGCGGAAAGCCTAACGAATGGGCCACGCTCCGCGCGTCGGCCACGGCCTGGGGCCCGCAGCATTTGTCCTCCGCCCGCGAGATGCAATCCTGCGGCCAGACTTTCATGGTCACGCCGACGACGTCGTAGCCTTGCTCGCGCAGGAGATAACCCGCCACGCTGGAATCGACGCCTCCGCTCATGCCGAGAAGGACGCGGGTTTTGCTTGCGCTCATTGCGCGGGGAAAGTCCGTGCACTCCGCGCGGAGGTCAACCGCTTCCGCACGTTTGCCGGGCGCACGGGAACGCTGACGAACGGGCTCCCCGCCAACGTAAACCGCCAGGGGAAATCTTTGGCCCGGCTGATCCCGATGCGCGGGTCGGCCACGACTGAAATATCCAGACCGGCCGGCCGCACCAAACAATATCGCGGGTCCACGCACAGGCTCATTTCGTGATGGCGTTTCGTGATATCCAACGCCTGCGCCAATTTGCCAGGCCCAGAGCAAAGGCGATGGACTTCATCGACTCCGCGGCGCGCTCTCATGATTTCGAGACCGCGCAGGGGCTCGAGCGCCCGAATCAAAATCAGCCCACTCCGGGCGCCGCCTTTCACGAGGACGTTGAGCATCCAGTGGACGCCGTAATTCATATAAATGTAGACGGTGCCCGCAACGTTGCGCTCCACGAAGGCGCGGGTGCTCGGCCGGGTGAAGGTGTGGCTCGCTTCGTCGTTCAAGGCGAGGTAGGCCTCCGTTTCGACGACGATGCCTGAGCATTTGCCCCAAATCAGCTCCGCGCCCACAAGTTCGCGCGCGCAAACGAGCGGATCGCGCTCGAAAAAGGACGAAGGCAGGATCGGCCTCTTGGTTTTCGCCACGGCCACCTAAAAGAAACTGCTTAACAAAACGATTCCAGGCATGAGTGCCTACGCAACGGCGTGCCCGCAGCTTGGCAAGGTCAATCTTGCCCGCCTGCATATTTGCTTTCTCAGGACCGTTTCAGCAATTTGAATGATTGCCATGTTTGAATTGGAAGGACTCGATCATGTCGCGCTCGCCGTCCGGGATGTGGAACGCTCGGCGGATTGGTACGTCGATGTCCTGGGATTCGAGCGCCGTTTTCCTGGAATGTGGAATGGCGTTCCGGTTTTTGTGGCCCGGGAGAAAACGGCCATCGCGCTTTTTCCAGCTGGCGCTCAGACAGATTCGCTGCCCCGGAAGCGAGGCCCGATTCTCCATCTGGCGATGCGGGCCAATCGGGAAAACTTCATCGCGGCGCAGCGCGATCTGGCGAGTCGCGGCATCGCATTCCAGTTCACGGATCACGAAATCTCGCATTCGATTTACTTCCGTGATCCGGACGGCATCGAGCTCGAAATTACGACTTACGAAATCGGCTAGGCTCGATCGTCGCGCTGTCGTTTACGTCGTCGGCTGGTTTTCGACTGCGGCTGTGTCAGCGGCCAGATACTTCATTCCGAGCAGCCAGATGACGCCTGAGACCAACATCGCGCCTGAAATCACCAGGAACGCCATGGTCATATCGTAATGGCCCGCCACCGCGCCCAACAACGGCGGCGAAATCACATCTCCCAGTGCGTGAATGACCAAAATATTGAGGGCAAACGCGGTCGCGCGAATCCTGGGTTCCGCCACGTTGGCGAGGGCGGCATTGGACGGGCCCGTGTTTAGAAACACAAAAAACACCGCGCCAAAGAGAAGAATCCAGGCCATCGGAAACGGCGTGTAAAGCATCGCGACGAACAACGGAAACGCGATCAACATGCCAGCACCGGAAACCAGAAAATAGGAGCCGCTAAAACGTTTCCGCAGCCGGTCCGCCAGGAATCCCCCTATGAGCGTCGACAGAAGCCCGGCAACGACGGTGATTCCGCCAAAAATCGGGGTCGCCATCTCGGGCGGCTGCCGCCGGAAAATCAAATAAGCCGACATCCAATAGGCGAGACCACCGAGGGCAAAAGTCATCGCGGTTTGCGCCAGGCAATTATAAACGAAGGAGCGCGTTCGAAGCAGAACAAGGTAGTCCTCTTTGCGCGCCCGCCTGCGTTCCTGAGAGAACCCCGCTCGTGTCCTCGGATCCTTCTGGAAGAAACAGATCAGACCCAAAACGATGCCGGGGATGGCCACAAGATAGAATGCCCAACGCCAGCCCAGTTGGTGGTTGATTATGCCTCCCAACACGTAGCCAAGCGCGCTCCCTACCGGAATGGCCGCGCAGAAAATCGCCATGATGCGCCCGCGGGTCTGTTGCGCGAAGTAATCAGCCAAAATGGTGGGCGCGGCCGGTCCGTAGCCGCCCTCTCCGATGCCGACAAAGATTCGCGTGGCAAACAGGGCAGCGAACGTCAGGGCGAAGCCCGATGCAGCCGTTGCGAAACTCCAGAGGATCACGCACACGCCCACGATGATCCACCGCGAAAAGCGATCGGCGAGGAACCCCAGGACCGGCGCCGAAAGCATATAGGTGACGAGGAAAGCCGAAGCGAGAAAGCCCGTTGTCGCCATCGCATTCGGATCACCAGGAGCGAAAAACGTCGCGCGAATGTTCGGCTCGACCGCCGCGAGAACAAAACGATCGATGTAGTTAAAAAGGTTGATCCCGAGAAGCAGGCCAAGCGCCGCCCGAGCACCGGGATTGGCTTTTGATTCGGGTGGGGTCATCGATTTGCCGATTGCACGGAACAACTAGCTCCTTGTAAACCATATTCCATGGCGAACTCCTCGGCCACCGAACGCGCGCTCAGATTTTTTGGGTTAGGCATCGCCCGGCTCATTTATCGCGTGACCGCCACCGGCATGGAACACCTGCCCGCGGGCGGCTTTCTCCTCCTGCCGAACCACATCACGTGGGTGGATGCGATCGTTCTTAGCCTCGCGTCTCCGCGACCGATTCGCTTCATCATCGACGAAGGCGTCTATCGGAATCGGTTCCTGCGCCCGGTCCTCGAGGCGGTCGGGTGCATCCCGATTACTTCCCGCCGCGCTAAAGATGCAATGCGCGAGGCCGCGGCCAAAATTCGCGCGGGCGAAATCGTTTGTTTGTTTCCGGAAGGAGAACTTTCGCGCAGTGGCTCGCTGTTGCGTCTGCGGCGCGGCTACGAAATAATCGCGCGCCAGGCGGAGGCGCCGGTCGTGCCCGTGTGGCTGGACCGGCTTTGGGGCTCGATTTTCTCATTCCAAGGCGGCCGGTTCTTTACGAAGTGGCCGAGATCGCTGCCCTATCGGGTCATGGTCGCGTTTGGCCAGCCGCTGTCGGCCGACGCCGCCGACATCGCGACGGTGCGCGAGGAATTGCTCAAGATCGGTGAATTCTGTTACAGCCAGCGGCCGCACTTGCGCGGTCATCTCGCTCGAGCCTGTCTGCGCGGCCTGAAACGAAGTCCGTTTCGAACCGCTATTACGGATGGACTCGACCAGACGAGTCTATCGGGCGGAAAACTTCTCGGCGTCGCGATTGCCCTGAGCCGCTCTCTGCGGAAGACATGTCCCGAACGGAGAATTGGAATCGTTCTGCCACCCGGCAAGGGCGGCGTGGTCGCGAACCTGGCGGTCGTGCTGGCGGGCAAGATCCCGGTCAACTTGAACTTCACCAGCGCCCGTGATTCGATCGAATCGGCCACGGAGCAAGCCGGCCTGAGCACGATCATTACGGCGCGAATCCTCGCGAAGCGTTTGGAAGATTTTCCCTGGACGCCACAGGTGATTTATCTCGAGGAAGTCCTGCCGAAAATGAAACGGGCGATCGTGGGCTGGTGGCTCCTTGGACTCGCGATGCCGGCGGGCGCGCTGGCGCGAATGTTGGGCCTTCCACGCGTAGGCGACCGCACCGAAGCCGTCCTGCTTTTCACGAGCGGAAGCTCAGGCAAACCGAAAGGGGTGGCGCTGACGCATCGGAATGTTCTCGGCAATGTCTCGCAATTCGGCGTCATGCTCGACGCGAAAAAGGAAGACGTGATGCTCGCGTCGCTCCCATTTTTTCACAGCTTCGGCTGCACGGTGACGCTTTGGTACCCGCTCATCGAAGGGGTTCGCACCGCAAGCTATCCAAATCCGCTCGAAGCCGGGAAGATCGCCAGCCTCGTCGAGCGCCAGGCCGTCACCGTGATGCTGGCAACCCCGACGTTCCTCCGCGCCTATCTGCGGAAGGCGGAGCCGCCCCAACTGCGCAGTTTGCGGTTGCTGATTACCGGCGCGGAAAAACTCCCCGACGAACTGGCGAACGCCTTCGCGGCCCGATTCGGAAAAGAGGTCCTGCAAGGGTATGGCCTGACCGAGACCTCGCCGGTGGCGAGCGTCAACCTGCCGGAGCCGAAAGCTACCAAGCCCGGTCAAGCGATTCAGCCCTGCAATCGGCTCGGATCCGCCGGAAAACTTCTGCCCGGGATGGCCGCGGAAATTCGCGATGCCGAGACCGAACGGAAAGGTTCGCTCCACGACACCGGAATGCTCTGGCTGCGCGGCCCGAATATTTTCGAGGGCTATCTCAATGCTCCCGAACAAACCGCGGACGTTCTGCGAGACGGCTGGTTCAAGACGGGCGACATCGGCCGATTTGACGAAGATGGCTTTCTCTACATCGAAGGACGGCTTTCGCGTTTCTCAAAAATTGGCGGCGAAATGGTTCCGCACGAAACCATCGAACAGAAGATTCTCTCGGTCCTGCCGGCCACGGAACACTCCGAACGCATTATTGCGATCGTGGGCGTGGCGGATGCAGCCAAGGGCGAAGCGCTCGTCCTCCTGAGCAGTATCGACCTCGATCTGCCGAGCGTCCGGAGCGCGCTTTCGGATATCGGCGTTCCGAATCTGTGGATTCCAAAGGTCGTGCGACGCGTAGACGCCATTCCCCTTCTCGCCTCGGGCAAACTCGATCTCGGCGCGTGCAAGGCATTAGCGGCGGAAGATTAGCTCAACGCTTTGGGAAGGTGGATCGAGCGCTCCGCGCTCGATGCCAGTAATGGCGGCGAAGCCGCAAAAGGAAAACATCGCGCGACGGAGCGCACGATCCACCTCACCGGACCGTGGCGATTAGAACCGCTCGATCGATCAATCTGCGGCCGGCCGGCGCCGCACGAGAACCGAAGCGAGGAAGGTTTGCACAACTTCGCCGTTTTGATTGGTGGTCACATTGCGGATGCGGATGATTCCGCGGTCGGGCTTGGATCGCGATGGGCGGACCTCCACGATCTCCGTTTCAAGCCGAAGAGTGTCGCCCGGGCGCACCGGCCGGGGCCATTCCAAGCCATCCACGCCTAAACCGACCGACCCGCCGGCAAGGTGAAGATCGCCGGTGACAAACAGGTTCATCGACATCGCAGCCGTGTGCCACCCGCTTGCCGCCAGGCCCCGGAAAACGCTCCGCTTGGCTGCATCCAAATCGAGATGGAACGGCTGCGGATCGAAGGCCTGCGCAAAATCGACGATGCTTTGTTCGGTCACCTCGAAAGTGCCGGATCCGAACCGATCACCGACGTGCAAGTCTTCGAGGAATCGCTCAGTCATGACTGGTTGTTCTCGGCTCGACGTTGACATGCGGAAGCGCGGCATTCAATTTGTCGCACGTTGCCAGGGTAGCTCAGCGGTAGAGCAGGGGACTCATAAGCCCTTGGTCGGGAGTTCAATTCTCCCCTCTGGCACTTTTCATCGGGAATTGGCGTCACTGTTTTCGCTTCTCCAAATACGGCGCGAGGTCTTTTTCCTGTCCACGGATCACGGCCATGAAGCAAACGCCGTTTCGCTGCTGGACCGCACCGGTCCAACCCTCCAGTTCAACAAAACGCCAATCGGAGAAATCGTTGACGCTGCCGTCTTTGGGATCTTTTTCCGCCGGGAAAAGGAAGAACTGCATTCGCTTTTCCACCGCCCAAATCTGCGCCACGTGATGCACTTCGTCGTCGTCAAAAACACGGCTGCCCAGCGCCTTGAAATCGGCGAACTCCGGCGGGACGTCGTAATGCTCCAGCCGATGTTTCATGAAAAACAGATCGCTCAACGCGCCGGCATCCGTCTTCAACGGATCGAGCAGGACGGATCGAGTCGAGGCCGCGACCGCTAAAAGCCGCCTGGCTTTGTCGGCTCCGGGAAAATCGTGCATGTGCTCGTTGATGCGGTAAGCGAAGACCCCACCGATGACAGCAATCGCCAGAGCGATCGCGGCCACGACCGGATTGAGGAGGATTTTTTTCCACCGCTGTTTGACCAGCGGAATGAGGCTTTCGTTGGCAAACCATTCTGCGACCTGGGCATCGACGGGGATGGCGCGCACGAGATTCGCGAGAGCGGCATCGAACGCTTGTTGTTGCGCAAACGGCGCTGCCTTCTTCCCCTGGCGAGCTCGCTGGATGGCCACGCGCATGGCGCGATCGGTCCCCGGCTTTTCCGTGATCGGCGCGCATCGCGCGAGAGCGCTGTAATTCGAGCGAATCTGGAAAATGCTCATGTTTCGTAATGCGGGTTGGTTGCATCCAACCACGCTTGAAATTGACGGCGACCGCTCGAAATCAATTCGGACAACTCGCCTGCTTTTATCTCCAGAAGCTCCAGCATCTCGCGCAAGCTGAACTCATCCAGATAGAAGAGCGCCAGGGCACTCCGTTGCGGATCGGGCGCTGCCGAAATCCAAACCGCCAGCTGATCCGGATCCAATCGCCCAATCTGCAGAGGGGCCGACGGCGAAATTTCTGTTTCCTCCAACATGCCTGGTTCGGCCTGAATACCTTCCTCGCACACGGCGACGCAACGCCAGCGCGCGTCACGAAAAAACCAAAGCCGATCCGGAGGGGGCTCGTCCCGCGCGGAACGCAAAGCCGCTTCCCGAACGGTGTTTTGAAATGCCTCCCGCGCCTTGCTGGCATCGCCAGTCATCAGGAAACAGAAGCGGTAAAGCTGTGGGAGATTTTGGGTAGTGACCGACACGGTATTATTCTCTACCCGCAAATTTTACGAGCGTCGACCCCGGCGACAAGAGCAAGAGCGATTCGGAGCGGCTTACTTGAGCGTTTGCAGGCGGCGCGCCACCTCTTCGGCGTTCTCGCGACTGTTGAACGCAGAGATCCGGAAGAAACCTTCGCCGCACGATCCGAAACCGCTTCCCGGCGTGATGACCACATTCAACTCCTGCAACATTCGGTCGAACATCTGCCAGCTGGTCAGGCCCAGAAGCGTCTTGACCCAGATGTAGGGAGCATTCACGCCGCCGTAAACGGGCATCCCGGCCCGCGCGGCGGCCTCTCGCAGAAGGCGCGCGTTCCCCATGTAATGATCGATCAACGTCCGGACCTGCTTGCGCCCTTCGGGAGAGTAAACGGCCTCCGCGCCGCGTTGCACCGGATAGCTCACGCCATTCGCTTTTGTGCTCCAGCGCCGGTGCCACAAGGGATGCAACGGCAACTTCCTGCCATCGGCGGTGGACGCCTGCAAACTTTTCGGCATGACCGTGAACCCGCACCGCACCCCGGTGAAGCCCCCGTTTTTCGAAAAGCTGCGGAACTCGATTGCGCATTCGCGCGCGCCCGGGATTTCGTAGATCGAATGCGGGATCTCCGGATCGCTGATGTACGCCTCATACGCTGCGTCGAAAAGGATGATCGCGTTGTGCTCGCGCGCGTACTCCACCCAACGCGTCAACTGCGCCCGCGAGGCAACGCCACCGGTCGGATTATTTGGGAAGCAGAGATAGACAATATCGACCGGCTCCCGCGGCGGCTCCGGGACAAAGTCGTTTTCAGGTCCACACGGCAGATACGTAATCCCTTCGTAACGTCCGGTTTCACCGGCGACGCCAGTGTGCCCGGCCATCACGTTGGTATCGACGTAAACCGGGTAAACCGGATCGGTGATCGCGATTCTGTTTTGGTGCCCCAGAATATCGAGGATGAAACCGCAGTCGGGTTTTGAACCGTCGGAGACAAAGACTTCGTCCGCCGTCACGTCGCTTCCGCGATCGCGGTAATCTTGTTGCGCGATTTTTTCCCGCAGCGATTCCAGGCCCTGCTCGTGACCATAGCCGCGGAAAGTTTCGCGGACGCTGAGTTCATCCACGGCTCGGTGCATCGCCGAGATGATTGCCGACGGCAGCGGCTCGGTGACGTCACCGATTCCGCAGCGAATCAGCCGGCGAGCCGCCTCTGGATTCGCATCACAAAACTCGCGCACGCGGCGCGCGATCTCGGGGAAGAGATAACCGGCCTGCAGCTTGAGGTAGTTGTCGTTCAAGTACGCCATGATGTTGGTAGGGACAGCGCGCTGCGCTGTCCGCGCGGACGCCGCAGCGCGGCGTCCCTACCCCTCGATTGAGAACTAATACCCCTTCGCGACTTCGTCCCAGTTCACCACGTTCCACCACGCCTTGATGTAATCGGGCCGGCGATTTTGGTAATTGAGGTAATAGGCATGCTCCCAGACGTCCAGACCCAGGAGCGGGGTGTTGCCGTCCATCAGCGGGCTGTCCTGGTTCGGGGTCGATATCACTTCGAGTTTTCCGCTCTTGTTCTTGATCAACCACGCCCAGCCGCTGCCAAACCGGCCGGTCCCGGCCGCTGCGAATTTTTCCTTGAACGCGTCAAAGCTTTCGAAGGTGGATTTGATGTCGTCGCCCAGCTTACCAGAGGGCTCGCCGCCCGCGTTGGGGCCCATGATTTTCCAGAAAAAGGAATGGTTCGCATGTCCGCCCCCATTGTTTCTCACGGCCGTGCGGATGTCTTCCGGCACCGCGTTGAGATCCTTGATCAAATCCTCGACTGATTTCGAGGCGAGCTCTGGTTTATCTTTGAGCGCGTTGTTGACGTTGGTGATGTAAGTCTGGTGATGCTTGGTGTGATGGATTTCCATCGTCCGCGCGTCGATGTGCGGCTCGAGAGCATCGTAGGCATAAGGGAGTTTTGGTAATTCGTAAGCCATAATAAACACTGTCCCGCCGGGAAGGGGGCGCGTCAATTGGCAGCAGATGTAGAGGCGCTTGTGCCAAGCGCCTGTCGTCTTGGTTAGGCGCTTGGCACAAGCGCCTCTACATCGCCTCAGAGCAAGTGGTGCTGCTCGCCCACCTGATACGCCTCGGCCAGCCACGAAGCGACTTCGGCATCGATCTCCTCAGGCCTTTCGAAGCGAAAAGCATGCAGATGATTTCTCGGAGAGAACGTTTCGATCCGGCGGAAGCGTGGATTTTCGAATCGACGGGCGAGCACGACATGGCCATCGACCCAGTTCTTGCGAATGACGAACGCGGCAAAACTCATCCGCACCTGAAACGCGATCCTCGTCTTTTCCGGGAGCACAGTGATGGGCCCGTTTTTCCTCGCGATCCGCAACACCTCGTCGAAGATCGCGCGCACGATTGGCGGCTTTCCCTCAAAGTGGGAAGCAAGGGTGGAGCGACCGCAGGCGTGCGATTGATTCCGGTTGGCAAATTGGCGGCCGCAGTCCGGGCACCGCCACATGGCGGGTGGATCGTGCGCTCCGCCGCGCGATGTTTTACTTCGCGGCTTCGCCGCCATTTTCTAAGCATCGAGCGACGGAGCGCTCGATCCACCTTGGCAGCTGTAGAAACTCGGATAATGCCCAAGCCCGCTTCGATAATTGATGTAAGTCGCCAGCGCCATCAGGGGGAAATTTTGGCGGTACATGTCGTACCGGAGATAGAACACTCCCGGGAAACCGGTCCCGGTAATTTGCGGCTCGTCCCAGGCGCCATCGCTTCGCTGGGTCGACAACAAGTAGCGCAGCCCACGCTGCATGCTTGACCGGTCGAGGTCCCCGCAGGCGCAAATTCCCATCAACGCCCAGGCAGTTTGCGAAGCCGTGCTCTCGCCCTTGCCTTTGAGCACCGAATTTTCGTAGGAGGCGCAGCTTTCACCCCAACCGCCGTCGTCGTTCTGGCAACTCTCGAGCCAATCGCGCCCCCGCAGGACCCAATCCTGCGTCATGTTTTCACCGATGGCGCGCAGCCCGCGCAGCACCTGCCAGGTTCCGTAGATGTAGTTTACGCCCCAGCGCCCGTACCAGGAGCCGTCGTCATCCTGCGTCTCGATCAAATACTGGACCGCGTCCCGGACCGAACGGGCCTGCGGATCGAAGTCGATGTAACCGAACAGTTCCAGCGTGCGGGCGGTCAGGTCGCTGCAGGTCGGATCGAGAATGGCGTTGTGGTCCGCGAAAGGCATGTCCTCCAGCCAATGCTGGGTGACCTCCTTGTCGAAAGCGGCCCAGCCGCCATCGCCGCATTGAAAACTCAACTGCCAGGCCAGGGCGCGCCGGAATAGTTCGCCGAGGGAATCCGAATCGTCGGGCTGGACCAGACGCAAGGCCATCAACACCATCGCGGTATCGTCCGTGTCCGGGTAATAGACATTGTTGTATTCGAAAGCCCATCCGCTCGGTTCGGGATGCGGATTATTGACCGCCCAATCGCCGCGGAGCCGAACCTCTTTTTCCACCAGCCATTTGGCCGCATTGGTTAACGCCGGATGCTCCGCGGGCAAACCCGATTCTGCCAGCGCGATAATGTTGATCGCAGTATCCCAGACCGGCGACACGCAGGGTTGAATGCGAAAATCCTCCGGGTCGTCCACAAAGAGTCCGGCAAAATCCTTCGCTGCTTTTTCGTAAATCGGGTGCTTGGCGGAATAGCCCAGGGCCCGCAGCGCGATCAGCGAATTGAGCATGGCCGGAAAGACGGCGGCCAATCCGTCGCTCCCCTCCCCGATCCGGTCCAGCATCCAGCGCTCTGCTTCTTCCAGCGCGCGGCGCCGCATCGGGCGCCACTCCAGTTTCGAAATCAGCTTGAGAGCATGATCCGCCCGCAGGAAAAAATTCCGCCAGGCGAAAAACCGCGGATCGCGCGCCAGGGTGAAATTCTTGTGCTCAGTGCCCAGCGGATAGAGCTCATGGAGTTGTTTCAGTCCCGGCAATTCCCGCGTCGGCTTGAAATGATTGATGATCGCGAGCGGGATCAACATCGCCCGGCTCCACGAAGACATTTTATAAATGTTAAACGGCAGCCATTTCGGCAGCAGGATCATCTCGACCGGAATGGATGGCAGATATTGCCAGGGAAATTGCCCGAGGAGCGCGAGGTAGAGCTTGCTGAAAGTGTTCATGCGCGGGATACCGCCGAGGCGCAGAATGTTCGCGCGCGCTTCCTGCATGTAGGGAAGATCGGCGGAATGGCCCGCCAGCTTGAGGGCGAAGTACGCCTTCACGGAAGCGTTCACTTCGCTGGGGCCGCCATAATAGATATTCCAGCCGCCATCCGCGAGCTGCCGCTTCAAGATGTGACGAGCGCAGCGTTGTTGCAGCGCGTCGTCCACCTCTCCCAGCCAATGCATGAAGAGGACGAAATCCGAGCAGAGCGTGCTATCGACGACGAGTTCGCCGCACCAATGACCATCCGGGTGCTGCTGCCGGAGCAAATTTTCCTGCGCCCGCGAAATTGCCTGCGCGATCTCGGTATTCTCGGCCGCGGAGCCGGCGGCGCCTTCGGGAAAAACGCTCGGCAATGCGATCAGGTTCGCGGACGACGGAGGCATCGGCCTAGGATGCTTGCGCGGCCACTTCCGCGCGTTGGCCCGTCAGGTGGCCGTGGCCGGAGGTGACGCCGTTGTAGGCGGTGATCTCGTTGCCCTTGCCGGTTGGTTTCGGTTTCGACCCGAAGTTGAACCGGACATTTTTCCAGGTATCGCCGGGTTGCGCATTGAGGCCCAGGCTGGCCGTTGGTTCGTAACCGCAATGGACCATGCAATTTTCGCAACGGCTGTCTTTCGCGACGCCATCGACCACGCCGTATTTTTCCCACTGCACTTTCTCCAGCAACTCCGCGTAGCTCGAGTAGTGCGCGTCG
Source organism: uncultured Verrucomicrobiae bacterium (assembly GCA_963702135.1). Lineage (GTDB taxonomy): Bacteria > Verrucomicrobiota > Verrucomicrobiia > Chthoniobacterales > UBA10450 > AV80. The sequence goes on along the minus strand of OY969715.1, from coordinate 1,407,519 downwards.
GTCATGAGATAGCAGGGCCCTTTCCAGCCGCGGATGTTGCGCGTTGGAATGGCCCAGGCGGAGCAGCTCAGATCGCGCTTGCCGGCGAGAAATTCAAAATAGATCGGTGTCCCGAAGAGGGTGTACTTGCCCATCCATTCCTCGATCTTCTTGAACTTCTCGATCGTCATCTTGCGGGTGAGAAAGAAGTTTTCGGGCTGCAAATTCAGCCGCTTGATCATGTCCTTCTTCGCGGCGTCGTACTCGTATCCTGGCGAAATCGTGTGCCCATCAACCCCGAGGTCGGAGAGGAAATCGAACATCTGCTCCACTTCGGTCATGTCGGTTTCCTTGTAGATCGTGGTGTTGGTGGCGACCTGGTAACCGAGGAGCTTCGCCATTTTCATGGCCAGAATGCATTCTTTGAAAACGCCTTCGCGCTCGACGATCAAGTCGTGAGTGCGTTCGAGCCCGTCGAGATGGACGTTCCAATACATCCAGCGGCTGGGACCAATGGTGGGCTTGGCCGGATCCTTCGGGCCCTGGCGGACGGCAGCGGCGTCCTTCTCATTGACTAAACCCGCCGCGACCAGGGCTGAGAGCTTTTCCTCGACGAAATCGGGGCGAGTGGCCAATTGCGTGCTGAGCCATTCCCGCATCTTTTTGCGCATGAACATCGCGTTCGTGCAGATGTAAACGATCCGCTTCTGCTCGAGCAGACCTTGGACAAGCGCCTCGATCTGCGGATAAATGAGCGGTTCGCCTCCGCAAATCGAGATCATCGGGGCATTGCATTCCGCCGCGGCCCCGAGGCAGTCATCGAGGGGCATGATGTCCTTGAGCGAGGTGGAATACTCGCGGATGCGCCCGCAGCCGGTGCAGGTGAGATTGCAGGTATGCAGCGGCTCCAACTGCAAGACTGTCGCGAACTTATCCGTCCGGCGCAGCTTCTGGCCGATGATGTAGGCGGCGATCTTGGTGGTCAACGCCAGAGGGAATCTCATAAGAGCGGGATAGTAACAAGGGGGCCCACGGTGTCAACCCGTGCCGGGTCCGATGCCCCTGCCTCCCGCTGGTCTCCCCCTCTGTTGACAACCGCCGAACGGACGCGTCGAGTCAGATAACATGAATCAACCCAGCGCCGCCCAAACCGTGGCCATCCTCGGCGCTTCGCCAAAGCCAGACCGTTACGCGTACCAGGCGCTGCAATTGCTACACGAGTATGGGCACCGGACTCTTCCGATCAATCCAGTTTTCGAGGAGATCCTGGGTGAAAAATGTTATCCAGGGATTTCTGACGCACCCGGCCCGATCGATACCGTGACGCTTTATCTGGGCGAAACGCGATCGACGCCACTCATCGACGAGATTATCGGCGTCAAACCGCGTCGCATCATCATGAATCCCGGCGCGGAAAACAGCGCACTCGCCGCCAAAGCGGAGGAAGCCGGCATCGAAGTCGTAGAGGGCTGCACGCTCGTGATGCTTCGGACCGGCCAGTTCTGAGACGCAGCCGCTCGCCGGCGAACGCCTAACCAAGCGAATAGGCTTCTGGCACGCCTGCTTTGTGAAACTCTCCCTGAAAATAGCCCAGCGTTTCAACGCTGGGTTTCGAATGCATGGAACTCCGAAGTCCCATCAGGGACGGCAGAGCCCTCATTGGAATGGCGCTCCTGTCGTCCCTGAAGGGACTGGGGCATTTTTTGTTAACCGATTTTCCCAGCGTTAAAACGCTGGGCTATTTTCAGCGAAGGGGGCGCCAAACAGACACCGCCAGCGTGAACGTCTCTCCATCAAGGAGCCAGCCATCCGCGCCGGATCAGGCTGACGGCAATCGCAGCCAGAAGGAGCGAAATCAATTTCGAGACACCCTTCATGCCTTGCTTGCCCATCCACCGGGTAAAGTGGCTGGCGTAGCGGAAGCCGAACCCCACCAGGAGCAAATTCACCAGCAGAGCCAGGACGGTGAACAGAATCCCGACGGTATCGACAAGAATAAGGAGCGCAGTCAGCAAGGCCGGCCCGGCAATGAGCGGCATCCCCAGAGGCACAACTCCAAACGCTTCGCCCGCGTAGCGGTCGCGTCCGCCCAGATCCAGGAGCTCGCGCACCGCGATCCCGAGCAGGATCAAGCCACCCGCCACTTGGAAATCCGAGACCGTGATCCCGAGCGCGCGGAAGATAATTTTGCCGAGAAAAATGAAGCCAATCGCCACGGCCAAACTCGTAATCAATCCCAGCGTGCCCTCGTGCTGCCGGCGTTTGGCGTCCACATTCCCGCCCAGGCCCAGGAAAATGGCGATGAGCCCGATGGGATCGATCGCCACAAAAAGCGGAATGAACGCGAGCAGGAATTTTTCGAGGTAGGGTTGCATTTTTCGCTGCGATCTTCATCGCATAACGAGCGCTTTTTCGCAAAGCCACTCCGCCTCCCGGCCCTCACCTCCGCCACCGATTCCACTTTACCGGTTTCGCCTTCTCCAACATGTTCCCGTCTTCCTTATGAAAGCACTCCTTGTCTCAATTCTCTTCTGCGGCCTCGCCATCACCGCCCCGGCGGCAGAGGCCCTCAAAACCATAGACGCCTTCCGCGACGCAGCTGCCAAGGCGAATTCCATTCTGACGGTTCCCGACTGGGATCAGACGCCCGAGGCCGTGGAGGCTTCGATGAAGAGCGCCATCGCCAAGGCGAACGCGGCCCTCGACCAGATTGGCCAACAGGATCTGACGAAGGTCACGTTCAAAAGCACAATCGTCGCGCTGGACGACCTCGGGTACCAGGCTCGCCTCGCCGCGAATAAGGCGACCGTCATCAAGGAGACGAACACTTCGGCCGCCATGCGCACGGCTGCCGAGAATGCGGTGAAACTCTTCCAGGATTGGGCGGTGGGCGTTGATTATCGCGAGGATGTCTACAAGGCGGTCAAGGCTTTCGAGAAGACAAACCCAAAGCTGAGCGGTGAAGACGCCAAACTGCTGAAGGAGACGTTGCGGGATTATCGGCGGGCCGGACTCGATTTGCCGCCGGAGAAGAAGCAGGAAGTCGAGAAGTTGCGCAAAGATCTTTCGAAGCTCGGAACCGACTTCGACTCAAACATCGTCGAGGTGCAAGCGCCGGTCGTTTTCACAAAAGCGGAACTCGAAGGCGTCCCGGACAGTTTCATGGCCTCGCCCGGCATCAAGACCGGCGACGACGCCTACACCGTGAAAGCGAACGTCACCTGGCAAGTCATCGCCGTGATGGAAAACGCCAAGAGCGAAGAGGTGCGCAAACGCCTCTACGTCGTCCATGACAGCCTGGCCAAGGACAAGAATGTCGCCGTCCTGAACCAGATGCTCGCCCTCCGGAACACGATCGCGCTCCGCCTCGGCTACAAATCGTGGGCCGATTTTCAGACCGAAATTAAAATGGCCAAGTCCGCCGCCGGCGCGGAAAAGTACATCAACGACCTCATCACCGGCAGCCAGCCGAAGTTCGATGCGGAAGTCGCGGAGCTGCGGAAGCTAAAAATCGCGGAAACAAAAAATCCGAATGCCCAAATCCAGGTTTGGGATTTTCGCTATTACCAAAACCAGCTCAAGAAACAGAAATACGCGGTCGATACGGAAGCGTTGCGCGCTTACTTCCCCTTCCAAAAAACGCTCGAAGGGATGTTCAACATTTACCAGAGCATCTTCGGCCTGAAATTTGAGAAAATCGAAGTGCCGCAAAAATGGATCGACGATCTCCAGCTCTACGCCGTTTCGGACGCGGCGACAGGCGAGCCGCTCGGAATGTTCTATCTCGATATGTTCCCGCGCGAGGGAAAATTCAATCACTTCGCGGAGTTTGAAATCATCGGCGGCAAGGCTTTGCCCGACGGCAAATACCAGCGGCCCACCGTCGCGCTCCTCTGCAACTTTCCCCCACCCAGCGAAGGGAAGCCGTCGCTTCTGACCCACGGCGACGTCGAGACGCTCTTTCACGAGTTCGGTCATGCGCTCCACGCGATCGTGACGCGCGCCAGGTATTCGCGTTTCGCCGGCACGAATGTGCCGGGCGATTTCGTCGAGGCGCCCTCGCAGATGCTGCAAAGCTGGGTCTGGGACAAGAAAGTGCTCGACACTTTCGCGTCGGATTACAGCGATCCCTCGAAAAAGATTTCCGCGGAAACCATTAACAAAATGAAGGACGCGAAGCTGGCCACGGTGGGCGTTTATTATCGCCGCCAGTTCGCCTTCGCGTCGCTCGACCTGGCCTTGCACGCTCCGCATGCGGAAGGCCAGCCCTATGATTCCGTCGCGATTTCGAATCCGATCCTGGAAAAAGTGTTTCTGCCGATCGCGTCGGAGACCACGTTTGTTTCCTACTTCGGCCACCTGAACGGTTACGACGCCGGCTACTACGGCTACGCCTGGGCGGACGCGATTGCCGCGGACATGGCGACGGTCTTCGAGTCGGCGAAGGATGGCTATCAGGACAAGCAGGCGGGGTTACGTCTGCGCCGCGACATCTACGAGCCGGGCGATTCGCGCGACATCACGCAGTCGATCGAAAAATTTCTGGGACGCAAACAGTCGGTCCAGCCGTTCTTGAAGAAGATCGGGATCGGCGGCGCCAAGAAGTAAGTGTAGAGGCGCTTGTGCCAAGCGCCTATTTGTTCGATCAGGCGCTTGGCACAAGCGCCTCTACATTACAGACCACCTTATGAAACGGTTTTCCTGCACTTGCCTGGGTGTTTTCGCAGTCGTTGGGTCACTGCTCGCGGCCGATCCCCCTGCTCTTCCGCCGAAAGCGGCCAGTGACGCCGTCAACGCCGCCGATCTTCTCAAACACATCAAGTTTCTTGCCTCGGACGAGCTGGAAGGCCGTGCTCCCGGTTCAAACGGCGAATACCTGACGATCAAGTACCTCGTCAAACAACTCAAAGACCTGGGATTAAAGCCTGGCAACCCGAATGGCGCTTTCACGCAGAAAGTTCCTCTCGCCGGGATCATGACCAAACCGACGGCCTCGTTCACCATGGGCGGCAAGACCACGGCGCTGAAATTCCCGGATGATTACGTTGCCTCCTCCGCGCGCCTCCAACCGGAAGTGAAGGTGGAAAACACCGATGTCGTTTTTGTCGGCTATGGCATCGTCGCCCCGGAGTACGGTTGGGACGATTACAAAGATGTCGATGTTCGCGGGAAAACGATCCTGATGCTGATCAACGATCCGCCAATTCCCGACCCGAGCGATGCAAAAAAGCTCGATCCGAAAATGTTTAAAGGCCGGGCCATGACTTATTACGGACGCTGGACCTACAAATATGAAATCGCGGCGCAAAAAGGCGCGGTCGCCGCGGTGATCATTCACGAGACTGAGCCGGCCGCCTACCCGTATTCGGTCATCATGTCGAGTTGGGCCAAGGAGAATTTCGAGATCGATGCGCCCAACAAGAACATGGACGCCGTCCCGGTGCGTTCGTGGATTACGCTCGATGTCGCGAAGAGATTGCTCGCCGAGAGCGGCCAGGATTTCGACGCACTGAAAAAGGCGGCGATCACCAAGAAATTCCGTCCGGTCTCGATCGGAGCCAAGGCGACCTTCGATTTGAAACAGACGGTGCGCTCATTCATATCGCGTAGCGTCGTGGCGAAGATCGATGGGAGCGACTCAAAGCTGAAGGATGAATGGGTCATTTACACCGCGCACTGGGACCATCTCGGCTGCAACGAACAATTACAGGGCGACAATATCTTTAACGGCGCCTTGGATAACGCTTCGGGCGTGGCCAGTATTCTCGAGATCGCGCAGGCCTACATGGCGTTACCGGCGCCGCCGAAGCGCTCCGTCTTGTTCATGGCCACGACCGCCGAGGAATCGGGTCTGCTCGGCGCGAAGTACTACGCGAACAATCCCCTTTATCCGCTGGAGAAAACACTCGCTGATATCAACATCGATGGCGTCAATCCGTGGGGGAAAACGAAAGACATCGAGGACACCAGTGACGGCAATTCAACACTCGACGACATGCTGGGAGAGGCGGCCTCCCGCCACGGACGCGTAATGAAACCGAACAGCCAACCCGAGAAAGGCAGTTTTTACCGCGCCGATCATTTTGAGTTTTCCAAGCTCGGGGTTCCCTCGCTTTATCCCGGAAGCGGCAGCGAGGTGATCGGCAAACCGCCCGGCTTTGGAATGGAGAAGCGGAACGAATACGTGGCGAAGCATTATCACCAGCCATCCGATGAGGTGGATCCGGCCTGGGATCTGTCGGGCGCGGCGGATGATGCGGTGCTGTTATTCGAAGTCGGTTATCAGGTCGCGAACGGCGACAAATACCCCGAGTGGAAGCCAGGAACGGAATTCAAAGCCAAGCGGGACGCGATGTTGCAGAAGAAATAGGCGACCGCGAACGAAGCGCCTCGCACAAGGCCACAAACACGACGCGTCGGAAACATGAGATTAACTTTGTGAACCTTTGTGACCGTTGTGTGATTTCCGCCTACGGCTGATTGCAATGACGTTGCCCGAGAATCTTTCGGTTCCGATCATCGGCGTTGTCGTCGGCGCCGCGATCCTGCTCTTCGGTCGGAAGCTTTTCTGGCTCTTTGTCGCGGCGCTTGGGTTTGCGGTTGGCCTGGAGATCGCGGCGTATTTCATGCACGAGCCTCCGGTTTGGATGACGCTGGTGATTGCGCTCGGGCTCGGCCTTCTCGGCGCCCTGCTCGCAATTATGTTGCAGAAGCTGGCGATTGCAGTGGCGGGCTTTATCGCGGGAGGCCGTCTCGCTTCGGCGTTGGTGGCAGCGTTCTACACCGATTATTCGCACTATCAGGGAATCACTTTCGTCATCGGCGGAGTGCTGGGTGCGCTGCTGCTCCTGGCTTTGTTCGATTGGGTGCTGATTCTTCTCTCCTCCGCGGAAGGCGCGCACCTCATCTGCAATGGGATTGTCCTCCCGCAAAAGGGAGCAACGATTCTGTTCTGCGCTCTCGCCGTCCTCGGTGTCTTCGCGCAGGGAGCGATGCTGCGCGGATCGCGCCGACCGGCCGATTAGGTGGATCGTGCGCTCCGTCGCGCGATCCCTGGTGTCGCCCCGAAAGCTTTCGGGGCCATTATTTGGCATCGAGCGGCGGAGCGCTCGATCCACCTCGCCTTCAAAGAAAGCGGTGCATCACGAAGGCATCCACTTGCCGGCCGAGCCCCTGATGCGCGAAAGCCTGCGGGATGGTCCCAACGATTGAGAAACCGAGACTCTTCCACAACGCAATCGCCCGCGTATTGGTGCTCACGACAAAGTTGAATTGCATGGCGGAAAAGCTCTCCTGGCGCGCCCATTCGATTGCGTGTTCTCCCAAGGCGCGACCCACGCCGTGGCCGGATGCGCTGCTTGCGACCATGAAAGCAGCATTCGCCACGTGTCCACCGAGCCCGGGCTGATTCGGCCGCACGAAAGAGCTGCCGACGATTGCACCGTTCGCGTCGTTGACGGCTACAAAGACTCTGGCCGGCGCGGGCAACAACCAATACGCGCGGGCACTCTGCTCATCGCAATCTGGCGGGAAGGCGAACGTATCCCCCGCCCGCACGACCTCTTGAAAAATCGGCCAGATTCCGGTCAGCCAATCGGTTTCCGGTTTCGCTTCGCGGATAATCAAATTCATTCTCACTCGTGTCCTGCCAGGGGATGGTCATTGATTCCGGTGGCTCGCGCCCGCCTCAGGCGGGCTAATTTCCGGCAACTCTCCGGGCTAATTCCCGAGGTGCAACTAATGCCGGAAATGCCGCGCGCCCGTAAAGATCATCGCCATGTCGCGAGCGTTGGCGGCGGCAATGACTTCGTCGTCGCGAACGGAGCCGCCGGGCTGAATGGCGCAGGTGGCGCCGGCATCGGCCGCAGCCAGGAGTCCGTCCGGGAACGGGAAAAAAGCGTCGCTCGCCACCGCGCTTCCGCTGAGCGGCAAGCCAGCTTCCTGCGCCTTCCAAACCGCGATCCGTGATGAGTCCACCCGTGACATTTGGCCCGCGCCAATGCCAAGCGTGCGATCGAACGCGGCATAAACAATGGCGTTCGACTTCACGTTCTTCACCACTCGCCATCCGAAAAGCATCGCGGCCATCTCCTGCTCGGTCGGCTGACGCGCGGTCACTACGTTCATGGCGAAATCCACCGGTTCGCTGGAATCCTTGTCCTGAACGAGCAAGCCCCCGGTCACGGAGCGGATGTCTTGCGGAGTTCCGTCGAAGGCCGGTGGCGTTAGGGCGCGGATCAACCGCAGATTTTTCTTCTTTTGGAACAACGTGCGCGCCTCGGCTTCAAACCCCGGCGCGATGATGACTTCGCTGAAAATCTCACTGATCGCCTTCGCGAGCGATTCGTCGATCGGGCGATTGCAAACAATGACACCGCCGAAGGGCGCCTGTTTGTCGGTCGCGAAAGCTTTCTCCCACGCCTCCCGCAAATCGGGATCGCTCCCCACCCCACAAGGGTTGGTGTGTTTCAGGATGGCCACGGTCGGCTCGGTAAATTCGGCGATGAGATTCGCCGCCGCGCTGATGTCGAGAATGTTGTTAAACGAAAGCTCCTTGCCGTGCAGTTTTTTGAAATGCCGGTCGAAATCGCCGTAGAGCGCGGCGGATTGATGCGGATTCTCCCCGTAACGCAAACGCGTGACGAGTGGGAGCGAGAGTGAGAAAGAGGCATCGGTCGACTGCTCCTGGTTTAGAAATGTTCCGATCGCGCGATCGTAATCGGAGGTCTTGATGAATGCTTTGATGGCGAGGCGCTCGCGCAATTTCAGAGTCGTCTCGCCCTCGTGGTCTCGCATCGTTTCCAGGATCGTGTCGTAATCCGCCGGGTCCACGACCACGGTGACGGACTCATAATTCTTGGCCGCACTCCGAATCATGGACGGTCCGCCGATATCGATCTGTTCGATGGCTTCCGCGAGGGTGACGCCTTCCCTGGCAATGGTTGCCTCGAACGGATAGAGATTCACGACCACGAGATCGATCGGCTGAAAGCCGCACTCTTTTGCCTCCTTTTCGTGCAACGGATTGCCCCGCTTGTAGAGCAATCCGCCGTGGACCCGCGGGTGCAGCGTCTTGACCCGTCCCTCCAGCACTTCCGGAAAATCGGTGAAGTTCGAAATGTCGCGGACCGGCACGCCTTCTTTCCGTAACAGGTCAGCGGTCCCGCCGGTGGAAATGATATCGACGCCCTGTTTCTCGAGGGCGCGCGCGAAGGCGGCCACGCCTTTTTTGTTTGAAACGGAGATGAGAGCGCGGGTGATTTTCATCATTAAAATTGTAACCGCGGATTACGCGGATGACACGGATTTGGTTCCACCGAATGCTGATTCTTATCCGTGAAATCCGCGCAATCCGCGGTTAAAAGCTCTTCACCGATCGAGGATCACGTTTTTCGCCATCGGATAAAGCACCGGGCAGCAGCCAATGGTTTCGCAAAAGGCTTTGCTGAAATGGCTCAGGCTGGCATAGCCGACTTCGGTCGCGGCCTCGGTGACGTTGTGATGTCCCATGCGCAAAAGTTCAGCCGCGCGTTCCATGCGCAACTTGCGCAAATATTGTGGAATGGTGAGCCCTACTTCGCGCGAGAAACTCCGGCTCAAATAAAACGGGCTGCAACCCACTTCCCGACCGAGCATTTCGAGCGTCGGCGGCTGGGCCAGGTCGCGCGCGAGCAATTCCTTCGTCCGCGCCACCCGATCGCGCGCCACTCGTTTCTGGCGCATGCAAAACAACTCGGGGTCCTTCGGCGTGAAGAGAAAGTGCGCCATGAGCTCGAGCGCCTTGCTTTGGTACCACAAACTCTGGGCCGATTTGGTCACCGGTGGCTGGAGCAAAGTCGCCACGACACCGTGCTGCTCGGCCGACATCGGCTGGGCGGCAGAGACAATCGACCGCTCTTTCCCGGGGAAAACTGCAGCGCGCAATTGCGGATCGAGGTCCGCTTCGCAGTCGGCCAATTGTTTCTGCAAATGTTCGCGCGAAAATTCCAGGGTAACGAACTGATGATGGTCCCCGGCCTGGCGTGACGCTGGCAACGGCTGATCGGTGAGCGCGTAGTAACCGGCGCTGCCCGGAACGTAATCGGCCTGGGTGCGGGCGCCGACGGCCCCCCGTCCCGCCAGGTTCAGGCAAAATTCAACGCTCCGCGGATGAAAGCTCAATCCCCAATCGAGCGACCGGTTTGTCTGGAAATCGTGCCACTCGACGCTGACGCCCAGGCGATCGAAATCGCCATATAACTGCCGCCAGCCCTCGGGGACTGTGCGCCAGGCGCCGCGCTCGGCCGCCGCCTCATTGATGGAAAGCATCGCGCCGAACTTACCTGTGTTGCTGCCGCGAATGCAAGTCAGGTCTGACTTCGACGAGGGCGGCGCGCTCCCAGGCTCCCAAAGTCGAAGCCGCGTCATAGGTGCTGCGCGCAAAGGCGAGCAGCGTCTGATCGGGCGTCGCCGCCGTCCGGACCGCCTCGTAAGGGAGCACAAATTCCTTGAGTTGGGCGTTATAGTTCGCGGCAGATGGCTGCACCTGCGCGTCGGCAAATCCCGGCGGAGCCGGATACGCGTAGGAATAAAAAATCGGCTCGGGCATCGCGTCGTTGCCCGGCCAGAATCCGAGACTGCTCACCTCCTGCGAGTAGGCTTCTTGCGCGACGGCGTCCGGCAAATGCGGAACACCTCCGGGATGTGCGGTGCGCTCCGTCCGGAAAACCGGGTCACGGCCAGGTCGAAGCTGCCCCAGAAAAAATGGACCGGGCTGCACTTGCCGCAAAAGTCGGAGCGGAACTCCTTGAAGACACGATCGCTTTGCAAGAGAACGCGCCAAAACCGGTTCGCCTGCTCGCTGTCATAGGATGAGTTCGTTTCGTTCTTCTCGAATGGAATCGCGGGCTCGACTTCGTTTGGCGTCGTATTGATTTCCACCGGGAGATCGAGCTCGCGGAGCGCGCCCATGACCTCGCCGTAAAACGTGGCGACGGATTTCGGCGCCAAAATGATAACTTTCTCGCGACCTTCGTTGCTCTGAATTCGCAGCACGTGGTCGACGAAATCGAAGTCGATTTGAAAAATGCGCGCACCACAAGGGATGGGCGAAGTCGTCAAGCCGCGCGCGGTGAGATAGAGCGTGACGTGCCAGGAATGATTGATCCACGGCGAGAGGACCAGACGTACCTTGCCCACGATCTGCGTCCACATATGGAGCGTGGCGCACGTTTCCCTCCATTCGGGGAAAGGCAGGGCGGGCCAGGGACTTTCTTCCAGCTTCATTTCCCCTCGCCCGCTAATCACGGGGCGCGATGAAATCCGCAAACGAGCGGCGGACTTTGTTAAATATCCGGGTCGAGTCTTCCTTGGTTTTCCGGAAGAGCCGCTTGATATTCCTTTTCACGACGTTGTCCTCGGGATCGTCACCGGAGTCGGCGTTCTGATCATCGACGGGCTGGCTGTCATCTTCGACCTGTTCCATGTTCCGCCCCTGATACATGCCTTCCACGCGTGTGACTCGCCCGTCGTTCGCCCGGATATGGATGGTGCCGAGCGGTTTTCTGGATCGATCTTCCAGGGTCACGATCCAGGTGGGATTGCCCCGCTCGTCGGTCCGGAGGGTATAACTCGTGAACGAAAAAGTAACATGCGAAGTATCCGCAGTGTGGGCCGCGACCGAATAGGCTCCGGTCGAATCAAGATTGAGCTTGGCCGTGTTGATTGTGTTGCCTTCCGATGAGCCAACGACGGAACGGTTTGGAACGCGTTGCGAAACGACCCGGTTGTCTTCGACAATGATTTCGCGCACGCCTCCGGCCGCCCCCCGGTCCGCCACCAGGACTTTCCAGCCTCGCGGTTGCGGGTCGCCATCGACGCCCGTGACCGAAATGACCCGGCTGACCATGTCGCGGTTCAACTGCGTCCCGATGACGCGCAGGGCCTCATAGGCGCTCGGATTTTCTTGCGCCAGAGCCGTTGTGGCCAGAAGGAATGAGGCGAGCAAATATTTCCACATGATGAAAGAGAGCTATGGTTGCTCCGGCTGTCCACCGAGTTTTCGGTCCCGACGTAGCGTCACCGGCATGGGTTCAGCCTTCCGCGTTCGATGAAAAAAAAGAAAGTCGAGTTTTCAAGCCACACGGGCAATCTCGCTCCGATGCGAAAATTCGTGCGCGGCTTCCTCGAGGCATACCCGTTATCGGAGAGGGAGCGCACGCTCATGATCCTGGGTGTAGACGAAGCCTGCACGAACATTATTCGGCACGCTTATCATTTGCGCGACGATCAGTTGATTTCGCTTTCCATCGAGGGCATGCCGAAATGCATCCGAATGCGGCTGCGCGATTACGGCCAACAAACCGAGGCGCACGCGATGCGCGGCCGGTCGCACGATTTGATCAAGCCTGGCGGGCTCGGCCTGCACTTGATCCGGAATGTTTTCGACAAAGTCGATTACATCGTCAAGGCGCGCGGTACGGAGCTGGTCATGACGAAGAACCTGGAGGAACGGAAAGCCGCGTGAAACCGCCGGAGACTGATCCCGCCTTCGAAGTCTCGCTGCGGCCGCCGATGTTCAGCGAGTTCACCGGCCAGGTGAAAGTGTGCGAGCGGCTCGAACTCCTGGTGGAGGCGGCGAAGAAGCGCGGCGACGTGCTTGAGCATATTCTGCTGAGCGGTCCGCCCGGCCTCGGGAAAACCACGCTGGCCAACATCATCGCCAACGCCATGGGCGTGAATGTGAAGAACACGAGCGGGCCTGTGATTGAAAAGGCCGGCGAGTTGGCGGGGCTGCTCACGAGCCTGGAAAAAGGAGACGTCCTTTTCATCGACGAGATCCATCGGCTCCAACCGACGATCGAAGAATATCTTTACCCAGCGATGGAGGATTACCGGCTCGATATCATCATCGATCAGGGGCCGCAGGCGCGCAGTCTGCGCCTGCAATTGCCGAAGTTCACGCTCATCGGAGCAACGACCCGGGCCGGCATGGTAAGCGCGCCGCTTCGTTCCCGTTTCGGAATGAGCGCGCGGCTCGATTATTACCACGCGGAAGAGATGCACAAAATCATCACGCGCAGCGCCGGGTTGCTCGGCGTTCCAATCGACCCGGCCGGCGCCGCCGAAATCGCCACGCGCACGCGCGGCACCCCGCGGACAGCGAACAATCTTCTTCGCTGGGTGCGCGATTACGTCCAGGTAAAGGCCGATGGAAAAATCACGGCGGAACTGGCGGATCGCGCGCTCACCATGCTCGAGATCGACCGGGATGGTTTCGACCAATGGGACAAGCGAATCATCGAAACGTTAATCCATAAATTCAACGGCGGCCCGGTGGGATTAAGTTCTCTCGCGGTCGCGATCGGCGAAGAAGCGGGAACGCTCGAAGAAGTGAACGAGCCGTATCTGATCATGGAAGGTTACATCAAGCGGACCGCGCAAGGGCGGGTGGCGCTGCCGAATGCCTACCGCAAGCTGGGGCTGAAACCGCCGGCCGGTGCGCAAGCCGAACTTTTGTAGACATTACGCTTCGCAGCGGAAAGCGAATAGCGAATGGGCTTGTAACGTCCGGGGGTCGACTGACAGACTCCGCGCTACCGCCCCCTATCGCCCCTCCAAAATCAAAAAATCCCCATGAAACGAGTCATCTCCACCAATGTGTCCTTGCAATCGAAAGCGGAATGCCTGCGCTCCGCCGGAATCACCCACGCTGTTCGCTATTATTCAAAGCCAGGAAGCGACAAAGCGATCAAGCCGGCCGAGGCCAACGCCCTCGCGGCTGCGGGAATTGGACTGGCGGTTGTCTATCAGGAGAGGGCGCGGAGCATCGGAGATTTCACGAGGGCCAATGCGATTTCTCACGCCAAAAACGCCCTGAAGTCCGCCGCGGCCATCGGCCAGCCCGCGGGCTCGGCCATCTACTTCGCTGTCGATTACGATGCCACCCCGGGCGATTTGCAAGGAGCAATCCTTAGCTACTTCAACCAGATTGAGATCACGATGGCGGGGGAGAGCGGCGGGCGTAATCCCTTTCACCTGGGTGTCTATGGTTCCGGACGGAGCTGCAAGTACTTGAAGTCAAACTGCCCGGCCGTGCGATACACCTGGCTCTCGGTATCGAAGGGCTGGGCGGATTCTCGCACCTACAATGGCTGGGACCTCAACCAGGTCTGGGGCGAAGGAAATCTCTGCGGGCTTACCCCGGTTTTTGTCAGCGGGAACCAGTTGCACGACGGCGATTACGAATACAACGATGACGACGGGGAGTTCGGCGCGTTCACCCCGGGCCAGGCGACCGCTGCAATCGTAATCGCTCCTCAACGCGATGGCGCTCCCTTCGAGGCCGCTTCGGTCGAGAGTGCGGAGTTCACAATGGAGCTCGGCACCGGTGGGAATCTTCGCACGGGCACGTTGTCTTTGAAGGGTCGCGGTCGGAAGGTCCTATTCTCAGCCGAAGCCGTCACCGGCCGTGCGGGCCATCAGGATTTGTCGAACATCTGGGAACAGGGCCAGGGACCGCTTCCTCCGCAGTCGGATTACAAACTCGAAACCCTGGCCGAGCTCCCCGAAAGCAACGGTCAGCTTGGGGTTCGCTTTGCCATAACGCCGTCCCCGGTTCGGAGTTCGACCGGGGTATCCCGCGGTGGTTTTTCAATTCATGGCCCGGAACCGGCGCCAGGAAGCAACGGCGGAATCGCGCTGCTCCACGAGAATGACTATTCGCAATTGCGCCGCATCCTGGCAGGCGTGCTGGCGGAGGGCGTCGAGGAGCTGCCCCTAAAGATCGCCTATTCCGGTGGAGTGGCGGACTTTTCGGCGCGCAGCGTAAAGAAGTTCGGCGCGGTGTTCTCAATGCAGCTGCGCAAAACGAGCACAATGCTTTACGGAACTTTTGTGATCAGCGATGAAGATGGGGAAGAGTTGTACTCAGGCCGGGCGACGAGCGGCCTCGCCGGGCATCAACATCCCGATGCATTCTGGGAAGTTGGAAAAGGAGTTGTCCCGCCGTCTGCCGACGACCGTTTCATCATGACGGAGATTTGGGCGACGGATCCTCCCATGGGAACGCGCTACCAGATAACGCCCGAGAAAGTTTGGAACGCGGCACACACCCATTCCCGAACCGCGTTCCGGGTCCATTTCGATGGCGGCGTTCCAGGAAGTGCGGGATGCATCGTAACGCCATCCCGCTCTGACTACGACCGGATCATTGCTCTTTTTGCAGCCTTAAAGGCTCGCGATGTTACCCGTATTCCACTGACGCTGAATTACACGTAACGCAGTTCTTGTTCATGTTTCAGCTGAGGCGCGGAAACAGCGGTAATCAAATACCTGTCGCGCGACGCTTGGCTTAGAGCATATCTCTTTGGTGGCTCCCGATTTTTTCCAGACCACATCTAAGGTCTTCACGGTCGCTGAGCTCACGCGGCAAATCCGGGGCACGCTCGAAACAAAATTCGGCGCTGTCTGGGTGCAGGGCGAAATCTCGAACTACAAGCTCCATCCGTCCGGACATCAATACTTCACCCTGAAAGATCAGCGGGCCGCAATTTCCTGCGTGATCTTTCGCAATACCCTGCCGCCGGGCGGTCAGCCGATTTCTGATGGCGCGCAGGTCCAGGTTTACGGGAACGTTTCCGTTTTCGAAGCGCGCGGTCAGTATCAGCTCAGCGTCCAAATTCTACAGACGCGCGGCGCGGGACTTCTGCAGGCAAAGTTCGAAGCGCTGAAACGGAAATTGGAAGCGGAAGGCCTCTTCGACCCGGCACGCAAACGGCCGCTGCCAAAATTTCCCAAACGGATCGGCATCGTCACCTCCCCGAGCGGCGCGGCGATTCGCGACATGTTGAACGTCCTGCGCCGGCGCGCGCCGAATGTGGCGGTGCTCATCAGCCCGGTGCGCGTGCAGGGAATCGGCGCGGCGGCGGAAATTGCCACGGCCATCAACGAACTGGCCGGTGGGAACGGACCCTGGGAACCGATCGATGTGATCGTGATCGCGCGTGGCGGAGGCAGCATTGAGGACCTTTGGGAGTTCAATGAGGAAATCGTGGCGCGGGCCATTTTCAACGCGGCGATTCCGGTGGTCAGCGCGGTCGGGCACGAGATCGATTTCACGATCGCGGACTTCGTCGCCGATCTCCGCGCCCCGACGCCGAGCGCGGCGGCGGAATTGATTGTCGCGGATTCCGCGGAACTCGGCCGCCGCGTGAATGAGTTGGCGAACTGTTTGCACAAGTATCTCCGCAATTTTTTGCAGCAAAGCCAAACCCGGCTCCGCTTTTTGTCCGAGCGCGCGCTCGCACGCGAGCTGACCCAACGTCTGCGCGACGCCCAGCAACAGTTGGATCTGACCACCGACCTGTTGCGGCGCCGGCTCAAGCAGTTTGTGATCGATGCGCGGGCGGCGCTTTCTTCCCGGGCGCAATCGTTGCAGACGCACGATCCGAAGCGGGAGCTGGTCGCCCGGCGCACCAGCCTGGCCGATCTCCATCGCCGCTTCGCCGCGCAGGCGCCCCGATTATTGCAAAATGCGCAGGAGCGCTTTCGGCGGGTCGAAGGCATTTTGCGCGTTCTCGGCCCCGAAGCCACGCTGCGCCGCGGCTATAGCATCACGACCGACGCGGCGGGCAATGTGATTCAAACAGCCGCGGCAGTGCACCGCGGATCACGCATCAAGACCCGCGTGGCCGACGGAGCGTTTGATTCCGAAGTCGTGGAATAGGAATTTAATGTGGGAGGGGCCTTTGTGCCCCGACAGGGTAGCGGCGCCGAAAAAGTCGGGGCACAAAGGCCCCTCCCACGTTCCCTAGTGCGGCATCGTGAGCGCGACAGTCGAATCGTCCGGGGTCACCGTGCCATCGGCATCGCCCGGCCGCCGGCCGATGGAGGACTGGAATTTGTTGTTGTCGTTGTTCCAGCCCGCGGTCGTCGCCTGGTTTTTCCGATAGATGCCGGCATCGCCGCCTTTTCGCATCACGATGAAGCCTTTGTCGCCGAAGGGAGCGGCCGTCGCGATCGGTGCGGTGTCGTAAACGTAATTTCCCGTGACCGCGAAGATCGCGCTCGCCGGATCGACTTCCTTCACTTTGTAAACTTTCAGCGCGCTGATTCCAGTGAGCGTCACGGTCGCCGGAGGCCCGGGAACGGTCGCAACACTGCAATTCGCACCGGGCGCGTTTAGGATTTTCTGGAGGTCGCCCGCTTTGAGATAATCGTTCTGGACCAACTTGGTGCAGTAACTCTGCAAGTCGGTGAGCGACGCATCGTCACCGGGCCAGGACAGATTGGGGTCCGAATTCGCCGCGCCGTCCGTGGCCATCTGGAAACCGGCGAGGTACAATTGGCGCGCGTTATTCATGGTTCCGGTCATCTGGCCTTTGGTTAACGCCTGGGTCAGGGCTGGGCCCGCCAGGAGTGCCAGGACGGCGATGATCGAGATAACAACGAGCAGTTCGATGAGGGTGAACGCAGGGGTAGTGTGTTTGTTCATAGGGGGACTGCGAGAATGCCGGAAAACCGAGCGCACGGTCAAGCCGAATTCTGCGCGGTTGCGGTACAGTTTGTTCGCTGAAAATAGCCCAGCGTTTTAACGCTGGGAAAATCGGATAATCAAAGACATTGAGTCCCTTTAGGGACGACAGGAGCGCCCGGGAAGAGAACCGGTTCTGCCGTCCCTGAAGGGACTTCGGACTCTGCCACCATGGCAGCCCAGCGTTAAAACGCTGGGCTACTTTCAGAAGACGAAATCAAACTGAGCCAATAGTTTTCGCGTCGAGCTTGAATGCCACCGTCGCCAGCGGCGGCAGGCTGACGAGCAGCGAGTGGGTGCGGCCTTGCCACGGAAAATCTTCGGCCTCGAAGCCGCCCATGTTGCCGACGTTGCTGCCGCCATACGTTTCTGCGTCGGTGTTGATGATCTCGCGATAGAACCCACCGCCGGGAACTCCGAGCCGGTAACCCTGCCGCACCAGCGGCGTCGCATTCACCGCAAAAACGATCACATCGCCGTCGCGCGAGCGTCGCATGAACGCGACCACGCTGTTATCCGCGTCGTGAAAATCAATCCACTCGAAACCTTCGTGCGTGTCGTCGCATTCCCAGAGCGCGGGCTCGGTTTTGTAAACGTAGTTGAGGTGTTGCACGAGCCGCCGCAATCCGTCGTGCCGCGGCAATCCGAGCAGCTCCCAATCGAGTTCGCCGTCGTGATTCCATTCGCGCAGTTGCCCGAACTCGCCGCCCATGAAGAGAAGCTTCTTGCCCGGCTGCCCGTACATCCACGCGTAAAACATCCGGAGATTCGCGAACTGCTGCCATTCGTCGCCCGGCATTTTGTTGAGGAGCGAACGTTTGCCGTGCACGACCTCGTCGTGGCTGAGCACAAGAACGAAGTGCTCCTGGAACGCATACATGAGCGAGAACGTGATGCTGTTGTGATGGAAGCGGCGGAAGATCGGATCGAGCGCCATGTAATGGAGGAAGTCGTGCATCCAGCCCATGTTCCATTTGAAACCAAAGCCGAGACCGCCCAGATGGGTCGGGTGCGTTACGCCAGGCCAGGCGGTCGATTCCTCCGCGATCGTCATGATGCCGGGGAAACGCTCGTAGCAAACTTCGTTGAAACGTTTGAGGAAAAAGACCGACTCCAAATTCTCGCGGCCGCCGAACGCGTTCGGGACCCACTCGCCCGCTTTCCGTGAGTAATCGAGGTAGAGCATCGACGCGACTGCGTCCACGCGCAGGCCGTCGATGTGATATTTGTCGAGCCAGAAGAGCGCGTTGCCGATGAGGAAATTGCGCACCTCGTTGCGGCCAAGGTTGAAAATCAGCGTGCCCCAATCCTGATGCTCGCCCTGGCGCGGATCCAGGTGCTCGTAGAGATCGGTGCCGTCAAATTCCGCCAGGCCGTGCGCGTCTTTGGGAAAGTGCGCCGGCACCCAATCCACGATGATGCCGATGCCGGCCTGGTGAAAGCGATCGACGAATTGCCGGAACTCGTCCGGGGTGCCCCATCGACTTGTCGGCGCGTAGTAATTCGTGACCTGATATCCCCACGAGCCTTCAAACGGATGCTCGGCGACCGGCATCAGCTCGATGTGCGTGTAACCCATTTCGACGACGTAGGGCAGGAGCGTTTCCACGAGCTCGAGATAACTGAGGGAACGGTTCGCTTCCACAGCCTTGCGCCGCCATGAGCCGAGATGCACTTCGTAAATGCTGATCGGACTCGTGTGCAATTTCCGGGCCGGTCGCGCTTCCATCCACTCGCGGTCGTTCCACTGATAACGGTCGAGATTGTAAACGAGCGACGACGTCTGTTTGCCGTGTTGATTGAAAAGCGCGAACGGATCGCTCTTGAGCAAGAGCGCGCCAGCCGGCGTCCGGATTTCGAATTTGTAGTGCACGCCTTCGCCCACGCCGGGCAAAAACAGTTCCCACACTCCGCTGCCCAATAGACGGCGCATCGGATTTGTCCGGCCATCCCATCCATTGAAGTCACCGACCACACTGACGCGCTGCGCGTTCGGCGCCCAGACCGCAAAATAAACGCCGTCGACGCCATCGATCGTGCGGAGATGCGCTCCGAACTTCTCATAAATCTCCAGATGGTTTCCCTCGGAGAAAAGATGCAGATCGACGTCCCCCATGATCGGGCCCAGCGCGTAGGGATCGTGAACGACCGCGGTCGAGTCGTCCCAACCAGTGAGATGAAGCCGATAACTAACGTTGCGCTTCACTCCCGGCAGAATCGCCTGAAAAAATCCCTCGCCACTCAGCCGCTCGGCCGGGAACCGCTGTTCGTCTTTCCGAGCCAGAACGACGGTCACTTCCCGGGCGTCCGGGCGGAAAACTCGGACGGCGAGATCGTCGCCGACTCGATGCGGTCCCAGGATCCCGAACGGATCGGGATGCGCGCCCGCGAGGAACACGTTCATCTCGTCGATGGGCAGATCGGTAACTTCGAAAGAGCTCATGCGGGAGCCTTCATTTTAAAGCCTTCGGCCAAAATGTCCTGCCCGGATTTTGGAGCGTCCGCGAGTTTCGGTAGTGGTCCAGTTTGAGAGCGTGGAGAAACGCATCTGCCTAGCGCCAACGGCGCTTTTCATTGTCAGCCTGGGGCTGCGCCCCAGGGATCTGGATCGCGTTATGACTTCAGCGCTGAAGGCGCGATTCATTCCGGAACGGAGCGGCGAGGGATTAACGGCGAACCGGTAGGGTGAAACGCGCTTTCAGCGCTGGTCAACAATCCAATCAAGAACCCTGGGGCGTTTCCCCAGGCTTAAGTGAGGCCGCGCCGTTGGCGCTCAGCAGATACGAAACACCGAGCTTATTCGGAGAGAAAAAACCGAGCACAGTCCATTCCTCCCCGCTGAGATCAAACTGAGCCACTCCCAGAGTTTCCGTTTCCCTTGCGGTCGGAGCCGTCGCATATTTTCCCGAATGGAACCGCCGATCAATGACGCAGCCGAAAATCTCCTCCGCACTTACACGGAGGACGGCGGCATAAATTACCTGGATGCGGCGGCGATGTTGCCGTCACGTCCCGCGATCGAATCGGCCTGTGTGGATTTGATGAGCCTGATGTTTCCCGGTTTTCACGGGGCGCCGCTGGCGGATTCGAGCGACCTGCCCGATGTGACGCGGAGCCGGATCAAGAGCTTGCACGCGCGGATGAAGCCGGAGATTTCGAAGAGCTTCGGCCAGCTCCCGCGGAAAGAAGCCGACAGCAAAGCGGAGGAGGTTCTGAACTGGTTCCTGGCGGAACTCGGGCAGTTGCGCCAGGTGCTTTGGACCGACGTCGACGCGGCCTACGAAGGCGACCCGGCTGCGACCAGTTACGAGGAAGTCATCGTCGCTTATCCCGCGATCGAAGCGATCGCCATACAGCGGATGGCTCATCTCCTTTACGAAAAAAAGGTTCCGCTGATTCCGCGCCTCATGACGGAATGGGCCCACACGCGAACCGGCATCGACATTCATCCTGGGGCAAAGATCGGGCCGCACTTTTTTATCGATCACGGAACCGGCGTCGTGGTCGGCGAGACTTGTGAGATTGGTGCGAGGGTAAAATTATACCACGCCGTGACACTGGGAGCGCGCAGCTTCCTCAAAGACGAGCTCGGAAAGATCATAAAAGGCGGGAAACGTCATCCGACTTTGGAAGACGATGTGACCATCTATCCGAACTCGACCGTCCTCGGCGGCGAAACGGTCATCGGCGCGCGCAGCACGATCGGTGGGAACGTGTTCCTCATCCAGAGCGTGCCTCCGGATTCGCTCGTTTATTATGAGGAAACACAGCTCCAAATCGTGCACAAACGAGGCGCGGGCGCGCGGGATTTCACCGCGTAGCTGAGCCAGCGGAATGATCTATCTCGACTACAACGCGACGACTCCGCTCTGCCCGCCGGCGTTGGAGGCAATGCGGCCGTTCCTGGAGCGGCACTACGGGAACCCATCGAGTGTGCACGCCGCCGGACGTGAGGCTCGCGCCGGCGTGGATGACGCACGCGATCAGCTGGCTGAACTGCTCGGGGCCAAGCCGCATGAACTCATCTTTACGAGCGGCGGGACGGAATCGAATAATCTAGCCGTTCTTGGTCTGGCTCGCGCGCAGAGGGGCCGCGGCCGGCATCTGATTTGTGCGAGCACCGAACATCACGCCGTCCTGCACGCGTTCGAACATCTGGAAAAGCAGGAAGGATTCGACGTCACTTTTCTACCGGTCGACGCTCTTGGCCGCATTGATCCGGACGAACTCGATCGCGCCCTTCGCAGCGACACGATCCTGGTTTCAATCATGGCCGCCAATAACGAAACCGGTGTGCTTCAGCCGATCGAGGAGCTGGCAAACGTTTGCGACGAGCATGGCGTTTTGCTCCACAGCGACATGGTCCAGTCGTTCGGCAAACTTGAGACGCGGCTGAGCCAGAGCGGCGTGGCTGCCGCCAGTTTCGCCGCGCACAAATTTCACGGACCGAAAGGCGCGGGTCTACTTTATCTGCGGGCCGGTTTGCCGATCGAAGCCGTCCAGTTCGGCGGATCGCATGAAAATCAGCGCCGGCCCGGAACTGAGAACGTGCCGGCGATCGCCGGAATGGCGGCGGCGGCGGAATGGGCTTTGCGCGATCGCCAACGGGAGCAGGAGCGCGAAGAGGCATTGCGGGATCGGTTGTGGAACCACATCGCGGCGGCCTTCCCCGAAGCCACGCAAAATGGCGATACGGCGAATCGGCTCGCGAACACGCTCAACGTCAGCTTCGCGGGCTTGAGTTCGGAAACCATTCTAATGGCGCTCGACCTGGAGGGAGTCTGCGCCTCGAGCGGTTCGGCTTGCATGGTGGGCTCGGTCGTCGCCTCGCATGTGCTCCTGGCCATGGGCGTGCCGGCCGCGCTGGCCGGCTCGGCGGTTCGCTTCTCGTTAGGCCACGAAACCACCGAGACGGAAATCGACCGGGCGGGAGAAATTATCGCGCGCATCATGGATCGTCTTTCATCTGCCAGCGCGGGAAAGCGGCCAGAGCTTCAAGGAGCGGCGATTTGAAATCACCGACCAAAAAACCGGCGGTTTCAAACCGCCGCTCCTTGATGCCGAACGACCAGTTCGGCCACAGCCAGCTCGATCTCGTTTTTCCGTCGGCGCCCTCGCTCGTAATCCTGGGACGCGATGCTGCCCTCGAAGCAAAGGCCCGGGAACTATTGTGCACTGTCGATGCCGCGGAGCTCGCGAGCGCGGTGCATGTGGAATGGAACGCGCGACTCTTCAGCGCCGCCGGACGGGCGGACTTTCGCCGCAATCTGGTTTCGTTGAATCCGCGGTTGCGCGAGCATGACGCGGCCGAGATCGATCGCACGCTGCGGCACGAGCTGGCTCACTTGCTGGCCCAATCCCGCGCCGGCCGGCGCCGCGTCGCTCCGCATGGAGCCGAGTGGCGCAAGGCTTGCCGAGACCTGGGAATTGGCGACGAATCGCGCACGCACGCGCTCCCTTTCCCGATTCTGCGGCGCGCGCGCCGTTTTCTTTACCAATGCCCGCGCTGCGGGAAAGAGTTTCCACGCGTGCGCAAAATCAAAAGAACCGTCGCGTGTTTGGAATGCTGCCGCAAATTCAACCGCGGAAAGTTCGAGAAGAGTGCGGTGCTCCGGCTGGTCAGCGCCGAGTCTCCATCTGACGGGTAGGGACAGCGCGCTGCGCCGTCCGCGGACGCCGCAGCGCAGCGTTCCTGCCTAAATCTCCCGCTCGTTCCCCTCGCCTTTCTTCGCTTTTTGTCCGCGCAATTTCGCCTGGATGAAAAGATCGATGCCGCCATCCATGACGGCCTGCACGTCGCTCGTCTCCGCGCCGGTCCGGTGGTCTTTCACCATCTGGTAAGGCTGAAAAACGTAGGATCGAATCTGGCTCCCCCACGCGACGTCGCCTTTCTCGCCGTATTGCCGATCGATCTCCGCGCGTTTCTTGTCCTGCTCGATTTCGTAAAGCTTCGCTTTCAGCATCTTCATCGCCAGCTCGCGGTTGCGGCCCTGGCTGCGCTCGGCCTGACACGCGACCACGATGCCCGTCGGTTTGTGCACGATTCGCACCGCGGTCTCGACCTTGTTCACGTTCTGGCCGCCTTTGCCGCCGGCCCGAAAGGTATCGACCTCGATGTCAGCGGGATTGACATCGATCGGCACGGAATCGGCCATTTCCGGAACGGCATCGACGCTGGCGAATGAGGTGTGCCGCCGTTTATTGGCGTCGAAAGGCGAAATGCGGACGAGACGATGGACGCCTCGCTCGGCGTTCAGGTAGCCGTAAGCGTATTCCCCCTGCACGAGCAAAGTCGTGGATTTAATGCCGACTTCTTCGCCGACCTGGACATCGATCGTCTGCGAAGTGAAACCGCTCCGTTCGATCCAGCGTTGATACATCCGCAGGAGCATGTCCGCCCAATCGCACGACTCCGTTCCGCCCGCGCCGGAATGAATGGTGAGAAAGGCATTCGAACGATCGTTTTCGCCGGAGAGAAACTGGCGCAGCTCGAATTCTTCCAGCTGGTGAATCAGACGCGCGTGTTCCGCCGCGACTTCCTTTTCCGCCTGCGCGCGATGGGTGGCGTCTTCCTCCTCGGCGGCCAGCTGCCGGAGCGCTTCGAAATCTTCCGCCGCGCGCTCGAGTTCACGCATTGGATTCAGAAGGGAACGCACGCGCGAAACCTCCTCGACATCGCCCTGGGCGCGTTCGCGATTCGACCAGAAGTCCGCGGCGCTCATGCGTTCTTCGAGCGCGCTCAACTGGCTTTCTAGCTTCGGGACGTCAAAGAAACCTCCGCAACTCGCGCACGCGCGTCTGGAGAGCTTCTGCGTCGATCAACTCAACTTCCGTAGCCATGCGCGAATCTAGCGCGGATTCACGTTCACGCGCAAATGGAGAGAGCTCGCCGCGGTGAGGTTTGTGTTTAGCGCGGTTTCTCTTCAAGGAGCGGCGGTTTGAAACCGCCGTTTACTTAGATCTTCGGTTGCAAACCGCCGCTCCTTGAACGGAACGCAGATGCTCGAAATCTAGTTCCGCTTGGCCGCCGGGAGTTGCTCGAGACGGAAGATCGTTTCGCCTTCCTTCATCAAATCGAGCCGGTCGCGCGCCATGGTCTCGAGATAAACAGGATCCGTCTTCAGGAGATTCACTTCGCGCGTCTGCCGGGCGAGCAGAACTTTTTGCTCCGTCACCTGTCCCTGAATCTTGTCGATCTCGGCCCGGCTCTGGCCCAGCTTTTTCGACTGCGGCAAAAAGAGGCTCACGATCACGAGCACGAGCGCCAGGACGAGCAGGACGCGTAGAATGCTGTTCAGGCGCTGCCAAACTGTAGCTTCGCGCCGCGCGCGGAAATCGCCGTAGCCTGGATGTTCCACTAGCGCATTTTACCGCCGTAAACGGCGTTGTCACCCAGTTCTTCTGCAATCCGCAGGAGCTGGTTGTATTTCGCCACCCGGTCGGTGCGGCAGAGCGATCCGGTCTTAATCTGCCCGGCGTTTGTCGCCACCGCGATGTCCGCGATCGTGGTGTCTTCGGTTTCACCCGAGCGGTGGCTGATGACCGCGGTGTAGTTGTTCTTCGTGGCCAGATCGATCGCGGCGAAGGTTTCCGTCAACGTGCCGATCTGATTCACCTTTATCAAAATAGAATTGGCCACGCCTTGCGCGATGCCTTTCCGGAGAAATTCCACATTCGTGACAAACAGATCGTCGCCGACGAGCTGGACGCGATCGCCGAGCCGCTCCGTCAATTTCTTCCACCCGTCCCAATCGTTTTCCGCGCAGCCGTCCTCGATCGAGATGATCGGGAAACGGCGGGTGAGCGATTCATAATAATCGACCAGTTCTTCGGCGGAGCGCTTCGACCCGTCGGATTTTTTGAAAACGTAGGCGTTCTGTTCCTTATCGAAGAACTCCGAGGAGGCAGGATCGAGCGCGACGAAAATTTGTTCGCCGAATTTGTAGCCTGCTTTCTCCACGGCGATCGCAATGCATTCCAGCGCATCCTCGGCGGATTCCAGCTTCGGCGCGAAACCGCCTTCGTCGCCGATCGCGGTCGAAAGTCCCCGGTCGTGCAGCACGCTCTTGAGTGCGTGGAAAACCTCGGCGCCGTAGCGGAGCGCTTCGCCGAATGAGGGTGCGCCTTTCGGCATGATCATGAATTCCTGGAAATCGATGGGCGCGTCGGAATGGGCGCCGCCATTCAGAATGTTCATCATCGGGACGGGCAGGACCTTCGCTGAATTGCCGCCGAGATACCGGAAGAGCGAGATTTCATTCGCGGCCGCGGCCGCGTGCGCCGTCGCGAGCGACACGCCCAGAAGCGCGTTTGCGCCCAACTTCCTTTTGTTGGGCGTGCCATCGAGCGCGATGATCTTTTCATCGATCTTCGCTTGCTCGAGGGCATCGTGACCGGCCAGAGCCGGAGCGATGACATCGATTACGGCCCGAACTGCCTTGGTGACGCCCTTGCCGCCGTAGCGTTTCTTGTCGCCATCGCGCAGCTCCCAGGCCTCATGCTCACCAGTGCTGGCCCCGCTGGGAACGGCGGCCCGCCCCATCGCGCCGCACTCGAGGTGCACATCGACTTCGATGGTGGGATTGCCGCGTGAATCCAGAATTTCGCGCGCGTTAATTCTTGCGATGCTTGTGGGCGCCATAACCTGCGACGCATTACACCAACTTCCCGGCCGCAGGCAATGCCGTTTTTCTGCGGCGATCGGTTTCTCGTTAGGCGGCCTTGTTTAGACCGCCCGAGAATCCTTTCAAAAATGTAAGGCGCCGATGTTTGACATGCAGTCGCGAATCGTTCGACATGGCCCCCAACTCCCCAACTCCCCAACTCCCCAACTCCCCAACTCCCCAACTCCCCAACTCCCCAACTCCCAAACCTCCAAACCTCCAAACCTCCAAACCTCAAACCTCCAAGCTCCTAAACTCCCAACCTCCCCAGCGAGGCTTCGGGAGATCCCTAGAAACATCATATGAAAACTGGACTGAAATACCTAGCTCTCCTGGCCCTCACCCTTGCGGGCCTGGCGTGGCCTTTATTAAAAGTTAACTCCACAGAGGAGGACGAAGCCCCGGATGAGCGAGAGGATGTTGCTGCGCGCGACGCCCACCGCCACATGCAATTGCAGGACGAAAATGGCGAGATCCCGCCAGACGGGCTGCTTGACGCCTACAACCAAAAGGAAAGCATGCAGTTTCTTCCTGAAGCCTGGCATGAGTTTATGCCACCGAGCACGCCAATTTCACCAGTGGGCACATTGGGCGATCCAGGGGCGTTGGCGGAGGTCGATCCAGGAGTGCTCATGAGCAAAGGAGATCCGGCCGTTCCAGCACCAAACCCTTGGGTTTCAATCGGACCCGGCAATATCGGCGGCAGAATTCGCTCGATCATTGTTCACCCGAATATTTCGGCAGACACGCCGACGACCCTCTGGATTGGCGCGGTGTCGGGCGGGGTCTGGAAAACGACGGATAGCGGCGCGACCTGGAAATCGAACACCGATTTCCTGGCGAACATAGGCGTGCATTGCATGGCGATCGATCCAGCAAATCCCAACATCCTCTACGCAGGAACAGGTGAAACGTTTCGGGGTAACGGCATCTTCAAGACAACGGATGGCGGCGACCACTGGACGCGGCTGAATTCCACCGTTCCCTCGGAAGCGCATCCGGATTTTTATCGGGTCAACCGTTTGGCAATATCCCCAACGAATTCCCAACTCATGCTGGCCGCTACGTCAGCCGACGCCTACACGGGAAAAATCTACCGGAGCACAGACGCCGGAGTGAACTGGTCTCTGGCCCAGTTTCCCCCTGCCTCGCTGGTCAACATTTACGACATTCGTTTCCAACCGCACATCTCGGGACCTGCGGACCCCGATATCCCAGCGAATCATTGCATTGCCGGCACCGGCGGAAATGGCGCGTATTACTCGAACGATGGCGGAGCGACGTGGACAGGGGCAACCGGCTTGCCTTCGCCTTCTGGCCGGGTGGAACTTGCTTATTCCCGCAGCAACCCCGCGATCGTTTATGCGTCAGTAGAGTCTGGGAACGGACAGCTTTATCGTTCCACCGACGGCGGCCACAGTTTTACTCGCTCGACCCCAACCAATTTTAGCGGGACCGGCGCGGGAACTTACACGCACGTTTTATGGGTGGATCCAATTAACTCGGACAGGGTGATAGCGGGCGGTGTCTACATGTCTCGCACGACAGATCGAGGGGCAACTTGGGAGGAGGCCAGCAGCGTAAGCACCCATCTGGACCACCATATGGTTGTCGAGGACCCGCACTACAATGGAGTGACCAACAAAACCGTCTATGGCAGCAATGATGGCGGCATCTATCGGACGGATGATATTTTACAACCCTGTCCCACCGGCAATTGCCTGACTTGGATAACCCTGAACCACAACCTGGCGATCACGCAGTTTTACGGAGCAGCCGGCCATGCGGTGTCGGGCAAGATCGTCGGCGGAACCCAAGACAACGGAACGCTCGTGTCTCCGCCAGCCGGTTCGCAGAACTGGACAATGATGCAAGGCGCCCTTGGCGGTGACGGTGGTTTTTGCGCCGCCGACCAAACCAGCAACCCGTACTTCTATGGGGAATTCTTTTTTCTCCAGATCTATCGAAGCATCAATGGCGGCCAATCCAAGGAATATATCTGGGACGATCCCCAGCATGGAATCCCCAAGCAATGCCCTCCACCGCCGGCGGAGCCAACACGTCCTTGCGCGAGTGCTCCGTCAGTTTTTGTCATGGATCCCAACGAGCTGACCGGGAATACCTTGCTGGCAGGGGGCTCCAGTTTGTGGCGTTCCCGGGATGCCAGAAACCTGAGCGCCAAACCGTCCTGGACACAGATAAAGGAACCGGTCGGCGCCTTGGACAACGAGACGAGGTATATCAGCGCAATCGCAGTGGCGCCGGGAGATTCGAACATCATTTGGGTGGGACTCAACGACGGCACGGTTTACTACACGACCAACGGAAACGCGGGTTCAACGCCAGTTCCGACTGCGGGAACTGACGACCTGCCCCCGGAACTCCCAACCTGGCACCAGGTCAGCGGGCTTCCGACAGGGCGCATGTGCACCCGTATTGCGGTCGGGAAATCTCCGCAACCCCAACCAACCGACCCCGATGTGGTTGGGAGAAAGGTTTATGTAACCTTCGGCTCATTCTATCCCAACTCATCGGACAGCCGGGGCAACGTCTGGAAAACACAAGGCTACGGTGGAACATGGACGGAGATCCGCGCCGGCCTGCCCAGCGCTCCCATGTATTCTATCGTGATTTCACCAATCAGCCCGAACACCCTTTATCTCGGGACTGAAGTGGGGGTCTTTGCCAGTGCGGATGACGGAGCAACGTGGTCGCCGGGTAATGGAGGACCGGCCAATGTGCCTGTCTTTGACCTCTTTTGGATGGGCCGGAAATTGGTCGCGGCCACCCACGGCCGGAGCATATTCACACTCCAACGGTTCTCGGACGATTGAGCGGCGGCACACCGCGGACGGAAGTTCTCAATTTCAAACAGGTTGCTCTAGACGCGACACCGCCGAGGTCACGCAGGGTCTCGTCTCTGTTATCTTTGGCTATCCCCGGCCAGAAACGGTAGCTTTGTGCTTCCGATGCGTCTTCTCCTCCGCCTCGTCTCCACCCGGTGCCGGCCGGGGGTGCTGCAACTCGTCGCTTTGTTTGGTGCGGCGCTGACCGGCGGCGGCAGTGTTCACGCGGCCGCGCTCATCGTCACCAACACGGCTGACAGCGGAGCGGGCTCGCTCCGTGCCGCCATTGCCGCAGCCAGCGATGGGGACACAATTGAATTCGATGCCGCCCTCAATGGGCAGACTATCATCACCGGGGGATTTGGGATCGATAAGAACATTACGATCAACGGACCGGGACCGAACCAGCTAGCCGTGTCGGGATCCGGGTCGCAGTCGCGCGTCTTCCGAATCACGCCTGGCCATGTTGTGATCATCGCGGGCCTCAAGATCAGCAGCGGCAGCGCTGAGGGGGGATCGGGCGGCGGTATCTTTAATGAGCAGGCCACGTTGACGGTCGACAACTGCCATCTCGACGGCAACTTCGCCGCTTTCGGCGGCGGCATCTACAATAACGGATCGCTGACGATCATCGATAGCATCGTCAGCAACAACTCGGCGGGCTACACGACCGGCCTTCCCGTCGGGCAGGGCGGTGGCATCTTCAACGAAGAAACAACGACGATCATTCACAGCACGATCAGCGGCAACACGGCCGCTTTTAGCAGCGGCGGCATTGCGAGCTTCGGAAAATTGACGCTGACCGACAGCACGGTCAGTAACAATCGCGCTGGCTGGGACTCCCTCAGTGGGTCGGGCAACGGCGGCGGCATCCAAAGCGGCGGCATGCTGGATATCCGCGGTAGCACGATCAGTGAGAACACGGCACGGGGCAATGACTCCGGCGTTTGCGCCGGAATCTACTCCAGCAGCGGAGTGGCGGCGATCACCGACAGCACAATCAGCGGCAACTCCGCTCTGAAAGAGGGCGGCGGCATCTGCAACGGCGAGACGCTGACGATCACCAACAGCACTGTCTCGGGAAATGCGGCCCCCATCGGCGGCGGAATCTACAGTGGCGGAGCCAATGGCATGCTCGAAATCGGGAACACGATCCTGAAGGCGGGCGCGTCCGGGGCTAACCTCCTTGCTAATGGCGGAACGATCACTTCGCGCGGCTACAATCTGAGCAGCGACGACGGCGGTGGCTTCTTGAACAACAGCGGCGATCAGATCAGCACCGATCCCCTGCTCGGCCCGCTCCAGGATAACGGCGGTCCGACCTTTACCCATGCCCCGCTGGCGGGCAGCCTGGCCATCAATGCAGGCGACCCGAACTTCACGCCGCCGCCTTTATTCGACCAACGCGGTTATGCCCGCGTCTTTGGCGGGCGGATCGACATCGGCTCATTGGAAGTGCAGCCTGCGCCCACCCCGACGCCTGCTCCCACACCTTCGGCAACGCCCACACCGATTCCTGCGCCAGCCCAGGCCCTGAATATTTCGACGCGGTTGCGGGTTGAAACCGGAGACAATGTGATGATTGGCGGATTCATCGTCACCGGAAGCGCGCCCAAAAACGTGACGCTGCGCGGCCTTGGGCCATCGCTTGGCGGATTGGGCATCAGTGACACCCTGGCCGATCCCACCTTCGAACTGCGCGCGGCCAACGGCACGTTGCTCTTCCAAAACGACAATTGGCAGGACGATCCGGCGCAAGCGGCACAACTGACTTCGCTGGGTCTCGCGCCGCAGAATCCGAACGAGTCGGGGCTCGCCGTCACGCTGCAACCCGGCGCCTACACTGCCGTTCTGGCCGGAAAGAATGGCGGGACCGGCGTCGGACTGGTGGAAATTTACGACACGAATCAAGCGGCCAACTCCCAACTGGCCAACATCAGCACGCGCGGGTTTGTCCAAACGGGCGACAACGTCATGATCGGTGGATTCATCCTCGGAGGGGGCGCCGCCAGCACGGCCATCGCCGTGCGCGGCGTGGGCCCGTCACTCACTCAATCTGGCTTGAGCAACGTGCTGGCTGATCCAACTCTGGAATTGCGCGACAGCAATGGAGCTCTCCTGATTGCGAACGACAACTGGCAGGACGACCAGGTCTCCGCCGCGCAACTAACCGCGCACGGACTCGCGCCGCAGGATCCTCTCGAATCTGGAATCTTCGCTCCGTTGCCGCCAGGAACGTTCACCGCCACCCTGGCCGGAAAGAACAGCGGCGTCGGCCTCGGTCTCGTCGAAATTTATAACGTGCCGTAAGGATTCTCCCTCATCCGGGAAATCCGCGTAATCCGCGGTTCATTCCGCTGTCGACGTTCCATCTACCACTGCCGCAAAATCACTCGCCACATTCCCATTGGCAATCTCCGCAGGCAGAGATACTCTGGCTCATGATTTTTCGGGCGCGATTCGGCATGATCGCTTTTTTGCTGGGCACAACGGCCGCTTTTGCCGCGGAACCCGCCCCCCTCACGGCCGACCAAATCGCGAAGGCGACCAAGACCGATTCGCTCACGATCCCAACTCCGGGCGAACTTTTTGCGGCGTTCGAAAAGCCGGGAAAACCTGACTGGGCCGGCCAATATCGCACGCCGATTCCCATGACTTATCGGAATCGCGCGCAAATCGCGCTCAACCTGGGCGGTTTGATCGCAGACGGTTTTATCGCCGTCGAGGCGCAAGACAGTCAGCAGGTCAAGAATATCGGCACGGACATCATCAAGCTGGCGAAGGCGCTCGGGGTAAGTGAGAACGTCCTCAGCCGCGGCAACAGCATTAACGAATTCGCCGAGAACAGCGAATGGGATGCGCTCCAGGAGGAGCTCGAAGCGACGCAAAACGAAGTGAAGACCTCAATGCAATCGCACAGCGACCAGGACCTTGTCATCCTGGTCAGCATGGGCGGCTGGATTCGCGGCACGCAGGTCGTGAGCGCATCCATCATCAAGAATTACGATGAACGAAGCGCGAAGGTCTTGCGCCAACCCGCGGTCGTTAATTTCATCCACACCAAGATGGGCGAGATCGGGGCTGATTTGCGCAATGAGGCTCTGGTCAAGACCGTCAGCGAACAATTGAGCGCGCTGGAAAAGCTGGTGGCGTTTCAGCCGGGCAAAGCCCCCACCCTCGAGGAAGTGCGCAAGGTCAATCAGGCCGTGAGCAAACTGATGGGCGAGATTCAAAACAAGACGGAGGCAAAATGAAGCGACGGATCGCAATTTTGTTTGGCCTGGCGACCTTCGCCCTGGGAGCGTTTCTCCGCGCGGAGACCGACGAAGAAGTCGAGGCTCACAAGCTGGTGCTCGATCTCACGGGGGCCTTCTCCAACGATGGCTTTAAACTGCGCGACGGTCATTGGACTGGCACGATCAAGCCCGGGGACCGCGCCCTCGTGGCGGTAAACCTTTATTCCGGAAACCAGTATTGGTTCTCGGCGGCCGCGAATACCAAGGCCAAGAAAATCTCCGTGGAAGTTTACGATGAAAGCGGGAAGCCGATGACGACCGAAGCCTACAATTCGGGCGACAAAGCTTCCGCCGGGTTCTCCCCCACGAACAGCGGACAATACTTCGTCGCCGTCGGATTGGTCGAAGGCGAGGCGACGACGTTCTGTCTTGTCTATTCGTACAAGTGAAATGGCGTGGAGCGTGCTTGGTAGCAGAGTATGCCGTCCTATCTCCGAATCGCCCTGGCGTTAGCCTTCCTCCCGGCGCTCGCAGGGTGCCGAAGCGCCGATAAGCCCGCGCAGAGCACCACCAAAGCCACCCGGCTTTTCGCCATTACGGTAGACTCCGCGGCCTTTTTCCGTCACGGCCCCCAGGCAGGCCGGGAGCCCGACCTGAAGCTGCCGAAGGACACGGTCGTCAAACTCATCCGCCCCTCGTTTGGTTACAGCAAGATCCAGGTGGTCGCCTCCGGGCAGCAGGGTTACGTCGCCAGCGAAGAAATCAGACCGGCATCTCCCACCCTGCTCGCGGCCGCCGCGACCCCGCAAACCAGCACCCCCGCCCTCGATCAATTTAATCTCAACTCAACCGACCCCCGCCTTGTCCCTCCCCCCGAACAATTGCCAGATCCCGATCTGCCGCCCCCGGCCCTCGAGCCGTAAGAGAAAATCCCGCCTCCAGGGTTGCCGCCGGCGAGTGCCGGATCAATCTTCGGGCGTGATCGCCTCGATCCAGGTTTTCTATGAAGGAAACGTCCAGGGCGTTGGCTTTCGCTATACCGTCCGGCAAATAGCGAAGGGTTTCGATGTCACCGGTTCCGTGCGGAACCTGCGCGATGGCCGCGTCGAGCTCCTGACCACCGGCGACGAAGCCGAAGTGCGCGCTTTTCTGGAAGCCATCTTGCAAAGCGAGTTGCGCGCCCATGTCCGGAAGCATTCCGAAGCACCGCTTCCCAATCCCCCCGACTTTCGCGGTTTCGAAATCCGGCATGACTGAACCAGCCGTCGCTGTCCGTGGCCTCACAAAAGTTTTTCCGGTTCCATTCAAGAGGCGTACCGTCGTAGCGGTGCGGGACCTGAGTCTCGAGGTCGCGCCCGGCCAAATCTACGGCCTGCTCGGCCCCAATGGCTCCGGCAAGAGCACGACCTTGAAAATCATTCTCGGTCTGGTCTCACCCACGCGGGGCACGACAGAAATCTTTGGACGGGACAGCAATCTGGTCGCAAGTCGCGCGTCGGTGGGCTTTTTGCCGGAGAGCCCCTATTTCTATAAATATCTGACCGGCGCGGAGACGATACGCTTCTATGGAAAACTTTGCGGGCTGGGCGGCGCGAGCTTGCAGCGCCGCGTCGATGAATTGCTGGCGCTCGTCGGCCTGACCAGCGCGCGCGATCGTCGCCTGGGCACTTACTCGAAAGGCATGCTGCAGCGCATTGGCCTCGCGCAAGCACTCGTCCAGGAACCAAAACTTGTTGTTTTGGACGAACCCACCGCCGGAGTTGACCCAGCGGGCGCCCGGGAGATCCGGGACCTCATTCTCGATCTCAAACGGCGCGGCATTACCATTCTGCTTTCATCCCACCTCCTCGGGCAGGTCCAGGAAATTTGCGATCGTGTCGGCATTCTTGCCAACGGAGTCCTCGTCCGCGAAGGCGCGTTGCCCGATCTGCTCACGATTCGAAATCAGACCGACGTCGTACTCGAAAATGCTTCGCCGCAGCTCCTTCATGAAATCGAAAGGTTGGCCGCCAAGTCGGGCGCTCGCCTGATTGAACAAAGCCGGTCGCGAACCTCGCTCGAGCGTCTCTTTCTCGATGCGACCCGGCCGCCGATTGAGGCCGGCGGCAGAAATCTCGATGAGTAGGTCGGGCCATCGCGCTTTTTCTGTTGGACGAATCGCGGCCATCACCGCGAATACGTTGACTGAGCTGGC
Source organism: uncultured Verrucomicrobiae bacterium (assembly GCA_963702135.1). GTDB lineage: Bacteria > Verrucomicrobiota > Verrucomicrobiia > Chthoniobacterales > UBA10450 > AV80. The sequence goes on along the minus strand of OY969715.1, from coordinate 1,373,089 downwards.
CCGCCTGAGAATTTTCCATGTCGTGCTCCTGTTTGCCCTGCTTTTGATCGGCAGTTCGATCTTCATGGGCCAGTTCAGCTTTCAGCAGGAATTTCAGGTCCTGAAGGATATCGCTCTTGGTTCGATGAGCCTGTTCACATCGCTCCTGGCCGTCGTGGCCACCGCGCGCCTGATCCCGCAGGATCTCGACGACCGCACGATCTACACGATTCTGGCCAAGCCCGTTCCACGCTTCGAATACCTCCTCGGGAAACTGGCGGGCGTGCTCCTGCTTCTCGCGCTCAGCCTGATCATCATGAGCGCGCTTTTTCTTGTCGCTCTCAACCTGCGCGAACAGATCGTCCTGCACGAAACGATGCGGCAAATGAGCGCGGGGCCACCGGACCAGATGGCAGAGGCGTTGCGCGCGGTCCGCGCCTCGGCCTTCAATGTGAATCTGTTGCCGGGCATTGCGATCATTTACGCGAAAGCGTGCCTGCTCGCGTCGCTTACCCTTTTTGTTTCGACGTTCGCGACAACCAGCATCTTCACGACCGTCGTGATGGTCTTCGCGTATTTCATCGGCCACCTGCAGGCGATCGCGCGAGAATATTGGCTGCAATCCAACAGCGCCGGCTGGCCCACCCAAGTATTTCTCGCGTTGGTGACGCTCCTGTTCCCGGACCTCCAACTTTTTAATCTCGTGGATGACATCGTTGTTGGAGCCGCCGTTCCGCTGGCACTTTTCGCGAAAACGGCCGTGCTCGGTCTTTTCTATACCGGCTTTTATCTGCTGCTGGCCTGGACCGTATTTTATCGTAAAGAATTGTGATGCGGCTTCTTGTCGTCCTTCTCAGCCTGGCGTTGTTCGGCGCCGCGAAATTGCCGGCGGAGCATTCCATCGCGGCGGTTCATCGCAGCCAGCATTTTCGCGCGCTCGATTTCGATCTGGGACTGCGCGAACAGATCGGCCAGCTTGGGTTTGTGGCGGCACTGAGCGGCTTCCGCTCTTTGATTGCGGACGCTCTTTTCATCCGAACTCACGTGGCCTGGGAGCGAACGGAATGGGGCCGGCTCCTGCTTCTTTTCCGGCAGATCACCACCCTGCAACCACGCGGAATCTTATTCTGGGACGTCGCCGCCTGGCACATGGGCTGGAATGCCAGCACCGCCGCGCTGAACGATTCCACCCAGCCGCGCCTGGCGCTCCGCATCAAGGCGCAACGCGAATATTTCCGCCTCGGAAAAGACTTCCTCGAGCGTGGGATCCGGAACAACCCGGAGCACCCGCAACTCTACGAAGCGCTGGCCCGCCTTTATCGCGATAAATACAACGACCACGAGCGGGCGGCGGAGTTTTTTGGAAAAGCCGCCAGCCTGGCGGGCGCGCCCGCCTATGCGAAACGATTCGCGGCCTACGAACTTTCGCGTTGCGAGGGCCGCGAAAGGGAGGCATACGACCGGTTGCATGTCCTCTACACCAGCAGCGAAAACGAACGGCTTCCCACACTGATTAGCCGGCTCAGGCATTTGGAAATCAAATTGGATATCCCACTCGACCAGCGAATCCCGGAACTGCCGCGCTAATCTATCACCCGATGCGTTTCGCCATTCTTAGCGACCTTCACGCGAATCTCGAGGCCACCGAAGCCGTCCTGGCCGACGCGCGCACGCACGATTGCACGGACTTTGTCTGCCTCGGCGACGTGGTTGGTTATAATGCCAACCCGCATGAATGCGTCGCGATTGTGCAAAAGTTGGGGTGTCCGGTGGTGAAGGGAAATCACGACGAACAAGCCGCGTTGACGGAGTCATCCCGCGGCTTCAATGCCCTGGCGGAAGCCGCGATCAATTGGACACGCGCGCACCTCACAAACGAAGACAAGGAGTGGCTCCGCGAGTTGCGCATGACGCAGCAGGTGCACGATTTCACCCTCGTCCATGCGACCCTCGACGGGCCGGAGCAATGGGGCTACGTCTTTAACAGTCTCGATGCCGTGGCCAGTTTCGCGTATCAGCAGACCACGGTCTGTTTCTTCGGGCATACGCACGTGGCCGGAGCGTTCGTGCGCGATGACGGCGTCAAGAAAGTGAAGATCGACCAGCTCCCCATCGAAGAATCAAAAAAATATTTTATCAATGCCGGCAGCGTCGGCCAGCCGCGCGACGGCGATTGGCGCGCCGCCTATTGCATTTACCACGTCGAAAACAATGTCGTCGAACAGCGGCGCGTGAAGTACGACCTCGCCACCGCGCAGAAAAAGATCATCGAGGCGGGATTGCCCCGCCTGCTCGCCGACCGCCTCGAGTTGGGACGGTAGAAAAAGTTCCGGATTGTAGATTTCAGATTGCAGATTAGTGAGCGCCTCTTCCAATCTGAGATCTGAAATCTGAAATCTGAAATCCGTTCCATTCTAATCATCAAGCCGAGCTCGCTCGGGGACGTGGTGCATACGTTGCCGGCGGTGGCTGCGCTTCGGGACGCCAACCCCCAGGCAGAGATCACCTGGGTGGTTAATCCGGAGTGGACGACGCTGTTGCGCGGAAATCCTGATGTCGACCATGTTCACATTTTTCCGCGCGGCGAATTTCGGGGCCTGAGCGCGCCGCGCAGCCTGTTGCCCTGGTTGAAGAAAACCAAGACCCTGCGCCCGGACGTCGCTTTCGATTTCCAGGGCTTGCTCCGGAGCGCCTTGATCGGCCGCGTCAGCCGACCGCGAGAATTTTGGGGAATGAGCGATGGCCGCGAAGGTTCTCGCCTGTTTTATCATCGCGTGGCCAAAGTCGATCGCCGCGCCCACGCCGTCGATCGATACCTGAAGCTGCCGGAAGCGTTTGGCGTCACGCTTCCCGAGCAACTCCGTTTTCCGTTGCCGACGGGCGACGCCCTGCCGCGCTTCGACCCGTATCCGCCCTTTGTTCTCCTGCATCCCTTCGCTCGCGGCGCCCGGAAATCCTTGAGCAATTCGGTGATCGAAGAGTTTTGCCGCGCGTTCGATCCGATCCGGGTGGTCATCGTCGGCAAGACGGCACGTAAGATCACCGTTCCGGACAACTGCGTAAATCTGGCGAATCAAACCACTCTTCTGCAACTCATTTGGCTGATTCGGACAGCGCGCTTCACCATCAGCGTGGACAGCGGCCCGATGCACATCGCCGCCGCGGTGACCTCACAACTGCTTTCCATTCACACCTGGTCGGATCCGCGCCGAGTCGGGCCTTACAATTCCGCGGCCTGGATTTGGAAAAACGGCCAACGGTTTCGGGTGGAAGATCTGCCCAACGCCGGCCCGCTGAAAAAAGGCCGCGCCTTCGCCGTGGGCGATGTCGCGGCGGTGGTCGAACTGGTTCGCGGAGCGTGGGAGGAGCCGGCAATTACGAAGGCCGGCAGCTAAGAAAAGATTGGGCCAGCGCCAGATCGCGCGGGTACGTGATCTTGAGGTTGAACTCGCCGTTCGGAACGAGAAGCACCTTCGCACCCAATTGCTCGACCGCTGAAACCTCGTCCGTGATCGCGAGTCTTTTTACTTCCACGATTTTGTAGGCGTCGAGCAGGAGATCCCGGGAAAATATTTGGGGCGTCTGCATGGCATAAAGCCCGGCGCGATCCACGCCACCGCAGACAAAACATTCTTCATCCGCGCGCTTCAGCGTGTCCGTGATTGGTTCGGCCAACGCCGCGGCCCCGTGAATTCGACAGCCCGCCAGGACGCGCGCGATTTGTTCGCCCGTGACGAGCGGACGCGCGGCATCATGGACCGCCACGTAGCGGGTGGCCGGCCCGAGCAAATCCAATCCGGCCTGGACGGAATCCTGTCGACGGACGCCACCGGGAATAATGTGGCGAACTTTCTTAAACTGGGCTCGCGCGCTGAGTTCCCGAAACTCCGCCAGACGATCCTCCCGGCCAACCAGAATGATTTCATCGACGCATTCCGCGCGTTCGAAGGCTTGAACAGTGCGAGCGACGACCGGCTGATCTCCCAGCAGCGCAAAGAGCTTGTCAAAGCCCATGCGTTGACTGCTCCCGGCGGCGACGATGATCGCTGTGAGCATGGCTAATTGTAGCCTTGGTAACCCTGTTAGCCGCCCAACTGCCGTTGCACTTCCTGACTCAGCGTCTTGCCATCGGCGCGGCCCGCCAACTTCCCCTGGAGCGCCTTCATGACTGCGCCCATCTGTGCTTTCGAAGTCGCACCAACCTCGGCGATCGTCTCTCGAACCATATTCGCCAGCTCGTCGGCGTTGAGCCCTTGGGGCAAATAAGTATTCAAGATTGCCAGCTCCTCTTTCTCTTTCGCGGCAAGTTCCGGGCGGCCACCCTTTTCGAATTGCTCAATCGAATCCTGACGTTGCTTCACCTGTTTCCGGATCACCTGCGCAGCTTCGGCGTCATCGAGCTGTGCTTCCGCGCCGCCTTTTTCGATTGCCGAATATTTGAGCGCGGATTTGAGCATGCGCAGAACACCGAGTTTAGCCGCGTCTCGCGCCCGCATCGCATCTTTGAGATCGGAATCGACGCGCTCTTGTAAGGTCATGTGCCGAAACTAAAGCAACGCCCAGTCACGGCAAGCAATTGTAGAACGTTCACGCCCATCAAGGAGCGGCGGTTTGCAACCGCCGACCCAAAAAAACGGCGGTTTCAAACCGCCGCTCCTTGTCTTGCATCCTCCGCTCACACCTGACGGAGTCTTTCCGCACACGCGAGCACCGACGCGGGATCGCTCACACTGATCACTTCCGCGTCCTTGCGCGTTCGGCGCAGCAAGCCGGCCAGGACTTCGCCCGGTCCAAGTTCAATGAACAAGTCGCAGCCCTGCGCCAGCAGGCTCTCCATGCAATCGACCCAGCGCACGGTGCTGGTGACCTGGTCCTGCAAAGCGCCGCGAATCTCCGGCAAACTCTCGACCACTCCTCCGGTCACGTTGCTCATCACGGGGAAGCGCGGCAACCGCAGCTCCGCTTCCATCAAGGGCGTCCCCAGCTCCTCATAGGCGCTGTTCATCAGGCGGGAATGGTATGCGCCCGCCACATTAAGCAGCGTCGCCCGCCGAATACCGTGTTCTCTGGCCAGACCCACGGCGAGCTCAACCTTGGCGGTCTCGCCGGAGATGACGATTTGCCCGGGAGCATTGATGTTCGCCACATCGACATCCGTGTCCGCCGCCAAAGTCCGCACCGCGCTTTCATCGGCGCCGATCATCGCCGCCATGGCGCCAGCCGTCGCAGCACAAGCCGCGTCCATGAGGCGGCCGCGTGTCTCCACCAGTTTCAATCCCGTGGCAAAATCGAACGTGCCACCCGCCGCGTGCGCAGTCCATTCGCCTAACGATAAACCCGCGGCCGCTTCGACGGGAAATTCACCCGCCACCGCGCGGAGGGCCGCCAGGCAAGCGAGCCCGTGAACATACAGCGCGGGCTGGCAATTCGATGTCTTGGTCAGTTCTTCGAGAGGCCCGTTCCAGGCAATCTCGCTCAAGGAGCGTCCAAGGATTCCGTCAGCTTGCAGGAACAATTCTCCCGCCGCCGGGTGATGCGCCGCCAGGTCGCGTCCCATTCCAACGCTTTGCGCGCCCTGGCCGGCAAATAAGAGTGCGATTTTTTTTCCCATCGGGATCTAACTAACTCCATCACGCTCCAGACGCGAGCGGGAACGCGGGAATAAACTTGCATTTCATTGGGGAAATCCAGATAATTTGCTTATGCATACAAACATCCGTTCCGCTATCTGCGGAACTGTAGTTGCACTGTTAGTTGCGTCGCCGTTTTCCACGGCGAGTGCGAAGTGGTTGGAGAAGAACAACCCAAAGTTGCCAGTCGGTGTCTATTTTCAGGGCATGCAGGGCTCGGTAGTCCTCTCCCTGATTCTGGATAAGAGTGGCCGGGTCACAGATACACGAGTGCTCAGAAGCAGCGGACACCCCGCTCTCGATGAGCTGGCTCGTGATGCGGCGGCTAATTGGCGCCTCAGCCCGAACTCGGTGTTGTCTTCTGATCTCACCCAGGGGCGAGTCGAGTTGGTCAACTTCCGGAATGCAAATCCTCCGAAGGCCATCCTCCCCGGCTCCCAGCCTTACTGGGCACAGCTCAAAGGGTAAGTTGGTTTATTTGAGTTAGGTTCGCCCGGCGGAACCCAAGTTCCGCCGGTTGGGGTTGTTTTTTTCGCGCCGGCCCCGGGCGCAATTGCTCCAATCTTCTTTGGATCAAAGTCATTTCGCAGGCGCACACGCGACTTTGCACTTGCGCCGCCCGCCCCACTTGCCAGCATAAACGCAAGGTTTGCCCATGGCTTTTACGACGCGCGAAATCGAATCTCCTGATCCCATTGGGCGCGTGGCCGAAGCCGAGGCCCAGCTCCGGAACGACCTGGGCGATATTGGCGAAAAAATGGTCCTCAACATGGGGCCATCTCATCCGGCCACCCACGGTGTCTTGCGCCTCGTCCTGGAACTCGATGGCGAAATGATCGTCAAGGCGACGCCAGACGTCGGTTACCTGCACCGGGGCGATGAAAAAATCGCCGAGAACATGCAATACAACCAGTTCGTGCCGTATACCGACCGGCTCGACTACCTGGCGCCGCTCGCCAATAACGTCGCCTACGCGCTGGCCGTTGAGAAGTTGATGGGCTGGGAATTGCCTCCGCGCGGAAAAGCTATTCGGGTCATCTGCTGCGAAACCGCGCGCATCTCGGCGCATCTTCTCGGGCTGGGGGCGATGGCCCTCGATCTCGGCGCCATGTCGGTGTTCCTTTACACCTTCACCGAACGCGAAAAACTTTATGACCTTTTCGAACTCCTGACCGGAGCGCGCTTCACGACTTCCTATACTCGCGCCGGCGGCCAGATCCGCGATCTGCCGGAACGCTTTATCCCGCAGCTCGAAACGTTTCTCGACGGTTTCGTCCCGCAACTCGATGAGGTCGACAAACTCCTCACCCGAAATCGAATTTTCGTCGATAGAACGCGGGACATTGGCGTCATCCCCCGCGATCGCGCCGTGGCCTACGCGCTTTCCGGACCAAACCTGCGGGCCAGCGGCATCGAGCACGATCTTCGCCGCAAGCATCCTTATCTCGATTACGACAAATATGATTTCGAGGTTGTGGTGGGCGTCGCGGGCGATTGCTACGATCGGTATCTCGTTCGCATAGAAGAAATGCGGCAAAGCGTCCGGATACTGCGGCAGGTGATCGAGACGCTCCCAAGTGGCCCGATTAACGTGGTTGATTGGAAAAACATGCCGCCGCCCAAGTCGCGCGTCATGACCAAGATGGAGGAGCTGATCCATCATTTCATCGTGGTAACGGAAGGTCTCGATGCACCGCCGGGAGAAATTTATTTCGCAGCCGAGAATCCCAAAGGCGAGTTGGGCTTTTACATTCACAGCAAGGGCGGCGGGGTGCCGCACCGCTTGAAAATTCGTTCCCCGTCATTTGTGAATTTGAGCATTTTGCCCGAGCTCCTCCCGGGCCGCTCACTCAGTGACGTGGTTGCCGTGCTCGGCAGTCTGGACTTCGTTATGGGCGAATGCGACAGATGAGAAACGCCACATGAAACCAGCCGCTTCGCCATCGTTCGGGCTCTTGCTTGCCGCGCTCGTCCTCATTTTCTGCGCGAGTTGCGATCGCAGTGTCCTTTCCGGCTCCCGTCTCACGCCGGCGAACTACGATCAGGTCAGGCTGGGCATGAGCAAGGCGCAGGTGGAAACCATCCTGGGCCCGCCCACCATGATGGAAACGAAGGACATGCTCATTTTTAAGAAGACGACCTATCGCTACGAGGACGGCAAGAAGTTCGCCCTGGTGACTTTCAAGAATGATGAAGTCGACAGCAAAGATTCGAATCTCGGCCGGGAGCCATAGTTCACGATGCACCAGCTGTCGAAAACCATCGCCCGCACTTTGCGGCTCGTCTCCTGCGTGACGCTTCTCGCTTTCGCCCTCACCGCCTGTAATTCGAAACGGCTGACCAAGGCGAACGTCGCTGAAGTGGTGGACGGAATGGCGAAGAAACAGGTGGAATCAATTCTTGGCCCCCCCACCACGATTAACAGCTCGGATTTCGTCGTCCTGAAGAAAACGACCTACGTTTACGATCAGGGGAAAGAATCGGTCACGATCGTCTTCAAAGACGACAAGGTGCAGTCGAAAGTCAGCACGCTGTCCGAATAGCGCGTCGTCATTGTGGACCCGACGAATTCGCGTATCACCGCCGGGCTGGAGGGGAAAATGGAGGAAGCTATCCGGCGCTATCCGCCTGATCGGAAGCGCAGCGCCGCGATGCCGCTCCTCCATTTGTGGCAGGAAGAATTCGGCTTCATCAGCGATGAAGGCGTGTGCTGGATCGCGGCCAAACTCGAACTCCAACCGATCAACATCCTCGAGCTGGTCACGTTCTATCCAATGTTTCGCCAGGCGCCAGCCGGCCGGAAACACATTCGCGTGTGCCGGACCTTGAGTTGCGCGATGGCCGGCAGCTACGGGGTCATGGAAAAAGTTTGTGCCGCCGCCGGGATCGTCCGGCATCATGACGGAAACGGAATGCACAATCCCGTCTCGGTGAGCACGGATGGAGATTACAGCATCGAGTTTGTCGAATGTCTCGCGAGTTGCGGCACGGCACCCGTCTGCATGGTGCAGGACGAATTAATCGAGAACGTAAGACCTGATTTGGCGGCGAGTCTTCTAACCGATCACCGATCACTGATCACCGATCACTCTCCCCCTCCCCACCCGCTCGAGCGCCGCCTCATTTTCAAAAACATCGGGCGGGCGGACTGGACGCCTGGCATCGATTGCTACCTGCGCAACGGCGGTTACGACCAATTGCGAAACGCCGTCAAGATGTCGCGCGCCGAGATCGTGAATGAAGTGAAAACCTCCGGCTTGCGCGGTCGCGGTGGCGCCGGATTCCCCTGCGGCGTGAAGTGGAGCTTCATCAAGGCCGACGAAAAGAAACCCGTCTACCTCATCTGCAACGCGGACGAATCCGAGCCCGGCACGTTCAAGGACCGCTACATCATTCACGAAGACCCGCATCAGCTCCTCGAAGGCATGCTCATCTCCTGTTTCGCCCTGAACGCGAAGACGGCCTACATCTACATCCGCGGCGAATTTCCCGAGGGCGCGCAGATCCTGGAGCGCGCGATCGAAGAGGCGCGGGCAAATAATTTTCTCGGGCAGAATATGCTGGGCACCGGCTTCGACGTCGAGATTTACGTCCATCGCGGCGCCGGCGCTTACATCTGCGGCGAAGAAACCGGCTTGATCGAATCGCTGGAAGGGAAGCGCGCCTATCCACGAATCAAGCCGCCCTATTTTCCCGCGGTCCTCGGTCTCTACATGTGTCCGACCATCGTGAACAACGTCGAAACACTTTGTCATGTGAAACACATCATCGAGATGGGCGGCGCCAATTACGCCCGGCTCGGTCGCCCGAATAACACCGGCACGCGCATCGTTTGCGTGAGCGGCGATGTCCAGCGACCCGGATATTTCGAGATCGAAGTGGGCGCGGTCACGATGGGGCAGCTTATTTACGACATGGCGGGCGGTCCACGCTACGGCCGGAACGTGAAAGCGGTCATCCCGGGCGGCAGCTCGGCGAAAGTCCTGCGGGCCGACGATAGATTTAAGCTGAAACTGAAGCAGCCCGATGGCTCGATGGCGGATCAGGACGTCTCGCTCTTTGAGATACCGATGGATTTTGATTCGCTGGCCGCGGCCGGCTCGATGGCCGGCTCGGGCGGCGTCATCGTTCTCGACGACTCCCGCGACATGGTCTGGACCCTGAACAACATCAACGAATTTTACGCGCACGAGAGCTGCGGCCAGTGCACGCCCTGTCGGGAAGGCTCGCTCTGGATGAAAAAAATCACCGACCGGATGTTGCTGGGCGGAGGCGTCGTGCAGGACCCCGACACGTTGAAGACTGTGGCCGACAACATCGCGGGTCGCACCATCTGTGCCTTCGGCGAGGCCTGCGCCTGGCCGACCCAGAGCTTCGTCGAAAAATTCAGGGATGAATTCAACCAGCGGAGTCAGAAACCAGTTCCGCCGGCCATGCCGCCGGAATACACCCCGGGCGAACTGATCGATCACGCAGAAATCGAGACAACGCCGCTGCCCCGCAATCCTGGTTGGGAAGAGACAGCCAAGGCGGGAACGATCTGAAAATGAAACTTCTTATTGATCATCCTACTCGTGCTCGTGCTCGGTCCTATTCGATTGCGATCACGAGCACGAGCACGATTACGAAACTCTAATGGCGGACACAGCTACATCAGCGCAGTTAGTGAACGTCCAGGTCAACGGCGTCTGGCATCAGTTTCCCAAGGGGACGCGCCTGATTGAGGCGTGCGAACAGGCCGGCAGCTACGTCCCGCGCTATTGCTATCACAAGAAGCTCAGCTCGCCCGGCAATTGCCGGATGTGCCTGATCGAAATGGGCCTGCCAAAAATGGGCCCGGACCGCAAACCGGAACTCGGTGCCGACGGCATGCCGATCATCAATTGGATGCCACGGCCGCAAATCTCCTGCGCGCAAGACGTGAGCGAAGGCATGGGAGTCCGCACTGATTCACCCCTGGCCCAGGAATGCCGCAAGGGCGTGATGGAATTCCTGCTCATCAATCACCCGCTCGACTGCCCGATTTGCGATCAGGCCGGCGAATGCCGCCTCCAGGAATTCAGCGTCGAGTACGGCCACGCCGAATCGCGCTTCCTCGAAAACAAGGTAAAGAAGCCAAAGAACATCGAGCTCGGCCCGCGCGTCACCCTCGACGACGAACGTTGCATTCTCTGCTCGCGCTGCATCCGGTTTTGCCAGGAGATCGTGCATGACGATGTCCTGGGCTTCGTCGACCGCGGCAGTCACAGCGTCCTGACCGCTCATCCGGGAAAGCGGCTCGAGAATAATTATTCGCTCAACACGGTCGATATCTGCCCGGTCGGCGCGTTGACCTCCTCAGATTTCCGGTTCCAAATGCGGGTTTGGTTTCTGAAGGAAACGAAAAGCTTCTGCACGAGTTGCGCGACTGGCTGCAACACCATTATCGGCACACGCGAGGATGTGATTCATCGCCAGACCCCGCGCGAAAACAATGAGGTTAACTCCAGCTGGATGTGCGACTATGGGCGCCTCAATTTTGGCTACCTCCAGTCAGACAAACGCTTATTGCAGCCGGAAATTCTCGCGGACGATAAACTCATCGCGGCCGAGTGGGGCGTCGCCATCAATCACGCCGCGGTGCAGTTGAAGCATTTCTCCGGCTGGGAGATCGCCATCCTTGCCTCGGGCCGGATGACGAATGAAGAGCTTTGGCTGACGGCACAGCTCGGAAGAATTCTTGGCGTCAATCTGATCGATATCGTTCCGCGCACAGGCCCGGGCGACGACATTTTGTTAAGCGTTGATCGCAATCCGAATACCAACGGCGTGCGGGTCCTGGGCGTGACCTCTCTTCCCGGAGCGAGACTGCAAGAGATCGCGAGCGGCGTCGCTTCCGGCCAGATCAAGGGGCTGATCGCTCTGGGTGAGAACCCGATCGATCTCGGACTTACCCTCGCCCAACTCAAGGCCTTGCCCGCTTTCGTCGTCATGAACATTTTAGCGAACGAGGCTACCCCAGCCGCGACCGCCCTGCTGCCCTCCTTCGGGTTTGCCGAGAAACGCGGCTCGATGATCAACGGAAAAGGGCGGCTTCAGCGGCTCAACCGCGCGGTGCGGGGGCCTGGCCAGGCGCGAGACGATTGGGAGATTTTGCGTGACTTGATTCAAGCCTGCTCCGGCCAAAACGGCATCTATTCGATCGAAGATGTCTTCCGGCAAATGAGCGAATCGATCCCGCAATTCGCGGGATTGAGCCTGAGCAAGATCAGCGATCTCGGTGTGCAGGTGATGGAAGCCGAGAAAAGCGAGGCACGCTGATGGATTACTTTTTCATAACGGCGTCGTTGCTGAAGATCGTCGCGCTGCTCGCAGTCGTGCTCGGCATCATGAACTACACCGTCTACGCGGAGCGTCGGATCAGCGCGCTGATTCAGGACCGGCTCGGGCCCAATCGCGTCGGTCCCGCCGGCTTGTTTCAGCCGATCGCCGACGCGCTCAAATTTCTCCTCAAAGAAGACTTCACCCCGGGACACGTAAACAAATTCTATTACTGGCTTGCCCCCTGCCTCGCGATGATTCCCGCGATCACCACGCTCGCCGTGGTCCCGTTCGGCAGCACTCTCTTTGGAGTGCCGATGGTTATCGCCGACATCAATGTCGGGGTCTTGTTCGTCTTCGCGATCGCGTCGCTGGGCGTTTACGGGATCGTCATCGCGGGCTGGTCGTCGAACTCAAAATACCCCTTCCTCGGCGGCGTTCGTTCCACCTCGCAGATGATCTCGTACGAACTGTCGCTCGGCCTCGCGGTCATCCCGGTTTTCCTGCTGGTCGGCCAGCTCAGGTTAACCGAGGTCGTCCGCTATCAAATCGAACATGGCTGGATGATCGCGCCATTTGTTGGCGACTGGGCAAATCCGCACAAATGGCTGCTGGCGATTCCGATGTTCATTTCGTTCGTCGTTTTCACGATCGCGATCTTCGCGGAAACGAACCGCCTGCCGTTCGATCTGCCCGAAGCAGAAACGGAACTGGTCGGCGGTTACCACACCGAATATGGCTCAATGAAGTTCGGTCTCTTTTTCCTGGGCGAGTACGTCGCGATGATCACCGGCTCTGCCATCATCGTAACGCTTTTTCTGGGTGGCTGGCATTTTCCCGGGATCCCGGACGGCTCGCACGGATGGGGCTGGGGACTGGTCAATATCTTCATCTTTTTCGCAAAGATCGCCGCGCTGCTCTTCGTGTTCATCTGGGTGCGCTGGACCTTGCCGCGCTTTCGCTACGACCAATTAATGCGCCTCGGTTGGGTCTTCTTTTTCGAGATCGCGCTCGTAAACATTTTCATCGCCGCCATCATTCTCGCTTATTTCCCGCCCTAATCTTCCTCTCCCCCTACCTCTTCCTCTTCTCTCATGCCCTTCCACCACGAAAAGCTCATTGCTTGTCAGCGCGCGCTCGAATTTGCGGCCTGGTCGCAGATTCTAATCGACTCTCTCACCAAGAAGACCTCGACCCGCGATCACTTGGAACGTGCCGGCGACAGCATCGCGCTCAATATTGCGGAAGGTAATGGCAAATTCTCGCTCAAAGATCGCGCCCGATTCTTTCAGATGGCGCATGGCTCGGCCCTGGAATCTGCGGCTTGTCTCGATCTTTTCGTGGCGCGCCGCTGCTGCGGGCAGGACGCCACGGCCAAAGGGAAACTGATTCTAGAAGAGATTGTGAAAATGCTATTCACGATGCTTGACCGCCTTGGGTGCAGGATTGCGGAAGATGCGCCTGGGTTCGGGGAAGCAGCGGAAGAGGAAAAGGTAGAGGTAGAGTAGCCATGGCGATCACCGTTTCACGACCAAAACTGACCTGGCGCGAGCGAGCCTACCTGCCGGCCATTGTGAGCGGGATGGCGATCACGATAAAGCATTTCAAGAACATGCTCTTCGGCCGCACCAAGGTGACCATGCAATACCCCGAGGAAAAATGGGACAGCCAGATGCCGGAACATTACCGGGGTGCGCCGGCCTTGGTCCGGGACGACAGCGGCCGGGTCCGTTGTGTCGCCTGTCAGCTCTGCGAATTCATTTGCCCGCCGCGCGCGATCAAAATTATCCCCGGTGAAATTCCGGCGAGCGATCGCTTCGCCAAGGTCGAGAAGTTCCCTCACGAATTCGATATCGACATGATCCGCTGCATTTACTGCGGTTTATGTGAGGAAGTTTGCCCCGAGCAGGCGATCTACCTGCGAAAAGATTACGCCATCACCGGCTTTACGCGTGCCGACATGGTGCATAACAAGGAGAAGCTGCTGGAAATCGGCGGCGTCATGCACGGTGTGGTCTTGAAGTGGAACGAAAAGAAATGAGAGCCCATTTCAGATTTCGGATTTCAGATTTCAGATTGCGTGGCCGCAATCGATTCCAATCTGCAATCTGCAATCTACAATCTGCAATTCCGTAATGCCTCCCTTCCTCTTCTGGATCTTCGCTCTGGTCATGCTCGGTTTCGGCGCGGCGGTCGTTCTTAACCGCAACCCGATCGCCAGCGCCCTCAGCCTGGTCATGTGTTTCATGGGGCTCTCGGCGCTCTTCATGTCCCTCGACGCTTTCTTTATCGGCATCATTCAGGTGCTCGTCTACGCCGGGGCGGTCATGGTTCTTTTTCTTTTCATCATCATGCTGCTCGATCTGCGCACCGAAACGCGGCGGAAGATGAACGTGGTCGCGGTCGTGGGCGGCTCAGCCGTCGCCCTGGTCTTCTTTCTCCAGATTTATTTTGTCATCGAACAACTTGGCGCCGCCCACCAGCCATTCCCGCCTCTCAGCTCCCCGAAGATGGATGACGTCCACAGCGTCGGCCTTCTTCTTTTCTCAAATTACACTCTGCCGTTCCAAATCATCGGCGTGCTGGTCCTGGTCGCGACTGTTGGCGTGATCGTTCTCAGCAAACGCGAGCTTCGTTGAACATGTTAACCCTGGGCCATTACCTCATCGTTAGCGGTTTGCTTTTCACGATTGGGTTCGCGGGTGTCCTCCTCCGCCGGAACATCATCATCATTTTCATGTCGCTGGAACTGATGCTGAACGCCGCCAATCTCTCACTCGTTGCCTTCTCGCGCTTCCGTCTCAGCGCCGACGGAATTCCCAATTACAACGCGCAGGTCTTTGTCTTTTTCATCATCACCGTGGCGGCGGCGGAAGTCGCGGTCGGGCTCGCCATCATCGTCGCGCTTTATCGCGCCCGGCAGACGACGCATGTCGAAGACGTCAGCAGCCTGAAATTCTGACGAGACCATGAGCAGCGCCCTACCCTGGTATATTTTGCTCCTGCCGTTCCTGGCCGCGGGAACCATTGTGCTCTTCACCAAGTCCCACCGCGGCCTGAGCAGTTTCATTTCGGTGGGCGCGGTCCTGGGAAGTTTCGCGTGCAGCTGTGTCGTTTTCGCCACGCCTGATATTCGGTCACTCGAACTGACGTGGATCAATCTCCCGCCGCTTCTCTTCGTGCCTCTGGGATTCGTTCTCGACGATCTCAGCAAGACAATGCTCGTGCTCGTCACCGGCATCGGCGCGCTCATCCATATCTACTCGCTCGGCTACATGAAGGACGACGACGGCAAATCCCGCTATTTCGCTTCGCTCTCCTTTTTCATGTTCTCGATGCTCGGGATCGTTCTCTCCAACAATTTCGTGATGATGTTCATTTTCTGGGAACTGGTGGGCGTGAGTTCCTACCTCCTCATCGGCCATTGGTTCCAGCGGCCCGCCGCGGCCGAGGCGGCCAAGAAAGCGTTCCTCACCAATCGCCTCGGCGATTTCGGATTCATGCTCGGAATTCTGATGGCGTGGACGGCGACTGGAACCGTTGTCTTTAGTGAAATGGCCCAGCAACTGGGGCGCATCACCAGTTATCCCGGTTACCTCACGGTCGCGGTGTTGCTGATCTTTTGCGGCGCGGTCGGAAAGTCGGCGCAATTTCCCCTGCATGTCTGGTTGCCGGACGCGATGGAAGGGCCGACGCCGATCTCCGCGTTGATCCATGCCGCCACCATGGTGGCCGCGGGCGTTTACATGCTGGTCCGCGTCGGGTTTCTCATCCAGGCGGCGCCGGAAGCGCTCACGATCATCGCCTGGATCGGAACCATCACCGCCGTGCTGGCCGGTCTCATCGCCACGCAGCAGAACGACATCAAGCGGATCCTTGCCTATTCGACCCTTTCACAACTCGGCTACATGGTCATGGCGATCGGCCTGGCATCGGGCGAGACGGCGATGTTTCATCTGTTCACGCACGCCTTCTTCAAGGCGCTGCTCTTCCTCGGCGCCGGCTCAATCATCGTGATGCTTCATCACGAGCAAAACATCTGGAAAATGGGCGGACTCGCCGGCCGTTTGGGAATCACTTTTCTCACTTTCATGGTCGGCACCCTCGCGCTGATTGGCTTCCCGCCCTTCAGCGGATTCTTCAGCAAGGATGCGATTCTCGCGCTCGCTTACGAAAAAAACCCGGCCATCTTCGCGCTCGCGCTTTTCACGGCCTTTCTGACCGCGTTCTACATGCTGCGACTGGTGGTGGTGGTGTTCTTTGGCAAGCCGCGCAGCGACCAGGCGCGCGAGGGACGGGAAGCGCCCTGGGTCATGATCGCGCCGCTGATCGTTCTCGCTCTTCCGGCCTTCGCCTCCGGGTTCGGTTTCGTCGCGAAATTCTTTCTTCACGTGCCCGGTGAACATGAAGCCGGTTGGTTCGTTCCAGGTCTCGCGCTCGCCGCGACGCTCGCTGGCATCACGCTGGCCATCCTGGTTTACCGGCGGCGGGAAAGCGAGCCGATCAATATCGCGCCGCTGCGAGACCGTCTCTACTTCGACGAAATTTACCGCTTCCTGATCAGCGCCACGCAGGGAATCCTCGCGAGCCTTTCGGCCTTCATCGATCGCTGGATTCTCGATGTCGGCGTCATTCGGGGTGCGAGCGGAGCGACCTGGGGTTTCGGTTCGCTTCTCCGCCTGCTCCAGGTCGGCAACCTCCAGGCCTATTCCTTTCTCTTCGGGTTGGGAATTGTCGCCTTGATCTACTTCACACTTTTCCGGTGATCCTACTTTTCATCGTCTTCTGCCCGATAGTGGCCGCGCTCGCGATTCTGCTCGGCGCGTCCGCCCGGCGCACCGCGCTTTGGGCCGCCGGGTTAACCCTCGGTGCGGTTGCGCTGGCGTATCTGGGCGGTTTCGAAGCCGGCCAGCGCGGCTTTCAATTCGTCTCGTCGTATCCAATCAGCAGTGATTGGGGGCTCAACTTCACCCTCGGCGTCGATGGCTTGAGCCTGATGATGCTGGTCCTCACCGCCGTGGTGACGTTCGCGGCCATCTGGTTCACCGGCGAAATCACGCAACACCAAAACGCCTTCTACGCCTGCCTTCTCTTCATCGCCGCCGGCGCCATGGGAGCATTTGCCTCCCTCGATCTGTTTTTCTTCTACGCCTTTCATGAGCTCGCCTTGATTCCCACCTTTTTGCTCATCGGAATCTGGGGGACCGGCAACCGGCAGGCGGCGGCCTGGAAGATCACGATCTATCTGGCCACCGGAAGTTTCATCCTCCTGCTCGGTTTGATTATGCTTTACCGCAGCGTGCCGGAGGCCGCGCGCAGCTTTGACTTCCGGGCTTTGCAGAAAGCGGCCGCGACGATTCCCGCGGACGCGCAGGGCAATATCTTCCTGGTGCTGCTGATCGGATTCGGCATTCTCGTCTCACTCTTCCCCTTCCACACCTGGGCCCCGGAGGCGTACGCCTCCGCTCCTGCACCCGCCGCCATGCTGCACGCGGGGGTGCTCAAGAAATTTGGACTCTACGGTCTCCTGCGTCTCGCTCTTCCCCTTCTGCCCCAGGGCGCCCAGCAATGGAGCACGCTGCTGATCGTGCTGTTGCTCGGCAACATCATCTATGTCGGGCTGGCTACGATCGCGCAGAAGCGTCTCGATTGGATGCTGGGTTATTCGAGCGTGATGCACATGGGTTACATTTTCCTGGGCATCGCCAGCGGCACTTTGCTCGGCACAACCGGCGCGGCTGTCCTGATTTTCGCGCACGGAATTTCCATCGCTTTGCTCTTCGGACTCACCGGGGAAATTCGGCAGCGCACCGGCACGTTGCTGCTCACCGATCTCGGCGGTCTGGCCAAAGTAATGCCGCGGGCCGCGCTCGTCTTTGGTCTGGCGGCGTTCGCTTCCATCGGCTTGCCGGGCTTCGCCAATTTCACCGGCGAAGTGATGGTTCTTTTCGGCACGTTCCGCAACGGCGCGAATCCCGAACGCTTCGGAATTTACCAAATTGCCACCGTGCTCGCCCTCTGGGGCGTGGTGATCTCGGCGGTCTACATGCTGCGGGCCTACCGGAGGGTTTTCATGGGCGCCGTCTCTGAAACCTGGAGTGGCGTCACCGATCTTCGCCGGAGCTTGCGCGTCCCGATTGGAATTCTGCTCGCCCTGTCGCTCTGGCTCGGGTTCTTCCCGCAATCTTTTGTCCGCATCGTGTCGCCCACCTTCAAGACTTATTTCACTCCAAAGCGATGACGATCAGCGCTCCTACTCTTGAAATCGAGGTGCTCGTCCTGGGCTTGTTCGTGCTGATGATCGAAGCGTTCTTCGAACGAATCGATAAGCGGACGCTTGCTTACACCGCCATCTTCGGGTTGATCGCTGTCCTCGCCGCCAGTTTCTTTCTCGAACCCGCGCCCACGGCCGTGGGCACGACCGGCTTGTGGAGTTTTTACACCGCCGATCCGCTCGCGATCTTTTTCAAACGCTTCGCACTCGTGACGACCGTTCTGGTCCTCGTCATGATGATCGACTACGCCCCGGTCGTGCGGGAATCCATTCACGGCACGACCCATCAATCCGGGCTCGGTGAATTTTTCGCGCTGCCGATTTTCGCCTGCGCCGGTCTGATGTGGATGGCGTCCGCCGTCGACTTCGTCATGATCTTCGTCTCGCTCGAGTTGGTGACGATGTCCTTCTATGTGCTGGTCAGCTTCACTCGCCGCAATCCGGCCACGCTGGAGGCGGGAGTAAAATACTTGATCCTGAGTGCGCTCTCGACCGGCTTCCTGGTCTACGGCATCACCTGGATTTTTGGGGTGACCGGAGAAACAAACCTCGCCCGGGTCGCGACCGCGCTGGCAGATCCGGCGGTCGAAACCGGCCCCGCGCTTTTCGGCATGGTCCTGGTGTTGATCGCGCTCGGATTCAAGATCGCGGCGGTGCCGTTTCAAATGTGGGTGCCAGATGTCTATCAAGGCGCTCCGACGCCGGTGACCGCGTTTCTTTCTGTCGGCTCAAAGGCGGCTGGATTCGTCGTCCTTCTCCGTGTGTTGCAACCCTTCTTCATGCTGCCGCAGATGGAACGTCTCCTCACCGCGATCGCGCTCCTGACCCTGATCTACGGGAACCTGGCCGCACTTCCGCAAAGTAATCTCAAACGTCTGCTCGCTTATTCGAGCATCGCCCACGCCGGCTACCTGCTCATCGGCGTCGTTTCGCTCGCGGGAGAAGCTGTTTCTTTTTACCTCGTCGCCTACCTGATGATGACGCTGCTGAGCTTCGCCGTTCTCGTCGTCGTGGCACAACAGACCGGGGAAAACATTGAAGATTTCAATGGTCTGGCCAAACGCTCGCCCTTTCTCGCCCTGGCCATGCTGATCGCGATGGCGTCGCTGGCGGGCGTGCCGTTCACCGCCGGATTCCTCGGCAAGTTCTTTATCTTCGACGCTGCCGTTCGACACCACCAGACCACGCTAATCGTCGTTGGTGTCGTCACCGTGGCGTGCGGATTCTATTACTACCTGAAGGTCGTGCGGGCGATGTATTGGGAACCGGCCGCGAACGATACGCCCGTTCCGTTGAGCGGATTGTCGCGCTTGACGATGTCAGCGCTGATCGCCGGAATTATCTTCCTTGGCGTTTATCCGCAGCCGATCTTGAATGCGTTGAAGCCGCGGGTGGTCGTTGAGTTAACCTCAACACGTTAGGCGGATGTAGAGGCGCTTGTGCCAAGCGCCTAAACCCATAAAACAGGCGCTTGGCATAAGCGCCTCTACATTTAATCGCTTAGCTCGACGTTCCAGTACGCGAGATCGACAAAGTGACGCCAGCTCTCGTGATGCTGCGACGTAAACGTCACATGCACGAACGGCCGCCATTTCGGACGCTTCGGTCTGCGAATCAACGTCATATGGGCCTCGTGCGGCAGTCGATTTCCCTTCCGCGTGTTACACGGGATACAGGAGCAGACGACATTTTCCCAAGTGGTCAGCCCGCCTTTATCACGCGGCAAGACGTGATCGAGGTTGAGCTCCGTCCGGTCAAAAACATCACCGCAATACTGGCAGGTGTTCTTGTCCCGCTCGAAAACATTATGCCGGGTGAACTTCACTTCCTTTTTCGGCAGGCGATCGAAAAGCAGGAGAACAATCACGCGCGGCACCCGGATCTTCCATGAGATGGTCGTGACGACCTCGTGGTCCGGCGCGGTCGCGGAAAAATCCCGCCAACCCTCGAAGTCATGCGTCAGGAAATTATTGGCCGGATCTGACGAGACGACCTGAGCGTGGCCCTGGTAAAGAAGCGTAAAGGCACGACGCGCCGAGCAGATATTCACCGCCTGCCAGAGGCGGTTCAGCACCAGGACCTGACTGTTTAATAACGCGTGCATCTGTCATTACCCCGCCGCCCCGAGGCGACGCCGGATTCCGTCCAAAGTCGCGCGACGTTATCACCCGGCATTTTCCATGTCAACGAGTGCCTGTCCCCGATAGGGACGCCTCTCCGCAGGCGTCCGCTTTCCTGGAGTGAGCCCTTTTTCCTGGGAAGTCGGATGGCCCTTAGAGCCGTCCCTACCTGGCGAGGTGATTTTTCGCCCTCGTGAAATTCCCCGGCAAACGCTTCGAGTCATCGGGCGCTGAACCCGCCGCATTCCCAAGACCCTTCTCTTCTGCCGGGAGAAATTCCTTAAATCGATTCTTATCGATCGCCTTCATGAACGCTTCATAAGGCAAGACCAGGCCGCGCTGGAGCAAGGTTTGGATCGCGTCGTCCATAAGTTGCATCCCCTGCCCCTTGCCAGCCACGATGACGTCTTGCAATTTCTGCGTTGCGCCTTCGCGGATGATGGCCGAGACCGCAGGGCTCGCGATGAGGATTTCGTTGACCGCCAGCCGGCCGGAGCCGTCCGCTTTCTTCAGGAGTAACTGCGCCAGGACACCGCGCAGCGAATTCGCGAGCATCGTGCGCACCTGCGCCTGCCGGTTGGCCGGGAACGCGTCCACCATGCGATCTACGGTCTTGCGGGCGTTGTTCGTGTGCAGGGTCCCAAAGACCAGCAACCCCGTCTCCGCCGCCGTGAGGGCGAGCGAGATCGTCTCCAGATCGCGCATTTCGCCCACCAGCACGATGTCCGCATCCTCACGCAACGCCGCCTTGAGCGCGGCGGGGAACGTGGCGGAATCAGCCGGCACTTCACGTTGCGTAATGATGCTGCGCTTGTTCTGGTGCACGAATTCAATCGGTTCCTCGATCGTGACGATGTGCCGCGAAAAGCTCTCGTTTATGTGATCGATCAACGCCGCCAGCGTGGTGGACTTGCCCGAGCCAGTCGGACCCGTGACCAGGACGAGCCCGCCGCGCAAATGGCCGAACTCCTTCACAACCGGCGGAATCCCAAGCTGATCGAGGCTGGCGATTTTCGTCGGGATGAGGCGAAAGACCGCGCCGTAGCCGTTGGACTGCTTCAAGAAGTTGCAGCGAAAGCGCGATTGCTCGTCCATCTGATAGGCAAAATCGAGATCGCCACTCTCATCGAAAATCGTCCACCTCTCCGCGCCGCTGATTTCACTCAGCATCTTGACCGCTTCGTCGCGGGTAACGAGCCCGGTGCGGATCGGCATCACGTCTCCGTGCCGGCGCATTTTGGGCGGCTGGCCTTCGCCAATGTGCAGATCGGACGCGCCCTCGGCGACAATTACGGCGAGGAGTTGGTCGATGTAAGGCATTTTTTAACCGCGGATTACGCGGATGACTCGGATGAAGACTGGGAGTGGAAATCAGGCACGCTAGGACTCGGTCGCCGCACTACGCGTTTCCAATCGAGGCGTGCGTTCTTGAAATTCAGGAGCAGGGCGAGTTCCAGCCCGGTAATGTTCAAGTAACCGATCATTTGCGCGACATGCGTTTCGTTGAACGCAGCGACGACTTTCGGATCCACAATGACCGCGCGATCGACAATCAAGTCAGGGATGAGATTGCCGATTAATTCGCCCCTATAAAAAACGGGAAACGACTCCTGCACGGCGACCTCATGTCCACTTCGACGCAACTCGATCACCAGCGCGCGTTCGTAGAGGACTTCATCGAGTCCGGGGTTCAGCTCGTTCAGAACCTCCATCGCAATCCCGATGATCGCTCCGCTCAGTTGCTCATGAATCATCTTCCCCATCCGAGTCATCCGCGTAATCCGCGGTCCAATTCTCTGCTGCCTAGGTGTTTCTTCATCGTCTGCTTTTGCTCGGCGCGGGCGCAGGCCTCATCTCCGCTGATTGCACCGCGGTCGAAGAGCGCCATCAGCGCATCGTCCATCAGCTGCATCCCTTGTTTTTTCCCGGTCTGAATGATGCCGGGCAGCATGTAGGTTTTTGCTTCGCGGATGACATTGGCGACCGCGGGTGTGTTCGTGAGCGTCTCGAGCGCAAGGAGACGCGTTGTTCCATCCGCGCTCGGGACCAATTGCTGGCTGACAATGCCCCGCAGCGACTCGCTCACCATGGTCCGAATTTGATCCTGT
The DNA here is from genome assembly GCA_963702135.1 of uncultured Verrucomicrobiae bacterium. Lineage (GTDB taxonomy): Bacteria > Verrucomicrobiota > Verrucomicrobiia > Chthoniobacterales > UBA10450 > AV80. Next base: position 1,350,678 of record OY969715.1, on the reverse strand, counting down.
TGCTCGACCGGAAAGACGTCGAGCAGCCGATCGAGCGTGCGCGAGGCATTGCCGGTGTGCAGCGTTCCCAGGACAAGATGACCCGTCTCCGCGGCGGTAATGGCGAGGGAGATCGTTTCCAGATCACGCATCTCCCCCACCACGATCACGTCCGGATCTTCCCGGAGCGCACCGCGCAACGCCGCGCTGAAGGAGCGCGTGTGGGTCTGCACCTCGCGTTGCGTGATGTGGCAACCCTTCGGCTCGAAGATGTATTCGATCGGATCTTCCAGGGTGATGATGTGCTCACGGCGCTCGAGATTGATCTGCTCAACCAGGGCCGCCAGCGTGGTCGACTTGCCGCTGCCCATGGAGCCGGTCACCAGGATGAGCCCGTTCTGATAGCGGGTGAGCAATTTCAGATTTTCAGGCAAACCGAGCTCGTCCATCGTCCGGACCTGCGTGTTGATGATTCGAAAAACCAGATCGAAGCCCGACCGCTGCCGCACCACGCTGGCCCGAAAACGCCCTAGCTCATTCGCGTAAGCGAAATCCGCGTCCCCGCGTTCGATCAGCTGCGTTCGGTGCAAGTCGGAAAGGACCTCGTCCGCCAGCCTCGCGGTGTCGTCCGCCGTCAGTTTCGGGGCATCCGGCCAAATCAGCTGGAGCGCCCCGCGCAACCGCCAAATCGGAGGCGCGTTCACGCTGAGGTGGATGTCGGACGCGCCTGCGCGCTGGCCGGCGTTCAGGATTTCGTCGACGTGTCCGAAAGTGCGCGTCTCAGGCGCACCGGGCGTCCTGGGGAGGGATGCGGTCATCGGGGGGCGCCACGATCATTGCGTCCCCAACCAACCGCGTAAACCTAAAAAAACTTTATCGCTTCCGAGCGGCGCCGGTCGCATAGCCGCTCATTTTCTTGGAAACGAAATTCATGAGGGCCGGCTTCAATAAGGTTGCCAAGAGCTTCACGGCGCCTAGGGCCAGCCCCGCACCGAGAATTCCTTCCTTGGGATCACTCTTGGTCTTCGGCTTCGCGTTTACCTGAATCTTCCTGGTCCGCGCGGGCATGACCGCAAAAACGACGCCGATCACCACCGCCGCGGTGATCCACACCACGGTCTGACGCTGGAACGATTTGCGAAACTTGAGCGGAAAATCGAGCTCGTAACGCAGACCGCCCAGATCGCGCGCCATGCGGTCACGCGAATGCGCAATTTCCTGCCTTAATTGGTGGAGGGACTTTTCTTGTCCAGGTTCTTTAGCCATTCGCGATCCTTCTTCAATTCCGCGGCCGTCGCTTCAAACATCGATTTTTTTATGCGGCTGCGCGCAATGAGCCCGCAGACCAGCGCCAGGATGAAATGCAAACCGGCCGCGCCCAGCGTGATCCAAACCCAGGAGACATGCAGCGCGTGCGCGAGGCCCGCGATCGCGCTCGCCAAGAGGAACACGTATCCAAAAAGCGCGAAGACCGCCGCCGCGACGATGCAGGCCACCAGCACCAAGATCTGCACCAGCGCCGTCTTGGACTCTCTCGCAAAGAGGCCAATCCGGCTCTCCAAAAAACCCGCCAGGTCATTGACGACCGCAAGCAGATTATGGAGCAAGCCGGCGTGTCCCGCGGGATTGCGGAACCGCATCGTGTCGCCAGCCATTCAGCCCAATCGTTAGCGGCGGAAAATCAGCCCGAGAACAAACCCAATCCCGAGCGCGGTAAAGACCGCCTTGGTCGGATTCTCTCGCACGTACTGCTCGCCATCTTCCTGCAAGGTGCGGGCGCGATCGCGCGCGTCTCCCCACACTTGCTCGGCTTTTTCGCGATATTCCCCGGCCATCGCGCCAGCGGCAGTCTTCAAGTCTTCTGCCATCGTTCCGGCCGCGGACTTCATCGTTCCAGCCGCGGATTTCAAATCCTCCGCTGCCTGGCGCACGTGGGTTTTGCTGCTCTCGAATTTTCTCTGGGCATCCGGCGGAATGATGCCGCTGCTTTCCGTCGTAGTTTTGTTTTCTTCAGCCATGGTATTTTCCTGTCGGTTCTTTGTAGGTCGTTTGCTTCGCTGCGTCTTTTTCACCGAACGCATGCATAATGATAAGTCGTCTTCACCAGAAACGAAACTCGTCTCTCAAGTGCGCTTACGTTTTTAACGTTTTAATCTCTCCGCGCGTCAGCGCCCCTTATTTCTCCCGAAAAATGATGCGGGCCTTGGTCAAATCGTAAGGCGAAAGCTCCACTTCCACCTTGTCGCCCGGGACAATGCGGATGAAATGCTTGCGCATCTTGCCGGAAATATGGGCCAGGACCGTCCGCTGACCGGGCAGCTCCACCCGAAACATCGTGCCCGGCAACACCTGCGTTACCGTCCCTTCCGTCACAATCTGTTCTTCCTTGGGCATTGCCCGGGAAGATACCTACAACCTCGCACCCCTCAACTTTTGTGAAGACCTGGTTCTACTCGCGCTCGTGCTAGTGGTCCTGCTCGTGTTTTGCTGCGCGCGCTTCCGAGCACGAGCAGAAAGATCGGCAATCAGGGAGCATTCGTCCGGAGCAAGGTCGCGTATTTCTTGCCCCGCGTCTGGAAGTTGAATTCGAGCCGTTTCAGCTCGGCACCAGCGGAAATCTCCTCCTTCGCGGGGTTGATCCATCGAATCAAAACGCCATCGGCGAAGTAGAAACGCTCCTCCCACTTGCTTTTCACTACGCCGGACAGCGGCTTGTCGTAGCGCTTCTCAACCCGCAGGACAAAAAACAAGCGGTCGTCCCAGAAGTAATATTCCTCTGTAGCCTGCCCCGTCTCACCATAGAACTTTGCCTCCATCTTGCGTAACGACTTGTCCGAGAAATAGCCCGTGAGCGCGGCTCCTTCCGTAGATTCATCAAGGACGTCGCGTTTCACCTGCTTGCAGCGGTCCAGGCTCTTCTCTATTTCATCATAGCGGTTCCGGATGGTTTTGACCTTTTCCTCCACAGCCAAATCCCCCGCTTGGGCGGGCGCGATTGATCCCAAGACGCAAAGCAGGCCACCCGCAGCACCGAGGACGTGATTCTTCAGGATCTTGCTCACAATCGAAGCTACTCCCCAGACGTTCGCAACACGATCTCCAAATGGATTCGCACGCGATTTCGTAGAAATGAACCTCGACACGGATCGGCCCGTTGAGTACCGATTGCATCATCCGGCGTTCACCCCATGCGCGCTACCGTTGTTACCCCGCTCATTCTGCTCGCCTGGTCTCTGCAGGCGATTGGTCAATCCCCGGCACCTCCTCCCGGCGAGCCGTCTTCTCTGAAGGCGCAAAGTCCCGCGACGTCCGGGGACGAGCTTAAACTTGTCGTAGCCTTGTTTCGTCATGGAGTGCGCTCGCCGTCTCCAGATTTCGACCAGGATCAGGCGGACCAGCATTCGAAAAGCAAATGGCCCCCTCTCGGGGATTGGAAGGTCATGGAGCCTAAAAACGAGTGTGACCCTGGCCAGGGCTGGGGCTACCTGACCAACCATGGGAATCGACTAGTCGAAAGCCTGGGGCGTTACTACGGCGAGCATTACAATCGGCAAGCCTGGTCCAAGGGATTCAACAACGTTTACCTCTGGGCTGACGCTGAAAATCAACGAACGCGCGCGACGGCGAAAGCGCTCGGCGTCGGCTTTCAGAACAGCATTCCAAATGTTCAGGTAACCGTTGCCTCACTGTCCCCCTGCATCGCAGATCCCTTATTTCATCCGTTTGCGCGCCAATGCGGCAAGCCCCAGGGCGCGAAGCTCCAGACATTTGCGGACGAGATCAAAAAGAACTGGCTGAAGTGGGCAACGATCACCTATGCCTCCGATCTTGGTCAGCTCTATTCTCTCCTCGACTGCTTCAACAAAAGCGAATGCAGTGTGCCTCTCGAATTGGTCACTGATACCGCGGTCACGTGCGTTGACGCAAAGCAGTGCAAATCGCCCCTGACGTGGAAGGGACGGTTCTCTTATGCGTCCAGCGCCTCTGAGGCGTTTCTGCTGGAATATGCAAACAACATGCGGGTCGGATGGGGAAACGTCGACCCGCCCAAGCCTAAGGTACCCTCGAAGCTTCAAGAGATGCTAGCGCTTCATGAGTTCTACTTTGACAAGACAGATCGGTTCCTGGACGACAAGGGGAAGCCTGACCAATATCTGGCCAGTATCGAGGGGTCGAACCTCAGCCGGGAAATCCTCGACCAGCTAAAGCGCAAGGCCGGCATGAAGCCGGACGGCAATTGTCCGCGCGCAACCGCGGAAAGCGATTTCGTTGGCCTGATCGGACACGACACAAACCTGGCGAGTCTCGGCGGGCTGCTCGAACTCGGGTGGAAGTTCGATGACAAGGCTCTCCCGTCAGACACCCAGGATCTTCCAGCAAATGATGCCCTGCCGGCGGGTGCGTTAGTGTTTGAACTCTGGCAGCGGACTAACGGCGCCCGCGATTACTTTGTGCGGATCGAGTATGTGACGCAAAGCTTGGACCAAATGCGGACTGGCCCGGTCGACAAAGCCTTTCGCCTGGCCGTGCGTGGCCCGGCCTGCGAGCCTGGACCGCAATGCGAAATGTCGCTAACGAAGTTCGAACAACTGGTTCAGGGAAAAATGCGACGGGAATTTCTTTCGGGATGCACCGACACCGCCCCCCCGGATCAGACCTGCCCCGCCACGCCGATCACGGATTGAATCCTTGCGGCTTGTCGACGTTCGCCTTCACCACTCTGCCCGAATCAATGGTTCGCCTTGCTCCGATTCTGATTATCGAAGTTCTCCAGTGAAATTGCCGGCAGATATTCGCCGCTCTCCTCGCGCCCCCACCAGTGGCCCGTAGCGCGGTGTTCCGCCCCGGTGGCAAAACGATATTCGTAAAGCCGGGCCCGGATATATCGGGGCGGTGTTTCCGGGAAAGGATTGCGCTCGAACAACCGGGTCACAGCCGGTGTGTTACGGAGCAACCGTTCGAGCAGACTGACGAACCAGGGATTTTGCCGATAGGTCCCGAGCGCGGCGAACCACATCTGCCAATCGAGGCGCGGCTGGTGGGGCGCCACCCAATGCGGCGGTTGATTCACGTCGCCTGGCTTCCATTTGAATTCGTAGGACAGCCATTCGATGCCGTCGGTGCTGCCTTCGACAACAATTTCCGGCCGCGACTTGGTCATGACACGGAACAAGCCGTAGCCGTTTACGACTCGGAATGGCTCGATGTAGCCGTAAAGCATCTGAATAGAGCCAGGCCACGGCGCTCTTGGTTTGAACGCGGAAGAGATGAGCATGGCGTTGATTGGTAATGTAACAACGAGCACGGTCCACGCGGCCCAGATCGATATTCGCTCTGGTAGGGCCCGCGCGCTGCGCGGGCCGCGGACGGCGCAGCGCGCTGTCCCTACCTTGGAAGTCCGTCTGCGGGCCCAGAACGCGTCATCGATGAGCAGCAGGCAAAGGGCAATAGTCAGCAGATTGAAGAAGCAGTAGTTGCCGGTAAGCGCGATCGCGACTTGGAGGAAGACGAGCAAGCCGCAAGCGACCAGGCGCAACCGCCGCGGCGCCCAAATGAAAATTGGGACAATGATTTCAACGAAGAGACAGAACGCGACCGAGAAATGTTTGAACCATTCCGGATGCTTGTCCGCCCACCAGGCAAAGATCGTCGGCAGCGGTTGCGACCAGTAGTGATAATCGAGCGCGGTCAGCGCGCTCCAGTGAAACGAATGATCGATCCAACCCCAGGAATCGTCGCCACTCGTGAGCTTCACCACGCCCGACATCACCATTAACTTGAAGAGCAACAGCTTGAGCAGAAAATGGCCGACGCGAGAGACGGGCGCGTCGCGACCGCCGCCCAATCGCCAGCGAACAGGCGCGAAGAAAATCGCGAGAAAGCCGGCTTCGAGCAGCAGGATATCCCATTGAAAACTCAGAAAGGTTTGGCCCGCGACCGTGAGCGACAAATACAAGACAAAGAGCAGGACCAGCGAAATGACGGGCATGAAGCCGGCCATGAGCAGAATGGAAACGACCGCACCGGCCCCGCAAAGAAAATGCAGGAATGCATCGCTCGAGTTGAACCAGCAGAGCGTCGGCAAAAGGAACGGGACGCTGCCGCCGACGTGCGCGCGCACGGCCGGCAGATATTCGGCGATGGGCAGGATTCCGTGTTCGCCGATCAATCCATCCACCTGCGTCCAAAGCGAGAGAAACGCGATCAGGTAGACGCCTCCCAGGGAGCGAAGAAACCAGAGCCGCGCCGCGAAGTAAGTCGGTTGCCGCACGTCCGGACCCCAGAGCAAACGCGTGAAGAACGAAGCCGTCTGGCGATTTTGGGCCACCAGGTGGTAGGCCGCCTCCGTCACGGCGGCAAATCCGGGCACATGCTCATAGCACCACATCATCCAGCGGCGACTCCGCTTCTGCCCTAACGAACGAAAGACCGCCTCGGCCCCGTGGGAGACGGTTCCATCGGTCTCGATGAACTGGACGGCGTTTTCAAAAGCTTCGCGCGGGATTTCCGGAAAACGTTCGGCGACTTCCTGAGACGGAGCGTACTCGACCGCGCCAGCCGTGAGTTCTCGCCAGCGCTCGATCCAGCGGCGGCAGAAATGGCAATTGCCGTCGAAGATGAGGAGCGGCTTGGGAGGCGCGTCGCGAACCAAGATGTGAGGCGCCCGGGTCATCAAAGTCAAGGTGCTGTGGCCGGGGTTAAACGTCCAATCCGCTTCAAGGAGCGGCGATTTGAAATCGCCGTATTAATAGGTCGGCGGTTTCAAACCGCCGCTCCTTGATGTTTAGAGCTCAAACTCCGCCCAGACCGGCGCGTGATCCGAGGGCTCCTTGCCCTTGCGCATCTCGCGCTCGATCCCGGCTGCGGTGCATCGACCCGCCAACATTTTGCTGGCGAGAATCGCGTCGATCCGCAGTCCGCGGTTCTTCGGAAAGGCGAGCATCCGATAATCCCACCAGCTAAAAAGGCCGGATTCGGGATGATGGATCCGCAACGTGTCCGTCAGGCCCGTTTCGCCCAATTTTTCGAAGGCAGCGCGCTCACCGGCCGAGCACATGATCGCGCCGCGCCACAACTCCGGATCGTAAATATCCTCATCTCTGGGCGCAACGTTGAAATCGCCGCAAACGGCCAACTGCGGCGTGGCCCCCTCCGTCTCTCGCAAGCATCTCTCGAGGCGGCCGTACCACTTCAATTTGTAATCATAAGCGGGCGAACCAACCGCCTGTCCGTTCGGCGCATAGACAGAATAGATCCGGAGCGGGCCCACGGTGGCCGCAATGACACGCGCCTGCGGATCCTCTTCTTCATCACAGAGCGACGCGCGAACGTCCTGCAACGGATTGCGCGAAAGGATCGCGACGCCGTTATACGATTTCTGGCCGTGAAAGGCGGAATGATACCCGGCGGCGCGCAAATCCAACTCGGGAAACTGTTCGTCGGTGCATTTCGTTTCCTGCAAACAGACGACGTCCGGCTGCGTTTCCGCGAGCCAGAGGAGGAAGCGCTCCTGCCGTTTGCGGAGAGAATTGATGTTCCAGGAGACGATCTTCATTCATCCGAGTCTCACCGATTACAATTCCATCTCCACGCCTGGCACCGGCACAATCACTTCCGAGCCGGGCAGCTCCGCGGCCAGCCGGGCCCGCGTCCATTCCACCGCGGGCACATCTCCATGGACGAGGACGATTTTTTTCGGCGCCAGCTTTTTCACGTACTCGATGATCGATTCCCGCGAGGCGTGCGCGCTAAATTGAAATTGCTCGATGTGACAGCGTAGCGGCTGCGCCGGTTCGTCGGGATCGAGTGAAACCATGTCCCCCGGCCGCACGGTCTTGAGAATGCCGGCGGGCGATTCCGGATCGGCATAACCCACAAAGAAGATCGAGTTCTGGGGATTCTCGATGACGCGGCGCGCGAAAATATTCGAGAGCGTTTTCGGCGTCATCATTCCGCTGGAGAGCGCGTAGACCCGGCCGGCGCGCGCTGGCGATTCTTGAATCGTCTTGCCGTTCAGGATGAAGGGCGCCACCTCCTCGAGCAATTGCAACCGGGGCAGCAACCGCCGGGTGGTCAGTGCCCGTCGATCGTAAATCTCGGTCATCTTCGTGCTGAGCCCGCCGATGTAGACCGGAAATTCGCCCAGCAGTTTCTCGCGCCGGAATTTGTAAATCATGCCGAGCGCTTCCTGCGTTTTGCCGAGGGCAAAGACCGGCATCAAAACACAGCCACCCTGCGCAAAGGCGCGGTTGATCGCCTCCGCCAGACGCCGCTCCTCCGCGGCGCGGGTGAAACCTTCGGGCAAGGGACTGTCGCCCCGCGTCGTCTCGATGATGAGCACGTCGACTCCCGATTCCGGAAACGTCGCGCCTTTCGTGATTGTCTGGTCGTCGAAGTTTACATCGCCGGTGTAAAAGATGGTGCGGCCCTCCGCGCGCAGAATCACTCCCGCCGCGCCGAGGACGTGACCGGCATCGACAAATTCGGCGGTGATCCCGGCTACATCTTCGCCGGGCCTCGCCCGTTCACCATCCAGGGTGAAGGGCTGTCTCATCGGACAGGACCGCCATTCACCCGTCGCCCGGTTGGTTTCCTTGTGAGTGAAAAGCGGATAAATCGAGACGCCGATCTCCTCGCGTTGCCGCGTCATGACGCTGACCGAGTTGTGCAGGAGCGCGCTCCCGATTTCCGCGGTCGCTTCCGTCATAAAGATGCGCGCGTCGGGTTGGCGCCGCATCAACACCGGGAGCGTGCCGATGTGATCGAGGTGCGAATGCGAAATCACAATGGCATCGAGCGGGCGATCGCCGAGCACGCGGAAGTTTGGCAAGGCGTCTTCGCCTTCCTCCTTCGGATGCATGCCGCAGTCGAGGACGAGCCGCTGGCCGGCCGCCTCGATGTAATAACTATTGGCGCCGATCTCGGTCCGGCGGGTGAGGTTAATGAACTTCAAAGCAATTGGGCGAACATCCGCATCCAGTTTCCGAACAGTATTTTGGTGATTTGTTCGTCGTTAAATCCGCGTTCGATCAGTTTTTGGGTGAGGTTTCGCGCGTGGGAATGGTTCGTCAGATCGGGAATGAAGTGCGGCCTGGTGAATTTCGCCGCCAACTCCTGCTGTTCCGACTCGGTCCACTGGCGATAAAGGAACTCAAAAAAATCGAAACCAATCCCCACCCCATCAATCCCGATCAGACCGGCGACATGCTCGATATGATCGACATACCGGTCGAGCGTCGCCTCGTCCGCGCGCGAACTGACAAGCACGGCGTTGATTCCAATGACACCGCCTCGTTGTCCGACCATCCTGATTTGTTCATCACTGAGGTTGCGCTCGATATCGTGGTAACGCCGCGCATTAGAGTGAGAGACGATGGGTGGTTTGGTGGTGTGCGCGAAAATATCATCGAAACCGGCGGGATTAATGTGGGCGAGATCGATCATGAGACCGAGCGCTTCACAGGCTTGCACCAGGTCGCGCCCAAAACCGGTCAACCCATCGCGCGAGGAACCGCTCGCCGCGAAAACGCCGCCAGAGCCGGCGGCATTGCGCCGCACGTGGGTGAGCCCGATCACGCGCAGACCCAGCTCAAAGAAAACGCGGAGGAGGTTCAGATCCGTTCCGAGCGGTTCCACGCCTTCCATCGTGATGAGCAACGCGATCCTGCCCTCTTCGCGCGCTCGCCGGATTTCCTGATTGCTCCTGACAATGGCGAAGCGATCGGACATTTCGACCTCGGCGTAGAGCCGCGCGATCTGATCGAGCCCCACGCGCAAAGCCATTTCCGGCAGGTAGCGGTCCTCGATGTAAAGGGCGACGCCGAGCACCCCGATTTTGCCAGCCTCAAATTCCGGCAGGAACTCGGTCGCGAGGACATTCGCCCAGCCCCGTTTCTCGTACAGATCCATCGGCAAATCGAAGTGAAGATCGATCACGCCGTGGGCGTGCAGCCGGTCAATTCGATCTTCGCTTGCTCTGCCTGGGGCTGTCATCATGTCCGGGCCAGGGTGGCAAGCGTCTTCAGGGGACGGGCGGTGGAATTGTCGGCGCCTGAGGCTGTTTGGCGCGATAACGGTGCGGCATCACGATTGAAATCAGGACAAGGAGCCAGACCGCACCGAGCGGGAGGACGCCGGGCAGCCAAATCAACCACCGGGAAACGACCGCGAGCGAAAGCAAACAATACGCTGCGGTAAAGGCGATCGCGCCGAGCACCAGATCGACTCGGGAAATATGGCGCAGCGTTCCGACCACGGCCACGGCGAGGAGCAGGATCACGCAATCGAAACTCCAATGAATCCGGCGGAGGTAGGAGTTCGTTTGAATGGTCGCCAGGGTGGCGGCGAAAACATCCGGCGGTGAAAGTGGATTCGCCGGAGTCCGCGCCAGCACGATCTGGTCGCGCATCGAATCGAACTCCGTGCCCGTCTTCTGGCCCGCGTCGTGTTGCTGGGTCGCCAGCGCCAGCTCGTTCAAGGTGATGCGCCTCGCTTTTTTTCCTGCATTCGGCGAAATCAAGAGAGTGCCATCGGAGCGAATGGGGATCTTGCGCCCCTGAGGCAGGGAAATGTGCGAACCCAGGTCGATTGTCACTTCCGACGGCGTCACCCGCAGCCAAAGCAAGATCGCCTCCAGGGTAAAAGAAGGAATCACTTCGCCGCGATAGCGAAAGAGAAGCGGCACCCGAATGCTATTGGCAATTTCGTTCGGAAGATTAATGAAGCCGGCGGTGGCGATGAGGCGCATTTCCTCATCCGGCTGGCGGCCAATTCCTGAAAACTCGACGAGATCGCCGCGCTTTCCCGTCACCTGGGTGAAGCCCTGAATTTCAGGGCCCGGCGCATCCGGATCCGGCGTCGCGGTCAATTCCGCCGCGAGGAGGAGCTTGGGCACGCGCATCGCCTGGTCGATAAAAACCTGCTCCTGATCCTTATCGCGCTCGCGCCATTTCAAAATATTTTCAAACGCCACCACCGTGGGCTTGAATTCGAGGACCGATTGAAGAAAAAGCGCGAACTCCAGGGGCGAGACTCCGCTCTTGCCGGCCCGGGCCGACGACGCTTCTTTCGCGGGATCGCGATCCAGGGAGGCATCATGGCCAATCTCCACCACCGTGAGCGGCGCCATTGGCCCGTGCGGCTCGGAATGTTTCAAGAGCCAGCGCAGAAAAAACTCTTCGGATTGCTCGAGCCGTGGCTCGCGCAGGAACACTATGCCGAGCAACAGGACCACGAGCATGATCCAGATAGTGGGTCGGTGCATCGCGGCAAAAGTGAAGAGTGAAAAGTGGCGAGTGACAAGTGGCAAGATTTCCGCCTTGCGGCGGCTCGCCCATTTTCTTCCTCTCCCGCTACCTCTTCCTCATTTTAATTTTCCGATTCGAACGAGAGAAAAAGAAGACGAAGAGGTAGCGGAAGAGGAAGAATCTCTTACAGCTTATCGACTCAACTCCAGCATGCGAAGGATTGGAATTTCGGCTCGCTGGCGGAGCGGTTCGGGCAACGTGATTTCCGGCTCCATGTTCAGGAGCGCCGCGTGCGCCTTTTCGAGAGTGTTCATTTTCATGAATCGGCACTCGCCGCAAAAGCAATTCTCGGTCGGGCCGGGAATGAAGAGTTTGCCCGGAATTTCCTTCTTCAGCCGATGCAGCATCCCCGCCTCGGTGACCACGATAATCTCCCGCGCGGGCGATTCCTTGCAGAAAGTCACCATTTTCTCAGTGGAACAAACCTCATCCGCGAGCAGACGCACCGCGTAGGTGCATTCCGGGTGGGCCACCACCGGAGCGTTCGGATACTCCTCGCGGATCTTCCCGATGCTCCGCGCGGTAAACTCCACGTGCACATAACAATTGCCCTGCCAGAGGTCCATCGGCCGGCCGGTGCGTTCCATTACCCAGGCGCCCAGGTTTTGATCGGGAACAAAAAGAATATTGCGATCGGCCGGCGCGCTCCGCACAATTTTTTCCGCGTTGCCGCTCGTGCAGATCACGTCGGAAAGCGCCTTCACTCCCGCGCTGCAATTGATATAGGCGATAACGTAGTAATTCTTGTCCGCGTGTTCCTCGAGATACGCCTTCAATTTTTCCGGCGGACACGATTCCGAAAGCGAACAGCCGGCGTCGAGATCGGGCAGCAGGACCCTTTTGGACGGGTTGATGATCTTCGCGGTCTCCGCCATGAAATGGACCCCGCAAAAGAGAATGACCTCCGCGTCGGTCTTGGCCGCCTGATAGCTCAAGCCTAACGAATCGCCGACGTAATCGGCGATGTCCTGAAGCTCCGGCACTTGATAATTGTGGGCGAGAATGACGGCGTTACGCTCCCGCCTGAGCTCGGAGATTTCTTCCGCCAGATCGAGACCAAAGTTTACACCGCTGCTGACCATCGGTTAATATCGCCGGATCAAACCTGATTTACAAACCACTCACCCGTACCGCCTTGGTTTTATCGGCGCAGGAAAACTGGCCGGCTCAGTCATTCGCGGATTGCTCCGAGCAAAATTTTGTGCGCCGGGAGAGATTATCGCCGGCGAACCGAACGACGCGCTCCGGGCCTCCATCCAAGGTGAAACCGGCATCGTCGTCACGGCTGACAATCTCGAAGTGGCGCGCTCCGCGGAGACGATTCTGATCGGCGTGAAGCCGACCTACGTTCTGGCCGTCGTTCGCGAAATCGGCCCCGTCACGGCCGACAAGCTCGTGATTTCTCTCGCAGCCGGAGTGCGCGTCCACAACATGGAATCGAACTCGAACGCGCGTCTGATGCGAGCGATGACGAACACACCCACGGCCATTGTCCGCGGCGCCACGGCCATCGCGGGCGGAGCCCGCACCACGGCGGACGATCTGACGCGGGCCCGATCGATCTTCAATGCGGTTGGCGTGACCGCCGAAGTCAACGAGGACCAAATCGACGCGGTCACCGCCCTCGCCGGAAGCGGCCCTGCCTTTGTTTACACCGTCATTGAAGCGCTCGCGGATGGCGGAATAAAGACGGGACTGCCTTCAGACGTCGCTGCCCTCCTCGCCACTCACATGGTGCTCGGCGCCGCGCAGCTGGCGGCGGAAACCGGCAAGTCACCGGAGGAATTGCGCAAGATGGTTGTGACACCCGGCGGCACCACGGCGGCCGGCCTGGCCGCGATGGCGGAGCGAAGCACGTCGGAGGGATTGATCGCCGCGGTGGAAGCCGCGGCGGCCCGCGGCCGCGAAATGGCGCAGGAGTTTTCTTCCTGAGCAGTTAGTGGAACAAAACATCGGCGACGTTGCGCACATACTGCTCGTCGCTCACGCCTTCCGTCGCTTCTGGCGGAAACGGGATGATCTCCTTGAAGTAGGAAGCCAAATCTCGAAAGAACGCGACCCGTTGGGCAGGCTCCAAATCCTGCCGGCGCATGATCGCTTCCACGGTTAAAGAGGCGGTCCGGGGCGAAACCCGCTGGCGCAACCGCGCCGAGAGGTGCGGGTAATCGCGCAATGAGTTCCACTTATCCGACGCGAGCTGGTCGAGGTCGGGTGCCGACAACTGGGGCGTGCGAATCACGATTGTGCTGGCGGCGATATCCCCGAGACGCTGGCTGTGGCGCGTGCAAAGGCAGATCGCGCCGCCCACGGCGTAGAAGGCCGGCGCCATATCGATGCAGCGGAGCAAATTGCGCAACGCGATCTGGTCGAAGCTCAACTTGAGTCCCTGCGCGTCCACGACCCGCAAACGCAGCAGCCGTTTGCCGATCGTCTGGCCGCGCCAATACCATTCCGTAAACATTCCGTAACCGATCGAGATCACGAAGTAGCCGGCCAACTGCGCCGCGAGCGCGAGGTCGGCGTTCAGGAAACCGAGACCGCGCGTGAGATAACTGAACGCGGTCACCAGGACCATGACGCAGCCGAGATCGACTGCGCAGGCGAGAAAGCGGGTGAGCGGACTCGCCAGCACGAGCGAGAACGTGATTCCCTCGGGCGTATGAACCCGAAGCGTATTATGACGGGAGAGGAGCATCGAGGCGCGGCCGGCCGGCCCAGCCGAGATAGAGCGTCAGCAACGCCAGTTCGATCAGGCCGAAGGTAATTTTTAACGAATAAGGCAGGACCGGTTCGTGAAATTGCGAAAAGAACGCTTCCACCATCCCCGCCCAGACCAGCATGAGCCCGAGCCCGCTGGCGAGCATCAACAGATCCTTGGAAATCGCGCGCAAGCGGGCCCGCAGCGGAGCCCGGCTGCGCCAGCCTAACAAAGCCGCGCCCAGGACAAACCCGGCCTGCCCCGCCACCAGCATGGCCGGCAACTCAATCGAGCCATGGGGCAGGAGCCACCCGAGGAGAAACTTCGTCTGGCCCGCCAGAACATAATCGGCCGAGATCGCGCCCACCATTATCCCGTTATAAAAAAGGAGAAGGCCCGTGCCGAGGCCGGCGGTCATGCCCAGAGCGAGCGTGAAGAGCGACACGCGAATATTATGCGTCATGAGATACGCCGAGAACGTGGAGTGCTGCCCGCCAAGGCGGTCCTTTTTTACAGCTTCCTCCCGCATCACCCGCTCGGCCGGCGTCTCGTTTGGGTAATCAAACGGGAGAAGGACATCGCGCGCCTCCGGATCGAAACGCAACGCCACGGCCCCTAAACCCGCTCCCGCCAGCATGATCGCAAGCGAAAGCACGAAGGGCCGCAGGTGGCGGCGAAAAGCATTGGGGAAACCGGAAAAAAACCACCGACGAAACGAGCCGCGTCTCCCGCCTTCGCGCGATTCGTGAATCTCGCCGTAGGCGCGACCGACGAGCGATTCGAGATAGCCGCAAATCTCCGGCGAGAAGGCAAAGGTCGAGAGCCTGGCCAGATCGGCGGAAGTCTTTTCGTAAAGAAAATGAAAGCGCCTCACCTCCGGCAAAGTCAGGCGGCGATAAGGGTCGTTTTCGATCTGTTCGATAATTGCCTCGAGCTCGCGCCAGACTTCGCGCTCCTGCGCGACAAAATTTGCCACGTCGATGATCATAAGAGCTGGCGCTGCTTCACCTGGAGATATTGCGCCACCACCTCCGGGGTGAGAGTCGAATGATCGACGAGCGAGAGCCGGACGCCATGATGATGGAGGCGCTTTCCCAGCTCGCTCAATTCGTGCCAGACGAGATGACCGCCGAGCCGGCGGTAGATCTGCGCGACGTTCTCCACGCCCTCGCCCGCAAAGAGCGGGTTCGCTTCCGGCGGCCGCAGCATAGTGACCTGGACCAGATGCTGACGCGCGAGCAGATCAATCTTTTCCGTGAACGCGGCGCCCAGCGCGGGATCGTCCAGCGCGGTCAGAAAAACGAGCAAAGCACGCCGGCGCAAACGCAGCCGGAGGAAGGTGAAAAGGTCATTGAAATCAGGCGTGACCCGCGCGGGCTGCAAGCGGTAGAGAGTGTCGCGACAGAGATCGTAATGAGCTTTGCCGTTTTTCGCCCGGACGAAGCTCTGCACCTTGTCAGTGAAAATCGCCAGGCCGAACAAATCGCTGCGTTGCCCGGAGGCCAGGCAAAGGATGAGCGCGCAATTGATGAAGTGTTCCAGGATAGGCACACCGCCCGCCAGACGCGCACTCAGCCGGGAAGCATCCAGCACGATGTAAACTTCCTGGGTCCGCTCGACCTGGAAAATTTTCGTGACCGGCCGGCCGCGCTTGGCCGTCGCCTTCCAATGCACGTCGTCCACGCTGTCTCCGGCGATGTAATCGCGCAGTTGTTCGAAGTCCCGTCCCTTCCCCACTTGCCGGACCGGCCGGGCGCCGGAATTGCCGCGATGAAGGAAGATGGCGGCCAGGTTTTGGCGCTCGGAAAGAAGGTCAGGGTAAACACGCAGCTCGGTGGTGACAGGCAGCGTTTGCCGGATATTCCAAAAGCCGAGAGCGGAAGACGTTTCCACGGCCACGCGCTCGAGGACAAAGCGCCCCCGCTGTGAAAGGGTCAGGGAAATCGGCACGTTTGCGGAGGTTTTGGGCGAAAGCACAACCCGCCACTCCTCCTCCTGCGCGCTAATCCCCGGGGGAAACGCGAGCGCCAGGCGAAGAGCCAGACTTTGTTCGCTTCGGTTCTCCAGGCGAATCTCGAACACCCCTTCGCGTCCCTTCGCCAGGCGAACCAACTCCGGACTTTGCACGCCGATTTGTCTCAATCGTTCGCGCGAAAAGATCGCGTCCGCCAGGGCAGCCAGAGCGAACGCCATCAGCAGGCAGGCACAGACGACCGCCGCGACCGGGTAGAGAACCAGGAGCGTCAGGGCGGGCCAGGCGACAAGCGCGAAGGCCCAGAGCAATCGTCCGCGCGGCGCGATCATCGTGGCACGCTGACCTCGGCGAGAACTCTCGTGATGACTTCGCTTACGCCCAATCCTTCGATCTCAAACTCAGGTCGCAAGACCAAACGATGATCGAGAATCGGACCGGCCAGCGCCTTGATATCATCCGGCGTAACGAAATCCCGGCCTTCAATCGCTGCGCGCACGCGGCTGCCGAGCAACAAGGCCTGCGTCGCCCGCGGCCCTGCCCCCACGAGCACGCTCTCGTTCGCGCGCGTGGCGCGCACGATTGCCACCAGATAATCGAGCAGCTCCGGACGCACGGTAATGCGATCGAGTTCGCCGCGCAGCGCGCTCAACTCTTCCTGTTGGACGACCGCCTCGACGGCGCCGCTTTCCAGGATCGCCTCCGGCGATTGCGCGGAAACGAGCATCCGTTCCACCAATTGCCTCTCCTCTTCGGCCGAGGGGACCGTCATGGCGATCTTCAGCATGAAGCGATCTTTTTGCGCCTCCGGCAGCGGGTAAGTCCCTTCGAATTCGAGCGGGTTCTGCGTGGCAAACACGGTGAAGTTCGGCGGGAGCGCGTGCGTCACCCGATCGATTGTGACCTGACGTTCCTGCATCGCCTGAAGGAGAGCCGATTGTGTCTTGGCTGGCGCGCGATTGATTTCGTCCGCGAGGAGGAAGGTCGTAAAGACCGGTCCTGGCACGAGCGAGAACTCGTTGCGCTGAAGATTGAAGATGCTGGTGCCGGTGATATCGGCCGGCATCAAATCCGGGGTGAATTGAATGCGATTAAACTCGCCCCCGAGGACACGGGCGAGCGTGCGAACGAGAAGCGTCTTCGCCACCCCGGGCACGCCTTCGATCAGCGCGTGCTGGTTGGTGAAGATCGCCATGAGAGCGTGATCGATGACCTCTTTCTGGCCGATGATCACTTTCGCGATCTCATGGCGCGCTCGGATCAGGGTGGCGTTTAGTTTGTTGTTTTCCATTTTTTAGGGCGCAGCAGTTCGGTGATTTTGTTGTACGATGTAACGGGATTGCCCTCGATCGCGGCGGAAACGGCGTCAAGGTCGCGCGCGCGATTTCCATGCGAAGAACGAGCGGATTTCGTCCATTCTTCAACACAGACGCGAAGGAGCTCGCTCGGCGACGGGCCGCGGCGGAGGAGATGGACAAAACCGGTGAAGGAATCCCGGCCGCTGACGATTTCATCGGCGCTTCCGGAAATGCTCGATGGGGCCAGGGTGAAAGTGGTGTTGCGCCAGAGCCAGAGAATCAGGAAAAGGAAAAATCCGGCGACAAATCCGCCCAGGCCGTGTCGCCGCAAGAGAGTGACCACGCCCTGTTGCTCCCGAATGTTTAAGTGCGATTCGTCGAAAATAATGTGGCGAGCGTCACCGACCAACCAGGCCAGCAACGCTGGAGCACGCTCGACCAGGAGGGCTTCGTTGCTGACAAAATAGGAGTCGCTCGCCAGCACGATGGAGCCGGCGCCGAACGATCGCTCGAGCACGACCGGACCTCGCTCCCATTGATAAATCGTCCTCCAGGCAGCACTTTTCGGCCGGAAGAAAATGCGGGAATGCCAGCTCAGTTTTTCTTCCAAAGGCAACGAACTTTGCCGGGTAACCAAATCACCTTCGACCTTGCGGTCTGTGGCCGTCTCAACCTCCCATTGCTGGAGCATATCCTTCAGCAAGGCGCGTTTTGGCGTCGGCTCCGGCGCCGCGCTTGGACTCGGGCTGGGCGTTGCAATGGTGTTCGGCGTTGGTCGCGGCGGCGCCTCTGAGCTCGGGAAAAACGTGAGCACAATCCGTCCTCCGGTCTGGAGAAAATGATTAAGCCCTTCCTTCTCCTTTTCCGCGAAATCGGCGCCCCGCAGGCCAAGAAGAAAAAGCACAGCCCCCTCGCCCCGGCCGAGACGATCGAGCTTGCGCTCGTTCCGGTCGACGGTGCAGGCGGGCAACGCGCGCAGGCTTTCATAAAAAACCTTTGTCCCGAGCGGATCGGCCCGCAGGGAAGAATAGGGCGGGAAAATATCGCCGACTGCGAAGCGCAGGTGCAGCAGCCTAACGAGTCCAAAGCAGAAGCCCGCCAGGAGGAGGACCGCGGCGAATTGGAAAAAACGGCGGTTTCTCAGCATGTGCGAATTTGCTCGAGGTTGTTTTCGAAGCGCGCCACGCCTGCGGCATCGATCTCATGCCGGCCATACCAAACGCGTTCCACCATCGCGATGTTCTGCCCGAACGCGTCCAGCAGAGTCGGCCGGTCCCGCGCCTTGCGCCGCAGTTCGGTTTGGTAATCCCGATTCGACTTGTGCCGCGCGAGAACGAGAATTTCCCGTCCCGCGAGGTGCGCAAGTCCGGCGAGAAAGAAAGCCCGCAAGGCGAGCCGCAGCTCGCCGAGCGCCAGATGAGTGCGGGCGAGCGCGAGCCATTCATCCTCGGGCAGCAAATCCGCCGTCACCCTCTCATCGGCCAAATCCACAATGGGCGTGGTGGCTGGGGTCGCGGAAACGCTGCTTTTTTGCAGCCGCCACCGCCGGACGGCTTGCACGAGAAGCACCAGGGCGGCCAGGAGGAGAAACAGAAGCAGGGCCGTCATCCAAAACCGCGGCGAAGTTTGCCACCCGCGCGTTCCCCCGCTTTCCGGTTCCGGATTCCGCGGCGCGAATTGCCGGTCCATCCATTCCCCGATCGCTTTGAAGACCCGCTTGATGAGCCGGCCGGTTGCCTTCAGAAAACGTCCGATCGCGTCGACGAAAGGCCATTTGCGTTTGGCCTTGGCCTTCTCCATCTGGCGTGGAAGTTTCCAACTGAATTCGGAACGTTTTACCGTTTCCTCGATCGATTGGTTCAGCTCCGCGGCCACGAGCGGGGCCGGGGTTTGGACAGGCGCAGCCCGAACTGGCGAAATTGCCAGGAGGGCCGCCAGGAGGAAAATGGTGATGGCCGGCCCGAGGCGCCGGAGGACGTGCAGTTCGGCCGCCAGATCCTCGCCCGAGCGCAGTGATTCGCCATGAAAGCAGCGCAGGGTGTAGATCGCCTTGAGGAAGGGATCGCAGACCAGATACGTCAGGACGAAGATTACGGCGAAGAAGGTCGTGTTGAAGATGCTGCCCGTGCTGCGGGTAAAGACGGTCTCAACTCCGAGCAACATCTTGAGAAACTGCGGCAGAAGCACGACAACGATGGCGACGTTGAGAAAGACGACACCAAGAAGCAATAGATAAATCGACAGGGCGCAATGATTCTGTCGCGGCCAAAAGCGGGCTTGTTCCCACGCTTTGGCGATGAATCGGCGCGGCGTCTCGCCGCTCCCGAGCACGGTCGCGTTTTCATAGAACGCCCAAACCCAGCCAAAAGGGATGGTGGCGAGAGCCGCCAGGGGCAGGACAAAGAGCTTGCTTGGCTGCACGATCGCCTGGTAGAGCGCGATCGAAAACAAGCGCGAGGCCGTCAGGCGATCATCGGGCAGGCGCGCCAGTCCCGCGCGCAATTTTCTGGCAAAGACGGCCTGGGCGCATTTCATCCAGACAAAGAGCAGCGCCACGCCTAACGAGGCCTCGGCCCGATGTTGATAGGCGAGCGCACTCCAACTCATGTCGGTCCAAAAATAAAGAAGCCCGATGAGGAAAGGCAGGGTGCCGAGCAGGTACCAGCCAAAAACATGGAGGGGGGTGGAGCGAAGCAGTTCGACCGCTTCTTCCATTAAGTCGAGCGTGGGCCGCTCCTGGCCGCGCCGTTTCATTCGTTGGAAATATCTTCCCAGATGCTGCCTTCGTGCACAGAAGCCGGCAACCGCATTAACCCCTGGCCGACGAGATCGAAGAACCACCACGCCAGACAAAGGCCGAGCACCGCGCAAAGGGCGCGCCCGATAACGCCGAAGCGCGAACTGCCCATTGCCTGCACGCGCAGCCCAGCCGCCAGGCAGGTGGCACAGAGAACGCGCCCATCGTGTTCCGAAACGCATTCGCGACAGAAAAAGCGACGGCACTCCGGACACCGCGCAGCCGCTTCGCGCTCAGGATGGTAAACGCATCGTTGAGCGCGGGAGACTTTCATCCTGCCGTCACCGGTTCCGGTCGCCCTTGGGTGGTGAGCATCGCAAAGAAGCCGATCAGGGCCAGGACAGCGCAAAACAAACCGCCGCCCCAGAGCGTGCTATCAAAGCCCGGCAGGTCACCGAGTGCGCTCAGGGGCAACTGCATCGTCAGCGGGGCGGGAGAGGGTGAGCCGGGTTTGGTCAATTCGATGGCATGCATGAACGAAAATACGAAGTAGGCCGCGGGCAAAGCGAAAGAATGGGCTATGACCGATATCCAGACGACGACCCCGGGACGTGGCGGCAAACGATGGCGGCGTTGTTGAACGAGGGCGACAATCCCCATGGGCAAGTTAGCCAGAAGAGCCGCACAAGCAGAATATCTGAGCGGGGCGACGTGTTGCAGTCCGCCCCAGAGCGCGAGGACGCCACTGACCAACAACAGGGCAAAGGCAGCTCCTTGGATCCAACTGCCGCGCCTGGCCGGCTTTTCTCCTGGAAGCGGGGGCGGCCCCGAGGATCTGGGCGCCGGCATTGCTGGGGCAAGCGGCAGAACGGAGGTCTCAACCGGAGCGGCAACCGCAACTTGCGCCTGCACAGCTTCGATCTCTGCGAAGAGGCGATTCACCACGTGAAGCGCTCTTCGGAGCCTCCGAATCGGCAGCGCTCGCGTTTGGACCCGGGTTTGCAAATGCGTCACGCAGCTCGCGCCAAACGAGATATTCAAAATCAGCAGAAAGGCAAAGAGACCAGCAAACGCGCCGGAAACCACATGGGGCGCCGGGTTCTCCCACATGAAAACCAGGGAAACCAGCAGCCCGATGGCCAGCATCACGTTCCAATAGACCCAGCGAGCAGTCCGACGAACCGTGATCGCCTCGATGTCGGCAAAATAGAAACGGCGGTAGGTCTCGACGAATCCGGACGAGGAACGCAGGAGCAGGTGATCGGCTGCGACATAGAGAGAAACCCATCCTCCAGTGGCGACGCCCATTTTGTGGGCCGAGGCCACTCTCCGATACAGTCGAGGCGCTTTCATGACATTCCCGAGCTCCTCGCTCGCGCAAAAAGGAAGTAGATCAGCAAAGCCCAGCCGCAAAGTTGCCCCAGCGCAATGAGAAACGCGATCACGAAGCGGACCCTCGTGCGAGGCAGGATGCTGAGCGGTCGCCGGAAATATCTGAGGACGACAAAAATGGTGGCGGGCGCGGTCAGAAGCGTCAGCGGCCAAATCAACAGGGGCACAATGGAGAGCGTCAGCGCGACGCTGTCGAAGAGGATGCGCCGGTTCTCCACGGTCTCGAGTTTCCGTTTCCGTTTCCCGAGCTCCAGACAAGCCGGACAGCGATGGCTGCCGCCCATCTCCACGTCGCAGAGGGCGCACAAGAATCTTCCGCAATTATCGCAAGCGACCACAGCCTGCTTCGAGGGATGATAAAAGCAGCTCGCATCGTTGCTTTCCAAGGCGGGCAACGCTGCGTGGCCCGCGGTCAGCCGGTGCAACGCGGGGAACGCAAAGACACGCAGTGATTCCAGGCAGTTCGGGCAGTCATGAAATTCGCCCGCATTGGCGAAGTCCGCGGGAAGATTGCGCCCGCATTTGGCGCAGGCGACCTTCCCGGCGCTCATGCCCGGCGCCGGACGACGCGCGTATTACAGATACGATCGTGGAGCGTGCGTTTTTCCTCGTCGAACGCAGCCATGATGTATCCGACATAGAGAAGGAGCGCGCTGAGAATTTCCGCGAAGAACCGCCCACAGGCCACCCCATAGCCAATCTTGAGTCCGGTTGGAGTCACAACGCGCAAGCCGCACGCCATCTTGCCGACGGTGGCGCCGTATTTGCCATGGAGCCAGACCGAGTAACCTAGTTGCAAAGAGAATGAGATGAGCCAACCGACGAACACTGCGACCAACACCATGTTGGGATCCTGGAGAAAATACCCGGCGCCATATTGGAGCGCGTAACCCGGCACTCCGACGATGACGTTGTCCACAAACTTGGCCAGGAATCGGCTCCAGAATCCGGCATACTCCATTTCGCCGCGCGGCTCGATCCCCTCTTTTACTTTCTGAAAGAAGAGCGGTTTGCAGTTCGGACAAACCCACGAGCCTTCGTATTGCAGCATTTCACTCGTCGGAAAAGTCTGGCCGCATTCGACGCAGCGTCCCGCTCCGGCGCCGGCGCCTGTCGCTTGAATTCCTGCTTCGCCCAGCGGCGCCCAGTTTTCCCACCCGTCGCGCCAGACTTGGGTGGCCGCGCCGATCCGGCCGGTGCGAATCAACTCATTGAATTCCGCTTCGCTAACCGGTCCCCGGCGTTCGTTATTTTCCGCGTAATACCATTCCATATTGGACTTTCGAGGGAGCGTAACCAAGAGCCAGAAACGAGCCAGACAATATTCAGGTATTTGCCAAAGAAATTGCCGCCCGCATGACCTCAAGGGGCGCCTCGCGATCGAACCAAAGTTCGAAGGAACGCGCTCCCTGATAGAGCAGCATCGTCAGGCCATTGGCAAACTGCGCCCCCGCGGCTTCCGCTTCCGCCAGAAGCGCCGTGCGAGGTGGATTATAGATTGTGTCGTAGACAAAATGATCCCGGGTCAGAGCCGCCCGAGAAATGAGAGACCGATCGTCCGGCCGAAGCCCAACGTTCGTAGCGTTGATCACCAGGCGCGCTTCTGTAAGCGCGTGGCGCAGGGCCTCAGGTTCCTGATCAACCACGGTGATCGTGGTGGCCTCGTTCACCCTGGCGATCTCAGCCCCGAGTTTTTCGGCGCGCTCCCGCGTCCGATTTGAGAGAAATAACTTCGGACAACCCTCCAGCGCACATTGTCGGGCGATGGCGCGGGAGGCGCCGCCGGCGCCAAGAATCAAGACCGGCCACCGTGCCAGCGAGGCATCGCCAAACACTCCGCTGCGGATGGCATCGGAGATTCCGGCCCCGTCCGTGTTAGAGCCGAAAAGCTTCCCGCCTTGAAAGCGCACCGCGTTGACCGCGCCAATGGCCCAGGCATTTTCGTCAACTTCATCCAGGAAATTCAAAACCGCGATCTTGTCCGGAACGGTCAGGCTGAGTCCGACGAAGTGAAGGGAAGCAAAGAGTTTCAACGCCCGCCCCAACTCTTTCGGACCGATGGCAAATCGCGCCAGGCGCAGATTGAGCCCGCAACTTTCCAAGGCGGCATTCTGCATCTGGGGTGAGAGCGAATGCTCGATTGGATCTCCGAGAACCCCGAGACGGATCGGGAAATCGCCCTCCGTCGACTCCCCTCCCCAATTCTCCAAATCGGCCAGTGTATAAATTTCCTTCACGGCTTGCGAGATACTGCCTCAAGGAGCGGCGGTTTGAAACCGCCGGTTTTTCGGTCGGCGGTTGCAAACCGCCGCTCCTTGGGTTTGCGGCTCGTTGCATTCGTCTGCTACTGTCGCGCACGACCATGACGACGCCGGAAGAGAACAGGCCCGCAACTCCCTCGGATTTTATCCGCGATGTGGTCGCGGATGATCTGCGGTCGGGCAAGCACCAGAAGATTTGCACCCGTTTCCCGCCCGAGCCGAACGGTTATCTGCACATCGGACATGCCAAGGCGATCTGCCTGAACTTCGGCATCGCACATGAATTCGGCGGCGTCTGCAACGTGCGCATGGACGACACGAATCCCACGAAGGAAGAGACAGAATACGTCGATTCCATCATGGGCGACGTCCACTGGCTCATCGATGGCTGGGCGAATTCGAACCTGGGCGGTGCGCCCTTCTACGCCTCCGATTATTTCGATCAGTTCTATGAGTTCGCGCTCCAGCTCCTGCGCAAAGGCAAGGCTTACGTTTGCGACATGACGCCGGAGGAGACGGACGAATATCGCCGCCTCGGGAAAGAGAGTCCGTTTCGCAATCGATCGACGGAAGAGAGTCTCGATCTGCTTGCGCGCATGAAGGCGGGCGAATTTCCCGACGGCGCCCGGACACTGCGGGCCAAGATCGACATGAGCGCGCCCAACATGTGGCTGCGCGACCCGGTGCTCTACCGCATCCGCCACGCCGAACACCATCATACCGGGAACAAGTGGTGCATTTATCCGATGTACGATTTCGCCCATACGCTGAGCGATTACATCGAAGGCATCACACATTCGGTCTGCACCCTCGAGTTCGAGGTGCATCGCCCGCTTTATGACTGGCTCCTGGCCTCGCTCGATCTCCCGCGGGCGTTGCCGCATCAATACGAGTTCGCACGGCTAAATCTCAACTACACCATCATGAGCAAGCGCAAGCTCATGCAGCTGGTGAACGATGGACTGGTGAAAGGCTGGGACGATCCGCGCATGCCCACCATTTCCGGTCTTCGCCGCCGCGGGATGACCGCCAGCGCGCTGCGGACCTTTGCCTACAACATCGGAATTACAAAATATCCCAGCATGACGGATGTCGCTGTCCTTGAGCACACCGTGCGCGAAGAATTCAACCGGACCTCGCCTCGCCGGCTCGCCGTGCTTCGACCGCTCAAAGTCGTCATCACAAATTATCCCGAAAGTCAGGTCGAAGAACTTGAGGCGGTGAACAATCCGGAAAATCCGGACACCGGCTCACGCAAAGTTCCATTTAGCCGGGAACTGTTCATCGAGAGCGCTGATTTCATGGAAGTGCCGCCGCCGAAATATTTTCGCCTCCGGCCTGGCGGCGAGGTGCGCCTCAAGTACGCCTACATCATCAAGTGCGACGAGGTCGTGAAGGATGACGCGGGTCAGGTCATTGAGCTGCGGTGCACAGCTGATCTCGAGAGCAAATCCGGCGGCGCCACTTCGAGCCGCAAGGTGAAGGGCACGATCCATTGGGTCAGCGCCGCGCACGCGATTGACGCGGAAGTGCGGCTGTATGACCGGCTCTTCACCGTGGCCGAGCCCGACGCTGACGGCGATTTCAAATCCTTTCTGAATCCGAACTCACTCGAAGTGGTGAAAGCCAAATGTGAACCATCGCTGAAGGACGCTGATCCCGCGGCGCGCTACCAGTTCGAGCGTCTCGCCTACGTCGCCCTCGATCCCGACTCGCGGCCCGGCCAACTCGTCTTCAACCGGACGATCACACTGAAAGACACGTGGGCCAAAGAAGCCAAGAAGCGCTAACAGCGAGGCTCTTTAGAAAACCGCCAACGCCCGGTCGAGACGGGCCAGGACTTTCTCTTTCCCGAGGATTTCCAGCAGGTGATACAGGCTCGGCCCGGCGTTGCTGCCGGTGACGGCGAGACGCGTCGGGTGGACTAAAACGCCAACTTTGACGCCACGTTGCGCGACCGTCGCCTTCAAGGCCGTCTCCAAATTTGTCGCATCAAAATTTTCCGACGCGGCGAAGGCTTCGCGAACGGCCAGAAGGTGCGGCTTGTTCTCCGGCACGAAGTGTTTCACGAAGCCCTCAGGATTGAATTCGACGTCGTCCTTGAAATAGAAACCAGAATAAGCGGGCAACTCGGCAAAGATCTTGAACTTGCCCTTGCAGGTCTCGAGCGCGGCGCGGACGTAATCCGGCGGAAATCTGGAGAGATCGATCCCGGTTTTTTCCAAAGCCTGCCGCGCCAGATCCTGGAAACGATCGTCGCTCAGCTCGCGCACATATTCGCCGTTGAGCCAGGTGCATTTCTCCAGGTCGAAGGCCGCATTCTTGCGGTGAATCTTCTCGAGGTCGAACAGCCGCACGACCTCTTCGATCTCAATTTTTTCGCGGTTGTCCTTCGGAGACCAGCCGAGCAGGCAGAGATAATTGCGCACTGCTTCGGGAAGGTAGCCGCCTTCGGTGTAGGTATTGAGACGCGCGCCCTGATCGCGTTTGCTCATCTTGGAGCCGTCCTTGTTTAGGATAAGGGGAATGTGCGCGAACTGCGGCAACGCTGCGCCGAAGGCGCGGTAGAGCTGCACGTGTTTGGGCGTATTCGAGAGATGATCCTCGCCGCGAATGACGTGCGAGATCTTCATCTCGATGTCGTCCACCACGTTGACGAAATGGAAAATCCACGAGCCGTCGGGGCGGCGAATGGTCATATCCGGATTCGTCTCGGGACTCGTCATGTCGAATTCGATGTGGCCGCAGATGACGTCGTCGACCACGACCTTCTCCCGGGCGAAACGAAAACGGACGGAACCGGCGTCGTCGTAAACCCGGCCAGCAGCCTGGAGTTTATCGAGATAGCTTTGATAGACCGCTTCCCGCTCGCTTTGAAAATACGGGCCAAGATTGCCGCCGGCTTCCGGACCTTCATCCCAATTGAGGCCAAGCCAGCGCAGCCCATCGTAGATCGCCCGGGTGGCCTCCTCGGTGTTGCGGGCCCGATCGGTATCTTCGATCCGCAGAACCAGCGTGCCGTCCGTGTGTTTGGCGTAGAGCCAGTTGAACAACGCCGTGCGAGCTCCGCCGATGTGGAGAAAACCGGTCGGTGATGGAGCAAAGCGGACGCGAACGTTGGAAGGCATGGGAGCCTATCTTAGCCACAGAAGGGCCCGGATGAAACATCCGACAACGATCGGATTGACGATTGGTGGATCGTGCGCTCCGTCGCGCGATGTTAAAATAGTGGCGCCGCAGGCGCATCATTCCTGGCATCGCGCGCGGAGCGCACGATCCACCTTGAACTTTCCACCTGTCTCCCCAGCAGGCGGCGTTTACTCGATGAAGATTTTCTTCGCCCGCCGGCGGACGTGGCGGTCGCGGGGCAGATTTGTTTTTGCCGTGGTCGCGCCGGGATCGAGCAGACGCCGCACTCGCTCGATCAAATCGAAATCGAGCTCAGCGATTCCCTGGGCTTGAAGCCATTTTTGGATGGTGCGGCGCTGGAGCGCCCGTGGTTGCGCGCGGAGTGTGGTCGTGTCGAGCTGGTCGGCTTCGAGTTGTTTGGAATCGACCAGGCCCTCGATCCATTCTGCTTCATCCGCGGCAATGAGGGCGGCACGCCAGAGGGTCGAGCGGACGTTGCGGCCCAGGAGTTTTTCGATGTAAGGGATGAGCCGGCGCCGGACCCGATTGCGCACTGGCTCCAGACTCTCATTGCTCGAGTCTTCTCGATACTTCAACCGCCGCGCCTTTACATATTGATCGATTTCCTCGCGCCAAACGCCAAGCAGAGGTCGAACAATCTGCAGCTCGACTCCCAACACGCGACGAGAACTGCTCTCGCGCATTCCGCCAAAGCCGGCCGGCCCCGCGCCGCGAAACAAGTTCATCAGGAAAGTCTCAACGAGATCATCCGCGTGATGGCCAAGGAAAATCGTCTGGCAGCGCCGCCGGCGTGCGAGGCGCGCAAAAAATTCGTAACGGGCCACGCGTCCCGCCGTTTCCACCGATTGTTTCGATGCGCGAGCCAGGGCGCCCACATCGGTTTGATCAATCTCGAACCGACAATGAAATTTGGCGGCCAGACGTTGCACGAACTGCGCGTCGGCTTTGCTCGTGCGGCCACGCAGTCGATGATCGAGGTGGCAAACAACCAGCCGTCGGTAGCCAAGATCGATGAGTTGATGCAGCAGGGCGACTGAATCGCGGCCGCCAGAAACGCCAATGAGATACGGCCGGGCTGAAGGAAACCGCGAGAGAACCTCTAAATCGAAGCTCGGATGAGTTTTTCGGCTTGGCCGCATGTTCTAGTCTCTAATACGAGGCGCTCGCCGTGGCGAGCGCCTAGCCAACAAACAGGCGCTCGCCGCGGCGAGCGCCTCTACATTAGCAGGCAATTTGACAATGAATGAACGTTCATTCATCGTGGAACTTCCATGTCAGAACCTCGGCCAGACACGACAACCGATCGCCCCGAACAGATCCTCAATGCCGCCGTGATCTGTTTCGCGAAGCGCGGTTTTCACCAAACCAGCATGCACGACATCAGCGCGGAGGCTGGCATCAGCGTGGGTCTGATTTATCGATATTTCGAAAACAAGGAGGCAGTCATCTCCGCGATGGCGGACCGGCACAAAGGCGAGATTCACGACGTGCTGGAGCGCGCCCGCCAGGCCCCGAGTTTGCTCGAATCGCTCGAGATTCTGTTTACGGCTCACTGTTGCGAAAACTCACCGAAAGTGCAGTCGGCCTTCGTCGTGGATCTCTACGCCGAGGCGTCGCGCAATCCGCAGGTGGCGGACCTGGTGCGCGACGTTTTGCAGACGGCCATGGATGGCGTCACGGACTTGATCGCGCGCTCGCCGGAAGCCGAGGGCAACGCCCATGGCTTGACGCCTAACGAGTTGGCGGAACTAATCTTTGCCGTTGCCCGCGGAATGTTGATGCGGGACGTTTTGCAACCCCAGGGGTTGCCGGCCTCGGAAAGGCGCACGCGCCAACTGGAAGTAACGCGCAGACTTTGGCGGCTTCTGTTCACCGGTGAACGGACCCGGCTCGTGCCTGCGCCAGAATTTTCAAACACCACTTTGCTGGCCTCACGCTAATGCTTATCATCGTCATCATAGTCGCCAGCATCGCCCTGGTCGTGTTCGCGCTGCTCTCGCTGCTTTTGTTTTTCAAAACGAAACGGTTCGTGCTGGGGACAGTGTTGGCGATGCTCTCCGTTTTGCTTCTGCTCGCGGACATCAAGTTGATGCAATTCCGTAAAATGACGGCGTCTCATCCGACGATGCCGCCGACGACCGTGACCAGCGCGGAGGTGAAGAAAGCCGATTGGCAGCCGATGCTAACCGCTGTCGGGTCCATTTCGCCAGTGCAGGGCGCCATGATCAGCGCGGAACTCGCGGGCACCGTGGCTGAGATCAATTTCCAATCGGGATCTCTGGTTAAGAAGGGTGATGTCCTGTTGAAGCTGGATGCGTCGGCCGAAGAAGCCCAAATGCGCTCAGCCTACGCGGACGCGGATTTGGCCAAGAACGATCTCGATCGCGCGCGCGATCTCGTAACTCGCAAAGTGATCTCGGCGGCGGAGTTCGATGCCGCGCAGGCCAAGTACACGCAGAAAAAGGCGGCCGTCGAAAACATGCAATCGGCCATCGACAAGAAACAGATCCACGCACCTTTCGATGGAACTGCTGGAATCCGGGCGGTCAATCCCGGTCAAATGGTCAAAGTCGGCGATCCGTTGGTTTCGTTGCAGGCGCTTGGTCAGGTCTTCGTCGATTTCTCTCTTCCCCAGCAACAATTGGCGGATGTGAAGGCCGATCTGCCGGTGAAAGTGACCACGGACGCGATCCCTGGCCGCGAGTTCGAGGGCAAGCTGACCGCCGTAAATTCTTCGATCGACCCGGTAACCCGCAACGTCACGCTGCAAGCGACGCTGGAGAACCAGGATAACGCGTTGCGTTCCGGAATGTTCGCGCGCGTGAAGGTGCTTTTACCGCAAAAGAAACAGACGCTTTTCATTCCGGCGACGGCGGTTTCGTATGCGCCCTACGGGAACTCCGTTTTCGTGATCGAAAAGAAGAGCGATGAAACAACCAAGCAGGAAAACCTGACCCTGCGCCAGCAGTTCATCCGCACGGGCGAGACACGCGGCGATTTTGTCTCCATCACCGAGGGGTTGAAAGTGGACGAACAAGTTGTCAGCACCGGCGTCTTCAAATTACGGAACGGAATGATCGTCGTCGTTGACAACAAGCTCGCGCCGAAGGCAGAACTCTCGCCCAAACCCGCCGATAGTTGATCAGGTCTCTGTGAAAACTTTTACCGATCTCTTTATTCGCCGGCCCGTTCTCGCGCTGGTCGTCAGTCTCGTGATTCTGATCGCGGGCCTTCAGGCGATCTCGTCGCTCAACGTCCGGCAATATCCGCGCAGCGACATTGCCTCTGTCACCGTGAACACGATCTACGTCGGCGCGAGTGCCGACCTCGTGCGCGGGTTTATCACAACGCCGCTCGAGCGCGCGATCGCGGCGGCGGACGGCATCGATTATCTGCAATCGCAAAGCTCGCAGGGCGTGTCGACCATCACCGCGCGCCTCAAACTGAATTACGATTCGAACAAGGCTCTCTCGGAAATCAGCTCGAAGGTCAATCAGGTGCGCGGAGACCTGCCCCCGGAAGCGGAAATTCCGGTGATCAACATCGCGTCGGCCGATTCCCAATTCGCGTCCTGCTATCTCAGTTTCACTTCGAACATCCTCCAGGCGAACGAGATCACTGATTATCTCAATCGCATCGTCCAGCCTCGCCTCACGGCCCTCGGCGGCGTCCAGCGGGCGGACGTTCTCGGCGGGCGCACTTTTGCCATGCGCATCTGGCTTAAGCCGGAACAAATGGCAGCGCTCAACGTCAGCCCGGCGCAGGTCCGCAAGGCGCTGGGGAACAATAATTTTCTCTCCGCTCTCGGGAGCACGAAGGGCGCTCTGGTTCAGGTCGATCTCACGGCCAACACCGACCTGCACACGGTTGAAGATTTCAAAAATCTCGTCATCCGGCAACAGGGCGGAACCCTCGTTCGACTGGGCGACGTCGCTGACGTCGTGCTCGGCGCGGAAGATTACAACGCGGAAGTCCGTTTCTCCGGCCAGCGCGCCGTCTTCATGGGCATCTTCGTTTTGCCGAACGCGAACTCGATCGACGTCGTGAAACGGGTGCGGACTGAAATGGAACAAATCCAGCGTGAGCTGCCCACCGGCATGGAGGGCCGAATCGCCTACGACGGCACGGCCTACATCAATACTGCGATCAAGGACGTCTTCCATACGCTGATGGAGACGCTGCTCATCGTCATGCTCGTGATTTATCTTTTCCTGGGCTCGTGGCGCTCCGTCATCATCCCGATCGTCGCGATTCCGATCTCGCTCATCGGGGCTGTCTTTCTCATGCAGATTTTCGGGTTCACCGTGAATCTGCTCACGTTGCTCGCGATCGTGCTTTCGGTCGGTCTGGTCGTGGATGATGCGATTGTTGTGGTGGAAAATGTCGAGCGCCATCTGCGCGAAGGATTGACTCCGGTGAACGCGGCGCTCCTGGGCGCCCGTGAACTCGTCGGGCCGATTATCGCGATGACGATCACGCTCGCGGCGGTTTACATTCCCATTGGAATTCAAGGAGGTTTGACCGGCACGCTCTTCCGCGAGTTCGCGTTTACGCTCGCCGGCGCTGTCACCATTTCCGGAGTCGTTGCGCTCACACTTTCGCCTGTCATGACCGCGAAATTTTTGCGGGCTGGTGACGAGGAGCGCGGCTTTGCCGGCAAGGTCAATCAAACATTCGACCGCCTCCGCGAATGGTACGGCCGCCGACTCGACGCGACCTTGAACGCGCGACCGGCCGTTTACACGGCGTGGGTCGGGCTCACGATCATTGCCGCGATCATGTTTTTGTTCCTGCCCATGTTCGCCGCCAAGGAACTCGCACCCACGGAAGATCAGGGAATCATTTTCGGCATCATGACCGCGTCGGCTAATTCCACGATCGAACAGACATCCAGCTTTGCCGACGCCGCCGGAAAGGTTTTTGGGAGCTTTCCGCAAACGGAGTTTACGTTTCAGCTGACCTTTCCCAATAACGGCTTCAGCGGAATGGTGCTTAAGCCCTGGGATCAAAGAAAGGAAACCGCCTTTGAATTGCTGCCGCAGGTGCAGGCCAAACTCGGGACCATCCCAGGAGTCGAAATGTTCCCTGTCATGCCCGGCGCCCTCCCCGGTGGCGGAAATTTCCCGGTCGAAATCGTTTTGCTGTCGACTGAAGAACCGGAGCGGATGCTGGAATTTGCCAAACAACTTCAGGGGTCCGCGATGGCCAGCGGGAAGTTTTTCTTTCCCCCCATCATCGACACCAAGATCGACCAGCCGCAGGCCGAGGTCGTGCTCGATCACGACAAGGTCGCGGCGCTGGGCCTGAATCTTCAGGACGTGGGCGCGGACCTTTCCGCCATGTTCGGCGGAAACTTCGTTAACCGCTTCAACATCTCGGGGCGCGCCTACAAGGTGATCCCGCAGATCAAACGGGCGGAGCGATTGAATCCAAGTCAGCTGGAGGATGTTTACGTCACGGGACCGAATGGAAAACTCATCCCGCTTAGCACCGTTGCGACAATTCGTCAGAAAACCGTCCCGCGTTCGCTGAATCGCCTGCAACAGCTAAACGCGGTCACGATCAGTGGCGCTTCGTTCCTGCCCCTCGACCAGGCGCTCAAGCTGCTCGAAGCCGAAGCTGCGCGCATCCTCCCCAAGGGTTACTCCGTGGATTACACGGGTGAATCGCGTCAGCTCCGGGTGGAAGGCGATAAATTCCTTCCCGCCTTTGGGCTCGCGGTGACCCTGATTTTTCTTGTCCTGGCCGCGCAGTTCAACAGTTTTCGCGATCCGTTCATCATCCTGCTCGGGTCGGTGCCGCTCGCGCTTTTTGGCGCTATGATTTTCATGTTCGAGAAGGCGCCCAGCCCGAACCTGCAGTTTTTCACCAACGGATGGACGACGAGTTTTAACATTTACTCACAGGTCGGACTGGTCACGCTCGTCGGTCTGATTTCCAAGAACGGCATTCTTATTGTCGAATTCGCGAACAAGCTTCAACTCACCGGCGTGGGCAAAGTCGCGGCGGTCGCGGAAGCGGCCCGGGTGCGACTTCGGCCCATTTTGATGACGACAATCGCCACGGTCGCGGGTCACATGCCGTTGGTCTTTGTCACCGGCGCCGGGGCGAAAGCACGTAATTCGATCGGTCTGGTCCTCGTCGGCGGGATGACGATTGGAACCATCTTCACACTTTTCATCGTCCCGTCGCTCTACGTCTTGATTGCGAGAACACACGATGAAGGCCGCGAAGAGAAGAATGAGGACCTTGACTCCAATGGCAGTGCTGAGTCAGACCTTCCGTCCGAATTGCCGGAGCCCGCACTCGCGCACGACGGCAACGGCCGTTGGAGTCCGGCGTGACCGAGCCGTCGTCGCACTCTCAACGTTTCGTCCCCCGAGGCCGTTCGATTTCCATCTCTTCGATGGGGACAGCGTACTTGCTCGGTTGGACACGACGACCGGCCTGATTCGCATAAACCTGCGTGAATTCCGCACCGAACAACAGGATTTGCGATGAGTAATAGATCCAGAGCAGCAGGGTAATCAGCGAGCTCGCTGCTCCGTAGGCAGAGGCGGCCGCGCCGCTTCCGAGATAAAGTCCGAGCGCCCATTTGCCCACGCCGAACAACAACGCCGTCATGACCGCGCCAATCCAGACATCCCGCCAGCGAACGACGGCGTCGGGAAGAAACTTGAAAATCATGGCGAACAAAAGAACCACGATCGCAAAGTCAAAAAGGAGATAAACGGCGATCGCGACGGCCAGACCTCCAGGCAAAGCCGCCTGGACGTAATGGCTAAAGCTTTTCAAGAGGGCCTCGATGGCGAGCGAGACCAGCAGGAGAAAGCAAACGCCTCCTACCATCGCAAACGAAACGAAGCGCGCGCGAAGAAAACCCCAGATCCCCTGCCCCGGTTTCGCTTTGACGCCCCAGATCGTATTCAACGCATCCTGAAGCTGACCGAATACGCCGCTTGCGCCGAACAGAGCGAGAGCGACCCCAATTACCGTGGCAATCACGCCCTTACCCGGCTCCGAGGCTTTTTGAGCGATGTCCGTCACGACCTGCACCGCGCTCTTGTCGAGAAAGTAACTCATCTGTTCGGTGACCTTGCTCCATGCCCCGGCTGGATCGTCCCGGAAAAGAAGGCCGACGATGGCGAGCAACACGAGAATGAGCGGCGCGAGGGAGAAGACGGTGTAATACGCGAGTCCCGCCCCGAGCTGAGGCGCCTTGTCGTCCAGCCATTCCATGGCTGTTTGCTTCAGAAGTTGGAAGGCGTTGCTGAAAAAGGGTCTGCGTTTGGCCATGAGCGATAGTCTTCCAGAGGCATTCGCATCAGCCGCCAATCGAGGAGGTTTTTTTCTGACACAATGAGTCCTTCTCTGGTAGGGCGAGACTCTGTCGAGACGTCGTTCGCGACAGAGCAGCGATCATTTGAGCAAAAAAAAGACGCGGCCATTGCTGGCCGCGTGTGAAGCTGAGGAAAGTTTATGTTGGTTAGGTGTCTTCCTAGCTTGCGGATTCTCTTATAGCAGCATCGATGCCACGCCTTACTCGCGCGCCGGAAGTCCCGCAGGTTCCCCCAGTTTTTCCCACTGGGCTGTCAGCCGTTCCGTTCAGTGTGGTTGTTTGACGCTCAGGGTACCCGTCCTCACCGAAATTGTCGGACGGAAATCTCCTCACTTCTGCTCAGGTGAAAAGAATTCATCGCGCACCTTCCAAACCGCCTCCATGTCGAGCTTCTCTCCGTCAAAGATGACTTGCCGACTAGTCTTGTCCTTCCGGGTCCTTAGGTAGCGTGTCACATTCATCCACCGGATTACTTCCTGCCCCGTTACCTCGTCCCTTTGGCGGACGACGAGATACACATCGACCGGCTGGTTCGTCCAGTAATCGAGATGGCGATCGTTCTTTATGTCGAACACCTCGCTGCCGTCGCTTTCGCGGGTGCGCAGGTAGGAATTCCCGCTCTTGAGCTGGATGTAGATACGCTTCCCGCTGGCCTTGCCGTCGTTGTCCTTGAATTCCACTTCTCCATCGATACCGTGGTCGAACATAGTCGTTGGCCGGAAGATTTGGTTCGCTTCACCCGCAATGGCCATCATGTGGCCGATGAGTATTTGCTCCAGCGCTTGTGTGTCGAGTTCCCGAGTTGCTGCTTCGTCCATCGCTAAGATCTTACGGGCCACGGGATCGCTCTTTAGCCGCTGTTCAATGAAATCAATGAAAGGCACCTTCTCGTCGCACTCCTGGCAGGTAATGAAATCCTTGCTCGCTTCGAGCCGGCGTCGCACTGCTGCGAGGTCTTTCACCGGGGTCCCGCAGTTTGCGCACAAGTAGCGCCGATCGCGAGTCACGTCGCAGGCGTACTTCGCGAGGTGGCGGTGCACGTACTCGATGAAAATGACCTTCAGTTCATCGGGCAGTTTCACGTCGAAGTAGAGGCTTATCGTCGCGACGCCGTCTCCTGCCTTTTTGATCAGAAGTCCCATTTTGTGGCCCTTCGCCGAGGCAAACTCCCCGGCATTACGCCACAACTCTCGGTGCGCGAACTCCTGACTATACCAGAGTCGCACCACGAGTGTTGTCCAGACCGTCTGCCACTCGCCACTAAAGGTGTACGACACGAAAATGTCCGGCTCATTGGGTATATCTTTCTCCCGGCGGTATTGTGAAGGAAAGACCAGATGCCGACCGTGCGGCGTCTCCTCAGCGATGCAAAGCGAGTGATCCAGGAATGTCTGAACCAACGCTCGGAGGAGCAGTTCCTCGTCTGGGCGGTACTTCAGCCGTTCGAGCCCCGTGAAGTCGAAGTCCGGCCGGTAAATATCTCCCTCTAGCACGGAACCGATCTCATCTGTATGCGCTCGGGCGGCCCGGATGACCGCTGCAGCATAGCCATTGATGAGGTCGGGGCGCAGCAACACCAGATCGCCAAACTTCAACAGGCGAGCCAAGCCGTGATTGGCCAGCAGTGTTACCGCCGTGCGGAGGTCGGACTCGCTGAACTTCTCATTCGGCAGGGACTGTTCCAGCCTCTGCGTGAGTTCGGAGAAACGCAGCAGCCGGATGTCCGACTCATCCCGCATCGCCATCACAGCATTCTTGAGTTCGGCCAGCAAGCGCGGCGTGCTCGTCCATGGCAACTTGTCCCAAGGAATGCTTCCAGCGATTAGCTCTTTTAGCTTAGAAGGTTTGCCTCGATTTTGCCTATCCGAGCAATTCTCGCCTGACTTTGCGCTTGTCGGAAGCCAGCCTTCAAAGCCGTATTGCTCGCGAAAGCGTTCAATCTTTGCATTGCCCAACTTCATCCCGCCTACATCAATCTGCGAGAAGATCAGCAGCCGGGCCGCGTCCCGTTTCGCCTGCGGGTCATTCGCAGTCTTCAAGGCCTTTAGCCAGTCGCCTGCTTCGGCAAAGGGATCGTCCTTTTGCGGATTAACGAGCAGCAACGCCAAAGCAGTTTCGTCCAGAAAGAGTTGATGGATCAGGCGGTAATCCTCCTGGCCCGCCAGATCCCAAAGCAGCGCCTCGCGCTCCAGCGTCTCGTCGGGTGGCAGCGGCAATTCTAGGCGCCAAACGTTCATGCCATGCGTGCGATCCTGAACGACATAACGGTCTTCGATCAATCGATGCGCCAGAGAGGTCTTGCCGACCGTTCCCTCCCCGAGCAACACAACTTTGGCGTTCACGTAGCGACACGTCGGCTCGAGTGAACCTTTAGGCCGGACATTGGTGAGGCGGTAGACGCAGATCAATGGATCGGCAGTCCCAACGACGAGACGCGAACCATCGGGACTGAAGACTACGGAAATCGGTGTAAATCGCTCTTCGGCTTCGATTATCTGCAAGCAGGTCCCCGATCTCCAGTTCCAGAGCCGAACAGTGTGATCGAGGAACCCTGCGGAGGCGACTAGTGTTCCGTCAGGGGAGATGCCAACCGAATAGACGTGATTTTGATGGCCTTCCAAGGTCCCGATACAGGTGGCCGTTTCCAGATCCCAAACTTTGATCGTCTTGTCGTCTGAACCCGAAACTGCAAACCGTCCATCGGGCGTGATTTGGGCAGAACGCACTTGTCCAGAATGGCCCTTCAATATTGCCAAGCATTCGCCGCTTTCAACGGTCCACAACTGCAGCAACCCATTCGGAGATGCAGAAACCGCTACCCTTTCGGCGGCATCGACTGCTAGGGCACTGATGTACTCGGCGCTGTAAGACTCCCACAGCGGTCGGTTCGATGGCGCATCCCAGAGGGCAATGTTAGCCTTTTTTTTCGTCCGAATTTGGTTCCCTGGACCACCAAAAAGTATCCTTCTTCCATCTCGAAGCGGCACTAAACTGTAGGGCCAGCAGTCGGCTAGTTGTATTGTGCGCTCAGGAACATGGGCTGTGGCATTCCACACCCGGAGTGAGTCGTCTTTGGCACCTGACAAAATCCGTGTTCCATCCGGCGTGATTGCGACAGCACGGACTCCGCCCTCGTGGCCTTCCATTGTCGCTCGGCATTCACCAGTCTCCAGATCCCAAATCTTAACCGTCCTGTCATCCGAGCCCGAGGCGAACCAAGTGCTATCGGGGCTGATTGCTATGCAGTGGACCCAAGCGGTGTGTGCCGTGAACTTCCGCTCTAGCAGGGCCAGCTGTTTGGTCTCCCTTCCCGACGGTTTTGAGGGTTCGCGCTTTTTCTTTGACCGCTTTTTGTGAACCTCCGGCTGTCGAGCAACCGACTCGGATTCGGTTTCGGACTGACAGGTGGCTAGCACTTCCGCAAATGCAGCGTCTGTTTCTTTGCGGAAATCCACATATTTGTAGCGTCGGAGCGTGTCCGGCAGCTCACAGTCTCCGAGTAAGAGCGGGATGAACCGGCGGCCCACATTGGCCGGGTCACGGTGGACGGCAGTGCTCCGCTCCAACGACACCCATCCCGAGGCCAATGCCGCCGGGGAAACGCACAGAAGCAGGACCCGCGACGCTTCCAGCCCCTCATCTACTTTCAACGCAATGATGTCCCCTGCCTGGATCACCCACTCGTCCAGCCACACTCGCACCCCCGCCGCCTTAAGTCGCTCCGCGAGCCTCCGCACACGCGGCTTGTCCTTTGCGTTGTGGCTTAGAAAAACGTCAAATCGAAATGAGGGGGAATCGGCCATAAGGGTTTCTGATGCATTACTCATCGCCTTATACTTTAGAGATGGTGTCCGAGACCAGCGATATCCAATTTTGGCAACGAAGTACGCAGGGCCGCTTCGCCAAGTTCCAGGCGTAAGAGAATCAAGAGAGGTGCCACGGAGTTAAGAATCGCGACACAAAGGTCCTCCTACATTGAATTTCGACTACATCGTCTTTAACTCGCCCAGCTTTTCCCATTCCGTGGTCAACCGTTCCATATCAGCGGTCACGGCCTGGAGCTCGCGATTCAATTGCGTGGCCGCTCCGCCGCGATCGTACGTCTCGGGCTTTTCCAATTCTTCCGTTAGCTCTTTCTGCCGGCCTTCGAGTTTCAGGATCTGCATTTCCAGATCGCGAACCTTCGTCTCGCGCTCACGTTTGATTTTCGCCTCAGCTTTGCGGTCTTCGGCCGCCGCGCGGCGTCGCTCGCGCGTCTCGCGCATCCCGGTTTTTTCTACGGCAGGAGTTGCCGGCTTGGCCGCAGCCGGCTGCAAATTGTGCAGCTTCTCCCCGCTTGTCAGCGCGGCTCGCGCCGAAGTGGCCCGCGTCTTATCCAGGTAATAATCGTAGTTCCCGAGGTAGGGCGTCAGTTTCCCGGCGTTGATGTGCAGGACTGTCTTCGCAACCGCACGAATGAAGTAGACGTCGTGGCTGATGAAAATCAGCGTACCCTCGTACTGGGCGAGCGCGCCGACGAGTGCGTCGATGCTCCCGACATCCAGATGAGTCGTCGGCTCGTCCATCAGAAGAAGATTCGGCGGATCGAGCAGCAACTTGACGAGCGCCAGCCGTGTCTTTTCTCCGCCGCTCAGGACGGCCGTGGTTTTGAAAACATCGTCACCCCGGAAAAGAAACGAGCCAAGAACCGTGCGAGCGGTCTGCTCGGAGACTGGGTTCGGCATGTCGCGCGCGGTCTCCAGCACCGTTTGCTTCGGATCCAGCATCTCGACCCGATACTGG
This sequence comes from uncultured Verrucomicrobiae bacterium, assembly GCA_963702135.1. Taxonomy (GTDB): domain Bacteria; phylum Verrucomicrobiota; class Verrucomicrobiia; order Chthoniobacterales; family UBA10450; genus AV80. The sequence continues at coordinate 1,311,764 of OY969715.1, read as the reverse complement.
GAGAAGTAACCGACTTTCACATTGTGCCCGATCTCCCGCACTCCGGATTTTACCGGAAGCACTCCGGCCAACAGCTTTAACAAAGTCGACTTTCCGGCGCCATTCGGCCCAACGAGAACCATCCGCTGTCCCCTCTCCGCTTCGAAATTCAAATCGCGATAGACAACCAGATCGCCATATGCGTGTTCGACCTCCTTCAAACTAATAACGCGATGCCCGCTCCGGGGCGGCTGCGGGAAACGGAAGTGCACCGTTCGCTCGCGCGAGACCGGGGCCTCGATCTTCTCCATCCGATCGATCTGCTTTAACTTGCTCTGCGCCTGTGACGCCTTGCTCGCCTTGGCCCGGAACCGGTCGGCAAAGAGTTGCAACGAGGCGATCTCCTTCTGCTGGTTCTTGTAGGCGGAAAGCTGCTGCACTTCCCGCGCCGCCCTTTGCTCGACGTAGCTGTCCCAATTTCCTCGATACCGATTCAGCCGCTTGTGCGCGATCTCGATAATCGAACCGACCAGTTGGTTCAAGAACTCGCGGTCGTGCGAGATCATGAGAATCGCGCCGGGATAATTCGTCAGGTATTCCTGGAACCAGACGAGCGATTCAAGGTCAAGATGGTTCGTGGGCTCGTCCAGAAGCAACAGGTCCGGCTCCTGCACGAGCAAACGCGCGAGATGGGCGCGCATGACCCAGCCGCCACTCAAGGCTTTCGCCGGTCGATCGAAATCCGATTCGCGAAAGGCGAGACCGGAGAGAATGCGCTTCGCCTTGGGCTCGAGCTGCCAGCCGCCGTGTTCGTCGAACGAATGCAACGCATCGTGATGCGCCACCGAATCTTCCGGCGTCGTTTTCATAATACGCTGAGCTTGGGCCACCTCCGGAGAAACCGCGCAGGCCAGCTCCAGAACGGTCTCTTCTCCCGCAGGCGCGTGTTCCTGCGGAAGAAACCCGATCGTGGCGGATTTCTCGAGCGCGACCTTGCCTTCGTCCGGCGATGCTTCCCCGAGAATGAGCGAGAAGAGCGTCGACTTCCCCGCGCCGTTGGGCCCAACCAGACCGACGCGGTCGCCGCGGTTGACCTGCAGTGACGCGTCTTCGAACAGGATGCGGCCGGCAAAAGCCTTCGAGACTTGTGAAATCGTGAGCATGGAGCGGCGGCGAATGTCGCAAATCCGCCGCGGGACGCAAATATAGAGGCGCATGTGCCTGGCGCCTAATCAACACCTCGATGTCACAATCCTCATCCGACGGAGGCGAGCGCGAGTTTCTCCGCCAATCGACCCGCACCGAGTCTATCAAACCAGCGCGACACTCGAAAACGGTTCTCGCTTAAGAGTTCGCAGAAACGGCGAGCGAACGGGAGGAGAGCAGGATGCGCCAGACGCAAAGACAACTCGCGATAATCGCGCAAGGCATAAAGACACATGATCCAGGCTTCGGGACCTCGGTAAACCCCGCCCTCATCGCTCACGACAAGGAGCTGCTCCTCGGGATGAAGTGCTTCGATCCCGGGGAAACGCTCAGCCACTTCCGGCGATTGGAAGGGCAGGAAGCGCAATTCCAAAAAAGCCGGCTGGCGGGCGAGCCACGTTCGGCAACGCCCGCACAACGAACATTCTCCATCGAACAATACGTAAAGTCGCTTCATCCGGCCGCCACGGGAATCTGGGCCTGCGGTGGAACTGGCGGCGGTGTCCGATGGAGCAGAGCGCGCTTCCGCATCTTCGAAAACACGAGCAGGTTAAAGAAGTGCATGCCCCCGAGGACAAGCAGCACGACGCCAACCTTGCGACTGAGAGTCTCCAACACCCCCTGAAGATCGACCGGCATCTGCCCCTCTCTCAGGGCCAGACTGACATATCCGATGTTGATCAGATAGAATCCCACCACGAGAAGATGATTGATCGAGTCGGCCAATGGTTCGTTGCCGCGAAAGGCGTCCACGAGGAAAATCCGGCCGTTCCGGTGGAGCGTTTTCGCCACCCAGATGGTGAGCGAGACGCTGATGACAAGGTAACTGAGGTAAGTCCAAACGATCGGGGTCATGGGTTTTCTTCTTTCTTGTTGTCTGTTTAGGGTTTCAGGGATTACTGACGCTTGGTTCTAAAACAATTGCGGTCATTTGAGGAACTTCAGGGCCCAGGGGACCATGCTGCTCTGCTCCGAGCGCGAAATCTTGGTGATGACGCCGTCGGCCAGCTCGAGAAAATCGCTTAACGCCTTGATCTGCTGGTTGAACGCCACCGCTTCGGCCCCTTTCAGGCCTTTGGTGCGGGCCGCACACTCCTGCAGGGCGGCTTGAGCCGGCCGCAACTCCCGCCGCCGGCGCTCGCGGAGGATGATGCAAAACATTTTCCAGACGTTCTTCTCCGCCTCAAAGAACTCCTTCCGCTCTCCCTTGCGCACGACACTCCGGATCAGGCCCCAGCTGACCAGGTCGCGCAGGTTTTTGTGGGCGTTGCCGCGGCTGATTCTGAGCTCCTCCATGACATCGTCGGTGCTGAGCAAGTGTCCCGTCGTGATGAGGAGCGCATGGACCTGGGCCATGGTCCGGTTAATCCCCCAGGCGGTTCCGATGGTGCCCCATTGGGTCACGAACTCATCCCGGGCCTCGAGCAGCGCTTGTTGGTTCCCTGCTGTTTTCTTCATCTACTTTCAGTATTTTCTGAAAGTATGAAACAGTCAATTTATTTTCTTGGAAGGCTTCTCTTTTGAAGAACGACAGCACCGACTCCGGAGGTCGTTTACCGATATCCCGTCTGACAATAGCCCAGCGTTTTAACGCTGGGTCTCGACCATCAGAGAAAATCAAGTCCCGCCAGGGACGGAAGGAACGGCTTTGTTACGGAAGCTTAATCCGGGTTGCTTGCTCCTACCGTCCCTGGACGGGACTCTGTCTTGTGGATGGCCCAAACCCAGCGTTAAAACGCTGGGCTACTATCAAAAGGTGGCCCGCGAAGGCCCCATCTCCCTTCCCCGCGCGGTGGAGGTTCACCCCTCTACACTTTCTTCTCGTCGTCCCACGCCTTCGAAAGGCGCGCCGTCGGGACGGCCGGAATGGCAAGGCCGGCCGCGGCGTAATGCGAGGTGTCGTTGAAGAGGGTCAACCGCGCACTGACCGCATCCTTGAAATCGACGATGTTCAAGGCCGCCGGGCTCTGATCCAGGGTATCGCGGTAACGGCGCGGATCGAACCCGAGCAACGAGCTGAGGAGCAAGCGAATCGTGGCCTTGTGCGAAACGACCAGCACACACGAACCCGGATGTTCGCGCACAATATCCATCAGGACCGGCAACGCGCGCGCCGTCACGGCCAACCCACTCTCGCCCCCAGCGGGCGCGAATGTGTACGGATCCTTCTCCCACGCGGCGGCTTCATCCGGAAACGCCTGCTCGACTTCCTGGCGCGTCATCTGTTCCCAATGGCCATGCGAGATCTCGCGCAGACCATCGCGTTTTTCCACGTCGAGCCCGTGCGGCTCAGCCAGAATCCTCGCAGTCTCGACCGTTCGATCCAGCGGTGATGCGTAAATGGCGGTGATGTTTTCTCCCTGCAGCCGCACCGCAAGCCGGCGGACTTGTTCACGCCCATCGTCCGAAAGCTGAACATTCGTCGCCCCGGCAAAGCGGTCTTCCGCGGTGAGGACCGTCGCCCCGTGCCTGACTAGAAAAATTCGCGCGTGCATTGTCTTCTCACTCTAAAGCGGCCGTCGCGGAGCGGCTTCCGTTTTTCTCAAATGTCTCAGGCTCATTCAATTTTCCGGCCATCATTGACGGTTGCCCGGCGCGGGAAGCGACACCAGTTCGGGGTCAGCCCAAAGGCACCAGTCTGCGTAACCGTTATTTGCCGGGCCGGGACCGTTTGTCAAAATCAAGTCCACGGTTCTGCCTGCGAACTCCGACAAGTCCAGATCGACTGGCACCCAGGTCTGCTGCTCACGGCGATGAAACGGATCCACGTGGGCGCTCCAGACACGCCGGCTGGCGGCCGGGGCCGTGCCCCCATCGTCCGGCCGAACCTCCAGGACAAACTCTGCTCCGTCGGCGTTGCCTTCCGACCAGACGTGAGGATGGATCGCAATCCGGCAGCGAAAGTGGATCACGCCCGGAGGCAGACGGACTTGCCGATAGACCAGGTGGGCCGGCGGCTCGGACCAGATCACCTCGCTGTTATCTTTGCCGATGGCAACGTCGGCGTGAAAGTTCACTGGGTGCGGTGCGTCCCAAACTTCGGGCCGGTGGTCGAGCAGGCGATAAAACGTTCCCTGGAGAGAGAACGTGGCGCCAAGGGCATGCCCGTAGGTGACGAGCAAGACAAGTTGAAGCAAAATCTGCGCGGCAACCACAGTAATGGCTACGGCGCGGCCGGCCCACGCGATCACGATCAAACCCAGCAACAACAGACAGACCGCGATGGAATGGAAGGCGAGCAGAGTAAGGGGCGCGCCTCTGTAACTGAACGGGAGCGATAACAACAAAGCCGGGAGCAACACGCCGTAGACAACAAAGATGCGATGGCTGCGCAGACAGAGAACGCAACCGGCGTAGGCCGGCAGCGCGAGCAGACCGAGAATGCCGGGCAGGCAAGCGAGCGCGGCGCGGAATACTCCTTCTGCCTTGAAGGGTGAGACATTGAGCATCCCCGGAGCGAAGGCCTGCCAGAGATTCATAATCCTCACCCAGAGATGCGCCGGCAGAGAATCGATCCCGTGAGCGACAAAATTCTGCGCGACCAGATCGGACGGGAGATCCAGGATCAAGCGCGTCCAAACAAACCAAGGCGCCAGCGCGAGCCCGGCCGTAACGCCGTATGCTACCAGCTGTTTGAGCTCGGAGGGCCCGCGTTTCCAAAGCGCCATGGCCGTATAATGGCAGCCAAATCCCAGGAGAAAGACCGCCGCATAGGGATGCGAGTGATAGGCAAGCGCTCCGGCGGCCGCGACCCAGAGTGGGCTTTTCCCACGCGCCAGGGCATGGAGTGCGAGCAGGAGGAAAAACGCCGCCAAACATTTCGGCCAGGTAAAAACCGTCTGTGAAAGGTAGAACGGCGAGGTCGCCAGCAGCAGCAAACCCGGGACAAGCAGAGAACGCGGCCCGTGAGCGGCGATAACCAGCGCCGCACCCAGGAGCACAAGCGCGTTGAGCACGAGCCCGGCCGGGAGGAATCGGCGAAAGCCATCCCCTTTCATGAACACGCTCACGTCGGGCCATTGCGTCCCCACATAAGTAAAACGTTCCAAAGGCGTCTCATGCCGCGGCGGTGACTTGAGCGCCGCGCGGAAAGGGGCGGTGGCCAGAGCCAGCAAAATTGTCCGATTCGATACTTCCTGACCGGGAAGAATCGGATGCTCCCGGGCAAATGAGATATCGCGGAGGAGATATTCCTGGACGACAAACGGGATGTAATTGTCCCCGGGCAGGGCTCCCGTGAGGACCTGCAATTTCACCGGGAGCGTGTGCTCCTTGAAAACGTACGGTCCGTCGGGCAGCAGCGGGAAGCGGATTTGCAGATGCGTAAGGCTAACGCAGGAGACGATAAACAGAGTCAGGATCGGCAGGGTCGATCGGACACCGGTCTCGCGCCAGTTGTGAAAGATCCCGTGCGGAGTTCCGCCGTTGCTCCGCTGCCGCCACAGGCACACTGCCGCCGCACCCCAGATGGCGAGGAAAAGAACCCGGGCCGTGGTCTGCTTCGCCGGCGAGAGTGCGATCGCAAGACCAGCCAGGCCGTGAATCAGCACGCCGAAGCCAGCGCCGAAGCTGAGAAGCTCGAGTCCTGCAAATCGCGTGCGGAATATTTTCAGGCCGGCCACGCCGACAAAGAGGATCGAACTCAGCGCCCAAATGGCCAGCGCGGTATCTTCGAGCAAAGGCAACATCGAGCAGGAGCAATCAGGAGCGACCGCGTTTGGAGCCTGCGGGGTAAGCTCCCGCCTCGTCAACGATTTTCAGACGAAGAAATCGGCAGCGCTCGACCCACGGCGCTCCCTGTGCCCGAGCGAGAACGCCTCGACAGAGCGAGGCGGCTACAGCGCTGTAGCCACGGCGCTCTGTCGCCGTGTTCCCACGCCCAGGCAAAGCGGGACGGCTACACTCAACTATTTGCCGGCGCGGCAGGCGGTTACCGTCAACTGCTTACGGCCCCGGCTGGCTTGGCTGGCGTGGCGGGTGCGGGCGCGCTTCCCTTTAAATGCTTGTCGAGAAAATCGAGAATGGCTTTGTAGGCGCGAATCTCATTCGCCTTCTTCGTGAAGCCGTGGCCCTCGTTATCGAAAACAACGTAATCGACCACTCCGTTCTTCTTTTTGATGGCTTCAACGATCTCATCTGATTCCGGCTTGATGACGCGCGGATCGTTCGCGCCCTGCAAAACGATGAGGGGCTTGGTGATCTTGTCGGCATGAAAGAGCGGAGAGATTTCTTTCAACATTGCTTCCTGCTTCGTCGGATCACCGAGCTCCTTATAAAGCGCTATGCGTTCCGCTTCCCAGTAGGGCGGAATGCTGAGCAGAGTTCGCACCCAATTCGAAACTCCGAAGATGTCCACTCCCGCGCCGAACTCTTCGGGTTTGAAGGCGAGCGCGGCCAGCACCATGTAGCCGCCGTACGACCCGCCCATGATGCCAATCTTTGTTTGATCCACGTATCCGAGCGACGCCAAATACTTCTTCGCCTCGACGCAATCCCACAATGGTTCCCGCCCGTGCTTGCCGTCGTCCGCGGTGAAAAACGTTTTGCCATAGCCGCTCGAGCCCCGGTTGTTCACGTCCAGAACGACGTAGCCGTGGTTGACGAGGAATTGCACGGAGGCGCTGTAAGGCATGCGGGCCTGTCCGCCCGGGCCGCCGTGCACTCGCACGAGCGCGGGCAATTTCTTTTGCGGGCTGGCGTCGTGGGGCGTGTAGAGAATGGCGGGAATCTCCATTCCGTCGAACGACTTGTAACGGATGACGCGCGATTCCACGAGATCGGCCGGGTTCATCGCTGGATTAAGGCTCTCCGTCAGTTTCGCTAATTTCTTGGTGGCGAAGTCATAAACGAAAAGGTTGGCCGGGGAACGGGCGCCATCATGATAGAAGGCCATTTTGGTTTCGTTCGGCGAAATGGTGACACCATTGATGTCGCCTTCGGGCAGCGCCGGCAGGGGGACGAGCTTCTTCGTGGCCTCTTCGTAAATCTTGATCTTCGTGCGCGCATCTTCGTTCGTCGCCACGACACGGTATTTGCCGTTATGTGAAAAGTAGGTGTAGGCAACATCCCACGGCGCCTTCTCCACGACCTCGCGCTGGCCGCTCTTCAGGTCGTAGCGCGCGACATACATGAATTCGCCGCCTTCATTCGAGAGGAAGTAGAGATATTTCGATTTTGGATCGAACGTTTCGGGCGAGTTGGCTACGTCTCCCTTGTGTGGAGTGAGATGTTTCATCTCCTTGGTGGCCGTCTTGTAGAGATAAACGTCCGAGTCTGCCGGCGAGCCGCCCGATTTCCCAAAGGCAATGAATTGTTTGTCGTCCGAGATAGCTCCGAAATCGTACCCGGTTTCATCCTTGTAAATGAGCGCCGGTTTGAAATCCGAGATCTTCATCTCGAAAATGTCGAAGTAGCGCGGATCCCGTGCATTCGTGGAAAAAAAGAACGACTTCCGATCGTGACTCCAGCCGAGGAAACGGGCCTTTGTCTTCTCGCCCGGCGTCAGGTCGCGCTCTGTACCGTCCAGCTCGCGCAGATAAAGGTGATCGTTCTCGTTCCCACCCTTGTCGTACCGGTAAAGGAAGCGTGCGTCCGTGGGAAAGTAGGAGACGGCATAGGTGCTTTCCTTGGTTGAGTCAGTGAGCTGCGCCGGCGCACCTCCCGAGAGGGCCATGGTGTAGACGTTAAAAATGCCGGTCTTGTTGCTGTGGAAGAGAATCGACTTTTCATCGGCCGAGAAAGAGCTCCCGCCCAGCCGTGTCGTGTCCATGAATTGCTCGATCGTATATTGTTTCACTGGTCCGTTGGGCGCAGCGGGCGACGAATCCTTTTTAGGTTCCTGGGCATTCACGATTGAGGAATGGTAGATGAGAGAGAGAAGGATAACGAGCAACAGTCTGGTTTTCATTGGATTGTTCTTTCTAGTTTCGTGTCGCCCTGAAGTGAAGCCGAAAAGGAATACGAAATCCGAAACGAAAATTTGGCCGCCGCTGTAGCCACGGCGCTCTGTCGCCGTGCCCGCGCATTAACGCCTCGACAGAGCGAGGCGACTACAGCGCTCTTCGTGCTTCGATATTCGAATTTTCTGCCTACGGCCCGCCGCGGTCGTAAACTTCGACCAGGCCGACGCCAGTGCCGTTGTCCAATCCCGCGAGCAGCACCGTGTAAAGGCCCGGTGACAGTGTTCTCGCAATGCCGGCCTCCAATGGATTTGCGGGCGCCAGACCTGCAGCAGTCAATTCCGACGCTTGCACTGGATCGTCCTGCCAGTCGTTATTCGCAACGACAAGCGTTCCATTGCTGTCGCGCGCCTCGAGCACGGGATCGGCCAGCGCGTTGGACACGCCCTGGGCGGTGAGGCTGGGACCAATACCGCGCGCCACGACTCGGTCATTGCCGTTGCCGTTGCCCAGGATGAAGCCTGCGATGACGACGTTGTTGCCGGTGCCGATAAAGGCCCGTGTGCTGATATTGCCCAGCTTCGCGGGAGCGGCCTGACTAAGGTCGTAAACTTCCACCAAGGCGACACCCGAGGTGTTATTCTTGCCTCTGACGATGGCGGTATAAAATCCCGGACTCAAGGTTGCATCAATCGCGGCTTCGAGATCATTGCTCGGTTGAATGCCGGTGGCGATAATCGCTGCCTCTTGAGTGTCTCTCCAGTTGTCGTTCGTGAGTGAGCCAAATTCCAGCACCGGATCAGCCAGCGGATCGGGAATGCCGGGGCTCAACGAAGGCCCGATGGCCCGGATGAGCACATGCATGGGAGCGGTGCCTGTGATGATGAACCCGCCGATGCCCACATTGTCGCCAGTCTCCACTCGCATCCGCGTCGAGAGGTTGATGGCCTGCGCTGCCGGGCTAGCCGTCGGCGTCGGAGTACCAGGTGGAGGTGTCGCCGCGGGAACGACCGTAGTAGGCGCCGTGGCCGAGTTGTTGCCGGGATTAGGATCGAACAAATTGCCAGAGGCCATGGCCGTGTTGCTAAGCGAGCCGGTCACCGTAGGCGTCACCACCAAGGTCACCGTTGCCATGCCGTTGGGCGGGAAGCTACCCAGATCACAAGTGACCGTGCTTGTGCCGGTGCAACTACCCATAGTTGTGGTCGCAGAAACAAAATTCACGCTGGCCGGTAAGTTGTCTGTCATCGTCACAAGCGGCTGCGACGTGCCGTTGGCACAACAGTTAAATACCATTATGGTATAGGTCAGATTCTGGCCAACCTGGACCGGATCGGGCGAGTCGGCGACGAATATGGAAATATCGCCAATTGGGGGCTCCGATGGGGTGGGCGTCGCCAATGGCGTCGGCGTTGGCGTGGGACTGGCCGGAGTTGGAGTTGGCGTCGGAATTGGCGGGGTCGGCGTTGGGGTCGGTGTCGTTGGAGGTGTTGGAGTTGGCGTCGGAGTTATGCCCGGGGTTGGCGTCGGCGCTACCCCTGGTGCCACACGAATGTAATAGATGTCTTCTTCAGAATTGAACGTGGCGGCATAGGCGACATTGGCTCCGGTATTGTCGGAAACCATTGTCATATAGTCGCCCATCTTGTTCTGCTGCGGATAACCGAGGAACGGATTGAACGAATTACTCACCGCGACGTTCGGTGACCAGTTAACGCCGCCATCAAGGCTGAAAGAATAGAAGAGCTGCGAATCGGTATTGTTCGCCGCGTTCCGCGTGTCGAGCCAAACGGAATCGAGCCGCCCATTCGGCGCGACCGCAAACGTGCTCATCCAATGCCACTTGTTTGGATTAACCGGATCGTCGTTGATCCGCTTGGGCGCGCTGAAGGACAGTCCGCCGTTTGTGCTCCGGACGAACATCACGTCGGCGGCGCCGCCGGCGCCGGAGGGCAGGACGCTCGCCATCATATAAACATTGCCATTTGTCGCCGTGCCCGAACGATCCACCGCCAGGAAAAGCTGCCCGACCAATCCCTCGGGATTGATCGATTCGCTGAAACCAAAGAAGCCGCCAATGTTGACCGCAGTGTTTTGGTCGAACGTCGGCGTAACAGCCCCGTTTTTCGCATTGCTCGAGCGCGCGCACCAGACCTGGTTCGAGTTGAAGTTTACACCGCCGATGAAGAGGATGCCGTTCGAGTCCACATCCAGGGTTCCCCATTGCGGCGAGTTGGGAATATTGATGGGATTCATCCAGGTCACGCCGCCGTCGGTGGAACGGCTGAACTGCCGGCCACCAAAATTGTTCCCGGCGGTGCTCCAGGCCTGATATTGGAATCCGTGACCGGTGCTGGCGGTGTTATCGATCTGGTGCCACTGCTTGTCGCCGCCGGTGGCGTTGCCCGCGCCTTGCAGGTTCGTCCAGGTCTGACCCGAATCGAGCGAGCGCCAGATGTTATCAAAGAAACTTTGGATCAGGCTGTTGTAAAAAAACTTGCCCGTATCGTCGGCGACCAGGACCGGGTCGCTCCGGAAAACGTTGTTCTCGAGCACGCCCGGGAACGTCCAGTTATTGCCGCCATCACTGGTAAATCCGTAACCCGCCTGCCGGAAGTTGGAGCTCACACTGTTGAACTGTCTCCAGCCGACTACCATTTTGTTTGGGTTCGTCGGATCGACCGAGATCGAAGGCTCGTTCGCGGCGTCGCCGGTGATATTCAGGCCGCTGCCATTGACGTTCACCTGGTGGCTCGTGAACTGGTCGTGCACCGAGATCATTCCCGGCGAAACCCCAATTCCCCACAGCGGCATCGGCGCCGGCGGCATATCGTATTGCTCCATCGCTTCCTCGTCCGCGAGCGACCTGCGCGGGCGCTCGTTCTCACCGGACGCGAGACAGAGGGCCGACCCCAAAACCAGACCAGTGAAAAGACCCTTCTTTGCCACTCCGAAACCCCGCCAGCCGAATTGAAGCATCGCGCAACATAAACCAAGATCGCCGGAGCGTCCGTCAAAGTTTTCCGCACCAGACCGATTTTGCCAGTATGACCGCTCCGTAATCTAACGAGTCAGGTTCGCTTTCGCTTCGTGGTTCGAGACACCACAGAGGACGCAGAGCCCACAGAGAGTTGATCAGAATTACTTTTAATCTCCGCGCTCTCTGTGTTCTCCGCGGTTAGTCCAATCTGATGGACACCGGTAGTGTATGGTGCTGGACATTCGGCCCGCGCAAACCGAACGTCGCAAGTCCGCGCGTCCCCGTAGTTCAACGGATAGAACGAGGGTTTCCTAAACCTTAAATGCGAGTTCGATTCTCGCCGGGGACAGGCGTCAAACCGGAAACCGGATCCTGGACGCCGGAAAGTCAGCTCCGCGCCCGGACAATGGAAGTCAGTCTGTGAATCCCGGCAAAAACCCATGCGTTTTCTGCACCTTGGTTTGCCCTTATCAAATGCCGTCGAGTCAAGTTGCCGTGATTCCAAGACTGACCCCTTTGGCTCACCTCCAGTCACACGAGGCGTTGCGGTTTGCGATGAATCGAATGGCGCTAGCAGAACCCAGTGGCTGTGACTCCTCTTAACCCCCAATTGACTTTGAACTTGGAAGCCGCGACCAAACGAACGAAGAAAGACAGTTCCTCCCATTTTTTGGCTACACCTTTTCGGGCAATGCGAAAAACGTGTTTTACCCAGGGCATTTGATCTTGCGATTCGCCTGGTAATTCGGCTCGCCACACGTAGGCCTCGCCTTTAGAATGACAAATTATGGCAACTGTTCCCGCCCGCGTCAGAGAAAGAATCATCCGTGGAATGAAGCGTTTTCAGCCGATTCTTACGAACTCGAAATCGCGTGATGATGGAGAAGCGGACACGGTGATGATCGTGACTGATATGCTCTCCGAGGTATTCGGTTACGATAAGTATTCGGAGCTCACTGCCGAATACTCAATCCGCGGAACTTACTGTGATCTCGCCACGAAGCTGGACGGTGTCTTGCAGGCGTTAATTGAGGTGAAGGCGATCGGCTTGGAGCTAAAAGACAGTCACGTCAAGCAAGCCGTAGATTATGCATGTAATCAGGGAGTGGATTGGGTGGTTCTGACGAACGGGGTCACCTGGCGCATCTATAAGGTTATCTTCGCAAAGCCGATCGACCAGGAACTGGTAATTGAGATAGATTTTTGTGGTCTGGATACGAAAGATGATGTCGGTGTCGAAAGTATCTTTCTTTTGTGCAAAGAAGGGTGGATAAAATCGGTTCTTGGGGACTACCACACGCAGAGACAGGCATTAAGCCGTTTTTTTCTAGGGGCGATGGTTCTCAGCGATCCTGTGGTCGATGTAATCCGAAGGGAGTTACGGCGCGTATCTCCCGACGTGCGGATAGAAAGCGAGCAAATTCGCGCTGTCTTATCTTCGGAAGTCGTCAAGCGCGAGGTGATGGAAGGAGAGAAGGCGGATGAGGCCCGCAAAAAGATCGCGCGCGCCGCCAATAAAGCTCTTCGCGCGAAAGCGGCTAAACATAAGGGGGAAGACGACTCTACGGATGGGGTAACTCAAAGTCCCATGATTGCACCTTCCCCTACGGTCCCACAATAACCCCACTGCGTCTGCAGGAGTTGGGGACTGACTAGACAGTCTACGGTTGATCCATCAGCGACGCGAGTTTCAGGGTATCAAAAAGAAGGTAGGGGTCAGTCTTAGAATCTCGGCAGGTTTCATTAGCGTTCCTGACGCAATTCACCGACTGGCCCCCTTGCCTGTTGGGCTGCGTTTATTGCGGGATGCGGGACACCGTCACTCGCACGCCATCTTGATCGGCGAAGCCGCCTGAACTGAGATCGATCAGGTTTAAGATAAAGCCGTCGGTTGTTTTCTTCGACCAAAAGCAGACAGTGCCTCTGCCACTTTCGCTCTCGGCGATGGCGGTCACCATATAGTTCGTGTCCGGCTCGCTCCGCCCAAAAGACACTTGATACTGACCCTGGCCAATCGCCGTCACAACCCCAGTTATCCCACTGAATATTCCGTTCTGATCTATCGGCTGCCCCGTCCGGGCGTCGAATGCCGCCGTGCCGAGGATCCCCACCTTTGGATCGCCCTCTGTAATCGTGCCGCTGGTTTTCAGCAGGCTGTATCCGCAGGACAGAGCCCTTAACATGCCGCCGGTTTGAACCAGATCGTTGGAACCGTTGAAGGTGCTGATCGTAAGACCATTAACCGTGAGCGCTCCTCCGGAGACATTTATCCCGTCACCGGCGCTGACGCGCGCCAGGGAACTGCCTCTCAGATAGTGGGTACCGGCTGAAGCCGCCACCACTGGTACGGAAGTCGTCGAATCCTCAAGATCGCTGTCATCAATTTGCAGAATATTGATCCACGAATTGCCCCCAGTCAGCTTGATCAGACTATCGTTCGGATGCTGCGACGGCACCGGCAGAAAAGGAGAGATCTTCATCGCATCCACATAGAGAGTGCCGGCCCGCTGGTCGATTAGCCCGAAAATCTTCTCCGCTCGGACATAAGTAAGTCCTGGACCAGACGTTTGTGCTTTGGTGATCGCACCAGGTCCCTGGATTTGTAATGCCTGGATCCAATGGCGCGTGGTTGCTTCCGAATCCATTAAGACGACTGCCGCATTGGTAAAGAACCCACTGCTCTTGATTAGATTTGCCTGCACCCACAGGTAGCCGCCCACACTTTCGCCGCTCACAGCGTTCGATTGAATGACAACCCCGTCGGAGAGGAGTTCGTGCGCCTCCACATGCAAAGGTCCGCTCAGCCACCAGATGGCGGGATAGGCGCTTTGGCTGGAGCTAATTGTGTTGGCCTTTATGTGCAGCGTGGCCTTGCGGGTCAGGATCGGGCCGAAACCACGATCTCCGATGAGGCTATCCGCGGTAAAACTGATATTGGAAGTGTTTTGGAGATTGATAATATTGATCGCACCACCGGATATGGTGTGAAAACTCCCCGCGCCGCTGATCGTGCTGGTGACGGGGCCGACACCCGCGTCATTGAAGATCGAGCCACCACCTGAGCATCCCGTCGTGCAGCAACCTCCGTTGATCGTCGCTCCGGCCATGAAGTGCCAATTCACGCCGTTTTTCAACAGATCTTTCGTCTGGGCCGTTCCTGGACCCACAATGATCGTGTCTCCCGATTGCGCGTCAGTCTTCGCTTGTTGTATTTTCGCTCCGCGATCGCAAGCGTTTGGACTCGCCGGAAGGGAATAGTATGCCCGCGTCCCATCCGGATGCACGAGTGTCACGTACGCGGTATCGGTGGTACCTTGGGCAAGAGTAAACGCGCAGGTCACCAACCACAGCAGGGTGGCAAGGGCGATGCGCATTTTCCAAGAAGCGGTTGCGCCCAGAAGAATTGCGGACGTGTGCTGCAATGAACTGTCGGATGTGTTTTTATTGATTCTTGTTTTCATCTGTAACTGATTTTTTGGGGTGTTGATGTTGGAGGGAGCCCTTCGGGGCCGACGTTGTTCGGGAAAGCGGTGTTCGCCGTTGCAAAAAGTGAGTCGGTCGCAAAAACGGCGGGAGCATTCCGATCGGCTCGGAGAGCCGAATCGTCTTCAACTGCGTCCGTCTCAGTCAGAGACATCCGAAAGTGCTCTGCCAGCAACCTGCAAGACTGAGGATCTTTCGAACGCGCCAGCCATCGCTCATTCTCTACGGCCATCAGCTCAGCGGAAATGCGAGCGTAGACCTGAGAAAATAGGGGCGTGTTCACGTGGAGGGGAACGGCACCGAGAGAATGGCGGAAATTAGCCGGGCTGGTCAACGGCAAATTTTCCACGCCGATGAGTTGCGGTGTCCCACTCCAACCGAACGAGCGAAACCGTCTCTAACACCCGAGATGCGAGTTGGTTTCGGACTCGGGCCGGCGCGGCCGAACTGGCCATTCTGACGCGATTAACAGACTGATCCTTTTGCTTCCACTAGTCCTTCTTGTCGAGGACCCATATTGTCTGAAACGCAATCAAATCGCCTCCACGCTCCAAGACAACTTTCTTGGGCATCGGCGGCAGCTTCGCACTTCGAACCGCTCGGGCCGCGGTAGCTTGCAGCCATGCATTTGGCGGCTTGGCGAAGATTTCCGCATGTCGCACCTGTCCCTTGGGATCAATGAGCAACGTAATTGTAAGCGATCCGCTTATCGGCCCAGGGTGTTTGACTGACTGTGCGTCGAGGTCGGCCGTCACGATGTTGTCCACCTGCATCAGATAAGCCACCGTGTCCGGCGAATCCTTGGATTTACCATTGGGTTGGACAGGGGCCAGGTCGACTTGTGCAACCACATCCACCCAGTTGGTCCCGACCTCGCCGGCCAATTTCTTGGGGAAGGGCGCGAATTGTAGATTAGTAAGAATGCGGCGGGCGGTTTCCTGTGCCCAATCATTTGGGTGCGCCGGAATGACTTTCACTTCATGCGCTCGCCCCAGTGGGTCGAGACGGAACTTCAACTCCAATGAGATCCCTTTTAGTCGTCCGGGACTTTTCAGCAACTCCGCACTGATAGCGTGATTCGCGAAGGTCCCAGCTTCCGCTGTATAGGCCTTATTGGCGTCTGATTTTGGTTTTCCCACGGCAACGCCCGGCGGCGCGACAGCAAGTCCACACAAGAGCAGAACAAGGCGTATGATCCGGTCGGAACGCATAAGGTTTAACGAGACTTGGACAAAAGTTCGTCTTTCAAAGGCGAACTTTTTAATACTTCCAGTACATGTACGCCAGTTCCATTCCGATAGGCCATGAGTCTCGGGGCGGGCGCGGGACAAGGAGCCGAGAACGAGCTTTCTTCATGGCACAGAGAACGAGCGCCTGCCTGGACGAGGACAAGACTCGATGGACCCGGCCGTCGACCGCGATAATAACGGCAACCTCAAATTTTGCCTCCCAATGAGGCTGCGCACCGGCGCATTCCTTAATCGCGTCGCCCAACGCCTTGTGGATTATTTTCCTGACTTTGATTTCGTAATCGTGGCCCGGATTTGTTTTACGGTTAAGTCGAGCCTCGTCGAATGCTGCCTGGAAATCAGAGCTCGCGGACGCGGACAATGCACTAACCGAGCCGACAATCCAGATCGCCACGATCGTGCTCGCAGTTTTCATGGCATTTCGCATTGAACGAGACACTAGATCAGTTATCGCAGGTCATGGCCAGCATGAACGAACTGTAATGATGAGCTCGAATTCTTAAGAGCTTGTATGTCGCTGGCCGTTCCGGCACACTCGGCCCATGCGCGCGCTCGCCAGGATCTGTAGCCTCATCACTTCTGTCGTTGTCGTGGCCACGGCCGCCGCCCAGCCTCAGTATCAGATTTACGACCTTGGGGTCACCCATGTGAGCGATCCCACGTCGCAGAGTTTTGGCGTGTCGAGTGCGGGACTCGCCGTCGGCCGCTCGGTCACCAGCAACAGCGCCTCGCAAGCGTTCACCTGGGCGCTCGGCGTCGGCCTCGTAGCTCTGCCGAACCTGGCTGGCCGCAACCATGCCGTCGCGAATGACGCCAATGACACTGGCATCGTGGTCGGGACCGCTGCGGCGACATTGTTCGGCACGTCCCGTCTGCCCGTCGTCTGGACGAATGGCGTAGTTGCGCAGCTTCCCCTCCCCGCCGGCGAAACGTTGGGAGACGCGAACGGCGTGAACGCGTCGGGAGTCGCGGTCGGCTCGGTCGATGGCGGAAGTTTGCAACAAGCAGTGATCTATAGTGGCGGGACAGCGACGGTCATCACTCAGACAACGCCGACGGGTTGCTTCTTTATAACGGCGTTCGGCATCAACAATGCGGGCCGGATCGTAGGCCAGGGCATCGATCCAAACGATGCGGCCAGGAATGTAGGTATTGTTTATGACATTGGGAGCGGGAGTGCTTTCGAAGTCGGCGCGATCCCGGGGGCGAACGGCGCGCTCGCGTTCGGCGTGGGCAACGGCGGCCACGTGGTGGGCTCGAGCATGATGAATCAAGGCTCGGGCACGCCATTCATTTGGTCACAAGCGAATGGGATCGTGGCGATACCGCTGGCCACCGGCACGAGCCAAGGCTCGGCCAGGGGAGTGAACTCGGCCGGCTGGGTCGTGGGCATCGATTCCTCAGCGTTCGCAATTCCTTTTCTTTGGGACGGGACGACGACCTATCGGCTGGCAGACCTTCTGCCCCCGGGCTCCGGCTGGGACCTGGCTACGAACACCTCCTCGTCGGCCCTCGCCATCAGTGACAACGGCGTCATCGTCGGCAGCGGCGTGCATAACGGCGACATTCACGCCTATGCGATGGTGCCGGTGGCGGCGACACCGACGCCGAGTCCGCCGGGCACACCAAGTCCGAGTCCCGCGCCAACGTGCACTCCCGTGACGGTTTTCAGTGAAGACTTTGATGGCGTGACCGCACCGGCTTTGCCAGCAGGCTGGATTACCACCTTCAACCCCGGCGCCGCCAACTGCACACCTACAGGCACCTGCGCATTCGGCACAAACTGGGCGACCAGTACGACCAGTCCTTTTGGGCCTCCTAACTGCGCATTCCACAACGCGCCACGTTGCGTGACGGATTCTATTTTGGACACGCCTTCGTTTGTGAGCGGCACGCTGAGCACGGAAGTGCAAATCCACCATAGCTACGATCTGGAGAGTGGCCTGGATGGCGCGGTGTTGGAGATTTCGATTAATGGCGGAGCCTTCACGGATTTCATTGCGGCCGGTGGCCAGCTTTTCAACACGGGCTATAACGGAACCATCTCATCGGGAACTCTGAGTCCCATTGCGGGCCGGCAGGCGTGGACAGGTAACTCGGGAGGGTACGTCAGCACCGTGGCGCGAATGCCTTCCTCGGCGTTATTCCAACCGGTGCGCTTGCGTTTTCGCCTGGCGACTGACTGTAGCGGAAGCGGCACAGGCTGGCGCATAGACAGTATCAAAGCGACCTATCCCATGGGCTGCCCGAGCCCACCCCCTTCGCCACCTCCGACAGTCACGCCGACCCCGCCTTCGCCTACGCCAACACCTTCTGCTACGCCGACGCCTCCCGCCACGCCCACGCCGGCCGCCTGCGTCGTCATAGCGTTGAATGAGGGCTTTGATACAGTGACACCGCCAGACCTGCCCGCCGGCTGGGCCTCTTCCTTCACTCCGGGTCCCGCTAATTGCACGCCTGGGGGCAGCTGTGCACTGGGAACGCTTTGGGCAACCAGTGCCGTTGATCCTTCATCCCCTCCTAATACCGTGTTCCATAATGCCCCGGGTTGCGTGACTGACTCGACCTTGGACACACCTCCATTCGTTAACCCCTCGGGCGCTAATTTGATCTTTCGGCATAACTTCGATTTGGAAAGCGGCCAGGACGGCGCCGTGCTGGAGATCTCGATCGATGGCGGACCTTTCACGGATTTCGTTGTGGCCGGCGGCACCTTCATGGGCAGCGGATACACCGGGACAATCTCGACGACCACTTTCAGCCCAATCGCGGGCCGTCAGGCGTGGACGGGTAGCTCGAACGGGACCGTGGATGTTTTCGCGAGAATGCCGAATGCGGCCGGGGGTCACAGCACTGTCCTGCGTTTTCGCGTAGGCACCGACTGTAGTGGGGCTGGCACAGGTTGGCGCCTCGACGATATCAAGGTCATCTTTTTCATCCCCTGCCCTACCCCGACGCCGACGCCGGCCTCTCCCACACCAAGTCCGACTGTAACGCCGCCTCCAACACCCACACCAACACCGTCCGGTACACCGACACCCACACCGACCGCGACCGCAACGCCAACCCCATCGGACGGCGGACAGCCAAGTCCGACACCCTCTCCAAGCCCGTCAACTCCCACGCCAACTCCGACACCGCCACCCACTCCAACGCCTACACCGGTTGCACAAGCCGTTAACCTCTCGACCCGGATGCACGTGCAGACGGGCGAGAATGTGGGCATAGGCGGATTCATCATCACGGGAACGACGCCCAAGCATGTGCTCCTTCGAGCTATTGGACCCTCGCTCGTCCCAAGTGTTTCCAATGCGCTAGCCGACCCCGTCATGGAATTGCACGGCCCGGGTGGCTTCATCACGATTATTAATGATAACTGGAGAGACGACCCCACGCAGGAAGCGCTAATTATCGCCAGCGGCATCCCGCCCACAAACAATCTGGAATCCGCAATTGACGCGACATTAAGCTCCGGAGTTTATACTGCGATCGTCAGTGGCAAGAGTAACACCTCAGGTGTCGGCTTGGTCGAAGCGTACGACTTGAGCCCGGCAGTCGATTCAAAGCTGGCCAATATCAGCACGCGAGCTTTTGTCGAAACCGGCGACAACGCCGTGATCGCGGGCTTCATTTTGGGCGGCAACAGCGGTGAAGACAGGATTATCCTGCGCGGGATCGGCCCCAGCCTTACGGCCACGGGCGTGGTGGATGCGCTGGCTGATCCGACCCTGGAGTTGCGCGACGGCAATGGATTGCTTCTGGCTTCGAACAACGACTGGCAGGACGACCCGGCGCAATCGACGCAATTGATTGCCGCTGGCCTGGCGCCGACAAATGACCTCGAGTCCGGCATAGCCGTCACGCTCCCGCCCGGCCCATTCACGGTCCTGCTCGCCGGCGCCAACAACGGCACCGGCGTTGGCCTCGTGGAAGTCTACGATCTCGGCGCGCCATAGGCTCTCGGAGGGACGTGCTTCCGCACGACCCTAATTGGTCACCGAAGGTGAGGCGATCCGGTTTGGACGCGCAGCATCACGTCCCTCCGAAAGCTTTCGATCAAGGTGTTTCGACTCGGATTGTAACTTCGCTCAGATATGGGATTATCCGGTTCGGCTCGCCTGCGCTCCAGGCAACTCAATATGAAGACATCCGCGCGAAGAATTTCCTTTTGGTCCGTCATCAGCATTTTGCTCCTGATCATCTTCGTTCGAGCCAACAACGGAAGCGCGGCCAAGGAATTGCCTCCGCCCCCCAGCGTTCCCAGTTTCGCCGGCAACGCTCAACATACCTCCATCTATCAACCCCCGGCTCAGAACCTCAATTCCATCCACTGGTCCACGACGATTGATATGAACCCAGGAGAATTCGCGCACTACGGCTCTCCTCTGATCACTTCCGAGAACACGGTGCTTGTCCCTGTGAAGACGGCTAGTGATGGGTTCCAGGTGAATGCTTTCGATGGAAGCAACGGGGCCGCGAAGTATACGCTCACCACCGATTACGTCCTGCCTTCCCATAGCTGGATTCCCGTTTACAACCCATGTCTGGCGACCGGTTCCTTTGGGACGCGCCTCTATTATGCCGGTCGTGGTGGAACAATCTACTATATCGATAGTCCCGATGCTGTTGCGCACGGTGCCCCGGTTCACCAGGTATTTTACACTACTCTGGCCAACTACCTGGCCAATGCCGCCGCCTATAACTCCGCCATCTTCATTAACACTCCCATCACCGCCGACAGCACTGGCAACATCTTTTTTGGTTTCCGGGTCACCGGAACGGCGCCCGCGCCTTTAAATACGACCCAAAGCGGCTTTGCCCGGATCGATCCTAACGGCAACGGAACCTACGTTCTGGCTGGCACCGCGGCCAACGACACGAACATTCGCCGCGATTCCCACAATTCAGCTCCGGCCCTCAGCAACGACGAAACCACCCTCTATGTCGTGGCGAAATCCAGTACCTCCAATAGCTACTCTTGTCTCCTCGGTCTAAACAGCACGACCCTGGCCATGAAATATCGGGTCTACTTGAAGGACCCGCGGAATAACGACGGCGTGGGCGTTTCCGACGACAGCACGGCCTCGCCCACAGTCGCGCCCGACGATGATGTCTACATAGGAATCCTGGGCAACCCGGGCAATGGCTCGCGCGGATTTCTCCTGCGCTTCAGCGCCAATCTCGCGACTCAAAAAACGCCGGGGGGATTCGGCTGGGATTACACCACTGCGATTGTGCCAGCGAGCATGGTACCCTCATACCAAGGCACCTCCTCCTACCTGCTTTTCGTCAAGTATAACAACTACGCCGGCTTCGACGACAGTGATGGCGTAAACAAGATTGCCCTGCTTGACCCCAACGCCACCCAGATCGATCCGCATTCGTCGGCCGATGGTCTGGTCGAGATGCGAGAGGTGCTCACGGCGATCGGACCCACGCCCGACAAGAATTGGCTGTCGACTCAGTACCCCTATGCAGTGCGCGAGTGGTGCATCAACACTGCAGCCGTCAATCCGGCCACGAACAGTATTTTCACACCGAGTGAGGATGGCCACATCTTCCGCTGGAACGTCGCCACGAACTCTTTTTCTCAAGCCGTTCCCCTGACCGAAGGCATAGCGGAGCCTTACGTCCCAACAGTCATTGGCCCGGGTGGAATCGTTTACACACTCAATGGCGGCACACTTTTCGCGCTCGGCAGCTTGAATGGAGTTGATGTCTCTCTCGCTTCCAGCGTGCCGGATGTTCGCCCAGTCGTCGTGGGTCAATCTCTCACGTTCACCGCCACGATCACGAATACCGGCGCGCCCGGACCGACTCCTACCGGTACGGTGACGTTTCAGGACGTTACTTATCAGGGCCTTAATCCCATCACGACCACTCTGGCTTCCAATGTTCCCTTGAACGCTAATGGGCAGGCGGCGGTGACCACCTCCAGCCTGACCGCAGGCAATGGATTCCTCGGCAATCACTTCATTACCGCTACTTACAGTGGGGACGGTACCTTCAGCGGTGGAAGTTCGACCTTGGTTCAAAAGGTCCACGCCAGCGCATCAACGACGACACTGACTTCATCACCAAATCCTTCGAATATCGGGCAGGCCGTCACGTTCACCGCGACCGTAGCGTCCGCGCCACCAGGGTCAGGAACTCCTGAGGGAATGGTCACCTTCCAGGAAGGCGCCAGCATTCTAGCTCAGGTTCCAGTCAACGGCAGCGGCACCGCCTCGTTCAATACCGCGAGCTTGAGTTCCGGCGTTCATAACATCACGGCGTTCTACTATTCGGACACTATTTTTGCTTCGAGCAACGGGGACAGGACGCAAACGGTCGGGCCGGGTTCAACCCCAACTCCCGGCATAACTCCCACCCCTACTTCGACACCCGCGGCAACGCCTACTCCGACTGGGACGCCCATCCCCACGCCCAACCCGACACCGACACCCGGCGTAACTCCAATACCAGCGTCGCAGACCGTCAACCTCTCCACCCGCATGCGAGTTCAAACCGGCGACAGCGTAGGCGTCGGAGGCTTCATTGTTACCGGCAGCGAATCCAAACATGTCCTCATCCGTGCCCTCGGACCTTCGTTGACCGCCGTCGGTGTCCCCAATGTGCTGGCCGACCCTGTCTTGGAGCTGCATGGTCCGGGTACATTTGTCACGATCACCAACAACGACTGGAGAGACGACCCCGTGCAGGAGGCTCTGATCCTGGCTACGGGCATTCCGCCGACGAATGATCTCGAGTCAGCAATTGAAGCAAGGCTGGCTCCCGGGAGCTACACCGCCGTGGTGAAAGGGAACAATGATACGACCGGCGTCGGCTTGGTGGAAGTTTACGACCTCGACTCCGCCGCTGCTTCGAAGCTGGCTAACATTAGCACGCGAGCCTTTGTCAGCACGGGTGACAACGTCGTGATTGCCGGCTTCGTGCTCGGCGGCAACGGCGGAAATGATCGACTCGTGGTGCGTGGCATCGGTCCCAGCCTGACGGCGGCGGGAGTGCCGAACGCGCTGGCCGATCCTACTCTGGAACTCCGCGACAGCAATGGAGCGCTTCTCGTCGCTAACAACGATTGGCAGGATGACGCGACGCAAGCAGCTGAACTAACTAATGCAGGTCTGGCGCCGAGCAACAATCTCGAGTCAGGCATAGCTGCAACGCTGCCTCCCGGTCTCTACACCGCACTGCTGGCGGGTCTAAACAACGGTGCCGGCATAGGTCTCGTTGAAGTCTACGACCGCGGCGCGCCCTAGAAGAATCTCGCATCTTCTGGAGAATGGGACTGGCCACCCCGGTTCCAAGGCGGGTTTGGGGGCAGGATTACATTGTCGTCATCAGAGGATTGAGGCTTGCCGGGAAAATACGGCCTGATACGAATTAAGCGGTGTGAGCGTACGATCCAGAGCTAAGAAGGTTGCGCTTTCCCTGCTATCCGTTGCAGCGCTCCTGGCCAGCGGCGCGGCTCCGGTGCACGGACAATCCCCGTTCGACGGCTTCGACCCCAACGTGAATGGCTCAATTTACGTCGTTGTCGTCCAGCCGGACGGAAAGATTCTTCTCGGCGGTAATTTTACAACCGTCTCGCCTAATGGCGGACCCGCCGTCACCCGCAACCGCCTGGCCCGGCTGAACGCGGACGGCACTCTCGACACCGCTTTCGATCCGAACGCGAACAATGATGTCTACGCCATCGCCGTGCAGGCGGACGGCAAGATTCTGGCGGGCGGATTTTTCAGCAGCATCGGCGGAGCCACCCGCCACAACATCGCGCGACTCGATGCCACCACCGGCCTGGCGGATTCTTTCGACCCCAACGCGAGCAACGCCGTCTATGCCCTCGCGGTGCAGACCGATGACAAGATTCTGGCCGGCGGCGCTTTTGCCACCATCGGAGGAGCGACGCGAAACAACATCGCGCGGCTGGATCCCACAACCGGGCTGGCTGATTCGTTCGACCCGAACGCGGACGACGATATCTATGCCCTCGCGGTGCAGACCGATGGCCGGATCGTGGCGGGCGGTATTTTTAGCTCCATTGGCGGATCCACGCGTCACCGAATCGCGCGCCTCGATCAAGCAACTGGCCTGGCTGATTCGTTCGACCCGAACGCCGCTAATGGTGATGTCGAGGCGTTGGCCGTGCAGGCCGACGGCAAGATTTTGGCGGGCGGCGGTTTCACCACCATAGGCGGAATGACGCGTAATCACATCGCCCGGCTGGACGCCACGACTGGCTTGCCAGATTCATTCGATCCGAACGCGAGCGGGACTGTCGCTGCCATCGCCGTGCAGGCGGACGGCAAGATTTTGGCGGGAGGTTTTTTCAACAACATCGGCGCGACCGTGCGCCGGCGCATCGTACGGCTCGATGCTACAACCGGTCTGCCGGATTCATTCGACCCGAGCGCGGACAATGCCGTCTATGCCATCGCGGTCCAACAGGACGGCAAGATTTTGGTCGGTGGCGATTTCACCTCACTTGCCCCGGGGAACGCTCCATTGGCGGTGCTGCGTAACCGTATTGCCCGGGTGGAAATCGACGGCCGGGTCGATCAGACACTCAATCTTAGCCTCGGCGGCAACGGCATTATTTTCGCCACGGCCGTGCAGCCAGATGGAAAGGTCCTCATCGGCGGCAGCTTCACCACGGTTTTGGGTGTGACCCGCAATAACCTGGCCCGTCTGAACACGGACGGCACGCTCGACTCGACGTTCAACGCGAGCATGAGCACCATCGATGAAATTTTTTCGCTCGCGTTGCAGGCGGACGGCAAGATTCTGGCCGCCGGCGCTTTCAGCACCATCGGCGGACAGTCCCGCGAAAACATCGCCCGGCTCAACGCCACGACCGGCTTGGCTGATTCGTTTGACCCGAATGCAAACGGGTCTGTCTGGTCAGTGGGCGTACAGGCCGACGGCAAGGTTTGGGTGGGGGGCGCTTTCATGACGGTGGGCGGACAGTCGCGCAACCACATCGCCCGGCTCGACCCCACGACCGGCCTGGCTGATTCGCTCAACCCGAACGCCAGCGGCACTGTCTATTCGCTTTTGGTGCAGGCGGATGACAAGATTCTGGCGGGCGGCTCTTTCTCCACCATTGGAGGACAGACCCGCCACGGCATCGCCCGCCTCGATGCCACGACTGGATTGGCTGACTCGTTCGACCCGGACGCAAATGGGGGCATCAGTTCGATCGCTGTGCAGGGGGACGGCAGGATTCTGGCGGGCGGCTCTTTTACCAATATCGGGGGACAATCGCGTGACCGCGTGGCCCGGCTGGAGGCCACAACCGGCTTGGCCGACTCGTTCAACCCCGACGCAAGACAGGAAGTTTCTTCCGTCGCGGTCCAGGCGGACGGCCAGGTTCTTGCGGGCGGCGATTTTAGCGCGACAAACAGCATCGGCGGGCTGCAAACCAGCATCGGCGGGCAACCGCGCAACCACATCGTCCGGCTCGATGGCGCCAGCGGCCTGGCTGATTCGTTCAATCCGAACGCGGACTTTGACGTCCGTTCCATCGTGGCGCAGGTCGACGGCAAGATCCTGGTCGGCGGCTCGTTTCGCACCGTCGGTGGACAACAGCGACGGCTCTTTGCCCGATTGAGCAACGACACCGCGGCGCTGCAAAACCTGGCTGTCACGCAAACCAGTGTCATCTGGACGCGTGGCGGCTCCAGCCCGCAGTTCGCACGCGTCACCTTTGCGTATTCAAACGACAACGTAACTTACACTCCTCTTGGTAACGGGACTGCCGAAGGCAGCAACTGGACGCTGACTGGCTTGAACCTGCCGACGGGCCAGAATTTCTACATCCGCGGTCGCGGCCATTACGGCGGCGGTGACGGCGCGGAAAGCATTGCTGAATCTGTGCGAATTGCTTTTCTGCCTGCGCCGACTGGAACTCCGACGCCGACGCCACCCCCTCCGACTCCGACATTGCCGCCACCAAGCCCGACACCGCCGCCCGCGACTCCGACGCCAACTCCAACCCCGACGCCGACGGCAACTCCCAGCGCATCACCTTCGGCAACGGTCTGTCCGGCTACGATTACCCATTCCACGAGCCAGGAGATCACGCCCGGCAACTCGATCTCCTGCAACAATGGCGTGGGTCATACCGACAACAGTTATTGGAGGGCGTTTAACATGACGACCTTCACCGCGTTGGCGCAATATGACGTCACCTCGGTTTCGTTTGGCGTCGAGTCAGCCAATCAGACTCAGCCGGTAACGCTGCGTCTGTATGCGCAAACCGGCGGCGAGTTCCCCACCGGGCTTCGCAGCCAGATCGGGACGACAACAATCAATGTAACCAGCAGCCAATCCGGAACTGTGGTTACGACGCCTTTGGTCGCAACGGTGCCCGCGGGGACGAGCGAGTTGGTCATGGAAGTCTTTACGCCGAACGGACAAGCCGCCGGCAACTTGTTCTTTCTCGGTTCGAACTCGAGTCCGGAAACGGGTCCGAGCTATCTCAGCGCGTTTGACTGCGGAATGATAACAACGCCGAGGACGACCACGTCGCTCGGATACCCGAACGTCCACTTTATCTTGAACGTGAACGGCAGTTGCAATGGCGTGGGACCTACGCCCACGCCAACGCCGCCTCCGAATGGCAAAATATGTTTCATGAGTGATCCGCGGACTTTTGAGAGTGTGCCGGATATCTACGCGATCGATTCAAACGGCACTAATCGGGTGCGGTTGACCTTCACGGGCGGGCTTTCGGGATTCAACAGCAACCCTACGTGGTCACCCGACGGCACCAGGATTGCCTACACCCGAACGCCAATAACGTTCCCTCCACCCATGCCATTGCCGAGTTACATCGCCATCCTCAACGTCGGTGGAAACAACTCGGATCAGCAACCGCTGACAACCACCGGCCAGGGAAATAATTCCCAGCCCTCGTGGTCCCCGGATGGTCTAAGGATCGCGTTCTCGACCGACCGTGATGGGGCGAGTGAAATTTACGCGATGGATGCAAATGGCGACAATCAGATCAGGCTCACGAACAATCCGGCATACGATAATGAGCCTGCCTGGTCGCCGGATGGCACCAAGATCGCCTTCACGAGCAACCGGGACGGCCACGGTGAAATCTATGTGATGGACGCAAATGGCGACAACCCCGTAAGGCTCACCAACAATCCCGAAGGAAATTCCTCCGCTGCCTGGTCGCCCGATGGTCAAAGAATCGCGTTCAACAGCTCCCGGGATGGCAACAGCGAAATCTACGTGATGGACGCAAACGGCTCCAATCAGACTAATTTGACGAACAATCCAGCCCATGATTACGACCCCACGTGGTCGCCCGATGGCGCTCAGATTGCGTTCAACACTTCACGGCTGCCTGGCAACACCGAAATTTTCGTGATGAATGCAGACGGTTCCAATCCGACCGATCTGACGAACGATCCCCTGACAGAAAGCGAGCCAGACTGGCAGCGGTTATCCCATTTCCCAACGCCAACCCCCACGCCAACGGCCACACCGACCGCTACGCCACCAATACCAACACCGACACCGGCAGCCCAGACCCTCAATCTCTCGACGCGGATGCGCGTCGGGACCGGTGCTAATGTGGGCATCGGTGGTTTCATCATCACAGGAACCGCCCCGAAACATCTTCTCCTGCGGGCGATCGGACCTTCGTTGAGCCCCGGTGTCCCCAATACGCTGGCTGATCCGGTGCTCGAGCTCCACGGACCGGGCGCCTTTGTCACCGTCATCAACAACAACTGGAGAGACGACCCCGCGCAGGAAGCTGCCATCATTGCCAGCGGCATTCCGCCGACCAATGATCTCGAATCGGCCATCGACGCACCGCTGGCTCCAGGCACGTATACCGCGATCGTGAGAGGCAATGGCGACACTTCGGGTATCGCCCTGGTTGAAATCTACGATCTCAGTCAGCCGGTCGATTCGAAACTCGCAAATATTAGTACACGCGCCTTAGTTGGCACCGGTGACAACATTGTCATTGGAGGGTTCTTCCTGGGCGGCAACAACGGCGCTGACCGGATTGTCTTGCGTGGCATCGGTCCCAGCCTTGTCGTGGGGCCTGATGCGCTGGCCGATCCGACGCTGGAGCTGCGTGACGGGAATGGAGCGCTCCTCGTTTCGAATAACGATTGGCAGGATGACCCGGCGCAAGCGGCGGAATTGATTGCCGCCGGTCTGGCGCCGACCAACCCATTAGAGTCGGGCATCGCCGCGACGCTGCCGCCGGGCCCTTACACCGCGCTACTCGCGGGACGCAATAACACTACCGGCATCGGTCTCGTTGAAGTCTACGACCGCGGATCGCCGTAGCGAACGGGATCGTGCCTCTTGGGTAGGGTGAGGTCAGGGCCCCTCCTTCGCCCCGCTCCGAACGCCGCAAGCCTTATCTTACTCTTCGGTCTTGGGGTCTTTTTCAGGGAAAAAAAGAATCGTCTTGGCCGCACAATTCGGATAAAAGCTGATTCACAGCCGCGACGCGCGGGAAGCTGACGTCTTGAGTCAAGGACCTCAATACCTGCTAAACGGGCTCGGAACCGGAGGATAAGGCCATGTTTAAGAAAATATTGAGTTGTTTCACGCTCCCGCTTCTCATGCTTTTGAGCAGCAGCTCGGGAAATTCCGCTTCCCGCGACGAAGCTCAGAGTGCTCCAGAAGGTTTTAACCCCGGACCGGATATCATCACGGGAGATATCGGAGCGCTCGGAAGCTTGGAACAATTTGGAAGTAGCGGAACCCAGGTCGGATTGGCCGTGAGCACGACGGCGTGCAATCCGGGAGACGTGACGGTCAATTTTTCCCCGATGCCGCAAACGACCCATCCCATCATTCCGCACAATCTCTATCGAATGAGCGGCGGCTCGGGCAACAATGATCGCTTTGAGCAAATTGGCCAATCCTGGGTGAAGCATACCTACGGTGCAAAGGCAGGCGACGACTGCGGTTTAGGCTGCACAGATACCGGGAACATCACTCTCCTTGGCGTGGGTTGCTCTGATACTTACGCCGGCTATCAAAATGCGACCCAAACTGACCTGGGTTCACGCGCCTGGGTCAATCCTTTTACCGGTGTCTTCCAATCGAATGCCAACGATCACACCGGCCACACTCACACCGGCACATCGCACCGGCTTCTGGTGGAAGGGAGTGACCTGAACACCACGTTGAATCCGGGCGCGACCTACTACGCCGAGGTTCAATACATCAGTTCCGATGAATACGCGTGGTGCCAGACTCACCCTGGGCAATGCAACATGTACAACAACGCCTCCTACCGTCCGTACACTGTCACCGGGACGACGAGTTTCGTCTTTGCCGATGCTGGACCCGCAGTGCGGATGGCAGCTGCCATCAACGCGTGGACTGGCGCGACCATCCAACCGATCGAGCCTGCGCCGGGAGTCGATGGTCGTGCTTTCGTGGCCTACAAGGTGACCGGTCCGGTCGCCGGCGTTTGGCACTATGAATACGCGCTCTACAACGAGAACCTTGATCGCGCCATCCAGTCCTTCAGTGTCCCCCTGGGATGCGGAATCACGGTAAACAACCTGGGATTTCACGCTCCGCTGAATCATCCTGGATTCCCAAACGATGGAACTCAGGGAGACGCGGGATTTAGCAACGCCGCCTGGATTTCGACTCAAACCGCCAGCGATGTGAGCTGGAGTTCGGAAACCGTTGCGCAGAACCAGAACGCGAACGCCATTCGCTGGGGGACGTTGTATAACTTTCGCTTCGATTCTGACAAACCGCCGTTGGCGATGAATGCGACCATCGGCTTCTTCAAGACGGGAACGCCGGTCACGGTTGCGATCCTGGCTCCGAATGCTTGCAATGTAGTCCCATCACCCACTCCCACCGTTCCTCCCAGCCCTACTCCGCCCGCCTCCCCCACGCCCACACCTACTCCTTCCGCGACTCCCGACCCCGTTCCCACCCCAATTCTACCTCCAGGTGGGAATGGCAAGATAGTCTTCGAGAGAGGCCACCGTATCTTTGTCATGAACGCCGACGGCGCGAATCAGACTCAACTCACCACAACTACATACGACTACCTGCCGGCCTGGTCGCCTGATGGCACGAAGATCGCGTTTTCGAGGCTAATCGCGTCCAACGTCAACGTTTACGTTATGAATGCGAATGGGTCCAACCCGGTCCGCCTGACAACAAATAACGGGGACGAGGATCCTGCCTGGTCACCCGATGGCGGGAAAATCGTATTTACGCGTCATATCGACTCGAGCTCGAAGATCTACGTGATGAATGCGAACGGCTCCAATCCAATCCGCCTGACGCATACCGATGAGGCGCGCGAGTATGACCCGGTCTGGTCGCCTGATGGCGGGAAGATCGCCTTTGTCAAACGGATCGCTGACCCAGTCCACATCGGAATCTACCTGACGGATCCCGACGGGTCGAATCCGACGGATCTCACACCCACTACGATCGAGGCTACCAACCCCGCCTGGTCGCCTGACGGCGCAAAGATCCTTTTTCGGAAAGAAGACAGCATTTGGGTGATGAATCGAAATGGCTCCCAGCAGACCCGCCTGACGAGTTCATTTTTGGACCGCTCCCCCGCGTGGTCGCCGGATGGCACAAAGATAGCCTTTTGCAGGGGCTTTTATAACGAGGCCGATATCTTTGTCATGGATGCCAACGGCACGAACCGGGTCAATATCACTAATCATCTCGGGAGTGAAACCCCAGACT
This sequence comes from uncultured Verrucomicrobiae bacterium, assembly GCA_963702135.1. Classification (GTDB taxonomy): domain Bacteria; phylum Verrucomicrobiota; class Verrucomicrobiia; order Chthoniobacterales; family UBA10450; genus AV80. Next base: position 1,281,246 of record OY969715.1, on the reverse strand, counting down.
GGCAACGGATCGCACCAACGCCAAGTCCGACGCCGGCAGCGCAGACCCTCAATATCTCGACGCGGATGCGCGTCCAGACCGGTGAGAATGTCGGCATCGGTGGTTTTATCATCACGGGAACCGCCTCGAAGCATGTGCTCCTGCGGGCCATCGGACCTTCCTTGACCCAATCCGGCGTGCCCAACGCGCTGGCCGATCCGGTCCTGGAGCTGCACGGGCCCGGCGCCTTTGTCACCGTCATCAACAACAATTGGAGAGACGACCCCGCGCAGGAAGCCGCAATCATTGCCACCGGCATTCCGCCGGCCAATGATCTCGAATCGGCCATCGACGCCCCCCTGGCTCCGGGCACGTATTCCGCGATCGTGAGAGGCAATGGTGATACTTCGGGTATCGCCCTGGTTGAAGTCTACGATCTCAACCAGCCATTGGATTCCAAGCTGGCCAATATCAGCACGCGCGCCTTTGTCGAAACGGGCGATAACGTTGTTATCGGCGGTTTCGTTCTCGGCGGTAACAATGGCGCTGACCAGATTATCTTACGTGGCATCGGCCCCAGCCTGACCGCGACTGGAGTGTCCGACGTCCTGGCCGATCCGACGCTGGAGCTGCGCAACAGCAACGGAGCACTCCTGACGTTCAATAACGACTGGCAGGATGATCCGGCGCAAGCTGCCGAGCTGATTGCCGCGGGTTTGGCGCCGGCCAGCGAACTTGAATCTGGTATTGCGGCGACGCTGCCTCCCGGCCTTTACACCGCAGTGCTGGCAGGCCTAGACAACGGCGCCGGCATCGGTCTCGTTGAAGTCTACGATCGTGGGGCGCCGTAGCCGATAACCTCGAACTCGATAACCCGCCAGCCTCAGTTCACTGCGTAAACTTCAACAAGCGCGACGCCGGTCGTGTTGTTCACGCCGCGAACAACCGCGGTGTAGTTCGCAGGCGGAATCGTCGCAACGATAGCCGACTCCAAGTCATTCGAAGGTGCGAGGCCTGTGGCAATGATCTCGGCTTCCTGTGTGGTTCGCCAATTATCGTTCGAGAAGATCAGACCGCCGTTGCCATCATGTAACTCAAGCGTTGGATCCTCCAATTTTCCCGCAGCGGGCAGTGAAGGGCCGATCGCACGAATGACCACTTTCTGCGAAGCCTGCCCCGCCACGATCACGCCCCCGATCATCACGTTATCCGCAACCTCGACGCGGCCGCGCGTAGAAATGTTCAGGACTCCAGGACCGACGCCCCGGTCGAGATCATATACTTCCAGCAGAGCGACCCCGGTTGTATTTCCGGCGCCTTGAAGCACCGCGGTATAAGAAACTCCGGTATCGTTCGAAGGCAGCCTGGCCAGGATGACAGATTCGTTAGGCGATAATGGCGCGATGCCCGTATCGATAATCTCCTGCCGGTTCGCGTTGTCACCCCAGTTGTCGCCCGTGGCAATGAGCGCGCCGGTGGAGTCGTGCAGTTCCAGAACCGGATCCACCATCACATTGCCGATTCCGCTCGAGCTGAGCGATGGTCCTATCGCGCGAATCATGACTCTTTTGTCCGGGGTGCCGCGCAAGACAAATCCCCCGATAAGAACGTCCTCACCCACGCCAGTTTGAAGTCGCGCCGAGATGTTGGCCAGCCGGCCGACGGTGGAGATCGGCATATTCTGCGCAACGAAGGAGGTTTGGCTTTGCAGCCAAATAGTGTTCGCGGAAGGGGCTGTGTCCTGAATGTTGCTGGTCGTCAGAGCGTAGGTCTGATTCGGAGTCAGCGGCGAGACGGTCAGGATGACCGTATCAAGCTCCGGACTCATGACCGCATCGGAGACCGTAATTCCCTGGTCGAGGGAATAGTTGGCCGCAACCGTCGCCGTATCCGGGTCGACATGGCTGTTGAATCGCACGGCCAGATGGCTTGTGTCCTGGTAGAAATAGACCGTCAGGACTTCGAGCGGACTCGCGATCCACTGGCGCAAATTGGCCATGGCGTCTTCGTGCACCAGGTTCTTGGCCAATGGCGGCATTTTCGTTCCGTCCAAAGCGTTGTCGCGTTGATAGAGCTCCGATCCCGCGATGTCGCGGAACCGGACATAGTTGTTAATCAAATTCTGGCTTTCCAAAGGAGTGTAAAGACGGCCGTCGTAACCGGGCCCAGGTCCGCCAGGTCTGTGACAGTGGGAGCAATTGGCGTCGATCCAGGAGCGCATTCGATGCTGGACCGTGGCGCTTGGATCGGTGACTGCGACCGACTTGAGGAAGCTGGGGATGTCCGCTTCATTCGGCGCCGGATTCAGAAGACCGAGATGCGCAAACGTGCGCACCTGATTGTCGGTTCGCCCCGTCTCCGGGTAAGTGAAATCGCCATTCAACTGATGGGTCTTCACTCCCAGGACGTAGTTTGGCGCGGCGTTGTGGCAGAACAAACATTGGCTGCGGCTCGGATAACTCCACGTTTGGATGCGCGTGGCTCCCGAGCTCGTGACGATGGGGATGTCCTCATTCAAGGCGCCCGGCAATAGATCGGCATCGCTATTGTCGTCCCGCCACTTGTAGGTGACTCCGTAGACCGCCCCGCTCGCGTTTCGCACCAGGAGCCGCGTCTCCAAACGCTTTCTCGCCCCCGTGATCTCGTTCACCGTCAGCTCGAAGTGTTTGACGAAAACCGTTCCATTCGGGAAAGCCCATTCCCCCACCGGGACGAAGGTGATCTGTTCGTCGCTTGTGTAAGGCGGCCCGTCATTCGGGACCGCGATCCAGCGGGTCTTGATGGCGGCATCCGACCAGAGAGGCGAATTTACCGTGAACGGGATCAGGCCCGTGGCTGGACTAAGCGTGCTCAGATTGCTGAACGCTCCAGTCGCGGAAAGCACGGCTGGAAACGGAAATGCGCCGTTCGTCGGCGGCATGACGTTGTTCAGATACGGTCCGATCGGCGCTCTCGAGTCCAAGCCATAGGGCGGCTGTCCGAGCACGGCGGGCGCAAGCGAACAAACCAGGATTGCAGTCCAGCGCATTCTGCTGTGGCGGAAAATTTTCACGGGCTGAATTTAAGGAAAACCAAGAAAAATTGGCGAGAAGAAAACGCAGGAAACTACCGCGAGACTCGCCGCTCGTGGGTGGACACCTAACTTCCGCCCACCATTTCCAGCACCTTCTTCGCCGCGTTGTGCCCGGGAATCCCGCTCACGGCGCCGCCGCGCTGGGCGCTTGAGCCGCACAGAAACACATTCTCAAACTCCGTCTCGACGCCCCAGGTGCCAGCTTGTTCTTTCCGGTCGGCGAAAGGAAATGTTGGTGCAGTCTGAAAGATGTTTCCGTGGTAGAGGCCGAGCGCTTCGTCAATATCGACCGGACTCTTGCCTTCGATGCAGAGACTGCCGTCACGCGCCACGGCGAGGCAATCTTCCAGCGGCTCCGCCAGCCAACGATTCAGCCCTTGGATAAATTTTTCCTGGGCGCGCCGGCGCATCGTTTCGTTGCTTTCGGCGAACAACGGCCATGGCGTGTCCAGGCCGAACAACGTCATGGTGTGGAATCCCTGCGCGCGCAATTCCGGAGACAAAATGCTGTCGTCGGTAAGCGTGTGGCAATAGACCTCGCTCGGCACTTTGTCCGGGAGATTCCCCTGCTTCGCCTGTTCGTAGCTCGCATTCATTTCCTCGTAGCCTTCGTCGATATGAAACGTGCCGCAGAAAGCCTCGGCCTCCGCGTAACGGGTCGCTTTTAGCTTCGGCAACCGGCGCAGGAGCATGTTGATTTTGAAAACGGAACCTTCATCCGTGACGTCCGGCTGGTAAGGTTTGCCGAGCAGTTTCGCCAGGACGTTCAAGCCAAAATTCACGAGGATAAATCGCGCCTCCACCGCCTCGGTTTTTCCGTCCAGCTCAAATTCGACGCTCCGCTTCTTCCCGCCGACTTCGAGGGTGCGAACGTTGACGCGGGTGAAAATCTCCGCCCCTCTCTGGCGGGCCGCCCGCTCCAGCTCACCCGCCACGGCGCCCATGCCGCCCACGGGCACCTTCCATTCACCGGTCTTGTTGCCAATGAGGTGGTAAAGAAAACAGCGGTTCTGCAAGAGCGTCTCATCGTGCGGATGGGTGAAGACGCCGATCTTCGCGTCCGTAAAAACAAGACCTCGTAACAGATCGTTCTGTAAGTAGCGCTCGACGGCGCGGCCCAGCGGTTCTTCCGCCAGACTGCGCCAAGCCTCGCGCTGCGTGTCGTCGGCGTCGAACCGGCGCCGGAAATCTTCTTTCGTGGCCAACGGCTCCAGCATTGTGTCCCAGATATTTTCGGCAAAAACGCGGGCGAGGCCGTAGAATTTCTTGAGCTGCTCGAATTCCGTGAAACCCCCGGTGAGCGCGCGGATCGACTCCCGGCTCACCTCTTCCGAGACATTGCTCAGGAGCAAGCCATCGTGGCGGCCCTCCTTCAGATAGGGTGTAAACGATCCGGTCGCGCGCCGGCGCAGTTCGAGATTCAGCCCCAAATCGCGAATGATTTTCTCCGGGAACAGGCTGACCAGGTACGAGTAGCGCGACAAATTCGCGTCGAAATCGGGGAACACTTTCTGTGAGGTAGTTGCCCCGCCGATGTAATCGTTTTTTTCCAGGAGCAGGACGCTCAATCCGGCGCCGGCCAGGTAGGACGCCGCCACGAGACCGTTGTGACCCGCACCAAGGATGACGACGTCGTAACTGGATTTCATTTCGAGTAATTCGTGTCCCACTCGCCTACGCTGAAAGCTCCGGCGTGGCAAGCCCCCCGCGGCCCTGTCATTCCCCCGTCCGGTTCCTCCATTTCACCGAAAAAATAGAAGAAACTGCAAATTCTTGAAAACTTCGTCCCGCAAACATCGTAGTCCTCTGTGAAGCTCTCGTGCAGCCCCCCTGGCGCGAGGCCGACCGAGATCCCGGGCCCAAATCTTCCCTCCCCCGGGAAATCTCGTGCGGTTGAGGGCCACCGTGCACAATTCTCCTGTGCCCCGACAGCAAGTTGACGTTATTTCCGGACTGTCATAGGAGAGCCACCCCAATCGCATCATGAAGATGATTCAGGTAAAGGTGAAACCGAATGCACGGGTCAGCACTCTTGAAGAGGTCGAGAATGGCCCTTGGCTGGTTCAACTGAAGTCACCGCCGGTCGACGGCAAGGCAAACAAGGAATTGATCGCATTGATCGCCCGGCATTTCGGATGTCCAAAGTCGGCCGTCTCCATCAAGAGCGGCGCTTCTGGCCGCACAAAGCTGGTCAAGATCGCTGCAAACTAAACGGAATCGGGCTGGCAAATCGCCCGAAGACCGCCAACTTGTGGGCAGATTATGATCGAAGATCGCATTCAGAAGATCGAAGCGCGACTGAAGGACTCCGCCAACATTCCAGAGGCGAAAAGAGCCGAGCTCTTGAATTTGCTCGCGGCGCTCAAGGAGGAGGTCCGTGCCCTGCCCAGCACCCACGAGGAACATGCCCGAAGCATCGCTAAATTTATGGACGCCTCGGCTCACGAAGCCACTCGGGCCGAGAAGAAACCGAAACTGGTTGAAGCCTCGGCGAATGGATTGAAGGCCTCCGTCGAGGAATTTGAAGCCTCGCATCCGAAATTGGCGGAGGTGGTCAACCAGATTGCCGTCAGTCTTTCGAACATGGGACTTTAACGGTTGGAACCGCGCGCGGAAGCGCGTCACTCCGCCCTGCCGCTAAAGGAAATAAGCGGTGGCACCGACAATTATTCCGCCCGCGCCCAAAACCATCCCCAGCCACCAAAACTTGTGCGACTGGCCCAGGATCGCGACTGAGCAAACGACCACGGCAATTTGAAGGAGAAGCGCGGCCTGATCGCAGCGATCATTGATCGCGGAAAAATGCGCGGCTTGAGCCGTCAATGCCTCGGCCTGCTTCTTGATCTCAGCTTTCTCGACGTCGTAGCGTTGCGCATCTTTCCCGAGCTGAACCGCCCGGTTTCGGGCGTCGTCCGAGCGCTCCTCGCTCGAAAGCCGCATGATCATATCCCCATGCATGGCGGCGAGCTGGGCTTTCGTGCTTTTCGCCTGGAAATAGTTCCATTGATCGGACGCTTCGCTGGTCTTGAGGATCGAGGAGGTCTTGGCGTTGTCACCCAGGTTCGCAATGAAGGAGAGACAGATCGCGAGGATGGCGATGGTCAGCGCGACCCTCTTGTCGAACGGGTCTTTCGCTTCTGGAATTTCCGGTGAGTCTGGCATGCGAACGCTCTAGTTATCCACAGATCGGACAGATTCAATTCGAATCCGCTGCGCTGGCCTCTTACTGCTCGTAACAGTCCAAATATTTGATTCCGGAACCGGTATTGAAAATCACGATGCGCTCGTCCGCCGCGATTTTTCCCGAGGCCAGAAGCGCCTTCAAGGCGGCAAAACAGGCCGCACCTTCCGGCGCTACGAAGAGGCCCTCAGTCGATCCCACTTCGCGGGTGAAGCGGATCATTTCGTCATCATCGACAGAAACCGCGCCGCCGTTGGATTCGCGCAGAATCTTGAGCATGAGAAAATCCCCGACAGCTTTGGGGACGCGCAGACCAGAGGCGCAGGTGTGGGCGTTGGGGAATTCCGCCGCGGTCGCCTCTCCTGCCTCGAAGGCGCGCACGATCGGCGCGCAGCCGCTGGCCTGCACGGTGAACATGCGCGGTCGCGCCGAACCAATCCAGCCGAGTGCTTCCATTTCGTCGAAGGCCTTCCACATCCCGATAAGGCCGGTGCCGCCGCCGGTTGGATAAAGGATGACATCGGGCAAGACCCATCCGAGTTGCTCCGCCAATTCGTAGCCAAGGGTTTTCTTGCCCTCGACTCGATACGGTTCCTTAAGCGTGGACATGTCGAACCAGCCTTCAGCCGCTTTTCGCCGGGCGATCTCCGCGCCGCAATCAGTGATCAGGCCATCGATCAGGACAACGTCCGCGCCGAGTTCGCGGCACTCGATGAGATTGGCTCGCGGAGTGTCCCGCGGCATGAAGATGTGTGCTTCGAGACCAGCGCGGGCGGCATAAGCCGCGAGCGCTCCTCCTGCATTTCCCGCCGTGGGAACGGCGAGCTTGGTCGCACCCAGGTGCTTCGCCATGGAGACGGCGACAGCCATGCCGCGCGCTTTGAAACTCTGCGTCGGGTTTTGCGCTTCGTCCTTGACCCAGAGATCGCTAATTCCCAAACCGCCGCCAAATCTCGCCGCCCGGAGCAGCGGCGTTCCGCCTTCCCCCAGCGAGATTGGCTCGACGTTGGTGGGGAGCGGCAGCACCTCGCGATAACGCCATAACGATTTCTCGCGCGTGGCCAGCGAGTCGCGTGTCAGTGCGCGTCCCACCGCAGCCAGATCGTAAATCGGAAAGAGCGGCTTTTGGCAGGCCGTGCACAAGTTCTGCAGACGCGACCATTCGTGACGAAGTCCGCAGGAAGTGCAGACCAGATGGGTCAGAAACATGGCAGCAATTGAGCGCAAAGGCCGCGCGTTGGGAAGTGGCTTCGCCGTTTCATTCCGCTCGTGCTCCTGCTCGTCCTCAAAGATCAGGATCAGGATTAGGATCAAGAGCAGGAGGAGAAGAGGATCTGGTCCGTTTCTGCTTTGCACACGTCGCCCCATCTCCCTTAGGTTTGCCGCGACCATGACCGCCGATGTTTCCGTCCCCGTCCAGCCATCGGCGCGCCGGCCCTGGTATCGTCCATCGCTGACGACGCAGATCATGATTGGTTTGATCGTGGGCGCGGCGGTCGGCTACATCCGGCCTGAGTGGGGGAACTCTGTCTATTTTCTCCGGGACATCTTTCTCAATCTGATCAAGTCGATCATCGGACCGCTCGTCTTCTCGACGCTCGTGGTGGGGATCGCTGGCAGCGGCGACCTGAAGAAGGTGGGACGCATGGGTCTGAAAGCGCTGATTTATTTCGAGATCGCGACCACGATCGCGCTCTTCATTGGCTTGACCGTGGTGAACATCACGAAGCCCGGCGTCGGCGTCGTCCTCACTCCAAGCACCAACGAGATTGTGCAAACAATCGCAAAGAACCATCCCAAGACTTTCGTGGAAACACTGGTCTACGCGTTCCCTTCCAGCGTGGTCGACTCGCTCGCGCGCGGCGAGATTCTCCAGGTCGTCGCGTTCGCGGTCCTGTTCGGCATGGCTGTCTCGGCTGTCGGCGAAAAAGGCAAACCGATTCTGCGCGCGATGGAGAGCCTTTCGCAGGTGATGTTCAAATTCACGAACTACGTGATGATGTTCGCACCGATCGGGGTCGGAGCGGCCATGGCTCATACCATCGGCACGCAAGGTCTCGGCGTGCTGGTGAACCTGGGCAACCTTATCCTGACTCTCTACCTCGGCCTGACCATTTTCGTGGTCGTGGTTTTCGGACTCGTGCTGGTGATCACGCGCGTACCGATCCGGAAATTTGTTAAAGCGGTGCGCGAGCCGGCCGCGATTGCCTTTGCCACGACGAGCAGCGAATCGGCCATGCCGAAGGCGATGCAGGCCATGGAAAGAATCGGCGTGCCGAAGCGCGTCGTCGGGTTCGTCATGCCGACGGGTTATTCCTTCAACCTCGATGGTTCGACGCTGCATCTCGCCACCGCTTCCGTCTTCGTCGCGCAGGCGGCGGAAGCAACCACGGGCATCCACATGGGGATAGGTCAGCAGATCACGATGATGCTGGCCCTGATGGTTACCTCGAAAGGCGTTGCCGCCGTTCCCCGCTCATCCGCCGTGGTGCTTCTCGCAACGCTCAACACGTTTCTTCCCGCCGGTCTCGGCCCCATCGGTGTCGCCGTCATCTTCGGCATCGACGAGTTGATGGACATGGGACGCTCCGCCGTAAATCTCATGGGCAATTGCCTCGCCACGATCGTGGTAGCGCGCTGGGAAGGAGACTTTGACGACAATCGAGCACGCGTCTTTGGCACCCCGGAAGAAGCCGAGCTCGACCTGAAATCCGGCGACGTCGCCTTCGCCGAAGCTGTGCGGCAAGATTAGCGCTCCGCTTTGAGCATTCGGCTTTGGGTGTTCGGCGTCCCGTCCAGGCACCTCAGCCTAGTGGGGAAGGTAATTTGCAAACCAAAAGCCTTCCATGTCTTCATCACGTAACTCAGCGGGATCAGCCCGAATTCCCGTTATTTCTTCGTGTCGGCGTATCCAATGTTCGTAAAGCTGTGTATACAGATTTTCCGCGGGCGAGGTTTTATCGTCGTCCATATCAAACGAAATCCAGCAAAGGACAGGACGATTGATTCCCTTCACTGCTAAGTACATGTTCGCAGTGAAGAATATGAAGTGTCTGATTTCCCGAAAATGCCGTTGGAGGGACAGTTGAATGGCGTGGATCATTGCCGCCGGGGGGAACATAAAGTTTCCATCATTCGCAATGAATAGCACCCCGCGGTAATCCGATAGACCGAGCGCGGCTTTCGTATCTCTGATCTGTTTGTTCGCCTTTTGGATTCGGCGCTTAATAGGCTTTCCCATGACTTCGTACATGTCGGCTTGACAGACCGCCGGCAAAGACCGCGAGTTGATTATTCTCGGAGTCGAACCCGAAACGAGACCCCCCTGACGCCATTTGATCCAAAGACGACGGAACTTCGACTGCGTTATCGGATCATCTGTCTTGTCGCGTTCAAGACATTTAAGTTCCGCGATAAGTTTATGCTCGTGGAAAACGTAATCCGCATTGTCGAACGGCGGCGACTTTTCGAGGATCGATCTAACGATCTGCCCGCCTGCGGCCGTGACGATGTCATCAAACTCCGATTCGATTTCAATCCTACGCGGACACATCAAGTTGCCAATCCAGCTTGTACATTACAGTTCAACAACCCGCTTAATTCCCGGAGCCCCAAGAACGTTCCATTTCCAAACCAGAGTCCGACCATACGCGTGTGTCGTTTGCGGTTTTCCTTTGACCCAATTAATAAGGTCTGCTCGCAACCGCTCGATCGCCCCAGCGACTGAGACTAAATCCACGACGATACCACCCGCGGAAAGCTGGACTCGCGCAGTATACCGAGCTTCATGCGTGTCGTAGCTAATCGATGAAGCGGAAACTCCTTCGAGGAGGTTTCCGGTAAATATCATGTAACAGGCCTCCGGTTCATCCCTCGGAACCCATGACAGCGAGCCCCACACCGGATCAACTGTCTGCGCAGAATCATTTACTGTCCTTCGCAAATGCTGGATATGATGGCGCAATTCTTCCACCTTGGTGCTTTGTGTGAAAAATCGTTTCGCCCAAGGCTCTTTTCTTGGAAGCTGCGGAAGCTGGTCAATCAACTCCCGAACTCGATGGCACATATCGATAATAGACCAAGCGTCGAGCAACGCTGACATTACATCATCTTCCGAATGCTGGTCGTTCCGATGCCGAGCAGCTATTTCATCGAGCGTTTCCGTCATGCGCCCGATGGCGAGCTTTGCCATACCAAAAGAATATCGCAGGACATCGAAATGAAGGGCGACACGGCGATGGTCAGTCGGTCGAAATGGAATACTCATGTTATAACGCCTTCCGCGGTTTTGCCTTTCGAATCCGTCGCGGATGGTTTGATGAACGAATGGACAAACGTCACAAAATCCGCCATCGAAACGACCCGGAAATGGATTTCAGTTGGAGAATCTCTCAATCCGGCCGACGTGACCTCATTGGGACTAACGATCTTGAGAAAACCAATTCCCCTTGCCTTCGCGCGATCAAAACTCTCAGCGATGTTGGGCATCTGTCGGGAGCAGACGATTTCGTTGACCGCCGAAGCACAAAGTGCATCAAAGCAGTATTCGGCTTCATCGTGTGTTAGCGCCAAGCCTTTGAGCGGTTGTCGCGCCGAGTTTTTGGTGACGTCGTGAAAAAATATTCCTTGAAGAACCAGCCGTGGTCCGATCGGCAGAATGTAATGAGTGAACTTATCCTCCTCACAAAGTAATGGCACTAAACCGATATCGGACATCAGCAGATCGAAGGGGGATGCGCATATCGTCCACTTGGTGTGACAAAACATTCCGTAGTCACCGGAAAACACGCGACGGAATTGATTGCGATATAACAGCTGCATCGGATCCCTAGAAGCGAGAATGACGCGCCGACCAGATAACAATTCAGTTTTCCAGCCGCTGATTATCGCTTCAGGAATTTGTAACTCGCGCAATAAGTGATGATGGCCAGTCTCCACCTCGAAGTTCAATAGATAAACAAAATTCACCACGGCGCTCGCCTTTGCGGCAAGGGACGAAAGCTTCAAGAACGCGCAGTAGCGGCAGAGGTTTTCGAAGATCGGAACTGGCAGTTCCGTGTGTGTTCGTTGCGCCGCTGCCTCCAATGCCTTGAACGTTTTTGGGAGTCCGCTCTCTACCTTGGAAAACGCTCCCTCAAGACTGTTGTCGTTTGTTCCGAAAGCTAATAATTGATTGTAACCGCTTTCGGCGCATGTCTTTTCAACGCTCTTCGCCACCCACTCTCCGGTTGGGACTTGGTAACATTGCAAGGGCTGCCCGCGAATCTTGAACCGCTCAAGAAGAACCCGCGAAACATAGTGCTGCCTTTCACCCGTGACGTTCACTCCAAGAGCTTATGCTCTTCGAGCGGGACGAGCCACTCTGAAGCGACTCTGTGTACGAATCTTGGAATTCGCTTTTTAAGATTCCGGCTGACCGCATTTGTGAGTTGCGGAAGGTCATCCTCATTCTTGGCATTTGGTTGGGATTCCGATCTGAGGCTTGCAATTCGCCTGCGAGAAAGGCTTTCTCGAATGCATGCGAATCATCATTTCTGCAGTCTTGGCGGCGTTTACTTTCATCGCCCTGATAAGCTCCACTTGGGCGCAGGATCCGGCGGTCGTTAATTCCAAAACGATAAAAGTGAAGTTCGAGAACGAGCGGGTGCGCGTTCTCGAAGCCGAATTGCAGCCCGGCGTAAAAGAGCAGATGCACTCGCATCCAGCCTACGTGATTTATGTTCTCGCCGGCGGGAGATACCGCAATTACGCCGCAGACGGCCAGACCACCGAAGGTGAGCTGAAAACCGGCGAGGTCGTCTATCGCGATTCTTTGACCCACGCCGCAGAAAACATCGGCGACACGACGATGCACCTGATCCTCGTCGAGTTGAAGACGGTCCCTCCTCGTTAGAAGACGGGAGGCGTCAGAACTCGGCGTTCTTTTGCAGGGCGACAGCACCGGTTGCCTGGCGCGTCGACAACGCGACCGGCGGCGGTACGATAGGGATTTACAACCTGCGGAAGTGCCGCTAGAAGGTCCGGCAATGAAAATCCTCCTCTGCCGAATGGTTCCATTGTTCCTCCTCCTTAGCATCGTCTTCGCCTCAAACGCCGCGGCGGCAGAAGTCCGCACCATGGCGAATCTCCCTGGAGTGCCGGCGGCAGGGTTAAGGACCATCCTTCCCCAGGAGGCCTACCAAAAACTGATTAACGCACCGATCAAAGCATGGATCATGGTTCGAGGGCAGATCATAAACAACAAAGTGTTTGGAGCCCGCGTCGTCCATTCTGAGGGCAACGGCGTCTACGATAAAGTCTCCGTCCAAATGGCAAACGGGATGGAGCTCTACTCCTTCGAGACTGGTTCCCGTCTTCCAGCCTCGGTGATTGTGCACGTTCTCATTTATCAATTGCCCAAGGGAGAACACGCCTTTTGTCTCGCGCAAAACGACAGCGTCGGCGACGCCAACCTGATCTACTCCCGCTCCATCAGGATGAGATTTCTCGGGTTGGCAGGCGCGACGCAGCCGGCAAAGAAATCGAATCACAAGTAAACCGACCGGCCACCTTCCGGTCGTGTTCGATTCCCGCGAGACATGCGCGCCCGCGGGCATCAAGAGCTTGCGCCGGAAATAAAGCTCGACACCATTACCAGTGAATCAGTAGTAATTACGTTGATTACGTCACCTGACAATTCATCGCATTTTCGGCGGGCACCCAAGCCAGCAAGTCGAACTTTTCGCTGGAACGCCGCTGCACGCGATCCCTACTTCGTGAAAAAATTTACCGCATCCCGGGGTCCCGCGCGGTCGCGGATATCCGTCAAATTTCTCTTTTGCGCTGCCGCGATCGCTCTTTGGGCTATTCCGAGCACCGCGAGCGCCCAGCTGGGCAACTATCCCGCCACCTCGATGGCGCTGAGCGCCAATACCACTGTCACGCCCGACGCCACACCGTCCAACATTGTGAGCATGAGTGTCTCGACATCGACCAACTTCAAAGGGCAGTTGGAGGGAAACCCTCTGACGGGAATCGTGCGAATCACGGACGCGCATCCGGCAGGGGTTTACACCGTAAAGGTAACGGGATTTAACAGCAGCGGCATCCCCACGATCAAGACGTTCAACCTCACGGTGACGACGCCTCCGACCACATGCAACCCGATCGACTTCCAGCCGGGAACCGAATTCGGCGTCGGGCCGACTCCGCATGCGATCGCCGTAGGCGATTTCAACCGGGACGGAAAACAGGACGCTGCCGTCGCCAATCAGGATACGAATACTCTGTCGGTTCTGTTGGGGAACGGAACCGGGGGATTTTCCCCTGCGACAACCGTCACCGTTGGCAACGGAGCTTATCATGTGGCTGTGGGCGATTTTAACGGCGACGGCAACCCGGATCTTGCTGCTTCCAGCACCTCTTCCCCTCTGGTCACGATTCGGTTCGGCGACGGAACAGGCGGTTTCACGCCAGTCCCCACAAATATTTCTATTCCAAACACGCCTGCCTCAATCGCGCTCGGCGATTTCAACGAAGACGGCCATCAAGACCTCGCCATCGGCCACCTCGGCCTCGGCACGGTATCGATCGCATTAGGAGACGGTGCGGGCAATTTCGGCCCGCTGACCGATTTCCAGGTAAGTAGCAGCCCCATATCGGTGGCCGTGGGTGATTTTAACGGCGATGGCCACCAAGACATCGCCACGGCAAATCCCAGCACTGACGACGTTTCAATCCTGCTCGGAACGGGGACGGGCAGTTTCGGCCTGCCGACTAACTTCACCGTCGGGCCGGCCGGCGACGGTCCCGTTGCGATCGTGGTGGGCCAGTTTAACGCCGATAGCAATCAGGACCTCGCGGTTGTTAACGAGGGTTCAAGCAATGTCTCGATTCTGACCGGAAACGGCATCGGTGGATTTGCGCTGCCCGCCGATGCTTTCAGCGTCAGCGGAACCCCATCCGGCGCCGCCCTCGGGGATTTCAACGGCGATGGGCTGCAAGACCTCGCTGTCTCCATTACTTCCGGGGGCGTCTCGATCCTCCTGGGCGACGGCGCGGCCACCTTCTCAAATGCCCCGGACTTCGGCACGGACCATGGTCGCCAAGACGTGGCGGTCGGAGACTTCGATGGCGATGGCAAGCAGGATTTTATTACGGCTAACACTGACCCGAACAACACCGTGTCGGTCTTCCTGCGGCAATGCCCGGTCTCCTTCTCGATTGATAATGTCACCCACAATGAGGGCAATGCCGGGAACACGACCTCCTACGTTTTCACCGTCACCAAGACTGGCGTGACGACGCTGTCCACGATGGTGAGATTCACGACGCAGGATGGCTCGGCCACGCTGGCCGACAACGACTACCTGTTCGAATCGGCCACACTGAAGTTTTCACCGAACGACACGAGTCTGACCGCCACCGTAACCGTTAACGGCGACAACACCGTGGAGCCGGACGAAACCTTCCTGGTTCAACTCACCAATCCGATCAATGCGACCATCGCCGTCGCCAATGGCACGGGCACAATCACCGATGACGATCAACCGGTCACGCCAACACCAACGCCAACAGCAACACCTACTCCAACGCCTACGCCTACGCCAACACCTACGGTAACCCCGACATCGACGCCGACACCCACCCCGACCCCGCCAATTACACCAACGCCCTCACCTACCCCAACACCGACTGCCACACCCAGTGTGACGCCAACTCCGACTCCAACTCCGACTCCCACACTAACGCCCCCGCCTTCGCCCACAGTCACGCCGACGGCTACACCTCGGCCACCTACACCAACACCTAGTCCTACCGTTGCGCCGACGGCCACGCCTCCTGCAACGCCGACCCCAACGCCTACCCCGACGCCATGCGTCACTTTCTCTCAAAACTTCGATGCCGTCATCGCCCCCGCGCTCCCGAGCGGATGGACAACCGCGATCACTGGAGTCGAGCTGCCCTGGACAACTTCCACAACCAATCCTGCCAGCGCGCCGAATGATGCCTTTGCACCAGATGTAACCAACAAAGGAACGACCGAATTAGTTACGCCGGCCTTTGCGCTTCCGGCGGGGGGCGGCGTCATGACCTTCGCGAACCTCTTCAACATGGAAGCCAGTGGTGCCACCGCTTTTGACGGCATGGTCCTCGAAATCAGAATCAACGGCGGAGCATTTACTGATATCCTGACGGCCGGGGGCAGCTTCGCCGCCGGCGGCTATACTCATACTATTTCCACCGAGACCGGTAATCCGATCGCCGGCCGGCCGGCCTGGAGTGGCCTGTCGGGTGGGACGGCAGCCGCGCCAGCTTACATCACCACAACCGTCAACCTGCCGGCCGCAGCCAGCGGACAGAGTATCCAATTGAAATGGCGCGTGGGCACTGACAACAGTGTCATCGCCGCAGGCGCAGCCGGTGTGCGGATCGACAACATCGTAATCGCTCCCGCCACTTGCGGCGCACCGAGCCCCACTCCGACACCGACACCAACTCCCCCGGGTAACAGAACAGGCGTGGCCCTCTTCGAAATCTACGACCTCAATCTGGCCGCCCAGTCGAAACTAGCCAATCTCAGCACGCGTGCCTTTTGCGGGACCAGTGGCGACATCGTGATCGCCGGTTTCTTTCTGGGCAACAATGTGGGCGATGACAGAATCATCCTGCGCGGCCTTGGCCCCAGTCTGACCGCCTCGGGCATCGCTGCTCCGCTGGCTAATCCAACCCTGGAGCTCCGGGATGGTAACGGAGCGCTCCTGGTGGCAAATAACGACTGGCAGGATGATCCGGCCCAGGCTGCGGAAATCATCGCCGCCGGTCTCGCACCTACGAACAACCTGGAGGCTGCCATCGCCGCAGTCCTGCCGCCCGGCTTTTACACCGCTTTGCTTCGTGGACTGAACAGCGGCACCGGTATCGGCCTGGTGGAGGTCTACGACCGTGGCGTGCCCGGCGCGCCAGCACCGCAACCAATCAACCTCTCGACCCGGATGCTCGTGGAGACGGGCGACAGAGTGGGCATCGGCGGGTTCATCATCACAGGGACCGATCCGAAACACGTACTCCTCCGGGCCATAGGGCCTTCGTTGATCCAATCCGGTGTGCCCAATGCGCTCGGCGATCCTGTCCTCGAACTGCACGGGCCCGGCGGATTCGTCACGGTCACGAACAACGACTGGAGAGACACGCAGGAGGCGGAGATCCAGGCCACAGGCCTGCCGCCACCCAATGACCTCGAACCGGCGATCGATGCCACGTTGGCTCCCGGCACCTATACCGCCATCTTGAGGGGCAATACCCCATGACGTTAGGCCGGTTCTGATAGCGAATCGGGTGGCCGGATCCTCACGATCACTCTGAAAATGGGGCTCGACACGGCCACTCGGCCCCGATAATAATCGCTTCCGATTACGTCATCCGACGTTTCAGTTTGTCTTCAGTGTGGGCTCGGTTGGAATGGTCCTGGAGCTAAATTGGGACACCGCTTAACGCGATTTCAGACCACATGGAATCCGAAGCAATGAGTTCGCTTTTCCAAACCGTCCCTCGGCGGTTCCGCACGGAAGTTGAGAATGACTAGGACCTGCATCCCCATGAATGCCAAAATCAACCTCCGCGAAAATGTGATGACACCCAGCTGGGTAACTTCTTGTTTGCGAGGAATTTTTCTCGTCGTGGCTGGTGTCACACTCCTGGCCTCAACCAGCTTTGCGCAAAACGTTATCGTATCGGGTTCGACCGGGGCGAACGGAACTTATCCGACTCTCGGAATTGCCTTTCAAGCCATCAACGCGAATCCCGCTCAAGCCGGCAACAACATTGTCGTTTTGATCATAGGCGAAACTACGGAGCCGGTCTCGGCGGTCCTGAACCAGCCGTCGGTCAGTTCTTGGACAGCGTTGACCATCACGCCACAGGGCACGCGGATAGTGACCGGCGCCATCCCCGGGGCTCTGATCGACCTGAACGGCGCCGACAGCGTGACCATTAACGGCCTCAACGCCGGGCCCAACTCGCTCCTGATCAGCAACACGGACACGGGCGCGGCAAGTTCCACCATTCGCTTCATCAACGACGCGACGAACGACACGGTGCAGAACTGCACCATCCAGGGATCGGAGACGGGCACTACCTCGGGCACAATCTTCTTCTCCACGGGCACGACTACCGGCAACGACAGCAATAACATCATCTTCAATAACATCACGCCCGCAGGCGCGAACCTTCCGACTAACGCCATCTTCTCCTCCACGACAACCGCAGACAACAGCCTCATTACCGTGTCGGGTAACAATATCTCGGACTACTTCAACGCCGCGCAGGCCAGCGCCGGAATCAATTTGAGCGCGACCGGGAACTCAACCTGGTCGATCACGAACAACCGATTGTTCCAGACCGCGACGCGAGTTTACACCACGGGCAATACTCACAGCGGCATCTTCATCGGCGCAGGCGCGGCATATGCCATCAACGGAAACACCATCGGGTTTGCCAATTCGGCCGGAACGGGCACGACGAACATGATCGGCAACTCGGTCGACCTCCCGGGTTTCCCAACCTCGTACACTCCAGTCGGCACTCCTACTCTCACTGGTTACCGAGCGATTAATGTCGCTTTTACGGCGGGTGGCGCCGCTTCGGATATTCAAGCTAACATCATTGCGGGACACGCTCTCTATACGTCCGCCAGCGCGATCGCCTTTTGCGCTATCATCGTTAATTCAGGCACCGCCAATATCGGCACGACCACGAAGAACATCATCGGGGCCGAGAATAGCGGCCCGGGCGCGCCCGCTTCCATTTATGTCGCCACCGCTGTAAACGGCGGCTCCGTCGTAGGAATCAGTGCCGCCAGCAGCAACACGGTCGCCATCCAAAATAACACCATGGGCTCGATCGACGCGGTGGGAACCAGCGCGACCATCGCGGCCACCTTCACCGGTATTACCACCCTGGGCGCGGGCGGAGTGTTTAACACGAGCAACAACATCATCGGCAACATCGCGCCGGCTAATATCCGGATCGGTTACACGACGACAACAGGCGTATCCGGAGGCCCGTTAAGCAATGCGGGTATCCTCGTTTCGACCACGACTGCGACAACCGGAAGCTTTGTCTGCATAGCGAACACCGCCACAGGAGCGAACCTGACTATCAACGGAAACATTATTCGCAATTTGATCAGTTCGGTCAGCCATACGGGAGCCGTGAGCTCATTTGTGGGCATACTAAACTCAGGCGCCGTGACGACGATGATCAACATCGCCAATAACCAGATCGGCACCGCGACCGCACTAGCGGCGACCTACACCGGACCGACGACAGGCCAGATCAACGGGGTCATCAACGCCTCGGGCGCCGCCGGCACGACCGTCAATCTGAACAACAATATTGTCCAGGGACTCTCCCTGGTCTCATCAGGCCAGGTGACCGGCGTAAGCAATCAAGGTGCGGCCGGCGTCGCCATTAATATCAATAACAACCAGTTGGGCACGTCGGCCAATGACTATGTCACCTACAGCGCGGCTTCTTCCGGAACTATCCTCGGTTACTTCAACTCCGCAGGAGCGTCCACGGCCTTGCTGACGATTGCCGGGAACGACATCCGGCGCATCGTCCAGAACGTGGCTGGCTCGAGCAACCACGCTTATATCATCAATCAGACCTTTACCGGTTCGACCAACATCAGCAACAACACGTTTACCAACATCACCGCCAACACCACAGGGACCTCGGCCTTGACGGTGATCGGCAATAACGTCACCCACGTCGCAGGTTCAGCCCACAACGTCAATAACAACTCGGTGGTTGGGACTTATACCAAGACAGGCGGCAGCGGGACCATTGCTTACTACAACGCCTTTGCTACGTCCGGCCCAACCGTCACGGAGACGAACAACCTCAATAACTTCTCCAACATGAACTTCACCGGCACCACCGGGTCGAACATCGGCTGGAGAAGCGCTGACGGAACAACACCGGGAACGCGGAAGGTCATTACGAACAATACGTTCGTCAACATTACCGGCGGCACGGGAGCAATGACGTCGATTCTATACGTTGGCTTCAGCGATCAAGGGTTTGCCGGAAACAACGTAAACGGGAACACGATATCTAACGTCACCAACGGCAATAGCATCACGGGAATCTTCTCGGATGGCCAGAATCAGAATTTCTTTAACAACACCATCAGTGGTCTTTCCGCGACCGGAACGGCCGCAGTGGTTAACGGAATCCAGATCACGGGCGCTACGACTCAGAACGTCTTCAAGAACAAGATCTGCGCTCTGCAGTCGGATAACGGGAACGGAACGGTCAACGGCATCCTCATCTCCGGCGGGACGACTTCCAACGTCTTTAACAACCTGATTGGGGACTTGAACGCGCCTAACACCAACCTCGCGGATGCAGTGCGGGGAATCAGCCTTACCTCCACTACCACGTTGTCGAACCTGAACGTTTATTACAATACGGTTTACCTGAGCGCCTCATCAACAGGTGCTGATTTTGGAACATCGGGAATTTTCCATGCCGCCAGCGCTACCGCCACCACGGCCACACTGGATCTGCGCGACAACATTATTGACAATATCTCGGTCCAACGTGGAACCGGATTGACGGTAGCCTATCGCCGCAGTTTGGGAACAAATGGAACTCTCGCGAACTACGCCAGCACTTCAAACAACAATGATTTTTTCGCGGGGACACCCAGTGCCACCAATCTTATTTATTTTGATGGCACCAGCTCGGCGCAAACGTTAGCCGCATACAAGAGTGGAGTCTTCACGGCGGGAACTGTTGCGCCAAGGGATTCAGTCTCCGTCAGTGAGAACCCCCCGTTCCTCAGCACAAGCTGCGGAAACGCCTCTTTCCTGCATATCGACCCAACGTTTGTGACCCAAATTGAAAGCGGCGGGGCGAACGTAACTGGGATTGTCGACGACTTTGATGGGAATGTCCGCCAGGGCAACCCCGGCTATGTTGGGACAGGGACGGCGCCTGATATAGGTGGGGATGAATTTGCGACCACGGCTTCGACGCCAACACCAAGCCCGTCGCCGATCGTTCCAACTCCAACTCCGACTCCAACCCCGAGTCCGACACCGACACCGACTCCAACACCGACTCCGACTCCCACACCGACTCCCACACCGACTCCGACTCCAACACCGACTCCAACACCGACTCCAACACCTACACCGACTCCAACCCCGACTCCAACCCCGACTCCAACCCCGACACCGACACCGACTCCAACCCCCACACCCACGCCAACGGCAACACCAACACCCACATCGACGCCCTCGGCCACACCGACGCCATCGGCCACCCCATGCGTCACAAGCATTACGTTTTCGAACCCAGCGGCGATTACTATCAATGACGCCGGAGTGGCGGCTCCTTATCCGAGTAATATCACCGTGTCCGGGGTAACCAATCCGGTCACAAAAGTGACGGTCGCTCTCACAGAGTTTAACCATACCTTTCCGTCCGACATGGACGTGCTGGTAGTGGGCCCAGGAGGACAAAAATTCGTCCTGGTCTCCGACGTGATCGGCGGAACCGACGCGGTCGGAATCAACTGGATTTTCGATGACTCGGCCGCAGCCTTCATCGGTTCGACTGGCACACCGGCTTCAGGAACCTTCAAGCCGACTAACTATACGACCTGTCAGGATCTGTTTGCGGCGCCGGCTCCGGCTGGACCGTATCTGAGCCCGGGCGGGATCGGAGCGCCGTGCGGCACCGACACCCTGGCCGCATTCAACGGAGTGGATCCGAACGGAACCTGGAGTCTCTACGTGGTAGACGACCTTGGAGCGGATGTAGGCTCCATCGCGGGGGGATGGAGCTTGAACATCACGGTCGCCGGCTCTGGCTGTCCGTCGCCGACACCAACACCAACACCAACACCAACACCAACACCAACACCAACACCAACACCAACATCAACGCCGACACCGACACCGACACCGACACCGACACCGACACCGACATCAACACCAACTCCAACTCCAACACCAACTCCAACTCCAACTCCAACGTCAACGCCGACACCAACGCCGACACCGACAGCAACGATTCCACCAACGGCCACGCCGACAGCCAGCCCAACGGTAACACCTCCGGCGACGCCAACGCCGAGTCCGAGCCCTTCGACGCAAACCGTTAACCTTTCCACTCGTATGCGAGTGGAGACGGGAGAGAGAGTTGGCATCGGTGGCTTCATCATTAGCGGAAGCACTCCCAAACAGGTGCTTCTGCGGGGAATTGGACCATCCCTGACGGGGTCCGGTGTTCCCAATGTGCTGGCTGACCCGACGCTGGAGCTCCACGGGCCCGGCGGATTTGTCACGTTCTTTAACAACAACTGGAGAGACACCCAGGAGGCCGAGATTCAGGCCACCGGCATCCCGCCCACCAACGATTTCGAATCAGCCATCCTGGCGACCCTCGCTCCGGGAACTTATACCCTGATCCTGCGAGGCAATGGTAACACGACGGCTGAGCGCACCGGTGTGGCCTTGGTGGAAATCTACGACCTTGATCAGGGAAGTGGTTCGAAGCTGGCAAACCTGAGCACGCGGGCATTCGTGAGCACCGGGAGCGACATAGTGATCGCGGGCTTGAAGCTGCGTGACAACGGAAACGTCGACTCAATCATAGTCCGCGGCATCGGTCCGAGCCTGGCACCCTCTTCCTTCCCGGTCAGTGCCGTGCTGGCCGACCCAATTCTGGAGCTGCGCGATTGCGATGGGGCGCTCCTTTTCTCTAATAACGACTGGCAGGATGACCCGGCCCAAGCCGCGATAATTTCAGCGGCCGGTCTCGCGCCCAGCAACGACCTTGAGTCGGCCATAGCAGCTACCTTGTCGCCCGGTGGCCGTTACACCGTCCTGTTTGCTGGACGAAACTTCGGCACCGGAATCGGCCTGATTGAAGTTTACGATCTCGGGAACACGATTGATGCGCCGGCGCCGGCGGAGATGCCACCATGCATTCCATCGCCCACCCCGGGAGCGCCGTCGCCTACCCCGGCATCGTCGCCGACACCTACACCAACCCCAAGTCCCAGTCCCTCGGGTTTCTGCATCGAAAATTTCGATGGTGTGATCCCTCCGGCGTTGCCAGCCGGTTGGGTGGCGACAAATGTCGTCGGTCCAGACCCCGTGTGGATCACCACGCCCACACTTCCAGATACCGCGCCCAATGACGCCGTCGTCAAGGATCCGCCAGAGATCAGCGACAAGCGTCTCGACACCCGGAACATCGCGATCAATTCGCCTTCCGCCCAAATGACCTTCCGCAATAACTTCAATTTGCAGGACACCTTTGATGGCGGCGTCTTGGAAGTTTCATCGCCCAACATCGCCGGCGGAGCCTTCACCGACATCACCAATGCAGCCGTCGGAGGCAGTTTCGTCGCGGGCGGTTACACCGACACGATCGGCACCGCGCTCGGCAGTCCGATTGCGGGCCGCATGGCGTGGTCCGGCAATTCGGGCGGCTACAGCACCACCGTGGTAAACCTCGGACCGAACGTTAACGGACAAACAATCAAGCTGCGGTTCCGCCTGGGAACGGATCAGATCGGGGCCGGTGGAGGGTGGCGCATAGACACTATCTCGATCGTGGGCGCTGCCTGTCCCTAGCTCCATCGCCAACCGCTCTTTCTCTTCCTCGACGTCGGGGCGAGGAATGACTACGCGCAGAACCGAGCGCGATCCCGAAAAAAACTAGAACGCGATCTTGGCCGCGAAAATCAGGCTCGGTGTGACGACGTTGTATTTGCGCTCGCCCATCGTGGAATAATTACCGATATACGACGCGGTCGCGGCCACGGCTATATCCGGGTGCGGTTGCCAGGTGAGCGAGGCACCAAGTGTCACGTTGAAATCCTCCCGCGACCCCAGCGGATCATGCATGTAGTGCTGCCACTCGGGACGCACGAATAACGACGCCTGAACCTTTTCGCAAATGTTGTAGGCAGCCGAAACACTCATATAGCCGCTGATGCGATCGGACGGAGAAGGGTCGCCATGTCTCCAATAAACGCCACCAGTCAGCCAAAGATTGATCGGCGCCGTTTGCAGCTGAATCAGGTGAGTGATGCTTCCGTTGAGAAAGCCGTATCTGTAAAACTCGCCGGTATCGGGTGAGGAAAGCCGGGCGAGCGCATAGGAACCATCGACGAACCAGGTATCGTCGCGATTCAGATCGTACTTCAAATCCAGGACCAGCGTCTGCGCATCGAAATCCAGGACCGGGAAGTCGTCATAACGAAACCAATCCTGGCTGAAGCTCAACGTCGGCGTGAAATTCCGGGTGGCATACGGAACGAACGCCGCGCCCAGGCGGCCATTCCAAAAAAAGTCGCCCTGTTCCCCATCACGGACGAGGAAGGCATTGCTCGAGTAGTTCAGGGTTTGAACGGTCGCGAGCGTAAACATCTTTGGCCGGGGCGCGCGCGAAACCAGGTTGATGTCTCCGAGCTCGGGATCGCTGGGAGCCTCCTGCGCTTCCGGCTCTGCCAGCGCGTTCTCATTCCGCATCCTGGCCTGCTGCTGAGTTTCGACGCGCACGTCCTGAGCGAACGCGCCCGAAACCCCGGCGAGAAAAACGCCCAAGGTGAGGACGGCCAATCGATTGTGCCTGAAAAAGAAGCTCATTTATCGTTACCCAGTTCAGAATTCCCCGAAGCGCTATCTACGGGGAGCCTGCACATTACCGGGAACCTGGACAATGACCGGCCGGCTGCTCTGGCCCGGGGCCAGATTACCGTTAAACACCTGCGTAACGCCATTGTAAAAGACTCTAAGCGTAAAGGCATCCGAGGCGTTCTGACTGTTAAAATTATTCACGATGAAGCTGTAGAGGCCCGCCAACGGAATGCCGTTAACGACGATGTTCTCCACCCGGACGTTCGGCTGAAAATTGATCGTGTGGCCGAGATTGTCGCGATCGAGCGCCGCCACCGCCCGGCCGTTGTTGAACGTGACGGAAACGTTGCTGAATGAAATCACCTGTCCATTCGGCAGCGTGAGGAACAGATCAAGATCGGCCGTCGTATTCCAGACGAGTTGCGCCCGGATGACGCCGGTTGGGCCGGGAAAAAAGCCATCGTTCTTGCTGTTGAGTTGAGCCACCACGTCCAGTGGAAGCTGCCCTACCAGCGCCAGCGTGCGCCGCGGCTTCGTCGACACCATTACGTTAGTCTTCTCGATGAACCCGCGGCGTTCGTCGGCTTCATAGTCGGCCACGGCGCGATCGAGCGCGGCCGCATTTGGCAAAGGCGACTTGAACCCTTTTACCAGCGGCGACGTCTTGAGGAACCGGGGGATGTCAAACTGGGCCATGCGCGGCGCACCGTCGGGCCGCGCCACCATCATTTCTCCGGGGCCGAGATGAAAAGGAGTGGTGTGCTCGCGGCCGGAGCCGTCGGTCCAGCGTGTTCCGCCGTGCATCTTTCCCTCCAACATCCCGACGATGGTGGTGCTCCCTTTTCCTTTCCCGCCCTCAATCGGAACGGTCGAGACAAAAACAGTCGAGCCGGTAATCGCCCCGGAAACGGCGCCCGAGGTAAACTCGATCGCCCCTGAGTTCGTCGGCTTCCCGATGAGTCCCGCGCCCTGCTTGAAGTTCATGGCCCGTGCCGCCGCGTCGAAAGTGAAGATCGCGTTGGAAGTCAGGCGTGTTCGCGTCTGATCGGCAAACTCGAGTTCGGCCTTTGACGCCGTCCCTGTCCGCACGACATTCTGATCGCGAACCAGCGCGCCTGGCCCAGCCGGCTCCGCGGGCGCAGTGAGATTCGGCGCCACGGTTACGATATTGACTTTTTGCCGCACGACCGCCTGGGAAAGGTCCGCTCCCGAGGTCAGGCCGGCGGTGGCGAGAAATGCCGTCAATGCAACCAGGGCCCACCCCCGTAGGCGGAAGCGATGGATCAGGCCGCACGCAATAGCTCTCTGGCAGGTCCGGGTAGACATGCATTAATGGCATCGCGCTCCGGCCATTTAGTCAAGCACTTTTAGTGCGGCAAAAGGTTCGCCTCCCGACGACGCGTCTGCTATCAAAGGCGGGTGCGCATATTACGGTCCCGCCGCCTGGTTCACGCACTCATCGCCCTCGGGGTTTTCCTCATTGTCGCCGGGCTCCACTGGCTGGACAACACGGGCCGGGGCTTGCGGGTCCTGGAACGTTGGGAATACGGATTCCGCGACATGTTAACCAGGGCCGGCCGGTTGAACCCGCCTGATAGCCGGTTGTTCTTCCTCGCCCGGGACACGGACTCGATGTTGCCGACCGACGATCTCGAGTTCTACAAGGACGTCCCGCCCGAGGACCTTCGGGCGCTGACAATAATGACGACGCGACTCTGGTCGCGGGAAGTGTATGCGCTTCTCTGCGAGCGCCTGCTCACCGGCGGAGCTCGCGCGGTCATTTTTGATATGGCATTTCTGCAACCCGACGCGGGTGACGACGCATTCCAACAGGTGCTTCGGAAGTTCCCCGACCGGATCGTGCTGGCGAGCGACCTCGCCCAGGGGCAGCAAGTCAAGGCGTGGAGCCTTCCCACCAGCATCCTGCCCGATGCCTCCCCGGAACATCAAGCGATCGGCTATGACACTCTTTTGCCCGAGTTTGATGGCAAGGTTCGCCGCGCTCTCTTCCAAACCACCCTCGAACAATTGCAGGGAGGTATTCAACCCGACGAAAGGAGCAAGGCGTCCGCGGCGTGCTCCCTCTCCCTGCGCGCCGCGACAAAGTTGGAACCCGTCAAACTTGACCACCCCTTCCAACGCCACCTCTTTCGTTATTCGGGACCGCCCGGAACCTTTCCGCCTGTTTCCTTGTATGAGGTCTTCGCTTACTGGGAGTCGAACTTCCGCAACGGCGAGCGGATTCGTGAGAAGATTGTGGTGGTCGGCGATTCCGGAAGCCTCATGCACGATGAGGCGATTACGCCCTTCGGCACCATGCCCGGTCCGGAGGTGCACCTGAACTTTGTCAACGCGCTCCTCCATCATCAGTTCCTTCAGGAGCTGCCGCCTTGGACAGGGAACCTGCTCATTGTCCTGGGGGTGATCGCAGCCTGGCTTCTGACTGTCCTTGTTCACAAGACATGGCTGCGCGCCATCGCTTTCGTCCTCCTGGGTGCCGGTTACATCTTCTCGATCATACTTGCCTACAACCGGGCGGACACCGTCGTTCTCGCCATCCCGCCGGTCCTGGCGTTCGGCGTCGCTGGCCTCGTTTCCTTTGTTTACGATTTCACTCACGAAACCCTCGAAAAACTCCGCATCCGGCGCACCCTCGAGGCTTATGTCTCGAAAGACGTCGTGCGCGAGGTGCTCGACAATCCGGAGAGTTATCTCAGCAAACTCGGCGGTCAGCGCGAGAACGTCGCGTTGATCGTGACCGATCTGCGCGGCTTCACCACCATGTCCGAGGAGATGGACTCCCACCAGCTCGTCGCCCAACTGAACGAATACCTCTCGCTCATGGTCGACGACATCTTTTCCCGCCGCGGTTCGGTCGATAAGTTCATCGGGGACGCGATTCTGGCCGTCTGGGGCCACGTCAAAAGCGAAGGCGCCGCCCAGGACGCCACTCTCGCGATCGAGGCCGCGCTCTTGATGAAGGAAAGTCTTCGCCGTTTGAACGCGGATTGGGAAGGCCGCGGTCTCAAGACTTTCCACATGGGCATCGGCATTAACTTCGGCGAAGTCATTTTCGGCAACATTGGTTCTTCCAGGAAAATGGAGCCGACCGTGATCGGGGATGCCGTCAACACGGCATCACGTCTCGAGGGATTGACGAAGGATTACGGCCGAGACTTGCTCGTCGGCGAAGCCGTCGCCGATCTGGTCAAAGATTCCTTCCGGCTTCAGTTTATCGACAAAGTGACGATGAAGGGTAAAACGAAACCGCTCCGGATTTATTCCGTCGTTTCGCGGAGCGATGCGGCGATCGAACCGCAAATGGCCGCCTACCTTGAAGCCTACGAAAAGGCGCAAGCCAGCTACTCAGCCGGTAACTTCAAGGAGGCTGGAACCTTGTTCGAAAATTGCCTGCAATACTGGCCCGACGATTCACTCCTGCAAACCTACCTGCAACGTTGCGCCACGTTCCTGGAGCGGCCGTCCGAGGGAGTGTGGACGGGCGTTCACGTCGCCGAGCACAAATGACCTGAAAGGTATGCACTCAAAACTCGAAGACTGGAAGAATGGCTGGTTCGGGGTGGAGCTTGGGATTGCCCCAGCCGAACTCGATCGACTAATCGAGCTGCTTGAAATGCTCAAGACGGAGCCCGACCAACACTTCCATCTCAGCAGTGACTATCAGGGAACTGGCGGAGTGGGTGATATCACTCTTTACGTGCAGCCACCCGATGAACCCAACAATATGATTACCTTCGGGAAGGCTCTTGCGCCGAATAGTAAAGTGGATGACGAAAAGGGCTAATCACCCGATGCCGTTTCGACACCATGAAAGATAGCGCTGAGCAAACCCCGCTGGCTCGCCCTTTCCAGTTCACCGGACGCATTCGCAGCTTTCGTCACGCGATCCGCGGCGCCTCGCGCATGCTTCGGTGTCAGCATAACGCCTGGATTCACGCTGCCGCGACCGTCGTCGTCGTGGGAGCGGGATTTTGGTTTCAGGTCTCGCGGGCTGAGTGGTGTTGGATCGTCCTTGCGATTTCCATCGTTTGGACGGCGGAAGCCATAAACACCGCCTTTGAGTTTCTGGCCGATGCAGCGTCGCCCGATTTTCATCCGTTGGTTCGCGATGCCAAAGATGTGGCCGCGGGTGCTGTTCTCATAACTGCTGTGGCTGCCTTCATTATCGGCGCGATAATTTTCTGGCCCTACCTGCTCCTGCGTTAGATCGGGTTGAAGTCTGTGCAACCACATGAAAGCTCTTAAGATTATCTTTGCCATCATCGCAACACTTTGGGCGTGCGCGTATATCCCGAAATTGATCGCCGGCCTGTCGCAGAAGGGTGGCGACCTCGCTTTCAGTCACATGATGGGATCGGTCGTGGGCTTCCTCCTCGCCGCCGCCATCAGCATCGCTCTATTTCGCAGCGCTCTCAGAAAATGATTCATCTCCCTCGCGGTGGCCAACCATCTAATCAGGCGATGTAACTCAGGCCGCTGTGGACAAGACCTTTCGGCTCATCCTGGCACCCTTCATTGGGCTCGCTGCGAGCGGCTTCATTCTCAGTGTTGCGGCCCATCTTGCGGCCGTCGCCGGCTCGCCCATTCCGTTCGGCAAGGCAGTGTGGGGTTTGCACGCCGGCATTTTCGTCGTTTGGCTGCCGACAGTTCTTGTTGGCATCCGTCTCACGCGCGGCGCCACGCAAAGGAACTACTGGAAGATCGCCTTGGCTGGCTGCCCCAAATGGATGCGGACAGCTCTATACGTCCTATTCGGTTACGCCATGCTGAACTTCGTCTTGTTCCTGGTGATGACATCTGCTCACCCGCGGCCGAAGGGTGACACACCGCCGGAGGTCGTTCGCGGATTCTCCGGTCATTGGATGGTTTTTTATGGTGCGGCTTTCGCTACACTTTACTCTGCCTCCGTCATCGGTTACTCCGGTATGGATCGGAAGTGCCTGAATGGTCACTCCGTCACTATCACCGCGAAATTTTGCGACGAGTGTGGAGCACCGCTTAAGCCGTCGTTTTTCGACTCTAATTCATGACCGATTCAGGAGACGCGGCATGCTGAAAGCGCGTCAGACAAACGCTTGCGTAGGTGGATGGAGCGCTCCGCCGCTCGATGATAAAGTAGTGCCAGCGCAGCTGGGATTTGTTAAACATCGCGCGACGGAGCGCACGATCCACCTCCATGAACTATCGCGGGTTTCCCTCCAAATTGCATCATGCCGTGCCTGACTGGGTGGAGCCCGGCGCGCTCTTTCACATTCGGATTGCGATCGATCGCGAGAGGCAACAAACACTTCTGACCTCGTCGCCACTGGGCCAATCGTTGATGGAATCGGCCGAATTCTATGAAGCGAAGTCGCGCTGGTGCATCACTATCTTCCTATTGATGCCTGATCATATTCACGCGCTTCTCTCCTTCCCGAGAGATCTATCGATGAGCCGCGTCGTCGGGGATTGGAAACATTTTCACAAACATAAACACGGGGTCATCTGGCAGGAGGATTTCTTCGATCATCGTTTGCGCGACGACGAGCGTGGCGAACAGCTGTCCGCTAAGATCAATTACATTCGGCAGAATCCGGTCGCCGCTGGTCTATGCGCTGACGCAGCGGAGTGGCCGTGGCGCATCGAGCGCTGAGCCTGCCCGGAGCGCTGTCGAATGGGCCGCGCGATGATCAGTCAAGGTGGATCGAGCGCTCCGCCGCTCAATGGTAAGGATGCCAGCAAAGCTGGAAAATTAATAACATCGTGCGGCGGAGCGCCCGATCCACCTACATAACATCGCGCGACCCATTCGACTGGCTCAGGGTAAGCTAAGCGCGCAATCCACCTAGCGCGGCGGCACGGGCGGCGGCGTGGTCGGTTTGGCGCTCGAGCGCTTCAAAAGATTAAACAGATCGCTGTCGGTCGAGAGAATAAGAGTCGATTCCTTGGTCAGCACCTTTCGGTAAGTCTCCATGCTTTTGAGAAAGCCGTAGAACTCGGCCGCCTGCGGATTTTGCGTGTAGGCCTTGGCGTAAATCTCCGTCGCTCTCGCGTCCGATTGTCCCCTGATTTCCTGCACCCGGCGATAGGCGGTGGATTGGATCTCGTTCAGGTCGCGCTCTTTTTGTCCGGCGATGCGGGCTGCTTCGCCTTCGCCCTCCGAACGAAAACGCTGCGCGATCTGGAGCCGCTCGCTGATCATGCGCTGATAAATCCGGCCGAGCACATCAGGATTGTAATTCACCCGCTTCAAACGCACGTCGAGCAGCTCGATGCCGAACTCCTTGAGCTTAGTCGCCGCAGCCGCCTTGATTTCACTTTCGATCTTCAAGCGCCCAAACGAAATCGGCGGAAGCACGCCGATCGTGCCAATACCCACCGGGCCCGGCTTGAGGCTCTCATCGGTCATCGGTTTCCGGTTCTTATCTGTGCGGACGATTTCGATCAGGTCATGTTTGGCGATCGCATTGCGTGTTTCGCTGCCCAGGATGTCTTCGAGGCGCGACTGCGCGCTGCGTTCGTCTTTCAGGCGCACGAAATAAGTCGTCGGATCGTCGATCCGCCAGCGCGCAAAGGTATCGACATGGATATAGGTCTTGTCCCGAGTTGGGATCGCGACCGGCTGGCCGTCCCATTCCAGAAAGCGTTTGTCGATTCGATTGACCTCCTGGATGAACGGCAGTTTGAAATGCAACCCCGGATCCGTGGTCGGCTCGCCCACCGGTTTGCCGAATTGCGTCACGATGACCTGCTCCGTTTGGTGCACCGCGTAGAAACAGCCCAGCAGGGCGCGGAATAACAAGAACGCTCCCGCGATCGCCAGCATCCAAAAACATCCGCGCTTGTTCATCGGACAGCCTCCGGCGGTTTGATCGACAGCGGCAGAATCGGCAGCAGCTGCTTCATCGAGTCGTCGATGATGATCTTCGGGCCCATGTAGGGAAGCACGTCGCCCATCGTTTCCAGGTAGAGCCGGGTGCGCGTGATCTCCGGCGCTTTGATATATTGCTCGAGCATGGCGTTGAAGGAGGCGACATCGCCCTCGGCTTCGTTCACGCGCTTGAACCGGTAACCTTCCGCCCCGCGAATCGTCTGGTCGGCCTGCCCTTTGGCTTTCGGGACCGCTTCGTTGTAATCGCCGTTCGCGATGTTGATCGCATTCTCGCGGTCCTGCTGGGCCTTGTTCACTTCGTTGAACGACGCCTGAACTTCCCGCGGCGGATTCACGTTCTTCAACTGCACCTGGTCCACTCGCACTCCGAGTTTGTAGCGCTTGGCCAGTTCCTGCATCCGGGTCAATGCCGCAATTTCGATGTCCTGCCGGCCAATCGTGATGACTTCATCCACCGTGCGATCGCCGATGACTTCGCGCATGGCCGCTTCGGACAAATCGCGCAGGGTCTGGCCGGGATTGCGAACGTCGAAGAGATACTCCTTCGGGTCATCGATCCGGTATTGGACCACCCATTCGACGAGGGCCGCGTTCAAGTCCCCCGTCACCATCGATTTTTCTTCGACTTGTTCCCGCGTCGGCTGATCCGGATTGTTGTATCCCGCCGTGTAGAATCCGAACTCGAGCTTTAATTGCCGGCGGGTCGGCAGCACGGTGACTTCGTCGATTCCCAGCGGCAATTTGAAATGCAGGCCCGGTTCCACGGTTTTCAAAAACTTCCCGAACCGCAGGACGACGCCTTCCGACTCCGCCGCGACCGTGTAATACGAAGTCCAGAGGACGATGAGGACCACCACGATCACGGCCAGCGCGCCAATCAGCCGCATCGGCGGGCGGGGCAAATTGAGGTTGATGACAGTGGGCGGTTGATTATTCATCGAGACGAATCACGCAAAAAAGCCGGCCGGCCTATGCGAGTGGCCGTCACTCTAGCCTGAACGGAGCAAACGAGAAGTGCAAAAATACATGGCCCGCCATTGCAGCCTTGCCCGGCGCACAGACGAGTCGCATGCTGTGATCAGGTGAAAGCTTTCCACATGCACATGGACCCGCTGATCGGTCCAAGGATTACCCTGCGACCGATGCTGGCGTCGGATGGTCCCGATCTCGTCCAAGCGGCCGCCGATGGCAACCTCTGGAAGCTGCCCTTTACCATCGTTCCCTCCGCGGAAACCGTGGACGACTACATTCGGGTCGCGCTGGATGGCCGGGCGGATGGCACCACCATTCCTTTTGTCATTCAAATCCGCGAGCCCAAGCGGCTCATTATCGGGTCCACTCGCTTTTGGAAGATCGACTGGCAGAACCGCAATCTCGAGATTGGCTGGACGTGGCTCGCGAAGTCGTGGCAGCGAACCTTCGTCAACACCGAAGCCAAGCTGCTCATGCTCGGCTTCGCCTTTGAGCGGCTTAACTGCATCCGCGTCCAATTCACCACGGACGAAATCAACGAGGTATCGTGCGCCGCCATCCTCCGCCTGGGCGCGAAACAGGAAGGGATCATTCGTCACGATTTGATAATGCCCGATGGGAGAAAACGGGATTCCGTCCAGTTCAGCATCATTGATGAAGAATGGCCGGAGGTTCGGCGACAGCTTGAGGAAAAACTGAAATTGCCACCCGAATCTGGCCCCTCATCGGGGGCGCCTGGAAAAGAGTGAACCCAAACACTCCTGCCAGGAAGGATTCGGTCTCCACGTTACGGGTTGCGCGACCGACCGACAACCTGCCGGAAGTCCTAAAATTCTATCGTGACGGCCTGGGGCTGGAAGTGCTGGCCTCTTTTTCCGGACACAATGATTTTGACGGCGCTATCCTCGGCCGCAAAGGCTTCCCGTATCACCTCGAGTTCACGCACAAGCGCGGTCACCAGGCCGGCCAGGCGCCCAGTCAGGACAATCTCCTGGTGTTCTATATTCCCGACAAAGTGGAGTGGAGGAACGCCGTCGAGCGGATGCAGAAGCATGGCTACGAGCCGGTCACGTCTTACAATCCCTGGTGGGATGAGGGCGGCCAAACGTTCGAGGACGCAGACGGCTACCGCGTCGTGCTCTCCAACAGACAATGGGAAAAATAGGCGGATTTAAAAAGTTGAACGACGAGAGCGAGAAGCAAACCGAACGCAGCGAGACGGAAGCCGCGAACGGCGCAATCATCTGCCCGGTCTGCGGTGCGCCAACGGTCCAGGAGAAATGCAAAATCATTTGCAGAAGCGACCTTTGCCGCGGCCGCATCATCTACAATTGCGCCGAGTTTTAATCGCAAAAGCGCCTCTCCCGATCAATCAAGACCGAAGAGAGGCGCATTAAAGCTGCGAATTTGTCTTACTGTTTGACCTGGATGTCGGGCGCCGGCGTCAACAAGACCGCGTGATAGGCCTCCGCGGTATAATCGAAAGCAATAGCGACAATCTCTCCATTGTCATTGATCGCCGTGGCACGATCGAGGCGGTAATTACTTGCCGCGGGTCCAATCAGGTCGTTCAAGTTCTCCATCAACCCATTGTTGTAAACGAAAGCCACCGACCAGGGGCCGTCGGACGGGAGATAAGTGTAACCCACTACCTGATCCTTGATGTTTATCCCCAAGGCATAACTGTAATCGAGATCCAAGGCGGCGCCGCTCAGGGAGCCGAGATCGACCATCGCTTTGCCATTATAAAGGAAGGCGTGAACCCGACCGTTGTCTTTCGTGATCGTGGAGTAACCTGCCACATGGTTGTTGGCATTGATCGATGTGCCGTAACTGTAGTCCCCGGCCAGCGTTCCCAGATCGAGCATTCCTGTCGTCGTGGCGTGCCAAATGAAGGCATGACTCGGGCTGGCGGAGAATTGGTCAACGGTTTGAGCGTTGCCCGTGACGAATCCAGCGTCATTGATTCCCCAAGCTTGCGCGTATGATCCGCCCAAGGTGCCCAAATCGATCATGCGACTGAGTCGATTGGCCGTGTCCATGATGAAGGCTCTGCTGCTCTGGCCGTCCCGCTTATCGCCCGCAAATCCGACCACCTGGCCGGTGGCATTGATGCCATTGGCCCGGCTGAAAGCTCCGGCTATCCTGAGAGTGCCCAAATCAATCGCCACTCCATTTGCAAACATGGCGGCGTGGTTCACCTGAGTTTTGCCAAAAGTGGAGTCACCGACCACCAGGCCGAGACTGTTGATGCCAAATCCACGGGCAATGCTCTCGAAGGCATCCTTGCCGAGATCCTCCATCCCTTTGCCATTCTTGATGTACCGAAAAGCGGATGTCCCTGAGGTGCCGGCTACTTGTCCCTGGCCGTTAATTGCCGCAGGCATGCTGGAGTTATCCTTCTGGTCGGGGAGCACTCCCAGATCAGTCAGGCTATAGGTGTAGGCCACCGTTTGCGCGCTTGCGCTCGATACCCCGATCGCGCATAACGCGGCCAGGGCAATTGAAGTGAAGTTCCGAAGAACGTTAAGTGATTTCATTGTTTCTTTCTGGTTTGTTTTTCAGACTTCACTGCCTTCGACAGGAGATTTGGCGTTGGGCCAAAGTGCGGGACGCGTGCATTCTGTAGCGCCCTAAGTAGCCGGACGTATGCGCGCCGGCGGAAGGAAACTACCTGACTTGGCGGCGTAGTTCCCGCAGCGCGCCATCAAGCCGGAATGGAGATGCACACCGCCGCATTTGCAGAGACGACCTTTGCCGCGGCCGGATCATCTCTAACTGCGGAGTTTTTAAGGCGTGTTAACGTGCCCCGTAGCCGAAGACCGCCTCCAGCGGTTTTTTGAACACGGCCGCAATCCGAAAAGCCAGCTCAAGTGAAGGGGAATATTTTTCGCCCTCGATCGCCACAATGGTTTGCCTGGTCACGCCCACCTTCTCGGCCAACTCCTGCTGCGTCATTTCGCCTGACTCGAAGCGAAGTTTCCTGACGTTATTGCTGACCTTGGACGTTCCCATGGTCAGCTCCCGCGCCGATAGCATACGAGTTGCGTCACGTATTTTGAGGCTTCCGCGGCCACAAAACAAAGAAGCAGCAATTGGCTCACGAACACCGGAGAAGTCATTTGATCGATGCCCGAGGGCTGCATGCTAAACCCAACGCCGATGAGGCAGGGAATTGCCACGAAGGCGGACGAGACCAGAACAAAATACGCGATCTTGAACGACTTCGATTCGATGGCCAGGTCGCGCTCATCCTTCTCTTCCTCTTTGGCGCGGACGGCGAATACGATGTGCACGACAATCAGCAGCACCACCTCAAAAATGACGGCACCGATGAACTCCCCGAGCACCGTGTTCCAGTCGAGTTTGCCCTCTTCGAACAATCGGAAGATGTGGACGAAGTACGGAACGAAGACGACGAGCATTACCGCCAGGGAAGCCCAGGCGCTCTTTTCTCGAAATGACATGCGAGACTCTGAAATGGTTAATGTTGGCATAACGGCGATGTACGTTATACCAGACATCATGTCAATAATATTTGACATGCCTTTTTTGCCGCATTTTAATTCCAAGCAAGAATGTCGGCAGGGCGTCTTCTGCGTCTGGCCTTCCAAAGCGGCGACTTTATGACTGAACTTCAAGCGGTGGCTGAGCGAATTATCGAGGCACGCGCCTCCATTCCGGGACAACGGAGTGTGCTCGTCGCCATCACAGGAATCGACGGCTGCGGCAAGGGCTACTTGGCGGCCCAATTAAAAAGGCAGCTCGCGACCCAGGGGGTCCGCGCCGCCACGATTAGCGTTGATGGATGGCTGAACCTTCCGCACGTGCGCTTCGACAGCTCCAATCCGGCGGAGCACTTTTATCTGCATGCGATCCGCTTCGACGAGATGTTCAGCCAGCTTGTTCTGCCATTGCGCGATGGAGGGTCCCTTCGCCTCGAAGCCGACTACGCCGAAGAAACAGCGACGGAGTATCGGAGGCACATTTACGAATTTGAAGGATTGGATGTCATCTTACTGGAAGGCATCTATCTGCTGAAGCGGGCTTTTCATGCCTACTACGATCTATCGGTCTGGATCGAGTGCAGCTTCGACACGGCGTTGAAGCGGGCCATCGCACGGGCCCAGGAAGGCCTGACGCCGACGGCGACCGCGGAGGCGTACCGGGGCATCTATTTTCCAGCGCAAGAGATTCATTTTCGGAACGACGACCCGAAGCGTGCCGCGACGCTAATCATTAGCAACGATGCACAGAGCTAGAAGGGACCGGCAGCGGGCACCTCTACATTCCCTCACCCAACGCCTCGACTGAGCGAGGCTGCTACAGTTGTTACTTCGGCGCGGGAGCGGTCTTATCGAGACCGCGACGCTTCAAGAGCGGGGCCACATCAGGATCGCCACCCGTGAAATTGCGGAACAATTTCAAGGCCTCATCGCTCCCGCCGCGCGAGAGCAGTGTTTCCCGGAAACGATCGCCGTTCTCGCGCTTTAATCCGCCATGCTTCTCGAACCAGTCCACGGTGTCGGCATCGAGCACTTCACTCCAAATGTACGAGTAATAGCCGGCGGAATAGCCACCCGCGAAGGCATGGGAAAAATAGGTCGAGCGATAGCGCGGCGGCACCGGCGGGTAATCCACGCCCGCTTTCTTCAGCGCCTCGGCTTCGAAAGCCAGCGTGTCGGTTGGGATTTGCTCCGCCTTGAGTTGATGCCAGGCCTGGTCTAGCAAGGTAGCGGCGAGATATTCGGTCGTCCTGAAACCCTCGTTGAATTTTTTCGCCGCCTCCATCTTGTCGAGCAGCTCCGTCGGCATGGGCGCGCCCGTCTTGTAATGCTTCGCGTAGTTTTTCAAAATCTCCGGCCAGGTGGCCCACATTTCATTGACCTGCGAGGGATACTCCACGAAATCGCGCGGCACGCTCGTGCCGCTGAAGCGCGGGTACTTCACGTTCGAAAACATGCCGTGCAAGGCATGTCCAAACTCATGGAACGCAGTCCTGACCTCATCGTAGGTCAACAACGTCGGTTCGCCGGCGGGCGGCTTGGGAATGTTAAGGTGATTGGCTACGACTGGCTTCGTGCCCATGAGCAGGCTCTGCGGGACATAGGAGTTCATCCAGGCGCCGCCGCGTTTCGACGGACGGGCATAATAATCACCGATGAAAAGCGCGAGCGGCTTGCCATCCTTGTCGGACACTTCCCAGATCCGAACGTCGGGAAGGTAAACGGGAAGATCCTTTCGTTCCTTAAAGGTGAGGCCATAGAGCTTGCCCGCGGCAAAGAAGACGCCATCGGTTATCACGTGGTTTAGCTCAAAGTACGGCTTCAGCTGCGACTCATCGAAGGCGTAGCGCACCTTGCGCACCTTCTCGGAATAGAAATCCCAGTCCCAGGAGGCGAGTTGGAAGCCGCCTTTCTCCTGGTCGATGATCGCCTGGATGTCGGCGCCTTCCCGGCGGGCGTTGGCCACCGCCGCGGGCGCGAGATCGGCGAGCAGTTTGTTCACTGTCGGGACATCCTTCGCCGTTTGATCTTCCAGCTGGTAGGCCGCGTGATTGGCATAACCCAGAAGCGCCGCCCGTTCGGCCCGCAACTTCGCAGTCCGGCTCACAATTTCCTTCGTGTCGAATTCGCCACCGTGACTGTTCCGAGCCAGAGAGGTCTGCATGATCTTCTCGCGCAGCGCGCGATTTTGGAGCGAGGCGAGCGAAGGCTGTCCGCTGGTGTTCAGCATTCGGAGAACAAACTTCCCTTCTTTGCCGTCCGCTTTCGCGGCCGCCGCCGCGGCGGCGATTTCGTTTTCCGACAAACCGGCCAGTTCGTCCTTGGTATCCACGACAATGGACGATGCATTTTTTTCCTTGAGGACGTTTTGCTCAAAGCTGGTTTGCAGAGTGGCGAGCTCAGCGTTCAACGCTTTCAGCTTGGTTTTATCAGCCTCCGAGAGCTTGGCGCCCGCGCGGACGAAATCCTTGTAGTAACGCTCGAGGAGCCATTTCGACTCGGAATCCAGGCCGCTCTTCTCGCGGTCATTGTAAAGAGTTTCGATCCGGGCAAAGAGCGGACCGTTGAGATGAATCGTATCCGAGTGCGCGGCAAACTTCGGCGCCATCTCCTGGTCAACCTTTTGCAGGGTGGGATTCGTGTTGGCGGCGGTAAAGGCGGAA
This sequence comes from uncultured Verrucomicrobiae bacterium, assembly GCA_963702135.1. Lineage (GTDB taxonomy): Bacteria > Verrucomicrobiota > Verrucomicrobiia > Chthoniobacterales > UBA10450 > AV80. Next base: position 1,243,335 of record OY969715.1, on the reverse strand, counting down.
AAGGTCCGGCGGGCGCGATCGATGAGCTGGCCCATTTTCTCCAGCGCCACAATCGTGTTCTCGAAGGTAGGCTTCGCCGTTTGGTTCGCGATGACTGCGGCTTCCTTCTCTTCCTCCACGATCCCCTGCTCCATCGCCGGTTGGAAATGCTCGTCCTTGATCTTGTCGAAAGGCGGAAGCTGATAAGGCAGAGTGCTTTCCTTGAGAAGCGGATTGGCGGACGCGGCGGTGGTGGTCACTTTTTTAGAAGGGCTCGGAGACGGCGGGACAGGCTTCACCGCCATGCAGAGCGGAACGATGGTGCATCCGATCGCGAAGAGCAATGTGGAGGCGCCGGTGCGAGGGAGAATCCAAGTGGAAGAGCCGATATAATTTTGCATAAGTGGTGAAGCCGCCGTTTCCCTTTTTGTGGAAACGATCGGGCGAAAGGCACTAAACAATTGACGCGCAGTAACGCAAGCGACGCTCTTATCGTTCGGTCCAGGAAAATTGGAAGGTAGTTGCATCCGCAATCTACCGCCGAGAATTTTCCGGAGATTCGCAAATAGGCTTGACCCGTTCCCCTCCTCTCACAAAAATCGGGCCGAAAGGCGAAGTTAATTCTCACCCTGCCACACTCGCAATCGGCCGCTGCTTCCCGTTTCCTGCGAAGCTGGCCCGGAGCCTGGCCGCCACCGTGGAACTCCCAATGAACTCCATCTCTAAAGCTACCCGGAAAGCCGCCCTCTTCTTGGTTTACGTTGCCGTGCTCCTGGCCGGCGGCGCGACAGCGCTGCGCGCGCAATCCGCTCTCGACGGTTTCGACCCGAACGCGAACGGCACGGTTTTCACCGTGGTCGTGCAACCGGATGGCAAGATTCTTCTCGGCGGCAACTTTACAACGCTCTCGCCCAACGGCGGACCGCTGGTCACGCGCAAGTACATTGCGCGGCTGAATCCGGACGGCACGCTGGACGCCGCCTTCGACCCGAACGCAAGCGATACTGTCTTTTCAATCGCAGTGCAGGCGGACGGCAAGATCTTGGCGGGCGGCAATTTCGCCGGACCAAGCAGCATCGGCGGACAGGCGCGCAATTTCATCGCCCGGCTTGATGCCACCACCGGAGCAGCTGATTCGTTCGACCCGAGTGCGAACGGTCCTGTCTCTTCAATCGTGGTGCAGGCGGACGGCAAGATTTTGGCGGGCGGCTTTTTCACCAACATCGGCGGACAGATGCGCAATCATATCGCCCGGCTCGATAGCACCACAGGCCTTGCTGATTCATTCGACCCGAACGCGAACGATCGTGTCATTGCAATCGCGGTCCAGGCGGACGGCAAGATCCTGGCGGGCGGCGATTTCAACGGGGCAAATAGCATCGGCGGAGCGACGCGCAACCGCATTGCCCGGCTCGATCCCACGACCGGCCTGGCTGATTCATTCAACCCGAACGCGAACCATGCTGTAAACTCAATCGCGGTGCAGGCGGACGGCAAGATTTTAGCCGGCGGGGCGTTCAGCGGGGCAAACAGCATCGGCGGAGCGACTCGCAACAGCATTGCCCGGCTCGATCCCGCAACCGGCGTGGCTGATTCGTTCGACCCGAACGCAAGCAGTTTTGTCTTTTCAATCGCGGTCCAAACGGACGGTAAAATCTTGGCGAGCGGCTTTTTCACGAGCATCGGCGGACAGATGCGCAATTGCATCGCCCGGCTCGATCCCACGACCGGCCTGGCTGATTCATTCGACCCAAACGCGATCAATACTGTCTATTCAATCGCGGTGCAGTCGGACGGCAAGATATTGGTGGGCGGTTTTTTCAACGGAGCAGGCAGTATCGGCGGACAGATGCGCAACCGAATCGCCCGGCTCGAAACCGACGGCAGGCTCGACCGGACACTCGATCTCGGCATCGTCAGCGGCGGCGTTTTGGCCACGGCGCTGCAGCCGGACGGGAAGATTCTTATCGGCGGGGACTTCGCCGCCGTTCAGGGCGTGGCCCGACACAATATCGCACGGCTGAATACGGACGGCACGGTCGACCTCAGCTTCGACCCGGACGCGAATACTACTGTTATTTCCATCGCAGTGCAGGCGGATGGCCGGATCTTAGTGGGAGGCTCGTTCGCGAGCATCGGCGGACAGACGCGCCATAACATCGCCCGGCTCAGTGCTAGCACTGGCCTGGCTGATTCATTCGACCCGAACGCGAACGGTACTGTCTATTCAATCGCGGTGCAGACGGACGGCAAAATTTTAGTTGCGGGCGCCTTCGAGGGACCCAGTAGCATCGGCGGACAGACGCGCAACCGCATCGCCCGGCTCGATGCCACCACCGGCCTGGCAGATTCGTTCGACCCGAACGCGAGCGGTCCCGTCTTTTCAGTCGCGGTGCAGGCGGATGGCAAGATCTTGGCGGGCGGATTTTTCAACGGAGCCAGTAGCATCGGCGGACAAACGCGCAACCGCATCGCCCGGCTGAATGCCACCACTGGATTGGCTGATTCGTTCGATCCGAACGCGAGCAGTTTTGTCAACTCAATCGCAGTGCAGACGGACGGCAAGATTCTAGTTGGTGGCGATTTTAACGGAGCCAGTAGCATCGGCGGACAGACACGCAACCGCATCGCCCGGCTGGATGCCACCACCGGAGCGGCCGATTCATTCGACCCGAACGCGAACGGCACAGTCTATTCAATTGCCATTCAGGCGGACGGCAAGATTTTAGCAGCGGGCGTTTTTTCCGGAGCGATCAGCATCGGCGGACAGACGCGCAATTTCATCGCCCGGCTCGATCCCGTCACCGGCCTGGCTGATTCGTTCGACCCGAACGCGAGCAGTTCTGTCTTTTCAATCGCGGTGCAGGCGGACGGCAAGATTCTCGCGGGCGGCTTGTTCAACAGCATTGGCGGACAGACGCGCCTTTCTTTCGCTCGTCTAACGAACGACTCCGCCGCGCTCCAAAACCTGGCCGGGACGCAAACTACGATCACCTGGACGCTGGGCGGCGCCAGCCCGCGATTCGCACACGTTACCCTGGAGTCATCCATCGACGGCGTGACGTTTACGCCCCGGGGCAACGGCACGGCGGCCGGCAGCAACTGGACCCTGACAGGTTTGAACCTGCCGACCGGACAGAACATCTACATTCGCGCGCGCGGTTATTATCGCAGTGGCGACCTGAACGGTTCGGAGTGCATCAGGGAATCGGTCCGGAATGCTTTCTTGCCGCCTACCGCGGCGCAGCCCCTTAACCTCTCGACTCGTCTGCGTGTCCAAACGGGGGACAACGTGGGCATCGGCGGATTCATCATCACGGGAACTGTTCCGAAACGTGTCCTCCTCCGGGCCATTGGACCCTCGCTTACCCCATTAGGCATCCCCAATGCACTGGCCGACCCGACGCTGGAGCTCCACGGCACCGGATTGTGGACGATCACGAACGACAACTGGAGACAAACCCAGGAGGCCGAGATTCTGGCCACTGGCATTCCGCCAACCAACGATCTCGAATCGGCGATTGTGGTGACGCTGGATCCCGGAGCGTATACCGCGATCATGAGCGGAAATGGCGGCACTACCGGTGTCGCCCTGGTGGAAGCCTACGATCTTAGCCAGGGAGTTGACTCGAAGCTGGCTAACTTAAGCACTCGCGCTTTCGTTAGTACCGGGAGCGACATCGTAATCGCGGGCTTCATCCTTGGTAATGGCGGTCTCTCCGATAGAATTGTCGTGCGCGGGATCGGACCTGGCCTTGGCGTACCGGGCACGCTAGCTGACCCAACGTTAGAGCTTCGGGACAGCGCTGGAACGCTCATCATATCAGATAACGACTGGCGGGATGACCCGAGCCAGGCAGCGGAACTCATGGCTGCGGGTCTTGCGCCGGGCAATGACCTTGAGGCTGCCGTAGCGGTGACGCTTCCGCCGGGCAGATACACCGCACTCCTCGCGGGGCTGGCTAATGGAACAGGCGTCGGCCTGGTCGAAGTTTACGATCGCGGGGGTCCATAGCTGCGCCGTGCAGAGCGTGCGGCCGATTCGAGACAACGGTGGAGCAGCGCGGCGCACACCTGGGTGTGAGCTTACCAAAATGTCATTGGAATAAGCCTCGACAAAATTCGCGTCCCAATTAACAAATTCGTCATCCGCCATTGTCCTCGCCCGGGCGAAACTCCGCGGCCGGACGGGTGGCGATGTTGAAGCGAGGCCCCGTTCGCGCCCGCTCGGCAGCATTCAGAAGTAGCCAGTTCACCATATGAAAAAAGTTTATCTCTTCGTTATGGGATCGGCCCTCCTGGCCGCCGCTTGTCTGGTTTTGCTGCCGGTCGTTGTCACTGCGCAGGACGAGATGGACCGATCCGCGGAGCTCCCGGCCGTTCCTGCGGACGAGGCCGATGATTCCTCGGAGACCCCCAGTGAGCCGCTCGAGGAATACGATATGCCACCCGCGCCTTATCCCTTATGGGGGATCGGCGTTTCGCCCGGGATGATTTCGGTCCACGACCAGTTCACGAGCCATCAGGTGAACGTCAATGGGGCTGGTTTGAACATCACCGGCGACGCCGCGAACGAACCATCGATCGCGGTGGATCCAACCAACGGCAACCGGATGATTGTCGGTTGGAGACAATTCAACAGCGTTACCTCCAACTTTCGGCAGGCCGGCTACGGCTTCACCAACAACGGTGGTTCGACCTGGACCTTTCCCGGCGTCCTGGAGAACAACGTTTTCCGCAGCGACCCGGTCCTGGTCGCCGATGATATCGGCCGATTTTTTTACAACAGCCTTCTTGAGACCTTCTTCGACAATATCTGGCGCTCGCTCGATAGCGGTCAGACCTGGACGAACCTGCAGGGCGCGGGCAACGCCACGGGCGGCGACAAGCAGTGGCACGCGATCGATAACACCAATAGCACCGGTCACGGATTCCAATATCAGGCCTGGAGCACCGCCGGGAATAATTTTGGCGGCCGGCAATTCAGCCGTTCCACCGATGGCGGGGTCACCTGGATGAATCCGATCAACATTCCTAACTCTCCCATCTGGGGAACCCTCGACGTGGACTCCACCGGCAACCTTTTCATTGGCGGCGTCAACGGTTCGTTTCGTTGCCTTCGCTCCAGCAATGCGAAGAACGGAGCCGTTACTCCAACGTTTGATCAAAACGTTGTCGTCAACATGGGTGGCTCCATCCAATCCAGCCAGTCGATAAATCCGGAAGGACTGGTTGGGCAGCTCTTCCTGGCGGTTGATCGTTCGGGCACGGCCACGAATAACAATATTTACATGCTGGCCAGTCTGCGCCCCACCGGCGCCACCGGCGGTTCCGACGTAAGGTTCGCGCGCAGCACCAATGGAGGCGCGAGTTTCAGCGCCTCCATCCGGATTAACGATGACGCGGTCAACCCCAGCAAATGGCATTGGATGGGGACGCTTTCCGTCGCGCCGAACGGCCGGATCGATTCCGTCTGGCTGGACACGCGGAACGCCGCGAACAACACCGACTCCCAACTCTTCTACTCCTACAGCACGGATGGAGGCGTAACGTGGGCGCCGAACGTCTCCGTGAGCAACTCGTTCAATCCTTTCCTCGGGTATCCACAGCAGAACAAAATGGGCGATTACATGACCATGGTCTCGGACAACACCGGCGCCAACGTCGCCTACGCCGCCACTTTCAACCTCGAAGAAGACATCTATCACATCCGCGTGGCTCCGGCTGGAACGACGACACCAACACCAACCCCGCCCGCAACTCCGACGCCGACTCCAACCCCCACTCCGGCGACACCTACACCTACCCCTCCTGCTACGCCCACACCATCAGCCACTCACACACCAACACCGACTCCGCCCGCCACGCCGACACCGACTCCGGCGACGCCGACACCCACGCCTCCAGCCACGCCCACACCATCAGCCACCCACACCCCGACACCGACTCCGCCCACGACTCCCACACCGTCCACACCAACACCTACTCCTCCCACCACGCCTTCGCCAACAGCCACGATTCCGCCAACGCCATCTCCCACTCCTGCCAGTCCCACCCCAACGCCATCGGGGACACCTCTTCCCACCCCATCGGAAGCCCCACACGTCGATACCTCGGTAAGCATCGGCGACTCGCCCGACCCAGTCCAGGTTGGCCAGAACCTGACCTATACCATAACCGTATCCTTCAGTGTCGGAAACGGCTTGGGCGCACCGGATGTGACGATGTCGGACACCTTGCCGGCAAGTGTGAACTTTGTTTCTGTGACCCCAAGTTCCGGTAGTTGCACCGGCACGAGCGCCATCACTTGTCATCTGGGCAACTTCCAATTTTCCGGCAGCGAAACGGTGACCCTGGTGGTAACTCCAACGGTTGCCGGGCCGCTCAACAACACCGCCTCGGCCGGGGCTTCTGCCATCGATCCTAATCCGGGGAACAACTTCGCTACGGCGTCCACGACGGTCCTTCCCGCGACTACCCCGACACCTACTCCAACGCCGACAGCGCCACCAGTTTCAGCGCAAGCCATCAACCTTTCGACGCGGATGCGCGTTCAGACTGGCGCCAACGTTGGCATCGGCGGCTTCATCGTTACGGGAACGGGACCAAAGCATGTTCTTCTCCGAGCCATTGGTCCTTCGCTCACTGGTTCCGGTGTCCCCAACGCCCTGGCTGATCCAGTCCTCGAACTGCACGGTCCCGGCGGCTTTGTCACCGTCACCAACGATAACTGGAGAGACGATCCCGCGCAGGAGGCCTTGATCATCGCCAGTGGCATCGCGCCCACCAACGATTTCGAATCCGCGATTGATGCCAACCTGAGTCCCGGCATCTACACCGCGATCGTGAGCGGCAAGGATAACACTACCGGCGTTGGTTTGGTGGAAGTCTACGACTTGAGTCAGGCCGCTCCTGCGAAGCTCGCCAATATCAGCACCCGCGCCTTTATCGGCAGTGGCAGCGACGTCGTGATCGCCGGTTTCATCCTGGGCAATAATAGCGGGAACGACCGGATCGTGGTGCGCGGCATTGGTCCCAGCCTCGCGGCCCAGGGAGTACCGGACGCGCTGGCCGATCCGGTCCTGGAACTGCGCAACGGCAACGGGGTGCTTCTCGTTTCGAACAACGACTGGCACGATAATCCAGTCCAGGCTTCGGAACTGATCGCCGCGGGTCTGGCGCCGACAGACGATCTGGAGTCCGGCATAGCCACCACATTACCGCCGGGTACTTACACCGCGTTACTGGCGGGACTGAATAATGGCACGGGCGTTGGCCTGGTCGAAGTCTACGACCGCGGAGGACCTTAAGGAAAAATCCGAAATTCGAATATCGAAATTCGAAACAAGGCTCGAATTACTAAAAGGGAGGAATGACCAAAACGGGAAGCCGTTTCGAGTTTTCTTCCCCTTAGGTCATTTGAATTTGTTTCGAATTTCGTGCTTCGACATTCGGATTTTCTTCTTTTGGATCCGCGGTTCACCCAGAAATAGACTCGACGCGCGCCCAAGTTTCCTCTAAAAAAAAGAGCAACACGTCATCGGGCGCATCGTCGACCGGTCGAAGCAGCGGTTGATCAAGCAGCCCGAGACGAAACAGGGCCATGAAGAAGATTTCGTTAGGCACACTCGCCGCGCTTCTGGCCTTCGCACTCACGACCCAGGCGCAGACCCTGGAACTCAGTACCGATGTTTACGTCGTGAATGAAGCCGCTGGAACCGTGACCGTCACCGTGATCAAGGACGGAGCGGCCGCCGGCCCTATCTCCGTTCATTACGCCACGAGCGATGGGTTTACGGCCGCGGCTCCCGGCGATTACACGAACACATCGGGCGACCTGACCTTCGCGCCGGGCGAAACGACCAAGCAGTTCACCGTCCCGATCGTTGACGATTCGGTTTTTGAAGGGAACGAGAACTTCAACGTCACCTTGAGCAATCCAACTGGCGGCGCGGCGGTGCGCGCTCCCTCGACGGCCCAGATTAGCATCCAGGACAACGATCCGGCGCCCGGTGTGAAGTTCAGTTCCGCGACCTACAACACCAGTGAAGGTGCGGGCACGGCCACGCTCACAATCACGAAGTCCGGAGCAACCGAGGTCCCGGCCACGGTCTACTACAAGACCCGGGACGGCACCGCTACTTCTCCTTCCGATTACACTTTTACCGGAGACGATCTGTCGGCGAGCGTCATCCTTGAACCCGCGGAGACGAGCATCGATATCCAGATCCCGATCGCGAATGATGGTTTTCGCGAGCCGAACGAGGCCTTCGAGGTCTATTTTACCGTAATCCTAGGCGGAAGCCCTGTAACGCCGGCCACGGCCGCCGTCACGATCATCGACGACGATCCGCAAGGTCCGCTGGCGCCGGCCCAGGCGGTGAACATTTCGACACGGTCGGGAGTGGCGACAGGCGATGCGGCCACCATCGGCGGTTTCATCGTGACCGGAAATGCCGACAAGCCCGTCGTGCTGCGCGGGATCGGCCCATCGCTCGCGGGAGCGGGCGTTCCCGCTGACGAGGTCCTGGCAGATCCCGTCCTGGAACTACACGGACCCAATGGCGCATTGCTGACGCGGAACGATAACTGGAGAGACGATCCGTTGACGCAATATGTCATTGGAGGCTCGATCTATCAGCCAACCGACGATCGGGAGTCGGTCATACTAGCCACGCTTCCAGCAGGGGCTTACACCGCGATCAACACCGGCAACGGACAAACCAGCGGCATCGGTTTGGTGGAAGCTTACGACAACTACCAGGCGGCGGACGCGGAGCTGGCGAATATCAGCACACGCGGCCTGGTTCAGACTGGAAACAACGTCATGATTGGCGGCTTTGTTCTCGGGCGCAATCCCGGGGATGTCCGGGTGGCCTTACGAGGCATCGGACCTTCGCTGAGCCAGTTTGGCCTCAGCAACGTCCTCCAGGATCCCACCCTGGCACTGCACGATGGCAACGGAACCGTCATGATCTCGAACGACAACTGGCAGGACGACCCTGCATCCGCCGCGCAACTTGCCGCCCACGGCCTGGCGCTCCAGCAACCTAACGAGTCAGGCATCTTCCTCGAACTGCCACCCGGCACGTTTACAGTCATCCTGTCCGGAAAGAACGGCGGCACGGGGATTGGGTTGGTCGAGATCTATAATCTGCACTAGGCCGAGCCGACGGCTCGGAAATTCGAAGTCCGAAATTCGAAGCTCGAAACAATTACCAAAAGTTCGAGGAAGCAAATTCGAAACGGCCTCCGCGTTTTGATCATTCCTCCTTTTCGCTAATTCGAATTTGTTTCGGATTTCGAGTTTCGATATTCGGATTTTCCAAGCGTGACCAGCGCGATGCCACCGAGCACGGCCACTGAGGCCAGCACGGCCCGCAAAGTTAACGTCTCGCCCAGAAACAAGATGCCGCCAGCCGCGGCGAGAACCGGCACGCTGAGTTGAACCGTCGCGGCACTGGCGGCTCGCAAGGCGGGCAGCACCGTGTACCAAATCGCATAGCCCAATCCCGAAGCGATCGCTCCCGAGAGGATCGCGTAACCGATACCTGTGCGATCGAGCCGGGCCCAGGGTAACAACGCCACACTCAGTCCCACCGCCATCGGCACGGCGCGCAAAAAATTTCCCGCCGTGGCCAACGCCGGATCGCCGGCCGCTTTGCCGCGCAACGAGTAAACGCCCCAGGCCACTCCCGCGCTCAACATCAAGAGCAATCCGCCGAGAGGAGGCGCGGAGACTCCCGGCAACACGAGCGCCACCAGTCCAGCCACCGCCAGCGCCAGGCCAACGCTCTGCCGCGCCCGCAACCGTTCGCCTTTGCGGAGCGCCCAAAGAATCATCGTCGCCTGCACCGCGCCAAACAACAGCAAGGCCCCCGTCCCGGCGGGCAGGCTGATATACGCGAAAGAAAAACCGGCGGCGTAAACAAAAAGCGCCAGCGCCGAAGGCCAGCTCCCCGCTGGGCCGCGCGATCCCTTGCGCGCCAGCACGATCAACTGGAGCGCCACCGCGCCGGAAATGATCCGGACCAGGGTGAAGGTGGCGGCGTCAATCGCCGTCTGCCTGAGCGCCAGCCGACAGAGCAGCGAGTTGCCGGCAAAGGCCACCATCGTAACGAGCGTCAGGATAAAAATTCGGGCGGGAGTCACAAGTGTGTCGGAACGGTGCGGAGCTGCCGGCCCGCGACCAGGACTCGACATTTAAACCTTCTATTTTGCTGCGCAATATGTATAAATAGGCGTTCGAAGGTCCCGCACCACGCAGCCGGCCGTGGATGGCGTGACGGGCTCTCCACCTTCGAACCGGGCAAGAAACGAAAGTAGATGTTCAAGAAAACGTTAATTTATTTGGCGCTCCCGTTCCTGTTGGCCGTGAGCAGCAGCTCGGTGGATTCCGCGCCGCCTTTGCCAGCGAAACCCAACGCACAGACCGGCATCCTCGAAAGAATGATCGTGGCCCAGGGAAAGGCCGTTCTCAGTCTCAACTTGAATCGGCTTCGCGGGAACCAAGCGCCGTCAGACCAGGAAACGAAACTGGACACCTTCCCATTCGCCGTCGGTCCCAATTCCTTTTTCACGATCCGCGTCTTCAATAATGTCCTGCGCGGTCCGGAGGCCGGCTCGATGGGATTGCTCTGGGGCAACTCCTCGGTTCTGCCAGAGCCGTTGAATGCTTCCTCCAACCAGCTCGTCATCGAAAAAAATCCTTCAAGTGAACCATTCGCCCTCGTCGTCCGCGATGGAAAGACGGGCTTCCTCTTTTTCAATATTGAAGGGCACCTATATGACTACGATGCCGCCGCGCACGTGCTCCAGATCAACGGCGGCAGGCTCCTGATTTCCACCGAGCTGGCAAACAAGCTCGGACGGCCGGCGGATGCCGGTCTGGTCGCCGGCGAGATTTCGATCACGACCACCGTCTATCCGATCGAGGTCACCACGATCGTGAACAGCGTCGCCCAATCGTCGTCTCTCCCAGCGCGGCGCAGTGGAGCCGGCGACGGTCCCGATGGTGGGGTGCCGGGACCCGATATCATCGTGGGAGACCTGCCCTCCATGGCGCAGTTTGGAGCGGGTGGAAGCCAGGTTGGCCTGGGAGTGGGGACGACGTCGTGCAACAACGGCAGCGTCGAAGTGGATTGGTTTGAGTTACCGAACACAAACCACAACGTCATTCCGCAAAATCTTTATCGGATGAGCGGCGGCGCGAACAACAACGATCGCTTCGAACAGGTTGGCCAATCCTGGATGAAGCATGCGGTCTTTGCCTTGCAGGACAACGCTTGCGGCTTTGGCTGCACTCCGGCTTCCAACGGACAACATCTCGGCGTGGGATGTTCCGATCCGTACGACGCGGGCTTGAACGCCAGCCAGGATTTTTTGGGATCGCGCGCGTGGGTCAATCCGTTCACCGGCGTCTTCCCATCGGAATCAGCCAACCACGCGGGCCACGTCCACACGGGCCAGTCGCACATGATCCTCGTGGAGCAGAACGATCTCAACACCACCCTGAATCCGGGTGCGAGCTACTACGCCGAAGCGATGTACGTCAATCCGCAGGAGTACAACTGGTGCCAGACCCATCCGGGGCAGTGCAACATGTATAACAATGCGTCTTACCGTCGCTTCAGTGTCAGCGGGACATCAAGTTTCACCTTTACGCCAGTTGGCATCACCGTCCGCATGGCTCCCGCCATCAATGCCTGGTCCGGCGCGACCATCAACCCCATCGAACCCGTTCCGGGAGTAGATGGCCGTGCCTTCATCGCGAGCAAGGTGACGGGACCGGTCGGTGGCTTCTGGCATTATGAATACGCGATCTTCAACCAGAATCTGGATCGCGGGATCCAATCCTTCAGTGTGCCGGTGGGGTGCGCGTCCGTGGTCACAAACCCGGGCTTTCATGCTCCCGCAAATCATCCCGGATGGGCCAATGACGGGACTCAGGGAAGCGCCGGCTACAGTAATGCCGCCTGGACCTTCAGTTCGACCTCCACCTTGCTGACCTGGCATTCGGAGACCTTTGCGCAAAACCCGAACGCGAACGCGCTCCGTTGGGGGACGCTCTACAACTTCCGTTTTGATTCCAACCGGCCACCGCTGAACCGGTCTGGCACGGTCGGCTTCTTCAAGACCGGGACATCCTGGGGTGCTGGAATCCTGGTCCCCGATCCGTTCCTGGACTGTGATTCGTCACCGACGCCAACGCCAGTCACGCCGACTCCGACGGCCACACCAACTCCTCCCTCCACACCTTCTCCCACTCCTCCAGCCTCACCTACACCTTCCGGAACGCCGCCATCGACGCCTACACCTACAGCCACTCCCCCTCTTACTCCAACACCCACTGCTACGGCTCCGCCTTCGCCAAGCCCCACTCCCGCGGCGCGGCCGATCAATATCTCGACGCGCCTCTTCGTCCAGCCCGGTGATAACGTCGGCATCGGCGGCTTCATCGTCACGGGGACCGCACCGAAACAGGTCCTCCTCCGGGCCATTGGACCGTCATTGATTCCATCCGGCATCACCAATGCGCTGGCTGATCCCGTGCTCGAACTGCACGGGCCTAACGGCTTTACCACGATCATTAACGACAACTGGCGGGACAACCAGGAGGTCGAAATTTTCGCCACTGGCGCCGCGCCCGGCAATGACCTCGAAGCAGCCATCCTCGCGACGCTCGCTCCCGGAAATTACACGGCCATCGTGGCCGGGAAGAATAACACCACCGGTGTCGCCCTGGTGGAGGCTTACGACCTCGGAACCGCGGCCACTTCAAAACTGGCCAATATCAGCACGCGAGCCTTCTGCGGAACGGGCAGCGATATCATCATCGCCGGCTTCATCCTCGGGAACCCGCCTCAGGCGGGCGGCAGTGACAGAAGCGTCCTGCGCGGTTTGGGTCCAAGCCTGGGCGCGGCCGGAGTGCCCGATGCGCTGGCCGATCCCACGCTCGAGTTGCGCGACTCCAATGGCACCCTGCTGGTCTCGAATAACGATTGGCAGGACAACCCGTCTCAAGCCGCGGAAATAATTGCGGCGGGTCTCGCGCCCACCAACGAACTCGAAGCCGCCATCGCCGTCACCTTGTCTCCGGGCATTTACACCGCGCTGCTCGCGGGCTTGAACGACGGCACCGGCGTCGGCCTCGTCGAAGTCTACGACCGCGGAGGACCGCCGTAGGCGGAAAATTCGAAGCTCGAAATCCGAAATTCGAAACAATCACCGAAAGACCAAACGAAAAAACTCGAAACGAAGCCACTCCCGTTTAGGTCATTCTCCCCTTTCGGTAATTCGAATTTGTTTCGTTATTCGACATTCGAGTTTAGCTTCTCCTTTCGTCATTCGCCTTCGTCCTTGACGCTTCTCACCTCATTTCCTACGCTGCGCTTGCAGCCTAACTAGTGATGGTTCGAACTTTTTACCGCGGATGAAACGGATACCACGGATGGGAAAGGCGAAGAATGCCGAAATTCGAATGAGTCTTTTTCCTCCCGCCATTCCGCCTTCCGCCTTCCGCCTTCCTCCTTTCCCCTTCCGCCTCGGCGGTTTCCTCCTTCTTCTCCTGCTTCCGCGTATCGCCTTTGCTCTCACTCCTCCGGAAGCGCTCGCGCCGGGACCCGATGTCATCATGGGAGATCTGCCCGCCTTGATCCAGGCCGGCAGCGGCGGAACGCAGGTTGGCCTGATGATGGCCACGGACATTTGCAATAACGGAAACGTCCAGGTGAATTGGTTTCAATTGCCGGAGACAGACCATCCGGTCATTCCGCAAAATCTTTATCGGTTGAGCGGCGGCGCGAACAACACCGAGCGCTTCGAACAAATCGGGCAATCCTGGGTGAAGCACGCGTTCGTTCCTTTGCAGCAAAATGCCTGCGGCTTTGGCTGCACCGCCTCGCCGGATAGCGCTCATCTGGGCGTGGGTTGTTCAACGGCTGACAGCGCGAACTTCAATGCGAGTCAGAACGGCCTCGGTTCGCGCGCCTGGGTCAATCCCTACACCGGCATCTTCCCATCCTCTTCGAACAATCACGCCGGCCACGCGCACGACGGGCCCGAGCATCGGATTCTCGTGGAAGCAAACGACCTGAACACGGCGATGAATCCGGGCGCGACCTACTACGGCGAAGCGCAATTGGTCACGCCGCACGAGTACGCCTGGTGCGTGGCGCACCCCGGGCAATGCAACATGTACAACAACGTTTCCTACCGTCAGTTTGCCGTCGCCGGCACAACGACGTTCAACTTTTCGGCAGTTGGGAACACCGTCCGAATGACTCCGGCCCTCCTCGCCTGGCCGGGAGCGACCGTTCTGACCATCGAGCCCGCGCAGGGAGTCGATGGCAGAGCGTTTCTGGCCTACAAAGTGACTCAGATTGGAGACTTTAAATGGCATTACGAGTTCGCGATCTACAACCAGAATCTGGATCGCGGGATTTCGTACTTCAGTGTCCCAGCGGGATGCGGCATTGGCCAGGCGGAGAACATCGGATTTCACGCTCCGCTGAACCCTCCCGGCGTCGCCAGCGATGGGACTCCCTTAAACGCCGGTTATAGCAACGCCCCCTGGACTATGACGAGCAGTCCGAATGTGACCTGGTCCACAGGATCCCAGGCCCAGAACCCGAACGCGAATGCGATTCGTTGGGGGACTCTATATAATTTCAGATTCGATGGCGGTCCGCCTTGGACCGTGAACGGAACGATTGGCTTTTACAAAACCGGCGATGGCGTAACCGTCCAGGTCCCGGCCCCGGTCCCGGAATGCGCTCCATCGCCCAGCCCGCCCCCACCGCCGACGCCGACGTCCACACCTTCACCAACCCCCACCGCCACGCCTTCCGCTACCTCCACCCCCTCGCCCATGCCCTGCGACAAGATGGTGGTCGAGAACTTCGATAGCGTAACGGCTCCCGCCCTGCCCCCGGGTTGGTCCAGCGCCTTTTGGGTGACCGAGACCACCACTCCCGATACCGCGCCTAACGACGCCTTCGTCAACGCCCCGGCCTTCGTCAGTGACCGGCCTCTGGACTCGCCCTTCCTGGTCGTTAACTCCGCATCGGCCGTGGTGGCTTTCCGCAACAATTACAATCTGGATAGCAGTGGCGGCGAATTTTTCGATGGCGGTGTCCTGGAAGTTTCCTCGCCCAACATCAACGCGGGAGTCTTTACCGACATCACCGATCCAGCGGTCGGCGGCAGTTTCATCGCCGGTGGATACGACGGCATGATCAGCAGCGATCTCGGAAATCCGCTGGGCGGCCGCATGGCGTGGAGTGGCAATTCGGGAGGCTACATCTTCACCGTGGTGAACCTCCCACCGAACGTGAACGGACAAACCATCCAACTCCGATTCCGCCTGGGCTCAGACAGCGGCGGCAGCAGCACCGGAGTGTGGCGGATCGACTCGATGTCCTTTTCAGGCGTGTGCACGACTTTCCCTCCTCCCACTTCACCGACACCAACGCCTTCACCAACCGTCACCCCTTCCGCCACTCCCACGCCGACTCCCACGTCCACTCCCACTCCGGCCTGCGCCTGGACCGCCGCCGCGGCGTATCCGATCCCGATTATGCGCGAAGCGGTCGCCAGCCTCGACGGCAACATTTATTCCTTCGGCGGCCGAACAAACGGCAACTACACGTCGGCCTCCTACAAGTTTGACGGGACCGGCTGGACCCCAATTGCACCCCTGCCGGTCTCTCAGGGTGGTTCGATGGCCACCAATGACGGCACCTTCATTTACATTCTCGGTGGCGTGGATAATTCGAAGCGCCCTTTCAACACGATCTACCGATACAACCCCGCCACGAATACGTACACGACCCTGCCGCCGTTCTTTACCGAAGTGACCGACGGGGTCGCTGTTTGTCTTGGAGGGAAGATTTACAAAATGTTGGGCGACACAATTTCCGCCTCCACCAACACCGTCGAAATTTACAACATTGCCACGGGCACCTGGACCTTCGGTGCGGCTAATCCTTTCGATGGACGGGCAGGTTTCGCCAGCGCCTTCGTGCAAGGGAACTACATCTACGTCGCAGGGGGAAGATTCCAGGGAGTCTCTGCCACCACGAAGACCTATCGCTACGATACCGCCACCAATACCTGGAGCGACGATGCGATTGCCGATCTGCCGGTGGCGCGCTGGGCCGCGGCATCCGCTTTCTATAATGAAGGAGGCGTCGTTGCCGGTGGATATCTTGAAGTAGTCCCGCTTCAGGCAGAACTTACGGCCACCGCCATCTCGTGGGACCCGATCATCAATACCTGGATCACCCTGCCGGATATGCTGGGAGAACGGACCCTGCTCAGCGGGGCCGTCTTGAACGGGAGCTTCCATGTCATCGGTGGCGGCTCCCTTGCTTCCCCGGCCTTCGGCACAAACGACAACCAGAAGTTAACCTGCAGCCCAACGCCCCGACCCACGGTCACCCCGACCCCAACGCCCACCGCCTCGCCAACGCCCACGCCGAGTCCGCCGTCGTTCGCCGTCAACCTCTCCACCCGGATGCGAGTGGACACCGGCGATCGCGTCGGGATTGGCGGCTTCATCATCACCGGCGCTCCCAAATACGTCCTGATTCGGGCCATTGGACCTTCCCTGTTTAACGCCGGTGTCCCGAATCCGCTGATCGATCCGGTCCTTGAGCTGCACGGCCCGGGTGGCTTTGTCACCATCACGAACAACAACTGGCAGGACACCCAGGAGCAGGAGATCAAAAACACCGGCATCCCGCCCACCAACAACCTCGAGTCCGCCATCGCCATCCATCTCAGTTCCGGCACGTATACCGCGATCGTGCGCGGGAATGGCGACTTGTCCGGTATCGCCCTGATTGAAATCTACGATCTTGACCAGGGAGTGAACTCCCGGCTGGCGAACCTGAGCACGCGTGCCTTTGTCGGCACCGAAGACAGCGTCGTCATCGCCGGTTTCATCCTCGGCGGCGGCAGCCCGCCTCAGGCGGGCGATCGCATCGTGGTGCGTGGCCTCGGCCCCAGCCTGGCCGCGGGCGGCGTCTCGAACGTGCTCCCCGATCCGGGCCTTCAGCTGCGCGATTCCAATGGAGCGATTCTCAGCGGGAATGATAACTGGCAGGATAACCCGACGACGGCCGCGGAACTAATTGCGGCCGGTCTCGCGCCGACCGACGACCTGGAGGCTGCGATTGCCCTGACGCTGCCGCCGGGTATTTACACCGCGCTCCTCGTCGGAAACAACGGCGACGGCATCGGCCTCGTCGAAGTCTACGATCGAGGACCGCCGCCGTAGGCGGAAAATTCGAAATCCGAAATTCGATATTCGAATTTTCCGCGCACCGCGGCTCTCCGTATTCTCCGCGGCATCATTTCCCGCAGCGCGGACTAGTTAATGCTTAATTAGCGGTATAATTCGGGCCCGGGCATTCCGCCTGGCGCCGCTGATTACCAGAGTTCGATCGTTCCGGCCTTGGATACACAGGCCGCAGTGAGGTCAGCTTTCTTCCGTGTCCTCTGAAGACGATTCCCGGGTCCTGACCATTTGGGTCAACCGGATGACAACTTGGAACCATTAGAAACTTATCATGCATACCCGAATTAACTCCTTTCGTGCTCACCTCGTCCCGGCGCTTTTCGTCGCCTGCGCCGCCCTGGCGATTTTCGCCACTCACGCCAAAGCCCAATCGCTCGGCTCCGCCGAAACGTTCGGCGTCCTCGCCGCCACCACCGTCACCAATACCGGCGCCAGTGTGATCACCGGTGACGTCGGCGTCGCCCCGGGTTCTGCCATCACCGGATTTCCGCCCGGCGTCATCTTCAACGGCACAACGCACGCGAATGACGGCCCGGCCAATGCGGCCCATGCCGATCTCTCGACCGCCTTCACCGAATTTGCCGGGTTGGTTTCTCCGCCGGCGAATAACTTTAGCGGCACCGACATGGGCGGGATGACCCTTGCCCCGGGCGTTTATCGTTTTAATACCTCGGCCACCTCCGGCGGCATCCTGACCTTTGACGCCAAGGGCGATCCCAGCGCGCGTTTCGTCATCCAGATTGGCACGACCCTCATCACCACCGGTGCCTCCTCGGTTCTCCTGATCAACGGCGCCGACGCGCGGAACATCTATTTTCAAGTCGGCACGGCCGCGACCCTGGGCAGCGGCAGCAGTTTTACCGGCAACATCATGGCCGGGACTTCCATCACAGCCGTAGGCGGCACCACGGTGACCGGCCGGCTCCTGGCTGTAACCGCAGCGGTTACGCTCGATACCAACACCGTCACCTACCCCGGCCTCACCAGCACTCCCACTCCCACCCCCACCCCAATAGCTACCCCTACTCCCATAGCTACCTCCACCCCGATCGCGACGCCCACCCCAATAGCCACCGCTACCCCAGGCGTCACCGCTACCCCAGGCGTCACCGCGACCCCAGGCGCCACCGCGACACCGATCGCTTCGGCCACCCCGATTGCCAGCGCGACGCCCGCGCCCTCCGCCACGCCCAGCGCCACGCCCACCGGTATTTCGCAAATCATAAATCTCTCCACCCGCATGCGCGTTCAGACCGTGGATAACGTCGGCATCGGCGGCTTCATCATCACGGGATCCGTTCCCAAGCCGGTCATCGTCCGGGCGATTGGACCCACGCTGGCCCAGCACGGCGTCGTTGGCGCGATGGCCGATCCAGTGCTCGAGCTGCACGGCCCGGGCGCCTTCGTCACGGTCACGAACAATGACTGGAGAGACAGCCAGGAAGCCGCGATTCAGGCTACCGGCATCCCGCCCACCAGCGATCTTGAATCCGCCATTCTCGCGACGCTCTCTCCGGGAGCTTATACCGCCATCGTCGCCGGCAACGGCGCCACCTCGGGCATAGCCCTGGTGGAAGTTTACGATCTCGACCAGAGCGTGGATGCAAAACTCGCCAACATCAGCACCCGCGCCTTTGTTGGCACGAGTGAAAACGTCGTCATCGCCGGCTTCCTGGTCAGCGACCGGACAGCGTCCGATCGAGTGATTGCGCGAGGCATTGGCCCCAGCCTCCAGGGGATGCCCAACGCCCTGGCGAATCCCACTCTGGAGCTGCACGACACAAACGGAACCCTTCTCCTGGCGAACAACGATTGGCAGGACAGCCCCGCGCAAGCCGCGGAAATCATTGCCGCCGGCCTCGCGCCATCGAACAATCTCGAAGCTGCGATCTCCGCTACGCTGCCGCCTGGCCTTTATACCGTCTTGCTCGCCGGGTTGGCGGAAACAACCGGAGTGGGCGTCGCCGAAATCTACGATCTCGGACCGCCCGCGCCGTAAGGTCGAGGGCGGAAATTATTAACCGCGGATTGCACGGATACCACGGATGGGAGAAGCGAAAGCTGATCCTGTCCGACCCGAGCGATCCGCGGTTCTCTTCGAAGACTGGATTTTCTTCGTCCCTTTGTTCCCTCCGGATGAGAATCCGAAATTCCTTCCTTGCCCTCTCCCAATCCGAGTCGTCCGCGTAATCCGCGGTTAAATTCTTCGTCCCTTTGTGCCCTTTGTGACCTCCGTGTGAGAATCCGAAATTCCTTCCTTGCCCTCTCCCAATCCGAGTCGTCCGCGTAATCCGCGGTTAAATTCTTCGTCCCTTTGTGCCCTTTGTGACCTCCGTGTGAGAATCCGAAATTCCTTCCTCGCTGGACAAAGTCGACGCCGGGATCGACGCTAATCGCAATCCCCCACGACAATGACACGCGACACAATCGAGACCGCGGTAAGAGAAGGAATCCCATTTGCCATCAACATGGCCGACGGAAAATCGTATGAAGTGCGCGAACCTTACAAGATCGCGCTCGGGGCCGCCCGCGTCGTCGTGCTCGATGACCGGGATTTGCCCCACATCCTGCCCATGTTGACCATGACCGGCATCAGTTATCTGCCGAAAGAAAACGGTTCCGCCTGAGACCGCAGAGGGCACAGGGGGACTATTCAACCGCGGATGACGCGGATATCACGGATAGAGAAGACTTCCGTTTGTAGGGCGTTTCTGTGAAACGCCGCGGCGAACGCCCTCCAATTTCGCCCTCCAATTCCCATCCGAGTCATCCGCGTAATCCGCGGTAAATTCTAATGCCGGTTCCGGTATCCGGTCTCCGAAATTCTTCCCCCACCTGCATCCCGTTGTGCCCTTTGTGTCCTCCGTGTGAGAATCCGAAATGCCTTCCCTGCCCGCAGTGCTTCGCACAGCGATGCAGGCGGGCTTATTGTGAATAACTCTATCCTTAGCTGGGTAACTAGCGGGCTGGACCTTGTGAATAACTCCGTAAAGGAGCGTGGCTTCCACGGAGCTTTGCGCTCTTAGAGCCCACCCCGTTCAGACTTCCGCACTCCTCCCATCCGAGTCATCCGTGTAACCTGCCCGCCATAGCCTCGGCGGAGGAGGATCCGCGGTTAATGATTGGTTCGCTGCTTAGGTAGGCGAAGGGCCTGTCCAGCACAAAATCATTCGGAGTTCACAATTATTTTCCGATTATGAAAAATACTTGTGGACACTTGTCCGCTTTTCCCGGTAGAACCGGCTTCGATTTACGTCACCAGACGTTTCAACGCATATTCGGCAGGGCAAAACCCCATGGGGCTGGAAATACGCTGAGACTAACCGTCAAAAGCCAACCCAATCCCATTGAAGCCCGAAGCGAAGAAGACCGCTCTCTCGAACTATTGCCCTGTCCTGCCTGGGCAGGTCTTCCTCTCCCTCTACCGCTTCCTCTTAGGTTCCACAAAGGCACGTCTTGACCGCGGATTACACGGATTTACCGGATGGGAAAGGCACTTACTTCCCTGCTTGATCCGAGACATCCGCGTCATCCGCAGTTCAATTCTTCTTTTTGCTGTAGTTTGTAGTCTGCAGTTAGCGAGTTCAGCCACGGCTCAACTTGTAACTACCACGTCTGCCAGTAGTTCGATTGACGGTCTCGACTGCGTCACAGCCTACGACGCCGACGAAGCGCCGGTCCAGGTCTGCGATAACTCTCCCGATCCGTGGAACGATCTCGACGAGATCTCGCTCCCTTCGAATGACCGGGCCGTCCTACCTTCGCGCGACGACCAGACTACCCCGCAGTTTACCGCTACCAGGACCGTGGACGCCATCGCTCTGCATCAGCCGGGAATCATCCCGGCTTTTTTGTTGTCTACGCACTCTTCTTTCTGTCTCTGCGAACACCTTCGCGAGCGGGCCCCGCCATCTTTGGTCTAAATCTATGAAGCTCTCAACCCACTCTCTTCTTGCCTCTTTCCGTTCGACCTTCGGCACTCGCCACTCGAACTCTCCCTCTCCCCTCAGTAATTCTGCCTTCCACACTCCTGTCCGCCATAGCCTTGGCGGAGGAGTATCCGCCTTTCAGTCAGGACCCATCACCATGAATACTACCACCACTCGCTGGAGCTTGAAGACCGCATTTTTTGTCGGGCTATTGTCGCTGGTTTGCACCCATGCCTCAAGCGCCGCCATAACCGCCACCAGCTATCCATTTACGACGTCCGGCGTCGGGACTCTCCAAGATATGTCGACCGGAACCACCCAGCTTCTTGGCGTCAGCCAGGACGATACGGCTTCAGCCGTAACAAGTATTGGATTTGATTTTTGGATGGACGGCGTTCGTTATACGCAATTTTCAGTGAACCCAAACGGCTTGATGCGTCTTGGACCTGTAGTTGTTGATAGCGGCATTAACGGTCGAACAAACAATCTTGCCGACGGCCTTGACGATCCCGAGATCGCCCCGCTTTGGGACGATATGTGCACCGGTAGCAATGGGAAGGTCCATTACAAGGTCGTTGGAAGTGCACCTAACAGAAAGCTTGTTGTTGAATGGCAGAACAATGCCCCGTTCAACAGCAGCTGTCTCAATGCGGGCACCAATACATATCAGGCGTCAATCTCCGAAAGCAGCGGCGTTATCGAGTTTACCTACGGAACGATCGGCGGGCAGGTAGGGTATAGTGTTGGTATTGCGTCGACCGCTTCGTCGTTTGCCAGTGTGACGACTTCAACAAACACGGTTTCGTATGCCGCTTCGGCCAACACCCAGATCAACGGAATCGTCAGCGGCACCAAATACACGTTCACACCGGTCGTTCCGGCCGATCCGACAGGCTTGAGCTTTACCGCTGTCGGTATTGGTTCGATGACCCTAAACTGGACCGACACTGCAACAAACGAGGTCGGCTACGCAATTTATCGTTCCACCGACAACGTTACTTTTACATTCGCAAGCCAAACAGCAGCTAACGCCACTTCGTCTGTCCAGTCAGGTCTTAGCCCCTCCACCACGTATTTCTGGAAAGTCTATGCCGTAACAGAAGGGGCTCTCAGCAATGCGCTAGCGGGCAGCCAGGCCACCGCGGCGGCAAGTTTTTGTGGCACGGTCACCGTTGGTCCCACAGGAACCTACCCCACCATCACTGCTGCTCTGGCCGACATAACTACGCAAGGCTTGAATTGCGCCTCGATAATTGAGCTGCAATCGACTTACGTCAGCGCAGTCGAACCGGCTTTTCCGATCGTGGTACCATTCATTCCGGGAAACAGCGCCACCAATACTCTAATTATCCGGCCACAAACGGGCGCGGTCGCTCTTTCGATCACCAGCGTGGTTACGACGTCCACGATTAATATGAACAGTGCCGCCAACGTGATCTTTGACGGCAGACCCGGCGGTCTGGGCACGGTCAAACAATTGACGATAGCCAATACGAGCACGGCCACCGGCGGCACGGCGGTGCAGTTTATTAACGATGCCATCAGCAACCAGCTTCGCTTCGTTATCCTGAAAGCACTGTTTCCGTCGGCAACGTCCGGCGTAGTTAACTTTTTGACGACCACAGGCGCAAACGGGAACGACAACAACACGATCGACAACTGCGATATCGACGCCGGTGCGGCCGCGCTCGCGTCCCCAACCCTGACGGCTCGAAACGGGATCTATTCGGCTGGCACGGCGGCAGGCACCAATAGCGGTAATACGATCTCCAATTGCAACGTCTTTGACTATTTCGCCGCCGCAACGGCCAGCAACGGCATTCTGATCAGCTCTAACAGCACTGACTGGAACATTACCGGCAATAAATTTTATCAATCCGCCAGCAGAACGCAGACCACGGCTGCTCAGCATAGCGCTATCAATATCTCTAACAGCTCGGGTAACAATTTTCTCATCTCAGGTAACACAATTGGGTTCGCCACCAACACCGGCACCGGCACGTATACTCTTACTACCCTCGCATCTACCACTTTCATTCCCATCGCTCTTAGTGTCGGTACCACTACCGCAACCAGTGTGCAGAACAACACCATTGCCGGTATCGCGATGTCTGGCGCCTCGTCAGGGACAAGCAGCAGTGCATCCTTCAGGGGCATTTATGTTAGTGCTGGAAATACAACCATCGGCGATGTAACCGGAAATACCATCGGAAGCCAATCCGCCACGGGAAGCATCACTTATACCTCCAGTTCCACCAGTGCTTCGGATGTAATGGGCATATTCAATTTTGGCTCTGGCAACTGGACAGTGAACAACAATCTTATCGGGGGCATCACGGTCGCCAATTCGAGCACCGGAGCGAGCAACCTTTACGGTATCCGTTATAACACTGCCGCCGCTGCAACCTCAACCATTCAGAATAATACCATTGGCGGTACCATCGCTAATTCGCTCCAGAGCACTTCGACAGCAGCGGGTACTCAGGTCGCGGGAATTTTTGCCTCGACGTCGATCTCGACGATCACTGGTAATACCATCCGCAATCTCACTGCTGCGGGAGGCACCGGCATTACCACTGCCGCCTCGGTAGTCGGAATAACTACCGTCAGCACGTCTGTGAACAACACGGTTTCACAGAACACCATTCACACTTTGAGTAATACTGGCGCTGCGGTGGCTGCGACCGTTACTGGCATCCAGTACACTTCTTCGACGGGAACAAATGTTATTGCCCGGAATTTCATTCATTCCTTCAATGTCGCGAGCGCGACCGCCATCATCAACGGCATACAGGTAGCTAGCGGCACAACTACCTACCGGAATAACATGATTCGCCTGGGCGTCGACGCGACCGGCGCAAGTGTTGCGACAGGCGCACTCATTAACGGTATCAACGAGCCGGCCGCCTCCGGAACCGACAACTTCTATTTTAACAGCGTTTATATCGGCGGCACCGGAGTGGGCGGAAGCGCGAACACATTTGCCTTTAACAGTCTGGTCGTAACAAACGTGCGCGCTTTCCAGGACAACATTTTTGTCAACGCCCGGAGTAATGGAGCGGGAACAGGCAAGCACTACGCCGTGCAGGTGGGCGGGACGACGGCGAATCCCGCAGGACTAACAATCAATTACAACGACTATCAAGCGACGGGCACCGGCGGAGTTTTCGGTCGGTTCAATGCTTTGGACGTAGCGTCCCTCGGCGCCTGGCGCACGGCGGTCGGGCAGGATGCCAACAGTTTGTCGGGCGACCCGCAGTTCCTCGCACCCAACGGCACATCAGCCACCGTCGACCTCCATATCCATCCTACCAATCCTACGCCGATCGAAGCAGCAGGATTGGCCATTGGCGCCGTCACTGATGACTTCGACGGGCAGCTCCGGGCCAGTTTCACACCGACTGACATCGGTGCCGACGCGGGCAACTTTGTCTTCCAGGACATTTCGGCACCTCTCATTTCTTACTCCCCATTTAGCAATACCCTCAGCACAACGAATCGGACGCTTACCGCCACAATTTCCGACGCGACGGCGGTTGCGGCGGGGGCAAACCTGCCGCGCCTTTACTTTAGGAAGTCAACCGACGGCTCTTATGTTTCAACCCAGTGCGTGGGCCCGACCACCGGCAACGCACAAAACGGAACTTATGACTGCACCACTGATTACTCATTGGTCGGCGGAGGAAGTGTTTCGACGGGAGACGTCATTCAGTATTTTGTTGCTGCCCAGGACACGGCCGGCAATCTCGGCACGAACCCAGCGGGCGGGACGGGAACCGTCAACGCGGTCACCTTCTCCGGCACTCCAAACAGCTATAACATTTCAGCCGCGATCAGTGGCAGCTTCAACGCCAATGGCGTCGGCGGCGGCGGCACCTTTGCCTCGCTGACTAACGCAGGCGGCGTCTTTGATTTCATCAACAACAACATCGTGACGGGCAATATTACCGTCAATATTACCGCGGACCTGACGACGGAGAGCGGAGCGATTGCTCTGAACGATTACGCCAGCCCATTCACGATCACAATCAGCCCCAGCGGCGCCCCGCGCAATGTGACTGGAACTGTGGCCGGAAACGTTATGATACGGCTCAACGGCGCCAGCCGGGTGACGTTCGACGGTTCGACCTCTGGCGGGACCGACCGCAGCCTGTTAGTCGAGAACTTAAGCGTTACGGGGACGGGCGTCTTCCGTCTCGGATCGATCGGCACGACCCCGATCGTGAATAACACGATCAAGAATTGCACGATCAGGAACGGCACGAATACGAACAGCGCCGTTGTGGTTCTGGACACCGGTGGATCTCTCGGCGGTTACTTCAACAACATCACCATCCAAAACAATGACGTTCAAAAAGCGTTCCGCGGAATATTTGCGAGTGCCGTTGTGTCGGGAACCAATGGAAGCGGAACGCTAATTACCGGCAATACGCTCAACACCGCGGGCGCAAACTCCATTCGGCTCAATCCGATTTTCGTAGCAGGCACGAATGGCGTGACTGTTTCCAACAACACGATGGGCAATATCAGCGACGCGAACGCGGAAATTCCCGTGGGAATCCTGCTCTCCACGGGTGTCGATAACGCAGTCGTTTCCGGTAACACGATCACCGGCATTGTTACGACGAGCACCTCGAGCCTCGCTTCCGTGGAAGGAATCCTGGTTGCTGCGGGAGCGACTTCGACAAGCATCAACATTTCCAGTAACACCATCTCAACGCTGACCAGCTCGGGAACGGCTACAGGAAATTTCTACGCGATCGGAAGCTTCTCACCGTTCACAATCCTCCAGAACAACACAATCTCCGGCCTGACCAACTCTGCCGCAGGTATCACGATGTGGGGTATCGCGCTGGCCGGGGCATCGAACAGTTCGGTGACTGGAAATAATATTTCAGCCATGAGCTCCACCAGCACCGGCAGTGGAGGAACTCCTCTCGGAATCAATCTTCAGGGCGCGATCACTAATTGTACTATCAACGGGAACACCGTATCGAATCTATCGACGCTCGGTAGCAGCACGGGCAACATGGCCGGCATCGCACTCACTGGTACGCTGGACGGGATCACAGTGGATAGGAATAACGTCAACGGCGTGATTAACAACAACACGGGCACCTACGGCGCACGAGGGATCAGGGTCGCCGGCGGAAATAGCCACACCGTGCAGAATAACTTCGTCAGCAACATTAACATGAATATGAGCGGCGGCGCCGCCAAGTTCGACACGCTCGGAGTGTATGGACTAGTCATCGAAACTGGAACCGGTCACAAGGTCTACAACAACTCAGTCAATTTGTTTGGCCTGATGCCGGGGACTGCAGCGTCGAGCGTGTCGTCGACGGCATTTGGTATCCTCAGCACCGCGTCGGCGGGCTGCGACGTTCGAAATAACATCTTCGCCAACAACATCACCGGCGGCACGACCTCGATCGCGCACGTTTCTGTCTATCTGCCGTCGGGCGGAACATCCGCGATGAACCTGACGTTGAATAAGAACTCGTACTATTACGGGACCGATACGGCGCGGCAGGGTGTAGGCCAGGCTGGAACAACCGCCGGCACCAATTTCTATACCACGCTGGCTGCCATGGCTGCTTATACGAGCACGCTCTCCGCAGGAGGCACGAACGACAATGCTTCGATCGCTTCAACCGGAACCGTGCCGTTTACAACTCCGGCAGGAACCAACCTCCACATTACTGCGGCGGCGCCGGAATTTAATACCGGTGTGACCATTGCCTCAGTCGTGAATGACTTTGACGGCGAGACCCGCCCACAAGACGGCCTCTACGACATCGGTGCGGATGAAGTGTTCGTGCTCGCGACCCCGACGCCAACTCCGACGCCAACGCCAACTCCGACCCCAACACCAACCCCCACCCCGACGCCTACTCCAACGCCGACCCCGACTCCTTCTCCGACGCCATTCGACACCCTCGTAATGGTTGTGGACGACGATCTGGTCATTACAGACGTCGGCACCACCACTGACGATACGATCAAGCTCGTTGCTGTCGGCACCGGCATCATCCGCGTGACTGACCCGAGTCATACGCTCTCCGCCGCCGGACCGGGAACCAACCAGGTGGATCCGAATACGGTTGATGTGCAAAGGACTTCCGCTAGCGACGAGATCCAGGTCAATACCCTCGGCGGGAATGACACCCTGACGGTCGATTTCTCGAACGGCAACGTGATGAACGTGACCGGCGGGCTGATCTATAACGGCGGGACGCAAACGGGAGTCCCGGGCGACAAGCTCGTCATCGCCGGCAACGGCCAGGGCACCGTCATCTACAACTATACCAATGCGAACAATGGCAGCATCCTGCTGTCCAACTTCCCGGGCGGCATCGACTACACCGGCCTCGAGCCGATCACGAACACCGGCACGGCCACCGATATCATCTTCAATCTGCCTGTGGGTCCGGCGAACAGCGTCTTGCTGGCCGACGACGGCACGGCGGCGAACGGCATGTCGCGCTTGAGCGGCGCCAATTTTGAAACGACCGACTTCAGCAATCCGACCAACTCGGTCCAGATCAATCGCGGCCAGGCAGCCGACAGCGCGACGATCAACCTGTTGGGAGCCAGCAGCGACCTGACCTCGAGTATCTTCATCGGCAACCCCAGCAACCCGTTCAACCTGCTGACAGTTAACGGAGGGGCGACCCTGGCGTCGGGCAGCTCATTCGTGGCCTACACGACCAACACGATCAGTCTGTCGGGAGCAACCAGCAAACTGATAACTTCCGGCGCAGGACAGATCTTGATGACGACGGACAGCAATTTTGCCTTCGCGCCGGGATCCGGTCTCACGACGGTTAATGGGCCGGTTACCCTGAATGCCAACCAGCAGGGGGTGCCGACAACGGGGAGTTTTGTCGGCGTCGACGTCAATGGGGCGACGATTCAAGCAACGGGCACTGGCTTGGTGACGGTGAACGGTAAGGGTGGCACTGCGGCCGCGGGCAATTACGGCGTCTTCATCCGGGCCGGCGGCGTGATCAAGGGCGGCAACAACGGTGTGGGAGCGATGACTACCGACGTGTTCGGCACCGGCGGATCAGGCGGAAGCAATCCGCACGGCCTCTTCCTCGATGGCGGTGGCGTGGTCGGTGGCGCGGACATTACGTCAACTGGCGGCGACGTCCGGGCGCGAGGCACTTCCGGTAACGCCGGGACGACCAACAATTACGGACTGTTCCCGTTCAATCAGGGTAGGATCACCTCGGGCGGGAACGGAAACGTCACCGCGATTGGCCAGGGCGGATCAGCCGGGGCAGGAAACGTCGGCGTGTTCTGCCATCAGGGTAATGGAATCATCACCTCGGGCGGAGCCGGAACGGTCACCGTGACCGGCACGGGCGGCGCCGGAGGTGCGAGCTACGGCGTCCAAATCTTCCGCGACGGCCGCATCACTTCAGGCGGCACGGGCGCGGTCTCAGTCACCGGCACCGGCGGCCCTGGGGCCAATAACGGCGTCTTTGTCAACGGGCTCGACAACAACAGCCCCGGCGCGCGTATCAACTCGGGCGGCGGTCCCATCACGGTGACCGGCACGGGAACCGGCGGCACCCACGGCATCCTCCTTGGCGGCGGCGGCGCGAATACGATTGCTTCAACGAGCAGCGGGCCGATCACGCTCATTGGTGATCTAATAGGGCTCGACGGGACGGGCATTAACTCCGTGAACTCCGGCAGCGGCACGACCACTCTCCGGCAGCTGACCAATGCCAAGACGATCGATCTTGGCGGAGTCGATTCACCGACCTTCCTCGCGTTTACGGACGTAGAACTGGATAGTGTCACGGCCGCGATGCTAGTTATCGGCGACGCCAACACCGGTCAGGTCAGCGTAAGTAACGTGATCACGCAGGCGCCCAAGATCACGAACATCGCCACGCTCGCTTTGACCACGGTGCTGAATGGCGGTTCGCTCGGCATCACGGGCACGGTGAGCGGTCCGCTGACGGTGAACCTCGGCGGGACAGTCCCGCCAGGGATGAGCCCCGGAATCATTAACAGTGGAAACCTCAGCTTTGTCAGCGGGGCGACCTACGCAGTTGAAATTGGCGGAACGACGGTGGGCACCCAATATGACCAGCTCAGTGTGACGGGCTCAGTTTCACCCAATAATGGCACGCTGACGCTCACTTCCTTCGGCGGCTTTACGCCGACTGCAGGCCAGACCTTCGTGCTCATCGCGAACGATGGCGCCGACGCGGTTACGGGAACCTTCGCGGGTTTCCCTGAAGGTACGGTGATCCCGAACTTCCTCGGTGCGACGAACATCAACGGCACCATCACCTACCTCCATCCGGGTGGAACTGGCAACGACGTGGCGATCATCACTTCGCCGGCTGCGACTCCAACCCCAACGCCAACTCCGACACCGACACCGACACCGACACCGACCCCCACTCCAACCCCAACGCCTACCCCAACTCCAACGCCGCCAGCCAGCCCGACGCCGACCCCGACACCGGGCGCGTGTGTGAACGTGGCCGGTTCGGCCGGCGCGGCCAACGGCGGTTACGCCACGTTGAAGGCAGCGTTCGATGCGTTGAATCTGGAAACGACCCAGGCGGGCAATAACATCACCGTCACCATTAGTTGCGACACGGTCGAGACAGCCTCGGCCGTTCTCAATCAGCCGTCGGTCAGTTCGTGGACCACGCTCACCATCACGCCAACTGGCGGCGCGGCCCGGACAATCTCCGGCGCCATCGCCGGGGCCCTGATCGATCTGAACGGCGCTGACGCTGTCACGATTGACGGCCTCAACACCGGCGGCAACTCGCTGACCATCGCGAACACCGACATCGGTGCCGCGGCCGGAACTTCAACGATCCGGTTTATCAACGGGGCCACCAACAACACGGTCACCAACGCGAATATTCAGGGTTCTGCTACCGGGGCCGTGACGGTGGCAGCAGGCACCATCCTCTTCAGCACCGACGCGTCCACCGTCAATGGAAACGACAACAACACAATTTCCAACAGCAACATCGGACCAGCCGGCGCGAACCTGCCGACCAAGGCAGTTTACGGGAACGGAACCACGACGACGACGGCCATCGGCAACAGCGGCATCGTCATTAACAACAACAACATCTTTGACTTCTTCGGCCCGGCCGTCACGAGCGCGGGAATTTATACCGCGACCGGATGTAACACGTGGTCGATCACCAATAACAGGCTCTATCAAACCGCCCCGCGCACCTGGACGACCGGTGCTCAGCATTCCCCGATTTGGATCCTGAACTCCACTGCTATCCAGGGCGCGCAAGGCTTTACCATTACCGGTAACATCATCGGCTTTGCTTCGAACACCCAGACCGGGACCTATACGCTGACTGGAGCCGGTACGAGCGCACGCTTCTGGGGTATTTATTTCAACGGTATTTCCGGCGGAACCACGACGAACATCAATACTAACACCGTTGCAGCCGTCAGTATGACCGGAGTTGCGGCTGCTGGAACCAGCACGGGCAGCCCATTCATAGGCATCTTCTTCCAGGAAGGAAATGGCATCACGAATGGCAACATTATTGGAAGCCAATCGGCCACCGGCTCGCTGACTTTTTCGACCACGACAACGTCGGCCACGGATGTCTATGGCTTCTACAACTTCAGTTCCAACGCCTGGACCTCGAACACGAACAACATCGGCGGTATCTCCGTAACCAATCTCGGCGCGTCCGGGACGTTCGTAATTTACGGGATGCGCGCTTTCACGGCCTCGACCACCACCTGGACGGCGACTTCGAACAACGTGGGCGGCACCGTTGCGAATTCGATTCAACTGACAGCGACAGGCGCGGCTTCACAGGTCATGGGAATGTTTACTAGCAATGCCCCGCTGTTGCTCACGTCAAATAACGTTAGAAACCTGACCACCAATATTGGGACGGGAACGACGACCGGCGCATCTGTTATCGGCATCAACACCTCATCCACGGTGAATCATACGCTGTCACAAAACACGATCTTCAATCTGACCAATACCAACGCGACGGGTGCGAGTGTGGTAACAGGAATTCAGTTTACAGGCGGTGCGACAAACGTAGTCGAAAGAAACTACATTTATGGACTGACCGCCGCGACCAACAGCACGTCCGCTGAAGTCAACGGCATCAGGGTTGGCGGCGGAACGACCGCTTACCGCAATAATATGATCGCCATCGGCGCAGGCATCGCCAACGCGATCGGCACCGGTTCGACCACCGGCGGCATCAGCGGTATCACCGAGCCATCCGGGACGGACACCTTCTTCCATAACAGCGTTTACATTGGCGGCAGCCCAACCGCGGGCGTCGGGCCGTCCTACGCCTTCAACAGTTCGATCACGACCAACACGCGCAGTTTCCGCGACAATATCTTCTTCAACGGCCGCAGTAATAGCGGCGCGACCGGCAAGAACTACATCGTCCGTGTCGGTGGCACGACGCCGAACCCGGCCGGCCTGACCATCAACAACAACGTCTACTTCTCCAATGGAACTGGGGCGGTCTTTGGATTCTTTAACGCCCTGGACGTAGCCGATCTCACCGCATGGAAAACGGCGGTCGGTCAGGACGGCCTGAGCGCGCAGAGCAATCCGCAGTACCTCGATCCGACCAATGCGGTGCCTGATCTCCATCTCCATCCAACAAATCCGACCGCAGCCGAAGGCAACGGCGTGGACGTTGGCGTGGTGCTTGATTTTGACGGCCAGACCCGAAGCACTCTGACGCCGGTGGATATCGGCGCGGATGCCGGCAACTTCGTTACCCTCGACGTAATAGCGCCTTCCATCACTTACACGCCGTTCGGCAACACCGCGAGCACCGCCAACCGCGTCTTGAGCGCGACCATTACGGATTCGGGCGGAGTAGCGGGCGGAGCCAATGCACCGCGCATTTACTACCGCAAGAACGCCAGCGCCTACGTGTCGAATCAGTGCGGCGCTCCGACCGGAAATGTTTATCCCTGCACGATCGACTACACGCTCGTGGGCGGGGTCGTGGCAACTGACGTAATCGATTACTTCGTCGTCGCGCAAGACACAACTGGCAACGTGGCCGCAAATCCAAGCGCGGGCTTCTCGGCCGCCAGCGTCAACAGCATTACCACACCGCCGACCACGCCAAACACCTATACGATTGTGATCGCACTTTCGGGCACCTTCACGGTTGGCACCGGCGGCAACTACGCCACCCTGACTAACGCAGGCGGCGTCTTCGCCGATATCAATTCGAGGGTGTTGAGCGGCAACGTCGTTGTCAACGTCCTGAGCGACCTGGTTGAAGATGGAACCAACGCCCTCAATCAATGGGCCGAAGATGGCGTGGGCGGTTACACCGTGACCATCCAGTCGAGCGCCGCAGTCGAGCGTCTCATCTCCGGCACAGTAGCCAATGGCATGATTCGTTTGAACGGCGCGGACCGCACCACATTTGATGGGCGGTTCAGCGGCGCTGGACAGTTCCTGCGCTTCCGCAACACGAACACGTCCAACCCGACCTTCACGTTCCTGAATGATGCGACGAACAACACGATCGACTCGTGCTTCATCGAGAGTGCCAACACCTCGGCGACGAGCGGCACCGTTCTGTTCAGCACCTCC
This sequence comes from uncultured Verrucomicrobiae bacterium, assembly GCA_963702135.1. Taxonomy (GTDB): domain Bacteria; phylum Verrucomicrobiota; class Verrucomicrobiia; order Chthoniobacterales; family UBA10450; genus AV80. The sequence continues at coordinate 1,210,511 of OY969715.1, read as the reverse complement.
ACGGGAACGCTGGGCAACAGCAACAATACGATCATCCGATCCGACCTCCGCGATCGCTCCGATGCGGCGGGAGTTCCGGCGAACGCGGTCTACTCCAGCGGCTCGGTGGGCGCACCGAACGGGACCAACACGGTCTCAACTTGCAACGTGTTCAACTTCACCACTTCAGGCGTGCTCGTCACTGCGACCGGCGCCGGGAACGGCTGGACGGTCAACCCGAGCAGTTTCTATCAGACCGCGGCTCGGACCTCGGTGATGAACGCCATCTCGATCCAGGGAGGCAGCGGCCACAGTATCCTGAACAACAGCATCGGTGGAACGGCGCCTGGGGCCGGTGGCGCCAATCTCGCCACTTCGAATACCTTCATCGGAATTAACCTGACGGTGGGCACGGCGTCGCCGACCAGCGTTCAGGGTAATACGATCAAGAATATTCGCTCGACCGTCACGGGCTTCACCGCCAGCGGTGGTATCCTGCTGAACGCGGGCACGGCGAATATCGGCAACATCGCCGGTAACACGATCGGTTCGGCCAACGTGGCCGAGCGCTTTGAAATCAACGGCGATTCTGCCGGCATCAACGTCATCAGCACGACCGCCGTCAATGTGAGTAACAACGTTATCAATAACTTTGGGACGAACCTGACGCCGTCCACCGGTGAATTCTACTTTGGAATTCGCGTGCAGGGCACCGGCGGCGCGCACACGATCGTGAACAACACCGTCACAAATGTCGTAAATGCCAGCACGCCAGATGCGAGCTTCAATACCTTGACCATCGGGTTGCAGGTTTTGGCTACCGGTGTTCAAACGGTCCGAGGGAATACGATCACCAATATTGGTAACACCAGCGTAGCGGCTCCGGCCACATTGAATAATTTTGTGATCGGCATGTCTACTGGGGCGGGGATGGCCGCGGGATCGGTATTTGACCGCAATAAGGTCGACAACATCTACGCGTCGAGCACAGGTGCCGGAGGAAGGGTAGATATTGTCCGCGGTTTCGAGCTCTCTTCTGGCGGCACGTTCACCAACAACATGATCAGCTTGTCGGGGGGCGGTGCCTCGTCCGACCGAGCTGTGCAGGGTATTCTCGAACTGTCGACGGCAGCATCGAATTACTACTTCAATTCGGTCAACGTCACGGGTGCCGCTACCGCTGCGAATAATACCTACGACTTAATCCGGAACGCGACCAACACGGTCTCGTTGCGGGATAACGCGTTCGTTAATACCCGGTCCGGCGGGACTGGCTTCCACGTTACGATCGGTATTGTAAACGCCACCGGCGCCACTGGATGGCCCGCGACTGCATCGGACAGAAACATTCTCTTTAATGCCGTCCCAGCGAATCTCTGCCAATGGCTCGGTTCGGCCGCGGCTAACAACAGAGATCTACCCGGCTGGCAGGCCGTACAACCCGCAGGCTCAGGCGGTGATGCGACATCTTTGAATGTCGACCCGCTCTTCCTCTCACCGTCCGACTTGCATATTCCGCTGGGAAGCCCGGCGAGAGAGGCTGGAATTCCGTTTGGCGGCGTTACCACAGATTTCGACAACGAGACGCGTCCGCAGGATGCTCTGTTCGATATCGGCGCGGACGAAGTGTTCATAGCTCCGACCCCGACGCCAACTCCAACGGCAACCCCAACACCGACACCGACCCCAACGCCAACGCCGACGCCAACCCCAACGCCGACTCCAACACCAACGCCTACCCCAACACCGCCACCCCCGACGCCGACCCCGACGGTTACGCCAACGGCTACACCGGCAGGATGTGTGAACGTGGCTGGCTCGGCCGGTGCGGCCAATGGCAGTTATCCGACGTTGAAGGACGCGTTCGATGCCCTGAACCTGGTCCCGGCCCAGGCGGGTAGCGTTATCTCCGTCACCATCACATGCGACACGGTCGAAACAGCTTCGGCGGTCTTGAATCCGCCGTCGGTCAGTAACTGGACGTCGCTCACTATCACCCCAGTGGGGACGCGGGTAGTAACCGGCGCCATCGCCGGGGCTCTGATCGACCTGAACGGCGCAGACCTTGTGACCATCAATGGTTCCAATACGCTGACGATCAGCAACACGGATACGGGCGCGACCAGTTCCACCATTCGCTTCATCAACGGGGCCTCAGGTAATCTGGTCAACACCTCCACGGTGCTGGGTTCGTCGACCGGGGCCGTCGCGGCGGCGAGCGGGACTATCCTGTTCAGCACTTCGACCGGTGGAGCCAATAACGGCAATACCGTTTCGAATAACAATATCGGACCGGCTGGCGCCAATCTGCCGACCAAAGGCATCACGTCGCTGGGATCGGCCAGTCCAAATAACAACTCGGGGAACGTCATCAATAACAACAACGTCTTCGACTTCTTCAGTCCGACGATTTCCGTGGCAGGCATCAGCATGCAGGCCAACACCACGACTGCGACGATCTCGAACAACCGGCTCTATCAGACCGCGCCTCGAGTGTTCACCGCCGCAATCGGACGTTACGCCGGCATTACCTTGAACTTCGCGGATGGCGCAACCGGTATTGGTGGCGTATTCACCGTGACCGGCAACACGATTGGCTTCGGCGCCGCCAACGGCACCGGGACGACTACGATCAGCGGTTTGGGCAACGAGTTCAGGGGCATCGATGCACCGGCCACGGACTTCTTCGCGCCAACCAGTATTCAGAATAATACGATCTCGGGTATCAACCAGACGACCTCTCGCGCCTCTACGGCCATTGCTGCGCAAGGCTTTATCGGCATCCAAATGGGCGACCTGGTGGGCGGTTTGTTCAATGTGGGCAATGTCACCGGAAACAAGATTGGAAGTCTCGATGGCTCATCGAGCATCGTCATTAATGCCACCTCGGTCACGGCCAACACATCGCGAGAAACCGGCATCCTCGACTTCAGCGGCTCGAACGACAACATCTCCCAGAATGAGATGGGAACGATCACCATCAATTCCGGCGGGACGGGCACGAGGGTTGGATTCGACGGGATTTCGGTCATCTCCTTCCCAGGCCAGAGCATGACGGTGAATAACAACATCATCGGCGGGACGGCCCTCAACTCCATTACGGACAATCAAACCGGCGCTTACCTGATGCAGGGAATTGCACAGCCGTTCCTCTTCGTTGGTGGAAGCGGACAAATGAGCGCGACTGGAAACATCATTCGCAACATGACCAGTTTCGGCGGTGCGGCCGGGTCGATCACAATGAGGGGTATTGCTCTCACTGGGAGCCAGGTCCCGGATGTAAACACGGTTTCGCAAAACACGGTCCATTCGTTGATCAACAACTCAGGGGCCTTTGCGACCTCCATTTATGCAATCGATGTCGCCTTCCCAACCACGGCAAATATCGTGGAGCGGAATTTCATTCATTCCAACGTGGTCATTAGCAGCTCCACGACCGCTCAAGTGTGGGGAATCATAATGAGAGGTGGAACGGTCGCCGCTTCGGGCGCTGCCGGCCCCGGAGGCGCTACCTTCCAGAACAACATGATTCGCCTGGGCCTTGATCCCACGGGCGCTTCCATCACCACCGCCTATTCGATTATCGGGATCAGAGAGATTGCCGGGACTGGAAATGCCAGCAACTTCTACTTCAACAGCGTTTACATCGGCGGCTCGGGCGTTGCGGCTGGAGGATCCAATACGTATGGCCTCTTTAGTGATGCCGTCACGACGGCGCGCAACTACCAGGACAACATCCTCTGGAACGCGCGCAGCAATGCTGTTGGCGGCGGGACAGCGCAGGCGGCGATCTTCCTCGCTGGAACGGCGCCCAATCCGGCAGGAACCACCAGTAACTTCAACGACTTGTATGCGACCGGAACGGATGGAGCCGTCGGCGTCTACAACGCGACCGTTCAGCCCACCCTGGCCGCATGGCAGACCGCCACCGGCCTGGATGCGAACTCCATCTCCGCGGATCCGCTGTTCCTCGCTCCAACGGGCACGGCCGCAACGGTCAATCTGCATGTCAGTCCGTCGTCGCCTGTGAATGCACTGGCCACGCCAATCGCCGGCATCACGAATGACTTCGACAACGATACGAGAAATGCTGTCACGCCGGACATTGGTGCCGACGAAGTAACCGGAGCGACCCCAACCCCAACTCCGACGATAACCCCAACGCCGACGCCAACTCCGACCCCGACTCCAACTCCGACGCCAACCCCAACCCCAACAGTGACGCCGACTCCAACGCCGGCCTCACCGACGCCGACTCCGACAGCAACCGCGTCGCCAAGCGCGACCGCGTCGCCGGCACCGTGCACGGAGCTGGTTTACGGCATTTCGAACGGGAAGGGCACCGTAGCGAGCAACACGCTCTATCGGATCAACCCTGCGAACGGCGATCTGTCCAACATTGTGCAGGTAACTCTACCAGGGTTCACCGTCTTCAAGTCCCAGGCCCTGACGGCCCGGCCGAGTGACGGTGCCTTGTTCGCAGTAGTCCAGACGACCAATACGTTTGGCGGCGGCCGGCGGCTCGTGATCGTAAATCCAGCCACCGGCGTGTCCACCGATGTGGGACCGCTCACCGAGGATATTTCCTCATTGGCCTTCCGAGCGAACGGCACCCTCTATGCCGTGAGCGGCGATGGATCTGCGACTCCGGAAACGCTGTTTACCGTCTCAACGGTTAACGCGACCCTGACGCTAGTAGTTGCCCTCGGCAACGGAGCCGACGGCGAGACGATCGGCTTCCATGGCAACGGCTTGCTCTATCACTCATCCGGAAACACAACGGCCAACTTCGAGAGCGTTAATGTCGATACTCTGGTGGTGACGCCCCTTGGGACGTCTACCACTGAGGCAAACGCGATAGGATACTCGCCGGCTCTTGGACAGCTGTTCCTGTCGGACCTCGCTTCGAACCTCTTTACGGTCAACATTACAACTGGCGCCAGGACGCTGGTTGGAGCAATGGCCGACCAACTCGGCGCCTTCGATAACCGGGGCCTTGCGATTGTGGCCGCTACCTGCCCGTCGCCCACACCGACTCCGGCAACGCCAACACCAACTCCGACGATCACTCCAACCCCAACCCCATCGGCCACGCCGACGCCGACAGTATCGCCGACGCCAACAGTGACGCCGACGGCAACACCGGCCACACCGACCCCGACGCCGACAGCAACGGTGACACCAACTCCGACTGCGTCGCCGACGCCGTGCTTCCTGGCGGAAGTTGAACCGAACAACACCAACGTCACTCCGCAGTTGCTCTTCAGCTCCACCCAGGTGGAATTGGTTGGCAGTGTCAACCCGGTCGGGGACGTGGACTTCTACCAGTTCAACGCCACCGCCGGAGACCGGATCTGGGCTTACGTGTTCACTAATGGAGCCACCAGCGCCACCGACAGCCAGTTGACCCTGACCAACGCGGGGACTTCGGCCGTCGTGCAGTTCGATGACGATGACGGCAACCAAGCCGCGCTCTCCTCGGGCATCGCGGGTGCACCGATCACCAGTACGGCCGCCTATCAACTGAAGGTGAACCCTTTCAGTGCGACCGCGACGATCGTTCCATACACGCTCTTCCTGGATCGCACTTCCGGAACGCCTACGCCGGAGACGGAGCCGAACGAGACGATGCCTACGGCTAATCCGTATGTCATCGGCTCGGTGGTCTCAGGCGCCATCACCACGGCCGGTGACGCTGACACCTATAGCTTCACCGTCGCCGCCGGCGACAGATTGGTCATCCAGGTCGATGGCAATCCATCGCGGACGGCCGACTTCAATCCGAACTTCAGAGTTCTGGATAGCGGAGGCGTAAACCTCCTGACCGTGGACAGCGACGACACCTTCTGCGGCACGGGCTGCCCGGGTGCTGGCTTCGTCTTCCGCTCGGAGAACCACCTCTTTACCTTCGCGAGCGCGGGAACATTCGGCGTCCAGGTAATTTCGGATGCGACTGGACCTGCAACCGGCAGTTACACGATGCACATCTGGAAACCGCTGGTTGGGCCGTGCGTCTCACCGACTCCAACGCCATCGCCAAGCGCCACCGCTACGCCTTCGCCGTCACCAACCGTGACGCCAACTCCGACTCCGACTCCGACGCCGACACCTACTCCAACACCGACTCCGACAGTTACACCAACGGCAACACCGGCGACGCCAACTCCGACACCGGCGACACCAACGCCAACACCGGCGACACCGACTCCAACCCCGACTGCGTCGCCGACGCCGTGCTTCCTGGCGGAAGTTGAACCGAACAACACCAACGTCACTCCGCAGCTGCTCTTCAGCTCCACCCAGGTGGAATTGGTTGGCAGTGTCAACCCGGTCGGGGACGTGGACTTCTACCAGTTCAACGCCACCGCCGGAGACCGGATCTGGGCTTACGTGTTCACTAATGGAGCCACCAGCGCCACCGACAGCCAGTTGACCCTGACCAATGCGGGGACTTCGGCCGTCGTGCAGTTCGATGACGATGACGGCAACCAAGCCGCGCTCTCCTCGGGCATCGCGGGTGCACCGATCACCAGTACGGCCGCCTATCAACTGAAGGTGAACCCCTTCAGTGCGACCGCGACGATCGTTCCATACACGCTCTTCCTGGATCGCACTTCCGGAACGCCTACGCCGGAGACGGAGCCGAACGAGACGATGCCTACGGCTAATCCGTATGTCATCGGCTCGGTGGTCTCAGGCGCCATCACCACGGCCGGTGACGCTGACACCTATAGCTTCACCGTCGCCGCCGGCGACAGATTGGTCATCCAGGTCGATGGCAATCCATCGCGGACGGCCGACTTCAATCCGAACTTCAGAGTTCTGGATAGCGGAGGCGTAAACCTCCTGACCGTGGACAGCGACGACACCTTCTGCGGCACGGGCTGCCCGGGTGCTGGCTTCGTCTTCCGCTCGGAGAACCACCTCTTTACCTTCGCGAGCGCGGGAACATTCGGCGTCCAGGTAATTTCGGATGCGACTGGACCTGCAACCGGCAGTTACACGATGCACATCTGGAAACCGCTGGTTGGGCCGTGCGTCTCACCGACTCCAACGCCATCGCCAAGCGCCACCGCTACGCCTTCGCCGTCGCCAACAGCAACGGCAACGGCTTCGCCAACAGCCACCCCAGCTAGCCCAACTCCAACACCGGCCAGCCCAACTCCAACCGCGACCGCGACGGTTACACCGACCGCTACGCCTTGCAGCACCGATGTGATTGTGGATGGCGGATTTGAGAACGGCGGTATTCCGAACACGTTCTGGAATCCGGAAACCTCGACCAACTTCGGCACACCTTTGTGCGACGTGCCTTCGTGCGGCACGGGCGGCGGCGCTTCACCTCCGCGCACCGGCGCCTTCTGGCTCTGGTTCGGCGGCATCCCAGCGGTCGAGACAGCGACCCTCGGACAAACGGTCGTAATCCCGGCTGGCGGCTCCGCCACGCTCCGCTTCTGGATGCAGGTTGGAACGGTCTCCTCGCCCTTCACCGACGTCGTCAACGTGCGGGTCGATGGCGCGATCGTGCAGAGCTTCCCCGAGCCGTCCGTGGCCGAGACCTCTTACACGGAACGGGTCATTAACCTGAACGCCTTCGCTAACGGAGCGTCACACGCCCTGCTCTTCGAGTACATCGGACCAACCACCGGCACCGGCAGCTTCGTCATCGATGACGTGTCGTTGATCGCGGGCGGCGCCTGCGCGACGCCGTCACCAACGGCCACCGTGCCACCGTCGCCGTCTCCGACTGCGACCGCGACTGTGCCGCCAACGCCGAGCCCAACAGCGACCGTCTCAGCGACACCGAGCGCAACGGCTTCGCCGACGACCACGCCGTGCGGTTCGAGCACAACGTTTGCGAACGCGGCCGCGATCACGATCAATGACGCCGGAGTGGCTGCTCCTTATCCGAGCAACATCACGGTGTCGGGGATAACCAATCCAGTCATCAAGGTGACCGCGAGCCTGGCCGGATTTAACCATACCTTCCCGTCCGACGTGGACGTGATGGTCGTGGGTCCGGGAGGACAGAAGTTCATCCTGGTCTCCGACGTGATCGGTGGGACCGACGCGGTTGGAATCAACTGGACCTTTGACGACACGGCCGCGGCCTTCATCGGCTCGACTGGCACACCGGCGTCCGGAACCTTCAAGCCGACCAACTACACGACCTGCCAGGATCCATTTGCGGCCCCAGCTCCGGCTGGGCCGTATCTGACACCTGGTGGAATCGGAACACCGTGCGGGACCGACACCCTGGCCGCGTTTAACGGAGTAGATCCGAACGGGACCTGGAGTCTGTATGTGGTGGACGATCTCGGAGCGGACGTTGGCAACATCAGCGGTGGATGGAGTCTGACGATCACGGTGAGCGGCGCCGGCTGCCCAAGCCCAACTCCGAGTGCGACGGCCAGCCCGAGCGCGACTGCCACTCCGGGAACACCGAGCCCAACGCCGTCGTGCCCGCCAACCATTACGCAGTCGAGCACGCAGACGATCACGCCGCTCAACTCGGTCTCGTGCAACAACGGAACGGGTCACACCGACAACAGCTACTGGAGAGCGTTCAACATGAACTCCTTCGTCGGCTCGAACTCCTACAACGTGACCTCGGTCTCGTTCGGGATCGAACAGGCGACGGGAGCGGGCGGCACCCAGCCAATCACGGTGCGACTGCATACGAGCAACCAGCCGTTCCCAACCGGGTTCCCTGGTTCGCTGACCCAGATCGCCACGGCCACGGTGAACGTGCCTGACAGCGCCTCGAACACGATCTTCACCGTGCCGATCGCGGCGACAGTGCCGGCGGGAGCGCAACTGGTGATGGAAGTGTTTACACCGGACGGAACGGTCGCGGGTAACCTGCTCTTCATGGGTTCGAATGCGGATCCGGAAAGCGGCCCGAGCTACCTGAGCGCGGCTGCCTGCGGGATTACTTCGCCGACGACAACAGCGGCGATTGGCTTCCCGAACATGCACCTCGTGTTCAACGTCAATGGCGGTTGCGGCGGCCCTGTGACTCCGACACCGACCCCGACAGCGACAGTGAGCCCGACTGTTACACCGAGCCCGACCGCGACACCATCGGCCACGGCCACCCCATCGGCGACGATCATACCGACGACACCGACACCGAGCCCAACGGCGACCATCATACCGAGCCCGAGCCCGACGATCGCACCAAGTCCAACCCCGACTCCAAGTGCGACCCCGACGACCAAGGCGATCAACCTCTCGACCCGGATGCGGGTGCAGACCGGAGACAGAGTGGGCATCGGCGGCTTCATCATCACAGGCACCGTGCCCAAGACGGTGCTCCTGCGCGCCATCGGACCTTCGTTGAGCCGCTACGGCATCACCGATGTCCTGGCTGACCCTGTGCTCGAACTGCACGGTTCCACCATCGCCACGATCACGAACAACAACTGGAGAGACACTCAGGAGGTCGAGATTCAGGCGACGGGCATACCGCCGACCAACGATCTCGAATCAGCCATCCTGGTGACACTCGATCCGGGAACGTATACGGCGATCGTGCGCGGCAACGGCGGCACCTCGGGTGTGGCCCTGATTGAAGTCTACGATCTGGCTCAGAACGTGGACGCGAAACTGGCCAACCTGAGTACACGCGCCTTCGTCAGCACGGGTGACAACATCGTCATCGCGGGCTTCCTGTTGAGTAACAACGGAGCCGCCCTGGATAGAATCGTGGTGCGCGGCATCGGACCGAGCCTGGCGCCGGGAACATTCCCGCCGAGCGCGGTGCTGGCCGATCCAACGTTGGAACTGCGCGACACCAATGGCGTGCTGATCCTGGCGAACAACGACTGGCAGGATAACGCGCTCCAGGCCGCGGAACTGATCGCGGCCGGACTGGCGCCAACCAACGATCTGGAGTCGGGCATAGCGGTGACGCTCTCGCCCGGTCTCTACACCGCGCTGCTGGCCGGAAGAGACTTCGGCACCGGCATCGGCGTGGTCGAAGTTTACGACCGTGGCGCACCACCGGCGCCGTAACGGATCACCTTCTCTTCGCGCTCTGTCTGCCTCGAACCCTTTCGGGGCAGACACGCGCGGGAGCGGCGGTCTGTGACCGCCGGGAAATTCGAATATCGAAGCACGAAATTCGAAACAATGATCAAATATCCGAATGACAGAAACCGGCTCTTGTTTTGGTGATTTCCCCCTTCGGTAATTCGAATTTGTTTGAAACTCGTTCGCGGCCCGAGCTCTCTCGCTGCTACCCTCGCAGCTTTGCCTTCTATGTCGCTCATCCCACCCGCTCCATTCGGATTTCGTGCTTCGGATTTCGAATTTCCCTCCGCAGAGGAGGGTTGACTTTCACCCCTGCCCCGAGTGGAGTAGCGAACTTCAGCTTATGAAAAAACTTTATCTCACCGCGTTCCTTTTTGTCCTTGGCACCGGGTTCGCGTCGCTGGAAGCGGCGCAGCCGGAGAACCCAGAATTCCCGGGCGTGGAGAAGGCCATGAAGCCGGGCGAATATGAGGCCGCCGGATTGCAGAAGCTGGATCCGGCGGAGCGCGCGAAACTGGACGAGTTTATTCGCCGCTACGTCTCGGTGAGCAATGAAAAGGTGGCGACGGAAGCGGTCGATAAGGCGGTGAAATCGAACAAGGTCTCGGCGCCGGAAATTATCCAGAGCCGGATCGTCGGCCCTTTCACCGGCTACAACGGACGAACCATCTTCACTCTGGAGAACGGCCAGCGCTGGGCCCAATCGCAGGGAGACAGCGCCTATTATCCCAAGATCGACTCACCGCCGGTCATCATTGTGAAGGCGGGATTCGGTTACCGGATGCATATCGCCGGCGGCGGCGCCATCCGCGTCTCCCTGATTCGCTAATCGGAAAATTCTTAACCGCGGATCCTCCTCCGCCGTGGCTTTGGCGGACAGGTTACGCGGTCGTCTCATCCGTCATTCGTCATTCACAATTCGGACTTCCTCCGCCTTCCGCCTTCCCTGCCCGCAATGCTTCGCATAGCGATGCAGGCGGGCGCATTCTAACTACTGGATGTTGTAAACTTCGATGAGGCCAACGCCGGTGGTGCTGTTGTTCCCGCGCACGATGGCGGTGTAATTTCCGGGCCGCAGCCTGGCCAGGACCGTGGCTTCCGCGTCATTCGTTGGTTGCAAGCCGGTGGCCTGAATCTCGGCGGCCTGGCAGTCCTGCCAATTGTCGTTAAACGTGGCGAGAACACCGTTGCCATCATGGATTTCCAAGACCGGATCGGCCAACGGATTGGTCACCGAGCCGGAGAGCGACGGCCCGATCGCGCGCACAACCACTCCCGCGCCCCCCAGCCCTCCGCCCCCAATGATGAAACCGCCGATCATAATGTCGTCGCCGAGGTCGATAAATCCGCGCGTGCTGATGTTGGCCAGTTTTGAACCACCGTCTTGCGCAAGATCGTATGCTTCCACGACCGCAATACCGGTCGCCGCCCCCTTGCCGCGAACGACCGCGGTGTAAGCCTGGCCTGGATTTAAATCCGCGATGATGGCGGACTCGAGACTGCTCGCCGGAGCGATGCCGGTGGCCAGGATATCCGCGGCCTGGGGGCTCGCCATCCAATCGTCGTTGCTCGCGATGGTCGTGCCACCCGAATGGAGCTCAAGCACCGGATCAGGCAGGAAATTTTGCACACCTCCGCCCCCGAGCGACGGGCCGATGGCGCGGATGATGACTTTCTTCGTCTCCGAGCCGAGGGCGATCATGCCACCAATCAAAACGTCGTCGCCCATGCGCACGGGCAGACGAGTCGAGATGTTCAACAAGTCATCGGAGACGGACGCGGGCGCCAATACAGGCACGGAAATCGCGTTTGAGCCCCCAGTCAGATTTCCATCCGAAGTCGTGATCGTACAGGTGATGGTGTCGCCGGTGGCGGCGGAATTTCGCGGAATGGCGTCGGCCAATCCGGCGCTGACCACATCGCGCACGGTATTCCCGTTCACTTGCCAGAGGTAACGAAAGCGAGGCAGATCATAATCGGGATCCAGAAAGAGGGTCGGCTGAGTGATCCGGCAAAAGACGACGTCGGCCGCGGTGGGCGCGGGTGGATCGAAAGCGGCCTGCACCCCACCGGGGGTGTGATTCAGGCCCGAACCGGAAGGGATCACGGTGAAGGGAGCGTTGGCGACGATCTGATTGTTTATGGAGATCTCGATGTGCCAGAGCCCGGTGACATCCAGGTCGAAGATATAGGTGAAGTAAAAATAAGTGTTTCTGCCCCATGAACTGGTTGTAAAAGGCGCCGGCGCCAGGGCCACTGAGTTATCCGGACGCAAGTAGCGCAAGCTGATGCTCCTGAGGGCGTCCCCGTTCGCCAGGAGACTCCAAACGCTGACGGTGCGAGACGGCCCGGCGAGAAACGTCCCCGTGCGCGACGTGTCAAAGGGAAACCCCTGCCAGGTGGTAAGATCCTGGCTGGTCAGGACGATCTCCCGCAAATATTGATCCGTGCGGAAAGCAGGTTGCGAGGCCCAGCTGCTCACGCCGCTCCGGCACGATCCGGCAAACGGTTCGAAGGGTGCGCCGTTTAGTTCCGATTGAAAATGCAAATGCGGCGCCGTGCTCTGCCCACTGCTCCCGGTCAAACCGATCTGCTGTCCGGCCGTGACCGGCTGGCCGACGCTCACGGCCACGCTGTTTCGCTTCATGTGCAGGTAGGTGGTGGTGTGTCCATCCCCGTGATCGAGTTTCACATAATTCGCGGGCACGTTTTGTCCCTGGGTGTTCATGTCCGGCTCGCCGTCATGCGCTTCCACGACCGTTCCGTCGAGGGCGGCGAAGATCGGCACGCCAACCGCCTGGGCCGCAAAGCCCAGAATGTCGGTATCGATGCCGCGGTGGCCGTCATAGGTGTAGTTCCCGCAATGCCAATCCTGGATGCCCGTAGAGTTGTCGAGATCGACGAAGTTGGTTGGAAACAGGTCGCCAAAGAAGTTTCCACCCTGCGGGTAAAAGGAGTATTTCTTCGCGCACGTCGGTGCGGCGAACCCGTCCTGAGCGACCACTTCGGAGGCCGCGGCTTGAAGGAAAATCGCGCCGGCGAGGAAGGACAAGGCTCTCAAGTTTTGTTTATTCATCGTTCTGTCTTTCGTTGATGGCTTTCTTCGAGTGGGTGTCTGCGGCGGAGACAGCGCAGCTGCTCTTGTATGGCTTTGCCGCTCACCCGGCAATGCGAAAGGAGACTGACATTTTGACCGCGGATCTCGCGGATGGAAACCTGGAAGTTCGAATGACGAAGTTCGAATGACGAATGACGAATGACGATTTAGGCTTCCGCCATCATGTCCGTCGAATCGCCGCGCGGTGCTACCACGATTCGGCAGCGGCGCGAAGGGTTGTCAGCCGGCGCGCGGCAGGAGCATTCCAACGCGACATTCATTGAAAGACATCGCGCCGGTGTCGCCGCGGCCTTCCTGGTAGCGGTCGCAATCATTGCCGGCCTGCTCGCCACGCTTTGGCAAGCCCGGCAGGTTCGCCTCGAGCGCGATCTGGCGGAACGGATCAACATTTTCCTGCAGGAGACGCTCGGCGCTGCTGGGCCTGAAGCGAATGCCATCGACGCCAAAATGGCAGATGTCCTGATCCACGCTGCGGGCCGCGCCGACACAGAGTTGGCCCATCAACCAGAAGTAAGGGCAGGCGCCCTCCTGATCCTGGGAAAAGCGTTGGTAGCTCTGGCCAAGTACGAACCGGCCGAGATAACCCTGCGCGCCGCTCTTGACGCAAGTTTGCAAAGCAATGGGCCATGGCATCCCACCACGGCCGCCATCAAGGGCTGGTTGGGATTGGCCCTGGCAAATCGTAACAAGACGGGAGAAGGCGAACAGTTGTCCCGCCAGGCAGTTGAACTTCAGCGCAAGCTGAATCCGCCGCGGTATAAGGATCGCGCCGTCGCCTTGTATGCCCTGGGACTGAACTTGAGTAACAAGCGTGAACCGAAAGCGGCTCAAACATTTCTGAGAGAAGCCTCGGAACTCATGAAAAAACATTTCGGAGAGTCCGACGATTTTTATATAACGTCGCTTCTCACCCTGGCGATGGCCCACGAACGAGCGAGTGAAGTGGGCGCGGCCGAATCCGTTGTTCGACAAGCGATGACCGTGGCCGGGCCGCGCCCCAGGGCCGTGCTGGCGCAGGTCCAGACGTTCCTGGCCTTCCTGCTCACAACCAGAGGCGCGTATCTCGACGCGGAAACTCTGCTGCGACAAAGCGAAGCAATCTATCGTGAAGTTTACGGAGGCGATGGAAACGACCGGATCGGCGCGGTCAAAGCAGATCTGGGAACGCTTTACCTGCTCAAAGGCGATTACGGAAAGGCTGAAGGCGAATCCCGGGAAGCTCTCGAATTGCTGCGCAAGGACCCGGGCCCGGAGTTATCCGTCACCGCGAATGCGCTCGCCACCCTGGGGTTGGTCCTGACCCGTGAAGGACACGCCGCGGAAGGCGAGCCTTTCTTGCGTGAAGCGCTCGCGCTTCGGACGAAGGCAGTTCCACTCGATAGCTTCTTGATCCCCTTCACGGAGAGTGCGCTCGGGGAATGTTTGACCGCGCAGCAGCGCTACGCGGAGGCCGAGTCTCTTCTGACGGACGGTTATACCGGACTCATCTGGAAGCTGGGCGAAAAGGATGTCCGCACTGTGGAAGCCCGGCAACGCCTGGCCAAACTCTACGACGCCTGGGACAAGCCTGAGCAGGCACTGCTTTTCCGATAGCCAAATTTATAGACCTCTTAAGCCAGCTGCCCGGCCATCGTTTCCATCGCACCGGTGGAAATTCTTGACGCGGGAGGCGCAACCCATACAAGAGGTAAGGAATGCCCCCAACGTTCGCTCGGCACACTGCGGCCCCCAAAAGCCAGTCGCCGAATCCGACCAAACCTTCTCGGACAAATCCGGCGCAGACGTTGGATTCTGGTCGTGATCTCTCTCCGGCCAGCACATTCGTCCACGATTTTAGCCGGACCCCTGTGCGAACCAGGACGCAATTCGTTATCCAACCCAAACTGACGATCAACAGACCGGGAGATGAATACGAGCAGGAGGCGGACAGGATTTCCGAACACGTGATCCGCATGCCGGCGCCACCGTTGCAGTCCGCCTCCACCGACAAACACGCGACTCAGCAGAATGAACCGCATGCTCATCACCAAGTCAGGACCAAACGCATTGAACCAAGCACCGGCGCACAAATCGCAGCGCCACCAATCGTTCATGAAGTTCTAAGCTCAACCGGTCAGCCCTTGGACGCAGGAACACGCGCGTTCCTGGAGCCTCGCTTCGGACATGACTTCAGCGGGGTGCGCGTGCATATAGATGCGCGGTCGGCCGATGCCGCGTCCGCGATCAGCGCGCGCGCCTTTACGGCTGGCAGCGACATCGTGTTCGGCTCCCACGAATATGCGCCACAAACTGAGTCCGGCCGTCGCCTTCTTTCGCATGAGCTGACGCATGTAATGCAACAACGACCTGGTCTTCTCCAAGGCTCGCAGCCCGTCTCGCATCACGCGCAAGGGGCCGCGAGCGACAGCGCCCCCATTCAGCGAAAACTTGTCGACCAAAAGGATCACGAAATTCGGGTGAATCTCGACAACGTGAAGCCCGGCGACACGGTGACACCCGAATTTCATGACAAGGCCAACTCGGGGGTAAAGAAAGACACTACCAGGATAGTGAATGCGATGCTGAAAACGCCAAGCGGCCTAAATTCCCTTAAGACTTGGATTGCGCTGCCCGGATCGATCCGGCTTTGGTACCATCGCGGCGCGCCACTTCTGGATGATGAAGGCGAGGAAGCTCATGGCTTCAGCGTCGGCAGCGATCCAAATCTAGCGACCGGCAAGACCGAGGTAAATATTTCGGGTGCGGGGGTGAGTGATGAAAAAGACCGGTACCGCTACCTGGAGGGGGAGCAACTGTGGGGTGCCGTCGCTGTTCACGAGTCCGTCCATCAAAGTAAGGAGAATCTCCTGATCAAGGGGGAATATGATTCCTTGCGGGATGAGATCGACGCACGCAAAGACAAGAAGAAGAAGGACCCCAGAGAGGCCAAATTGAAAACCCTCGCTCTGCAAAAGGAAGACAATCCTATTCGAGCTGAGTTAGTCTCCCTTATCGAGTATGACGTTCTTTATCCGGACAAGGCCGGGAAATGGCTCACGAGGAACTTCGAGAAGAGGCTTGGAAAGGGCATTTACAAAGAAACCGTCGAGTCTGCCGTGAACGGGCTCGTCAAGGGCGGCTACATCGTTGCCGAGCAAAAGAGCAAGGTAATTGACGTGTACCTCACCCATCACAAGCGGTCGCCGAAAAAGAGTTAATCCAGGGTGCCGTCTTCTGACCGAGCGTTCCTCAAGACATACCGAATCCGGCGACGGGCGCCGGCTCAGAGATTTTCCTCCATCAGCGATCTCGAGAACCTCGCGCACTGTCCGCCCTTACAAGGCAGACAATGCGCGGCGACAGCCACTAACAGTTACGGAGACACCAAGCCGAGATCGTAAACTTCGACCAACCCGAGTCCAGTGCCGTTGTTCAAGCCCGCGAGGAGCGCGGTGTAGGGTCCGGGAGGCAGCGTGGCCGCTATTCCGGACTCAAGGCTGTTACCGGGCGCCAGACCCGCAGCTATCATTTCGGCGGCTTGTTCCGGATTCTCCTCCCAGTCATTGTTTGCAATGAGCAGGGCTCCATCGCCATTGCGCAATTCCAATTTTGGATTTGCCAGCAGCGCCGAGGCCGGGAACGAAGTGAGGCTCGGCCCGATCCCCCGCACAATGATCCGGTCGAGACCCGTCCCTTCATCGCTGATCAGGAAACCTCCAATGATGATATCTTCACCTATGCTCACGAAGCCACGGGTGCTCAGGTTAGCCAGCCTTGCATCAACCTGCTGTTCCAGGTCGTAGATCTCCACCAGCGCAACACCGGAGGTATCGTTGTTGCCTTTCACAATTGCTGAATAGGTGCCCGGCGCCAGGGAGACGACGATCGCCGATTCGAGATCGTTGGTCGGAGGAATACCGGTATCGATGATTGCCTGCTCGTCGGTATCTCTCCAGTTATTGTTAGCCGCGATAATTCCTTCCGAACCATGCAGCTCAAGGAATGGATCGGCGAGCACGCCGCTCACACCGCCCAGCGAAGGTCCTATGGCGCGAAGGATGACCCGCTTGGAGGCCGTTCCGGTAATAATGAAACCACCGATGCCGACTCCATCGCCCGTCTGCACTCGGAGGCGGGTCGAGAGGTTGATCGTTTTCGACGCCGGCGTGGGGCTTGGACCTGGCGTCACTGACGCTATCGGGGTGGCCGTTGCGCCTGGGGTCGGTGTAACCCCGGGAGTTGGCGTTACCCCCGGTGTCGGCGACACTCCGGGTGTGGGCGACACACCGGGCGTAGGCGTTACTCCCGGTGTCGGGCTGGCGGCGACTGCGACTTGAATATTAAGGATATTACTAAATGGGCTCAGCACCGTGTCCCCGTTTATGACGTAGGTTGATTGCACCCGGTAGCAGTAACTCCCAGTGGGCTTGTGTTCCAAAAACGAAGTCCCGGCGGTGCTGGTGACGTCGAGCCAGAACTCATTAACAATCGCGATATCGTCCACGTACCATCCGAACGGTGTGGAACCGGCGCGGTTGTCTGGCCCTAGCGAGTAGTGGAAGCGGAGACGGATCGTCTGGCCGCCATAGTTAGCCAGGTTAACGGATCTCTGGAAAAGCGGCTCCGTCGCAAATGAAACCGGGCCCGTGCCTAACTCCGAGCGATTGTGGGTGTAGATTGGTTCCCACGTTGTGCCGCCGTCCACGGAAGCTTCCACGATGACGTTGTCATCGCCTTCATTGTTATCCCAGTCCGAGAAGTTCAGGAAGGTCTGACCTGAAGTCGGAATCGTGATGGGATTCTTGTAGGTCAGGAACGAATCTGCGCCCGTGATTCCTTCCAAGCCCTGGGCGTAGAATGTGGGGCCAGTGTGTTGCGGTTTCGTCGAAGTAGTCCAATTCTGCGCCCCTGTTCCCGAGGTCGTTACAGTCCAGTTGTCCACGCCATGGTCCGCCCCGTCGAAGATCAGCGGCGCACACGACGTTTCCGAAACTTGCAAGACCTCTGGCCCGGTCGCCCCGGTGGGACGGGTCCAGTTCAGCGTGTACGATCCATCGGTGTCCGGATCCTCGTAGTCAGCTCCCGCGGTGAGAACCGGTGACTCCAGGACAGGACATGTGAAGACGCGAACGTTATCGACGTACCAGCCCTCCACGCCGTTGCAGCCGTCCTGGCTCCAGGTGAAGCGAATCTTGATCGTATCGCCCGGTTGCGCGACCGATGAAAGGTTGGCCACGGTCGTCCCCCAGGAACCATGAACCGTCCCTCCCAGGTTTGTCCCCGTCCAGGCGTCCTCGCCCGGGTTAGGTCCGGTATTGGTGCCGATCGGGGCAGCCTGCGTGTAGACCGAGTTGGGCGGATTGAAGACATATTCACTCCGAGGCAGAAGCATATAAGGAAGGCCATTTCGGCTTATCTCGATCTGGCCACCATCAACCCCCGCTTCAGTGGCAACGTAGTGATCGAAAGATAACATCGGTATCGTTGCGCCTGCGGGGATGACAATCGAAGGACTGTCGAGGGTATGGCTGCCGGAATAATCGCCGCCCGGCATGCAGGTGCCGCCGCCCGGCTGGCCCACGAGAGGATTGATCGCAAATTCCGCCGTCCCGGTGTGTCCGCCGGGAAGAGTGGAATTAAGGTGGAAGAATCTGGTCGCCTCCTTGGTGGAATCCTCCCAGTCGATGAGGCCCGTGCCGAATCCCTGGCTCGTTTTCGTCCAGCCGTCTTCGCCGCTTTCCCAGTCCTCCAGGAAAATCGTGGTCGTGCCTGCGCAGATCGGCGCCGGATCCGGATCAAGAAGAGGTCCAAAGGCGCAGGGAGGCGTCGAACTCATCTCGACGGCGAGCATTGCCTTCGCAACTTCCTGGCAATCACCGGCCGCGATGACGTCCGCCGAGATTGTCCCGGTCGCGCTGGAGGTCGAGGGATCCTTCAAGGGCAGGCCGATCAGGTCGCTGCAGGAGGTTTGCAGAGCCGTCGCGTGAGCCGCGAAATCGGTCGTGGGCGTTTGATAAACGGATTCCGCCCGGAAATAAATCGCCGCGGCTTTAGTGAGTCCAATGCCGGTGATGGTTTGGCCGTTGTAGGAACCACCGGGGGCAAATTGGGTTCCATCCACAACCAGGGCATAAGCATGATTCGGCACGCCGGAGTTCGTGTGAACTCCTCCACCGTCATCCGTGCCGCAGGCATAGTTCGTCGAAGAAACTTTGCCGGGATCCCCCAGCCGATCCGGGTCATACATGTCGCGCAGCAAAAGCTCCTGCACCTGCTGGCCAAGATCCTCGCCCACCAGCCAGCGCTGGCCGTTAGGATACGGTTGCGCATTATTGTTTCCGCCCGAGCCGTCGGCGCCATTTAAGAGATCGACCGTTTCGCCAAAGATATCGGAGTAGGACTCATTGAGCGCACCGGATTGGAAGGCATAAATGAGGCCATGCGTGTACTCGGTGTAAGCGTGGCTCCATTCATGGGAAACCACGTCGTCGGCGTCGAAGATGGGACAGTAGTTGGTGGAGGTTCCGTTCCAGTAGGCGTTGGGACACTGCTGATTGACCAGGTAAACGCTGATCATGTGATGGCCGAGGCCGTCGTAAGAATCGCGCCCGAAAGCGGACGAATACAAATTATAGGTCTGTCCGGCAAAATCGTAGAGGTTGTTGATGAACGGCAATGGGTGCGGAGGATCTCCTTCGCTGCGTTGCACGAAAAGGTCCGGGTTCTCAGGATCGTATTGCGGCGAGTAGATGGTGCGGTTCAACGCCGCCTGATGGAGAGGGACCCGCAAGAGGACCGCGCCGGTTTGGGCGTCAATCCAAACCTGTTCGGCGGTCTTCTCACCCAAGACTTCCACCGAATAGGCGAGCCGGCTGACCACGCTGCGCCCTTCCAGCAGGCCCGCGGGATAAATGGCCAATTCGATCCGGCCGGCTTTTAGATTCCCATCTGCTGCGTTCTTCCGCGCGGAAGCGAGCGCCGCCTCCACGGCCACCGGCTGCGTCACGTAAGGAATGGTCCCAAGCGAGATTCGCGGCACATAATCGCCATTCACAGCCGTGATCCCCTGGTCGTTCATGTGCACGACCAACTGCGCTCCGAACACTGGAATTCCCTGATAGAATTGATTCAGCCTGACGTGCGTCATCCCCAGTGCGTCGCTTGTGATTCGGGCGAGTCGCAGATTGCTGCCCGCGCCGGACAATTCGCCGGCGGAAACTGCGGCGCGTTCCGCATCATTCATTCCAACCAAATCGCCATGCGCGGCGAGGAAGGTGCGAGCCCGTGCTTGCGGAGTCGCGGACCTATCGGCCGCGGCAAGGATGTCGCCGCCAGAGATGCGCACGAAATTGTAGTTGCCGGTTTCTGATGAAACCTGCGTTCTGATCGGGGCCTGGCCCGCTCGGCGCAATCGGGCGAGCGCTTTCTGCATTTGCGGACTCGCCGCGAGCGCGGTGGTCTGGGCCGGCGCAGCGCTGGGCGGGCGGGTGGAGGAAGAACTGACCGGGCTCGGCAGGAAAGCCGACGCGACGACGAGACAAGTCAACATCAGCAGGCGAGTGAGTCTTCGATTTTTCATCTGTTCGTGTCCTTTGGATTTGGATTTTAGTGTCCGCATAACGAGTGAGGAATCGGTTGTTAGGCCGGGGCCGCCGAATTGGCGTGCGTTTGCTGGTCTTTCGTTTGGCACGGGCCGTCCGCTCGTATTTTTATGACAAAAAAGCAATGACGGAGGCGGCGGGCGTTTATGTGTCCGGCGTGACAACTAGACGGACGGAGTAATCGCGCGTCTGTCGGATCCAGCAGCGTAAGCGAGCCCTCTTATTGCAGATTGTAGACTTCGACGAGACCGACTCCGGTCGCACCCTGATACCCGGAAACAATGGCGGTGTAGTTGCCCGGTGGAAGAATATCAATGAGGGCCGATTCGAGATCGTTAGTGGGCGGGATGCCCGTGGCCTGAATCTCCGCCTGCTGGTTCTGCCGCCAATCGTCATTGAAGCGGACCAACATGCCCTGGCCGTCATAAAGTCCCAGGGTCGGATCAGACAGTGGGTTGGCCACTCCCGACTGGCCGAGGGAAGGCCCGAGCGCGCGGACGAGGAGCCTGTTGGCACCAGTGCCGGCCCCCAGGATGAGTCCACCGATCATGACATTGTCGCCTGTCTGGACTAATCCCCGCGTGCTGATGTTCGCCAGCTGAGAGTTGGCGCTGGCGGAATTAAGATCGTACGCTTCCACCAGTCCGATACCAGTCCCACCCCCATTCCCGCGCAGGACCGCCGTGTAAGGTCCCGGCGCCAGAAACCGCACCATAGCCGCTTCGAAATCGTTGCCCGGTGGGACGCCGGTGTTCTCAATGAGCGTCTGCTGAGTGTCCTTCCAATTGTTGTTCGTCGCGACCGAAGTGTTGCCGCTAAATAATTCAAGCGTCGGGTCCGCCAGCGCGCCGGGCACGCCCAAGGATGGCCCGATGCCGCGAATGATCACGAACTTCGAATCGGTCCCGGTAACAATGAACCCGCCGATGAGCGCGTTGTCGCCGTTTTGCACATTGGTTCGCGTGGAGATGTTAAGCGATTGGGCCGGGAAACGCGGAATCGCTCCGGGAAAAACCCCGGCCGTAGAGGAACTGTAGGGAACGAGATCGACCAGGCTGGCCAGGGTAAGGCCGTCGAGCCCCTTCAGCCGCGAACTATCGCCGGGTCCCGTCGCGGCAATAATGTCGGCCCGGCCATTTCCATTCAGGTCGGTCCCGGCAACGCGCACGCCGCCCGTGGAGTTTGGAAAGGCGAAGAAGCTCTGCAGCTCGCTGCCATTTTGCCCGCTGAAAACCTTTACGTGAGAATTTCCCGTTCCCGTGCCGGTAATGATGTCGTCAAAACCATCGCCATCGATGTCGCCGGCCGCGACGAAAATTCCACCGGTGAAACCAGGATATGCAATAAAGTTTCGTATTACGCTCGAGTCCGTCCCGCTAAAAACGTTGACCTGAGCCCCGCCCAGACCGGTGCCCGCGATAATATCCGCGCGACCGTCGCCATTTACATCGCCCGCCGCCACGCGGACGCCGCCGCTAAAGCCGGGACCAAAGGGATAAAAATTTCGCAGGACCGTCGTTCCGTCCGCACCGCTGAATACTTTGAGAGTTTCGGGTGGGACCGGGGTCCGGCCAATCTTCTGCGCCGCCGGTCCCTGCGCGTTATCGGTCTCATCACCAGGGCCGACAATGATGTCCGCGCGGCCGTCACCATTGATATCACCGCCGGCCACAAAAATCCCGAGAGTGAACTCCGTTCGGTAAGCGAAAAAAGAATAGATCTCGGTGTGATCGGGGCCGCTGAAAACCTTCACGTGGGGACTGGCTCCCGGGCCGGTGCCGGTGATGATGTCGTTGGGACCCCGAACGTTCCCCATGCCCACCCGCACTCCACCGGTGAAGGAGCCGTAGCCGGGAAAGGAGCCGGTGGACGCTCCGGTTGGCGAATAGCTATTGATTGTTGGAGGCAATCCCGTGTCCGGCCCTGTCACGAACTTGGTGGGCGCCGCCGAAACGCTGGAGAGGCCGATGACAATGGAAGCCGCACTGAAAAGTGCGGGCCAGCTTCGGAAGCGGCTTTTTGTTTTCATCTGGGAGAGATCGCCCAGACGTCATCCTTCCAGAAAGAAGAAGGAGCGTAAACGCTTTTCGCGAGGTGCGAAATCGATCAGGCAGCACCCGCGGGCGCCGGCGCTTTCCCAGGCACGGTCTTGGTAGAATCAGTTTCGTGATGCATGTGGCCGCTGCGGAGGAAAGGCACCTTGTCGAGCACGCGTTCCTGGAAGGATTCCAGAGCGAGATAGATCACCGGGGTAACGTAGAGCGTAATTAATTGCGAGATAATGAGACCACCTACGATCACCAGACCGAGCGGACGGCGAGAAGAACCGTCCGCGCCATAACCGAGCGCCAGCGGAACCGCACCCATCAAGGCGGCCAGCGTGGTCATGATGATGGGCCGAAAACGTTCGATGCTGGCTTCATGAATGGCGGAGCGCCGATCGTATCCTTCGTCCAGCCGATGCAGGGCAAAGTCGACAATCATGATGCCGTTCTTCTTCACGATGCCCATGAGGAGAAAGAGGCCGATCACGGAATAAAGCGAGAGCGTGGAGCGGAAAAGCCAGAGGGTCAGCAATCCACCTACGACCGCGGGAAAGAGCGCGGAAAGAACAGTGATGGGATGGACGTAACTCTCGTAAAGAATTCCAAGGATGACATACATGACAAAGAGAGCGGCCAGGACAAGGAACGGCAGCGCCTGGAAGAGTTGCTGCAAGACCAGGCCTTCTCCTTGCAGCTCCCCTTTCACTGTCGGAGGAAGCGTCTCTGCCGCTGTTTTCTGAATAAACGCCGTGACATCGCCCAGAGCCACTCCGGGTTTGGTATCGAAGCCAAAGGTGACACTGGTGAACTGGTTCAGATGGTTAACGGATTGGAGACCCAGCTTGGTCTCCGATTTGGTCAACGCGCGAACTGGAATGAGTGTCGTGTTATTATCCGGCCGGACGTAAATGCGTCCCAGATCTTCCGGAGTAGCTCGTTCGCGATCGTCCACTTCCAGGATGACCTGGTATTGGTCGTCCGCCTGTTTGATCAGGTAGACATAGTTCTGGGAGTAGGCCGAACGCAGCAGCGTTTGCAGCTTCGTCGTCGAGACCCCAAAGAGACTGGCGCGGTCGCGATCGATGTTGATTTCCACATTGGGCGTGTTGCGAAAGAGATCGGCGCGAGGAGGAGCGACAAAGCCATCGTAGGAGCGAAGCTTGGCGCCGAACGCATCAGCGGCGGCGTAAACTTCATCCGGATTAATGCCGCTCAAGACATAGGAGTAACGGCCGAAAGAACTACCCGTGGCGCCAATGTTGATTTGCAGGACCGGCTGCGGATTCAAGGTCGGGAATACTCCTGGGATGGCACTGACGGCTTTGCGCAGATCGGTCGCGACCTGCTCAATGCCCGCCCGATCTCCGGCGTCCTTCAAAAACAGAACAGTGAAGACGCCGGCCGTTTGTCCACTCCGGCCCGCTACGGTGAAATACTTGTCGACCGCGTTGTTGGCCTGGAGGACGGGATCGAGCTTGTCCTGGAGCTGACGCTGCTGTTGCGGTGAAGCGCCTTCCTGAACGATAAAGAAACCGCGAATAACGCCACTATCCCCCGTCGGGAGAAGTGTGAAGGGCAACGCGCTGAAAAAATACCAAACGCCCAAGACGCAGGCGAGCACGACCGGCACGGCCAGCCAACCGTGATCCAGAAACCAATCCAGACTGCGGCCATAAGAGCGCACGATCCGTTCGAAAAGACGGCCGATGGTGCGCTCGGTCCAGGTCTTGGCATGGCCCGGCCCGCGCTCAGCCAGGAGACGCGCGCACATCAAAGGCGTGAGGGTGAGCGAAACAAGGCCCGAAGCGAAAATGGCCACGATGATGGTGATGGAAAATTCGCGAAAGATGCGGCCCAGAAGTCCCGGCATGAACGCCAGGGGGATGAAGACCGACGCGAGAGACAGCGTCATGGAAAGAATCGTGAACGAGATTTCTCCCGCACTATTCAGGGTGGCTTTGTAAATCGACTCCCCGTGCTCGGCCCGCCGGACCACGTTCTCGAGAAAAACGATCGCGTCATCGACCAGGAAACCAATGGCCAGGGTCATGGCCATCAGGGTCAGGTTGTTGACTGAATAGTTCAGCGCCCACATCGCGATAAACGTGATCAGAAGCGAGAGCGGCAGCGCCACCACCGGAATGAGCGTGTCGGCCGCGCGGCCGAGGAACATAAAGATGACCATGATCACGAGCACGAACGCGATGAGGAGCGTCGTCTGCACGTCCGAGACCGAATGCACGATGGTCTGCGAGCGATCGAACGTCGGGATCAGATTAATCGAACCGGGAAGTTCCAGGCGCAGCTGCGGCAACAGATCGGTGACCGATTGCGCAACGGCGACCGCATTGGCTCCGGCCTGGCGCGAAACCGCCAGCACGATCGTCGAAGCCGGTGGATTGAATCCACGCGCGAAAAAATGCCGGGAGAGCCGCTCGTCCTGGACGCCGTCGACCACGTCGGCCACGTCGCGCAAGTAAACCGGGGAATTATCCTTGGCCCGCGCGATGATAATATTGCGATAACCTTCGGAATCCGCGATCTGCCCGTTGGGACGAAGAATATAGGACTGCGTCTTGCCATCAAACTGGCCTGCGCCCGAATAAGAGGTGCTGGCCTTAATCGCGGTGGAGACGTCGTCCAGCGTGAGGTTGCGCGAAGCGAGCGCTCCCGGGTTCGCTTTGATCCGGATCGCGCCTTTAACACCGAAGACGTTTACCTGCGAAACGCCGGGGAGAATGTTGATGCGCTGCTGGACCTGGGTGGTCGCGTAGCGGTAGAGCGCGCCGTCGGTCAACGTGTCGCTGGTCAACGCGAGATAGGTGACGGGCTGATCGTTTGGATTGGTCTTGATGAAGGTGGGCGGACTGGGCAGATCGCTGGGCAGCTGGCCGGTGGCGCGCTGAATGGCGGATTGCACGTCGGTCGCAGCCGCGTCGATCCCTTTGGAGAGCTCAAACTGGAGGGTGATGTTCGTACTGCCCTGCGTGCTCGAGCTGGTCGAGAGCGTCAGGCCGGGAATTTGCGTGAACTGTTTCTCCAGCGGCGTCGCCACCGTGTTCGCCATCGTTTCGGGATTTGCACCGGGATAGGAGACGTTGACCGAAATCACCGGATAATCGACGGCCGGAAGATCGTTCACCGCGAGCTGCTTGTAGGTGAGAATGCCGAAGACAACGATCGAGAGCGTCAGTAGCGTCGTCATCACCGGCCGGCGGATGAACGGCTCGGAAAGGCCCGAAGAGAACTGGGCCAGTTTCCCCGCGAGGGTTGCACCCCCAGGGTGGAGGGATTCACCGCCCTCGTGAGATGAATCGGCCATGGGAATTAATTGAAAGCTTTGGTGCTCGGCAGACTCGAACCCTGCTCGATTTCGCGGGCAATAATCTTCGTCCCCGGCGCGAGTTGTAACTGACCGGAAACCACCACGGTCTCGCCAGCCTTGACTCCTTCCGTGATGACGGTGAGATCGCCCTGGCGCTGCCCGGGCTTCACCGGGCGGAGCTCCAGCGTCGAATCCGGTTTCACCACGAAAATGTAGGGACCGTTTTGGCCGATCTGCACCGCGCCGCTGGGGACAAGCTTCGCGTCCTTCAGGACATCAAGAACCAAACGGACATGCACGAACTGTGACGGCCAGAGCGCCCGATCCGGATTCGGTGTCACTCCCCGCGCCTTGACCGTTCCGGAACCGGCCTGGAGCGCGTTATCGACAAAGGAAAGCTTCCCTTCCCGCGATGGCATCGAATCGTCTTCCGCATCAGTCAGGACTTTTACGTTTGGACCGCCGAGATATTTTCTCACCAAAGGAAGGTCGGGTTCCGCGATCGTGAAATCGGTGTAAATCGGATCGATGCCCTGGATCGTGACGAGCACCGTGCCGGAGCCTCCGCTGCCGCTGTTGACCATGTTCCCCACGTCCACCAAACGAAGCCCGGCCCGGCCGTCGATGGGTGAGCGAACATTGCAATTATCGACGTTCCATTGCGCCGAGGCCACAGCGCCTTCGGCACTTTTCACCTTGGCCTCGTCGTTGTTTACCGTGCCCTGGGCCAGATCGAGATCCTGCGGCGAGTTAACATTTTTCGATCGAAGATTTTGCTGACGCAGGAGATTGATTTGATCGAGCACCAACTGGGATTTCGCTTGCGCGAGCTGTCCCTGGGCCTGATCGAGCAGCGCCTGGAAGGGCTTCGGATCGATCGTGAAAAGGACGTCGCCTTTTTTCACGTCAGCGCCGTCCTGAAAATTCCGCGATGTGATCTGTCCGCTAACCTGCGCCTGCACCTGGACGGTTTCAAACGCAGTGCACGTCCCAATCTCGTCCAGGTAAAGCGGAGCATCCTTCTGGATCACCTTCGCGACGTCCACCGTCCGCGGTGCGGGCGGGGGCGTGGTTTTTTGCCGGCCCACAAACGCCCGGACTAACAAGAGCAATACGACCAAAGCAATGATCCCGCCGATAATCTTAACGCGCTTGCGGCCGAAGCGGTGCTCGAGATGCCCGACTGCTTCGCGCGTCGCGACGTTGACTCGGGTCATGGTGGTCATGGCAATTAGTTTGTCGATGCTACGCTGCGGCGGCCGTTGGCGGCGCGGCCGGCCTTCCTTGAGGCGGCGGGTTCCTCCGCTCTCTTCCGGATCTGGGTGAGGACGCGAACGCAGGCGTCGAGGTCTTGCGGCGGGACATCCTCTATGAGTTCGTGGCGCAGGGTGTGAGCGGTGTTGAAAATCTCGTCGAGGACGGCTTTGGAGCGCCGCTGGAGGTGGACGATCTTGCAGCGCCGGTCGTTGGGCGATTCCCGCCGTTTGATCCAGCCATCCTCCTGAAGCCGGTCGAGCAGACCGGCGAGCGTGGGCTCTTCAATGCCCATGCGCTCGGCGATTTCCTTTTGCGTGAGCTTGTTCCCGCCCTGCGAAAGGAGAATGAGCGTGCGCCATTTGCCCTGGGTGAGGCCGAGCGGGCGGAGACGTTGATCGAGCTTGGTGCGCCAGGCACGGGCGGTGCCGAAGAGCAAAAGACCGAACTCATTCGTGTTCGTTGGTGGCATGCCGGAAATTGGTTAGCGTGCTAACGAATGCCCCTTTGCCAGAATTGTCAAATGACAGCTGTGTGTCATCCCGAGCTGGCTTGGACCTATGGATTTGCGTCGCTCACGCCGAACAAGATCACGCTCCGCTTCCGGTAATCGGTCACGGTGAAGAGGGGCCGGGCGTGGAGCGGCGCCCATCGTTCGCTTTCCGTGACCGACCGCTCTTTCTCTGGTTGAACCAGAATGTAGCGCGCGCTGAGGGGCAGATCATCGACGCGGCTCACGTAGATCAGGCGCGATCTTATATAGAAGAGGAAGGGCTGATAATCGGGATCGACGGCGTAAAGCGGCTCCGATTTTGGCACCAGGGAATCAATCTGCGCCGCGATCGGCCTCACTTTTGCCCGCCGTTGCAGGGCCGGCACGACGGCGACCGCGTAAACGCAGAGCGCAATTCCGGCCACGGCCGCCATGGAGATGACGAGCCGCAATCTTCGCGGGGCCGTTGGAATTTGCAGCGCCCGCCAGCAGGCCGGGGATCGAATTTCATTTGCCGATAGCGTCATCGCCATCAACCAGGTCGCCGGAACCAGGGCTGGCATCGAATAACGAGGGAGCGCCCCTGGCAGCAAATTCACGACCAGAAAAGGAACCGCGCCGCCCCAGGTCAGCGCCCGGAGGAGGTTCGTCTCACGCGAGGTTGGCAAGACAGCGCCGCGAACGAATGGCAGCAACAAGGTCCAGGGCAGAAAGTAAGCGAGGCCGCGTGGAATATTGAGCAGCCAGTTGCCGAGCTTGAAGTCGTCGCCGGTAAAACGGCCGGTGAGTTGAATGGACCACGTTCGCGTGAGATTCCCCTCCGGCATCGCCTGCCAATACGGGATCGCCCAGGCCGCGAAGATTCCGAACACAATCAGAATCCCGGCGAGATGCGCCGGATGCCGAAGTTTCCGCAGCTCCCCTGCCCGATGAAGCACGGCGACGACGACCGCATAAAAGAAGAGCAGATGAACCGGACCCTTCGCGAGCACGCCGAGCCCCAAAAAAACCGAGGGCACGATCCAGATGAGCCAGGCGGACCGCCGCTGCCACCACCAGCTGAGCCAGCAGACAAGGCCAAGGCCAAAAAGGGAAACGTAGAGCGCCTCGATTTCAATGAGCCGCCCTTTCTCGATCATGCCGAAGTTCACCATCCAAATGAGGGCGCCGATGAGCGACCCGTTCGCGCCCAGACTCGCGCGGGCCACGACGATGAAGGCCAGCGCCACGGCGAGGACGGAAAGCGCCGATGGCAAACGCGCCGTCCACTCATTGCGCTGGCCCGTGATCTGAAAAGAAAGCGCCACCAGCCAGTTGACCAGCGGCGGCTTGCGAAAATAGGGCTCGCTTCCGACCTGCGGCACCAGCCAGTTGCCCGTTTCGATCATCGTGACTGCCGGGAGGATGCGGCGTCCTTCTTCGCCCTTGATCTCCAGCGAGCCGAGCCCGGGGAGATAAATCGCGGCCCAGCAAAGCACGACGATTGAGAAGGTAGCGACGCGCGACATGTTAACGTTCACCCTCCTTCGCAAGGCTACGGGGGGCAAGCCCGCTCGACTCACTCCGCGTCATTAGCGACTTGACGAAAGGCCCTTGGAAAATTAAAGTGAGCGCCTAGTCCGCGCTGATTGGAGTGGGAGCTGGTGTCCCACTCTTTTTAGTCTGCGGGCTGCATGTTTTTTATGAACGCCGAGTTTATTGCGATGCTGGATTACCTGGAACGGGAGCGCGGGATCAAACGCGAGATCCTGCTCGAGGCCGTCTCCAATGCCCTCCTTTCCGCGTCCAAAAAAAGCGTGAGCGCCTCGCGCGATCTGCGCATCGACATTAATCCGAAAACGGGTGAGATCCGCGCGCTCGCGAAATTGCTCGTGGTCGAGGACGTCTCCAACCCGGCCGACGAAATTTCCCTGGCCAAGGCGCGCAAGCTCGACGCGAACGCGGCCGTCGGCGGCGAAGTGGAAGTGGAAGTGACGCCGAAGAATTTCGGGCGCATCGCCGCCCAGACGGCCAAGCAGGCCATGATGCAGCGCATTCGCCAGGTCGAGAAGGAAATGATTTACGAGGAGTTCAAGGATCGCGCGGGCGAAATCGTCAGCGGCACCGTCCGCCGTTTCGATCGCTCCGACGTGATTCTCGATCTCGGAAAATTCGAAGCGATCATGCCGCAGCGCGAACGCGTCGTGGTCGAGGATTACAACGTCGGCGACCGGCTCCGCGCTTATGTCGTCGCGGTGGAGAACGGAATTCGCGGCCCGGAGATCATCGTCTCGCGCAGCCACCCAAATTTCGTCCGCCGGCTTTTCGAACTGGAAGTAAGCGAAATCAACGACGGCACCGTCGAGATCCGCGGCATCGCACGCGAAGCCGGGTACCGGACGAAAATTGCGGTGACGAGCGCGAACGAGAAAGTCGATCCCGTCGGCGCTTGTGTCGGCATGCGCGGATCACGGGTGAAAAACATCGTGCGCGAGCTCAACAACGAGAAGGTCGACATTATCCGCTGGAGTTCCGACCCGAAGGAATTTGTCCTCGAGGCGCTCAAGCCCGCCAAGGTCAAGAACCTCATTTTCGATACCGAGAAAAAAAGCGTCCAGATTTCGGTCGACGAAGATCAACTTTCGCTCGCCATCGGGAAGAAGGGCCAAAACGCGCGGTTGACCTCGCGGCTGACGGGCTGGGAAATCAACATCGATCGCGACACGTCGGCCACCCACGCGGTCGAACAGAAAGTTGCGCAGGCGGCCCAGGCGCTGGGCGGCGCCCTGCCGATTACGGACGAGCAGGCTCTCATGCTGGTTAAGTCCGGCTTCACAAACCTTGAGGGATTGCGCGACGCCGCGGTCGAGGATTTGGTCGAGATTCTTTCCGTGGACGAAGCGAAGGCGCAAGAAATCCATGAGGCCATTCATCAGGAGACGCCGGCCGCGCAGTAAACTGGTTTGCCGCTGATCGGCCAGCCATGAGGATTTTTTTCAGGAACTCAGATGCCAACGAAAACGACGACCAAGACCGCAGCGCGCAAGACGACCGCGACCGCTCGCAAGCCGGTCAAGGCCGCCGAGCCGGCCAAGGCCGCGCCTGAACCGAAGCGCAAGGAAACGAAGAGCGCCAAGGCCGAGGCTCCGGTCAAGACGGGGCGCACGGTTTCCGGCCTGATTCCCATCAAGGCGCGGACGCAGCCGGCAGCCCCGGCAAAAGAGCCCGAAGCTCCCAAACCCAAAAAGCCGCCGATGGAAACCCTTTCGTTGATTGACGAAAAGAAGCCCCGGCCAAAACGCGTGGAGGGCGACGCCGCCACTAAGAAACCGTTTCTCCCGCCTATTTCCCGCATTCGTGCCGAACCCCCGGTCGGGCCAATCGTCACTCCGGTCGCACCACCACCAGCGGCTCCGCCTGTTCCACCCGTGGCCGAAGAAACGGTGCCCGACGCGGCGCCGGCCTCAGCGGAAACCGAAGCGGAACAGCAAAAAATTATTCACATCAAGCCGCCGATCGTCGTCAAGGACCTGGCGCTCCAACTCGGTTTGAAGAATTTCCAGCTCATCAAAGAGCTGATGGATGATTTCAATATTTTCGCTAATCCGAATTTGACGGTCGAACCCGATATCGCGACGCAGATTTGCGCGAAACACGGCTTCGTTTTCGAAATGGAACGCCGCGAGAAAGGCGGCGGTGTTCATAAAGTCGAACAAGTCGTCGTCGCGCCGCCTCCGCCGGTCATCGAGAAGAAGGAAGAACTCAAGACGCGCGGCCCGATCATCACGTTTATGGGCCACGTCGATCACGGCAAGACGTCGCTCATGGATGCGATCCGGAAAACGCGGGTCGCGGCCGGTGAAGCGGGCGGGATCACGCAGCACATCGGCGCCTACACCGTGGATTACAAGGGCACGCGCATCACGTTTCTCGACACACCTGGCCACGCGGCTTTCACGGCGATGCGTGCC
The DNA here is from genome assembly GCA_963702135.1 of uncultured Verrucomicrobiae bacterium. Taxonomy (GTDB): domain Bacteria; phylum Verrucomicrobiota; class Verrucomicrobiia; order Chthoniobacterales; family UBA10450; genus AV80. The sequence goes on along the minus strand of OY969715.1, from coordinate 1,178,732 downwards.
CGTGGCGCGCACGTGACCGACATCGTTGTTCTCGTGGTCGCGGCGGATGACGGATTGATGCCGCAAACGCTGGAGGCCATCAGCCATGCGAAAGCGGCGCCCCATGTGAAAATCATGGTCGCGATCAACAAAGTCGATTTGCCCTCGGCCAACGTCGATCGCGTCAAGAAACAGCTCCAGGAAAAAGAACTTTCTCCGGAAGATTGGGGCGGCGACACGATCGTGTGCGAAGTCTCCGCCACCAAGGGCACCGGGATCGATCATCTTCTCGAGATGATGGCGCTCCAGGCCGAAGTGATGGAATTGAAAGCGTCGCCGACTGCGACGCCGCGCGGCACCGTCATCGAAGCGCAAGTCGAACCCGGTCGCGGGCCGACAGCCACCGTCATCGTGCAGATGGGTACGCTCAAGACAGGCGATCCGTTCATCTGCGGCGACTATGGCGGCAAGATCAAATCGTTGATGGACGATCGGGGCAAACCGATCAAGGAAGCGGGCCCATCCACGCCCGTAAAGGTATTGGGCTTCAGTGGGCTTCCGCAGGCGGGCGATGAATTTCTCGTGATGGAATCCGAGCGCTCCGCGAAGACTTTGAGCGAAGAACGTTTGCTCGAGCGGCGAGCAGACAAGTTGAGCGTGCCGCAGCGCGCCACCCTCGAGAGTTTACTGGAAGCCGCCGATGGCATGAAACATCTGCGCATCGTGCTGAAATGCGACGCCCAAGGTTCGCTCGAAGCGCTGGTGGGCGCGCTCGGTCAAATCCAGAGCAAAAAGATCGATCTCGAGATTGTTCACGCCGGCGTGGGACCGATTTCCGAATCCGACATCCTGCTGGCGAGCGCGTCGAACGCGGTCGTCGTGGGCTTCAACGTCAAGGTCGAGAGCATGGCCGTGAACGTCGCGAAACGCGAAACGGTCCAGGTAAAACTCTACAGCATTATTTATGAGTTGATCGACCAGATGAAGGAAGCGATGGCGGGTCTGCTCGATCCGGAACATCGCGAAACCGTCATTGGTCACGCGGAAGTGAAACAGATTTTCAAATTGAGCCGAGGCATTGTCGCCGGTTGCCTCGTCACCGATGGCCGCATTGCCCGCACGGCGCGCGCCCGTGTTTTGCGGCGGCGCCAGCCGGTTTACGATGGCGGGCTCTCCACACTCCGCCGTTTCCAGGACGACGTGAAAGAGGTCCGCGTCGGTCTCGAATGCGGCATCAAGCTGGGCGATTTCAACGAATATCAGGTGGGCGACATCATCGAGTGCTACCAGCTCGAGGCCATGCCGCAGAAGCTCTAGCTGTAGCCGCGGCGCTGTGTCGCCGCCGCTTCCGATACGCCTCGACAGAGCGAGGCGGCTACAACTCCATGAAACATCGATTACTCCGCGTAAACGAACTTCTGAAACGCGAGCTGAGCACGATTATCACCCGCGAGCTGAACTTCGAAGGAGTGCTCGTGACGTTGAACCAGGTGGATGTTACGCCTGACCTCAAGCACGCGCATGCCTACGTGAGCGTCCTCGGTCCGAAGGATGGACAGACGGAAGCGATGGCCAAGCTGGAGGAAAATCGTGTCGTGCTCCAGACCGCGCTCGCCAAAAGCGTGGTCTTGAAATACACGCCGCACCTTATCTTTCACCTCGATGATTCGATCGAGCGCGGCGCGCGGGTTTTTGAAATCCTGCAGCAAATTGAAACGCCGGATAAGGAAACCAAATGACGCAGAGCAGTCTCCCGGAAATCGGCGCCGTCCTTCGCGCGCACCAGCGGTTTGCCATCCTGAGCCACGTGCGGCCCGACGGCGACGCGCTCGGCAGTCAGCTCGGGCTTGCCCTTTCCCTGTCCAAACTTGGCAAAACCGTGATGGTCCGAAACGAGGACGGATTGCTCGAGAAATACAATTTCCTGCCGGGTGGTGAATTCCTCCAAACGCCCCTGGGTGAACCGCAGGATTTCGATGTCGCCATCGCCCTCGATACCGCTACCCAGACTCGTCTCGGGACAGCAACGGAACTCGTTCGCAGCGCCAAGATCTGGATCAATATCGACCACCACCCGAGCAATCCCGGATACGGCGATCTGGTGTACATCGACTCGACCGCGCCCGCGACCGGGCAGATTCTTTTCGAATTAATTCAGAGCCAGGGCCTGCCGATGGATGCGGCGATCGCCGAGAATCTCTTCGTTGCGATTTCGACCGACACGGGCTCTTTCCAATATCCGAACACGACGGCGCGAACTTTTGAGATCGGCGCTGAACTGTTGCGACACGGCGTCGATGTCGGCCGCGTCAGCCAGCTCCTTTACGAGAGCTACCCGCGCCGCCGCACGGAACTGCTCCGGGAACTTCTGGGCACGATGCGCTTCGAGGCGAACGGCCAGATCGCGTGCTTCAGCCTAAGCCTGAAGGTCGCCGCCGAACTGGGCGTGAAGCCCGAAGACAATGAAGGCCTGATCGATCACTTACGCGCGATCCAGGGGGTCATCGTCGCGATTTTTTTTGAAGAACTGGCCGAAGAGAAAGTGCGCGTGAGCATGCGCTCAAAAAATGAGCGCGTGGACGTCTCGGCCATTTGCCAGAAGTTCGGCGGTGGCGGGCACAAACTCGCGGCCGGCGCGCGGGTCCGTGGAACGCTCACGGAAGTGGAAGAGAAAATCCTGAAAGCAATTTGCGATGTCATTGACTGCAACTCCTGACGGCGTCCTGCTCGTGGACAAGGCGACCGGGATGACGTCGCATGACGTCGTCGCCATCGTCCGGCGACGGCTGCAAATGAAAAAGGTTGGCCATTGCGGCACGCTGGATCCGATTGCGACTGGCCTCCTTTTACTGACGCTCGGACGCGGGACGAAAATTCAGGATCTCCTCATGAGCGAAGATAAGGAGTACGCGGGGACAATGGTCCTGGGAATCGCGACCGACACCCAGGACCGCGCCGGCGTAACGTTGGAAGAGCGCCCGGTGCCGCCGCTGGATGAGGCCACCGTCCGCGCCGCGTTTGAGAAATATTCCGGCGATTTTTACCAGATGCCGCCAATGGTTTCCGCGATCAAGCAGGGCGGGGTTCCGCTCTACAAGCTGGCGCGCCAGGGAAAAACCGTCGAGCGCGAGCCGCGCCTGGTGCACGTTTATCGTTATTCGATCGGGCGAATCGAGCCGCCCGAGATCGATTTCAGCGTGGTTTGCAGCAAAGGCTTTTACGTTCGCACCTACGCGCACGACATTGGCGAGACGCTGGGCTGTGGAGCACACCTCAAGGATTTGCGACGGGTGAAATCGGGACGATTCAGCGTCGACGGAGCGATCACAGTCGATGAGTTGAAAACGTCGGACCCGGTGGACATCCTCGGGCGAATTTTGACGTTGCCGGAGGTGTCGCGGATGCGCGGCGCGTGAGGAAATGACCAAGCACGAATGACGAATGTCGAAGGAATGACGACGCTCGAATGTCGAGTGACAGCGAGGTTGGGATTTGATCATTCGTCATTTGGATTTTCTTCGTCAATCGTCATTCGTCATTCGTCATTTTCGCTGCGATTCGCATGAACGTCCTTCGTTCGATCAGCGATCTTTCCGCTCTTCGTGGGCCGCTCTTCCTCGCCATCGGCGTCTTCGACGGTGTCCATCTCGGTCACCAGGCCGTTATTTCCACGTCGGCGGGCCACGCCCGGGACGAGAACGGCACGCCCGTCGTCGTTACATTCGACCCCCATCCGACGAAAGTGTTGCGTCCGCAAGACGCACCGCATCTGCTGACCGCAACCCAGCACAAGATCGCGCTCATCCGCGACCTGGGCGTCGCGCACCTTCTCGTCCTGCATTTCGATCGGGCCTTCGCCGCGACCGCGCCAGAAGACTTTGTCCGCCAACTGGTCACGCACGCAAAGCCGCTCCGCGAAATCTGTGTTGGGCACGAGTGGTCCTTCGGCAAGGGGCGCGCGGGCAATCTTGCGTTGCTGAAACAGCTCGGCACGACGCACCATTTCAAGGTGGTCGGTGTCCAGGCGGTGACGGTGAACGGCGAGGTCGTGAGCAGCACGGCGATTCGGCGCGCGGTCGCGGAGGGAAACCTGACGAAGGCAACTCAGATGCTGGGGCGCGAGTATACGATTCTCGGCACCGTAAAAGCCGGCGAACAGCTCGGCCGCAAGCTGGGCTTCCCGACGGCCAATCTCAGCGCGCACAGCGAACAATTTCCGCCTAACGGGGTTTACGTGATTGAGGCGCGGCTCGCGGATGCGTTGTATCGAGGGGTGGCGAACCTGGGCTACCGCCCAACCGTGAGCGCAGAAAACCCGGAGCGTTTGCTCGAGCTGCATTTGTTCGGCCTGGATAAGGACATCTATGGCGAGGAAGTCGAAGTTCGATTTTTGCGCTATCTCCGGCCCGAACAAAAGTTTGAGAACGTGGAAGCGCTGGCGGCGCAGATTGCGCGTGATGTGGCGCAAGCGCGCGAGGCTGTTCCGCCCGCGTTATCTTGAACGCGCGCCCGTCCTGGAAAGCACAGCGGCGACGCCGCCCACCATCACCAGAATGGTCGCACCCACCGCGGTGAGCCAGATCACAGGAAGCGGCAAGAGGGCAAAACGACTGACGCCTTCGGCGATGAACCATCCCCCGCCCGAGAGCAGATAGGCGATCGTCGAGGCCACCAGGGTCAAACCGACCAGAATCACCGCGCGGAGCGAGTGACGCACTCGACGGGCCGGCAATTTCCGCACGACGTGGGCGGTGAAACCGGCATCGTCGATGTAAGCGGCCTCGTCGCGCAGTTTCGCATCGAGCCAGTCTTCCTGGAGATTTTCGTCCATGTCTTAGTTAGGTCCCCACGCGGCCAGCGAGCGTTTCAATTTCTCCCGACCTCTTAACACATTTGTTTTCACGGTGCCAAGCGGGATCTCGAGAACGCGCGCTGCCTCATCATGCGATAATCCATTCTGGCAGCAAAGCAAAACCGCGGTGCGCTCGTGTAAGGGCAGCAACTGGAGGGCGAGCGCGAGATCGTGGCGCAAAGCGGGATCGGTTGTCTGCGGGTCATGCTCGCTTTCCAGTTGAGCTTCATCAATGCCAACAAGCTCTTTTCTTTTCCGGGCTTCCTCGCGGAAACAATTGTAGGCGATGCGATAGAGCCAGGTGGAAAAACGCGCTTCCCCGCGAAAACTGCGGAGGTTTTTGTAAGCGCGCAGAAACGTCTCCTGCGCCAGATCGTCCGCGAGTGAAACATCGCTGCGGACGAGCTGGCGCAGCAGACCTCGCACGCTTGACTGATGATTTCGCACCAACTCCGCAAAGGCGTGGTGATCATCATCGAGAAGAACGCGGGCGACGAGGTCTGCATCGGTTAGCGCCACGCCCGCATGCTAGGGCAACGGCGGGACTTTGTCTCTACGGCCTTCGAGTTTCCAGACGAGCAAATAACCCAGGCCGATGACGAAGGGGATCACGCCCAGGCTCCAGGCGCCACCATCCCAGTCATTCATCGCTCCGAAAAAGATCATCAGGCCAAATCCGACCATGACCAGCACAACGCCGCGCCGCAGGTCGGAGCGCTGCCGCACGATCGGCGGTGGCGCGAAGAGAGCCGCCGGCACTTCCTGGCCCTTTTCGACCATGGAGCGAACGGTGCGATGCAAGGAACGCGATTTCAGGTAACTGAAGAACATGATCGCGGCGACGACCAAAACGGGGGCGCCGAAGAGCGTTGAGAAGATGATGGCGATAATGGGGATCGCGATTATTCCGCCGAGATCGTCATCGTCGCTGTCGTTGTCGCTATTGTGGTGGCGACTGACGTGCGTGGTTCCATTGCTCACATCGATGTCGATCCCGAACTTGCGCTTTAGCTTTCGGGCGACCTCGGCCTCAATCGAATCGTCGCGGTTGGGAGTGGCGGAGGGGGCCGCGCTCGCGGTCGCACTGGCCTGAGCCGAGGCGGAGGTGGGCGGCGCCGTGGGGTCCTGGGCGCACACACTCAAGGCAAGCGCGATCGAACAGAGGCAGGTAAGAAACATTGTTTTCATAGTTATCCTTTTGCAGTGAGATGCGGCCGGCCAGCCTTTTGGATTCAATATTTTGCGAATTTGCTGGTGGCGCCGGCAATTAAAAGGTTGCGTCCCGGAGGGGGCTGGAGTTTATATCATCCCCCTCCAGCCTTCGCTTTGCGGCGACGGCCTGGAAGGTAAAATTGCGGGTGTAGCTCAGTGGTAGAGCACCTCCTTGCCAAGGAGGACGTCGCGAGTTCGAGCCTCGTCACCCGCTCCAGCCTTCGCTTGAAGCGCAGCGCCAAGCGAAGACTGGAGCGTCCGCCGTAGCCTTGGCGAAGGCGGACCCCGCAACGACCCAAGCTATGGCTGGCAAGCCAGCCAAATGAAATGCACTACGTCTATCTCCTCAGATCCCAATCTAATCCGAAAGAGCAGTACATCGGATACACGACCGATCTCAAGAAACGCCTCCTCGACCACAACCGCGGCGACTCGCCGCACACCGCCAGGTTCATTCCGTGGGACCTCACCGCCTATATTGCTTTCCAAGAAAAAGAAAGCGCGACGGCCTTCGAGAAATATTTGAAATCCGGCTCGGGCAGGGCCTTCGTAAAACGGCATTTCTTATAAGCCTTCGCTTGAAGCGAAGGGTGGAGCGTCCGCCGTAGCCTCGACGGAGGCGAACCCCGCAGCGAATTCGTTTCCACATCTGCCGGTCTCGCCGCAAGTGGCAAGAAACGGTCCCTCATTCGCAAGCAGCGGTGAGCGACGCGCCTCCCGATCGCTCACGTTGAGGCATGAAAACAAAACGTCCCGCCACACAAAGCCGCTTCGGCTCTCTCTTGCCGGTGGAGGCGACTGGCTCGCGCACCGTGCCACTTCCCTCGAGGCCGGCGCGAACGACCCGCCGTCGGCGAAATCCAAAGGTGACAACCGCGTTACCTTTCATCCCTAGACCCTCCTTGCGCCGCGTCCTATTTGAGGACCAGCAAACAACGAACCGGAACAAAATTATGACAACAAACTTGAATCACGATCACACCATCCAATCGAGTCGCACTCCCGAGACGCGGCGACCAAAACAATCACTTTGGGGACAATGGGCGGTCATCGCCATCGGCGTAATTTTTCTCTGCGTCGGCGCGAACGTGACGCTGGCGCAAAGCCCCAGTCCAAGTCCTTCACCGAGCCCGAGTGCCTCGCCCAGCCCAAGCCCGGGCACATCGCCAAGCCCAAGCCCGAGCGCTTCGCCCAGCCCGAGCGCTTCACCGAGCCCGAGCGCCTCGCCGAGTCCGACTCCAGCTTGTGTCCCTACGGCCACAGCCAACATGGCGATCGCTGGCGGCGGCGGTTCCTTCAACCCGAGCTCGCTCAGCATCAGTGGGAGCACGCAGGTGACCTGGACCAACACCGGCAGCAATCGGGCACGCGTGCGCGACGTCGCTCACAACTTCCTCGACAGCGGTGATCTCCAGCCGGGCCAGTCGTTCTCATATACGTTCTGCTTTAACGGCACCTTTCAGATCGAAGACTCGCGCGGCAGCGCCCATGCGACGATCACAGTGACAGGCGGCCTCCCATCGCCGAGCCCGAGCCCAAGCCCATCACCGGGCACGAGCCCATCGCCGAGCCCAAGCCCGTCACCAAGCCCAAGCCCGTCGCCGAGCCCAAGCCCATCGCCAAGCCCGAGCCCATCGCCGAGCCCGAGCCCATCGCCGAGCCCAAGCCCGTCGCCAAGCCCAAGCCCATCGCCGAGCCCAAGTCCGTCACCAGGCACAAGCCCATCGCCGAGCCCGAGTCCGTCACCAGGCACGAGCCCATCGCCGAGCCCAAGCCCGTCGGCCAGCCCGAGCCCTTCGCCTAGCCCTGCCACTCAGCCGGTTAATATTTCCACCCGTCTTCGGGTCGAAGCCGGCGACGGCGTCATGATTGGCGGATTCATCATCACAGGCACCGATTCCAAGCGAATCATCATCCGCGGCATCGGCCCATCCCTGGCGGGCGCTGGCGTCCCCGGAGCTGTGACCGATCCGATCCTGCGCCTTTTCGGTCCGACCGGCTCGCAGATCGGGGTGAATGACAACTGGCAGGACACCCAGCAAGCCGAGATCGCAGCGACGGGCATCCCGCCGCAGGACTCTCGCGAGTCAGCCATGGTCGCCACGCTGGCACCGGGGCCTTACACGGCCACGCTCGCCGACGCGACCGGTGGCAATGGCGTCGGATTGGTTGAAGTCTATGACCTCAACACGGCAGCCGGCGCCAGACTGGCCAACATCAGCACCCGCGGCTCAGTCCAGATCGCGGACAACGTGATGATCGGCGGCTTCGCCCTGGGCGGCAGCAGCAGCAATCCTGCGAAGGTAGTAGTGAGAGCGCTCGGGCCTTCGCTCGCGGGGAATGGCATTCCTAATCCTCTGAGCAACCCCACGCTCCAACTGTTCGACAACAACGGACAAAGCGTAGGGTTCAACGACAACTGGCAGGATGATCCGAGCCAGGCCGCTCAACTGCAGGCTCTCAACCTCGCGCCTCCGAACGCGGGAGAGGCCGCCCTCGTGGCGACGTTGCCACCCGGGCTGTATACGGCAGTAGTCGCCGGGCAAGGCGGCGGAACTGGGATCGGATTGATTGAGGTTTACGCTACCCAGTAATTAAGAGGTAGCCTCCACGCATCGAGTCGCACCGCGGAGGGACCGGACTTGATCACCATCGGTGATCGGACGGTCCGCTCCGCGGAGCACTTGGTGGGGGAGCCGGCCGGGAGATTGAACATTGAACAAGCCGCCACTCTCATCGAAGCGCCGCGGCGGGAGCAAATCCAGCGCGACAATGACGTGCGAAGAACTGGACGCCGGGGTCACTCTCCCGTATTCGAGCAGAGTGGAAAAGACGGACGCGACGACTCCAGCTGCTCCGCGTCGCGGGCGTCCGCGCTGGACGGCCGACGATACTGAGACCGCACTTCTGATTCTTGTTCTCAAGGGTCTCGTCCTGGGCCTGGCGGCGTTGGGTATCGGGACCCTTTTCGATCAATACGAAAATTGGGCGACGCTCTGGAATCGGTGGGACGCAAGTCATTACCTGTCGCTGGCGGAGAATGGCTACACGGCCACGGGCGATGGGCGTTTTTCCATCGTCTTTTATCCTTTTTATCCCTGGCTGGTGCGCGCAGCCGCCTTTTTCTGCCGGAGTTACTTCGGCGGAGCACTCCTGGTCTCAGGCGTGGCTTCCGTCTGCGCCGGCCTTCTCTTGCGCCGTCTGGCGGAGATGGACCAAACGGCGAAAGTGGCCCGGCTGGCGGTCTGGTTCCTGTTCATTTTCCCGACCGCCTACTTCCTGCACATCGGCTACACGGAAAGCTTGTTTCTCGCTCTCGTGCTCGGGAGCTTGATGGCAGCACGAGGGCAATTCTGGGCGCTGGCGGGAATTCTCGGGGCGCTCGCCTGCTTTACCCGCGTGAACGGGCTTCTGCTTGGGCCCACGTTACTCGTGGAAGCCTGGTTGCAATACCGGGTGACGCGCCGGATCAACTGGCGCTGGCTCTGGATCGGAGCCGTCGGGCTCGGCTTTGCCGGTTATCTATTGCTCAACTATTCCGTCACCGGCGATCCTTTCGCGTTCTCGCCGATAATGGAGGAGCACTGGTACAAAAAGATGATGCCGCCGTGGGTCGGGATCCGTGATGTCTGGCTCCGCATTCCGGGCTTTAATCTCACGGAAGGGCTGCACGAATTTATCTTCATCGTCTTTTCGTTTCTCTGCACCGTCTGGTGCTGGATCAAATTGCGCCCGACCTACGCGATTTGGATGACCATGAACTGGCTCTTCATTAACAGCACCACCTATGTCGTCAGTGTGCCGCGTTATTGCCTCACGCTTTTCCCCATCTTCATCCTGTTCGCGCGTCTCGCCGCCAAGCGCCCGCTGGCTGGCCGCATCCTAACCGCGCTCTGTCTGCTTCTGCTCGCTCTCTTCGCGATGAAATTTGCTCACGGCACCTGGGCTTTCTAGGCGCGCCCATTTTTTCATTCTGCCGACCGTCAGCTAGAGGACACCGTAGATTTCAACGACAGCGACTCCCGCGTTGCTCTTGCCCGATAGAATCGCCGTGTAATTGCCGTCGGGCAGTGAAATCACGAGAGCTGATTCGCGAAAATCGGCCGGCGCCAGACCGGTTTCATTGATTTCCGCCTCCTGCGACTCCTGCCAGTCATCGTTACTCATTAGCGTGGAACCGTTCGCGTCCTTGAGCTCCAGGAGAGGGTCCGGCAACGCATCCGTTATCCCAAAAGCAGAGAGCGAAGGCCCGATCGCGCGGACTACGACGCGTCCGTTGGCAACGCTATTTCCACCGATAATGAAGCCGCCGATCATGACGTTTTCGTCGGTGCTCAAGAAACCGCGGGTGCTGATGTTGGCCAATTGCGAGTCCGCGGCGAGATCGCCATCATAGACCTCCACCAGGGCGGTGCCCATCGTCCCGTCATTCCCGCGGACGATCGTTGTGTATTGCCCCGGCTGAAGGGTAATGATGAGCGCCGATTCAGCGTCGTCCCCCGGCGCCAATCCACTCGCTGTCAGCTGTGAGGCAGATGCCGCATTGTCTCTCCAGTTGTCATTCGCCGTTATCAAACCGCCGGCAGCGTCGCGGAGTTCGAGGATTGGATCTGCGAGCACATCGTCCAACGGCAGAGAGGGTCCAATCGCCCGGAGAAATACTTTCTTCGGAGCCGCGCCGGTGATGATGAAGCCGCCGATGGCAACGCTGTCACCGGCGCCAACGCCCAGCCGCGTCGAGATGTTGAAGAGCTGAGGGTGCACGCCGGGTCTGAACGGCAGCGAGAGCAATTGGACGTTCGGATTCCACGGGTCACCCTGGCTCACGTACGGAACGCCGGATGTTTCGGGCTGCGTGGTCGCGTTCCAGAATTCCACCGGTCCGAAGATATTTTGCACGGTGTAATTGGATGCCTGCGCCTCGGTCAACTGATCGACCCACGACACTCGGCCGTTCGGCGTGCCGTCCTGATTTGAGTCCGCGAGCAGCTGACCGGCGGAATTCATACTGCCCCATTCCGAGATGCGGGTGCGCGGATCGCGGTCGAGCGAAGGATCGAGAAAGTAAGGCGCCGGATCCCAGCCGGCAGTTGCGATGTGTGTCCCCATGCGCGTGCGAATGAAAATAACGCTCGGGTTTTGGTTCGACGGCGGAAAAAACCACGGGCGGCCTAGAAACACGGAATTATTCGGAGCCGTCGTTCCGTCGTCCAAGGGACTGCGGTCCGTGCCCTTCACCAGGGTGCAATCCAGAAAGATCAGCCCGTTCGCGGTTATTCGCGCTGTATCGGCCGCCGTAATCCAGCCGAGGTCCGTGCTCTCGATTGTGCATCGGTCGAATACCGCCGTCGCATCCCCGTAAATAAAATCCGAGTCGCCGGTGATGAAGCTGCCGCGGAGATACTGCCGCGCTCTCCCATCTACAAGCAACGTGTCCTGGTAGCCGAGGAACCGCACCTTATCGAAAATCGCGCGATCGGCGAAGGATGCGACCGCTTGAGCCTGGACTATGTTGCGGTCGGGCGTGGAGTTTTCGAAGGTCAGGTTGCGCGCCATGAATGCGGTCGCGCTGGTGCCGATCGAGACGGTCTCGCCGCGGGAATTCGAAGTTTGGGTGCGGTTAAACGAGATAACGACATCCGTCGGCACCGCTCCCTGGCCAATAAACGTCACGAACGGTTTGTCGATCGTCATCAGTTCGACATATCTGCCCGGCGCGATGAAGATGTTCGCGCGGTCAGTTTCCGTTTGCCCGACGACGGCATCCACCGCGCTTTGCACCGTCGGGAAAGACCCGTTGGCGCCGCCTGGGGCTACGAAGTAATCTCCTGCCCTGGCACCGTTCGGCGCCGAGAACCCACAGACGCAACCCGCGAGCACGCAGAGGAACTGCTGCCGCCGCCGCGTCACAAGTCGCCTCCATTGCACCTAACGATACTTTCCAAGTTGGCGACGGAAGTCGAGCCTACTCTTCGGACGGCGCCCTGACTACAGAGCCGTCAGCCACTCTTTCGCGGCCTTAATGTCGCCCAGGCCAAGACCGTGTCCGGCGGGTTCGAAGCGCAACGTCACCCGGGCACCGGCCTCCCGGAGCATCGCAGCGAGTCGCTCGGCATTTTCCTTCGGCACGATTGGATCCTGTTCGCCGGACGAGAGGAGAACGCTCCGATGGGCCAGGTTCGGCAAGCCCGGCGGCACGAGCGGAACCATCGCGCGAAATAAAATGGCGGCGGAAAGCACTTCTGGCCTGAGAAGCAGAACTGCCGCCGCAATGTTGGCGCCGTTGGAATAACCGACCGCCGTCAGATGGTTCAGATCGAATTCGTAGCGCGCGGCCGCGGCGCCAACGAATTCGGCCAGTTCATGCGCCCGCCGGACGACATCTTCTTCATCGAAGACGCCTTCAGCCAGGCGGCGAAAAAATCGGGGCATGCCGTTCTCGAGAACGTTGCCGCGGAGACTGAGCAACGCGGCCGTGGCATCGAGTTGACGCCCCAGCGGAAGCAGGTCCTCCTCGTTCCCGCCGGTCCCGTGGAGCAGCAAGAGAGTGCGCGGGGGCGCTCCTTCCGGCGCGGGGATAAAACGATGAATGAAATCCATAGGGCGTAATTCGAAACAAGGAGCGGCGGTTTTCCAACCGCCGAATTTCCAAATGGGCGGTTTCAAACCGCCCTTCCTTGAGGCTCTCCCTTCTTCGATAGGTTATACTGGAACGATCTTGATGTATATCTGGCGAAAGCGGGTGGGTGCGCAGTGGCTCCAGACCCGAAAGGAAGAATTCACGCGGCGGTTCGGTTCGGCGCTCGCACTCATTGAGCGCCCGGGAAGCGAGCGCGTCTTACTGGAGATTTCCTGCCGCACCAGGAACCGCGTGAAGGAACTCATCGACGAGTTCGGCGGCAACGCGGAACCATTGAAGCGCGGATGGCTGGAGCATTGGACCAGGAAGACCGCGGGCAAACCGTTGCGCATCGGTTCGCGTCTCACCATCCTGAGCGCGCCGGCCCAGCAAAAGACCCCCACCCGCGCTCTGATTATTCCGGCGGAAGCCGCCTTTGGGACCGGTCATCACGCCACGACGGCCATGTGTCTGCGCTTACTCGAACGGATTACACGCGGTCTGGCGCCGGGTTGGAAGATGCTCGACGCGGGCACGGGCAGCGGCATCCTCGCCCTCGCCGGCAGCTGTTTCGGAGCCGGGCGTGTGCTCGCGATCGACCACGATCCCCTCGCCTGCGCGACCGCGAAGCGGAACGCGCGCGCCAACGGCGTCGGCAACGTCAAGTTCGCGATCGGTGATATCCTGAAGCAGAAGCTCGCCGGAAGGTTTGAAATCATCAGCGCGAATCTTTTCAGCGAACTTTTAATCGAAGCGCTGCCGCTCTGCGCGCGCCATCTCGCGCCCGGCGGCCATTTGATCCTGTCGGGAGTCTTGCGGAGTCAGGAACCGGCGGTGGTCCGCGCCTTGCGCCGGCACCGTTTCACCGCCTCCGAAATCCGCCGCCGCGGAAAATGGATTGCGTTGCTCGTGAATTCGAGCAAAGACCCGCTTCGACGGACGGCGCGGAAGACGGTCCGGGCCCGGAAAAAGAGTTGACGCCGGGAACGGGGAAAAGCTACGTTCCCCGACCCCTTAGTCGGCTCCGATTCCTGCACCCACGCGGTTATCTGCAAAGCCGCTTGGGAAAACTGCATGCCCGCCGAAGAGCTCTCCTACGTTATCGTTACGCCGTACTCGATGCGCAAATCGCGCACCGGAGGCATCGTGGCCCGGTTGATTTCCCGCACCGGCCTGGACCTCGTGACGGCCCGAATGTTCGCCCCCAGTGAAGAACTGACCAGGCGCTACGCGGATACGATCGTGACCGAAACCGATCCCGAGCATCGCGCAACGCAAGAGCTGATCCGCGATTACGTCCTGAAGAATTTCACCGGGAAAGTAAACGGGCAGAAGGCTCGGGCCCTCTTTCTGGTCTTCCGCGGCCCCGATGCCGTGGAAAAAATTCATTATGCTATCGGCCACATCCTGCACGAACGGACGAGCGGCGAGACGATCCGCGACACTTTCGGCGATTACATCACGGACGACGCCGGCAAGGTCGTTTATTTTGAGCCCGCCGCCCTGGCCGCGTTCGACCCCGAGGCGGTGGAACGTGACCTGAAACTCTGGTCGGAATTCTCAGACCGCGACGGCGGCATTCTCGATCGGGTCATCGATTTTCCGACGGACGCCAACGTCGAAAAATCGCTCGTTCTGATCAAGCCGGACAATTTCAAATTCCCGAATCAACGGCCCGGCGGCGTAATCGAAGTCTTTTCGCGCACCGGTCTCTACATCGTCGGGTTCAAGGTCCATCGCATGAGCGTCGCTCAGGCGGAGGAATTTTATGGGCCGGTCCTGGCCGTTTTGGAGGACAAACTCGGCCCGGCCAAGGGCCGCGAGGCCTGGGAAAGCATCGTCGAGTTCATGGCCGGGATGAAGCCGAGCGAATGCCCACCCGACCAACGCGACGCGCCGGGAAGCGAAAAATGCATCGCCATCGTTTATCAAGGCGATGACGCCGTCCGGAAGATTCGCGACGTCCTCGGACCGACCGATCCGGCCAAAGCGCCGCCCGGCTCGATCCGGAAAGAATTCGGCCAGACCATCATGATCAACGCCGCCCACGCCTCCGACTCCGCGGAGAACGCGAAACGGGAGATGGCGATCGTGCAGGTAGACGAGAATAACTTCAAACCTTTGATTGAAAGTTTCTACGCGCGCTCATAGCTTGCGCTCCCATTTTGCAAACACTCAACCTCATCCCGACAGCCATGGAAATCTCCGCCCGCGCCGCCCAGTTGACCCCCTCTCTTACTCTCTCGATCGACAGCAAAGCGAAAGCGATGAAAGCCGAGGGGATCGACGTCTGCGGCTTTGGGGCCGGGGAACCCGATCTCGATACGCCGGACCATATCAAGGCCGCGGCCATCGCCGCGCTCGAAGCCGGTTTCACCAAATATACGCCGAGCGGTGGGTTGCCCGAATTACGCCAGGCGATCGCGGAGAAGCTGGAAGCTGACAATCAGCTGAAATACCGGCCAAGCCAGATCATCGTCAGCAGCGGCGCCAAGCATTCCTGCTACAACGCCATTCTGGCCACCTGCCAGGCGGGCGACGAAGTGCTGATCCCCTCCCCTTATTGGGTCAGCTATCCCGACATGGTGCGGCTGGCCGGCGCCGAGCCCGTCATCGTTCCGACAACCGAGCGCAACGGCTGGAAGATGCGCGCCGCCGATTTTGAGAACGCGATGACCCCGCGCACGAAGATGTTGATCCTGAACAGTCCCGGTAATCCGAGCGGATCGGTTTACACGCGCGAGGAACTGGAAGGAATCGTCGAGGTCGCCGCGGAGGAGGACATCTACATCCTTTCCGATGAGATTTACGAAAAGCTGGTTTACGACGACGTGAAGCACGTCAGCGTCGCCTCGCTCTCGCAGGAAGCCTACGATCTCACCATCACGGTCAACGGATTCAGTAAAGCGTACTCAATGACCGGCTGGCGTCTGGGATACATGGCCGCGTCCGAAGCCGTCGCCAAGGCGGTCGACAATATCCAAAGCCACAGCACCTCGCATCCCTGTTCGTTCGCGCAAAAGGGCGCGGTCGCGGCACTCAAAGGCGACCAGCAGCCGCTGGCCGACATGCGCGACGAGTTCAGCATGCGCCGCAATTACATGTACGACCGGATCACCAAGATCCCGAACATCACCGCCGTGCGGCCGGATGGCGCGTTTTACGTTTTGGTCAACATCAGCCAGCTGGGGCTCAGTTCGCAAAACTTTGCGGATCGCCTGCTCAGCAAAGCCAATGTCGCGGTGGTCCCGGGGATCGCGTTCGGCGACGATCGGACCGTGCGCCTCAGTTACGCGACCAGCATCGACGTAATCAAGAAGGGCCTCGATCGCTTCCAGGATTTCTGCCGGACATTGTAATCATTTAAGATTTCAGATTTAAGATTTAAGATTGGGCGACGACGTCGTCTTTCCACAATCTGCAATCGTCATTCTGAAATCTGCAATGTCTTCCGGTTCTCTCGCGCTCGTTCTCCACGCGCATTTGCCCTTCGTGCGGCATCCGGAGCACGAAGAGTTTCTGGAGGAAGAGTGGCTCTTCGAAGCCATCACCGAAACGTATCTGCCGCTCATCGCCATGATGCAGCGGCTGCTCCACGATGGGGTGCCGTTTCAGCTCACGATGACGGTCACGCCGACCCTGTGCGCGATGTTGCAGGACGAATTGCTCCGGGACCGCTACGTTGGTTATCTCGACCGTTCCATCGACCTCGCCGCCCGGGAAATAGAACGCAATCGCCACGAGGAACCGCTGCGCAGACTGTCGGAGTTTTATCATACAAACCTTTCTGATTGCCGAAGCCGGTTCCAGGAGTGCGGAGGCGATCTCCTGGGCGAGTTTCGGAAATTACGGGAGGAGGGATGCCTGGAGATCATGGCCTCGGCCGCCACGCACGGTTTGCTCCCGCTCCTCCAACCGGCGCCGGAAGCGGCCCGCGCCCAGGTGTTGATCGGCTGCGATGTTTATCGAGAAGTATTCGGTGCCGATCCCGCGGGATTCTGGCTGCCAGAATGCGCTTACACGCCCGGTCTGGAAACCATCATGCAGGAAGCGAACCTGCGCTGGTTCATTATCGATGCCCATGGCTTGATGTTTGGCGAGCCCCGCCCGCGTCGCGCCATCTATGCGCCCTGCTACACCGCCGCCGGCCCGGCCGTGTTCGCGCGAGACCGCGATTCCAGCCAGCAAGTCTGGAGCGCGACCGAGGGTTATCCGGGAGATCCGGCTTATCGCGATTTTTATCGGGACATCGGTTTCGATCTGCCGCTCGAATATTTGCGGCCGGGATCCACCTCCGCCACGCCGCGTAAATTTACCGGCCTGAAATATCACCGGATCACGGGCGGCGAACACGCAAAGGAACTTTACGATCCGGCTTTGGCGGCGGAAGCGGCCGAAGCGCATGCCTCGCATTTTCTCGAAGTGCGGCGTCAACAGATGAACGAACTCCGCGCCCTGGATTTCGATCCGATTGTGGTCGCCCCGTTCGACGCCGAGTTATTCGGGCATTGGTGGTTTGAAGGGCCTCAATTTCTCGAATCGTTCATTCGCAAAATCGCGCACGAGCACCAGGATCTTCGCCTGACGAGCAAAGAGGCTTATGGCCAGCAGGATTTTCAACTCACCACGCCGAGCGCATTTTTGGCCAGACATCCGACCCAACAAACGATCGCGCCGGCGGCCTCGAGCTGGGGAGAGAATGGATATCTCGGCGTCTGGTTGGACGAGAGCAATTCCTGGATCTATCCGCATCTCCATTCCGCCGGTTGCCGGATGACGGAAATCGCGCGCGCCAGGGTTTCAGATGGCAGTGCGCTGACGGAACGCGTCCTCCAGCAGCTCGCGCGTGAATTGCTGCTCGCGCAATCGAGCGATTGGGCGTTCCTCATGAAGACGGGGACGGCACAGCATTACGCAACGAAACGAGTGACCGATCACCTGCTCCGGTTTAATCGTCTTCATGAACAATTCATCAGCGGCACCCTGGATGAAGGTTTTCTCTCGAATTGCGAAGGGCGCGATAACCTTTTCCCAGACGTGAATTGGCGCTATTACTTGTCATGCTGAGCAAAACGTTTCTCCCTCTCTCTTGCGTTTTGCTGCTGACCCTGGCGTTTGCTGCACGTGGGCAGGAGTCGTCGCCGACCCCCGAGCCCACCGCGACGCCGCCACCGGCGCGCAGTGTGCGCATCAGCTTTTTGCCCCCGCCGCTCGACGGAACAATCAGCCTCGGTGTCTACGACGCGAAAGGGAAACTCGTCCGGGTGCTGAAACGCGAAGCTGACATCAACGAGTTCACTATCGGGAACGACTCACTCTCCACGATATGGGACGGGAAAGACGACGCAGGAAACACCGCGCCCGCCGGAAAGTACAGCGCCCATGGATTCGTCGTGGGCGATTTGAAGATCGAGGGCGTTGGCTTTTTCTTTAACGATTTCGTGACGAATGAAGATTCGCCGCGCATTCGGCAAATCCGCAATGTGCGGCTTGAGAATAATGAGCTTCGGCTCGACGCAGATCTCCTGAACGACAAGCGAGCGACCCTCATTTGCGATCCCAAGAAGGGCGAGTTTCTTCGGGAACTCCCTGAGGAGGTCGTGCTTCACTGTGACGACGCGCCGGCGATTCCGAATGTTGTTAAGGTCGTGGATTGCGACCCCGGAATGAATGGCACCGGCTGGTTGATCGACAGTCTCGACGGCGGCACGCGACGTGAGATCAAGCAACTATCCTCAACCCACGAACTGCTGCGGCGAATGTCGATCGCGGACGGGGAGCCGCAACCCCGTTCCATTGCCGCATCCACGACCGAAGATCGAATCTTCCTCGTGGAAGGAGATCCGGGTTCACCGGTGAATCGCCTGCGGGCGCTCAGCCTGGCCGAATCGAAAACCGACGGCGCGAATGGCGAGGTTTCCGATTGGAAAATCGATTTCGAGAAAAAGATCATCGAGCATCGGTATTTCTCGATCGAGAACGGAAAACCGCTGCCGGCCAATCCCAAGAACAAGACTCTTCCGGAAAAAATCCCGGTGAAGCTGCAGGCCAATCCCCTTCTCGGAGATGCACGCGTGACCGTGGAAGTCGCCGTTGGTTTTGGCGAAGATGGCAGTTTCTTAAAGGCGCACGACGGATTGCCGCTCTTCAGCATCAGCGAAACGCCGGGACTAATCCGCGGTGTTCTGGTGGCCCACGGCTCAAACGCGCTCGATATTTTTCAGGACGATGGCGCGGTGGTCGAGCAATTTCGCGCGACGGGCGTGGAGCAGATGATGAGTTTTGACTGCGGCGCTTTTGAATTGAAATGAGCCGAAGCCTTCGCTGAGATTTTTCGATGCCGCGCGACATTCTTTATTTCGACCTCGAAACCCAGCGGACCGCGAACGACGCGGGCGGATGGTTGCGCAAGGGCAACATGCGCATGTCGGTCGGCGTCACTTTCAGCACGGCGACCGGCCGCTATGAAGTGTTCGGGGAAGCGCAGGTGAATCAGCTGATCGAGCGGTTGCGCCGCGCCGATCTGGTCATCGGATTCAACGTGCTCAATTTCGATTACCACGTCCTGATGGGCTACACCATCCTCGACCTCGTCGCTGAACTGCCGACCGCCGACCTGATGGTCGACATGGAAAAGCGCCTCGGCCACCGGCTCAGCCTCGATGCGATTGCGCACGCGACGCTCGGCATCCAAAAAACGGCTGCAGGGCTCGATGCGATTCGATGGTGGCGCGAGGGCCGCCTCCTCGAGATCGCGGAGTATTGCTGCTTCGACGTCAAGGTCACGCGGCTCGTGCATGAGCACGGTTGCCGGCACAAGGAACTGTTCTTTCACGACCGTTTCGCGCGGCGGCAGCGGGTAGAGATCGATTGGGCGCATCTCGAAGAGGAGAGCGAATCAGCTGCTGCCCGCGTTAAAGCAGCGTAAATCGGAGATTTTTCGGCTCGAAAGATCTCGCTCCGGCAATTGAGACGAGGAACGGGCTATTCCAAACTGTAGGCCTCGACCAATGCTACGCCGGTCGTATTATTCAAACCGCGGACAATGGCAGTGTAATTGCCCGGCGCCAGAGTTTGCACAAGCGCGGATTCCAAGTCGCTCGAGGGCGGGATAGTCGTGGCGATGAGGTCGGCTTCCTGATCGCTCCGCCAATTATCATTGGCGGCGACGAGCGCGCCGTTGCCGTCTCGGAGTTCCAGCGCTGGATCTGCCAGTGCGTCCGACACTGACAGAGATGGGCCTATGGCACGCACGACCACCGGAAGCGAACCTTCCCCCTGTACTATCATGCCGCCGATCATGACGTCATCGCCCGTCCCAACGAAACCTCGTGTGCTGATGTTGGCGAGGACGGATTCCTCGGCCAAATCGTAGACTTCCACAATACCTACGCCAGTGCCCCCGTTGCCCCCCCGCACGATCGCGGTATACGCTCCCGGAGCCAGCGCCGTCACGATTGCTGGCTCCAAATCGTTCGTTGGCGGGATTCCTGTGGCGATGATCTGGGCTTCCTGGGTATCTCTCCAATTGTCGTTTGTGATCGTGGCAAAGGGGCTCGGCCCGTGCAGTTCCAGCACTGGGTCGGCCAGCACACCCGGAATTCCGAAGGCCGCCAGGGAAGGACCGGCCGCTCGAATGAGCACATCCTTTGCGGAGTCTCCAACAACAATGAAGCCTCCGATCAGCACCGAGCCGCCGTTCAGTACTTGTCCGCGAGTCGAAATGTTTCGAAGAACGCTGCTTACCCGCTCATACGCGCCGATGTCGCTGTTATCGCCTCCGCCGGCTGGGGGAATATTTGAAAAATCGAGCGGGCGAGCGGCTCCGCGTTGATCAGTCGCAATGAGAAGGCCGCTACTGGGGTCCGTCGCGGCACTGCCTTTATCAACCGCGGGGCTATCGTAGAGCAGGACATGAAACGGAGTCTTTGCCAGCCTTCCGAGAAGGGGGCTAATTTTGGGATTTACGATATCGGTCAGATCGCTCGGCTGAGGGTTCCCTATGGTTGCATCACTGGTGTTGCCGATCAGATTAAAACCATTTGAAGTAAAGTTTCCGCGAAGGTCTCGCGAGAAAAATACCGATTCTTGGACGAAATTGTTGGCGATGAGGGTATTGCCCAGCGTCCACGAGCCGTTCCCGCGGTAGAAGCCCCCGCCAGTGGCGCCGCTAATAGTGGTGCCAACTCCAGAGGCAGCGCTATTGAATGCAATAGTAGAGGTGACGATGTCAACGGCAGGCTGGCTAAAAAAAGCCATACTATAGATCCCCGCCCCAGCCGCTTCTCCACCCGGACCGCCAGTGATATTGCCGGTTCCGATTTGGGGCCAACCTGGACCCGTAAAATTGGCCAGCGTGTTGGCTCGGCCGTCTCGCCAAAAATTGGCAAAAGCCACCCTTGCATGAGGCATGACCTTCGAAGTGCTACTAATTACTTCGTTTTCTATCGTGAAACGAAATGCCGAAAATTTACTATAGGCGTCAAAGTTCAACGTTCCCTCTTGGGCGACATGGCATGTCCTGCAGGAAGTCCCTACGACATCGCGGTAGAGTTGAGCCTGACTCTGCCAACCCACCGGAACAAAGGTCGTGTTTTGGGTGGATTGGGGTAACCCAGGTCCACCATACCAACCCTGGACGAGTTCCCGGATGGCGGCCGAAGGGTTTGCGGCCAGCACCTTCTCATTGAGGCTTCTGAAGGCGGCCTGTTCATCGACCGTGGTATTGGTATTAGGCGAGGATCGGCTTGGGTCGTCGACACGAGTTCCCGGGCGAGGAAATTTGAAACTTGCGAGATCGAATTCGCGAAAATGCGAATTGCTGGCCAGCACCTGATTCAGTGTCCAGCCGTTACCTGGCGGCGGCGTCCCGCCATGGCAGACCATGCAAAGCTGCGGCGTAAACTTTACGCCATTTCCGTCCAGGTCCGCACCTCCAACCCGGATGGCATTCGGTCCGACGCCCTGATAGACGAAAAATTTTACGACTGGCGCTGTCGGCACCGGATTGTTGATAGGAGAATATTCCATGCAGACGGTTGCAATCGCCCGTTCAGGATCTCGGGCAGCGGCCGCATCCGCGCTGAGAGGGTTCTGATCTGGTGAGGAACGGTCGAGATTAAGGGTGTAATTCGAGACATACGACACTACGTCGCTCCCCCGCTGCAAGATGTGCATATCGCGGCCGAAACCGAGATCTCCATTATTCAAGTAGGCCGCTTTTGCTTCTCCCGGAGCGCTGCCGTCCGTGGGGTCGAATCCGTTCTCTTGCCACCAGGCTCCCAGTGTCGTGCGACGTCCCAAGGGATGCTGAGCATCTGGCGGATCCACCAGGTTATAATAGATGTCCGAATCGGATTGACTCGCACTCCCGGCGAATTTTTTTGTGAGAAAATTGCCGAAGACACCATCGCCCCCCACGGCCTTATTGCCGCTAATGGTCGAACTCACAACGGAGAGGTGTCCATTCTCACCGTTCAAGATCGCACCACCGTGTGCGCTGCCGCCGTTTGTATCGCCTCTAGCGACATTATCACTTAGGGTGCTTCGTCTCACCACCAGGTTGCCAAGGTTTAAAATGGCCCCGCCGACCTGCGCCCTCTGGTTCCGACGCAGAACGCACTGTTCCAGGGTCAGCATTCCACGATTCACGACGGCACCGTTCCGGCACTTTTCGATCGTGACCCCATTAATCAATACTACTGCAGTTGCATCGACATTAAATATGGGGCCCTGGAAAACGGCATTGGTCACCGGAGAAATAGCCAGCCGGTTCGCTCCCAGACCACTGATAGTAACAGTCCCGAGCAAAGCCGGCAGATCTGTTTGTAAAACAATCGATCCTGGGACGCTGATCTGGATCATATCGTTCTCAGCGGAGGCGTTCGCATCTGTGATCGCCTGGCGGAGGGAGCCGGGGCCGGCATCATTGAGCGTGTTGACCTCAAAAGTCGCGGCTGTAGCCGGGAGAAGGAGTGCGAGGCTGATCAGAAACGACGTGGCAGCAGTCCGCATCAGCGTCGGAATCCTACGCCTGTTCCGAACCGTTGTTGACTGTTTGATATCCGGCTGGAATGGACGGGTTATTACTTTGCCACCGACTAAGACAGCTCGTACGAGCGAGCGCTCGAGACTCTTTGCGATTCTCATATTTAACACCTCAAGTTATGCGAACGAACCTGTCGTTCGCGGATTACCCGGGCGAAAAGGGGGGCCAGGTATGCTGGGTTAGAGAATGCCTAACGACTTTTACGCAGCAGGATTCTGCTCATCCCGGCGAAAGAGTGTCAAGATAGAATTTTTGACTGAAAACTAGCTGGACGGAAGCTAACAAATCATCTCCAGCGTCCATGGCTCAAGCTAACGAGCCACCTTGGATTAATCCAAGCCGTAGGCCTCAACCACGGCGACGCCGGTCGTGTTATTCACGCCCCGGACGATGGCCGTGTAATTGCCCGGCCCGAGATTTCGCACAATCGCCGATTCCTGGTCGTTCGAGGGCGGGATGGTGGTCGCAATGATCTCGGCTTCATGATCGCTCCGCCAGTTGTCGTTGGAATCAATCAGAGCACCGTTGCCATCGCGCAATTCCAGGGTTGGATCGGCCAGCGCTCCCGATACTGCCAGCGATGGGCCAATCGCGCGCACGATCACCCTCAGTGGATTTTGTCCCAGGATAATGATCCCTCCGATCAAAACGTTGTCTCCGGTTTGGACCAGCCCGCGCGTGGAAATGTTCGCCAGTTCGGAGTCGGCTCCCTGATTCAGATCGTACACTTCCACCACTCCAATTCCGGTCCCGCCATTCACTCCCCGCACGATCGCCGTGTAAGCCGAGCCGTTGGCCGGCAGCGTCGACACGATGGCTGACTCCAAATCGTCGCTCGGCGGAATCGTCGTCGCGATGATCTCCGCTTCCTGATCGTTTCTCCAGTTGTCGTTCGCGCGAATCAAACTCCCGGAGGAGTCGCGCAGCTCCAGCTCGGGATTGGCCAGCACTCCAGGAAAAAGCACAGAGAGAGAGGGTCCGATCGCCCGCACGATAACTTTCTTAGATTGCGGGCCCGTGACGATGAAGCCGCCAATCAAAACGTTTTCACCAGTTTCCACGCGTAAACGCGTCGAGATGTTTCCCAGAATGCCGGGAACCGGCGTCGGGGTTGGAGTTGGAGTCGAGGTGGGGGCAGCAGTCGGTGTAGGCGTTGCGATTGGGGTGGAGGTTGGGCTCGCCGTAGGCGTCGGCGTCGCCGGACTTGGAGTTGGAGTCGACGGGATCGGCGTCGAGGTCGACGAGGGAGTTGGCGTGGGAGCCGGCGGGGTGGGCGTTGCCGTTGAAGGCGGGGTCGCCGTGGGCGTTGGGCTCGGAGTCGGGGTGGAAGGTGGAGTTGCCGTGGGCGTTGGACTCGGCGGAGTCGGTGTCGGAGTTGAAGGTGGAGTCGCCGTAGGCGTTGGACTCGGCGGGGTCGGTGTCGGAGTTGGAGACGGAGTGGATGTTGGCGTTGGAGTCGGTGTAGATGGTGGTGGCGTCGGTGTGGGAGATGAAATGGGAACCTGATAGGTAACCGTCAGCCGCGGCGGATGACTCGGCGGAGGACTCGAGTTTTCCCGACTGTTAAACCGCTTCGCGTTTCCGTTGCTAGTTTCGTTGGCGCGAATGACCCAGCCGAAATTGATCGCTGGATTGGACACCCAGGCCTGCACGTCGGCGACCAATCCGCTCCCGCTCCATGTATAGGTTGTGTTGACCGCGTTGACCGTCGTGCTCGCGCTGGAAGTCGCGGAAAAATCGCCTCCGACATTGTTCCAAAAGCCTGTGTTATAAAAGGTGTGGAACCAGGTGGCATCGTTAGGCTCGGAATTGGCCCCCCCGCCACCCGGTTCACCTGCATCGGAAGCCCCTTCACCCCAGGCTTGCGATACCTTGCTCAACGAGACCGAGGCGGAACCCCCGTGAGCTTTCGACATGAAGAGCGACAGGCTCACCGCCGTGACAGTCGCGTTCGCGGGGATCGAAGTGAGATCGAACGCAATTAACCCACGACGCAAACTGGGAGCGGCTGTCCGGCCCGCAAAAAAATAAATGCCGTGACCGTTGCTGAGGAAACCTTTGCCGTCTTCGTAGAGAGTGTTGTCTTTTTGTGGCGCCAAAACGACCACGTCGGCAAAGGCGGCGCCGCGGAGAAGGGCGAAAGCCAGGAGAACCGTAAGCGTCTTGTGTCTCTTCATCAGGCAGGGCGGAAAGACTTAAGCGAAATATCGTTGGAAACCAGCATTCAAGTTGCCTGGATCGCCACCGAGCGCAGGCAGCGGATACGCGGCAGGGTTAATTTAGGTTGTAGGCCTCGACCACTCCGACGCCCGTCGAATCGTTCACACCACGAACGATCGCGGTGTAATTTCCCGGCGCGACATTTCGCACAATCGCCGACTCCTGATCGTTCGAGGGCGGGATCGTTGTGGCAATGATTTCGGCTTCATGATCGCTCCGCCAGTTGTCATTGGCGTCAATGAGCCCGCCATTGCCGTCACGCAGCTCCAGCGTTGGATCCGCCAGTGCTCCTGTCACCGGCAGCGACGGGCCGATGGCTCGCACGACGACCCGGACCGGGGTTTGCCCCAGCACAATCAATCCGCCGATCAGGACGTTGTCTCCCGTTTGGACCAACCCGCGTGTGGAAATGTTTGCCAGCTTGGAATTAACCGCCCGGTTCAGATCGTACGCTTCCACGACTCCGATGCCGGTCCCATTGTTCGCTCCGCGCACGGTGGCCGTGTAAGCAGAATTGTTCGCCGGCAGGATCGCCACGATGGCCGATTCCAAATCGTCGCCCGGCGGAATGGTTGTGGCAATGATCTCCGCCTCCTGATCGCTCCGCCAGTTGTCGTTGGACCGAATCAGGGCCCCGCCGGAATCGCGTAATTCGAGCGTCGGATCGGCGAGGGAGCCAGAGAAAGGCAGCGACGGGCCAATGGCGCGGACAATCACTCTCTTGGGCTGCGTACCGGTGATGATGAATCCGCCAATCAAAGCATTGTCACCCGTTTCGACACGCAAACGGGTTGAGATATTTCCGAACGTGCTTGGAGTTGGGGAAGGCGTTGACGACGGAGTGGGCGTCGGGGTCGGCGTCGGCGTGGCCGGTGGAGTCGGCGTCGCCGGCGGAGGCGTTGGTGTTGTCGCGGGCGTCCCACTGGGCGTCGGGGTCGGCGTCCCGGACAAAAACTGATAGGTGACGCTCAACTGCGGTGGGTTACTGCTGTTTTCGCCGGTGTTGAATCGCTTCGCGGTGCCGGCATCGGCTTCGTTGGCCCGTACGACCCACCCGAAGTTAGTCGCAGGGTTGGTCACCCACCCCGTCACGTCCGCCAGCAAACCGCTGCCGCTCCATGTGTAGGTTGTGTCCATCGTGGTGACCATCGTGGTCGCGCTCGGCGTGGGTGAAAAGTCACCGCCGGGAGTCGTCCAAAAACTGATGTTGTAGAAGGTGTGGAGCCAGGTGGCATCGTCTGTCTCGGCCTGGATGCCGAAGCCGCCCGGATCGCCCGCGTCGGACGCGCCTTCACCCCAATCGCGGGAGACTTTGCTCAACGTGACCGCTGTCGAGTCCATCCCGTTCGTCTGCGAAAGGAACATTGATAAGCTCGCGTCCATGATCGTAGCGTTCGCGGGGATTCCGGTGAGATCGAACGCGATCAATCCGCGGCGCAAAGTGGGAACGTTCGTCTTGCCCGCGAAGAGATAAATGCCCTGACCGTTGCTCGTCTCGCCGGCCGGATCCTCGTAAAGCGTGTTGTCTTTCAGCGGCGCCAATGAAACCGTGGAGGTCCCAGAGACATGGACCACGCCGGTCATCATCTTGTGGACGATGCAGAAGTAATCAAAATTGCCCGCGGCCAGGAAAGTGTGCGAGAAAGTGAAGGGGAGTTGTTGGACGTCCGAGTCGAACAGGCCCGACGAGAACGGGGCCGTCCCCGAGGTCACGCTGTGGAAGTCGGTATCCCATATCCACTCGACCGTGTCGCCTACATTGATGGACACCTCGGCCGGCGAAAATGTCATATTGTTAGCAACCGGGCCGACGTGAACCGTAACCGTCCCGGCCTTTGCCGCCGCGACAAAGAACAGGATGGAGAGCAAGACCGCACACGGGCCGGGCCAGAAAGTGGTCACAATTCGGTTCTTCATAAGCGCTCTGATTCCTCTCTGCGATATTGCGGGGGCGCTCCGCCGAGTGGCCGAAACGTTAAGCATCCTACGGAAAAAAGCTAGAATGAAAAGCCCCGCGACTTAACAGATCTCACTCTCCTTGAGACGTGTTAGTTCAGGTTGTAGGCCTCGACCACTCCCACGCCGGTCGAATCGTTCACACCACGGACGATCGCGGTGTAATTTCCCGGCGCGACATTTCGCACAATCGCCGACTCCTGATCGTTCGAGGGCGGGATCGTTGTGGCAATGATTTCGGCTTCATGATCGCTCCGCCAGTTGTCATTGGCGTCAATGAGCCCGCCATTGCCGTCACGCAGCTCCAGCGTTGGATTCGCCAGCGCCCCTGTCACCGGCAGCGACGGGCCGATGGCTCGCACGATGACCCGGACCGGGGTTTGCCCCAGCACAATCAATCCGCCGATCAGGACGTTGTCTCCCGTTTGGACCAACCCGCGCGTCGAAATATTTGCCAGCTTGGAATTGACCGCCCGGTTCAGATCGTACGCTTCCACGACTCCGATGCCGGTCCCGTTGTTCGCTCCGCGCACGGTGGCCGTGTAAGCAGAATTGTTCGCCGGCAGGATCGCCACGATGGCCGATTCCAAATCGTCGCCCGGTGGAATGGTTGTGCCAATGATCTCCGCCTCCTGATCGCTCCGCCAGTTATCGTTGGACCGAATCAGGGTCCCGCTGGAATCGCGTAATTCGAGTGTCGGATCGGCCAGCGAGCCAGAGAAAGGCAGCGACGGTCCGATGGCGCGGACAATCACTCTCTTGGGCTGCGTACCCGTGATGATGAATCCGCCAATCAAAGCATTGTCACCCGTTTCGACGCGCAAACGGGTTGAGATATTTCCGAACGTGCTTGGAGTTGGGGAAGGCGTTGACGACGGAGTGGGCGTCGGAGTCGGCGTCGCGGCCAGGAACTGGTAGGTAACGCTCAACTGCGGCGGGTTCGTGCTGTTGTTCCCGCTGTTAAATCGCTGCGTCCTCCCAGCATCGATTTCATTACCACGAATCACCCAACCAAAGTTCGCAAGCGGATCGGAAACCCACGCCTGCACGTCCGCGATTAATCCGCTGCCGCTCCAGATGTAGGTGGTGTTCGCCGTGCTCACTGCGGTGGACGCGCTGATGGCCGGAGAAAAATCGCCGCCGGGAGTAGTCCAGAAACCCAAATTGTAAAAAGTATGCAGCCACGTTGCATCGCCGGTCGCGGCTTGAGTCCCGCTGCCGCCCGGATCGCCGGCGTTGGACGCCCCCTCACCCCAATCTTGCAACGCTTTGCTCAAAGAGACCGCGTCGGAAGCCCCTTGGTTCATGGACAGGAACATCGAAAGCGTAGCGTTTGTCACGGTCGCGTTGGCGGGGATCGACGTGAGATCGAACGCGATCAATCCACGACGCAAAAGGTTGGAGCCGGTCTTTCCATCAAAGAAATAAATGCCCTGGCCATTGCTGAGCTGGCCCGTCGGATCTTCATATAACGTGTTGTCTCTGGTTGGTGAAAGAGAGATCGTGGAAGTGCCGGAAACCTCCACCGTGCCGGTCATCATGCCGTGGACGTGGCAATAATACTGAATACTGCCAGCCTGCGTAAAAGTGTGTGAGAAAGTGAAAGGTGGATCCTGTATTTCCGAATCAAACTCTTTGTTCGATCCGGTCACACTGTGGAAAGGACTATCCCAAACCCACTGGACGGTGTCGCCCTGCTTGATGGAGACCGGATTAGGTGAGTAGGACATGCTGCCACCCGGGCCGACGGTGACGGTAACAGTTCCGGCCTTTGTCAGAGGAGAAATGAGCAGAGTTGAAAACAACACGGCATAAAGGCCGCACCAGGTCGTGTTAGAAATTCGTTTTCTCATAAGGGCTCGATCTTCTCTGCGACGTTGCCGGGGGAGCTCCGTCGAGTGGCGGAAACGCTAAGCATTTCACGGAAAAACCATAGCGAAAAGTGCGACCCCCGCGACGAAAGCAACATTTCGAGCAGGTTTGAGGTTTAGACGAAATTATTGCAATACTGGGTTAGATGACGTTTCTCCTCCTTGTCTGCGCCGCGGTCTTCGCTATCGCCCTTCTCTATTCCTCGGTTGGTCACGCTGGGGCCTCTGGATACATCGCAGTTCTCACGCTCTTTAGTTTTGGTCCCGGCGTTATCAAGCCAACCGTTCTGTTGCTCAACATTCTTGTCGCAAGCATCGCGACGTATCAGTTCTGGCGCGCTGGCCACTTCTCGTGGCGACTGTTCTTGCCTTTCGCTGTTCTGAGCGTGCCTTGCGCCTTTCTCGGCGGCTATCTCTCGATTCCAGCGCACACCTTCAAATTGATCGTCGGCATCGTTCTTCTGATTTCCGCCGCGCGCTTGTTTTGGGCGAACAAACTTGCGGATGTGGGACCAGCGAATCCAGCGCCTCTGGCCATCTCGCTACCGGTCGGCGCGGCTATCGGATTTCTTTCCGGCATAACCTCAACCGGCGGCGGCATATTCTTGACACCGCTTTTGTTGTTCTTCCGATGGGCAAAAACGAAGCCTGCAGCGGCCACGTCGGCGCTTTTTGTCCTCGTAAACTCGGTGTCAGGCTTGCTCGGCTATTTCAGCAACCGCCAGCCGCTCCCTCCCCTGGCCTGGCCTTTGGCCGTAGCTGTAATCCTCGGCGGCATCATTGGCTCACAAATGGGAAGTCGCCATTTGCCGAGTCGCATCATTCATCTTTGCCTCGCCTGCGTTTTAACCATTGCAGGTCTGAAATTGATTCTGACCTGAAACTGACTCGCTTACCTGTTGCGGATGCTTTGTTCCATACACCATAAGACTAAAACATTATCTGGAGACGCAGGATTACTTCGTCGAATTGATCGTCGCCGAACAGCGGATTGGCCTCACGGAAATCGGACCAGGTATGGATGTAATTCGCCATCAGTTTGATGTGGTCCCCATGGATGTAGTAGTTTATCCCGCCCGTGATGGAGCTGATATCGTCGCCAGCCACTTGTCCCGGGTTAAGACTTTCGTACTTGGCCACTAGTTGAAGCTTTTTGGGAATGATGAAGTAGCTGCCTTGCACGTAATAGCCGCTGGGGTCGAACTCGCTGAATAATGGAACTCCACGCGGCTGCACGTTCTCGCTGAAGTATTCACCAATCAGATCGAACGGCCCGATCTTCAGCCAGGCATCAAAACTATAGGCGTGTCGTTCGTCCGGGCTAAGGAGAGTGTAAGAGGCAAGCGAACCGTCTGCGTTCACTCTCAGATTCAAGGCGGGCGATATGTTGGTGCCGGTTTCGTCGCGGGTGAAAAAATAATCGCCACCGATTTTTAAACTCGCTTCCTGCCCCATTACTTCGCCTTTGAAAGGCTGAAGCTCGATCCGGCCCACATACATGAACTCGTTGTTGTCGTTGTTGTTAAAATTGCGGCCGTTGCCGTTGAACATGCCCGCGTAATAGGTCACGAGATCTTTTTGGTCCGGCAGCACATTAGCCAGCGGCTTGCCCCAAAGCATCACCCCGATTTGCCGCTCCGGCACGATTGCCCCCGTGGGGAGGCTGCGTTCGATGGTAAGAATCTGGGAATCGGGCGTGAGGTTCTCCAGACCAAACGGTGCTTTCCATTGACCTACTTTAATGTTCGCTTCCGGTACGCCGTGCCAGTTGATGAAGATGTCTGTGCTGGAAAAACCGGTGCGCGTTGCGGATGCGAGGCCGTCGCTTTGCTCAAAGTCGCCTTCGATTTTGAACTCGAATTGCTCCTTGTAATCGCCGGCTAAGGTAATGCGGGCGCGGCGGAGACGGAAGCGGTCCTTTAACGCGGTGAGACCGAAGCGCCCTTCAAACGCCGAGACGTCGCCGGACTCCGAATTCATCTGGATGTAACCGCCCAGGGTCAATTTAAACTCCGAGGCCGCAGGCACGACATAGACTGGTTTCTTCTCTTCCGTCGTCTCGCTCTTTTCGACGTATAATTTCCCATCAGGGACGAACTTCGATCGCTTTTCCGAGCTCAGGACTGGTGCGGGAGATTTCTGTTTCTTTAAGCTGCTCACTTCCCGCTCCAGATCGGCGTTGCGTTGCTGGAGCTGCTCCACAGCCTTCTCCAATTTTTGGAGCCGCTCCGCGTCAGACAAACCTGATTCCGCTGCGCGCAGGGGTTGGCAAAGGAGGAGGAGAATAACGATTATCGCCAGGTATCGATTCATGCCCCTTTTTAATGGGGCACGATATTTTCTGTCAAACGTATCGCTCGACCATGACCGGCTTGATTCTTCTCGTTCGCGGCAAATTTACTTCTCCGCCTTGCCATCGGAAGGATGGAAACGTGAAATGCACTCAGTTCAGCGCGTAGGCTTCCACGACAGCGACGCCAGTCGTATTGTTTACGCCGCGGACGATGGCGGTGTAATTGCCCGGCGCGAGGTTGCGCACAATCGCTGACTCCTGATCGTTCGAGGGCGGGATGGTGGTCGCAATGATTTCGGCTTCATGATCGCTCCGCCAGTTGTCATTGGCGTCAATGAGCCCGCCATTGCCATCGCGCAGTTCCAACGTTGGATCGGCCAGCGCTCCCGATACGGTCAGCGATGGGCCAATCGCACGGACGATCACCCTCAGGGGACTTTGTCCCAGCACGATCAATCCGCCGATCAAAACGTTGTCTCCGGTTTGGACCAGCCCGCGCGTGGAAATGTTCGCCAGTTCGGAGTCGGCCGCCTGATTCAAATCGTACACTTCCACCACTCCAATCCCGGTCCCACCATTCACCCCGCGCACGATCGCCGTGTAGGCCGAGGCATTAGCCGGCAGCGTCGCCACCGCGGCCGATTCTAAATCGTCGCTCGGCGGAATCGTCGTCGCAATAATCTCGGCTTCCTGATCGCTCCGCCAGTTGTCGTTCGCACGAATCAGAGCGCCGGAATCGCGCAGCTCCAGCTCCGGATTGGCCAGTACTCCAGTGAAAAGCGCGGAGAGAGAAGGCCCGATCGCGCGCACGATAACCTTCTTCGGTTGCGTGCCCGTGACGATAAATCCGCCGATCAGAACGTTGTCGCCCGTTTCCACGCGCAAACGTGTCGAGATGTTTCCCAGAATGGCTGGGGCCGCGGTCGGGGTTGGCGTCGGCGCTACAGTGGCGGTCGGCGTCGGCGTTGGGGCCGGCGGTGTGGGCGTGGGTGTTGGGGTCGTCGCAGGCGTTGACGTCGGTGTTGGTGTCGCCGGCGGAGTGGACGTCGGTGTCGGTGTTGTTGCGGGAGTGGGAGTAGGCGTGATCGGGGTCGGCGTTGCCGTGGGTGTGGGCGTCGGTGTCTGGATTGGCGTTACCGTTGGTGTGGGCGTGGCGGTCGGCGTCGGTGTCGGTGTCGTCGGCACAGGGGTGGGCGTTGCGGTGGCCACTTCGACCGATGCCGTCATCATTATTCCATGCACCGTACAGAAATACGGGAAGCTACCCGCAGTATTGAACGTGAAATCGAAGGTGTGCCCCGCAACAAACTCTCCGGAATCGAAAAGCCCATCCGGATTGGGAGCCACGCCGGAGGTCACGCTGTGGCGGATGGGACCGGTACCTGTCCCAGACCCAGTGGATCGTGTCGCCCACAGCGATCGAGGCCGGATTGGGTGAGTAGAGCATCTGCGTACCGGGGCCAATGTGAACGGTCAGGGTGGCAGCTTGGATCCCCGGGGAAAGAAACAAGACTGAAAGGAACAAGGCGCCCAGACCGGGTGAGAGCGGGGTCAAAATTCGTCTCCGCATAAACATTCGAGCATTCACTTTGTCTTTGGGGCTATGCCGCCCAACCTTGCGCAGCTCAATTCAGGCTATACGCCTCGACTAATCCCACGCCGATGGCGTTGTTCACCCCGCGCACGACAACGGTGTAAGTGCCCGGCGCGAGATCGCGCACAATCGCCGATTCCGAGTCGCTCGAGGGCGGTATGGTGGTCGCGATGATTTCGGCCTCATGATCGCTTCTCCAATCGTCATTGGAATCAATCAGCCCCCCACCGCTATCGCGCAGCTCCAGCGTTGGATTCGTTAGAGCTCCAGACACGCCCAGCGAGGGGCCGATGGCGCGGACGATAACCCTGAGCGGATCCTGCCCGACAATGATGAAACCGCCGATCAAGACGTTGTCTCCCGTTTGGACAAGTCCCCGCGTCGAGATGTTGGCCAGTTTCGAATCGACCGTTCGGTCCAAATCGTACG
Organism: uncultured Verrucomicrobiae bacterium; assembly: GCA_963702135.1. GTDB lineage: Bacteria > Verrucomicrobiota > Verrucomicrobiia > Chthoniobacterales > UBA10450 > AV80. The sequence goes on along the minus strand of OY969715.1, from coordinate 1,145,659 downwards.
CTTCCACCACTCCGATCCCCGTCCCGCCGTTCGCATCGCGCACGATGGCTGTGTAGAAAGAGTTGTTTGCCGGAAGATTATCTACGATGGCCGATTCCAAATCGTTGCCGGGCGGAATCGTTGTCGCCATGATCTCCGCCTCGTGATCGCTGCGCCAATCGTCGTTTGTGATCGTAGCAAATCCGCCGGAGCCGTGCAGCTCGAGAAGCGGATTGGCCAGCACCCCGGTCAGAGTAAGCGACGGGCCGATGGCTCGCACGATGACCCTCTTGGGTTGCGTGCCGGTGATGATAAATCCGCCAATCAGAACGTTGTCACCCGTTTCCACCTTCAAACGCGTCGAGATGTTTGCCAAAGTGCTGGGTGAAGCTGTAGGCGTGGGGGTCGGTGTCGGCGTCGCGCCGATCAACGTAGTGGCCGCCCCTGCATTGTTGGTAAAGGTCGCCGTGCCCGCGGGGACCGAGTAATCCGCCGCGTTGTTCGTACTCATGGCATTCACCGCCCCGTTGAAAAGAAGCGCCGAAGTCGAAGTGGAAGGCAACGCATTGGCAAAAGGAGGAGCGAAGTTGCCGTCAGCGTCGTTGTCCATCGTCCCCGTGTTCGCTCCCGTATAGCTGGCGCCGCCCCAGCTCACCGACCAGAGGGCGTTGCCAGACATGTAAGTCGGCTTTTGAAAAGACAGCCGGCCCGCGGCCAAATAGCTCGCGGGAATTGGATTCGTCATCGTGAAATCGGATGTAATCGGCGAAGCCTCGTGACTGGCAAAACTCGCGGTCGTAATCAGAATCCGAGAGCCGGCGGTGAAGGTGGTAACGTTGGAAGGGAACGTGAGGAGAATAATCGGATTATTTCCCGACGCGTCGTAGGCAATGAGCGTTGCCCCGGAAACAAAACTTTGCCCGGCAGAACGCATCCGCAATTGGATGGCCTGGGCCGTCGTGTCGCCGTTCACTCCGCCGATCACCTGTTCGATTTGCATCAGGTGAAACGACGCTTGAACGGGAAGCGCGAATGCGAGTGAAGCGAGCGCGGCAAGAATGCGCGCGTTAATAAGACCGTGTGTTCTCATTGCATAAACCTCCGTAAGCGTTGCGACTTTCCTAAAGGAAGCGATTCAACCTACCAAAATGGTCCCCCCTCGCGCGAGCAGGAAAAAGTAACGATTTGTTGCCGCACCTCGACCAGATTCCTCCGGGCAAGGCCAGCTTCGACCGCCGAATCGTCACCTGCTGAATGCTTCCTAGTCACCGGCCGTATTCTTTGTTAGTTAAGCACCTTATGTCTTCCGAGCTCCAGCAGACTCTCGCCCGCAGCGCGAGCGTCAGCGGCACATCGTTGCATACCGGCGAAAAGGTCACGCTGAAATTACAGCCGGCGCCGGTCGATTTCGGCCTCAAGTTCCGGCGCAAGGACCTTCAGGACGAGCCGACCATTGATGCAACCATCGCGAACCTGAAAACGGTCGAGCGCGCGACCACCATTGGCGAAGGGTCGATGCGCGTGCACACCGTCGAGCACGTGCTCTCCTCGCTCTCGGCGATGGGCGTCGATAACGCGATCATCGAGATGGATGCCAACGAACCGCCGATCGGCGATGGCAGCGCCGGGCCCTATGTCGAGCTGATCAAGAAAGCCGGGATCGTCGAGCAGGAGACGCCCCGTCGCATTTTCGACGTGCGTGAGCCTATCCATGTGGAAACGAAAAATGGCTCGATCCTGGTGCTCTTGCCCGATCCAAAATTCCGCATCTCCTGCACGCAGGCCGGCCCCGGCGGGAAATTCACGCAATATCTTTCCACGGAAATCACCCCCGCCATTTACGAACGCGAAATCGCGCCGGCCCGGACATTTGTTTACTACGAAGACGTCGAGCAACTCATGGAAAAAAACCTGATCAAGGGCGGCAGCCTCGAGAACGCGATCGTGGTCCGCGGTGACTCGGTCATGAGCAAGGAGCCTTTGCGGTTTCCCGACGAGTTCGTCCGTCACAAAATCGTCGATATCATCGGCGACCTCGCGCTTTTCGGGCAGCGGATTCGCGGCCATGTCATCGCCGTCAAGCCGGGCCATGGCGCCAATGCCGAATTGGTCCGGGCCCTGGCGCGGGAATTCGCCCGCACCGCGCCCCTCCAGCAACCGCACGCTTTCCCGGCGGGAGAAGGTGGCCTCGATATCAACCAGGTGATGGAGTTACTGCCGCATCGTTATCCGTTCCTGATGGTGGACCGGGTCCTGAAGTTCGAGGGCGAAACAAAATGCATCGCCGTGAAGTCAGTCACCATCAACGAACCGTTTTTCGCCGGCCATTTCCCCGGCCATCCGGTCATGCCCGGCGTGCTCCAGGTGGAAGCGATGGCTCAGGTCGCCAGTATTCTGATGCTGAAACTGACCAAGAGCGGCAGCGGGCGACTCGGTTATTTCGTCAGCGCCGACGGGGTAAAATTCCGGAAACCGGTCTTCCCCGGCGACACTCTATTCATCTCCGCGGAGCTGACCAAGACGCGCGGAAAACAACTGGCCAGATTGAAGTGCAGCTGCGCGGTGAATGACGCTGTCGTCTCCGAATGCGAGTTGATGCTGAGGCTCCTGGATCAATGAGCGACGTGCAGATTCATCCGACCGCCATCGTGGATGCACAGGCGGAAATCGGGGCCGGCACCATTGTCGGGCCTTATTGCATCGTGCAGGCGGGAGTGGTCCTCGGCCCGGACTGCTGGTTGCAGAATCATGTGACGCTTTGCGGCCCCATGACGGCCGGCGCGCGGAATAAGTTCTACGCCTACTGCTCGATCGGCCAGCAAACCCAGGATCTGAAATACCAGGGCGAACCGACCTACCTGGAAATCGGCGACGAGAATTCGTTTCGCGAATTCGTGACCGTCAATCGCAGCACGACCAGCGCGGGCAAGACGCGCATCGGCCACGGCGGAAATTTTCTCGCTTACAGTCACATCGGCCACGATTGCGTGGTCGGCGATGCCGTCGTGTTTTCGAATAACGGGACCCTGGCCGGGCACGTCCAGATCGGCGACCACGCGGTCATGGGCGGTCTCACCGCGGTCCATCAGTTTTGCCGGATCGGCCGCTATGCGATCACAGGGGGCTGTTCGAAAATCGTCCAGGACATCCCGCCCTTCATGATCGCTGATGGGAATCCCGCCAAAGTGCGTGGCATCAATCTCGTGGGCCTGGAACGAAGCGGCTTTCCGCCCGAAAGCGTGAAGTGGATCAAGGAAGCGTTTCGCTTCATCTATCGCTCCAAGTACAACACGCGCCAGGCGATCGAAGCGATCCGGGCCGAGTTGCCCGCAAACGCGGAGATCAATCAGATCGTCGAATTCATCGAGCAGACCGAGCGCGGTATCATTCGTTAGACTTCTCTTCCTGTTCGTGATCCTGATCTTGATCTTGATCATCCAGGCTTCGCTCCGATTTTGATCATGAGCAGGATCAAGATCAGGAGCAGGATTACCTAGAGTCTCAATTTCAGGCCGTCGTAGGCGATCCCGACGCCCGGTGGCAGTTCCGCCTCGCTCGATTGCGCCAGGTCGTGACAAATATGGGTGAACAATGTCTGACCCGGCCGCACTTTCGACGCGACCTCCAGCGCCTGACTCACGCTGAGATGCGTCGGATGCGGTTTGTGCCGCAGCGCATCGATAATCAGGACTTTCACGCCAGCGATCTCGCGCACAATCGCGTCCGGCACCGCGCTGCAATCGCTCAAGTAGGCAACGAGTTTCTCGCCCGCACGCGAAAACAGGTATCCGTTGACCATCGATTTGCCGTGCGGAACCGGCAGCGGCGTGAGCAAAGTCTGCCCGAGTTCGAAAGGGCCGTCGACGATGTGAGGCTCCGGCACCAAATAGCCGGGGAAGCGATTGAGGCCGTTAAAGGCGAATTCATAAACGCGCTCGAGATCGCGCATCGTTTCCGCGGAGGCATAGACCGGGATCGATCCGAGATCGTGAGAATAACGCCGCAGATCATCGAAGCCCATGATGTGATCGGTATGCGAGTGGGTAAAGACAACCGCGTCGAGACGCCGGATGTTTTCGCGCAGCGCCTGGGTGCGAAAATCGGTGCCAGTATCCACTACCCAGGCGTACTCGGGGGTTTCGACATAGATCGACGAGCGCAACCGTTGATCCCGCGGATCCGTGGAATGACAGACCTCGCAATCGCAGCCAATCATCGGCACACCCTGCGAAGTGCCCGTTCCGAGGAAGGTGAGGGAGAGTTGAGAGTTGTTAGTTGAGAGTTGAGAGTTCAAAACTTGAGGCGGTCGCGTTCCTTCATCTCTCAACCCTCAACTCTCAACTCTCAACTTCTTCGATGCCCGTTCTGACCCTGCTCCGAATTAAGAACCTGGCGCTCGTCGAGGATTTGGAATGGGAGCTCGAACCGGGATTCACCGCTATCACAGGCGAGACAGGCGCCGGCAAGTCGATCATCATCGGCGCGCTCCAATTGCTCCTCGGCGAACGAACCGACAAATCCTTGATCCGCACCGGGACGGATGTTTGCACCGTCGAGGCCGTCTTCGCCGGGGCCGGCCTGGAAAAATTGAACTCACAACTGACTGAGGCGGGAATAGACCCGTGCGAGGGCGATTTGATTGTAAAACGCAGCTTTTCGGCGACCGGGACGAACCGCCAGTTCATCAACGGGTCCCCTGCCACGCTCGCCGCGTTGAAGAATCTCGGCGATGAACTGGTGGACTTGCATGGGCCGCATGATCACCAATCCCTTCTCTCCCCGGACCGGCAGCTCGCGTTGCTCGACGGATTTGCCCAGGCCGAGGGGACGTTGGCGGAATTCGGACAGCATTATCGGACGCTGCAAACGTTGCTGGCCGAACACGCAGCCTTGAGCACGGCGGAATCTGCGCGCGAACAGGAAATCACTCTGCTCCGCCATCAAGTGGGCGAAATCTCGAGCGCGAAATTATCGGTGACGGAGGAGGAAGAGATCGCCGCGCGCTACAAGCTCGCCGCCCACAGCAAGCGTTTGATCGAACTGGCCGGCACGATCGCGCGCCGCCTTTCAGAAGCCGACGATTCCATTTTGCCGCAACTGGCCGAGACCCAGCGTCTGCTCCGCGAGCTGGAAAAAATCGATCCCGCGCAGGGCATGCTGGCCGAGGCGCACGCGGCCAGCGTCGTCGAACTCTCTGAAATCTCGCGCTCGGTCAGCCATTATGCCGAACGTCTCGATCTCGATCCTGAACAACTCGCGGTTCTGGAGGAGCGCGTTTCGCTCTTCGAAACTTTGAAACGCAAGTATGGCGGTTCAGTTGCGGAAGTGATCGCGTTTGGCGAACGGGCGGAGGAACGATTGCGCAAGATCGAGGGGCGCGACGAAGAACTTGGACGCCTGGCCAAAGCGATCGAGGCGGAACGCGCCGAAGTCGCGCGAATCGGTCAGAGCCTGCGTAAATTAAGGGCCAAAGCGGCGCCTCGACTTTCTGAAAATGTCCGCGCCAACCTGCGCGACCTTGGCTTCCGGCAATCCGAATTCGAAGCGAAGCTTACCCCGCTCGATGAGGCCCGCCCGGCCGGCTTCGACACGATCGAGCTGCTTTTTTCTCCGAACCCAGGCGAGCCTTTGAAGCCGTTGCGCACGATCGCGTCGAGTGGTGAAATCTCGCGGTTGATGCTCGCGATCAAGTCGTCCCTGGCCGAGCAGGACGCCATTCCACTCCTGGTTTTTGACGAAATCGACGCAAACGTTGGTGGGGAAATCGCGAATGCCGTCGGCGCCAAGATGAGAAAGCTCGCGGGCGAACATCAAGTCCTCTGCATCACGCATTTGCCGCAAGTGGCGGCCGCGGCGGCGACCCATTTTGTGGTCACGAAAGAAGTTAAAGGCGGGCGGACGCATTCGCGATTGAGCGAAGTCGCCGGCCAGGCCCGAACCGAAGAGATTGCGCGCATGCTCGGGGGGAAAACAGAGTCCGCGCTGCGGCATGCAGCGACATTATTGAAGCAAGCGTAGAGGTGCTTGTGCCAGGCACCTGTCTTGTTGGGTTAGGCGCTTGGCACAAGCGCCTCTACATCCTACAAGTCGCATTGTGCTGAATTACATCTGGCTTGCGCTCATCGTTCTGGCGGTCGCGATCGGCGGCTGGAACGATCGGTTGAACGAGGTGACCGCGGGCGCTTTCGATGGCGCGAAAACGGCGGTAACGATCGCGCTCGGCCTGATTGGCGTGATGGCGCTTTGGCTCGGCGTGATGCGTTTGGCGGAACGAGCTGGCCTCGTGCAGCGCATCGCGCGCGGCTTGCGCCCGATCATGCGACGTCTTTTTCCAGACGTGCCAGCCGAGCATCCGGCCATGGGCTCGATGCTCATGAACATGGCGGCCAATATGCTCGGCCTCGGGAACGCTGCGACGCCGCTGGGATTGCGCGCGATGCGCGATCTCGAGACGCTCAATCCGCGGCCCGGCGTGGCGTCGAACGCGATGTGCACGTTTCTCGCCATCAACACGGCTTCGGTCCAGTTGATTCCGGCAACCGCTATTGCGCTTCTCGCGGCCGCAGGGTCGGCGCGTCCCACCGCGATCGTCGGGACGGCGCTCCTCGCGACCTTGTGCGCGGCCACGGTCGCGATCACGTCAGCAAAGCTCCTGGAGAAGCTGCCGTACTTTCGTTTGCGCGGAACGGCGGACGCGCCCGTTGTAGCCGGGGTCGCCGACCCCGGGAAAACGAGCGTTCACGAGGTATCTCCTGCGGAACCGGCCGGGGTCAGCGACCCCGGCTACAGCCCCCCGCGCTGGCGTTCCGCGTTGCTCGTCCTGCTCTTCCTGTTTTTTCTGGGTCTGTTTGTGCGGATGGTATTTCCGGGGTTGTTCAACCTGCCGGCGAATCCAGATACGGCCACCCAGAGCACTTTCGTGCGATGCGTAAACGCTCTCTCCATTCTCGCGATCCCCTTTCTCCTCAGCTTCTTCCCGGTCTATGCCGCCACCCGCGGAATCAAGGTTTATGAAGAATTCGTCGAAGGCGCCAAAGAGAGCTTCGGAGTCATTCTGAAAATCATTCCGTTCCTGGTCACGATGCTCGTGGCCATCAGCATGTTTAAAGGCGCTGGCGGAATCGATCTCCTCGCCCGGCTGCTAACGCCCGTGCTGGCCCCGCTTCATTTTCCGCCTGACTTGCTTCCGCTCGCGCTCATGCGACCACTCAGCGGCAGCGCCACGCTCGCGATCCTGACCGACGTCATTCATCGCCTCGGACCCGATAACATCGTGAGCCTGATGGCAGCGACGATCTACGGAAGCACTGAAACGACCTTTTACGTGGCGGCAGTTTATTTCGGATCGGTGGGAGTAAAACAAACCCGTCACGCCATTCCGGCGGGATTATTGGGTGATCTGGCCGGGGTCATCGCTTCAGTCATCATCTGCCGGGCTGTTCTGTAGGACTCTCCCTCATGATCTCTCCCTTCGGATTAGGATCATGAGCACGATCAGGAGCAGGAGGAACAGAAGGCCATTCGGGGGGCGTCTAATTTTTACCTCGCCAGCGCCCCGGCGGATTCTCTATCGTCCGCCTTTCACATGATTCAACGCGACTACCTCATCATCGGAAGCGGCATCGGCGGCGGGAGCGCGTGCGAAAGCATTCGGAAATACGACAAAAGAGGGAGCGTCACTCTCGTGGGCGCGGAGACATACCATCCCTATAAACGCTGGATGCTCTCCAAGAGCTTCCTCCGCGATAAGACGCCCCCGTTGAAGAAGATGCCCTGTCTGGATCCGAAGTGGTACGATTCACACAAAATCGAGACGCGTTTCGCTGCGATGGTCACGCAAATAAATATCGACCGGCGCCTCGCGGTCCTGGGAAATGGCGAGACCATCGAGTTTAACAAGGCCTGCCTGGCCATGGGAAGCCGGCCGGTCCGGCCGCCCGTCGCGGGCGTGGGCCTGGGTAATGTTATTTATCTAAGAACGATTCGTGACGCGCTCGCGCTCCGCGAGATGGCACATCTGGAGAAGACGATCGTCATCGTGGGTGGCGGATTACTGGCCTGCGAAGCGGCAGCCAGTTTGCGTCAGCTCAAATTCAAAGTCGGCATCATGCATCGCAATGCCTACCTCATGAACCGCTATCTCGATCCGGAAACAGGCGCGTGGATAACGGGATATTTCGAGAAGCATGGCGTCAGCCTTCTTTTGGGCGAGAGCTTGAACGGTTTCGAGGGCAAGACGGTCCTGCGGAATATCCAGACGAAAAGCGGCAACCGCATTCCCGCCGGCGTCGCCGTCGTGGCGTGTGGCGCGGAACCAAACCTCGAGCTGGTCCGGAACACGCCGCTCTCCGGGCCGCACGGTTCACCCGTCAGCGAATTCCTCGAGACAGAAGAAAAAGGAATCTACGCCATCGGCGATCTGGCCTTTTATCCCGATCGAATCATGGGCGGTGTGCGCCGCCAGACACACTGGGAGAATGCCCGCGAGCAGGGGTTGGTGGCGGGCGCGAACATGACCGGCAAGAAGCGGATACGCTACGAACAAGTGCCGTACTTTTGGACCGAGATGTTCGATCTGAAAATGGATTTCGTCGGGGATTTCAGTTTGCAGCCGACCCGGGTCACGCTCAAAGGCGCCTACGCGAAGAAGAAATTCGTGGTGCGGTATTACCAGGGAGACAAGTTGCGCGCGCTCTTGCTCTGCCATGCCGCTCCGCGCGAGGTCGAGTCCGCAAAAGCAGAGCTGCGGAACGCGCTCGGAAAATAGAGTCTCGAGCACTCCCGGCGGAGCCTGATCGGGCGATCCAGCCACTCGGCGGGGGCCCTTTTGTGTTAGATTTCGGCGATGCGTTATCGTCCAGCGGTCGCCGCCATTCTCCAGGATCGCTCCGGCCGCGTCCTGATTTGCGAACGCACGGACGCCCCGGGCGGCTGGCAGTTTCCGCAGGGTGGAATCGAGGCCGGGGAAACACGAGTCACTGCGTTAATACGAGAAGTGCACGAAGAGATCTCGTTACCGCGGAGCGCCTACAGCATTCGCTCCGTTCGTGGACCGTACCGGTATCGCTTCCCGGCTGGCCTGACAAAAAAGGGGTTCCGCGGGCAGGCGCATCATTATTTTTTGCTGCGCCTTCGCGGATCGAAAAGCCTGCTGAACGTAGCCGGGCCGAGCCCGGAATTTCGAGCGACGCGATGGATCCGGCCGGAGGAGTTCAATCTCGCCTGGCTGCCGCCGATGAAACGGCGGGCATACCGTCGCGTCCTGCGGGATTTTTTCGGCGCCACGACAGAAATGAGGGCGGATTCGGATTGACGCCAGCCCTTCGAGAAGGCATGAACCGTGCTGACGCTATTTTCCTTTTCCCCTATGCTGACCATTGGTTCTTTTGCACTTTCTTTTCGGGCATTTTGGGGTTGTGCCTCCGCGGCCTGTTTGCACGAACGCGATCGGAGCTGAGAATAGAGTCTTATGCTCGATCATGAAGATTTGAAGTGGATCGCCGCTACTTCGACTGAGCTCAACACGATGCTGCAACAGATCTCGCGCTACTCGGATCTGGCTCGCCAGCATAAAGGTGAATACAATTACATCGAGATGCTCGGAGAACGCGTCGAGCTCGCGGCGAAAACCGCCCAATCTCTCTTCGACCGGGTAACTTCAAGAATTCTCGAAGGGAGCACGCCAAAAACAAAAGGCGCGCCGGACCCGTCTCAGCCGCCGGCATTCACCGTCGTCCCTTCGCCCTCCGAAGCGGCTCCGGCCCAGGCCAAAGCCCGGGCGGAGAAGACGGCTGCCCGCGCAAAGTCCGGCCCCCCGGAAAGCAAGGCACCCGTCGCCATCTCCAATGCAATCCCAGCGGACATCAAGGTGCTGAATGAAAAAGGCAATCGCGAGCTGATTCTGCTCGTGGACGATGAAACAGAGATCGCCGAGCTGGCTTCCGCGATGCTAACCGATGAAGGGTATCAGGTCATCCTCGCGCGGGACGGTTTCGAAGCGCTCCGGATTTACCAGCAAATCAGCAATCAGATCGGCCTGGTCATCCTCGACTTTTTTCTCCCGGTCATGGACGGCGACGCGGTCTTCGACGAGCTCAAGGCGTTGAATCCAGATGTCGCGGTGGTCCTGAGCAGCGGTTTTGCCGAGCAGGGCAAACTGGGCAACATGCTCGCCCAGGGCTTGCGCGGATTTATTCCCAAGCCCTACACCCGCGAAAAGCTGCTCGAACAGGTTCGCTCCACGCTCGATTCAGACCGGGATACGGCTCGCTAAGCGCGGCGCTCGTCTAGTCAGCCGACATCAACCTGGCCAGGCCTCGTAGTTAATCCGAGGCGAGTGGCATCGATTTAGCTTTAGCAAGGGTCAGCTCTCATGGCCCGCATCGATTCATTCTTCAAACTGATGGGAGAGCAGAAGGCCTCCGACCTTCATCTCTCCACGAACAACCCGCCGATGCTTCGCATCAACGGCGAACTGGTGCGGGTCGATTTTCCGCCGCTCCGCAACGACGAACTGAAAGCGATGGTTTATGAAATCGCGCCGGAGGGGAAAATCAAACTGTTCGAAGAAACTTCCGACATCGATTTTGGTTACGAAGTGCCGGGGATGGCACGTTACCGCGCAAATTTCTTCCAACAGAAGTACGGTATCTCCGCGGTTTTCCGTTTGATCCCATCCACGATCATGACGTGCGATGATTTGAATCTGCCGCCGGTCCTAAAAAAATTCGCCATGCTGAAAAAGGGACTGGTCCTGGTCACCGGACCTACCGGGTCAGGCAAATCGACCACTCTGGCGGCGATGATGGATTACGCGAACATGCAGCGGCACGATCACATCATTACCGTCGAAGACCCGATCGAATTCGTTCACCGCAGCCAGAATTGTCTGGTCCAGCATCGCGAAGTAGGCGTGCACACGCGCTCCTTTGCGGCCGCCCTCCGCGGCGCCCTCCGCGAAGATCCGGACATCCTTCTCGTGGGTGAAATGCGAGACTTGGAAACGATCGAACTGGCTTTAACCGCGGCCGCCACCGGACATCTTGTTTTTGGAACGCTCCACACTTCGAGTGCGTCAAAGGCAGTCGATCGTATCATCGACGTTTTTCCGACCAATCAACAAAACCAGATTCGCGCCACTCTGGCCGAATCGCTCAAAGGCGTCATCGCGCAAAACCTTTTCAAACGAATCGACACCCCGGGACGAGTCGCCGCCCTCGAAATTCTCGTCGTCGACATGGCGATCGCGAACCTGGTTCGCGAGGGCAAGACTCACCAGATTCCGGGCATGATCCAGGTCGGCAAGAAGAAGGGCAATCAGCCGCTGGACGACGCCATTATGGACCACTTGCGGCACACGCGAATTTCTCCCGAGGAAGCCTGGGACAAGGCGGTCGACAAAAAGAAATTCCGCCCATTCCTGAAAGAGCCACCCATCGACGGCACCGATGAATAAGAGCGACGTGCGATGAGAATTCCCGATCTCGATAGAATTTTGTCGGCGATGCTGAAGACGTATGACGGCATCTCCGATCTCAACTTTTCCGTGGGCCACCCGATGCAGGTGGAGGATTACGGCGAACTGAAACCGGTCTTCGTTGATCCACCGATCGACGCGCTCACTCCCTATCAAACCGAGCAGATTGCCCTGACGTTGATGCAGGGAAATCGACGGCTTATTTACGATTACCTGACCGGCGGCTCCTGCGATTGCAGTTATTCGCTCAGTGACGAAGCGCGTTTCCGCGTAAACATCTTCCGGCAGCAGGGCCATTTCTCGATCGTGTTGCGCAAGCTGCAAGGGGAAATTCCGACGGTCACGAGCCTCGGATTGCCCGCCATTTTTGAAGAAATCGCCAAGGAAAAGACCGGCCTCGTCCTGGTCACCGGCGCGACCGGAAGCGGCAAGACCACGACCCTGGCCGCGCTGCTCAATGAGATCAACGCCAACCAGCCGGTTCATATTGTTACCCTGGAAGATCCGATCGAGTTCGTGCATCCGACGCTCAAGGCCACGTTCAATCAGCGCGAACTGGGACACGATTTTAACAACTATCCGAACGGCTTGCGCGCCGCGCTCCGCCAGGCGCCGAAAGTGATTTTGGTCGGTGAAATGCGCGATCGCGCGACGGTGGAAGTTGCCTTGATGGCGGCGGAAACCGGCCACCTGGTGCTCAGCACGCTGCACACGGTCGACGCCGGTCAGTCAATCAACCGTATCCTTGGTCTCTTCTCCCTGGGGGAAGAACAGCAGCTGCGCATCCGCCTGGCGGACAGCCTCCGTTATGTCGTCAGCCAAAGGCTCGCGCCAAAAGTCGGTGGAGGCCGGCAATTGTTGACGGAAATTCTTGGCCACAACCTGCGGACGCGCGAGACCATAGCGATCGGTGAAGGCGAGCACCGCAGCTTCTACGAAATCATCGAGGCCAGTTCGCCCTTCGGCTGGATGACGTTCGATCAGTCGATTCTGAACGCTTACGAAAGCGATCTCATCACGGAAGAAACGGCCCGGTTGTTCGCGTCGCGCAAGGGAAAGGTCACCCGCGGCATCGACATCATCCAAAAAACCCGCGGCGTGGACAACGATCTCGATTCGGGTCTGCGGCTCGACCTCCCGGTAAATGCTTTCCGTTAGAGCCATGGAAACCCAAGACTCCTCTTTTTTCGACCTCGGCGATAATACCGCGCTCGTTTGCGTTGATCACCAGCAATTCCAGAAAATGGTCGTGCCGCAGTTGATCGACATGACCTACAAAGTGCACCTCGGTTTGTTTGAGGAAGATGTCGTCCTGAAGCTCAAGACCTACAGCTACAATGTCGTGGTGGTGTACGAGAACTTTAAGGGCTCGACTCCGGAGAATAATCCGATCCTCCGGGAGATGATCAAGCGCCCGGGAGCCGAACGGCGCGAGCATTTCGTCGTGCTCCTGAGTCATCGCTTCGCCACCAACGACGCCATGAGCGCGTTCGTGCAAAGCGTGGATCAGATCGTGAACATCGCGGACCTGGCCAATTTCAAGCCGGTGTTGCGGCGCGGTGTCGCTCAGTATCGCGAACTCTACAGCTCGTTCACCGAAACGCTGAAATCCGTCCAGGCGATTTAGTTTGTCTTTGGGTGTAGACGATCGGCGGAGAACTGCAGTTCTTCGAACGCCCAGTTGCGGCCTTCCCGCGACACACGATACTATTCGCCGAACCGTATGAACTGGAGCAATTGGATTCGCTTTCGCTGGGACCTGACTCAGCTGCCCACATTTGATGCCGAGCTGCCGGAGCATTACGAGATCGGACCCGCCACGGCCGAAGACGAAACCGAGCTGCGCAAAATTATCTCCAGCTCTTTCGTGCTCGACCCCACCTGGAACCCCGCGACGCAAGATGTCATGGAAGCTATCGAGCCGTGGCTCGTCCGGGCCTTCGCTTCGCCCGCGACCAGCTGTCTCGCGTTGAAACACGGCCTTCGCATCATCGGCGCAGCCATTGTTTCACAAGAGCCCGAAACGGACGTCCACCTCGCCCCGGGGCCGTGCGTCTCGATGGAATACCGCAATCGCGGCTTCGGCACGCGGCTCCTCGAACAATCGCTGACGAGATTGCGCGAGGCCGGACTGAAAGAGGCGGTTGGAATCGCTCACGAAAATGCGCCCGTGACCAAATTCCTCTATCCGAAGTTCAATAGCACTTCGTCGCCCTACGAACCTGCGCCAGTCCTGGCGTAAAATAGCGGAGACGCGGCCTCTCTATTGCCCACAGAAACTGCTGGGGCCTCCACTAATCCCATCAGCGGACCACACCTTTCGGATATCAACGCGTCGAGCGAGCGGTGTCGCATTACAGAGAAAATCGTTGTGATTCAAGGCATCCACGCCCAATTCGTCCCGGCATCCGTTGCCCGCACCGTTTTGAAAACGGTTCAACGTATCAACCAGGTCGGAGATTGACAGAGTAAGCGTATCGGCCCCGCCATTATGGCTGTCCAAGAGGTCCCAAACCGCGACGGTGTGGCAGAATGGAAACTCGTGGGCAGAAATGGCACTAGTGCAGTCCAGGACGACTTCGCCGGACGAGCCGATCACATTTCCGTTTTCGAACCTGAGGGTTCGGTTTGAAACCAGCAAAACCGGATTAACATCGGGGCCAAACGCCCATCGCAGGGCCCATGCTTCGGCGAGGCCTTCAAGAAAAGCGGCCTTGGAGAATTCACGCTCCAGTAAGTTCCACCGTAATGAAGTGCCGGAAGGGTGGGAGTAGTCCGAAACAGGATTAATTGGCGCGGAACCGAGATCCAGTGCAGCCCAGGTGATTGCGTGTCCGAGTTCGTGGGCCAGGATCAAGGGGTTCGAAACAGGCACATTCTCAGAGACCAATACTTCGTGTGGGAACGGCGACACGCCGAAGTGAAAGTTAAAGCCTGGAACCCGCGTTTTCACCACGAGTCCGGGCATGCGGATGCGAAGCGTCCGCGAGTGCCGCACAATATTAAAAAAGAATCCCTCGGTGGTGAGATAAGCTGCCGTCTCCTGGGTGGCGGGTGCAGTGAGGTTTCCAAGATCGGAATTAGCAGCGTTCACGTCCCGCTTGAATGTGCTGGTGGGGCTGCCCACACTACCAGGGCTCGCATTCCAGGTCCCTATTTGGAATAGCGTCGTCGGAGGGGTTGTCGTACCTGCTGCCGGGGTTGTTGCCCCCACCCACAGGACCTCGACGCGGAGACGAGCAGGCAAGGCATTGCGCGTCGTGTCCTTCCAGGGCGAAGAGAAGTTGCCGTTGTGGTCGGTGACCGCGAAAAAGGTGGGATTGATGACGGTCGCCCCTGAACTTGAGGAAGCGGGAATGGCCGTGACGGCAACGACTACGCGCCTCGCGGGTTTGAGGTCCCCCGTCGTCACGCCGATAAATCCGAGGTTCCGGTTGTCGGTGACTTGGATTTTGCCTTGCACCGTTCCGGTGACATTCGCATGCGCGGCTGACAGGAAACAGAACCACATTACCAATGGAAGCAGAGAGAACTTTTTCATGGGCCAGAAACTCCTTCTTAAGATTGCGGCCTAACGAGAGTTCGGCCCAATTATTGCGCCCTTAGAGACGAATTCTTGGGGGTCGATCGAGTCGAGTTGGCCAGTACAGGCGTCGAAACCGGGGGGCATGGCCACGAGCGTATCGACGACCACCGGACAGAACAACCCTAAACCGCGTGGACATTTCTCCGGTCTTCCTGTGCTTCAGCCTTGTTCACCTGCGCCCAAGATGCTGGCGGAAAAATTCGGCTGCAGCCTGGCGCACCTTCGACATCGCGACACCGCTGAAAACGTGACCTTCCTCTGGAAAGAACCGTGTTTTGAAGGTTGCGCCGCGTTGCTGTAAAGCTTTCACGAGCGGTGGACCGTACTTCGAAAATGGCACGCGCTGATCCTTCTCGCCGTGAACGATCAAGGTCGGCGGCATCTGTTTAAAGAGTTCCACTTTGCCATTCCAAGCCCCGCCCGCGTGTTCAACCACCGCTCCGACCGAGGGGTTGCCCGAAGCCGCGGCCAACGCCAGGAAGCCACCCAAGGAGTACCCATAGATTCCGACCGGCAACGGGTTCGCGCTCTCCTGCTGCGCAAACTTGATGCAGTCGCGAACGGTCGTGAGCCAGACCGCAAAGTTTTCTTGCATGCCAGAATCCAAACCAAAAACCGTCCCGGTCCGGTTGAAATAGTGCACAAGATAAACGGGGTTGCCGGCCTGGGCGAGCTGGCGCGCCACGCGCCGCATCTCAGGTCCATCGAGCAAAGTCCCACCGGCGCCGTGCAAGACGAGAATGGCGGGCCGTTTCCCGCTCCCCGACGTCGTGTACTTGTCCATGCGGATCAGGTGCCCTCCACTCTGCATGGAGAGCCTCGCGACAATCAGACGATTTGTTTCCGCCGCGGAAATGGTAAGCCCAGGCCCGAAAGAGAAAATAAGAACGCCGAGCGCAACCAGCCGGAATTTCGACATGAGATTGAACTTTCTCGTGCGAATCACGAGCGATCAACCTGCCTGGAGTGCCTCATAATCTTCTTCGCGTGAACAGAATCTTGAATCCAACCGGTCAACCGCCGGCATCTCACTGGTAACCTCATATGATCCAGGATTTTAAATTTGCGGTCCGGCAACTTTGGAAGGCGCCGGGATTCACCATCGCTGCTGTTATTGTTCTCGCCCTCGGCATCGGCGCGAACACCGCCGTCTTCAGCCTCGTCCACACCATGCTCTTCGCGCCGCCCGGCTACGCGCGGCCCCACGAAGTCGTGCAGGTTTTTTCGCAGGACATTAAGAATCCGAAAACCTTCCGCGGTTTTTCGTATCCGACCTATCGCGACGTCGTCGAGCAGAACAGCGTTTTCACTGACGTGATGGCCTACAACCTCGCCATGGTTGGGCTTGGCCAAAAAAGCGACACCCGGCGGACATTCGCCGCCACCGTGACCGCGAATTATTTCTCCGTGCTCGGCGTTCCGCTCGCGAAGGGGCGCTCATTTTCAGCGGAAGAGGAGACTCCCGGCCACGCGGCGCCCGTCGTGATTGTCAGCTATGCCTATTGGGCGAAACACTCGCTCGATCCGGCGTTGCTCGGCTCGCAATTGCTCGTCAACGGCCAGCCCTTCACGATCGTCGGCATCGCGCCGCGCGGATTCACCGGGCTGATGCAGATTATCTCACCTGAAGTGTGGCTGCCTCTCGGGGTCTACGATCAGGTGGCGAACGACTTTGCGAGCGAGAATACCCAGAAGCTTGGTAATCGAGCGGGGCAGCAGTTGCTCGTCGTGGGCCGGCTCAAGCCCGGCCTGACTGCCGCTACGGCCGAGCCCTCGCTCAAGGGCCTGGCCGCCAATTTGGAAAAAGCGTTCCCGGTTGAGCAAAAAGATCAAACGTTCCAGACGACGCCAATCTCGCGCCATTCCACCAGCACCAGCCCCTCGAGCGAAGGCGGGATGTCGAAGATCGGGCCAATGCTTCTCGGCATGGCGATCGTGGTGTTGCTCGTGGCGTGTCTAAATCTTGCGAACATGTTGCTGGCCCGCGGCACGGCTCGCCGCAAAGAAATTGCCATTCGACTCGCGCTCGGCGGCAGCCGGTTCCGCATCGTCCGCCAGCTTCTCACCGAAGGTTTGGTGCTCTCGCTCCTCGGCGGCGCCTGCGGACTCCTGCTCGGCCTCTGGTCGTCCGATCTTCTCGTCACGTCGCTCGGGAAAATGCTCCCGCTCGACATTGTCTGGCTGGGTGGACCGAACCCCGCTATTTTGGCGGCGACATTCGCTTTTTGCGTGTTGGGAACAATCGGTTTCGCGCTGGGGCCGGCGCTTAAGCTTTCCCGCAGCGCGGTGGTGGCCGATCTAAAAGAACAAGCGGGCGAAGATGTAATCCGGCGGCGCTGGAAATTTCTGCCGCGCAATCCGCTCGTCGTCGCGCAGATCGCGTTTTCACTCGCTCTGCTGACCGCGGCCGCGCTTTTCATTCGCGGCGCCGGCAAAGCCGCCGCGGTCAATACCGGCCTGCAACCGGGCGCCAGTTTTCTCATCGAAACCGACGCCAGCCTCGCCGGCTACGAACCGAAGCGCGCCCAGGACCTCTACCGGGGCCTGAACGAACGGCTGGCCGCGTTGCCCGGAGTGGAGCGCGTCAGCCTCTCCGCCACGGTTCCGTTCGGGATGGTTTCGCTGAGCAAGAACGTGCAGCGAGCCGGCTTGCAGCCCGCGCCCGATGCGAAGCCGGCGACGGCCGCGGAAGGCCTCGCCTTCAGCGCGACGTGGGACAGCGTCGGAGCGGACTACTTTTCCACGGTCGGACTGCCGGTCTTGCGGGGTCGCGTTTTCAACGAAGCGGAGGCGACTCAATCGGGCGGCGTGGCGGTGGCGATCATTGACGAAGTGCTCGCCAAAAAACTTTGGCCCGAGGGTGATGCTCTCGGCCAGCGGATTCAATTCGCCGGCGACAACGCGCCACGCGCCAAAGGCAGCGAGTCCCGCGTCGGAATGAGCGAAGACCTGAGCGGCCAAATTAAACCCGGTGAGACGATCGAGGTCGTCGGCATCGTTCCCGCGACGCGCAATGGACTATTCGACAGCGAACCCAACGGCGCGATTTACGTTCCGTTCGGGCGGGGCTTTCAAAGCAACGTTTCCTTTTTTGTTCGGTTTCGCACCCTTCCTCCCGGCAGCGAATCCGCCACCGCGGATTTGTTGCGGCGCACCGTGCGCGAGGTCGATTCCGCGCTCCCGATTCTTTCGCTGAAGAGTTTTGCCCAACATCTCGATAGCAATTTCCAACTTTGGATCGTGCGCGCGGGCGCGGCCATGTTCTCGGTCTTCGGCGCCCTGGCGCTCGGACTCGCGGTCGTCGGCCTCTATGGAGTGAAAGCGTATTCGGTCGCACGCCGCACCCGCGAAATCGGCATTCGCATGGCGCTCGGGGCGCAACGAGGCACGGTGCTGCGAATGTTTTTGCGGGAAGGCTCGGTCATGCTGATTTGCGGTCTTGTCCTCGGCTTGCTCCTGGCGGCTGGAACTGGAAAAATTCTGAGTGGAATGCTCTACGAAGTCGGCGCGCTGGATCCGATCGCCTTTACGGTCGCGCCGGCGTTGCTCGCCGCGGCCGCTTTCGTCGCCACGTGGCTGCCCGCGCGCCGCGCCACGCGCATCAGCCCGATGGCGGCGCTGCGGACCGAGTAAAGCCATTGCAGCGAACCGACCAGGCGGAGACCGTCGCGCCTAATCGGACCAGCCAGGTAGCGGAACCTGATTAGGAGTCAGGCTGGCACCTTTCTCGCTATACCAGAATATCTGTGCACTGCGGATATTCTCTCCTATTTTTCGTTGTTGGCTTTGCTACTGAATCAATTCGGGCTCAAGTAGTTATAGAAGGCACGGTCCAATTGCCGAAGCCGTCTTACGATCGCGGCCTCAACCAGCGCTACGCGGCCAGCAATGATGTTCCAATGGCTCCCACCAATCCTCCGGCGGCGGTTGTCTATCTGGAGGGCGATTTTCGCTCGCAGCTAAATAACAATTCCAAATCCCCCACCCAGATGGCGCAAAAGAACATCGCGTTCGCGCCCGACCTTCTGCCAGTCCTGATCGGAACGGCCGTCGATTTTCCGAACATGGACGACACGTACCACAACGTTTTTTCCTATTCGAAAACAAAGCGGTTCGACCTGGGCCGTTTTCGGAAAGACGAAAAGCCGACCACGGTCGTTTTCGATAAGGCGGGGGTCGTCACCATTCATTGTGAAATTCACGAAAGAATGCGCGGAACCATCCTCGTCCTGGAGACACCGCATTTTCAAAAGACAGATACAGCGGGCCGCTACCGCCTGGAGCATCTCCCCGCCGGGAACTACCTGCTGAAAGCTTGGGTGGCTGGCGACGACGTCCGGCAACGTCCCGTAGAATTGAAAGCCGGCATGACGTTGCATGTCGATTTTCCAGCCAAGTAACCAAGCCCATTACCTTCAATTACAATCTTACAGCGGCGCTCAGCTTCCGCGCAAAGTTGCTCCTGGGGATGATGGTCATCGTCCTGGGCGTGACGATCGGGACCGTCTATCTCGCCGAGGAGAATCGACGAACGAATCAGGAGCGGGCGCTCGATGCGCAATTCCAGAATCAGGTTCAATCCTTCCTGAAGATTCAGGAAACCCAATCGGAAGCGATCACCGAAAAATGTCGCGCGCTCTCGCGGGCCGTCCGCATCCGGGCGGCGCTGGAAGAAAGAGATGTCGACGACATGTACCGGAACGCTCTGACGGAGCTCGAAGGCGTTTTGGAAAATCCCGGCGATTCGGCCGAGAGCCAGCCCGAGGCCGGACGCGCGTCGTTCTTTCGTTTTCTCGATGCCGAGGGACAGATTCTGTCGCCCGAAGGTCATCCTGCCGGACTGACCGACCAGCCGTCCCTGCATGAGGCGTTATCCGCCATGGGCAAGGTGCTGCGCGAGACAGACCAACAAGCCGTGGGCTACATTGCGCTCGCGCGCGGAAACCAGCCTGCGGCCTTGCGCCAGATTGTTTTGACGAAGATTCGCGATCCGGCCGGCAGAACCCTGGGCACACTGGTGGTCGGCTTCCCAATTGGCCATCTCCAGAATTCCGAGAATGGCCGAACCGAGGCCATCCAGAGCGGGATCTGGCTCAACCAGCGCCTTTACATTGAAAACCTGGGCCCGTTCGATCGGCGTCTCATCGCTCAACAAATCAGCGCAGCATCGAGCCGGGAGACGGCCAGTCGCTTCCGGGTCGATCTCGAGAACGGGCCCCATCTATTATATTACAAAGCACTCGACCCCGGAACGCAATTCGCGCCCGCCTATCAGGTTTGTCTCTATCCTTTGGCCATCACGATCCGGGAAGAAGAAGCGCTTCGCTGGAAGATTATTGCCTTTGGACTGGTCGTTCTGTCCCTTGGGTTCGCCGCCAGTTTGTTCATTGCCAAACGGCTCTCCAAGCCGGTGGAAGAAATCGTAGCCGGGTCGGTGGAAAATCTGACCCGCCGCGAACAAGCGGAGACAGATCTGCGCGAGACTAATCGCGAGTTGGAGAAAGCGCTCCGTGAACTGAAAGCCACGCAACAACAGGTCATTCAACAGGAGCGCCTCAGCGCGATCGGCCAGATGGCCAGCGGCATCGCGCACGATTTCAACAATACGCTCACCCCTATTCTCGGCTTCACCGAGTTGCTTCTGGAAAGTGACTCCCTGCTGGACGACAAGGTCGAGGCGCGCCGCTGTCTCGAAATGTTGCGCACGTCAACGAAGGACGCCGCCAGCGTCGTGAGTCGCCTCCGGGAATTTTACCGCCCGGCCGACACGGACGAAGAATTTCCCATCGTTGATCTGGCCAAGATCGTTCAACAAGCCGTCCTGTTGACCGAACCCAAATGGCGGAGCCAGACCCAGGCCAGGGGGGTGACTGTGGAAGTGACGGTGGAAGTCACCGCGTCCCCTTTTGTGGCGGGGGAAGAATCGGCTCTTCGTGAAGTGTTGACCAACCTGATCTTCAACGCTGTCGACGCGATGCCTGAAGGCGGCCGCATCGCCCTCGAAACCGCAATCGACGGAAGCGAAGCGATCCTTCACGTGCGCGATTCGGGCAGCGGGATGAGCGAAAGCGTCCGCCAGCGGTGCCTCGAACCGTTTTTCTCGACCAAAGGCGCGTCCGGCACCGGCCTCGGGCTTTCCATGGTCTACGGCATCGTGGAACGGCATCGCGGCAAGCTGGAAATTGAATCCGCCCCCGGGAGGGGAACCACCTTCAGCATTCGCCTGCCCCTCGCCGAAAACGCAACGGACTCGGTTTCGGCAATCACCGCGGAAGCTGGACCGATGTCGTCTCTTAAAATTCTTATCGTCGACGACGAACCCAGTATCCTGGAAGTGGTTTCCTCCTACTTGCGTTGTGACGGACACTCCGTGGCGACGGCGGCCAGCGGGCGCGAAGCGCTGGAGAAATTTCGGCGCAATCATTTTGATCTCGTCATCCTGGACCGGGTCATGCCGGAGATGAGCGGCGACCAGACCGCCCGCTTCATCAAGCAATTGAACCAGGATATCCCGGTCATCATGCTCACCGGATTTGGCGCCCTCATCGAAGTAACGGGCTCGCAACGCCAGGCGGTGGATATCGTTCTTAGCAAGCCCGTCACCATCGACGCCTTGCGCTCGACCATCGGCAAGCTTCTCCATGCCGCCTAACCCCCAGTTTCCCCTCCGCTTCTGCCGCCGGCTGGCGTTGATTCTTTTTCTCGTTCTGACTTTTCGACCTGGGGCGCGCGCGGACTTTCCCGAAAAAGCGCAGGATGCACTTTCCATAAGCGATCCGGATCAACGATTTCATCTGCAGCTAAGTGGACTCTTCGATCTCGAAACTTATTTCATCGATCAGCCCGCTCCCGCTCTCATCTTTACCGACCGCGACTTTCTCCTTAACCCCAGGCTAACGCTGTTCCTCGACGCTCAAATTGGATCGAAGATCTATCTCTTTGCGCAAGCGCGCGTCGATCGCGGCTTCGATCCGAGCGACGGCGGCGCCGAGTTACGGCTGGACGAATATTTTCTCCGCTACAGTCCGGCCCGGAGTGTCAACGTCCAGATCGGACAGTTCGCCACCGTGGTGGGCAATTGGGTGTCGCGGCACGATTCGTGGCAGAACCCATTCATTAACGCGCCGCTCCCTTACGAGAACCTTACCGGCATTTGGGACAGCGAGGCACCGGATGAACCCGACACGCTCTTGTATTGGGCGCACGTGCCCGGTTATGACGAGGGAGACTACTCCGATAAGAGTTTGCGCCTTCCCGTTATTTGGGGCCCGAGTTACGCCAGCGGCGTCGCGGTTTCTGGTTCTCTCGGCAGATTCGACTACGCCGCGGAAATGAAGAATGCGGCCCTCGCCTCCCGGCCAGACTCGTGGAGCGTCACGCAGATGGGTTTCGAACATCCGACCGTCAGCACCCGCGTTGGGTTTCGCCCGAACGAAATGTGGAACCTCGGCTTCTCCGGCAGCGCCGGCCCCTATCTTCTCCCAGTCGCGGGTCCCTCACTTCCTGCCGGCCGCGGCACTAGCGATTATCGCGAGCTCGTGCTGGCTCAGGATATCTCCTTTGCCTGGCATCACCTTCAACTATGGGCGGAGTTTTATGAGGCGCGGTTCGAGGTTCCCCGCATCGGCAATGCCGACACTTTTTCCTATTACATCGAGGCGAAGTATAAAATAACGCCGCAACTCTTCGCTGCGTTGCGCTGGAACCAGCAGCTCTTCGGCACGATTCGGAATGAGGATGAACGCGCAAAATGGGGCAACGATATCTGGCGGATCGACGCCGCCCTCGGTTACCGCTTCACAGACTATTTGCAGGGGAAAGTGCAATACAGCCTCAGCCAGCAAAACTCCGCCCAGGAAGGCGAACACCTCTTTGCTACCCAACTCACCCTGAAATTCTGAGCGACGCCAAGCGGCCACGGGGCGGACGATCCGAGCAAGAAAGGGAGTAGACGAGAGGATTCGAGCACAAAAGTGCTTGCGTGAGAATCCGAAAGGATCAAGCTGGCCGAGCGCCCCAGAATGAACGACTCAACGATGGCGGACGGCGATAGGCCCAAGCCCGCTATGTCGTCGGAACACGCGGCCGCGCCGTGCGTCACCGACCCATGGCACCGCCCTCATCTTCTTCTGGCGCTCCTGGTCACAGGGTTGCTCCTACTAATTAAAGGACAATTCGAGCATACAGCCTGTGGCCGCAGGCTGGAGGAGTGGACGTACGGCATTTTACAATACCAGCTTTTTGTTACCGGCTGCGATCGAGAAAAGTCTGACGCGATTGTTATAAACTTAGATCGGCCCAAGGAACGATGGGAGAAGGATGGCCGATCCGACGTCACCACTCCGCGAGAGCCGCTCATCAAACTGCTCGAACTTCTTGCTGCTCAAGGGGCTCGCGGCGTCGCTATCGATGTTGATTTTTCTCCGGACAACGGCCTGCTCATGCATCCAGATGATCGTACTTTCTTCCTTTTCTGCTTGGAGCTCTCGAGGAAAGCAAACATGCCGATTGCCCTTGGGGTCTGGCGCACGCGATTGCAGCCCTATAACTGGCTGATTTCTGACGAATTCCAGTCTTTGGCTGGCGCTTACGATATCCTCAAAGCGCACCCGGAGAGATGCGTTCGCTGGATCAAAGCCACGGGCGCCCGTGTGCGTCTGCCCAGCCTGGCCGCACGAATTACGGACACCGACGACGCTGACGTGCGTGACGATTCCCTGGCGTTGTTGGTGCGTTCTACATCCAAAATGGATTATCCCAACGTCCGCTATAGCGCCGCCTATTCGCCGATCGATTTCTCGCACCTGCCGCTCCTTAGGCAAGAAGCGTTGCCAACCCAAGATCCGTGTGCCGTCGGATATTACAGCGATAAAATTCGTGGACGATATGTCTTATTGGGAAAGACAAACCCCACCTCGGCCGACGACTGGTTCGAGGTCCCGGAACTTGGCCGCGTTCCCGGTGTTTTCCTGCATGCCTGCGCCGCGGTTACCTTCGCAGGCCAGGCGCTCTATACCTTGACCTCCACCGGCCGCGTACTTCTCGACATCCTTATCGCGCTGCTAATTTTTTGTGGCGTGACGGTCGTCTGCCTGGTTCACCGCCGGTTTGCACCGGCTGGTTTTCTGCCGAATCAGACCCAGGCTCAGTACCTATTCACTGGTTTAGCTGTCGTCATTGTCTCGGTGGTGAGCATTCTCTTCGTGCGTCGGACTCGCCTCCTTTGGACCGATTTCATTCTGGTTTGTATAGTCTTGGCACTTCATCCGGTCTTTGATGGACTGCTGCATCGTATCGCCCAACATCTTCCCACCTGGCCCCTCCGGAAACACAACCACAAGAATCCCCCATGAAACTTGAAGTTCTCATCCCCTGTGCCGTGCTTTTCGCCGGCATGCTTCAGCTCGCCGCAGCCTCCGGTGATGAAAAACGCCTTTTGCCCTTGAGTCTCCAGGACCAGCCCCCGGGGCGCCTCTTCGCACAAACCAGTGAAAAACCGACCGAGGCCATTACTAAAGAGTCTTTCAAGAAAGAACGAGACAGCGCCAAGGCCGAGAGGGAAAAAGAATCGAATATCGACAAGCAACGACAGGCTGCTGAAAAGCAGGCAGATATGGCCAAAAAGGAACGGAGCGCTGCAAAAGAATATGAACGCCAGGCCACAAAGGGCCCGTCCGGGGCTGAGAAAGCCCGCGAGTCGCAGAGCACGTCATCAATGAAGGAAAATCCTTCAAAAAAAATTCAAGAGAAGGATGGGCCCCACCGGGACGAGAAGGTGATTCTCCCGCCGACCTCTGGCCCGCGACTGATCATACCACCGATAAATCCATACGGGCCCGGTGGCCGAACAAAACACGAACCCAATTCGACTCCCACATCCAATGATCCTCATGCACCAGGCAACGTCATAAGACGCGGACCAGATCCAACGCCGACATCAGACGATCCCCATGTCCCAGGCGGCGACTCAAAACACCACGCCAATCCGTCAGGCAGTCCCGGCCTTGAGTAGCGTCTCGCTTGAATTGGTGGAAGGGGCGAGAAACACGCCCGCTGAAACGTCGGGCAACGTCAACGCATGGCCGGGTGCGTGAGGGCCTTCCGAATCACCGCGAGCGGCGCTCCGTCATCGAAGGTGATCTTGCCGTTTCGACGCTCGACGCCGAGTTCTTTCCAGAGCGCATTCAGATCGATCGGTGCGGGACTGGCTTTCATCTTCTCGTAAAGTTCGCGTAAGACGGCCACGCCGGTGGCACGATCGCCGATCTCCAGTGCTCGAGGGAGGGGCCACTCCGATTCAATTGTGCCGCCAGCTTTGAGAATGGCGCGGAGTGCGTCTTCCAAGCCCTTCGCGTTTCCAGTGCGCTTGCGAATTTCAATATCGGCCAGCAAACAAAAGAGCGCCCCACCCCAATACGTGCGTCCCCACGTCGGCGTGAAATCCAGGCCGCGATCGCCTCGTTGCGGCAATCCTTGCGGAAGCCCCTCGATGAGATCGCCCCAGACCTTTTCCGGAGTCAGGTCGCCGGCGCGCGCCCGCGCCATCGGCTCGACATAGGTCGCGGAACCTTCCTCGATCCAATGATGCTCATCGGGCACGGATGGAAAAGCCAGATGGACCATCTCGTGCGGAAGCACCCAGTCCTCGGTGAAGTCCGAGCCAGTGCTTGACCGCCCGACTTCGATCGAGATCGAGGCACCGTTCCAACCGGTTGTCCGGCCTCCTCGCACGCCCCGTCCATCGAAGAAACGAACCCGCAACCGCAGGCGAGAGACCGGGAATTGCCCATAGTAGACAGTAATTGCGCGGGCCGATGACGTGGCCCAGGCGAGGACAGCCTTACGTAACGGCTCGGCCGGAGCGGACACAAAGATGACGTCGATCTTGCCGCCTCCGACTTCCAGTCGCGCAGTATCTTGCGCTGCAGCCCGCGAGATGAACGACAGCCAGATCGTCGCGAAAATGAGCGGAGCAAGGCGCGTCATTCCCCGAGCGAAACAGATTCGGAGTCCAGAAGCCGATTCTATTTTTTCGAGAACCGGCAGAACCAGCCGAGCGACGCCCAGTTGTTGAAGTAGGCCTTGATTTCCTCGGACCAATCCACGCCGGTCCGTTCCGTGGATGAAAGGCCTTGCAAGCAGGCTTCCTCGACGGTCGCACCCGCCCGTAACGCCGTGAGAATCACAAAGCCTTCCGGGTCGAGGCGTTTGTAATAAAGCATGTTGTCGTGCCGATGGACGGCGAGATGAATCCGTTTACGGCTGGGCAAACGAAGGCGTTTCGCAGGCGAGGCCGCATGCGGCATCGCTTCGAATGTGTTGCTCGCCTCGCCCCGCAACACCGTGGATTCGTTTTGTTTTACGGCGAGCAGGAACTCATCCACTTCATAATTGAGTTCGAGCAGGCAAAGATACGGCTGCAAACCGAGGCGCAATTTGTCGGGACGCGCGTCCAAGACGTCGTCGGGCGTGATCGCCGGTTTCGCCTCGTCGTCAAAGGCGACGACCTGCGCCCATTCGAAGCGGACCATATCGAGTGCCAATTCCGCGCGGGGGGCGATCCAGCGCGGTTCGTCGCGGAGAAATTGTTCGAGGCGGCTCCCCAAATTGCGGAGAGTGAATGACGCCGACGGATATTTCGCCAAATACGCGACGATCAACTTCATGAACTTGCGCTCGCCCAGGACGGCACGGAGCCCGGGATAATCGTCGTAAAGGCAATCGAGAACGCGAAACCAGTAAACGCGGTTGTAGATTTCCAGCCGATCGAAGGAGCTCAGCCGGTCGTTCGGTTTAATGAAGGCATCCGCCAGCTCGCTCGTCTTGCGGCCATCGATCCAGCGGGGCTGCATTCCATCCTGCGCGGTCAACGGACGGAAGACCGCCGTGGCCATCAGGGTTTGGAGCGCTTTCAGTTCAGCGCGCGAACGCACCTCAAGCCGGGGCGAGCTTTTCGATGAACTGATTCGCTTTGAGCGCTTCATGGTGGACTTCTTCAAAGCTTGGAATGCTGTCGTCCCATTCGAGGAGGGTAGCCGTCCGGCCGACCCGTTTCACGGCGTGGGCATACAGTTTCCACACTGGATCGAGCACCGGATGATCGTGCGTATCGAGAATGTACTTCTCGAATTTCGAATGGCCCGCGATGTGGATCTGCCCGACGCGGTCGTGCGGGACATTGTTGAGATAATCGTACGGATCAAAATTGTGGTTCTGCGAGGAGACGTAAATGTTATTTACGTCGAGGAGAATTCCGCAATCGGCGCGCTCGACCACTTCGCTCAGAAATTCCCACTCCGTCATTTCCGAGGCGTGGAATTCCGCGTAGCTGCTCACGTTCTCGACGCAAATCGGCACCTCGAGAAAATCGCTGGCTTCCCGAATGTTCTCCGCCGTCGCCCTGGCGGCGGCGAAGGTGTAAGGCATCGGCAGCAAATCGTGGGTGTAACGTCCGTCCACGCTGCCCCAGCAAAGGTGATCGGACAGCCAGGGCGTCTTGGTGCGTTTCACCAGCCGCTTGAGCTTCTTCAAATGCTCGCGGTTCAATCGATCGGCCGAACCAAAATACATCGCCACGCCATGCTGGACGACCCGGTATTGCTCCAGGATCGAATCGAGCACTTCGAGCGGGCGGCCGCCATCGACCATGAAATTTTCCGAGATGATCTCGAACCAATCGACCACCGGTTTTTCCGCCAGGATGTGCCGGTAATGCGGCACGCGCAGGCCGATGCCGATTCCATATTCAGTGAAATTGTTGAAGGTATTTGCCGGCACGGCGATGAAAGCTTTCGATTGGTCCCCGGTTGCCCCTGAGAGCCGGGGAATGGAACCCCGGCTCTCGATAAACCGCCGTTAGTTTTTGGCTGGTGAATCAGCTGGCTTGCTGCCGTCAGTGGCGCAGCCGCCTTTTCCTTTGCAGGAGTTCTTCCCTTTGCAGCCGTTGTCGCCCGACTTACAGCCACCCTTGCCCTTGCAGGAGTTCTGGCCCTTGCAGGCGTTCTTGTCCGCAGCGGGTGAGGTGTCAGCCATCTTCTTAAGCGAAACGCCGGGATTCGCGTTGGATTGGGCGGAGTGCGCGGTGACCGCAAACGAACCGCTCATCAGGCCGGCAACCGCGGCGCCGGCAATCATTGCTTTCTTTGTCATTTGACCTTTCTTTTTCTCTGTTGGTTTTTACCCAGCTTCCAAACGGCACAATACCGTCGGTAACCAGGCAAAAGGGTTAAAAGACGCTTAAAACTTTCTGGTGATTCGCCAAGCCGGAGAGATTGGATGCATAGAGGGGACCGTTTTGATATCCGACTCACCCCGTTGTGTGAAGCCGAAAAGTGCCGATGAGGGCCGAACCCCACGGCGTGATTGACGCTGCGCGGGGAAGGAAATAGCCTCCGGCATGGCCAATCTTGCCGAGCCTCCACCACCAACGTCAGAGGGCCCCGCCGCGTCCAGCGTTCAGTTGCCCGTCGACCTGAGCAATTGGATCGAGGAGAACCGCCACCTCTTCAAGCCGCCCGTCAGCAACCGGTATCTCTACGACGGCCGTGATTTTTTCGTCATGGTCATCATGGGGCCCAACGCCCGGAACGATTTCCACCAGGTCGATTCCGAAGAGTTCTTCTATCAGCTCAAAGGCGACATCAAAGTGCGCATCCGCGAGGGCGACCGGATCGTCGATCATCTCGTGCGCGAGGGCGAAACGTTTTTCATCCCACCGAACGTCCCCCACGCCCCGGTCCGCCCACCGAACACGCTCGGCATGGTGGTCGAACGCCGCCGCCCGGCGGGAGAGACGGAACACGTCATTTTTTATTGCGAGAATTGCCAGGCGTTGGTCGAAGACATCCACTTCGACTGCGGAGACATCGTCGAGCACTTCAGCCAGGCGATGCTCGATTTCTGGAAGGACGACGTCCGTCGAACCTGCAAGAACTGCGGCCAGAAAGTTGAGCAGCCGGGGCCGACGAAACCTTTCTAGTTGGTAGGGACGGCGCGCTGCGCCGTCCGCACCGCGTGGTTATGTTTGTAATTCTGACCACGACGTTAACTCAGCGAACGATTTGCGGACGCCGCAGCGCAGCGTCCCTACCAAAATGAAGATCGACCTGCACACGCACATCCTCCCGCGCGATTGGCCCGACCTCGACGCGAAGTACGGCTACAGCGGATTTGTTCGGCTCGATCACTACCAGCCCTGTTGCGCGCGCATGATGATCGGCGACCGCGCCTTTCGCGAGATTACCGACAACGTCTGGGATCCGAAGCGTCGCCTCGAAGATTGCGATCGCGATAAAGTTTCGATGCAGGTGCTTTCGACCGTTCCGGTGATGTTCAGCTATTGGGCGAAGGCGAAGGACGCACTCGATCTCTCGCGCCGGTTGAACGATCACATCGCCGAAGTCGTGCGCGAGCATCCCAAGAGATTCGCGGGCCTGGGAACGATCCCGATGCAGGATCCTGATCTGGCGGCGCAGGAGCTGGAACGATGCATCCGCGAGCTGGGTCTGCGGGGAGCGCAGATCGGCACGCACGTGGATGCCAATCCGCATTTCGGCCGCATCGACAGTCTGAATCTGGATAACGCATCCCTCCAGCCTGTCTGGAGTGCGGCCGAGCAACTTGGCGCCGCTATCTTCGTTCATCCGTGGGACATGGTGGGAAAGGAGCGCATGCCCAAGTATTGGCTGCCGTGGCTCGTCGGGATGCCAGCCGAAACATCGCTGGCGATCTGCTCGATGGTGTTTGGCGGCGTGTTTGAGCGATTTCCGAAACTCCGGGTTGCCTTTGCGCACGGCGGCGGCGCGTTTCCGTTTACCATCGGCCGGATTGAACACGGGTTTCATGTCCGCCCCGATTTATGCGCCACCGATACGAGGGCCAATCCGAAAAGTTATCTCGCCAATGGCGACACCCCCGCGCGCTTCTACGTCGATTCGCTCGTGCACGATCCTGACGCCCTCAGGCTTCTGATCAAACTCTTCGGCGCCCAGCGTGTCGCCCTCGGGTCAGACTATCCTTTCCCGCTGGGCGAAGCGCATCCAGGAGATTTGATCGAATCGATGAGATTTTCGATGAGCGAGAAAGCGCAGTTGCTCTCCGGAACCGCGCGCGAGTTTCTCGGGCTCGGCTCATAGGATGAGCGGCAACGGACTCCCCATCCTTCTCATCCTGCCGCTCGTCTTTGGCGTTTCACTTGTTCTGCTGGCGGTCGCCGGATGGTTAATCAAGAGGGGTCCCGGTCTCTCTCCCGCCAAAAGGATATGGCGATTTGGATTGGCCGGGATTCTGGCGCTTCCGTCTCTTCCCCTCGCCATTCTGGCCAGTTGGTTCACGATCGAAAACTTTCCGTTCACATCGGGAATCGTCGCTCACGATCTTGCACCAAACGGCGATGAGATCTGCATCGTCCAAACATTCAAGGATGCCGAACCCTATCAGGTCAGCTTGTACGCGCGTCGAGCCGGCCAACCGTGGATTTGGAATTACCTCGCCCACGAAGACGGGCGGTGGCGAAATGGTCACACCGAATTCGAAGGCGATTCTTTGCGCGTCTACACCGGCTCCACCCTTCGGAAGACCTTTTCATTCACGGCTGCCACCAAGATTCCCGAGGTCCTCGAATATCAGTTGCCGGCAGAGTTCACCCCGCAACAGATCCTGGCCTGGCACAACAAGAAGTTCGCTGAACCTTAATTTTGATCTTGGGCGCAGCGCTCGCCAGGGGTCGCGACCTAACAAGTCGTTGCTGCAAGGCCATCCCTTGCGGGATAAGAAGCATTGCTTGCTCATCCCGATGATGAGATGGGTAAAGATGAAGAAGAAAATTGCGGTGACAGTTTGCGCAGCCTTAGCTGCGGGCACCCTGGCAGTCTTTGCCACGGAAGAAACCAAACCCAAGGCGGACTCAAACGCTAGTGCGACGGAAACAAAGTCCGTCGCGGCATCAAATAACAAAAAATCTGAAGATCGAGTGCGCAAGATCGACGCGCATGTCGTGAAAGTGGAAGAGAGTCTGTCCAAGCTCACGCGTAAAGAGACAATGCTCAAACCAGATTCCCTGGCCAAGGTAACCGATGAGAAATGGTCCAAGATGCATACCTACTCAGACGGCTCGTCGCTGGAGCGTTTGAAAGTCTATCCAACTTCCGGTTCCCAGAAGACCGAGGAGTTCTACTACGATAATGGAAACCTCGTCTTCGTTTTCGTCGAGGCAGAAGGAGCTGACAAGGAAGGGCATGACGCTAATGCCAAGGGCACCAAGTATTACTTCGGCGACAAGGGATTGTTTGCCGTGGTGGACTCCGACGGCAAGATAGTTGACCCCACTGAAGGCAAGACCCCAGCCATGGGCGAAAAACTGCAGCGCGAATCGAAGGCTTTCCGCGCGGCGGGCAAGTAACCGCTGGTCGGGTCTAGTTCCTTGACCCTAATTCCCGCTTCCTTCCTGGTTTCCAGGGAGGAAGTGGAAGGGGGGTTTTCACCCCATCCGCAGCAGGTATTCGCGGTCCCAGGCCGCTGGAATACTTTCCCCCAACGAGTAAGGCCCGGGTTGATAGACGCGCGAGACAATTCCTAGCTGGCTCAACTCGCAGACGTGCCAGTCCTCCTTGTTAGTCATGTCCCAGAATTCAATCGCGTCATTCGGATTAAAGGCGGGGTCGCTCGCCTCGGCCGCCTCCGGATGGAAAAACCAATCGCACAAGATAAGCGTCCGATTCGGCGATTGCGGCCAGACCTGATGCACCAAAACGTAATCGGGATGCATGCTTAGGAGCATGTTCGGAAAAATCGAATAATAGAAGACGCGGTCGAGATCCCCTTTGATGTCACCCACGGGCAGCGCACAGGCTTTCCCGGTCATGGTAAGACTTTGACCTTTGGTGATCGGCATGAACCCGCCGAGGAAAGGTCCTTCGCGGAGATCGTTCTCCGCCAGATCGTAAGGCGTCAATCTCTGGAGCGCGGGATGCACCCCAGGGCAGTGATAGCACTCGGAATAATTCTCGAAGATCAACTTCCAGTTCGCGCGAACATCGTACTCGATGCGCCGGATGGAACGTAGCTTCGGCAGATTCCAATGCGAAAACTTGCCGATTAGAGGAGCAAATAACTCCTCGAGCGGCGTTGGATTGTCCGCGAGATTGACGAAGATGAATCCCTCCCAGAGCGCGACGTTGACCGCGTGTAAGGAATAGTCGGCTTTCGCAAAACCTTTCACTGCTTCCATGTGGGGCGCGCCGACCAGTTTGCCGTCGAGCCCGTAAGTCCAGGCGTGATAGGGACACTGAATCTTCGACGAATGCCCGCTCGGGTCCTCGCAGAGCCGTGTTCCGCGGTGTCGGCAGACGTTGTAGAATCCACGGACGACCCCTTCCTCGTCGCGCGTTACGATCAAACTTTCGCCGGCGACTTCCTGGACGAAATAATCTCCCGGTTTGCCAACCTGACTCTGATGCCCGACCAAGACCCATTGCGCGGAAAAGATCGTGGTCTGTTCGTCGGCGAAAATCTCCGGCGAAACAAAGTAACGCTTCGCCAGGCGATGCAACTGGGCGTTCCCGAGCGGAGTCAGCGGATCGCGGGCAGCTTCGCTCTCATCGCTCCGGGCGACTGGTGGTTGAGTAACTTCCGGTGTCCCAAGAGCGTCCATACAGATTATTCAATAACCTAAATTAGACTTCGCTGAATCTTCCACACAGAAGTCAGGGATTTGGTCCGGAAACATACTCTCGTTCGCGGTGACGCCCAGAAAATCTTTGGCCGGGATGATAGTTTTTTCGACAAGATTGCACCTTTGACGATAAAGATAACCGGCGCAGGCCTGCCCGGTGCCCATCAATGGGCCCCTGATTGGCTTTGCGGCAGGTGAGACAATGTCGAGCATGAACCCAAACCCCGGTGCACCGGATTCCCTGATGCGTCCGGGGAGGCTGTTGAGAATCTTGTTTTCTTACGTCAAACCTTACAGCGCGCGGGCGAGCGTATTGGTGGTGACGTTGGTGGTCGAAGGAGCGTTCAACATCCTATTGGCGCTCAGCCTCAAGCTCATAATCGACTTTGCCATCGTGCCGCGAAACGTTGCCTTCCTGGCGTGGATCATTGGCAGCCTCCTCGTTGGATTCCTGCTCACTGCCACTTCGCAGGTGATCCGCGATTACCTGTATGCCTGGTTCGGCGCGCGGATTCTCAACGATCTCCGGAAGGAGCTGTTCCACCAGCTGCAACGCCTATCGCTGGGTTTTTATGCTCGCACGCGCACTGGCGACATCGCGGCGCGTTTTTCCACAGACTTGGCGGCAGTCGAAAATGCGGTTGTGCTCGGTCTTCCGGGCGGGTCGCTCTGCCTCATCAATATCATTTTCAGCACCTGCGTCCTGTTTGCGCTCAATTGGAAACTGGCCTGGGCAGCGGTCGCGGGACTTCCCCTGTGCGTCATCGGCCCCAGGCTACTGGCTCCACGCGCGCTACAGGCTGGCTACCAACTGCGCACCGAGGAAGCGCTCCTGACGAGTACCATCCACGAAAACCTGGGAGCGCAGCCCATCATCAAGGCGTTCAGCCTCAAACAATCCGTCATTACAATTTTTGAGCGCGAGGCGGAAAAGGTGGCTCGCCTGGCGACTCGATTCAATTTTCTCAGCTATACGAGCGAGCGCAGCCCAAACATCGCGATGCTCCTCTTCAACGTCGCCCTCATCAGCGTCGGCTCTTATCTGGCTTTTAATGGGTCGCTCTCCATCGGTTCTCTGGTCGCTTTCAATGCTCTCTTCATCACGGTCAGCACAGCGGTGATGGGATTGACGGCCGTGACGCCCTCACTGTTGCAAGCCACCAGCGGGATGCAGCGCATCCGGGAGCTGCTCGATGAGGAGCCAACCGTGGTCGAGCAGGCCAACGCAAAACGGCTGCCCAACTTGCGGTCGGAAATCAGCTTTGAGAATGTGACGTTCGGATACACCCCGGAGCAGAGCAACCTCCAGAATGTCGGCATGAATCTTCCCGCGGGGGCGCGCATTGCTTTTGTCGGGCATAGCGGTTGCGGCAAGAGCACCAATCTGAATTTGATCATGCGCTTTTATGATCCGCAGGCCGGGCGGGTTACGTTTGACGGAACAGACCTGCGCGAAATCCAGGTGGACTCGCTCCACGACCAGATAGGCATCGTCTTTCAGGAGAGTTTTCTCTTCAACACGAGCATGCGCGAAAATATTCGCCTTGGTAAACCGGGTGCTACCGACGCGGAGGTGGAGGCGGCCGCAGAGGCAGCCGAACTCCATGGTATTGTCCTTCAGTTACGCGACGGCTACGACACCATAGTCGGCGAGCGTGGAGGCCGTCTTTCCGGCGGCCAGCGGCAACGGGTTGCCATTGCCCGGGCCCTGATCCGGAATCCGTCCTTGCTCATTCTCGATGAAGCGACGTCCTCTTTGGATCCCGCTACGGAAGCAGCAATCAACGATACGATCGAGCGGGTCTCGGCGGGGCGCACGGTGATCTCAGTCACTCACCGTCTTCAGTCCGTTGTCGATTATGACCACATCTACGTCTTCAAGAACGGGCGGGTCATTGAACATGGATCGCACGAAATCCTCCTGGCCTTGGGCGGGAACTACGCTGAAATGTGGCGGCGCCAGCACGGGACGACCATCTCGACTGACGGAAATTTCCAGGTTACAGACACAAGCATCCTCCGCGATTTCCCGCTCTTCCGGAACCTCGATGAAGCGTATCTAAAAAACATCGCGGGAATGTTTAGTACCGAACATATTCCCGCAGCCCGCGCGGTCATTACGGAGGGGGACAAGGGCAATCGCTTCTACATCATCGTCCGCGGCAAAGTGGCTGTTAGTGCAAAGAGGGGCGGAGCTGAGGCCGTTCAAATTGTCACACTCGAAGACGGCGACTATTTCGGTGAGATCGCTTTGCTCTCGAACATCACGACGACCGCTACGGTAACGACCTTGACCCAAAGTATCTTCCTTACGCTGCAGCGTGAACAGCTCGATAAACTCATCCAACAAAATGACGCACTCGGCGCCCAAATGCGCGCGGCCCTCGAGCACCGGCTGGCCCAAACTCAGGCGATGACTGCCTAGGCCGCCGCGGAGGGCTGTTCCAGCGGCATTCCCACGGGAATGCGTTGGGCGACCATCACCATATCCGACGCCGCTTCGCCGATTTGGAATGTTTCCTCGAGAAGCGGCGCGTTAAAGGAGGCCTGCAAGTCCAGACGGAAGAGAGTTTCAGTCAACGCCTCCCGCACCTCATGGAAAAGGCCGTCAAAGATCTGGCTGAATTCCGAATCCAGGCGGTCATGAAATTCCTGGCGCGAATCGCCCAGCTTTTGCCGGAAATCGCGCAAGACGCTGGAGCGGCGCCAGATCAACCCGACCGCGACCAGAAGGATGCCGGTCGCCAGAAATATTCCACCCGTGACATCGAGCCAGAGAACCGGGGAAAGCGCCGCAATGATCACTCCGAGAGCCGCGAGCCCGCTTCCCGCCAGGGCCAGCGTCCTGACATCTTTGGTTTCCGAAACTTTACCCCTCAGGATTTCGTCATCCACGCGGATGAACTCCAACTTTTCTTTCAACTGGACCAGCATGGAAGAGTGCGCCGCGGCGTGCGGCAAAAGAGCGCTTTCCCTGAGACGCTCCTCGCGTCCGGCGATGCCCTGCGCCAGTTCGTCCATCATGGCCCGCATCCGGTCGAAAAGCTCCTTCGAGACCCCGGCGGCTTCGTTTTGGATTTGCTTTCGGGCCGAGCGCTCGAAGCGCGCCTTCAAATCCTGCAGCCAGGTTCTGGTGTCTTTATCCCGCAAGAACGGAATGGCGCGCTTGAATAATTTTCCCAAACGCAGCCCCCGGGCGAACTCGTCTTCCGATTGTTTGGCGAGGCTGTCGTAGGTGGTCGAAAGCCGCTCGACGATATCCAGCTTCAGCGAGTAAGCGGCGGCCGCGTTCGCCTCCACCTTCCGGACCAGATCCTGGTAGAAAGCTCTTTCCTCATCGATCGCTTCTTTTTCCCGGCGGAGATGCGCGAGCAACTTGGTCATGACCGATCTCAACGTTTGATACGAACCCTCCACTTTCATGCGCCACACTTCGCCGCAGGCGATGGCGCTCTGGAGGTAGCTGCGGAACTCGGAGAATCCGCTGTTTTCCATTCCGCACATTTCACGGTTGGCCGAGAGAGTGAACACCGTTGGATTCTCCACCTGCCGGTCGCGGGCATATTGCGTGACGTGTTCTCGATTGATGATTAGCTCTTCCTCACTGGCCCGGTCGGCCTGCTGGAGCACGAACACCATCTTCCGGTGCCACTCCTTCCTGATCAGGGTGAGAAGTTCCCAGGCTGACTTGGTGTGTGGGTTCGCCGCGGAAAATACGAAAACAACCAGATCGCTTTGCGGAATATATTCTTCCGTAATCGCCTCGTGATTCTGAATAATCGAGTTCGTTCCCGGGGTGTCGACCATCGTCACTTCGCGCAACACTTCCTTGGGTAAAGAGACGCGTTCCCGGGACTGGCCCAGGCTGAGCTCCCTGCGTTCGCCGCCATAAACCAACTCCCGGATACCGGCCGTGCATGGCCCCGGCGCTACTTCGCAAACGTCTTCGCGGATCAGGGCGTTAATGAAGCTGCTCTTGCCAGCCTTGACCTCGCCCACGATGACGATGAGCGCGGCGGCCTGAAGATTGGTCAACCGGGCCCGCAGAATTTGGGTCGCTTCATCGTCGGCGCATTTCTCGGCCAGCCAGAGGGCGCGTTGCAAGTGGCCTCGCAGCGTTTCGAACTGCCGCTTTAACTCCGGGCTTAAAATGCGCGGCGCCATCGTCCGGCTCGTTCCGCCGTTTTCTGGTTGCCGCTGTTCCAGTTGGCTCATGCGTCGCTCATATTATCGCTCGGATTCTTTTCTGCCCATCGGAATTTTGTAAAGATTGGCCGCGTTTTGTCACCCTTCCTCATTCCACTTGCCCTCGCCTCGGCTTTTGTGAGGATTATGGGTATGAGAAGGAGCAACCCATGAGCACAGTCCGATTACTCGTCGGCACCCGCAAAGGCGCGTTCGTCCTGACCTCGGACGGCAAGCGCGACCGCTGGGACATCAGTGGCCCACATTTTGCGGGCTGGGAAATTTATCACCTCAAGGGCTCGCCGGTCGATCCGAACCGGATTTACGCGTCGCAGTCCAGTGCCTGGTTCGGGCAGATGATCCAACGCTCGGAAGACGGCGGCAAGACCTGGGAAGCAGTTGGGAACGAGTTTGTTTACGATGGCGTGCCCGGCACTCATCAATGGTACGACGGCACGCAGCACCCGTGGGAATTTAAACGGATCTGGCATATCGAGCCGTCGCTGACCGACCCGGACGTCGCTTACGCCGGAGCGGAAGACGCCGCCTTGTTTCGCACCGCGGATGGCGGCAAAACCTGGCAGGAACTCCCTGGATTGCGCAGCGCGAAAGGAAATCTTTGGCAGCCGGGCGCCGGCGGGATGTGCCTGCATACAATTCTGCTCGACCAAAGCGTGGCCGGACGAATCTTTGTTGCCATCTCCGCGGCGGGCGCGTTCCGCAGCGACGACGCCGGCCAGACGTGGCGGCCCATCAACCGCGGACTCAAGTCCGAGCAAATTCCCGACCCGAACGCCGAAGTCGGCCACTGCGTCCACCGCATCGCGATGCACGCCTCGCGCCCTGGCACCCTCTTCATGCAAAAACATTGGGACGTGATGCGAAGCGAGAACGCGGGCGATTCCTGGAATGAAGTCAGCGGCAATCTTCCGTCCGACTTCGGATTCCCGATCGACGTGCACGCGCACGAGCCGGAAACCATCTACGTCGTCCCGATCAAAAGCGACTCCGAGCATTTTCCGCCCGACGGCAAACTGCGCGTTTACCGCAGCCGGACCGGGGGCAACGAATGGGAAGCGTTAACGAACGGCCTGCCGCAGAGCGATTGCTACGTCAACGTGCTGCGCGACGCGATGGCAGTCGATTCGCTCGATAAATGCGGCGTCTACTTCGGCACGACCGGCGGCCAGGTTTACGCCTCGGCCGATGCCGGGGATACCTGGAATCCCATCGTCCGCGATCTTCCGGCCGTCCTCTCCGTCGAAGCGCAGACGTTGCCATGATCCGGGTGGTCCTCCCGTTTCATTTGCGGAAGCTGGCGCAGGTTGATGGCGAAGTGCAGCTCGACTTGAAAGGCCCGGTCACCCAGCGCTCGGTTCTCGACGCGCTCGAAGCGCGTTATCCGGTGCTGCGCGGGACGATCCGCGATCACGTCACGCAAAAGCGCCGGGCGTTCGTGCGCTTCTTCGCCTGCGAGCAGGATCTCTCCCACGATCCGCCCGATTCTCCCCTCCCCGATGCCGTCGTCACGGGCGATGAGTCCTTTATCGTGCTCGGCGCCATGGCCGGAGGATGAAATTGAGACTCTATTGATACCGAAGCGCGACCATCGGATCAATTCTCGACGCCCGTAAGGCTGGAACAAAGCTGGCCAGCGCGGCCACCGTGACCAGAACCAGTGAGATCGCGATAAATGTGGCCGGGTCGGTGGCGCTGACACCAAAAAGCAGGCTCGCCATCACGCGAGTCAGAACAAAGGCCGCGGCGAGTCCAATCGCCACTCCGATCAGCACCAGCTTCAACCCCTGCCCCACAGCCATCTTGAGCACGTCGCTGCGCTGTGCTCCCATCGCCATCCGGATACCGATCTCGCGCGTCCGCTGCGCGACGGAGTAACTCATCACGCCGTAGATTCCCACGGCGGCCAGCACCAGGGCCAGGCTTGCAAAGACCCCGAGCAAAAGCGTGCTGAAACGTTGGCGCGCGACAGCCCGGGAAACAATCTCATCCATGCTCCGGATGTTGGAGACGGGTTGGTCCTTGTCGATCGACCAGACGGCGTTGCGCACAGAAGTGGCGAGACTGAGCGGATCGATGCTGGTGCGAACAACGAGCGCGTTGGGCGCGAAAGAATTGATCTGCGAATGCACGAAATACATCTGCATTTTCGGCGGAGCCACAAAATCGTTTTGGCGCGTGTCTTTCACGACGCCGATGACTTCGCGCCACGGACCCTCCGACGTTGTCGCTCCGGGCTTAAGGCGTTTCCCAATTGCGTTTTCTCCCGGCCAGTAGTGTCGCGCCGTTTTCTCGCTGATCACCACCGCTTGGACGGAGTCGGCCCTGTCCTGTGCGTTGAAATCGCGGCCCTCCATA
Source organism: uncultured Verrucomicrobiae bacterium (assembly GCA_963702135.1). Taxonomy (GTDB): domain Bacteria; phylum Verrucomicrobiota; class Verrucomicrobiia; order Chthoniobacterales; family UBA10450; genus AV80. The sequence continues at coordinate 1,106,386 of OY969715.1, read as the reverse complement.
ATCTTGATTCCCATGGTACTGAAGTAGCCCGGCCCCACGGCACGATAGACAACATCGAGCCGCCGGTCCGGCGGTGGATCGGGTTGGCCTTCAATCGCGATCATCATGGAATCGCCATTGTAAGTGAAGGGAAGATTGCTGGCCACGGCGGCCGATTCCACCCCGGGCAGAGCGGAAACCCGGCGGAGCAGGTCATTGTAAAATGGAACCCGATGCTCCTTGTCCGGATACTTTAGTTCCGACAATTCAATCTTGGCCGTCAGCAAATGATCGGTCCGAAATCCGGGATCGAGCGTGCGCAAATGCAGGAAGCTGTTGATGAGCAGACCGGCCCCAATCAGGAGCACGAACGAGACAGCCACTTCCCCCATGACGAGCAGAGCGCGAATGCGATTGCCGCGCACGCTCGCGCCGGAATCGCGGCCGCCTTCCTTGAGCGTCTCATTCAAATTGAAATTGGAAGCCTGGGTGGCGGGAACCAGACCGAAAATCAATCCGGTCGCCAGCGACACGAGCAAGGTGAAGACCAGGACTTTGGCATCGATATTGATCGCCTGGACCTGCGAAATCGTGTCCGGAGTAAATCCTCTCAGGATGCGAATGCCGGCGAGCGAGAACACCAAGCCGACCACACCGCCTAGACCGGCGAGCAACACGCTTTCGGTCAGGAATTGTCGAATCAACCGTGCCCGGCTCGCGCCGAGTGCCAGCCGGAGCGAGATTTCTTTTTGTCGCACGGCCGCCCGGGCCAGAAGCAGATTGGCCACATTCGCGCACGCGATCAGAAGGACGAAACCGACCGCGCCGAGGAGAACGAGCAAGGCCGGCTTGATATCGCCCACCACCTGTTCGTGCAACGGCGTCACGACGCTACCCACGCGCGTGTTCTGTTCCGGATATTGTTTTTCCAGGCGCGCCGCGATTGTGCTCATCTCTGCCTGCGCCTGTTGTAATTTCACACCGGGCTTCAGCCGCGCCGTCACTTCCAGATAATGACTTCCGCGCTCCGCCGCTTCCTCCGCCGAAAACGCGATGGGCACCCAAACCTGGATCTGCGGCGTGGGGAATTGAAATTTTTTCGGCATCACGCCCACGACCGTATAGGCTTCGCCATTCAAATTCAGGGCGCGGCCGATGATGGCGGCATCGCCCCCGAAACGGCGTTGCCACAGGCTGTGACTCAAAATCACCAGGCGGCTGCCGGGTTTATCTTCCTCCGCGGTGAAAGCGCGCCCCAATTGCGGTTCGACGCCGAGTAATGAAAACAGACTCGTCGAAACGCGCTGGCCATCGAGGCGTTCCGGTTCGCCGGCGCCGGTCAAATTGAAACTGCGTTCGGTCATCGCGGCCATCGCTTCGAAGACGGTATTTTGTTCGCGCCAATCGAGAAAGTTCGCGGGCGACGGCGTATCTTTCGGGAAACCCAGATGCGTTTGCTCGTCCCACACCATGACGAGCGAGTCCGGGTTTTTGTAAGGCAGCGGCCGGAGCAGGACGGTGTTGACCACACTGAAGATGGCACTGTTGGCCCCGATCCCGAGAGCCAGAGCGATGACGGCCACGATGGTGAATCCCGGATTCTTCACCAGCATTCGCAGCCCGTAACGTAAGTCCTGCCCAAAGTCTCCGAGCAGATTGGTGCCCCTTTCCGTTCCCAGCACGACGACCGGATTTTGCGGAAGACGGCGCTCAGTCCGTTTCAATTCCGATGCTAACCGATCGCTTTCGTTCAGCTCGAGTAGCACCGAGCGAGCGGCCTCCTCTTCGCTTGCTGTGCTCTGAAGAGCCTGCTCGTATTGATCATCGAGATGCTGCGACAGCTCCTCGATAATTTCACTCTCCCGCGTGGCCGAGAGATTCAAACCAGCCAGCCGCTTCCGGATTGCGTCCTTGAAGTCAGGCATGCTGGATTCCCGTGATGCGGCTGATCGCCTCCACAAATTCGCGCCAGCCATCCCGTTGCGCGGCCAAAGTCTTTTTCCCGGCCGGGGTCAGCCGGTAATAACGGCGCCGCCGCTGCCCTGCCTTCTCCACCCAGCGCCCCCGAATCCAGCCACGTTTCTCGAGCCGGTAAAGCAGCGGATAGAGCGAAGCCACGTTGAAATGCAATGTCCCGTGCGAACGCGCGTCGATCAGTTGAGCAATATCGTATCCATGCCGCGGCCGGTCTTCCACGAGGGAAAGAATCAGCAACTCCGCGCTCCCCTTCTTTAATTCCCGATCCAGAATGTGCGAACCGATATATGCCACAGCGATATATGATTCAGGCAAATAACAATTGCGTCAACGATAATTTGCTCTCCTTCCTTCCCCCGGAGGGCGTGCTTCCGCGAACCCAGGACGCAACGCGTCGCCGTCCGACCGGCTCTCAACTCAACCATCAACTCTAAACTATCTGCTACTTCAACACCGCCTGGTGGAACTCGTACCAGTCGTCGAGATTATTCAGGTTCACCGCGTCCTGGGGAGCGGCCGCGTCGTCGGCAATGCCGCACGCGCTCAAAACACCCTGGCGCGTCGCATCGTCGTGGTTATAGCCCCGGACCGCGGCGTTATGTTTATCGATGGAGTCTCGATTGAGCGATTTGGCGTTTTGTTTTACCCACGCTTCGAATTCGGGATAGGTCGGCCGGTTCTGCTTGATGAAATCCTTGACCGCCTGTTCATCGAGTCCGAGCGCGGCGCAGGTCATGGCATCGAAGCCCCGGCCGATGCCCGGATAGCCGGCGGCCAGTTTGCCCGTCGCTTCCAGGGAGACTTTCTGCCAGAGGCGCGGGAGATGCAGAACGCCGAGTGGACCGGCCGTGCCGGAGCTGATCATTGGGACGTAGGTGTCGCTCATAGGGATATTTCCTGATGTTTGGGTTTCGGTTTTGATTCGTCGCGCAGACCATTGCAACGAGCTGAAAAGTCTAACGAGTCGACAGGGCGGCGGCAATCCATTTTCGCTCGATCAATCAACCTCCGATCCCGCGCGTTCGCGGTTTGTCCTCACCAAAACAAGGGCGCTCAAAACAAAATAGATCACGGCCGGAATGCGGAAAACCAGCGGCGCGCGCGCGAAGAGCACCGGAAGCATCGGCACCGTGAAGGCCATAATTGTGAGCGCACCGAAAACCGCCAACAGCCGGGCCGGTCTCCCCACACGCAACCGGACGGCCGCCGCCCAAAAAAGCGCACCGCCGAGCAATTGAGCTTCAGCGATCCAGATATCGAGCAGAACGCGATTTGCCTCGGGAACCCCGGAGACACCGTAAAAGCGCAGCACTCCCACCGAGTGCCCCAAGCCCCCCAGCACGAGAACGATTCCGAATATCTTTAGAAACCGGTTCACACCTGCCCGCTCGACTGCTTCTTCCAGTTAAGGGTTCATTCGACGAACCAATAATCCCCATCGCGCACCCCGGCGCGCCGCCCTGTCTCTTCCGCGTCTGGCGCCGAGAGGAACGCTTTGGCTTTCTTGATGTCAGCCACGGCAAAAATGAAAAAAACCTCGTCAGCGTCCTCGACGCCTCGCCAGAGTTGCTCCAGCGAAAGCCCAGCCTGACGCGCGGCTTCCGACTGCGAATCGAACACGGATTTCCACCTGGCAAAGTCTGCCACCCTGTTTCGAACGATCATTCGAATCATATTGTTTCCCTGATTTGCGGGATCGGTATTCCTGAAATTCACCGCCGCTGCGGCGCTATATCCACCCTTTCTTCTGGCAGGTGGCGCAGGGCGTGCAAAAAATGCAGCCCTGGCTGTGGGGCAGCGTGCTGTCGTGGTGGCGACCTTCACCCTTACACCGCGGGCAGCGCGTCGCGGCGTCCGGAATCACACCCGTGCCGTCACAACCGACACAAGGAGTGCAGAAGATGCATCCGGGATTGTGGTGGGAGAGAGAACTGCGGTGGACCTTTCCTTCGCCGCCACACTGGAAACAGGCTTTTGGCATAGTGGTGCCATCTTTGCGATTGCGGTCGCGCCCGGCAAGGCTGCATTGGCTCAAAAGCGCTACCGGCACGGACGATGCTATGAACATCAATCGAGATGTTCTTCATAGCGCTATCTTCCATTTGCCGGGCGGGATTTGTCTCGATTCTGGTTGTCTGCCTCGGGTTAGGCGCCGTTTCTTCCTCCGCCCAACCGATCTTCTTCACGGTTGCCTCCACCCCGTACGATCGCCAAATGAGCCCGATTTCACCGGTCCTGAATTCTCCCGCTGGCCCCGCGGCGGGTCGAACGTCGCTCACCACCCTCAACCAGTGGATGACTAGTCTGCGCGCTATCCCGTACCGGTATTCTCTTCAGTGGAAAACGCCGGCGCAGGTCGACTCCGATGTCGCCGCGGATTGCAAAGGCAAAGCCATTCTGCTCTACGCGATCTTGCGAGCCAACGGCGCGACGCATGTTCGCTTCGTGATCGGCAAACATCACGCCGCCGATTTGAGGACCCACGCGTGGCTCGAGTGGGATACGACCCGCGGGACCTACCTGCTCGATCCCACCTTCAACAGCGCGGTCGAACGAGTCGAGGAACACGACCCGGCGATGTACCTTCCGCATTACGCCTATAACGGCGCTCGGAAGTACCGGGCCAGTTACCTCCCCGCTTCCGCCGCGTCTGTGGTGGCGAGTAACTGAGGAACTGCCTCGTTTGTCTATTGCGGCGAAACGGGCTTTGGCTTTTGCGCAAAGGTCGGCAGCTGCGAAATGATGGCGATCATTCCATCGATGTCTGATTGCCGCTTCGCTTCGAGCCAGATGTCCACCTTCCAGGCATCGTAAAGCTTGAGCGCCGCCGCCTGACTGATGGTTCCGTCCGGCGCAATTTTCCGGTGCCAGGTCAGGGGAAACATCCCCAGGCTTCCGGCGATGGCCGTGCTCTTCGCGTCGCGTTTGAAATGCGGCCAGCCCCCGATGTAGATGTTCACCGTGCCAGACAAGGGCGACTGCGCGCGGCCGGCATAGGCGTCGAAGTCAGATCCAACCGTTTTCGTCCACGCGATCTTTTGCGCAGACACGGGTCCCAGAAACTCGGCGAGTTCTTTGCCTGACATCGGCTTCCCACCTTGCGCGGGCGTGAACGCCAACAAACCGGCGAAGAAAATAATTGATAAGCTGCGCATAAGTTTACTGAACTATGAGAAACCAACTAATCCCCAACGGGAATAGAAATGAATCGGCTGGAAGTTAAGACAAGTAAAGTGACCCTCGTTTGTGTGGTTTTGCTCGGCCTGATCATTGTTCCCCTCGCCTTTGGGAATATCTACCAGGCACTCTCGAGAGGCCGCCTGGTCGTGCCCTTGCTCCTGGGCGTCCCGCTCCTGGTTCTTCTTGGCGTCGTCCTCTGGATCGCTCGCCGAGGCCATCTCCGATCAGTCAAATATTTCACGGACGAGGGTTTGACGCGCAACGACGGACGAACGTTTCCTTGGACGGAGCTGGGCTGCGTCGCCGATCAAATTCATCACCGGCGCGGAAGGACGGGGATGTTCTCTGGCGCACCGAAATCCAGTTTAAGGACGGAGAATCCGCCTGGCTGATTCCGCGGAAAATCGCCAATTACAAGGAGGTCTGCGATTATGTCGAGCGATTGCCGTGCGCCCGCACGACAAAGAGAGTTTAGCCGGCGATTTTGCGAGCGAACAACCCCACCGCTCGCTCAAACGGCCCGATCCTCTTCCGGGAGCGTGACATGATGAACAAGCTTGGCACGAAGTTCATCAAGGAGATCGGGATGCATGAACTCGTAATCATCGGGGATGTGAAGACAAACGACACGTTTGCCCTGGAGCGCTTCCGGAAACTTTCGCTTCAACCGATTCGCATGAGATCTTTCCATGCAAAAAATGATATCGGCCCAACCCAGATGCCCTTCCGTGACCACGATCCGGGCGTCGGGCTGCGTGCCGACGGAGCGAACCTGATAGTGCGGTGAACCTTCGAACAACTTTTCGGCCGTCAGACTGCGCAATCGGTTTCGACTACAAACGAAGAGCAACTTTTCAGTCGCGGAGACTGTCATGAAAGCGCGCTGATCGTGACGTAGTATCCGTCCGGATCCCGGAGTGAGAACTCCCGTGTTTGCGTGTTCGGGTTCACGTGCGGCTCCTCTTCGAATCGGGCAACGAGAGCGCGTCCTCTCTTCAGCGCCAGGTCGAAATCGTCGACGCGGAAGAACAAGAGGAGGCCGTTGCCGGGCGGCGCCTCGTCCGGACTCATCAACGAGGGATGCTCGTGCGCGCCCCACTGGTGGAGGCAGAGCAGGACGGTTCCATCCGTATCCAGGATTTGGCCAAAGTAGTCATGGCTCGGAGCCGTCTCCGGCTGGCCGAAGAGCGACTGGTACCATTTGCAGCTACCGGCAACGTCGCTGACGCCGATGATCGTCCAGGTTCGTTTCATTGCGGTTCCATTGTCAGCCTAACGAGAAGGGATCATCGAATGTGCTCATAACTGACAGAGCTCATATACGTCTCCGGTTTGCCGACTTGATGGCCGCGTGATTTGTTGACGGCAGCACAGACGGCGAAGGCGAGCTTACCACCTTCGATCTTGTATGTGCACCTATGGACTCGCTCCTGGCCCGTGGCGAAGGAGGTGGCGATGGTTGTTAATCGATTGCCCGCGATGCTCCATGTGCCGCTAAATCTGTAGGTCCCGTTTCGTTTGGTAAATGCGTGGTCCGCGCGAAAGATGAGTTCCTGATCAGGCACTTCTGCTTTCCAACGGCCCACGATTTGACGATCCGTGGTCTCAGCGTGAGCAGGTACGACACTGGATGCACAGAGGCAGGTGACGAGAATACGGACCAGCATCTAACGAGAATAAGATGAGCGACAGCGGGCGGGAGAGCCCGTCGCTGCGGGTTGAGGGTCGAGTTTCATGGAAGTGCGGAGCCGAGGCTGCCAGCCGTTCGCTCCATCGCATGGTTAGGCGTTTGGGGTGACATCACAACCGACCTCCTAGCCACAGATGAAACGAAACGCCGAATTGGAAGATCAATGCCACGCCGAGCGGGATCGCACACAGAGTGGCAACTGCACAAGCAGTCCACCGACGAGAAACCAGCAGCCACAGGGAAATGATGTAGTCGAGGGCGAACACGACTAATGGTGACCAAAGCAAAAGCCAGTCGTAATCGTGCACGCCATGTGGATAGCGCGGCGAACGAACAAGGAAATAGTCGATCGTACACCAGGCAAAAAGCAGGAACGCGGCTCCCGTCGCCGTAAGAATCGCGACCGGCGCCAGCATCCGCGGAGGAAGAGTGCTGTCGCTCATGAATGCGGTTGGAATACGCCTAACGAGAATTGGGCGTCATCATGACGGGAAAAAAGGCGTCATTTGGCCGCCTATTGCTGGGCAACACCGAGAAAGCCGGGGAGAAAACACGGCAAATCTCTACCACGGCAGGCGAGAGACACGCAAGCTTGGCACAGGCAAACCTCACGGCCTTAGCCCGTCGCTAAAGGAAATCAGGCGCAGGCGATGGCGTGACGGCGGCAGACGCCGGAGAGCATTTCCCAAAGTGCGTCGAGAATACGATCCACGGAGGTCGTGGTCGTCGCGGCGTTTTCGTCGGTGACGTAGTCCGAGAGCATGGCGCGTTCGGCTGCGGCGTGTTCGCGATCGGCTTCGACGTGGACGCTGAAGTACTGGTAGTCGCGCGGCTCGGTCATCTGGTAATTCTCGACCAAACCCTTTATTTTCGATTCCGAGACGGCGGGAATCTGGCTCTCGTAGGCGTAGAGGGCGGCAAGGCCTTCAGCGGTCGTGCCTTCGGAGCAGACAGAGCGGAACGTGCCGATGAGGTTCGAGGTCTCGTTCCATTTTTCCGACGATTGGACATCTTCCTTCGAAACACCGAGGCCTTCGGCGAATTGAAGCCAGAGCTCGGGATGGTTCGGCGAGCCGGCTTCTTCGTCGATGAGATTATCGAGGAGTTGTTTGCGCGTCGGTTGATCGTCGCAGCGGGCGTGCACGGCGGAGAGGTAGGTCGGGAAGGCGGCGACGTGGTGATAATATTGGCGCGCGTAATCGGCCAACGCGGCCATGCTCAGCTCGCCGCGGGTCCAGGCGAGATAAAAGGGATGGGTGAGAAGATGTTTGGCCGCGATTTGGCGATCGATGGAGTCGAGGTGTTTGTTCATATTGGGTCTCGGAGTTGGTTGGTATTTATCTGTGCTCGCGGCGAACTGCGAATCTTTTTTGCGTCGCATTCTTTCGTCCCTGCCGGGACTCGATTCTCTGGCAACATAACCCCAGCGCTGAAGCGCTGGGCTATTTTCAAATATTCGGCTGGCCGATCCGTTCAGTCGCTGCCCTCTTGGAGACAATAGCCCCTGCGATTTTACGCTGGGAAAACGGTGTGGGATTTCTTTCGTCCCTGCCGGGTCGCGACTCGATCCACGCGGCGCATCAACCCAGCGCTGAAACGCTGAGTTATTTTCACAGGGCGACCCTAGCCGATCCATTCAGGCGCGCCCTTCGAAGACAATAGCCCAGCGTTTTAACGCTGGGAAACCCGTGATATAACGAGAACGAAGTCCCGCCAGGGACGAAAGGAGCGTTCCCCCATGCATTCGTTCACGAGTTGTCCCATTCACTGCGTTTGGAGCACGAAGAATCGTGCCCTCAATTTGGATTCGGATTTGCGCGAACGTCTCTGGCCGTATCTCGGCGGCATCGCGAGAGAGAATAAGATGAAAACCCTGGCCGTTGGCGGGGCGGCGGATCACGTTCACGTTTTGCTTTCCCTGCCAGGCACTCTCTCTGTTGCAAAGGCAATCCAACTTCTCAAAGGCAATTCTTCAAAATGGATTCATGAAACATTTTCGAAATTAAACGCATTCGCTTGGCAAGAAGGCTACGGCGCTTTTAGCATCGGTGTTTCCGGCGTCGAAGCGACGGCGGCATATATTCGGGATCAAATGGAACACCACCGACGACGCACGTTTCGCGAGGAATTCGTGGCAATGCTTCACAAGCACGGCCTCGAGTATGATGAGCGAATGCTTGATTGAGTGGCCCTTCCGTCCCTGACGGGACTTGTCTTTCCTCTCCACGATTATCCCCAGCGCTGAAGCGCTGGGCTATTTTCAGATATTTGGTTGGCCAATCCGCCCTTCGAAGACAATAGCCCAGCGTTTTAACGCTGGGGAAACGGTGACGTAACGAAGTCGGAGTCCCGACAGGGACGAAAGGACCGAGCTTTGCGTCATCACATCGCGTTCAGGATGTGTTTGATGCCGCGAATGGGGATGACGACCCAGCTCGGGCGGTTGTTCAATTCGTAGCCGATTTCGTAGACGGCTTTGTCGAGAAGATACGCTTCGAGCAGCACCTGGAGATCGGCTTCGCGCTGCGGGATGAAAGACGCGCCCCGGGTCGCCTTCAAATAGCTTTGCAAAAAGACGCTGCTCATCTGTCGATACCAGAGATCGGCCCAGCGCTCGAGAAACGGGATGTCTTCCGGACGCATCGCCGGTTGCCAGAGCGCGCTGTAGGCGCCGTATTGAAATGAGCGCATCATCCCGGCCACGTCGCGCAACGCGGAACGCTTCAGTTTTCGTTCGCTGAGCGGACGGGCCGGCTCGCCTTCGAAATCGAGAATAACGAAATCCTTTCCGGTATAGAGAGCCTGGCCAAGGTGGTAATCGCCGTGGATCCGGATCTTGGTCGCGGCCGAGCTGTGATCGAGAATGCGCTGTTCCTGCGCCAGGATTTTTTGCTCCGCATCCAGGACCTCCTGCGCCTCCGCCCGAAACGCTTCCGGCAATTCGGGCAGTTTCTTGTGCAACAACGCAAACGCGCGCCGGAGCGAGGCCCGCATGGTTTGATACACGGAACGCTGCGAGAGGGCGTTGAAAGGTTCCGGCGCAAAGGCGTCGTCGTCGGGATCCGACGCGAGCGCGAGGTGCAATTCGCCCGTGCGCGTCCCGAGAAGTCGCGCCTTTTGCGGATAGATGCCGCCGATCAGTTCCTCCAGGAGCGGGCCCGGCGGCGCATGTTCGATCTGCAAATCGGCTTTGCGTTCCAGAACGCGCTCGTAATAGCGGCCGACGGAATCAAGGGTGAGCGCCCACGCGTCGCCTTCATTGGCCGCGGCAGCCTGCAAAAGACAAACAACGGTTGGCGCCGATTTTTCGCGGCGATACTCGATCGCGCCGGCAAACGCGGGCACGTGCGCGAACCCGCGTCGCTCGGTCAGGAAACGCGTGATCTCGACATCGGGATTCACCCCGTCCTCGAGTTTGCGATAGAGTTTCAGGAAATATTTGTTCTCGAACATCATCGACGAGTTGCTTTGCTCGGCGCTGACGACCTGCGAGGCCGGCACTTTTTCCTCCGCCGCCAGCGAACTGCCCGGCACCCCGAGCAACTCCCCGCATTTTCCTTTCAAGTTTTGCCGCTCCGTGATGACGCGGAAGAGTTGCTCACGGAAAGCTGAATCCCAAATGGCGTCGTGCAGGATCGCTTCTTCCACGCCGGCAAACCGGGCGATGATGGCCTGGGGCGCCGAGAGCGAGATCGCGTGCGCAGCTTCCCCGGTCGCGATCTGCACGGGTAGCGCATACGTCTCCGGCGCGCCGTCGATATAGGTGACTTCGAGGAACCAGAATCGCGCACTCCCCTCGCCCGCGATGGGCGCCTCCTCTACGATGTTCAGTTGGCGAATCGTTCGGGCCTTGGCGCCGAACCAGCGGCAATGTCGAATGAATTCCGGCAGAACATCCCGCTCGAAGCGCGCGCGTTGTCCGTCGGCCAGGAGCGTTTCCAGTTTTGGCGTGGCCTCGAGCGTCGGCACAACCCGTTCCTGCGAGGCGCGCACCGCAGCGGACTGCGGTCGCAGGACGAACCAATAATGCGCGTGCGGACCAAGCGTGATCAAATAGGGCGATTCCTTGATCGCGGGAAAATAATTCTGGCTGAAGACTTCCATCACGCTGCAATTGGCGAAGCGAGAGAGATCGATCTCCGCGGCCTGGGAGAAGCGGGAAAGGTTTACGACCACGAGAATCGTCTCGCCCTCGTGCTGGCGCAGAAAAGCGAGGACTTTGGCGTTCTCTGGATACAAAAATTCGAGCGAACCGCGCGAGAACGCTTTGAAATTTTTGCGCATCGCGATGACACGGCGCATCCACCAGAGCAGCGAGGACAAATTCTTCTGCTGGTTTTCCACGTTGATCGCTTCGTAGTGATATTCCGGGTCGATCGTGATCGGCAGATAGAGCTGCTGCGGGTTGGATTTGGAAAACCCGGCGTTGCGGTCGGGGCTCCATTGCATCGGTGTGCGGACGCCGTTGCGGTCGCCGAGATAGAAATTGTCGCCCATTCCGATTTCGTCGCCGTAGTAAAGGACCGGCGTGCCGGGCATGGAGAAGAGGAGAATGTTGAGCAGCTCGATCTTGCGGCGGCTGTTGGCGAGCAAGGGCGCGAGGCGGCGGCGGATGCCGAGATTGATCCGGGCATGCGGATCGTTCGCGTAAACGCGATACATGTAATCGCGCTCTTCGTCGGTCACCATCTCGAGGGTGAGCTCGTCGTGATTGCGGAGGAACATCGCCCACTGGCAGCTCTCGGGAATGGGCGGCGTCTGGTCGAGGATGTCGATGATCGGGAACCGATCCTCCATCTGGAGCGACATAAACATCCGCGGCATAAGCGGAAAATGGAAATTCATGTGCGACGCGTCGCCTTTGCCGAAGTAGGCGACGGCGTCTTCCGGCCATTGGTTCGCCTCCGCCAACAGCATGCGGCCGTGGAAATTCGCATCCACGTGTGCGCGCAGTTTCACGAGGTATTCGTGGGTCTCACGGAGGTTTTCGCAGCTCGTCCCCTCGCGTTCATACAAATACGGAACGGCGTCGAGCCGCAAGCCGTCGACACCCATGTTCAGCCAAAAATCGAGGACCTTCTCGACGAGGGCGTGGACCTCCGGGTTATCGAAATTCAGATCGGGCTGGTGCGCGTAGAAGCGGTGCCAGTAATAAGCCTTCGCGACCGAATCCCACGACCAGTTTGAAGTCTCGAAGTCTTTGAAGATGATGCGCGCTTCCTTGTATTTTTCCGGCGAATCGTTCCAGACATACAGATTGCGTTCGGGCGAACCGGGAGCGGCCCGGCGCGATTTCTGAAACCACGGGTTGCGATCGGAAGTGTGATTGATAACGAGTTCCGTGATGACCTTGAGACCGCGCTCGTGCGCGGCGGCGAGAAAAGCCTGGAAATCCTCGAGAGTGCCGTAGTTCGGATTGACGTCGTAATAATCGGCGATGTCGTAGCCGTCATCGCGCAAAGGCGAAGGATAAAAGGGGAGCAGCCAAAGGGCGGTGACGCCAAGCTCCTGAAGATAATCGAGCTTCTCGATCAGCCCGCGGAAGTCGCCGATCCCGTCGCCGTTGCTGTCGTGGAAAGTTTTGACATGCAGCTCGTAGATGATCGCATCCTTGTACCAGAGCGGATCGACGGCGGGATCAAGCGACGGCTGTGCCATGCGTTTTACCACTGGCGCAACATTCGCCGCCGCGCAATCGCTTAACAAGGAGCGGCGGTTTTCAAACCGCCGTTAGGGGCGAGAGATGCGACCGGAATTATTTCTTCGGCAGCGCCATTGCGGACGCGGCGACGCACTGCCACGTGCCGTTCCGTTCCACCCAGGTGTCGGTGAAACGATAGGCGTGCGAAAAAGCGGTGCCCTTCGGTGTCTTGCCACTTTCGCGCGCCACCCCGGTGACGACGGCAATATTCGGACCGAAAGAATGCACGATCATCTCCGTCGACTGGGCGGAGGTGTAGACATTCTTATCTTTCATGGCCTCAGCAATCATCGTCGATTTATTCCCCAGCTTGCCGCTCGAGGAAGTGCCGACAAAGTCTTCCGCCACCAACTGCTCGATGACCGTGATGTCGTGCGTCATGAAGGACCCTTCCCAACGCGCTTCCAGCGCTTTCAACTTCGCCGCGACATCGCTCTGCCCTTGATCAGCGGCCGTTGACTCAACCGGAGCCTGCGTTGGTTGAGGCGTGGGCGTCGGACTTGGTTTGGGTGCCGGCGTGGGAGTTGGCCTGGGCGTTGGCGTTGGTTTTGGCGTTGGCGTCGCTCTTGGCGTGGGAGTTGGTTTGGGAGTCGGGGTCGGTTTCGGCCTCGGAGTCGCCGTGGGCCTCGGCGTCGGTGTCGCAATCGGTCTGGGAGTAGGCGATGCGATCGGTCTTGGAGTAGGCGACGCGATCGGTCTGGGGGTTGGAGACGCAACAATCGCCGTCGGTCTCGGCCGCGGAGTTTCTATTGGCTCGAGACTGGGCGTCGGTATCGGATCGAAAAGTGGGGTGGCAATCGGTTCCAGCGTGAAAGGCTCCGACGTTTCCGGCGTGGGAGTGGCCCTTGGTCTGGACGGTGGAGCAGGCGTGGTCGCCTCAGGAGCCGGCGTCAGATTCTTGTTTTGGAAAGGGGCGGAGGCCGCATCTTGCGCCCGCCCCAGCGTTGCAGTGGCGAGGAACACGGTCGCGATGGCGAGTAGGCGCATGATGTTTTTCAGATTATTCCCTTGGAGCACTGAGAGCGACGCTAGCTCGCGCTCATCGGCACGGTCAAGTCGAATAGATTTTGCACGAGGCGAGGGAATCTGGGCCGTGCCAAGGCGTTGCTGAGCCCGATTTTTCTTATTCCGCAAATCAGTTGGACTAAGCACGCACTTGCCACTAAATCTCCTCCCTCATGCTGCGCCCCGCGCTCATTTTCTTCACTTTGATCCTGCTCAATCCGACTTTACGGGCCACTCCCGCGGACGATTTCACCGCCCGCGGAAAAGAGCTGCTCGCCAATAAAGAAAAAATGAGCGATGCCGACCGGCTGCATCGGCTTTTCGATTTTTCGTGGGAATACATCATGAAAGAAGTGCCGGAATTCGCCACCGCGATCGGTTATCCCGGACAGAACGATCGGTGGACTGACAATTCTTTCGAGGCGATCGCGCGCCGCAAAGAGACCGACAAACTCGATCTCGAACTCATCAAGTCGATCGACCGGGCGAAACTCTCCTCGACCGACGTGATCAGTTACGATCTTTACCGACGGAACGCAGAATTCTCCATTGAAGGCGATCAGTTCCCGTTCGAGCTCATGCCCGTCAATCAGATGAGCGGCGTGCAACAGAGCGTCGCCCAGGTGATCACCTCGACCACTTTCAAGACAACCAAAGACTATGAAGATCTGATCGCGCGCTTGAATGGCGTGCCGGCCTTGATCGACCAGACCATTGGCCTCTTGCAAAAGGGTCTCGAGCAAAAAATGACGCCGCCGCAGGTGACGATGCGTGATGTCCCGCAGCAGACGATGAACCTGATCGTGAAAGACCCGGCGACGAGCTCGATGCTCGAGCCGTTCAAGGAAATGTCGTCGCTCGTTCCCGCCGCGGAGCAGACGCGGTTGCGAAAAGCGGCCACGGACGCGTTCACCCAGAAAGTCGAGCCGGCCTATCAGAAGTTCCACGATTTCCTGACGGCGAAATACATTCCGGGTTGCCGCACGACGATCGGGACCAACAAGTTGCCCAACGGAGATAAAATTTATGCCTACACAACGCGCCAGCAGACCACGACGGAACTGACGCCGGCGCAGATTCACCAGATCGGGCTCGACGAAGTGAAGCGGATTCGCGGCGAAATGGACAAGGTGATCACGGGCACCGGTTTCAAGGGCAACTTTCACGCCTTCACTAAATATTTGCTGACCGATCCGAAATTCTATTACACCGACGCGGAAAGTTTACTCTCGGGTTACCGCGATATCGCGAAGCGGATCGACCCCAAGCTCGTCGAGTTTTTCGGCATCCTGCCCCGCCTCCCTTACGGCGTCCGGCCGGTGCCGGCTTATGCGGAGAAATCACAAGCCGGCGCCTATTACGAGCCGGGCTCGCTCAAAGCGGGGCGACCCGGGTACTTCTTCGCCAATACTTATGATTTACCCGGCCGCCCGAAATGGGGCATGGAAACGCTTACCCTCCACGAAGCGGTTCCGGGACATCATTTCCAGATTGCGATCGCCCAGGAAATGGAAGAATTGCCCGAGTTTCGAAAAAACGGCGGCTACAACGCCTTCGCCGAAGGCTGGGCCCTCTACGCCGAGAGTCTCGGCTACGAAATGGGTTTCTTTAAGGATCCCTATCAGAACTTCGGTCATCTCGGCGACGAGATGTTGCGGGCCGTCCGGCTGGTGGTGGACACCGGTTTGCATTCGATGGATTGGAGCCGGGAAAAGGCGATTCAGTATTTCGAAGAAAACACGGGCAATCCTCCCCACGACATCGAAGTCGAGGTGGACCGCTACATTGTCTGGCCCTCGCAGGCGCTCGGTTATAAGATTGGGCAATTGAAAATCCGGGAGCTGCGCACTTCTGCGGAAAAGGAACTCGGTTCGAAATTCGACCTTCGTGCCTTCCACGATGAGGTCCTGAAAAATGGCGCATTGCCGATGAGCGTTCTAGAAACCCACCTGAAGGAGTGGGTCGCAAAGCGCAAGAGCGCGTAACGCACCATGACGACGGACTTTTCACCCGCGAACGCGGCCCCGGACGATCCGAACGAGGCGCCGGCCCCGCGCCTGCCCGCGACCGCGCCAGAGCTCGAGCCCGGCGCGCCCACCGATCTCGATCTCATGCACGCGATCCAAAAGGAAGATCCCGAGGCGCTCTCGCTGCTCTACGATCGCTACAACGGCATCCTGAAGGCGCTCATTTTGCGTGTGATCCATAACGAGGCGGAAGCCGACGATCTTTTGCAGGAAATTTTCATGGAGATCTGGAACCAGGCGAAGAATTTTTCGGCCCACAAAGGAAAACCGCTCGGTTGGATGGTGACGCTGGCCCGACGCCGCGCGATCGACGGATTGCGAAAAAAACAGGCCTACGCGCGCGCCGGAGAACGGCTTCAGAATGAGACGGAGCAACAACCTGACGCGTGGGTCCACAACGCGACCGAAGAGGAAATTACCTTCAGCGACACCCGGATCCTGGTCCGCCGCGTCATCAATACCCTGCCTGAGGCCCAGCAGGAGGCCATAAATCTCGCATTTTTTCGTGGAATGAGTCAGCGCGAAATCGCGGCAAAAACGAATACACCATTGGGGACTGTTAAAACCCGGCTTGAATTGGGGCTGAAAAAAATTTACGACGGCCTGAAAGAATTGCGCGATGAGCTTTGAAGAATTCCAAAACCAGGCGCGCCTCTACGTCATCGGCGCGCTGGAAACGGAAGAGACTGAGACGTTTGAGCTGGCCCGGAAGGAGTTTGGACAGAAGGCGGAGGATTTCATCGCCGAGTGCTACAACATGCATGAGGCGTTTGCCCTGAGCCTGCGCCCCGCCAAATCGTCCGAGGCTCTCAAAGAGCGGCTCATGGACATGGTGCGCAAGCGGCAGACCGGCCAGTTGTAGCCGCGGTCGCTGACCGCGGAAGTCCCCCGCTCCCGATCAGATCTATTCCTTCTCCGGCTCGTGCAGGATAAATTCCTGGAGAAAGCCGTAGAAATTCACTTGAAACAAACCCAGGTCGCGTCGTGATCCAATGGGCGAACGGTAGTGATCGCACAGATCGGTCTCGCTAAAATTGTATTTCGCCGCAATGACGAGGCGCGCCTGATTTAACGCATTCAGCCAGGCCTCTGCGTTTTTCGTTGGGATCCGCAGCGTGCAATTGGCGAAGGGCTTGGTCGAGCCGTTGAGCTGCTGCAAATCGCCCGCGACGATCTCTGTCGCCGTCTGGAAAAGGCGCCGTAATTCCGGCTCGACGTAAACTTTCCATTCCGCGCAGATTTCGCGCTCGGAAGCGGCGGCGGGCGAGCAGAACAAACGTTGCTGCGCGCCTTCGACTCCCTCGGTATTCGTGCTCTCGGGCACCTGGCGCAAAAGCTCAGCCAGAAAAGGATCGAGCTCGGAAATTTCGATGCAATCCTGCTGGCGGCGGATTTCCATATCAGCTTGTTCGTTCGAGTGTCGCGAGGAGCAGGTAGCCGTGGAGTTGCTGGACGTAAAGCTCCGCGCGCTCCCGCATTCCGCTCCATAACACCGATCGGCCCTGCTGATGGACCTCGAGCATGTGCTGTTCCGCTTTTTCCCGCGGCAGGCCAAACACTTTCTGAAAAACCATCGTGACGTAGGTCATAAGGTTGACGGGGTCATTGTGCACGACGACCTGCCAGGGAAGATCAAGCTCTTCGGCTGTGCGAGTCTCCTGCTCGATAGCCGGATTTTCGACTGATAACTCGAAAGGACTGTGCATCGGGGCGAACCGGAGCGGCCTCCGTTAGTTACCTGGCGCCACTCCCGCCATCCCTTTGCGCCTGCCAACTCATGAACGGAACGTTACCATAGGCTGTCCCCGGTTCAACCGATGGTAATAGCGTCGCCGCGACGAGCACCGCTACTTCGCTCCGGCCGCAGCCACGATACTTTTTTGCGCCCGCTCCATCTCCGCCGCATCGGCGGGAGTCTTGTCGTCCAAGCCATGCAGATGGAGCAGCCCATGCGCAATGTACAAACGCAGCTCGCCCTCGAGTGAATTTCCGAAACCCCGCGCGTGACTTCGCGCCGTCTCGACGCTGACAAATATCTCCCCGTGCTGAAACGTAATTACGTCAGTCGGCCCGGGAAGTTGAAGGAAACGGCGGTGCAACTCCGCCATCCGCCGGTTCGAGACCAACAGCACGCTCAACTCAGAAAGATTCGCCAGGCCGCCGCGCTTTTTTCCCGGAATCCTCAGGCACTCCCCGAGAGCGCGGACTGCGAATTCCTGGAGCGCCTCCAACCGGACGCGGATGGTCCTCTGGCGGTTGGACACGGTGATCGCGGGGGCTCTGCCGGTGGGCTGATCGGTTGTCATTTCAGGTTCGCGCCCGGGCTTCCGCGAGGTTTCCCGATCGTTGCGAATCGATCGCCTTCAACTTTTCATAAAGCGCTTCCAGTCGCGGCGTGACCGCCCCCGCAAGCCTGGCGCGGCGCAGTGGTTCGCCCCAGATGGCCTCGATCTCGAGAGGACGGCCGGCCTCGAAATCAATGAGCGTCGAGGGCTTGTAAGCGCCCATTAATTCGGTCCGCTTCACCTGCTCGAGCGCGGCCGCGGCGGGCAGAGGGAATCCACCTATGTTCGCCGCTACGATGACTTCGTCCATCAATGCGAGACACTCATTCCGGAGATGATTGTCGGAAAGAATGGCGGCGGTGTCGATTCCTCCGGCCGCGATCGAGAGACCGTTGAAGGGGATGTTCCAGACCAATTTGCGCCAGCGCTCGAGGGCCAAATTCTCCACCACCTCGCAGACGACGCCGCAGCGCTTGAACTCCCCGGCAACCTCTCGCGTGCGCGACTCCGGGAGGCGGTTGTATTCACCAAGCGCGACGTGTCCCTGATCGTAAAGTTCGATCACGCCGGGCGACGTCCGGACAAGGCAGACGAAGCAAAGTCCGCCCAGGACGCGCTCCGGACCGAAGTTCTCCGCGAGGAACTCTTCGTTCCCAAAACCGTTTTGGAGCGTGAGCAACATCGTCTTTTCATGCAGAAGGGGTGGGATCAATCTGAGGAGATCGCCATTCGCTGTGGCCTTGATCGCCACGAGAACGAGGTCGCAAGGACCGATCTCCCCGGTCGACGCGTAATGATGCACATCGGCCACGCGCAGGTCCTTGCCTGCTCCGCGAATCCGAATTCCCGACCGGCGAATTTCTGTGGTGTCGCCGCGCATGAGGAAATGCACGTCGCATCCGTGGTGAGCGAGTTTCGCCCCGTAATAACATCCGATTGCGCCTGCACCGACGACGGCGATGCGAAAGCCTGGCGAAGTGGAACGGGTTCTCATGCAGGAAAGAAATTACCGCGGATCACGCGGATGACACGGATGGGAAAGCCCGAAGGAGTCTTTTCCGAATCCGAGCCATCCGCGTAATCCGCGGTCAAAAATCAACTCAACGGCCGTGTTTCCGCCTGAAAGTTCCGGGTGATGAGCCGCGCCCCCTTGTTAAACGTGATGTAGGACCACGCCCACTGGATCAGGACGGCGATGCGATTTCGAAAGCCGACCAAAAAGATGATGTGAACGAAAAGCCACACGAGCCAGGCCGGCAGTCCGCTGAGATGAACATAATTCAAATCGGCGACTGCCTTGTTCCGGCCGATCGTGGCCATGCTTCCTTTGTTCCAATAGTGAAAGCGCTGCGGCTTCCGGCCGTCGATCATTCCCAGAACATTGCGCGCCGCGTGCCGGCCTTCTTGCATGGCGACAGGCGAAACGCCGGGAAGCGGCTTGTCGCCCTGATGAGCAAAATTTGCCAGGTCGCCAATCACCTGCACCTCGGGATGCCCGGGAATGGTCAAATCGTCGTTCACAATGACCCGACCCGCCTTGTCCACCGGGACGCCGATTGTTTTTCCCACAGACGAGGCCGCGTTGCCGGCAGCCCAGATTTTTACCCGGCAGGGAATGAATTCGTCGCCTATCTCCAGCCCTGCTTCGGTGAGATTCTTGGCGTGAACGCCAACGCGCACGTCAACGCCGAGCTGCTTCAACTGCTTCATCGCGCTCGCGGACAAGTCCTCTGGAAAAGCAGAAAGGACACGCGGGTCGCCCTCGACCAAAATCACATGCGCGCTGGCGGGATCGATGTGCCGGAAGTCTTTTTCGAGCGTGTAGCGCGAGATCTCGGCGATCGCACCCGCCATTTCCACACCGGTCGGCCCGCCGCCGATAACGACGAAAGTCATCGCGGCGGCCTTCGCGGCTGGGTCCGTGATCTTCTCCGCGTATTCAAAGGCCAGCAGTAAACGCCGGCGGATCTCCACCGCGTCCTCGAGGCTCTTTAAACCGGGCGCCAGTTTCTCCCATTCGTCATGTCCGAAATAGGAATGGCGCGCACCCGTCGCGAGGATGAGATAATCATAAGCGATTTCCCGGTCGCCGATGTTTACGGTTTTCGCCGCGACATCGACCGACTTCACTTCCGCGAGAATTACAGTCGTGTTCGGGAAATTGCTCAGAATGGCGCGGATCGGCGCCGCGATGTCCGCGGGCGAGAGGGCGGCAGTCGCGATCTGGTACAAGAGCGGTTGGAAGAGATGATGATTGGTTCGGTCGATCATGGTCACGCGGACGGCCTCTTCCTGGCCGAGCTTTTTCGCCGCCTCCAGCCCGCCAAAACCGGCCCCCACGATCACGACATGCGGTGCAGCCGACGGGGCGTTTTCCATGGGGCAATTTCCTATGTTAAGAATTGGAAGCGAGAACTTTGTTCAGGCCCGGGCGGCGCGGCGGAAAACCGGTTGTCACGAGGCAAAAGTGCCGCTATCTTCCGCGCCTTATGCCGAAAGCGATTGCGCGCAACAAAACTCGAAAAGCCGCCTCGAAACGATTCAAAATCACCGGGACGGGCAAAGTCATGCGGCAACACGCTTCCCGCCGGCATCTGCTTTCCTCCAAGAGTGGGAAACGCAAGCGCCACATGGCCAAGTCGGCCGAAGTCGATAAGACGGACACGTACCGAATCAAGTCGAACATGCCGTTCGCTTGATCGCGGATTGCTGAGGTAGAGGCGCTCGCCGCGGCGCACGCCTAATTTCAAAGGGTTGCGCGACGGCGATCTTTCGCGAACAGTTCGTCTCCGTCAGGGGCTATGGACTGAGGACTTACGAACCCCGCCAGAGCAGGAATGCAGCAACGGTAGTCTGATCCTCCTTGCCGTAGTCCTCTGGCGGACTTTTTTTGCGATCGGCGCTCGCACAATGAGCGCACACCCTGTTCCATTGTTCGAATGAAACTCCTGACCGTGAAGACATCGCGCTTTCGCGCGGTCATCGAGAAATGCGGGCAGCCGACGGTCTACACGCTCTGGCAAAAACCGAAGACGGACCGCCATTTTCAGTCGCTCATAAAAAACAATCGCGTCATGACAATCAGGCCGAGCGAGGCCGGAACCGACTTTGGCGTCGTCGGTTTCTGCCAGGAAAAGGCGGCCCGATATCTGGCGTTCTCGAAGTCCCTGAAACGTTTTGAGGGAGAGCGAATCGTGGGAATCGATTGGAAGCTCGTGCAATCTTGAGGATATGGCCGAGAGCATCATCGACGAGAAGCGCCTCGCGCAGATGGCCCTGAGTTCCGACGATCTGGCGCGCTATTCCCGGCATCTTCTCCTGCCCGAGCTGAAAGCGGCCGGGCAGCTCCGTCTCAAGGCCGCGCGCGTTTTGTGCATCGGTGCGGGCGGGCTCGGC
This sequence comes from uncultured Verrucomicrobiae bacterium, assembly GCA_963702135.1. Taxonomy (GTDB): domain Bacteria; phylum Verrucomicrobiota; class Verrucomicrobiia; order Chthoniobacterales; family UBA10450; genus AV80. Next base: position 1,085,146 of record OY969715.1, on the reverse strand, counting down.
TCCCCCGCCGCCCTTTATCTCGCCGCCGCCGGAGTCGGCACGCTTGGGCTGGTCGATTTCGATAAAGTCGACATCTCGAATCTCCAACGCCAGGTTCTTTACGGGACGGACGATGTGGGCCGGCAAAAACTGGAAGCCGCCGGCGAACGGATTCATGATCTGAACCCGAATGTCGAGGTTGTGTCGCACGGCTGCCGCCTCACGAGTGAGAACGCGGGCGAGATCTTCGCGCCCTACGATGTCGTCATCGACGGATCCGACAATTTTCCCACGCGCTATCTCTCGAATGACGTCTGCGTCTTTGCGCGCAAGCCAAACATCTATGGCTCAGTCTTTCGTTTTGAAGGTCAGGCCAGCGTTTTCGCACCGCACCTGGGTGGCCCGTGCTATCGCTGCCTGTTTCCGGAGCCTCCACCACCGGGGGCCGCGCCCAGTTGCGCGGAGGCAGGCGTGCTCGGCGTGTTGCCGGGCATCATCGGCCTGGTGCAGGCGACGGAAGCCTTGAAGCTAATCGTCGGCGAAGGCGATCTCCTGCTTGGGCGCCTGCTGCTTTTCGATGCGCTGAAGATGAAATTCCGCGAATTCAAATTGCGCCGCGATCCCGAGTGTCCAGTCTGCGGAAAGAATCCGACGATTTTCGCACCGATCGATTATGAGCAATTCTGCGGCGCCCAAATTGCCGGGGATGAAATGGAATCAGACGGCTCGGTTCCGGCCCTGTCGGTCGTGGAATTAAAGCAAAAAATGGACGCACGGGAATCGCTCACGTTGATCGACGTGCGGGAGTCGTGGGAATACGACATCGCGCATATTGCGGGCTCGAGATTAATTCCGTTGGATGAATTGGAGGAGCGCCTGGCGGAGCTGCCTCGCGAAGGAATCCTTGTTTTGCAATGTCACAGCGGCGGCCGCAGCGAGCATGCGACCAGGCTGCTGCAAGAGGAGGGATTCGCGAATGTTTTCAATCTCGAAGGCGGCATCGAAGCGTGGTCGAAGGAAATCGATCCGACGGTCCCAAGGTATTAAGCATCAAGGAGCGGCGGTTTGAAACCGCCGTTTGTTTAGGTCGGCGGTTACAAACCGCCGCTCCTTGATTACCGCGCCTCGATCAACGCTTGGGCCAGCGCTTCCGCACTCGGCACATCGTTCCAGCGGCGGACCAAGCGTCCCCGGCCATCGAAAACGAAAACCGCGAACTCCGATGACGTCGGGGCAATGCCCAGTTGGGAGACCGCCTTCCCGTCGAAATCCGCCACGACAAAAATATCCGAGCGCGGGTTGCGGGTCAGATGCTTGGCCGTGTAAATTTTCTGGAGATCCTTCGCTTCGGCATCCATCCGATTTCGGATGATCGCATTGATCATCCCCTCAAAGAGCGGGAAGACACCCCGCTGAAAGTTCACCATCGTGATCAGACGATATTTCGGATCGCCCATGTAAACATGAGGGACGCGCTCGCCGACTTGTTCCGCTTTCTGCTCGTCCTTCCTCGTCAGGACCGTGATGATGGTGCCGTGACCGTCCGAGGTGGAAAGGTGGTGGCGATCCACATCAGTAAACGTGAGCGGATAAACGTTTCCCGGATGCAGTTCGGCCGCTCGGGCCGGCGCAGCGGCGAGAATCGCCGCGAGGAAAAGATATTGAAGCGGGCGGCTAAACCCGCGTAAGGATTTTGCGCGACGATGAGGGGCTGTCAGAGAGTCGACGTTCATGCGAGAAGTAGGGATTCCATGTTATTAGACGTGCGTCTGCAAAAAATCTTCGCGGCTGCCATCTGCCTCGGCCTTGCCGTGGCCAGCGGAGGCTGTGACGGGATGATCACTTCGCGCCACGCACAGGTCATCAAGGATGCCGAATCAAAATCCGCGGACGGCAATTACCTGCGCGCGATCACACTTTACGAGAGCGCGCTCGATGGTTCGGCCAAGTCCGCGGACATCCACTACCGCCTGGCGCTTCTCTATGACGACAAGATGCACGATCCGCTCAACGCTCTGCACCACTTCAAGCGTTATCTCACCCTGGCGCCCACCGGCGCCCACGCCAGCGAGGTGAAGAACTTCATGAAGAAGGACGAGCTCGAACTCGGAACGAGTTTGTCCGGAGATTCGGTCGTCAGCCGGGCGGAAGCCGCGCGCTTGAAGAACGAGAACCTGGCTCTGCGGAGGGAACTGGAGGAGCAGCGAGCCCGCGTCTCCAGCGCCGCGACGGAGAAAGCTCCGGCAACCAAGAGCCCGAATGGAAAGGTGGAGACCGCCGGCAAGACCCCGCCGGGAAAATCGCGGACCTACGTCGTGCGCGAGGGCGACACCCTGGCCTCGATCTCGCGCAAGTTCTACAAGTCTTCCAGCCACTGGAAAAAGATTCGCAATGCCAACCGGAGCAACGTCGATGATCCGGGGAAATTGAAACCGGGGCAGACGTTGACGATTCCATGAAGAACGTGAAGCGTTAAAGCAGGCTAGAACCCGCGCTCCAAGCCTTCCTTCCGATGTAACGATGTAACGCTTCGACGCTTCAACTTCCCCGATGAGAATCATCACGCGCATCGCACCGGACCTTGGCTGGCTGCCGATCAGTTTCGTAAATGTTTTCTTCCTCGGCCGGCCTGGCGGCGCGTGGATCCTGGTGGATGCCGGACTTCCGGGCCGGGCCAATCAAATCTTCGAAGCGGCCGAGGCCCGATTTGGCGCCGGGGCGCGACCCGAAGCGATTCTGCTCACGCACGGACATTGGGACCATGCGGGTTCGGCCCTGGCCCTGGCCGAGGCGTGGGACGTGCCGATCTATGCGCATCGACTCGAGATTCCCTATTTGACCGGGAAATCGGATTACCCGCCGCCGGACCCGACCATCGGGGGCGCGATGGCCTTTCTCTCCCGGTTCATGCCGTCGCACGCGCGCGACTTCGGAGAACGTGTCCGCGAATTGCATCCGAATGAAGTGCCCGGCGCCGCTGGGTGGGAGTGGATTGCGACCCCGGGGCATTCGCCGGGTCACATCTCACTCTTCCGTCCTTCGGATCGCGTTCTTCTCGCCGGCGACGCATTTGCCACGATGAACATGGATTCCTGGAGCGGTCTGGTTACCGGCAAACAAGCGCTCGCTCGCGCCGGAGCGCCATTTAATACGGACTGGGACGCGACCCGGTTGTCGGTCAGGGAACTCGCCAAGTTACGGCCAAATGTGGTGGGCTGCGGCCATGGCATTCCCAGGTCTGAAGCCGACCTGCCGGTGCGACTCGAGCGCTTTGCCGAAAGATTTCGCGCGCCCAGAAACGGCCGCTACGTTCGCCGGCCCGCGCGCACGGATGAGCGCGGAGTCATTTCGCTTCCGCCCGCCCCGTTTGATCCTGTTCCGTTTGCGACAGCGGGCGCTTTGATCCTCGCCGGCATCGCACTTGGGGCCGGATACCTGGACGACCAGCGGCGCAAGTAGGCGATTCCCTCGTCTACAATTCCAACAGGTTTCGCTGCCACGGCGCCAGCAGAACCATGCTGCGGCTTTCGTCGGCGGCCACGGCGTCCAGCGCGCCGCGGGGCGCGATGAAGGAAGGCTCGAGCCCGTGCTCGTTCGCGACGGCATCCCGCCGCCGCCGCAGCGCTTCAGCCGCTCTCTCCATTCGCTGAGTGGGACGCGTCCCAACCCGCCGGCGGCGAACGGGCCAGGCAGATTCGGGAAGCTGCATAGCTTTCTCGGCCGCGTCGCGAAAGGCCTGGCGCCGGCGCCCCGAAAAATGGCGAAAATCGGGCGCTTCCCCGGCGGCGAAAGCCTGGGCGGCCTCGAGTAACAAGTGGTTCTGCAGGATGTGGAAGGCCGGGCGGTCAGCGGCTTGCGCTTCCTTTTCGCGCCATTGCCAAAGCTCGCGCAAAATCGCGCACGTCCGTCCGTCCATTTTGCCCGAGCCCGTAATGCGCCAGGCTTCATCTTCATCGCGCACCCGTTGCACCGAGGTTTGGTCGAGAGCGCGCTGGCAGGATTGTCGAAACCATTCCAAACGGCCGCGCTCCCGCAAATCCGTCTCCAGCTTTTCCGCGAGCGGAAGAAGATAGCGCGTGTCGTTCATCGCATATTCCGCCATGTGCCGCGGCAAAGGACGCTGCGCCCAATTGGCTTTCTGCGAACCCTTGGTCAGGACAGTTCCGAAGAATTTCTCGACCAAGGCCGCGAGACTGAATTCGCGAATGCCGAGCAGCCGCGCCGCGATCACCGTATCGAAAATTCTCGTCGCGACAAAATTCATGCTTCGACGGAGGAGGCGCAGATCGAAATCGGCGCCTTGCAGGACGATTTCCTTGTCCGTGAGCGCATGGGCCAGCGGCGTCAGATCGAAACTGGCCAGCGGATCAATCAGGTAGTCGTTTCCGCCAAAACTAAGCTGCACGAGACAAAGCTTCTCGTAATAGCAGTGCAAACTATCAGCCTCGGTATCGACCGCGATGCGATCGATCCGCTCCAGTTGCGGGAGGAGTTCCGCGAGTTGGGAATCGGTGGCGATCATCTTAATCCGCTCAGGAGCAGCTCCGCGTTTGTTTTTGTCGCCTGCAAATTCTCAATCAGCTTTTCCATCGCTTCGATGGGAGGCAGCGCCGCCATGGCTTTGCGCAGGACCTTCACGCGCTCCCATTCCTCGGGATGATAAAGCAAGTCCTCACGCCGCGTCCCGGATTGCAGGCAGTGGATCGCGGGATAGAGCCGCTTCTCCACGAGCGAGCGGTCGAGATGCAACTCCATGTTGCCTGTCCCTTTGAACTCTTCAAAAATCACCTGGTCCATTTTGCTCCCGGTATCGATCAGGGCGGTCGCCAGGATCGTCAGGCTGCCGCCTTCCTCGCAATTGCGCGCCGCGCCAAAGAACCTCTTCGGTTTCAGGAGCGCTTTTGCTTCCACTCCTCCCGACATCGTTCGCCCCTTGCCGGGCTGGAGCGAATTATAACCGCGCGCGAGTCGCGTGATACTGTCGAGCAGGACCACGACGTCTTTCTTCATTTCCACCAGGCGTTTCGCGCGCTCGAGGACCACCTCCGCCACCTCGACGTGGCGGCGGGAATTCTCGTCGAAGGTCGAATTGTAAACGGCGCAATCGACTTCGCGCTGCAAATCGGTCACCTCTTCCGGGCGTTCGTCCACGAGGAGAATGATCAGGACAATCTCCGGATGGTTCACCCGGATCGCCTTCGCGATCTCCTTTAATAAAATGGTCTTGCCGACTCGGGGCGCGGCCACGATCAGGCCCCGTTGTCCGCGTCCGAGTGGAGTCAGGAGATCGACTGCGCGCGCGCTGATCGAGTTGGTCGTCGAATTCTTCGAGCATGATCCGGCCGTCCGGAAAAAGCGGCGTCAGGTTGTCGAAGGGAGTTGGCTCGGTCCACTCCTCCGGCGGAACTCCTTCGATCGCAATCACCTCATCCAGCATCAGGAATTTCTCGCGATCGCGCGGGAGCCGCAGGCTGCCTTTTATCTTTTGTCCCGGCCGGAAATGAAATTTCTGGGTGAGGGCCCGGGGCACTCCCACGTCTTCCGGGACCGGAAGGAAATTGAGCTTCGGCCAGCGCAGGACGCCGAAAGAATCGGCCGCCTGATCGAAAAATCCCTCCGCGGTGACAGAAATCCCCAAGCCAAGCGCGGTGCGAAGGATGTCCAGAATTTGCTGGTGACGCGTGCGTCCAGGGTGCACGCGCAACTCGAAGTCGCGGGAGAGCTTTTCGATCTCCGCCGGGCCAAGCGCCTGCAACTCATTCAGATCGAGAGATGCGGGAAGATTGACGGGAGCCTGCGGCTCAGCCGGAGGAGCGGTGACGGCAGCCTCCGCCACGGGGCCGGCGTCTGACGCGGTCTGCGTTGAACTATCTTCGTCCATCTAAAGTATGTGCTCAGGCGCTGTAGCCGCCCCGCTCTGTCGGGACGCCGTTGCGCCCACGCGGCGACAGAGCGCCGCGGCTACAGCGGCTTGTTCTAAAAAAAGGCTCATCTAGTTTTTCAGGCTGCCTTGCTGCCAATACTGCACGAGCAAGCCTGCTTGCGCGGCCAGCACGGCCCGGGCGCCATTATTCCAGGCCACGTGGTCGGCCCGGCGAATCTTTTCCGCGAGCGGCATTTGGGAACGAATCATTTGTTCGGCGTCCGCGCGGTCGAGTTGAGTGCGAGCGACCAGGCGTTCGAGTTGGACGTCAGGCGCGCAGGCCACGACCACGACGGAATCGCACAGGGTTTCACCACCGGTTTCATAGAGAAGAGGAATGTCAGCAAAAAATAGATCGGCGGAGTTTCGCCGGCTTTCGGCTTCGAGGCTCCACTGACGGCGGATGCGCGGATGCAGGATTTGCTCCAGCGCGCGTTTCTTGTCCGCGTCGGCAAACACTATCGAGCGCATCTGGGCTCGATTCAAGTCGCCACTCGCAGAAAAGATGGCCGCACCAAATTCCCGCCCAATCAGGTCCCTGACCTCCGGATCGCGCTCGGCCAGGTCGCGCGCCGCCTGGTCCGCGTCAAAAAATGTCGCGGCGGGCGCGATCTCGCGCAAACACTCGCAGAAGCTCGTTTTACCAGTGGAAATTCCGCCCGTGATCCCGATAGCCGGCATGCCGCAGTTTCAGACAGGAACCCTTCGCCGTCACGTCCGACTTATTCGGGGTTACTCGGCTCATTCCCGGCGTTTTCAGGGTCAGAAGTTTCCAAAAAAAGTGGCTGGACACTCGGCTGAGCAATTTCCTAGGGTCGGAAAACAATGAGGGGCGTCATGGGGGTGGTGTCGGCTGTCGCTGCTCAGCCTCGCGGACGGCAAGCGAACAACCAATTTCGAGAGGAACAACCGATTATGAAAAGCAAAAACTCGCGTGAATCGGCGGCGGAATTGGAAAAAAGTTCCAAATCAGAAACTAATCGGGCACGGCGTCGCAAGTGGCGGACGCTCGCGGGCGTGCTCCTCGTTCTGCTGGGCTTGAGTGCCACTGTCGGGAGCGCACGGTCAGATACATTGGTTGGGACTAATACCAACCCGATCACTACGCCTGATTCTGGCCAGGCGGCGCTCTACCCGTCGCAAATCGGTTTCGGGCTTAATGACGGCACGATCATTGCGGTGCGCGTCACGCTCCACAATGTCAGCCATACCTTTCCGGGTGATTACGATATTCTGCTGGTGGGACCGGGAGGGCAGAGCGCGCTCCTGATGTCGGACTGCGGCAGTAGCAACGCCGTGAACAACGTGACGCTCACCTTCTCTGAATTAAGTCCGCCGTTGCCAGTGGCCGCTCAAATCACCTCTGGCACTTATCGTCCCACCAACTACGGAGGCGCGACCGAGACATTTCCTCCAAACGGACCCCTATCTTTTCCAGCCTCACTGGCGGTTTTTAACAACACCCAGCCAAATGGCCTTTGGAGCCTCTACGTTGTGGATGATGATGCCGTTGACTCCGGCTCGATCGCCGGTGGCTGGACGCTCGAGATTGACACCACCGCGTTCGAAAGCAGTCAAACGTTTACGATTCCGGGAACCGGGACCAGCGGGATCGCCAGCCCGTACCCGTCAGTCGTCAACGTATCGGGACTTCCGACAGCGATAAGAAGAGCGAACGTCACCCTGACCAACCTCAGCCATACGTTTCCCGATGACATAGATATGCTCCTGGTCGGCCCGGACGGGCAGAACGCTCTCATCATGTCGGATGTAGGCGGCAGTACTGACCTCTCGGGCTTAACGCTCACGCTCGACGACACTGCCGCCAATAGCCTCCCGGACACTGGACCGATCGTCAGCGGCACCTTCAAGCCGACTAATATCGAGGCGGGGGACATTTTCCAAGCACCGGCGCCGGCGCCCCTCGGCACCTCGACACTCTCGGTCTTTAGCGGCACAAATCCGAACGGACCTTGGAACCTTTACGTCGTGGACGACCTGGGCGGCGATACCGGGACCATGACCCGCTGGAACGTGAACTTCGTCCTGGAGCCGACGCTTCTCGCTAATATCTCCACGCGCTTGAAGGTTGAGACGGGCGATAACGCGCTCATTGGCGGATTCATTATCACCGGCACGCAGCCCAAGAAAGTGATCTTGCGCGCCATCGGACCTTCGTTAGGCCTGCCGGGGCAACTGGCAGATCCGACCATCGAATTGCGGGATGGGCAGGGCGGATTGATTTGGTTTAACGATGATTGGCATACCGGGACTCAGGGATTCCCGAGTCAGGAAACGGAGATAATCGCATCCACGGTGCCGCCGTCGAACAACTTTGAGTCGGCCATCGTGGCCACGCTACCGGCGAACAACTCGAATTACACGGCCATCGTCCGCGGCTTCAACAACCTAACCGGGATCGCACTGGTGGAAGCTTACGATTTGGATCAGACGGTCGATTCGAAGCTGGCAAACATTTCGACCCGCGGGCTGGTGGGAACGGGCGACAACGCGTTGATCGCGGGGACTATCGTGCTCGGCTTCACCCCGCAGAGAGTCCTCGTGCGAGCGATCGGTCCATCGTTGCCCGTGGCGGGCAAACTGTCCGATCCGACCCTGGAGTTGCGGGACGGCCAGGGCACGCTGATCGCTGCCAACGATAACTGGCAGAGCGATCAAGCTGAGGACATCACGGCGACAACAGTACCGCCGACCGATCCCGTGGAGTCGGCCATCGTGGCGACCCTGCCAGCATCGGCGGCGTTCTACACCGCGATCGTTCGCGGTTTAAACAACGCGACCGGCGTGGGGCTGGTGGAGATTTACGGGCTCGAATGACCGCTCTCAGTCTAAAAGCGCAAGGTGAACAAGGAGGAAAACACAATGAAAACGAAATGGGGAAAAGGACCGAAACCGGAAAAAAATAAGAGAAGCGGACGTCAGTGGAAGCCGCTGACCGGCGTGCTGCTTGGGTTGACTGCCGCTCTCGGCAGCGTGCGAGCGGATACATTTTCATTTTCTAACAACAACGCCATCGTGACGCCTGATTCCGGCCAGGCGTCGCTCTACCCGTCACAAATCGATGTCGGCGTCCTTCACGGCACTATCACCCGTGTGGCGGTCACGCTCTTCGAAATCACTCATACCTTTCCGGGCGATTACGACATCCTGCTGGTGGGACCAGGAGGGCAGAAGGCTCTCCTGATGTCGGACTGCGGCAGCGACCACGCCCTCAACAACGTTTCCATCACGTTCGCAGAATTTGCTTCGTTTTTTTTGCCGAATGATGGTCAAATCACCCCCGGCACCTATCGCCCTACGAACTACGGGGGAGCGACCGAGACAATTCCTCCGAGCGGGCCCCTCTCTTATCCGGCCTCACTGGCCGTTTTTAATAATACCTCCCCAAGCGGCATTTGGAGCCTCTATGTCCTGGACGATAACGCTCAGGACACCGGCACCATCGCCAGCGGCTGGAACATTGTGATTGAGACCACTGCGTTCCAAAGCAGTCAATCGTTTACGATCCCTGGCACCGGAACCAGTGGGATCGCCAACCCTTACCCATCAATAGTCAACGTAGCGGGACTTCCGACCAGGATTAGACGAGCGAACGTCAGACTCACCAACATCAGTCATACGTTTCCTGACGACATCGATATGCTCCTGGTTGGTCCGGACGGGCAGAACGCTCTTATCATGTCGGACGTTGGCTCCGGCACCGACCTCGTGAATGTGACCCTGACTCTCGACGACACGGCTGCCAATCCACTTCCAGATGCTGGACCGGTCGTCAGCGGCACTTTCCAGCCCACCAATATCGGCACGGGGGATACTTTCCAGGCGCCGGCGCCCGCGCCTTTGGGCAGCTCAGTCCTCTCAGTTTTTAACGGCACAAATCCGAACGGACCCTGGAACCTGTATGTGGTGGACGACGTCGGCGGCGATATCGGAACCATGACCCGCTGGGACGTGAACTTCGTTTTGGAGCCGACCCTTCTCGCTAATATTTCCACCCGCTTGTCCGTCCAGACAGGAGAAAACGTCCTTATCGGCGGATTTATTATCACCGGCACCCAGCCCAAGAAAGTGATCTTGCGCGCCATCGGACCGTCCCTGGGCCTGCCGGGGCAATTGGAGGATACGACCATGGAGTTGCGGGATGGGCAGGGCGGATTGATTTGGTTCAATGATGACTGGCAGAGTGGGAGCCAGGGATTCCCGAGTCAGGAAACGGAAATCATCGCGAGCACCATACCGCCGTCTAACGGCCTGGAATCGGCCATCGTGGCCACATTGCCGGCGAACAACGCGAACTACACGGCCATCGTCCGCGGCTTCCAGAACCTGACCGGGATCGCCTTGGTGGAAGCGTACGATCTGGATCAAACGGTTAATTCGAAGCTCGCGAACATTTCGACGCGCGGGCTGGTGGGAACGGGCGACAACGCATTGATCGCGGGAACCATCGTGCTCGGTTTCACCCCCCAACGAGTCCTCGTGCGAGCGATCGGTCCCTCGTTGCCCGTGGCGGGCAAACTGTTAGATCCGACCCTGGAGTTGCGAGACGGACAGGGCACGCTGATCGCGGCCAACGACGATTGGCACGACACCCAAACTCAAGACATCACCGCAACGACAGTTCCGCCGACCAATGATCTGGAATCGGCCCTTGTGACAACACTGCCAGCAGCCGGGGCGTTCTACACCGCGATCGTGCGCGGTTTTGACAACACGACCGGAGTGGGACTGGTGGAGGTTTACGGGCTGGATTGACCTAACGAGTTCGCTCTAAAGATCATCCCAAGTTCACGGGTCAAAGTTGCCAAAAAAGTGGCTGGACACCTGGCTGAGCGATTTCCTAGGGTCGAAGAAACGAGAGGAATACCCATCATGAAAAACAGGAACTCGATCGAACTGACGACGGAATTGGGAAGAAGCCTTGAATCAGAGACTAACCGAGCACGTCATCGCAGGTGGCGGACGCTGACCGGCGTGCTTCTCGGCCTGCTTGGTTTGACTGCGGCTATCGGCAGCGTGCGAGCGGATACATCGACATTTTCTAACCACAACGCCATCGTTACGCCTGATATTGGCCAAGCGTCGCTCTACCCATCACAAATCGACGTGGGCGCCCTTCGCGGCACGGTCACCGCGGTCCGAGTGACGCTCCGCGAGATGACCCACTCGTTTCCGGGCGATTACGATATTCTGCTGGTGGGACCGGGAGGACAGAGGGCTCTCGTGATGTCGGATTGCGGCTCGGGCCATGCCGTCAGCAACATCACCCTCACATTTTCAGAATTTAGTCCGCCATTGCCAGGTGACGCTCTAATCACCTCCGGCACCTATCGGCCGACCAACTTTGGGGGCGCGACCGAAACATTTCCTCCAAACGGACCCCTCTCCTATCCGGCTTCCCTGGCGGTCTTCAATAACACTTCGCCGGGTGGCATTTGGAGCCTTTTTGTGGTGGACGATCTCGGCGGCGACAGCGGCACCATCGCCGACGGCTGGGCGATCACGATTGAAACCACTGCGTTCCAAGGCAGTCAGGCGTTCACGATCCCTGGCACGGGAACCAGTGGGATCGCCAACCCCTACCCATCAGTAATCAACGTAGCGGGACTTCCCACGAGCATAAGAAGAGCGAACGTCCAACTCAGCAACATCAACCATACGTTTCCGGATGACATCGATATGCTCCTGGTCGGTCCGGATGGGCAGAACGCTCTTATCATGTCGGACGTAGGCTCCGGCACCGACCTCGTAAATGTGACTCTGACTCTCGACGACACGGCCGCCAATTCGCTTCCAGATGCTGGACCGGTCGTCAGCGGCACTTTCCAGCCCACCAATATCGGCACGGGGGACACTTTCCAGGGGCCGGCGCCCGCGCCCCTGGGCAGCTCGACGCTCTCAGTCTTTAACGGCACAAATCCGAACGGACCCTGGAACCTGTACGTGGTGGACGACGTCGGCGGCGATGTCGGCGGCATGACCCGCTGGGATGTGAACTTCGTTTTGGAGCCAACGCTCCTGGCCAATATTTCGACGCGCTTGAAGGTGGAGACGGGCGACAATGCCCTCATCGGCGGATTCATTATCACCGGCACTCAGCCTAAGAAAGTGATCTTGCGCGCCATCGGACCTTCCTTGAACCTGCCAGGGCAATTGGAAGATCCGACCCTGGAATTGCGCGATGGGCAGGGCGGGTTGATTTGGTTCAACGATGATTGGAACAACGGGGCTCAGGGATTCCCGAGTCAGGAGACGGAGATCATCGCGAGTACAATACCGCCATCTAATCAATTTGAACCGGCTATCGTGGCCACATTGCCGGCGAACAACTCGAATTACACGGCCATCGTCCGCGGCTTCAACAACCTAACCGGGATCGCACTCGTGGAAGCATACGATTTGGATCAGACGGTCGATTCGAAGCTCGCGAATATTTCGACCCGCGGGCTAGTGGGAACAGGCGACAACGCGTTGATCGCGGGAACTATCGTCCTCGGCTTCACCCCGCAGAGAGTCCTCGTGCGAGCGATCGGTCCCTCGTTGCCCGTGACGGGCAAACTGCTCGATCCCACGCTGGAGTTGCGGGACGGTCAGGGCACACTGATCGCTTCTAATGACGACTGGCAGAGCGATCAAATTGAGGACATAACCGCGACAACCGTCCCGCCGACCAATGATCGGGAATCGGCGCTCGTGGCGACACTCCCGGCATCAGCGGCGTTCTACACCGCCGTCGTGCGCGGTTTTCAAAACACGACTGGCGTGGCGTTGGTGGAGATTTACGGGCTCCAATGACCTGACGAGGTCTCGCGCAAGATCAGCTCTGGCCGCGAAGCAAAGGTTTCTTCGTGTACTGCGGAGGCGCGGACCTCATGGTGTCGGGCCAGCAGGTACTCTTCCAACTTTATCCCTTCCTGGCGGCGACCTGCGACCCGAACATAAGTGAGATACTCGCCCTGATCTGCTTCCAGTGTTTTGATTTCCGCGGCGTTGTCCGGAAACGCGCTCTTGTGCCAGTCGAGCCACACTTGCCAGCCATCTGGCATCTGGTCGGCCACGGTAATTTCCAGAAGGCCGGTCCGTTCCCAGTGCCGGCGCCACCACGCCGCCGAGTGGAGGCACCAGAAATCCTGACTCCAAAATTCTCGCAGATGGTCGGGAATCGGGCCTTCGATTTCCCGCGCCAGTCCAGCACCGGCGATCCCGACCAGGCCGCCAGGCTTCACGAACTGCGCGAGGTAGTTCAGATACAGGTCGTCCGTCCCGAAATAAGAAAAGGCGTCGACGCAGAGAATGGCGTCAAAGAATTCCGCGGCAAAAGGCAATGATCTCGCGTCGGCGTGCAACGGAAAGACGCCATCCTCGACTCCGGCATCCCGGATTCGTTGCCTGTTTTCCGACGCGCTGAACCAAAGATCGGTGGCCCACACCTGGACATCGAACTCGCGCCGGAGAAAGATCGAAGACGCGGCTCGTCCGCACCCGAGGTCCAGCACTCGCATTCCGGGCGTGAGATCCAGGGCCGGCGCGAGCCACTCCGTCAGCCAGAGCGCATTGGCTCCTCCACTGGCATTCGCCACGATCCAATCCGGATGGTAGCGCAGAGAGCGCGGGAATCGTTCGGCGACAGGCTGATTGTCTGCGTTCAAGCTCGCTTCTCCTGGCCTAACGGAAGCACCTGATCAGTGCAGCACGTTATTTCCGGCTGGCTTCCTCTGCTTCCTTGAAAATGTCATGTCCAAACTTCCGGTTCAGCAGAGGCTTCATCGTTGAATTGTAGCCTTCGAGTGCACCCTCGATTCCCTCGGAAATAATGCAGCCGGCGATTTGAGTCACGCGAACCCCATATTTGTTCGTCAGATATTCTTCACTCGCGACCCGGACAGCCGGTTTTCCCGCCACGAGAATACGATACACATTCTGCGCGAAGTCCGTTTCAGCCATTGCGCGCGCCTTCTTCGAAGCGTCTTTTTTCGCAAGGTTGCCAAACGTGGCGAAACCATTCAGCGCGTCACCGGGAGGTTCCGCAGCGCTGGAAATGGCTGGACCCACTCCGGTAAGAACCACAAGAAGGAGCACAAATATCGCAGCACGCATAAAGCTCGCGCAAGGTAGGCCGAATCGCCTGGCAGGCAAAGGCCGATCGCTCGGCTTGTAGCTGGGGTCGCCGACCCGGCCGCCTTTCCCCATCTTCGACCGCGGTCAACGACCGCGGCTACAATGTTTATGAGAGCCGGCGTCACGGGTCGTGGGAGGCCTTTCAAGCCTCTAAGAAAAGACTCTACTTCGCCAAATAAAACGGATAAAAGCTGATTTGCAGCCTGCGCACGTGGGGACCGGCGTCTTGAGTGAAGGGCTTCATTACCTTCGGAAACGGGCTCGGAACCGGGGGATTACGACCATGCCTAAGAAAGTGTTGAGTTACTTCGCGCTGCCGCTGCTCTTCCTCTTGAGTAACAGCTCGGGAAATTCCGCCCCGCAATCGCCGGGCAACGAATCCGATGGATCGGTAGCGCCATTACCAAGCGTCGTCCTCGCTCCAACTGCCCCCGGGGTTGTGCCGGGACCTGACGTGATCACGGGGGACATGGCAGACTTGTATGTCTCCGGCACCACGGCGACGGAGCTCGGTCTGTCGATCGGAATAACCTCGTGTAATCGCGGAAACGCAACGGCCCATTTCGTTGCGATGCCGAGCACAAACCATCCGGTCGTCGCGCAAAACCTCTATCGAATGAGTGCCAATAGCGATCGCTTCGAGCAGATTGGCCAGTCCTGGGTCAAGCATACCTACGGCGCCAAACCGGCCAATGATTGCGGTTTTGGCTGCACCGATCCCGGGACCATCACTCTTCTGGGCGTGGGTTGCTCGGACACCTACGGCACCGGTCAAAGCGCAAGCCAAACCGACCTGGGTTCACGCGCCTGGGTGAATCCGTTTACCGGCGCCTTCCCGGCAACGGCCAGGAACCACGCCGGCCACGTCCACAGTCAGACCTCGCACATGATTCTGACGGGGCCGAGCGACGTGGATCCGGCGACAAATCCCGGCGCGACGTATTACGCCGAAGTGCAATACGTCGTTCCGGATGAGTACGCCTGGTGCCAGGCCCACCCGGGCGAATGCAACATGTTCAACAATCCCTCCCACCGCCGTTACAGTGTCACTGACCTATCGTTCTTCGTCTTTGGGCCCGAGAGCGACACGGTGCGAATGTCTCCCGCTCTCGAGGCCTGGACCGGAGCGACGATCATTGGTTTCGATAATGATCCGGTCCTCGATGGCCGCGGCTTTTTTGCCTACAAGGTGACGAATCCCTCCGCCGGCGTCTGGCACTACGAGTATGCGATCTATAACATGAACATGGATCGCGCGATCCAGTTCTTCACTGTGCCTCTGGGATGTGGAATCACGGTGAGCAACATCGGGTTCCACGCTCCGCTCAATCATCCCGGCTTTCCAAACGACGGAACGCTGGGGAACGCCGGATTTAGCAACGCGCCCTGGACTCCCACCCAAACCGCAAGTGCATTGAGCTGGAGTTCGCAAACGTTCGCGCAAAATCAGAACGCGAACGCCATTCGCTGGGGCACGCTCTATAATTTTCGGTTCGATGCCGACCAGCCGCCGCAGTTTGTCAATGCGACGATCGGCTTCTTCAAGACGGGATCGCCCCTCCTTCTCGTTGGCATTCAAGGGCCAACCTGTAATGCGCCACCGCCACCTACACCCACGCCCTTCCCGCCCGGAACCGCGCAAGCCATTAATCTCTCGACGCGGATGCGGGCTCAGACTGGTGATAATGTGGCCATCGGCGGATTCATCATCACGGGAACAGTTGCGAAACATGTGCTTCTCCGGGCCATTGGACCCACGCTCGCCCAATCAAGTATCTCCAATGCGCTGCCTGATCCGGTGCTGGAACTGCATGGTCCGGGCGCGTTCGCCACGATCACTAACGACAACTGGAGAGACGACCCCGCCCAGGAGGCGGCGATTATTGCCACGGGTCTCCCGCCGGCCAGCAACCTCGAAGCGGCGATTGATGTGACCTTGGATCCGGGCACCTACACCGCAGTTGTTCGGAGTACGAATAACAACTCGGGGGTGGGCCTGGTCGAAGTCTACGATCTCAGTCAGGGCGTCGCGGCGAAGCTGGGCAATATCAGCACGCGGGCCCTGGTCGGGACCGGTTTCGAGATTGTTATCGCGGGCTTCATCCTCGGCAGCCACAACGATGCGGACAGGATCGTGCTGCGCGGCATTGGCCCCAGTCTCACGGCGACAGGAGTGCCGAACGCGCTGGCCGATCCGACTCTGGAGCTGCGGGACAACAACGGCGCGCTCCTGGCTTCGAATAACAACTGGCAGGATGATCCAGCTCAAGCCGTCGAACTGATTGCCGCCGGCCTGGCGCCGACAAATGACCTTGAGTCTGCGATAGCTACGACGCTTCCGGCGGGCTCGTACACGGCCCTGCTCTCCGGAGTGAACGACGGCACCGGAGTCGGTCTCGTCGAAGTCTATGATCGCGGCGCTCCGTAGTCGTCAATTGTGAAGGCAAGCCTCCATTATGATCTTCTGAAACAGATACCAACCGGAGAATCACGAACATGCTTAGGAAAATGTTGAATTACTTCGCGCTGCCACTGCTCTTTCTCTTGAGTAACAGCCCGGGAAATTCCGCGCCTCGAGCGGCGCAGAGTGCTCCCGAAGGTCTTAACCCGGGGCCCGATATTATCGCGGGAAATATTGGTGAGTTCGGAGCCTTGGAGCAATTTGGACAAAACGGGACTCAGGTCGGGCTGGGAGTGAGCACGACTTCGTGCAATATCGGAAACGTCGGAGTGAGTTTTTTTGCGATGCCGGAGACCAACCATCCCGTCATTCCGCACAATCTCTACCGGATGAGCGGCGGACCGGGCAACAATGCTCGCTTCGAGCAGATTGGCCAATCCTGGGTGAAGCATGCCTTTGGCGCAGATGAGGCCAGTGTCTGCGGTGTCTGTTCCAGGGGGCTTGCCCCCTTTTATCTTGGCGCGGGCTGTTCGGATACGTACGCCAACTACCAAAATGCATACGCAGATGGCCTGGGTTCACGCGCCTTGATCAATCCATTTACCGGCGCCTTTCAATCGACGGCGATGGACCACACCGGCCACGTTCACACCGGCACATCGCACAGAATTCTGGTGGAAGCGAGCGACCTGAACACAGCGCTGAATCCAGGCGCGACGTATTACGCCGAGATTCAATACATCTCTTCTGATGAATACGCCTGGTGTCAGACCCATCCCGGGCAATGCAACATGTACAACAACGCCTCCTACTGTCGTTACAACGTCGCCGGGGCGACGAATTTTACCTTTTCGGAGGTTGGACCTGCCGTGCGAACGAGCGCAGCCGTCAATGCCTGGACTGGAGCGACCATCAATCCGATCGAGCCTGAGCCCGGAGTCGATGGTCGTGCCTTTATCGCCTACAAGGTGACGGGTCCGGTTGCCGGTGTTTGGCATTATGAGTACGCGCTCTATAACGAGAATCTGGATCGCGCGCTCCAGTTCTTCACCGTGCCGCTGGGATGTGGAATCACGGTGAGCAACCTCGGGTTTCACGCTCCGCCCAATCATCCCGGCTTCCCTAACGATGGAACCCTGGGTGGCGCCGGCTTTAGCAATGCGGCCTGGACTTCCACGCAAACCGCCAGCGCACTGAGCTGGAGCACGCAGACGTTCGCGCAAAATCAAAACGCGAACGCCATTCGCTGGGGCACGCTCTATAATTTTCGTTTCGACGCCGACCAGCCGCCGCAGGCGACCAATGCAATGGTCGGCTTCTTCAAGACAGGATCGCCTGTTCTTGTCGAAATCCAGGGGCCGACCTGTAACGCGTCACCGCCACCGACCCCCACCCCGTTTCCGCCGGGAACCGCGCAAGCCATTAACCTCTCGACGCGGATGCAGGTTCTGAATGGCGATAATGTTGCCATTGGCGGGTTCATCATCACGGGGACCGCTCCGAAACATGTGCTTCTTCGCGCCGTAGGACCCACCCTGGTCCAGGCTGGCGTCACTAACGCGCTGCCCGATCCGGTGATTGAGCTCCATGGTCCGAGCGGCTTCGCCACAATCACAAACGACAACTGGAGAGACGACCCCGCGCAGGAAGCGGCCATTATCGCCACCGGCATCGCGCCGGCCAGCAATCTCGATGCCGCGATTGATGCGACTCTGAATCCAGGCGCCTATACCGCGGTCGTCAGCAGTACGAATCACCAAACGGGCGTGGGTCTGGTGGAAATCTACGACCTGAGTCAGGGACCAGCGACGAAGCTGGGCAATATCAGCACGCGGGCCGTGGTCGGGATCGGCGGCGAGGTTATTATCGCGGGCTTCATCCTCGGCAGCCACAACGACGCGGACAGAATCGTGCTGCGCGGCATTGGGCCCAGCCTCACGGGAGTGCCGAATGCGCTGGCCGATCCAACTCTGGAACTGCGCGACAGCAACGGAGCGCCCCTGGCTTCGAACAACAACTGGCAGGATAACGCAATTTATGCGGCCGAACTGATTGCCGCCGGCCTGGCACCGACAAACAACCTCGAATCAGGAATCGCTGTGACGCTTCCGGCCGGTTCTTACACTGCGCTGCTCTCCGGAGTGAACAACGGCGTCGGCGCCGGCCTCGTCGAAGTTTACGACCGCGGCGCGCCGTAGTGCCTGAATGAAAGACTTCCTAAAGCGAGATCCTAACCGGAGGGCCAGAGATGTTTAGAAGAACACTGAGTTATTTGATTTTCCTGCCACTCTTGCTGCTGAGTAACAACTCGGGAAATTCCGCGCCTCAAGCGGAGCAGGCAGTTCCTAACGGCCTCAACGCGGGGCCCGATATTATAACAGGAGATGTGGGTCAAAAATTCGGGGAAGGCTTGAGACAGTTTGGAAGTGCCGGGAGCCAGGTTGGCCTCGGTATGGGCACGACCATTTGTAATACCGGAAACGTGCAGGTGAATTTCTTCCCGCTGCCAGATACAAATCATCCGATCATCCCGCAAAATCTCTATCGCATGAGCGGCGAAAACAAAAACGACGATCGCTTTGAGCAAATTGGCCACTCCTGGGTCAAGCATGGCTTCGGGGCATCGGACAGCAACGCCTGCAATCTTGGTTGCACGGGGGGTGACCTCCATCATCTTGCCGCGGGATGCTCTGATACCTACACCTCGCATCAAAACGCGGACTCCGAAGAGTTGGGTTCGCGTGCCTTGATCAACCCCTTCACCGGTGTCTTCCAATCGAACGCCGTGGACCATCTCGGTCACACTCACACCGCCACATCGCACATGCTGTTGGTGGAAAGCAACGACCTGAACACCATAATGAATCCGGGCGCGACGTATTACGCCGAGGTTCAATACATCAGTCCGGATGAGTATGCCTGGTGCCAGACTCATCCCGGGCCGTGCAACATGTCCAACAACGCCTCCTACGGTAAGTTCGCTGTCAGCGGCACGACCAGTTTCCTCTTTTCGCCCGTGGGAGATACAGTGCGAATGAGCCCCGCCATCAATGCCTGGACGGGAGCGACGATCGCTCCGTTCGAGCCCGAGCCGGGGATCGATGGGCGCGGGTTCGTTGCCTATAAGGTAACGAATCCATCCGCGGGCATCTGGCACTACGAGTATGCCCTCTATAATATGAACCTGGATCGCGCGCTCCAGTTTTTCACCGTGCCTCTCGGCTGCGGAATCACGGTGAGCAATCTCGGCTTTCACGCTCCGCCGAATCACCCCGGCTATCCTAACGATGGAACGCTGGGAGGCGCCGGTTTTAGCAACGCCCCCTGGACTTCCACGCAGACCGCCAATGCCTTGAGCTGGAGTTCTCAAACATTCGCGCAGAACCAGAACGCGAACGCCATTCGCTGGGGCACGCTGTATAATTTCCGTTTTGACGCCGACCAACCGCCGCAGGCGACCAATGCAATGGTCGGCTTCTTCAAGGCAGGATCCCCTGTTCTTGTCGAAATCCAGGGGCCGACCTGTAACGCGTCACCGCCACCGACCCCCACTCCTTTTCCGCCGGGAACCGCGCAAGCCATTAACCTCTCGACCCGGATGCGGGTTCTGACCGGCGATAATGTTGCCATTGGCGGGTTCATCGTCACGGGGACCGCTCCGAAACATGTACTTCTGCGGGCCGTAGGACCCACCCTGGTCCAGGCCGGCGTCACTAACGCGTTGCCTGATCCGGTGATGGAACTCCATGGTCCGAGCGGCTTCGCCACGATCACAAACGACAACTGGAGAGACGACCCCGCGCAGGAAGCGGCGATTATCGCCACCGGCATCGCGCCGGCCAGCAATCTCGATGCAGCGATTGATGCGACTCTCAATCCAGGCGCCTACACCGCAATCGTCAGCAGTACCGAATCACAACACGGGGGTCGGCCTGGTGGAAATCTACGACTTGAGTCAGGGAGCTGCGGCGAAGCTGGGTAATATCAGCACGCGGGCCCTTGTCGGGATCGGCGGCGAGGTTGTAATCGCGGGCTTCATCCTCGGCGGCCATAACGACGCGGACAGAATCGTGCTGCGCGGCCTTGGCCCCAGTCTCGGGACGGCCGGAGTGCCGAACGCACTGCCCGATCCGACTCTGGAACTGCGCGACGGCAACGGAACGCTCCTGGCCACAAACAACAACTGGCAGGATAACGGCGTTTTTGCGGCCGAACTGATTGCCGCCGGTCTCGCGCCCACAAACAATCTCGAGTCAGGGATAGCTGTGACGCTTCCGGCAGGCTCTTACACAGCGCTGCTCTCCGGAGTGAACGCCGCCACCGGTGTTGGTCTCGTCGAAGTTTACGATCGCGGGTCGCCCTAACCGTCAACCGTCTCTTCGACATCCGTCACACGCCCTTTCGCCCGCGTTGGCATCGCGCGAGGGCGATCGGGAAAAAGGCGCGCGCGGTCACGAAGATGCCGACGTGCCGCGGGTTGCCCAAAGAAGCGGGCGATTCCGCGGCGGCAATTCACTGGTGCAGATTCGAGACTTCAGTTCGCTTTACTGGCTGGGCGGATGCACTTGCCATTGTGCTTCGCATTGAAGATTTTTTGGAGATCGGCCAGGAGCAGCGAACGGTTGAACATCTCCAGCTCGTCAATAACCGTGGTGCAGTTCAATTGAGAACCGGTGCATTTGCCGATGTCCACCGGGAGGCCACTGTGTGACTTCGCGTCGAGAGGGATCGATGTTGAGGTGCCTGCCGGCAGGGCAGTTGTGCCAGAATACAGAGTCACCCTGTTCCCCTTGGGAGTGCTACTCGTTCGTTTCACGACGACAGCAACGAAGTTCCATGCGTTTGGAACAATCGGCCGTTTCACCGACAGGATCGGAAGAAGATTCCCACGGCCCATGTCGAATGTTAACTGGTTGGCTGTAATGTACAGGGCGTAGCCGAGTTTTTTTGCTGGATTGAAGTTACCGACAATCGGACCATTCCCAGCTTTGATCCAGGCGTCGATGGTGAAATCCTCGTTGAACGCGACGAGGGAATCCAGGTTATTACTATTGGCAATCCTCACATAGCTGCCCGCAAAAAAACGCATTCCACTGCCGACGAACCCTGGAGCCGAAACAGGACCCAGGGGCGCCGTCGACCCAATTGCACCCGGCTTCGAGGTCCCATGATTATCGTGGCCCGATCCATCCGTGACCTTGGTGCCGGATTTTTCGCCCAGCGGCCACCAGCCTACCAGGCCGGGCGGCGGTTCCACAGTATTAATGGGACAAGGATCGCTGCTTGCCTGGCCGGATGAGTATTCCGGCGCGAGGACACACGCGAATGCGAGAATGACATAGACATTTAATCCACGGATTCTACCGAGGCATCGTTTCCACGGATATGATTCCGGTTTCCGGCTCTGGGCCCCGGTGCTTATTGATGTGTTCATAGGGTTATTGGAGGTGCTAGCGGTTTGATTCGAGCCGGTTCTGCCGGTCGAGTTGTCTTTGGGGGAACGAAAAGCAGGATGGAGCAGGCCGAAGAAAGCGGCCTCATAGCGAGGATTGCTCAAGCTCATCTGGGAGGTCTGCGGCGAGAACCTCTCGCAGCTGAACGGTTTGTACTGATTGCCGGAAGGGTCAGCAAGCAAAATCATCCCCCGCTTTTCCTAACCAAGACCAGAAGGTCAGAATCGGTTGTCTCAGCAGGGCTACTTCTTGCTGAAGGGACCCGCCGGCAAAATCCGAGGCTCGATCACGTCCTCGGGGCATCAAGAAACGACGAAAGATTACGCCGAGGCCGTGAGGTGGTATCGCAAAGCCGCCGAGCAGAATTACGCCAAGGCCCAATCCAACTTGGCCGACTGCTACGAAAACGGCAGAGGCGTAATGAAGGATGACGCGGAGGCTTACAAGTGGCTTCTCCTGGCGGCTGGGCAAGGCGATGCAAGGGCAAAGGAAGCCATGGCCACTCTGGAAGAGAAGATGACGCCGGAGCAAATCGCCGAGGGGCAAAAGCGGGCGCGCGATTTTAAGCCGCGCTAGGCGCCAGCCGATGCGGGCGACAGGAGCCGGCTCGTCGTTCCTTCACTTCTTGTTGAACGGCACCTCCGGCAAGATCGGAGGCTCGATCAGATCTTCGGATTCTTCGGCTTCTTCGTTTGGATTCACCAGTTGCCCGCCGGGATTAACGAGACGCGCAGTCACGAAGATGACCAGGTTCCGTTTGATATGCTGTTCCGCGTTCGTCCGGAAGAGACGGCCGACGAGCGGGATGTCGCCCAGGAGAGGCGTGCGATCTTCCGTCTTTTGGACGTCCTCGCGCATGAGGCCGCCCAGCACCACCGTCTGGCCGTCCCATACACTGACGCTTGTCGTTACCTTGCGGGTGCTAAAGATGGGCTGATTAATGATGTTCGGCGTCAAAACGCTTTGGGGTGAATTTATTAATCCTCCGGTCACCGTATTCAGAAAGGAAGACGATGGCGCCAGGATGGGGCTGCCATAGTTGATGAAGCCTTCGAATTCCACCACCTGCGGAACGAGATTGAGATCGATGGTCACTCCATCGGGGCCCACCACGGGCTCAACCTCCAAGGTCACTCCGGTGTTGCGCGTTTCAAAGTGAGTTGGAGTGGTAGGAGTAACCGGAACGGAAGAGCCGCCTCCAAGAGGGATGATGCCACCAGCGTCCGTTCTGGTCGTTACACTGCCAACTGTTTGCGGGATCTGCGGTGGCTCAAACTGAGTCGGATAGCGAAATTCACGCACGATCTCGATCACTGCCCGTTGCCCGCTTTTGGTGGTAACACGAGGTGCCGAGAGCAGGTCGACCCCTTTCTTCTGGTTAAGGGCACGCACGACCAATTGAAATTGCGGATCGGTCAGCAGGCCCCCCACACCGAAAATTCCCGGAGCCAAAACCTGACCGACCGGCGTGCCAAGGAGAAGCGAATCGATGGCGTTCCCGTTGATGGCCAGGTTTCCGCTGCGGTTCCCGGCCGTGACCGGATTCAAACCATTCGTGGGAAACGGATAATCTCCCTGGTTGACCGACGCACCCGTGCCGGACGTTCCGCCGTTTAGAGCCACACTTCCCTTCGAGTTCAGGTTGAACGGTCCGAGCAACCAATCAAACCCCAACTCTTTCAGATTATTTTGTGTGATTTCAACGAACTTGGCTTCGATTTCGACCTGTTTGGGTCCAGAGACATTAGCCTGCTCCACGATGGCATCTACCAGCTCCAGATTGTCGGCTGTGTTCCGGACAATGAGCCGGCTGGTTTGAGGAAGGAAGTTTGCGCTGGAACCTGCAACCGCAAATGAGACACCTTGATTCT
Source organism: uncultured Verrucomicrobiae bacterium (assembly GCA_963702135.1). Taxonomy (GTDB): domain Bacteria; phylum Verrucomicrobiota; class Verrucomicrobiia; order Chthoniobacterales; family UBA10450; genus AV80. The sequence goes on along the minus strand of OY969715.1, from coordinate 1,061,380 downwards.
CAAGAAACTCCTTTGCTCCTTCACGGTTCACCAATAACCGGCCGCCGGTGGACTCCTGCGTATCCTTCGCCGTCCCGGCGGGAGTGCCTTTGCCTCCGGCTGCCGGCTGACTTAACGAGGTTGCGTTGGCGTTGAGCGATCCACTGATAAATCCCGGCGGCACACGATACTCCTTCGTGAGCAGGTCGTTACTCTGCTCGCTGATCGGAATGATGGAGACCGCGTAAGGTTCCACCTTCACTTTTAGTCCCGCCTGGTTCGCGATGTAACGAAGCGCTTCGGCCAGAGGGATTTCGTTTAGCGTTATGGTAATCCTGGCATCAGCGGGTGAGGTGGAAGGTCCTGAGACAGCTGTTGTCGAAACAGATGGAGTGCCCGTTGCGGCCGGCGCGACAGCTTCCGCGGGACGCCCCAGGGTGGTCAATCGCAGGACCATATCAACGCCTTTCCGGCCGTCGGGCGCCGGATCGTTCGCCTCCGCCTGTTGCCGCAAAAACTCGATTGCCTCGCGGACACTCGCATCACGGAATTCGATTCGCGGAATGATGATCGTGTTGAGCTTATGGGTAATGCGCGCAGTGCCGGTCGCATCTTTCGCAAATGTGTCGGTCGTCGCTCCGACGGTTTGGCCAAATGGTCTGACGGGCTCTTCCCAACCCTTCTGGACCTGCCAGAGCTGTTGGGAGCGGGTCTCGTTGTAAGCCTCCTCCCCGTAGTGTGTTTTCGTGAGGTTGATTTTCTCTTCCCCACGCCGCGCGGCCACGTTGTATGGATCGAGATTCAGGACCTGCTCATACTTCTTGAAGGCGAGATCGTAGCGCCCACTGTTGTAATAGCCGTCCGCGTCACTCAGCAGCTTCCTTACTTCCTCAACCTTCGAGAGGAACTTGGGACCCAGCGTTCGATTGAAGTAACCGGGCTCTTGAAGGTGAGCCAGTAATTCAGCAGCCGCGCGGAAGTTCGGATCGTAACGATCACCCAGCACCTCCCGGCAGATTGCTTCCGCCTCCGCGTACTTGGCCTCCGCAATCCGCTGCTCGGCCAGTTTAATCCCGCTCACACAAAATCCGGCAACGGCTTCGTCATGCGCCTTTCCACCCACGACAGCATCGGGAAGAAGACGAACCGCCAGGCGGAACTCTTCGTGGGCGCCAGCGTAGTTTTTGGTGGCTAACGCTGCTTTGCCGCGCGCGAGCGCCGCCTCCCCTTGCGGGAACGCCGCCTGGCGTCGCGCCGCTTCGCGGTCCGCGACGCGGCTAATATTCTGGGCAAAACATCTGTCGTAACTCCACGTCGTAAAAACGGTGGCGAAAGCGAAGACAACGGCGCTACGGAGGGATGGATTTGTCATGGGGGGAGACCATTTGGGGTTAGGGGGTGAGCAGGCCAACTTCGATTGGCTCGTTTGGCTTCTGCGTATTGACTACAACTGCCTTGGACGCCTGGACGTCTACCAACTTATATTTGATCCGCTCGTCCGGTTTCAATGAAAATTCCTGGTCCTTCTTGACCGCAAACTCCCGGAGGCCACCCCACGCATAAACAAAATGCGCGACCGATTCCGGGGAGATCATAATTTTCTCTTTCACAAGGGTGAGCTGCTCATGGGTCTCCTGATTTTCTAGGATCAACTCCGAGACGTCGATTCGGGTGCCATATTTGTTCAGCTCATAATTCTTCGAGAATTTCACCAGCCTGAATTTCGTACCACGAATCGAATCGCCGAGCCGGAGAAACTGGGTCGGCTCTTTCAGATCATTCGTGTTAATGGCGAACGTGTCGCCAACCCACGAAGCAAAGACCAATCGAAACGGCTCCTGCACGGATGATTTCATCCTGAGCTTTGCGATGAAGGCTGGATGCGAGTCCTTGTCGACCGGCCTGGTATGTTCCTGCCATTCCTCCAGGTTACTGAATCCATCCGCGTCGGGATCCTGGCTGAGAACATCCCCATCGGCGATCGGCAGACCGAATTCTTCCAACCATTCGTTAGGGACCGGTGGGTGGACCTCAGTGGTTTGCAGAGTCGTCGGAAAACCGGTGGCGTCGATAAAGTGCTTTTCGGGAACGAAAAGGCCCGAGCGCCCGCTGAAGGTCCATTGCGCTGGCTGCCGCAGGCTTTCGGTTGTCTGTGCCAGTTCGACTGCCCGGGGAGGCGGCGCCGCCGATTTGGGCGGAGGCGGACTTTGGAGCGCGGAAAAGTTTCTATCGAACTGCGCCGCGCTCCGGATGATCAGGACGGCCGAGCCGAAAAGAAACAACGCGGCGACCAGCACAGATAACCGATCATAATGGGCGCGAATCCAGGTCATGGGTATTTCGCTGGGAATACACGGAGGTCAGGAACGAGGAAGCGCAAGATTCTGGGGAGCGTACGCGCCCTCGCGTGTTGGCGATGGCGCTTCGCCGTCGCGAACTTTTCTACCGCGAATTTACGTTCGGAGATATTATCGTGACAGCTCGTCGCGATTCGAGAGAAGTCCATCGCGGCGAGGCGCCGCGACCAGCACGCGAGGGCGCGTGCGCTCCCCGGAAACTCTGATTCGTTTCGCGATTTCATCAAAAGGTGAATCTCACAATTTCGATTTTCGCGGTGGTCTCGATGCGTTCGCTCCCAACGATAAACTTGAGCGTCGCCGCCGGAGGAGGCTCTGCGGTGATCACGCCGGCGCTGTCCGCGCCAAGGTCGCGCGGCGGCCCCTTGTCCTTCTCGTTTCGCACATGCCAAAGACGAACGATGAAAAAATGCTGGTTGGCCCCGGCGATTTGATTGAGGACCCTTCGCGCCGCCGCGGGTGTGGAGACAAATGTCGCTTCAACAACGTTGCGCTCGAGCGACCTTGGGAGGGGCACGGCTCCCGGTGTTTTGATGGCGGGTGTGACCGTCGGCGCGGCCGTCTGATGTTCTTCTGGCAAAGGTGTCCGACGGAACGAAACCAACGCGTCCACTCGCGCCTCGAAGAACGCATCCAGAAGCCATTCGATTTGGGCGAGCTCTTGTCCGAGAAGAGGCGCGGCCGCTTCATTCGGCAGCGCAGAGGCAAATTCATCGAAGCCCAGATAAAATTTGTCGGGCAATCGGATCTTATTTGCGCGGCTCTTATCGGCCAGTGCAGTCATCGCCAGGCGCAGGCGCGATTGAAATTCGTTCGGCGCCATCGGCGAGAGCGGAATTACCCGGGTCCGGAGTTCCTCCTTCAATTTCGCAAGCGCGGCGGCATAGTCATCCGCGTGCGCCTTCATTCGGCGCAGATTTACGTCGCTCGGATAGGGAGAAAGCCGCTCGAGACGATTCAGTTCCGTGGCCGCCTGATTGAAATCGATGACCGCATCATCCCACGCGGTTCTGGCGCTGAACAAAAACCAGAGAGCGGCGAGCGTGCCCACACCAACAACGGTCACAAAGGTGCCGAGAAAACGATTCTGGCGAAACCAATTCATGGAAGTTTCACCGGCTTGCGCAAATCGAGGCGGAGTTCGTACGGAAAGGCCCACTCCGCATTGTTCGGCGTCGTCGGCTTGATCACTTTCGCCTGATTGTTCGGGTCAATCGCAAACCAGGGCGAACCGACGAGATTCCGAAAATAATCCACCACGACTTCCTGTTGTCTCGGATTGAATAAATAAAGACCGCGCACCTGGAGACCGTCGATGGCGGGCAAAGCCTCCGCGCGCGGCAACGAGACCGTGGGAGCAGCGTCTGCTGTTGGGCGGAGCAGGCGCGGATCCCGGGCGTCCAGTAACAGCCCTCCTGAAGCGGCCGCCAGTTCAGTGATCCAGATATTTTCCGTCGGTAGCCGGGCATTCAGTTCCTCCAGAATTTGCGGCCAGAAACTCCGGTCGTTGATCGCCGTGATGAGCGGCGTGGCCAGTCGATCGAGCGCGGCGGTTCGTTGCCGCACCTCATTCGCCTGGGATTCGATCTGTCTCAGCGCGATAACTTTTTCCTGAATCTGGCCAGCGCGGCCACGGATAATGTCCGCCCCGCGCGCGTAGTAGGTCCCCCACCCAACCAGACCGAGGATGAAGCAAGCCGCGGCCGCGAAAAGAAATGGCCGTCTTTTCTCCAGGGCCTGCCGGCGCACGACGCTCGCCGGGCAAAGATTCAACTCCATCGGGCAACTGTTCGCCGCACGAAGAGCAAGACCCACCGGCTCCCCGAGTAAATGCTTCGACTGCGAAATCGCCTCCAAGCCCATGGAGTCGGCGATGGCCACCTTGCGGAGCGGATCAAAAAACTCGAGCGGTAGCTGCAATTTTTCGTGAAAGAACTCGCGGATCATCGGCATGCTCGCGCCTCCGCCGGAGAGGAAAACACGTTCGGGCGGTTTGCCTTGTTGTTGAGTGCAGTAGTGACTGATCGAGCGCAGCAATTCCGCGTGCAGCCGCATCATCGTGCTCCGCATGATATTTGAAACGCGCGCCGCGTCGGCGTCCGGCGACGCCGCGCCAGTGGCAACGCCGGCCAGGCCGGTGAAATCGGCGCGCTTCTTGCGAAACTCCGCCGCTGCAAATGGCTCGTTAAATTCCTTCGCGATGGCGGAAGTGACGGAGCTCCCGCCTATGGGGACGCTGCGGGCGAAGATTTTCCCAGGCTCGATGAAAAGCAGATTCGTCGTGCGAGCCCCGATATCGACCAGCAGCGAGCATCCACTCAGATCGCTGTAGTTGTGACAAAATGCGTTGTAGAGCGCCATCGTCGCCAGGTCGACGATCGAGGTGCGCAAGCCCGTTTCCTCCACCGCACCATTGATTCTATCGAGTAAGTCCGCCTTGATGGCGACGAGGATCACTTGAATTTGTTCTCTGGGACCGCCACCGATGAGCTGATAATCCCAAACCACTTCGTTGATCGGGAACGGAACATTCTGCGCCGCCTCGAACGAAACGATTCGCTCGATCTTTTCGTCGTCAATCGGCGGCAGTTTGATGAAGCGCGTGAAAACCGATTCTTCCGCCACCGTGTAGTTGACCGGTCCTCCCTTGATTTGCAACTCGGCCATCATCTCGCGTAAGGCGGCGACAACCTGCGTGGACCGGATTGCTTCCCGGGCTGGATCGGCCAGGAGATCGCGCGAGCGGTAGCCGCACAAGATCAAACCGCCCGGCGGTTGGGCACGAAACTCCGCCAGCTCGATACTCTGCGAGCCGAGATTAAGCGTGACGATGCGTGTCCGGGGGGAGGACATCAGCCGCTAGAATTTCAAATTCGGAAACGCTGCGCCAGCCAAAATTAGAGGACCGCATTTTATTCTTGATTAATTTGATTTGACTGATCACGATTGGAGTCCTCCTCCCCTTCGAATAACCCCTGACCCCAAAACCCTGGAAAGAACCGTCCGCTTATGATCTGAGATTTCCATCCCCCTGGAGCAAACCCCAAACCCCAAAACAAGAAAGAACCCCATGAATACAAAATCCGTAGTTGTCCGTTCCGTCGGCGTCCTCCTGGCGCTGCTCGTGTTTGTTGCGCTCCCAGCGCCCCTCCTGGCAGAAGTTTGTGGCACGTGCCACGAACCACAGTGTGGCATTTATTACGGCCCGCCCCACGTCCTCTATCTCGAGCTGGAAACCGATTGCCCGACCGCGGCAACCATCTTCTATACCAAGACCATCAATCAGCCCAACAACGTCGATCCCACCCACAGTGGCGCCACCCCGGGTTATCTGACCTATTCATGCCCAAACGGCACGCTGCTTTCCATCCCCTATGGCAGCACCATGTACATAAGAGCGCTCGCCTACAAAAGCGGCCTCGTCGATTCAGGCGTCACAGCGTGTGACCAGCACAACCCCAACGACTGAGAGACGGCGGTAGATTCCTCCCCACAGAATCGACCCGCCGTCCCAAATGGCCCAGGAAGAGGCCCGCCCGGAAGTCTGGGCGGTCTCTTCCCTGGGTGAAGAAATCCATCAATTTGCCTATGATCTGAGACTTCCCTCCCCCTGGAACAAACCCCAAACCCCAAACAAGAAAGAACCCCATGAATACAAAATCCGTAGTTGTTCGTTCCGTCGGCGTCCTCCTGGCGCTGCTCGTGTTTGTTGCGCTCCCAGCGCCCCTCCTGGCAGAAGTTTGTGGCACGTGTCACGACCCACAGTGTGAACTGTATTACGGCAGCGGAACCAGCCTCTATCTCGAGCTGGAAACCGACTGCCCGAGCGCGGCAACGATCTTCTATACCAAGACCGTCAATCAACCCAACAACGTGGACCCCACGCACTCTGGCGCCACTCCGGGTTATCTGACCTATTCGTGCCCAAACGGCACGATGATTCCCATTCCCTATGGCAGCACCATTTACATAAGAATGCTCGCCTATAAAAACGGGCTCGTCGATTCGGGCGTCACCGCGTGTGACCAGCACAACCCCAACTGGTAAGTGGCGGCTGTAGGGTTGTTCCCAACAGAATAGCCCCGCAACGCGAGACTGCCCAGGAAGAGGCCGGCCCGGAAGTCTGGGCGGTCTCTTCCCTGGGTGAATAAGATCCATCAATTTGCTTACGATCTGAGATTTCCATTCCCCTGGAACAAACCCCAAACCCCAAACAAGAAAGAACCCCATGAATACAAAATCCGCACTCGTTCGTTCCATCGGCGCCCTCCTGGCGCTGTTCGTGTTTGTCTCGCTCCCCACCACACTGCTGGCCGTTTGTTACCCGACCCACGATCCACTGTGTGAACTGTATTACGGCTCGGGGACCCAGCTCTTTTTGGAGCTGGAAACCGATTGCCCGATCAACGCAACCCTCTTCGTTATCACTTCCATCGATCAACCCATCCCCGCCAACGTCAATCCCTGCCACACGGGCTCGACCCCGTGTTCGGGAACGTCCGCGCTGGCCAACGGAACCAAGCTTTCGATTCCTTACGGCCACACCCTCTGGGTCAAGATGGTGGCCTGGAGAAGTGACAGTGGCGATTCAAGCATCGTTTCCTGTGACCAGCACAACCCCAACTGGTAAGAGACGGCTGTAGGCTGTTCCCCGCTGTATCAACCGCCGTCCGAGACCCCCAAGAAGAGGCCCGCCCCGCAAGCCTGGGGCGGACTCTTCCTTGGGTGAACAAATTCATCAATTTGCTTACGATCTGAGACTTCCATCCTCCTGGAACTAACCCCTAATCCCAAACCCTAGAAAGAACCCCATGAATACAAAATCCGTCCTTGTTCGTTCCATCGGCGCCCTCCTGGCGCTGCTCATGTTTGTCTCGCTCCCAGGCTTCGTCCTGGCCGCTCCTTGCCCAGGCACTTGCGATCCGGCCTGTGAACTCTATTACGGCACCGGGACCCAGCTCTTTTTGGAGCTGGAAACGATCTACCCATCCAATGCGACCATCTTCTTCATCTCTTCGACTCAACCCATCCCCCCCAATACCAATCCCTGCCACGATCCCAACGGTAACCCGTGTCCGGGAACTTCCGCGGTGGCAAACGGAACGAAGGTCCCGATTCCTTACGGCCACACGCTCTACATAAGGATGCTGGCCTGGAGAATTGACAAAGGCGATTCGGGAATTGTCGACTGCGACCAACACAACCCCAACGGCTGAGGGACGAGTGTAAGCCGTTCCCCTGAGGAACCCCCCGCCCTCTGAGACTGCCCACGAAGAAGCCCGCCCCGCCAGCCGGGGCGGTCTCTTCCTTGGGAGAATAAGATCCGGCAATTCGCATTCTTGCGTTGGCTTGCGGACGAGCCAGCGAGCGGTTCGGCACGCAAGAGAGCCGAACCCCGCGGCTCGTTTACCAGGATGATTGCCGCCGCCGTCTCGGCTTAATTTCTGCGCGTCCAGAACCCTGGCACCCGGACCTCTTGACGGCGTTCGGGCGAAATTGCCAATCCTGAAAAGGCCGATCCATTCGCCATTCGCGATCGGGTGTGAGAATTTCATCCAGACCGGAGTGATTCGCGCGCCAGAAGGGCATGCGATCAGCTTCTATTTGGAGGCGGAAACCAGGGAAACGATGGGCAATTCAACTAGAAATCGAAAACGCGAGAGAGGCTGGAAAATCGTTATCGCTGTCGTTGCGGCCGTGATTCTCCTCGCCTCCGGCCTCTTGATTGCCCTGGACGTGCGAAAAGTCGCGGTCGAGAAAAAGGTCGATCGGAAAGCGGCCACGGAAAAAACGATGTCGAGAGTTGCCCCGGAATTGCCGGTGCAACCGCAGCCCGAGAACAATTAGAGGACGCGCGCCGATCCTGGCCGCTCTGCGCGACCGCGCCATCTGCGGCGGAGCCACCTCGGCTCAGAGCAAAATCGACGTCTGTTCAATCTGCTTCATTTTGGAGCGGGACTCACCGGAACGGCGGCCGCTTCTTTGGCTTGTTTCAACGCGGTGGCGATAGTCTTGTCGTTTCGATCCCTTTCCCGTTGCCATGGCTTCAGGGCCTTTTCATCCGGAACATCAGCTTCCGCCATCCACTCATCCCAATGTTGATCGAACAGGTCGAAATTCGCAGAAGTGGCGTCGTAGGCCTGCTGCATCGCGCGCCAAAAACCTGGCCGACCCAGATACTTCTCCGACTGGCCGGTGGAAAGGTCGATGCTCTTCGAGTCTGCCTCGGCGAGAAGCTTTAGGGCCCGCCCGACCACTTCGCGCATCTGGGAATAGACGTCGCGCATCTCCTGGAGGTCCTGCCGGGTTCGCGTTCGTTTCTTGGCCGGATCTTTCTTCAGCGTCACCCAACGCAGGGTCATGGCCTTCTCGTTCAGTTTTTCCCACGAATCTTTACACTCCTGCAATTGCTTCGACAGGGCAGCCGCGTCGCTCGAGGCAACGGAGGGCGCCGACTTGGATTCGAGCAGCGCGTTGAATTCCTTTGATCTAGCCGCCGCCACGCCCCCCAATCGCTGCACCTCACGCTGCCATGGCTTTAGATCGGTTTCATCGTCTGGAAATGGGTTTGCCCGCCATTCGTCCCAGTGTTGATCGATCACGCCCATGTAATCATAGGCCGCACTGTATCCCTCGCGGGCCACTCGCCAGGTCCCGGGCCGATTCGCACCCGGCACGGTGGAAGTGCCGGAAACGTCGATTCGTTTCGACTCCGCTTCGGCGAACACCTTTAGGATTTGCTCGATCGAATCCAGCAGATCGCGATAGATTGCACGGGCGTCTTCCAGGTCGCGGCGGGTCAGCGTTCGGACTCGGGCGGGATCTCGCGTCGCCAACGCCTGCATCCAGCGACTGGCCATCAACCTGTCACCTATCGTTCCAGCCGTGCTGATGAAGCTGCGCAATCGTTTCGGCATCTCCTGCGCCCCGGTCGAGTCGATCGAAGTGCGCGGCGGCAATTCCACGCGTGGCCCACCCGACACACGGATGCTAATGATTCCCAGCGCCGCCGCGATGCCGACGATCAACAGGAAGATCCACCCACCCCGCGCAGAGCCCGCGGGAAGCGAACGTAAAACGCTAGGCGCCAGGCCGACAAATCCAATGACGAGGCCCAACTCGATGAGAATGCTCAGGATATTGAGCGTTGGGCTCGGCAACTCGTCGGCCGGCAGCAATCGCCAGACAAAGGTAAGGACAAGGCAAATCGCCGCTGCGCCAAACAGGCCCCGATCGCGCCCGCCTTCATTCATGAGATCATACTGAAATGTTCGGTCAAGGGCATGGCTTGCAGCCTCGCATTAATTCACCCGCGTATAGTAAGAGGGCACTCTGACCTCTCTGACGGAATTCGGACGAAATCGCCACTTTGCAAAGGCTCTCAAGGTGGCGCCATCCATTTGGGGATGCCCAATGCGCTGAAGAACTCCGATGGAAGAAACGGTGCCGTCGCCCCGCACATTCAGGAGAAAAACCCCAATCTTGAGGTGCCAATGAACCCTCGTGTGGACAAAACTTCCCGGCCAGTAAGCATGAAGGACCAAAGGCGCCAGCTGTTGGGCTGACAATCTTCGGCCGTCGGGGGTCGTCGCCTCGAAAAGCGAGTTCCACTCAGCGTTAGACAATGCAAACGGGTGTTCGACCTGCGGGACATGAGAATCGATCGGAACCTTGGGCGAGGCTGAAGCCGGGCTCACCGCCGCGACCAAAAGAATCACCAGGCCGAGCGTCAAGCGTGAGGCAGATAGGGAGCGCACGGCGGGATGTTTACCAAGTCGTTACGACAAGGCAAGCTCGTTAGTCCTGCAACCGTTCGCAGAACCAGCGCAGGCAAATCTTCATTCGTGAAGGCAGCGGCGGAAATTCTTGTTGCTCTCGCCCCCGCGAATTATCACGATGATTCCAGAAAGTGTCCCCTATGAAACTCCTCCACTCCTGTCTTTGCCTCGTCACCGTTTCGTTCCTGCTGGTCGGCTGCAATGTTAATCGCAACCTGAAGGTCACCGAAGTCGCGGCTGACCGGGTTGAGCTCTTTCTCGACGAGCCCGCCGACAAGGAACTCTATCTCACCGGCATTAAACTCAAATGGATCTCACAAGATCCGAACGCCCAGCCCGTCAGCGGCGAAGTGGACCTGGGCGCGGCGGGTCCGCTCCACGGCCGGCAGTTCCTGGTCGTCTTCGAGGATGCGAATTACACCGACGTTCCGGTCGCTCAAGCCATTGGGAGCGGAACTATCCTCGGTATTAAAGTGCGGGGCGGCTTCTTCCCCGGTTACATCACCGGGACCAGCGTCTCGATGGGCGTAAGTGGCAAAAACACCCGCAGTGTCTTTTTCGTGCCGCTCTATTATCACCACGCGGATGATGTCGTGCGCTTTGGCCCGCGCCCGAGACCGCTCCTCGCCGGGGCGTTCAACGAGAACGGTTCGCTCGACAACATCGGGCCGGAGGGCGGCCGCGAGTCGGTCAGCCGAACTTTTTCAGGGAGTGATCCGACGGATTCTAACAGCGAAGCGGACTGGTCTCTCCGGCCGAATTCGATCGGCATTCCGACACCGCCCTGAGTGAAGCGGGGAAAGGTCGGTGCCAGCGCTGGCTAGACCTGCGACCGTTCTCCGAACTCGCCGCGTTCGAGGCAACCGCGGAAGTACTCGATCGTTTGCACAATCCCTTCCTCAAATTGGACCCGCGGCTCCCAGCCCAGGACTTTCCGCGCGCGGCCGATATCGGGCTGGCGCACTTTCGGGTCGTCCACCGGCAGCGGTTTGTATTCGATCTCCGATTTCGTGCCGGTGATCCGGATGATCTCCTCGGCGAACTGCTTGATCGTCATCTCGCGCGGGTTCCCGATGTTGACCGGCTCGTGAAAATCGCTCATCGCGAGTCTGAAAATCCCGTCGATTAAATCGGAGACGAAACAGAAAGAACGCGTCTGGGAACCGTCGCCAAAAATGGTGAGCGGCGTCCCGCCAAGCGCCTGCCCGATGAACGCGGGGACCACGCGTCCGTCGCGCAAGCGCATCCGGGGACCGTAGGTGTTGAAGATGCGGACGATCTTCGTGTCCATGCCGTGAAAGCGGTGATAGGCCATCGTCATCGCCTCGGCGAAACGCTTCGCTTCGTCGTAAACGCCGCGCGGCCCGATTGGGTTCACGTTGCCCCAGTAATCTTCCTTTTGCGGATGGACGAGCGGATCGCCGTAGCATTCCGAGGTTGAGGCCAGGAGGAAGGTCGCCTTCTTGGCCTTGGCCAGGCCGAGCGTGTTATGCGTGCCGAGCGCGCCGACTTTGAGGGTCGGGATCGGCAGCTCCAGGTAATCGATCGGGCTGGCGGGCGACGCGAAATGGAAAACGTAATCGAGTTTTTCTTCCGGCAGGAAAATGAAACTGGAGACGTTGTGTTTCACGAACGAGAAATTCTCGTTGCCGGCGAGGTGCTCGATGTTTTTCAGATTGCCGGTGACGAGATTATCGATCGCGATGACGCGATGGCCCTCCGCCAGGAGCCGGTCGGTCAGATGCGACCCGAGAAAGCCGGCCCCGCCGGTGACGACTGAAACTTTTTGCGAACTTGAGGCCATGCTCAGGAGTTTCTAATTCGCCGCGCCGCAGTTTGCGAGCGATTTGTCATGTTTGGCCATTCGCCAGGACAAGGCAGCGACGGGATAGTGGCTCAGTTTGTATCCTCTATGATGAGAGCGCCGCGATTCTGTTCCTGCTCTAGAGCATGGAGGACCCAGCCGCCGGTCTTCGCGGGTCGCAAATCCGTGATTTCGATTCTGCCATCCGGTGCCTCGTGGATGGTCACTCCCGTATTTTCGGCCAACTCAGCAAGAAAGTTGGTCCGAGACACGTCTTTGATATGAACCGCAAAACGCACAAAGAAACGCTCGGTCGCATTCGTCATTCTAACGAAAATAGATCACCTCCGGAGGGCATCCAGCAAGGCAGATTTGATTTTGATTCAAACCGAGCCACTACCGCCACAGCAATGATCTTGAGTCGGAAGCGCTTTCCTTCAAGATACCGGATTCCGGCACAGCCCCGCCTAAACCGACGACTCCTTGCGCACGAGAATCAAGACAGCGGCCTTCTGGGTCATCATGGTTTTGGCCACGTGGGTGGTCGTGGAAGGCGTCTCGCTCCTTGGCTATCGCGCGATCAATCGCTCCTGGTTTTCCTATGCCAAAGCGAGGCGCGCGCTTGCGGCCAACGCTTCGGCCTCCTCGGCGGAGTTTGCCGTGGCCGGTCTTTCCGATCTGAACCAGGGCGATTTCATCGAGGTTCTGCATCCTTATTTTGGCTTTGTCGCCGATCCACAGCGAAACAAGGAATTTTGGAAGGTCTCGGATTTTGGGTTTCCGCTCAGCGACAGGCCAAGTCCGATCGTAAAAAGAGCACCCGGAACGGTTATTATCGGGGTTTTTGGCGGCTCGTTCACCCACTCGGTTTATCTTTCGTTGAAGGATTTATTGGGCACGCACGCCGCCGAGCTCGGGAAGAAATTCATCGTCATCAACCTTGGCCTCGGCGGTTACAAGCAACCGCAGCAGCTGATGACATTGAATTACCTGCTCGCCCTCGGTGCGGAGTTCGACATCGTCATTGAACTGGACGGATTTAATGAGGTCGCCCTCCCCGCGTCCGACAACATCCCGAATAACGTCAATCCCTTCTTTCCTCGCGGTTGGGATCGAAGGACCGCCCACGCCATCGATTCGGGGACCGTGCGGCTTCTCGGCTATCGGGAAACAACAAAACTCAGCCGAAGAAATTGGGCGGAGGGATTCACAAACAATCGGTTGTACCTCAGCCCCACGCTATTTTTGATCTGGCAATTTCGGGATCACAGGATGGAGAAAACCATCTATGAAACGAACGGACGAATCGCCAAGCAGGAAACCAAAGACCAATCGTACACGATGCGGGGCCCCTCCTATGCGTATTCCAACGAAGAGGGTCTCTACCGGGACATCGCCGACGTGTGGAAAAGGAGTTCCCTGCAGATGAAGGCGTTATGTGAAGCGAATGGTGCCAAATACTACCACTTTCTCCAACCCAATCAGTATGTCACCGGTTCGAAACCCATGCATGAGGAGGAGCGGAGGCAGGCCTTCAACGAGGCCAGCCCTTATCGAACGGGCGTAACGAAAGGATACCCGCTCCTGGCACAAGCAGGCGAATCGCTCCTCGCAGCAGGAGTGAACTTTACCGATTTAACGATGATTTATTCGGACCATGAAGAAACGCTCTACCAGGATGACTGCTGCCACACCAATCCAGAGGGAGCGAATATCGTGGCGCAGCGCATCTACGAAATAATTTTGCCGAAGTGAGATCGCGATCGCGGGTGAGTGCAATCTGTCCGGGAAGCGCAAAGCCTGGATAGGATGCCGTGCGATCCCACGGCCATTTTTCACTCCTCGGCCATTCCTGGAATCAGGCACCACCGTTTGTCCTCGACTCCCACCTTCCTGCCCCCACTATCCTCAAATGAAGAACCTGTTCCGCGGCGCCCTGTTATTTCCTGTTCTGCTCGCCGCCGGCATGGCGTATGGCGAAACTCCTTCCCTGAACGTAACCGTTTCCGACGCCAGCGGAAAAGGCGCCTTCAGGGGCGTGACCAATGTGGAAGGAGCCTTCGCAACCGCGAATCTCAAACCCGGTAATTACGTCGTGCAGTTCAACTCGACGTCCGGAGCAATGAAAGGCAACCATTACGCCATCGTCGTCTCCGCGGGGACCAAGAAGGTCGTGGCTGCCGGTCTTCCGGGAGAAAAGTTCGCCGGTGGCGGAGTGGCGATGAAGGTGGTGGTCGGAGCCGGTTTGAACATCGTCGGCCAGGTGGCCGCATCGGACGCGCACGGGAACACCGCCGGGGGCAAACGCATCAGCACGCAGGAAGTCCACAGATTGCAGGAACACATGGACAACAATTTCACGAAAACGGGCCATTAAACGGGCCGGTTGATTGTTGACGGCCCGCCGCAGCTGACCAGCACCGGAGTTAGGAAACCTGAGCCACCATCACGCAGTCCGGCGGCTGGACGCCAGCCGTCTTGCAGCAACAGGTTTGCGCGAAGGTGTGGGCACTGTGAACTTCCGCAATGATTGACGCCGATGCGGCATTTTGTTAAACGGTTGACCGTTCACATGACGGAACGAACCTACGTTTCGCGCAACGCGTTCCTCGCGGCCGGAATCGCCGCGCTGTTTACGTTTCTTGCGCTGGTCTGGATCGGCAGGAGTGGCGATCGATTCCAGGCCAAAAATCAGGAACCTCCCGAGCCAGAAAAACGCGTAGCGGCCGCGCCCGTCAAAATGCCCGCGCCGTCCAGGCAATCCAATCCGGTGGCCCTCTCGCAAGTCGATCACTGGATACCTCCGCCGGTGGAGTTTGTAAAAGTGACCACCGTGGTCTCCATCCATAATGCGCGGGGCAAAGAGGTGAAACAATTTCCCGTGGGAAAACGGCTGCGCGTCAGCAAGCGCGACGGGGACACGATTACGATCAATTATCTCGGCGACGAATACCCAATTCCGGCGGCCTCGACTGAGCCATCGAAGTGAGGGCGATCGCGGCCTGAACTGCGCCGGGCCGGCTCTATTGCAGGTTATACACCTCAACCAGGCCTATGCCCGTGCCACCGTTCTGACCGGCGAGAATCGCGGTATATGTCCCGGGAGCCAGGGTCGTGAAGATTCCCGATTCCAGATTATTTTGCAGCGCCAAACCGTTTGCAGAAAGCTGAGCGGCTGAGACCGGATCGTCCTGCCAGTTATCGTTGGAGATCAGGGTTGTCCCATTGCCGTTGTGCAACTCCAGGGTTGGATCGGCCAGGACGTTGTTTAAGCCCGACCCGGCGAGGGACGGCCCGATGCCACGTATGGCCACCCGCGCGTTCTGGGTTCCTCCCAGGATGAAGCCGCCGATCATGACATTGTTGCCCGTGTCGACGAAGCCGCGTGTACTGATGTTGGCCAGCTGCGAATTTGCACTCGGATCCACATCGTAAACTTCCACCAAACCCACGCCTGGGGTTTGATTTAGCTCGGCCAGGACCGCGGTGTACGGTCCGGCTTGAAGCGTGTGGATCATGGCCGATTCCAGGTCGTCAGAAGGCTGAAGACCAGAGGCTTGGATTTGGTTTTGCTGCGAGTCTCTCCAGTCGTCGTTGACCCAAAAGAGCGAGCCATTGCCTGTATAGAGCGACAAAACGGGATCGACGAGGGCGTCATTGATGCCGGAATTAATGAGCGATGGCCCGATCCCCCGCAGCACCACTGTCTTGAATTCGCTCCCTTGAATGATGAATCCCCCAATCATCGCGTTGTCTCCCGGTCCGGCTCGCAGGCGCGTTGAGATGTTCAACGCTTTGGCCGGACCCGGGGGCGGACAACTGCCGTGAACGTTGAAGATGATGTGCATGTCGGGAAAGCCAACCGCCGCTGTCGTGGTCGGTGTCGGAGTTCCGCACTCGTCCGCACTGATGTAACTGGGACCCGTTTCCGGCGCCGTGTTCGAGCCGATAAAGAACGAGTTTCCGGCATCCTGTCCGCTGGGGGTAAAGACTTCCATCACCAGCTCGGAGGTTCCGGCGGGAACGCTGGCGAACAAGGGGACATCGAAGATCGTCTGCGCCTGGTCCATCACAGTGACGTTTGTCGAGGCGATCTGGGTCCGGCTTCCACCCGGGAAGGCTCCCCCGTTGTTGGCGTAAAGGCGCACCGTCACAGGCTGTCCCGTCCCGTCCCCATCGTTGGCGAGTTCAATTCCGAATGAGACGGATGTGATGTTGTACTGCTGCGAACCGGTGAAGCTCGCCATGTTGAACGCGCGCCAGTAGCTGGTATCGAAATGGAGGAACTCAGGCGGCCCACTGTAGCACGCCACCGAATTCTTTGCGGTGATCGCCTGGCTGCTCGACTGCGTAATCGTCGCGGGGCACGTTCCGGCGAGACCAGCTGGCGGCGCGGAGTAGATCCGGCCCGAGCCGAGAAGCAGGAGAGTCGCTCCAGCGAAGAGAAATCGCGTCATCATATTATTAATAAATCGAAGGGCCTTTGGACCAAGGATGCATTCCTACAAGAGCTTGTTGGCCACGCCCAGTCGATCTCGATCTTCTCCCCCGCTCCTGGCCATCTTGATCGCGGCGCATTTTTTGCTCCGTGCATAATTGCGTTGCCTGTTCCTCGGGCCGCGAGTAAGACTGGGACCGACTATTTTCTATGGCGCATGACGTTTTCATCTCCCACTCGGCGCACAACCGGGAGGTAGCCGACGCCATTTGCGAGGCCCTCGAAAAGACGGGGATCCGATGCTGGGTAGCTCCGCGCGACGTGCGCCCGGGCCGCTCGTTCCCGGGCGAAATCACCCGGGCTATTCAACAAAGCAAGGTGATGGTGATGGTTTTTTCCAGCCATTCGAATAATTCCGAACAGGTCCTGCGCGAAATCCAGCTCGCCACCGATAGCCGTCTGGTCATCATCCGGTTTCGGATCGAGGACGTCGCGCTGACAGACGACTTGCGCTACTTCCTCAGCTCGCCCCACTTCCTGGACGCGCTGACACCGCCACTTTCAAAACACATCGATCGCCTCCAAGTCGCGATCAAGGAGCTGCTCGATCAGTCCGTTGAAGTCAGCGGCAAGGATGTGAAGGCCGATGACGTGGCTGTCGCGGCGCCGCCGACGGTTACCCCTGTGATTGTGCCTCCAATGACGCCTCCGGCACCAATCGTAATGGCGCCAGCGATGCCGCCACCGCCACCCGCGCCCAGTCCCGTCCAGAAAAAACCTGAGCCGGTAGCCCCAAAATCTTTTAACCCCTGGCCGCTCGTGGCAATCGCGGCGGTGGTGTTCTTCGCGGCGATTATCGGAGTCATTTTCCTTGTTGTCCGGTCGAAGCCATCCAAGCAGCCGCAGGCCTCAGCCACTCAGTCACAACCGGTCCAGACGCCGGCGACGACGACGACAAAACGCCCCTCGCCGCCGGCCACCAAGGTGACGCAAAACGCACCGCCACCGGCCAAAGCGCCGAAGACGACCCCGGCCCCAGAGGTCCGATCCTCCACTGAATCGGAATCAGCGTCAGCGTTCGACCGAGCCGGCTCCCTGAAACGGCCGACGGAGACCAAGAACTCAAAGAAGAAGGAACCGAAGAGCGAGTCACAAAACGCATTCGACCGCGTCGGCGGCAACATCGGGTCCGATGAAGCCAAGAGCGAGCCTTCGCCCGAAGAATAGGCGGTTGGAACGGGTTGGGATTCGTCTTGGCGACAACGGCGCTGCCGCGACGAGTGTCACAAATCGGATTGGGCGAGGCCGAGCGTCATTTTACTCCTGCTCGAGAGCGGTCTTCGCCTTCGCGACTTCTTCCTCGGGACCCTCAAAATGAAGGACGAGTTCCCCGTCAGGCCCTCTCTTGAAAATCACCGTCAAGGTGGCGACTCCTGCGACCGTTAGTTTGGACCGGATTTGGTCTTTGGAATGCCCTGTCACAGGCCGATCGAATGCGCTGGGTCGAAAGTCTGTTTTGAAGATGATCACGTCGTTAACGCGATCCACTCCTGCGCGGTTAGAGCGCCGATGAACATCTGCAGCAGGGGGGACGCGATCCGAGAATAGCGATTCCGCCGGTCAACGCAAGGAGTTCATCGAGGGGAACGTGCGCGCTCGTTCGCCGCGGACTGCGTGACTCATTTCCGATCCGTCCGCAGGGCTTCAGTTATCTGTCCATGAAATCCGAGTGACAAAGCGCCGTTCTTCGGCTTCGCTCAGAACGACAGAGAAATTAGATATGCGCATTCTTTCCGGCATTCAGTCCACCGGCAATCTTCACATCGGGAATTATTTTGGGATGATGCAGCCGGCTGTTGCGCTCCAGGCCGAAGGCGAAGCGTTTTATTTCATCGCCGATTATCACGCGCTCACAAGCTTGCAGGATCCAGCGGTTCTGCGCGACAACGGCCGGCGCGCAGCCTTGGATTTCCTCGCCTGCGGGCTCGACCCGGAACGCGCCGCCCTTTTCATGCAAAGCGACGTGCCGCAGGTCACGGAACTCGCCTGGATTCTATCCACCGTCACACCCATGGGTTTGCTGGAGCGAGCCCATTCCTACAAAGATAAGGTCGCCCGCGGCATGAGCGCCTCCGCGGGGCTTTTCACCTACCCCATCCTGATGGCGGCGGACATTCTGATCTACGACAGCGACGTCGTCCCGGTCGGCAAGGATCAAAAACAGCACATTGAGATCACCCGCGATCTGGCGGTGAAAATGAATGAGACCTATGGCGAACTTCTGAAGTTGCCGGAACCACGCATTAACAAGGCGACCGAAACCGTCCCCGGCCTCGACGGCCAGAAAATGAGCAAGAGCTACGGCAACACGATCGATATTTTCGGCGACGAAAAGGAAACGCGGAAGCGGGTCATGAGCATCGTGACCGATTCCAGCCCGGTCGAGGCGCCCAAGGATCCCGACAGCTCGACGATCTTTCAGCTCTACTCCCTCTTTGCCACGAAGGAGGAAAGCGCGGCGATGCGCGAGGCGTTTCAGCGCGGCGGCACCGGCTTTGGCGACTTCAAGAAACAGTTATTCGCGAAGATCTGGGATTTCTTCGAGCCGATGCGAAAGCGGCGGACGGAGATTCTGGCAGAGACCGGCTACATCGATGCGGTCCTGGAGCGCGGCGCCCAACGCGCGAACGAAGTGGCGGACCAGGTCATGGCGCGCGTTCGCGCCGCGATCGGGTTGTAGAATCGAATTGAGAAATTCGAACGTGCCAACCGGAGTCAGGTTGGCTTTGACCGGGGCTGACGCCGTCAGGAGGCCTTTAACTCGGCAAAAATCAGCCGGCCGGCTCCGGTTTGGAGCGCGCTCGAAACCGTCACCGTGACCACTTCGCCCAAATGCGGCCGGGCGTGATTGACGACGATCATCGTTCCATCCGGGAGATAGCCGACAGCTTGATGGGCCTCGCGTCCTTCTTTCACGAGATTCAGTTCCAGTTCGTCCCCCGCCACCACCGTCGGCCGCAAAGCCCGGGCCAGGTCCGCCAGATTCAACGCCTGAACCTGCTGCAACCGCGCCACCTGGCAGAGCGCGACATCATTGGTGAGAAGACGTGCCTGAAGCATTTTCGCCGTGCGCACCAGCCGCGCGTCGGTTGGGAGTTCCTCGTCGTCGCTCGTGTCGTGGATAGTCAGCTCGACGTCGCGCGCGCGCTGAAGTTGATTCAATATCTCCAGTCCGCGCCGGCCGCGTTCGCGTTTGAGTGGATCGCGCGAATCCGCCAGGGTTTGCAGTTCACCCAGGACAAAGCGCGGCACAATCAGCGAACGGCTGAGAAAACCGGTGGCGCAAAGATCGGCGATGCGGCCGTCGATGATTACATTTGTATCCACGAGCAGCGGCTCGTGCTGCGTCGTCTCTCGCGCAAAACGGACATAAGGGATGATGAGCGAGAATTCGTCGCGGCTGCTGCGCATCGCCAGCATCATGCCGAGATAAGCGAAGGCGCAATAAACAACCAGCCGCAGGGCCCATTGCGTCGTTTCGCTTTGGTAACGCAGAATTTGCGAGGCCATGAGCAGATTCGCAAACAACAGGCCGAGAAGCAGACCGAAAGTGGCGGAAGAAAAAATTCGGAGCGAAAAGCCTTTCAACAATCGATCCGCCAGCACGATGAGGAGAGCGAAGAGAGCGCCGAGCAGAATTCCTGGGAGCGCGTTTTTCTGCGTCTCCGCCGTGACGATCCCGCCGATCGTGGCGCAGAAGGTCAGAAAGAGGACCCGGAGTAAATTGATGGTGAGGAGCGGCGTCATCAACGTCCCTTATTCTTGCGCGGCGTGTTCTGGTTCCGCTCGGCGGCGGCCCGGGCTTCATCCTTCGCGGCGCTATCCCGATAAAAAAGAACTCCGTGGGCGCGCAAATTACTGACGAGCGCGTGGAGATCGTTGGCCAGTTCCTGATTCGTCAGCAAGGCCGCCAGCAACCCCTTTCCATGCGTGGCCTCCTGCATGACCTGGGTGGCGGCTTGAATGGTCTTGCGTGCATCGGCAATGGCGACCTGCACATCATCAGCCGCTTTTTTTGCGGAGCCCATGGTGGCATCCGCCTTCTCGAGCACGCCGTCAATTTTCTTGGACGACTCGGCGAGCGCTGCCGTCGCCGCGTTCAGATGCTCGACGCTCGCCTTGAGATTTTGCATGTTCTCAGGCGAAAGCGCCTGGTCGTTCAAGCGGGTGATGGTGGTGTTGACATTCTGCACGGCGACCCGCAAATCGCCCATGACCAGGCCACCTTCCCGGGTGAGATCGTCGAGGCCGGTTTCGCGCGTGCCGTCGATCGCCGAATTCTTAGCGATGAAGTCAGTGGGTTCGCCGGGCGGCATGGTCACCGCCACAAAGCGATCACCCAGAAGACCTGAACTGCCCACCGAGAATTTGCTGCCTGCGGGAACTTTTATGTAATCGTAAATCCGCAGCGGCACGTCCACCCCCTGACCGGAGCGGGCCAGTCGCGGCCCTTCTGAGACCCGGCCGATCTTGGCGCCGGCCAGCAAAACGTCGGAGCCCTTGAGCAGACCGCTCGCATCCGGGAATCGCACGGTCAGGCCATAGTAGGTTTTAAAGCCTTCTCCCACCCGGCCGAACTGGATGACCAGCGCCGCCAGGACAGCCAGGCCGACAAAAACAAACACGCCTACTTTTAGTTCCAGCGTCCTTCCGGTTTGGTTTGTCGCCATTGTCTCAAGCCGATTTTAACACGGGTTTGGCGGACGCGTCAGGCAGATTCGATATTCTCCCGAAGATCGGAGGCCTCGGAACGCCCAAACAAGAAATCCTGCAGAAGCGGATCGCCGGAGACCTGAAGTTCCTGCGGTGTGCCGTGGAAATAAATCCGGCCCTCATGCAAGTAACTAATATGATCCGCAAGGTGAAAGGCGCTCTTCATATCGTGCGTCACGACAATGCTCGTGACATGAAAGCGCTCCTGCAAACGACGGATCAATCGATTGATGCTGTCGGAAACGACGGGGTCGAGACCGGAGGTCGGCTCATCATATAAGATGCAGGAAGGCCGGCGAATGATCGAACGGGCCAGGCCGACCCTCTTCTTCATGCCGCCACTCAAATTCACGGGCATCTTCCTTTGCTGCCCTTCCATTTCCATCACCTCGAGCATTTCGTTCACCTTTTCGCGAATCACTTTGGGATCGCGCTCCCCGGCCTCGCGCAACGGAAACGCAATGTTCTCCTCAACGGTCATGGAATCGAAAAGGGCTCCGCCCTGGAAGAGGATCCCGACCTTCCGGCGAATCGCGGCCAGCTTGCGTTCGTTCAGCCCGATAATGTTTTGCCCATCGATCCAGATCTCGCCCTCGTCCGGTAACAGCAATCCGATGAGATGCTTCAAGAGAACGCTCTTGCCGCCGCCGCTCCGGCCAATGATCACGAGGGTCTCGCCTTTCGCCACGGTCAGGTCGATGCCGCGCAGGATTTCCTGGCGCCCGATTTTCTTCGTCAGACCGCGCACGGCGATCATGGGCGATGTCCTCGACGGCAGCGGAGCATCTTCTACCTCTGCGATAACGGTCCCGTTCGCCACGCTCTGTTCTTACAACAGGGAACGGCTGTTTCCAAACCGCCGCTGAAACGCAGAGAGGCCTACCTCACATGGTTGCGCACGTAATCCGCCACCGCGTCGTGCCAGTGACGCGGCGTTACGCCGGTGGCGCGTTGGTATTTCCCGGTGGACAACACGCTGTAGACGGGCCGCTTCGCGATGAAGTTTTTCATGTCCGCCAGCGAGGCCGCCCGGACTTCTCGCGCCTTCATTGGAATTCCTTCGGCGTGACAACGATCCAGCGCCCATTGCGCATACTCCTGCCAGCTGCACTCACCGTCGTTGGCCAGGTGGAGCAATCCACCCTCCCGCCGCTCCGCGAGGTAGGGCCTGAGCAGCGCGCAAAGATCGAGCGTGTAGGTGGGCGTGGCGAACTTGTCCGCGACCGCCGAGACCTCATCCTCCTCGCGAGCTTTCTTAAGGATGGCGTCGATAAAACTGGGCCGATCCGGCCCGAAAACCCAGGAGACGCGCACGACCAGCGCGCGCTCGTCTGCCTCGAGGACGCGGCGCTCGCCTTCCCGTTTCGATTCGCCGTAAACGCTGATCGGCCGCGCCTCATCTTCCTCCGTGTAAGGCGCGCGCCTGTCGCCGTCGAAAACATAATCGGTGCTGATGTGAATGAAGCGCCTCTCCTTCGCCCGACAGATGGCGGCGAGCATCCGGGGCGCTTCCGCGTTGAGCGCGAACGCTTCCTCTTTGTGCGTCTCACAGCGATCGACATTGGTCTGCGCCGCGGTGTTGATCAGCGTGTCGAAATCCAGGTCCGCCAGCGTCGCTTGCAACTGCTCGGGTGAGCCAAGATCGAGCTGCGCGTGATTGAATCCCACCACTTCGAAATCGCGCGCGTACCCACGCACGAGCGCCGCGCCTAGCCGGCCACCGGCTCCCAGAACGACAATTCGCTGGCCAGTTTCCATCCGACAGATTCAAAAAGTAATCCGGCTACGTCAAGGAAGCGCTTCGGCTCGACCGAGCCTCGCCCTGCCAATGAAATGTCAGACGATCTCTGGCTTGGACAACAAAACCGTCATCGCGCCGGCTATTCCTGGTCCGGCCCTGCTTCCGGGATAACGCCCGGTGGCAGGCTGAGCTGCGAGGGATCACTATAGATATGCGACGTATTGAGGGGCGTCATCGTGGAATTGTACCCGCCAGCCACAAACACATGAGTGCCGTCACTCGCGGCCGCGAAGTTGCGCTCTCCCGCGGTCAAAGCCACGCCGATTCTCCATTGTCCGGTTTGCGGATTGTAAATGTTCACTTCCGCCGACGGGTTCGGCGCGGTTCTGCCGCCGCCCAAGACCCACATTTCGTTGGCGACCGTAAGAGCCCGGGTCTCGCCCGTCGTCCTCGGAATATTCGCGATGGAAGCAATAGAGTCCGTCACCGGGTTGTAGGCGTAAGAGTTGTTTGTCTCGGTCAGCACACAGGGCGTAAAGGTGGATCCCCCTGCCGTGTAGATGAAGCTCCCGATCGTCGTGGCGGGGACGAAACTCAGCGCCACCGGAAGAGTCGCCGCTTTCCGCGCCCATTGTGAACCGACGGCGTTACCCGGCGTGAACTCGAAGATGCGATTGGTGGCCGCTGTGGTCAGGGTCAACCCACCCAGAATGTAGAGTTTGTTTTGGAAGACGGTAAAACCGCCGGGCACCGTGTCGGGCGCAGTTTCGTTCCACGGTTGAATGCCCGCGGTCTCAATTGTGTCGGAGACTGGGTTATAACGGAAAACACGCGACGTCGCCGCATTGGTGCCGGCGGCCGAGCCACCGACGCAGTAGATATAAGGTGTCTGGCCCACGCTCAAGACGCCGCAGGCCATGTTACTCACCTGGTTATCCGGGAAAGAAGCGGCCTTGAAAGCCCACGTGTTGGTGTTCGGATCGTACTCGGTACGGAGTCGGCATGTCGGCACCGGCCGTGTCGCTGGTCCGGCCGCCCATCGCGTAGAAGCGCCCGTTGGCCGGGAAATAAACGCCGGTGGCCCGAGCGAGATCGGTGGGCAGATTAGAACCACTCGACCAGGTGCCCGCCGGAGCGCCGTGCAGGAATTGGCTGGACGCAAGCCAGACCGAAACCGACAAAGCGCAAAGACGCATGAATCCAAGTGGTGTGCCTCTCATGATCGCTGAGGAGGATATCGCGAATGCTCCTGGGCGAGCAAGGCCCAATCGCACGGATCTAAGCCGCGCTGCTCATTCCAGGCCGTATGCCTCCACCACGGCCACGCCGGTCGTGCCATTCACACCGCGGACGATCGCCGTGTAATTGCCGGGCGCGAGACTTCGCACGATCGCCGACTCCAAATCGTTCGACGGCGGTATGGTGGTGACGATGATTTCCTCTTCCTGATCCGAACGCCAATTATCATTCGAAGCGATGGTTGCGCCATTGCCATCGTGAAGTTCCAGGATCGGATCGGCCAGCGCTCCTGACACCGACAACGATGGGCCGATCGCCCGCACGATTACTCGTAACGGATTTTGCCCCAGCACAATCAATCCGCCGATCAGGACATTGTCCTCCGTCTGGACCAGGCCGCGGGTGGATATGTTCGCCAGCTTGGAATCGACGGCCTGATTCAGGTCGTACACTTCCACCACTCCGATCCCGGTCCCGCCATTCACTCCGCGCACAGTCGCCGTGTAAGCAGAATTGTTGGCCGGCACAGTCTCCACGATGGCTGACTCCAAATCGCTGCTCGGCGGAATCGTGGTCGCGATGATCTCCGCCTCCTGGTCGCTCCGCCAGTTGTCGTTGGAGCGAATGAGAACGCCAGAGGAGTCGCGAAGCTCGAGGGAGGGGTCAGCCAGCACTCCGGGAAACAGGGCCGAGAGGGAAGGTCCGATCGCACGAATAATCACCTTCTTCGGCTGCGTCCCAGTGACAATGAAGCCGCCAATCAAAACGTTCTCTCCGCTCTCCACCCGCAATCGTGTCGAGATGTTGCCCAACGTGCCGGAGGGCCCTTGAACTTCAAACGCACCGATGTCACTTCCGTCGCCACCCTCAACGTTCGCGGTCCCAACCGGACGCGTGAAGCCGCGTTGATCTGTTCCTGAACCGCGAGAGTGGCCCTTGTCGATGGCCGGACTACCGGAAGAGAGCGCACGCGTCCTGGTCGTGCCACCGTTGTCTTGCAAGGGGCCTAGAAGTGGATTGACGTTGAGCTGATTCCCGATCGTGTTGCCGTTGATGGTCGCACCGGCAGCGTTGCCGATCAGGTTATAGCCCTGCGAGTTCACCGCGCCCTTAATATCGGCGGTGGGGGTGGCAAAGTTTCCTGCGATAATGGTACTTCCCGGTCTGAAAAAATTGCCGCTGGGACGGGCGGAGACGCCCCCACCCTCAACCGCCGCGTTACCGGAAAGGGTACTATTGGTGATGGTCAATGTGCCAAAAGTGTAAATACCGCCACCGTTCCCGCTGGCTGCCCCGTTACCCGAGATCGTGCTGTTAGTGATGGTGGTCACTCCGAGCGTGTAAATTCCACCGCCGTTGCCGCTGTCCGCCGAATTTCCCGAGATCGTGCTGTTAGCGATAGTTACCGTGCCGCCTCCATCCAAAATTCCGCCGCCGCCAAGGCTGCCCAGGGCCGAATTTTCGGAGATCGTGCTAGAGCTGATCATCAGCGTGGCCCCAGGATCGCCGCCGTTATTGTAGATGGCGCCGCCTCCGAGCCCGCCGCTCCCCGAGGACAAGTTGTCCGTAATGGTGCAGGCCGTGATGGTTAACACGCCACTATTAGAAATGGCGCCGCCATTGGTGTCGGCAGGAGTGCTTCCATGGCGAATCGTTAAGCCCGAAATGGCGGCATTCACGTCAGCGTTGACATGAAAGATGTGAAACAGTGGCGTGCCCGACTCCGCGCTGCGCTCGACCGTCAACTGAGCGGCTCCCGGGCCGCTGATCGTCAGAACCTTGTCGATTAACAACTCGCCGCTGGTCAGTTCAATCGTCGGAAGACCTGGCGCGAAGCCGATTGTATCGCCGGGGGCTGCTGCCGCGATTGCCTGGCGGAGAGTGCAGGTCGCCCCCGGACAGCTCCCGCCCGAATCGGCGGCGCTGTTTACAGTCAGATTTCCAGCCTCGGCCGCCATCACCGAGAACAAAGCCCCGACGATTCCAGCAAGTGAAGTTAGGTGCCGACAGCGTGATTTTTTCATAAGGGGAGCACCGTTCTTTGGACTAGTTCAGGCCGTATGTCTCGACCAAGGCTACGCCGGCCGTGCCATTCACGCCGCGGACAATCGCGGTGTAATTGCCCGGCGCGAGATTTCGCACAATTGCCGATTCCAGATCGTTCGAGGGCGGAATCGTGGTGGCGATAATTTCCGCTTCCTGATCGCTCCGCCAGTTGTCATTGGAAGCGATGGTTGCGCCATTGCCGTCGTGCAGTTCCAGGATCGGATCTGCCAGCGCGCCCGACACTGACAACGATGGCCCAATCGCGCGCACGATCACCCTGAGCGGATCTTGCCCCAGCACAATCAATCCGCCGATCAAGACATCGTCGCCCGTTTGCGCCAGGCCGCGGGTCGAGATGTTGGCCAGCTGGGAATCGACGGCTTGATCCAAATCGTAGACCTCGAACAAGCCTGTCCCGGCGGCGTCGTTCTTCCCTCGAACGACGACCGTATAGGCCCCGGGGTCGAGAATTCCCCAGAGCGCCGACTCCAAATCGCTGGCCGGTGGCAGGGTGTTCGCGACTTGCGTGGCGTAAACTCCATCCCTCCAGTTGTCATTGGTGGCGAGGAGCTCACCGGAGGAACTGCGGATTTCGATGACCGGATCGACCAGCGCTCCAGGCCCCGGCAGCGAAGGCCCAATTCCACGAACGATCACAGTCTTCCGCTCGGTTCCAGTAATGATAAATCCGCCGATCATGGCGTTGTCACCCGAACCGACACGCAGTCTTGTTGAAATGTTGCCCAGCCTAACCAAGGGGACTGCCACCTCGAAGGAACCAATGTCAGTTCCATCGCTTCCGGATGAATTGGGAATGTTGGGATAGTCGTACGTTCTTACTCCGCCTCGCTGATCGGTCGAGAGATTGGCGCTGATGCCCGCATCGATCGCCGGGCTTCCGGGCAGCAGGGCCCTGGTCCAGGTCGGTCCCCCGTGGTTCTCCAACGGACCAAGCAACGGATCGAGCGGGGCCGCGATGGTTCCGGTCTGATCGCCAAGCGCGGTGAAGCCAACGCTGCCGTCACTCTTGCCGATGAGATTAAAGCCGTTGGATGCAAATGTGCCGGCTGCGTCCGGGGAAACGCCACCCGAATTCTCGGCCACGATGCTGTTGGTGACCTGGGAGCTCCCGGCGTTCCAAATGCCGCCGCCACCAGAAAAACTGTCGCCGTTGGTTATCGCGGCATTCGACGCGACGGTGCAGGCTGTGATCGCCAGATCGCCGGCATTGTAGATTCCCGCTCCTTCCCCGGCCCCAGGACCGCCACAGGGAAATTGGTTGCATGCTCCTGCCTGCCCCTCAGCCGTGTTTCCGGTGATCGTGCAGTTTTGCAACGACGCCATGGCCCCTTGGCTGTTCCACAGAGCACCCCCAAAGCCGGATCCACCTGGTGAGAGATGAAAGCTGGTCCCACCGGTGACACTATTGTCGTTCAGCGTGCAGCGAACGATCTGAATTGAACTTCCCGTCGCATTATAGATCCCTCCGCCTCGGGCGTCACTGCCGCCGGTAAAGCCTAACGAGCTGCAGGCGCTCACGGTGCACGCCGTCAGAGTCAGGTTCGAGTCGTTCCAAATTCCGCCACCCTGGAAGGACTCCACGGTATAGGCTCTCCCGCGGGTGAAGGTGAGCCCGGTGATCGAGACCGCTTTCCCGTGAGCATCGAGGTGAAGCACGCGCGACGCTTTTCCGGCATCGATCGCCAGTAAATCCGCGCCCGGGCCGTGAATCGTGAGCGCTCTCGAAATCAACAGCTCACCGCTCAGCAGAGAGATGGTTCCGGTGACGTCGGAGGCGAAGTCGATCGTGTCGTCTTCCTGCGCGTCGGCGATCGCCTGCCGGAACGAACCTGCGCCGTTATCCGCGGTGTTCGTCACCGTGATTACGGCAGCGTCCAGGGACACGAGCCAGCCGAATGCTGCACTGACGACGGCCAACCGTGAAATCCACGTTGCCATTATTGCAGCCCGTACGCCTCGACTACGGCGACGCCCGTCATCCCATTCAACCCGCGGACAATCGCCGTGTAATTTCCCGGCGCGAGATTTCGCACAATCGCCGACTCCAGATCGTTCGAGGGCGGAATTGTGGTAGCGATGATTTCCGCTTCCTGGTCGCTCCGCCAGTTGTCGTTGGAAGCGATGGTCGCGCCATTGCCGTCATGCAGTTCCAGAGTCGGATCTCCCAGCGCGCCCGCGACCGATAACGAAGGCCCAATCGCGCGCACGATCGCTCTGAGCGGGTTTTGCCCCAGCACAATCAACCCGCCGATCAAGACATCGTCGCCCGTTTGGACCAGGCCGCGCGTGGAAATGTTCGCCAGCTTGGAATCGACGGCCTGGTTCAGATCGTACACTTCCACCACCCCGATGCCCGTCCCATTGCTCACGCCGCGCACGGTGGCCGTGTAAGCGGAATTGTTGGCCGGCAGGGTCTCCACGATGGCCGATTCCAGATCGTTGCTCGGCGGAATCGTCGTCGCGATGATTTCCGCTTCCTGGTTGCTCCGCCAGTTATCGTTGGAGCGGATGAGAACACCAGACGAGTCGCGGAGTTCAAGGACGGGGTCGGCCAGCGCGCCGGGAAACGTGGAAGACAAGGAAGGTCCGATCGCGCGAATGATCACCTTCTTCGGTTGCGTCCCCGTAATAATAAAACCGCCAATCAGAACGTTGTCGGCAGTCTCGACGCGCAGACGAGTCGAGATGTTGCCCAGGGTGCCGGGTGTGATCGCAGGCGTAGCCGAGGGAGTTGGCGTTGCTGTAGGAGTGGGTGTGGCCGCGGGCGTTGGGGTAGGCGTTAGAACAGGAGTAGGCGTGGGTGTCGCAGGAGGCGTCGGCGTTGCTACCGGTGTGGCGGTAGCCGTGGGTGAAGGTGTCGGCGTTATCCCAATCGAGCTGATCGTGAACCCTGTGTCCTTCACCAGCGTGGCAAAGCCGGGACCGACATCCGTATCACCGGCGCTCGCGCCGGCTACACGGACAAACGCGAGATCGCAGGTGTAGATCGTGCCAGGCTGGAGGCTTCCGGCCGGCAGCGTAAAGGAAGTTTGCGTCGCCGGGAACGGATCGAGGGCCACGCCGGAATCGCGAATGACGAGTTCGATGACATCAGCAGCTTGCGCGTTGGCAAACGCATTCCAGGTAAAGGTGTAGTCGACGGTCGGATCGAGGACCAGCGTGCCGCTCTGCCAGTCACTCGCCGGCACCATCAGCAGCGGCGTCGTGGGATAACTGAAAGGGAAAAGAAAGATCGTGCGGGAGAAGGTTCCCGCACTGGTGTTGATGCTGACCGTGAAATTGCCGTTCTGATAAGCGCTGTCCATCAGCGCCTGGGTCGTAAAAGTATCGAGGATCGAAAAGTCCCCCGTCCCGACGGCGGTGTAATCGCGCGGACTGGACGTGCCGGTAAACGTCAGCGTGGCGCTGTTGATCGTCGCCGTGCCGACGGTAATCAGCGACCCGAATTGAAAAGGCGCCGCGGCGTTGACCACTGGGGCGGCCGGGCTGGTCTGCTGGAAGTTTTGTATCTTCCCATGCAGAAACCCGGCCACATTTTGCGCGAGGCCGGTGACGGTCGAGGCAGCCAGGACGAGAAAGAGGAGCGTCCAACACACCACGGAAGAATGAGGACGCGATAATTTCATGCTCCGCGTCTTAGCACATCGCACAGGTTCTTCGCAATGTTGTTCGGCCGCGAGTGCGGCCGCATGCTAGGGCAAAGCGTAGACCTCGACCAAACCTACGCCGGTCGCGCTGTCTACGCCGCGGACGGTCGCTGTGTAAGCGGCGCCGTTCCCCGGCAACGTCTCGATAAGTGCCGACTCCAGGTCGTTGCTCGGCGGGATGGTTGTCGCGATGATTGCCGCTTCCTGGTCGCTGCGCCAATTGTCGTTCGAGCGAATCAGGGTGCCATTTCCATTGCGCAGCTCCAACACCGGATCTTCCAGTTTCCCAGCCACCGGCAACGAAGGTCCGATCGCTCGCACCAGCACTCTTTGCGGCGCCTGGCCGAGCACGATCGTTCCCGCGATCAGGACATCGTCTTCGGTTTGCACCAATCCACGCGTGGAAATATTCGCCAGCTTCGAGTTAACCGTTCGATCGAGGTCGTAGGCTTCGATCAAGCCCACCCCAGTCCCGTCATTCACCCCGCGCACGGTCGCCGTGTAAGCGGAGTTGTTGGCGGGCAGAATCGCCACGATGGCCGATTCCAAATCGTCGCTCGGCGGAATTGTTGTCGCGATGACTTCCGCTTCCTGATCGCTCCGCCAGTTGTCGTTAGACCGGATCAGAACGCCGGAGGAATCTCGCAGCTCGAGGATCGGGTCGGCCAGCGCTCCCGCCACCGGCAGCGATGGCCCGATGGCGCGCACGATAACTCTCTTCGGTTGCGTGCCCGTGACGATGAATCCGCCAATGAGCGCGTCATCACCGGTCCCTACCCGAAGCCGGGTCGAGAGATTTCCTAATGAAGTGGGAGGCACAGTGGTCGTGAGCAAGGCTGATGTATTTCCCAAAGCGTCCTCCGCGAAGGCCTTCAGCACCGTGCTACTATTCAAGGGAAAAATGAGGGGCGTTTGGTAGTCTTGCACCGGCCCGTCGTTGACTGTGTAGCGAATGAGCGGATTGGCTGTAACGTCATCGTGCGCAGACAGATTCACTACGATAGAGCCATTTGCTTCCGAAAAACTTACGTCAAGCGTAGGCGCAATGGTATCTGCTGGACCGCTTCCACTACTCTGCGTAGGCGTCAGGAATTCTTCCGGCTCGTATGTGCCGTTGTCATTCGTATCCACGCCCAATTGAGGTTCTGCTCCCGGGGAGTTGTTCGCAGGTGAAAAATGCGCCTGCCATTGATGACCGTTAGGAATAAATCGGTAGCGCCGCAGAAAAGAAGCAGTTCCGTCCGGGGCGACATGAGAAGTCAAAACCTCCATGGGGCCATCCGTTGCCGCACCCATGATCGTCAGGCCCACTTCGCTGCCGGCGGCGATATCCACCCATGGTTCATCGCCGCCATATACAACATCAACCCCTGGGATCTGCTTGGCCGCAACGGCACTAAGTAACTCATTGGTGTTTCCTTGCGCGTCCTCCATGGAAACATAGCCACTACCCGTCACCGATATGCTTTGCCTGACATTCGCGTCAGACGTAAACCCCAGGGCGGATGCCTCGCTGGCAGAGGGCACCACTTCACCGCGGAAGAAGGCTTCCATCATTTCCAAGGTTCTTGAGTGATGCATCAACGCGACATGCCCCACATCATCGTTCGGCCCTGGGATGACCCGCGTTTGTGTTCGGGGTCCCGGAGCCAGGTACTCCGGCAGCCTTTGCGCGCTAAGCAACGGGACCACTCCATCGCCAACGCCCATCCGCCCTTCGACAAACCGGTTCCGTTCGTACAGGATGTAGCCACCAAGTGAAATCGTTTCCGTGCGGGCGGTGACCTTTAGCGTCGTTTTGTTCGTGTTCTGATGTCCGCAAACGTGAAGATACTTGATGTCGTCGGTATCGGCGGCCCAGTTATCCTGTCGTCCGTTATGGAAGATCAGACTATTCTGAGACGGAATGTCCGGATTGAGGGGCGCTTCAATCGACGCGGTCCAGGAGTCAACTAAAGCCCGGAACTGCGCGGAATTGTATGCGGGTGCTGTGATGCCGTTATTGTCCAAATGATCCTTGTTCACATCCCAGCGGTCCTCGGCCATAACCGGAGAGCCACCGTTCGTAAGATAGAGCTCGGTCGCCAACAGTTCATGGACGCCGACCAGCGTCGAGAGCGACTCTTTCATGCTCGATCTCGTGATCATATCGATTACGCCTTCGATAAAACCGGGTCCGTAAAAGTTTCCTGAGAACATCCGGTAATGCGCCATCGGGGCGCCCCACCACGGAGTGCCCACCGTCATAACGTGATCGAAGTCAGCCGAACCATAGTCCAAGATGTAGCGTCGCAGGAGGAGCCCCCCCATGCTGTGGGCCACAACATTGACCTTAACCCCGCCATGGAGGGCTCGGATGTGCTGGATATAAGTGTGGAGCGTTTGGGTGTGTGCTGCGTTGCTTCTCCGCCAGTCGTACGGAAAAGGGAACAGATTCGGCTTCGGCTCGTCAGGATGAGCCAAGGCGTAGTCTTCCATGTAGCTCGACTCAAGTCGGCTAGGGTATTCATCCAGATCGAACTCACGGTAGACATCGTCTTGAGCCAAATGGGTGAGAAAGTCACCGTAAACGTCTTTCCCGGCATAATTACGAACGACGTCCACCGCCTGGACATCGAGAACGCCCGTCCGAAGATTTAAATCTTCTATGTCCACGGGATCGACCGTTGGCCAAAGGTAGGAACCGTTCCCATGCGCGCCGGTTTTATTTCCGCCGATGAACTTGCTTCCGGCGATGCCTGGAATGAAGACTATGGGCGCCAGCGCTCCGTCGTAAACGCGGAGCGCTGCGATGCGTCCCTCAGCAAACTCCTGCTGTGCCGGGTCGACGACATTATCGACGAAAAAGTGCAGCAGATGATCCGGATTGTTAGCGTTGTTGAGATTCAGTTGATCGGTGTTGGAAGTAAGCTCCAAGACGCCGTCCAGATACACTTTCACCTCCTGTGTCCCGCCCACAACGAAGTTGGTCAGCAGCACGGTATGAAAGCCCGGCGTCGTGAAAAACGTGGAGCCGGACACGACGTCATAAACCTGCAGCACATTGTTAGGTGCGACGTAAAAGCCGTTGTCCGAAAGGCGATTCTGCGAATCGAGGATGCGTCGCCACCCCTTGCCAAAGGCGGCCGGTTCGAGAAACTCGAAGACCATTTCCACGGAGTAGTTGTTGGGCGCCACCAAGCCGGTGGTATTGAGCCGGAACCCGGCATTGAGCGCTGGACTGCTCCCGTCTCCGACCCAGTGAAAAACGCGCTGGGTTTGTCCGTTAACCACTGCTGTTTCGAATGTATTTTGGCCCTGAGGATCGATGGAGACCAACGCCGGAGCCGAGCCGAAACTCGCAGCGAGGGTATCGTTGAAAGTATACTCGGCGACCAACACCGTGGCGGTCGCGAAAGGCGCCGCGGCAGCCCACAAGAACATAATTAGGGCGAGAAAAATCTGCGCGTGTTTGTGGGAACTAAACATTCGCAGTCGACGCTGCCGACCCGTCCGAATGGAATGAAGACAAAGAAGAGACTTCGGGAGAAAACGATGAAAGGAAGGGGGCATCGGGGCAGCCCTTATTATGCCATGCGCGTCAAAAGCGCAAGCGAGAACTTCCGGTAAAGAAACCAGCACCGACAGAGCGGCGTCGCGGGGGGGACGAAGTCAAGTCAGACGGCGGTTTGGAAACCGCCGCTCCTTGGTTTCAATGACGGCCGGTCCGCTCCAGGAGCGGTTCCCACCAACCCCGATTGTTTGCGTACCAATCGATCGTCGTTTCAAGGCCTTCCTTGAAATTGTGGAGCGGTTTCCACTTCACCTCGCGCTGCGCAAAAGAGGAGTCGATCGCGTAACGCCGGTCGTGCCCGAGCCGATCGGTCACGAACGAAATCAGGCTCTCGGGTTTGCCGAGCCTCCTCAGAATCAGTTTCACCGTCTCCAGATTCGGCATCTCGCTGTCGCCGCCGAAATTATAAACGCTCCCCGGTTTTCCCTCGAAGAGCGCGGCCACGATCGCGGCGCAATGATCTTCCACATGGATCCAGTCGCGCACATTCAGGCCGTCGCCGTAGACCGGCAGCGGATCGTCGCGCATCGCGTTGATGATCATGAGCGGAATCAATTTTTCGGGAAACTGATACGGCCCGTAGTTGTTCGAACAGCGGGTCACGATCACCTCCTGGCCAAAGGTTTTGTGACAGGCGAGCGCGATCAGGTCGGCGCCGGCTTTGCTCGCGGAGTAGGGCGAACTCGGTTCCAACGGCGATTGCTCGGTGAACTTTCCCGTCTCCCCCAGGGAGCCGTAAACCTCATCCGTCGAGACCTGAATGAAACGCTGAACGCCGCGGCGGCGAGCGCAATCGAGCAGGACGCTCGTCCCGACCACATTCGTGTGAATGAAATTTTGCGGCGAATTGATGCTCCGGTCGACATGCGATTCGGCGGCGAAATTGACGACCGCGTAAAACGAGTGCTCGGTCATGAGCGCGTCCATCTGATCGGCATTTGCAATATCGGCTTTGAAAAATTCATAGCGCTCGCCATGTTCCTCGGCTACACCATCCAGATTCGCCAGATTCCCGGCGTAGGTGAGCACATCGACGTTGCTCACCGAAGCGGGCTTGTAATGTTGCAAAATATACCGAATAAAGTTGCTCCCGATGAATCCACAGCCACCGGTAACCAATATGCGCATGGAAGCGAGTCCTAGCAGCGGAGCAGAGAGCGCGCTAGCAGTTTTTCCCACGTGGGGAGAACGCCTGGCCGACATTAAGCAGCGCGCGGCCGAAATTAACTGGGTGCCTTGGGTGATCGTGGGCCTCGCCGCCATCTTGCGGCTCATCTTCCTCGGGATGAAGCCACCGCACTTCGACGAGGGGATCAACGGCTGGTTTGTCGATCAAATGGTGAAGAACGGTTTTTACCGCTACGACCCGACCAACTATCACGGTCCCCTGCATTTCTATATTCTCTTCCTTTCGGAAACATTGCTGGGACGGAACATCTGGGCTCTGCGCCTGCCGGTCGTCTTCGGCAGCATCGTTTGCGTGTATCTGACGATGAAATTCGAGCCGTTTGTCGGCCGGAACGTGAGCCGATTGGCGGCGCTCGCCATGGCGATCTCGCCCGGATTCGTTTTCTACGGACGCTATGCGATCCACGAAATCTGGCTCCAGCTCTTCTCGATGCTTTTCATCCTCGGACTGATCGGGCTTTGGCGGCGCGGCACCACTAATTATCTCTGGTGCCTGGCGATGGGCGCTGCCGGCATGATCCTGACCAAGGAAACCTATATTATCCACGTGGGCTGCGCTGTTCTGGCAGCCCTCGTCACCTGGGCGTCTCACCGGCTCAATCGGGTCCCCAATAGCAAACCCGCCGCGCAGACCTGGAATTATCTGGATCTTGTTTTGGTAATCGCGGCGGCCGTCGCTTTGATCATCTTTTTCTACTCGGGCACTTTCTTCAATTGGCCCGGGGTCAAGGGCCTCTGGGTCACTTTTGAGACCTGGGCTAAGACGGGTTCAAATGGAAATGGGCACGAGAAACCGTGGCCTTACTGGCTGGAACTGATTGGGATGCCCCTTACCTGGATACTCTACCTGCTCAAGCTGGCGGGCGTACCCGGAATCAACACCGATTTTTCAAAGGTCGGCTACGAACTCCCGATCGCTTGCGGGGTCCTCTTCTCTGTCTACTGCCCCTTCATCAAGAACATCAGTCTGCGCTACCTGGCTGTGTATGGAATGGGGACGCTGGCCGCCTATAGCATCGTTCATTATAAGACGCCCTGGTGCATCATCGCCATCGTCTGGCCACTCTTTTTCGTTTTTGGAGCCGTCCTCCTTATCGTCCCCATAAGGTACCGTCTGGCGACCAATATCAGCCTGGGTCTTGTCCTTTGGGCTTCACTCCTGACCAGTATCCGGCTGAATTACTTCCGTTGCAGCTCGTTTGAGGAGCCTTACGTCTACGTCCAGACTTACAACGACATCTACAAACTAACCGACCCGCTGCTGACCCTGGCGAAACAAGACCCGACCAAGTATCAATTAATAGGTCACCTGATCCGGGGCAGCACCTATCCTTTCCCATGGATTCTGGGGGATTTCACAAAAGTCGGTTACTACGAAAATGGCAATATGCCGGAGAGAGTTGATGGCGATTTCCTCATTGTCCAGCAGGACAAGATCGACGACGTCGAGAAAAAGCTGCACGATTCCTACTACACGACGCCCTTGACCATTCGTCCTTATCAGGACACTTCCAGGCTTTACCTGAGCGCGAAGGTTTTCCAGAGCTGGTGTTCGAGCAGACCGAACGAATTCACGTTGCGACCGGCAACCCCATGATCCGCTTCAACGGCAACCGACCGATATGAAGTGGCTCTCAGCAGGACTGACTTTCGTTAATGTGGCCACTGTCTGGGGCCTCCTCGGAGGACTCGTCGCGCACGGCCTGAACCGAACCGTCGCGATCTCTGCCATGATCGCCGGTCTCCTGGCCGCCCTTCTCGCCTATTGGGGAACTTGCCCCGTGCCGCCGCAGGAAGCCGCCACGCCTTCTGCCCCAACCCCGGAAACCGAACCGGCTCCAATGGGCCGCCTCTTCCAACGCTATCGGTCGATCTGGTTCTGGCTCGTGGTTGGGGTCTTCGCCATCTTCGCCATCCGTTCTTTCTGCAACGTTCTCTTCATAGATGGCAACGAACTAAAGATTCAATCCCCTAACAACCTCGGGGACCTTTCGCTCCACCTCGCCTACATAAAGAATTTTGCCAGCGGCGTCCCGCTCTGGCCTGACAATCCCATCTATGTCTTTAGCAAACTGAGGTATCCAGCCGGTGTTGACCTATTCAATGCTCTGCTCGCGTGCGTGGGCGTCGATGTCATCCGCGGCCTGGTCTGGGCCGGTTTGCTGGCATCGGCCGCCACCTGTTTCGCGCTTTATCGCTGGGGTGGAACGTTCACCATCGCCGCCTTCCTCTTCAACGGCGGACTGGTCGGTTTTCAATGGTTCAGGAGCCACGCTTGGAACGATTACCAGGGGGTTCCCTTTATCGCCTGGAAAAGCCTGGCGCTTTCCATGTTCGTCACGCAGCGCGGGTTGCTCTACGCCTTGCCCGTCGGCCTCCTTCTCCTTTACCAGTGGCGCGCGAAGTTTTTCGGGCCGAACCACGGACGGGATCTTTCTCCCGCTCCTTCTTCGGCCGAGCCCGGCACGGTGGAAAGCGCCGTTCCCAGGAGCCGGCCGCCCCTTCCGTTCTGGGTGGAAATCGCGCTCTACGCGACCATGCCTCTCTTCCACCTTCACACTTTCATGGCGCTCAGCGTCGTCCTCCTGTTTTTGTTTTTCTTCCTGGATGCCCGCGCCCGCTGGCAATTGGTCTTGCTGGCAGCCGCGGCCGTCATCCCGGCAACGTTTTTTGTCTACCTCATCACCGACCATTTCCACGCGGGCTCCGTCGTGACCTGGAACCCGGGCTGGGTTCAGAACAACGGCGATTTCGCCCGTCCCCTCGCGGCTTTCTCTACTCAACCGACGCCGGCCGTCCCCGTGGCCGGTTTCTTCGGGACGATGGCGCACTTTGTCCAATTTTGGCTGATCAACTTCGGGCTCACCCTGCCGCTCGTCATCACGCTCCTGGTGCTACTGATCGTGCGGGCCTGGAAGCAACGAGACGAGCCGGCTCCAGTGAAGGTCCAATTGATATTTGTTATGGCGGCGCTTGCTCTCGTGGCCGTGACGATGGCGGCCCTCTTCGCCTATCTCTCGTTTGGTTATGGCCTCTTCGTTGCCCTGGCGCTGATTCCGCCGGTCGTCATCGCCCTCATCATTCCGCTGTCCGCGGCGCTGCTCCAACGCAATTGGAAGCAGACGATCCCTATTTCCGCCGCTTTCGCGTTCGTCATTCCGGCGACCGCCCTTTTCATCTTCGCCTGTCTGGTCAAGACCGCCCCGTGGGAATGGGACAATATCAAGCTGATCATCTGGGCTTACTTGATTGTCGCTCCGTTTGTCTGGAGCGAGATCGTTTCGCACTGGGCATTTCCGGTCCGGGCGGTCGTGTGCCTGGCACTTTTCACCTCGGGTTTTGTGACCCTCTTTGGCGGCCTGGCCGCGGGCCAATCAGGCTTCGGTCTCGCGGACCGCACGGAGCTGGACGCGGTGGGTATGGCGGTGAGCAAGCTGCCACCCAACGCCCGCTATGCGGCGTATCCCACCTTCAATCATCCCCTGCTCCTCCAGGGGCGCAAAGTCATCCTGGGATATCCCGGCCATGTTTGGACCCAGGGTTTCAATTATGGCGACGACAACAATAAGCTTACCACGCTGATGAACGGAGCGCCCGGCTGGAAGGAAATCGCGAAAAATTTCCAGACGCAATATTTGTTCTGGGGCCGCGAGGAAATAAAAAATTACGCGCAGAGCAAGCGCCCTTGGGAACAGGAATCAAAACTGGTTGCGACCGGGGCCTGGGGCTCCATTTATGATCTCGAGTCTCCAAAAGAGGCCGCGCCGACCCCGACCCCGCCACCACCCGCTCCACCGCCAGCCGCTCCGCCACCGAGCACGCCGGCTGGCTCGCCGCAGAGTCAGTAATCGGAAGCGCGTCCCCTGGTTGAGCCAGGATCGAGCAATGACCGGCGCGCTCGCGCGTCACAATCCACGCTGCGGATCGGCGACGAATTCTCTCTCCGAACGTCGAAGTTCAACCCTCGCGCTCCCGCGAAAGCGCACCCGCGCCCGAAAGCCTGCGGCCAAAATGCGACAGCCAATCGAAAAAGTCCGCCACCAGGTTACACCCGAAACTTTTTGAGCTCCCGCCAGGCGTGGTCGCTCGTTCGCGGGCACTTCGCAAATTGCCGCCCCCAATCTCACCGCCGCAACCTGAGGCTCGATCGTCCAGCCAAATGTCTTTTCGCGCGGAGCGATGGTCTCGAATAGATCCCGGTCGATCAGGCGCAGCGGCGCCAGATCCTTGAACCATCGTCCGGCGAGCAGCCCGCACCAAAGTGCCAGCGTGAAGTTTGCGATGACGTGCGAAAACCTCATGACTCGCCAGTTGCTCAGTTGCCCGGTGCGCGCGCCGAGCACGAACGCATACCCCTGCTCAAACGCGGCGACGAGTTTGCGCACATCCCGCGGGTCGCTCGCACCATCCCCTGCGAAAAAAATGTAAGCGCGCACGGACGGCCAGGTGGCCGCCACCAAATCGATGGCGCTTTGACAGCCGTGACCGTATCCGCGCGCTTTGGTTTCGGCGACCAGGGCTCCGCGCCCCCGCGCCATTTCCACCGTCCGGTCGTTTGATCCGTTGACTCCAACCACCAGCACGAATGTTTCCGGATCGATCGTGCTCGCCAACTCATCCAGGACGCGGCCGATACACTCCTCTTCATTGCACGCGGGAATGATAATGGCGAACCGCGGTTGAAATGTTCGCTCGGTGCTTGGCACGCTTTTGAGAGGTTCGATGTTATTCCGGCGCGCCCGCGGAGTTCGCCGCCACGCTCAAGACGAGCTGGCCTTCCGCAACACGCACGCCTTTTACGCTGGCATCGACTCTAAATTGCACCAAGTCGTCCACCTGCGCCAATCTTTCGGCGCGAAGCTCGATCTGTTCTCCTGGGCGCACGGCCTGAAAAAATTTCATGCTCCGGATCGCCGAAAGAAGAAACAGCGGTTTGCCCCCTTCGGGATAACCCGAAGCCGCCGCGATGCCGGCCGTTTGCGCGAGCGCTTCGGTCAGGATGACGCCGGGAACCAGCGGATTATCCGGGAAATGACCGGTGAAAATGGGATCATCCGCGGCAAACGATGTGACCGCTTCCGCCGAGATACCCGGGTCGCACCTAACCAATTCCCGGACGAAAACAAACGGCGGCCGATGGGGCAAACCGAGAAAAGCCCCCTCCGAGGAAACGGTGTCCGTCACATCTTTCCTTCCGCAATCCGATTTTCCCAACTACCCGTTGACGAAATAGACGAACTTCCAGCTCCCGCTGACGCGCCGGATGCCGACCCGGTAGCCGTCGTAGTGGAGCGCCTCATCGGCGAACTGCGGCGGGGCGACCCAGAAATCGCCTTTCTTCGCGAAACGCTCCGTCAGGATCGCGTCCAATTCCGTCCAAAGCCCATTTTCATCCCAATACTTGAAGACTCCGTCTCCGGACTTTTCCGGATTGAGGCTGTAACCGAAATCTTCCGTCATCATCGAAGCGAGGGTGTTGGCATCGTGCGCCGACACAGCTTTTTTCAGCCGCCCGAGGAACGCCTGAAAATCAACGTCCGAGTTTTCATCGCGCAGCTCCGCCTTGGCGCGTTTTTTTAGAGCAGCCTCCTGCTTTTTTTTCTTGGATTCAGCCGAGCTGCAACCGCCCAGTGCGATCGCGGAAAGAAGAAAAAGGAAGACGATTTTTTTCATGTCAGGTGATCTTCTGTCACGTTTACCCGTTCGACTCAAGGTTGATCCAATCGGCGTCAGGGAGCAATCACCAGATTACGCCGATTGACGGGGAATAATCAGCCAGCCTTCCCGGCTTCACATTATTTTTCGGGCCGGCCCGTCTTGCTTTCCTGCGTTCCTGATTAAGTTTGGGCCACGCACGCTCGGGTGGTGAAATGGCAGACACGTACGTTTGAGGGGCGTATGCCGCAAGGCATGGGGGTTCAAGTCCCCCCCCGAGCACCACTAAGGAAGCATAGGTCCCGAGGAGTTCCCTACTTCCTCTGAGCTTTTTTTCCGCTCGTGGCCGGAACCGGAACGACCTGAACTTTGACGGTGTCCCCATCCACTTCGAAGGCCAGGTAATGATTGAAGGATTTGCAATTGGCGCCCGCGCTGTGGGGGCAAGGTTCGAGCGGAGCGCCGGCGCCGCCGCTCACGAGGTAAGATGGCCCACCGGTCGAAGGATCCTGCCGGTCGGCCGG
This sequence comes from uncultured Verrucomicrobiae bacterium, assembly GCA_963702135.1. Classification (GTDB taxonomy): domain Bacteria; phylum Verrucomicrobiota; class Verrucomicrobiia; order Chthoniobacterales; family UBA10450; genus AV80. Next base: position 1,020,637 of record OY969715.1, on the reverse strand, counting down.
CTTCAGCGTCGTGCCCGTCGCATTGAAATACAGATGCTCATGCGCGGCGATCACGTAGGAAACATTCGGATATTTCTTGAACAGAGTGTCCAAGGCCGTGGCGTCCGCCTGGTTCAAACCGGACACGCTCCTGGCCGGCATGATCGGGTGATGCATGAAAACAAAAATGTGCGCTTTGGCCTTGTTGGCCTCGAGGTCTTGCGCCAGCAGATCCATCTGAGCCTTGCTGACGCACCCGGGGTCAAGAGTGGTGGTCTTGCCAGCCTTGCCGACGACCTTCCCCGGGGACCGGACAGAGTCCGCGCCCGCCACCTCTTCCGTATCCACGGCGATGAAGCGGGAGTTGCCGTAATCGAAAGCTCCGTAGGTCGGAGCGTTGGCAGGAAACTTCATGTTCTTCAGGTAAGCCGTCTGGAGTGCCGCGTTGGGCGTTTCGACATATTCGTTTCCAACCCATTCCACCGTGTCCATTTCATGGTTCCCCGGGGCGTTGAAGACCGTGATCGTTGCCGGAACGATGCTAAAAAAATCCTGGTACTGAGCATCGAGGGTCCCTTCCTCGCTCGTGTGGCCGTAGATCGTATCTCCGCACCAGAGGAAAAACGCCGGTTTGAACTTCTTTTGAGCGTCCTTGAAAATCTGGCCCGGCGTCGAAGGCTGCGAAAATCCCTTATCTGAAGGCCGGTTATCCCCGGCCGCGATAAACCGAAATTTCGTGGCATTCGGCTGGTTCTGGAGCGGTAGTGATGGCGGGATCTGCGGAAGGGGCGGTAATCCGGTTCCGGTTTGGGCCACCAAGTGATCCGCGAGCAAACTCGCAGCGAAAATTCCAGCGAAGGTGAACAGAGGTTTCATGGGGCCGACTCCTTTGGGGTTGATTTCAAACCGACGGAAAAGCCGACCTTGAATGGCTTTCCCCCAACTGTCGAACACACTTTCAACCCCGCCATTGTTTGCTCTCGCCTGACCTCGGCACTTTTTGTCCAATAAGGAATGCCGGAAACAACCGAGCGGGAACAGACGATTTCTGGTTCGGACAATGTCTCAATCACGGCGGTCGTATCTGCGCGCGCACTTGTTCTCCGGTACCGTCCCCCCGCGCCGTGGGAGAATCCGCTCACAATCCATGTTGCGCTCGGAACGCGGCGCCAGATCGGCGCGGCCGTTCTGCCCTTTGCTCAGCATCTCGAAGGGTCCACCGTCTTTCTGCCGTTCAAATGCGATCTTCTCTTGTCGGCTGAAATAAGAGCCGGACAGATCGTCTGCTTCCTCCGCCGGTGGGAACGCTGGCAATGGAGCGAGCGCGAACAGACACGCGATTTCGAAGCGACCGAGGAGAACGGCGAGTTTCTCATTCGCATTCCGCGGACCTTGTTAGGTCCCGCCCGAAACATCGACTTCGCCATCTATGCGAAAGATCCAGGTGCCAATAGCGGATGGGGTTGGTTTTGGGGATGCTCCGACCGCTCTGTCGCAAGCGGCGTCGGCGACAAATACATTCCGCACTACCACGAGCTCGATCTAATTGAGAGCGGACAAGGGTCTTCAAAATCCGAACCGCTGGTCAAAGTGCATGGCCGCCCGGGCTCGGACAAGGCCAGGGTTCGCATCTACCAACTGTTCGTCAGGCTTTTCGGCAACACGAACGAGACGCGCAAACAAAATGGCACCCTGGCCGAAAATGGGGCCGGCCGATTTGCCGAAATCAACGACGCCGCGCTGAGCGCAATCGGAAAAATGGGGTTCACCCACGTCTGGCTGACGGGCGTTCTCCAGCAGGCGACGGCCACCGATTATTCAGAGTTCGGCCAACCAGCCGACGACACCGATCTTCTAAAGGGGCTGGCCGGCAGCCCCTACGCCATCAAGGATTACTTCGATGTCTGCCCGGACTACGCGCAAGAACCGGCCAATCGCCTGAAGGAATTTGAGCAATTGATCCAGCGCCTGCACGCGCATGGTCTCCGTGCCATCATCGACCTGGTCGCGAATCACGTGGCACGAAGTTCCGATTCCTGTATCAAACCGGATTCCAATTTCGGGAGCCGAGGTGGCGGCGGCGCCGGAGATGACGTGACCAAATTCTTCCATCCGCATAACAATTTTTTCTACCTGACTCCGGACGGGAACGGTCCTCCGCTCCGGTTGCCGACCTGGAAAGCCGGGATTGCGCTGAGCGCGACCTGCCAGGCTGTAGCCGCGGTCGCTGACCGCGGAAAGCTCCAGAAATGCGACGGTCTTTTCGACGGAGAAAAAACTTTCGGGCGCGTCACCGGCAATAATGTCGTGAGCTGGACGCCACACCTGAACGATTGGTACGAGACGGTGAAATTGAACTACGGCTTCGATTTCACCGACCCCGCAAAATCGATCCGGGAATATCCAAATGCCTGGGCGCCGGAGAAAGCGATCCCGGATACGTGGCAAAAGATGGATCAGGTCATCGCGCACTGGCAATCACTGGGTGTCGATGGATTTCGCTGCGACATGTCGCACATGGTGCCCCCGGAATTCTGGTCGTGGGCGATCGCGCAGGCCCGCGGGCGACAGCCGGAGGTTTACTTCATGGGTGAAGCGTACGATGACGACCCGGCCAAAGTGCCGGGAAGTGATCCTGTGATTGCGGGCCTCAACTGGGGCCACGGAAACGTCCTCTTCGATTTGTTGAATGCCGGTTTCGACGCTGTTTACGACGCGCCAGTCTATCGCGCGCTGAAAAGGATTTACGACGGCGCCGGTTGGGCGAACGACATCGACCGCGAAATTTGCGACGCTTTCATCTGCCAAAATTCGGTTCGCTACGCGGAAAATCACGATGAAGTCCGATTGGCGGCGCGCTCGGAATGGGGAGGCGTGGGCATGGACGTAGGCCGGCCGGTCTCCGCGATTCTTTATGGAATGTCGCGCGGCGCGATCATGCTCTACAACGGCCAGGAAGTGGGCGAACCGGCCTTGGGTGCCGAAGGTTTCGGGGGCGACGACGCGCGTACGAGTATTTTCGATTATTGGTCCATGCCCGAACTGGCGAAGTGGGTGAACGGCCATCGCTATGACGGCGGCCGCCTGTCGCCTCAACAAAAGGCGTTGCGAGATTTTTACGGCCGTCTGGTGAACCTCGTGGGTGAACCTGCCTTTGCCGATGGCGAATTCTTCCCGCTCAATTTCTCGAACCGCGACAACCCCGGCTTCGGACTTCTGCCTGACGAGCCAGCCAGCGGCCACTGGCTCTACGCGTTCCTTCGCTATGATCGACTGGCGCAACAACGATTTCTCGTTCTCGCAAATCTCCATCCCACAATTCCGCTGCAAAAAGTGCGCGTGCGCTTGCCGGAAACCGCCCTGCATTTTCTCGATTGGAATGAGTTCGCCGACGGAACGATCGAGCTCAGCGATCGACTGGGGTCGCCACCCGCGCCAGAAATACGGAGCACCATTTTGGAAGCGCGCTGCGCCGGAATTTCCATTTCGGAGATTCCGCCCCTCACGCCCCTCTATCTGGAATTGACTGGCGGATCGTCCGCCCCGTCGCACGCCGCTAAATAAAACGCGGCCGCGCCGCCGCCAGCGGTCGTCCATCGGATTCCACTTCCGCTCCCTGCCGAATCCGCTAACGTCCCACCATGGATTCGATACCCTTTGTAGTCGTCGGTGTGGTCGCGCTCTTTGCGTTCATCGTTTGTATTGTTGTTTTCCGGTTCTTCAATTTTTGGCTGCGCGCCCGCCTCGCGAACGCTCCGGTCGGGCTGTTCAAAATGTTTGGAATGAGTCTCCGCAAGGTCCCCGTCGGTTTGATCGTCGATAACCGCATCACGGCCGTCAAAGCCGGGATCGATATTCCGAGCGACCCGCTCGAAGCCCACTACCTCGCGGGTGGCGACGTGGGGCACGTCATTCTTGCTCTCATCGCCGCGGACAAAGCCGGCATCTCACTCGATTTCAACCGGGCCTGCGCGATCGATCTGGCGACGAAAGGGACCGGCAAGACGGTTCTCGAGGCCGTCCGCACGAGCATCAATCCGAAAGTCATCGACGCGCCCAGCGCAAACATGGGACGCACCACCATCGACGGTGTGGCGCAGGACGGTATCGGCGTGAAGGTCAAGGCGCGGGTGACGGTCCGCTCGCACCTCGACCGGTTTGTCGGCGGCGCCACGGAAGAAACGATCATTGCGCGCGTCGGCGAAGGAATCGTCAGCTCCATCGGCACGGCTGCTTCGTACAAGGATGTGCTGGAAAACCCGGACCGAATTTCGAAAACCGTCCTGGCGAAAGGTCTCGACAGTGGGACAGCCTTCGAAATTCTGTCGATCGATATCGCCGACGTGGATGTCGGAGAAAACATCGGCGCGAAACTCCAGACCGAGCAGGCCGAGGCCGATAAGCGTGTGGCCCAGGCCAAGGCCGAAGTGCGGCGCGCGGCCGCCGTCGCCGTCGAACAGGAAATGCGCGCCCGCACCCAGGAGATGCGGGCAAAAGTCGTCGAAGCCGAGGCGCTCGTGCCGCAAGCCATGGCCGATGCGTTCCGCTCCGGCAATCTCGGCATCATGGATTACGTGCGGATGAAAAATGTGCAGGCCGATACGTCGATGCGCGAATCAATCGCCGGGGGCGACAAACCGCGCACGGAGGGGGCGACGTAGTGCGTTAAAGAGTTACAGCGTTACAAGCGTGACGCTTCAACGCTTCAACCCGTCACCATGTTCGACCATCCGATCATTCTCATCATCGTCGTGGCAGCAGCGTTACTGCGCTGGCTTTCGCAACGGTCTGAGGCGGGCAAGCCCGATCCGGAAAGACCCATTGTTCCGGACGAACCGATTCCTCGGGGTGGCGAAACGCAAACGGAGGAGGAGCGCATTCGCCGTTTTCTGGAAGCACTCGGGCAACCGGCCGGATCAAGGCCGCCGCCGAAGATCGCTCCCAAACGGGAAATAAGACCGCGCCTGTTTCCCACGCTGCCTCCACTCACGACCACCCCACCACCTCTTCCCACGATAACGCCTCCGGCGATACCGGAGCCTCCACCGATTCCGATCCAGCGAGTCTTCACACCCGCGCCCGTGCAGGAAGGCAGCTTCGAGGTGCGCGACCTCAGTGCGCCAGCACTCGGCGATTCGACCCCGGCGCGCCGCACCGTCGTTGCGGAGCAACAAGGGCTCGCTTCCATGCTCCGGTCGAATCAGAATCTGCGGAACGCCATCATTCTGCGCGAAATCTTCGGACCGCCCCGCAGCTTGCAGGTGCTCGATCCAATCAGCGGCTTTTAGTTTGCGAATCCCAGACAAGGGCGGGCGATTTGAAATCGCCCACCACGGTAAACCGCGGTGGCAAACTGCCGCTCCCGGTCAGGCTCCATTCTTAATTTTTCCTACAAACTTGTCATGCAGCGGTCCGCCGTTCGCTAAATCGCATGGTTAGGCCTCATTGGTGAAACGTGCCACAAGACGTGCCGCTCCTTCGCATGCGGCGGCGCGGTACAACGCTTCACACCGCGCGATCTCAACATCCTTCTTTGCGAGCGCCCCGGCGGCCCAATGACGACGGCTCTCACCAACCGGTAAGTCATCTGTCTCGCTATCGATCCCAATGAACGTGAGGAAATCAGGATCAAACTCGTCGATACGACCATGACCGCCGCAAAACGCCCGAAGCTGGCGCGCCCCGGCAATGATGCCGGTGCTGCCATCGAGAATACCTCGTGCGACCTCCACGATCCTCTGGCGATCGCTATCAGCGATCATGTCCGATGGCGGCATGAGATCTACCGAGACACAAGATTAGCGACCGCGCCCGAGGGCGTGCGTGGCCGCGTTTGAATCGTGGAAGTCATCTAGAGGTGGACACCGGAGCGGGGCGCGGTTCGCTGGATCGCCTGGTTAGATGAACCTTGATTCCATCTTCCGCGGGGTCATCTGAGGACTGTACATAAAGGAGTTCGTAAGGGGAAATCTTGGTAATCTTGTTGCGGTATGAATGGGTGATCCTGTGATGCTCGTTGCGGCGAGTAAACTCGATCCACAGAGACTGGCCATCAAGACGCCAGCGCCCGATTGAGTCAGGGGTTCGTTCCCCTCGCAACCAAAAGACCAACCGGTGATCTGCGGTGAGAGAGAGGTCTACCATCCGCTTCGAGTACGAGTGCTCGACTCCGGACTCGCCCCTAATGAAGGTCTCCTTGAGGTGATCCGACCAAGTTCCGACTAATTGACGCTCCGTCGGCAATGTGCTGCAAGCGGCGAGCAAGAAGACGATCGCTAGCAAGGGGGCGGGCCGGTTCATCTAACGAGAATTGGACGTCAGAATGACGGGAAAAAAGGCGCTATTCAGCCGCCTATTCGGTGAAACGCTGAGGAAATCCGGGGGACAAACACGACAAACCATTACCACAGCGCGGCCGAAACACGCAAGCTGCCTAAACGAGACCCTGCTGGCAGGAAGCGTCTGACTGACTCTTTACAACGATCGAATCCGAATCCAGGTCTCTGCCCGCCGGCCGCTGACCAGATCCGTCACAACAATTCGGTGCTCGCCCTCCGCCGCCAGCGCAAAATCCAGGCCCGGCTCGGACTGGCACGCGAGCGATTCACTCTCCCATTTGATCCTCGTTCCCCCATTTACCGCCAATGGAATGCGGCGCGTCGAAGGCACGTCGGGATCGACCACATACACGCTTCCCGGCAGAGGCGACGTGATGTGCAATTCGCCACCTGCCGAAGCGAGAACGGTGCGGTCGCGCAAACCGTTTTCAGCGCTCCGAAACCAATCCGCGTATTCCGGTCCGAGTTGGACAGTGCCCGCCGCATCATAATCGGCCGGCGTCTCCACGGCCGGCAGCCGATCGGGGAGAAATTTCTCACGGACGCCGCGCGGATCGGAATCGGCGAGCAATTTGCCGGTGAGCGGATGGATGGTGCGCTCCACAATCTCCGCCGGTGTCTGATACCAGCTCGTGCCGCGATTCGTGTGCAGGTAATCGAAGACCGCATGAAGAATCGGTCCCGCGCCGGTTACGCCGGAGACTTCGCGCATGGGCGAGCCATCGAAATTTCCCACCCAGACACCAACCGAAAACTCGGGCGTGAAACCGATCGTCCAGTTGTCACGAAAGTCGGTGCTCGTTCCAGTTTTGCAGGCGACTGGGTAATCGAAACGCAAGGCCGAGTTCATGCCGAAGGCCAGGGTGCGGGCGGAATTATCGCTCATGATATCCGCGATCTGCCAGGCCAGTTCCGGTCGCGTGTAGCGCCGAGCGGCCGTCGGGCTGGTGGTGAGGACGCGCCAGGGCCGGTATTCACCCAGCCGCGCCAGGCTCGCGTAGGCGTTGGTAATCTCAAGCAGACGTCCTTCGCAATTTCCCAGCGTCAGACCCAGGCCGTAAACGTCCGCGGTTCTGTTCAGGGTCGTTAGGCCGCAAAGCTGCAGGCGCTGGTATAACGCCTCCGGTCCTCCCGCCGCGAGCAGGACTTTCACCGCCGGAATATTCAGCGAACTGGCCAGCGCCGTCCGGTAGCGGACGGGACCATAGCAACGGCGATTGTAATTTTCCGGCCGGTAAAATCCATCGGCTGAAGGAAAGCTCGTCCGCACGTCCGCCACCATGCTGGCCGGAGTTGCGCCGCGCTCGAGCGCGAGCAGATAAGTGAACGGCTTCAGCGTCGAGCCGGCGGAGCGCTGCGCCCAGGCGCCGTTCACCTGCCCCGCCCCGGGCGCGAAATAATTTTCCGAGCCAACGAGCGCGATGACGTCACCGCTCGCGTTGTCGATCACCACGACGGCGCCATTCCGCACATTCTGCTCGCGCAGCTGAGCGAGACGATCGCGCAGGATTTTTTCAACTTGCTCGTTGAGACGAAAATCGAGCGTGGTTTTCAACTCGGCGCGCTCGCTTTCGTGGGCCTGCTGCAAAACCAGCTCCACGAAATGCGGCGCCCGGAAACGGCGGGCCGGCGGACGGAGAGCAAGAGACTCGCCTTGCGCGCGCTCGAACCGCGACGCGTCCAGCCAGCCATTCGTCTGCATGCGGCGCAAGACCGTCGCCTGCCGCCGTCGCGCCGCTTCGAGAGCCACGTGTGGATTCAATTTGCGCGGATTTTTCGGCAGGCCGGCCAGGAACGCCGCCTCCGCGTCGCTCAAATCCGCCACCGGTTTGTCGAAATAATAATCAGCCGCGGCGGCGAGTCCGATATTCAGATTCCCGAAGTCGAGCCGATTAAGATAAGCGGCGAGAATTTTGTCCTTCGACCAGAGTTGTTCGAGACGAAGAGCGGTCGCGGCCTCGATCAGTTTAGCTCGGAACGTGCGCGGCCTGCGCTCGGAAATTTTTACCAGCTGCTGGGTTATGGTGGATGCTCCCGAGGTAATCCGGCCGTGGCCCAGCCCGGTGACAACGGCACGCAGGCTGGCCAACCAATCGATTCCATGATGGCGGAAGAAGCGTTTATCCTCGGCGGCGAGCACCGCATCGATCACGTGGCGAGGCACTTCATCGAGCGCCAGCTCGTGACTGAAGCGCTCCGCGACCCGCGCTTCCCGCAACGGAATTCCATTTCGATCGAGCAACGCGATGCTTTGCACCGGCGGACGGAGCAGTGCGGGCGGGAGCGGCACAAAACGAAGGCTGAGCTGCTCCGCGACGAGGCAAAGCAACGCGATACACAAGAATTTCGCGGCGAGAATCGCGCTGCGTCGAACCGGCCAGCCGCCTGGTCTCATGGTAACGATTTTGTTGTGACGCGGACGCTCTCCGTGGTTCCAAACCGTTCCGGATGGTACATCTCCTCGATCTTGGCCGAGGCGGCGGTGGCGTCGCCGGCGGAGATCACGCGCGCCAGATAGCGCAGCGTGTAACGCCCGGGATAAAGCAGGTCCACAAAAAACACGGCGCGATCCTCCCGCAATTCGCGATAATCGCTCACCCATTCGGTCCCGAGCGCCTCGCCCGCGACAACCTCCTGCGACTTGAAGGCGGGATTAATCGCTTCGAATACGCCCGGCAAAGGATCTTCCACCGCGATGTAAGTCGCGCGCCGGCGCACGTCGATGTCGAGCGTCACCAGGACGCGATCGCCCACGCTCAGGTTTTCCGCGGGCGACAGTTTGCCGTCGTCCCCGAGCTTCGAATATTTTCTCGTGATCGCATAGCCACGATCCTGCCGCGGCCGCTCAATCAGCTTCGGTCTCGCCTCGACCGTGACCTCGGAGAAAATCTGTCCGCCGCTCTTCTTCAGGCGAATCGGTTCCGCGGCCGTCTTGTTCACGATTGGAAACGTCGCGGTCACGAGCGGCTTGTCCTTGCTGACGGAGAAAGGCGCGGTCGCCTTGTCCCACACGATCTGGCCCGTCGCGTTCTTATCGCCCGTTTCAACCTGACGCAGGTACGAGGAGAGCGACAGCAACGACCACGCGTTCGCCTGCGTGGTGCTCCAATGGCCGTTGCTCCGGCGCCGGAAAAGTTCGACCGCCAGCTCGTCCACCCGCGGCGAGCGCGGTTCGTGCAGCGTCCAGGCGAGCAAGTGCAGGGCATTTTCGCGCACGACCGACCCAAAATATTGATCGACGTACGCTTCGTTCGCCGCCGGCGGACGGAGCAATTCATCAATCATCGCTTTCGGGCCCTTGCTCTCGATGACCGCGAGTGCCACCAACGCGCGATCTTCCGCGCTCAGGCTCGCGCGTCTTTGAAAAAGCAGATCGTGATAGGCCGGCTCCGCTTTGCCCGCCACCGCCAGAGTATAGACCGCAAGACATTGCGCGGAGAGTCCGTAGCCGGTGGCGTCCTTCGCCAGTCCGCGAAGTTGCCCGCTCAAATAACCAAGCAACCTTTTTGTCTCCGTCTCCGGGACGGAAAATTTTTGCTTCTGCGCCACGGCCAACGCCAGCCCTCCATAGGCGCTGCCCCAGAACGTCGATTCGCGACCACCCGGCCAAAAGCTGAGTCCGCCGTCGCCCGTCTGCATGGACATGAGGAGATTGATCCCGCGGTCCACCGCCGCAGCGATCTCCGCGTCAGTTTTTGCCAGCTCAGGCAAAGTCGCGCGCAGATCACGCACCATCAGCCAGGGCAGAAGGCTCGACGTCGTCTGCTCGACGCAGCCATAGGGATAGTGGAGCAAATACCGAAGCGATTCGCGGAGCTCAATCACGCGCGTGTTGGCGACATCCACGGTCGCCTGGCCGCTCCCCTCAATAATCTGCGGATCGGAAATGCGTTTCAGTTCCGCTTCGTTGCTTTCAATCCGTTTGGTCTCCACCTCCCGCACCAGCGGCGCGGGGTAGCCCACGTTGACCTCCGATTGCAGCGCGTCGTTATGTTCGGTTTTCTTATCGGTCGAAACGAAATGGACGCTCCAGCGCCATTGCGCTTTCCCGGTCGCCACGATCTCCGCCGGGAAATCGATCGGCACCGATCCGTGGGCGGGCAGCGTGACGTGCCGCTTGAGTTCGCTCGCTTTCGCGGTCGCATCGAGTTGCAGCTCCACATCCGCCTCCCCCGCGAGATCGGTGCTGTTATGCAAGACGCCGCGCAAAACAAGCTTGTCTCCGAGGTTGGCGAAGTGCGGCAACGATGCCTCCAGCATGACCGGCTTGTTGATTTCGAAGAGCGATTCACCGGCCCCGAATTGATCTTGTTTCGTGGCGGCGACCGCGATCACGCGATAACGCGTCAGGCTGTCGGGTGCGACGAAATCCGCGTGGACGTGTCCCTGCGCGTCGGTGCGCAGAGTGGCATTCCAAAAGGCGCAGGCGAGGAAATTTTTTCGCAGGCCGTTGAGCAAGGGAGGACCGCCTTTGCCGTCACCGATCAGATATCCCTTGTTCGCGAAGTCCGATTCCTCGGCATCCTCCTTTAAGAGCGTCGGGAGCGTGAGGTTCGTTTGCACTTCGAGGGCGCGCCGCAGATTGAAAAAGGCGAACGGATCCGGCGTCTTGTAATCGGTGAGGGAAAGCACGCCCTCATCGACGGCATAGAGAACCACCTCGGCATCGGCGGCGGGCTTCCCTTTGGCATCGCGCACGCTCGCGTCGAGCTCCACCTTGTCGCCGGGCTTTGAGACCGCGCTCAATGGCTTTACCTGCACCGTGAGCTTGTCACCCGGCCGCGCCACTCGCAGTTCGCAGTAGCCGATCCGGTATTCGGGCGTTTTGATTTTTCGCGGGCTGTTATCCGCGCCGCGCAAAAGCATGACCGAGACGAAAACATTCGGTGCGTCCGTTTCCGCGACCGGTACCTGGATGGAAGGGGCGTTGCCGCTAAGGCGCGTGACAAACGATCGCAGAACTCGATCGCGTTCGACGGTCACCAGCGCGTCGCCGGCGATGGGCGTTTTGACCAAAACCGTTGCGGTCTGCCCCGGCTCGTAGCTCTCCTTGTCTGTGACCAGGTCAATCGCGTAGGGATTGCGATAATTCCAAACCGTTTCGCCCGGACCGGCGACCGCGAAGGTCGTCGAAGTCAGAACGTCGTGGCCTTTGGCGTCCTTGCCGCTGACCTCGAGCAGGTACTCTCCCGGTTTTCCGGCCACGACATCGGGCAGCGAGGCGACGATTGGTTTTCGATCGGTCCCCGCCCCCGGCGTGGTCGAGAGTTCGCGCTCCCAGACGACTTCCATCTGCACTTTGCTGTCGAACTCGGCGAGGTCGCCGGCAGCCGCGAGGCGGTTTGTCTGCCAGGTAAAACGTTTGAGACGGAGAGTGGACTTGACCGGCGCGGTCAAAGGTTTGCCATCGAGTCCGACGGCGATGAGATCGATCGGCACCGGCGCGCCCTCTTTAAAGACCGCATCGAAGCGGCGCAGACCGAAATAGAAGTCGGAACTGTTTTGCACAAACGCGCGGGATTCGGAGACGGTTTGCTGGCTGAGATCGGTCACTTCGCAAAGGAGTTTGGTCGCCCGGGGCTGCGGCGCATTGGAATTGAGCGGCAACGGTGTGGCGATTTTCGCGACGCCCGTCGCGTCGAGATCTGCTTCCCCCTGGGCGTTGAACTGCGAGATCCGATCGAGCGCGCGATTCAATCGAAAATCGTCGGTCCCGTTACAAAAGGCGAAATCGTCGAGGCCTGCCGGCTTGAAGGAAATATCCCGCGCGACGAGCGACCAGGTGAGCTTCGCTTTCACGAGCGGCTGGCCCATGAAGTATTTCGCCGTGATCGGGAGGTCGATCTGCGCCGGCCCCGTTGTGCTCGGCGGCGGTGGAATGGAAATCTCGAACGCGTTCGGCCGGTACTGCTGAACCTGAAAAGTGCAGTTACCGCTGAGCCGCTCGCCTTCTTCACCCGAGACGACGATGCGATATCTTCCGAGCGTTTCTCCCGGAAGCTTGATCTCCTCCGCGAAAGACCCGAAATCGGAAAGCGTTATCTCCTTGGTGAAAATTTCCCGGTCCTTTGCGTCCGTCATCTTGACCTTGAGATTCTTGCCCGCCGGAACAGTCGATGATGCGGCGTCCAAATTGCGGGCGAAGCCCTTGAGGTGAACAACATCGCCCGGCTTGTAAACGCCGCGTTCCGTAAAGAGAAAAATCGACTTCACTTCGACCTCCTCTTCCCCATCCTCGGTCACACCGAGGCGATAGAGCGGCACCATCGTATCGCCGTTGTGAATCGCGATGAGATGCTGATCGCCTTCGCGCTCGACGAACAGCCAGCGCGACTCATTTTCCGCCGGCAGCTTCGCGTTGCCGTCCTTGTCCGTCGTGGCCTCGCCCTTTTCGACCTGCTTGGCTTCAGGGCCGAGCAGCCGCAGCTTCACGCCCGCCAGCCCCTGGCCTTTGCTGAGCGAAAAAACATGGACGAACAGGCTGGTTCGATCGCGTTTCCAAACGGCGCCCAGATCGGTGAGTTGCACCACGGCCTGCGTGCCAACGCGTTTGTGATCCGCGGTCACCGGATCGATCGATTCCGCGGTGAGCAAGACCGCGCCGGTTTTGTGTTCGCCTAGAATTTCGTCCCAGTTCAACGGGAGCGTTTGCGGCTGATCCACGCCCCCGCTCGCCGTGAGTTCGTGTTCCCAGATGAGTTTTCCCGGCAACTTTTCGACGTCGACCCGGCTGTAAACTTCGTCCGGTGGCAAATCCTGGGATTGCTCGTCGTAGTGATCGTACGCTTTCACCGCGACAGGCGTCGTGTCGCCCGTGAAGAGCCGCGCCGTCACGCGAATGCGGCGCACGTTTACCGCCAGCAAACGGAAGCGGCGCGTCCCCGCCAGCTGTTGGTGCGTGGCGAAATCCTCGAAGATAAGCCGCGACGCAATTTCCTTGAAGACCACCTCATTCGTCTGCGCTCGCTCGAGCTTGAACGGCTCCCGCGCGAGAAGCCCTGCCTTGAACGCGACTTTGTATTTCACGCCGAGCGCGAACTTGCCAGTGAAGGTGACCGTCTTGTCTTCGACTGCCGCCTTGAGGTCTTTGGTCGCGGGCGTGATCGAAATCCAGCGCGAAATCGTTTCCGGCGTGATCTCGTCAGCCAGCCTCTTGGAAAAATCGACGATGACGCGACGGCCCGCGATCCGATTGCTCTCCGCCGCGACGTTGCCGACCACAAACGGTTTCACGGTGCCGACGACGATCTCTTTGCGCGTGGGCAGGGCCACTTTCCACTCCGCCGCGGGCATGCCCGCCTCGATGACCAGCTTCCAATCCGCCCCGGGAGGAAGCGGCCTGGCCGGAGTGACGACGAGAATATTTTGCCGGGATTGCGCCGGCTTGTCGTTCACTTCGCCCTCCTCGCCGGAATCGGTTGTTTCGGAAGGGGTCGGGGCCGGGGGTGGCTCACCCCAGATGGAGAGCGAGCGATCGTCGCTCTGGTATGGTTCGAAAGATCGAACGCGATTCTCCGCGTCCCCCGCCTGGCCGACTCGGGCTTCGATCTTTGCGCCCGACGCATTGGTGAACCGGAAAAATTTGGCACACGCGGCCGCCTTCACGTTGGCATTGAAGAGGATCAGATAACGCGGCATCGCCGAGGCATCGTCCTCCGGCCCGCTCGTGAGCGCCGATACTCCCTTGACCCGCATCGGAGGAGTTGCCGCGGTTTCCTTTAGCGTGGCCGTCACAGGCCGGCCGGCTGCATCCTTCAGTCCGGGACGCAGAGAAATTTGATACTTTGTGCCGAGCGGGAGCAGTCCCTTGGGCGCGAAGGTGCCGCTCCGAGAGCTGAGCCAGACGAATTGTCCTTCCATCGGTGGCGAGAAAACGAGCGGCGGGACCTGCACTGGTTTCCCCAGTTGATCCGGCGGCACCATCTCGGTGGCGAAGCGCAGCTCGAAGGTGCTCGTCGGTTCGAGCTGGCGCGAAGGCAGGAGAAGCTGGACGGCGCGCTCCTCGGCAAAAGTTGTCGTAACCAGACAGAAAGTCAGCGCTAACCAGAATGTTCGCATCATCTTGAAGCGAGCCTAGCACGCGGACTTGCAATTATTTCAATTCAATTCGCGCTGTCCAAGTTTGGGTAGGGCGAGACTGTGTCGATTACCCCTGTGGGTTGCAGGCGTTCTCCTGCATCTTGAGTGAGTCGTCGTTGCTCAGGTGAGACCTGGGCTTCGATGTCTTGGCTTCGGCTGCGCTTTGCTAGTTCGCCTTGACTTCACCAACGACGTTCAAAAGGTTTTGGACGTCCACCTTTAAGGCCACTCCCTTGGCGAATTTCTCTCCGGCGATGCCGGCAGCCGATACCTGCTTCACTCCCGCGGAAATCTTGATTGAGTACTTCCCCGTGATGGCGCTCGGGGAAGTGAATTGCACATCATAAATGCCTGGCTTGACTTTCTCGGTGGTGAATGTGCCTTGGGCATCCGTTTTACCCCTGAAGGCGACTTTGCCGCTGGCATCGGATACAGTCACATTCAACGGCGGGACGGCACCATAAGCCATACCGGCGATGGCAAAACAGAGAGAGAGGACAATGCCGCGGATTAGGTTCTTCATGATCCGAACATACCTCAAATCATGGCCGCGCCCACTGTAAACCCCAGCGACAAGAAATGTCCCGGCCTCGAAAAAGCGGAGGCGCCAAACCCAATGATCGATCCGTCGAACTCGCGCTCCACTACCTGCCCGCGATCTTGTCCGATTCATAATTTCGACTTGCGCGCACCCAATCCGATGCGAAACGGTAGCACGACCAGCCGGCGTGGCGGAACTGGCAGACGCGCTGGACTCAAAATCCAGTACTCGCAAGAGTGTGTGGGTTCGAACCCCTCCGCCGGTAGTTGGTCGAATCCTGTCTCAAACAACCGTCGCCGGCTCGGCGAAATGATGGGCCGGATCCTGGCGGAAAAACTTTCCGAGCTCCGCGTAGAGCTCCGGATGCCGGGCACGCAACACAAGCGGACGCTCGAAGAACGCCTCGGTCGCCACAGCGAAGAACTCCGCCGGATTCGTCGCGCCGTAGGGATCGAGCACGGAGGGAATCCCCGCATCGTCCGCCGCTTGGAGCGCTTCGAACTCCCTGCTCATCACTCGCGCCCAGTCCCGATACTCGGCCCGCGTCGCCAGGGCCGGCGTGCCGTCGGTCGAGTAATCCTCAAAGTCGAGCTGGTGGGCAAATTCGTGCAAGACAACGTTCCGGCCGTCTGAGGGATTCGTCACGCCCCACTTCGCTGCGTCCCAGGCCAGGACGATCACCCCCAGCCGCCGTTGCGTGTGCCCAAGCAGGCTCTGCCCACCTTCTTCCCAGATCGGTCCCTCCAGATGCCTTTCACCATGCGCAACGTAAGTCGACGGGTAGACCAGAATGGTGCTGAGTTGCGGGTAGTAATCTGTCTCACGATGCAGGAGAAGGAGGCAGGCCTGGGCCGCGATCGTCAGGCGAATCTGGTCCGTCAGCTTGAGACCACCGCAACCTTCGAACTGTTTCTCAGCCAGAAAAACCTGGATGTGCCCCAGGAGTTCGGCCTGGTCTTCAGGCGGCAGGCGGCGGAAAAGCGGGAAATCGCGAGTCAGGCCAGATCTCCACGCTGGCGGGACAGGCCGCTCTCGCAAAGTTCGACGACGGCGCCGCTTGAAGAGACCAAAAAACATCCCGTTAACCTATCAGCAATCGTTGGCCCCCGCACGGGTGCTGGCGGTATGGCCGCGCTGGCACGCATTGCGCGGAGCGTTGCTGATCTTTCAAGTTGGGCCCGTAAACGAACGGGCACGAAGCCGCCGGAGCCGACTACTGCCCCGGAGATTGGCTGCGCGACTGCATATTGCTCACGTCCTGATTGCTCAGGCGGCCCGCAGTCTTCGCTTCCATGTATTCGGCGGAATCTTCTTCCACATAGTGCCCGGGCATATGGCTGCCAGCCATTGGTGGAAGCCAAACCATTTTCTTTCCGTTCTTTGATGCTCCAGCCGCTTCCGCCGCGACTTGACCTGCGATGTTCAAATTAGCTCCGACATCCACCTTCAAGGCCACACCACCCTTGGCGAATTTCGCTCCGGCAACGCCCGCCGCCGACACCTTCTTCGTTCCCGCGGAAACAACGATTGCGTAATTCCCCTGGATGCCTCCATTCGGTGAATTGAACTGCACGACATAATTGCCGGGCTTGAGTTTCGCAGTTGCGAACGTGCCCTTGGCATTCGTTGTGCCTTTGAAGGCGGCTTTGCCGCTGGCATCGGACACCGTCACATTCAACGGCGGGATAGCACCATGGGCGACGCCGGCTGCAAGAAAGAGGGACAGTGCACAGTTGCGAATCGTATTTTTCATGTGCCCGAAAAATACTTCAACCTGTGCACGTGCCAAGCGGAAAAATAATCCCCCGCTCGCTCCATCCTCGAGAACGGAGTGAGCCGCTTTGAGTCAATAATCGATCAGGCGAACCCGGCGCCTCAACTACCTGCCGCCGGGACCCATCCCATTACCGCGGATGAGCCACCCCTCCTGGTGCGGATCAGGCGCTCTCTGGAGATTGTTCCGCACATCGTCGCCGCTGATGCTGACTCTGTTGTGGGCGGACGCTTCCTTTGAGTCGGGATCCACCCAATGTCCCGGCATGTGGCTCCCGACCTCAGCGGCTATCCAGACCATTTTCTTAAGCCCGTCCGCCATGACTTGTCCGCGAACCTTCGCGCCTGCTCCCACCTCCACCGGGACATCGACTCCGGCCAGAAGCGTGTCGCTTGTCAGGCCACTTTTGTTCACGGCACGTTTTGTTCCTTCGATTTTGATGGAATACGAGGTGGCGACGGTGACTTTGGTCGTTGACGTCGTCTTTGTGTCTTTCGCTTTCTGCGGGCGGATCGTCAGGGTGTGCGAGCCGGCGGGCAGGTCGAGAGAGAAGTTGCCGCGGGCATCGGTTACGGTGCTCTTGGACGGATTTTGTTTCACTACGACAATAACTCCAGCCACACCCTTCGGGGCTTCGCCGTAAGCGATCGGCAGCGCGAAGAGGACTGACAACAATAGAATACCGCGCGTCATGTTCTTCATAACTTCAGAGAATAACGGGCCCGCCTTCCGAAGGCGAGCACATAATTCCGAGACAGGTGGAGGTTGGGAAAATGTTCAGCGAAAGATTGTTATCTCTGTAATCCCTTCACATCCCAAACGTTCGTATTGTGATGGCGGGCGGCCTTGGCCTCCGCTGAGCCTTCCTCCACCCAATGCCCCGGAACATAGGAGCCGGTTTCCTGCGCGATCCAAACCATGTTCTTCGAGGCAGCCGCGGCCACTTGTCCGCGGATCCGAGCGCCCGGTCCGAGATCGACCTCGACATCGACCCCGGCCAGAAGATCGTCGGTCGTTAGGCCGCTCTTGTTCACCGCCCGTTTTGTCCCTTCAATCTTGATCGAATACAAACTGGCGACGATGATCTTACCCGACGTGCTGTGGTGCAGGTCTTCTGCTTTCCTCGCGCGGAAGGTCAATCTGTACGAACCTCCCGCCAGAGCTTCAATGGCAAAGTTCCCGCGGGCATCCGTGACCGCACGGTCCCTCGGCCTTTGTTTCACGATCACGTCCACTCCGGCTACCCCTTGAGAGGGCTCGCCGCCGTAAATGACTGGCATCGCCAGCGCGATGAGCAAAAACACAATCCCACGCGTCATGTTCTTCATGACTTCAGAGTTTAGCAGCCGCCTTCGTTCAAGCCCAGAAAAAACCGACGGTTTCGAGACCGGGTTGTGGTAACCTGCCCTGTGACGCGCGCGTCTAAAAATCTGCGCTCACGGGTGGCGAAGATCTTCTCCGCTCTCGCATGGTTCGCGCTTTCACCGAGCGCGTTCCCCGCAACTTTGAGCTTTGCCGGTGTGCATCTTACCCCCGGCGCCACGGTGCGCGTGAGTGTGCCTATGAGTGAGTTGGAGAAGGCTTATGTCGCGGAAGGGGGCAACGCCGTGCCCGCCTACACAGTGGCCACGCTGGCCGTCCCGCGCGCGTTTGATCCAAAAAAAACGTGGCCCGTGCTGATCGTCTTCTCGTCGAGCCAGAACCAACATCCGAGCTGGTTCGACCTGATGGTCATCTACCGCGCGACTGCGCTGGCGGAAGGCTGGGTCCTGCTCGCTGGCGATGGCCCGGGGCCAGCTCCCCGCCTCGACAGCTCCGGCTGGCGGGCCGGTCACACTCTGGCAGCGCTGGATGCCTTGCACCGCAGCTTCCCCGGCTCGAAAAATTGGCCAATCGTGTGTGCTGGTCAATCCGGCGGCGCGAAACGGGCAACTTATCTCGCGCCGCTGCTCGCCGCGGGCGGCTATCGGGTCGCGGGAATTTTTCTCTCGGGAATGAACGAGGAGAGGATCACGGAAGCCTACCAACGATTTAAGCCGGGCGGCGACTTTCTCCGTACTCCCATTTTCTTAAACAGCGGAACGTACGAGCGTAGTCGCCACGCCCGAGCAGCAAAACGCCGTGGAGAAATCGATGCGGCGCACGGGATTCGTAAACATCCTGCACACGAGCTTCCCGGGCGGGCATGAGGTGCCGCCCACCCGGTTACTGGAAGCGCTCCGCTGGTTGCGCAAAGGATTGTAAAGCCGCCGGCTAACGGGCGACGCTGATTTAATCGGGCGAACCGCGCCGCCAACTAGTTCCCACCCTGATGCGGATCGGGAGCTCTTTGGAAACTGTTCCGCATATCGTCGTTGCTAATCCGGACCCGGTTAAATGCGGAGGCTTCCTTCGATCCTTCCTCCACCCAGTGTCCCGGCATGTGACTGCCAACCTCGGCGGAGATCCAAACCATTTTCTTAAACCCTTCCGCCGAGACTTGTCCGCGAACCTTCGCGCCCGCTCCCACTTTCACCGGGACATCGACTCCGGCCAGAAGTTGGTCGCTTGATAGCTTCCGATTTACCGGACCAACTTTGACTGAGTATGAGGTCGCAACGGTGACTTTGGTCGTTGACGCCGTCTTGGTGTCTTGGGCTTTCTGCGGACGGATCGTCAGGGTGTAAGAGCCGGCGGGCAGGCCTTCGAGAGAGAAGTTGCCGCTGGCATCGGTCACGGTGCGCTTGGACGGATTTTCCTTTACCACGACACCAACTCCAGCAACACCCTTCGGGCCTTCGCCGTAGGCGAACGGCACCGTGAAGAGGACGGACAACAGCAGGATACCGCGAGTCATGTTCTTCATGACTTCAGAGGCTAACAAGTCCGCCGGCCGAAGGCGAGCAAAAACCCGACGTCAGCGGACGCGAGGAAATGCTCCAGGGAGAAAAGAGGAGCTAGCCGGAACTCTTCGATTTCACCCAGGCATTCACCAGTTCCTCCAGCATATCGAGCGGGACCGGCCCGCTGGTCAGGACCACTTCATGGAACTGACGCAGGTCGAACTTCGCGCCAAGCTGCTTCCGCGCTTTCTCGCGCAGGTCCAGGATTTTGATCATCCCGATCTTGTAGGCCGTGGCCTGGCTCGGCAGGACGATGTAGCGATTGATCGAATCGATGCAATCCGTCTCGGCATTCGGCGTATTCTGTTTCAAGTAATCGATCGCCTGCTGGCGCGTCCAGCGCTTCGCATGAATCCCGGTATCCACCACCAGCCGGCCCGCCCGCCAAAGTTCCAGGGAAAGCCGGCCGAAATCGGAATACGGGTCCTGGTACATTCCGATCTCTTTGGGCGTGAGCTCGCTGTAAAGGCCCCACCCTTCGGTGTAAGCCGTGTACCGGCCGCCGAATTTCCGGAATTTCGGAATGCCCTTCAACTCCTGGGCGATCGCGATCTGCATGTGATGCCCCGGAATCCCTTCATGATGCGCGAGCGATTCCAGTTCATAGGTGGGATTGTCCTTCATGTTCGACAAGTTCACGTAAAACATGCCCGGCCGTGAACCGTCGGGCGCCGGCTGGTTGTAAAACGCCTTGCCCGCCGAACTTTCCCGGAATTCCTCGACTGCTTTCACCACGATGTCCGCCTTCGGCTTGGTGATGAACAACTCGTCCAGCCGCTTTTTCATGTCGTCGATGATCTGCGTCGCTTGCGCGAGATACTTCTGTTTCCCTTCCGCGGTCTGCGGCAGATAAAATTGCGGATCTTCGCGCATGAATTTGAAGAACGCCTGGAGATCGCCTTTGAAGCCGACCTTCTCCATGATCTTGCGCATCTCGCCGTGGATGCGCGCGACCTCCTTCAAACCGGTCTCGTGAATCTGGTCCGCCGTCAGCTTTGTCGTAGTCGTGCGGCGCAAAGCCGAGGCATAAAACGCGGCGCCATCGGGAAATTTCCAAGCGCCGGCGTCGTCGTTCGCCTTCTTTTCCAGGGCCTGCAATGCTCCGACCAGTTTCGCGTAGGCCGGTTTCACCGAATCAGTCAGAGCCTTGCGCGCGTCCCCGAGCAAGCGGTCGCGCACTGGTTGGTCGACATTTTTCAACGCCCCGACCTTTTTCGAAAAGTCTTCAAAGAGCGGGCTGTTGGGGCCGGAGCTTTCGAACGGCTGGCCCTTCGTGACGTTGGCGCACGCCTCGAGCACGAGCGGGAAGACGAACTTGGGCGGAATCACGCCGTGCTCTTCGCGCGCCTTCAGATTCACCATCAACTGATCGAACAATTTCGGCACGCCGTTGAGCCGCGCGATGTAGGCCTGCGCGTCTTTTTCGCTGTCGATCTTGTGGATGTTGATCAGGAACGTCGGGATCTCGGAGTGAACGCCGTACATCTGGTTCACCGGATAGCTGTCGAGCCTGTACTGGTAAGCCTCGGCGTCGCGCGCGGCGTTGAATTCATAAAGCTCGCAGCTCAGCCTGGTCTGCGGGTCGAGTTTTTCTTTCGGAAATTGCCGCTTCAATTCGGCGAGATTTTTCTGCTCAGTATCGAGATCGCGCTTGGAAGCTTCGTCCGAAATGTCGTTCCACTGGTCATAATGCGCCTTGATCCCGAGCTGGGATTCGAGTTGGGGATGGCTGGCGACGAAATCGTCGAAAATCTTGTCGAGAAATTCATTCGCCCGTTTCGACTCGACCGCGACCTGATCTGGAGTGGTTTGTGTCGGTTTGGGCTCTGGCGTCGACGGCTCCGCGGCCGTGGCGACCAAAGACGTTGCGATCAATGAGAGTGCCGTGGTGACGGTGATCAGGAATTTCTGGTGCATGGTAATTGAGAATGGAAATATATCGCGTCATCCCGAGGCGCGGAGACGCCGAGGAACCTCGCACCTGCAATTTTCGTCTCCTCTGAACGAAAGTCGAAAAACTTTTGCAGGCTTGCCCAGGCCTTGATTCTCGATTTTATGGCAGAGTCTAATCATATCTCCATGTTGTCTTTTCCGCGGCGGCTCTGCTTCAACGTCATCGTTTTTGCTCTGGCGATCGCGCTGCCATACGCCGCGCCTGTTTCTGCGGCGGAGGCTCGCCGGCCCGACAGATTGGTCCTCGCCACGTCCGCGGAAGACCCGATCTTGCGGGCACGGCTGGCCGGATTGTCCCGGAGCGTCAATCCAGAAGAAGCCCGGCGCGTCACCTTCATTGCCTACACGACGGGACTGGAACTCGCCCGCAAGTGGGACATGGGTTCCTCACCCACCATGCATTCTTTTCTCATTAACATCGGAGCAAAAAAAGGCGGGTACTGTTATCAATTTGCCACCGAGTTACTCCTCCGGCTGGACGCGCAGAAACTGAAAACGCTCGAGCTCCACTGGGCCGAATCCGATGCCGGGACCGACACGGAGCATAATGTCATCGCCGTCACCGCGCGCGGCCAGCCGTTTGCGCAGGGCATCATGCTGGATAATTGGCGGCGCTCGGGACGCCTCCTTTGGGGGCCGCTCGATGGCGACCCGGACCACACGTGGCAGGAAAACAAGGCTGCGTTCTACAGCAGATTACCCCGAAAAGTGGTGACGCCCGATAAACCCAAGCCAAAAACAAAGGCCAAACACAAACCGCGACACCGATCAACCCATTGAAGGATTTTCCTATTCCTTCGTGGCCTTTTCCGCGCCCAACCCCGTATTCGCGCGCACACTCAGCTCCGCGAACCTCGCTTCGGACCGCGGCTCGCGGCTCAGTAACGTTCCGAGAATCGCTCCCAGAAATCCGAGAGGAATGCTGAGGATGCCGGGATTCTCCAGCGGAAATATCGGCGGATGCTGAATCAAATGCCGCGCCGCGCCCACGACACCCGGCGGATCCACTTTCATGATGCTTGGACTGATGATGATCAGCACCAGCGAAGCGATCAGGCCCGTCGCCAGCCCAAGGACCGCGCCGGTGGTGTTGAATCGCTTCCAAAACAGTGAGAGCACGATGACCGGCAGATTCGCGGAAGCCGCCACGGCGAAAGCGAGCGCGACCAGGAACGCGACATTGGCATCTTTGCCCAGCAGGATGGCCACCCCGATCGCAACCGCGCCGACCACGAAGGCGGTAATCCGCGCCACGCGCACTTCCTCGCCCGGGCGCCGCTCCGTGCCTTTATGAATGACGGCCGTGTAAAAATCGTGCGCGAAAGAAGTCGAGGCACTGATCGTCAGGCCGGCGACGACGGCCAGAATGGTCGCGAAAGCGATCGCCGCGATGAAGGCGAAGAAGATGTCGCCCGCCAACGCCTGGGCGAGAAGCGGCGCGCTCATGTTATTGCCGCCACTGACCGCAATCTGGTCCCGCCCGACGATGGTCGCGGCGCCGAAGCCGAGAAACGTCGTCATGATATAGAAGCTGCCAATCAAAACCATCGCCCAGACGACGCTAACCCGCGCCGTTTTTGCGTCGGGCACGGTGTAAAACCGGACCAGAATATGCGGCAACCCGGCGGTCCCAAAAACGAGTGCCATGCCTAACGAGATCAAATCGAGGGCACCGTGATTCGCCGCCGTGTAGCGGAGCCCGGGCTCGAGAAAATTCTTGGTCACGAGCACGCCCTTGTCGTGGTAGGTGACCCGCGTTACGGCGTCGAAAAAGTTGGCCAGGCTCCAGCCGAAATGAGCCAGCACGAGGAGGCTGAGCAAAATCGTCCCCGCCATAAGCAGGATCGCCTTGATGATCTGGACCCAGGTCGTCGCGAGCATTCCGCCGAAGACCACATAGATGATCATGAGAACACCGACGCCGATGACCGCGAGTTCGTAGCTCACGTGCGAGCTGCCGAGCAACAGAGTCACGAGGGCGCCCGCGCCGACCATCTGCGCGATCATGTAAAAAGTGCTGACCGTGATGGTGCTCAACGCCGCCATCGCTCGCACCGGCCGCGGATTCAGCCGGTAGGCGAGGACGTCCGCCATGGTGTACTTGCCGGCGTTGCGCAGCGGTTCCGCCACGACCAGCAGGACGGTGAGATAGGCGACCAGCCAACCCACGGAAAACATGAATCCGTCGTAGCCGAAGAAGGCGATCAAACCCGCGATGCCGAGAAACGACGCGGCACTCATATAATCGCCGGCGACGGCCACGCCATTCTGCCAGCCGGTGATTCGCCGGCCTGCGGTGAAGAACGCCGCCGCGCTTTGCGATTTGCGGGCGGCCCAGTACGTGATCGCCAGCGTGATCAACACGAAGAGCAGGAACATCCCGAGCGCTGGTGTCATGATTTTCTTCCTTAACTCGTGCTCGTGCTCGTGCTCGTGATCGTAATCGCTATCCGCCGAGCACGATCACGAGCAGAGCACGATTACGAAACGGAGTCATTATTGTGAGGCGGAGCTGTCTGATTGCGAAACAACATCCGCGGCCATCTTGTCGAACCGGGCGGCGGCGCGGACGTAAAGCGCGGCGATGATCCAGGCCATGAAGAATTGCGAAAGCGCGAAAAGATAAGCGAGATTCACCGGACCCAGGACGCGCGTTTCCATGAAAGGCCGCGCGTAACCAATCAAAACCGGCAGGGCAAAGTAATAGACGATGAAAAAGATCATCGCCGGCACGATGAAGCGCCGTTTGGCCTTGAGCAGGTTCCGGAATCGTTCGCTGGCCGCGAGCTTTTCCCATTCAATCGCGCCCGCCTCCTCATCGGCAGTCCGTTCGTGCGGTGGCTTCGGCCCGCCCAACGGCGCGATATCGGTGGCGGCGCCGACGATCGGCGTGGCATCCTGTGAATTTTTCCGGTCGTCGATGGCCATCGCCTCCTTATATCGAGGATGAGATTCTCAAGAACAAGCAAAAGAGAGGTGGATCGCGCTCGCGGATAATCATTGCGTCAGCGGAACCAAACGCCTGTTATGAAGGCCGCGAATGCGCACGTCTGCTCTCGGTTTTCTCAGAAACGGCATTCTTCTCCTCGTTCTGTTCGCGCCGTCCGCCTGGATGCTCGCAACCTTGCCGCCGCTCTGGCGGGATGCGGACGCCTACAACCAACTCACCCGGGCCCCGTTGCTGGCGACCTATTGGGGTCATGCTCCCGCCTACTGTTACGCCGCGAGGATTCCCCTTTTCCTCGGAGAACGGTGGGAGCGATGGCGGGGCGTCACCCCACCTAAGACCGAAATTGGATCGACCTCGCTGACAGATTCCGGAGTCGGGCTTCTGATCCTCGCGCAACACCTCGCCCTCTGCGGCGCAGCCTTTTATTTCCTAATCCCGATCAGCAAGATTTTTTGGATTCGTCTCGCGCTGGCGCTGGCCTGGGCGGGCAACGCCCTCTTTTACACTTTTGCCCACTGTGTCGGGTCCGAAACCCTCAGCGCAATTCTCGTTGTTCTCCTCGTGGGAAAAGGATTGCGGCTAATTCGAAGCCGGGACGAACCACGTTGGACCGACTGGTATGTCTTCGCGGTCATGCTTTGCCTTTGCCTTCTTTCGCGACACGTAAACCTGTGGCTGATCTTTCTGCTCCCGGTGGCATTCCTCCTTTCCGGAGCGCAGAACCGGGCCGCGTCCGGCGCTGGCACAAACCGACGCCGGCGACGGCTGGCGGCCAGCGATTTGCGTCAGGCAGTGATCGCGCTAGCGATCGGTCTTGCCTGTTTTGCGGTTGCGAATTTTGCGACTCGCACTCTGGCTCGAAAGACGAAGCTTCATCTTCATTCCAGGATTGGCTTTACCTTTCTGTGGCGACTCCATTTCCTGAAGACGCTGCCGTCCCCGACGCGCACGGCTCTATTGCAAAAGGTTAGCGCCCGGACCCCCTCAAAAGAGGCGGGCCAGCTCGTGACCCTTCTGGAGCAAATGCACGAAGAAGGAGCCAACCTGGATTCAGGACCGTTCACGAAACGGGCAATTCCTCTGCTCTTTCCCAACGAAGCAATTCCTCCGTGGGAAAAACTCGACACCGCGCTCAATCAAATGGCTTACGCATTTATTTTCCCCCCGACGCCTGAACATCTCCAGGCCGCCAGAACAGATTTTGCCGCTGCCCTGAAGTTGCCAGTCACTGAAATCTCGTTATTCCTCTTTGAAACGACCGCCTACTATTTCGCTCACCAGGAGGAGATGCCCGCTTGCGCCGAGCTGGTGACATTCCGCAGCGCCAGCGCCGGGACCATTAAACGGATCCCATCCGAGCACTTCTACTTCCATCTCTGCCGTGGCCTGACCTACAACAGAGCGTTTGCGATCTGGTTTGTCAGTCTGGTGCTTTTTGTCGTCGTCGCGCGATGGAAGAAAATAAGCGTCGCGCCCATTTCATCGATGGCGATCGCCGCAACGGCCGTTGGGCTCCCGATGGTGGCGTCGGTCTGTCTGATCGGCGAATTTCTTCCCCGCTATGCCTTGCCGATGTGGCAACTCCTTCTCCCCTCTTTTTACATTCTCGCCGGAAGCACTGCGGATCTTCTGGCGCGTGGAGGCCTTGCCGCGGGGCCAGAACAGGAGTCGAAACAGTCCGCCGGGCAGCGGCCGAAGCTGGGTTAAGCCCCGGCGGACTGTTTCCTGGAAACTACTTCGCCGGAATTCGCTGCCGGATTCCCATGATCACCGGCATCATCGCGGGAGGATCCGTGTTCATAAGAATGACCGCGGTGTAGCCCGACTCGGGATACATCTCGAAATTAGCCGCAATGCCGGGCGAACCTCCGTTATGACCGACGATATGTTTCCCCTCGAACATCTTGTCCCCAAATCCGTAGCCGTAGCGACCGATCGGGCCACCCGTATCCACTTTGCCGGTTGTGACCAGCTTGGTGTACTCTTCATTGAGTAACTTGTAGCTCCGCAGGGCGGTGTGGAGCTTGACCAAATCTCCCACGGTCGAATAACCGCCACCGGCTGGCCCGCCTTTGACCTCGCGGATGTTTGTATTGTCTTGGGCTTCGTCCAACTTTTTTCCATCGGGCGACATCCTGGAATAACCGATAGCCAGATTCGGGATCTCCTTTCCCGGCTCATAGAATCCGGTCTCAGTCATGCCAGCCGGCTTATAGACGTGTTCTTGAACGTAGGAATAATAATCCTGAGCCGAGATCTTCTCGATGATGGCGCCCAGGACCATGTAGCCTGAGTTGCTGTATTGAAATTTCTCTCCAGGGGGAAAGAGAAGCGGATCGCTGGCGAAAAGTGGAAGATGCGCCGCCACTGTCACCATCTTCTCGCGTTGAGCCATGAACTTCTCGTTCCAGTACATGCCCATCCCGGACGTGTGCGTGAGAAGTTGGTGAATCGTTACCTTATCGGCTACCTCCTTATTAGGATAGTCGGGAAGGTGCTTGCTAATCGGGTCATTAAACGAAAGACGTCCGGCTTGAGCGAGCTGCGCAATAGCAACCGCGGTGAACATCTTGTTCAACGAGCCGAGGTTGAATCTGGTGCTCAACGTGATCGGCGCGCCAGTAGCCTTATTGCCGACGCCTGCCGCCTTGCTGGCGACCGTTGCGCCATCCTTCGCCACGAGCACGGCGCCGGAGAGTTTGTTCTCCGCGACTAATGAGCTCAGGTAGCTATCGAATTCTTTGGCGACATTGGCCTCAGGCTTTGCTGAACCCTCCGGCGCCACCTCCTGCGCGACCGCAAGCGTGGCCGCAATCGCGCTGATGATCACGCCCGCCCGAACGCCCTTGATAGCCCTCATGTTCGGCGTGAGCTAGATCTCGATGGCGGGGCTTACGTCGGCCGGCGCGTTAAACGTGTGGAAAGCGCGCGGGAATGTTTGAAACGAAACCTGTTGCATCGTGGCTTCCGAAGGCTCGCTGTTGTCGTCATCGTCCGCGTCGTTCTCGGCATTATCAGCGTCGTCACTCTCATCGTCGGCGTCTTCATCCGTCTCCGTAGATACGGTGGAGATAACTCCCGGAAGGTCTTTCTGTTCCAGCTTGTCGTAACGCTGGCGGACATCGGCCGGCACCTTGTCCAGCTCCTCTTTCGTATCGACGGGCCCGCTGAAAAGGAGACGGCCCTGCGGATCTTTCGCGGTCAACATTTTCTTGCCATTCACCTGCTCTATTCTCAGCTCGCCCTGCGGATCGGTCACGGTGATCTGCGCCTTGCCCAGATCGATCTTGGTCGACTTCACCGCACCGTTATCGCTGCTATAGACACGAAACTGCCGGGCGGCGCGGCGCGCTTCGTCGGCCGCGCGCAACGCTTCGCGCCGGGCCTCCCCGCTCTCGCGCATCGCCTCGCGCCGCGCTTCTTTGGCTGCTTCCATCGCTTCACGGCGCGCTTCCCTGCTCGCTTGCATGGCTTCGCGGCGGGCGTCCGCCACCACATCGTGCATCGCCGGCCCCAGATCCTTCAGCTCGCTCAAGTCGGCCAGACTGCTCAGGTCCATGTCGTCAAAGTTGAAGTTAAACCCCAAATCCTTGTCATGCCGGTGCCGGTCCTTTCCGGGATCAGGGCCGAAGAAGTGGTTGCGCGCTGACACTTCCTTCTTGGCCAGCTTCACGGTGATCTTTGTTTCCTGGCCTTTGCGCAGAATCGTCAGGGTCACGTTCGTGCCTTCGGGATAACTCCGGATGAGTTTCCCCAGCTGATCGGGTTCCATCAGGATCTGGTCGTTCAACATCTTCAGGATGTCGCTTTGCAGCACCCCCGCAGCCGCGGCCGGGCCGTCCGGCACGACGTAATCGACGACGAGACCGAACCCTTTCGCGAGGCCGAGCTGTTCGCTGACCACACGCGGAACTTCCGATGTTTCCACTCCGAGAAATGTCACTGGAACTTTCGGGCCTTTGTCGCGATCCCGGTCCTTGGGAGGATTAGGTGGAATCGGCGGAATAGGCGCGTTCGGCGGGTTCGGTGGATTCGGCGGCGCGGGTGGAGGCTGCGCAAAGCCGAGTGTGGGAAGCAGGCTGAGAACTGCAATTGCTGCGATGGTTTTTGTATTCATTGTTTTGTTTTAGTTAGAGATTCATTTTTCTCGTGCTCGTGCTCGTAATCATGCTCTCGCTTTATTCGGTTCGATTAGGATCAGGAGCACGAGCATGAGCAGGATGGAAGTTGTGATGATTACTGGCCGGAAACGGGAATGAAGGTGACTTCCTCACTCGGGTAGGAAACGCGCACCGACGTTCCGGTGCTGGGATTGCGCCATTGCAAGGTCTCCCGCTTTTGCGAACGCACCCGCCGCACCGGTTGGTCGGCCCCCTCGGGGAAATGCAATCCTTCGTCGCGCGTATTGTAGACGACTTCCGTCAGACCGGCCGGGACAAAGGTGTCGGTGGCCGGGAGGGGCGGCGCGAATGGCGCCGGCGTCATCGCCACCACACTTTGCCGCTTGCCCGGTTGCTCGACGTTCACCCGAGCCAGAAGCAAAAGAGCCGCCGCCGCGGCGAGTCCAAGTCCGAGTCCCAGCCAATTCACCCGGAAGTCGCGCGGCTTCTTCGGCAACACGCCCGCGGTTGCCGTCCGGCCCGACACTTCTGTGTCCAGGGCCTGCTCAATTCGCGTCGCCAGTTCAGGTGACGCGCCGCGCGGACGCAGCTTCTTCAGTTCGGCTTCGAGTTCGGTGAAATCACTCATGGCTGACAAAATTCTTTTTCAACGCCGCCAGGGCGTAGCGGTAGCGCGAGGCCGCTGTGTTTTGCGAAATCCCGAGGGCCTCGCCGATCTCCGCGAAAGTGAGCTCGTTCCAAATCTTCATGACCAGCACCTCGCGTTGCTCGACCGGCAGAAGATCGACCGCGGCTGCCAGTTCCTGCTGAGCGTCATCGTCGAAATTAAAGTGCGGCGCCGCGGTCTGCTCCATTTCGAGAGAAGCGTTTGCTTCCCGGCGAGCGCGGCGCGTATCGCGCCGGAGAAGATCGAGCGCGACCGTCCGGACCGTCGCGTAAAGCAGTCCACGATTCTGGATTGAATGTTCTTTGCGCCAGAAACGAACGAACGCGTCCTGGACGATGTCCTCGGCATCCGCGCTCGTGCGGACGAACTGGCGGGCGAACAGGACGAGCCCAGGTGCCAGTTCCGAGAAACAAACTTTCCAATCTTCATGAGTGACGACATTCTCCATGACCTCTTTACGGTCTTTTAATAACGAGACGCCGCCAAACGCGTATTTTGTCTAAGGCCGTGAGAATATTTCCTGGAGCGGCTCGTTAGAATCTGTTCATGCGCTTCCCCGCTCGAGACCGCATCAAGTGGTTGACGCCGGAGGCGTCACGGAAATTAGCCGGTGGTTCGCACCACCGGCTAATATCCAACGTCCCTCCGGGACAATAGTTCGAAGCTTCTTCCGTTTGCCATGCTCTATTAGTCATGCCCAAGAAACTCTTCTCCGAATTAAGCCTCGCGCCGGAGATCTTGAAGGCGATCGAGCGGATGGGGTTTGAAGAAGCTTCGCCCATTCAATCCGCCGCCATTCCCGTTCTGCTGGAAGGTGCAGACGTTGTCGGTCAATCGCAGACTGGCTCCGGCAAGACCGCCGCGTTTGGGATTCCGGCCATTCAATGCGTCGACGCGAGTGTCCGCGCGCCCCAGGTGCTGATCCTTTGTCCAACACGCGAACTCGCCGTCCAGGTCGCCGAAGAGATTGCGAAGCTCGCGTTTTTTAGCCGCGGCGTGCGCGAATTGCCGATCTACGGCGGCCAATCCTACGAGCGGCAATTCAAGGGTCTGCAGGCCGGCGCGCAAATCATCATCGGCACGCCGGGCCGCGTGATGGATCACCTCGAACGCAAGAGTTTGAAGCTCGATCAGATCAAAATGGTCATCCTCGATGAAGCGGATCGCATGCTCGATATGGGCTTCGTTGACGACATCAAGACGATCCTGCGTCAGGTACCGGAGAAGCGGCAGACCGTTTTCTTTTCCGCCACGATTCCGCGCCCCATCCAGCAATTGATTCAAACTTTCACGCGCAATCCCGTGAATGTGCGGGTCGAATCCGAAGCGATGACCGTGCCGGCGATCGAGCAGGTTTATTACGAAGTCGATCGCCGCTCAAAACTCGAAGTCCTCTGCCGGCTCATCGATCTCGAGGACGTGAAGCTCGCGATCATTTTCTGCGCCACTAAGATGATGGTCGACGAACTGACGGAACACCTCACCGCGCGCGGCTATGGCGCCGACAAGCTGCACGGCGACATGACGCAGGCCATGCGCGAGCGGGTCATGGGCCGGTTCCGTAAACGGAAGGTGGAGTTCCTCGTCGCCACGGATGTCGCGGCGCGCGGCCTCGATGTGGACGACATCGAAATCGTCTTTAACTACGACCTCCCGCACGACGGCGAGGATTACGTTCATCGCATCGGACGGACCGGTCGCGCGGGCAAAGGCGGCAAAGCCGTCACCTTCGTCGCCGGGAGGGAAATTTACCGGTTGGAAAATATCCAGCGGTTCACGAAGAGCCGCATTCGACGGGAGAGAATTCCTTCGGCCGAAGAAGTGGAAGGCAAACGCGCCACGGTTTTCGCCGAAGCGCTGCGCGAGACCCTGGAGAAGGGCGAATACAAACGGCACGACGAGCTGCTCGACCGCTTGCTCGAGCAGAATTATTCGCCGACCGACATCGCCTCCGCCTTGATCCACTTGTTAGGTGAAGACAAAACTCGGGGCCAGGCCATTCCCGAGGACCGTCACAGCGCTTCACGTCGTCCCTCTCCTGCTCATGATCGTGATCCTGCTCCTGATCGCTCCCATCCAGATCCCGCCGCGAGAGACCGCCGCGAACGTGGCCGGGACGATTACGAACGCCCCCGCCGCAATCGCAGCGAGCGCGCCGAACATTCCGGGCCGCGAGAAGAAGCCGGCACCGTTTCCCACGAAGCCGGAATGGTCCGGCTCGCTTTCAACGTCGGCCGGGCGCACGCTGTTCAGCCCGGCGATTTCGTCGGCGTGATCGCGGGCGTCACGGCCATTCCGCGAGGAGAGATAGGAGCGATCCATCTCCAGGCGACGAAAACGCTCGTCGACGTCGCCGAACCAAGAGTCGCGCTGGTCTTGAAGAAACTGAACGGCATCCAGTTCAAAGGCCGAAAGCTTCTCGTCCGCGTCGCAAGCTAGTATTTCGGCCTGCCTGCGGCTATGGCGTGCCGGCCCAAATTGGAAAGTGTCGTCGCCCAGAGCTAACATCTCTCTGGCATGTCGATCATAACGGCGATCATCCCGGCCCTTCTGCTCCTGGATCTCGTCTGGTGGTTCTCGGCGGATCGCCTGCTCCGCGAAGCAGGATTCAAAGGCCGGGTTCGAATTCTCCACAGCCTCTTCTTCGGCTTTCAGCTCGTGACCTTGCTGGCCGTGATGGCTTACCGGCAATCGGAGCTCTGGGACCGTTTGCCCAAGTTCGTCACGACCGCTGTTTACCTTTGGCATCTCCTGATCTTGCCCCTCCTGCTTCCCCTCCTGGCGGTCGGTGCAATCGTGGCGCTCGTTCGCTGGATCATCGGCAAAATTCGAACGCGAACGCCGCGCGCAAATGCCGATTCTCAAACCGACGCCGGCATGAGTCGCCGCGCTTTCCTCGCCGCCACCGCCGCTTTTACGCCTCAATTATTTACCGTCGGTCTCACGGCCATCGCGCTCCGGCAGCTGGAACAATTCAGGATTCGCCGGATGACTATCGCCATCCGCGGACTGCCTGCCGCCCTTGATGGCCTAACGATCGCGCACGTGAGCGACATGCACGCGGGCCGATTCACGCGGAGCGCGATCCTCCGCGAAATGATCGGAGCGGTGAACGATCTCCGCTCCGAACTGGTGCTGGTGACCGGCGACTTGATCAACGGCGCGCTCCACGAACTGCCCGAGGGGATCGACGCCGTCCGGCGCCTCGATGCGCGGTCCGGGGTTTACATGATCGAGGGCAATCACGACTTGTTCCAGGGGCGCGAGGCGTTTGAATCGAAGGTGAAGGCTTCCGGCATTCGGCTGCTGGTGAATGAAACCGAACAGCTCACCGTTCGCGGTCATCCCATGCAGCTTCTCGGCCTGCGCTGGGGTGGGCCGAGTTCCCGCCCGTACCAGGGTTCCAGTGACGCCGCGATCGCTACTTCCTTCGAAGAATTGGTCGCGTTGCGCGAACGGGAGGCCTTTCCCATTCTGCTCGCGCACCATCCCCACGCCTTCGATCCCGCCGTGGCCGCGCAATTGCCCCTGACCCTTTCCGGCCACACCCATGGCGGCCAGTTAATGTTGAATGCGGAGACCGGTTTCGGCCCGTTGATCTTCCGCTACTGGTCGGGACACTACACGCGCGGCGACAGTCACCTCATCGTGTCTAATGGCGTCGGCAACTGGTTTCCCTTAAGAACAAGGGCTCCCGCGGAAATTATTCATCTCACTCTCCAGCGGGCTTGACGCATTTTTGATCTGCTAACCGTGACCGCGCTTTCGCCTCGACCATCCCCCCACGCTCGTAGCGGTTAAACTAATTTCGTTAAAGCAGTTCCATGCGCCGTCTCATCGCTATTCTCGCCGCAATTTTCCTGACCGGCTGCCACGAGTCTGGCACTTGGAAGGACGACAAGCGGAACTGGCAGCGCATCTTCCGAGTCGCCAAGCCTGACGATATTACGGTTGTGCACTCCTGGTTTTGGCGCTCACCGCACTTCACCTACGAATATGAGGTACCTACCTCCAGGTGAAGCAGCACGCCGACTTTCAGAAGCGTTTGTTGGCGATGAATCCGATGACAGAGACTGTGGACGAGAAGGCGTTGGGAAAGGCGAGTGCGTGGTCACAGCGACGGCCCGATTGGTTCGCACCGAAACCCATCTCTCAGTATCAGGTGTGGGTTTACTCCAATGCGCCGAATAGCAATTTTCGGGTTTTGATTGATCGGGCTACGGGAGATTTGTTTATCTCAGATCATCAATTATGAATTCTTCATTGGGCCTAAGGCGCTGCCACAGGGCAACATCCTGGGCAAGGTTATCGAGAAGTAAATTCTCCAAGGGAACTGAAAACCAGGTCTCCAATGCGGACGCCCCTTTTTCAAATTGACGCCTTCACCACTCGCCGGTTCGCTGGGAATCCAGCGGCGGTGATGCCGATGGATAAATTTCTGAGTGACGCGTTGCTTCAGGCGATTGCGGCTGAGAATAATCTGGCCGAGACAGCCTTTCTGGTCCCCGAAGGCGACGACTATCGCCTCCGCTGGTTCACGCCCACTACCGAGGTGCCGCTTTGCGGTCACGCCACCCTGGCAAGCGCGGCCGTCGTCATGGAACGGCTCGAGCCTGGACGCAGTCGCGTGGTTTTCCATTCCGCAAGCGGACCGCTGACCGTGAATCGAGTGGGTAATAAATACGTGATGGATTTTCCTGTCCGCCTGTCGGGGCCGGTTTCGATGCCGCCTGGGTTAGCTGATGCGCTGGGCGTCGCTCCCGTCGAAGTATTCGCGAACGAATTCAACTACATGGCTCTACTGGAGAGCGCGGAAATCGTCCGCGCGCTTGCTCCCGATATCACCGCGCTCGCCCGCCTGGATCGCGACGGAATAATCGTCACCGCACCGGGCGACGAAGGTTACGACTTCGTCAGTCGCTACTTCGCCCCGGCCAAGGGAATCCCGGAGGATCCGGTGACCGGCGGCGCGCATTGCATGCTGACGCCCTATTGGGCCAAACGATTGGGCAAGACTACGTTTCGCGCTTTTCAGGCTTCATCTCGCGGCGGGGAGATCATTTGCCGACTCGCCGGTGAACGCGTCGAGCTGGAAGGTAGTTGCGTCTTTTACCTTGAAGGCGAAGTGGACATTTGAAGATGTCGCTGATTTTATTTTGGTGAGGCGCCAGCATGATCACCGCTCGTTACAGATGGGAAATCGAGACTCTGCGCAAAGCCTTTGCCATCCATTACAAGACTCTCTGGGCTGCCAAGCTTGCCGTCATTATTGGAATCCTATCCTTACTCGCCGGCGGATATAAGGCGGTCACTTCAGAACACGGGATCGAGAGTCTCCCCCTCATCTTGTTTGGGGCGCTCTCGCTCAGTGCAAGGTCATTCGCTTTCTGGCAGTTTCGCCGGGCCGTGCGTCGCTCTTCAAACTACGGATCGGAGATGACATATATGTTCGCTCCGGAGCAGGTGATTATTTCCGGAGAAGGCCACCATTCTACTTTCACGTGGAACAAGCTCCACTCTGTCACGGAGAGTCACGAGGGCATTCTGCTCTACACGCTAAAGACGGTGTTTCATTGGATCCCTGTTACGGCCTTCACGTCTCCCTCTGACATTGCGACCGTCCACAGTTATCTCGAACAAAATGGCGTCCGAATTCGAAACGCCTAAATTTGCCATCATCATTCAAAAACTCGTATGACCGCAAAAGAAATTCTGGCGGAGCTGAAGCCGCTGGGGAGCGAGAGCTATAAAAAGGTGATGTCCAATCACGGCGTGAAGGAGCCGTTCTTCGGCGTCAAGATCTCGGACCTGCAAAAGATCCGGAAGCGCATCAAAAAGGATTACCAACTCGCACTCGATCTTTACGACACCGGCAACTACGACGCGATGTATCTGGCTGGATTGATCGCCGACGATGCGCGGATGACAAAAAAGGATCTGCAACGCTGGCTTGCGAATGCGACCCACGGCGGGATCGCCAG
Organism: uncultured Verrucomicrobiae bacterium; assembly: GCA_963702135.1. Lineage (GTDB taxonomy): Bacteria > Verrucomicrobiota > Verrucomicrobiia > Chthoniobacterales > UBA10450 > AV80. The sequence continues at coordinate 985,372 of OY969715.1, read as the reverse complement.
TTACACCGTTGCCTGGGTCGCGGCCGGCAGCGGGCATGGGTGGGAGCTGGCCCTGGAGTGGATCGAATCGAAGAAAGCTCTGACCGCCGAAGCTGGCTGGGCGACGTTACGGAGCCTCGTCTCCATCAAGAACGATGCGGACCTCGATCTGGCGGAATTGAAACGGCTTCTCGAGCGCGTGCGGAAGAGCATTCATCAGGCACCGAACGACGTCCGCTCCCAAATGAATTCCTTTGTCATCGCAGTCGGTTCCCACGTGAAATCGCTCACGGAGCGCGCCACCCAGATCGCCGAAAAGATCGGCCCAGTTTCGGTGGACATGGGCAACACCTCATGTCAGGTGCCCTTCGCGCCCGACTACATCCGAAAGGCGCAGAAACGCGGGACCATCGGGAAGAAGCGCAAGTCAGTGAAATGCTGAACCGCACGTCCCATTATTTTTGACTAAGCCTTCGCGCCGAGAAACACGCGCATCCGCTCCATCTCCGCTTCGAGCCCGCGTTTGAACGCGCGATCGCGTGGCGGTTTTCCGGCCACGTAACCCAGCTCGGCCGTTAACGCGCCACCCTTCATCGCAAGATTACCCCAGCCAATGACACGATCGCGCCAGAGCAGCGGGAGCGCGTAGTAACCCAGCTTCCTTTTCGGCGCCGGTGTGTAAGCCTCGAACCGGTAAACCCAGCCCCAGAAAATCTCGAACCGATTTCGGTGGTGCACCACTGGATCAAACGGCGTTAGCAATCGCACCGTCTCCGGCGCCGCCGCCCGGCGCGGATTTTCCTCGTCGGGCCAATACCACTCCACCCCGTCGACCCGCGCGTGCCCCAGCCGCTCTCGGGCCCGCCCCAACGCCCCGGTAATTTCCTTCTGCCATTGCGGCACGGCGTAGCGCAACCTCCGCACGTAATAGGAGAGACTCGCACCCGGCAATGGCGCATAAATATTGACCGCCACATCGACCAGCGCGTCGATCCGCGCGCGGCGCGCCGCTCCATCGAGCGGCCCCGTTTCATGCCGATGGACACCGTAAATCCGGATACCGTTCTCACGTCGCGACACCCGCAGAAGCCCTCGGTAATGCATCACTCCGAGCATTTGCGTAGTCGCCAGCGACGAGCCACCCCAGTAATTCTGCACGGTGCCGTGCGCGAAATGCTCCTCCACTTCACGCGGATGCACGGGACCGCGCTCCTCCACAAAATCCAGGAGCATTTTCTCCTTTTTCCGGTGCGCGGCCGAAGACGGACGATTGCCTTCCGCCGGCTCCCGCAGATTGGGCCGCGGGTGCATCAAGGCCTGCAACGGCCCGGTCACGAAGCCATAGTTAACGAAGAAATCCTCCTCGAGCCCGAGCGATTCATAGCGCCGTTCCAGATCGCCCGCCCGATAACCCTTCACCCGCGGGCGCAGAATCAAATCCTGCGCGCGGGCCGGCGCGCGAATCGGGTCAGCCTGCACGAACGCCATTCGCGCCAGCGCCCGCCGCAGCGTCGTCGGCGGAAAAAGCGAGCGGGCCACGGCAAACCGCCGCAAATCATCAATTGTCAGGGGCTGCGCCATTTTGAAGTCTCACCCAAAGGTCACAAAGGATCACAAAGGTTTGCCAGATTTTTCCGTCGTGCTCGTTGGGCGTCGCTTAGCGAAGTTGCACGCGAGATCAAATGAAAGCAGTAATTATCATGTCCACGAACACTGTCCGACTCCATCGTGTCATCCGCGCTACACCTGAGAAGATTTACAAGGCGTTTCTTGATGCCGACGCCATGGCAAAATGGCTTCCGCCCAACGGATTCACCGGCAAAGTGCACCACATGGATGCGAAAGTCGGCGGCACCTACAAAATGTCGTTTACCAATTTCACTACCGGCAAGAGTCATTCGTTTGGCGGAGAATACCTCGAGCTGACGCCGCATGAACGGATCCGCTACACCGACAAGTTTGACGATCCCAACCTGCCCGGGGAAATCGAGACGACGATCAATCTCAATCCGGTCTCGTGCGGCACGGAGTTGAGCGTCGTGCAGAAAGGACTGCCCGCGGCCATTCCAGCGGAGGCCTGCTATCTCGGCTGGCAGGAGTCGCTCATCCTCCTCGCGAAGCTGGTCGAGGCTGAGATTCCGGATTAGCCGCGGCCCGCTCCGGCGGTTCCCTCAGCTGTGGATCCGAACCGTCGGCTTCTTTCCCTGCTGCATCTCCTTGAGCTTGATGCAGACCACGGTGAGCCAGGTGATATCGAAAGCGTTGCCGAGAGGTTCGGCGTCCTGGTTGCTCATGCTGCTGTAGGTGTCGTCGATTCCCACCGCCCAGATTTCTTCACCCGCTTGCTTGAGAGCGACCACGACATCCGCGCCGTCCATGCCCTTGGCCGTGTCCTGGAACAACTTCCAAAGCTTGTCCCGAAAAGGAGAAACAACATCCCGGCGTATTTTTGTCGATTTCTTCTTCACGGCGCATCCTCGTGCGGTGGATGCCAGTTGCAAGCCAGGCGCCTGCGAAAACCGGCCCCGCTGACTTTCGCTACCGGGGTGGCTCGAACTGCGAATACTGTGCTCTCCTCTGACCCGGGCTGTAGCCGGCGGAATCCGTTACCTGAGCACAGCCAGACAGAAAGGTGAGAGATGCGGCGGCCAAGAGGCAGATCGACAATAGCTTCATGAAAACTCTCCTCGGTTAATTTCGGTTCATTGCAAGTCACCAATTCCGGTGCCCGGCGAGATCAATAAGGTGATCAAGCGCAGAGCCTGTCCTGAGCGAAGTCGAATGGGCCGCTCGATGGCAATTTGGCGGCGAAGCCGCACTTGCTCGCATCGCCCGTGGAACGGCCGATCCACCGTTGCGGTCAATCTTCAGGAGTGGTGAATGCTGCCCGGCTGGTAGATTCCCGGCAGCGCGCGGAAAGCGATGCACAGCCGGTTCCAGCCGTTGATGGCCACGATCGCGAGCGTGAGTTCCGCGAGCTCTTCTTCGGGGAATTCTTTCCGGGCCAGCTCGAAGACTTCGTCCGGCACGTGGTCTTCGCTCACCTGCGTGACCGCCTCGGTCCAGGCCAGGGCGGCCCGCTCGCGCTCGGAGTAGAACGGCGTCTCCCGCCAGGCCGGCAGGCAGTAGAGGCGTTGCTCGGTTTCGCCCTCGGCGCGCGCGTCTTTCGAGTGCATGTCGAGGCAGTAGGCGCAGCCATTGATTTGCGACGAACGCATGCGCACCAGCTCCAACAGGGCCAGGTCCAGCCCGGACGATTTACGGACGTAGGTCTTGAGCGCCATCATCGCCTGGAAAACGCCCGACTGCGGATTGAAGTTCATTCGTGGTTTCATAGTTGAGATCTCCGGTTAATTCGTTGCCCGAATTTAAACCCGCGGTCTCAGATTTCCAACGTGAGCGACGCGCCCCGCAGCCGGCGTTGTAGCGGCGTTTGTGTCAAACGCCGGAACTAATGGATCAGGCGCTTGGCACAAGCGCCTCTACACCATCCGCATTTTCTTGAATCCAAACCGCAGGCAGCCTGCATCCATTCAGTAGACGCCATGGAAACTTCATACCCATCATCACCGCCGCCGCTCAGCGCTCCCAGCGCTCTCACCAACGTGCGCACCTGGAACGCGCTCTGTCACGCCAGCTCCCTGCTCGGGGTCTTTTTTCACTTCCCCGGCCATCTCCTCGGGCCGCTCATCGTCTGGCTGGTCAAGCGCGGCGACTCGCCCGAGATCGATGCGCACGGCAAGGAAGCGCTCAACTTCCAAATCTCGATGCTCATTTACAACGTCGTGGCCGCGGTCTTTTGCCTGATCCTGATCGGCTTCATTTTCCTCGCCGCTCTTTGGGTCCTGAACGTTGTCTTCGCCATCATCGCCTCCATGCACGCGAGCGACGGAAAATTCTATCGCTACCCGATGACCATCCGGTTCATCCAATAAAACGCGGAGAATTACAGCGCCTGCGTTCGCTACCGGTGTTTCCTGAACTGGGCATCCAGCTTTTCATCCTCACCCGGGGTGTACCGGTGAGTCTCAGTCTCCGTAACGCAGCCAGACAACAACGTGAGAAATGCAGCGGCCAGCAGGCAAATCGACAATAGCTTCATGAAAACTCTCCTCGGTTAATTTCTCCATTCTAAGCCCGGTCCGAACAATTGCGACCGGTCTCGAATGGATGACGGTCTTCCTTTCGAGAAACTCAGCGCAGCAAATTCTCCGGGAAGTGGGCGCGCTGTTCCCGGAAAAGAATCCGCTGCTGACGCCGCCGCAAGGTCGCGTCCGGATGAGCCGGATCCCAGTGTTTCGGATTCGGCAGGACCGCCGCGAGCACCGCTGACTGCTCCCGCGTCAGACCGCGCGCGTTCACGCCGAAATAATGGCGGGAGGCGGCTTCGACGCCGTAGATCCCGCGCCCCATTTCGATCACGTTCGCATACAGCTCCATGATGCGTCGCTTCGAGAGCAGTGCCTCCATCCAAATCGTATAGTAGGACTCCAATCCCTTTCTGATCCAGGACCGGCCCTGCCAAAGGAAGATCGACCGGGCGCATTGGTTTGTGATCGTGGACGCCCCCCGAACCGGTTTTCCCTTCCGTTCGGCTTCTTTCACGGCGAGATCCATCTCTTTCCAGTCAAAGCCATCGTGCTGGAAAAACCGCTGATCTTCCGAAATCCAAAGGTGCTTCAGGAACATTTCGGGAATCTGCGGCAGATCGACCCAGCGATAGAGCAGCGGCGGTGTTGGTCCCTGAGCGAAGCCCTGGTCAATCAACATGGGAAGCGTTCGCGTCGGATTAATGAACCGCACCATCGCCACCTGCATCGCCGGGACGAGGAGCAGAACGAGCAGCACAATGAAAATCCATTTCCAGCCGCGGGCGAGACCGCGTGAGGCGGAGCCTTTTACGCGGCGTTTCTTAGCTTTCCGGGTTTTGTTGCCTGTTGCCATCCATTCAGAGAGACGCGCGCACAAATCTCACACGAAGGTCACGGAGGTTCACAAAGGGAACGACCTGATCCGCCTTCCGCCCTCCGCCTTCCGCCCTCCGCCTTCCGCCCTCCGCCTTCCGCCCTCCGCCTTCCGCCCTCCGCCTTCCGCCTTCCGCCTTCTACATCCCCTCCCAAGCCAGGCCTTCGGTGAAGATCTGCACCTGGCTCCCGGCGCCATCCGGCTTCACGAAAATCGTCAGCGACGCCTCGCCTCGCTTCCGCTTCAGAATCGAGGAGGCGGGAGTGATCAGGTCGCTCCCATCCTTCGTCCAGCCCTGCGCCTTGAGATTCGCCGTCAGTTCGGTGCAGACAGCTTTCGTGTTCGATTTGCTCTTGAAGAGAACGTGCTCGATCCCGGCCTTGTACTCGATGTCGGTCGCGTCTTTCGTCATCGCCAGCTCCTTGACCTTGAGTTGGTCGGCCGCCGGCTTCGACGCCGGTTTTTCGTCGTCGTCGTCGTCGTCGGTTGCGGCGTCTTTGGTGGTTTTCGTCGATTTGGTCGCCGGCTTATCTTCTGGAGCCTCGTTGGCCTTTTTCGAATCGGGGAGCTGAAACTCTTTCGGGATCTCTCCCAGCGGCGCGACAAAGTTGAGGTTCACGTTCCAGGTGTCACCGAAGAATTCGAGCTCGCTATCGGTGATCAGTCCGCCCTCCACCTTGCCATCTTCGAATTTGAAATTGTCGGTCCTGATCTGGCCGATCGAACTGAAGCCCTGCTTCTTGTGCGCGCTGTGGACCACCTGGCAGCCAAAGATGTCGCCATCTTCATGGAGCGAGATGATCAGCGCACAGCCGAATTTGCCGAACGCAGCGTCAAACTTGGGGTTCTTAACTTTCGAATGATCCTTTTCGGTGAACACGAGCACGATGCTCGTCTTATCGCTAAAGGGCTCGCCCCAACGGGCCGACACGAAAGCGATCTTCGCCTCTTTCCCGTTCCCCTTGAACAGGCCTGTCACCGTCGGCTTCACGTTGGCCGCCGGGCCCGGCATTTTTTTGACCGTGGCCGGCAGCGATTCGCCGGCGGCGAGCAACTTCACATCAAAACGGACATCGAACGCCGTGGGAAACATCCCTTCGGCGTCTCTCGGCTGGCTGGCTTTGCCAGTCACCTTGCCATCCTGCAATTTCAGTTCCCCGATCGCCTTGCCGGCGCTTCGCCGCCCGAGCGACGTGCCGCCTGCGGCCGCGCTCCAGAACTTGAGCTCCCCTGTCTTCGTGAAATCCAAAATGAGGAAGGGCTTCTTAAAATCCGCGAACCCGCCCCGTTTCTCCTCTGCCTTCGACTTCTCGAGGTCCTCGCTGGAAACCACCTGCCCGCTCAAAACCACTGCGATCGCATCCTCTCCGTTGACCGACGTTTCGTAGGCCATCGCGTGCGACAGGGTAAAATTCTTATCCTGAAGCGACAGTGTCCCCTCACCGGCCTTGGCCTGGGCGAAAACCGTCGCGATGCCGATTCCGGCCGTAGCCAGCAAACTGATGAATTTCTTAACCATGGCATTTATTCTATAAGGGGGCGGTTCCACCAAGCCAAGTATGCAGTCGGGAATATCGAACACCGATTTGTAGGGCGTCTGTGTCAGACGCCGATCCTCTAATGGTCGCGGACCGACCATTCACGGGGCAATGTCTCGATACGCGTTATGAGAATGATTCGTCGCATCGTCAAAGCACTGCTCTGGTCGTTGGCCGCAATTGTAGTGCTTCTCGTTCTCGTCTTGGGTGGACTCTGGGCCAACGCCGCCATCGATAAAGAGGACACCTTCGCCCTGCAGAATTCAGAATTCGATGACGCCAATTACCTTCGTGCGATCGATTCCTCCAAGGGCGACGACCGGCTAATCCATCATCGGGATTACGTCCCAGTTTATGCCCATCGGCTCAAGCGCGGATCAGGGACCATCTTCGCCTATCGGTTCTATTCAAATGGAGATATGGGGATCATTGATGATGAGGATTACCGAAAGACCACCGTTTGGATTGCTGGCGCTCTTCCCCGGTCGGCGGTTGATCTTCCACTCGGTGACGCATCGAAGTGCCTGTTCGTTTTCTCGCAAGGGGGATCCGCGTGGCCGCAGGCGGGGTGCTCCGGCTACGGCACTTCCGGAACGGTGAGAGTAGAACCCGCCGGCCGACGTTTCAAAATCACAATCCATGGAGAGGTCACCCCGGCCGGTAACGCCCATGATCGATGCGGAACTGAGAAGGTCGACGTCACCTTCAACGCCAAAGAGATCGCATTCCAAGATCTCACGCCCTGGCTCGGAGTCGCCGGACGCCATGTCTATGACGAAACGTATCGCGGTTGGCAGTTCTGAGCGGTGTAGATGACGGCGTGCCTACTCGCGACCTCATTTTACGATTCTTCTGGACAAATTTGCCGATTTTGTTTTTGTCCCGGTCACTCAATCCCGCCCCTTATGAGAAAATTTTCCATCAACGCAGCGACCCTCCTGATTGCCGCACTCGGCCAGGTTTCCGGTCAATCTCCCAATGACAATGCCGCACCGGGTTCACTGGTCGATCGCCTTGGAAATGTTCTCGTTCGCCCGTCCAACGGTTTCAGCGAAAGCACGCCCGAAGGAGCCGGGCCGCCGGCTCCCGCGACTTTTGCCTTCGTGCCGGGCCACTATTACACCTCGAACTTTTTTTCCCGCGTCATCACTGAGTATGACGTCAGCAGGACTGCCGTAGGTTCGTACACGGTCCCAGCTGCCCTCGGCGAAGAAGTCAGGGGGCTGGCCTTCGGCGCGGATGGACTCCTTTATGCGACCCTGTCGCGCGGTTCTGCTGGCTTTGCCGTTCTCGCCTTGCAAAGCGACGGCACCGTGGTGACGAGCTATGAAGCGCCGGTTTACACCGCGGGGAACCTGTCTTTTGGCAAGATCGCGATGGACAGCCAATACCTCTACGTTTGCGGACAGAATGTCCTGACCAGATTTCTCCTGGGAAACCCGTCTTCCGGCACAACGATCTATACGGAAAACCAGATCTACGATGTGAAGCCACTGCCCAACGGTAACCTCTTCGTCGCCTGGGCCTACGGGGTCGATGAGATAACCAACAGCGGCGCCTTCGTGCGGCGTATCCAACTGACGGGCGGCCAGTCCTTCACCGATATTCGGGGTGTTGAATACAATCCCGCGACGAACATTCTTTTTGTAACCCATCTTGGGCACACCAATTTTTTTACCAGACTCATGCGCGTCGATGCCACAACCGGCGCCTTGTTGAGTAACGTCGAATTTTACTACGGGGACGATTTGTTTCTCGATTCATCCGACAATCTTCTGGCCGGAAGCCGGTTCGAAGATCCCACATTTTTTTCGCAGAATCTGATGCCAGGCAGCAGCCTTGGTGGAGGGCAGCAAATGTTTGTGACGCAATATGCCTCGGCGGAAGGGGCCGCGGCGCAGGCGCTGAATATCTCGACCCGACTCCGGGTGGAGACAGGTGATAGAGTGATGATTGGCGGATTCATTGTCGCCGGAAGCGCGCCGAAGAAAGTGGCGGTACGAGGAATTGGGCCCTCGCTCGCGGGTCCCAACCTTGACGATGTGCTGGCCGATCCCGTTCTCGAACTGCGCGACGGCAGCGGCGCGCTCCTTTCCCAAAACGACAATTGGCAGGACGATCCCGCCCAGGCTGCACAAATCGCCGCCCTGGGTCTGGCTCCGGGAGATCCCAACGAATCAGCCATGGTGGCCACCCTCCAGCCTTACGTTTCCTACACAGCCACCCTTTCAGGAAAGAACGGCGGGACAGGGATCGGTCTGGTGGAAATCTATGACGCCGACCAAACTGCTGACTCGCACCTGGTTAACATCAGCACGCGCGGCTTTGTCCAGACCGGCGACAATGTCATGATCGGCGGATTTATTCTCGGAGGCAGTAATGGCACTGCCGTCGCCGTGCGCGGAATTGGGCCGTCGCTCAGCCAGGCGGGCGTGAGTGATTTCCTGGCCGATCCGGTCCTGGAGCTGCGCGACAGCAATGGCGCGCTTCTTACCTCGAACGACAACTGGCAGGACGATCCGGCCCAGGCAGCGTTGAGCTTCCGTGAGCTTGCGCCGGCCCATTCCCTCGAGTCAGGAGTCTTCGCTCCCTTGCCGCCCGGAGCGTATACCGCGATTCTGGCGGGGAAGAATGGCGGCACCGGAATTGGTCTTCTCGAGATTTATAACGTGCCCTGAGGCACAGGGCTGCAGCCACGGGCGCGGCCTGCTCGCGAATCCTTTCGGAGTCGCCGTGTCCGAGCGCAACGACAAGAACGCCTCGACAGAGCGAGGCGGCTACAGCGCGAGCGGGATTAGTGGAGGCACCTACGGCAACGCGTAGACTTCGACCACCGCGATGCCGGTCGTTTCGCCCGCGCCACGGACGATCGCGGTGTAGCTCGCGGGGGACAATGTCCCAACGATCGCTGGCTCCAAATCATTACCGGGCGGGATCGTGCTGTCGATGATCGCCTGTCTATCCGGGCTATCGATCCAGTTGTCACTGAGCTGGATCAGCGCCCCGTTTAAATCGCGCAGCTCCAGGACTGGATCGAGAAGCTTTCCTGGAATGTTCAAGGAAGGTCCGGTCGCGCGCACCAGGACCTTTTGCGATTCAAATCCCTCCACAATCAAACCCCCGATCAGAATGTGGTCGCCACCCTGAATCAGTCCGCGAGTCGAGATGTTGGCTAATCTTGCCTCCACGGATTGATCGAGATCGTAAACCTCGACCAGGCCGACACCGGTGGCGGAGCCAGCTCCGCTTACAACCGCAGTGTACGCGCCGGGATTGAACATGCCGAGGACGGCCGCCTCCAGTTCACGGGACGGCGCGAGTCCGCTTTGGGTCATCTCCTGACTGTTGGCGGCTTGGCGCCAATTGTCGTTCGACGCCGCCAGTGTGGATCCTTGATAAATCTCCAGACGGGGATCGGCGAGTGATCCCGCGACCGGGACCGACGGCCCGAGTGCCCGCACGATAAGCCGCTTCGGTTGCGAACCAGTAACGATGAACCCGCCGATTAAGACGTTGTCCCCTTCCTCGACCCGCAGCCGGCTTGAAATGTTAGCCAGCATCGCCGGATAAAACGGACCGCCTGACTCAAACGCACCGACATCGTGGACCGCCACGCAGGGCTGCCCGCGCTGGTCGACCATCGGCGCATAATCGTCGTCGCCGGCTCCGACCGCCGGACTGCCCGCCAACACGCGGACCGTATCGGTCGAGCCACCGTTATTCCGAAGCCCGGACGGGTCGAGTTTCGGATCGGGCGCAACGATATTGTGCGATCCTTCGCCGGTTCGGAAACGCCAGCCGGAGATGTCGGTGATAAGATTGTTATCGCCGGAAATCATAGCCGCGGCGTGAAGATCCCGCGCCGTGCTGCCGGCGGCGCCGGTATTATTCGCCACCAGAGAATTCTGGAGCCAAAGCGAGCCGCCTCCGATGAACAACCCCCCTCCGCCGGGGCCAGTGGAGGTGAGCGCGTGATTGGCAGTCACGGTGCAATTGCCGATGCTGGTGATGGCGCCCGGGGAGAGGGTCGCGAGGGCGCCGCCCTGGGTGGCGTTGTTATTCCAGAAGGTGCAATTCTGGGCGGTGAGCGAGCCCGCATTGTAAATCGCGCCTCCTCGCCCGGACGCGGTATTGTCCGCGAAGGTCGAACTAGCAAGCGTGATGTTTCCCTCGTTGTAAAATCCGCCGCCGTCGGTGTTTGCGGCAGCGTTGTTTGCGGAGACGGTGCAACTGTCCACCGTCAGAACGCCACTGTTAAAGATAGCACCGCCACGTTCGCTGCTCGCGCCGTTCGCCAGCGTGAAACCCACGATCATTACGTTGTTACCCGTGACGTGAAAGACGCGCTGGGAATGGTTTCCGCTAATAGTCAGACTGCGCGCTCCGGGTCCGAGAATGTTGAGGCTTTTGTCCACCAACAGTTCGCCGCTAGATAATGTGATCGCGCCCGTGACCACGACTTGAACGGTGTCGCCACCCGCGGCCTCTCGAATCGTCTGCCTCAGCGAACCGGGCCCGTCGTCATTCGAATTGATGACAGTTAACGTCGCCGAGGGAGACGACCTGGCGGCCGCGAAGACACAGGCCACGGCCAGACAACAGATAGAAATCCGTTTCATGTCGAAGCTAATACACGACGGCGTGAAGGAATGCGAGCGCGCCGCCAAAGTCACGACGCTCCAGCGTACCAAGGCATAGCGCGGCGACCGCAGCGCACAGCGTGCAAGAAACAAGGAGCGGCGGTTTCAACCGCCGTTTGTTCAGGTCGGCGGTTTCAAACCGCCGCTCCTTGGCGAGCGTCCAGGGCCAGAGCGAGAGATCCCTCGACTCTGCTCGGGATGACAAAGTGGGGCGCACGAAAATGTTTTGATCAATCGATCCTTGTGAGAAAACATCGGATCTGATGTCGCTCTCGCTCCAGCTCGGGCTCGTTTATCTGATCTCGGAAGTTTTGCTGACCCTCACGCGTCGCTCGCGGAGCGCGACCGGAACGAAGCAGGACCGGAGCACGCTCGGCGTCATATGGCTGGTGATTTCGCTAAGCCTGGTCGCGGGAATTAACGTGGCGAAGCTTTGGCCGGCGGCGGCGCTGCCGGGTGGGCGATTGCTTGCGCTCGCCGGTGTGATCCTGTTTGCCGCGGGCCTGTTCCTGCGCTGGTGGGCCATCATCACGCTCGGCCGCTTTTTCACCGTGGATGTAACCATCGAAAAAGACCATGAACTGGTCGAGCGCGGACCGTTCCGCGTGGTGCGTCATCCTTCCTACACCGGCGTGCTGCTGGCTTTCGTGGGTTTTGCTTTGACCCTCCACAACTGGGCGGCGCTGCTCGTGGTGCTTCTGCCGATCTTCGCAGCCTTTATTCGCCGGATGAATGTGGAAGAGGAAGCGCTCTCACGTGCACTCGGCTCACGCTACGCCGATTACATGCGGCGCACGAAACGGCTGGTGCCGTTTTTTTATTGAGCCCCGGACGCAGACGCAGAATTCCAAGGCCGGCGGCGATTGACCTCGTGTTGCCGGGGAAAACGGAATACGACGAACTATATGACTTCGACCGCCGGTTTGGACAATCAACCGGTCAGACGGAGACGATGGCCAGGTATATTGTTGAGCCTGTTTGTGCCGGGGTTCGGCCTCGTGCGGGCTGGTCGTCCGCTTCGTGGCCTGGCCTGGTTTATTGGCTTGCAGTTTTTCGGAGTCGCCTGGACGGCTCTGCTGATCGTGCGAGCGGTCCCGACCTGGGTGGTCTGCGGCGGAATGCTCGCCGGCTTCGCCTGCTTCCTTATGATGCTCGTCGACAGCTTCAGGCCGGGGAAACTGACCTGGCCGCTCGCCCTTGGTTTTGTGATCTTATTTGTTGTGTTGGTCGCCTTGCCCTCCGTCCCACAGTTGATGGCGAGAAGCTTCAAAGTGCCAACAACCGCGATGGAACCCACACTCATCGGTGATTCTCACGGAACTCCGGATCACGTTATGGTTGATCGAGTCAGTTATTTGTTGTCGCAACCCAAGAGGGGCGACCTCGTGACGTTTCGGACAACCGGCATCATGGGCATCGAAGGAGATGGCGAAATATTCTTCGTGAAGCGAGTGGCCGGGCTTCCGGGAGAGCAAATCGAAATTCGCGACGGTCATGTCTTTGCCGATGGCCGGCTGCTGAACGACAAAGACGGAATTCCTCCGATCACGTACACACCCTCGGTATCGTCTTTGCCCTCAGTAATACCAAAAGGCGGCAGCTACACCGTTCCGCCGGATGGTTTTTTCTGTCTCGGCGACAACACCGCACACAGTCTCGATAGCCGGATCTGGGGCTCGGTGCCTCGAAAGAATATTTACGGCAGGGTCTCTCGGATTTACTATCCGTTTTCGCGCATCGGCGTGCCGCACTGACGCGATCTCAGAGTCTGCGGAGCTCTGCCCGAGGGACACAGACGTTGACGTGTCTCGAAGGTTGCAGCCTGGGTTTTTCCGCGGGCGAGGCATTGACTCGCTGCCCCGCCAGCGTGGCGGTGGCAGGAATTTTCACTGATGATTTGACGTTAGAATGGGATTGCCGGGCATACGAAGATACCCACAAAACGATAGCGACCAGGACCAGTAATGGCCTCAAAGATCGCAAGAATCGGCGCATGGTGCGTTCCATAGACACAAATGAAACGCCGCCGAGCTTTGATTTTGTCTGGCACCCGAAACTTTTTTCCGAGAAGGGCGATTTCCGAATCGCCCAGGCGGACTGGAGACCGCCGCTCCTTGGGCTTGATTTTGTGCTTTATGCGGTTTTTGGTTCCACTAAGCTAGCGAAATGAGTGACGAGACGCCGGCTAACGCCCTCGATGCCACGACTCGAGACTTTGCCAACGGGCAAAAAGTCTTCAATCGCTACACCCTGATCAAGACGCTCGGCCGCGGCGGCATGGGCGTTGTCTGGCTGGCGCACGATGACGAGCTCGAACGCAACGTCGCCCTCAAGTTCCTGCCTGAGCTAATCGTGCACGACCGCGCGGTCCTCGGCGATATGAAGCGCGAAACGCGGCGCAGCCTCGACCTGACGCACAAAAACATCGTCCGCATTTACGATTTCGTGCACAGCGACCAATCGGGTTGCATCTCGATGGAGTACGTGGATGGCGACACGCTTTCGAATTTGCGCGCGGACAAGCCGCACAAGGTTTTCGAGGCGCACGACCTGAACGAGTGGACCAGCCAGCTCTGCGACGCGCTCGATTACGCCCACAACCACGCCCGCATCATCCATCGCGATCTTAAGCCGGCCAACCTGATGGTGAATACTCGCGGCGATCTCAAAGTCTCCGACTTCGGCATTTCGCGCAGCTTGAGCGACTCGGTCAGCATGCTCACGATGGAGCAGGGCCGGAGCGGCACCCTGGTTTTCATGAGCCCGCAACAGCTCGACGGCGAACGCGGCAGTCATCTCGATGACGTTTATTCTTTCGGCGCCACGGTTTACGAACTTCTGACGAGTAAGCCGCCGTTCTCCTCGGGAAATATCGATCGCCAGGTCCGCGAAAAAATTCCGCCGTCGATGACCGCGCGTCGCAAGGAGCTCGAGATCGAGGGCGAGCCGATCGACGAGACTTGGGAAAGGGTCATAGCGGCATGTCTGGCCAAGGACCCGGCGCGCCGTCCCCAATCATTCGCGGAGATTGCGCAGAAGCTGGAAATCGCATCGCCGAAAACGGTGCGGGCGAAGCAGGCTGTCGCGGCAAAATCGGCAGCCGCGGGTCCTCTCGCGGCCGTCACGGCGCTGAAATCGAACCCCATCGCTCTCATCGCGGCCGGAGCAGCGGTGCTTTTGTTCGGAGCCATTGGTGTTTGGTTTTTTGGATTTCGGAAGCCGGCGGTTACCGCGGCACCGCCCACGCCACCTGCCGTGGTCACTAAGAGCGAAGACCAGGGCGCCAATGCCCTCGGCGGGGTGATTGTCAGCACGTCGCCGTCCCGCGCGACCGTTGCCCTGGGCGGGATGGACGCCGGCAAGAGTCCGATCACCTTCAAGGGGATTCATGCCGGCAAGTATCCGCTCCGGATTTCGCTCGATGGTTACATGCCGATCGAACGAGAGGTCGAGGTCAAGGCCGGCCAGTTTATCGATCTCGGGACCATCACTCTCGTGCGCGGCGCGTCGATGGCTGAAAACGCCAAGACGATAACCGAGCTTCCCAAAGTGCTGACCGAGCGGAAGGAAGAACCCAAACCGGAACCAAAAGTCGAACCGCGAGGTGAACAACCGGCCAATGCTTCACAGCAGCTCGTCGTCCCTTTGAACGATTTTGGCGGCGGTTAATTCCAGGACCATGACCATGAAACAGACAATCAAATACGTGCTTCCTCTTTTCCTCCTCACGGCCGCGGCGTCTCCGCTGTCGGCCCAGGTCGATAGCATCGTGCGGGCGCTGGTGGACCATGCAGCCAACCAGGCCAGGCAGGCGCCACAGCAGCAGCAACAACCGCGGCGCACGCAAACGCAGCGACAGTCTACCAACAGGGACACGGCTCCCCGGTCGGCGAAACACCCGTTCGACGGCACCTGGCTCGCCACGCAATCCAAGGTCAATCCTCAGGGTCAGCAGATGATCAGCCGGACGTTCACCATGATCATCAAGGATGGCAAAGCGACCAAGACACTCGATACGACGAATGCTTCCTCGCCGGACAAGCCGTTTTACGCGTCCATCTATGAGTTGCAGCGGAGATGGACCTACAGCTCAATCGAGTGCACCGAACAAGGAACCAGCGTGACCATTCAATGGAGTCCGGGTCAGCTGGCGGATTGGTCCCCGAAAGCAATTCCGAACCCAGTGATCGAGGGTTTTGGCGCGCCCATGGCGGAAACATCCGTCTACAAGCTTAAGGGTGACGAGCTGAGCAGGGTCAACGACCCGAACGGCGTCGTTTATCATCGCGCGAAATAGTTGGCCCAATGTGGGAGGGGCCTTTGTGCCCCAACAACGAGCGTTCCGTGCAGCGATGAGTCGGGACACACAGGTCCCTCCCACATTGTCAGCACTTAAAGAACTCGAAGTCGCCCTCGAATCCCTTGAGCGGATGGCGGCCCACTGAATCGCACTTCATCAGAGTATCCAATTTTGCCTTGGCCGCCTCGCTCGCCATCAGCAAAACGCCTAACGACCCGGCCATTTTTTCCATCCGGAAAACAAAGATGACCTCCTTGCCAATGAGACTCTCCTCTCCCATCGACCGCATCCCGCCGCTCGAGACCATCCCGTAATGCAGGACGAGCCGGAAGCGCGGCTCATTTTTTTGCAACAGCTTCAGCTTCTGCAGGCCGGCGGCGACACTCTCCGCGCTCTTCTCGTTGTCATGCCAGTAGGCCAGAAAACCGTCGCCCAGATATTTGTCGATCTCGCCGTGGTGTCCTTCGACGATCTCTTTGCAACCGGCCACCCAGGTGCCGACGAGCGTGGCCAGTTTGTCGCTGACCATGCTCCGGCTGAGCGGCGTGAAATTCTCGATGTCGGCCACCAGGAGCCAGACGGGAATGTTCGCCGTCTCACGAATGGTCTGCTGGGCCATCGTGGTGCGGAGCTCGGCGGAGATTTCCTCGGGCTGGCGAAAATTGAAGGCTGTGTCGCCGACGGTGATCTGGTCCATGTCGCAAAGCCGGACCGGCTGGTGGACGCGGCGTTTGTTCAGGAAAGTGCCGTTGCTGCTGCCGAGATCGATGAGCCAAAACTCACCGACGTTTTGCAGATTGATGATGGCGTGGCGGCGCGAGACCTTTGGCGAATCCAGGACGACGGCGCTCTTGGGCGATCGGCCTAACGAACAATTTCCGTGAATGACAATGCGTTCACGGCCGGGCGATTCCAGGTAGGCTGCTCCCTCTTCCAAATCCACGAGAGGGTTGTATTCGAACCTCAGGAAAAGGAAAGCCTTCACATTTGGTTTCGGAAATCGGCGAAACCTTGCAAAGTGTGGAATGCAAATCCGTCGGCACTCGCGCGCAGTTCTGTTTTGTCTCCTCGCCGGACCTTTCGTGGCTCGCGCCGCCGAGCCGGCCCCGATCGAAGCGGCCCGCGCCATGGTCGAGTCGGAGAGGAAGTTCTACCAGACCGGCCAGGAGAAAGGGACGCGCGCCGCGTTCCTCGAGTTCCTCGCCGACGACGGGATCGTTTTTCGCCCAGGACCTCTGAATGGCAAAGAAGTCTGGGGCAAGCGCCCCGAAAACGGTTTCGATCTCATCTGGGAGCCGACACTGGCCGTGATCGCGCGCAGCGGCAACTTCGGGTATACGACCGGGCCGGCCAAGTGGCGGGCCAACAAGAAGGAGGAGAAATTCCTCGGCTACGGACAGTTTGTTTCCATTTGGAAGAAGCAGAAGGACGGCTCGTGGAAAGTGGCCCTCGATTGCGGAATTGAAAACCCGAAGCCGACCGAGGAATGCGATCCGCTGGAATGGTCGGTTCCCGAGGATATCCAGTCGACGAAAAATGCAGACGGCCGCCGCAAGACGCCGCTGCCAGAATCGCACCAGAAATTTGTGGACGCCTCGAAAGCCAACTCGGCTGACGCCATCCTGGGAGTCGCCGCTGAAGAAATACGCGTTTACCGCGAAGGCAGTTTCCCCGCGGAGGGGAAGGATGCCGCGGGCGCTTTGTTGCGGGCGAAGGCGGGCAAGATGTCCTTCGAGCAGTTAGGAGGCGACATGAGTTCCTCGGCCGATCTCGCCTACTGCTACGGAAAGTATTCCCTCAGCCGCGACGCGAATACGGAGGCCGGTCACTTCTTCCAGATCTGGCAGACTGACGCCGTCGGCGCATGGAAGCTGGTGGTCGATTGGCAGCAGGCGCTGCCGGAGAAAAAGTAACGGCAGTTTCGCGTTAGGGCCGGCCCGGTCCCGACGATCGACCAACTGGCTGCGGCTGTTGCGGTTCGTCTCTCCGGGCCGAGATTGTTCGTGTGCAATCGGGTTTTTCTAAACGACATAACCAGGCGGTAATTTGAGAGTCCGCCGGGGCAGAACGTCATATCAACATGACTCGACCAAAGAGCGCACTTCAGGTGATCGATTACCGGTTACGGCGGGTGGGGCTTTCCGCAGCGCGCCTGATGAATTGGTTGGTTTCAAACCGGTGGTCAAAGCCGATTTATTGCAGGGACGGCAATGGTCACAAGGTTGGCGAGCTTATCGTTCCGATCTCGCGCGCAGATGGGTTGGCGCATCCGGCGCTGGAACAAGGTAAACGCCGCAATCTCGAGCGAGCTGTTCCTTACTTCGACGGTTTGTTGCTCACCCCGCAGCGCCCGCTTTCGTTTTGGCGAGCGCTCGGCCGCGCCAGCGAGAGGCGCGGTTTTTCCTGGGGCATGGAACTGCGCGGCGGCTGCGTCACCCCCGCGATTGGCGGGGGATTGTGTCTCCTGTCGAATGCGATCTTCGAACTGGCGGTGAGCTTCGGCTGGAGAATTATCGAGCGCCACGGACACTCGCTCGAAGCCGTGCCGCCCATTGCCGGCACCGTGCCGCTCGACGCGACTGTAGCCTGGCCTGATGTGGATCTAGTGGTGGCTCCGGCGCGAGGTTGGGCGCGGCTCGCAGTGACTATCACGCCGAAAGGTGAGTTGCACCTCGCGATCTTTGCCGACGAAGCAGCACCCCGAGCACAGCTCGAAGCGAACGAGCGGGTGGTTTGGCGCGATGATCAGCGTTATCGCGAGGTCGAAGTTATCCGATCTATCGACGGCGTTCGCGAGGTGGTAGCCCACAGCATCCGGAAAATTCTGTCCGACGACGAACTTGGAAAGACATGCTTATCGTGCGGTGAGCGGAGCTGCCGCGATCGTCCTAAAGAGTCAGTCTTGGCCACCCTGCGCAAAAACAGTTGAAGCGTTATCTCTCCGGCCTGGTTCTGGCTTCGTCTTTCGGAATCGCATTGGGCACGGCGCCGCTCGATGACATTCGGTTCGAAGCATGGGGAAAATGGGCCCTCTCGCGTCTCGATCTTCCATCGTATTTTCTGGATCGCGAAGTATTGATCTCTTTGCCGGTGCCGCCCCCGCCCGGGAACAGTTCAACCGAGACGCGCGCGGAGCTTGATGAACTCCTGGAGCTGCAACAAGAACGCACGCGGGCTCAGGTGAAGATGATGAAGAAGCACCTCGAATATGAAGGTGTTTGCTCCGCAATTCTGGCCGCGACGCATCGAAAGCTAACCCGGGCACCCAAAACCCAGACATTGCTGAAACATGTTCAGATAGATGCGTCGCTTGCGCTATTTCACGCCAAAAAACGTTTCAATCGGGCGCGGCCGCACCAACTCGAGCCGCGGCTTCACCCGGCAATTTCAGTGCCGTCTCATCCGGCGTATCCGAGCAGTCACGCTCTGCAAGGTTACCTGGTAGCCCGGACGCTTTCGCTCCTGTTTCCGGAGAAAAACCA
Organism: uncultured Verrucomicrobiae bacterium; assembly: GCA_963702135.1. Taxonomy (GTDB): domain Bacteria; phylum Verrucomicrobiota; class Verrucomicrobiia; order Chthoniobacterales; family UBA10450; genus AV80. The sequence continues at coordinate 966,468 of OY969715.1, read as the reverse complement.
GGATTTGATGGCCGTTGGAGAACAGATCGGACGCGAGCGTGAGATCGCCGGAGTTCACTATCCGAGCGATTCAAAAGCGAGCCGGGCACTCGGCGATGAGCTTTTCGCTCGCCTGCAACAAAACGAAGCATTTCTCGCAGAAGTTGAAGCTGCCAAAAAGGAATGGAACTTGGCGAGAGACCGCGACTAAGGCAGCACGTTGCCAAAGTGGGTCCTGGCGATCGAAATGTCCTACGAATGGCGCCCAGCGTCGTTGTAGTAGTAGCGGCTAAATTTCTGAATCCAAATCGCCCTGGCGCGCATCTCATCTGAGAACTCGCGACCATGCAGACGCTTTTCCAGGATCTCCGCTACGGCTTGCGCCAACTCCTTAAGCGCCCCGGCTTCACTTTCCTCGCCATCGTCTCGATGGCCCTCGGCATTGGCGCGAACACCGCGATCTTCAGCCTCGTCGATACGGTCGCGTTCCGTCCCCTGCCCGTCCGCAACGGGGCCGAACTCCAGGAACTTTACGGCACCTTGCACAATGGCGCCGACTACACCCTCCAGTCCTACCTGAATTACAAGGATTACCGCGATCGCAACCAGGTCTTCTCCGGCTTGATCGCCTATCGCATCGCCGTCGCCGGCCTGAGCCACAACGGCAACAACGAGCGCGTCTGGGGCACGATGGCCTCGGCCAACTACTTCGATGTCCTCGGCGTGCCGCCTCTTCTCGGTCGCGGCTTTCTCCCGGAGGAAGATCAAACCCCGAAATCGCATCCGGTCGTCGTGCTGAGTTACGGCTGCTGGCAAAAACGTTTCGGTTCCGACCCCGCGATTGTCGGCCGCACCGTCCTGGTGAACAACGTGCCGTTCACCATCATCGGCGTGGCGCGGAAAGGCTTCATCGGCACCGATGTCGCCTATGCGCCCGAATTTTGGACGCCCATGATGATGGGTCCGGTGATCGAACCGGGCAGCAACTGGCTCGAAAGCCGAGACAGCGACAATAGTTTCGTCGTCGGGCGCCTCAAGCCAGGCATCACCAAGGCGCAGGCGGAAGCGTCCTTGCGCGCGCTGACGTTCGAGATGGGGAAGGAACACCCGAAAGAGAATGCCGGCCGCGGGATCGAGCTGATTCCGCCGGGCCTGTTCATTCCCGACATCCGGAACGGTGTTTTCGCCTTCACCGCCGTTCTCGGAGCGGTCGGCTTCCTCGTTCTCCTCCTGGCGTGCGTAAACCTGGCTAATCTGCTCCTCGCGCGCGCCACGGAACGGCGCAAGGAAATCGCCATCCGCCTCGCCGTCGGGGCGAGCCGGCGCCGGCTCATCCGGCAATTGATGACGGAGAGCGTCATGCTTTCGCTGGCCGGCGGAATTTTTGGCGTGCTGGTCGCAGCCGCGATCAACCGCATCGTCCAGCGGGTCGATTACCCGATCGACATCGCGCTCGTCTTCGATCTGCGGATTGATTGGCGCGTGCTTTCCTTCACTCTCGGTCTCTCGGTCCTGACCGGAATGCTGTTCAGTCTTATTCCAGCGCTGCAATCATCGAAGCCGCAGCTGGTCCCGGCGCTGAAAGACGAAACGTCGATGGCCGGTTTCCGGCGGTCCCGGTTGCGGAACACGCTGGTCGTCGCCCAGATCACGCTCTCGCTTGTGCTCCTCATCAGCGCCGGCCTGATCGTGCGAAGTTTGCAGGAAGCGCAACGGATGCGGCCCGGATTCAATCCCGAGAATGCCGTCGCGTTTTCGTTTGATGTCGGGTTGCAGGGTTACGACGAAACGAAAGGGCGCGCTCTCCAGAAACAGGCGCTCGAGCGGATCCGGGCTCTTCCCGGAGTCGAGGCCGCCGCCCTCGTGGACAACATCCCGCTCAGTCTCAATTACAACAACGCGACCATTTACCTCGAGGGCCAACCGCCCACGCCCAGCGCCCAGCTTCCGCTCGCCATTCCCAGTTCGGTCAGCCCCGATTACTTCCGGACCATGGGGATATCACTGCGCGGCCGGGATTTCACCGACGCGGAAGAAAAAGTGGAACATCGGGTCTCGATTGTGAACGAAACCTTCGCCAGGAAGTTTTTCCCGGGCGTGGATCCGATCGGAAAACGGTTCAATTTCAGCGGCGCCGACAAACCGTTCTGGGAAATCATCGGCGTCTGCGGCGATGGCAAATACAACAGCCTGGGTGAAGAACCGAAGGCCGCGCTTTTCCGCCCGCAACTGCGCGATTTCAGCACCGCGGTGGCAATGGTCGCGCGGACAAAAGGCGATTCGAAAACGGTTTTGGCGGCCATGCAGCGTGAAATGCGGAATCTTGATCCGACCCTGCCTCTTTACGGCATGAAAACCCTCAAGGACCACATGAAGATCCCGCTCTTCCCGGCGAAGATGGCAGCGGGAGCGCTCGGAAGTTTCGGAGTGCTTGCGCTCGTCCTGGCGGCGGTCGGCATTTACGGGGTGATGTCCTATGTCGTCGCGGGTCGCACGCGCGAGATTGGATTGCGCATGGCCCTGGGCGCGCAATCCGGTAACGTGCGCAGTCTTATTCTGCGGCAAGGCATGACCCTCGCGCTCATCGGTTCGGTCATCGGGCTCGCGATTGCTTTCGCGGCGACCCGGCTGCTCAAGAGCGTGCTCTACGGCGTGAGCGCCTCCGATCCCATCACATTTGTCGGCGTCACCTTGCTCCTGGCCGCCGTGGCTCTTCTCGCTTGCTGGCTGCCGGCGCGCCGTGCGAGTCGGGTCGATCCGATGATCGCGCTCCGAGCTGAGTAATTCGGATTCAGATAATGTGGAAGGCAGCTATTTCGCTACCTACTTCTTCTCAACCCGAGAACGCAGAATCAAATTTCCCAGCCAGTCCGAATGGGCGACGCCGTTTCGATAGGCGTTGAGCGATTCGACCGACGAATTGACCCGCAGGTTGCTGTAGGTTTGATCCTGATTCTGCCAGCGCTCGTGCCAATAGACCGCGGCTTTGACGCGAGGATAACGCGTCCGAAAAAGTTCCAATCCTTCCTCAATCCAGGCGCCTTTGTTGCCGGAGCGCGGAAACTCGCCGGTCGCCCATTCGGCGATCATGATCGGCGTCTTCGGATCCAGCCGCGTCATCTCTTCGTAGGGCCAGTCGACCAGCGCGGTCATGTTCGCCCACGGTTCGTCTTTGAACTGTTGGCCGTAGACACTCAGTCCGAGCCAATCGGCGTAATCCGGTCCCGGGTAGTAGGCCGCCGCGGTGTTCCAGGTATCGAGCGGGTAGGAATAATTGTTCGTGTGAAACATCCATTTGATGTTCCGGGCGCCGCGGGCCCGGACCCGATCGACCACGTAGCGATACGCTTTCTTGAAATGCTCCGGGCCCTCCCATCGATCCGGCGCGGTACCTGACTAATTTGTTCGCGCCGTAAAACCAACCGGACCAGGGAAACCAGTCGCCGTTCATTTCATTCCCAAACGAAACGATCATCGGTTTCCCAAACTCGCGGGCGCCGTCGCCCCACTTGTCGATATAGGCGTCCCATGTCCCATCGATAATGGCATTGAGGCCAAACTTGTCGGGACCCTTGCTTTGCGCGTATGGGCGATCCCAGGGCGACCAAAAGAGCAGAGGCAACGCGCCATGACGCCAGATCACATTCAGGTTTCGCGTGGGAAAACTTTGCTCACCCCAATAACTTGAGGACGCGATGACCGCCTGGTGTTTGCCGACCAGGTTCTCGAATTCCTCGATGGTGTCGAGGGTCACTTCGTCCTCGGCGTCGCCGAAATCCATGAACGCGCCCGTGTAGGCGCCTCGTTCCGGCAGGACGATTTCGACCGGTGCGTCCGGATCAAATTTCGAGTCAATTTTCGCGTCAACGCTCGAATCAACAGGCTTCTCGCAGCCCGGGATCGAAAGGATGATCGCGACGCAGGTCAGGGCCAAAATGACGAAAGGACGATCGCATCGCGGATGGTGAAATTCGGATTTCGTCATTCCTTCGTCATTCGACATTCGTCATTTTCCTCAGGCGCGCACTGGCACGGAGGCCGTGCGTTCCAGTTTCCCCCAGCTGACGAAGGCACCTTTCACCGCGCGCAAGATTGCTTTCCAGATCACATAGCTCAAGAGCGGCCGGTAAATCAATCGCATCGGCAGGATCCGCCAGGCGCGCCAGACGGACTCGCGTTCGAGAATGCAAGCGAGGGTCGCAAGCAAGACGTCCATGCTCAGAAACGCAATCAGGAACGGCAGCACGGCGCGCCACGCACCAAAAGGCAGCGATGCCAGCAGGAAAAGATCAACCAGCGGCGTGATCGCGACGAGAATGATTTGGAAAAACCAAACGCTCGGCAAACTGAACCAGCCAAGCGCGCGGTACTTCCAGTTGAAGACCATGTCGCGATGCTTCCAAAGGCATTGCAGCGTGCCATAGGCCCAGCGAAAACGCTGGCGCGCGAGATTGCGCACAGTCTCAGGCGCTTCCGTCCAGGCGATTGCCTCCGGCACGTAAACAATTCTCTGGTTCCGCTTGTGCAGGGCCAGCGTCAGGTCGGTGTCTTCCGCCAGGGTTTCCAGACTGAGGCCGCCCGCGTCGTCGATGGCAGATTTTCGAATCGCGCTGATCGCGCCGGGAACAACGGTCATGCAATTCCATCGCGTGTAGGCACGCCGATCGAGATTGAATCCGCAGGTGTATTCGAGCGCCTGACATTTCGCGATGAACGTCCGCAGGTTTCCGACTTTCGCGTGGCCCGACACCGCTCCCACGCCCTCATCCGCAAAAGGTTGAACGAGACACCGGAGCGTGTCGCGCTGGCAATGCGTATCCGCGTCCAAAAAGACCGCGATGCCGCTGCGCATCGCAGCCAGACCGCGCTGCAGCGCGCGCGCTTTCCCCCGGTTTTCCTGGCGCAACAAACGAACACGCGGATCATTGGCCGCCACGGCTTCCACCTCGACGACCGTCCGGTCCTGCGAGCCATCATCCACGACGATCACTTCAATCTCGCCCGCGTAATCCGCCGCGAGGACCGCGCGCAGTGTCTCCGCGATTACCTTTCCTTCGTTATACGCCGCGACGATCACGCTGACCGGTTCCGTGAAAGTTCCCGACCAGTTGGCGCGAAAGCGCGCGGCCAGCCAGATGACGGTCAGCGTTCGCAACACGACGAGAGCGGTCGCGACGATCATGAACGCCCAGAGAAATTCTTCCGCGGCGTGAAAAATCGTGAAACCGGCGCCCGACACGAAATGATTCAGCGATCGGCCCTTTGTTTGAGTCGGAGGCATCAAGGCATCGCGCGTCGTGCCCATGAGGGTGCTCAGCGAAACGATGGAATCGCCGCGCGTGTGGAGATATTCGAGGATACGCGGCAACGCCTCGACGGTCTGCTCGCGGTCGCCTCCGGCGTCGTGGAGCAGGATAATGCTGCCATCGTGACGTTGCTGTTTGATGCGTTGCAAAATGATATCGGCGCCCGGTTGCGCCCAATCCTGCGGATCGATGTTCTCCAACACCACGAGGTAACCGAGGTCTTGCGCAATCTGCAGCGGCGTCAGCTCACTGGTTTGGGAAGGACTGGTGTCCGCGGCATACGGGGGCCGGAAAAGCGTCGTCGAGCGTCCCGTAATCGTTTCGAGCAGGAGCTGCGTCGCGTTGAGCTCCAGCCGAATATGTTCGGGCCAGCAGAGCGCAAGGTTCGGATGGTAATAGGTATGATTTCCGATCTCGTGCCCTTCCGCCACGATCCGCCGGACGAGTCCCGGATATTTCTCCGCGTTGGCGCCGACGAGAAAAAAAGCCGCCTTCACGTTGGCAGCTTTCAAGATGTCGAGCACCAGCGGAGTCCATTCCGGATCGGGTCCATCATCGAATGTAAGAGCCACCTGATGCGGGGCGCCGGCGCCCTGATGGTAGAGCGTTGGGAATTGCGGGAACCGCGAATAAGCGGCGGTGAGATAGCCGTCCTTGTCCACGGCCAGCGTCCGCAAACCGTCGGACTGGCTTTCATCGACCGAAACGATTTCGCCCTCTCCCACGTCGGCAATCGTGTCGGTGCCTCTCAGGACTTCGAGGAGCGCGCGCGATCCGGCGTCCATCTTGAAGTCATGCGGAACATTGAGCGCATCCCAGATGGCAACGTCCTCGGTGCCGAGTCGATAGACCGCCACTCCTCCGGCCTTCACCTCCCGGACCTGGTGCAGTTGATTCAGGAATGTCACCACGTCGAGGAACCAGACGGAGTGATCTTTATCCGCGTCTTCGTACGAAAAATTCGGGTTGTAATCCGGCGCGGCCACAGTGACCCCCGCGACTTCGGCATAACTCGCGCGGCTCATCGCTTCGGGGAAACTGATCAGCTCGGCCTTCCGTGCGTCCTTGGTCCAATCGTATCCATAACTGCCCAGCGCGATGATCCATTGTTTGGCCTCGGCGCCATCCATGAGCACACTCAGCCAGCCTTCAAACCAGCGCCGTGAACCAAGCGGACCCGGCGCATCGACATCGGAGGTTTCGTCGAAGAGCAGGGCGACGAAGCGATCGACATTGTCCGAGAGCTCCTCGAAATCGATGTAATCGAGGTCCTGGCCCGGCTGCACGCAAAGCCAAAGCTGCTTGTCATCGTAATGCAGCGCGTCGGTAAAGCGGTCGAGAAAGAGAGTGATATCCTTTTTGTAGGCCGGGTCGACCTGTTGCCAATCGATCACCACGCCGGCGGCTTTCGCCTCGTTCAGGATCGCGAGCACCTTCTGGATGAAGCGATCCTGCGTTTCGACCGGGCTATGCGCCAGATTCTCCACCGCCTCCGGCTGCCAGGTATCGCCAACGAGATTCGTGAGCAGCGGCAGCAACGCGATCCCTTTGCTGGCCGCGAGCTTGGGGAGACGGCTATCGGCATCGATCTGCAAATCGCCCGATCCATTCGTCATCGCCATCCATTCCGGGCAGAGGTGGGTGATCTGGCCGGCGTGCTGTTCCAGCGAGCTAAAGCTGTAGGGATCGCCGTTGGTGTAGAAGGCGAGGCGGACCTCGTTGTCTTGTGATTTTTTCCGCGGATGCGCGGCCGGAGCTGGGGCCGGGCCGGGAGGCTTCTTCGCCGCCAGCCGCGACGCGGCAAATTTTTCCCAAAGGGCCAGATTCCCCACGGGCGGTTGCCCGGCTGGGTTGGCTTTTTGGAGAGACTTGAGCTGGCCTTTCAACTGCCGGAGGGAAAAAGGAAGGTTGAGTTGCGGCGCTACGAAAAGGGTTTGGACGAAGAGGACCGCTCCGAGGAAGACCACGATGCCGGCAACGAGCAGGGCAAGGCGAAGCCGCGGCCAGCGTTTTCCAGCCGGATCGGAGAAAACAAACGGCATCACCGTGTGCGGAGGATCCTCTTCCATTGCGCGAATGATACCATGTCCTCCTAAACAATGTGAAATCGGTTCGTTAGACGCCCGTCCTCGTGCTCGTGCTCGTGCTCGTGCTCATGATCAGGAGCAGGAGTTGATCAAAAGACGGCCGAGTTCTCGGGCTCGTTCGCGTAATAGCTCCGGCGCCCGCGCAATGGATTCGTCGGGCGTGATGGGTGGCTGCGCGAGAGCAAATACGGCGTCGAAAACCTGGAGAACATCCGGATTTTGATTGGCGCGGCCGACAATCGCGAAGACGCGTTTTCCAAGCTTCCGCGCGAGCCGCGCGACACCCACAGGCGCTTTGCCTTCGAGGGTCTGTTCGTCCAGGGCGCCCTCACCTGTAATCACTATGTCCGCTCGTTCGATGGCTGCTTCGAGGTCCAGAATCTCGGCCACGAGAGCAAAACCGGGTCGAATGGTCGCCCCACAAAAACTCATCAAACCAAAACCAAGTCCTCCCGCCGCGCCGGCACCGGCCGCTTCCCGAAAATCGCAACCCAAGTCCCGCGTCACGACGCCGGCGAGTCTGGCCAGAGCTTCTTCCAGCGCTTCAAGTTGTTCTGGCGTTGCGCCCTTCTGCGGCCCAAATGTTCGCGTCGCGCCACGTGTTCCGAGCAGCGGATTCCGGACGTCGGCCGCGCCGATTATTCGCGGCAAATTCTCTACACTTCGAACGATTCGCGTGAGGTTGGCCAATTCCTCCGGTCCATTCGTTAGCTCGTGCTGGTCCGCCAGAAAGCGAAAGCCCAAAGCGCGCGCCATTCCCAAACCACCATCGTTTGTCGCGCTTCCGCCCAACCCAATGATGATCTCTCTGGCGCCACGACGGGCAGCATCCAGAAGCATTTCTCCGACGCCGTCGCTGCTGGCGCGAAATGGATCCCGCTCGGGTGAAGCGATCCGCCACAGGCCCGCGGTTTCGCTCATCTCCAGCACGGCCAACGCGCGATCGTGCAGCCAAACGTAACGCGCTGTGATCGGGCGCCCGAGCGCATCGTGGGCTGCACAGGTGACCCACTCACCGGCGCAAGCCCGGCAGATCACATCCGCGGTCCCTTCCCCGCCATCCGCTACCGGAACGACCTCGATCGTCGCCTCGGGCAGGGCATCGCGCAGTCCAGTAGCGATGCTCTTCGCGACTTCGCCTGCGCTGAGCGAGCCCTTGAATTTATCCGGCGCAATAAGAACTCGCACGTCGTGGTTATTCTCACACAAAGGTCGCAACGGGACACCAAGGGTTTGTTTGGACCTAATTACGTCGTGACCTTTGTGTGAGCCTCCGGAGGCCGCTACCTCAATTTCCGCTCCAAAATCTCCCCCACCACTCCAGGATTGGCCGTTCCCTTTGAAAGCTTCATCACCTGCCCCTTAAGAAAATTGAGCGAGGCCAGATTGCCCGCTTTGAAATCCGCTACCGGCTTCGGATTTGCCGCGATCACCTGGTCGCACAACGCTTCGATCGCGGCTGCATCGCTCAACTGTTCGATTCCTTTTTCTTTCACGATCGCCGCCGCGGGTTTCCCGCTCGCGAACATTTCCGCGAACACCTCTTTCGCTTGTTTGCCGCTGATTCTTCCGTCCTCGATCAAGTTCGCCAATTCATCGAGCGCGGCGGGAGGTATCGGGCAATCGGCGATCGTGTGTCCCGCCTGGACCAGCGCACTCTGGAGATCGTTCAGGATCCAGTTCGCGACGGTCTTGGGTTTCCGCGCCCCTTTTGCCGCCACCTCGAAATAATTCGCCAGCGCGAGATCATCCGTCAGGACCCCCGCATCGTACGGACTAACCTCGTACTGCTGAATGAAACGCGCTCGTTTCGCTCTCGGCAGCTCGGGCAACCCCGCCCGCGCCTCCGCCAGCAACGCTTCGGTCTTCACGGGGACCAGATCGGGATCGGCGAAATAGCGGTAGTCATGCGCGAATTCTTTTGTCCGCATGAGAAACGTCTCGCCCGCGGCATCATCCCATCCCCGCGTCTCCTGTTCCAATTTTTCGCCGCGCTCCAGCGCCTGCGTTTGCCGCTCACCTTCGTGGGCGAGCGCGCGACGCACCCCGCTGATCGAATTCATATTCTTGATCTCGATCTTCGCGCCCAGCTCTTCCTGGTTCTCCGGCCGCACCGAAACATTGCAATCGCAGCGCAACTGACCTTTCTCCATGTCGGCATCGCTCACGCCGCCATAGATGAGGATTTGTTTCAGCGCCGTCAGAAAAGCGAACGCCTCCTCGGGCGAATGGATGTCGGGCTGAGTGACGATCTCCATGAGGGGCGTCCCGGCGCGGTTGAAATCGATCGCCGTGCTGCTTTCCAAATGGAAACTCTTCGCCACGTCCTCCTCGAGATGAATGCGCACGAGCCGCACTTCCTTGTCCGGGGTCGCGATGCTTTTCTGTGCGTCCTTCGGATAAGCGAGATCGTGCAACGGGACCGTGCCATTCGCGCAGAGGGGCAGATCGTACTGCGTGATCTGATAGTTCTTCGGCATATCCGGATAGAAATAGCTTTTGCGATCGAACTTTGAGAGCGGGGCGATGTCGCACCCAAGCATCAAACCCGTCAGAACGGTGAGCCGGAGTGCTTCGTGATTCATCACCGGCAAGGCGCCAGGCAGTCCGAGGCAGGTCGGACAGGTGTGCGTGTTCGGCGGTGCGCCGAATTCCACCGGACAAGCGCAGAACATTTTTGAACGCGTCCTGAGCTGGACGTGAACTTCGAGCCCAATCGTTGTGAGATAGTTCATTTCCGGAGCGGTTCTCGCACGAAGGTCACAAAGAAAGGTCTGGAGAGCTTTTCTCTTCCAGTTGTCCGTTGATGACTCGCTTGATGCCGTTTTTCAAATGCGGCTCGCCGAAATTAATTAGAAGCCCAAGCTTCAATCCGCTCAAACGTAATTGGGTTAATACCTGCTTAGCGTGGACCGCAGAAAGTGCCGCGACGGACTTCAGTTCGACGATCACCTTCGACGCTACGAGGAGATCGGCGCGATAACCTTCTTCAAAAAGGATCCCGTCGTAAGTGATAGGCATCGGCTTTTGACGCTCGACGAAGAGGCCAGTCTTCCGCAACTCGTGCGCAAGAACGACTTCATAAACCGATTCAAGCAATCCGGGCCCAAGCTTGGTGTGCACAACAAATGCCGCATCGAGAATGCCTTTCGAAATCTCATTCTCATTCATCCCGTCGTGTTCCTTTGTGACCTTTGTGCGAGATCCTCAATTCTTCTTCGCCGCGTGATCCAGGGCTTTTTTCAGATCGAAGTTCTTCACCTGGGCGGCCAGCGTCGGGTCGTTCACGGCATCCACGACGCGCGGGTCGCGGAGCAATTCAAAGAGCCGCCCGCGGGCCAGCATCTCGGCAATCTCAGGATCGTTCCGCAGCGCCACGATTTTTGGATGTTCGCTTAATTGACGCGCGCCGGGGGAATCGAGAAATTTTCTCGCCGTTTCCGGGTTCGCCAGGACCGCCCCCATCTCACCCAGAGTTTTATATGCGCCCGTCGGCGCGGCGTCCGTCTTTTTCACGACACCGCCAACCGCACCGAGCTCGACAGAATTTTTCAAGCGCGCGAGCGACGTCATCAATGAATCCGAATCAAGTTCAGGTTTCGGGAGCGATTCGTCCGGCAGTCGGGACCGGGCCGAGAGATCGTTGCTCCCCGGGCTTTTCGCCCGCGCCTGCACTTGCGCTTCCGCGATGGACCCGACCGAGCGAAGCCCAACCAGAATCAGCCAGACAAAGAAGGCTCCGAAACAGAGACCGAGGAGCGCGCCGCTCAGTCCATAGACCAAACGCACTACGCCGCTTTGTTGCGCGGTGCGTTTGAAAAGAATCGTTCCCAGGCTCGAAATAATCCCATAAGCCACCACGGCGAGAATCGCGCCGCCGAGGACCGAAATGACCATGTCGGGCATTCTCAGCGACGATCGGAGAAGCGGGACGAGCAGATCGCCGCCGAAATAGGCGGCAGCATAGCCGGCCACCACGGCCGCGACGCGCATGAGCTGCCGCATGATTCCAAGACGCCAGCCGCGGATCACCTCAAAGAGAATCAAAACGATCGCGAAGGAAATGAAGACCGTTTGCCAGACTGGGGAGCCGGCGGTCTCGGAGGGTGGACTTGGAATAGCGGAAAGGAAGAGAGCCATTGAAATTTGGGATTGCGGAAAGGAAGAAGGCCGGAAGTTGATGCTTTATCTTTCCGAAATCGCTCTCTGCCGGAGAGCGTGATCGCAAAGCACCAATGCGGCCATCGCCTCCACGATCGGCACGGCACGCGGCAGGACACAAGGATCATGGCGGCCGCGCGCGGCCAGCGTGGTTTCCTCGCCTGAGGCGGTGACCGTTTTTTGGTCGCGCGAGAGGGTCGCGGTGGGCTTGAACGCGACGCGAAAGAAAATATCCTCGCCATTGCTGATCCCGCCCTGCACGCCGCCGGAATTGTTCGTGGTGGTCCGCACCTGCTCGTCCCGCACTTCAAACGGATCATTGTGCTCGGAGCCCTTCATCCGCGTGGCGGCGAAACCGGATCCAATCTCGAAACCTTTCGACGCCGGCAAGCTGAGCATCGCCTTGGCGAGATCAGCCTCCAGTTTGTCGAACACTGGCTCACCCAGGCCCGCATCAAGACCGCGGATGACACACTCGATCACGCCGCCGACCGAATCGCCTTCCGCGCGCACGGATTGGATCAAAGCCGTCATTAACTCCGCGGCTGTTTCATCCGGACAGCGGACCGCGTTGCGCTCAACGTCTTCCGCCCGGACGGCCGCCCGGTCGATTCGCGCCGACACTTCGTGAATTTGCGTGACGTAGGCGACAATTTCGAAACGACCCTGCGAGAGCCGGGCCAGAAGTTTCCTGGCCACTGCACCGGCCGCGACTCGCCCGACGGTTTCGCGCGCGGAAGCACGGCCGCCTCCCTGCCAGTTTCGGATGCCGTACTTCGCTTCGTAGGTGTAGTCGGCGTGGGACGGGCGGAAGGCTGTCTTCATCTCCGCATACGCTTCGGGCTGGGCATCCTTGTTCTTCACCAGGATGGAGATGGGAGTGCCGAGCGTGCGGCCTTCGAAAACACCGGAGAGGATGCGGCAGCGGTCGGGCTCACTGCGCGGCGTCACGATGGCGCTCTGACCAGGCCGGCGCCGATCGAGGTCGCGCTGGATGTCTTCTTCGTTCAGTTCCAATTGCGGCGGACAGCCATCGATGACGACACCCACGCCGCCGCCGTGGGATTCTCCCCAGGTGGTGATGCGAAAAAGTTGTCCGAAGCTGCTGCCCATTTGAGCAATCTTAGACGCCGCCTCGCGATTGACAATGTGGGAGCGGCCTTTGCGCCGCGACATCGCTGCAAGAGTCGGGACGCAAAGGTCCCTCCCACATTCCTAGATGGCCGCGAAACCGGTCCGTAAATCGTCGATCAGGTCGGCAACGTCCTCCACCCCGACCGAAAGCCGCACCAGAGAATCCGTGATCCCAAGCGATGCGCGCATTTCCGGCGGGATCGATCCGTGAGTCATGAGCGCCGGATGATTAATCAGGCTCTCCACGCCGCCGAGGCTTTCGGCGAGCGAAAACAAATGCGTGTTCTCGAGAAATCTCCGCGTTCCGGCGAGATCCGTTTTCAACACGATCGTAACCATCCCGCCAAACCCTCGCATCTGCTTTTTCGCGAGAGCGTGCTGCGGATGTTTCTCCAGTCCGGGATAACGCACGGATTCCACTTTCGGTTCGGTCTCGAGCCAGCGCGCAATCTCCATCGCATTCTCGCAATGACGCTCCATCCGCAACGCCAGCGTCTTCAACCCGCGCAGGGCCAGAAAGCTGTCGAACGGCCCGGCAATCGCGCCGACCGCGTTTTGCAGAAACGCAATCTGATCGCCGAGCTCCTTGTTCTCTCCCACGACAATGACGCCCCCGACCATGTCGGAATGGCCGTTGAGATATTTCGTCGCGGAATGAATGACCATATCGAATCCGAATTCGATCGGCCGCTGGATCCACGGGCTGGCAAAGGTGTTATCAGAGACTGAGATCGCATTGTGCGCCCGCGCGATTTGGGCGACGGCTTCCAGGTCGATCAACTTCAGAAGCGGGTTGCTCGGCGTTTCGACCCACACCATGCGGGTGTTGGGCCGCATTTCTTTTTCGACCGATTTCGCATCGCTCATGTCGATGAAGGTGAAGTCGAGATTGGCGGAGCGTCGCCGCACCCGCTCAAAAAGCCGGAAAGTGCCGCCGTAGAGATCGTCGCTCACCACCACGTGCGAACCGCTGTCGAGGCCATCGAGGGCCGTGGCCATCGCGGCGAGTCCCGAGGCGAAGGCCCAGCCGCGTGTTCCACTTTCCAGATTGGCGATGCACCGCTCGTAGGCGCTCCGGGTTGGATTGATTGAGCGCGAATAATCGTAGCCCTTGTGCCGGCCCGGGCTCTCCTGGACGTAGGTCGACGTCTGGTAAATCGGCGTCATGATCGCGCCCGTCGAGGGGTCGGGTGATTGTCCGGCGTGGATGACGCGTGTGGCGATGTCGTGCTGTTTTTTCATGGAAAGGTTTTTCGAACGTTTGGAACGGCACTGTAGCCGCGGCGCTATGTCGCCGCGAACGCCTGGCGGGCGTTGCCGACTCGACGCGGCGACATAGCGCCGCGGCTACAGCGTCCTGTCATTATTATGCTCCCGGCATTTGGCGGCGGAGATAAGAGAGCAAATCGCTCCGCGTGATCAGCCCGAGAAATTTGTCTCCATCCATCACGATGGCGACGCGGCCGCGATCGAATACCCCGAGCAGATCCGCAATCTTCGCCGAGGGCGCCAGCGTCTCCAATCGATCGGTCATCGCGGTTCTCACGGCATTCCGAAAAAGGTCCGGGTCGTGATGCACTTTTACGAGCACGTCGGATTCATCCAGGATCCCCAGGGCGCGCCCTTTTTCATCCATCACCGGCACTTGCGAAACATCCGCAGAGCGCATCCGCTTCACCGCCGTGAGCAAGGTGTCATCCGGCCCGACGGAAACGACTTCGCCCGCCTCGTAGCGGTGGGAAATCAGATCGCTCAAGTCACCCTGGGAAGGCCGTTGCCCAAATCCCTGCTCGGCCATCCAGAAATCGTTGAACATTTTCGACAGGTATTTGTTCCCCGTGTCGCAGACAAAGGTGACGACCCGTTTCCTTTCGGTCTGTTGGCGGCAATAACGCAAGGCGCCGGCCAGCAGGGTGCCGGTCGATGAGCCGGCCAGAATTCCTTCCTTGCGCAACAATTCGCGCGCCACCTCGAAGCTCTCGGCGTCGTCGATTTCAAAGGCGTCCGCGACGAAGCTCATGTCCGCGATATCGGGAATGAAATCTTCGCCGATGCCTTCCACGGCCCAGCTTCCCGCCTCCCCGAGCTTTCCCGACTTGACCCATTCGTAAAGAATCGAACCCTTCGGATCGGCCAGAATCATTTCCAGGTTCGGTTGCACGCGTTCGAAGAAACGGCCCAGACCGGTTAGAGTCCCGGCAGAGCCGACGCCCACCACGACGGCGTCGAGGTGATGACCCATCTGCTCCCAAATCTCAGGGCCGGTGCCGCGTTCATGCGCAAGCGGATTAGCCGGATTGCCGAATTGATTGACGTAGAAGGCGCCTGGAATTTCCGCGGCGAGACGGGCCGCCATGTCCTGATAATATTCCGGGTGACCTCGCGTGACGTCGGACCGCGTCATCCGGACCTCCGCGCCGAGCGCACGGACGTGCGCGACTTTTTCCTGCGACATCTTGTCGGGAATGACAAGCAGGCAGCGATAACCTTTAGCGCCCGCGATCAAGGCCAGGCCGAGACCCGTGTTCCCGGCCGTCGCCTCGATGATCGTTCCACCCGGCTCGAGTTTCCCATCGCGTTCCGCCGCTTCGATCATGGCGAGGGCGACGCGGTCCTTGATGGAACCGGTCGGGTTCTGGTTCTCGAGCTTCAGAAAAAGCTGGCATGGACCCGTATCCATCCTGGTGATTTCCACGAGCGGCGTATCGCCGATCAGCGAAAGAATCGAGGGCGGTTTGGTTCCGGTAACCGGAGGCACTGTCGAAAGTTCGATCATGGGGTGAACAGGCTCAGGGTTTCGTTCGGATAGTCGAGCGCAACTTTGTAATTGCGCAGGAAATTGTAGCCGACAATGCCATCGAGTTTGGTGCCGATGGCGTTACTGAGCATGGCAAAAAAATCGGCCACGACCACAGCCAGATTATCGATCCTGGCGCCACCCACCTGGAAGGAGGGCAAGACGCCGGCGGTGACGTCGACCGGCGCGCCACCCGTGGTGGCAGGGCCGATTGGCGAACTCGCCACGCCGAGTTGTTTTGCAAGCTCGGGCGTGATGGCGGTCGTGGAGGTACCGGTATCGATGGCAAATTGGAACGGGCCACGGCCGTTCGCGAAAACCTTGACCAATATGAGGGGCTTGGCCGGGCTGGCCAGCCGCATCGGAACTTCGGTCACCGCGGTGGACTGCCCGGCGAATTCGAGGCGCTTCGGATCGTCGAGGCGAATCTCGCTCTGGCGATAATCGAGGGTGACCCGGAAATGCTTGAGGAAATTGTAACCGAGGTCGCCGTCGATCGTCGCGCCAATAGTCTTGCCGATATGACTGAGATCGACCAGGCCCACGTCCACGTTTTCCAATTTTACGGAACCGACCGCGAGTGAGCTGACCTGCGCGAGCGAAACGGAAACCGCGCCGCCCGCGCTCTGGCCTTCCTTCGAGCCGATGATTTTTACTCCCAGCTTCTGTCCCAGCGCGGACGACAAGAGCGATGTGCCCGCGCCCGTATCCAGAATAAACTCGAAAGGCCCTTCACCGTTGACTTCGACAGGCAGAAGAATCAGGGGCTGGGCTCCGCCGGCCAGACGAAATTTCACCTTGGCCTGCTGCGGTGAAACGGTTGCGGTTGTCATCGCGAGTTCATCCTAATGCGACCACTCGGAATCGCTGTCAGCGAGAAACTGCTGGAGCACATCGAAGCGGACCTCGCCGTAATTCAGGGCGTAGCGCAAATCGCCGCCTTTGAAAACCCAGGTGGTCGGAATCCAACTGAGCGGAAAATCGAGGAAGCGCTTGATCTTGCCGGCGCCGCGTGGACCGGGGTCGGCCAGAATGGTTACGTTCGGCTGGCTGCCGATGTCAGACTTGGCCAGCATCGCCCGGCCGTCTTCGCCGCCGTTCCAGACCGAAACAAAATAGAACTTAACCTCTGGGTTCGCCTTGATCGTTTTGAGCCAGCCGCCGCTTTTCAATTCCGCCTGGCAATTCGAGCACCAGGGCGCCCAGAGGTGAACGACGCTCAAACTCGGGGCTTTGATCGCTTCCGCGAGCTGCTGCTCTGCCGGCGAGGCCGCGAGGGCCGACATGCCCGAAAAAACCGAGAACAACACTGTGAAACCTAATAATTTGTTCATGGATTCGATCAAAGGAGACAAGCGAAGTATGGAGAGAAAGCGGCTCACCTCAAGGCAGGGGGTTGGCGGGCTGGGTTTCGCAATCGTGCTCGTGCTCCTGATCGTGATCGTTTCCCTGTCCCGGGGTCCGATTACGAGCAGAAGCACGATTTCGGAAGAGTCCGTTTCCACCGGTTGACCTCTCCTGAGAACGTGGCTAATGTGCCGTCCCCTTTTCTGCGGGGAAGCCCGGCGATGATCGCCGGCGCTAATGACAGAAAATCGGCCACTGCGCCGCCAGGAGAAAACTTACCAACATGTTGCAAATGCAGGATTTACTCGCGCAATCGTACCGCGAGTTCAAAGAAGGTAGCATCGTCAAGGGACGGGTCCTCGAGATCCGACCTCGCGAAGTCCTGGTCGATATAGGCTATAAATCAGAAGGCGTCATCCCATCCGCCGAATTCGAGGACATCGAGTCCATGGAAGTCGGCGATGAAGTCGAAGTCCTCCTCGAGCGGCTCGAAAACGACGAAGGCATGGTCGTCCTCTCCAAGGAGAAGGCCGCTTACCGCCAGAATTGGAACAAGATCGCGGCGGTCTTCGCCGGCGACGGCCTCATCAAGGGCAAAGTAAAGTCCGTGGTCAAAGGCGGCTTGATGGTCAACATCGGCGTGGAAGCATTTTTGCCGGCGTCCCAGATCGACATCATTCCACCGAAAGATTTGCAGCAGTTCGTCGGCAATACTTACGATTTCAAAATCGTTAAGATCAACGACGACCGGAAGAACGTCGTCCTCAGCCGGCGCGAACTGATCGAGCAGGAACGGAGCGAGAAGCGCCAGAAATTCCTCGAAGGCGTCAAGGTGGGCGACATCGTGCAAGGCAGCGTCAAGAACCTGACCGATTTCGGCGCGTTCATCGATTTGGATGGAATGGACGGCCTGCTCCATATCACGGACATGACCTGGGGTCGCCTGGGCCATCCGAGCGAGCTCCTCAAAGTGGGGCAACCGCTGGAAGTGATCGTTCTCGACATCAATAAGGAGAAAGAGCGCGTCTCTCTCGGGTTGAAACAGACGCAGAAGAACCCGTGGGATCAGATCGAAGAGCGTTTCCCGGCCGGCCAGCATGTCAAAGGCAAGATCACGAACCTCGTTCCTTACGGCGCGTTCGTGGAACTCGAGGAAGGCGTCGAGGGTCTCATTCACGTTTCCGAATTGTCCTGGACGAAACGCATCATGCGTCCGTCCGACGTATTGACCGCGGGCCAGGAAGTGGAAGCCGTGGTCCTCGGGGTGAACAAAGAGGAACAGAAAATTTCGTTAGGCCTGCGCCAGCTCGAACCGAATCCGTGGGACGAGATCGAGAAGAAATTTACCATCGGCAGCCACGTCAAGGGCGCGATCCGCAACATGACCGCGTATGGCGCGTTCGTGGAACTCGAAGACGGCATCGATGGCATGATCCACGTCTCCGACCTGAGCTGGACCCGCAAGATCAATCATCCGAGCGAAGTCTTTAAGAAGAACGACGAAGTCGAAGCTGTCGTCATCGACATCGACAAGGTGAACCAGCGGATCAGCCTCGGCATCAAACAGCTGAGCGACGATCCCTGGAAGGAAATCGATTCGAAATACAAGATCGGCGATCTCGTTACCGGCAAGGTCACCAAGCTCGCGAGTTTCGGAGCGTTCGTGCAGCTCCAGGACGACATCGACGGCCTGGTCCACATTTCTCAGTTGAGCGAAGACCACGTCGCGAAGGTGAAGGACGTGTTGAAGGTCGGCCAGGAAGTCGAAGCGCGCGTCATCAAGGTGGACAAAGTCGAGCGCCGGATCGGGCTCTCGATCAAGGCCGCGAATTATTCCGAAGAGGAATTGCGCCGCGAATCCGAAGCCTTCGACAATCTGCGTCCGGGCGAAGACATGGTCGGCCTCGAGAAAGCGTTCGAAGCGGCCGCGGAAGATTACCGCCCCGGCGAAGGCAAGAAGAAGTAGGCGCGATAATGAGCGCGGCCGGTTATTTGCGGCCGCGCGTCGAGCTTCAAGGAGCGGCGGTTTGCAACCGCCGACCAGGTTAAACGGCGATTTCAAATCGCCGCTTCTTGGGCCCGTCAGGGCGATGTGCGCATTGACTCCTCCTCGGTCGTTGTCGCACACTCCGCTCACGTGTCGCTGAAAATCATTCCGCTTTACCTGCTTTTCTCAGCGACCCTGGCCGTGGCTCAGGAACCGGCCTTCACGATCAATGATCTGGGCTGGCTGAAGGGATGCTGGAGTTCGAACAGGGACGGTCGAACGACTACCGAACACTGGTTAAAACCGGCGGGAGGAACCATGCTCGGGATCAGCCGAACCATCGAGGATGGCAAAACGGTGGAATTCGAGTTCATGCAGATCCAGGAGGGAGCGGGCGGCGACCTTTTGTTCATCGCAAAGCCTTCTGGACAGCCGCACGCAATGTTCAAATTGATCAAGGGCAATGCTCGCGAAGTAATATTTGAAAACCCCACCCACGATTTCCCGCAAAGGGTCATCTACCGCCTTCAAGGAGACGGCTCGTTGCTTGGCCGGATCGAAGGCGTGAGCCAGGGCAAAGAGAAAGCCGTCGATTTTCCGATGACTCGCGCGCGCTGCGATGACTGAGTGATTTCTTTACAAGGAGCGGCGGTTTGTGACCGCCGTTTAATATGGTCGGCGGTTGAAAACCGCCGCTCCTTGGTACTTTAAACGCTCCCTACTTCGCCAGCTCGTAGAGATATTCCACGAACGACATCACGGCGCCGTCGTAGCCCTGGATCTTCGGATTCGCCGACTCGATCAGGTAATATTCATCGGGCGCATGGGCGCCGCTGCCGTGGCCAAGACCAAAATGCCCCGAGGCCAGCTTTAACGGCTCCCCGGTGAAGACGAACCCCGGGTACGAACCGGCATTGCGCGGCCACATCACTGGCGCGATCCCGGCACGTTTCAAAACCGCGACTTGAGCCTGAATCAACGGCGCGCTCGCCACGGTCTGCGTCGGATCATAACCGCCGCTCATGTTCACTTCGATGTCGCCGAAACCGCGTTTGGCCAAATGCGCCTTAATGGCCGGTACCACGTCCGCCGCCTTCATGTCGGGCACCAAACGGAAATCCATTTTCGCCACCGCCTTGTGCGGAAGCACGGTTTTCCCACCCGGCCCGGTGTAGCCGCCCACCAGTCCTTCGATGTTCGCGGTCGGCTGCGATTCCAGGCGAATGTTCGCCTGCTCCCAGGGCAGGTCATTGATCCAATGCTGCACGCTCATCTGCCTCTTCGCCTGCGCCTCGCTGCGCATCTTCGCAGCCTCCGTGATCATCTTCTTTTCCTCGTCGTTGATTGGACGCGGCTTGGGATAATTATCGATGGCGACTTCGTTGCCATCTTCCGAAACGAGGGTGTTAAGCGCTTTGACCAGGTGCCAGGCCGGACTATCGACCATCGCTTTCAGCGACGAGTGAATATCCTTTCCCGGTCCGCGTCCCCATTTCTCACCGGTCGAGACCAGCTCCAACTCGACCACGCCCTTCGCACCGAGGCTCACCGTGACGATCCCATCGAGATCCTGCATCGAAGAGGGCATGAAAACGCCCACGGTTTTTGCGAGTGCCGCCTGCACTTCCGGTTTCCGAACGATTTGGGCGATGTGCGGAGAACCAATTTCTTCTTCGCCCTCCGCGACCATTACCAGGTTGACCGGCATCTTCTTGCCCGCGCCTTTGATCGCGTGCAGGGCCGCGAGAAAGGCCGACTCCGGTCCCTTCTGGTTCACCGCGCCGCGACCGACGATCGCCTTTCCTAATCCGGGCTTATCAACCAGGGCCGCATCGAGGGGCGGCGAGCTCCATTCTTTCGGATCGAACTGCTTCACGTCATACATGAAATATAGGCCGACCGTCTTGGCCGCCCCCGCATCCAGCGTCGCGAACACGCCTGGCTTCCCATCCGTTTGCACCACGGTCGCCTGTTGGAAACCCGCGTCCTTCGCCAGCTTCGCCATGTATTCCGCGCCTTCCGCCGAGTTCAGGTTTTCGGCCGCGATGGACGGCAGTTTGATCCAGTCCTGCAGGCGCTTCACCGATTCGTCGTGCTGCTTCGTGATCTCTGCCTTGATCGGCGCGAGATCGTCCGCGGCCGAGAGTGGCTGAGTGATTGCAATGGCTGCGGCGAGGACCGCGATGAAGGTGCGTCGGTGGTTGATCATAAGCTTTTCCAGTTTTGGTTGGTCGACGGAAATTATCTCGCACAAAGGTCACGAAGGATCACAAAGAATTTTTCCCATTCTTCGTTGTGAACCTTTGTGTTCGTTGTGTGAGATCTAGAATTCCGCGCTACCGGGCGTGCGCGCGAACGGGATCACATCACGGATATTCGACACGCCGGTCACGAACATCAGCATGCGTTCGAAGCCGAGCCCGAAACCCGCGTGCGGAACAGTGCCGTAACGCCGGAGATCGAGGTACCATTTATAATCCGCCGGATCCATCTTGTGCCGGCGCATGTTTTCCTCGAGCACGGCGAGACGTTCCTCGCGCTGGCTCCCACCGACAATCTCGCCAATGCCCGGAACCAGGACATCCATCGCCGTCACCGTTTTGCCGTCGTCGTTCAGCCGCATGTAGAACGGCTTGATCTCTTTCGGATAATCGAAAACCGTGACCGGACACTTGAAATGCTTTTCGGTGAGCCAGCGCTCGTGCTCCGATTGCAAGTTCGCGCCGTACGCGACCGGAAATTCGAATTTCTCTCCGCTCTTCGTGAGCAGCTCCACCGCCTCGGCGTAACTGATGCGCTGAAACGGCCGTTCGAGAACGAAATCAAGCCGCGAGATCAATTCCTTGTCCACGAATTTCGCGAACAACTCCACATCCTCCGCGCAATGCTGGCGGATATCGCGAATGAGATACTTCACGATCTCCTCCGCCACATCCATGTTGCCGCGCAGATCCGTGAACGCCATTTCCGGCTCGATCATCCAGAACTCATTCGCGTGCCGCGAAGTGTTTGAGTTCTCCGCGCGGAACGTCGGACCGAAGGTGTAAACCTTGGTCAGCGCGCAGGCGAACGCCTCGGCTTCCAGTTGCCCGCTGACCGTGAGAAACGTCGAACGCGCAAAAAAATCCCGCGCGTAATCAATTTCTCCGTCCGCGCGCCGCGGTGGATTCTTCGCGTCGAGCGCCGTGACCCGAAACAATTCGCCGGCGCCTTCGCAATCGCTTCCGGTAATGATCGGCGTATGGACGTAAACGAATCCGCGCTCCTGGAAAAATTGGTGAATGGCAAAGGCCAGTCGGCTGCGGACGCGAAAAACGGCGCCGAAAAGATTGGAGCGCGGGCGGAGATGGGCGATCTCGCGCAAGAACTCGGGCGTGTGGCCTTTTTTCTGGAGCGGATAGGTGTCGTCGGACGCGCCCACAATTTCTATTTCATCCGCCACGATTTCCCAGCTTTGGCCTTTCCCCTGGGAGGCGACCAGAGTGCCCCGGACGGAAATCGCCGCCCCGGTGATGAGATGCTGCACGGCGTCGTAGTTAGGCAGCGTGCTTTTCGCGATGATCTGGAGGTTGCGCAGGCAGGACCCGTCGTTCAGCTCGATGAAGGAGAAATCCTTCGAGTCGCGCCGGGTCCGCACCCAGCCCTGGACGAAGATCGCGTCCCGCGGCGCATCGCTCTTGAGCGCATCCTTGATTCGAGTGGCTTCAGTCATCGGGGGCAATTTGCCGGTCGATTGCCATTCGACAAGGCAAAAGGGGTTCGACGAGTTATTGCCGCGGTTACGGTAAGTGTGCTACCAACTCGGGATGCTTTCACGCCTCCTCCAGACAAGCGTCGCTTTGTTCGCGGTTTTGGAGCTGTTGGCGTTCACCGCGGGGGGAGCAAGCGCGCCCTACTTCGACAATTTCGACAATTATCCGGAGGGAAGTCTGCCGGCCAATTTCACCGGCCCTCGTGGAACTACTGCCAACGGCTGGGGTATTGCGAACTCTACCGGCACCAGCGGTGTCTATGTTAGTTCCGCCTTTTCCACCCCGGCGCCGATCTACGCTCATTCGGAGATAAACCTCGATAATGTGGCCGGCAGAAACTTTACCCTCTCAACGAAATTCTGGGCCACGGCCTTCACTAACGGGTCAATCTTAGACGCCGCCGTGGGAATGACTGCCTTGAGCAGCGCCCCGAGCGTCGTTCCAGGTCAGGGTTACCTGCTGAGGTATGTCGTAGCCACCGGCCTCGGCTCGCCGGGGACCTTCATCGGGAGTGGCGGTACCTCCACCTGGCAAGGCCAAGGGTTGTCTACTCTTCTCGATGCCGGCCAGGGATTCACGATGAGCCTTCACGGCGAATACGTCGCCGGAACGCTTGTCCTCACGGCCACGCTCAGCAATGGCATCGACGCAATCGTGCTCCATGGAACCGATCCGACTCCCCCAAGCGGGTCGTATTTCGGATACTGGGACACCGTCAGTGGGACGGTCTTAAGGTATGCGACGCTTCAGGCGAGCTATGACGATTTCTCCGTCACCTTGGGCACGGAGCCCGTCCGGTTCGGCAATATTTCGACGCGATTGAACGTCGGCGCCGATGATAACGCCGCCATTGGCGGTTTTCGGGTGAGGGGAATTTCACCCAGAAGGATCCTGTTTCGAGGTGTAAAACCTGGCGGTCCGGGGGGAGTGCCCGGCGCCCTGGCGGATTCGACCTTGGAACTCTTTGCTGAAAATGGCGTTTCGCTGGCGACGAATGACAACTGGAAAGACACGCAACAAGCCGAAATCGAGCAGACTGGCGCCCAGCCTGCCAACGATCTCGACTCCGCGATTATCGCGGCGCTCGCGCCGGGAATCTACACCGCGGTTCTGCGAGGAAAGGCCAACACCACAGGAATTGGTCTGGTCGAAATTTACGACCTGGCACCGCCTTCCGACCCGAAGCTGGAAAATTTCAGCACGCGTGGTTTCGTCGGGGCAGAGAGCGGCGTCATGATCGGCGGGATCATCGCGGTGGGAGACACGCGCGCGCCTCTCGTGGTCCGGGCACTCGGACCCTCACTGCAAAATTCCGGTCTTAATCACCCGCTGGCCGATCCCATCCTCGAGTTGCACGACAGAAACGGCACACTGTTGGCGAGCAACGATAACTGGCGGGACACGCAGCAGGAGGAGATCCAAGCCACCGGGTTGGCGCCAACAAACGACGCGGAGTCGGCTATTCTGACAGATTTGCTCCCGACCAATTACACGGCCGTCGTTCGAGGAAAGAACAACACGACCGGAGTCGCCCTCGTGGAGTTTTACCAACTCAATTAGCGCAGACGCGACCCAGTGAGCCGTTTTGGTTCTCGACTTCTTCGGGGCCTCTCATCACGCTGGGAAAATCCCGAACACCTCGCTCCAATGAAACTCAAAATTCTGTCCAGCTCTCTCGCGCTTCTGCTCCTGGCCGGCCTCGCCCTGGCCGACTCGAAAAAGGAAGCACGCGTTACCCAGATCGTGCGCGACGTGAAAATCCTGCCGGCCGACGCAGCGGCGCGCGCGGCGGTGGTGAATGACCGGGTGGCCGACGACACCGGGGTGCGGACCGGCGGAGATTCGCGCTCGGAACTGACTTTTGCCGATTTTACGATCACCCGCCTCGGCGCCAATACGATTTTTAGTTTTAACAAGGCCGGGCGCAACGCCCAGGTGGACGGCGGCTCGATTCTCCTGCGCGTGCCGAAGGATTCCGGTGGAGGGCGCATCAAGACCAGTGCCGTGACGGTCGCGGTGACGGGCACGACCGTGATCCTGGAATCCGTGCGCGGCCGGAACAAGTTGTACGTCCTGGAAGGCGGCGCAAAAGTGTCCCTGGTGAAGTATCCCAAGCAATTTCAATATGTTCGCGGCGCGCAAATGGTGGATGTCCCGTCGGGCGCCACCACCGTTCCGCCACCGGTGAACTTTGATCTGAACGACCTCATGCGAAATCACACGCTCATCACGGGCTTTCCGCCGCTGCCGAGTCGAGACCTGATCGTTGCTACCGCGCAGCAGCAACCGCCTTCTGTTCCACCCCCCAGCGGACCATCTGTCTTTCCCATCGTTCCGGTGATCAACTTTGGAGGCGGCTTTCACACCGGCCCCCGTCACAATCCGCCCAGAAACAATCCGCCAGGAAACAATCCGCCGGGTACCCACCCCCCATCGCAGCCACCTCCGCGCCCGCCCGTAAATAGCGATGGTAACACGGTCGGTCCGAACAAAACGCCGCCTCCCACCCCACCGCCCGTAATTTACAAAAAGACGCCCGGTAACACCAACGTGCCTCGGTCCACGAAGAACACGCAAAACGTTCCCAAGTCCGCTACCACGCCACAAAAAAAAGCGGTGAAGAAGCCAACCAAGACCAACAACGGTCCGCGGTAAATCATCAGCTGCACATCGCACAATATGCTCAGCGCTAGATTCCTCATCCCGTGACCTCCCAGCGTGTCTCGCCCATCCTGGCCGCCTTGCTGATCGCAATTGGCCTGGCCGCCTCCGGTTATTTCATTGGAGAAGGAATATCCGGACGAAACAGCGCGCGCCGGACCATTTCGGTGAAGGGACTTTCCGAGAGAGAAGTGCCCGCCAGTGTGGCCACCTGGACCGTGGGCTACAGCGCTACTGGCAACGACCTGGGCGCGATAAACAAAAAGTTGGCCGATGACACGAAGGCCGTTCTGGCTTTTCTCAAAGGAGCCGGCTTTGAGGAAACGGATATGGCCATCCAACCTCCGGCCGTGCGCGATACGAGCATGGACGAGCGGAACAAGGATACGCCCCCGCCACCGGAACGCTACAGCGCCAGCCAATCGGTTTTGCTCCGCACGGCAAAAGTCGATGCGATCAAACCCGCGCTGGCTTCCGCTTCGAATCTGATGGTAAGCGGAGTGCTTCTTTCCGGGAAGGCCGAGCCGAATTACATCTACAATCAACTCAACGACATCAAGCCCGGCATGATTCAAGAAGCAACGAAGAATGCCCGCGTGGCCGCGGAACAGTTCTCGCGCGACTCGCAAACAACCCTGGGCAAATTACGAAACGCTTCCCAAGGTTGGTTCAAGGTGGATAACCGTGACGATGCCACGCCGGAACGCAAGGTCGTCCGGGTCGTAGTCGATGTTGAGTACCAGGTGAACTGACGACTGAAGGGGAGCGCGCCTCTGGCCATCCGGAGACCATTAACCGCGGATCACGCGGATTTCCTGGAGACCCAATGGCGCAAGACGCGATGCGCCGGCACCGCCGTCGCATGCGTGCGCGTGGTGACGACAAGCTCGCGGTAACGCAATGTGTCGAGGGCGGTTTGGACCGCGCTTTTGGACAGGCCCGTTTCCTCCGCGACCATCCGCAGGCTCATCGCCACCGGCCGCCAGCGCTGGCGCGCGGCCCGGCCGAACAGGAATAGATAAACCAGGAACGCCGACGGCTGTTGATCGTGGGCGACGAGGTCACGCATCAGAACGTCGAGCACATAGTCGTCCACGGGAACCGTGGTTCGAAATCGGGGCATGGCGGCATTATCGTCACTATACCGATAAACGGACAACAGTTTTCGCCTCGCCACCCCGCTCTCTTCTCGACCCTGAGGAATCGGCGGAGTTAGCTTGCCGCACCATGATTACCAACATCAAATTCGTCAGCATTCCGGTGCGCGATCAAAATCGCGCGCTTGATTTTTACACGGACAAGCTTGGCTTCACCATTATCACCGACCAGCCGTTCGATAAGAAACAACGATGGATCGAGCTCCGCATCCCGAAAGCCGAAACACGGGTTGTCCTGTACACGATGGAAGGACAGGAGGATCGGATTGGGACCTTTTCACCCGTCGTCTTCGCTTCCCCGGACGTCGAAAAGACTTATGAGGAACTCAAGAAGCGCGGCGTGGTTTTCGATGGTCCGCCGGAAAAACAACCCTGGGGGACATTCGCGAAGTTCCGGGACAGCGAGGAGAACCAGTTTGTCCTCGGGACCCCCAAGTGACTTGATGGGTTGCCCCCCCTTCAGCTGGAGCCCACCGTCCGGCTCAGGTCAGGCCGAAAAGAAATCGGAGGAAATGGGTGAAGAACTTGGCGTCGGTCAGGCAGTGGTGATACCAAAGGTAGCTCGTCGTAGCGACCAAACTGGCGCAGGCGACCAGAAGCCTGTTTCGTTGCTGCAGGCGGGCTTCTCCCTGGGCGACACGTTCCGCAATGTAACCGGGCAGAATCGCCGCGAGCGCGTCTTCATATAATCGCCGCTGAGCCGACGGCATTTCGGCAACATCACTGAACTCTCCGGTGCCACAAACGATTCGGCTGTTCAGCTTCGGAATAAAGCGCGCGCTGGAGCCGGCAAAAAAGCTGCGCTTTGCCTTCAAAGCACCAGAAATCACTCGGTCAAAAGCCTGCCGGATGTTCTCCGGCATGCTCTCTTCATTCTGGTAATTGTTGCCGCTTACGCAAATTGTGGCGTTAAAGGTCGTTTGCATGGGTTGAATGCTCCTCCAACCCAGAAAGTAGCAATTTGCTTACCAGATGGCGCTTGCGACCGACTCCACGAGCCTGGCCCGCTCCCCAGATTACGGCGTCTTGGCCGGCGGCGGGACCACAGTGTCGCGGGCGTAGCGAAATGCTCCGGTCAATCGACGGGCCGCCTCCGCTTTGTTTTCCTTCCACTGATACTGCGGGTCCCCGGTGATAGGTCCCCAGATGAGACGTCCCCCGTAACGCCAGTTATCGAGCAGAATGCCGCGCTGAAACGCCTGACCCACCGCCGTGACCACGATGACGTTGTGCTCGCTCGACGTCCTCTCAAAAGATTCCGCCCAGTGAAATTCCACGGTTTCGAGCTTCAAGGCATCCAACCGGAGCAGCAGTTCCGTCGCAAATTGAAAACAGAGGCCGCCCTTTCGCGCTCCGGTGTTGACCAGAAAGTTCTGCAGGCCCGGTGGCCAGACGACCCGCCATTCACGCCTCAACTCTCGTCCCGTGGTGTAGGCACAACGGGCCACCAGTTGAGCATCCTCCGGCCGGATGCTCGGCGAGAGCGCAACAATTCGGCTTCTCAACACCGGGTCATCCGCCGACGTAGCGAACGCCGGTTCGTTGCGCCCACGAGCGTGAACGGACGGGGCACAAAACGTGACCGCCAGCAACGCCACTCCGGGAAAAAGGGTAAGAAATCTGGAACGGGCTCCGGACATGTGGCGCATACTTTAGCGCACGGCACCGGACGTCAAGAGGCTCGAAGCAGCGGATTCGCGGGGACCGGCCTTCCCGGCGGGCGGAATCCTGGCCCGCCAGACTTCAAGCGTGGCGACGTTTGTCTGGCCTTGGCCCGCTCTTTCGGTTGATCTTGTCCTCGAAAGGACAAACCCCGTGACGGAAACTTCGCGTGTTTCTCTTCGAGTGCGAATCATCCTCTACGCCGCGACCTGGGCCGCGGCGCTGCTTGTCATCGATGTCCGCCTCTGGGCACTGGCCTACATGTTTCCCACCGGCCTCTTTGCGTTCGTTTCAGCCGGATTTGCCGATGCCAAATGGGGAATTCCGCTTCTCGTGCTCGGTTGGATCATCTACCTCGCGCACGCGATCCTTTTCTTTCGAGCGCGAAGACGCAAAACCATCTGGATCTTGTACGCCGTGCTCCTGTTCCTTTTCGTCTGCAATGTCGGCGGGTGTCACCAGATGCTTCAGGGAACTCCCTACGGACGTTGAATGAGAAGCAAAACCAGCGCGGGCTTGCTCATGTTCCGCACGAGAAAGGACGCGCTCGAAGTATTACTCGTTCATCCGGGTGGCCCCTACTTTCAGAACAAGGATGAAGGAGCCTGGACGATCCCGAAGGGTGAGGCCGCGGAAGGTGAGGATCTGCTGGAACGGGCCAGGATCGAGTTTGCGGAAGAGTTGGGGGTGGCGGCGGCAGGCGACTGGATGGAACTGGGCAGCGTGAAGCAGAAAGGCGGCAAGACCGTGCATGCCTGGGCGTTTGCCGGTGATCTGAGCGATGATTTCAAGCTGGTCTCAAATACATTCGAGATGGAATGGCCACCTCGTTCCGGCAAAATGCAGCCGTTTCCTGAAGTCGATCGCGCGGATTTCTTTCGGGTGGAGGAAGCGAGGATGAAAATCAACGCGGCGCAGGCCGTTTTTCTCGATCGGTTGATCGAACTATTGGATTCGCCCCAGACGGAGGGAGTCTGATGGAACGGCCGCTCTTCCTGTTTGCGCCTGGAGCCGGCGCACCGTCAACCCATCCGTGGATGCAACGCTGGAAAGAGCGGCTTGCGACGGTCGGGGATGTAGAAGCGTTCGATTACGATTACATGCGGGAGGGGCGAAGACGGCCCGACCTCTTGCCGCAGTTGATCGCCGCGCACCGCCAGGCGCTGGTCGCAGCGCGGCCGGGGAGATCCGTCTTTCTCATCGGCAAGAGCATGGGTGGCCGCATCGGTTGCCACCTCTCGCTTGAAGAAAATGTCGCCGGCGTCGTTTGTCTGGGCTACCCGCTTTGCGGCGGAGGCGACCCATCGAGACTGCGGGACAAAGTTCTGCGGGCGTTAGTGACACCGATCCTGTTTGTGCAAGGCACGCGCGATTCTCTTTGTCCGCTGGACCTTCTGGAAAGCGTTCGCGCGGAAATGACCGCGCCCACGTTTCTCCATGTCGTGGAAGGGGGCGATCATTCCTTGCAGGTTTTGAAGCGGCAGCTAGCCGCCAGGGAGGAAACACAGGAACAGGTCGATGGACGTATCCTTCAAGCGATCGCGGAGTTTGTCACCGTCACTTCATCCAAGTCCTGATGGGAATTTTACGCTTGGAGCTTCACTCCTTTTACGATAATCGATGAGGAAGCATCTTAGTTATGCATCCATTATTCCGCCGTTTTTCCGCGCCGGGCGGGCTGCAACTCTTCGCGTTGCTGTGCGCGATGCTGGCAGCCACGCAAAACCTTCACGCAGCCACGATCACCGTTACCAGCACGGCGGACAGCGGAGCGGGGTCGCTCCGTGCCGCCATCGCCGCGGCCAGTAACGGAGACACGATTCAGTTCGATGCCTCGCTCAACGGACAGACCATCACGCTTACCAGCGGCGAGCTTGCGATCGACAAGAACCTCACGATCGACGGACCCGGCGCGGATCAACTGGCGGTAGCAAAACCTTTAGGCACGCTGGATTTTCGCATCTTCCATGTCCTGCTCGGCCACACCGTCACAATAAAAAATCTTACCATCGATGGCAA
This sequence comes from uncultured Verrucomicrobiae bacterium, assembly GCA_963702135.1. Classification (GTDB taxonomy): domain Bacteria; phylum Verrucomicrobiota; class Verrucomicrobiia; order Chthoniobacterales; family UBA10450; genus AV80. The sequence continues at coordinate 936,419 of OY969715.1, read as the reverse complement.
CGGCACCCCTGGGACCGGCCTCTGGAATGATCACGCCACGGTTGCCATCGACGGGTGCGTGGTCCAAGGCTGTCTCGGCTCTGGGGTTCGCTGCTCCTCTTCCTTCAACGACGACTCGTACCTGTCGGTCATCAACAGCACTATCACAAACAACCACGCCGACGCGACGGGCGGTGGCATTAACAACGAAGCCACCAACTTCGCCCACTCGATCCTAACGATTAGAGACAGCGTCATCAGCAACAACACGGTCGGGAGCTTTAGCGGCACCTCCGGCGGCGGCATTTGGAATAGTGGCGAGATGGATATCACCAACAGCATCGTGAGCAACAACGTGGCAGGTGGCAACGGCCCCGATTTCCCGTTTGGCAACGGCGGCGGTATCACGAATACGTCGGGGGCCGTGATGTTTATCACCAACTGCACGATTAGCGGCAACTCAGCGGGCCTCAATGGCGGCGGCGTTAATAACGCCGGTCCGCTGGCCACGATTGGCGGCAGCACCATCAGCGACAACATGGCCATGGGCGTTAACGAGCTCGAGGGCTGGGGTCTCGGCGCCGGCGTCTATAACAGCAACTCGCTGACGATCATCAACAGCACTCTAAGCAACAATAGTTCGACCCGCGCCGGTGGAGCTGTTGGCAACCACGGTTCTCTGACGATCCGCCACACGACCCTCAGCGACAACGGCGCGATAGAAGGCAGCAGCATCGCCACTTACAACGGCTCGTCAGTGCAGATTGGGCATACCGTCCTCAAGGTGGTTAGCGGACTAAGCTCCGGCATTTATAACAACTCGGGCACAGTCACCTCGAACGGCTACAATCTCTGTAGTGACAACGGGAGCGGACTCTTGACCGCCCCTGGCGACCAGGTCAACACCGAGCCAATGCTTGGGCCGCTCCAGAACAACGGCGGCCCGACCTTTACGCATGAACTGCTGACCGGCAGCCCAGCCATTGACACAGGCAACCCGAGCTTCACTCCGCCGCCGGCGACCGATCAACGCCTTTTTCAACGCGTCTTTAACGGGCGCATCGATATCGGTTCATTGGAAGTGCAATCAGCACCGCCCACGCCCACACCAAGTGCGACGGCGACCGCCTCACCGCCTGCGACTCCGACTGCAACGCCAACTCCCCCCGCCGCGAGTCCGACACCAACGCCCACTCCGCCCACCGCGACTCCAACGCCTACCCCTTCACCTGGCCCCGCTCGGGCGTTGAACATGTCGACGCGAATGCTGGTTCAGACCGGCGATAATGTTGGCATCGGCGGGTTCATCATCACGGGATCTGTTCCGAAGCACGTTGTGCTCCGGGCCGTTGGACCCACGTTAGGTCAGTTTGGGATTCCCAATCCCCTGCCTGATCCAGTGATGGAGCTGCACGGACCTCCCGGATTTGTCACCATCGTCAACGATAATTGCGGCGATGGCCACCCTATCGGCTTCCCGTCGCCCTTTTGCGAGCCGGGCAGCCTCGACGCCGCGATTGAGGCCACGCTCGATCCGGGAGCGTATACCGCGATCGTGAAAGGTAAGAATGACACGACCGGCGTGGCTTTGGTGGAAGTTTACGACCTCGCCCAGGACGTCGACTCGAAACTCGCCAACTTAAGCACTCGGGCATTTGTCGGGACAGAGGCGGAGATCCTGATCGTCGGCGTCCTTCTGGGTGGCAACGAAGGCGACGACAAAATTATCATGCGCGGAATCGGACCGAGCCTGACCAGTCTTGGTCTGCCTGACGCGCTGGCCAATCCAACCCTGGAGCTGCGGGACGAGAACGGAGCGCTCCTGATCGCGAATGACGACTGGCAGGATGATCCGGAGCAAGCCGCGGAGCTGATCGCGGCCGGTCTGGCACCGACCAATCCATTGGAGTCTGGCATAGCTGCGACGCTGCCACCGGGCCCCTACACCGCGCTCCTCGCCGGGTTTAACAACGGCACCGGCCTCGGGGTCGTGGAAGTTTACGATCTCGGTGGACCGCCCTAGGAACGCGGCAACCGGGGGGACATGCAAATCCCCTTTTCCTCAGCTCAACGGAAGCCAGTTGCCGGGTTGCGGCGGCGGCTTGGTGTCGGTGAGAGAAAGATACGTGTACTCTTGGAGGAGACGCTCGTAATCTGAGAGCAATCTCATCGCATCGTTCGGCTTGAGGCGGTCGCTCTTGATGGCGGCATCGACCTGGGTCTTGAGCAGGCGCATGAGCTCGACCTTGTCCCACTGCGTCATGGCCAGCACCTCGCCGATCGTGCTGCCTTCAATAACCTCCTCAATGTACCAACCCGACTCCTCGTCGGGATCGAGAAAGATGTGCGCTTCGGTCACGCGCCCAAACAAATTGTGCAGATCCCCCATGATGTCCTGGTAGGCACCCACCATGAAGACGCCGAGGTAATACATTTCACCGGGGATAATGCGATGCAGCGGCAGGGTGTCCTTCACATCCTGCAAATCGATGAACTTGGAAACCTTGCCGTCGGAATCGCAGGTGATGTCAACGAGCATGCCGTTCCGATCGGGAGGCGTATTGAGGCGATGAATCGGCATGATCGGGAATAATTGCCCGAGCGCCCAATGATCGAGGAGCGACTGGAAGACGGAGAAATTGCAGATGTATTGATCGCCGAGTGCAGTCTCGAGCTCCTTCACTTCCTCCGGCACAAAGCGGAGGCCTTTGTGCATGGTCACAATCTGCTGGGCGAGCTGCCAGTAGACCGTGTCAACCTTGGCTTTTGATTCGAGATCGAGCAGGCCGAGGTCGAAGGTCTGCTGCGATTCCTCCTTGATCTGCTGGATATCGTGCAAACTCTCGATGCGATTGCCGCGTTTCAGCCGCTGCTTCACGTCAAGGATGTCGCGCACGAGTTTGTGATCCGTCTCGGTCATTTCGACCTTGAGCTTCGGCGCGGTCTTCTCGATGGAACTGAACGCTTCCACCACGAGGACAGAATGATGCGCCACAATCGCGCGCCCACCTTCGTTCACGATGGCCGGATGGGCGACGCCCTCGGAATCGCAGACGTCCATGATGTTCCAGACGACGTCGTTCGCATATTCCTGGAGCGAATAATTCGCCGAGCTGTCGAAATCGCTGCGCGATCCGTCATAATCCACCCCGAGGCCGCCGCCGACATCCAGATACCCAAGATCATGCCCAAGCTTGGACAGTTTCGCGTAATAGCGCGCCGCTTCGCGCACAGCGCGTTTGATCGTCGAAATGTCCGGCACCTGGGAGCCGACATGGAAATGAACGAGCTTGAAACAATGCGCCAGTCCCGCCGCCTTCAGCATCTCACTCGCCGCCACGAGGCTCGTCGTGTCGAGTCCGAACTTCGCGTTTTCTCCGCCACTGGGCGACCATTTGCCCGACCCCTTGCTGTATAACCGGACGCGAATGCCGATGTGCGGCTCGACGCCGACTTCCTTCGACGCGCGGATCGCCTGCTCGAGTTCCTCGAGTTTCTCGACCACGATAATGACAGATTTGCCGAGCTTGCGGCCGAGCAACGCGATCCGGATGAACGCGCGGTCCTTGTAGCCATTGCAGATGATGAGGCTCTCGGGATCGCGGTGCATCGCCAGGGCCGCGACCAATTCCGGTTTGCTGCCAGCTTCGAGTCCGAAATGAAACTCCTCACCCGCCTCGACAATCTCTTCGATCACCTCGCGCAACTGGTTGACCTTGATCGGAAAAACTCCGCGATAATGGTTCTTGTAACCGAACTCGGTCATCGCGTTTTGAAACGCCCGATTGACCGCTTGGACGCGATCGCGCAGCAAGTCCTGGAATCGGATGACGAGCGGAAAACCGAGACCGCGGTTGCGCGCTTCGTTTACGACTCCGAGGATATCGATCGCGCCGCCTTTTTCCTGGAGGGGCCGCACCTCGACATTGCCGGCGCTGTTGACCGTGAAATAGCCGGTGCCCCAGCCATCAACGTTATAAGTGGAAATAGCGGCTTCAACGTCCCACTCGGTCTTCATTTTTTCGTGCGCAGCGGCGGCCGCAGAGCGCATATTCAATCACCGCTGCGGACATGCAAGCCCGCATCGTGAAAATTTCACGGAATAACCACTCCCGTCTTCATCTCCTGCTCGTGCTCGTGATCGTGATCGAAAACGAAGGAAGATCGAGCACGAGCAGGAGCACGAGCACGATTACGAAAGGAAGACGACCGAGAGCCGCTCCCACCCGGCTTGTTTTTCGCGACTGGACTGATACGGTTTGCGCGGATGAATAAGACGGTCATCGAGGTGCAGGTCCGGGCGGTCTTGCCGACAAGCGGCGGCTGCGCGGTTTTCCTGGGAAACAGCGATAAGGTCTTCATCATCTACGTGGATCAGACGGTCGGGAGCGCGATCACCATGTTCATGCGTGATGTCTCGAAAGAACGCCCCCTCACCCATGACCTGATGGGGCATCTCATGACAGCCCTCGGCGCGCACGTCGAGCGGGTCATCATCAACGATCTCAAGAACGCCACCTATTACGCGCGCATGATCATCCGCGCGGAGAATGAACTGCAGCAGAAAAAGATTATCGAATTGGACGGGCGGCCAAGCGACTGCATCGCCATGGCGACCCAGCAGAAAGCGCCTCTCTACGTCAGCCAGGAAGTTTGGGACGAGGTCGACGACATGAGCGACGTCCTCCGCAAAATGGAGGAGGAGGGCATCAAGCCCGATATCGAGTCGGAGTCGGAGTCGGAATCGGAGTCGACCGAAGAAGAGTAGCGGCGGCGATCGGCGGGTCAGTTTCTCTCCATTCACTGATCACTATTCACCTTCCCTTTCTCACCCCAGCAAATCCGCGTAATGCTTCTGCGCCATGGCGGTGCAGCGCCCCAGAATTGCCGATGACGTGTCGAGTTCCAGAAGGTCAAGAACGAGCTGCTGGCACTCGGTGTGGGTTAGACTCTGCACGGCGCGCTTTACCCGCGGAACGAGCGACGCGCCGACGCTAAGCTCGTCCATTCCCAGGCCGAGAAGCAAGGGAACCAGCGCGAGGTCGCCTGCCATTTCTCCGCACACGCCCACCCAGATGCCGTGCGTATGCGCGGCGTCCGCCACCATCTTCAGGAGACGCACGACGGCCGGATGCGTGGGCTCATAAAGGTGGGCGATGCGCTCGTTGACCCGGTCCACGGCGATCGCATACTGAATGAGATCGTTCGTGCCGATGCTGAAAAAATCGACCTCCCGCGCGAGCCGGTCGGCGGAAATGGCGGCGCTCGGAATTTCAATCATCGCCCCGACTTCGGTTTCATGATTGAAGGCCTGCCCTTCGCGCTCCAATTCCGCTTTGCATTCCTCCAGGCACGCCAGGGCGCGGCGCAATTCCTCCAGCCCCGAAATCATGGGGAACATGATCTTCACATTTCCGACGGCGCTGGCGCGGATGATCGCGCGCAACTGCGCTTTGAACATGTCGGGATTCTCGAGACAATACCGGATGGCGCGTTCGCCCATGAACGGATTCATCTCATCACCCGAATCCACCGCGCCGGCCACCTTGTCCCCACCGAGATCGAATGTCCGAATGATGAGCGGATGCGGCGCCACCTGTTCGGCGACGCTGCGGTAGTTCGCATATTGCTCTTCCTCGCTCGGGAGCGTTGTGCGGTTGAGGTAGAGGAATTCTGTCCGGTAAAGACCGATCCCCTCCGCTCCATTCCGCGGAGCAGCTTCGACGTCGCCGGGCAGCTCGATGTTAGCCGAGAGAACGATGTGCCGGCCATCGCGCGTGGTCGATTTGGTCTCGCGCAAGCCGGTCAGTTGCTCGGCGACCTGGACTTTGCGGTGCTCCAATTCGCCGTAATGCCAGAGCGTTTCGGGAGTCGGATTTAGAATAACCAGCCCGCTGTAACCATCGAGGAGGACCTGCTGGCCGCTCTCGAGTTTGTCCGTGGCGTCGTGCAAGCCGACCACGGCCGGAATCCCGAGCGAACGGGACATGATCGCGGTGTGCGAAGTGCGGCTACCCAGATCCGTCGCCAGGCCAAGCACGTACTTGCGGTTCATCGTGGCGGTATCCGAAGGCGTGATGTTGTGCGCCACGAGGATGTGCGGCTCGGTTAACGCCAGAAATGACTTGTCCGCTATCCCCATCAGATTTCGAATGACGCGTCGCGTTACGTCCTGAATATCGAGCGCGCGTTCGCGCAGGTACGGATCGTCGATTTTGCTCAGAGTTTCGGCATAATGGGTCGCTACTTCCTGAAAAACGAACTCCACATTGCAAAGGTCCGCCTCGAGTTTGCGCAGGACCTCATCAATCAAAGTCCGGTCCTCGACCACGAGCAGATGCGCATCGAAAATGCCGGCGTCTTTCGCGCCAATCGATTCGGCGATCCGTTCCTGCATCTCCAAAATTTGCGCGCGCGTCTGGATTAGCGCCGTCTCGAATCGCCCAATCTCCTTCGGGATGTCCCCCGGCTGGATGCGATGTTTTGTGACCTCGTCGCCCTCGTCCCGCACCACATGGATCGTCCCACGAGCGAGACCGGGGGAAACCCCGACGCCCTGGAATCGCGTCTCCTGCTTTGCGTTCTCGCCACTCATACCGCAACGAGAGTAGCGGATGACAGGCCTACTTAAAGCGCGAAAAACTCGACGCCGCGGAGCGGGCTGGAGGCCGGGTGGCTAGTCCTCGTTGAAACGCCGGTTAATCAAGTCTTCCAGCTCTTCCATCGCCTTGTCGGCGTCCGGGCCTTCGCACCGGATCAGGAGCTTCGAGCCCTGCCCGGCGGCCAGCATCATCAGGCCCATGATGCTCTTGCCATTGATCTGCTCGCCTTCCTTCTCCACCCAGATTTCGGAGCGATACCGGCTGGCGATGCGCACGAACATGGCCGCGGGCCTGGCGTGCAAACCGAGGCGATTAATAACCGTAATCTCCTTCTCGATTTTCTGCCCGCGCGCCGCCGCCGATCTCCTATTCAAAAGGCCCATTAAGTATCCTTCGTCTCCATTAGATTGAGCAATTTGTCATTAAATTCCACTGCGCTGTTTCGTCCCAGACCTTTCAGCTTCTGGTCCATCGCCGCAACTTCGATCAATCGCGCGATATCGCGCCCCGGCCGCACCGGGATGGTAATGTGCGGCACCTGCAATTTCATGATCTCATAATATCCCTGGTCGAGCCCGATTCTGTCCACCTCTTCGAACTCCTGCCAATCTCGCAGCGTCACGACAAGATCAACGCGCTTTTCGATTCGAATACTGCCAATGCCGAAAATCGAGGCGACATTGATAATGCCGATCCCGCGCACTTCCATATGGTAACGGGTCAACTCCGGCGCGGTCGCCATCAATTCGCGGCCCTCCAAAGACGTCACCCTGGTCACATCGTCCGCCACCAGGCTGTACCCTCTTTCGATCAACCCCAGGACACACTCGCTTTTTCCAATGCCGCTCTGGCCACGAATCAGAACACCGACGCCGAGAATATCCACCATGCTGCCGAACTCGGTCACGCTCGGTGAAAAATCGACCTCCATCGCAATGGTGGCCGCATTAATAAATCGCATCGTCACCATCGGCGTCCGGAAAACCGCGACCTGTTCCTCTTCCGCGACCGCCAACAGCGCCGGCTCAAGGTGCGCGCCCCGCGAATTGACCAGGCAGGGAATTTTTTGGGCGCACAACCCACGAAACCGCTGGATCCGTGTCTTCGGTCCCAAACTTTTCAGATACGATTGCTCGGCCGCCCCCAGGACCTGGACCCGCTTTTCGGCGAAGTAGTTGTAGAAACCGGAAAGCGCCAGACCGGGACGGTTGATAGTCGGTTCCCGGATTTTCCGGTGAAATCCGACGCGTTTCCCTTCCAGTTTCAGCTGGAGCTTCGCGCCGTGCGCTCGAAAAAAACTCTCCACCGTGACCACCGGAATGTTCCGGCGCTGTTCGCTGCCTGAAATGATCGACTGCGTTATCGGCTTGTCGCTCATCGGCGGAGGCGGGCGCTTCATTCAATTCGCTGTCGGTTCAATCAAACCAAAGTCGCCGCTCTTCCGGCGGTAAAGCACGCTCACCCGGGAGCTGCGCGCATTAAAGAAAACGAGAAACTGCCGGTGCGACATCTCCAATTGCAGAACGGCCTCATCCACGAACATCGGCTTGACCGGGAGCCGTTCCGTCCGGACGACGGCGTGTTCCTGATGCTCGTCTTCTTCGTTCGGCTCGGGATGCAAGACGTGTTCGTCCAGGTGCTGGACGATGTCTTTTCGCGGCCGGTGCTTGCGCATGAGCCGCGTTTTATATTTTCGCATTTGACGCGCGACCTTGTCGGTCACCGCATCGATCGCGGCATACATGTCATCTGTTTCTTCGCACGCTTCGATCGTGATGTGATTCGAGCAAACGAGCACGACCTCCGCGGAGTGCCGGTATTTCGCGACCTCCAGGATGACATGCGCCTCGATGATCTTGGGGTAATCGAGGTGGAGACTTTCGATCTTCCGCGTCACATAATCGCTGATCGCTTCGGTAACCTGGAGGTGACGGCCGGTGACTTTGACGTTCGGATGGGCGTTGTTGGATATCACGTTTTGTCCTTTCGCTTACATTTGGAACCGTTCACCGAGGTATAACTGGCGGCTGATCGGATCGTTAATCAGAAAATCTTTTGTGCCTTCGCTTTCGACGCGCCCTTCAAAAATCAGGTAGGCCCGATCGACGATCGAGAGCGTTTCGCGCACGTTGTGATCGGTGATCAAAATCGCGAGGCCGGACTTGCGCAGGTTAACCACGATCTGTTGCACATCGTAAACCGCGATTGGATCGACGCCGCTGAACGGTTCGTCGAGCATGAGCAGACTCGGTTGGGTAACGAGCGAGCGCGCAATCGTCAGCCGCCGTTTCTCCCCGCCGCTCAGGGTAATGGCGGTATTTTTTGCGATCCGCTCGATGCCGAACTGGTGGAGCAACTGGTCGCAACGCTGGCGCCGTTCGTATTTGCTCAGGGGAAGCGTTTCGAGAATTGCCAGGATGTTTTGCTCCACCGTCATCTTGCGAAAAATCGATTCCTCCTGGGGCAGATAGCCCATGCCGAGCCGGGCGCGCTTGTGCATCGGATAATTCGTCACATCCTGCCCGGAAAAAACAACGCGGCCGCTGTTCGGCCGGACGAGCCCGACAATCATGTAGAAACTCGTGGTCTTGCCCGCTCCGTTCGGGCCGAGCAACCCGACGATTTCGCCGGCGCGCACCTTGATATCGATCCCATTCACGACGGCGCGACCACCGTACATTTTCACGAGTTGCTCCGTGACCAGCACTTCCTCCCGCGCGACAGGCATGGAGGAGGGCGGAACGGCCGGTTGGGTGGATGCTGGTTCGCGAATCACGGCTTGGGCGTTGGCGAGGCGGCTTTGGGATCCTGACGAATTTCCGTGCGGCTCGGGCCGTGGGTCTCCAGTTGGCCGGCTTCGTTCAAAATCATGACAGTATCGGGGCTGGTCGCCACATGGGTATTGAGACCCTGTTGCACACGCGGATTACCCGTGAGCTCGAAGCGGCCATCTTTCGCAGTGTAAACCGCCTTCTCCGACCGGCCGACCATGTGGTCGGGGGGACCGCCAGAAGGATTGGGTCGATCACGCACCACACCCACATTGCCTTCAACGACCGCTTTTTCGAAGCCTTCGTTTTGCCCTTTGCTGATGAAAATCGTCAACTTGTCTCCCTGGATTTGAAAGCGCGGATCGGTTACCACGACGTGTCCGGTGAAAATGCCGATCGATTTCGTCGAATCGAAAACGGTCTGATCGGCATAAATCTCAGTGATGATCTGTTCCTGGGCGGGGGCCGGACTGGCGGCGTCCTTCGGCTTTGGGGCAGGTTTCCTGTCAATTGGAAGATTTTCCCTGGGAACGACGGCCGGTAGTTTTGGAAGTTCGCCGGGCGGGCGAGACGAGAGGGTCGAGGGCGCCGAACCCTGGGCGCGGGCGTTTCCCACGAGCACTGCGAAGCAGAGAATTGCACCGGCCGCCGCAAGCTTTCTCATTCGCCTTCATGGGCCAGCGTCTTGGCCTTGCCGCGGACCACCATTTTCACATTCCCAGCCAGCGTCCCTTTCCGGCTGATCATTTCGAACTGCATCGTGTCGCCGCTAATCTCAAAATCAGCGCGCTTGACGGTGGTGCGCTCCGACGAATTGAGCACCTGCGTCTTCAAATTGAACACCGAACTGTTCATGACGATCTGGAGGTCCGGCGTCTGAGTCTCTGGAACGAACGTCGTGAACTTGACGCTCTTGAACTCGACGTGTTCGTCATCGAGCCGCTTCGTCAACCCCGCCTCGAGTTTCCCGCGCATGCGCCCCAGATGATCGAAGTCCGGTAACACCAACCCTTTGGCATCGTGGCCGGGAACGATCGGCACGTTGGTGACGCCCTCATCGGGCTTGGGACGAGCCTTCGCCTTGACCTTCGTCTCCACCTCCGGTTTTGGAGTTTTTTCGCCCGCAACGGCGGCGCAACTCAAGATGGCGAGGAGCAGAAAAGCGGAGGACGCAGCCGAAAATCCGGCGCGACCGCTACGAAACGGCGGCATGAATAGCCTTTAACATGCGGAGATGCTTCGGCAACTGCTTTAGCGGAACCTGATTCGGTCCGTCCGATAGGGCGCGCGCCGGATTATCGTGGACCTCCATGAAAATGCCGTCGCAACCGGCGGCGATCGCGGCGCGAGCCAGGACTGGGGCGAGCACGGCATCGCCCGAAGTGGAATCCCCTGCTCCGCCGGGCCGTTGCACCGAATGGGTGGCGTCGAAAATCACGCGGTACCCGGCTTCGCGCATCCAGTAGAGCGAACGGAAATCAGCGACAAGATTGTTGTAACCGAAGCTCGTCCCGCGCTCGGTGAAGAGGAATTTCTCGTTGCCGAAGCTGGAGAGTTTCTCGGCAATGTTTTTCACGTCCCAGGGGGCGAGGAATTGCCCTTTCTTTACGTTCACGACCCGCCCGGTTTCAGCCGCGGCCCGGAGCAAGTCCGTTTGCCGGCAGAGGAAAGCGGGGATTTGGAGAACGTCGATCGTCTCGCCGGCGATCTCCGCTTCCGCGGGCGAATGAACATCGGTCGTGACCGGGACTTTCAATTCCTTCCCGATGGCGGCGAGAACCTCGCACCCTTCCCGGACGCCCATTCCCCGATAGGAACGGATCGAGGTGCGATTCGCTTTGTCGTACGACGCCTTGAAAATGAGAGGCACCGCTTCCGCCCGGCAGATGGCCGCGATGCGGCGGGCCATGCGCCAGACAAACTTCTCCGATTCAATCACGCACGGCCCGAGAATGAACGCCGGCTGCCGGCCCCCAATGGTAACGGAGCGAATCTTGAGCGGTGTCGGTTTCACGAGAAGGATGATCCAGCAAAAAGGCGTCTCACACAACGGTCACAACGGGCCCAGGGGAATGTTTTAGGAAATCGTCTGGCCGCTGTGGTCCTTTGCGCCCTTCATCTGAAAAAGATCGTAAATGGCAAACGGCGCGTAGAGGACGCCAAAAAAGAAAAATGCCAGGGCGTGAAATTGGAGCAGGTAAGTGGCGCGGGAATCGGAAAGGAGGCTCAGCAACGACGCAGCTTGCGGTTTGTGGAGCAGAAATCCGTAGTTCTCGCCGGTCAGCAAATCGATCGAGAAAGCCACGACAAAGTAAACCTCTGTCCAGGCAAATGTCCGTAGAATCCCGCTGGCGCGCGGCCGAAATCTGTAGATCAACATCAGGAAGACGGTGCCGATAATGATTCCAGAATGCGCGACAAAGAAGCTAATGAAACGCAGGTCCGGAAATCCGAAGGGCAGATTAGGCGTAATGATCGCCTGCAACGTCCCGCCAATCCCCCAGAAGTAGGCGATCTCCAGCCAGCACCGATTGCCGGTCCAAAGAGCCACAATGATGACGAACATGGCCCAGTCGCACAATTGGAGCGGCAACGTTTTCACCCAGGTCGCGTCACCGAGGTGTCGAGCGACGATGAGATAGGCGACGTAATTGATAAGGAGCAACGCTGAAATCGAAAAGGCAATCGAGCGTTCCAGAACCCGCGACTTCGTCCGGTGCACCACGAAGGCCAGGACAAAAGGCAGAAGGATGGTCAGGAAAATGACGGCCAGATGGGCGACACCAAACGGCTGAAAAGCGCGCACGTCATCCATCGGCGCGATAGAATCAATGCACTGACAGATCGACAAGCACTATCGAATGACCCACAGGTTGCACGGGATGACGTCTGTCACCCAGGCCACGTGGGCGGGAAGTCCATCCGCGGAAGTCTCGGGATCCACCGGCACCACCAACAGCTTTGCCTCGACCGATTGGACGAAATCCAGGACGGCATAGCCGGTGTTGCCGCGAATACACCTTGCTTCAATGGGCACATCAGTCGGTCCTGCCGAATCGATAAACTGTTCCAAGGCGGCCTCTTCCTCTTCCAGGGTCCGGGCCGGCTGGCTCCCTGACTTGGCGGATTTCTTCCGCGCCTTGGCCCGCGCTGCATCGAAGGTGGTATAGACGCGGATTACGAAGAGTTTTTCGCATTCCTCCAGAGCCGCCAGCCGCAAAGCCTGGTGCAGGGCCGCCCTCCCGTGGTCGGAATATTCGGCCATCAAAACGATACGGCCGAGTGGTTTTGGTTCCTGTTCCGGTTTGGTAAAGAGCATCACCGAGCAAGCCGCCTCCCGCACCAGTTGGCGCGCGACATTGCCGAGGAATTGACGGAGCACCGCCTTCTTTTCCAAAGCCCCGGCCACGATCAAGTCGATGCCGTTGGCCTGGGCTGCTTCGAGAATGGCGACCGCCGGATCTCCTTCGTGATAATAGATGGTCGAATCGGCCGGCAGGCCCAACTGGCGCAGCGCCTCGCCAAATTTCCGGGTCGTTTCCTCGTCCCTTTTGCCGACGTAAATGAGGTGCAGCTGCGAGGCGAGACGATCTCGAATGCGTTTTCCCTCCGCCAACACCTGCAAAAAGCGGGGCGAAAAGGTGCTGGCTACGGCCACAGTCCGATAAGGTGGATCGATCATCTGTCTGGCGGACTATCTGCCAACTTGCAACGATTCGGCAAGTTCCCTTCGCCTCCCGAAACCCGGGGCGCACCGCGCGCCCATTCGAAACTCGAGCCTGGATATTCGACATTCGCCATTCGCCATTCGACATTCGCTCTCAATGACTCGCCGTGCCATTTACCCCGGCAGCTTTGATCCGGTGACGAACGGTCACCTCGACGTGATCGAGCGCGCCCGCAAACTATTCGATGAAGTGATCGTCGCGGTCGCGCACAACGATCAGAAGCAACCGCTCTTTACCCTCGAGGAGCGCCTCGCCTTGCTTCAGGGAACCATTGGCAATCTGGACAAAGTCGAGATCGCGCCGCTCGACGGGCTTTTGGTGGATTTCGCTGTCACCCGGAAGGCCACCGCGGTCATTCGCGGTTTGCGCGCCGTCTCGGATTTTGAGTTCGAATTCCAGATGGCGCTGATGAACCGCAAGCTCGAAGCCACGGTCGAAACGATCTTTTTGATGCCGAAGGAGGAATATACCTATCTCAGCTCCCGGATCGTGAAAGAAGTCGCGCGGCTCGGGGGCGACGTGAGCGAGTTCCTCCCCGCAAAGGTCGCCGCCGCCCTTCGCGCGAAGCTGAAAAAATGAACTTCCAAAGACTTCACGAGTGAAAATCCATCTCCGCCAAATTCCCGACGAGGGTTTGCATCTCGAAGGCGAGGAAGAATGCCAAATTCCTGAACTGGCCGGGGAGGACGTCCGCTGCACCGGCCCGTTGCGCTACGCGCTCGACCTGGGAATCTCCGAGGGGGCGCTTTGGGCGACTGGCTCGCTGACTCAGCCAGTCGAACTGCGCTGCGTTCGCTGTCTGGAGCCTTTTCCATTCGACATCCAGGCCAAGGCGTTCTCGATTCACCTCGATTTGACCGGGCCGGAACTCATCGATCTCACGCCTTTTCTCCGCGAAGATATCCTGCTGAACCTGCCTCCCCACCCGCATTGCGATCGCGAAGGAGGCCGGGTCTGCCCGGCCGCGAAACAAGCGGAGGCAGACGCTCCCCCTCCGGAGGCGGAAAAACGTCAGCCTGACTGGAGCGTGCTGGATAAGTTGAAATTGCCCTAGATTTCAGGAGTCGGGGTTCAGATTTCAGGAGAAAAATGCCCGGAGCATCGACTCTGAATGCTGCCGCCTGAAGCCTGATCACTTGTCTTTAGTGAATTTCCTGCTTTCCTGTTTGCCCTTATGGGAGTTCCCAAACGTAAAACATCGAAGATGCGCCTGCGCACGCGCAAGGCGTCTCACCGCTGGCAACCTCCTCAGCTCAATAAATGCACGCAGTGCGGGAGCACGGTCGCCTCGCATACGGCCTGCCCGTCTTGCGGTTATTACAAGGGCCGGCAGGTCCTGACCGTCGAAGCGAAGTAAGGTGGCGGGACCTGAGGTCCCGGATCTCGCACGTTTTTGCAGGAAGGCTGGGAGACAAAGGTCCCTCCTACATTCATTTTTGATTTTGCATTCACACCCTGAAATCCGCAAAATCCCGCACCGATGAAAATCGCACTGGATGCCATGGGGGGCGATTTCGGCCCGCCGAATATCGTGGGCGGTGCGGTCATGGCCCTGAAAGAGTATCCCCACATCGAGAAACTCTTTCTCGTCGGAGACACCCCCCGGATTGAGACGGAACTCAAGAAGCACGGCTGCAACGACCGCCGCATCGAGATCGTCCACGCCACGCAGGTAGTCGAGATGAGCGACGGCGCGGTCGACGCGGTGCGAAGGAAAAAGGATTCATCGGTCAGCCGCGCGGTCGATCTGGTCAAGAAAGGCGACGCGACAGCCATCGTGAGCGCCGGCCATACCGGTGCGGCCGTCGCCGCGACGACGATAAAATTGCGCACCCTTCCCGGCGTAGACCGGCCCGGGATCGCGGCGGTCATCCCGTCGGAAACGAACATCTTTGTTCTGATCGATGCCGGCGCCAACAGCGACCCGCGGCCCGACCACCTGGTGCAATACGCTATCATGGGCTCCGTTTATTCCCGGCACGTCCTCGGTTACGAAAAGCCGGCGGTCGGGTTAATGTCCATCGGGGACGAAGACATGAAGGGGAGCGACCTGACGAAGGAAGTCTTCAAGATTCTGAAGCAAAGCGACCTGAACTTCCGCGGCAATATTGAGGGCCACGACCTTTTTGCGGACCCGGTCGAGGTGGTCGTCTGCGATGGCTTCGTCGGCAACGTGATTTTGAAAACGTGCGAATCAATTGGGGATGCGATCTTCAAGTGGTTGAAACACGAGTTGATGAAATCGAAAACTCGAATGGTCGGCGCGTATCTGGCGAGAAACGCCTTTCTCACCATCCGGAAAAAGGTGAATTACGAAGAGTACGGCGGGATGCCGTTGCTGGGCGTGAATGGCATCTGCATCATTGCCCATGGAGCCAGTACGCCGCTGGCGATCAAAAATGCCTTGCGCGTTGCCGCCGAATCGATTGAACACCAGGTGAACCCGCATATCGTCGAGGAAGTCCGCCGCCATCATGAAACGACAACCCCGCTCGAGCCCGCGCTCCAGTAAACCGCGGCGCACCGTTTCAATCATCGGCACCGGCAGCTACACGCCGGAGAAAATTCTGACCAACGCCGAGCTCTCGCAGATGGTCGACACGTCCGACGAATGGATCACGACCCGGACCGGAATTAAGGAGCGACGGATCGCCGCGGCGGACGAATACACCAGCGACATGGCGACGAAAGCCGCCCTCGCCGCCATCGAGCAGGCCGGTATTTCCGCGCAGGAAATCGACCTCATCCTGCTCGCGACCGCCACGCCCGACATGGTCTTCCCCTCCACCGCCTGCCTCGTGCAAAAAAAAATCGGGGCAAGCAAGGCGGCCTGCCTCGACGTCTCGGCCGCCTGCGCCGGCTTTCTCTTTGCGATCGAAATCGCCCAGCAATTCATCACCTCGCACACCTACGAAACCGTGCTCGTCATCGGCGCGGAAAAACTCAGCTCGATCACGAATTGGACCGATCGCAACACGTGCGTCCTTTTCGGCGACGGCGCCGGTGCGGCGATCTTGCGGCACCGCGGGGGCGGGCACGGCGTGATCGCCACGCATATGGGCAGTGACGGCCAGTTCGGCGACATCCTTTTCATGCCGGGCGGGGGCTGTCGCACGCCCATTACGCGAGAGAACGCGGACCAGAATCTTCAAACCATCCACATGTCCGGCAAGGACGTTTACAAACAGGCTGTGATCGCCATGCTGGCGGCGTCCCGGATCGTCCTCGAGCAGGCCGGGCTCACGATCGACGATATTGCCTGCGTCATTCCACATCAGGCGAACCTGCGAATCATTGAAGGGATTGCCGATCGACTGAAGATTCCGCTGGAGCGGTTCTATGTGAATCTCGACCGCTATGGAAACACGTCAGCCGCGGCGGTGGCCATCGCGCTGGATGAAGCCAACCGCACCGGCCGAATCAAGGCCGGCGATTACGTGCTCATGGTCGTCTTCGGTGGCGGGCTGACCTGGGCCAGCACGGTGATCGAATGGTGAATCGAGCCGCGTGATGCGAGAATCGAGAATCGCAGCCGATGTAACGGTTCACGATTCTCGATGTAACCTCTTCAAGATGCTCATCGAAACTCACGCGCACCTCGACTACCCGGATTTCGCCGGCGACTTCGACGATATTTTGCGCCGTGCCACCGCCGCCGGCGTCACCCGCATCATCACAATCGGCACTTCAGTGGAGAGCAGCCGCCGCGCGGTCGATCTCGCGGAGAAATACCCAAACATCTTTGCCGTCATCGGCGTTCATCCAACCTATGTGGAGGAATCTGGCGAGGACGTGATTACGCCATTGCGCGAACTGGCCAAAAGCTCGCGCGTCGTGGCGATCGGCGAGACCGGCCTGGATTATCATCGGCTCCCGAGTGTCGAGGTGGCCAAGGAACGCCAGACGCAGGTTTTTTCCAAAGCCCTCCAGAGCTTCACGGAAGAGGAAATCGAAGCCGATATCCACGACGGCGCGTACAAATCGAAGCAGGCCAGCTTGTTTGAGCAGCAGCTCGACCTCGCGGCGGAGCTCGGCCTGAACGTTGTCATCCATCAGCGGGATGCGTGGGATGACACGCTTGAGATCATGAAACCGTACGCCGGCAAGGTGCGCGGGGTGTTTCACTGCTTCGGCGGCACGCTCGAGCAGGCGAACTCGGTTATCGACCTCGATCACCTCGTCTCTTTCACCGGGATCGTGACTTTCAAGAACGGCGGGGCCGTGCGAGATGTGGCCACACAAATCCCGCTTTGGAAGTTCATGGTCGAAACTGACTGCCCCTATCTTGCGCCCGTCCCGTTCCGCGGAAAACGCTGCGAACCCGCGCACACCCGCATCGTGGCCGAAACAATCGCCGGCGCGCGGGGCATCACGCTCCAGGAGGTAGCGGATGCCACCACCGAGACCGCAGAAAAATTCTTTCGTTTCCCGAGATGAAGTTTCGCTCGGTTTGTTCCCTGATCGCGATCTCGGTTTGCCTGGCTGCCTGCGTGGCGCCGGACACTCGCCATCACGTCATCATTAGCGTGCCCCAGCAGCGGATGGCTCTGCTCGATAATGGCGCTCTTCTCGCAACTTATCCCGTTTCGACGTCGAAGTTTGCCCTCGGTGATTTGCCAGGCAGCCGCGGCACGCCGCTGGGGGAACTGGAAATCGCGGAAAAGATTGGCGGTTCCGCGCCCAGCGGGACGGTCTTCAAAGACCGCCGATCAACGGGTGAAATCCTTGCGCCCGACGCGCCGGGACGTGATCCCATTGTGACGCGAATTCTTTGGCTGCGGGGACGGGAAGCGCAAAATGCGAATGCCTACAGCCGCTTCATTTACATTCACGGCACGCCCGAGGAACGAAATATCGGCTGGCCGGCGAGCTACGGTTGCGTGCGGATGCGTTCGCGCGACGTCATCCAGCTTTACGACGTCGTCGGTTGGGGCGCCAAAGTCACGATTGTGAATGAACCGCTCGAAGCGGTGGTGCCATCTGCCGGTCCGTCGGCCGCCGCCGTTGACGCAATGCGTCAATAACGAGGAGGCGCTTGTGCCAAGCGCCTACCCACAACAACAGGCGCTCGCCTCGGCGAGCGCCTCTACATTACGGCAATTTGCCGAGCCGTTGTTGCGCGGTTGTGCGCGAAAGTAATTCAATGTCCGCATCAACCATGATGCGGACGAGCTCTGGAAATCGAACTTTGGGTTCCCAATCCAGGATTCTCTTCGCCTTGGAAGCATCCCCGATCAGCAGATCGACTTCGGCCGGCCGCTCATAGCGGGCATCGTGTTTCACGTAGTCCTGCCAATCGAGATCGACGTGCCCGAACGCTGCCTCGACGAATTCGCGGACCGTATGCGTCTCATTGGTTGCGAGCACGAAGTCGTCGCCTTCATCGTGCTGGAGGATGCGCCACATGCCCTCGACGTACTCGGGCGCGTAACCCCAGTCGCGCTTCGCATCGAGGTTCCCCAGAAAAAGCTCTTTCTGGAGACCCCATTTTATTGCAGCCACGGCCCGCGTTATCTTCCGGGTCACAAAAGTCTCGCCCCGGCGCGGACTTTCGTGATTGAACAGAATGCCGTTGCTCGCGCACAGGCCGTAACTTTCGCGGTAATTTACTGTCGCCCAATACGCGAAGAGTTTTGCCACGCCGTAGGGACTGCGCGGCCAAAACGCGGTGGTCTCGGTTTGCGGCACCTGTTGCGCCTTCCCAAACATCTCGCTGCTCGAGGCCTGGTAGAACTTGGAACGGACGCCGGTTTCCCGGATCGCTTCCAGAATCCGGATCGTGCCCACGCCGGTGACGTCCGAGGTGTATTCTGGAATGTCGAAACTGACGCGGACGTGGCTTTGCGCCCCGAGGTGATAGATTTCGTCCGGCTTCAACTCGTAGAGCAATTTCACGAGATTCACCGAATCGGCCAGATCTCCGTAGTGAAGGAACAACCGGACCCCGTTGATGTGCGGGTCGGCATAAAGATGATCGATGCGCGATGTGTTGAACGTGCTGGCGCGGCGGATAATGCCGTGCACTTCGTAGCCTTTTTCGATCAGCAGATCGGCCAGATAGCTGCCATCCTGGCCGGTGATGCCTGTGATGAGCGCTTTTTTCATGCGGCGTCTGGCTTTAGCTCATCGTGTGCACACGAGCAACTGGTTTAGCGCGGCCCCACCATCAAACGGGCCAGGACTGCGCGCTGCGCGGCAATGAGTTCGGCGATTCCTTTTTTTCCGAGCGTCAGCATTTGAGAAAGTTGGTCGCTCGAAAAAGTGGCTTCTTCGCCAGAGCCCTGCAATTCCACGAACTCGCCATCTTCGGTCGCGACCAGATTGAAATCCACGGTCACGCTTTTGTCTTCCTCGTAATTCAGATCGAGCACCGATTCTCCATTCAGCACCCCGGCGCTCACCGCCGCCACCAGTTTCCGGATGGGCGGCGCCTCAATCTTCTTCTCTTCCGCCAATTTTCGGCAGGCAACCGCCACCGCCAGGCTCGCGCCCGTGATCGCGGCCGTGCGCGTGCCTCCGTCCGCCTGGAGCACATCGCAATCGACCCACATCGTGCGCGGTCCCAGTTTTTCGAGATCGACCACAGCGCGCAACGATCGCCCAATCAACCGTTGTATTTCCGTGCTCCGCCCATCGAGTCTGCCTTTTGTGATATCGCGCGGTTTTCGCGTATTCGTCGAATAAGGCAGCATCGAATATTCCGCCGTCAGCCATCCGCCGGTCACGCCCTGTTCCTTCATCCAGCGCGGGACGGTTTCCTCGATCATCACCCCGCAAATAACGCGCGTGTTCCCCATTGCGACGAGAACGGATCCACTCGCGTTGGGTGCGATCCCGAGCTCAAAGGAGATGGGGCGAATCTGGTCAGCAGCGCGGCCGTCGGGGCGTGGGTTGGGCGAATTCAAGTCGTCCGCAGATTACGCCGATTAGCGCAGATGACAGAACAAATAATCTGCCAAATGTGCGGACGGCGGCGGTGGCGCTGCGACAAATCTTTGTTTTCTGAAAAAAAATCGCTTTTCCCGGTTGACGGTCTTTTTTCGACGGCTACCTTGTTGACCCCGCCTGAAGCGGGACTCCCGTAGTCGCAAGACGAAAAGAGTTGGTTCTCGCCTATTTTGGGACTGCAAATTGGAACTCAATTTTGTCCCGGCATGATGAAACGGCAACCCGCCTTCGGTGGGCGCGCCGTAAATTATCGGCCGGAGATCAAGTTGGGTTTTTTTGTGGGCTGAAAAGGGGCGTAAACCGCTGGTTCTTTGATATCTACATACAGGGTAGTAAGTACAACTTTTAAGAGCTGAGTCTGAAAAGAAAGACCGGGAAGGTAAGATGTCCCGGTCCGAGAGTTTCAGTTATCAAGTTTGAGCGTCGAATTGGAAACGATTTGGCGTTCTACAGATTGATCAAGCTACAAAGAGCACATAATGGATGCCTTGGTGCCAATAGGCGATGAAGGACGTGGCTAACTGCGATAAGCCTCGGAGAGCGGTAAACACGCTGTGACCCGGGGATTTCCGAATGGGATAACCTGAGTGGGGTAACACCTGCTCGAGTTTGTGTGAATACATAGCACAAACATCGCGACACCCGGTGAAGTGAAACATCTCAGTAACCGGAGGAACAGAAAGCGAAAGCGATTCCGTAAGTAGTGGCGAGCGAAAGCGGAACAGACCAAACCACCAGCTTGCTGGTGGGGTTGTAGGAGCCCGATGTGGTAGTGCAACGATTAGATGAAGCGAATGGAAAATCGCTCCGTAGAGGGTGACAGGCCCGTAATCGAAAATCCGCGCACGCCTAGGGATTTCCTGAGTAATACGATGCACGTGAAACTTCGTATGAATCCACGCCGACCACGGCGTAAGTCTAAATACTAATTGGCGACCGATAGTGAACAAGTACCGCGAGGGAAAGGTGAAAAGAACCGCTGTGAGCGGAGTGAAATAGTACCTGAAATTATGTGCTTACAAGGTGTCAAAGCCGGGCAACCGGTGATGGCGTGCCTTTTGCTTAATGAGTCTGCGAGTTATTGTCAGTGGCAAGCCTAAGGCGTTCTGCGCCGGAGGCGAAGCGAAAGCGAGTCCGAAATGGGCGACCATAGTCGCTGGCAATAGACCCGAAGCCGAGGTGATCTACCCATGAGCAGGTTGAAGGTTGCTTAACCGCAACTGAAGGACCGAACCCGTGAAGGTTGAAAACTTCTGGGATGACTTGTGGGTAGGAGCGAAAGACTAATCAAACCCGGTGATAGCTGGTTCTCCCCGAAATAGCTTGAGGGCTAGCCTCGTGTGCTGACCTGCGGAGGTAGAGCACTGGATGAACTAGAGCCCATACCAGGGTATCGAATTCAATCAAACTCCGAATGCCGCAGGGTGTAACACGGGAGTCAGTGCGTGAGGGATAAGCTTCACGCGCGAGAGGCAAACATGCCAGACCAGCAGCTAAGGTGCCCAAATACCGTTCAGTGGAAAGGATGTGAAGTTACTTAGACAGTGAGGATGTTGGCTTAGAGGCAGCCATCATTTAAACAGTGCGTAATAGCTGACTCATCGAGTGATTTCGCGCCGATAATGATTGGCGATAAGCGGTATACCGAAGCTCTGGAAGACGTTCGATTTCGATCGAGCGGATTGGTAGGGGAGCGTTGTAGCGACATTGAAGCGGGAGCGGAAGCAACCGTGGAGTTTCTACAAGTGAGAATGCAGACATGAGTAGCGACAAGACAGGTTAAATTCCTGTCCGCCGTAAACCCAAGGTTTCCTGGGGAAGGTTCGTCCTCCCAGGGTTAGTCGGGACCTAAGTCGAGGCCGAAGGGCGTAGACGATGGACAGCTGGTTTAATATTCCAGCACCGGCTGTGGTTAAGTGTAGTTGTGACATATGAGTAGAGAGTAGCCGTCGATTGAAAGTGACGGTCCCGCAAGGGGACGCTGAGGCCTCGGCCAAGGTGGATTGCTTGACACTTGTATCAAGAAAACCAATTACATGTTTCCACGGTTGCCCGTACCGTAAACCGACACAGGTGGGTGAGTAGAGTATACTCAGGCGCGTGAGTGAAACCTCGTTAAGGAACTCGGCAATCTAGCCCCGTAACTTCGGAAGAAGGGGTGCCTCCTTTATTGGAGGTCGCAGTGAAATGGGTCAACCGACTGTTTAACAAAAACACAGCACTCTGCTAAGTCGAAAGACAACGTATAGGGTGTGACACGTGACCAATGCGGAAAGATTATGGCAAGAGGTTAGAGCGCAAGCTCGAAGCTTCGAACCGAAGTCCCCGTGAATGTCGGCCGTAACTATAACGGTCCTAAGGTAGCGAAATTCCTTGTCGGGTAAGTTCCGACCTGCACGAATCGTGTAACGAGTTGACCGCTGTCTCAACGAGGAGCTCAGCGAAGTTGTAGTGGCGGTGAAGATGCCGCCTACCCGCAGTAGGACGGAAAGACCCTATGCACCTTTACTACACGCTGTTATTGTTGTTTCGATTTTGATGCTTAGCGTAAGTGGAAGACTGTGATCCCTGCCTTTCGGGGCGGGGTGAGTCGCCAATGAAACACCACCCTTCGAAATTGGAATAACTAACCTCTTGCCTTATATCAGGCAGAGGGACACTGGCAGCCGGCTAGTTTTACTGGGGCGGTATCCTCCCAAAGAGTAACGGAGGAGTACGAAGGTTGGCTCAACCTGGTTGGCAATCAGGTGACGAGTATATGGATATAAGCCAGCTTAACTGCGAGACCTACAAGTCGAGCAGGTACGAAAGTAGGTCCAAGTGATCCGGTGGTTGAATGTGGAATTGCCATCGCTCAACGGACAAAAGGTACGCTAGGGATAACAGGCTGATCCTGCCCAAGAGCTCATATCGACGGCAGGGTTTGGCACCTCGATGTCGGCTCATCACATCCTGGGGCTGGAGAAGGTCCCAAGGGTTCGGCTGTTCGCCGATTAAAGTGGTACGCGAGCTGGGTTCAGAACGTCGCGAGACAGTTCGGTCCTTATCCACTGTGGGCGCAGGAGAATTGAGGGGTTCAGACTTTAGTACGAGAGGACCGAGTCTGACGAACCGCTGGTGTTCCAGTTGTCGTGTCAACGGCAGTGCTGGGTAGCTATGTTCGGAAAGGATAAGCGCTGAAAGCATCTAAGCGCCAAGCCTATCCCAAGATGAGTTCTCCCTGAAGAGTCGTGGTAGACCACCACGTTGATAGGTTACTGGTGTAAGCGTAGTAATACGTTCAGCTAAGTAATACTAATAACTCGTTCGGCTTGGTCATTTACTTTTCAATTAACCCGTCGCGTCGGCGTCAAACCTGACGCGGCGGCAAATTGAGAGGAATGACTCTAAATGATTAAATAAAACGAAGCCTTAAATGCGGAACACTTCCTGTATGTAGACATCAGAGAATCGGCGGAATGCCGGGTTCTTTGGAAATTTTAACGACGTAATCGTCAGAGACGAGCGCTGAAGGGCGAGTGGTGGCTCTTAAACCACCCACTTTCAACCCCTCAACCTTCCTCTCTGGTGATCATAGCGCAGTGGCACCACCCGTTCCCATTCCGAACACGGAAGTGAAACGCTGCAGCCCCGATGGTAGTGCGACGATAGGTTGTGCGAGAGTAGGACGTCGCCAGAATTACGGCCCGGCTCGTTGGAAACAATGAGCCGGGTCTTTTTTTGCCCGGCTCTGACCCTGGCCCCTCGTCAGCACTTGAGAGCCGCCTTCTCCTGGCGTAGAACAGGGTTAACGCAGAAAGGTCCCTTATGCTGATCAGCCACAAAGTTATCGATGCCATCAACGAACAGATCGGAAATGAATTCGGCGCGTCCCTGCAATACGTCGCGATCGGCGCGCACTTCGCCGCCGACGCGCTCCCGCAGTTGTCGCAGCATTTTTTTGCCCAGGGCGAAGAGGAAAAGGAACACGCCATGCGGTTCATCAAGTACGTCGTCGATGCCGGCGGACGGGTGGTGATTCCCGCGATCGACGCGCCCCAGGCCAATTTCAAGACAGCCGAGGCCGCGATCAAGCTTTCCCTCGACCAGGAAGTCAAGGTCACGCATCAAATCAATGCGCTCGTCGAGCTGGCCCGGTCCGAGAACGACTACATCACGATTAATTTCCTGCAGTGGTTTCTGACCGAACAACTGGAGGAAGTGTCGTCGATGGACAATCTCTTGAAGGTTGTCCAGCGTGGCGCGGACAATCTGTTGCAGGTGGAGGAATACCTCGCCCGTGTCGGTGTGAAGACGATGACGGGACCGAAGGGGGAATAAAAGAAAACGCTGAACGCCCAACCCCGAACGCCACGCCCGCAATCGCTCCGCGACAGCGTTGCGGGCGGGTCCCCTACCGAATTCAAAGACCACTTCTCCGGGCACGCGGTCGCCTACGCGAAGTTTAGGCCGCGGTATCCGGAGGAGCTGTTTCGGTTTCTGGCCTCGAAGAGTCCGGCGAACGAGCTAGCGTGGGATTGCGCGACTGGCAACGGGCAGGCGGCAATCGCGCTCGCCAACTGGTTTGAGCGGGTTATCGCGACTGACGCGAGTGAAAAACAGGTGGCCAACGCGGAGGCCAACTCGCGCGTTCAATACAGAGTCGCACCCGCCGAGCGAAGCGGACTCGAGGCGGAGAGGAGCGTCGACCTCGTCACAGTGGCGCAGGCTCTCCATTGGTTCGACTTGGAGCGCTTTTATGCGGAAGTGCGGCGAGTATTAAAGCCGGAAGGCGTCCTCGCGGCGTAGGCCTACAAACTGGCGAGCGTGACATCCCCAATCGACGCAATTGTGAATCATTATTATTCGGACGTCGTTGGGGCCTACTGGCCGGCGGAACGTGTCCTTGTCGAAAAATTTGAAGAGCTGGCGTTTCCCTTCCCTGAAATGGCGGCGCCACGGTTTGAAATGGAGGCCGAATGGAGCGTCGATCAGATGATCGGCTATCTGCGAACGTGGTCGGCCACGCAGCGGTTTGTGGCGGCGAACCAGCGCGATCCTCTTGAAGCCCTTGAGAATGAACTCCGGGCGGCCTGGGGCCCGGCCGGAGAATCGCAGCGCGTGGTTTGGCCACTCACGGTTCGTGTCGGGCGAGTCGTCTAGGGACAGGAGAAACGGCTAGGTCTTTCGCCGGGCGAGTTTTTTCACGGCGGCCTGGCGTCGCGCAAATTCATTGAAGGGCATGGCGGGCGAGCCCATCACCTTGGTGTCGTCGGGCACGTCCGCGAGCACGGCGCTCTTCGCCGCGACCTGGACGCGATGGCCAATCTTGAGGTGGCCGGAAAAGCCGCTTTGGCCGGCCACAAAAACGTGATCCCCCAGCTCGGTCGAGCCGGCGATGCCGACCTGCGAGACAAGCAGGCAATGCTTCCCGATCTTCACGTTATGTCCGATCTGGACCAGATTATCGATTTTCGTCCCCTCGCCTATCACCGTTTCTCCCAGGGCCGCGCGGTCAATCGTCGTTCCGGCGCCGATTTCGACGTCATCCTCGATCCGGACAATACCGATCTGCGGAATTTTGTGATGCTTGCCCTCATGCATGGCGAAGCCGTAGCCATCCGAGCCGATAACGACGCCCGCATGGATGATGCAGCGGCGGCCAATGCGGGTGCCGTCGTAAATGACCACATGGGGATAGATGATCGAGTCCTCGCCGAGCGTGGCTCCGGCTTCGATTGAGACACCCTGGAAAATTGTGACGTTATTGCCGATGAGAACGTTTTCTCCAATCGTTGTGAAAGGGCCGATCGCCACATTCGTCCCGAGCCTGGCGCTGGGTGAAATAGACGCCAGTGGCGACACCGCCTTCGGCCTCGGACGTGCGGAAAACCAGCGCGTCATGATTCGCGCAAAAGCGAAGTAGGGATCATCGACGCGGATCCACCGCTCATCGTCGCCTTCCAGACTCTGCGGCACCAGGATGGCGCCGGCCTTTGTCTGGGCCAATTGCGCGGCGTACTTGCGATTGCTGAGGAAACTTAGTTGCTCTTCGCCCGCGTCCGCCAGGGGAGCAACGGCCGAGACCGAGCGATCCCGGTCACCAACATACTGGCCGCCGACAAAATCAACGATTTCTCCTATGGGCACGGCAGGCATCGGCATGATTGTAGAGGCGCTTATGCCAAGCGCCTAACCAAAAAATAGGCGCTCACCGCGGCGATCGCCTCATCAAAACAGCTTGAATAAACTCCTCGTTCCCGCGTTCTATAGTTCATGAAATTAAACACATTATTCAGTTTGGTGGCCGCCGGAACGCTCGCTTTGAGCAGCACTGCGTTAGCCGGGGCGAAAAGCTACCAGGTCACGGGACCAGTCGTGGAAGCGACGGACAGCATGATTGTTGTCATGAAGGGCAAGGAGCGCTTCGAGATCGATCGTGACGCCAATACCAAAGTTACCGGGGACCTCAAGGTCGGGGAAAAGGTAACCGTCCAGTACACGATGAGCGCCAAGGAAGTGGAAGTGAAGGCAGACAAGAACGCGAAGAAAGACGCCAAAGCCTCCACCAGTCCGGCCGCTGCGCCCAAGAAATAGTCGTTGGTTAGGGGGGACGGCGCCAGGCGCCGTCCCTACCTCGGCAGATTAGCGGCGACTTCCGCCCATAAAGCTGCCAAGAAGACCGCGCATGATCTGGCGCCCCATCTGGCTGCTCGCCGCGCGTACGGCGCTCTTCGCCATGCTGGTAGCCATTGAGTCGTGAACAGCCCCTCGTGGCCCAATCGTCGGCTGAAAAATATTTCCGATCGTCCCGAAAATTGATGGAGTGGCTGCCTCGGGCGCGGACGCTCCGGGAGTCGTCGGAGGCGCACCCACGCTCTCGGCCTTCGCCCCTGCCCGAGCCTGCAATTTTTCGTAGGCCGACTCGCGATCGACCGTCTTTTCGTAATGGCCCGCAATGCTTGATGATTGGATGATCTGCTTTCGCTGGTCGGGCGTGATCGCGCCGACCTGGCTCCGAGGCGGCACAATTTTAGCCCGGTCAACGATCCCCGGTTTTCCATCTTCATCGAGCATGGAGACGAGCGCCTCTCCCACGCCCAATTCGGTGAGCACGGTTTCGACTTTCAGTTTTGGATTCTGACGAAACGTTTGCGCGGCGGCCGAGACCGCTTTTTGATCGCGAGGTGTGAACGCGCGCAACGCATGTTGGACGCGATTGCCCAGCTGCCCCAGGACGATATCGGGGATATCGAGCGGGTTCTGGCTGACGAAATAAACACCCACGCCTTTCGAACGAATCAACCGCACCATCTGTTCGATCTTTTGCTCCACCGCAGGTTCGATGTCGGAGAAGAGAAGATGCGCTTCGTCAAAAAAGAAAACGAGCTTGGGCTTTTCCGGATCGCCAATTTCCGGCAGCCGCTCGAAAAGTTCGGAGAGCAACCAGAGGAGAAAAGTGGCGTAAACCTTCGGCGCCTGCTGCATGAGCTTCTCGGCCGCCAGGATGTTGACAACCCCGCGGCCGCTCTGGGTCTGAATAAGATCGTCGAGATCGAGCGCCGGCTCACCGAAGAATTTGTCAGCCCCCTGCGTTTCCAGTTCGAGGAGACTGCGCTGGATCGCCCCGGCACTGGCCGCGGAAACATTCCCGAATTGCGTTTTAAACTGTTCGGCATTGTCGGCGACGTACTGCACCATTGAGCGGAGATCTTTCAAATCGAGCAACAGCAAGCCGTTCTCGTCAGCGATCTTGAAAACCATGTTGAGCACGCCTTCCTGGGTGTCGTTCAAACTGAGGAGACGACCGAGCAGCAACGGCCCCATCTCTGACACGGTTGCGCGCACGGGATGCCCGTTTTCGCCAAACACGTCCCAGAAGACCACGGGGCACGCCTCGCCCTTGAAATCCGAAATTCCAAGATCCTTCGCCCGCTCGACAACTCTTGGATTGTTGCCGCCCACCTGACTCATGCCGGCGAGGTCCCCTTTCACGTCCGCCATGAAAACAGGAATGCCGCGCGCGCTAAAATTTTCCGCGAGAGTTTGTAACGTGACGGTCTTGCCGGTGCCGGTTGCCCCGGCGATGAGCCCGTGTCGATTCGCCATTTTTGGCAGGAGAAAAATTGGCTCGGCGCCTTGCGCGATCAGAATTGGGTCATTCATAAAAGAAGGACGCCCATTCTGCGCGAACGCTTTCCGTCTGTCCAGTCGGTCGCGGGGCAGAAGATGGAGAGGCGCTACTCCGCGGCGACTGCCTCGGCCGGAACTTCCGTCAGCGACGGATCGGGAGGCGTAACATCAACGGGGGCCGGCTCGATCGAAAGGATGGCGAACGTCCGGGCCTCGTGGTCGTCCGCCAACGTGACGATTTCGCCGAGCTTGTGCCCAAGCAAGGCCTGACCGATCGCCGTTTGGTAGGAAATGATCCCGCGATCAGGATCGCCGTCCCAGGCGCCGAGGACCGTATAAACCTCTTCCTGGCCGGAATCGGAATTGCGGAGAGTGACGATCGTGCCAATCGACACCTGCGAAGTATCCGGGCTTTCGAAGGCAGTGCCGCGCGCATTGTGCAGCGCGGCCTCCAGCTCGGATTTCCGGCGCATGAGCACGGCCTGCATTTCCTTCGCGGCTTTGAATTCGAAATTCTCCCGCAGATCGCCGTAGGAGCGGGCAACGCCGATCTCTTTGCTGTTTTCGGGAATCTTCTTGTTCACGAGCTCCTCGTATTCCGCCTTCCGCTTATCGAGACTGCTCCAGGAGACAACGAGCGCGGCGGTCTTCTCTTCCTTTTGTTCGCCCGTGATCACGCTTTCCAGTTCCGGATAGAGCTTGATGATGCGGGCGAGAAGCGAACGCTTGGTCAGCTCATCGAAAACAGGCGTAAGCATCAGGCGACGCATGGCGTCGCGGGCCACCGCAGGCTCGGCCCCGGCGAACATGTCGGGAATCAATTCACGGTCGTCGAGCAGCAAGTCGCGCAGTTTGCTGCCGCGGCTGTTCTCGTTGTGCTGGTCCCGCTCGAGCGCCGACAGAATGGCGCCAAGTAAATCCGGCGCAATCAATGGGCGCCATTCACCAGCGCGTTCCTTGCAAAGCCAGACGAGTGTCTCGCTGGTCACGGAGTGTTCCCGGACTCCCCGATGCAAAAATGCGCGCAACTCGTCCTGCCGTCCAGCTTCCGCAAAAACCCGCGGAATCTGCAAGACCGCTCGTGCGTGATTGCTCTGCATCAATTGCAACCCACGCGTCGTCCAGGCAGGGCCCAGCGCCGCCGGCAGCGCGTGGAGAACACGCCGTTCCTTGCTGGCTGGAAGCTTCGGCAGAATCGTGATCAGGCGAGTTTCCTCCTCGGCAATCAGGCGATTCAGCGTCAGATCCGGGTTC
Source organism: uncultured Verrucomicrobiae bacterium (assembly GCA_963702135.1). Classification (GTDB taxonomy): domain Bacteria; phylum Verrucomicrobiota; class Verrucomicrobiia; order Chthoniobacterales; family UBA10450; genus AV80. Next base: position 907,025 of record OY969715.1, on the reverse strand, counting down.
GTGGTCTTGAGCTGCGGACAGCGCTCGATCAAATCATCACGCGCCATGACCAGCTCGAAAACCAGTGCCGGATTGAGCCGCTGATTCCGCGCGGCCGCCTCTTCGATCGTGGCGATGATCGGCTGTAATTGCGTCTCGGGTTTATCGAATTCGTTGTGAAACTTGATGATCTGGTCGAGCGCGGCAGCCTGCTCTTTCGGCTGGCGGGCCTGGCCAAAGAACGCGATCAGCTCGTTCGCGCGCGAAACCTTCTCGGCCCGCAATTCGATCGGCTCGCTCTTCTTGGTTGGGATCAGGAAATGCCCGTCCTTGTTCAGGAGTTTCTTTGTCGAATCCCACCAGCGCTTCCACTCGGGCTCGGTGAAAATATCGCCGAGCAGCAGCTGGCTGATTTGCGTCACCGTGGCGGAGCCCCCCAGGCTCTCGAGAATGTTCCGCATCACCGCCGAGGCATCCTTCTTGACGAGCTCCTTGATCGCCTTGAGGTCGTTCGCTTTCTTTGCGAGAAAATGTTCCGGCGGAATAACGGTCAGATTCTCGGCGGCGTAGGTTAACTGCATCCCGTGCGCCTTCTTTCCCGGGAAATCGATCGCGATTTGATTCAGGAGGAGGTTCCATTCGGCCACGCGGCCGAACCCCCAGCTCTTGTGCAGACAAAAAGTCCCGGGTTTAAGTTTTTCGAGTTGATCCGCCGCGCGGGCGGTGAGCTTGCCGGATTCGACAAGCTTTTCTAATTCGGCATCCATGCGGGTCGGACAAGCTACGGAGAACGCCGATTTTGGCGAGGGAAAAGTGCCGAGCCACGCTCCGGTCCTCCAGCTCACGCTCCTGATCCTGATCTTGCTCATGATCCCGGTCTGAGGCGATGCCGATGGGAAAGATCAGGAGCAGGAGCAAGATCAAGAGCAGGAATGGAATGCCGATAGCGCTTTGCCGTTGCCACTGTGGGCACAGCATGGAACGGTCTGCGCCGTGTCCACGAGTATCTGGTTTTGGGTGGCCTTCCACGTGGGCGTCTTCATCGCGCTGGCCGTCGACCTGATCAGTTTCAATCGGCGCGACCGCGAGTTGAGCATGCGCGCCGCCGTTCGGCGCAGCCTGATTTGGGTCGCTCTCTCGCTCGCTTTCAACGTCCTGGTCTGGAAGTCCAAAGGCGGCGAGGCCGGCCTCGATTTCCTGACCGGCTACATCATCGAATACTCGTTGAGCGTCGATAACATCTTTGTTTTCGTCCTTATCTTTAATTATTTTCGCGTCCCTCCCCGTTCGCAACATCGGGTCCTCGTCTGGGGAATTCTGGGCGCGCTCGTGATGCGGGGTGTGATGATCTGGCTGGGCGTGACGCTGGTGGAGCGGTTCCATTTCGTTCTCTACATCTTCGGCGCCTTCCTCCTCCTCACCGGTTTGCGCATGCTCTTCGATCGCGATGCCAAGCTCGATTTTGAGAAGAATTTCTTCATGCGTTTCTCCCGGAGAGTGTTGCCCCTGACGCAAGACTTCCAGGGGAGCCGTTTTGCCGTGCGCGTCGATGGGCGCCTGATGTTCACCCCGCTCCTGCTGGTCCTGATTCTGGTCGACATCATGGACCTGATCTTCGCGGTGGATTCGATCCCCGCCGTCTTCGCGATCACCACCGATCAATTCATCGTCTACACTTCGAACATCTGCGCCATCCTGGGCCTGCGGTCGCTCTACTTTCTTCTCGCCCGCATGGTCGACCGTTTTATTTATCTCAAGACCGGCCTGGCCATCATCCTCGGATTCGTCGGGACAAAAATGATTCTGGCCAAGCAGTTGCATATTCCGAATTGGCTCTCTCTGGTCGTGATTATCGTCATCCTGACGGTTACGATTACTGTCTCGATGGCGGCAACCAAGCCGCCGCCCGCCGATCCGCCCGAGCCCGACCAAATTTGAAGGATTGCTTTTGGGCGAGCAAATCGGTTAGATGGATTACCCCCCATGAAAACCCTGCTGACAGCAACCCTCGTTCTCGGCTTCGCAACTTCCGGCCTCGCCGATATTCAGGATCCACCCTCCAATGATTACGGCCCGACGCGCAAGCTCGGCCGCGGCCTCTCCAATCTGGTTTTCGGCCTCGCTGAGTTGCCGGTGACCGTCGCAAAAATCAATGAACGCGAAGGCAACTCCGCGGCCGCGGGCTACGGAGTCGTGCGCGGCCTGGGCCGGAGCGGCCTGCGCCTGGGGTCGGGATTATTAGAATTCCTCACGTTCCCGTTTCCGACGAATCGCCGCACCTACTATCCGCTTCTCCCGAGCGACGTCCCGTATATCCATGCGGGATATCAGGAATTCCCGCCCGAGCTCGGCAACGAATCGAAGTATCCCTACGTGCGGATGTACTAATGTGGGAGGGGCTTTGCGCTCAGATAGAAAGTTGACCGCGCTCGGGAGCGCCGTAGGAATAACGCGGTCTAGAAACCGGCGATGCCTTTTCGACGTTTCTCCACGCTGCCGATTATCGGCGTTGTCACCCTCGTCTATTTCATCGCGGGCAAGCTCGGACTGAAGCTCGCCTTTTTGAATGACAGTACGTCGGCGGTCTGGCCTCCCTCGGGGATTGCGCTCGCGGCTTTGCTCTTGCTCGGTTACCGCGTTTGGCCCGCAATTTTTATCGGCGCTTTCCTCGTCAACCTTACGACGACGGCCGATTTCGCCACATCGCTAGGGATCTCGACGGGAAACACGCTCGAAGCGGTTTGCGGCGCCTCCCTGGTGAGCCGTTTTGCCGGCGGCACTCGCGCTTTCGATCGCGCCCAGGATGTTTTCAAATTTGCCCTCGCGATAATGGCGAGCTCTGTCATCGCCGCGACGTTCGGCGTCACCAGCCTCGTGCTCGGCGGTTTTGCCAGTTGGGCGAACTACGGTCCGGTTTGGCTTACATGGTGGCTGGGCGACGTCACCGGGGGTCTCGTGATCGCACCGTTGCTCCTTCTTTGGTTTGTCGCACCGACCCGGCGCTGGCACCGCGTGGAAATTCTGGAGGTTACCCTCCTTGGGTTTTTGTTGCTGGCCCTCGGTGAGCTTGTTTTTGGCGGTTGGTTTCCGATCTCGGCCCGGAACTATCCGATCGCTTTTATTTGCGGACCGATCGTGATCTGGACCGCTTTTCGTTTCACCCAGCGCGAAACGGCTACGGGCATTTTCATTCTCTCGGCTCTCGCCATCTGGGGCACGCTGCACAACTTCGGTCCGTTTGTTATGGAGACCCAAAACCAGTCGCTTCTCGTCATGCAGAGTTCGACCGGGTTGCTCTTCATCACCGCCATGGCGCTGGCGGCGGCCATGGCGGAACGCCGGCGGGCCGAGGCCGTGATCGAGGAGCAAAAGGCCGTCGTCGAGGCGGCGAATCAAGCGAAGGACAATTTCCTCGCAATGCTTTCGCATGAATTGCGCACTCCGCTCACGCCGGTGATCGCGGCGCTCGAAACGCTCAAGACCGGGCCCGTGGACGCCGATGAATCAAGGGAGGCGCTGGCCATGATCCGGCGCAATATCGATTTGGAAAGTCAGCTGATCGACGATCTGCTCGATTTGACTCGAATCACGCGGGACAAATTGCAATTGCAACTCGAGCCCCTCGACGCGCACCGGGCCATCGCGAACGTGCTGGAAATGTGCGCCTCCGAGCTGGGCGACAAGCGTCTCCGGCTCGCTCTCGAACTGCGCGCTGTGAATCACCACGTCGCGGCCGATGCGCCGAAGTTTCAGCAGATCATTTGGAACCTGTTGAAGAACGCCATCAAGTTTACCGGGGAAAATGGGACGATCACGGTTTCGTCCTCCAATGAGTCGGCGCAAAGCCTGACCATCCGCGTCACCGACACCGGGATCGGAATCGAACCGGAAATCATGGACCGCATCTTCAATCGCTTCGAGCAAGGGGACCGCTCGTTTCAGCGCCGTTTCGGTGGCCTCGGACTGGGATTGACGATTTCAAAATCGCTGGCGGAAGCGCATGGCGGCACGCTCCGGGCCGAGAGCGAGGGACGTGATCGCGGCGCCAGTTTCCTGTTGAAACTCAGGACCGTACCCGAGGGCGAACGAACCGGAAAACCTCGCACGGCGCCCGCGGACACACTTCGTCGCTCCCTCCGTATCCTGCTCGTGGACGATCATCCCGACACCAGTGTTGCCTTGGAAAAATTGCTGACACGCCGGGGCCACAGCGTGGCCGTCGCCCGCGATATGCGGTCGGCCCTGGAGACTGTCGGAGGGCGGCAGTTCGATCTTCTCATCAGTGACGTCGGTTTGCCGGATGGGAGCGGCCTCGAACTCATGACCCATCTGCGCGCCACGTCCGGCATCCGCGGCATCGCCATCAGTGGTTTTGGGATGAACGGCGATGTCGAGAAAAGCCTGCAGGCTGGGTTCGCCGAACATTTGGTCAAGCCCGTGAACCTTGAGAAACTCGAGGCCGCGATCGAACACGCGATGTCGGTGTAGGCAGCGCTCGATATTTCCAAGGAGGGGGCGGTTTGTAACTGCCCGCCCTCTCACGGCGGTTGCAAACCGCCGCTCTTGTTCCTCTGGCTCAATGCCCTATTCGACTCCGCCGGTTCTCCGCACGAACGTACGATGATGAGGTCTGTCGAACTCCAAATCGGTGATGTTGCTTTTGGCGGCAAAGGAGTCGCGCGCGATGACGGCAAGGCCGTCTTCATTCCGTTCACGATCGAGGGCGAGCGCATTACGGCAAAAATCGTGCGGGAGAAAAAACAGTTCGCCGAGGGTGAACTGATCGAGCTGCTCGATCCGTCGCCTCACCGCGTCGTGCCCGAGTGTCCATACTTCGGACGATGCGGTGGCTGTGTTTACCAGCATGTCAGCTACGAGCACCAACTGGAATTGAAGGCGAAACAAGTTGAACAGGCGATGCGGAGGATTGGCCGCCTGGCGGAGCCGCCCATGCGGCCCATTATCCCCTCGCCTCTGCCTTACGGTTATCGGAACCGGATTACCGTCCACGCGCAAGACGGCGTCGTCGGATTCTATCGAGCAGATGTCCATGAATTGATGGACATCCAGCGTTGCCCGATCGCCGCGCCGGCGGTCAATGAAGCTCTCACCCAACTGCGCGCGGGACGAGTGCGCGACGGTCATTACACCTTGCGCGCGCATCCAGGCCCGCGTGTCTTTGCTCAAACCCACGACGGTGTGGCGGAAGCCCTCGCCGCCCTGATCGCCGGCATCCTGCCCACCGAGGGAAAACTTCTCATCGACGCGTTTTGCGGTGCTGGGTTCTTTGCCAAACGGCTGGCGCGTCAATTCGAACGGGTGGTCGGGATCGATTGGGACCACTTCGCGATCGAGGCCGCCCAGAAAGATGCCGGCGCCAACGAAGCTTACGTCGCGGGCGACGTCACGACCGAACTGCGCTGGCTCCTCGAGCAAAGCGATCTCACCTCGGCGGCGCTCATCGTCGATCCTCCGGCCATTGGCCTCTCCGCGGAAATGCGCCGCGCCATTCTCGATTCTCCGCCGCACACCATGATCTACGTCTCGTGCAATCCGCCGACGCTGGCCCGCGACCTCGGAGAATTGCAGGAGCGCTTTGGAGTCGTCTCAATCACGCCCCTCGATATGTTCCCGCAGACCGCGGAGATCGAAGCAGTCGCGCATTTACAGCGATTGGATAAGAGCGTCGAATAGCCGTTACCGCCCCGCGGCGAACAACGCAGCGGCGCGACCGGCGCGAGTGCCGGTGGTGAAACAACCTTGCAGGAGATAGCCGCCCGTGGGCGCTTCCCAATCGATCATCTCGCCGGCCAAGAAAACGCCCGGCAGTTTCCGCAACATGAGACCTTCATCGAGTTCGCTCCAGCGGACGCCGCCCGCGGAGGAAATTGCTTCGGCGATCGGACGCGGCCCGAGCAGGGACAGCGAGAAATTCTTCACTCGCGCGATCATCTTCTCGCAATCGTTGCCCTCGTTGGGGCAGACGGTTTCGAGCAGTGCGACAGCAGCGGCGCTTAGTTTCCAGGCACGGAACCAATCGCGCGCATCGCGCAGACTGGCGGCGCGCTCGCGCAGCGCTTCCACGGTCAGTTGCGGTTTGAAATCGATCTCCAGGCGCGGCTCTTGCATCGAGCGAAGGGTCCGCCCAAGGCGATAAATGGCGCCGCCTTCGAGTCCGTGGCGGGTGATGAGCAGTTCGCCGGAGACCGATTCTTGGCCCGCGCAAACGGTGAGATTCTTCAACGGCAATCCTTCCGCGCGAGCGAGCAGTTCGGCCGGCCACTCTACTTCCCATCCGCAATTCGCCGGCACCCATGGAGCGACGTCCACGCCGTGCGCGGTCAGTATTGCGGGCCATGACCCATCTGATCCCGTCTCCGGCCACGAGGCGCCGCCGAGCGCGAGAACGATCGCATCCGCGGTGAGCGAGAGCATATCTCCGTCCGGTTGGAATTCCGCCCGCCAATGCGGATCCTCTCGCGTCAGATTAAGAAAGCGCACACCAACGCGAAATTCCACCCCACTCCCCCGCAACCGTCTGAGCCACGCGCGCAAAAGTTCCGCGGCCTTTTGACCGCGCGGAAAGATGCGTCCGCTCGTACCCACGTAGGATTCGACGCCCAGTTCCGCCGCCCAGGCCCGCAGATCGTCCGGACCGAATTCGCGGAGCAATTCGCTCCAGCGCTCCGGCTCGTCCACATAGCGCGCGGGGAAATTCTCTACCGCCTCGCCATGTGTCAGATTCAGGCCGCCCCGGCCCGCGATAAGAAATTTCCGGCCAACGGAACGTTGCGCATCGCAAACAACGACGTGCGCACCCGCCGCGCCGGCCACCTCAGCCGCTCGTAATCCCGCCGGGCCGCCGCCGATGACAAGGACGGAGTTTGGCTTGGGAAGCATCGCGGAGTCTAACGCGGATCCACTCGATCTGGTAGGGACGCCGCGCTGCGGCGTCCGCAACGCAGCCACCTTGCGCGTCGTTTCTAAATTCCGCGCGCGCGGACGGCGCAGCGCGCCGTCCCTACCATCTCTGATCAGCCTTACTTCATCACCTGCTCGATCGACGTCGCGTCATCGAGAAGAATCCATTCGACGATCGAAAGCGGGAGGCTGCCATTCTTGATAAGGTCGTCGTGGAATTGTCCGAGACGGAAATTCGCACCCGCTTTATCACGATAACGGCCGAGCAGATTCATGATCTGCCATTTGCCCACGATGTAGCTGATCTTTTGCGTGGGACTCGACGCAGCCCCCGCCGCTTCGCCCTCCGCCGCTTCCCGATCGAGCCCACCCGCTTCCATGAAGTAGTTCACGGCCTGTTCGAAGGTCCATTTGCCGGTATGCAAATTCACGTCGACGCCGATGCGCGCGGACCGGTAGCGGGAGAGCCGCAAAACCTGTCCCTGCGCCGCCGAATTCTCCGGGTAAAGGCCGGTGCGCGTGAGCATCTCCTCGCCATAAAGCGCCCAGCCTTCCACAAACACACCGTCACCATGCTGGCGCCGGATTTCGTCGCTCAGATGGTTCGCAATCGAGAGCTGCATGAAATGGCCGGGAATCCCTTCATGCCCAAGGATCGGCCGCGGATCTTCGATGGCGGCGCGGATATAGAAATTCTTCGACTCCGGGTTGTAGGTCGGAATGAAATAAAAGCCGGTCGGATCCTTGTCGTAGAGGCCGGGTGGATTCATGAAACCGCCGGGGCTCGTCGGCTTGAACGCATCCGGCAGCTGCCGAATTTCAAAGCGGCCTAGGTAATCGGGCACCGTCACGAGCTGATGTTCTTTCAGGAAATTGATCATCTCCTGCTCGCGGCTTTCGTAGGCCTTCAGAAACGAGGCCTGATCAGGAGGAATGTTCTTGCTCCGGGCCGGGTTGGGATCGGCGAGTGACGGATCGGGCAGGAGTGATTCGAGCGCTCGGTAACGCGCCAGCTCCGCGCGCCCCAGCATCTCCACTTGTTGCGCATCGAGCGGGAGCAGGAGGACGTGCTTGAGGTAGTAATTGTAATTCGCCGTCCCCAGCGGCGCGAAAGCCACCATCGACGGCAGGCGCTTTTCCAGGCGGTCCGCGAAACCATGGATCGCGCTGAGTGCCGCATCGCGCGCTTTGACCAGGTCTTCACGCTCTTTCGGCGGAAGATCGCTCGCTAGCGTCATGAGGCTGTCGTTGAAAAGCGGATCGATCGCGCGCGCGGAGGCAATCGTGAGCTCCGCAAAAAGTTTGACCGGCTTCTGCAAATTGCGCTCGCCCTGGGCCAGCATCGCCGGCATCTGCCGCAGCCGCGCCGTCGCAGCCAGCGCGCGCTTGCGCGGCGTGTCGTATTCCTTTTTCAGCAGTGAAAATATCCCGCTGGCGCATTCGCCCACGTAGAGTTGCGGGTCGGTCTTCTCGGATTGCAGGACGCGGCTATTGAAATCGGCGCCTTCCAGTTGCGCGCGGAAAAGCATCCAGTCGATCCGATCGTCCTTCGTCCAGTTGGCGACAGCGAGGGCACGAACCTGCTCGAGTAACTTGCGCACGTGGTCCGCCCTTTCGGCGACCTTCGCGGGCGAGTAGTCGGTCAGCCGATCGTCCCAGGTGTGGAGTCCGGAATCGCTACTGCCGACCGGATAATTTTCGTTCCGCCACGCGTAATAGTCGTCGGCCATCTTGCGGAGCGCCGTGACATTCGCGGTGCCAGTCTTCGCCGAAACTGTTTTGGCCGCCGGCGTTTCTTTGGTGATGAGGGCCTTGTTCGAAACGTCGCTTTTGGGCTCTGGCGTCATTTGGGCGCGTAAATCCAAAGTCAGCGTCGCCGTGAAGACAAACAGAACAATGAAACGAGCGATCAATTTCATGCCGGCAATTCTAACCAAGGAAAACACGAGAGCGAAGCGATTTCGGTTTCTGGAGAGGCTTGGAATCAAGTGCTGACCTCAAGGAGCGGCGATTTGTAATCGCCGTCATGAAGCGACTGCGGTTTTCAAAACCGCACATTTGACAGACGGCGATTGCAAATCGCCGCTCCTTGAGGCCTCTACGCTAAATCACTCCACCGCGGCCCGGCAGTTTTGAGTGCTCCTCGCGGCGCACCGGCGAGATTTTCACCACATTCTCGGGATCGAAATCGATCAGCTTGAACCAATCCTCGGCCATATCGGTCGGCGGGAAAATATCGTTCTCCGTGAATTCGGCGATGAACGAAAGCTGCAAATCGCTTTCGCTGATTCCGGCCAGCGATGGCACCGACTCGCTCCCGGCCCGATCGGCCAGGGCCCGCTTGATGGCCAGCCCTTTGGCGCGCTCGACAATGGACGCGATAATCGCGCCACTCAGGAGATCGCTCCGATAAAGAACTTCCTTTCGCCCGCTCCGGAGCGTGATCTCGAGAAACTTGTTTTCTTCGCGCCGCGCGAATTGCACTTCCAGGATGCGCTCGACCAGCCGATCGATCGCGGCGCCGATGTTGCCAGCCTCCTTGGCCAGGGCGCCGTCATACGGCAGATCGTTCGTCAGATAAATCCGATAGATCTCGCGCGCGCCCTCCTTGTTCGGCCGGTTCACCTTGATCTTTCGGTCGATGCGGCCGGGTCGAAGGATCGCCGGATCGATCAAGTCCGCCCGGTTGGAAGCGAGAATAATGACGACGTCATGGAGCGAATCGATGCCGTCCATCTCCGAACAGAACATCGGCACAAGCGTGGAGAGAATATTCGAATAACGCGAGGCCCGGCGCGTGCCGAGGATACTCTCCGCCTCGTCGATAAAGAGGAACGGCAGGAAACCTTCGCGACGTTTTTCGCGCGCCGTCGAAAAAATCTCGCGCACGATTCGCTCGGATTCCCCCACCCACATGTTCAGGATCTCCGGACCTTTGACGTGCATGAAATATTCTTTCATCTCGTCGCCCGTTTTTTCCCGGAGCTGTTTCGTCAGATTGTAGGCGGTGGCTTTGCCGATGAGCGTTTTCCCGCAGCCGGGCGGCCCGTAAAGCAGGAAACCTTTCGGCGTCGCATGCTGGAATTTCTGGAAGAGCTCGTTGTGGAGCAGCGGAAGCTCGATCGCATCCTTGATCGCTTGCAGCGCCTGGTCCTGCCCGCCAACCTTTTCCCAGGGTAATTCCGGGACATCGTCGAGGTAATGCTCGCGTGATTGCGGGTGCGGAAGGACTTCCAGCGCGACCCGATAATTGGGATCGACGCGCACTTCGTCGCCGGATTTGAGCGTCACCTTCATGAGCTCGGCGGAGCGCTGCAGGATCAGGGATTGCAAGCCATGTTCCGAACCGACCCGGAGCCGGTCGAGCTCGAGCACCTCCGTGATTTTGGTGACCGGACCGGCGGTTTCGAACCCGAGATCGCCCACAATCACGTACGCTTCGTTGACGAGCACGCGCGTCCCCTTCTTGAGCTTCGCGAGATTGATGCGCGGATCGACGTTGCAATAATAATCCGCGCCACCCACGACGATGTGCGCCGTTTCGCGGGCCGGGTTGCTCAGGTAAGTGCCGATGCGGTTCGCCGGCGAGGTCACCTTTTTGATGACTTCCTCGAGCTTCTCGATCATCTGCTGGGCCTCCCCGATCGTCTCTTCCTGCGCCGCGATCTCCGAGCGGAGGATCAGCAAGTCGCTCCGGTTTCGATCGTCCGGTGGGATGGAAGCGAGGACGAGATCGAAGGCCTCGAGCAAACTCAACTGATGCTGGCCCGTGGAATCTTCCCTGTTTTTGAACTCTTCGCGGCGGTCGTCGTTCATTCGGAGACTTTGCTCGATTATAGACTACGCCTGCCGGGCCGTAAACAGCCAGAGGGTTTCCGGCGAAAAAGGGGTTGAAGGGGCGAAAGGGGCGACCTACCCTTCGCTTCGCTTTTCGCGAGGAGTCTTAGCTCAATTGGTTAGAGCGCCGCCCTGTCACGGCGGAGGTTGCGGGTTCGAGCCCCGTAGACTCCGGCGGTTTCTTCCGCCTCCTGCTCACGCTCGTGATCGTGCTCCTGCTCGAAAGAGTTCGACGTTGAACGTTGAGCGGGCGTCCGGCTTGACGTTAACCGCGCAAATCGCGTAAAAGTGAAGCGACGGCATTTACCAATGAAAACGCCCCTGAACGGTCCGAACGCGATGAGGCGCCTTCGCGTGTTCTTGATTGCAACCTGCCTCCTCGCGGTCACGCCGCGTCTGTTTGGCGATATTATTCTGGTTAGCCGCCAATCGGATGCAGAGGCCGAGGCTTGCGGTTATCCTTATTGCCAACGTCCGCCGCCGCAATCGCAAACTGGATTCTTGCCAGCCAATCTGTGTAACAGGGCGTCGGGCGGGAATCATTGCCCCCTTAATCCGTGCGATTGCTCGGGCACGGCAACTTCGATGAGCAATTCCTCGATCCTCATTAATAACCCAACGGAAGGTTTGCGAGTCGTCGGCGATGGAGCTGTACGTGCGAGCGGCTGTGTCGGCAAAGCCAGTGCGAAACTGATTGTTCTAAGCTTTACCCTGACGGAGGGCCCGTATCCGTATTCGATGACTGGACAGTTGAACGGCTCGAACGCAAGGGCCACACTCACCGGCGAAACTGGGGCGATCTTTGAAAGGGTCGGGACGGGTCCTCTTTCCGAAAGCGGAACACTGCCACCTGGTAATTACACCCTGTCGGTTGATGTCGACGCTTCAGTTTACGTTTACGCCTACGAGAGCAGTGCCAATTTTGTTTTTGCGATCGACGGACCCATGTCAACGCCGACGCCAACGCCAATTCCGGCAACGCGCGCAACGAATCTTTCGACGCGGTTGTCGGTTGGCACCGGCTATGACGTGGGCATTGGCGGGTTCATTGTGACCGGCAATGGTCCGCGCCACCTTTTGATACGAGGCATTGGGCCGTCGTTAAGTGGTATGATTCCCAACACGCTTTCTGATCCCTCATTGCAGGTGTACAGTTCGAATGGGTGCTTCCAACCCCTGACGAACAATAACTGGCGAGATACCCAGGAAGGCGAGATCATCGGGACGGGACGTGCGCCGAGCAATGATCTCGAGTCAGCCATCGTGGCAGACCTGGCTCCAGGATCTTACACGGCAGTCGTGAAAGGCATTGCCGATACGACGGGCGTCGGGCTGGTTGAGGTCTACGATTTAACGCCGGATCAAGAAGATTCGAGGCTGGCCAATATCAGCACTCGAGCGAATGTCCACAGCGGCGACGAAATAGTGATTGCCGGATTTATCCTGGGCGCCGGTGATGGCGCAGAGAACACTATTATCGTCCGTGGGATTGGACCAAGCCTGGACAGTATCTCGCCGGAAACCGTATTGCCAGATCCAAGGCTCGAGCTGCGCGATATCAATGGGCAACTCATCACCGCGAATGACAACTGGATGGACGACCCGAACCAGGCGGCAATTATCCAGGAGGCTGGGCTTGCTCCGAGCAACAATCTTGAATCAGCGATCGCACCGACATTAATGCCGGGCATCTACACGGCTCTGCTTTCCGGAGTCAACAACGGCACGGGCATCGGCCTGGTAGAAGTGTACGATTTGGGTGCACCCGCTCATCGCCGGAGTCATTAGAAGCTACCTATTCGAGCCCCGTAGACTCTGTATTTCTCTCCCTCTTCCGCTTCGTCTTCCTCTTCCGCTGGCTAGGGAAAATATCGAGTCAAGCAACCCAGAGGAAGCGGAACAGGAAGAGGAAGAGCAGGAATCCCATCTCATCGCTGGCCAATCGGAACCGAGTGGATAAGAGTTGAGGCCGCATGCGAAAATCATTTCTCGCCGTCGCGCTCCTTATCGCGGCCGTTTCCGCCCGCGCCGATCAGCTCCTGCCGACCGGCGAAGGAACGACGTGGGAGTATGATTCGACCGAAACGGTCACGGGCGCACCGCCCACGCATTCGACCGTCACCGTTCGCGTCGGCAGGCAACTCCTCGATGGCAAGGGGGTGGTAAAGCTCGAAACTCTTTCGAACAATGTGGTCTCCAAAACGGAGCTGGTGAGCGTGGACGAAAAAGGCATCGCGTGCCTGGGCCGGATCGGGAAGGATGGAAAATTGGTGAAATTGAATCCGCCGGAACCGATCATTGCCGCGCCGCTGAAGGTTGGCGGCACGTGGGAGTCGGAGGGCGAAGCGGCAGGGGTAAAGATGCACCAGCGCTTCACCGTCCTGGCTGAAGAAAACGTGACCGTGCCCGCTGGAAAATTCCGGGCGTTTCGTCTCCAGTGCAAAGATTCCTCGCTCATGTCGATCACGCTCGATCGCTGGTTCGTTCCCGGGACCGGCTTTGTGAAGGAAACAATCGTGGTGAGAGGGCCTGGCGTCATGCAAGGCACGACGCTCGAATTGAACAAGATCTCGGAAGTCCTGCCCAAACCGGTAGCGGCGACCTCCCCCGCCGCGCCAAAGCCAGCCGAGCCTTCGCCAGTTGCATCGCCCAAATCGGTCGCCGCCGCTTCGCCCGTGGCGCCGTCCCCAGAGCCTGCGGCGAGCCCCGAGGAAACCGTCGCTGCGCCGCCCGCGCCGGCCAAAAAACTCACCGTCGAAGTCTCGAGCGATCCGGCTGGCGGACTGAAAACTCAATTCAAGTCCAGCGTGGTGAACATCTACGTCCGCTGGCACGGCCACGATTTGCCCGACGGCGCCAGAATTCGGGTGGCCTGGGTCGCTGAAGATGTCGGCGATCTGGTCGAACCCAATTTCGTCATCGACGAAACCGAGACAGTCGCCCCCGGGCCCGACGCCAGCGCCCGGTTTACCCTGGGGCGACCGCCCGACGGTTGGGCCGAGGGGAAATATCGCGTCGAATTTTACGTCGACGATCTGCCCGTCGAGACGGTGCCGGTCCTCATCACCAAGTGAGGTTTCGGTTGATCACAAGGTGCCTGGCGGCCGCTTGCGCCATCACGCCTCTTTGGTGCTGCGGCTTATCCGCTCGCGCGAACGATTCGACTGAGCCACCAAGAACCGCCAAGAGTCGAGTCGCGAGCCTGGCCCGGGAATATCGAGAACTTCGCGCGAAACGACGACAATTACCGCCGGGAGTTCGCCTCAAGGAGTTGGATGACTCCGGAGGCCGGCTGGAGCGGACGCTGTCCGACCTGGGGGTCGAGCTTGGCCATCCGCCGCATACAAAGCGGTTCGTCATAGAGTGCCTCGGAGAGCCTGACGCCATTTTCGGCAATCGAGAAATGCGCAAATATCTGGGAGTCTACGAGAGAGGGCGGCCGGAGAGGGAGCGCAAGGCCCAAGAGCAGCGCAATCGAAAATACCTGATCTACTGGTGGAGAGGCTGGCACGATTTCTTATTCTTCATCAGCGAAGAAGGCGTGATCGTAGATCATGGCTGGTGGTTCGCGTACGAGTGACTTAGATCGACCCTCAGCCGGATCTTAGCGATCATATTTACCACCACACCCATGAAGCAGTTCTCATTCGCGCCATTCCGCGGCGGTGAAGCTGTCACAGAGTACAGCGCCCGGTATCGTCACCCTGATCTCGTTCCATTCGACGTTGGTCCTCCAGTCGACTTGCACCCGTCGCGACCTCGGTTGGCAGCGGCTCCCCAGTTGCCTCCGCAGCATACCTGGCCTTTTGCCGACCGCGCGGGAGTTTATCTCATGTACGATGACGCGTTGGAGCTGTTTTATATCGGAAAGACGTCTATGAGCCGTTGCCTCGGGCAGCGGCTATACGAGTACTTTGGTGGCGGCGAGATCTGCATTCCTAAGGCCGAGTGGTTGGATTCCGCTCGGTTCCTCATCGTTATTGCGATGCCGGCAAACAGCCCATTCGAGGCTCCGGCACTGGAGGAGTTTCTCATTCGCACACTCCACCCCACGGCAAACGGAACCGGGAGAGGACCGGCTTACGAGTCATGAACTACGCTCCATATTTCATCGCGTACCTAACTCTGCGATGGATCTAACCGCCGGCCGTTGGGATATCCACTTTGATCATCTATCGCCAGATTCGCTCGTCGGAGACTGAAGCCGTTTCCTCTCTGGCGCGCGAGGTGTTCGACCAGTTTGTCGCACCGCAGTATGAGACCGAGGGCGTCGCGGAGTTTCACCGTTACGCTTCTGTCGAGGCCCTTTCGCAGCGTCACAAGTCCGGTCACAACACCTTGGTGGCCGAGCACTCAGGCGAGTTGGTCGGCATGCTCCATTTGCGCGAGCCTCGCCACGTCTCCATGCTCTTTGTTCAGTCTTCCCGGCAGCGCGGCGGGATCGCTCGTGGACTGCTGGCCGCCGCCGGTGCTCTTACTGGCGAGACGGATTGCGAGTTCACTGTCAATTCTTCACCGAATGCCATTTCTGCCTACGACCGTTTAGGTTTTCGTATCACTGGCTCGGAACAGTGCGTTCACGGCATTCGCTCTGTGCCCATGCAACGTTTCTCCCCTAATGACCGCAACGCCTAACCCTGCGCTTCCCTGGCAAATGTTAGACGCTTTAAGCATCACTCCCACCAAAGCGCCCGGCCCATTCGGCCACTTGAGTATCCTCGATCTTGGCAAACAGAACGTCTGGCACGCCGATTGGAGCGCCGGGCGTGAGTTGCGCGATCAGATCCGCGATCGCTTTGGGCCAGGGCAGTGATGTCTCGTTGCCGCTGAACGCGCGTGAGATTTTTGCGGAGGTTTCGGGAATGAACGGCTGAGCCAACGCCGCGAAGGCGAGAGCGAGATTGAGGGCATAGCGGATGGACACTCCCGCGGCCACAGGATCCGTTTTCATTTTCATCCACGGCTCGGCCTTCTGAAGGTATTCGTTTCCGAGGACCCACATCGATCGCAGTTCAGTAGCGGACTTGCGGAAGTCCATGGCTTCCATGAGGCGCGTCAGATTACTCAGGCGTTGATCAAGGGCGTCAGTGGTTTCCTTCTCGAGCGTCCCGTACTCGCCCTTGTCTGGCACCAATCCGGCGAACCTGGCGGTGCAGAACTTCGCGATCCGATTCACGAAGTTACCCAGAACGTCGGCCAGATCGTGATTCACCGTGGTTTGAAAATGTTCCCAGGTGAAATTCGAATCGTCCGACTCGGGTGCGTTGGCGAGGAGGTACCAGCGCCAGTAATCGGCGGGAAGTAACTCCAGCGCCTGGTCCATGAAGATGCCGCGGTTCCCGGAGGTGGAGAATTTTCCTCCATAATAGTTCATCCAGTTCAAACCTTTGATGTAGTCCACCACCTTCCACGGCTCCTGCGATCCGAACAGCGTGACGGGAAAACCGACGGTGTGAAATGGAACGTTGTCCTTCCCCATGACCTGGACATAACGAACATCGTCCGCACCCTCATCTTCGCGCCACCAACGTTTCCAGTTATTCTTGGTGGTTTCCGCCCACTCCATGGTCGCGCCGATGTATTCGATGGGAGCGTCGAACCAGACATAGAAGACCTTGCCTTCAAAGCCGGGGCGCACTTCCCCTTTGTAGGCCACGGGAATGCCCCAACTCAGATCGCGGGTGATGCTGCGATCGTTCAAACCTTCGTCGAGCCACTTGCGCGCGATCGAGGTGACAAGGAGCGGCCAGTCTTTCTTGGAATCAATCCACTCGCGCAAACGGCCCACCATCTTCGATTGCCTGAGGAAGAGGTGCTTGGAGTCGCGGGTCTCGATGTTCGTCGAACCGGAGATGGCAGAGCGAGGATTGATCAGGTCCGTCGGATCAAGGACACGGGTGCAATTCTCGCACTGGTCGCCGCGAGCTCTGTCGTAGCCGCAATGCTTGCAGGTGCCGACGACGTAGCGATCGGGCAGGAAGCGGCCGTCGTCGATGGAATAGACCTGACGCGTCACGCGTTCTTCGAGCAGGCCATTCTGGTCGAGCTGGTGGTAGAAGTGCTGGGTAATTTCGTGGTTTTGCGGCGAGTGCGACCGCCCGAAGGAGTCGAACGAAAGTCCGAACCGCTCTCCGAGCTCCTTCTGGACGCCATGCATCTTCGCGCAGTATTCTTCGACGGGCAGCCCCGCCTCGTGCGCGGCGAGCTCCGCCGGGGTGCCGTGCTCATCCGTCGCGCAAATGAACAGGACTTCCCGTCCAGAAGCCCGTTGGAGACGAGCATAGGCATCAGCCGGAAGCATCGACCCGACGAGATTGCCGAGATGCTTTACCCCGTTGATGTACGGCAGCGCTGAAGTGATGAGATAACGGCTCATTTAGTTACAGGTCGACAGAAAAGTCGGACACCTCGAAACGGCGTCCCTACCTGTTGAATTAATCCCACCCGATCTGGCGTCCTTTGTTCTCCTTTTCGAGCCACGCTTGCAGCGGCTTGAAATATTCCACCATGGCTCGAGTCGAAAGGTCTTCGCCGGTGGCATCCTTCAGGACCTTGCGCCAATTCTCGGTGCCGCCTTTCTCCATGATCTTCTTCAGGAACGCGCCGACTTCCTTGTTGTTGGCGTAGTTACAAGTCTGGGGCGGTTGCTTCAGGATTTTGCGGGCGATGTAATCGTGGAGCTGAAACTTCAGGACGGTCGCAAACGCGTAGCTGTGATAGTAAGCCGGCGTATCGTTGATGTGCGTCTTGGTCGCGGCATCGCAAAATTCTTCTCCGCGTGCCGCCGGCGGCTCGACGCCCTGGAGATCGCGCACATACTGCCACCAACGTGCGTTCCATTGATCGGCCGGCAGATTCTTCGCATACACGTCGGCTTCCCAATGGGTCATCGTCCCGGAACCCCAAAACATGAAGGGAAGCGAGTTGGCCAGGGCGTCGTTCAGCAAGAAAGCAGTGGCGTCGGCTTTGAAGTCCGTGGGCAAAATGCCTTGCGCCTGGAGATAGGGCACCTGGCTCGAGGCGAGTGAGATCAGTTCGCCCATCCCTTCGTGGTAACCCGGATTCGCGCCGGTGCGAAGGAGCGGCGGAACTTCCGGCCGCGTGTAGGCCATGAAATAGTAACCGTGCCCCAGCTCATGGTGCGCGGTGTAGAACCAGCGCGAATTCGGCTCGATGCTTTGCAGCGAACGAATGTCGTTTTCGAGATCAACATGCCAGCACGAGGCGTGGGTGTTCTTCTTCCGGGTGTCGCCCGGTTTCAGAGGAAACAGATCCGACTTTGTCCAAAAGGTGGGCGGAAGAGAATTGAAGCCGAGTCCCGTGTAAAACTGTTCGGCCGTCTTGATGATCCAATCGGCTGTTCGTCCCTTGAAACGATCCTCGATATCGGCGCCAGCGACCAGCCCATCCCAATTCTGGCTCCAGCGATTGTTAATCCAATGAGCCGGAATGCGTTTCGGAACGGGTTGCTTGTACTTTTCGGCCAGCTTGTACTTCGTCCAGGTGTGAAGCTGGAGATAGAGCGGACGCAGCTCCTTGAGGAAATCGTCGTGCATCTTGACGAGCTCTTCTGTCGTCATCCCATAAGCGGCGACCTGGAGCGCAAAATAATCTTTGTGCCCCAACTCCTTCGCCACGCCGTTGCGGAGATCTCGCAGCTTGACCAGACCCGGCTTCAAGGCCGGACCGGATTCTTTCGACGCCTCCCAGACCTTGCGTCGCTCGGCGAGATCGGTGCTTTGATCGAGTTTGTTGTCGATGTCGTTCGCCGTGATCGGTTTTCCATCGAGCTTAAACTCGAAGCTGT
The DNA here is from genome assembly GCA_963702135.1 of uncultured Verrucomicrobiae bacterium. Taxonomy (GTDB): domain Bacteria; phylum Verrucomicrobiota; class Verrucomicrobiia; order Chthoniobacterales; family UBA10450; genus AV80. Next base: position 888,481 of record OY969715.1, on the reverse strand, counting down.
TCAGGGTTGACGCCTGCTTCGTCTCCGCTTCGACGCGCGCGGCCACCAGGTCCGGATTCGTCATCGGCGCTTCGGCGGCGTTGAGCAGGACTTGATTAAGCTGACGAAGCGTCAACTCGTTCAAGTCCGCGCGGTGTTTGAGCAATTCCTTCGCTTCGTTGATGATCGCGGGATTACCATTGAAGGCAGCAGCAGCCTTCGCGGCGGTCTCGGAGGCAGCATCGTGCGCCGGCGTCACATCGGTCACAGCGAGCCACTGCGCTTCACTACTGACGCGGTAGAGACCCTTGTAACCAGCGTTGACGAGCGCGAGAAAACGATCGGCCCGCTCCTGGATCGGCGACGCCGCGGCCAGCGCGAGCGACCCGGATGCCAGGAGCAACGAGATCGTCTTTATGAACGAGAGACGTGGATGATGCATCCGCGCAAAGTAATTTGCCCGCGCCACATTGTGAAGCGTTCGTTTTGAGCGCTTCTTCCCAGCGGTGGCGCTTACCTTACGAATTCAGCCATGGTCCGGAACATGGAAACGATCGGCCACGTCGAAACGCCAACGATGATGGCGAAGAACAAAACCTCGGCCACATAGTTGCGTTTGTTTTCGGCGGCGAGGAACTCATTGCTGAGATCGCGGAAGCCCGGAGCAAAGACCGGCCGGGTCACCTTGCGTGTGTCGCCGGTGGATTGTCCTGCGCTGGCTGGGGCGTGGAACTGGGAATCGGTTCGTGGGTGAGTTGAATGCGCGAACGACGAAGAACGCTCTTCGTCGTGACGGCGAGGTTGCCGTGTGATTTGGGATGTAGGTTTCATATAAATTGGGTGGCGGAGTTCGAGCTCAGCGAAATGCATGGCTGCCATGCGAGGCAGCGGGGTTATCCTGAGAAGCCCCTCGAAGAGCTTCTGCTTCGGCGATTGCGCCGGTGAAAACTAACTTAAACTAACGATAGGCTTTGGTTGCGGAAGAGTGACTGGCGCCTTTGGTCGAAGCTGGCCTGGGTCAAACTTTGCGCGGCCCCAACATTCCATTTTGGCCACGGATGTCAAAGATGTCGCTCCAAAGATAGTTCGTAATATATTTACTCTAAGCTACTTACGAATGGATAAAATTCTTGGTTAGCGAGCAAGCCAACGGCCGATCCAGCTCCCCCAACCGTAGAATCCCAACGGCTGTAATCGCCCGGCGCCGACCAGTTCGTCCACCTGGGCTCGAGTCGGGCCGCCTTTGTCGGTCGCGCTGATGTAATCGTCGATCACCACCCAGCAACCGGGCGCAAACCGGTCGCCGTAAAGGTCGATATCGCGGCGAACATTCGCGTCTGCGTCGAAGATAAACAGACCGATCGAGCCCGGCCGGGCCATTTCCCGAACGGCCGTAACCGTGCTGTCGGCGAAAGAGAATCCGTTTATCAAAGTAACCGCCTCGAGCAGTCCCACGCGCGAAAGGTTTTTTTTCAGGTCTTTGAAAATATCCCTGGTCGCGAGCCGGTGATCCTTGAGCGGTCCACCCGGTTCAATGCTGATTATTTTCTTTTGCTGTCCCGAATCACGCGCCCCCATGGCAGCGGCGATGGTGGAGGCACCGACAAAGGAACCAATCTCGAAAATGTCTCCCTCGGATATTTTGGCGAAATGATAGATCAGGACCAGCACATCGATGCCGAGCATGGAATGATCGGCCGCTTTCATTAACTGATGATGCAAAGCTTTCTGGTAGCGATACTCGATGAGCTTTTGCATCAGCTCGAGGCTGTCGTTCATGTCGGGCGTGGTGTTCAAGAGAGTCGGTCGCGATGCTCGTCGCGGGGTCCATCATTCAGGAGCTTCTGGGCGGAGTCGAGATGGCTCTGGCTTCCGAGAAGCAACACGTCGTCACCGACTCGCAGTTCTTCATCGGGACCGGGATTAATGAGGCTGGTTTCATCGCGCTGAATTCCGACGATGCTCGCGCCCGTCCGGGTGCGCAATGCAAGTTCTCCGATCAATTTTCCGGCCGCATCAGCCGTTTCGGGAATGCGAACCGTCCGCAACTCGGCCGCCCGCAAGATCGCCGGCAGGGAACGCGCGGCGGGATCTCGATGGGCGGCAGGCGGTTGAGACAGGGTTTCTTGCAACGCGTACTGCGCCTTCGAATAGAGCCGGGTAAACGAGCGCCGAAGAAGGACGGCCGTGGCGATGACGATGAGCGCTTGAGCAATCAGCAATCTCCACGAGGGAAGAATCGCGGAACTAAGAAGCGCGAGAACGAGCGCCAGGACCACACAGGACGCGGCCAGGATGGTATTGGCCACGATCGAGCGCAGCACGGAGACATTTTCTCCCCCACCACCGCGAGTCACACTCATCTCGGAGAGCAACATGCAAAGCGCGCGCAATTTTCGGAACAAGGCAATCAGCAGCGGCAGGCTCAGCAGCATCGCCCCAAACCATAACGCCGCTTTGACGCCATCCTGGCCGCGCGGAATGGTCGGCCACCACTGCAGCCCGTAACGGCGTAACGACGCGGCCCCGACAAAAATGCCGGCGACGAGGATTAGATTGAGCGCGATCTGCCACGCCCATTTACGGACCAGGCCCATCGCAAAACTGCTTTCCGTCCGCAGGCCCTCCACCCAGCGGGTGTAAAGGTCGAGCCAGGCTCGGACCGGCCCCGGAACCACTCGATCGAACCAACCGACAACGTGGCCAGAGCTGCGCAACAGATAGGGCGTGATCAACGTCGTGAGAACGGAGACTGCCACCGCGATCGGATAAAGGAACTCGCTCGTCACTTTCAAGCTCAGTCCCAGCGAGGCGATGATGAAGGAGAACTCGCCGATCTGGGCCAGCCCCATGCCGACCCGCAAGGCCGTTTGCCTTTCGTGTCCCGCAATAAATGTCCCGAACGTGCAGGAAAACACCTGACCCACCACCACCACCGCCGTGATGATCAGAATCGGCCCGGCGTATTGAACCAGAAGTGAAGGATCGATCAGGAGGCCGATCGAAACAAAAAAAACCGCGCTAAACATGTCGCGCACCGGTTCCATGAGCATTTCAATGCGCGCAATCTGGCGCGCCTCCGCCACGATGGCACCAATCAAGAACGCCCCGAGCGCGACGCTGTATTCGAGTTTCACCGCGAGGAGCGAGACACCGAAGCAAAGGCCCAAAACGGCGATGAGCAACATTTCGTTGCTCTTGAATCGAGCCACGTAATTCAAAAGGCGCGGAACGACGATCAGCCCGACCACGAGCAGGATGCCGAGAAACGAACCCAGCTTGAGCACGGTCCAACCGACCGCCTCTGCCGTAAAGGAACCAGTGGTCGCGAAGCCGGAAAGGAGCGCAATCATCACGATCGCGAGGATGTCTTCGACGATCAGGATGCCGAAGATGAGCTCGGCAAAGCGCTCTTTTTTCAGTCCCAGCTCGTCGAGAACCTTGATGATGATGGTAGTCGAAGAAATGGAAAGAATCGCGCCGAGAAAAATGCTGTCCATGGTGGACCACCCGAATCCCTGGCCGAGCGAATAACCGGCACACACCATGACGAGAATTGCCGTGATCGCGGCGATGAAGGCCGTCGCGCCCACCTCCTTTAGTTTGCGCAGACTGAACTCGAGCCCGAGCGAGAACATGAGGAAAATGATGCCGAGTTCCGAGAGCGTGCGGATTGTTTCCTCATCGCGAATCAGAGGAAACGGCGGGGTGTGCGGCCCGATAATTACGCCCGCCATGATGTAACCGAGAACGACGGGCTGCTTGAGCCGGTGAAAGAGAATGGTCACCAGCCCGGCGACGATCATGACGATGGCAAGATCTGAAAGAAAGGTCGCGTCGTGCATTACAATTCGCGCCGGGTAAAGCGCTCGTTCAGAGGCAGCGTGCCTCGGCTGGGCGAATGCGCAAGAGCGATGCGCGCACCAAACTTACACCAGCCAGGTCGCGAGCCCGAGAAAGACTGCGAGCGTCGAGACGTCGGTAATTGTGGTGAGCACAATGCTGGAGGAGTTCGCCGGATCGGTCCCTAATTTTCGGAGGAACAACGGGATCGACGCCCCAAATATGCCGCTGATCAGACAGCTCCCGGTCATCGAGAAAAAAACCACCAGGCTCAGCTTCAGCGCCACCGGACTGTTCTGCATCGTGGCAAAAGCAAACATGCCGGCGGCCGCGCTCACGCCGGTCAAAGCGCCATTCAGCAACCCGAGGAAAGTTTCCTTGAGGACAAGCCCGAGTTCTCCTCCCGACTTCAACTCACCCAGGGTCATCCCGCGCAAGGCCACCGCCAGCGTCTGAACGCCCGTGTTCGATGACTGGCCGATGACGACCGGGAGGAAAACGGCCAGCGCCACCAGCCGATCGATCGTGCCTTGAAAGTAACCGACCACCGCCGCCGCGATGAAGCCGGCGAAGAGATTGACCTGAAGCCACGGGTGACGGAAGCGGAAGCTTTTCGACCAGGGAGTGGTCAGGCGCTCTTCTCTTTCCACGCCAACCATGGTTCCGGCCTGCAGGCTGAGTTCCACCGTCTCCGCTTCAAACAGCATTTGTCCGCGAATCAAACCAATCAATTTTCCATCGGTGTTACAGACCGGGTAGACGGGATAATGGCGAACCATGGTTTTCTTCATCGCCTCGACGAGTTGCATCTCCGGTGTGAGATAAAACGGATTCGCGATCATGATCTCATCGAGCCGTTGCTCCGGCGCGGCCAGAAGCATCTCCCGCATCGCCACGACGCCACAGAGGTGTTCTTTTTCGTCCACCACGAAAATGTAAGTAATGAAAGCGCGTGTCACGAAATGCCGCAGCTCGCGCGTCGCCTCGGCGACAGTCGTGGCTGGATGGAAGACAGCCAACGCCGGTTCCATCATGTGACCGATCGCATTTTCGGGATACTTCTCGTTCCGAAGCCACTGCTGCCGGAGCTCCGGCGAAGCGGCCGCGATGATCTTTTGCCGGCGTGCGATTTTGAAACGTTCGAGGACGCTTTGGGCGAGGGCCGGATTTAGCGAGGCCAGCATCTGCGCGGCAAAATCGTCCGGGTAAGGATCCAAAATACGGGCGGCCTCGCCGGGCGCACGAGCCACGAGATCGGGCAACAGTTTCCGGATTTCAGCGCGATTACTCTCATCCGCGACTTGATCGGCGTGAGCGGGCGGATTCATCGCGGGGAGAGTGTCGTAATCGCGTCCTCCTGGCAAGGGAGGAGTGGGAATGATGCGGGAGTGTTTCGGGCCTGGGAGCGTTCTAACCGAAGATCACGAGCCGGATCGTGTCCGGTAATTGCTGGGCCACACTCGTTACGACGCTGCCGCCGAGGAGTTTCGCCATCGCGGTGCGTTGCGACGCGCCGATGATGAGATAATCGACCCCGAGCGTGGCCGAGAGATCGAGGATCGTCGCGGCCGCATCCTCACTCACCGCATAAACCGGCTGCACGCAGATGTCGCGCTCCGCGCCGAGTCGCATGGTCAGGGACATGATGGCATTGGCTGCGGGGTCGTCCTGCCATTTGGCGCGCGCAACGCTGGTGGTGGCGCCGGTGAAATAGACGGAAATTTCCTTCACGTAGAGCACGCAGAGCGTCGCTTTCCGCAATTGCGCTTCTTCCAGCGCGAACGCGAGGGCGGGCGTTACCCCGCGCGCCGCGACCATGATTTTTTGGCCTTCCGACAGCCGCGGTTCCAATTTCGCCTCGAGATCCGGCGACACCATGTCGGCGACCTGGCGCGTCACCGTCATCGTCCTGAGACCCGAAACTTTGTGCGAGTAGGCGCGGAGCGCGTAACCCGCTCCCAGCACGCACATCGCAAAGAAGAGCGCTTCCGGTTTCGTTTTCGCAATGGTCAACTCGACCGCGACCAGAATGAAAAATGTCAGCCCCATGATGACGCGTTGATACCAGGGCAAACCGAGACGCTTATTAAATGTGCAGGAGCCGAGGTTCACGGCGATGGCGCCGACCACACCGATGGCGTAAAGGCCGGCCAGGGCGGTGAAATCCTTCGTGACGGCCAAAACCAGTATCGGGATGGCCACCGCGGCGATGAGCGGGATGAACGGGACACCATGCGGATTCAGACGGGCCAGTCGCCGCGGCATTTCCCCATCCTGGGCCATCATGTACATGACGCCGATCAGCGCCACCATGGCGGTATTGACGGCACTGAGAAGCAGGAGACCGAAGACGATGCCGACAATCACACTGAAGGTCTGGCCCACGGCCGGCCCGAGCCCCATGGTCCCGTACTGCTCGGCCAGGAAGCGCAACATGTCCTCTTTGTGGGAGGCCAGTTCGGGACTGAGACTCCTGGGTAACGAGAGCATGGCCCAGCCGAGGAGCGCCGTGCCGAGAACCACTTCGATGGCCACGGGCACGATCGCCTTCGTCGCCGTTCGCGTGACTTTGGGATGATCCGGGGTGGAATCGGGGTCGGCCTTCATCACCCCTGTAATGTTGGCGATGGCTTCCACACCGCTCAGCGCCAGAATCACGCCGACGAAAGAGACCCACGTCTCGCGCAGATCGTTGTGCTGGGAGCCCGCGTGGAGCAGACCGAGGTGAGGAGCGCTCAGGATTACGATCGCGGCCACGATCAGCACCGCGGGAAGGGCGAGCCAGATCGAAACGCTGCCGCTGTGTTTCGGGCCGAAATAATTCATGGCCCCGACGCCGAGAACCAGACCCATCGTCGCGACCGGCGCATATTTGCTCGCGACGCCAAGATAGCTGACCGCGGCCCACCCACTCAGCGCGGCCGTGACGATGAAATTGGCTATGAGCAGGAGCGCACCGGTCGAGGCGAGGAATCGGCTCTGTTCTCGGGCCGCGGAATAGACGCCTCCGCCATCTGGAAAATGCGCGCAGACGATGATGTAGTTGTAGGCGACCACTGCGGTCAGCGCGCAGACCGCCAGGATGATCGGCAACGAATCAAAACCAGCGGCGATGAAGGCGAGGCCGATGACGTACGCCTTGCTCGTGCCCCAGTCGCCGTAGAGAAGGGCGGCCGCACGTTTCCAATCAACGTTGCGCGGGCGATGAACTGCCGTCGGGTCGAGAATAGTAGCCATCAGTGCTTCAGGCGAAGCGGAGCAAAGACACTCCACCCGGAAGTGACGGGTTCAAGCGTATCTGGATATCCTCGACCACGCCGTAATCACGCTGGCGCGCTGGCGCTGCGCAAGCAGATAACGCGCGGACCGGCCGGAATTCGGGCCGGAAAGGTCAGACTTCCACCCGGGCCCCCAGCTCCACCACTCCGTTCGGCGGCAGGCAAAAATAGGAGGTCACGTCACCGGCGTTCCGGGTCATCCAGGCAAAGAGCGAGCCGCGCCAGGCGGAGATGCCAAGCTTGCGGGTCGCGAGAATGGTCTCACGGCCGATAAAATAGGTCGTGCGCATCGAATGGAAACGGAGGCCGGGTTCCTTCACGCTTTCCAGCGCCGAAGGCACATCCGGTTTTTCCATGAAGCCGAAATGGACCTGCACTCGCCAGAAACCGTCGTCCAGTTTCTCGAGGGCGACGCGATCCTTCAGATTGGCCAGAAAAGGAACTTCCTCGGTGCGCACCGTGAGCAGGACGACCTGTTCATGCAGCACTTTGTTGTGCTTGAGATTATGCAGTAACGCGAGCGGCGTGCCCGTCCGGTTGCCCGACATGTAAACGGCGGTGCCGGGCACGCGGCGGATGCTTTGGTCTCTCAGGCTGGGGAGAAGGTCGTCGAGCGGCAGGCAGATGTCGCCGAGGCGCTGGCGTAAGACGCGACGGCCTTTTCGCCATGTCAGCATGAGGAAAAGAATCGACGTCGAGACGAGCAGCGGGAACCAGCCGCCGTGCGCAACCTTGATCATGTTCGCGCCAAAAAAGGCGAGGTCGATGCTGATGAAGAAGGCGGCGACCGGAAGAGCCGCTGCCGTTGGCCAATGCCAGCGCCGGCGAGCGACGACGTAAAACAGAATCGTCGTTATCAGCATGGTGGTGGTAATCGCAACGCCATAGGCCGCGGCGAGATGGCTCGACGTGCCAAAGCCGAGCACGAGGCCGATCGACGAAAGCATGAGCGCCCAATTCACCACCGGGACGTAAATCTGGCCGATGACCCGCTCCGATGTGTAATGCACGCGCAGGCGCGGCATGTAGCCGAGCTGAATCGCCTGCATCGTCAGAGAAAAGGCGCCGCTAATAATCGCCTGCGACGCGATGATAGCGGCCACGGTCGCGAGAGCCACCATCGGGTAGAGCGCCCAGGAAGGCGCCATCCTAAAAAAGGGGTTCACGGCTGCGTCGGGGTGTCTGAGAAGAAGAGCGCCCTGGCCGAAATAATTCAAAGTCAACGCTGGCAGCACGACCGTGAACCAGGTGATCCGAATCGGCGCGGTGCCGAAGTGACCGATGTCGGCATAGAGCGCTTCGCCCCCAGTCACCGCCAGGAAAACCGCGCCCAGGACCACGAAACCGGTTCCGCCGTTCCGGCTGAAAAATTGAACCGCCTGAAGCGGATTGATGGCGCCCAGCACTTCCGGAACGCGACCGATTTGGTGGATCCCCAGAATCGCGATCGCCAGGAACCAGAGAATCGTGACAGGTCCGAAGACGCGTCCGACTCCGGTCGTGCCGCGTGATTGAAAGATGAAAAGCGCGACCAGGATCCCGATCGCAACCGGCGCCACGTAGGGATCGAAGAGCGGCGTGGCGATGTGCAATCCCTCCACCGCGCTCAAGACCGAGATCGCCGGCGTGATCATCCCATCGGCGTAGAGGAGCGCGGCGCCGAACAATCCGAGGAGCAGAAGAAATTTGCCGCGCCGGCCCACGACGTCACTGACCAGGGTCGCGAGGGCGAGGATGCCCCCTTCCCCGCGATTATCGGCGCGAAGAATAAGGATGAGGTACTTGACCGAAATGATCAGGATGAGGGACCAGAGAATGAGAGAAAGGACGCCGAGAACGTTGGCCGGAGTGGGAGCGAGCGCGTGCTCGCCGTAGAAGCATTCGCGCAAGGCATAGAGCGGGCTCGTGCCGATATCGCCGTAGACAATTCCGAGGCTGGCGAGACAGAGCAAAAGAAGCCGGCTCTTCGGAGCCGCCGAATCACCGGGGGACGGATCATGCGGCGCCGCGTCAGAAGTGGCAGACGCCAGGGTTGGAAGTGCAGAATTCACCGTCTTTCCGAGCTTAATATGAGCGCGTGCCCAGAATAATTAAAACGGTACTAAAATCCTGAACGCTGCGTTTCGCGGCGGGCGGGATGCGCTACACTGCACTCGTGCTGGGCACATCCAGTTCGCGCAGGGGAGAGCAACCATCCTTCGGGGAAAGGTCGAACGGCCACGATCCGGCTTCCTCGCCGCCTCCTTTTGTCCCGTTGAAAGAATATCTGACGGCGGTGGCCGGTGTCGCTGCCCTCACCATCGCGTGCTGGCTCCTGACCCCGCTGACCGGTTACGCGGCGATCTCACTCATCTATCTGCTGGGCGTGCTCCTGGCCGGAATGATCCTGAGCCGCGGCCCGGTTTTGCTGGTGGCCACCCTGAGCGCGCTCTCCTGGAACTTCCTGTTTATCCCGCCTCGGTTTACGCTGCACATCGCGAATTTGGAAGACGCGCTCACCTTCGCGACTTACTTCATCATCGCCCTCGCGGTGGGCAGTTTGACCGCGCAGCTCAAAGCTCGGGAACACCTGGCCGCCCAGGTTCAGCTGGCGAAAAATTCCGAACGGCTGCGCAAGACCCTGCTGGATTGCGTCTCGCATGAATTAAAAACACCGCTCGCGGCCATCGGCGCCGCCAGTCAGGAACTACTCCATCTGACGGCAAACAGTCAGAACGCCGAGATGCTCAAGCATCTCGCCGGTGAAATCCATGACGGCTCCCATCGCCTCCATCGCGTCGTCAACAATCTGCTCGACATGAATCGGCTCGAGAGCGGAGTCATCCAGCCGAACTATGAATGGTGCGACGTCCGCGAGCTGCTACAGTCGGCCGTCGAAATTGAGCGCGAATCAATTGACGGCCGGGAGATCAGGCTGGACGTGCCGGAGAATATTCCCCTCGCCCTCGTGGATCATACGTTGCTCGAACAGGCGATCGCGAAGCTGCTGGCCAACGCAGCCAGTTACACTCAACCGAAGCTGCCCATCGAACTCGACGCTGAATCCCAAAACCAGCAGCTGGTCATCTCAGTCAGCGACCGCGGACCTGGTTTCCCGCTGGAATCAGCTGAGCGGTTATTCGAAAAATTCTATCGAGGCGACGGCCGCAAGGCGGGCGGTCTCGGACTCGGATTATCCATCGCGCGCGGCTTCGTCGAAGCGCACGGCGGGAAACTGACGGCCGAGAACCGCGACGGCGGCGGCGCCCGCTTTACCATGCACCTGCCGGTGCGGATGACGAACCAGGATGCGCTGGAGGTTACTTCATGAAATCGGCTCCCACCGCCCTCATCATCGATGACGAAAAGCAGATTCGCCGGCTTCTCCGTCTCGCTTTGGAAGGAGCAGGCCTTCAGGTTTCCGAAGCGGAGACGGGACAAGCCGGGCTCGCCGAGATCGTCCGCCGCCGGCCCGACGTGGTGCTGCTCGATCTCGGTCTGCCCGACATGGAAGGCGTCAAAGTGCTTCGGCGTTTACGCGAGTGGTCGGACGTGCCGGTCCTGATTTTGTCGGTGCGCGACGACGCGGAGGAAAAAGTCGCCGCCCTGGACGCGGGAGCCGATGATTACGTGACCAAACCATTCGATACCGCGGAACTCCTGGCCCGCGTCCGGGTCGCGCAACGCCGTTCCCTGACGGAAACGGGGGAGCCCGTGTTTGCCGCCGGGTCGCTCTGCGTCGATTTCTCCGCGCGCCAGGTGAAGCTCGGCGGCGTCGAAATCAAACTCACGCCCACGGAATATTCCCTCCTCCGCGTGCTCGTTCAGAACGCCGGAAAGGTGGTGACCCATCGGCAACTGCTCCGAACGGTTTGGGGAGAAAAAGCCGAGAGCCAGGCGCAATATCTCCGTGTTTACGTGACGCATTTGCGCAAGAAACTCCAAACGACCGCCAACGCGCCCAGCCTGATTAAGACTGAGGTCGGCATCGGCTACCGGTTGTCGGCCGAAAAATTCTAGGACGCCCCTCCCCGGGGCTTTAACGATCTTTTAGCGTTCAGCGGGCAAATTTTAATTAACGGACGCGCCGCGGCCTACGCGAGCTTTAGGCATGAACGCGATCCTGATTGTCCTCGTGCCGACACCAGAGGGCCAGCCGTCAACGGAACAAGCCAGCGCAATGCCGAGTCTGGATGTCTGGCAGTATCGAATCGACCAAAACAACGGAAACGCTGGACTGCGCGAATCGTCCGATCCCAGGCAAGCTGCGCCGTTTTGGACGTGGTTCATCGAAAACCCGCGCACCTGCGGCGCGTGATTCGAGCGGCAGGAACAGCGACGCCCGGGCTTCGTTCGTCCGCGCCGAAATTGTATGATTCCAACGGACACCCCCCGCTTGCCTTGTGCACGCATCGGCCTTCGGCGCGCCGCCAGCTTTATCGCGGGGGCTCTGATTCTCTGTTTCCTCGTCGCCTCCGCGAATGGGCAGGACAAGGCGTTGAGCGAAACAGGAAGCGCCGCGCCTTCCAAGCGGCGCATCCCGCCGTCGCCGTTCGACTCGCCGCCGTTTCCATCCAGTGATTGGCAGATCGGCGGCACACCGATCATCGGCGATCCCGGCATCCTGCCCACGTATCCGTTGATGGAAGCGATCTACGCGGGTCCGTCCGGCGAAGCGTGGAAGAAAAGCAGAATCCAGATCTACGGCTGGGAAAATTTCTCCTTTAACCTCAGCACCTCGCGCAACACTTCGCGCGGTCCGAACGCGAATTTCCCGCTCATCTACGATTTGAGGCCGAACCGCGTCGAACAAAACCAGTTCGTTCTTTACCTCGAACGTGTGCCGGATGAAGCCCAAACCGATCACATCGACTGGGGGTTTCGGATCTCCGGCGTTTACGGACTCGATTACCGGTTCATGATTTCGCGCGGCTTGTTCAGCGACCAGCTCCTGAAAGACAACGCCTACTACGGCTTCGATATGCCGATGGTCTATCTCGACCTCTACCTTCCGGGGGTCTTTCAAGGAATGAACATCCGGATTGGCCGCATCATCTCCGAACCGGATATCGAGGCGCAGCTCGCGCCGAACAATCTCATGGCGAGCCACTCCCTGCTTTATGGCTTCGATAACTACACCCAGACGGGAATCTTCACGACCACCCGGATCAACGACCAGTGGACCATTCAAGCCGGCCTCTCCAACGGCACCGACGTAGCCCTTTGGCAAAACGATCCGGGCAACCAGCCCACCGGAACCATCATGCTCCAGTGGACCGCGCCGAATCAGAAAGACTCGATCTATTTCGGCGACAATGCCTTCAACAATGGCGAGTTCGGCTATAACAATCTCCAACAGATCGTCGCCACCTGGACGCACAAGTTTAACGAAAAGATCTATACCGCGACCGAGGCGTGGTACATGTACATGAACGATGCGAAGTCGCATCCAACGGCTGAAGTCCCGTTTCAAAGCGGGTCATTTCCGGTGCGCGATGGTTACGCCTCGGAATGGGCGATCCTGAACTACACGATATTTCGGATCGCGCCCTCCGCCTTCCTCACCGTTCGCAATGAAGTGATGAACGATCGGGTCGGCAGCCGGACTGGTTACGCGACCTTTTATTCAGAGCACTCCATCGGCGTGACCTGGTGGCCGAACAAGATTGTGACGCTGCGTCCCGAGATCCGTTTCGATCACTCTTACGACACCGCCGCCTTTAATAACGGCACGCGCCAGAATCAGTTCACCCTGTCGATGGATTTCATCATTCACTACTGATGATCGCGACCAACGTCAGGCGCCCGCGCAACGTAAACGTCCCGCGCGCGGCGGCGATCCTCTACGGCGACTGGGGGACGAGCAAAGCCTATGTCATCGGCCTGGCTTTCGCGGTCGGCGGCTACGCGTCGTTCTGGTTGATCGCCGCGATGTGCGTTCTCACCGCGCTCGTCGGGATCAACTACATCATCATTTGTCGCCTCTATCCCGACGGCGGCGGCGTTTACGCGAGCGTTCGCCATCGCTCCGAAGTCATCTCCATAGTCGGCGCGTTTCTGCTCGTGGCCGATTATCTGGTCACGGCGGCGATTAGCGCTCTCTCCGCGTTTCAATATCTCGGCGTTCCTCATCCCGAGAAATTCGCGGCCGCGGCGATTCTCGTCATCGGCCTGCTCAACTTGCTCGGCCCCAAGCATACCGGAGGCCTCGCGTTTCTCATCTCCGTTCCGACTCTGATCGTCGTCATCACGCTCGGCCTCTTCAGTCTGCCGCATCTCGGCAGTGCGATCGGCCACCTCCAGCCGCTGCAAGGCGGGTTCTGGCAAAACTGGGGCGGCTTTGTCGGAATCGTGCTCGCCCTTTCCGGTGTTGAAGCCATCGCGAACGCCACCGGTGTGATGCGCCTCGATCCCGGCAGCACCGAGGCCCAGCCCTCCGTGCGCAAGACTTCCACGCCCGCGCTCCTCTGGGTGATGGTGGAAGTTTGCCTCTTCACGGCGTTGCTCGGACTCGCGATGCACGCGCTCGGTGGTTTGCAGATCGCGAATGGCGATGTGAACGCACCGGGAGCCGAAGGCGTGCGCGACTACATGCTGCGTTACATGGGCGAAACGTTCGTTGGTGGCATCCTCGGCCCGGCGCTCGGCCACGCTTTTGGCTTCGCCGTCAGCATCACTTTCGGACTCCTTCTCCTCTCCGCCGTCAACACCGCAATTGTCGATCTGATCACGATCCAGTTTCTCATGGCACGCGATCGCGAGCTGCCGCCAGTCTTTCAGCGTCTCAATAAATGGGGCGTCCCAAGCGCGGGCATGCTCCTCGCCACGGTCGTCCCGATGGCGCTCGTCCTCCTCGTCAAGGACATGGTCGGTCTCGCCGATCTCTATGCCGTCGGCGTCGTCGGTGCGATCGCCACCAATCTCGGCGCGACAGCCACCGACTGGAAACTGCCGATCAAAACCTGGGAACGGACGTTGATGTTCGGAACCTTCATCGTCATGGCCGCGATTGAATTATCGCTACTGATCGACAAACCGAACGCGCGCTATTTCGCGGTCACTATCCTCGCAGTCGGTTTGATCCTGCGCGGCCTCGTTCACGAACGTCGCGCCAAGAAAGAAGCCATCGCCCTGGAGACAACTCCGCTCACGGCTGAGCCTGGTGGATCGAGCAGTCTCCTGCTCGATGTTAAGACCCGTGGCGCGTCAGCGCCCACGCCCACGGCCGCTGAATCAGTGCTCTGCGCCATTCGCGGCACCGGCCGCACCCTCGACTTCGCCTTGCGCGAAGCGCGCGAAACGGGGCACCGCCTCTATCTCCTCTTCGTCCGCGAACAAGCGTTCATGACGGAGCAGGATGCGAAACGCAAATGGCAGGAAGATCCCGAAGCCAGCGCCATTTTCGCCGAAGCGGCCCGCCAATCGGACCCCGCTCATCCCCCGCTCTTCTGCTACGCGGTCAGCTCATCCGCCGCCGCGACCATTGTCGATATCGCCGCTACCCTTGGCGCGTCGCGCCTCATCCTCGGCGCGCCCAAACGCAACGCCCTCCTCAATCTCCTTCGCGGCAACGTCATCCGGGAAGTCTCCAACTCGCTGCCGGAAGAGATCGACTTGCTCGTCTATGCCTGATTACCCTCCGCCTCAATCGCGTGCTCCAGGACGCGAAACAATTGAGGATCGTGATCACGCCCAAGAAGCTCATCGCCAGATTCACATTCGTCGCGGCGGCCGTTTTCCTTTCGGTTGAGGCCGGCGCGCAAACTCTCACGCCGGCGGAGGAAGAGGCTCAGAACAAGATCCTCGAACAGCAGGAGGCGAAATCACGCCTGGCCATTTCCGGCTGGATTGAAACCGGCTTTACCGGAAATCCCGCCGGCCCCAGTGATCATCAAAACTTCGGCCGGCTTTTTGACGACCGGAGCAACGAGTTCGTCATGAACCAGGCCGTCGTCACGATGGAACGCGCGCTCGATTCGAAATCCGGTTTCGATTGGGGATTCAAATTGCAGTTCCTCTTCGGCACCGACGCGCGTTACACCCACTCGCTCGGATTGAACGAAGACAGAACTGGGACGGGCCTTTATCAGGCGGACATCCCTGAAGCGTACCTGAGCCTGCATTTGCCGATCCTGACCGAGGGCGGCGTCGACGTGAAAATCGGCAAGTTCGTAAGCCTGGAAGGAGCGGAAACAGTCGACCCGCGCACCAACGCCTTTTACTCGCACACCTACATGTTCAATTTCGGTGTCCCGGTCAACCACACGGGCGCGCTCTTCACTTTGCACACCAACAGTTGGCTCGATCTCATCGCCGGCGTGACCCGGGGCGTGAACACCAGTCTGGACGATAACAACGAACGGCCGGGCTTTCATGGCGGCATCGGTTTAAATCTGAACGAAGGAAAAGTCGTCGTGCTGGCTTCGACGCATGTCGGGCCGGAAACCTACAACGATGACAGCGCAATCCGTTGTCTCAGCGACGTCGCCATCACGTGGAAAATTGACGACCGACTAACCTCCACGACCGACCTCAACTACGCCTACGACGGAGGCGCGGATGCGGCGGCGTATGGCGTAGCGCAATATCTGAGCTATGCGATCAACAACAGAATTACGGCCAAGATTCGGGGCGAAATCTGGCGGGACGACGAAGGCTTCTTCGCCGCTCAGTTTGCCGATCCGGGTGATCCGCTGCGCGCGCTCGACGGTCAGCCGGTGATCGATCCGCGCACCGTGGGCGGTGGCCGGACAACTTATGGCGCCCTCACCATCGGGCTCGACCTAAAGCCTCCGATGCCGAAGCCATTCACTGGCCTGACCATTCGGCCCGAGCTCCGCATCGATCATTCCTTTAGCGATACGCAGCCGTTCAACGACTCGACCGACGACACGATGTTCACCGCGGCCATCGATGCCATCCTGACTTTTTGAATCCAAGGAGGGGCGGTTTGCAACCGCCCGCCAATCAAAACGGCGGTTGGAAAACCGCCGCTCCTTGTTTCGGGGTGCGATGTTTGGTTGCTGGACGAACTGAGCGTATGGCTCGATTGAGACCGCATGAAACAGATGCTGATCGTCGGCCTGGGCGGATTCATCGGTTCGATTGGCCGTTACAAACTTGGCGGAGTAATCTTGCAGCATTCCGCCTCGTGGCGGTTTCCTCTCAGCACCTTTGTTGTCAACGTGCTTGGCTGTTTTGCCATCGGCGCGCTCGCGGCTCTCGCGGAACATCGCGATCTCTTCTCGGCCGACACTCGCCTGTTTCTGCTCACCGGCCTTCTCGGCGGGTTTACGACCTTCTCGGCATTTGGTTACGAAGGCGTCTTCCTGCTTCGACGCGGCGACGTCGGGATCGCTCTGGCTTACGCCGGCCTGAGTGTCGGGTGCGGACTCGCCGCGGTCTGGCTCGCGCTAAAACTGTTTAGCTTCGGCGCCCATCATTGAATCCCGATTCCGTCACGCGGCCTCGATCCATCGGGACCACCTTGCTCGCGATCTTCTTCGCCGCGGGCGCCCTGATCTGTCTGATCACCATGGTCGCGCTGGCTTTTCCGGGTGGATTCCTCGAACCGATCTGGCAACTGAAGCCGGAAGCGCGGACTCAATTTCACCAGATCGGCAACTGGTCGATCGCGCTGATGGCCGTGGTCGGCGCTGCCTGCGCGTCGGCCGCCTTCGGCCTGGCCAGGAACGCAGAGTGGGGTCGCCGCCTTGCCATCGGGATCCTCACCGTCAATCTCATCGGCGACACCCTGAACGCCATCCTCCGCCACGACCCTCTCACCCTCATCGGCCTGCCGATCGGCGGACTAATGATTTGGTATCTGGTGAAGAAAAATCGCCAAAACAGACAAGCGCAATAATGTTTGCCCGGTGAAATCAGCTCTTCTCTCTCGCACCGCGCTTCTTCTCGTCTGCTCCAACACCTTCATGACCTTCGCGTGGTACGCGCACCTGCGGAATTGGAACGACAAAAAATGGTACATCGCCGCACTCCTGAGCTGGGGCATCGCGCTCTTTGAATATTTCTTTCAAGTCCCGGCCAACCGGCTCGGCTATGAAACGCTGAGTCTCGCCCAACTCAAAGTTCTCCAAGAAATCATCACGCTGTCTGTTTTCGCGCCGTTCGCCGTTCTCTACATGCACCAGCCGATCAAGCTCGATTATCTCTGGTCCGGCCTCTGCCTCGCCGGCGCCGCCTACTTCATGTTCAGATCGTAGGCGGTCTGAGTCTGCGGAGCGCTGTAGCCGCCCCGCTCTGTCGGGGCGTTGCTCGCGCGGCGACACAGCGCCGCAGCTACAGTTCTCAATTGGATGCTTGATCTCCAATCAGCCGCGCACCGTCTTCATCCCCTGCCGGATGATCCGATCGATCAACTGCGGATACGAAAGCCCCGCTTTCCCCGCCGACTGCGCGAAGTCTTCGTCTGCCGCGAGAATCGGATTTGGATTTGCCTCGATGAAATACATTTCGTTCGCCGTCGTCATCCGCAAGTCGATGCGCGCGTAGCCCTCGATCGTAAGCAGACGGTAAATCCGCTTACACGTCTCCTCGATCTGTGCGATCAACGCCGGCTCCAGCGCCTCGGGAAACTGATTTTGTAGACCCCAGCGTTTCCGATACTCCTCGTCCCACTTCGCCCGGTAGGTCGCGATCCGCGGCTCGTTCGGCGGCACCTCGCCGAAAACCAGCTCGCGAATCGGAAACACGGTCAACTTAGAAGTGCCCATCACGCTCACGTAAAACTCGCGGCCCTCGATATATTCCTCCGCGATCACGTCGGCATCGTGTTTCTCGTGAATGAACGCCACCCGTTCCCGGAACTGATCGTCGCTCGTGACGAACGACGCCTGCGAAATCCCGTAGGACGCCTCTTCCTTCACCGGTTTCACCAGGATCGGAAACTTCGGCCGCTTCAGCCGCGCGATTCGCTGTCCGCGCGGGATGACCACGAAGTTCGGCACGTGGATATGATGATAACCGAGGATTTTTTTTGAAATGCCCTTGTGCTTGCACAGGACGAGCCCGGTCGCACCGCAACCGGTAAAAGGCACGCCCTGCATTTCTAAAAGGGAGACGATGTGCTGGTCGAACCCGCGGTTGTTCTTGAATTGATCGGCGAGATTAAAAATCACGTCGGGCGCGAAACTCTCCAGTTTTTGCCGAAGCAGATCGAGGTCATCAAAAATCGCGAGATGCTCCGTCGTGTAGCCGAGCTCGCCCAGAGCGGCCAGGACATTCGCCTCGGTTTTCCAATCGGGCGTTTTCATCTCCGCGCTCAGGTCCTGGTCGATCGTCGTGGGACGGATCGCGTCGAAAAGAGCGAGGACTTTGAGTTTCTTTTTCACGCTACTTGGTGCGCTTGAATTTGCCGGTGAAGAGATAATTCATCACCAACGTCGTAATGAAAGAGGTGACGCGAAAATCCTGCTGCGGATCGTCGTTCAGCACACAGAGATCGAGCTGGTCGCAACGGTCGATGAGACGCGAGAGTAATTTGTTCACTCGGAATTTTTTTTCATTCGTCCATTGGCAGACCGAGTTCAACAACCGGCGCCGGCGCCGCCGCAAATAAACGGCCGCGGTAATTCGACCCGGCCCGGGCGGCGCGGAGAAGAGTTCGCGCAAATCGGCGTCGTAGAAATCCGGATACGTATCCTCGAAAAGCTTCCGTTTGCGCGCGTAGTACGTTTTCAGTTTGAGGTTCAGGCAATCGTAGTCGGCCGCGCGGTACTCTGGCGCGTGGACTGGCGGCGTGCCCGCGAGTGAGCGCATCAGCTCATCGACGTATTCGAGTTTTTGGAGCGCGTTCCAACCGGTGTAACGCGCGCGCCAATCGAGCCCCGGTGTGAGCCAGACCGCGAACGTCTCCGCGAAGTCCTCGTCCGGATGGCTTTGCGCATACCAGTCGTCGAGATTCACCACAAAGCTGCGGCTGAACGGATGCGGGTGATAGAAATCCGGCGTCTGATCGCGCGAGGTTTGCCCGAAACATTGCTGCCATTTTTTCTTTTTCGGCAGCCGGTAGGCGTAAGCGTAAGCATGCGCCGCCTCGTGCCGGATCAATTTCATGAACCACTCCCTGGTCCCGCCCTCGACTTCGAGCATCATCGCCGTCTCCAGTTGCCGGAGGCGATCGTGCACGAGGAAAAACGGCACGAAGATCGCCGGGATGCCGACCGGCACGAACCATTCATCGCCGATGTGACAGGGCGGATGAAAGGTCAATCCGTGGGCCGACAGCTCCTCGTAAAGTTGGCGAATGAGCGGCTCGACTCCGGAGCCCTCGAGCCGCAACCCGAGCTTGGAGATGCGCCGTTCGAGAAGCTCCTGGTCGGTCAACGATGCCCAATCAGCCGCTTCCATTTCGCGGAGCGTATCGCCCGCGCCGGATGCTGTCACGCCTTCGCCGCGCTCCGCTGTTTGCTCAGCCGCAAACCGATCTGGCGGCGAGCAGTAAAGGACTTCTGCGGCTTAGCGGTGACGGTCCCAATTGAGCATGCTGCCTTCGCCGCCCTTTTCCTGGAACTTCCTAATGCCGTCCTTGCTAAAAAGGGTGACCTGCCGGGATGGAGCCAGGCCCTCCTCAACCCAACGTCCGCCAGCCTGGCTCCCGAGCTCTCCGGGGACCCAAACAAAGCGCTGGCCGCCGACGCTCCTGTAATTTACGCCGCCTTCGCTCCCGGTAATCTGTTCGTTGGCTACCTGTCCGGTGACCTTGAGGCCAGATTCCAGGTTTACCTTCATGGCTGCGCCGCTCCCCATGAATGTCTCCCCCGACACGCCGGTCGCGACCACCTTCTTTTTGCCTGCGGAAACGACCACGAGGAACTGATTGCCTCTTGCGGATGCACTCTTGGTGTTGAACTGGACGACGTAGTGGCCGGGCCGAAGATTGCCGGTGGTAAAGGTGCCGTCCGCGTTCGTCGCGCCTTGGAACCCCACTTTGCCGCTGTCATCAAGAACGGTCACCTGCAGCGGAGGAACTCCAGCGTAAGCCGGCGAGGCCAGGCCCAGCAGAAGGGCGCAAGCGGCGATGACGAAGTGTAGATTATGTCGTGTCATGATTTTTCTCCCTTTATTCCATTGCCTGTCAGTGCGAAGAGCGGCCCGGCTTTGGTTTTGCCGAGACGGCCCCAATCTTTCATCCAGCAGGCTCTCACGTTCGTCCGCCTCCGCCATATCCAGTTGGCAAGAAACGTCAGGGCCAGTTGAGGTCACCTGGCCTTTGCTCGTGAGACCATTCAAAAAAGGATATTGAACTCCGGTGAGTCTCGTCTCACTCATTGTCATGAAGAAGCGAGTGACGAATCGACGGCGCCGGCGATCTATCATCGCTTTCGAGATGGTGCGGCTGGATCGCGCGGCGGCGGAGCCGCTTCACCAGCAACTTTACCGGCAGATCCGCGATGAATTGAGGTCGGGAAATTTTAGCTCGTCGCGCCTGCCTTCTGCCCGGGCCCTGGCCGCCGAGCTCGGTGTTTCGAGAACCACCGTCGATCAGGCGTTTTCCGAACTTCATGCGGAAGGCTATCTCAGCACGAAAACTCGCTCGGGCACTTTTGTGGTGGATCCGCTGCCCGAGACGTTCCTCAGCGCCAGGAAGAGTCGCGTGTCACCGCAGATCGCGCAGGAGACGCGCCTCTCTGAGCGCGTGAACCGGCTTCCGGATGAGCGCATGGGGCAGGAATTTGATTTCGGGCCGACCGGCGTCGGACCCGGCGTTGCGCTGACCTCGGGTTTGCCGGCTGTGGACGAATTTCCGCTCGCGACCTGGGAGCGTCTCCGGGCCCAGGTCCTGGCGAAGAAGGGAGCGAAGTTGTTGCGTTACGGGTCGAATCGCGGGGACGCCGATTTGCGCGAAGCGGTCGCGGCCTACTTGTGTGACTTTCGCGGAGCGCATTGTCATCCGGACCAGATCCTCATCGTGGCGGGAATGCAGCAGGCCATGTTGATCAGCGCTTTGGCTGTGTTGGATCCCGGTGAGGCGGCCTGGATCGAGGACCCCGGCTTCCTACAGGCTCGCCGGGTGTTCGCCCTGGCGGGAGCGAAGATCATTCCGCGGCCGGTTGATGCGGAAGGGCTCGTGGTCGACGGAGCCCGGACGCGACCGGCGCCCAGGATTATTTACGTTACGCCTTCCCATCAGTTTCCGCTCGGTGTCACGATGAGTTTGAAACGCAGACAGGCCTTGCTCGAATTCGCGCAAACCCGCGGCGCTTACATTCTCGAAGACGATTACAACGCGGAGTTTCGCTTTAGCGGTCCGCCGCTTCCCTGTTTGCAAGGGCTCGATCGCGCCGGACGCGTGATCTACGCGGGCACCATGAGCAAGATTCTCTATCCCTCTTTGCGCCTGGGATATCTCCTTGTCCCGGCTCCCCTGGCCGATGCGGTCGCGAAGCTGCGCACCACGATCGACCAGCACTCCCCGACGATCGATCAAGCCACCCTGGCTCGTTTCATCACCGAAGGCTTTTACCTCAGCCACGTGCGCCGGATGCGGAAAATTTATGCCGAACGGCGAGCAAGCTTCATCGAGCAATTCAACAAATTGCTGGGCGACCGCTTCACTCTTGAGATCGCCGATGCCGGGTTGCACGCGCTGGCCTGGTTCCGTTCGGAGAAGGACCTTCCAATCCTTCAACGTGCCCTACCCAGGCTCGGGGTGAAAATCAGTCCCCTCGCCGCCTTCTGCATCGACGCGAAACTTCCACCGGCCCTCGTCCTCGGTTTCGGAGCCTGGTCCCCCGCCCAAATTCGAGAGGCCCTGGCCAGGCTCGCCCAAGCCCTGGAAAAACGACCCGTCCAAGTGAAGAGGCGCTGACTTCTCTTTTCATCCTTCATCCTTCATCCTTCCGCCTTCCGCCTTCCGCCTTCCGCCTTGCCATGGCGTACTCGTTCGGGCTCAATGCCTGGCATCGTGTTAAGGGGACATGAAGAGACCGCTCTGCCTCTCGGCGCCGTCCCGGTCATCGCAGATCAATTCTTTCTCGCAAGTTACACCATCAATTGGCCGCTCCTGTTTTTTGGGCTCCTCTTCGGCGGCGGCATTTACGCGATCGTTGGCTACCTGGATCGCGAACGCTTAAGGAAAATCGAGGAGCAGGCGCGTTCGCTCGGCTGGACCTTTCGTCGTCAGCCGACCAGGGCCGACAACGATCTGCCCATCGGCTGTTATCTCGCAGAGACGGGGCGTGATCCCGCCGTTTCGAATGTGCTGGAGGTGGCGCGCACGGACGACCTGAATTTCGTCCTCTTCGATTACAAGTACACCGTTAGTTATGGCAGATCGGAGCACAGCCCTCATCAAACGATCGCCCGGATAAAATCGCCGTTGCTGAAACTGCCGTCGTTCCTCCTCTTTCCCGAAACGATCTTTTCCACGATGGCGAAAATGTTCGGACAAACCGACGTGAACTTCCCGGACTCCCCGGAGTTCAGCGACAGATACATTCTTCGCGGCCAGGACGAGGCCGCGCTGCGGGCGATTTTTAGCCCGGCCCTGCGCAAAGCCCTGGAGCCACTCGAGCATCTGACCATCGAAGGAGCGGACGACGTCTTGTTTATTTTCCGAGTCGAGCGCCGGATTAAAGCGGAGGACTACGTCTCGCGAATCGAGGAAGACAAACGCATTTTGAGGCTCTTCTTGGAAGCGCAGCAGGCGACGGGTTAAGTCTGCTGACCCCTGTAGCGGCAGGCGTGTCGCCTGCGGATCTCCGAAAAGCCTTGCGTTCAACCGCCCGATTCCGGCTCAATCTCTCCCATGGTGTTAAGCGGAAATGAAGAGTGCGTTCTGCGTCTCGGCGCGGCGCTGATCATCGGAAGCATTCTCGGCTTGAACCGCGAGTTGCACGGAAAGCCGGCCGGCTTGCGGACTCACGCCCTCGTGACTCTCGGCGCGGCCGTCGCCACGATCGTTGTGCTCAAATCGCCCACCGGTTTTCAGGCCGTTGGGCAAGACGCGATCGGGCGAGTCGTTCAGGGTATTTTGACAGGAGTTGGATTTTTGGGTGCGGGAGTGATCCTGCGCGACCCCGCCGGCCACGTCACCGGCCTGACCACAGCCGCGACGATTTGGATGTGTGCCGTGCTCGGCATCGTTTGCGGTCTCGGCTACTGGGGAATTTTAGGAATCACCGCTGTTCTGACCACGCTCGTCCTGCTCCTGGGCCGGCCGTTGGAATGCCTCGCCGAGCGGATATTCCACCGCCACATCTCCAGCCCACCTGATCACAGTGTTTAGATTCCACCGCCCGCGCACGCATCCCGACTGTCGCCACCGCTTCGACCAGACGCGCCGAATCGCCTTCAGGCACGCAGACGAAGAAAACGCGCTTTGGTTAATGCACGCCGCAAATGTGTAAGCTCCTTCGAGGTCAGCCCCAACCCTTCTCTCAGGATGACTTGGTCAGCACACTGCCGAACTTGATCCCATTGGCCGTTCTTGGCTAAAACACGCGCCGAATCGAAGGCAATGTTCACATCGGCAGAATTGCTGTCCGGAATAGCAATCAACAAACGGCGGGCATCACTCGGCTCGATTTTCAGCGCACCCCCCCCGTATGGGCGTCCCTGAAGCTCGGAACTTAGGGCGCCTAGGCTAGAGATGAACGATAGAGCCACCAGTTTTCGCGCATGCGTTAACATTGGTTTCGTCCACCGGAGTCGGTGAATGGCATTTGTGCAAAGGACTTCGCCGTCGTTTAGAACGAGCTTCGGATTGCATCCGTTTACATAGGTGAGAAAAGCGTCTGGCGCGGTAACGTCGGTTAAACTCTGCCAGGGATCGCGAATGCTTGATTTGTATCGCCTCGCTGCACGTTTACCAGCGCGACTATTTAGATATACATTTAAGGATACGGACAGACTCCTTGGCGGCGCAATGAGGAGAAAGCAGCCTCTTTCCCCATTCTTCAGTTCTTCGACTTGTTCGACCCCGATCGAAAGCGATCGAAACTGCGATCCGCTCGTTAGGATCGGCATCAAGTAGCGATGTGAAATCCCCAGCTCGCGAGCTCTACTGTCGCTTAGAATGAAGAAAGAGTTGTCCCCGGTAACGATGCCAATTCTTATCATTGCGATACTACCCAGCTCGTAGACATGGGGATGTCTTGAAAGCGCCAGAAGAATATCAGTTGCTCCGCCGAACCGCGATTGCAACGGCGCAGTTCGGGGATCGTATTTTCTGATCTTATATGTCCCGGCACATATGCCGTGAACGCGTGCGATGTTCTCTGCGGTTGCTGACCGACTGCGTCCAGGGGTCCCGCGCCAACCTTCCGCCAGAACCACAACCGAGCCCTCCTGTGCGTCGGGAAATACTCGTTGTTTCAGATAGATGACCGTTAACTTCGAAAACCGAGATCTCAATACGTGTTGAACGGGTTTGGCATATTTCGCGTTAACAGCAGCGAATGGCAGCACCATTGCTAACCGTCCACCGGTCCGCAAAAAAGCTAGCGAGTGTAAGACAAAGTACGGCCAATAACTCGCTGTCTTCGCCACGCTAAATCCGTCTTTTTGAACAGCAGTCTGTGCGATCTTAATCTGCGAATCTGAAAGACGATGGTGGCGCACGTAAGGCGGATTGCCGACGATCGCTGAGAAGCCAATCGTAGCTAGCTCAGGACTTGCGCGTAGAAAGTCTGCCCCAACTCGAATCGTCGAACTGCTCGCGCGATATCCGGACAATGCTTTAACAAAAGCGGCGGCCTTGGGGTCGATATCGAAGCCGGCCAGTTGACGGAACGGATCCTTACTTCCGAGCGCGGTCAGTCGAGCTATGCCGGCCGCAAAAAATGCACACCCTCCAAAACTTGGATCGAACAGCGTGTCGGTTGGAGTTCGAACCGCCCAGATCGTCAACGCTTCCGCCAATGCTAATGGAGTATAATATGCGCCAAGAACCCGTCGTTTCCGGGTGGCGATCTTCCCGTTACTCATTGGTCCCAGCAGTGTTGAAGAAAACTGTTGTTCTCTTCGAGATCGAAGTCTTCGATCCTCGTGACGAAACGGGTCAGATATGCCCGTTGCGCTATTGCGAGAGCACGCCTCCAGCTCGGCTCATTAGCCACTATGTCATATTCCTCTGGAAAGAAGTGCCGAACAACGAATTCACAGGTCATCAGGAGATTCATCGGATAATAACTAAATCGCGGCACTCCCAAATTGTCCGGCATTCTAAAATATTCTTGCCCTGTCTGTTGACCGCCAAACTGCATATGAGACCATGGTTCATCCAAACCTGGTTGCGCGTAATCGAACCGAAAGCGAAGCATAACTCTGCGTCTAAGCCCTTCCGAAATTATCGTCTCAAGTTCGGTCGCATCGAGCTCCGAGTCGAACCAACAGCTCTTTTTGAGCCCCCAGACACGAACCGTTATGCTGTGATCCGACGACGGTTCACCATCAAGCACTTCGCTGAACTGTCCAAAGATGTCGATCATCAGCGAGTAGTTGATCGAACGAGTAGGGCGAAATTCTAATGGCTGTTCACGAGGGATTTCGAAAGACCACGGAGCGTCTGGATCGGTGTTCTTTTGTAGCTGTAACTGTGCTTTGGCTGTCTCAAGCGTAGCTGTTGCCGACTCTGCAAGAAGATTCTTGCGAAGACGGTGCTCGAGCACTGTTAGCTCGATAATAGCCTCGTCAATATTCACCTTTAGACACCTTGCTGGAGATCATCAACGACCTCGCGGGAATCGGCGGTGACGAGATTTTCGTCGAATTCGTCAGATTCTTTGATTGCATTAAAGGATACTCGAGCCTCGTCCATGATGTCCGGACGATTATCCGACCAGTAAGGAACCGAATTCTTCCTCTTGACTGGCCTCTTGTAGATGAAGCATACGGACTCGGCAGGGGACGTTCCGTCCACCAAGCAACGGGACAATACAACTTGGGACGTCGAGTTTTCGTTCCAGATGGCAGCGAATTGGTGAATCGGAGCGGTTGGCTTGTTCGCTCTTTGCATAAAGCCTGATGCCCGTTGCCGTAGACGCGCCTTCCACCAACGGCCGGCGACCGGGGCGAACGCCCCGTCGTATTTGGTCCTCGCGAAATAACGTTGCATCGGGCCCGATTCAAATGCGTCTTGCGACATGCCGAGGAAACACGCAGCATGCAGTGAGTCGTAGAGAATTCCCGGGTATTCGATCACGGTGCGACGTATCCAATGGGCTGCCTCGGACGCCCTCCAGTTGTCCGTTCCAACTGACGGCCTGGGCGGATTTGAGCGTGCGAGTGAATCAATATCACCCGGTTCCGTGCCAAGAAGGTTGCAGAGGCTGTTCCAGTTTCGATTTTTGCAGCGCCGAATCCTGTCGAATCCCGCGACGAGCGTAAGGATTTCGTCCCGCGCGGCGTCTGGATTGTGCCCGACGGACGCCTTTACGAGTACATGATCATACGCACGCGGAACATCGCGCGATGCGGACATTGTCTCAGACCGAAAAATCGAACCGCGCGTTATTAAGACAATCGGTGTTTCGGGTAGCTCTTCTCTTATCAAGGCGGCGACCGTGGACCCTAGCTGTGCCTCGGCGCGTCCATTGGGTTGCCCCTCAATTAACTCTTGATCCAGTAGCACCACGTCAGGTTTTTCCTCCATGATACGCATCACTGTGCGCTCTTCTTCAAACGGAATCGGGGTGAGAGCCAACTTCCGTGGTGCGGATAGCTTCTCCGCATAGCGCTCCCGATCCCGCTTGACGTCGTCAACGATGATTCCGCGATAGAGCCTTGAAGACATTGTTCAGGGGTAAGGGAGGCGCACTTCGACGCGCGTTCGCCAAGGTGGCCTAGGACGAACGAACGAACTCTCACCACCGTAGACATCAACAAAATCCTTTACAATCTTTAAGCCAAGGCCAGTGCCAGCTCCCAAGATGGGATCTGGAGTGCTCTCGCTGACAAAGGGCTTGAAATAATCGTCCCATTTTGCTGGATCCGCACCCGTGCCGGTATCCGAGACATGCAGCTTGATCCAGCCTTCACCACGGGTGCCCCCGATCTCAATGTCCCTCCGTTGCCGCAGCTTGACGGCCTTTAAGGAGTTTGTGAGCAGGTTGATCAAAATCGCGCTCAACTCACAGTCGAACATCGGCGGCGTTCGCAACGTGGGCGGCACCTGATTGACAATGTTTATTCGGAGATCTCGAGCATATTTTGAGAACGCTTTGCGGAAGGCCTCCACCATCGGATAAACGGCCAAACGCCGTTTCCGGCGGCGAGCCGTGCTACCCAAAAGCAGTCCCAACAGTTTCGCCTGGTGTTCAGCGTCCTCTATCCATCCACTCAATCCCTCTAGAATATTCTCGAACTGCCCTTGATCTCGGTCCGGTAACTTGCGAATAAATTTCCCGAGGCTTTCGTGGCTTTCACGGAGTCCCTCGAGGATACCTAAGAGTTGATGGTCAAAAATGACAATCATTGTCCCTGTGGACGCCAAAACGCGAAGCATTTGCAACTCACCAATTTGCTCTTCCTCCTCTTGTTGGATCGTTTTCGAGGCGAGTTCAATCGCCTGCAATGCCTCCTGCCGATGCTCGGGGCTAATGGTTTCCGGAAGGGCTTCTATTTGTTCGCGTGCGCGGTCCAAGAGGGCCCGAGGATCTGAGGACTCGGCTCGGCGAGACTCGCGCTCGCGGGCTCTATCTTCCTCAGTGCGGCGTGCATACATCACGGTGAGCCAGCTGATGCCCACACGAACGAACTCACGCAGTTCTTCGAAAGCGTCGTTCTCTTGCAGTCTCTCGCGGTTGAGTGTCTGCCGAAAGTCAGGATTGGTCAGGCGAGACAGAAACACCTGGCCGAACAACTGATTGTTGCTTGGCACCAAAAGGCCAGGGCGGAACGCCTCTTTGCTGAGCGATCGAATCTCGCTTGTAAACGGCAACCCCACACGCTTGGCGCGGGTCTCATCGAGTCCTAGCCAGTCGTCACCCGGATCGCCGTAAGGCGGCACGCGAAAGCGATCAACAAAAATGTGAACACCGCCTTCATCGCGTCCGACGGCCTGAGCTTCCCGGATATTGAAGTTTCCATCTGCAAACTGATCTGCTTTCCAAACGAAATAATAAATTTTGAATGAAGCGGGACCGGCTTTCGGAAAGGAACGGTCTTTGGGCGCGAAACGATGCGTTGTCTTCCTTTTTCGACTTCGTTTTGCGAAAGTTACCTGATAAGTAGCCGGGCCGTTTTTCGAAAGGCGACCCTCCAATACCGCAGTCGCCGAAGCAAGGAACTGTTTTCCCAGATTTGCAGAATAACGAGGGAACTCCTTCGCTTTGAACGCGACTGTAAACCCGGGATCGCGCTTTTCCTTTTTGTCGTTTTTCGCCTCCTGGCGCGGAAGGGGTGTAATTAATCGGATTAGGTCCCGATAAAGCTCTTGCAAGTCTTCCTCGGACCAAGCATCGCGAACTTTCTTGAGTCGGAGCAAAACGCCCGTTGTAGAGCGATGCACAAGTCGGCGCTCATAATGAACTCCAACAGATCCGACATCTTCGCCAGGAATAAACTTTTTCCAATCAAAGAATACCGCTGTCTCTTCCTTGGATCCCGACGCTCTTTTTGGATCGACGGGCGACACAGAAATCAGCTCCAGTTCCGCGGACAGCCGACGGGTCGCAAACCGCCCAATACCTTTTGCTCCAGCAAGCGGCCGCCGATAAACACGGGATACAGGATCAAATTCCTTCTCCGTTGTCGCAATGCGCATCCACGTGTCCCGAATCCTAGAAAAAGACATGCCCGTTCCATTGTCCAATATCGTGATCTCGCCGCCGGCCTTCGAGACGTTATGGAATTCTATCGCCACACGTGTGGCGTCAGCGTCGTAGGCATTCTTGATTAGCTCGGCGAGGGCAACGGACCTCTTGTTGACCGCGCCTTCGCCGAGTTGAAACAGCAAACCGCAATCAACTTCGAAGGTTAAGGTACCTTCCGAAGCAGCTGAGGATTTCAGATTGGCACTTTTTGACGTCACTAGCCGGTTATCTGTGATCGGCCATTTCAACGCAAGCCGACTCGCCGCTTGCCACGCAAAACAGCCTCATTGCTCCTGAACTTCGAACGTGCGCTCACGACGGAGATGCTCCCACGCCCGCGACATCACGTCTTCGTTCCAGTCAATTTTCTCCCGCTCGCAATACTGCAAGAGGTCGATGACAAGACCGCAGATTGCATCTTCCGGTGCCTCAGTCAGATTGACCGCGTCCGCTATTTCTTCCATCGCCCGGTCTCCGTCCGTCATCTCAGCCAGTATCTCAGGGTCGGATGCCAATACGTGCGCCTTCAACGCCAGTTCGGCAGCGGCAGCGTCTCGCTTCATTGAGGATCGACTTGGGGGCATTTTCTTTTTTACCACGCGAACGGTTTCGATGCTACGAAATAGCGGCGATCTCCAACCCAATTCCGTCCCGCAACGATCGACCGAATCGCCCTCCCAGAAGGTTCGCCACCGTGTCGCTAACGGAAAGAGCCGGCGATCAGCCATGCGCCCCAAGCGGTCAGAATCACGCCGGTGGTGGCGCTGAGCCAGAGGCCGCGCGGAACCAGTTTTTCCAGGCCGACGAGCAAGGAAAGCGCGGCGATCCAGAGGATGTTCATGACGCCGGCGACGAAGAGCAATCCCATCAGGGCCCAGCAGCAACCGGTGCAGTAGAGGCCGTGCTCCAGGCCCATCCGGAACGCGCCGCCGGCGCCTTCCCGCCAGCGCGTCATGATGAATTCGAGCGGGGCGCGGCAATGCGCCAGGCAGGTGTGCTTGAGCGGGGTAAATTGGAATATGCCGGCGGCGATGAGGAGAAGGCCGCCAAGCCAGGCGCTGCTGCTGGCCATCGCCGGTGAGAGAAGCGCCTGCCGGTGGAGAATCCATTGTGCGACGGCAGCAAGCGCGCTGAATCCGGACCAGATCGCGACGTAACCAGCCACGAAAATGGCGACCGGAACGTAAGGCCGCTCGAGCCGGCGACGGTTCCGGCTGACGGCGGCGAAGGTCAGAATCATTGGGGCGGCGCTGGGCAGCATCATCGCCACCATCATTCCAGCCCACATGAGAAAAAGCGGGAGCAGCGTGCCGGCCGACCAGCCGGCATCCGCACCGCCGCCCATGGGCATGCCGAGACATTGGCAGACGCCGGTCACGTCCATGGCGCGCGCTTCATGGATCATGTAAGCCCACGCGACGGCCGCAATCCCGGCCAGGGCGGCGCCGATGATCCAGCGTTCGCGGCGCGAAGTCGAAGAAGGCGCGCTCATCGAGCGCGGCTCAATTCCCGTAATGAATGCGGGCGACGAAGCCGGCCTTGTCCGGATACGAAAAATTCATCTCGTCGATCGCGACCGCCCCTTCCCGGGCCGAAGCGCATTCGGCTTTCTTGAAGATGAACCCGGTGCCGTGATCGACGGCAACCTGTTCCGGATCGCCCGTGACCGGATTCTTGATCGGCTCGAGCGCGATCCGAAGTTCGTCACCGAGCCGCGCTGAGCTTTGCAAACCGTCGAGGTTGAACTCGAACGGAACAAAGCGCGGCTCGAGCAGCGTGCTGAAGGTGGTGGCGAGAATTTCGAACGGAAGCCCGCCCGCCGCGCCTGAACCGATCTGGAGCAAGGCGTCCCGCTGTTCCGGCGAGGCTTTCTCATCGACGAAAAGGCAAACGGTGCCGTTGCCTTCGTGAATCGCCTTGGGCCATTTCGCGGCGAAGCCGAGACCAATGCCGTCGAGGGAAACGCCATCGTATTCGCCGCGTTCAATCTTCCAGACGCCAACTCCGTGGCAGGAGCCGGTGGTAGGCGGCGCGGAGAATTCGCACGGACATCCGTAGTCGCAATTGCAGGCCTGAAGGTAATCAGCATCGAAGAACCATTTTTTCATCGCCAGATCCTTTGTTTGGGTTTTAAGCGCCGCCGCTCGTTACTTGTCCCCATTTTTACTCGGGGCAAAGCGTCGGGTCAATCGCGCGAAAACTCGGGCAGTGTCCTAATTTGACTGTAAGAGTTTAGCGCCAAAGGCGCGGTTCAGACCAGCCTGGGGCATCGCCCCAGGATCTTAATCGGGTTATGACCAAGCGCCGAAGGCGCGATTCAACGCTCCGGTTCGCCCCTAACTCTACGCCGGTTGCACCGGAATGAATCGCGCCTTCAGCGCTAGGCAATCTAACGCGGTGCGAACCCCTGGGGCGTGGCCCCAGGCTGATCATGACGCCGCGCCCTTGGCGCTAAGAAAGTAGTTAGGACACCGCGAAAACTCGCGCACGAGCTCCGTTTGAACCGGACGATTCTGCTCGCCTCCGCCAGGCGGAATCTATAACCTGCGAAGTCATGAAGCACATGACCCTGGGTATTCTCCTGTTGTCTCTCCTCTTCGCGATGCCGGTCGTTAATGCTCAAACGCCGAAGGGTGTCGCCGGGGTGAGTGTCGTGGTAAAACAAAATCCGTCCAAGCGTGCCGTGACCAATGCCAGCGGCAACTTCTCTCTGGAAGGCCTGCCCGCCGGCTCTTACACCCTGACAATCCGACCGCAGAAAGCGCAAGATACCAAGACGGCCTCGACGACCAAAGTCATCGTCGCCACCTCGTACTCCATCAAAGTCGAAGGAACAAAACGGGCCGTAAACAAAAGTGGCCTAACGAGCGACGCACTTCTGGCCGGAGTCGATCTCCCGGTGGAGGTGGGGGCGGGCGCGAAGGTTCGAGGACAAGTCCTGGCGGACGGGCAGAAGAAAATGGTTTGGATAGCCGCGGAGGTCGGCAGTCACATGCCCGGACATTGGGTGGATGCCGATTCAAAGGAAGCCGCCGGTCGCAATACCGTCCGCATCAGCAACGACGATGTGAGGAACAATCTCCAGAGAGCTCCTGATCCGCACCAGGAAGGTGGCGGTGGACATGGAATTGGGAGTGGCCCCGGCGGCAGATAGTTGGTGCCGTTTCAACCCCGCAAAACCAAGGCGCCCGGAAAAAGCGTAGCGCTCGTGCTTTCCGAAAATAGCCCAGCGTTTTAACGCTGGGAGAATTGCCAAACACCGGACACGAGTCCCTTCAGGGACGACAGGAGCCCCATCACAGAGATGCTCCTGCCGTCCCTGAAGGGACTTCGAATTCTTTCATTTTCGGACCCAGCGTTAAAACGCTGGGCTATTTTCGGAAGCGGAGCGGCCTCGGCCACCTCCGCGCCAAAACCACGGGAGCGAAACTCTTCTTCGCGATGATAGCGGGCTCGCGCGCGAAGCCGTCGGCGGAGGGCAAACTTCGCCGGGCTGAGACAAACGCGAAAACCGGCGGCGTCTTTTAGTTGAATCCAACGGCACCGGTTGGCGCATCTCAACTTTGCGGCATCTTGTGGCCATAACCCTGTACTCCTATGATGACTGATCTTCGTTTCGCTCTCCGGCAGTTGCGCAAATCGCCGGGATTCACCCTCCTCGCGGTCCTCACCCTCACCCTCGGGATCGGACTGAACACGGCGATCTTCAGTCTGATCAACGATCTCTTCCTGCGCGGACTGCCATTCCGCGACCCGGCGCGCGTTCTTCACGTCTTCTCGCATTTCAAGGAACAAACCGTCGATTTCCCGCTCTCCGCGCCGCGCTACATCCATTTCCGCGATGGCCAAACGATCTTCGACGGATTCGCGGCTGAGAATGGAGTAGCGGCGACCGTGACCGGACTGGGTGATCCGTTCCAGGTTCCGATGTTCAAGGCGACCGCGAATTACTTTGATGTCCTCGGTCTGCGCGCGGTGCGCGGCCGCACGTTTCTGCCCGAGGAAGAGGACGGCGCCGATGTCGCGGTGGTCACGGAACGCTTTTGGAAAGCGCGGCTCGGCAGCGATCCAAACGTGGTCGGGCGCGCGCTAACGCTCGATGGCATGACGCACACGATTGTGGGCGTGATCCCGACCTTGCCGGTCTCGTGGACGGGACCGAACGCCGATATCTGGACGACCAAGCCGATGGTCATCCCGGGTTTCTCGCACGAGCGCATGATGCGCGGCACGGCCTTCCTACGCGCGGTCGGACGCCTGAAACCGGGCGTGACGAAAGAGCAGGCCTTCGCCGCCTTGCAGTTGCTCGAGAACAGCTATCGCTCCCAATATCCCGAAAAGATCGACGCGAAATCCGGCACCGTGGTGAAGACGTTGCCGGAGGATGTGACGGAAAACCTGCGGCCCGGTTTCGCCACGCTTCTCGCGGCCGTGACTTTTGTCCTGCTCATCGCCTGCAGCAACGTGGCCAACCTGCTCCTCGTTCGGTTCAGTGGCCGGCGCCGCGAAATTTCGCTCCGCCTGGCGCTGGGCGCGTCGCGCGCCAGCGTGTTGCGCCTTTTCGTCTTCGAAAGCGTGCTCATCAGTTTGTTCGCGGGAATTCTCGGCGCGCTCCTGGCGTGGCAGTTGGTCCCGCTCGTGCCGAAACTCGCCGCGAACTTCCTGCCGATCGAAACCGGCAGCGCGACAGCGCTTTCCTTTCCGGTGCTCGCGTTCACGATCGGGCTCTCCTTGCTGACCGGTGTGGTTATGGGCTTGTATCCCGCGCTGCAAAGCTCGCGCGGAGACCTCGTCGATGCGCTGAAGGAAGGTGGCCGCGGGACCGCCGGCAGCTCGCGGCAACAACGTTTCCGCAAATTGCTGGTCGGCGCGCAGGTCGCGCTTTCGGTCACCCTGGTCGCGGGGGCGTCGTTACTCATCGCCAGTTTCGTGCGGCTGAGTCATCAGGATCCCGGTTTCAAGCCGGAGAATCTCTGGCTCGGGCTCACCGTCACGCCGCAGGCGCAATATCCGGATGTGGCTTCCCGCGCACGTTTCGCCGAGCAAATGACGAGCGCCCTGCGGGCCACGCCCGGAGTGCAGGAGGTAGCGGTCAGCGGCGGGTTTCCACTTTTGAATGGCGGCGGCGCGACGCTCTACACGCGCGCCGATGGCAATGTTCCGCCCGTCGCGGAGCGCCAAGGCGCGCCCTCCAATGACATCATGCCGGGATGGCTCAAGACCCTGGGCATTCCGCTTTTGGCAGGTCGCGATATCAACGAACGGGACATGGCCGACCACCCAAACGTGGTCCTGATCAGCGCCACCGGCGCGAAATCGCTCTTCGGCAATGAAAATCCGATCGGCAAAACCTTGCTCGTGACCAGCGGCAGTGTGCCGGTCGAGATCGTGGGCGTGGTCGGCGATGTGCGCTCGGCGCGACTGGACCAGCAAAACGACATGGAATTCTATCGGCCGTTCACGCAGGAGAATTTTCCATTCCTCACCATAACGGTGCGCAGTCCCCTGCCGGCGGAGAGCGTGACCAAATCAGTGCAGGCCGTGCTGAAGACGATCGATCCGGGTCTCGCGCTGATTCAGCCGCAGCCGGTGAGCGAGATCATGGCGCAGGCGCTTGGCCAGGCGAAGTTGATGATGGTGTTGCTCGGCGTCTTCGCCGGCGTAGCGCTCCTGTTGGCGACGGTCGGCATTTACGGCGCGGTCGCTTACACGGTGGAACAGCGCACCGGTGAGATCGGCGTTCGGATGGCGCTGGGCGCGCAAACGATGGATGTGCTGCGGCTGGTCGTGACGCAGGGAATGATGCCGGTGGTCTTCGGCCTGGTGGTGGGTTTGGCGGCAGCGGTGGCGCTCGGCAAGTTGATCGCGGCGCAGCTCTACCAGGTCTCGGCGCACAATCCCCTCCTGCTCGGCGCCACGATGGCCGTTTTGGCGGCCGCCGCTTTGCTCGCCTGTCTTGTTCCGGCGCGTCGCGCCAGTCTGGTCAATCCGGTGGAAGCATTGCGCGCGGAGTAGGCCAGCGCACCAGGCAGTAGTAACCCCATCTGACTTTGCGGGTTCTCCCGACGAGCACGGCAAGGGAGCGGCTTGTATTAGGGGTATGAACTCAACAGATCAACCCAGCACCAATCAGCCGATCGCGGACGCTTCCGCCTTCTATAAACTCAGCAGTGACTTTTTCGGAGCGGAGACGACCCGGGATCAAGCCCGGGAATTCCTCTTCTTCACCGTCCTTGGGATTATCACCGCCTGGCCGATCATTTCGATGATCCTGGCCGCGAGTCGGATGCTCCGAAATTAGCGATCCTCGCCGGATCAAATTGGGAGGGCGACCCTCACGGGACTCCCTGGCGCTTAGCTCCCGGAGGAAACAGGTGACTCCGGGGAAGGAGGCGGAGGAGGAACGATGATGTCTCCTCTGAAGTTATTTTGCAGTCTCATAATTTAGCGAGGTGAGCGCGCCTTGCCGTTGCCGCGGCCATTTTTGCCCGTCGCTAACATGTCGATGACCGCGTGCAGTTTCTGCAAATCCACCGGCTTGACGAAATGCGCGACAAACCCGGCTTCTTTGCTATTCAAGACATCTTTGGGGAGTCCGAACCCGCTTAAAGCGATGGCGGGCAAGGTCGGATGGCGCTGCCGGAGGTCGCGCAGCAGCTCGAAACCGTCCCGATCAGGCAGGCCGAGATCGGCGATGAGGAGATCAAATTTCTCGCGCTCGCTCAATTCGAACGCGCCTTGTGCATCGCTGGCGGAATGAACCGTGTGACCTCGAGATTCCAAAAGGCGCTGCATGCACTGGCGGGAATCGGCGTGATCTTCCACCAGGAGGATGCGCCGTGGCTTCCGCGGACCCGCCTTCCTCGGTTCGGGCCCCGCTTCTCCCGGAAATAACTGCGCACTCTTAAGTCGCAACCGGAACGTCGCTCCGTTGTCTCGCCCTTCACTTTCCGCTTCGAGGGTGGCGCCATGGGCTTTGGCCAGACTCTTCGAGATGGCGAGACCCAGACCGAGGCCACCGAAACGCCGGCGAACAGAAGCGTCGCCTTGCTCAAACGGGGAAAAAATGCGGGCCAGCGACCCTGCTTCGATGCCCATGCCGCTGTCGGAAATTTCCATGACCAGGTCATCGTTCGACGCGCTCGTCGTCGTGACCCGAATAATGCCTTCGACGGGTGTGAACTTAATCGCGTTCCCGGCCAGGTTGGTGATGATTCGGTGAAATTTAGCGCGATCCACTTTAATGTGGCGAAACTCCGCCCGGAGATTGACGCGCAGATCAATTCGTTTGGCTTTGAGTTCGCCCCCCAGATCGCGCAACGCGTCCCCGATCGCATGGTGCGCATCGATGGTGGTTAGCTCCAGATGAAGATCGCCCCGCGCGATGTGCGTCAGATCGAGCAATTCGTTGATGAGGCTGGTCAGGATTTGAACATTGCGGCGGATGAGGGCGACGCCCGAATTATCCAATTCCTCGGGGATCCGAGCCTTCGGCGTTGCCGCGAGGCCGTTCCCCAAGTCGAGGACATCCAGCATCGACGAGATGGCGCTCAGGGGAGTTCGCAGTTCGTGCGAAAGGGCGGCGAGAAACTCGTCCTTCGCGTTGTCCGCCACCTCCAGCGCGCTCAAATGCTCCCGCGAAGCCTCCTGCTTTTTCGCGCGGGCGCTGATGTCGCGGATGTTGCATTGAATGATCTTCTTGTCGTCAACCAGGTAGACGTTACTGACGAACTCGACCTGGACATGCTTTCCGCCCCGCGCGACCAGCGGCAGGTCTTCGTAGCGGATGTACTGATTGTCCTGGAGCTGCTGGAAAGCCTCTTTGTTGGCGGCGATGTCCTTGAACTGGCCGATTTCCCAGAGCTTGAGACCGACGATTTCCCGAAAGGTAAAGTTCAAGAGGTCGAGCAGAAACGGATTGGCGTCGACGATCTCGCCCGTTTCGCCATCGAGAATGAGGATTCCGTCCTGCGCCGATTCAAAGAGCCGGCGATAACGCAGCTCGGAGGTGCGCAACGCGGCGTCCTTTCTCGCCGCGTGGCCGTTGGAACGCGTTCGGGCAGAAATTTTGACGATGCCGTTTTTCACGTGTCGAGCCGGGCGTTCATGGAAATGTTCGCGTTCAGCAGGCGCGCCATGGGACATTTCGTTTTCGCGGCCAGAGCGGCGTCGATAAAGTCACTCTGCGTCGCGCACGGCACCTTGGCGTGAACGTCGAGCTGAAGGCGCGTGAGCGTCCAGCCAGCCGCGAGTTCCTCGAGGGTGGCGGTCGCCGTGGTCTCGATCCGCTCGGAGCGCAACCCAGCCAGTTCCAGCTCGTGCGAGAGCGCCATGGAAAAACAGCCACCGAGCGAGGCGGCGATGAGCTCGTCCGGGTTGGTTCCGATTCCTTCCTCGAAGCGCGTCCGAAACGAGTACCGAGTATTGAACAAGACGCCGCTCTCCGTGCTCATCGTCCCGATTCCGTCCCGGAGACTTCCTTCCCAGACAACTGAAGCCGATCGATTCATAATTGGTGGCGCGTGGAGGTCACATTTAAATTCGTCCCGGCGCATGGACGTTGCTACCGCGCGCTCGGGCGGCGGGCCAATACCTTGTCGCTTCCACGGTGATAGCCGGAAAGCATGAGGCGCTCGCTCCCTCCTCTCTGAAGGGTTCGATTCAACCAGGCGGGACCAGCAATCGCGTCCAGACGCGCCACTGCGGTTCGGCCGCAAAAAAGCACCGTGATTGGACCAGGGGGACCAGCGTCATAAACAAAGCTTGGCAAACCGGACGCTGTGATCGGGGAAAAAGGTGAAACTCCAGCTCTCGTCTATCGCGATCTTGGCGATTTCTTCCCATTGATTTCTCGGCGGGAGGGCATGCGCGCAGAGGGCGCTTAATTCACTATAACGAACAATGCACTCGCCTCGCTGTTGAACGGCCTGGCGCATTGTTTCGATTTGGGATTCCAGGACCGGCCGTTCTCGAATTGAGGCCGTCTCACCTGCAAGAATTGGAAACATTCCCATCTCATACGATTTTTCCACCACCGCGGGCCAATACCTTGTTCGTTGATTGCCAATACCTTGGCGCTATCACGGACCCCTTCCGTTTGTCGCCCGAGAGGACATTATCCCAAGGCCAGGCTTGATCTCGCGGGCGCGGTCCGGTTAGAATGGGCGCTCCTCCCGTTCAAGTATGGACCTTCGACACTTGCGATATTTCGTCGCCGTCGCTGAGGCGCTCAGTTTTACAAAAGGCGCTGAACGGCTGCGTCTGGCCCAGCCGTCGCTCACCCGCCAAATCAAAGACCTGGAAGAAGAGATCGGCGTCCGGTTGCTCGACCGGACGAAACAAAAGGTGAGCCTGACTGATGAAGGCCGCGCCTTTCTCGCGGACGCCAAGCGAGTGCTCAATCTGGCCGAGGACATTGTGGAATCCGTCCAACGTTTGAGCCGGCGTGAAATCAGCGCTCTCAACATCGGCTACGTGGCCACCCTTTTTTACGACCTGCTTCCCGATACCCTCGCCTCCTTCCAGCGTTCTTTCCCCACCGTTTCGATCAACCTGTTCGACATGACCTATGGCGACCAATTTCGCGCCCTCGAAGAAGGCCGGATCGACCTCGGTTTCGTGGGCCTGCGCGAAGCCATCGAAGAACGCGGATTCCAATTTGAGCCGATTGCCTCCCACCGAGTCGTCGCCGCTTTGCCAAAAGATCACCCCGTCGCAAGTAAACCGGCGGTCCGACTCAAGGAGCTCGAGCCCATGTTCTTTATCGGGATGTCCGAATCGAGCTATCCGGGTTATCGCGGCTGGTTGACCCAGACGTGCCAGAAGGTCGGCTTCAGCCCCCGCGTCCTTCAAGACGCGGATATTGAACGGACCGTGATTCACTCGGTTGCCGCCGGCCTCGGTGTCGCCCTTCTGCCCGAGCAGGTGAAAAAACTCCCTCACGAGAGGGTTGTCTTCCGGCCCTTGAAGCCGGCCGTGGCGACAGAGTCGTGCATCGCCTGGAAACGGGGCAATCCATCCGCTGCGCTGAAAGCCTACATCCAGATCGTGTGCAAAGTCGGCGGCGGTATGCGGTAAAGCGCGCGAAGTAGCGCACGCGCTCCCCGGAAAATCCTGTTCGACAAAGTGCGTTCCGCACGCTGATTTGAAGCAAATGAGCGACGGACTCCTGGAGCCATTCATCTATCTGCTCGCCGCGCTCGTGGCGGTGCCGTTGGCAAAACGCCTCGGTCTCGGCTCCGTGATTGGGTATCTCCTCGCGGGCGCCGTGATTGGGCCTTACGCGCTGAATGTCGCCGGCAGCGCCGCCGACATCATGCACTTCGCTGAGTTCGGCGTGGTCATGATGCTTTTCGTGGTC
Source organism: uncultured Verrucomicrobiae bacterium (assembly GCA_963702135.1). GTDB lineage: Bacteria > Verrucomicrobiota > Verrucomicrobiia > Chthoniobacterales > UBA10450 > AV80. The sequence goes on along the minus strand of OY969715.1, from coordinate 849,266 downwards.
GGACTTGAACTGCGGCCCGCACTCTTGTGGCAAATGCGGCGCCCGATTCTCGGGCTGGGAGGCTTGCAGGTGGTGGGCACGGCCCTGGCCATCGGATTCGTCGCCTCCCGGTTTGGCTTGTCCTGGAAATCGGCTCTGGCCGTGGGGCTGATCCTCGCCATGTCTTCCACCGCCATCGTATTGCAATCGCTTGCGGAACGCGGGCTCATGAAAACTCCCGGCGGCGAAGCTGCCTTCGCGGTGCTGTTGTTTCAGGACATCGCCGTCATTCCGATCATTGCCCTGATGCCTCTGCTGGCCGCCTGGCCCGGCGGTGGCGCCCGGGCGCACGCCCGCGAGTCGGGACTCATGGCGGGACTTCCGGGTTGGGGGCAGGCGCTCCTGGTTGTCGGCGGCGTCGCCGTCATCGTCGGCGCCGGCCGGTTTCTGCTTCGGCCATTTTTCCGGTATATCGCCGAGACAAAACTGCGGGAGATGTTTACGGCCACGGCGCTCTTCCTCGTGATCGGGATAGCCCTGTTCATGAAAAAACTGGGGCTTTCACCGGCGCTCGGAACGTTCCTCGCCGGCGTCGTGCTCGCGGAAAGTGAGTACCGAGTGCAGCTCGAAGCGGACATCGAGCCGTTCAAAGGCATGCTTCTCGGCCTCTTCTTCATCTCGGTCGGCGCGAGCATCGATTTCGCGCTCATTGCCCGGCAGCCCAGCGCCATCGCGTTGATCGTGGCCGGGTTAATCCTGCTCAAGTTTGTCGTGCTCCTGCTCCTTTCGCGCGTCTTTCGCCTGAAAGCCGGCGAAGGATTCCTCCTCGCCTTTGCTCTCGCGCAAGGCGGTGAATTTGCCTTCGTGCTCTTTGCTTTCGCCACGCAAAACGCGGTCCTGCCCGTTGAAATTGCCAGCCTCCTCGTGGCCTCCGTGGCGCTCAGCATGGCGGCCGCGCCGGTGCTCTTCACCATCAATCACAAGCTGGTCCGGCCGCTCTTCCAAAAATGTGAGCCCCAGCGCGCGCCGGACGAAATCGACGAACACGACAATCCCGTTATCCTCGCGGGCTTCGGACGCTTCGGGCACATCGTAGGCCGTGTCCTGCGCGCGAACGGCTTTGGCACAACCGTCCTCGATCACGACGCCGATCAGGTCGAAATGCTGGGCAAATACGGGATGAAATCATTCTACGGCGACGCGTCGCGGCTCGACTTGCTCGAGGCGGCCGGCGCCCAGCGGGCGAAACTATTTATCCTGGCGATCGACGACGAAGCGAAGGCGCTCGAAATCATCGGAACGGTGCAGCGTGAATTTCCAGGCCTGAAAATTCTGGCGCGCGCGACGAGCCGCCAGCACGCCTACGAAATTCTCCGGCTCGGAGTGAACCAGGTTTATCGCGAAACTCTCGGCAGCGCCCTCGATCTGAGTGTCGACGCTCTCCGCGAGCTCGGCATGGACGAGCGGCGGGCGCGCCGCGTGGCGGAAATCTTTCGCGAACATGACGAAGCTTCCGTTCGGGACATGGCGCGCCTGGACGACGAGGATGACGCCTACATTTCCGTGGCGCGGAAACACATTGAAAACCTCGAGAGCGCGCTCCAGTCGGACGCGGAGATGCAACCCGATCCATCAGCCCGGGACCAGGCCGCCGCTCTTCGCTCCACAATCTGAGCGGCTCCGTACGGCGTTCGTTGTTTTCTGTCCCGACGCGGGCTCTTCATCAGTTGCTTCCCGGAGGTTCCGCTCTATGGCAACGAAATTCCTCCGGGAAGCGTTCTGAGGGGAAAGCCGCGGAAAAAAACAACCTGATTCACTGTTAACTACTACGAAACCCGGCGGCTAGAGTTGGCTCCTTTTTGCCTGGGTGAAGTGGGAGAATTCCTACATCTCCATTCGTTCGACCGGAGCGTTTCGCCCTCGAACTTAGCCTCGCGAAGCGAGCGTTGCTGTCACTTCTCGTTATCTGTCCCGAGAATGAAGCTCGCGGCCGCAGTCCGGTTCTCGACCCCGAGTTTCGGATAAATGCGCTCGAGATATTTGCCGATCGTTTTCGGCTTCAAATTTAAAATCCTGGCGATCTCTTCGTTCGTCTTGCCGCGCGCCACCCAGGTGAGCACTTCTATTTGCCGCCGGGTCAAGGCGTTGGCCGCGCCCGAGGTTGTCGAAATTCCCGGGCCCCGCTCCAACAAGAGACAGACCGAACCCGCTTCACAACAAATGAGGTGAACAAAAAGCCGCTTGCCCGACTGATCCACGATGAACCGCGACGCGTGTCCCTCGGCAATGCCATCGCGCAACCAGCCGACTAATGCCTCTGGCAGCCGGTTGCGGGAGCCGGCCGCCGTGAAAAAGTCTTTCATCCAATGGTCCGCCTGCGCGGTCGCAAACTGAATCCGCCCATCGGGCGACACGACAAGAAGAGCCTCTCCAGAGGATGCTAAATCTGGGGCGGGCTTGGCTGGACGGACAGACGGGTCCCGGGGCATAGGGGGGGCTATAAGCGATTACGAAATTCAACGAGTAGAGTTGGTGAATTTCTCCAAAGACGTTCCATCCTGTTCGTTCGGACGGCTGCGTTGCTGAATCCATTCAGTTTCATGAGCGGACGCGGTGCAGTATGCTGAGCCGCAATGAAGAGGGTCTTCGGGATCGAGACGGAGTACGGGATTACGATTCAGGGCGCCGAAACGCTCGATGTTGTCGCCGAATCGATCGAGCTGGTCCGTTCCTACACAGAGCATGGCGCCCACATGAAATGGGACTACAGCCTGGAAGATCCGCATCGGGATGCGCGTGGATTCCGGGCGGCGGAGCTGCTTCAGGACACCGACGAATCGGCCTATTACGAGATCGACAAAAATCGGCCGCTGAGTTTCGAGGAGATCAAGAGCGATCTCGTGCTCTCGAATGGCGCGCGTTTTTATAACGATCACGCGCATCCCGAATACTCGACTCCGGAATGCACGACGCTGCGGCAACTGGTCGCGCACGAAAAAGCCGGCGAACGGGTGCTGGCGGAGTGCGCGCGCCGGAGGAACCTGAAACTCCCGCCCGGCCACGAGGTGCGGTTGTACAAGAACAACACCGATTTCGTCGGCCACAGCTACGGCTGCCACGATAATTATCTGATGCGGCGCGACGTGCCCTGGGACCGCCTCGTGGCGGGCGTGCTGCCCTTCCTGATTACGCGCCAGATTTTCGCCGGCTCCGGCAAAATGGGAATCGAAGCGGAGAGCGCCGCGGGGCAACCGGGCGTGTTTCAGATTTCACAGCGGGCCGACTTCTTCAGAGTTCTCGTCAGCATCGACACGATGAACAAGCGCCCCCTGGTCAATACCCGCGATGAGCCGCACGCGGACGCGAGCCTCTACCGGCGCTTTCACGTGATTATCGGCGACTCGAACATGAGCGAGTGGGCGACTGCATTGAAAGCCGGCACGACAGCGCTCGTGCTCGATCTCATTGAGCGCGGGGATGCGCCCCAGATCGAAATCGCACAGCCGATCGGCGCGACGAAATCCATCAGCCGCGATCAGAATTACGATTGGATCATCGAATTGAGCGATGGGCGCAAGATTTCCGCGATCGATGTGCAGCGGCTCTACTTGCAAGCGGCGCAAAAAGTCGCGACCGACGACGCGGAAACGACCTGGCTGTTGCGGGAATGGGAGACGGTCCTGAACGATCTCGAGCGAGATGTGGCGCTGACCCGGGACCGTGTGGACTGGGTAGCGAAAAAATTTCTGCTCAGTGCGTTTCGAGAAGAGGAGAAGCTCTCCTGGACCGATCCGTGGCTCCAGGCGATCGATCTTGAATATCACAACATCCTCCCGGATGAGGGCTTGTTTTACGAGCTGCCGCGTCAGGGCGCGATGAGGAGCATCGTGAGCGAAGAAGAGATCAGGAACGCGATCTTCGCGCCGCCGGAAACGACGCGCGCCTATTTTCGCGGCCGGTCCGTGGCGAGATTCGATCGCGCGATCACATCGATCCAGTGGGACGAGATAACCTTTGCGCATGACGGGCATTCCCACCTGGTCGCGCTGCCCGAGCCGGCGGACGGAGCGCGCCTCGCAGCGCTGAACGCGCTTGTGCGGGAAGAGACGGAATTCCCGACGTTTTTTCGAGCACTGGAAAATTTGTAGGGCGTTTCTGTGAAACGCCATCCGCTCGCGGCGGTTGACACAGCCGCCCTACAATTGTCAACGACCCTACGACCAGGTGATCAAACGCAGCTCGTGCGTTTGCATGAGATGCGGGTGAATTGGAACGACGCGCACACTGAAGCCGTAGGTTCCGCTGTCGGAAGCCGGGACCGCGCCTTGGTAAATGTAGTTGCCGTGACCTTCAGTCGGTGAACTCCCGTCAAGGATTGTCACAGCAGGATTCTTGACTCCGCCATTGTCCGCTTCCCCATGGTAAGCCTCAACCCGGACGTGGCTGGGGTCGACGGCGCCGAGATGAACTTTCGCGGACACCTGAAGCGCTTCGCCGACCTGGATATTCTGGCGATCGGCATTGCCGACCTGAACATCGAGGATGCTCACCTGCGGCCAATCCTTGCGCATCTGCGCTTTCCATTGGCTGAGCGTGGTCGCAGCCGCGCAGCCATCGCGCGCGAATTCCTGATGAGCCTTCGCCGCCGGAGTGTAGAGCCGCTCGGTATATTCCTTGACCATCCGATGAGTGTTAAACACCGGCGTCACACTGCGAATCGATTCCCGCATTAACTGGAGCCAGGCGAGCGGCAGTTTTCCGTCCGGCTTGGCGTAATAAAGCGGAATGATCTGGTTCTCGAGGAGCTGGTAAAGGCTGCCCGCATCCACCTCGCTTTGAAAATCCACCGTGCCGCCGTTGATTTCGGAGCCGATCGCCCAACCGTTGTTTCCGTTGTAGCTCTCGCACCACCAGCCATCCAGAACGCTCAAATTCAATCCACCGTTTGGCGGCAATTTCATTCCGCTCGTGCCGCTCGCTTCCAGCGGACGGAGCGGATTATTCAGCCAAAGATCGACACCCTGCACGAGACGGCGCGCAATGTAGGTGTCGTAATCCTCCACGAAAACCATCCGGTTTTCGAAACCGCGTTCGCGGCTGAATTTGTAGACCTGCTGAATGAGCGCCTTCCCGCCTTCATCCTGCGGATGCGATTTCCCGGCGAAGACGAATTGCACCGGCCGCGTGTCGTCATTGAGAATGCGCTTGAGACGTTCCTGGTCGCTGAAGAGCAAGGCGCCGCGTTTGTAGGTGGCGAACCGGCGCGCGAATCCAATCGTCAGAATCTCCGGATCGAGGATGCGATTGACGCTGCGAATCGATTCCGGCGATTCACCCGCGCGCTCGCGCGCTCTCCGCACCCGCTCCCGGACGAACTCGACCAGCCGCAGTTTCAATCGCTGGTGAGTTTCCCAAAGCTGCGCGTCGGGGATATCGGTCACGCGCCGCCAGAAATCCGGGTTGGTCAGGTGATCCTCCCAATCGCCCAGATATTTTTGATAAAGCGCGGAGAACTCGGGCGCCATCCACGTCTTGGTGTGCACGCCGTTGGTGATGCTGGTGATGGGAACCTCGTGCACTGGCACGCCCGCCCAGACGTCTTTCCAAATCGATCGGCTCACGTCGCCGTGCAATTTACTGACGCCGTTAGCGTGCCGGCTGACCCGCAATGCCAGCACCGTCATGCTGAACGCGTCCTGCGAATTCACGCTGGTCTGGCCGAGACGGAAAAATTCGTCGAACGGGATTTGCAACTGGGTGGCGAATTCGCCGAAATACCGTTTCATCATCTCCCGCGGAAAAGCGTCGTTGCCCGCGGGCACGGGCGTGTGCGTCGTGAAGACATTGGCCGAAGCCACGACCTGCAGGGCGGAATAGAAATCGAGATTTTTCTCGGCCACGTTCAGCCGGATGCGTTCGAGCGCAAGGAAAGCCGAGTGGCCTTCGTTCATGTGAAAAACCTCCGCTTCGATCCCGAGGGCGGTGAGCGCTTTTACGCCGCCGATGCCGAGCACGATCTCCTGCCGAATCCGCATTTCGAGATCGCCGCCGTAAAGCTCCGCCGTGATGCGGCGATCGTCCGCTTTGTTCTCCGCGATATCGGTATCGAGCAGGTAGAGGCTGATGCGCCCCACGTGCAGCTCCCAGATTTTCGCCCAGACTTCCCGCTCCAGCAGGCGAACGGAAATGAGCAGGTTGCTGTCGCCGGTCCGCACTTCCCTGATCGGCAGGTGATGGAAATTCTGGTTCAGGCTGATGGCGTGCTGGACGCCTTCCTTGTCGATCTCCTGTTTGAAATAGCCATGCCGGTAGAGCAATCCGACCGCGACAAAATTCAGGTCGAGATCGCTGGCCGACTTGCAATGATCTCCCGCGAGAATGCCGAGGCCGCCGGAGTAATTCGGAATCGACTCGTGGAAACCGAATTCGGCCGAGAAATAGGCGACCGGTTTTTCGATTGCGCTGCCCGCGCCGGTTTTGCCGTAAGTATCCTTCCGGGCCAGATAATGGCGAAAGGCTTCGTGCACTTCCTTGAGTTCGCGCAGGAAATTCTTGTCCTGCGCGACTTCGACCAGGCGGGCCTGCCGGGAAAGCTGGAGCATGCGGACGGGATTGTGGTTCGTCCGATTCCAGAGCTCGGGATCGAGATGGCGAAAAAGACGGCGGGCCGAGGGTTCCCAGGTCCACCACAAATTGAAGACCATCTCGCGCAACGGCTCGAGGGCCGCCGGGAGGGTGGGAATCACATTATAGGTGTGGTAGGTCGGCATGGAACAGGCGGCGCCTGAAGCGAAGCGGTGAATCTGGCAGGAAAAACTTTAGCATCAAGCATTCCATGGGGGAGGGACGCCGCGCTGCGGCGTCCGCGGACAGCGCAGCGCGCTGCCCCTACCAGGCGACCGAACGGCGCGGCGCGAAAACCAGACCCAGCACGACGCCGGTGACCAATCCGCTCAGGTGCGCGGCCATGCTGATCTGCGGCGTGGAAAGATCGAAGGCCGTCTGGATCGCAATAATCATGAGAATGTTTTTCAAGCGCCGCCCCGCCATGGGCGCGTGCCGGTGACGCAGAAGCAAACCGGCCCAGACACCAACCAGACCCATCACGCAGCCCGAGGCACCGACCAACTGTTCGGATCTGTTCAAGCCACCCAGGCGCAGAAGCAGGACACCGATGCCTGAGCCCAGGCCGGCGAGCAGATAGCAAAAGCCAAAACGAATCGAGCCAATCGCCCGCTCCAAGCCCGGCCCGATAATCAAGAGCGCATAGAGATTGAAGAGAAGGTGGAGCGGACCGTAATGCAGGAAAAGTGAAGTGAGCAGACGCCAATATTCTCCGGCGAACCGGACGGAGAAAAACTCGAGGGCGCCCAACCGGTGCAATGTCTCTGGGCTGGTTGAGCCGCCCAGCGCCGACTCCGCGATGAACATCGCGATATTGAGCGCAATGAGAATCAGGACGACGGTGGTGGGCCGCGCCGTTGCTGAGGCGAAGACCCGCGCGGAAGGCCGATCGGTTTGCTCGATGCGCCGAAGCAGTTCCGCCGCTGCCTGCGAGAGAGGCGGGATTTCGCTAACGCGCTCGAGACGATGCGTGGTTTCGGTTCGAACCAGGGCGTCGCTTGTGCTGGCACGCAACTTTTCCAGCCGCGCGCGGGCCACCATTGTTTCGCCCGCCGCGTGTTCGCCGGTCCCCAGCCAAAACTCCTTCGTCTCGCGCGAAAATTTGCGCAATTTCGTCTCGAGAAGATTCGAGAGCGCGCGCAGGCGCCCGGTAAACGCCAGCACCGGGAGTAAACTGAGATCGTAAAGCCCGGCCTCCTCGGCCGCGGCGTTCATGCTCCGGGCGTTCGACGTGAATTCGAGGAGAAGTTCGTCCCGGGCCCCAGTCTCACCGAGGGCGCGCAGAACGAGAGGCTGCAAGCCAAAATCGGTCTGCGTGATTCCGGGAGGCAATTCGCCCCGCAGCCATTTCAGCAGGCCGTTCCAATCGCCTCGGATTCGAAAAATCTGGGCAATCGCCTGGCGGCCAACATTCGTGTGGTTGTTCCGTAACGGCGCCAGAAGCGTGAGTGCAGAAGCGATGTCTCCCCGTTGCGCGACGTCGAGCGCCCGGAGCAGACGGGACCGCTCGAGCAAGCCGTCCGCGGGATGGAGGAAGCGAAGCATGCGCGCGAGTTTCCACGCAGAGGCGTAGCGTTGTTGCGCGGCGAGCTGGGCGGTCTTTCGCAAACCAAACAAGGGCACGACCAACAGGACAAGCCAGGCGCCGCCCCCGACAAACCCGGCGGTTTCCGGTTGCACGATCCAGGCCGCTCCCGTGACCAGCAGGACGACGAACGCCGCCAGACGCCAGCCGCGATTCAATCCGCCTCGCTTCCAAGTTTGCGCCAGCAGGAGAAGCGGCGAAATGCACGCGAGGAAAAGCAGGATGTGGTTGAAGTCGAGCACGGAGGGAAGATGAGTGGGCGTTAATTGGCGCTACGTCAAACCCGCCAGCTGTGAATGGCGATGCTGGTTCGCAGTCTTCATCGTAATCGTGCTCGTGCTCCTGCTCGTGATCGATTTTGCTTTTCGTTTCGAGCACGATCACGAGCACGAGAGATGAGAGATTAGCCTTGCCCCGGGGGAGTGTTGCCTACATCTTCCAGTCGGCTCGCGAAAAACGCCGGCCTGTCACCGCGACGTCCGCAGCCACGGTGAGGCAGAAGTGTTTCGTTCCTCAGCAATGATGGGCGGAAAAATGCGGTAAAATAAATACGGCGCCCCGGTTCACTTCCCGTTTCGCCGGCCAGGAGCTTTGATTTAATCTGCAACCACAAATTCGTGTAAACGGTCGGATCCGCGCCCGGGAAGTCCGGGTCATCCTCGCATCCAACAGCGAACAACTCGGCGTCATGAAGCTTTCCGACGCCTTGCGCAAAGCGACAAGTCTCGGTCTCGATTTGGTCGAAGTCGCGCCCACCGCCAACCCGCCGGTTTGCAAAATCGTCGATTTCGGAAAATTCCGTTACGACATTTCCAAGCAGGAGAAGGACAAGAAACCGTCCGGGACAAAGCTGAAGGAAATCAAATTCCGGGTAAATATCGACGAACACGATTACCTGACCAAAATCCGCCACGGCGAAGGCTTTCTCGACAAAGGGAACAAAGTGCGCGTGCAGTTACAATTCCGCGGCCGCGAAATGGCCCACCAGGAATTCGGCATGCAGCTGATGGTAAAAGTGCGCGACGATCTGGCCGGAATGTCGCAAGTCGAGATGGAGCCGAAGATCGCCGGCCGCAACGTGACGATGACGCTTTCTCCCCTGCCCGCCGCCCGCCGAAAGCGACGGTTTTCGGTTGCGGCCGATGACGCCGAAGAGGGCGCCGCAGAGAAGAGCGCAGCCGAGACCCCGGAATAACGGAGCGTCTTCGCGGACTCCCCTCCTGCTCATGATCCTGATCCTCTGAACCCAACGTCCCTCCGAGATTAAGGAGTAGCCGGGGGCGGCTCGACAGCCGACAGCTCGGGAATCAGCTCGTTTACCCGCGTGATCTTCACCGCGCGGCCAGTCGTTTCATCGATCGAAACCAACGCGCCGCATAAGCGAACATCGCCCCGCGCCACTGGGAAAAGCGCGGGCAGATTCGAAACGAAGCGGTTCACGATCGGATCTATAGTGCGACCCAGAATCGAAGTGGCCGGGCCGCACATGCCCGCATCGCAAAGGAACGCTGTGCCGCCGGGAAAGATTTGTTCGTCCGCCGTTTGGACGTGCGTATGGGTGCCGATCACCGCCGAAACTTTTCCATCCAGAAAACGGCCGATGGCGATTTTCTCGCTGGTCGTTTCCGCGTGGGCGTCCACGAAAATGACGGCAGTTTCGCGACGCATTTCTTCGACTGCGACCTCGAGGGCATGAAAAGGATTTTCGAGAATCGGCTGCATGAAAGTTCGACCCTGCACATCGATCACGCCGACCCGGCCTTTCGCTGTCTCGAGCACGATCGAGCCTTTGCCCGGCGCGCCTTCGGGATAATTCACCGGGCGCAACAGACGCGGCTCTGTGTCGATAAAGGCAATGATTTCCTTTTGGTCCCAGACGTGGTCGCCAGTCGTGATGACGGAGGCGCCCGCGCGCAACAAATCGATGGTAATCTTCGGCGTGATTCCCCGCCCGCCCGCGGCGTTCTCGCCGTTAACGATGATGAAGTCGACCGCGTGCAGTTCCTTCAAGCGCGACAAATGCGCGATCACGGCGCTCCGGCCGGGTTCGCCCACAATATCGCCGAGAAAAAGAATCGTCAGCACCCGGCGACCATCGTATTGAACAGTCGGAAATCCAAACCGTGATCTTTCCTCATTTTCACCCTCGGATTTCCAGGCTCTTCCTCTACCTTTTCCTCTCCCTCTTCCTCTCCTCCCCCTCCGCCACCGCGGTGGATCACCTGAGCAACCCTCTGGCCGAACCGCCGAAGTGGAAACTCCTCGAGAAATACCAACGCTCCATCACCCACGATGAATTTGAGCGGCTGCTCCGGACCGTCTATTGCGGCCACGGAATCAGCCAGGAATTCATCCGCATCGATCGGGATTTTGCCTGCATCCTCATGGATCGCGACGCGCAGACGTGGTTCACGCTTCGTTTTGCCAAAAACGAGCAAAGTCAAAGAGCAGTCCCGCGCCACTGGCGGACGGCCCAATCCCGGCCGCGCCAAAAAAAATCGGGCGTTCTCGCGGGGCTGAAAATCGCACTCGATCCCGGCCATATCGGCGGCGACTGGGCGAAGATGGAGGAGCGCTGGTTCAAAATGGGCGACGCTCCCCCGGTGGAGGAAGGCGAGATGACCTTGCGCGTCGCGAAAATGCTCGCGTCAAAACTCCGATCTCTGGGGGCGCGTGTTTCCTTCGTGCGCCAGAAAAATGAACCGGTGACGCCGTTTCGGCCGGGTGACTTCAAGGGAGCGGCCCGCGATGTTCTCACCGCGGCAGGAACGGCGAACCCACGCGAAGAATTCAGCGGACCGGACGATCCGCTCAAAGACCAAACCGTTCAGTGGCAGAGCGAGATTCTCTTCTACCGGAGCAGCGAGATTCGCCAGCGGGCGCGGCTCGTTAATACACGGCTGCGCCCCGATCTCGTTCTCTGCCTCCATTTCAACGCGGAAGCGTGGGGCGATGAGCGCAATCCGACATTCATCGACAAGAACCATCTGCATCTGCTGGTGAACGGATCGTTCCTCGAATCCGAACTCGCGTTTGATGACGAACGCTTTGAGATGTTGCGACGACTACTCAGCCGCACCTACGACGAGGAAATTAAAATCGCCGACACGGTCGCAGCGACCATGGCGAAAGAAACGCAGTTGCCGCCGTATGAGTATAAAACCAACAATGTGACCAGGGTCGGCACGAGCGGATACGTTTACGCGCGGAACCTGGTGGCGACGCGGCTTTATCAATGTCCGGTGGTTTATTTCGAGCCCTACGTCATGAACAACAGCGATGTCTTCGCGCGCGTGCAGGCGGGAGATTATGAAGGAACGCGGCCGGTTAACGGCGTCGAACGGCCGAGCATTTATCGCGAGTACGCGGACAGCGTGGTCAAGGGTTTGGTCGAATATTATCGCGAAGCGCGGTAGGTGGATCGAGCGCTCCGTCGCTCGATGCTGAAAGTGGCGGCGCAGCCGCATATTGAAAAAACATCGCGCGGCGGAGCGCGCGATCCACCTAAAGCTTCTCGATCGCCGCTGAAATATCCTCCATCGTCACATCAGTCGCCAGCCGGGCCGAACCGATCGCGGGCGTGACGACAAAACGGACCTCCCGGTTCTGAAATTTTTTGTCGAATCGAATCGCTTCGAGAATCTTTTCCCGCGGAAAATCCGCCGGCAGCCGCGCCGGCAAATCAAAGAGTCGCAGCGTCCTGACAATTCGCTCTCGCGCCGCTTCGGCCAAAGCTGCTTTGCGCACGGAAATTTCGCACGCCGCCACGATTCCCAGGCTGACCGCCTCACCGTGCGGAAAATCGAGGAAATCCCCCGCCCTTTCGATCGCGTGCCCCACGGTGTGGCCGAAATTAAGCAGGGCCCGTTCGCCACTGACATCGCGTTCGTCCGCCGCCACGATGGCCGCCTTGATCTCGATATTCCGCCTGACGAGCGCCGCGATATCCTTGCGCTCGAAGTTCTGCAGCGCCTCAAACATCTCAGCGTCGCGGATGATGGCGTGTTTGATGATCTCGGCGAACCCCTGTTTCCATTCCCGCGCGGGCAAGGCGTCGAGCGTGCCGACATCGGCCAGCACCAGCGCCGGATGATGCCAGGCCCCGATCAGGTTCTTACCCGCCGCCGTGTTGACCGCGGTCTTCCCGCCAATGGAGCTGTCCACCTGCGCGAGCAGGGTCGTCGGTACCTGCACGGAAGGGATTCCACGATGATAAATCGCCGCGACAAATCCCGCGAGATCGCCCACCACGCCGCCCCCCAGAGCAACGAGAAACGACGAGCGGTCCAACCCCGCCTCGCTCATCCGCTGGCAGATCGCCTCCGCCTCGGCCAGCGTCTTCGACTTTTCGCCCGGGGAAATAGTGATGAGCGTCGACTTGAAACCAGCGTTCGCCAGGCTGCGGACAACCGGCGGCGCGAAGAGCGCAGCCACGTTATCGTCTGAAACAATCGCACAGTCCCGCCCGCTGAGTTTCCGGGAAAGCAACCCGCCGATTTCGTCGAGGAGTCGAGGACCGACCAGCGCTTCGTAGCTCGCGGAGCCGGCCTGGATGAGAATAGGCGTCATGATTTGTGAGTCACGTTCCGGCACCGATTGAGCCGCCAGATCGTATGGGGCGCACCGTTCGCGCGGAAGCGAAAAGCGCTGGGACGTTCGGAGTTACCTTGACAAAAGAGCGCACAGTTCCACTAAGTGTTGTTATGTCAGATCCGGTCGATCCTACGCAGCCACCCCCTCCGAGTTCACCACCGGCGCCGAGTGGAAATCCCGCCACCACCGGGTTGCCGTCCAACGTTGCCGCCGCCCTGGCCTGTATTCCCCTCATCGGGGGCCTGATTTTTTACATCCTGGAAAAGCACGATCAATTCGTCCGCTTCTACGCGATGCAATCGATTATCTTTGGCGGCGCCTGGTTCCTGTTCAGCATCGTCTCAAGTATTCTCCACGTGATCTTCGGATCGATACCTGTGGCGGGACCGTTTTTCTCTTTGCTTTGGGGTTTTCTCGCGGCCTTGATCTACCTGGCGCTTCTCGTCGTCATGATCATTGCGATGGTGAAGGCATTTTCCGGCGTGCGCTGGGACATTCCCTTCGTCGGCCCGATCGCTCGCAAGCAAATGGGCGAAACGCCTTAAACAGGTCGCTGGGCTTTCCGCTCGTCCCGAAATTAGCGTTCGGTCTTCCTGACAATAGCCCAGCGTTTTAACGCTGGGAAAATCGTTCATTCGATATTGCGAGTCCCTTCCAGGGACGACAGGAGCCCAACGACCAAACCCGATTCTGCCGTCCCTGAGGGACTTGCTTTGTGCCACATCGAGACCCAGCGCTGAAGCGCTGGGCTATTGTCAGAGGAAAACTGCAAAGGCTGCTTCCACTCGTCGACGGACATGCAGAAGCATGTCCCTCCGAAGCTACTAACGCGCGAGCAGTTTGACCACGATCTCGGTCAGCACCAATTCGTGATCGAGTTGGCTGGTGACCAGGCGCAGATTCGCTTCCAGGCAAGCCTCCAGACCGGCGATGAGCTGCGCCGTCTTGAATCTGTGCGCCTGTTGCGCCGCGAGCCCAAGGGCATAGCCATTGATCGTGCCATCTTTTTTCCGCGGCAAATGTTCCGTCGCTTCGGCCGGCAAACGGTTCAACGCGGAAGTGAAACCGAACGGAGCGTGGGGGCGCGGAATCCGGTTTCGCTCCATCAAATCTTTGGCGAGGAGCAAATTCCGGATGGTCGGCAGAATCGCGACGAGTAAAATACCCACTGCTTTTTCACCCTGGTCGAGCAATCGCTTCACCAGCGTGAGGGCGCGTTCGAGATCGCCGGCGGCGAGCGCATTTCCCAATTCAAAAATGACGCCTCCGCGGGAAAGCGGCACCAGCTCGCGCACCTGCCCGACCAGGACCTGACGATCCTCGCCCAAATACAGGTCGATCTTTTCCAGTTCGTTTTCGATTTGCCGCGTGTCGCCGCCCGTCAGCAGCACAAAAAGATCGAGCGCTTCCTCGTCAAACTGCAAGCCGCGCGCTTTGGCGCGGCGCCGGACGATTTCTGTGGCTTCCTCTTCCCAACCGGCGCGGGAGGAATCGAGGCCGTCGATCACTTGCAGCTCGGCACGTTTGCCGAGCGTCTTGTAAAACGAGCGCCGTTTGTCGACTTCCGTGGCGCTCAGCAAAAAGGTCACTTCCGAACCCAATCCCGCGTCGAGCAGTTCCGCGAGATCGTCCAGGGCGGATTGGACGGAAGCGGAGCGGCCGATGACGCTATCGCCCAGGCAGTTTGCGTTTTTCAGCCAGACCAGTTTTCCGCCACCAAAAAATGGCAGCGTTTGCAAGGCCTCGATCGCCGATCGAATCCGTGAAACCGCCTGATCGACGTTGTCCGCGCAGGCATCGATGATTTCGAGGCCGAACTCGCCGGCATCGGGCGGCGCCAATTTCGCCGCCAACTCCGCGGCAGCGCGTTTCACCTCGCTCTCATCCGACCCGACGATGGCGTGGATGTTCGCCTGAGATTCCGCTGTTTTCGCTTTTGCTTTGGGCACCGGCCAAACTGTAGCTGGGGTCGTTGACCCCGGCTGCGAAAAAAATTTAGGCGCTCCGGCCGCGGCTACAACGCGTCTGGCTGTAGCTGGGGTCGGTGACCCCGGCTGTAAAAATCCTAAAGCGCTCCGGCCCGCGGTCAGCGACCGCGGCTACAAACCATCTTGCACAGAAGTTCCCGCGTCTTTCGCCGCATAGTCGCGGAATTTTTCCTCGAGGACCGCGGCGCTCGAAAATTTCCCGGCATAAACGCGCAGGAGCGTAGAATCGAACGGCTGATGGCGGGCGAGCGCATCCAGGAGCGTGAGGAAGCCTGGCTTGTCCGTGAAGGCCAGAAAGCGGACGAGTCGTTCGGATTCATTATAGAACGTCTCCACGCGATCGTTCGGCGGCTGCGTCATCACGACCAGGGCCGCGAGCGGAATCAGATCTTGCGGAGCGATCGCCTGCGAGCGCGGTTTGGAATTATAACCGCGGGCCCGCTGGTAACTGGCGTGGGCGCCTTTGGAAACATACTGCGCGAAGCCTTCATCCAGCCACGACGGTATCCCATCGGAATAAAACCGATGAAGAACGAGGTGCGCGATCTCGTGTCCGAGGGTGTTGCCGCTAAATTTGTAGGCGGGATCGCGCAAAATAAAGAGACTCCCCTGCGAATGAATTCCGCCCGTCCACTTTTCCAGGCGTCCCACCGTTTGAAACTGCTGCCAATCGGCCGGGCGCTCGAAAACATAAATGTGCGACTTCGTGTCGCCGGCCGGTTGCTCGCGCTCGAGCTCCTTCGCGACCACGCGATAGTGAAACTCCGCCTCCACCGAAATCGGCGTGACGACGTAACTGTTAACGAAGTGGTAAATGAAATGCTCGGTTTCGCCGTGTTTCCACTGTCCCGGATTGAGGCCGAGCGCCTTTTCGCCGAGCGGGTTCGGGTCGCGCTGGCTTAAACGGGAGAACTCCACTTCGGGCAGACTGCCTAGCCCCGAGGCTGGTTGATCTTGTCCCATTAACGGCAAGGCCGTCATCATGATGAAGACGCAGACGAGTCGCATGCCCGGTGAAGAGCTAGTCCCGTGCGAGAGCCGGGGCAGCGCGCCGGCCCGACCTTGTCACACCCGCGAGCGCCGGCCCTGGGCGCCGCCGCGGGAATACTTCACCGGCTTCCGCTTCGGTTCGATTTTTGTCAGGCCGGTGCCGCTCTTCACTTCCATGATCTGATCGCGCAAAAGCGCGGCGCGCTCGAACTCCAGGTTCGCGGAGGCGCTCTGCATCTCGTCTTCCAATTCCCGCAGCAGTTCTGTGAGATTGAAATCGCCGCCGGCTTCCTGAATCACCGACGCGGCGATTTCGCGCCCCCTTAAAATGGTGTGCAGACTTTCCTGGATCGCCCGCTTCACCGTTGTCGGCGTGATTCCATGCTTTTCGTTGTACTCCATCTGCTTGGTCCGCCGGTAATCGGAAATCGAGATCAGGGCCTGCATGCTTTGCGTGACGGTGTCGGCAAAAAGGACGACCTCGCCGTTAATATGCCGGGCCGCGCGGCCCGCGGTCTGAATCAGTGAAGTCTGGCTCCGGAGAAATCCTTCTTTATCGGCGTCGAGGATGCAGACGAGCGAGACCTCAGGCAAATCGAGCCCTTCGCGCAGGAGATTGATACCCACGAGAATGTCGAAATCGGCCGCGCGCAGGCCGCGCAGGATTTCCACGCGCTCGATCGTGTCGATGTCGCTGTGCAAATAGCGCACCTTCAATCCGACATCGCGCAGATAATCCGACAAATCCTCCGCCGTGCGTTTAGTTAGCGTCGTCACCAGAACGCGCTCCTGCTTTTCGACGCGCTGCCGGCATAGCTCGATCGTTTCATCGATCTGATTCTTGAGGGGCTTCAGGGTGATTCTCGGATCGAGCAGTCCCGTCGGCCGAATAATCTGCTCGACGACGAGAGGCGCTCCGGGCGTGTGCACGTCGAATTCCGCCGGCGGCTGGTCCGTCCGGCTGACGATCTGATCCGGGGAGCGCACGCGCCCTCGAGTGTCGTTTGACGCGCCCCGCGTCAAAGCCCTTTCTGAACCCGTTTCGTCCGGCGAGGCGCCGGCCGCAGCACGCGAGGGCGCGTGCGCTCCCCTCTCCCCCGCCACGACAAACGGCACCTGCTCCACTTCCCCGATCCGCTCCCGCTTGTGCGGAAAGTATCCCTTGTTTCCAACAATGCTGTTCTTGATTTCGAACTCCGCCGGCGTCGCGCTCACATACGCGATCTGGTTCGTCGCCCCCATGAATTCCTTGAAATTCAGCGGCCGGTTATCGAGCGCACTCGGCAATCGAAACCCGTACTCCACCAGCACGGTCTTGCGCGAGCGGTCGCCTTCATACATCCCGCCGATCTGCGGAATGGTCGCGTGCGATTCATCCACGACGAGCAGGAAATCCTTCGGGAAGAAATCGAGGAGGGTGAACGGCTTCGATCCCGGCTCCCGGCCAGAGAGATGCCGCGAGTAATTCTCGATTCCGTTGCAAAATCCCATCTCCTGCAACATCTCGAGGTCGTATTCGGTCCGCATTTTCAAACGTTGCGCTTCGAGCAGCTTGCTCCGTGATTCGAGTTCGACGATGCGATGATCGAGCTCGTTCCGAATCGAGGATAGCGCTCGATTTAATTTATCCGCCGGCGTGACGAACTGTTTCGCGGGATAAAACGTGATGAGGCTGAGCGACTCGTGGGCATGGCCCGTCAGCGGATCGAATCGGGTGATCGCGTCGATCTCATCGCCAAAAAATTCCAGCCGGATCGCTTCTTCATCCGCCGTGGCGGGATAAACCTCCACGACATCGCCGCGCACCCGGAATTTTCCGCGCGCAAAATTCATATCATTGCGCTCGTAAAGCATATCGACGAGCCGGCCGAGAACGGCCTCGCGGCTGATCTGTTGTCCGCGTTTCACGGTGAGAAGCATCCGCAGGTAATCCTCCGGCGAGGTGACGCCATAGATGCAGGAGACGCTGGCAACCACGATGGTGTCCCGCCGGGAAAGAAGGGCGCTGGTCGCGGAAAGCCGGAGCCGCTCGATCTCCTCGTTAATGGACGAATCCTTTTCGATGTAAGTGTCGGAACGCGGGATGTAGGCCTCGGGCTGATAATAATCGAAGTAGCTGACAAAATATTCGACCGCGTTCCGCGGGAAGAACTGCTTGAACTCGGAGTAAAGCTGCGCCGCCAGGGTCTTGTTATGCGAGATGACCAGCGTGGGCCGATCGAGATCCCGAATGACGTTCGCCATGGTGAACGTCTTGCCCGAACCAGTGACGCCAAGGAGCGTTTGATGGCGATTGCCGGCCTCGATCGACTTCAACAGCTTCGCGATCGCCTGGCTTTGATCGCCGCGCGGCTGGTAGCTGGATTCGAGTTCAAACGCCATCGTCCAATTTAGGCGGAGGGACGTGCTTCCGCACGTCCGTTTTGGATTGACCGATGGAAATGAACTAGTGGAGCTTGGAGTAACCCCCTCCGAACTGATTCGTGCCGATGTCAGCCCGTTCGCTTTTGACTCGCTACATCCTGGAAGCACGTTACTAGTTCAGCCGAAAGCGCATGAACTTCCGAAACCTTTTCGCCGAAATGCGGCGGCGAAACGTTTACAAAGTCGCTGTCGCCTACGCCGTCGTCGCGTGGCTGATCATCCAGGTAACGACGCAGACGTTTCCGTTTCTTGAAATTCCCAACTGGTGCGTCCGGATGGTGATCGTTCTTCTCGGGCTTGGGTTCCCGATTGCCGTGATTCTCGCCTGGGCCTACGAAATGACCCCCGAAGGGATCAAGCGGGAGGAGGACCTGCCAGCCGGACAGCCGATCGATCCTCACAAGGGCAGGAAAATCAATGTCCTGATCATCGGAGTCCTGCTCTGCGTGATTGCCTTGCTTGTTTACCAGCGCATCCGGCGCGGCGGCGGCGCCCCCGAGGGAATGGAAAAAAGCATCGCGGTGCTGCCCTTCGATAATTTTAGCGACGAAAAAGAAAACGCGTTTTTCGCTGACGGCATTCAGGACGACATCCTGACCAGCCTCGCGAAGATTCGGGATCTGAAGGTGATCAGCCGCACGTCGGTCATGCATTATCGCGGGGTTGGTCAAAAAAATCTGCGCGAGATTGCGGAGGCCCTGGGCGTGGCCACCGTTCTGGAAGGAAGCGTGCGCCGGGGAGGAAATCGCGTAGTCGTGACCGTTCAGCTCATCGACGCGCGCAACGATCACCACCTCTGGGCCAATCGTTATGACCGTCCGCTGGCCGATTCGCTCGGCTTGCAGGGAGAGCTCGCCGCCGAAATCGCCGCGGAGTTGCGCGCCACCCTCAGCCCTGAGGAAAAAGTGCAGGTGGAAACCAAACCGACGCAGAATCCGGATGCCTACGTGCTTTATTTGAAAGCGCGCGGATACGAATCAAATCCCGACCGATTGTTCGAAGACTACAGCGTTGCCGAGAAGCTTTACGGCGAAGCGATCCAGCATGATCCCGCGTTTGCGCTGGCCCACGCGCGCTTGTCCGCAACGATCGCGCGAATTTATCATTGGTTCGACTCGACGGACGATCGCAAAGCCCGGGCGAAAACGGAGGCGGAAAAAGCTTTGCAACTCCGCCCCAATCTCGGCGAGGGACATCTGGCGCTGGGCCTCTACTACTATTGGGCGGAAACCAATTACGAAAAGGCCCTCGAGGAGTTCGCCCTGGCCGCCGCGGCGTTGCCGAATGACAGCGATATTGGCTATTTCACGGCGGCAATTCGACGCCGCGAGGGGCGGTGGAATGAAAACCTCGCTCTGCTCAAGAAGGCCCAGGCGATTGATCCGGGAAACCCGAACGTCGCCGAAGAGATCGCCTACACCTACAGCTTCCTGCATGATTGGTCCGAAGCGGTGCGCGCGCAGGAGCGGGTCATTGCGGTTGCTCCCGATTCCGTCAACGCGAAGGTCGTGCGCGCCTATCTCGACTTTTGGTCGCAGGGGAGCACGGCGGCGCTCAAGAATCTGCTCGGGCAAATTCCACCCGGAGTGGATCCAGCCGGTCTCGTGACCAGAGCGCGCTGGGACACGGCGATGATCCAACATGATTATGCAACAGCCGATCAGGCCATGATCTCCTGCCCGCTCGAGCAATTTCAATCGGGCGGCCAGCCGACTCCGAAAAATTTCTACCGCGGATGTGCCGCGCTCGCCCGAGGCGACGAAGCCGCCGCGCGCACCAATTTCGAGGCGACGCTCGCCGTTTTCGAGGCAGCGGTCCAGGAGGCGCCAGGCAACGCGTTGCGTCACGCCAATCTCGGACTTCTCTATTCCTTCATGGGTCGCAAGGAGGAAGCCATTCGCGAAGGCCAGCGCGCAGTCGAGCTGATGCCGGATTCGAAGGACGCGGTCTTTGGGCCCTGGATGACAGGATATCTGGCCATGATTTATGCGCGGGTCGGGGAAGCCGATTCCGCCCTGCCCTTGCTCGAGCGCCTGCTGGTATCGCCCGGCCCGGTCGACTACACGAACTGCTGCATCACCCAAAACGATCTGCGCCACCGCTGGCAATGGGACCCGTTGCGGAACAACCCGCGTTTCCAAAAGCTCCTGACCGAGCCCGCGCCAAAAACCGTCTACAAGTAAGCGGCGCCGCTCCGCGCCCGGTCGGCGCTGGCTGTCTTTGCCGGGCCAGTCTAGAATGGCCGGCCAGCCGTTCCCTCTGAAACCGCGAACGCACGGAATGGACCCAAGGAATTTTCTTGTCGAACTGAGGCGGCGCAACGTCTATCGCGCAGCCGCGGCCTACGGCGTTGTCGCCTGGCTCCTCATCCAGATCGCGACCCAGGTTTTTCCTTTCTTCGACATTCCAAATTGGGCGGTTCGATTCGTCATCGTCGTGCTCCTGCTGGGCTTTCCGCTGGCCATGATCGTCGCGTGGATCTTTGAGTGGACGCCCGAAGGCCTCAAACGCACCAGCGAAATGCCGCTCCCGGATTCGATCCGGCACGGGCGAGGCCGGAAGCTCGATTTCCTTATCATTGGCACGCTCCTCGTCGTCATTGGGTTCCTCCTCTGGCAGCGTTTTTCTCCGGGACGGGAAAAGAGCATCGCCGTCCTTCCGTTCGAGAACCTCAGCACCGAGGAGGAAAACACATTTCTCGCCGACGGCATTCAGGAGGATCTGCTGACCAACCTCGCCAAGATCAAGGACCTTCAGGTAATCAGCCGCACCAGCGTGATGAAATACCGGAAAACGGAGACGCGAAACATCCGGGAAATCGGCAAATCGTTAGGCGCAGCGCATATTCTGGAGGGCAGCGTCCGGCGCCTGGGTGACCGCATCGCGGTGAACGTGCAGTTGATCGACTCGAGCACTGATCGCCAGATCTGGGCGGAGCGCTACGACCGGAAGGTGGACGACGCCGTTGCCATCGAAGGCGAGCTGGCCACGGAAATCGCTCAAGCTTTGCGCGCCACTCTCACGCCGGAGGAAAAGCTTCGTGTCGAACAAAAGCCGACTCAAAACGCCGAAGCCTACATGCTTTATTTGCGCGCTCTGCCTTACGAGCAGGGGCCCGACACGCTGCTCCAGGATTACAAGCGCGCCGCGCAGCTCTACAGTCAGGCGATCGTTCTCGACCCGAACTTTGCGCTCGCGCACGCCCATCTCGCGTCCACCTGCGCGGAAATTTTCCATTTCCAGGAACCGCTCGATACCTGGAAAACAAGAGCGCGGAACGCAGCCGAAACGGCTCTGCGCCTGCAACCCAATCTGGCCGAGGCTCACTTTGCGCTCGGACAGTGCATCTACTGGATGGACGCAAATTACGAAGGGGCGCTGGCGGAATTTGCGATCGCCCAACGTTTGGCGCCGAGCAACGCGAACATTGGTTTGCTGGTCGCCGCCATCCACCGGCGCCAGGGCCATTGGGAGGAATGCCTGACGGGGTTGGAGCGCAGCCAAAGGCTCGATCCCGAGAACCCGAACATTGTTCGGAACCTTGTTTTCACCAATTCCGCGCTCCGTCGCTTTCCGGAAGCGGCGCGGGCGGCCCAGCGGTGGCGCACCATGTCGCCTGATTCGCTCGTGGCCAGCATTCAAGCCGCTTACCTCGATTTTCAGGGCAAAGGCGAGACGACTGCATTCACCAGCGCGCTGGCGCATTTACCCGTCGGTGAAGACCCGGATGGCGTCGTGACAGCGTGTCGTTGGGATGGAGCGATGATTGCACGCGATTTCACCCGGGCGAAAGAGATTCTCGCGGTCTCGCCCTTGAGTGAGGTGTCATACCTAAACGGTGGTTTGACCCCAAAAAGCTTCCTGGCCGGTTGCACGGCCGTCGCGCTCGGCGATCCCGTCCTGGCCAAAACAAACCTGGAGGCTGCGCGCAAGGTGTTCGAGGACGCCATCGTCGATGCTCCAAGCAACGCCGAAAGACACGCGAACCTCGGCTTGTGTTATGCCTTTATGGGCGAAAAGGAAAACGCCATGCGAGAAGGCCGGCGGGCGGTCGAGTTGAAGCCCGAAACAAAGGACGCGACCGACGGCGCGCTGATGAATTGCTGTCTCGCGCTCATCTACGCCCGCGTGGGCGAGAACGCTCTCGCGATCACGTTGATCGAGCGGTTGCTCCGCACGCCCGGCGCGGTCGATAGCGTGAATTACAGCATGACCGTGAACGATTTGAAGCTCCGCTGGGAATGGGACCCGTTGCGTTCCGATCCCGCCTTTCAGAAACTCGTCGCCGCACCTTGATCCTGGAGGTCGAGAGCGAGTGCCGCTTCGATTGAAACTGTTTTAGTCGCCTGAAATGTGGCCACGCGTCGGATGGTGGTTCGCTCCAGCGCTTGGTTAGACGATTTAACGATGCTTGGAAACGTAGCTCCACATCTGCTGGTTGTAGCGGCGAGCGTACTCTGACCGCCGGGATAAGAGATCATCCTGATCGCACCCTTGTGGACCCACCTTCAATCGGGGGTAACGGCGAAGAACATACAACCAAGTTTGTCGATCTTGCGGCAGTCCTGGAGCATGCGATGCGTAGCCGCCGATGTATGCGAAGCGAATTCGCCGCGCCGCGATGTCGCGCTCAGCGTCAGTCGCGGCTGTGCTTGGATCCCATTGCCGTCCCGCCTCAACAGAAATCGCAAACAGCGACAGACTGGCAACAGCCGATACGAGAACGCGCTTAAACATCTAATGATCCAAGCTCAGCGACCCGGCCCCCGGAAAGGCGTGGATTGCACCTGCGACGCTCCCGCCGGGCAGCGCATGGTTAGGCGGCATCAAGTTCATTTGGTTCGCAGCGATCCAACGTGCCGGTAAGTGTTCATAAGCACACCCGTGGGCGTGGCCTTCGTGCTGACGAAAGCCAGTTCGCGCGCGTCAACCGTGTCGGAAAAGAAGCGTTTGCCCCGGCCGAGCAAGACCGGGTAGACGATCAGCACAACCTCGTCGACCAGTTGTTGTCCGAGCAGCACGGACGTTAGCGTCGAACTTCCCCAGACGAGCAGGTCAGGGCCGTCTTTTGACTTGATGCCGCGAACACCCTCTGTGATGTCCGCGCCCAAGTCCTGGGCCGGCCCCCATCCGAGGCTGTCCGGCCTGTGGGTCGCGACGTATTTCGTCGCGGCGTTCAGAGCGTCCGCCATCGGACTGTTCCCGGCCTTTGGCCAGAAGTCGGCCCAGATATCGTAGGTGCGCCGGCCAAGCAGCAGATCAAAGCCCGTGCCGTGTGCCTCGATGAGGGCCGCCAGCCCAGCCGGGCTTCGATACGGTGCCGTCCATGCTCCATACGCGTAGCCGTCGTCGTGCTCGATCACGCCGTCCAGCGAGATGTGTTCGAAGATCCTGATCTTTCTCATTTTGGATCCATTCCCGTTAGATGTTTTGCCTGCCATTTTAGTGATACGCGCGAATCACGTCCAACGAGAACCAGATGAGCGACGCGGACGAGGGCGGGCTTTGCTTGCTTCATAATTCTTAGTTCTTAATTCAACCTTGTCATCCGGCGGTCCGCCGTTCGTTCCATCGCATGGTTAGACGTTTTCGCTGCGTAACCGCCGGCGCCGTCCAGCAAGACAAAGACAAGGCACCATGTCATCGCGTACGTCGCGAGGAAAACGACCCCGTAAATCATGCTGCTGCGAGACGCGGTCAGACCTGTCAGCGCCATCAGCACCACAAAAGGCAAAAAGAACGGCGCAGACAAAAAGATCATCACAGCCTCAAAACCAAACCTTGGGTTGAATCCATCCGGCTGCGCGATGAACAGGTATATCAACAGAAATGCTGCATACAAATAGGAAGCAATCACGTGGGCGATCGGGATTTCCTTCCATCGCGCCGATCTGCTGAGAGACGACATACGGCTAACGAGACGACCATGAGCGGCGGGCAAGGTGGCGCTCGGCTGCGGGTTGAGGGCGGAATTTCACGAAAAGAGCCGAATGGAGAGTGCCAGCCGTTCGCTCCATCGCCCGGTTAGATCGTTGTGCCATCACGTAACGAAGTGCGCCACTGACGAATGATCCACGCAACGCTCCAGAGCACGGTAAAGACAACGAGATACAGCAAGACATTGATCGCGATACTCACGCCGAGCACGCTGAAAGCCTGAGCCTTGTCGGCCGGATTCATGGCCATCAGCAGGATAGAGCTAGGCCAGAAGCAAACCAGACGCTCTCCCGGAAAACTAAAGATGTGCAGCCAGAGACAGACCATGACAAGCAACGGCAAAACTCCGCCGAGAATAATCGCGAGGAGAATGACATATCGAAATCTCGGAACGCGCATCGATCTAACGAGAATAAGATCAGCGACGGCTGGCGGGACGGCGCGTGGCTGCGGGTTGAGGGTGGAATTTCATTAGAAGTGAGGAGCCCTTCCAGCCGTTCGCTGCATAGTCTGGTCAGATGGTGGTCTCACGCGAGTCTACGGTTTTGACAGCGCCCGTCTCAGCCAACAGAGCCTTCTTCCGTGCGTGCCGCCTGACCCATCCGCGAAGGATAATCTCGAGTAAAACGGCAGGACCAAGAATTGGCCAGAATACCGCGAACATCAGTATGAAAAATTCGTGGCTTGTCAGGATCGTGAGGAAGACCGGCGTTTCAATCTTGCTTCGGTAGCTTAGCCAAAATCCGACAACGATGGTGACGGCTGCACCGACAGCGTAGGCGTAAAAAAGCTTATCGGAGTCGTGCATGTGAGACGGTCTTACCGAGAGGCGGCTATAACGTCGATCCGACCTCCAACTCAGTAAACGCGCGGCCAAGATTGTTCAGGACGTCGCTGGGCAGGAGCGTTTGTTCGGTTGCGCCGCGCTGGAAAATAGCGATCTCGGCGGAACGGCCGCAGAGCCAGGTGCCGACGCGCGCCGCATCGTAAAGGGACATCCCCTGCCCGATCAGACCCGCGCAGACGCCGGTCAGCACGTCGCCCATTCCACCCGTGGCCATCCCGGGATGGCCGGTGCTGTTGAAGCTCAACGGCTGGTCGCGTTGCGCGACCACCGTGCGGCTGCCTTTGAGCAGGAGCGTGACCGGAAAATGCTCGCAAAAACTGCGCGCCAGCCCGGCCCGCGCCATCTTCCCGGGGGCGACGAGCCGCTCCATCTCGCCGGGGTGCGGTGTGAGGAGCCGCGGACCGCGGCAACGGTTCAGCACCTCAATTTCTTCCGCCAAAACGTTGAGCCCATCCGCATCGACCACCATGGGCTGCTCAACGCGGGCAATGAGGTCGCGGATTCGCGCACCGTGCGCATTTCCCAGGCCCGGTCCGACCGCCCAGACGTCGATTTTCTCATTCGGCAGATCCTTATAGGCGCGCGTCGGCTTCACCATCACTTCCGGCCGGGCCGCGCCGGCGGCGATGTCATAGATATCCTCGGGCACAAAAAGCTCAACGAGCCCGGCACCGGAACGCAAAGCGCCCTCGCAGGTCAGGAGCGCGGCGCCGATAAAACCTTTCGAACCCGCCACGACGCCGATGCGTCCGCACTGATTCTTATACGCGCCAAATTTCCGACGCGGGACGAGTCCAACGAGACCCTGAGTCGTGGCCATGATTTCGTTGCGCGCGCCTCCCGCCTCGAGATCGGGCAGCGGCACAACGATGAGGCGACCGGTGAAATCTATGGCGGCGTCGGCAATCAGCGCATGCTTGGCGAAACCGATCGTAACGGTGAAATCGGCCACCACCGAATCGGGATCGACTTCGCCGGTGTCGCTGTTAAAGCCGGTCGGAAGATCGACCGCGAAGACAAAAGCCCGGCGCTCAAGGCGGACGCGATTGAGCTCCCGGGTGGTAGCGCGGATCGGCTCGCGCAGAAGCGACTTGTTCCCGACGCCGAGGAGCCCGTCGAGGATGATGGTGCGGCCAGGAGGGGCTGTAGAGGCGTGCGTGTCGCGCGCTCCCGGTGCAGCCGGCACGGCTGCCACTACAGGTTCACCGTCCCGCAACGCCGCCAGTTTCTTGCGGGTCAATTCGCTGCAATCGGCTTCGGGAAATGGGAGGCGAACGTCAATCTTCCATCCCTCGCGCTGCAAACACTCGGCCGCGACGAGCGCGTCGCCGCCATTATGGCCTTTTCCGGCATAAACCAGGCACTCGCCCGCTTCAGGGAAAAATTGCCGGACCGCTCGCGCCACTCCCGCGCCGGCCTCATCCATCAACGCCTCGACTTCGATCCCGCGCTCGAAGGCGGCTTCTTCCGCCGCCCGCATCTCCGCCGCGCTCACGACCGGCGAGTCCAATCAATCCTCCGACTTCTTCTTTCGGGTCTTCTTTTTCCTCGGGGCGTCGTCGTTGCTGCTGCTTTTTTTCTTTTTCCGGCTCGACGTGTGGTGAGTCGTCTTTGACTTGCTGCGCCTGGACTTCCGGCTGGAACGTTCGGCCACCGCTGACGGATGCACGAAATCACCGTTCGGCCCCATGCCGGCTTTAGCGAGAGAGGAGGTGAGTGGACGATTGAACGGCGGCGGCTGGCGCCGAATTCCCCGCGCAATTTGTTCGGCCAGCTTTTGCCGGTAGCTGTCGGTCTGAGCGAGCCGGCCTTCGGTGGGGTTGGTCAGGAAACCGCACTCGACGAGCACGGACGGAATCGCCGTCCGGCGCAAAACGAAGAACCCGCGCCGGCGAATTCCCCGGTTCTCGGTCGGCGCACCCGCGATGACGTTTCGGTGGATGCTGGCCGCGAGGCCGGAGCTATCGCTCCGGTAGTAATAGGTTTCGATGCCGTTGGCGCCCGCGCGCGTGGAACAATTGAAATGGATCGAAACGAAAACCGCGTTGCGATACGAATTCGCGATCGCGGTGCGCGTTCCCAGGGGAATGAACACATCGCGGTCCCGCGTCATGATCACCCGGGTGCCGCCAGCCTGGAGGATGCGGCGCAGCTTCAGCGCGACGTCGAGGGTCTTGTCTTTCTCGGAGATTCGCTGGCCGGGCACGCCGCCACGATCGAAGCCGCCATGGCCGGCATCGATCACCACCGTGGACTGACCGGAAGCCAGCGAGGCGAGCACCAGGGAACTCGCAACGGCGACAGCGGAAATAAGACGGTGAAGGCTCATGGAAAGGGCAGTTAGCAATTCTTAATCCTCAGCGGGATGGCTTGGCGGCCGAGCCGACAATTTCGGGGCGGGGTTCCGCGGAGATTGCGCGACCGGCAAGTCGAGCCTTCCGCCGTTCACCGCGACCGTGCCATCCGCAGTGCGCCGCAAACGCGGACGCGTTTTTGTTTCCATGAAAGTTGAGTGCGTCAGAAGTTCTCCGTTCAAGCCAATGTGGGAATAAGCCCAAGTTCTGGGCGCGGCGCAATGAAGAACATGCAATTGATTGGCGCGATCGACCTCCGCCTGCGGTTCATCGTAGGCAATAACGCGGCCTAACGAGTACGTCGTATGGACGAGGCCGCTGCTTTTGTTCTCCACCCGCACGTAGAGCGAGGTGTGGTCCGGGAAGCGATTGGAGAGCAGCGAATAGGTCCGCATTTCGCCCGCACCCGGCATTCCATCCGGGATGCCGACCGTTTTTTGCCAGATCGGCCGGGCGTCCGCCACCTGGAAGACTTTCGTCTGCGAATAGAAAAACTGATTCAAATCGGCGAAATAGACATTAGCGCGCACATGATAGGCGCCCAGGTCGTGCACGGGAAAAAGGGGCGTTAGATTAATTTTCCGGGTGACGGTCTGGCCCGCTTCGACATGGAGGGCCGGCTCGGGGGCGGTCTGCCGGAGGGGCGCGAGGAGACGGCCTTCGCCCGCGTTGACCTCAAAACCGAACCAGTGCTGGCCTTTTTCATCGCGGAGATCGACGTCGCGGCCCGCGAGATTTGTGATCCGGACGGTGGCCATGACCGGTTCGTGGGCGACGTATTGCAACCGTTTGAATTTCAACTCCACCTGGATTTGCGCGTGGGCCGCGGCGGCAACGAAAGGGAAGAGGACGAGGGGAACGAGGGATTTCATTGGGGGGCTAGAATAAAGCATCTCCGTTCTCCGTGGAGAAGAAAGAACGGTGCTCATGACCGGCGAAGAGCGCCGAAGAATCCACGCTTCTTCTGCGTGAACGCGCCTCCGGCATCCTCCGGCTCCTTGAACGGTGCGGGCTCGTCCGCGGCCGGTTTCTCCTCATTCTCGGGAACGGCCGCGTGAGCCAGAGCCTCGTCCCATGGGAGCGAGATCGTCTCGGGCGCACCGATGGTCGGATCGTAGGCGAACTCAACCAGGTCCCACGCCGCAATCTCACGCAACGCTTCGGTCCCGCGGGTGGTCGCGCCTTCGGCATGCACAATTTTCCCAGCGCGCAGGTAGACGATGCCGCTCCAGGTTTGCTTGACGATCTGCACGGCGCCGCTCCGTCCGCTCAGGCAAAACATTTGGAGGACGTCCAGGACGTGAAACAGGTCAGGTGCGCTGGAGCCCGCCGCCGCCGCGGATTCGATCGCATGCAGCAAGCGCTCGCCGTCGATCGGTTCGGGAAATACTTTGGTGTTCGCAATCTCGATTCGTTGTTCCGCGGCGGGGTAGGCCGGAAAGAAGAGCGTTTGTAGCCCGGGGAAAATCTCACCGAGCGAGCCACCCAGCGCGAGACCATCGACCGCCGGACCTTCCAGTTGCGCGAGCAAAAGCCGGCAGCGCGCATGTTCGCGGGCCCAGCGAAGCGCAGCCGCGTCGCTTTCGACCAGGTCGCAGGGATGGGCGGTGTAATCCGTCACCATCCTCATCAACTGCTCCCCGACCTCAGCGTCGTCGTGGACGATGAGGATTTGCATCACTGAGGAGCGGTAAACGGCGGCGGGAAAAGATTCAGCAGCTTCGTCGGGTCGGCCCGGACGGCCTGTAATTGGTCGTTGTAATAAATTCGCACAATGTAACCGAGATACTTCCGGTGACCGCCTTCACCCGGCAGCTCCTCCGCCGGCCCTTTCTTCGGGGCGGTTTTTTTCTTGCCGCCGGGAGGGGTGACATTCGCCGCCGCCGCCGACAAGGCGGCATCGGCCGAAACCGGTTTGTTTTTCTGCCGCAGATAGGTCACGGCCAGGACCTCCGGATTCGTATCCTTCCAATCGTGATGGGGGGTAAGCCATTCGTAACTGACGTCCGCATCGGTCAGGACCACTTCCTTGTTATCCACGGTGTCGTAAAAGAAGACCTGGATCTTCACTTTGGTGTGATCGATCGCCGTGTTCGGACGCGACTTGACGGCGATCTTCAACTTCATGTTCGTTTCCGCATCCACGTCGGGCGTGTCGGTCGCGGTGACCTCGGTGATGCCAAAGGTCGAGCCGTCGGGGATTCCATCGGCATCACTGCGGGTCGTGCCGGCGTCGAGCGGTGAAACGCCCGTCAGGCCGGGGCCGGTCGCGGTGGTGGGAGGGGCCGTGACACCGTTCTTCAATTTCATCTCGGCCAGCTCGTACATCGCGCCGGCGGAAGGGCCGATTTCCTGGATCTTGCGCCAGGTTTCATTCGATCGTTCGAAGAGCTGGATCGACTCGTAAATCATCGCCATCTGCGCGAGCACATTTGCGTTCTTGGGATCGCTCTGCGCGGCTTCCTGGAGGCGGGCCAGAGCGTTGGTCGTATCCCCTTTCTCGCGAAGTTCGGTCGCTTCCTTCAGCAGCCGCTCCGCCGCGGAAAGCACCGTCGCGCTGGGAGGCGATTGGACGTTCGTGACGGGGGCCGGCGTGCTCTCCTCGACGGGGGCGACGGTGGCCTTCGGCGCCTCGACGGGCGGAGCGATCGCCTTCGGGTGGGCCGCAATGTATTCGGTCCGGGCGCGGTTGATGTAAAAAACGGCGGTGGCCGCAATCTCCGCCGCGGCAAAAATGGCCACGACGCCCAGTGCGATCGTGAAGATCTTATCTGGCGGTGTGGGAGTGAGATTGGCCGCTTCCATGTCTGACAATTATGCTCTGTACACGACAGCCCGCAAAGCTGTCAAATCGGGGAGCCTCGCTTTATTCGCCCGGCGACCCCTCGTGCTAGTGCTCGTGATCGTGATCGTGATCGCCGGGAAATCGAGCACGAGCAGGAGCACGAGGACGATTACGAAAACCTTACCGGGAAATATCGGCCTGGCTGAGAAGTCGGAATCCTTCCCCCAGCAGCACGGAAGAGGCGCAATCGGTGTCGTCCACGTGCAAGGCCAGGGCCGCGAACCCGCGCGGATGCGTCAGCAACGGATAGGTGAAATGGACGTTCACTTCCGCCATGAGCAGCGCCGCCAGCAGTTTGGCCAGCTCGGTCGCCACTTCGCGCAACTCCACCACCACCATGGCGCAAACCCCAAACGGCACATTGTGCTGGCGAAACAGTTCCTCCACCCGTTCCGGGTCGCTCACCACGATCCGGGCAATCGCGGAGTCGGTCGATTCCGCGATGCTGAGCGCGACGACATGAGTGCTTTGCGCATGCAGCAGTTTTACCACGTCGAGCATCGCGCCCACTTTGTTCGGGAGAAAAATCGAGAATTGTTTGACGAGGGGTCCGTCAATTTTTGAGCTGGTTTGCGGCAGATCGACAGACATGAGGAAGGTCGCGGTCCCCAGAGGGTTGAGGCTGACGCGAGCGGCACTATCTCATCACCCCGGTTTTTATTGCAACCGAATATTCCCCGAACGCTCACCCAAAGGGCACAATCGTTACAAAGAGGGTCCGGAAATACCGCTGTCCGGATTCGAGATCACTCATCCGTTGTGATCCTTCGTGACCTTTGTGCGAAATCCCTTAGAGTCGCAGCCCGAAGATGGATGACGAAAATAGTCTCATGGCCCAACGGCGCGAAAAACTGGAAGCGCTCCAGGCGCGCGGCGTGAACCCCTTCGGCCGCGCCTACGAAACGTCGGGCACCATCGCCGAGGTTGGCGCGAAATTCTCCGACGGCACGACTCTCCGCGCCGCCGGCCGCATCACCGCGCATCGCGACATGGGGAAGAGTCATTTCGTCGACCTGCGCGATTCCACCGGCCGGATTCAGGTTTACATCCATGCGAAAGAAGTGGGCGCTGAAGTCATTGATCTCTTCAAACTGGTCGATCTCGGGGATTTCATCGGCGTCGAAGGAACTTGTTTCCTGACCAAGACCGGTGAACCGACACTGAAGGTCCATACCCTCGAAATTCTCGGGAAGTCGCTTCGCCCCTTGCCGGAGAAATGGCACGGACTGCAGGACGTCGAGACCCGGTATCGCCAGCGCTATCTCGATCTGGTCACGAACGAGCAGTCCCGGGCCGTTTTCGAAAAGCGGATCACGATTGTGCGCGAGATCCGCAATTTTATGGAGAGGCGCGGTTTTCTCGAAGTGGAGACGCCGATGTTACAAGCGGTGGCGGGCGGCGCCGCGGCGGAACCGTTTCGCACCCATCACAAAGCGCTCGGCCTCGAGCTTTATCTCCGCATCGCCCCCGAGCTTTATCTCAAACGGCTGCTGGTCGGCGGCTTTAACAAGGTCTTCGAGTTGAATCGGAATTTCCGGAACGAAGGAATCTCGAGAAAACACAATCCGGAGTTCACCATGCTGGAGGCCTATTGGGCCTACGCCGATTTCGAGAAGATAGCGGATCTGGTCGAGGAAATGATTTGTCACCTGGCGCAAACCCTGGAGGGACTCGCCGCGGCAAGTCCGACAAGTGGGACGAGCGGAAGCTCGTCCCTCCGAGTCGAGCACAAGGACGCCGAAGGAAATGTGACCCGCACGCTCAACCTGACCCGCCCATGGCGGCGCGCGCGTTATCGCGACCTGATCCGCGAGCTCGATCCCGAATGGTTCAACTACACGAGCGAAAAACGCCGGGAGCGCTGCGCCGAACTCGGTGTCGAGATCAATCCGCGGATGGCGGATTACGAAGTCACCCAGCAGATTTTCGAGAAGCTGGTCGAAGAGAAAACATTCGATCCGCTTTTCGTGACGCATTGTCCGAAGGAATTGGTTCCGCTCGCCAAGCAAAACGCGGAAGACGACTCGCTCGTGGACGTTTACGAGCTGATCATCAACGGCCAGGAAATTTCCCCGGGTTACTCCGAGTTAAACGACCCGACAGTGCAACGGCAGCGGTTGCTGGAACAGGCCGGCGAAGAGACGCAGAAGATCGATGAAGAATTTTTGCTCGCGCTGGAACACGGCATGCCGCCGGCCGGAGGCTTTGGGGTTGGAATCGATCGTCTCACCATGCTGCTCACCGGCGCCGAATCCATTCGTGACGTCATTCTCTTTCCGTTGCTGAAGCCGAGGAATCGCTAACCCCTTGCCAAGCGAGATTCGCTTCTTCGCCAAGCCCGAGGATTTTCGGAAATGGCTGCAGGCTCATCACGAAAGCGCGCCCGAATTGTGGGTTGGTTTTTACAAGAAAGATTCGGGCCGGCCGAGTATCACCTGGCCGGAGTCCGTGGATGAAGCTCTTTGCGTGGGCTGGATCGACGGGCTGCGGAAAACGATCGACGCGGAGAGCTACAAGATCCGGTTCACGCCGCGCAAGGCGACGAGCAACTGGAGTGCGGTGAATATCGGTCGCGTCCAAGAGCTGACCAGGCTCGGTCGCATGCGGCCTGCGGGTGTGAAGGCATTTGAGCTGCGCAAGGAAGAGAAATCAGGGATTTATGCGTACGAGAATCGGAAGTCAGCTGTGTTGGGAGCGGCCGCCGAGAAGCGATTCCGATCGCGCCCCAAAGCGTGGGCTTTCTTTCAGAAGCAGCCCGCGGGTTATCGCAAGCTCATGACGTGGTGGATAATCAGCGCGAAGAAAGAGGAGACCCGACAACAGCGGCTGGAGAAGCTCATCGGGGCATCAGAAGCGGGGAAGCGAGTGTAGAGAAACGCAAGCCAATCGGATTTTCGACATCCATTTGGAATTGGAGACGCGATCCATTTCTGCACATCAATCATGGACGAACCTAGTGACGACAAAGCCCGCGCTGCCCTGGATGCCCGTTTGGCGCGGATCCAACAACATCCCACCCGGCTAAAACCGAACCCTTCGTTGCAGCCGACCCCGGAGGCCGCGAAAAGCCGCGTCACTCGGCTCCGCCGGAAGCGGCGGATACTTCTGCAAAAGTCGAAACGCGCCTCTTCCTAGCCGGGCAGCGGACCGTCACACGAGATCGCAGGCTTCCGCCGGCATCCAGTGCGCGTCTCGTCCTTCCCATTTTACGTTGCAACCGATTGGATTGGTGACCGGAACGGACACCGGTTTCCCCGCCAGATGTTCCTCGAGCACGCGCTCCAGGTCGTTCGTCTTCGCCTTCTCGGCTTGCCGGGGATTGTCGAGGGCCCGACCGGTGTAGATCAGGCGCCGGGCGCGATCGAAAACATAAAAGTGCGGCGTGCGCAACGCACCGTAGGCGCGCGCCACCTCCTGAGTTTCATCATGCAAATAAACCCAGGGAAACTTGTGCTCGCGCATCCGCTCCACCATGTGCGGAAAGTCATCCTCGGAATAGGTATGGCGGCTGTTCGAATTGATCGCGACAAATCGCACCCCGCGGCCGCCAAATTTTTCGGCGGTTCGACGCGTCGCCTCGTCGGACCCCGTGACGTAGGGACAGTGATTGCAGGTAAAGAAGACCACCAGGACCTCGTCCCGGGCAAAATCCGAGAGCGCATAGGTTTTCCCATCCGTGGCCGGCAATTGAAACTCCGGCGCGCGGTCGCCGATTTGCAAAGTGAAGCTCATGGGTATTCGTGCACCGGGCCGCGCCGTTGCGCAATACCGGGCGTGGGATGGATTTTGGCGCCCCGGCATGCTACCTTCCGCGACATGGACACGCCCAAGATTACTGCCTACCTGAAAACAACCTGCGGCTGGAGCGCCGGCGTCCGCGCCGTGCTCGCCAAATACAATCTCCAATACACCGAGAAGGACATCATCCAGAACCCGGCGTTCCGCTGGGAAATGGAAACCAAGAGTGGACAACCGCTCTCGCCCTGCGTCGAGATCAACGACAAAATGCTCGCCGACATAAGCGGCGAGGAAGTCGAGGAATACCTCATCGGGAACAAGCTCGTCCAGCCGAACGCCGCCGATGCCGGTGTGCCGCTCAACGCGCCCTGCGCGACTGAGCAGCCCGACAGCGCGGTGCAGATGCGCCTTTAACGAGGTTGAAGCGTTGCAGCGTTAAAGCGTTGAAGCTTTAACGAACCAATGAAGCTTTTCGCGCGCGCATCTTCATCGAAAAAGAGCGGCAACTCGCGTCGCGGACGCAAGTTTCGCATTGGTTGGAAGCTGGCCCTGGCCGCGTTGCCGGTCGCGGCCGTTCTCAGCATTCTCATGTTCTACGCCGTTTGGGCGCAGTCGTTCGACCTGAAAGCCGTCGACCAAATGCCCGAGCGCAACACCGTCTTCGACGTCGACGGGAAAATCTACAGCCGCCTGGCCGGCGCGAACCGGCTGAAGGTAGACTTGAATGAGGTTTCTCCCTTTTTTATCGATGCGCTCCTCGCGCGCGAAGACACGCGGTTTTTCGAACATGGCGGCATCGATTGGCGCGGCATCGCCCGCGCCCTCGTAAAGGACATCATGGCCGGATCGGCCAAGGAGGGCGCCAGCAGCATTACCCAACAGCTGGCCCGCAACAGCCTCCCGCTCGGCGGCCGGAATCTCAGCCGCAAACTCCTCGAGGCGATGGTCTCGTTGCGGATCGAACATGATTTCACCAAGCAGCAGATCCTTGAAGCGTACGTAAACCGGATCTATTTCGGCTCCGGTTGTTACGGCGTGGAGACCGCCTCGCTGGCCTACTTTGGGAAAAACGCCTCGAAACTGAATCTTTCGGAAGCAGCCATCCTGGCCGGTCTGATTCGCAGTCCGAACCGGTTTTCTCCGCTTAAGAACCCGGAAGGCGCGGCCTTGCAACGGAACGCGGTCCTCGATCGGATGCTCGGCCTCAAAAAAATCAGCGCGACACAGGCCGAGCAGGCGAAGCAGGCCAAAGTCACGTCGAACCCAAAGCGGCTGGCCCAAATCCAGGAGAACTACGCCATGGACGCGGTCCAGCGTGATTTGAATCTGCTCCTCACGCCCGATCAAATCGATAACGGCGGACTTTATATTTACACGACGCTCGATCCCGCCATGCAGGTCTCGGCCACGCAGGCGCTCGAAACGCAGTTGAGCAAGATCGAACGCCAATCCAACTTCCGTCATCCGACGAAAGCGAGTTATCGGCCGCCGGAGGATGGCGAGGATTCCTCGATGCCGTATCTGGAAGGGGCGCTCGTGGCGATCGACAACACGAGCGGCGGCATCCGGGCGCTGGTCGGCGGGCGCGATTACGCGCAGAGCAAATTCAATCGCGCCCTGTCGCCGGCCAACCGGCAGGTCGGTTCCTCCTTCAAGCCGTTTGTCTATGCCGTCGCCTTTACCCATGGTCTCCTGCCCGGCGCCGCGATCAGCGATGGCCCGATTACACCAGGGGAGATTCAGGGCGCGGGAAATTGGACACCCGGGAATTCGGACGGCACCTACGGCGGCATTCAACCCGTTTCCTACGGACTGATTCACTCCCGCAACACGATGAGCGTGCGGGTGGGCGAAATCGCGGGAATCGACGACGTGCAGAAGGTCGCGACGACGCTCGGCCTGGGAGAAAACATTCCGCGCGGACCGGCGATCTTTATCGGTTCCTTCGAGACGAATTTAAAAGATCTCACCGCCGCCTACAGCGTTTTTCCAAACGCCGGAGTCCGGAAGCAGTCTTACATCATTGAGCGGATCGACGATCAGGATCACAACCCGATCTACCGCGCTGCCCACGTGACCATCCCCGCGCTTGATCCCGGTTCGGCCTGGATGACCTCCGAACTCATGGAGCAAGTGCTCACGACCGGCACCGCGGCGAGCGCGAAGTCTTTGGGCTTCAAGCTCCCGGCCGCCGGGAAAACCGGAACGACGAACGATTACAAGGATGCGTGGTTCGTCGGCTACACGAGCGCGCTGACTTGCGGTGTTTGGGTCGGTTTCGATCAGCCGGTCACGATCGTTCCGCATGGCTATGGTGCGGCGCTGGCGTTGCCGGTCTGGACTCAGGTGATGACGAAAGCAGCGCAACGGTATCCGGCGAGTCCGTTGCAATCGACGATTCCAATGACCCGCGCGACCGTTTGCACCATCTCGAACCATCTCGCCACTACGGGCTGCAACGCCGCCGGGACAGCCTACGAGATCACCCTGCCCGAGGGTCATATCCCCGATGTGGTTTGCGAAATTCATGGCGGCACCCAGACGCAGTTCGCGCAAAAGTTGCAGGATACGGGACAGAAAGCCGCAACGCTCCCGAACAAAATTTTCCAATCGTTCCGCAAATTTTTTGGCGGAAAATGAATCCACTGATCGATTAAGGCCATGTCTGTCCCGCTTTTCAGAATCGCTGCCGCCCTTTGTTTGCTCGCCGTCGGTCTCGGCGCATTTGGGGCTCATGCCCTGAAGGCCACGCTGCAAAGCAACGGAATGCTCGATGTCTGGAACAAGGCGGTCCTGTATCATTTTCTGCACGCGCTGGCGCTCGTCGTCCTGGCGCTGCACGGCGCCGGAAATCGGGCCGCGTATTTCCTGATCGCCGGAGGGATTGTCTTCTTCAGCGGCAGTCTTTACGCGCTCGCCCTGACGAACGTGCGCTGGCTCGGGGCGATTACGCCGATCGGCGGCCTCTGCTTTCTCGCTGGTTGGGCCTGGCTCATTATTTCGCCACCGCGGCTCTAGCTGGGCTGGTCGAGCGAGGATGCTTGTCCCCGTCGCCCCAAGGCTGATACTCTGCGGCAGCTGATGTTCACCACTTTGCTCCAGGAATATAAGGCCCCGGTCACGGTCATTATCTTCGTCGGGACTTTTTTCGCGGCACTGACGATCGGGAGGTGGTTAAAGCACCGCGCGGGCGTGCGGCTCGGCCTGCTCTTCAAACTGTTTTGCCTCACGCTGGCGTTTTACGCCGCCACTTGGTTTTACGGTCTCCACGTCGAATGGCGCAAACATGTGGACGCCGCCGCCATTCTGTTGAGCACCGGCTTCATCCTCGCCTTACTCGATCGCTCTCTCTGGGACGCCTATTTCGAGAAGAAACGCCACACGCCGATTCCGCATTTCATGCGGCAGGTGGTCGCGATGTTCGTTTACCTGATCGCGATGCTGCTGGTCCTGAGCGTCTACCACGCCGAAACCCAGCTCAAGGGCCTGCTCGCCACCTCCGGCGTTGCCGTCATCGTTCTTGGGTTCGCGATGCAGGACCTTTTCGGCGGGATCATCGCCGGAATCGCGCTCCAAATCAGCAAGCCCTACAAGGTCGGGGATTGGCTCCACATCCAGGACAAGTTCGCCGAAGTGATGGAGATCAACTGGCGCTCCACGAGGCTGCGGACGAACGACGCCATTTACCTCGACATCCCGAACTACGCGATCGCCCGGGGAACAATCATCAACCTCCATTACCCGACGCAGATCCACGCAATGCGCATCCGGGTGGGGGTCGACTACGAGATCCCGCCGAATCGGGTAAAAGATGCGCTCTATCGCGCGGCCTCGAGTGCGGAAGGTGTCGTGCCGGCTCCACCCACCAGAGTCTTTGTGGTCGATTTCGCCGACTCCGCCGTCATCTACGAGATCAAGTTCTCGATGGGAAACCACCAGGCTTACAATGAAGTCTGCGATGCGATTCGGACCAATATCTGGTACGAATTCAAACGCCAACGCATCACGATCCCGTTTCCAATTCGGACCCTGCACGTGGAACGCCGGCGCCACCGCAGCGTTCCGGAAGGGCACGCCCAAGCCCAGGCCATCCTGCGGGGCGAACCGCTATTCGACTGCCTGAACGACGCGCAGTTGGACAACGTGCTGCACAGCGCGCACATCCATCGCTACGGACGGGGCGAGAGCATCATCCAGGAGGGGAGCCAAGGCAGTTCGATGTTCATCCTGCTGCGAGGCACCGCGAACGTGTCGGTCTTCCGAAACGACACGAGCATCCGCGTGGGCGTGCTGCGGTCGGGCGATTGTTTCGGCGAGATGTCGCTCCTCACCGGCGAACCGCGCTCAGCCACCATTCGCGCGGACGGCGACTGCGAAGTGCTCGAGATCGGCCAGGAGGCCATGGCCGAGGTCCTGACCGAATCACCCCAGTGCCTGACGCAGCTCAGCGAATTGCTCGCGAGACGCAAACTGGAGAGCGAAGGCATTGTCAAGGATGCCCTCCAGCCGCACGACCAGGGGACCAAGGAACGCGAGTATCGCGCGACCTTCCTGCAACGTTTGCGGGCGGTTTTTGAGTTGTAAAACCGCCACATAAGCGCTTCGCTCTGTGAAGCGTCCGCATTTTCCGACGCTCCCCTGCCGCGCCGCCCTCGGAACGGTAACGACAAGGGTTATTTACCCGTTGCCAGCGAGGTAAAACTTACTAAAGTCCCCCACTTTCAACGGAGCCACTATGACCTTTCTCGCCTTCGACATTCTTCAATACGGTGTGACTCTCGCGATGGTCTGCGCGATCGCGGGTCTACTCTTCGCGTTTTTCCTAATTAAGGCCGTTATTCGCCTCTCCCCGGGAAATGAGAGAATGCGCCAAATCGCCGGCGCCATTGAAGAAGGCGCGAAGGCCTATCTCAAGCGCCAGGTCAGGACGATCAGCATCATTGCAGTGGTCATTTTCGTCCTTCTTTACATCTTTCGAGATAAAGCCACGGCCATCGGGTTCCTGATCGGCGCTTTTTGCTCGCTGGCGGCTGGATACATCGGGATGCGCATCGCCGTGCTGGCCAACACCCGCACGACACAAGCCGCGACCCAGTCCCGCTCAGCCGCCATGCGCACCGCATTTAACGGCGGCGCCGTCACCGGCCTTTTGGTGGTCGGCCTGGCTCTTCTCTCCGTCGGAATCTTTTACACGCTGGCCGAGCGTTGGCTCGGGCACGATCTCGCCGTCAAAAGTTTGGTGGGACTGGCGCTCGGATCGAGCTTGATCAGCGTGTTCGCCCGGCTCGGTGGCGGTATTTACACCAAGGCCGCTGACGTAGGCGCCGACCTCGTGGGCAAAATCGAAAGCAATCTCGAGGAAGATGATCCGCGGAATCCGGCGACGATCGCGGACAACGTGGGCGATAACGTGGGCGATTGCGCCGGCATGGCGGCAGACGTTTTTGAGACTTACGCTGTCAGCCTGGTCGGGGCCATCCTGGTCGGGGCATTGACGATGGCGGCTTATCCCGCGGCCGTCGTTTATCCGTTTGTTCTGGGCGGCATCTCTGTCCTGGGCGCGATCATCGGCATTCTCTTCGTCAACATCAGCGGCGGCAAACCGGGCACGGTGCTCATGGGGGCGGTGGGCGCGAGCGGGCTCGTTTCCGCCATCCTCTTTTGGCCGGCAACCCACATGCTCTTTCCCAACGAGGTCATGATCGGCGGCGTCGCACGAACCGCGACCAGCCTCTATTTTGCCTCGCTCGTCGGCCTGCTCATGACGGGCGTCGTCGTCATAATCACGAATTACTACACCTCTACGAGCTACGCCCCGGTTCGAAAAATTGCGAAGGCTTCCGAGACCGGCCACGCCACCAATATCATTGCCGGGCTCGCCATCGGCCAGCACGCCACGGCCTTGCCTGTTGTGTTTATCGGCCTCGCGATTCTGCTCAGCTTCTACTTCGCCGGCCTCTATGGAATCGCTATCGCGGTGATGAGCATGCTTTCGATGGCGGGAATCATCATCTCGCTCGATGCGTTCGGTCCGATTACCGACAATGCCGGCGGGATTGCCGTCATGAGTGATCTGCCAAAGGAAATCCGAGGCGTCACCGATGAGCTCGACGCGGTCGGCAATACCATGAAGGCGGTCACCAAGGGTTATGCTATCGCTTCGGCGGGGTTGGCCGCGCTGGTCCTATTCGGGTCCTACGTCGAGGAACTAAAGGCTCACTTTATCGCGACTGGGCGCGCTTACTCGTTCGATTTCTCGCTGAACGACCCGAAGGTCATCATTGGGCTGTTCATCGGCGGACTGCTACCGTTTGTTTTCACGGCCTTTAGTATGGATGCGGTCGGCAAGGCCGCCGGCGCGGTCGTGCGGGAAGTGCGCCGGCAGCTCACGGCCAAGCCCGGAATCCTGCGGGGCGAAGACGTGCCCGAATACGGCACCTGCGTCGATATTGTGACCAAGGCGGCGCTGCGGGAAATGATCGTGCCCGCGCTCTTGCCCGTCGTGTTTGTGCTCGCGGTGGCGATGATCAAACCGCTCGGGCCTGTCGTCCTGGGCGGAATGCTGGTCGGCACGATCGTCACCGGCCTGTTCGTCGCGATTGCGATGACCTCGAGCGGCGGCGCCTGGGACAACGCGAAAAAGTATATCGAGGAAGGCAATCTCGGCGGCAAAGGCTCATTCGCCCACGCCGCCTCGATTACTGGCGACACCGTCGGCGATCCCTACAAGGACACGGCCGGCCCGGCGATCAATCCAATGATCAAGGTCGTGAACATCGTCGCGATCCTGATCATCCCGATTTTCTTCTAAAGCGTTATCAGCTCTGCGGGAGCCGGCCCCATCGCGCGATTCTGGTTTGACAGAGCAGTCGGGTCAATCGACTACTGAACCACACCCCTTTCCACTTTCCCCGAGGCGGAATCCGGTCGGAGCGAACATGGAAGAAAAACGCGATTATCAGCTGGTTTCCGCGGAGCAAACGCCTCTGAAAAAGGAGCTCGCGAAGCCCGACCCGGGAGCAACTCCCTTCAAAGTCGTCGTCGATCCGGAGATGCGTTTGAAGCTGCGCCGCGCCTTGATCGAGCTGATCGACTACCACGACGAAGCGCTGGCCGAGCACTTTTCCGAAGGAAAACTCGCGCTCGAATCGTACAAGGAATACATCGAACTCTTCGCCCGCAGCCTGAAAGAAACCATGGAAAGCCGCGAGGGCGTCACGTATTTGCTCCGGGCGGTCGGATTCGAAGTCCGGGCCGATGAGATCAATCTCAATCCCGAACTGCGCTGGAAGCGAGGGAAGCCGGGGGCGTTCGGTTCCAGCCTCCTTTAGACCATCGTCAAAAACTCTTGGTTTCCGGGAAGTCGCCTGACAGAATCCCGCGCTAAGTTCCCATGCCGACGGTCCTGCTCATTGAAAGCGACGCGGAAAGCCGAAAACGCATCGCACGCCTTTTTGCGCGCCATGGCTGGGAAACGATCGAAGCGGAAGATGGCGCGGCCGGGATCGATCTCGCCTTCTCGGAACGGCCCAACGTAATTGTTTGCGACTTGCTGCTGCCAAGAATCAGCGGCCTTCAGGTCTGCCGGGCGATCCGGGAAAAACTTGATTTGCCCAGGATCATCATTGTAGCCGGCCGCATCTACGACATTGAGCGGGCGGCTGTTTTGGAAGCGGGCGGAGACGAGTATTTCGTCAAGCCGCTGAAGTGGGAAAAAATCGCCGCGGTCATAAAACGCCCGCGCCGGCCGCGGCCCAAGCTGACCCCGCGCCAGTCGCGCGCCCTCAAGTTTTCTCCGCCATCGACCCGAATAAAATTCTGGGGCGTGCGCGGTTCGATTCCGGTCCCCGGCCCTTCGACGATTGGGTACGGAGGAAATACGACGTGCGTGGAAGTTCGCACCAACGGCGACATTATCATCCTCGACGCGGGTTCCGGAATTCGCGAGCTGGGGCTCGCGCTGGAGGCAGAATTCAAGTCGGCCCCGATCAATCTAACTTTGCTCCTGACTCACACGCACTGGGACCACATTCAGGGGCTCCCGTTCTTCCTGCCGGCGTACAAAGCCAAGAACACGATCCGCGTCCTGGGATATGAAGGCGCGCGCGCTGGTCTCGCGACCATTCTCGCGGCCCAGATGGAGGTTCCTTTTTTTCCGGTGAGTTGGAAGGACCTGCCGGGGACGATGAAGATCCAGGAGCTCAAAAAAATGGAATTCTCCATCGGCAAAACTCGGGTGCGTTCGAGATTTTTGAATCACCCAGGCGTCTGCGTGGGCTACCGTCTTTTTACACGGGAAGGCTCCATCGCCTTTTTGCCGGATAATGAGCCGTTCGAACCATTGAAGTTGAAATTGGCCGCGCGGGATGGGACCCACCCGCATCGAGCACGCGCGCAGGCGGCCGTCCAGCGATCTAAGCTGGTCGAGTTTTTGAAGGATACGGACGTCCTGATTCTCGACGCTCAATATACCGACGAGAAGTACCAGGAGCACATTGGCTGGGGACACGGCGCCTTGAGCCGGGTGGTCTCGCTCGCGCTGGAAGCCCGGGCCAAAAAGCTGTTCTTATTTCATCACGATCCCGCGCACGACGATCACAAGATCGAGGAAATGTTGGAACGCGCGCGCTTCCTGGTGGTGGAAAGCGGTCGCAAACTTGAGGTGGAAGCGGCGCGGGAAGGCGCCGAAATCTGGTTGAGCGGGCGGCCCAAACGATAGTTTATCGTGCAGCCACCACTTGCCGCGCAGCCAAAGACGGTCTTAGCTTTGGCCCCGCCGCCCGCTTGCCTCGTAGTGTAACGGTAGCACCAGAGATTCTGGATCTCTTTGTCAAGGTTCGAATCCTTGCGAGGCAGCCACCCCCCGATTCACCCCGCTCGCGGTGGGATCGATGGCTACGGTAGATGTAAGGCCCGGCGCACCGCGACGGTCAGAGTGCCAGTCACCCGTTGGGTGTGGTTTTTCTGCAAACGCGCGATCGCCTCACTGACCGCGTCGGAATTGATTCCATCAATCGGGCCACAATAGTATCCCCGGTTACGCAGACAGACTTGGAGCGCGGCGACATACGCCGGATCGGCCAGCAATTCGCGGCGCGACATCAGATAATACGCATAACGATTGCTGAAGCGGGGAGCGAAATCGGTCGAATACAAAGGAGTCGGGCTTTGGTGGAAGGGCCCCCATTGGTCTCTCGGACAGAGTGGATCCCTTTCATGAAACCACGGATCGTCCGAAGCCCGGGCGCCGGCGGCGGACAAGGCAAGCAACGAGACGATGAGAACGCGACGAAATGTATTTGGCGACATAATCATTTTGGAAAACGCTGGTTCACAAAATAGATCACGGCTGGCTTCCGAGAGCGAGCGCAAAAAAAGGCGATGAGATCGCGTCAGCCCTCGCGTGTTTGAGCGTAGCAATAACAGTCCCGGGGAATCGCGGAAATGTTTGGGTGAAGAGAAAATTTCTTGAGGACGCCTTCACGCACAAAGCCCGTTTTCTCGAGAAGGCGCGCCGAGGCCCGATTTTCGACATCGCAGACAGCCCAGACCCGGAAAACAGTTGGATCGCCCAAGGCCCATTGCGTTACGGCCCAAATCGCCTCGGCCATCAAGCCACGGTCCCAATGCGCACGCGCCAGAAGATATCCGAGGTTTACTCCATTTTCGTCATTCCGGGCCGCGATCGAACCGACGAGTTCGTTGGTGTCGCGGGCAATCATCATCCAACAGAACCGCGTCCCCGAGTTCCAGCCGGCCAGGAACCGTTGCACTGCCTCCTGCGCATCCTCGACGCTCTGATGCGGTCGCCACATCAGGTACCGGGTCACCTCCGCGTCCCGGCCGTAAGCGTTGAAGATCAGAGGCGCATCCTCCAGGCAGGGCTTGCGCAGAATTAGTCTGGCCGTTTCCAGCGAATCGGGCGGCGTCATCGAATCACGCGGTCGGTCCGTTGGCTCGACGTCTGGCCTGGAAGAATGTCTGGAGGAGGCTGGCGCATTCCGCCTGAAGAATGCCCGGGGTAATTTCACATCGGTGATTGAGCGATGGGAATTGCAACAAATTCACGACACCTCCCGCCGCGCCGCCTCGTTCGTCCGGGCAGCCGAAGACCACGCGGCGCATCCGCACATGCACCAGGGCGCCGGCACACATGGGACACGGCTCTTTCGTCACATAGAGATCGCACTCATTCAATCGCCAGTCCCCCACGGCCGCTTCCGCCTGGGTAATCGCGAGCATTTCGGCGTGAGCCGTGGCGTCCTTGAGCAGCTCCACTTGATTGTGCGCGCGTCCGATGATCATTCCTTCCCGCACCACCACGGCGCCGACCGGCACCTCTTCGTTCGCAAAAGCCTTGGCCGCCAGCCGCAACGCTTCGCGCATGAAATGCTCGTCGCTCGAGCGATCGATGAGATTGTCCATCGAGATTAGCCTAACGATTCCCCTTCTGATTCAAATACGTCCGCGCCGGTCGAGTGCGGCGAAATACTCATATCCATGAAAACATTCTCTGTCCTTTTCCTTGCCTGCATCCTTTCAGTCGCGACGGCACGCGCGGCGACCGAACAAGAGGTAGTTAATCAATCCGCCGCCATTCTGCGAGACTTTCGGAGAATGCCGGAAAAGGGAATTCCCGCACGCGTTTTGCGCCATGCCCGGGGCCTCGCCATTCTGACCGTGGTCAAAGTAGGCTTTGGGATCAGCGGCAAAGGCGGGCAGGGCGTTGTCGTGGCCCGGACGGGGTCCGGCTGGTCCGGGCCCTCGTTTGTGGGCACCGGCGGAGCCGGATGGGGCCCGCAAATCGGCGCGCAGGTCACCGACTTCGTCTTTGTCCTCAACTCGAACGCTGCCGTCCGCGCGTTCTCGAAGGATGGCAATGTCACGCTTGGCGCTGATGCGAGCGCGGCCGCGGGACCGGTCGGCCGCGACGCGCATGTGGGCGTGACGCCGA
The DNA here is from genome assembly GCA_963702135.1 of uncultured Verrucomicrobiae bacterium. Taxonomy (GTDB): domain Bacteria; phylum Verrucomicrobiota; class Verrucomicrobiia; order Chthoniobacterales; family UBA10450; genus AV80. The sequence continues at coordinate 804,408 of OY969715.1, read as the reverse complement.
CGGCCGCAATCTACACCTACAGCCGAAGCAAGGGCCTGTTTGCGGGAGCGTCTCTGGAAGGCGCAGTAATCGCGACGCAAAAAACAGCTAACGCGCGTTACTATGGGAAGCCGGTCCGGGCGATCAACATTTTGACCGGACGCGCCGCCCCGCCAGCCAAAGCGCACGTTCTCCGGGCCGCTCTGGGCCGCTAACTGAAACGGCCGTCAGGGCCACGCCCGCGGAACGGAGCGACAATTTGCTTTGCAACGCGACCCTTATTTCGGCACGTTCAGCGACGTGCGGATGATCCTTGCCTCCATGGCCCTCCTCGCCAGTACCGCGGCGGCTTTCGCACAGGAACAAGAGGGCAAACTCGTCGATCGCATCCTGAAACCGAATATGTCGTTGGTAAACTCCGCACAGGATAAACAATTTCGCACCGCCGGCGTCCCCGTGACCGAACGCGCGCCATCTAAAAGCTTTGAGACAACTAATAAGGCCCTCGGGAAATCGTTTGCCGGCGAGCGCGAATTCCCGGCCCGGACGTTCGCGGCGCGCCCATTTCAAGCTGGCGACCGGACCGCTAATGTTTCAACCAGGTCCGCGGTGGCAAAGACCGAGATGGTCTATGTCCCGTCCACGGCCGACAGCACCCGCGTCGCCCCGGAAAACGGCAACAGCCTGGCCGCAACTTCCTTCCCTGGTGATCGCCCCTTCCTCGGACGGGGCAAGAGCCAGAAGGCGCTGAGCGCCCGCGACACGCCGCTCACGATTGAGCAGGTGCGCGAATTGTTGAACAAGAACAAATAGCGCTCCGGTCTCTGCATCTTTCCACATGCAACCGGACGAAGCCCTTTCCCTTCTTAAGCAAGGCAGCGCGCAGATCATCAGCGAGGCGGAGCTTCGCCAAAAACTCGCGCTGGGCCGGCCGTTGCGCGTCAAACTTGGAGTCGATCCGACGAGCCCAGATCTTCATCTCGGTCACGCTCTGATTCTCCGGAAGCTGCGGCAGTTTCAAGACCTGGGACATCAGGCGGTTTTGATCATCGGCGATTTCACTTCCATGATCGGCGACCCGAGCGGGCGTTCCGTCACCCGGCCCCAGCTTTCCCGCGAGCAGGTCCTGGCCAATGCGGAGACTTATCGCGAACAGGCGTTCAAGGTCCTGGATCCGGCGCGAACGACGCTGGTCGCCAATGGTGATTGGTTCTCAAAGATGGGCTTCGAGGATGTGATCCGCCTCAATAGCCTCGTGACCCTTCAGCAGATGCTGCAGCGCGAGGATTTCCGCAATCGGATCGATCAAGCCCAACCGATTCACGCCCACGAAATTCAGTATCCCATCATGCAAGGCTGGGACTCCGTCATGGTGGAGGCCGACGTTGAGCTCGGCGGGACCGACCAGCTCTTCAACAATCTCGTCGGCCGCGATCTCCAAAAACAGGAAGGGCAACCGCAGCAAGTGGTCCTCGTTCTGCCGATCCTGGAAGGGCTCGATGGCGTAAAGAAAATGAGCAAGAGCCTCGGGAATTATGTCGGCCTCACGGAACCGGCGTCGGAAATGTTTGGCAAACTGATGAGCATCTCGGACGAATTAATGGGGCGTTATTATCCGTTGTTGCTGGAAAAGCCGCTGGATCCGAGCACGCATCCGTTGGAGGCGAAGAAACATCTCGCCTCCGAAATCGTTGCCACTTATCACTCGCGCGAAGCTGCCCAACGAACGCTGGAAGAATGGAATGCGCGTTTCAGTGAGAAGAGACTGGCCGACGCCGATCTGCCGGCATTCCGCCCGGCCAGCACCGACATCGTTTCCCTTGTCGCGTCCGCCTATTTGGATGGCTTCGCGATCACGAAATCGCGTGGCGATGTGCGCCGTCTCATCGAGCAAGGCAGCATCCAATTGGACGGAGAAAAACTTCGGGATCCGAAGGCCGTCCTCGATTTGCGCTCCGGTCAGGTCCTGCGACTCGACAAAACACGAGCCGTCCGAATCGGATAGCTAAAAACAAAAAGAGCACGAAGCCGAAGCTTCGTGCTCTTCTCGGAAACGGCCTCCCTCTATGCCGTAGCCGTTTCGTACATCGATAACATCGGCACGCGTTCCACAACGGGCGCGGCGATCCCTTCGAAATGGGCGCGAATGCTGCGCAGCTCGGAGGTGACAAACGCATCCACGAAATGAAAGCGCCGGTCCAGCCACGCGAATACCTTGTTCTTGATCTCGTAATGCAGGGCCAGGGTGACCTCGGTGCAGTTCGGGCGGATTTCGGCAAACTCCGCCAATCCCATCACGTCCAGGTTTCCACCGGTGGATTCAAATGCCATTTGATCGGGCGACTCCGTCTCTACCGACAACAAGACCGTCCGAGCTTCAAAGCCCAGCGGTCCGCGAAAACTAAAATCAACCGTCTTCGACGATGTGACCGTGGCTTTGGTCACCATGACAAACTGGCGTCGATACGATTGAATGCTCGCCAAACGTGTTTTGCATTCGTCGAGCGATTGATTCATGTGCAGGGTTTTTTGTAGCAACATAAGATTAGGTTAGTTGCCAGATATCTAAGCAACGGGGATGCCGACCAACTTCCTCCTAGGGAAGGGCTTCCGAACGGGCAAAATTGTGTAACTAATCGTGACACTAGTGTCCATTTAATGGCACTTTTTGGGCGTCAGGACACTTCAAAAAAGCCCTCCGCGGTCGCCACTTAGGCGTCAATTCGGCCGCTCCTTCGGCCAACGCCGCAGCCGCAATTAAGCAGCGCAGGCGCGAGACGCTTCGATTGTGTCCACCATCGATTGAAAGATCTTCGCGCCGTCAGCGCTGCCCAGACGCTCCTCGCACGCGCGATCGGGGTGCGGCATCAGTCCGAACACGTTCCCTTCGCGATTGCAGATGCCGGCAATGTTCTCCAGGGAGCCATTCGGGTTCCCGGAAGGGTCTACTCGACCATCCGGGGTCACGTAGCGAAGAACGACTTGTCGGCGCTCGTTGAGTTCTCGCAGCGTCGCGTCATCCGCAAAAAAGCATCCCTCGCCGTGAGCGACGGGCATGCGCAGGAGCGTTCCCTGCGGACAACCATGGGTGAAGTTTGAATCAGCCACCTCGACGCGTGTCGTCACCATATCGCAAACGAAGTGGAGCGAACGGTTCCGAACGAGCGCTCCCGGGAGCAGGCCGATTTCGCAAAGAACCTGGAACCCGTTGCAAACTCCGATGACCAGTTTTCCGTTTCGCGCCTCCTTCACCACGCTGGGCATGATCGGAGAAAAGCGCGCGATCGCGCCGCAACGAAGATAATCCCCATAGGAAAACCCGCCCGGTAACACAATCGCATCGAAACCTTCCACCGACGTTTCCTTGTGCCAGACGTACTCAGCCCGCAGCCCCGCGATACCGTTGAGCGCAGCCAGGCAATCCTGATCGCAGTTTGACCCTGGAAACTGGATGATGGCGAATTTCATTCGACGGCTCCCCTGCTCTCCACTTCGTAATCCTCGATCACCGGGTTGGAGAGCAAATCACGGCAAAGAGCATTCAGGCGCGATTCGACATCCGGGGCCTCGTCGTCGATCTCGATCTCAAGATATTTTCCGATCCGCACGCTCCGCACTTCGGGCATTCCCAAATGTTGCATCGCGTCGCGCACCGCCGCGCCCTGGGGATCAAGCACCGCCGCTTTCGGAGTCACCACGACATTCACTTTCATGCCGAAATATCCGGGGTCGAATGGTGATGGACAAGCGCAATCGTCAGCCACTAGCCGAGGCCGATTCGCGCACTACTTCGGTCGCTTTCTTGTCCTCGCGCAAGCCGAGGAAAACCGGCTGGCGCAGCTTCCCGTCGCGCGTCCATTCCGCGAACTTCACCTGGCAAACAAGAACCGGGTTGATCCATTCGCATTGCCGCATCATCGCCGGCGTGATCCCCTGAACCCATTGACCGCCTTGCTTGGAGGGCAAATCGGCAAAGGGACAATCATCCCGCTTCTCGGCCTTAAAACGCTTGTGGAGGGACGCCAGTATTTTTGTGTCGAATCCCGTTCCAACTTTCCCGGCAAAGAGCAACCGCTTCTTCTCGTGATACCCGACGAGCAGCGCACCAAAATGCTTCCGCGCGCCCTGGGGCGGCGTGAAACCACCGATAACAAATTCCTGCTCGGCCACACACTTGAGTTTGATCCAGGTGCCGCTGCGCCGATCGGGCTCGTAAATCGAACCACGTTGTTTCCCAATGACGCCTTCAAGTCCAAGTCGCTTCACTTCGCGCAGGAGCACTTCAGGGTCGCCGCCGAGTTCTCCGGAAAATCGAATCGACTCCGCAGCATTCTCACACAGAGCTGCCAGGAAGGCCTTCCGCTGCTCCAGCGGGAGAGCCGTAAAACTTCTCCCGGCGGCCTGGAGGAGATCGAACACGTAATAATAAATCGGCGATTGCCGGCCCTCCATTTCACGCGCCTGCAACAACTGAAAAGACGACGCGCCTTTTTCGTCCAGGGCAACAACCTCGCCGTCGATTACACAATCGGCGATCGGGAGCGATTGCACGGCCTCAACAATTTCCGGGAAACGACCGGCTAATTCGTTCTTGTTCCGGGAAATCAAGCTGACCCGTTCGGCATTCTTGACCGCGATCAGCCGAATCCCATCAAACTTCAGCTCATACGTCCAATCCCCGCTCGTGGGAGGCGCTTCGAGCAACCTCGGCTTCATCGGCGGAATGAAACGCGCCTTCGCCGCCGGCAGCTTCGCTAATTCCTTTTTCGGGAGGGACCCGGCCGCTGCCGGACTGCGCCGTCCCCGGCTCTTTTTCGATTTACTTTTTTCCTGGCGATCGTCTTTTTTTTTAAGGGCCGCCTTGATGCGAGATTTAAGTTCCGATTTCGAGTCGCCCGGCCGGTTCGATTCCCATTCGGCATCTCGTTGCTTCGCGATCTGCGCCATGGTGCGCTCCGTCTTGACCGATTGATCGTCGCGTTTTTTCGAAATCGGCCGAATGCTCGTTCCGCTTTTCAAGAGCAACCACTGCGGCTTGCCGGCCTCCATTCGCGTCCGGATCAGGGTCCATTCCCCTTTCGCCTTTTCGCCGTCCATGACGAGATGAAGCCGGCCGGCGCGCAGAGCTTTCGCCGGTTCCTCGCCGTAAACATGGTAATTGCCCCGGTCCCACAGCATGACAGTTCCGCCGCCGTATTGCCCCTTCGGGATAATTCCTTCGAAGGTCGCGTATTCAACCGGATGATCCTCGACTTCAACCGCCAGGTGTTTTTCGCCTTTCTCCCAGGGGAGCCCTTTCGGCACGGCCCAGGACTTTAGCACTCCATCCATCTCCAGCCGGAAGTCGTAGTGCAACCGGCTCGCGTCGTGTTTTTGAATAACGAAACGACAAGCGCCTTTGACGAGCTTCGGCAATGGCTTGCCGCCCGCCGGCTCGGCGGTGACCGCAAAATTCCGCTTTTTCTTGTATTCGGCTAATCCCATTTCCATCTCGGCGCCGCAGGAGCGTCGAAGGACGGTCACAGACCGCCGCTAAGATTTCAACTCTGCTCTCAAGACGAAAACGCCACCGCCGTCACACGAACGGCGGTGGCGATCAATCTTCGCTGGTCTCGCCCTTATTTGCGACGAGCGGCCTTCTTCGCCTTTTTCGGCGCACCGTTCTTCTCGGCCTTGCTCGCGTCGACGTTGATGATCGATTCCGCCAATTTCGTCAGCTTCTTGTCGGCTTCGCCTTCTTCGTTGAGGGTCTTCTGCAGTGCCGCGACGGCATTGTTCTCCCCGAGCAACGAAGCAAAGGTCCGCACGACTCCGTAGCCGGCCATTTCGTAATGCTCGACCCGTTGCGCGGCGCCGATGAGGGCGGCGTCCAGGACTGAGGCGTCGCCGTCTTCCTCAATGACTTCCTTGCCTTCCTCCACAAGACCCTTCATCGCCTTGCAAGTCTTGCCGGTCGGCTTTTCACCGAGCCCTTTGAAAATCTTATCGAGGCGATCAACATGCCCCTTGGTTTGCGCGAGGTGGTCCTGAAACGCGCGTTTCAATTCCGGCGCCGACGCTTTCCTGGCCATTTTCGGCAATGCCTTCAGCAGTTGGTTTTCAGCGTTATAGAGGTCTTTCAGTTCGTCGATGTACAGGTCTTTCAAAGAATCCATGCTCATAATAATTACTCCTTCGTTAATTGTTTGAAGGGCCGGGACAATCCTCAGCACCCCGTGCGGTTTCGCGTGAAACCGACACACGATAGAAACGCGAAAGCGACAGCTCGTGCGTGTATTTTTCTGCTAAAAACGGAAAGAAAATTCGCTACGCGGCGGCTTCCGTCTCTTCGACTGGAGGCGCGGCTTCGACCTCGAGCGGTTCGCCCACCAAATAGCGCGTAAAACGCCGGATAACGATGTTCTCGCCCAGGGCCGCAATCTTGGTCGCGACCAGCTCTTTCACGGTCTGGTCGGGATTCTTGATGAATCCCTGTTCCATCAGGCAAACCGTGCTGTAAAACTTGTCGAGTTTCCCACTGACGATTTTTGAAACAACGTTCTCCGGCTTGCCCTTCACCTGCGCTTCGTAGATGGACCGCTCGGACTCCACCAGCTTCTCCGGCACCTCTTCACGATTGACGTAAAGTGGATGCGCGGCCGCGATATGCAGGGTGATATCCTTCACGAATTCACGGAAACCCTCGTTCTTGGCCACAAAATCGGTCTCGCAATTCACTTCCACCAGCACGCCCACTTTTCCCTGCAAGTGGATGTAGGACGCCACGATCCCTTCCTTCGTCGCGCGCGAGGATTTCTTCCCGGCGCTGGCGATGCCTTTCGTCCGAAGCACAGCCTCGGCTTTTTCCAAATCGCCACCCGCTTCCGTCAGGGCGCGTTTGCAATCCATCATGCCGGCGTTGGTTTTTTCGCGCAGTTGCTTAACGAGTTGAGGATCGATTTCCATAAAAAATAAGAGCTATTAGTTGAGAATTGAGAGAACGAACCTGCGTAGCCGCCGAGGTGTCAGCTGTAGAGTCTCTCAACTCTCAACTAACCACTCTCAACTCCGCCGCTAGGCGGACACGCCTGCCATCTCCACCTGCTCGCGCACGCGGGCTTCGCCGGTCGACGAGACAATCGCGTCGACGAGCTTTTGCAACATCACGCGAATCGCGCGGATGGCGTCGTCGTTGCCGGCGATTGGATAGTCGATTATCTCCGGGTCCGCGTTCGTATCAACGATCGCTACCGTCGGGATCCCGAGACGCCGAGCCTCCAGGACCGCATTCGCCTCGCGCGTCGTGTCGATAATGACCATCGCGTCGGGCAAGGCCGACATTTCCAAAATTCCGTCGAGGTTGCGCCGCAGCTTGGCCGCTTCGCGATTGAGCGCCGCCAATTCCTGCTTGCCCATCTTCTTGTAATCCGGCGACTCTTCAATCTGCTCGATGTACTTGAGCCGGCCGATACTTTTCCGGATGGTGGCGAGGTTCGTCAGCGTGCCGCCCAGCCAGCGCTGGTTAACATAAAATTGTCCGCAGGCCGTGGCAGCTTCCTTGACCGCCTCCTGCGCCTGTTTCTTGCAGCCGACAAAAAGAATCTTTCCGCCGCGGCGCGTCACTTCCTGGAGAAAGTCGGTGGCGCGGTGAAGCTGCCGCGCAGTCTCATCGAGGTTGATGATGTAGATCTGATTGCGCTTTTCGAAAATGAAAGGCTTCATCTTCGGGTTCCAGCGTTTGGTTTGATGACCAAAGTGGACCCCGGCTTCGAGAAGTTCGGGCACTAATTCTGTCGGTATCGCCATAGGTAATTTTCGGTCCCCAACCGGGGGGCCGCGAGGGACGGGGAAGATGCTCTAGCGGTGGGACAAAGGCAAACAGAATATTACCGTTTTCCCTCGCCCGATTGGGCCTCATCGTGAAGGTGTTCGGCATATCGAGCCCAAAGCCAGCAAACGTCCGAAAGCCGGTTCAAGTAACGCAATAGTTCGACATTGAAATTCACCGCGTCCGCCATCAGGGCCGCCACTCGCCGTTCCGCCCGCCGGCAAACTGTTCGGGCCACATCCAGCGCCGCGGAATCCAATGTCTTCCCGGGAACAGCCCATCCCTTGAATTTGCCGAGCTTATTCTTTTCCAGGTCTTCCACGACCGAAGTGAGCCGATCGGTCATGGCCGGCGAAGTCAGCTGAAAGCCATCCTTCACGTAGCGTTCCAAATCCTCAGGGCTCGTCGCGAGTTCGCCCATGACGACGACCAGCTCCTTTTGCACGGCGTAAATCTGCTCGGTGAGAAACGGATTCGTCGCCGTCACGCGCGCGACGCCGAGCGAGGCATTCAGCTCGTCCACACATCCATAAGCATCCACCCTCGCGTTCGTCTTCGGAACACGGCGCCCATACATCAGCGACGTGTCGCCCGCGTCACCAGTCTTGGTTGCGATGGACATCAGGAATGCTCCCTCTTAAAACGCGAATGACGAATCAGCCTTCGCCAATTCGTCATTCGACATTCGCACTTTGTAATTGGTTCTATCCGAGCGCCGGCTGAACCTCCGGTTCGTCCACCAGCGACGTGCCGACTTGTTCGCCCAGCTCCACGAGTTTGATCTCGCGCACAGCCGGGAATCCCGTGCCGGCCGGAATGAGGTGACCCATAATAACGTTCTCCTTGAAGCCACGGAGACGATCGACTTTGCCCAGCGTCGCGGCTTCGGTGAGCACGCGCGTGGTGTCCTGGAATGAGGCCGCTGAAATGAAGCTGTCGGTTTCGAGCGAAGCCTTTGTGATGCCGAGCAGCACCGGCGTCGCTTCGGCCGGCTTGCCACCCTGCTCCACCACCTTCGTATTCTCTGCTTCGAAATCGAGACGATCGACCTGGTCGCCCCAAAGGAGCGAGGTGTCGCCGGGATCGGTGATCTTCACCTTCCGCAACATCTGGCGGACGATGATCTCGATGTGCTTGTCGTTGATTTCCACGCCCTGGAGGCGGTAAACCTCCTGCACTTCGTTCACCAGGTGCTCCTGCAAATCCTGCGGCCCGCAGACCTCGAGAATTTCGTGCGGCACAACAGGACCTTCGGTCAGCTGCTGCCCCTTTTTCACGAAGTCGCCCTTGAACACGATAATGTGCTTGGTCAGCGAAATGAGATGCTCTTCCTCGGCGCCCGTCTCCGGGTCCTTCAAGATGAGTTTTCGCTTCCCGCGAACGGTGCCGCCCATTTCCACCGTGCCGTCGATCTTCGCAATCTCAGCCGCGTCTTTCGGACGCCGCGCTTCGAAAAGTTCGGCCACACGCGGCAGACCGCCTGTGATGTCCTTGGTCTTCGCGATCTTCCGCGGCGTTTTCGCAAGCAATGCGCCCGCCCGGATCTTCTGGCCTTGCTCCACGATCACGTGAGCGCCAGCCGGAATCGAGTAGCTCGCCAGGACTTCCTTCTTGTCCCCAACGACCACGATTTGCGGATGCAGATCTTCTTTGTGCTCGATAATGACCGTGCCCATCAGGCCGGTCGCTTCGTCGACGTCGCGTTTGATCGTGACGCCCGCGATCATGTCGCGGAATTCGATTTTGCCGGTCTTGTCCGTCAAAATCGGGACGTTGTACGGATCCCATTGCACGAAGGTTTCGCCCTTCTTGACCTGGGCGCCGTCCGGTTTCGAAATGACGGAACCGATCACAACATTGTAGCGATCCAGCTCGCGTCCCTCGGAATTGTGCACGCTGATCGAGCCATTCTTGGTCAGCACGATCCAGCTGCCGTCGAGCGCTTGCACCGTCCGGAGATCGTTGAATTGCAGGGCGCCATCGTTCTTCGCCTTGATGATTGGCTGCTTGAACGTCTGGCTCGCCGTGCCGCCGATGTGGAACGTCCGCATCGTCAACTGCGTGCCTGGTTCGCCGATCGATTGCGCCGCGATAATTCCGACCGCTTCTCCGAGCTTCACAAACTGCCCGGTCGCCAGATTGCGTCCGTAGCACTGCGCGCAAACCCCGCGGCCGCACTCGCAAGTCAGCACGGAGCGAATTTTCAAACTCTCCACGCCCACCTTTTCGATGGCCGCCGCAATTGGCTCGTCGATGAGTTGATTGGCCTTCACGACCTTCTTCTTGGTCACAGGATCCACGACCGATTCACAACTGACGCGACCGATGATACGCGTGGCCAGATCGACGACTTCTTCGTCGCCCTCGTAAATCGACTTCACCGTGATGCCGTTCACCGTTCCGCAATCCATTTCGTTGATGATCACGTCTTGCGACGCGTCCACCAGTTTGCGAGTCAGATAACCGGAATCCGCTGTCTTCAGCGCGGTATCGGCGAGACCTTTACGGGCGCCGTGCGTCGAGATGAAATACTCGAGAACGCTCAGTCCTTCCCGGAAGTTCGAAGTGATCGGCCGTTCGATGATTTCACCTGACGGCTTCGCCATTAGACCGCGCATACCGGCCAGCTGCTTGACCTGCTGCCGGTTACCGCGAGCCCCAGAATCCACCATCAGGAAGACGGGGTTCAATTCCTTCCGGCCCTCGTTATGTTCGAGGGTCCGGAACATGACGTTCGAGATCTCGTCGCCGGCGTGAGTCCAGATGTCGATGATCTTGTTGTAGCGCTCGCCGTCCGTAATAATGCCCTTGCGATACTGCTGTTCAACGGTCTTGATCTGCTTGTAGGCGTTCTGGAGTTCCGTTTCCTTTTCCTTCGGAATGATCATGTCGGAGATTCCGATGGAGATTCCCGCCTTCGTCGCTTCCGCGAAGCCGAGCTCTTTCAGACGATCGAGAGTTTCGACCGTGCCCTGCTGGCCAGCGACCTGATAGCAGCGCCAAATAATGTCGCTCAATTGCTTCTTGCCGGCCGCTTTATTGAAGAATCCGAGCTTCTTCGGCCAGATTTCGTTGAAGATTACGCGGCCCGCCGTGGTTTCGATCACGCGCTCCGCGGAGTTGCCGTAGATCGTTTCCAGCCCCGAGTCCGGGTTTTGGAATCGAATCCGGTCGTGCGTTTTCACCGCGCCGTCAGCCATGGCGAATTCCACTTCGGTCGCGTTCGCGAAAAGCGGGAGCCGTGACTCGACTGCGCTGCCGGTCGCGCGCCGGGGATTTTGCGTGAGATAATAACAGCCGAGCGTGATGTCCTGAGAAGGTGTCGTGATCGGCTTCCCGCTCGAGGGCGAGAAAATGTTGTTCGGCGCGAGCATGAGCATGCGCGCTTCCATCTGCGCCTCCACGGAAAGGGGCACGTGCACGGCCATTTGGTCGCCGTCGAAGTCGGCGTTGTAGGCTGTGCAAACCAGCGGATGAATTCGAATCGCTTCGCCCTCAATGAGGAGCGGTTCGAAAGCCTGGATCGAAAGGCGGTGCAAAGTCGGCGCGCGGTTCAGCAGCACCGGATGTCCCCTCGTCACTTCTTCCAGAATATCCCAGACCTCCGGCGTCTGGCGTTCGATCATTTTTTTCGCGCTCCGGACGGTGTGGACGTAGCCCATGTCCTTGAGCCGGCGAATGATGAACGGCTCGAACAGAACCAGCGCCATCTTCTTCGGCAACCCGCATTGATGGAGTTTCAGTTCCGGACCGATGACGATGACCGAACGGCCGGAATAATCGACGCGCTTGCCCAGCAAATTCTGACGGAACCGTCCGCCTTTGCCCTTGAGCATGTCGCTCAGCGATTTCAGCGGGCGATTGCCTGCGCCCGTGACCGCGCGGCCATGACGGCCGTTGTCGAACAACGCATCCACCGCTTCCTGAAGCATGCGCTTCTCGTTGCGGATGATGACGTCCGGCGTCTTGAGCTGGAGCAGGTTCTTCAACCGGTTGTTCCGGTTGATGACGCGGCGATAGAGATCGTTCAAATCGGAGGTCGCGAAACGGCCGCCTTCCAGCGGAACGAGCGGACGCAAATCGGGCGGAATGACGGGCAGGACATCGAGCACCATCCAATCCGGGCGGGCATGCGAGGAGGCAAAGCCCTGCACGAGCTTCAAACGTTTCGCGAGTTTCTTCCGAATCTGTTTGCTCTTCGTGTTCCCCATCGCCTCTTCCAGCTCTTTGTTGAGCTTGTTGAGGTTGATTTCAGAGAGCAGTTTTTTGACCGCTTCCGCGCCCATGCCGGCGACAAAATCTTCGCCGTATTGCTCCTGCGCTTCGCGATACTCGACTTCATTCAAAAGCTGCGTCTTCGTGAGCGGCGTCTTGCCTGGGTCGATCACGATGTAATCCTCGTAATAGATAACGCGCTCGAGCTGGCGTGCGCTCATGTCGAGCATCAACCCCAGCCGGGAAGGCATGCATTTGTAAAACCAGATGTGCGAGACCGGCACGGCCAGCTCGATGTGGCCCATGCGTTCGCGGCGCACCCGCGCCAGCGTCACTTCGACGCCGCAACGATCGCAGATCACGCCCTTGTGCTTGATCCGCTTATACTTTCCGCACGAGCATTCCCAATCCCGGGTGGGTCCGAAAATGCGCTCGCAAAACAAGCCGCCTTTTTCCGGCTTGAAGGTCCGGTAATTAATCGTCTCCGGGTTCTTGACCTCGCCCTTGCTCCACGACCGCATGGTGTCCGAAGAAGCGACGCCAATCGCCACTTGATCGAAGCCTACGGTGCGTTCTTCACCGACCAGTTCTCGCCAGGAATGTTCGTTCATTTATATGTTAAGAGATCTTTTGTTGAAAAAATTAAGCGACGTTTTCCATGAAGGCGGTGGGCGCCTGGCCACCGACTTTCACGTCGAGGCCTAACGACTGCATTTCCTTGATGAGCACGTTGAAAGATTCCGGGGTGCCGGCCTCGAGCGAGTTGTCGCCTTTGACGATCGACTCGTAAATGCGCGTGCGCCCTTGCACGTCGTCGGACTTCACCGTGAGCAATTCCTGCAGGGTGTAGGCCGCGCCGTAGGCTTCGAGCGCCCAGACTTCCATCTCGCCGAAACGCTGGCCGCCGTATTGCGCCTTACCGCCCAAAGGCTGCTGCGTCACGAGCGAATAAGGACCAACCGCACGGGCGTGAATCTTGTCCGCGACCAAGTGGCCCAGCTTCATCATGTAGATGTAACCAACCACGACTTCCTGGTCGAAAGTGTCACCGGTGCGGCCATCATAAAGCCGCGCCTTGCCGGTTTCCTGGACCCAGGTGAAGCCTTCTTTCTTCTTCGCGTCGTTCAAATACTCGCGGATTTTCGCCTCCGAAATTCCGTCGAAAACTGGCGTCGCCACCTTGAAACCCAGTGCCTTCGCCGCCACGCCCAAGTGCGTCTCGAGGACCTGGCCGACATTCATACGGCTCGGCACACCGAGTGGGTTGAGCACGATCTCGACCGGTGTTCCGTCCGCCAGGAAAGGCATGTCCTCTTCCGGCACGATCCGCGCGACGACACCCTTGTTGCCGTGACGTCCCGCCATTTTGTCGCCGACGCTCAGCTTGCGCTTGCTGGCGATGAAAACTTTGACCTGCTTGATGATGCCGGGATCGATGTCGTCCCCGCTCTCGACGCGATCCATCGAGCGTTCACGCTCGAGCTCGAGTTCCGCGAACTTATGCTCGTACGAAGCGATGATCTCGCGGATCTTGTTCCGGATCGGGCTCGGATCGATTTCGATATGATCGTAAACCGTCGCCAGCTTGCGGAGCAGCGTCTTGGTAATCTTGCGGTTGGCGGGAATGATGATTTCGCCGGTCTGGGCATTCACCACGTCGAGCGGAATCTTCTCGCCTAACAGAATGTTCGAGAGCGCATCGGTCAGTTGCTCCGTGAGCTCCTCTTTCTTCTTCCGGTTATCCTCCGTGATCGTCTTGAGCTGACGTTTTGTTTCGGAAGGCGTCAGTTTCTCGCGCGAAATTTCGTGCCGCGAGGAGACCTTCACGTCCATCACGATGCCGTAGGTGCCCGATGGAACTGTCAGCGACGTGTCTTTCACATCCGCCGCCTTTTCGCCGAAAATCGCGCGGAGCAGTCGCTCTTCCGGCGCCAATTCCGTCTCGCTCTTGGGCGTAATTTTGCCCACGAGAATATCGCCCGGCTTTACTTCCGCGCCGACGCGGACCACGCCATCGGGTCCCAGATTGCGCAACGCTTCCTCACTAACATTCGGAATGTCCCGCGTAATTTCCTCCGGCCCGAGCTTGGTATCGCGCGCGCCGATCTCGAATTCATCGATGTGAATCGAGGTGTAAATATCCTCCTTCACGACCTTTTCCGAGATCATGATGGCGTCTTCGAAGTTGTAGCCGTTCCAGGGCATGAACGCGACGAGCACATTGCGCCCGAGCGCCAGTTCGCCCTGGTCTGTGTTCGGACCATCGGCAATAACCTGACCGCGCTTCACATGCTGGCCTTTCTTGACGATCGGCTTCTGGTTTACGCAAGTGCCCGCGTTCGAGCGCATGAACTTCCGCAGCTCGTAGACATGGATGCCCGCGTCGATGTCGGTCTTCAATTTCTTCCGGCCTTCCGGCATGTGACCATCCTTCGTCACGACGATTTGATCTGCCGTCACGGAAGCGACCTTGCCAGCTTCCGTGGAGATCAGGACGGCGTGCGAGTCACGCGCAACTTTGGCTTCCAACCCGGTGCCGACAAGCGGCGCTTCCGACACGATCAATGGAACGCCCTGGCGTTGCATGTTCGAGCCCATGAGCGCGCGATTCGCATCGTCATGTTCAAGAAACGGAATCAGACCTGCCGCGACCGAAACCAGCTGTTTCGGTGAGACATCCATGTAATGGACTTTCGACGGCTCGACCTCCAGGAAATCGCCGCGATAGCGGACGGAGACCTTCTCCTGGGTAAGATGTCCCTTCGTATCCATGGTCGCATTCGCCTGCGCGACGAGGAAATTTTCCTCACGATCGCCGGTCAGGTAATCGACCTGATCGCTTACCCGGCCTTTTTCAACTTTGCGGTAAGGCGTTTCGATGAACCCAAATTCGTTGATCCGCGCGAAGGTGCTCATCGAGCTGATCAGACCGATGTTCGGACCTTCCGGCGTTTCAATGGGACAGATGCGGCCGTAGTGCGACGGATGCACGTCGCGGACTTCGAAGCCAGCGCGATCGCGGCTCAACCCGCCTGGCCCGAGGGCCGAGAGGCGGCGCTTGTGCGTCAGCTCCGCCAGCGGATTCGTCTGGTCCATGAACTGCGAGAGCTGCGAGCGGCCGAAGAAATCGCGAATTACCGCGCTCAGGGCCTTCGGATTAATCAGCTTCTGCGGCGTCATGCCGTCGATGTTGATGTCGAACAAAGTCATGCGCTCTTTCACGAGACGCTCCGTGCGGGCGAGACCGACGCGGCATTGATTGGCGAGCAATTCGCCAACGGTGCGAACGCGGCGGCTTCCCAGATGATCGATATCGTCGAGCGTGCCTTCGCCGCGGCGCAGGCTGATCAGATACTTGATCGCACCGATGAAATCCTTGTCGGTCACGATGCGCTCGCCGAGGTCAACGTTGATCCCGAGCTTTTGGTTGATCTTGTAGCGGCCCACGCGGCCGAGATCGTACTTTTTCGGGTCGAAAAAGAGACGCTTCAAGAGCGCTTTGGCATTCGCGACGGTCGGCGGATCGCCCGGGCGCAGCTTCCGATAGATGTCTTTCAAGGCCTCTTCCTGATCGTGGGCCGGATCTTTCTTGAGCGCTTTCACGACGGTGTCGTCGTTTGAGATGTCGATCACTTTTACGTCCTTGTGCCCCAGCGCCATGATCTGGCGCACGGTCGCCGCGGTGAGCGGCTCAAAGGCACGGGCGACAGTCGCCTCGCCGTCGAGCACGTCAGCGATCAGAACCTTCGTCGCGAGCTCCTCTTCACCGAGTTTTTCGCTGAGTTTCAGCGTCTCGATGTTGTAAAACAGTTTGATCACTTCCTCATCCGAGCCATAGCCGAGGGCGCGGAGGAAGGTGGTCGCGAGGAATTTCCGCCGGCGTTTGCGGCGATCGAGATAAATGTAGAGCAGATCGCTGGTATCGAATTGCACTTCAATCCAGGAGCCGCGGTCCGGAATAATGCGGAAACTATAGAGAACTTTTCCGTTGAGATGGATGCTCGATTCGAAGGCGATGCCCGGCGAACGATGCAGCTGGCTGACGACCACGCGCTCCGCCCCGTTGATCACGAACGTCCCCTGCGGGGTCATGAGCGGAATTTCGCCCATGTAAACTTTTTCTTCCTTCGTCCCCTTTTCCTCGCGGAGCTGGAAAGTGACATGCAACGGCGCGCTGAACGTCTGGCTTTCCCGTTGCGCCTCGAGCGCGGTCAGCTTCGGTTCGCCGATTTCGTAGTGGCTGAAATCGAGCGTCGCCTTTTCATCGTAGCTTTCAATCGGAAACACTTCCTTGAAAACGGCCTGGAGCCCTGAAATTTTGCGCTTGGAAAACGGCACATCCTTCTGGAGGAAGTCCAGATAGGAATTGAGTTGAACCTCGATGAGGTTGGGAGGCTCGATGCCTTCCTTAATGGTTCCGAAGTAGATACGTTCCGACATAAGTTACTACACCAATCTCCGAGGTTGAACGACACGGCCCCGATGGGCGGGGGGCCGGTAGTGGAGCTTACGGCTTCAGCCGCAAGCAAGGAGCGGAAAAATGACAGCAAAACAGCAGCCTGTCAAATTGACCACCACTGTTTTGTTGCCTGCCTAAATTTTGTCCGTCGAGCGCTGTTTTGAAAATAAATCGACTGCTTCTAACGAAATATTTGTGACATGCCGGCAGCCGGCGCGCAAGCTTTTTTGCGCGCCCGGCCGCAGGAATGAAAATTACTTGATTTCGACTTTGGCGCCGGCCGCTTCGATCTTCTTCTTGATCTCTTCGGCTTCCGCCTTGGTCACGCCTTCTTTGATCGTCTTGGGAGCGCCTTCGACGAGGGCCTTCGCTTCGGCCAGGCCGAGGCCGGGCACCGCGCTGCGAACTTCCTTGATCACGCCGATCTTGTTCGAGCCCATCTCCTTCAAGATGACTTCAAAAGCCGTCTTTTCTTCGGCTGGAGCTGCCGCTGCGCCGCCGGCCACAGGTGCCGCCGCTGCCGCGACCGGAGCCGCTGCACTGACGCCCCACTTTTCTTCGAGCTCCTTCACCAGACCAGCAATCTCGAGAACGGTCAGGCCGCTGAGTTGCTCCACGATTTTATTTGTATCTGCCATATGATTTCCTCTGATTCGCCGCTTCCGAAAGCTTCCGGAAGATTAAAGCCGATAGCCATCGGCTCGGACAATTTCCTTCTGTTTGCTCGCCCCGCCATCCGCGGCGTGGCGAAATTGTTGTTAAGCTGGGGTCTCCGTCGTTGTCTCTCCGGCGGTCGATTCTGGAGCCGGAGTTTCCGCTACCGCCGCAGGGGCCTCTTCCTTAGTCTCCGCCACCGGGGCTTCCGGCTTCGCCTCGGCCGCAGGGGCTTCTTCCTTCGTTTCCGGAGCCTCCGCCGCTGGAGCCGCTTCTGCACTCGGCGCCGAAGCCGGTGTTTCGGGGGCGGGAGCTGCCGTCGCTGCCGACGCAGCTTCGTCCTTGTCTCCCTTGGCCTTCAAAAGTCGGGCGAACGCAGACGCTGGCTCATTGAGCACGCGAACCAAACGCGTCGCCGGCGCCAGCAAGAGCCCAAGAAGCTGAGAAAGCAAAATCTCCCGCGCGGGCAATTCGGCCAAAGCCTCCACATCGGACGTCGACAAAATTGCCTTGTCGACTACGCCTATTTTGAGCGTCGCGATCTTGAACTCCGCCGCAAACATCTTCAAAATTTTCGCCACGGGAGCGACATCGTTCTCCCCCATCACAATCGCGGTCTGCCCGATCAGCTTGTCGGCGACGTCGGGCATGCCGGAATCCGCCATGGCCCGTTTCAAAAAGCTGTTCTTCACGACACGCACTTCGGCGCCGGCGGGGGCGAGCCGATTTCGAAGCTCACCAAACTGATCCACCTTCATCCGCTGATAGTCGGTGACGAGGAGGAACGGCGACCGGTTGAGTTTCTCGGCAAGGTCCGAAACGATATTGGCTTTTTCTGGTCTCATGGAAAGTCTCCCGTTACACGCTCAAATAAGGCGACGGATCGACGTGCAATCCGGGCGACATGGTCGCGCTCAGGGTCATGCCTTCTACAAAGCGGCCTTTTGCCGTCGCCGGCCGCGAGCGGACGACTGCTTCGATTACCGCCGTTCCGTTTTCGATCAATTGATTCTCTGCGAACGAAAATTTTCCGACCGGCACCGCGACGTTGCCGTTCTTGTCGAGTTTGAATTCCACCCGGCCCGCTTTGACTTCGCCCACGGCCTTGGCGGTATCTTCAGTCACCGTCCCGGTTTTCGGATTCGGCATGAGGCCGCGCGGGCCCAGCACTTTGCCAAGCTTGCGGACTTCGGCCATCGCGGCCGGGGTCGCGATGGCGACATCAAAATCCTGGAAGCCTTCCTGACATTTTTGGATCATGTCCTTGAAGCCGACATGTTCGGCGCCTGCTTCCTTGGCGGCTTTCGCAGCCTGGCCTTCGGCGAAAACGAGGACCCGCACCTGTTTTCCGCTCCCGTGAGGCAGCGGGCAGGTTCCGCGAACCATCTGGTCCGATTGCTTCGGATCGACTCCCAGCCGAAACGAAACCGTCACGGTCTGGTCGAACTTCGTCGGCGGCAGTTTCTTCAGAGTCGAAACCGCCTCGTTCAGGTTGTAAGTTTTTGTGCGATCCACCTGCTCGGCGGCCGCGCGATAACGTTTGCTACGATTTTTTTGCATGATCTTGTGCAGTGCCAGCGAGCCTCAATTGCTCTCCTGCGTTGCCCGGGCCTTCCTCGGCGCGGGGTGTCGAAACTAGCGACGAATTGGGCGTTGTCAAAACAGAAAGCGACCTGCTAGAACCTCGGGCATGAAACCCTGCAATATTAAAAACCTAATCCTTACAAGTTTCCTTGTTTTGGTTGCTGCCGTGGCGGTTACGGCAGCACCCATCAATTTCAGCGAGGTCTCGCTGTGGGTCCGCGCCCGGGAAACCGATCAATCCATTGTCCGCGAGGTCACCCACCGCAAGCTGGCTCGCGCTCTGACTCCCCAACAGGAGGCCACCCTCAAATCGCAAGGCGCGAGCGACTCCCTCGTTCAGTCGTTGCGGAGCCCGAATGTCATCGCCGCTCCCGCGGACGTGGCGGCGAGCGAAACAAAATCGCAGCCACCGAGAATGCCGCAGCCCCAGGAGACATCGCCGGAATCCCCGGCCGATAACCTGCATATTTTCGAGGTGACTCCCGGCCACCCGATCAACCTCAGCCAATGGGGAGGCCCCGATTACGAGTTCGCCTTCAACGTCTATCGATTTGCGGGCGAGGACATCGTGGAACCCGTCATCGTGGATACCGTGCGCTCGTACACCGAAATGGTGACGTACGTCGAGCCTCTCCGGACCAACTCTCGGACGGTCCACTCCAACTTTCACCGGGAGCGCTACACGCCCTACCTCGGGGGTGATTTGAAGGACGATTCCTACATGAACGGCGAATACGTTTCGACGGTGACCCATTCCGTTGCCCGTGGCATGTCCATCGACCGGAGAAATCCCGTCTTCATTCCGGGCGTACCCTACAATCTCTACCCGATTTACGGTGTCCGCGGCGTCTCGCTTTATTACATCACCAGTTCCAGCAGCGCCGTGAAGCTCGCCGTCATGACCTCAGGCCGCTAAACGGCGAAACAGTTGCCAATCCACCCGGCAGCTGCGCCGCTGATCAGTTCAAGCCGTACGCTTCGACCAGGGCCACCCCAGTCCCGTTGTCGAAGCCACGAACGATCGCGGTGTAGTTGCCGGGGTTGAGATTTCGCACAATGGCCGATTCCAGATCGGCCGACGGGGGAATCCCCGTCGCGATGATTTCGGCTTCCTGTCCTCCGTCGCGCCAGTCGTCATTGGAGGCGAGGAGGGTACCAAAGCCGTCACGAAGTTCGAGGGTCGGATCTTCCAGCGCTCCCACCACCGGGAGCGATGGGCCGATCGCACGAACGATTACTCTGAGCGGCGATTGCCCCAGCACAATCAATCCGCCGATCATAACGTTGTCGCCCGTTTGGACCAGGCCACGCGTGGAAATATTCGCCAGCTTCGAATTAACAGTCTGGTTCAGATCGTAGGCTTCCACCACGCCGATACCGGTGCCGTTATTTACACCGCGCACGGTGGCGGTGTAAGCGGAGCTGTTTGCTGGGAGCGTAGCCACGATCGCCGACTCCAGATCGTTGCTCGGAGGTATGCCCGTCGCGATGATTTCCGCCTCCTGTCCTCCGGTGCGCCAGTTGTCGTCGGAAAAGATCAATCCGCCAGAGGAATCGCGTAGTTCAAGAGTGGGATTTGCGAGGGTTCCGGGGAAGGGCAGCGACGGACCAATGGCACGCACAATGATCCTTTTCGGTTGCGTGCCTGTGATAATAAAGCCGCCGATAAGCACATTGTTGCCGGTCTCTACCCGGAGACGGGTCGAGATGTTTCCTAGCGTAGCGGGGGTTCCGCACCCAGCCGAGCCAAAGACCTCCGTCGTGTTCAGAAGGGTAGTACCCGAAGCGTCATAACCGCCGGCCACGAAGACACGAGAGGTCCCGTCGCTGTCGGCCGGGAAATTACGCCGCGCGGTATTGAAGGAAAGGCCCACGCTCCAAGTGTTGCTACCTGGGTCATAGATGTTCACTTGGTTAGAGGGGTTTGGTGTGACTCGACCACCACCCAGGATCCACATCTTGTTATTGACGACCACCGCGCGCGTCTCCGCTGTCGCCCTCGGGATATTGGTAATCGCCGTCCAAAAATTAGCGACCGGGTCGTACCTGAAGGATTCGGCGGTGTCGATGAGGAGGCCGCCGGCGTCAACATCCGAGCCGCCGCCCGTATAGATGAAGCCGCCGATGGTGGCCGCTGGCACATAGCAACGCGCGACCGGCAAGTCTGCCCGCTGGAGCCAACGCGACCCTGTGGCGGCATTTGGATCAAACTGCCATGTCTGAGCGGACACGACGGGCGGCGCACTGTTGGGACTGAAGCCTCCGATGATGTACAACTTGTTCCCTAGCACGGCGAAACCGCCCGGCAGGAAGGCGCCGCCGACGCTGCCTGGCCAGTCGTCAGCTGTCGTCAACGGGATAAATGTGTCGGTGACTGGGTTGTAGCTGAAGACGCGGGAGGCGTTGCCAACAACTTGGGAGGCGTTCCCGCCCACGCAGAAGATTTGCGGGGTGCCGCTGACGGACAGGACCCCACAAGCCATGTTGTTGATCTTGTTATCCGGGTAGAAAGAGGCCTTGGTGATCCATGTGTTGGTGCCTGGGTTATACTCCAAGGGATTGTTGAAGTCGGCGCCGGCCACGTCAGCGTTGCGGCCACCCATGGCGTAGAAACGCCCGTTACTCGGGAAGAAGTTGCCCACGGCGCGGGTGGCGAGGGAGGGCAAGTTGCCACCAGCAGACCACCCGGGAGGGCAAGTTGCACTTGGACTTGGCACCGGGGTTGCAGTGGGCACTGGGGTTACCCCAGGTGACGGGCTCGGACACCCCCCGCCACCCGTGATTAAGACGTTATCAATGTGCCAACCAAGAGCGCCAACGGCTTCATCCGTCGCCATGCGGAAGCGTAGTTTAATCGTCCGTCCATTCAGGTTCGGTCCGAGATTCACCACAGTGTTGATGTAGCCGAACGAATTGCTCGACCACGCCATTCGGCCCGCAAGCGGATTGTTGGCGGTACTGTCGATAACCCCGGTATAGCCACCGCTGAGAAAACTAGCTCCGACCGCTGGATCGGTGATGTCGGTGAAGGCTCCACCATTAATATTGGGCGACGAAACCTCGAGAACTCCCCCATCCCAGTAGGTGCCGTCGCTAAACTCCGTGTCGAAACTGTTGCGGAAGCTCAACTGGGCCGACGAGGAGCTAATAGCGATGCCCGGCGTGTCGAGAACCTTGTCGCTGATGGTGGTCTGGTCGGGGATGAAAGCGGAGTTGGGGAATGTAGAAGGATTCGCGGTCGAGGTGACCCACAAAACTCCGTCACCGGAAATCGGATTTGTCGCCGCCCAGCCCGGGGGGAGCGCCGGCGCCGTTACACTGTCGAAGTTTTGCGAAAACAGCGTTCCGCCACATGGCGTCGTCGTCGGCATTGGTGTCGGTGTCGGCGTTCCGCCCACCGTCGCCGTTGGCGTGGCCGCAGGTGTAGCTGTTGGGGAAGGTGACGCCCCGCACGTTGGAAATCTAAAGGACCCAATGCGGGTGACCCAATTCCCACCCTGCACTGGAAAGTACATATGCGTGTACCAAAACGTGCAATCATCCGAAGGGTCAACCGTCATTGCGCTGTAGTCGCCCCACCTGTCGCACGTGCTAGGGCCGCAGTTACCTGTCTGCACGCTACGAGCGACTCCCGGCAACATTGTTACTTCAGTCTGCGGCAGCGTGTTCAATGGATCGGTCGAAAGGCGGCCGACATAACGAATATCCGGCGCGACGCTCAGGCTTGAAGCAGTGTAGCCCAGGGCCATGTTGCCCCCCCGGTCCACGGCGAGCGATCCCATGAACCTGTTAAGCCCGTCAGCGCCATTGTTGTAAATCTGTTGCTGGACAGGAGTCGTACTAATTGTTCCCCCGGTAACGTTGATCTGAGCCCATTGGACTCCAGTTGGGGTTGAGGCCCCGGCAGTTCCAGTGGTGTGATTAACCCACAGAGATTGCACACCGCCAATGTTTCGATACTGGTTCTGCATCATGGCGCGATCGGCTAGAGTGTCAGTCATATTACCGGGCGGAGGCTGGGGAACTGTGCTAGCCGCCGTCGTATAGCTGGCCTGAGCTACGTTGGTTGGCCCAATAAATGTTGAATTTGCCACCGTATCATAGTCCGCGTGGAACTTGAATACCTCCCATGCGAAAGCGGATCGGGATTCTCCAACGAAATAATTTGACGCACCGACAGGCGGAGGCGACCCACGATAGTTACTTGGAAGAAGTGTGGCGCGATTCGCGGTATTATTGTCGAATACTACGCCTCTTAATGGTGCGCCATTGACGAGGTCGACGATATTGAGCGCGTAGGCGCGAACTTCCTTGTACGTGATATCCGAGCAGTCGGCATCCAAGCAATCAAACATGTTTGCGGACATATAAAGACCGTCCGGCCAGATTCCCATCTTTGGATAATCCGGAAGCCATGGGTGCGCCGCGTTGTCGGCCCTAACGGGATAACGCCACCAGCCGCCGCTGACGGGATCACTCGTCATGGAAACCGCAATGCATTCGTAGTACGGACCGTCCTGTAGGTTATTCCACGAGAAATCGGCGACGATAAACCGATCATGCTGAGGATCATAAATGACCGTTGGGTCACCGTTATGGCTGGTATCGCAGGGGGTTCCGCTGCCGGCGCCAGCCCATAGAGAATTGAACGTGAAAGTTGCCATCGCCGCGCCCGTTGTCTTGTTATAGATGCCGACCGAAATATTAACGGCCTGAACGAAATGGTTCGGACCCACGTCCCCAACGGTGTCAGGCGGATGGACTCCTCCATTTGAGTTGTAATCCATCCCGTTAAACGACTTCGCCGGGGTCGGCATGGGAGCCAAGGGGCCGGGAGGAGCCTCGGTCGGAATTGCAGGCAGGATTCCGGGCAGGAGCATCTTCTTCTTGGGGAGATCTATCTCAGGCTCCAACGGACGATGAATTAGCATTCTCTCTTGTGGAGTGATGAACTGTGGGAGGTCCCGGACGTCACCACGGAACTGTGTCGGCACCACCAGCTCAATTGCGGTCATCTCTCCACGTGAATCGTCCTGTGACGGCTCTTGCCCCGCGACGTCCCGCTTCGGGTAGATGGCAAAGACAAGGAGCATCAGGACGCCGCCGATCGCGCAAATAGCCAAACTAGTCAAAGCACTCCAATAAGAGAAAGCGCAGGATGAACGGGCGGCCTTCTTTTTCATTAGTAATTAATCTCCGGGTTGCAGCCAGGATCGGTGATCGTAACCACCTCGCTGGGGAATCTTTTTGATTTCGGCTTACCGCGAGAAGCGATTAGCCAACTGATCAGAGGCCGACTGACGTACAGGGAAATGCAGCGAATTTTCATGGGAGGGAGACGGAAGGACCGCCGCATCACATCCGCTCAATGCTCGTTAGGCAAGAACAATCGGCGGAACCCAAGAACTCGCCGTCACCCACAAGAGACTCTCTCTGCGCGCAAAAGCGGGGGCTATTGCGACCGCGGTCAGCGCGGGCTCCGCCAATGCTTTCGGCGCAAACTATGGCTTCGCCGTGTTCTTCACGATCTTGCCTTCCTTCATCACAAAGGAAACGCGTTCGGTCGCGGTGATGTCGGCGGTGGGGTCGCCGGGGATGGCGATGATGTCGGCGAGTTTGCCTTTTTCCAGGGTGCCGACTTTCTGCGCGATCCCGAATAACTCGGCGTCGACGGATGTGGCGGCACGAAGTGCTTCGATCGCCGGCATGCCCAGATCGACCATTAACTTGAATTCCTTCGCGTTCTGGCCGTGGGGATAGACGGCGGCGTCGGTGCCGAACCCGATCTTCACGCCTAGCTTCACGGCATTTCGGAACATCTCAGTTCGCGCCGCGCCCGCCGCCTTCGCTTTCGCCTGCAAGGGCGGCGGATATTGATCGAGCTTTCCCATTATCCACTCAGTCGCCATTAATGTCGCGACCAGGTAGGTGCCTTTTGTTTTCATCAAGGTGAGCGTCTCGGGTTTCAAAAAGGAGCCGTGCTCGATGGAGTCCACGCCAGCTGCGATGGCTTCCTTCGCGGCCTGGTCGCCATGGCAATGCACGGCCAGTTTCTTCCGTAACCGATGCGCCTCATCGACCAGCGCCGCCACTTCCTCCGGCGTGAATTGAGGCGTATCCACCTCGTCCGCCATCGACAAGACTCCTCCCGAAACCGCTGCCTTGATGACGTCCGCGCCGTTCTTTACTTCATACCGGATCGTCCTCCGAATCGCGTCGGGGCCGTCAGCGATTCCGTCGGTGAAATCCGGCTGCTTGCCGAAGAGGTTGTCCCGAAAGCCGTTCGCGTCATCAAAGTGACCTCCGGTCGCACCCACGCCTTTGGTCGCGACCAACATTCGTGGACCCACAATCGTGCCCTTTGCGATTGCGTCCCGCAACGCGACGTCAACAAAGCCTCCGCCGCCGAGATCGCGGACCGTCGTGAATCCTGCCTCGATTGTAACCCGCGCGTTAGGAATAGCGGCGTAAGCTTTTTTGGCGGAATCCTCTTGGAGGTCGCGCAGCTGCGTTGCCTGGTAACTTCCCGAGAATTCGAAGGTCAGGTGCGTGTGCGCATCCATGAATCCCGGAGAAAGCGTCGCGTCGCCGAAATCGATCACCTGCGCGCCGCTGGGGATCGGCAGGTTGCTCCCGGCGTCAGTGATCTTGTCGCCCTGCACGATCACGACACCGTTCGTCAGCAGCGCCTTCGACTTGCCGTCGAAGAGGCGTGAGGCTTTCAAGACGATGAGCGGCTGGGCATCGTCCCCTGCGCCCCACGAACTGGAGAGCGACATTGAGAACAGAGAGAAAGCCGCGATTACAACACTCCGGTGAAGTCGAAACATGCTCGCTTATAGAAAGGCCCGCCCGGCCAGGCAATGAGAATGCGTTAGGGACTTCGGAGTTTGCTCCTGCTTTCCTCCAGCCCCTTTTGCGCAAGAGGGGAACTGGGACTGAGCGCGAGCGCCTGCTTGAAGGCAGCGATGGCGCGCTCATGCTGATTAAATAATGCCAGGTAACGCCCGCGATTGATCAGCATGCCGGTGTAGGCCGGCAACACTTTGAGATTTACGACGTCGTCTGGCTCGAACCGAATCGTCCCGTCACCCAGGCCTCGAGTAAGCAGCCGGAGATCGGGCGAATCGTGAAAGGTCGAATTGCTCTCCAGTTTGAAGACGAGTCCCTGCGGAACAAGTTGATACGTCTTGTTGATCCATTTTGTCAGCTCGCTGTCCCGTTTCTCGGCGAACGGCACATCGCTTGTGATATAGACAGGCGCGATTCGATTCTCGTTTGTGACAATCGCTTGCAGCATCTCCTGAAACAGAGCCGTGATCCTTCGGTTTAAGACGGGGTCGACGGCATAGAGCTGGGGATCGCGCTCCCACGCCTTTAGATCCCCGGTAAAAGCCTCAATCTTGTCCCGCGACCGCTCGATTAAGTCGGGATAAGCGTGCCGCAGGTAATCGAAATACCACGGGCGGCGCAGCAGGTTGACGTCGACAACTTTCACGTCGCGCCGGCGCTGCTCCACCTCCTGCGAATAAAGCATCGGGGACGCGACCTCCCAGTCGAAGGTGAGGAGCAGGCCGTTGGGCTCAATGGCGCTCAGAAGATTTTCAACGTAGTCCTTCGCGACGAAGTAATGCCGGCGATTGTTGAAAGGCCAATTACCCGCGAGGGCGATCGCGGAAACGAGCGCAACAGAAAGCGTCGCCGCAAGAACCATTCCCTTTTTCGGCCACGGCCTGGCGGCGCAATCCTGGATTACCCAGCGCAGCCCGAACCCAGCGCCCACCGCGATCGCAATGAAGGCGGGCAAATAGTAGGCATCCTTGTCCTCGGCAATGTCATAGCCCAAAGCGTAAATCAGATCGGCGCCCACCATGAGCATGAGAAACCAAAAGGTCGTTCGGTCTCGCTTAAAGACGGTTCCGAAACCCGCCAGGGCGAGGAGAAGAGTCAACGGCGCCCACCAAACTCCGAATTCGCGCAGCGCCATTCGCCCGAACTCCACGAGATGAGCACCGATGTCTTTCGGCGTAAAAGCGAAGAACACCTGGTACTGTCTGCCCGTAAGGTGCCACCAGATTTCCTGGAGCGAACTCGGATTGCCCCAGCTGATGATCGGCGCGCGCGACATCGCCAGCGGCAGGTAGGCGTAGACCAAAAACAAACCGGCCAGCGAAACGAGCGCCGCGTACAAGAGTCTTCTGCTCGCGAAAAACCTCGGGCCCTCTGTCCGGTAAACAATGATGCCCAGGGCCGGAAGCATCAGCGCCACGGTGACGTGGTGGACACCAAGCGCGAGCCCGAAGACCAGCGCACCGGCATACAGAAGCGTGTCGTGGGCGGTGACCGCGGGCGTGGCGGCTCCGATGCGCTTCCTGGTTTCGACGATGCGACGCCGCCACCGCAGCATCAAAAAGAAGATGAGGAGTATGAGCAGCGTGTTGAGAGAATAAACCTCGGCGATGGTCGCGTACGACCAGAGGGTGCGGGAGAAGGCCATGAGCAACCCAGCCCCCAGCGCCGGACCAACCACGAGGAGGCGCCCGATCACGAAGCCCGCGTCAGGCTCTCCCGGCGCAGGGTCAGATCTTGTTCGGGGTTTTTTCTTCGCCACCCGCACCTGTGAGGCAAAGTACGACGCAAGAATCATGAGTTCGGCCACGACCAGCGTGAGCATCGCGGAAGCGAGCGCGGCAAAAATCGCCGAAGCGAAATTGACGCGGGCTGCGACGTTGCCCCAGGGCATGAGCGACGCGACGTGAGCGAGCACTGTCCACAATGGGAAGCCCGGCGGATGCGCGACGCCAAGAAAACGGGCGACCACGATCAGTTCGCCGCTGTCGACCAAAGTCACCGTCGGAGCCAGCGTCCAGCCGTAAAGAACGAGCGCGATCCAGAACACTATGCCGGCGCAGAGCAGCACCACCTGAGATGGCGTCTCTGAATCTTCCCCGGTCGCTGCTTCGACCGATTGTCTATTCTTTGAATGCCCGCGAGCCACAGCGCTATCGTCTCGCAGACTCGCTCACCTGCAACCTTCTTCGCAGATCGAATTTCTCCGTTCCGACGTATTCCAGGTTCCGTGCGCCAGGGAGCGAGCGCCTCCACCGGACCGGGGCCATGTCATTCAGGTCGCCTCGGCCTTGGCATTGTTACAGCCGTCTTTAACTTCCTGGAGGGATATGTTCACCTTACGACCCGCCGGCGTACCATGAAAGTTAACAGCCATTGTATTGATGCTGTTGATTATGCTTGAGGCGATGTTGTTGGGCATCTGCTTCTCTCCGATATGGAATCTGTAGAAATTCCTCTGACAGGTATCTACATCTTTGCCTTTCATTTTTTTGTCCCCCTTGATTGCCTCAGTCACCTTTTTGTCCCATGGAAGCAGAACTTCATCGAAAATCTTTCTGTAATCTGCCGCATGATGTTCTTCATGAGCCTGAACGCGCTCAGCGAGACCCTTGGTCCCATTTATGGTCAAAGTTGAGAAGCCATCCCCGCCATCCACGCAGGCCTTAAACCCCGCAATCTTGGCTCCCGGAAATAGTTTCGCCACGCTTCCCTTGGTCGTGACGTGTGACCACCGGTTGCCGCTTTTCAAGATTTTCATTTTGTAACTGACTTCGTTTGTCGGCTCGGATTTGGGATCGAACTGGCATTCGTTTCCGCCTTTTACATCCGTGCTTTCCATCTTCGCAATGTGGAGCGCTGCCTCCGCACTCGCTTGATCGGTCAGAATCCTGCCGTTCAACACGAAGTCGGTGTTGCCCGCATCCAGGTGGCCATCCGCTGCTCGTTCAGCCAGATTAAAGGCTGGATCGGGCTTGCTTTTCACGAACTTGGCGGCTCTTTGAAGACCAGGCTGCGCGAGGGACAGGCGAGCAGGGTGACCGCCGGGCTCAATTCGCGGAGCACCTTCGGCCGGCGCAGACATGAGGTGGTTCGCGACGCGATCCGCCTCCAGTTCAAATCGATCCTCCAGCGAATTCAAACGCAGCGAGGCGAAATCATTGACCGGCCCATTCCCTTGCTGAACAACGTGCGCCAACTCGTGAGCCAACAAACGCCGTCCCGTCTGCGTGCCCGGCGCATACTGTCCCGCCCCGAAGACCACATCTCGCCCTACCGTATAGGCCAGCGCGTTCACTGACTCAGCCGACTCCGCCGCTTTCGCATCCGCATGCACGCGCACCCGGCTAAAATCACAACCAAAGCGCGATTCCATAAGCTGGCGCGAACTCGCGTTCAGTGGTTGCCCGGAAGACATCAGCGTCTCATGCACGGCCCGCGGGACAGAGAGAGACACCGCCCGATCGCCGGCACTGTCGCGGGCACACTTGCGCTGAAAGATAGCATTCCCGGCAGGAGTGGAGGTCTCCTTCGTCAGAGGCTGCGTCACGAATATTTGCGTGCGCAGGTCCATGCGGTCAATCCCCCACGAACAGCGTCAACATACCCTCAGCATGATTCGACCCGCGGCGGGGTCAACAAGGAAACGGCTGGCAAGCCGGCAATGCCTGCCTAATTACAAGATGGCTGAGCGTGCTCGCGCGCGCCGTTGATGGTGATCCGCCTAATCCGCGGTTGAACTAATCGACGATCTCCAGGCCCATCTGTCGGGCGGTGCCGGCGATGATCCGGAAACCGGCTTCGTCGCTGCGGGAATTCAGGTCTTTGCCTTTCGTCTTCACGATATCCATGACCTGTTTCCGCGTCACTTTGCCGACCTTGGTCTTGTTCGGCTCTTTCGAACCGGCCGCAATATTTGCCGCTTTCTTCAAGAGGATCGCGGCCGGCGGGCTCTTGGTGATGAAGGTGAAGGACTTGTCCTTAAAAACCGTGATCACGACCGGGAGAATGTCGCCCGCCTGCTTTTGAGTGGCGGCGTTAAATTCTTTGCAGAACGCCATGATGTTGACGCCGCGTGGTCCGAGCGCCGTGCCGACGGGCGGCGCCGGGTTCGCCTGACCCGCGGGAATCTGCAATTTGATGTGAGCGATAATTTCTTTAGCCATGGCGGAAAGGTTGAGAGTTGAGAGTTACTAGTTGAGAGAATTAACCGCGTTCGACCTGCCAATACTCGAGTTCCACCGGCGTCGCGCGGCCGAAGATGGTGACGGAAACGCGCAGTTTGCCGCGATCGGGATCGATCTCTTCGACGATGCCGTTCTGGTTCTGGAAAGGTCCATCGGCCACTTTCACGGTCTCGCCGACCTCGAAGCTGACCTTCGGTTTCACTTTCTCTTCGCGCTCCTGCATCTGCGCGAGCATGTTGTCGACTTCACTTTGCCGCATCGGGATCGGTTTGTCTTTCGTCCCCGCGAAACCGATCACGCCCGTCGTCTCGCGAATGAAATACCAGGTGCGCCCCACGAGCTGGTTGTTCTCATCGAGCAAATGCATGTTGACGATGAGATAGCCGGGAAAAAATTTGCGCGTCGTCTCGCTTTTCTTGCCCCGCTTGATTTCCGAAACGCGCTCCGTCGGCACGAGCACTTTGAAAATCACGTCGCTCATCTCCTCCGTCTTGACCCGTTTTTCGATGTTGTCGCGCACCTTGTTTTCCTGGCCGGAAAGCACATGCACGACGAACCACTGATCTTTTGGGGCGAGAACGGAAGCCATATCAGTGGAGGCGGGTGAAGTAGTGGATGAAATTGATCAGGACGAAATCGAAGAGCGCCACGTAACCGCCCAGAAGAAGCATCGCGATGATGACCACGAGGGTCGAATCAGTCAGCTCCTTGTAACGCCGAATTCCCTTGTCCTTGGACTCCCACGGCCACGAAGCCTTCTGCAACTCGGCTCTGACTTCGCTGAAGAAGCTTTTCGATTTCGTGAACATTGACGGGATTTCTTTTGGTCGAGTTGGTTCAAACAGGTCAGGAGGGACTCGAACCCCCAACCGACGGTTTTGGAGACCGCTACTCTACCAATTGAGCTACTGACCTAATATTCTTCCTCTCCCTCTCAATCTTCCTCTCTCTCAAACATCCTTCAACCCAGCAGACTGAGAGGAGGAGGAAGAGGAAGAGAATCAATTTAGTCCAGAATCTCGGCCACGCGACCGGCGCCGACGGTTTTGCCGCCTTCGCGAATCGCGAACCGGATGGTTTTTTCCATCGCGATTGGCGTGATCAATTCGACTTCCACCGAGACGTTGTCTCCCGGCATCACCATCTCGACGCCTTCGGCGAGCTTGACGGTTCCGGTCACGTCGGTCGTGCGGAAATAAAATTGGGGACGGTAGTTCGTGAAGAACGGCGTGTGACGGCCGCCTTCCTCCTTGCTCAGGACATAAATCTCCGCCTTGAATTTCCGGTGCGGCGTAATGCTGCCCGGCTTGGCAATGACCTGGCCGCGCTCGACATCTTCCTTCTTCACGCCACGGAGCAGCACTCCGACGTTGTCGCCGGCCCGCGCTTCGTCGAGAAGCTTGCGGAACATTTCGATGTCGGTCGCCGTCGTCTTCATCGTGTCCTTGAGGCCGACGATTTCCACTTCCTCCATCTTCTTGAGGATACCGCGTTCGACACGACCGGTCGCGACGGTGCCGCGGCCTTCAATGTTGAACACGTCTTCCACTGGCATGAGGAACGGCAGATCGACCGGGCGTTCCGGTACCGGGATGTAATCATCGACCGCGGCAACGAGCGCCATGATTTGCGCTTCCTGTTCCGCATCGCCATTGAGTGCCTTCAGAGCACTGCCCTTGACGATCGGAATTTTGTCACCGGGAAATTCATATTGCGTAAGCAGATCACGCACTTCCATTTCAACGAGATCGAGCAGTTCCGGATCGTCGACCATGTCGACCTTGTTCAGGAACACGACCACCGCGGGCACACCGACCTGGCGCGCCAGCAGAATATGCTCGCGCGTTTGCGGCATCGGGCCATCGGCAGCTGAGACAACGAGGATGGCACCATCCATTTGCGCGGCGCCCGTGATCATGTTCTTCACATAATCGGCGTGGCCCGGGCAATCGACGTGCGCATAGTGGCGCTTGTCGCTTTGATATTCCACGTGGGCGGTGTTGATCGTAATACCGCGCTCTTTTTCTTCCGGCGCATTATCGATCGAATCGTAGGCGCGGACCTCGGCGAAGCCTTTCTTGGCCAGCACGCTGGTGATTGCCGCAGTGAGGGTGGTTTTGCCGTGGTCGACGTGACCAATCGTGCCGACGTTAACGTGCGGCTTATCGCGTTTAAATGCTTCCTTAGCCATCTCGATTTTCCTTGGGTTAAACTAACTCTTCTTTTGTTGTTGCTGCCGGCCGCGAGCTCTGGAGCCCATGACCGGGATTGAACCGGTGACCTCGTCCTTACCAAGGACGTGCTCTACCAACTGAGCTACATGGGCCGCTGTTTATCATTAAATTTCTCGCCCCGCGGATGCGGAACAAACCGGTTTCTCTCTCGTTTAGAAGTAAAAATCCCAGAGCCGTCAAACTTCCGTTTTGAACGACCATGGGACCTCGTCTCGTTCTCCGAAAAAGCGTCGCCAAGCTAGCAGCGCGCTCTCGGGTGTCAAAGAAATTTCTTCCGGTACCGGCCGGTCGCTGGCGATTGAATCCAGCTAATAACTCTGGCTTTTCCGCTTCATGAGCATGATGACAATCACAATGATCGCGATCAGCGCGGCGACGCCAATGCCGATCTTCATCTCCATGCTCATCCCCTCCTCCGGTGGCGGCGGTTTCGGAGTCGCCACCGGCCCGGCGGCTGGCATCAGGCGAGGCGAGGCCAGCTTGGCTTTTACGAAGGCCATGCGCTGGGTGGTATCGAAATCGTCCGGCTTCAATTTCAGCGCCGCATCCAGATCAGGAACGGCTTTCGCAAATTGACCCAGCGCTACATAGGCGTCCGCGCGCCGATTTAACGTGAGCGAATTGTCCGGCTTCTTTTCAATGCTGACCGAGTAGTCCTTAATCGCGTCGTCGTATTTCCTCAGGTTGTAAAAAGCGTAGCCGCGAGCGTCGTAGCAGGCAGGATTGTTCGCGTTCAACTCGACGGCCTTGTTATAATCCACCAGCGCCAGGTCATATTGATTTTGAATCATCAGCGTCCGGCCGCGCTCCAGATATCCGACCTCATTCTTCGGGGCGAGCTCGATGACTTTGGCGAAATCCGCCAGGGACTCCGGCAGCTTGGCCGCCGCGCGATAGACGCGGCCGCGATCGGTGTAAAGCCGTTCGTCTTTCGGGCTGAGCCCGATGGCTTTCGTAAACTCAACGATGGCCTCGTCATACTTGGCCGCTTGCGCGAGTTCATTGCCCTTGTTTCCATGCACAGCCGCGTCGGCCTTGTTGTCCGCGGAGGTAAAGGGCGCGGTGGCCAAAAGCAGCACGCTGGCGGCCAGTCCGGTAAATCGATTCTTCGTCATGTTCATACTAATCCTTCGGCTCAGATGCAGTGGTGTGGGATGAATCTTTTAGGGCATGCGCCCGCGCACGGGAAGCATAATCGCTGCGCGATCCCCGGACCCGCCAGCGAGCGTCGTTTTCGAGATGCGCGGCTAATGGGGCGAGGCAGCCGCAGGCGCGGGCGTCGGACCGGTGGCGGCCGGTGAAGGCTTCGGGGTTTCCAATGCTTTTAGCCGCATCTGCGCGTCGGCGTCATCCGGCTTTATCTTGAGCAAAGCGCGCAAGTCAGCTGTGGCGTTCTTTGTGTCACCGGACATTGCGTAGGCCACGGCCCGGTGCCGATATCCATCGGGATCTTTTGGATCCGTCGCGATCGCCTTCGTATAATCCGCGATTGCCTCCTTGAACTTTTTCAAGCTGCGATAAGCAAACGCGCGGCGCTCATAAGCGCCCCCATCCTCGGGAACCCTTTGGATCACCACCCCGTAATCGTCGATCGCCTTTTGCCATTCACTCTTCGAGATGAAAACAAACCCGCGAAAACGCCGGGCATTTGGATCGTTGGGTGCGATCTGCAGAGCCTTGTCAAAATCCGCCAGCGCCGGGTCGAGTTGTTTCTGCACCAGGAGCACTTCGCCGCGCCCGATGAAGGCCGCGGCATTCTGGGGGGCGAGTTCAATCGCCTTGGAGAAATCCGCCAGAGCTTCCGGCAGTTTGTTGGCGCCGCGATACGCCGTGCCGCGGTTGAAATAGTTTTTCGTGTCCCCCGGCTCGGCCTCGATGGCCTTGCTAAACTCCGCGATCGCCTTCTCGTAATCCTTGGCCTTGGCGGCTGTGAAGCCCGCCGCGGAGTGCCCGCCTGGGTCGTTGGTGTTCGAGCCCGGCACGCTCCCGGAGGCCGGCGGCGCGCTATGCCGAGGTTTTTTCGCATACAAAACTCCGGTTGGATGCGCCACGAACGCGATCGCCAGACTGATAACGGTTCCAATTTTGTAATTGTTCATGTTTGTCCGCCTATCTAGATGAAGACGTAAATCGATTGCAAGCCAGCGCTGCTTTCTTTGAAATCGAGATTCGCTGGGCCACGGATGTAACAAACATGAGCAAACAGGGGCGCGAATCTTTTTTCAAAGGCTACGCCGCCATCTTCACGACCGTGCTCATCTGGTCGACTCCCTCGCTTTTTCAGTTCTACCTCAACCGCTTCTACGATCCCTGGGCGCAGAATTTTTACCGCTATGCGGTCGCCTGTCTCGCCGTGTTGCCGTTCATGTTTTTCGGTTTTCGCCGGACCGAACTACGGCTGAACCGCGAAATTCTACTGGTCTGCCTGGTTCCCGCGCTCCCCAATGTCGTCCATCAAATCACGCAAACGGTTGCCCTCTTCCACATGGGGCCGGGAGTTTACGCGATCTTCATTCGTTCCTCCGTCATCATCACCACCCTTCTCGCTCTCATTTTTTTCCCAGAGGAACGGTGGATCATCCGCCAGTGGCGATTCCAAGTGGGAACTCTTCTCGGCCTGGTCGGCGCGGTCGGTGTCCTTTGGTTTCAACCCGGACAGGAAGGCGGGGCCATTGCCTGGGGCGGAATTGCCGTCGCTTTCACCGCGAGTTTTTGCTGGGCCCTTTACAGCGTCCTGGTCAAACGGCCCTCCGCTCGCCTCGGCCCAATCCACAGCTTCGGTTTGATCAGTTTCATTACCTCGGCGCTGCTCCTGCCACTCACCCTCATGTTCGGAGCCATCGCCACCCCGCTTTATGCCGGCGCGCGGGTGAATATCATCCTGGTCATCTCCGCCGTGACCTGCATCAGTCTGGCGCACGTTTTGTATTACATCGCCATCCGCAAAGTGGGGGTCGCGCTTTCCCAAACGCTCCAATTGCTTTGTCCCGCGGGAGCGCTTGGACTTTCCGCGATCTTTTTCGGCGAACGGCTCACCACCGCACAAGTTTGGAGCGCCGCCATCCTGCTTTTCGGCGCGTTCCTCGCGATGCGGGTGAAATCCGAGGCAGCTCCGGCCGCGGCGGAAAATCTCTAGCGGTGATCGCCGGCTACGGCGACGTCAATGTGTAGATAACGGAGAGCGTGTATGTCCCCGGCGGATTGCTGTTGAGATTCGAGTTGAGGCGGTAGTCAATTGCCCGCGTCTGGTTGCTGGCCGATTGGGGTCCGGTCGAGAGAACCTGGTTGCTGGTGGTCAGGACAAGCCAGGTTGCGGAAGTCGCAGGCGCGCGCACGGCGAGATCGCCGGCCGGCTTGTTTGGGTTTGGGTCGCCGGCGCTAGGTGCGAAAGTAAAGGTCGCAGCCAGGGCCCGCACGGTAAGCGTCCAGGCGCCTGTCGTGGAACGGATTGTCAGGGTGTTGGCCGACGTCTTGGTGAGCTGGGCGACGCCGGTGGTTTTATTGTAGTCGGTGGTGGCAAACGGGATCGCCACCGAGTTCGTATTCGTCGTCAGGGTCAAAATGGCAAATAGACTCGGGACCGCCACGGCGGAGAGGCCGATCATCGCCAGCAGCCATACTTTCAAGCGTCGCGTCATGGAGTTGTCGCGATGAAGGTTTTGCGGATCTTTTTCGTCTTCTCGGTTATGGAGAAGGCGAGATTTTCGATACGAGTCTTTTCGACCTTTACAGTCAATTTCTCCGGCGAAACGGTCTGGTTCGGTTTCAATGTGCCGGAGTTGATTTTGATCTCGTAGGTGCCCGGAGCGAGGTAAATCGCAAAAAATCCGTCCGCCCGGGTGGCGCCGCGTTGGACATGGCCCGCCGAATCGGTGGAGACAATTTCAAGGCCGGAGAGGTCTTCTGATTTATCGCTGGCCGCGACATCCGCTTCCGAATATTCGCGACTGAATCGGACCTGGCCCTCGCAAGTCGTCGGTTTGTTCATCCCGATGGCGAGCCGGGTAATTGCGCCTTTGGTCAAAGCCGCTTTTTCCGTTGGATGATCGCTGCTTCCGTTGAAATGAACATCCGCGGGAGAGCTGACGGCCACCTGGTAGTCCCCGGCAGCCATGGGAGGAAAGCTGAATTCGCCACCTGGCCCGGTCAGCGCCTGGTTCTTGCCCACGGCGACCTTCACTCGCTCCAGCCCAGGTTCGCCCGGATCATGGCGGCCGTTATTATTGAGATCGTCAAAGACCTGGCCGGTCACTTGACCACGGCGCGGCATCCACGGGACCGGAATCTCGAAGTCGTGGCGAAAAGTAAGTAGAATTGCGCTTTCGTTCTGCTGGTCGCTGCCGCCGTAACTATTGCCGCGGTGCGTGTAGGCGGCTTCGATTCCCGCCCACCATCCCTTCGCCACCTTTCGCGTGATGCTCGCCCAGACGCGATCGGACAGGCCTTCGTCCGCGTAGCTGTAGAGCGTTGTTCCGCCGCGCACCGACCAGGTGTCCGTCAGCCAACTGGCCACCGCCGTCATCGAAACGCCGGTGCGATTCAGGGCCTGGGTGTCGCCGTCCAGGTTGACCGTGAAATGGCCGGAAAGTTCGACGTTCACGCGACCCGGCCCGCCGAATTTATTTAGAAACTCCGGCGCCGGCCGGCTGTAATTGAGATCGGTCCCAAACGTCAGGAATTGCGAATCTCTTTCCGGCATTCCGTCCGACTCGTGGTTTTCGGTCCCTCCGCGGAAAAGAAGACCCAAATGCCAATCGACCCCGGACGAAGTTGTGTTTGGTTGGTCAAATGGCTGGAGATTGATCGCCACGGCCCGCTCGTTGGTTTTGTCGAAGAAATTGCTCTTATTGAAGAAGGTCGTCTCCTGAAATTCGGCGTTGCCGGAAGGGAGATGCCACCCGCCGGGAGTCGCAGCCATATTCCATCGAACGCCGGCATTGATTAGACGCGACTGGCTGGTGAGAAGGAAGTCCGGCAGGAGGCTTTGTTCTTCGGCGAGCGTCTTTTCGATGTTCGGCACCACGCTGTAATCGGAGTTGTTGTAATTCGCATACGCCTCCGTGTAGGTGGGGTTCGCGCTGAAACGAAAACTCAGATACGCATGCTGGTCGTCGCGCCCGTTTTGCGCGCCAGGAAAATCCTTGTCTCCAGACGCGAACTCGAACCCGGCCTTGAACGGAAATGTGTCAGGCTCTCCCTGGAGCACGCGGTTGTAATGCAAACCGGCGAGCCAGGCGAGCCCGAGCTGGCCATCGCCGCTTTCCCCCGCCCCTGCGGAAAATTCCGCCCGCACCGGAACCGCGAGTGGAATTTTCCAACCCGTGTCCACGCCGATCGTGTCCCAGTCGCGACCCTGCGGCCCGATATCTCCTCGCTTGCTCAATGTGCCTGCGCGCCAGAATTCGAGCGGACCGTTTTTCAAGGTGCCGCTGGCGAGCACACCGAAGACATCTTTGCGGTTGAGAGTCAGCGTGTTCTCTTCGGCGAACGCCTCGATCTGGAGTTTATCATTCCCGGAGGGACGCCAGGCGACGCGAAATCCGTCGCCGATTTCCCGGGAGGAGAGTAACCGCGCCGGCGCGGTCGTGACCTCGCCAGCTTCGAGATCTAACTGGGGACTATAAAGGCCGAGATGAAAATAATTGCGCGTGCTGCCTCCCGGAAATGAACTGAGCGCACTCGATTGGTCCCCGTCTCCATCCGACGGATAAGCAAATGCCTGGATGAATTGGAGCCGGACGTTGTCCGCGATCATGCCCTCGACCGTCAACGCCTCGCGAACCAGACCGTCGGCGCCCCGGCGGTGTTCCTGGTTTCCGCTCCCCACACCGGCGCCGAAGAGCACACTGGCCTGGAGCGTTTCGAAAAGTTGCGCGGGGTCGGGCGGCCCGGGCTGAGGGAAGGCCTCGGTGTGAAAGTAGAGAAACTGCCGGGCCGCGTCGCCGCTTAACTCCGCCGTGTTGATTTCGACGGAGGTCACAAACGAAGTGAAATCCATCAGCTCACCTCCGGTCGCGACTTCCACCGCGGTTTCCGCGCTCCCTCCGGCCGCGACCACCAAATTTTCTGTCGCCACCGTCGTGCTGACAACTTGCGGCGACGTGGTCGGGCGAATCACGCAGTGCAGCGGAATGTTTCCGGTGTTGACGATTTTCACCTTGTACTCCGCTTTTTCACCGGGCCGGAGGAACCGCGTATCCACCGTGTCGCCGGTCGCTTTGCAGTTCGCCACGGCCTTGATTCGAACGCTCGTCTCGCGAACCTCCCCGTCGCCGGCCCGCGCGCGGAGCAGGACGTCGCTTCCGCCTGGCGCCTCGGGGGGAACGTAGAGCGTGTAGAGAACCGTCTTCGTCTCCCTTGCTCCCGC
Organism: uncultured Verrucomicrobiae bacterium; assembly: GCA_963702135.1. Classification (GTDB taxonomy): domain Bacteria; phylum Verrucomicrobiota; class Verrucomicrobiia; order Chthoniobacterales; family UBA10450; genus AV80. The sequence continues at coordinate 766,073 of OY969715.1, read as the reverse complement.
TGCGATTTCCAGGTCTCCGTCGGTCAGGGAGCGCAGCGGCCCCAGATCAAAATGCAGGTGCAGCGTCTGCGGCGAGTCGGTGCGGTTCTGGAGATGAATCGCGATCGCCGGAAAGCTTCTCGGACCCGCCTCCAACGAGGGAGTCTCAATGGACCAGGTGAGGCCGTTCGCGTCCGCCTCAGCGTACGCCCCGCTCGGCAGCCATCCGCTCAAGAAGAGCAGACCGATGGCTAACGCGATCCGCTGCATGAGCGGTGGAGACGGCTGCCACATGCATTGGTCCCACTTAGAACGTGAATTCGAGTTCTCCCGCGACCAGATCGCTCCCGCCGTAGTCAATCACGGCGAGCGCGCTGTACTTTTTCCCTTTCTCGAGTTTGGATTTTCCTGCTTCCGGCAGTTCGACAAAAACCGTCCGCTGATGGCCGGGCAGAATTGAAAAAGGCGAAATCGGCGAGGTCTCGACGGTCACGCCGGCCTGATCACGGAAAACGAGTTTGGAGGCGTCGCTCTGAATGTGGACGTTCCCGCGGTTGTTCGTGTGGATCTCCAGCCCGTGCTTTTCGTCGCGCGTGGCTTCCGCCATTTTTGTTACCTCGCAATCGAGCTTTGTTGCTGGCCCCATGGGATTACGGACAAAAATCTTGGTGCCAATCCGGCCAATGATCCGCACCTTTACCTCACGACCGGCCCCGGCGGTTTGCGCCGTGGTGTCGGTTGTCTCGGCAAAGACCATCGAACGGTACTCCTTTAGCGGCATCAGGCTGGCGTCTTTCGGCAGGGCCAGAGAAACAGTGATGATCTTCTTCTCGCCTTTTTTCAGGATGAAGCGCTGCGGGTTAACACTGATCCAGCCGGTTGCGGATTCCGCACTTTTCTCAATGCTCGGATCCACCGCTTCAACGGCGCCATTTTCATCCTGCTTCCAATCGGCGGCGAAAACGCTGATATCCGCCGGCTTTTCTTCGGTATTTGCGACTTCCAGTTCGCGGGTTGTGCGTCCGTCCGGCCCAAGCTCGATGTCGAGCGTGCCGAGATTAACGATAATGCCGCCGTGAGCGACCGGAAGAGACGCAGCGGAGAGAAGAACCAGGGCGGCGAGATGGGAGAGGCGAAAGCAGGAGAAGCTTTTCATGAGGCTGGTGTGGAACGCTCGAGCCGCTTACGGCGCGGTGAGCGTATAGACCACGTCCAGCGCGTAAGAGCCGGGTGGGTCCAGGGTGATGTCAGTCGCGATCCGGTAGTCGATCGCGAAGGTATTACCAGTGTGAGTGACCCCGCCCGCCGTCCCGGTCGAAAGGGTGAAATCTGCCGTCGTCAAACCTTGATAGGTGCCGGAGGCCTTCCGGACGGAAAGGTCAGTCGAGGGCTTGGTGCGCGTATCGCCGGGATTCGCCGGGGTGAAAGCGAAACTGGCCGTGTTGCTCTTCGCGCTGAGAACCCAGGCGCGATTGGAGCGAACTGCAAGCTGATGCGCAGCCAGAGCTTCGGTGGTGATGGCGTCCGAGCCGTTGTAGGCGCTGGCCGGGGGGCTAACGCTGACAGAATTGCTCGTCGTGGTGAGTTCGAGCACGCTCGGGACAGTCACCGTAAAGTTTACCGTTTGAGTCGTGGCGGCGTAGGCGAAGCCAGCGCCGATAGTAAGAGCTGCGCAAAGCAGCGTAAGTTTTTGTTTCATTTTCCCCCTGGTATTTTTTAATTTTTTTGTGCTCGTCCAGGGGGGATCTGGAATGAAGCGAAGGTGCTTACGGCGCAGTCAGGGTATAGACGATCGCCAGCGTGTAGGTGCCCGGAGGATCCTGGGCCAGATTACTCGTGAGCTGGTAATCCATGATGAACGTGTTCCCGGACGTGGCTGTCCCGCCTTTACTCCCTGTCTTCACCACCACGTTACTCGTGGTGATTGGGGTGTAGGCCCCCGCCGTGGACACTTTGTAGGAAAAATTGCCGGCCGGCTTGGCCGGATCCGGATCGCCCGCCGACGGAACAAACGCGAACGCTGCGGTGTTTGCCTTTAGATTCACGGTCCAGCTTTTGTTGCTCGTGACCGCAAGCGTGTTTGCGCCCGCGACGACCTTCGTCGCGATGCCGGTGGAAGGGCTGTAATCGCCGGCCAGAAAGGGAATCGAAACTGCATTCGTGTCGATTCCGAGCGAAAGCACCGCTGGAACCGTGCTCGTGACCGTCACGGTTTGCGTCGTTTGGCTGTAGACGTTCGGAACCGTGAGGGCGGCGCAGGCAACCAGGGCTGCCAAGGCTGGCCAGAGAACGATTCGTCGGGAAATACTTATTTTCATATGCGGGAAATACTTAGTTTGAGTTAGCAGTCCGTCTTAGCGATTCGCGTGCCACCTCGTAAATTCGTTAGGCCCAGGCGACTTCTTTCGGTTTTGCCTAACGAAACCAATGAGCGAGCCACCCTTCGTCCCGCGGCGAAGTCGGGCGCTTCGGAAAGGCCTGCCTACCTGATGGGAAGGGCAACTCGCGGGCTCGGCAGGCAAAACGTCTTGCGGGCCACATCGGATCGCAGGCAATCCGCGTCATACCAACGGTCGAGGCAGCGCTTATCCAGAAGGTCGCCGTTGTTTGTCTTGAATTCGTTCCAATCGGCGTCTTCGGCGCAAGCTCGCCGCTCGCCGATCACCGCCAGGAACGCGACCGTAATTGTTTCGTTATAAACCTCGGGCCGGCCGGCTTTGGCGGCGAGCAATCGCAGGCCACGGGAGAATCGCGCCACTGCTTCGCCGAACGGATGGCGCCCGAGCATCTCATAGGCGAGCCGGACATGTTCGGGATGCGGAAACAGGGCCGGATCGAGCGCTCCGGTTTCCAGCGCCCGCAATTCGTCTTCGACCGATGCCTCAGCGTTTTTCATCCCCACCTTCCACGAGTTGATGGCTATCCTCCGCCGTCAGCTTGAGGCCATAAACGCTCTTCAAACGCTCGACCTGGATCAGCGTCTCTTTCGAAAACGGGGCCTTCCCTTCCAGAGAATGCAACGTCATCCCCTCCAACAGATCGCCCATGGAAATGTCCAGGTATTCGGCGAGGCCCTTGAGCACTTTCACGAGAGTTTTCTCCATGCGCGCGCCCACCTGGACACGCTCGACCCGTTTTAGTTGCGCCGTTTTCGTCTTCTTCATGCTATATTGTTACCAATATAACATTTTGCGCAACTACTTTTCCCGGGATAAACAAGGTCGGCTGCGGAACCCTTTCAAACACCGATCCGACTTGTGTTCGGCGGTCAACGACGGACTCTTACAGGCACCGCGATGTGTCGATTCAAGTTGATCTTCATTGCGGCCATCCCGCTGTTTGCCACCGGCACGGCGAAATCCGCGGAGGTTCCTTCGAACCCCGAGACCGAATCGCTGAATCAAGTCGTCGTGACGGCGCAAGCTGAACCGGAATCCCTGACGTCTCCTTCCGCCGAGGCCGCCGCGGAACAAAAGAGAGAGGTCCCGGGAGGTTTCACCCTTAAAAAAACGGAGGAAATGGAGCGAGGGCGAGCTTCGAATTTCGAGGATTTGTTGAAAGGAACACCGGGCCTGTTCCTGCAAACGGACAATGGAACGGAAGTCACCAGAGTCTCCATTCGCGGGTCTGGAATCCTGTCGGAGGACGAGCCGCTGGGTGTGCAATTCATGCTCGACGGATTAACCCTGAACCAAACGGACGGCGAAGCGATTCTGGAGGACTTCGATTTGGCCACGATCAAATACGTCGAGGTGTTTCGGGGCGCGAACGCCTTCAAATACGGTTCCATCACACTCGGCGGAGCGATCAATCTCGTGACGATGACCGGCTCCGACGCCGACCCATTCCGCATTCGGCTCGAAGGCGGCAGCTTCGGTTATTTCCGCGGCCAGGTCAGCTTCGGCGGTGTGGCTGGCCGGTTCGATTACATCGGGTCGGTCATGGGCCGGTCTCGCGACGGTTTCCGCGAGCACAGCCGGGAAAACACGGAACGGTTTTTCGGAGACGTGGGCTATCGCTTCAACCAGGATCTTGAAAACAGATTCTACGTGACTCTCGGCCGCGTAGACCGCCAGTTGCCGGGTGGACTAAGCAAAGAAGAACTGAATGACGACCCACGGCAACCAAACGCGGATGCGGTCGCCGAAGACTTCAACAAGAGATGGGAACTCGTTCGGCTCGCCGACAGGATCAGCTTTCGAAACAATGGCCACGAATTTGACGCCGGGCTGTCCTGGTTTCACCGCAACCTGGAGGAGCGCGGCTTTTTCGAAGCCGATTTCCGCCAGGGTATTACGGCGTTCTACTCCGACAATTATGGCGTCAGTCTGAATTTCGTGACGCGCGACGAACTGTTCGGCCGGCGAAACATTTTCACCATCGGCTTCAGTCCGCAGTTCGAACGGGAAGTCTCGCAAAACTTCGAAAACCTGGGCGGACGCCGCGGGCAAACCACCGCGCTGGGGACGACCCTCGCAATTAACGCGCCGCTTTACCTCGAAGACCAGCATTACCTGACCGAGCATCTGTCCCTCCTGGCCGGAATGCAGGCAATCTATGCCCAACGCCATTTCGAGGATCACTTTTTGAGCGACGCCGAGGGAGACCAGTCGCACGAACAAAATTTCTACGGCTGGAATCCAAAAGTTGGAATGATTTACGAGGTCGACCAGAAGAATCAGGTCTTCCTGAACTTTAGCGGGAGCTGGCAACCACCTTCCTTCGACAACATGGTCGAATTTGCGGACGGTCCAAATTCCAGCGTGGTCTACACGCCGCTGGAACCGCAAAGGGCGCGCACGGTGGAGTTGGGCACGCGAGGCGAGCGCGGGCGTTTCGAGTGGGAGTTGTCCGTTTACCATTCCTGGTTGCGAAACGAGCTCCTGGAATTGAACGACGCCCAGGGAAACGAGATTGGGGCCGTCAATGTCGATCGCTCGTTCCATCAGGGGATCGAGGCAGGCCTCAATATCGAATTATTGAACTCGGGTTCCCACGAAAAGAAAAAGGACGAGACCGGAGATCGCCTGACCTTTAGTCAAACCTACACGCTGAACGATTTTCACTTCGACCGTGATTCCGTTTATGGCGACAACCGCATTGCCGGTGTCCCCATGCATTTTTATGAAGCGGAACTGCTTTTTACAAACGCCGCCGGTTTTTACGCCGGAGTAAACGTGCGGTGCAACCTGACGCGCTACCCGGTCGATCAGGCCAACACGCTCTTTGCCGATTCCTATGCGCTGCCTGGATTCAAGATCGGATTCAAATCCAAGAAAGGGTTCTCCGTCTTCTTGGAAGGGAAAAATTTGACGGACAAACGTTTTGCTTCCGCGGTGGACCCCATCGCCGACGCGCGGACAGCGCCCGGCCCGAAAATTTTCCATCCTGGCGACGGTCGAGCTTTCTACGGTGGAATCTCATGGACTTGGTGAACCGGGCCTGGCTTCGCCGGAAAAGGAGGAAGGGCGCCTCCGTTTCCGAAAGCGCCCTCCATTTCGATGGCGATAAGCCGAATTCTGTCCCCGAATTTCTTCGGAGGATGATCATTTATCTCACCCCGCTTGCGCGGGGCGCCCGGGAACCATGACCGGCGGTCAGAGACCGCCGCTACAGTCCGCCGTGATGCGACGATACCCGAGGGTCAACGGACCGGCTGTCCTGCCTCTGTTCTGTCTTGCACCGCATGGGGTTTTTCAGCCTCGCGAATTACTTCGCGAGCGGTGAGCTCTTACCTCGCCTTTTCACCCTTACCTGCACTTCGTTGCCAAAGAACCGGCGGTGTCCTTTCTGTGACACTTTCCGTCACCGCGCTTTTGCAAGCGCGACGCCCGCGTGTTTTCCGCGGCATGCTGCCGTATGGTGTTCGGACTTTCCTCTCGCGAATCTTGCGATTCACCAGCGATCATCTGCCATCGGCGCGGAACTTAGCACACTCTGGAAGCCACGAAACCGGTCTTGCACCGCGCATCTCGCAGCTGCTCAGTTCGGAGTCTTGTTTTCCTGCTTAGCCTTTGAAGCGTCTGACTTGTCCAGGGTTTCGAACCAATGGGTGAGAAAGAACTTCTTTTCGCCAGGAAGAAAACGGTCGGACCTGCCGATGATTGGCCGGAGGGTCGTGGTCATTTGCAGACAAACCAGGATGAAGATCAGATTCCATAACTTCATCTGGCCTCCGGTTGCGCCCGCCAAAAGTCGTCCCATCGCTCCAATCAGACGCAATCCAAAACCGATCGCGATCACCCAAAGAATCAGGTGCAATCCACCCATGAAAGGAATGGAATCGGTTGATTGTGAAAAGATCCAGGCGACTGGCGCGAACCCGATCAAGAGCAGGGCACTAAGGGCAATGGCGGCAAAAAGAACGCCGATGACAGTGCGCAGTCGAACGTCAATTCCAGCCAGGCCCGCGAAGATATAGAGACTGGGAAGACAGATGACGGCCGAAAAAAAAGTTCCAAGGACGAGCTTGGCCGGCGCGATCCACATTTGGGCGCCGCCCGAAAAACTTCCCACGACTACGCCGTATGCGGCCATGCCGGCCAGAGCAAAAGCAACCAGCCAGGCGCTCAAATCGGCGCGCCAATTGTTCTGCAATTCATAGATGATGCGGCCAGGGAATTTTAGCAGGGCTTCGATGATCAAGAGCGGCGACTTCCCGGCGGTCATCGGCTCCAAGGCGAACCGGGAAGTCCGCGGAAGTTGTGGCGGTGGAGGCGGTGGCGGCGTTTGATTTTGCATCGGTAGTCAGGATTGGTTTTTAGAGAAAGAGACTTTGGTAGGCGTACCAGACATGTTGGTAAAAATTTCCGCGGAGGGGCTCGTCCCGCAGGAATTGCACAGCCAGGCTGGGATGACCGATGAAAGGACGCAAATTCCACGCCAGTTGCGCGCCGAGAAACAGATTGCCCGCGAGCCAACTAAGTAACACGACGACTGCGGTCCTCGAATCGCCGCTGATTTTTCGGAGCAAGTCGAAGAGGCGCCGGTTGGCCATGACGCCGGCGAAAGCGATCGCGCAAACGTGGGCAAATATCATGAGGTTGTGCCCTAACGGCGCGTTTTCAGAGGCGAGTGGAGGCGCGTTGTACCAGATGAAAAGAGTGATCGGGCTAAATCCACCCAGGATGATCGCAGCGATGGCGAAGCTCATGAGAATGGCGAGCGATGTCTGCTTGAACGAAAGACCGACACCGAGAATCTGCGCGAGCATGCCGTTGAGCAAGGCGTTGCCGCCACAGGTAAGAAAAATCAGCGCGGGAAATTTGATCGCTGTGTAAAGCGACTGCAAAGGCGCGCGCCAAATGCCGAGGGTGAAACCGTAAAGGCCGGATCCAATCAATATGATGATCACGCAACCCGCGACCGACCGCAGATCGGGTGCGGCGAGCCAGTTCGCCAGTTGCCCGGCGTCGCCACGCAACAAAGCTTTGACGCGCTCTAGCATAGACTTCTCGGCCCAGAATTGCATAGCCGTTCGTGTACCAGCAACACCGTTTCAGGCTAAGCCCGCTCCAAATCCGCGTTCAAATCGGCGCAGGCGCGGTGACCAGGAACCAGCTGATCATCACGAGAGCGATCGTCAATTTGCCGATCATGCCCGCGAGATTGCCTAACAACGTCCCCCAGCCCGCTCGTCCGGCGCTGACCAGACGCTTCCCGGCCACGAGCTCCCCGGCGATGGCACCCACAATTGGACCGATGATCAACCCCGGAAGGGAAAAGAAGAGTCCGACAATTGCACCCAGCATTGCGCCGAATGCTCCCCATTTCGTTGCCCCAAATCTTTTCGCGCCGAAATAGCCGGCCGCAAACTCCAACGCGTAGGACAACAGCGTCAGCAGGGCCAATGCAGCGACGTTCCACCACCCCAGACTCTTCTCCGTGCCGAGCATGACCTGGTGAATCACAGCCGCGGCGAGAATGATGATCGCGCCCGGCATCGCCGGCAGCACCGTGCCGATGAGGCCGACCGCCATCAGGACGAGCGCCAATAACCACCAGATGAAATCCATGTGACTGGTGATCAGTGAATCGTGAATGAGAGAAACTTCAACGCTTCATCGCCCTAACGATCATGCGTCTCCGATTCTCGATTTAACGATTTCACACCTAACTCTTTGACCATCCTCCCGCCGTTTCTATACTGGAAGTCCCCCGATCAACCTAAAACAGAAGATTCTTATGGCACTCGCAACCGGAACCAAAGCTCCAGATTTCAGCCTCTCGACCAAAACCGCCGACGGACCCAAGCAGGTCAAGTTGAGCGATAACTTCGGCAAGACGAATACGCTCCTCTTGTTTTTCCCCATGGCCTTTACCGGCACGTGCACGACGGAAATGTGCAACCTGAGCAAGGAGCTCCCCGACTACAGCGACCTGAACGCCGCCGTTTACGGGATCAGCGGCGACAATCCGTTCGCGCAGGAAGCCTGGGCCAAGAAGGAAAGTATCACCGTGCCGCTCCTGAGTGATTACGAACACAAGGTCGCGCAGGCATATGACGTGATCTACGACTCGTTCCTGCCGCAAATAAATCTCGGCATGGGTGGCGTGCCCAAGCGATCGGCCTTCATCGTTGACCGCGAGGGCGTCATTCAATACGCCGAGAGCAACGACGACGCGAAAGCGCTGCCGGATTTCGACAAGATCAAAGCGAAACTGGCGGAGTTGAAGTGAGCGACGAATTTAAGACGCTAACAAAATTCGACGCCGGCCACGGCCGCGAAGGATTTCTGCACTCACTTCCCGCTCTCGAAGCACAGGGCCTTGGCCCGATCTCCCGGCTGCCGGTCAGCATTCGCATTGTTCTGGAATCGGTCCTCCGAAACTGCGACGGCAAAAAAGTTCGCCGTAAGGACGTCGAAACCCTGGCGAACTGGAACGCGAAGGCGCCGGCCAACGAGGAAATTCCATTCGTCGTTGCGCGCATTGTTCTCCAGGATTTCACCGGTGTTCCGCTCGTCGTCGATCTCGCCGCGATGCGCAGCGCGGTGAAGGAACTCGGTGGCGATCCGAAAATTATCGAGCCGCTCGTGCCGGTCGATCTGGTCGTCGATCACTCCGTGCAGGTCGATTTCGCGGGTTCGGCCGAGGCCTTGCGTTTGAACATGGAGATGGAGTTCAAACGCAACCGCGAGCGCTACGAATTTCTCAAATGGGGTCAGCAGGCCTTCAAAACCTTCGGACTCGTCCCACCCGGGATCGGAATCGTGCACCAGGTCAATCTCGAGTACCTCGCCAAGGGTGTCCTCTTCTCTCAACCCTCAACTCTCAACACTCAACTTTTCTACCCGGACACGCTCGTTGGGACCGATTCACACACGACGATGATCAATGGGCTCGGCGTTGTCGGCTGGGGCGTGGGTGGAATTGAAGCGGAAGCAGGAATGCTGGGTCAGCCCGTCTATTTTCTAACGCCGGAAGTCGTCGGGGTGCATATGACCGGGCAATTACGCGAAGGGGTGACCGCAACGGACCTGGCGTTGCACATCACGCAAATGCTCCGCGCGCAAAAAGTAGTCGGCAAGTTCGTGGAATTTTACGGGGCCGGCGCGGCCTCACTGCCGCTGCCGGATCGCGCCACGGTCGGCAACATGGCGCCGGAGTATGGTGCGACGATGGGATATTTCCCGGTGGACGCCGAGTCGGTGAATTACCTCCGCGCCACCGGTCGCACCGAAGAGCAATGCGTTGCTTTCGAGAATTATTTCCGCGCCCAGAAATTGTTTGGGATGCCGCAAAAAGGCGACATCGATTACAGCGTGGATCTCGAACTGGATCTCGCCGCGGTGCAGCCGAGCGTTGCCGGACCGAAGCGTCCTCAGGACCGGGTGAATCTGCCCGAGCTCGGCGCCGTCTTTCGCTCCCTCCTCGAAAAACCAGTCAAGGACGGCGGCTACGGCAAGTCGAACGGGGACCTCGGGAAGCATCATCTCGTCAATTTGAACGGCACCCCGCCGAAACAGGGCGACATGGCCTCGACCGACAAATGCGACCAGGGCATCGAGCCCGGCGATGAGCGGAACAAAGTCGAGATGGTCGCGAACCGCCCGACTCCCGATTCGGTCCAGGAAATCGAAGCCAAACCGGGCGACACGTTCGCCCACGGACAAAGCCGCATCGGCCACGGCAGCGTGCTGATTGCGGCGATCACCAGTTGCACGAACACCAGCAATCCAAGCGTGATGCTCGCGGCCGGTTTGCTGGCCAAGAAAGCGGTCGAGCGCGGCCTGACCATCGATCCGGCGGTGAAAACTTCACTCGCTCCCGGCTCCCGTGTCGTCTCCGATTATCTCCAAAAGACCGGACTGCAAACCTACCTCGATCAACTCGGCTTCAACGTCGTCGGTTACGGTTGCACCACTTGCATCGGGAACTCCGGGCCGCTTCATCCCAAGATCGAACAGGCGATCACCGAATTCGATCTCGTGGCCGCGTCAGTGCTTTCCGGTAACCGCAACTTCGAGGCGCGCGTCCATCAAAATATCAAAGCGAATTTTCTGATGTCGCCGCCGCTCGTCGTCGCGTTCGCGCTCGCGGGTCGCGTCGATCTCGATCTTTCGACCGATCCCATCGGCAAAGGCAAGGACGGCCGCGAAATTTTCCTGCGCGATCTCTGGCCCAGTTTGCAGGAAATCCGCGATACGATGCAATCCGCCCTCACGCCCGAAGTTTTCCAGCGTCTCTACCGCGACTTTGCCGGCCAGAACCCGAAGTGGAACGACATCCCCTCGAGTACCGGAGACATTTATCAGTGGGATGAGAAGAGCGACTACATTCATGAGCCGCCCTTCTTCCAGAATTTCTCGATGGCGCCGGGAAGGATTGAAGAAATTCGCGGCGCCCGGCCCCTGGGAATTTTCGGCGACTCGGTGACGACCGACCACATTTCTCCCGCGGGCGCGATCAAAGCGACGTCCCCGGCCGGGCAATACCTGATGTCGCGCGGGATCAGCGCCGTGGATTTCAACAGTTACGGCAGCCGGCGCGGAAACGATCTCGTCATGACGCGCGGGACGTTCGCCAACGTTCGGATCAAGAACCTGATGGTGCCGGGAACCGAGGGAGGCGTGACCCACCATTTCGGAAACTCGGAAACCGGAGAGACGATGTCGATCTTCGACGCGGCGATCAAATATCAGGCGGAGGGGATTCCGCTGATCATTCTGGCCGGGCACGAGTACGGCACCGGCTCGAGCCGCGATTGGGCCGCGAAAGGCACGCGGTTACTTGGCGTGAAAGCGGTAGTCGCGGCCAGCTTCGAGCGAATTCACCGCTCCAATCTCGTCGGCATGGGGGTGTTGCCCATGCAATTCGTCGAGGGCACAAATGCGCAAACGCTCGGCCTGGACGGATCGGAAATTTATGGAATCACTGGGTTGTCCGACGCGCTCGAGCCTGGGCAGATGGTCACGCTCGAGATCACGCGCCAGGATGGAAACCGCGACAGCGTTCCCGTGAAGTTGCGAATCGATACACCGATCGAGATCGACTACTACCGGCATGGCGGGATCTTGCCGTTCGTGCTCCGCGAGCTCCTCGCCAAGAACTAAATTGTAGGGCGTCTCTGTGAGACGCCATTTATTATCGCGGCGGCTGACACAGCCGCCCTCCAACCAGAGACAAATGAAGAAACTACGCGTGGCGGTCCTCTACGGCGGCCGTTCAGGAGAACATGAAGTTTCGCTTCAATCAGCCGCGTCGGTCATTAATTACCTGGATCGTGACCGTTTCGAAATCGTGCCGGTAGCCATCGACAAGCAGGGTCGCTGGCTTCTCAACGATATCTCGCTCCTGGAGGGAAAAAAGTCGCTCCCCGTTTTCAAGAACGCGCCAAAAGTCGTTCTTCCTCCGAATCCCGCCGAGACGGATGGCGGGAGCGCGTTGATTCACCTGGGTGAAAGCGGAGAGGCACGAGGCATCGACGTGGTTTTTCCGGTCATGCATGGACCTCTTTGCGAAGACGGAACGATCCAGGGATTACTTGAGCTGGCCGATCTTCCGTATGTCGGATGCGGTGTGCTCGCATCGGCTATCGCCATGGACAAGGACATGGCCAAACGCATCGCGCGCGACGCGGGAATTCCAATCGTTCCTTACGTTTCGTTGCAGCACGAAGTTTGGAAAAAAGAAAAGGAACAGTCAGCGGAAAGCATTGCCGCACAGCTGGGTTATCCTGTCTTCGTGAAACCGGCGAACATGGGCTCCAGCGTTGGCGTGCACAAGGTCAGGGAACCGAGCGAACTCAACGCGGCCCTTGAGGATGCATTCAATTACGACAGGAAAGTCGTGGTCGAAACGGCCGTGAACGCGCGAGAGATCGAACTGTCGGTTTTGGAAAATCCGGAGGCAGGGGCCGATCCACTCGTGAGCATACCGGGCGAGATCGACCCAGCGCACGAATTCTATTCTTACGAGGCCAAATATCTCGATGAGAAAGGCGCTGCGTTGCTCATTCCGGCAAAGCTTGATCCAGACGAGACCAAACGCGCCCAGGAAATCGGAAGGAAGGTTTTCACTGCGCTCGAGTGCGAGGGAATGGCTCGAGTCGATCTGTTTCTGGATCGAACCAGCGGAGGATTTTACTTCAACGAGCTGAACACAATCCCGGGTTTCACCTCCATCAGCATGTATCCGAAATTGTGGGAAGCGTCGGGAATCAGTTACCAGGAACTTCTCTCCAAACTGGTCGATCTCGCCATCTCGCGGCATTCGAAAAAGAAAACGCTCGTGAGAGAATTTCAGACTGGGAAGTGACGGTGGAGAGGCGCTCGTCGCGGCGAGCGCCCCTACATTTCCCGCTCCCGCGTCTTTCGCAGCACTTCGACGCGCGAGCCTTCCGCAATGAAGGCAGACACGGGGGGCGCGGACAGCGTTTCGACGAACTGCGGGCCGTAAAGTGTCGCAACATCCGCCTCGAACCTGGTTGTCTCCGCGGGCCAAAGCCTCCAGCGCGGATGTTCCACCCGGTATTCACTCAATCCGGAACGTCTCGCGGTATAACCCCAGTAATGTTCCGTGATGAACTCTTCGTGCGACCCCTGCACCGATTCCTGCGGTTCGCCCACCGCAGTCATCGCCAGGGTCTCCCAGCGTCTTCCGCGACGCCACTGATACTCGGCCAGGACGCGCCCATCCTTGTGCTCCAGCGAGTGTCGCATCGGCAAGGCTGAATAGGGCTCACCGTAAAACGTGCGCGCGACGAGCGCGATCGCTTGCCGCGGAACAAGCTCGCGGATAAACGCGACCCCGCGTCGCCATTCATCGACGTTCTTCCGGCGCACATAAAAACGCAGATTCACTTCTTCGAAATCGCGATGCAGCGGAATTGGCCAACCGAACATGCGGGTATCCAGGAAAAGGAATCCGACGATGCTCAGGAACGTTCGTCCTTCGTGAAAATCCAGCTCCGTTCCGCGCGGCAGCAACGGTGCCAGGAGTTCCGGCTCGGCCACAAAATTCAGCATGACCAGATAACGCCAATTAGCGGTGAGAAATGGTTTGGGCATGGTGGATCGAGCGCTCCGTCGCTCGATGTTAAACAGGTGCCGGCGAAGCCGGGAAATATAAACATCGCGCGGCGGAGCGCGCGATCCACCTAGCGTAAAAGTTTTTCGAGCGCGGGATCTTTTTCAGCGCCCAGGGAAGTCGCCTTCAGATAATGCAGCTTGGCCTGCTCCTTGGCCGGAGGCGAATTTGTCGCATAGACGACCGCCAGGTTAAAGTGCGCGTCCGCGTAATCGGGATTCACCGCAATCGCGTCGAGCATCTCCTTTTCCGCGGCCTCCTGCCAGCCCTTCTGGCTCGCGGTGATGCCGAGAAAATTGTGCGCCGTCGCGCTTTTCGGATTGATCCCCAGCGCTTTCGTCAGCTCCGCGACCGCGTCGTCATACTTGCTCTGGCGATAATAGACAATCCCGAGCGTGGTATGCGAAAACTCATCCTTCGGCGCCAGCGCCACCGCTTTTTTCAGAGTTAACTCAGCCGCTTTCAATTTGCCGGTCCGAAAATAAACGACGCCCAAATTCGAGAGCGAATAGAGATTATTGGGGCTCTTGGTCAGGATTTCCTGATATTGTTTTTCCGCCGCGCGATATTTCCCCCGATCGAAATTATCCTTCGCTTCACGCGCGATTGGCACCAGCTCGTCCGGGACCGCCGGCTTCGCCGACGTTTGGACCGACGGGCCGGGTCCCGAGTTCGAATTCTTCGGCACGGTGAAACTCGCCGTCAGGGTGGAAGGATCGCTATCGGAGATTCCCACGACCGGTTGCCGCAAGAGGGCGAGTTCTTCGGGGGTAAGTTTCGCCACCGGCTGCGCCAGGAGCGCGATCTGCTGATTCAAGGTGTCTGACTTGATCTGTAACTTTTCGAATTCAGCCAGCATGAGCTTTTTGGCCCCTTCGCGCCGCGCTTCCTCCTGCCGCTCCCGCACCACGATTTTGCGCAGCATGTCGTTTTCCTTCGTGAGCCGCGCGGTTTCCTCGGCATTGGCACCGGTGAGTTTCGCTTTCTCGAGCGAGGTGCTGGCTTCTTCGAGCTGCGAACGCAAATCCGCTACCGTCACCTCGAAATCCTTGTTCTGTTTCTGGCTGGCCGCGAGCTGCTGACGCAACAGTTCGAGCTGGCGTTTCACATCCGCCACCTCCTGTTCCTTCTTCGGTTTGTCTTCGCTGATCTCCCGCACGGTCTTTTCCGCAGCGGCCAGTTTTTGCTTCAGATCGGAGTTTTCCGTGACCAGCACCTGCACCCGTTCCTGCGCTTGCTTGGCGTTCTTCAGGTCGTTGAGCAATTCATTGCGCTCTTTCGTGACCGTGGCGATTTGGGTTTTTGCCTCGGTCTTTTCCTTCTCCGCGGCGGCGCGCCCTTGCTCAGCCAAAGCGAGCCCCTTTTTCAACTGCGCGATTTCCGCCCGAAGCGCCTCTTGCGCCTTCGAGCTTTCGGGCGTCGCGGAGATTTTCTTGAGCGATTCCTCCGCCTGAGCGAGTTGGCTCCGCACCTCCTTTTCCGCACCCCGCGTTTTCTCCAATTCGCCCTGAGCCTTCTCCAGCTTGGAATTCGTTTCCTGCAAACGCCCGTTCAGGGTTTCCTTCTCCTTGGCCACGGCATCGTATTGGGTCCGAGATTTTTGAAGCTCGACCTGCAACTGATCCACTTTGTCCTGCAGCTTTTTTGTGGCTTCCTTGATCGCGGCATCCGTCGCGACAGACGGTTGCGGCCCCGCCGTCGGGACCGGTGCTCGCGCGTCACTGTTCCGGGGGGCGGTCACTTCCACGCTCGGTTCAGCCGGCCCGGACTTGTCGGGCAAGGTGGGAGCGCTGGAAGCAGCGGGCGGTGGTGGGGCGGGCGCAGCCAGGTCCTTTTGCACGCCGAGTTTGCCCTGCACTCGCAAGATATTTTCCCCGATTTTGCGGCTGCGGAAATCAACGATTGCCGGCTGCCAATCCGCGTGGGTCCTGCGCAATTCTTCGAGCAGGCTCCCGGCAAACCGGAATTTCGCGAGGGCGGCCTGGAATTGATTGTCGTGCTCGAGTTTCTCGCCTTGCTGCGAGGTCATATAGGCCTTGAGAAAGGTTTCGCTCGGGTCGTCCGCCTGCGCGAGCAGTTGCCCGGGAGCGAAGGAAAGACAAAAACCGGCGAACAGAATCAGACCGATTTTCTTCATGGTGTCGAGAAATCGGACGATATGCATGTGCGGTTGAGTTGCAATGCGGGTCTGCATCGCGAGAGAAAATAAAGCGCCTGCCGTGCCACCTTCCCTCGCTTTGCCTTTGCAATCCAGAATCTAAAATCTAGGTTCGAACGCGCTGGTGGCCGTAGCTCAATGGTAGAGCTCCAGATTGTGATTCTGGCTGTTGCGGGTTCGAGTCCCGTCGGCCACCCCCCATTCAAGATTTTCAGATTGTAGGAAATTTCGCCCGCTTCCGTGTGGCACGTGCAGTGCTTAAGAAGTCGGCGTGCTCATTCCGATGACCTTCACCGAGTCCGACGAACCAAAAGTGTGCGCCTCGGATTTTTGGATCCGCATCCTCCGCGACGAACAACTTCGTGATTGCGACAATCTGCAGAAGTTGCTGATCGGCTGTGAAATCATTGCCGCGGTCGATGCCGTCGATCTTCTGGCGGCGTAGCAATTGAGATTCTCAAAAACGCGCCTCATCGGGGTGCGCCCACAATCCGAGGAATCTTTCGTTGGGCGATTGGCACATTCGCGGCTATAGTAACGTTGTTCCGCAGCCAAGAACGCTCACGTTGCTCCATCGGCTGCCTCGCCTTCTTTGCCTCGCTCAAACCTTATGTTTTCTCGCTTTCCCATTCATCGCATCAACTGGACAACCAGCTCGTTTCTCATCGGCACACTCGCGCTCACTCTCACGGTCGTTCCAATCTATCTCTGGCATTTCGGGCTCGACTGGTTTCAGATCACGCTTTTTTTCGTCATGTTTTTTGCGTGCGGATTCAGCATCAGCCTCGGTTATCACCGGCTCTTCTCGCACATCACTTTCCAGGCGGCCTGGCCCGTCCGTCTCTTTACCCTCATCTTCGGCGCGGCCGCCTTTGAAAACTCGGTCCTCATGTGGGCGAGCGAACATCGCCGCCACCATAAACACGTCGACCATGACGACGATCCCTACAGCATCTCGAAGGGTTTCTTTTTTGCCCACATCGGCTGGCTGATTTTCAAACTGAATCCAACCGAGCCCTACGACAACGTGGCGGACTTGCAGAAAGATCGCCTAGTGGTCTGGCAGGATCGATATGTCCAATGGATCGCCGTCGTTATGAGTTTCGTTGTCCCGCCCGTGTTGGGCTTCCTTTGGGATGGATGGATTGGCGCCCTGGGAGCCTTTCTTCTCGCCGGCATCGCGCGAATCGTCGCCTTGCAGCACTGCACATTTTTCATCAACAGCGCCTGCCACGTTTTCGGCCGCCAGCCCTATTCCACGAAATGCAGCGCGCGCGATTCCTTCTTCCTGGCCATCTTCACGTTTGGTGAAGGTTATCACAATTATCACCATGAGTTTCAGCACGACTACCGCAATGGCGTGAAACCGTGGAATTTCGATCCCACCAAATGGATCATCTGGACGCTGTCGAAACTAGGTTTCACCCGAAACCTGCGACGCGTCCCGCAGGACAAGATTCTCCTGGCGGAAGAGCAGCGGAAAGCCGAGATCGATTTCGCCGACGGCGCCCGCAATGCGCACTAGTCAGCGCGCGAGCGGTTGTTCGAGATTCGCCAGCGCGTAGGCCGTCACCGCTACGACTGCGGCGTTCTCGGCGAGTTCGCGCGGAACAATTTTGTCGAGCGTGTCGGCCGCCGTGTGGTGATAATGAAAATAGGTCCGGTTATCCTGGATCGGACTGAAACCCGGCACGCCTTGCTTGGTGAGTGCCCCGATATCGGCGCCGCCCGCGTGCTCGCTGAAATTCAGGATGCCCGCGCCGGATTCCTGCAAAATTTTTGCGACCGGTTCCAGGAGCGACTTCATCCCCGGCTTGGAACCGAAATTGATCCCCAACGGGTGGCCGGCGCCCCCATCGATCTCCATCGCGGCGAAGTGATTCGCAATCTCTTTGGCGTGATCCAGCGCGTAGGCCTTTCCGCCCGCGGTTCCATTTTCTTCATTCATCCAGGCGATGACGCGAACGGTCCGTTTCGGACGCAGATGAAGTTGCTGCATGAGGTTCGCGGCCTGCATCGAGACGGCAACGCCGGCACCGTCGTCGATCGCGCCCGTGCCCAAGTCCCAGGAATCCAAATGTCCTGAAACGATCACGATTTGTTCGGGATGCTCCGTGCCTTTTAAGTCGCCGATCACATTGTAGCTCGTCACATCGGGAAGCTGTTGGGGCGTGAGCAGAAGTCGCATTCGCACGGGCCCCTGCGGCGCGAGGAATGCCATGAGGTCGGCGTCCTCCGCCGTCACCGCGGCGGCCGGAATCTTGGGAACATCTTTCGCGTAATCGGTCTGGCCAGTGTGCGGCAAGCGATACTCCGCTCCACCGACCGAGCGGATGAGTGCTGCGACGGCGCCCAGCCTGGCCGCGGCGCTGGGTGCATCGGAGCGATACTCGACCGCCTGTCCGTAAGCTTCGCCACTGTGCCCTTGGGCCGCCATGAGTTTGTCGAAGTGGTAGTCGAAGAGCACAATTTTGCCCGCCACTTTCTCGCGGCCCAGCGCCCGGAGTTCATCGAAATTTCGCACGACGATCACCTCCGCCGTGAGTCCAGTCGCGGGCGTGGCCACGCTTCCGCCCAAAGCCGTGAGAACAATCTTCTGCGTCGTCTTCTCGGCCATCCCGGGATATTCGACCAACGCCGCGGTCTCTTCGCCCCGCACCCAATGCTGCACTGTCACCTTCTCGAGTTGAACTTCGAGACCGAGCGCTTTCAATTCGGCGGCGACATATTCGACCGCTTTTTGCGCCTGCGCCGAGCCAGTCAGGCGCGGCCCGATGTTGTTCGAAAGATGCGCGACCTGCCGGTACGCGTAATCGCTCGTCAGCGCCGCTTCCTGTAATTTTTTCAGATCGCCCAGCGTCTGGGCGGAGTACGGCGAAGGCGTCGGAACGGGTGTAGCGCTCGCCGTGGGTTCCTGCGCGGGGCAGCGCAGCGGACAGGCCAGATGGAAGGCGGCAAGGCCGATGAGGCATCGTTTCGAAACAATTTGAAGGCTCATGGTGCTTGGTGGTTGTTCTTCTGTTCGTGCCTAACTAGACAATGCCGTTGCCGCCGCAGCGTGCAATTCAAACCCGAAAAATATCATGCACCTCACCAAACTCCTAGTCACGTCGTTCGTCCTCGCCTGGCCGCCTTTGGTTCACTCCGCCGAGGCGCCAGGCCAGAATGATCACTCCGTCGCGGGCAAACCATTCAACGACTTTCTGGAGTCTGAATGGAATTACGAGATGGAGCAGAACCCCGTTCGCGCTTCCTTCCTCGGGGATCGGCGCTGGAACGATCGTTGGGGAGACCAGAGCCTGGAGGCGATGCGCAAGCGCGACGAGCACGCAATCGACGCCCTGGCCAGACTGGGCAAGATCAATCGCACCCAACTTTCAACGGAGGACCAGCTCAACTACGACCTGTTCAAAAAGGACCTCGAGACCGATATCGAGGGAAACAAATTTCGCGCCTACCTGATGCCGATCAATCAGCGGGGCGGTCCCCAGACTCTGGACGAACTGGGAGATCGTTTGCGTTTTGAAACGGTCAAAGATTACGAAGACTGGATCGCCCGGCTCCGCGCCTTTCCTGTGTTGATGGAGCAAGATATTGCCCTGATGCGCGAAGGCGCCCGCACCCACGTGATGTGGCCGAAGATCGTCCTGAACCGCGTGCCCGCCCAGATTGACAAGCAGCTCGTTCCCAAACCGGAGGAGAGTCCGTTTTTCAAACCCTTCACAAAATTCCCCGCCGCGATTTCTTCCAGCGATCAAGAGCGCCTCAGCAAGGCCGGCAGGGAAGCCATCGCTTCTGGGATTCTTCCTTCCTTTCAAAAGCTGAAGAAATATCTCGTAGACGAATATCTCCCTGCGGCCTTCGATCAGGTCGGAGTCTGGCAAATGCCCCAGGGCGCGGAGTTCTACGCCTACCTGGCGCGACGGCATACCACCACCGCGCTGACGCCGCAGCAAATCCACGAAAAGGGGTTGAGCGAAGTGGCTCGCATCCGCGCCGAGATGCAGGCAATCCTGGGGAAGGTTGGATTTAAGGGAACGCTGCCTGAATTTTTCACCAAACTGCGAACCGATCCGCAGTTCTTTTACAAGACGCCGGAAGAATTGTTGGAAGCGTACCGCGCTCTCGCCAAACGCATCGATCCCAACCTCGTCAAGGTTTTCAAAACGCTCCCGCGGACCCCTTATGGGGTGACCCCGATTCCCGATAAGATCGCTCCGGATACCACCACGGCTTATTACAATCAGCCGGCAGCCGACGGCTCACGCGCGGGAACTTACTTCGTCAATCTCTACAAACCGGAGACGCGGCCGAAATGGGAGATGATGGCGCTTTCATTGCACGAATCCGTTCCAGGCCATCACCTGCAGATCGCCCTCGCTCAGGAACTGGGCGACATTCCGAAGTTTCGCCGTTACGGGGGTTACACCGCCTTTGTCGAAGGCTGGGGCCTTTACGCGGAATCGCTCGGCGAGGATATGGGCCTTTACGACGATCCGTACGCGAAATTCGGCCAGCTCACCTACGAAATGTGGCGCGCCGTCCGCCTCGTCGTCGACACCGGAATGCATCAGATGAAATGGGACCGGCAACGGGCGATCGATTTCTTCATGGAGAACGCGCCCAAGTCGGAGAACGACATCGTGAACGAGATCGATCGTTATATCTCGATGCCGGGCCAGGCGCTGGCCTACAAGATCGGCGAGCTTAAGCTCAAAGAGCTCCGTGGCCGGGCTCGTCGCGAGATCGGAGATACCTTTGACGTCCGCGAGTTCCATGACGCTGTGCTTCTTTCGGGAGCGGTGCCGTTGGACATTTTGGAACGCAACATCAATGCCTGGATTACAACAAAACAAGCGGCGTTGAAACAGAAGTCGAATAAGCCGTAAAAGCTGAGATTCGCCCGACAGGGAACCGCATCTTCCTTCTGGCGAATCCGAAGAAACCCGTTCCAATTAGTCTCTCGTTACCTACTTTCCTCTTCCCACTCTTAGAACTGGCCGCCATGATCGAGGACGACAAGATCAATGAACGTCGCGCAAAAGAGCAACGGAACGGAGCCGGGGTGCGCTCATGCCCGCGTGCCGCGGTCAGAAGCGAGGGGACATTATTCCAGGCTCTTTACGCCGTCGGCCAACCCGATTTCACGGACGGAAGAGGACAAGCTGATCCAGTTAGGTCAGGCCATGTGCTACCAGGTCGAGCGCGAAGGCACACTTACTCCTCGCGTAGGCTACACCTACTTCGGTCAGTTAATCGGTCATGACCTGACGCACGACTCTACGCCGTTGGCGGGGCCCTATGCGGAGCCGGAGCTGACTCCGAATTATCGGACCCCCTCTTTCGACCTCGATCACATCTATGGCGGTGGCCCGGCGCAGGCACCTTTTCTTTACGAAGGAAAGCCCGGAGAAGAATCCTTCAAGATAGGGGCCACCACGCCCGAGGGCTACCTTCGCGACCTGCCAGTGGAACATGGGATGGTCCTGGCCGGTGACCTGGAAGACACGCGTAACCTGGACAACCTGATTTTGCGGCAACTCCACGTTGTCTTTCTGAAATTCCATAATGAGGCAATCCGACAGCTAGGGGCCAATCCTCCCACTATAACAGGGATTGAGAGCCTCGGACCTGGAACCTTATTCGAACGCGCCCAACGGCTCGTCCGCTGGCATTACCAGTGGATCATTCGCCATGATTTCTTGCCGCGCATCCTGCACACGGACGTCTGGCTTTACCAGGAGCGCAGGGTTCGAAAGCGTCCGGAGCCCGGGAAGAGCTACGCCGTTCCGATCGAATTTTCCCTGGCGGCGTTTCGTTTTGGACACAGCATGGTGCGCAATGCCTATCGCCTGAATTGCCGCAAGAAGCGTGTCCTCATTGGAGAGCTAATGGCCCTCGGGCAGAAGGCCGCACCAATCCCTGACGACTATCTCGCCGAATGGGGGACGTTCTTCGATGGTTTGCCGACTTCCGGCCCGCAAGCGTCCAGCTCTTTCCTCGATACTTCGGTGAGCATGGCCATGCATGGTCTCTCTCCTTCTACCATCCGTCTGGCCAATCAGCTGGAGCCGCCAGATCCATCCAATCTTCCCATCCGGACACTCCTGCGCGGGGCGCGGGCGGGCTTGCCTTCGGGCCAGGAAGTCGCAGATGCGCTGTTCGCGCAAGGAAAAATCAAATCCAGCGACCGCCTGACCGCTGCACAGTTGACCGAAGACAACTGCAACCTCTCCGGGACGGTCCTACGCTCCATCGGCCTCGAACAAAACACTCCGCTCTTCTACTATTTGTTGAAGGAAGCTGAGATAAACGCAGCCGGTCTGACCTTGGGTCCGATAGGAAGCCACATTGTGTCGGAAGTAATGCAGAGTTCGTTAGAGGCGGACCCTTACGGTTATATGTCCATGGTTGGACCGAAGTGGCCTTTGCCGGACTGGCTGTTTCCCAGCGGGACGAAACGAACAGTCAATTCCCTGATCGGAGTGATACGACTCATAGGCGATGACAAGCTCCTCCCGGAATGCGACGCACACTGGCGTCGGTTTCGCCCCCAGCCTTCTTCCTGAGGAACCAAGGGGCGCCTCTTCCGTATCTCTTAAGGCGCCGTGAGTTTTTCTGATACCGAGTTCATCGCAATTCTGGAGGCCGCGGCGGATTTCGCCGATTATCGGTCCGGTCAGTATTTCATTAAGCAAGAATCGAAATCGGCGTCCAGCGGGAGTGCGTTGCGCTTGCGCGATTCGTCGCAGTTGCCGCCCTGGGCGATCGACCTGCGCCGCATGTTCAGCGCATTGGCTGAGTTCGAGTTCGGCTCAAACCGGGGCTCCCCGCTGGCAGAATTGTGCGAAGCGGGAGCACGCTTCGGCGGGCAAGAGTTGGACTCGACCCTTGCCCCCGAGTTTCTGGTTCTCCTTTCCAAAAAGGCCAGACGATGCCTAAAGGAGGACCTCCAGCGGATCCTGCAAAGGGCGACACGACCATGCCTTGAGCTGGAACGAAAAAGCTACGACCTGGCCCGGGCTGCGATGGGCCTCCAGGAAACGGATCCGCAACTCAGGGCAGGCAAATTTCTCGGCAAAAAACCGAGCGAACGGCTCTTTGCCCTTTTTGGGAGATTCCCTGTTTTGTCCCGGCTTTGGCTCCAGTTGATTTCGCAATGGCGCGATCAAGTGGCTGAACTTTTGGCCAGGTTGGCGGTGGATCGGAATGCTCTGTCTCGCGCTTTCCTAGGCGGCCGACCGGCCGGCCCCATCGTTGCCATCGGCTGTGGCCTGTCCGATCCGCACAATGAAGGCCGCACGGTCATGCTCCTTCAGTTCGCGAACGGTTCGGTGATTTACAAGCCGCGACCTGGAGACGGCGAGTGGGAGTGGTTTTCCTTTCTCCAGGGAATGAATGCTCAATCGTTTCATCCGAAATTGAGAGCCACTCGCGTGTTGCGGCGAAAGGGTTACTGCTGGATGGAATACATGGAATCTTTCTCCTGCAAAGATGAAGCGGAGGCCCGCCGATTCTATCGGCGCATCGGGGGAATAGTGGGCGCCGCTTATCTTCTCAGGGCAGTGGATTGCCACCGCGATAATGTGATAGCCGTGGGCGAAGACCCAGTTTTAGTGGACGCAGAAGCGTTGTGGCATGATCGCCTGGGAACGAAAGCCCAGTCGCCGGTCGAGCTGTTACGCAGGACAGGGTTCCTGCCGGGCCCCGACCCGCGAAGTTTACAATCTCGCAGCAGCGTCCTGGGGGCAGGCAAAGGAAAACATGTCCCAAAGATTTGCGGCAAAGCGCTCCGGGCCGCGCATTACCAGCGCGAGATCCTGGCGGGATTCAGCCAAGCCTGGCGGTGTGTTCTTGGGACGAGAAATCGCCGCGCGGCTTTCCTCCGGCGAGTCCGGCGCATCACTTCCCGAAAGAGACGCTGGATTTATCGACCGACGGAAACGTACGCCGTCATCGCGCGAGCTTCAATTCAGCCCGCCGCCGCCCGCTCAGGAATCGAGCGTGATTTGCTTATCGCTCGTAGTTGTTCCAGGCGGACGGCACCTGCAACGGTAATTCACGCAGAGATCGCAGCCCTGAAGCGACTTGATATCCCCTATTTTGTCCGGAGGAGCCAAGGGCGGTTATCGCCCGACAAAGGTAGTGTCCCAGCCGAAGCTATCGAAGGCCTCCATCGCGCACTCAAGCCATGAACGAGATGCCGCCCGCGGCGACAGGACTAACTTCTCCAGTATTTATAGGTGCAGGTTTGAAAATCCTCAGCGTGACGCAGTTCCGGCATCCCGTCCTCTGCTGGGATAAAGTCCGGCACGGCCAGCACCAGCTTTTTTAGACTCCGTTCCGGTGTCAGAAACTCGATCTCAAAATCAGGAGGGAACTCGATTTCTCCGATCTCACTGACGGCTTGCTTCGCTGATTCGGGCGAAACGAGGCATCGGTCCCGAAAATCGACGTCGGAACCGGCCCGTGTCAGGACCGACGTAAGGCGATCCAGTCTCTCGTCATTAGTTAATTCTTCCCAGCTTCTAGTCTTCATATGGTAATTTTATCTGCGTGGGTTCGCGTTGCTTCTCATGTCCGCAACTTTGGCGGACAACTCGGTGATAATTGATTGGAATTCCGGCCCGTGCAGAGAATCGAAGCGCGGATCGAGGCCAAGAGACCGGTAGTCCACCCAGCCCAGGGCCACGGCGTTCTTTAGATGCGACAGCGCAGCGTCGGTCATTTCCAAAGATGCTTCCACGGCAGCGAGGCGATAAAGCACGTCCGGGTTGTTCGGTTCTCTCTCCGCGTTTGCCCTCTCCCTGCCGAGGCACTCTTCCAACGCACGCCTGGCTTCACTCATTTCCCCCAGAGCTTGTTTGGCCCGGCCCCCCGCGGAG
Source organism: uncultured Verrucomicrobiae bacterium (assembly GCA_963702135.1). GTDB lineage: Bacteria > Verrucomicrobiota > Verrucomicrobiia > Chthoniobacterales > UBA10450 > AV80. Next base: position 741,521 of record OY969715.1, on the reverse strand, counting down.
CAGTAGGTCATTGCTCCATAGAAAGAGCCGCCGCCATAGGGATTTGCTCTGTTCAGATTTCGATACAGTTCGAGGGCGGCATCGAATTTCCGGTCGAAAAACTCAATTTGAGCCGCTATCTCCGCTGATTCTTCGCGAGCAGCAGGTAGAGTGCGGCAGATTTCGCGCGCGGCCTCGAAATCGCCTGTCAGCAATCGGAGGTGTGCCATTCCCACGGCCCCCTCGGAGGAGTTTGGCCGCAGCTCTGTCGCGCGGGCATAGGCCCGTTCCGCTTGTTTGTCGTCAGCCAGCCTGGTCCAGCAATCCCCGATTACTGAGTCTGCATCACCTGGAGTGAGGGTCACCTGCGAAGCGAGCTCATACCAGCCGAGAGCTTGATGAGGCCGTCCGAGCATATCCAGGGTCATACCGACAAAGAGGAGACATCTGTCTTGCAACCCGGCCATTTCGACAGTTTGCAGCCCCTGTTCGAGGGCCTCCAGGAATCGTCCCTCCTGGTAATAAACCCCTGCCAGGGCCCGATGCGCTTCCGCCGAGCTGGGAGAAAGCTGAAGAGCGATTTCAGCCTCCCTTCTTGCGAGGTCCAGGAAACTGCGGTCGGGACTGAGGTGGAGGCGGCCTGCAGCTTCCATGGCAAGATAGGTATGAGCCAGCGAGGACTTGGGTTCGGCCTCGACGGCCTTCTTAAACAGAGCGATCGCGTTGTCGCTATCAGCCACCGTGGAGCGAGCAATCAACCGTCCTGCCGTCATCGCTTCGTTGGCTGCCTCGTTGCGCAACCCAGGATCCCGTTTTGAGCCAATCAAATTCGACCAATCGGTTGCGCTCAAGATGGAATAAATAGTCTGGCTAACCTCTTTGGAGAGTGGGGTGACGGCACCGTCCTCGCCCTCCCCGTCCAAAATCTGCGCAAAGAGAGTTTCCTTGCTGGCCGGGTCGATTAATTGAAATGAGATGCGCTTCCGGCCCTGACTCATTCGCACCGTTCCCATGAGAATCGCGCGCATCCGATTCTGCTCTCCTTCTTTGATCAGCTTTCCGATCCTGTCCCGGCCCACGATAAATGGAGGCTCAAGCGACGTTACCCGCACCGGCCCAAAGGCCCCCAGCTTCTCATTTAACGAAGCGGCGAAGGCCTGCGTTAAACTCCGATCGGCCGTGGCAGCGTCGAGATCATAAAAGGGCAACACCGCTATCGACCGCGCCGCCAGCACGTCTTGTTGCAGGGCGGACTGAATTTTTTGCGTGCGAAGGTGCCAGGCGAGCGAACCGACACCCAGCAGACAAAACAGCGCAAGCAACGCGGCCAGCTTGCGATTGCTCCGAGCCCACCGGCGGGAACGGAGCCAGAGTCCAACCGGACGAGCGATAATCGGGCGGTCCTCCAGCCAGTTGAGGAGGTCCTGCGCCAGATTTCCCGCTGACTGATAACGTAACGAAGGGTCGCGCTCGAGGCAGCGCTCGCAGATTGTCTCCAGGTCCCGGTCCAAATGCGGCGCGAGTGTCCGCAACTTCGGAGCAGGCTTCTCCGCGGACTGTTTCATAACGTTGAGCGCGTTGTCACCCTGGAACGGCGGCCGGCCGGTCAGGAGCTCGAAGAGAATCGCGCCCAGACTGTAAATATCGGCGGCGGGCGTGAGGCGCGCGGCCGGCCCGTCAGCCTGTTCCGGAGCGATGTAGCCGGGCGTTCCGAAACTGGTCAGCGAGCGCGTGAGCTGGCTCCCAATATCCTCGCACCGCGCCAGGCCAAAGTCGCTGACGAGCGGTTCACCTCGGCCATCCAGCAAAATATTTCCCGGCTTCAGGTCGCGGTGAAGAACGTTTTGCTCGTGCGCGTACTGAACCGACTGCGCCACCTTCGCCAGGAGCAGCACGCTCCGGCGAGGTTCCTCGCGAAGAGCACCGCGGGCCTGCAACAAACTTCCATTTGTCGCGTACTTCATGGTGAAAAACGGAGCGCCATCCGCTGTCTCACCGACATGATAGATCGGAACGATATTGGGATGATCGAGGCGCGCGACGGTCTCTGCTTCCCGCCGGAAACGGGCCAGCGCCTGGTCCGAATCGCCCTGGTAAGCCAGAATGCATTTCAGCGCAACGATCCGACCGGAAAGCGGTTCGCGGGCGCGATAGATTACCCCCATCCCGCCACGGGCGATCTCATCGAGAATCTCGTGGTCGCCGATGCTCCAGTCTCCGTCCCGGGATTTTACGGCCGCGAGGGCTTTCTTGAACTCCTCCGTCTCCAGGGGAACGGCGTCGTCATCGAGCGCGCCTTGGAGAAGGCAGTTTAAACAAAGCCCGTTGGCGAGGCGGGAGCCCGACTTACATTCGCCGCACAACTCTGGTTCGGTGGAAATTGAAAATGGGGGGTCTAACGGGGGAGCGAGCTCCATACCTGTCACCCACCTCCCGTTGAGAGTGTGGTACACAGATAGCGGATCTCGTCGTCCACGTCCGCATCGCTTTCGACGGTTTTCGCCACCTCTTCCCGCAAAAGCGCCCGATACCGCTTGCGAAATTGATGCAGCAGACTCTTCACCGTGGGCTCCGGCACTCCCAGTGCAACCGAAAGATCGTGATACGAGATCTCCTCCCGCTCCGTCGTGAGATAGCCATTCAGAACTTCGTAAACACGCCGGCGGCCCTTGGCCTCGCATTCCATCCGCAAACGCCGCAGCGCCTCTTCCGCAATCGCCGCCGCCCAACTCAAATCGAACAAGGCTTCAGCCGGAGAAGTTTCGAGGGCCTGCATGGAGATCGACAACTGGCCGGGCACATCGGCCATCCATGTTTCCCACGAGACAAATTGCAGATCGCCACCCCTTTTTTGCGTCCGGCGTTTCACATGGGCATCGACCAGGAAATTCTTCAACGATTTGATCAGCAACGAGCGGAAACGCCCGCGCTTGGGATCGGCCGATTGCAAAAGAGTGCCTTCCAGGATCACGAGAAAAAAGTCCTGGGTCAGGTCTTGTGCATCCTGGGCGGAATACCCCCGCCGATAGATGAAGGTGAAAATGGGGCGCCAATAAATCTGGCAAAGCTTGGTCAAACCCTCATTGTAGGCACTCGGCGTCCCGAGCGCTCCGCCGGGGCGGATCAAGCTCCACCGGGTGGTGGCAAAATGCGTCAGCGCACCTTGTCCGTCCGGCGTTTCTGCGACTGCATTCACGCTTTGAGCGTGCTTGGATTAGATTCGGACAACAAGTACAAAATGCGGGCACGTTGCCCTGTCCCAAGTTGAATCTCGCTTGCGCAACGTGGAACGCCAACTTCTCAATCTCTTCTTATCCTGTTCGCCTCCCGTCACTTCTGCGGGTTCCGGGCGCACTTGGACTCATGCAAAAACGTCTCGCGCGAATTCCAACCGTTTTGCCTCCACCCGGTCGTGCTGTTCCCCTGCGCGCCTTTCCAGCGCGACAAAATCCCGGTTCCGCAGGGATGGAATCTCGGCCGAGGCCACAGCCAGGGCGCGCCAGAGGGAGCGCTTGCCGTGAATGCCGAGGACGAGTCCTTCCAGAGCAAGGAAGAGTCCCATCTCGTCCTCCCCGTCTCCGCTCAGTTGAATCTTGCCGCGCGAAAATTTTTCCATGACCCAGGCCCCGGCTTTTCGCACGGTGCTTTCCGCTTCACCCAAACTTGCGATCAGCTCTTTGAGCGTTTCCTGGTCGGCATCTATTTCGTTGCGCAGATCGATAAAGAACCGTTCGAGTGGCTTCCCCTTGTAGGCGTCGATCAGGCGATCGAGCAATTCGAGCGCGCCCACGGAGCCCGCGAGGTGGTCGTTCAAATAGCTGCTCAAGTTTTCCATACGTGTTGCGCTCCTTCCATTCCCCGGTTTTCTTTCTCCTGCCGGAAGGTTCCTTCCAAATCAAATATAGCAGCGTCCTGAAAGCGGCGCACAATCCCAGATAACTCCGTTGGAAAAATCTCACGATCCGGTTTGCGGCATGGAAGTGGAGGCGGAGTCCGCCGCGGGCCAGAGCAGTTACGCAGGCCGGGTGTACTACTTCTGCTCTTCCTCTTGTCAGGCACGATTCGACGCCCACCCTAACGCATTCATCGAAGCAACGAACGCCGAGGATCGCCAAACCGGCGCTTCGATCAAAAATTCTCCGCGGAGGGAGGTTCGCCACGAGCACGAGCACGAGCACGAGCACGATCACGATCACGAGCACGAGCACGAGCACGAGCACGAGCAGGAGCAGGAGATTCTGGGAGCGGCGGGAGCGATTTACACTTGCCCCATGCACCCGGAGATCGAGCGCGATCAGCCGGGGGATTGCCCGATCTGTGGAATGGCCTTGGAACTAAAGACGATTTCGGCCGATTCCACGGAAGACAGCACTGAATTGGTCGAGATGAATCGCCGCTTCTGGATCGGGGCGGCCCTGACGTTGCCGGTGTTTCTCCTCGCCATGTCGCATCTCGTTCCGTCTGCCCCCACGTGGCTCTCGGGCGATCTGTCGCGCTGGATTCAATTTATTCTCAGCACGCCCGTTGTGCTCTGGGCCGGCAGTCCATTTTTCAAACGCGGCTGGCGTTCCATTCAGAGCCGGCAACTAAACATGTTCACGCTCATCGCCATCGGTGTGGGGGTGGCCTACGCCTACAGCGCAATCGTCATGCTCTTTCCCGGCGGGTTTGCGCCCTCCCTCGCGCAACACGGAAAGATCGGAATCTATTTCGAAGCCGCCGCCATGATCACCGTTCTCGTCCTGCTTGGTCAGGTGCTCGAGCTTCGCGCGCGCTCTCGCACCGGTGGCGCAATCCGGAGCCTGCTCGCTCTTGCGCCATCGACAGCGCGGCTCGTCCTGGCCGGCGAAGAGAGAGACGTTCCGCTGCGCGATGTGAAAGGCGGAGATCACCTCCGGGTGCGGCCGGGCGAGAAGATTCCCGTGGATGGAAGCGTCCTCGAAGGCCTCACAACAATCGACGAGTCGATGCTGACGGGCGAAGCAATGCCCGTTGAGAAAAGTCCGGGAGACAAAGTGATCGGCGGCACCCTCAACAACACCGGCAGCCTGGTCATGACGGCCGAGCGAGTCGGAAAGGAAACCGTCCTCGCGCAAATCGTGCAAATGGTGTCCGAAGCGCAACGCAGTCGCGCGCCGATTCAGCGGCTGGCCGACCAGGTCGCGGGGTATTTGTCCCCGCCGTGCTTCTGGCCGCCACCGCCACGTTTGTCGCCTGGGCTTGGATCGGTCCGGAACCACGCCTGGCCCACGCCATCGTCAACGCCGTTGCGGTGCTGATTATCGCCTGCCCATGCGCCCTCGGTCTCGCCACCCCGATGTCCATCATGGTCGGAGTGGGCCGCGGCGCTCAGGCTGGGATCCTGATCAAGAATGCCGAAGCAATCGAACGAATGGAAAAGGTGACGACTCTCGTCCTCGATAAAACCGGAACGCTGACCGAGGGCAAACCGCAAGTGACCAAGATCATTCCAGCCGGTTGGATCGGCGGAGACGACCTTCTCGCCGCGGCGGCCACCGCCGAGCAACAGAGTGAACACCCACTCGCTTCAGCCATCCTGGCCGGCGCCAGGCAGAGGAACCTCGGCCTCGAAGAACTGATCAGCTTTTCCTCAACCACCGGAGGTGGAGTGACGGCCTCGACTGCCGCGCGCAGCATTCTCGTCGGTAAACCGGAGTTCTTGCGCGAACACAGTGTCTCAGGGCTGGAAGACCTGGAAGGCAAGGCGCCTTCTTTGCAGGACGAAGGTCAGTCCGCGATCTTTGTTGCCATCGATGGACGGGCCGCCGGTCTCCTGGCTGTAGCCGATCCAATCAAGGAGTCGACGCCCGGCGCGTTGCGAGAACTCCGACGCATGGGATTGAAAGTGATCATGCTGACAGGCGACAACGAGCGCACCGCGCACGCCGTCGCAAAGAAGCTGGGAATCGATCAAGTTGAAGCGGGCGTCGCCCCTGTGGACAAACACGAGAGGGTTAGACAATTGCGAGAGCAGGCCGTGGTCGCGATGGCCGGAGACGGAATCAACGACGCGCCCGCCCTGGCCTCCGCGGACGTTGGGATCGCCATGGGGACCGGAACGGATGTGGCGATGGAAAGCGCCGGCATAACGCTGGTCAAAGGCGATCTTGGTGGAATCGTGAAGGCGATCCATTTGAGCAAAGCTGTCATGCGCAATATTCGGCAGAATCTTTTCTTCGCTTTCGTCTACAACGCTCTGGGCATTCCCATCGCTGCCGGTTTGCTTTACCCGTTTTTCGGTCTCTTGCTCAGTCCGATAATAGCGGGCGCCGCGATGAGTCTCAGCTCCGTCTCTGTAATTGCGAATGCTCTGCGGCTCCGTGCCTTGGAATTGTAAGGCGAACGGTTCGAAGCATTGATTCTCACCATAGATGGCGCGAGCTCGGACCTTGTCACTCCCCTGTGCGCTCCGCGTCCTCTGCGGTAAACCCGCGTTGTGACTCATTTCCAAATCGCACAAAAAAACTCTTGCCAACAAATTATGGGGCTGGCTTAACTCTGCGCCGTGAACCTCCTCCCACCCCTGGGGTCTGATACCATGACTCGTGCGTCTGTTCAGACAGGCCGCGTCGTCTACCGAATCGGGCTCGTCTTTTTCCAGCGGCCTCCGAGTCGATAAACCCAATAACGCTAACTCCCCGCCCCCAGACAAATCTCTATGAATACAAGAAGACTCCTCTCCTCCACGTGCCTGGCACTCCTCTTCACCATTGGCCTGCCGGTGGGCAAATTCTCCGTTCAGGCCCAGGACGGGAATCGCTTTAGCACCGCGATCCAGATGGTGATCGAGGGCGACACCGATGAGGCCAGACAGCGAACGAGTCAGTCCGGCATTATGGACCCGATTGGCCTGTTTCGAAATGAGCAGGTCGGCATCACTCTGATCGTGCCGGGCAGCAGAGTTAATTATCCCGTGGGCATCGCTCCTCTCGATGGTGGGGAGGTGGTCGCTTCCGAAAACCTGACCGTCGATAACGACCGGGCCGCCCATTTCAGCTTCAAAGGCGGAACCACCCCGGGACTCTATCGAGTTTTGGTGACGATCGCCTCCGAGGAATACGAGCTCCAGTTCTACGTCTCCCAGACGGAGCCTGATAGCGGCTGCACCCCTCCCTAAGCGAAGCTCAACCAAATTTTTTCGATGAAATCATTTCTCAAGACATTCGCGTCCGCTCTCCTGCTCTGTTTCATACTTCCCGGCGTTTCCCCGGGCGAAGGAGAGCCCGGAAACAACAATCCAACCGGAGTGACGGGCGAGTACAATGGCAGCATTACCACCGGCGGGTCGTACGATCCTTACACCGGCAACGCGAAGCGCTTTATCGACGACCTGACGGTGACCGGCAGCGTAGGAGCGTATCCCCTGAAGTGGACGCGGGTTCTGAACACGCGCGGCACCAGCGGGCCCTTCGGAAACGGCGGCGGCTGGAAGCATAGCTATCAGTGGGGGCTTTCCATTCTGCCGCCCTCGCCCCAGTGCGGACCAGAGCTGCCGGCTGCGGTCGTCTCTTATCCCGACGGCCGGAAGATGACGTTTCGCCACGAGGACAACCCCTCCAGGTTTGAAGACGAGAGCGGGGCCGAGCCCGGAGACAGACTTGTCCAGCTCGGAACGAGCACGGACTACGACTTCAAGCTGAAGGACGGCGGCCGGGTGGAGTTCCGGACCGTCTATGGGTGGGCTCACTTCCCCAAATACATCGTGGACCCGTACGGCCAGAGGACGACCCTGGAGTACATCAATAACGGCTCCGGCGCGCCCAGGTTGTGGAAGATAATCGAACCCGCCGGGCGCTACCTGAAGATCACGTACAAGACGTACCTCCCTGAGCCTCCGGCATATCCGGGCTCGGTTGAGGTCGTCGATTATGTCGAGGCGTTTGACGGACCCCAAAACCACCTGATGGAGACAGTCCACTATGATTACGAGCGGAAAAACGACACTTCCTACGTGTCTGTCCGGTTCTACAATCTGATCCGCGCGCGTTACGATGACGGCCAGCAGGGCGCCTACGCTTACTTTAATCCGGCCCGGGTCAATCCGGGCAATCCCTGGACTCTGGCGGCCGGCAACGTGAAGACCTGCGATGACGTGCGCTTCGCCGGCGCCATGAAGAAAATCGAGTACCAATATGTGCCCGCGACCAATAGTCAGGTAAATCCTGTCGCCCGGGGCCAGATTCGAACGGAAAAGAATGCGACGACGCATCAGGTCATCTCGAGCGTGGACTATCCGCCAATGGCACCTGCAAGCTTTACCCGGACCGAGACGCGCGCGGATGGCGCGACGCGCAAATTCCAATACTACGCTTACAGTTTCGAGCTCGAAAGCTACACGGATTTTGCCTACCCGGGGCAACCGTATCACACGACTACGTTCAGCTACCCGCCCGGCGCCCCTGGCAACCATTACTATAGAGCGGTGAGGGACGCGCGCCCCCAGGGCTACACGACGAAGATCGAAAAGGAGCTGAATGTCGGCGCGGTCATGGCGGTGATTCACCCGAATGGCTCCAGGATCCAGCACCACTATACCGACGACAACAACCCATATTATGTCGATTCCACGACCGACGAAAATAATAAGACGACTTATTACGACCGGCTCAGCAGCACCGATCCGTCGAATCCAAACCGGGTCTGGCAAATACGATACCCGGATGGGGGTTACGAACAGTTTACCTACAACAACTTCGGCCAGGTCCTGACCCATCGCATGACCAGCGGCGGCACGGAAACGTTTACCTATAGCCCCCGTGGTTTGAAGGAAACCTTTACGCCACCCGGCACCCTGAGCGATCCCAATCCGGCGGATCATCCGACAATGTATTTTTATTACGACGCCAGCAACAGTCCCGGCCATCGCATCGATCGTCTCTACTATGTGCTTGATCCGCTCCTGCACGCGACGTTCTACGATTACAACCAGCGGGGCCAGGTGACCCGCCTGACGCATCACGATACTACCTTCACCCAAAACGAGTATTACACCGACGGCACATTGCACATCAGCACCGATGAGTTGGGACACGCCACCACCTACACGTATGACGAATATAAGCGGGTCCTCTCCGTCGAGAACGCCCTCCACAAGGTTGCCACCACCAGTTACGACCCTGATCCCAGCCCCTCGGTCGATCGCTCCCTGACGCACACCACCACCTCCGTTTACCAGACCACATCGCCCACGGGGAAAACGGTCCGGAACCAATATGACGCGAACTTCCGCGTCATCCAGACGACGCAGGCGCCGGGAACGGGCGATGAGGCCATCACCACGTTCACCTACGACGAGGTCGGCAACCAAATCACCGTGACCCGCCCGAACGGTCAACCGGCGGAACCGATTCCCGCGCATACCACCACCGCCTACGACGATCGGAATCGCCGCATCAGCCTGAGCGACGAGTGGGGGCACACGACCGCCTGGGAATACGATGACGCCGGCAACATGAAAAAAGAGACGCGCGCGGACGGGAAGTTTCGCACCTGGGATGAGTACGATGCGATGAACCGGGTCAAACACACCACCGGTTTCCTGCACGAGCCGACGAATTACGAGTACGACCTGGCCGGTAACTTACGGAAGACGATCGATTTCAAAAATGCAGTCTATGAAAATGTTTACGATAACCTGAATCGAAAACAGAGCGCGAGCTATCCCCTGAGCGGGAGCGCGAGCGAATCCTGGCGCTACGACGCCGCCGGAAACCTCAAGCTTTATAAAAACACCGCTTATCAATTCAAACATTTCGAGTACGACAACCGGAATCGGCAGACGCACTCCTATTGGAATACTTCGGAGACGGGCAGCAACGTCGACACCTCGGTCGGGGCCGAGACCGTAACAGTCTTCGACCCGGCCAGTCGCGTCACCAGCGTCGCGAGCGGGCCCACCGTCGTGGCGTATGGTTACGACGACGCGAATCGCAAGATCTGGGAGGACCAAACATTGAACGGCAGCACGCGGCGCGTAGAAACACTCCCCGACGATGACGGGAACCGTGCGACCCTGACGGTGGCGGGAGCTTATGCGCTCACCTACGGCTACACCCAGCGGCAGCAGCTCTGGCATATCAACAAGACGGGCGCGGGGCAGTTCTTCGAATACACCTACGATAAGAATGGCAACCTGAAGAAACGGCAGAACACGTTGCAGGGCGGCGACTCGACCATTTTCACCTATGACCGGGCAGATCGGGTGACCCTCTGCACGCAGACCGGGGCGAACGATGCGGCCTTTGCCCGGAGCGATTACAACGATTACGATTTGGTGGACAACCTGAAATCGGTGACGCGCGAAGAGGATGGGAACAAGGGAGAACGCTTCACCTACGACGACGCCAATCAGTTGAACACGGTTTCGTACAAAGCAGACATCAGCCCGCATGGCCCGGAGCAGCCGGGTTCGGTCCCGGGGGAAGGAGGAGCGATCGTTGGAGTGGCCGAGGACTCGGAGCAGAAAGCGCTGGCGGAACTGGTGGCGGATCCGGACCGCGAACCGCTCGCGGAGCGGGGCGGAGGTGGCGGTGAAATCGAGGCGCCGATCGGCCCGCGCACGGTGACGTACGTGAACGATGCGATCAATCGGCTGAGCATGGAAGACAGCGGGGTGGTGACCAATTATACCCCCAATGGCTTGAACCAGTACACGGCGGTGAGCGGCCATACCGCGCCGCTCTACGATACGAAATTCAATCTCTCCGGCTATGACGGCTGGACCTACATCTACGATGCCGACAAGCGGCTCATTTCGGCAGGCAGCGCGGCGGGCGGGGGCCATAGCGCGCAGTTCGTCTATGACGGGCTGGGGCGCTGCGTGAAGCGGACGATCGACGGCGTCTCAACCGTCTACACGTACGACGAGTGGAAAACGATCGTGGAATGGAGCGACACGGGAGCGTTTGTGGCCTGGAACCTGTACGGGCCGGGCGCGGACGAGATCCTGGTACGCTACCAGCCGAACACTGGCGGCTACCTCCACTACCACCTCGATGCGATGGGAAATGTGCAGTTCCTGCTCAGCGGCGAGCTCAATCTCGGGCTCGAGAAATACACGTACGATGCGTTTGGGCAGCCCCGGATCACGGGCTGGAACGGCGACGTCCGCACGATCAGCCGTTACGGGAACCGGTTCATGTTTACGGGCCGGGAGTATCTCTACACGTTGGGCATCTACGACTACCGGCACCGGCTCTATCATCCCGCGCTGGGCCGTTTCATCCAGACCGATCCGATCGGATTCAAGGGAGATCCGATCAATCTATATCGGTATTGTAGCGGCAACCCGATTCTTCATAGCGATCCTACGGGGCTGTTCGACAGTTGGACTCACAAAATGTGGGAGCAAAGTGGTTCGCAATTGTCGTCAGCAGTATACGAAGAGCTCAACCAGCTCCATGCCGATGGGTGGGTTACCACCGGACATATAGAGATAACGATGGCTGGCAAATCCGCCGACAAAGACTTTTCCGGGTTTGTTAAAGCAGCAGAAAAGATAGCATCGAAAGTCTTATCCGAGACAACATCAAGACATCAAGAATATTTTAGTAGAATCGAGAAAAACAGTTTGTCGGGTGAGCGATACACAGGTCCCGTTCGACCGGGAAACGGCGTTACAGAGTACGCCGACAAATATGACCAAGGGAGGGCACAGACAAGCACATTCGATAACGCGAACCTGCATGGCAAGGATTGGCGCGTTGACGGCTTTGTTCTAGGCCATCTGTTCTATGATCGCGACAAAATCGACTTCGATATGAGTCGCCTACGAGACCATCACTGGTATGGTTACTTCATTACGCCCGCCGTGCCTGGCACGAGAAAACCGGGCCTTAACCATGTGCAAGAAATAGCATTCGATTACAATGAGCCGAATCCCTATCTTCCTGTTCCTTAGCTTGTTCTTTTCACTTAGCATCCGAGCGGTGGAGGCATCTGCGGTAGAAGCTACGGAGTTTCAGTCCTTACTCAAGAATCCCAACGCTTACCAGCATAAGCGTGTTTCTGTAATTGGCGTGGTAAGAGGAAATGGACCGACGATGGAACTCTTCCGAAACGCTTCAGCGGCGCGCTCGGTTGCGCGGGCATCCGAAAGTATTCTGGTGATCGCTCCAGAAGGCTGGAGGCCCGGCCCATCGTATGCGATGCGCCTTGTTCGCATTACCGGCACCGTAGAGGCTAGGGAACACGGCTTTTGGGGCAACCCCTGCTCTATCCACTTCCAACAGATTGAGGTAATATCGGAAAGTCCAGCTTTACACCCAAGTCACGCCATCGCGGTCATTGCCAATGAATCTTCGACATCCTATCTCATTCGATTGGACTCGCCCGACGTAAAGGCGAGACTTACAATCAGTCCCAACCAATTCCTTGAACTGCCCCGCTTCAACGGAACGCTCAAGATTGTCAAAGATGAGTCGGTTATTTGCGAGACAAAATTGGAGACTTCACGACGAGCGTTAAACTTCAATCCCGAACAAATGGTGTTTTATTATCGAATCGTTGATGGCAAAGTGGAAGGGGTGTCACCTCGAATTGCGAAAAAATGGAATTGGCGCCGTTGACGGGAAGGCGCAAAAGATGTCGGTGGCGACCAACTATACGCCCAATGGCCTGAACCAGTATACGGCGGTGAGCGGCCATACCGCGCCGCTCTACGATACGAAATTCAATCTCTCCGGCTATGACGGCTGGACCTACATCTACGATGCCGACAAGCGGCTCATTTCGGCAGGCAGCGCGGCGGGCGGGGGCCATAGCGCGCAGTTCGTCTATGACGGGCTGGGGCGCTGCGTGAAGCGGACGATCGACGGCGTCTCAACCGTCTACACGTACGACGAGTGGAAAACGATCGTGGAATGGAGCGACACGGGAGCGTTTGTGGCCTGGAACCTGTACGGGCCGGGCGCGGACGAGATCCTGGTGCGCTACCAGCCGAACACTGGCGGCTACCTCCACTACCACCTCGATGCGATGGGAAATGTGCAGTTCCTGCTCAGCGGCGAGCTCAATCTCGGCCTGGAGAAGTACACCTACGACGCGTTCGGGCAGCCGAGGATCACGGGCTGGAATGGCGATGTGCGCACGATCAGCCGTTACGGGAACCGGTTCATGTTTACCGGCCGGGAGTATCTCTACACGCTCGGCATCTACGATTACCGGCACCGCCTTTATCATCCAGGGTTGGGTCGCTTCATCCAGACCGATCCGATCGGATTCAAGGGAGATCCGATGAACCTCTACCGCTATTGCGGTGGCAACCCGGTTCTTCATAGCGACCCTACGGGGCTCTTCGATTGGACCTGGAGAAATCTAATGCTTTGGCAAGGCAGCGCTCAAGGCACCGTGACTGAAATAATGAACCCGGACCGGTATCAGGCCGGCCTGATTACTATCGCGTCGATCGATGTACAGGTCGAAGGAACTAAGAGCGTCACTAAGAATGGCGTTGGTGTCACCGGAGGATTCGACCACCTTAGAGACGCGGAAGACGCGGCGGCACGTGAAGACTACAGCAAGATCGACAAATCTGGGTTAGGTGGCGCCAACAAACCAGAGTATGGTGGCTACATGTTGCGACGAGGGCACAAAGGAGATACGGAGTATGGATATTCAGGGCCGTATAAGGGACGGCAGGGTAAAGTAAACGATAAATATCGCAAGATGCGTCAAGCTAACTTTCTCGTGCTACAGGGGCCCGGTGCCTTGCCTAAGCCAGATGGGTGGACGGTAATCGGTTGGCACTACGCCCATGTTATCCCCGGTAATACTATTCCAGCAGACGATAAGGCAGTGGCGCGTGAGCTTAATTATTCCGTCGTTGGCGCAGCGCCACCCCCGCGTCGAACCGTGGTCTACGATCCTAGAGTTCCAATGATCGAGCATTACCCATGAAAGTATTTCTTATGCCCTTTAGTCGCTTCGCGTTAATCACCGCCGCTCTGCTGACTTTAATAACAAGAGGGGCGGTGGCCGCCCCGAACAAAGTGACCGCGGGAGAGTTACTGGCTCATAAGCAGGCCCTGCATGGAAACATTGTTTTGGTGGAGGGATTGGTGCGATTCGATCGACCCAGCCAGCGCGGTTTTCTTTACCAAACCCCGAAAGACTTGAGGAATCGTAATTTCCGAAAGACAATCTTTTTAGAGCTCGGAAATGAGAACTACTCCAGCATGAAGATTTCTGACGGAAGCTACGTCCTGGTTCGTGGATATCTTTCAAAGGATTTACGGGGCCCCCTCGGGGTCTACCCTGCACACATTATTGTCGATCGAATGTGGAGGCAGTCGGGTCAACCACAGCGGTGAGCGGCCATACCGGCGCCGCTCTACGATACGAAATTCAATCTCTCCGGCTATGACGGCTGGACCTACATCTACGATGCCGACAAGCGGCTCATTTCGGCAGGCAGCGCCGCAGGCGGGGGCCATAGCGCGCAGTATATGAGGCAACCAATAGCAGGCGAGAGGCCAGCTAGGCGGTGATATTGGACTCTCGAGCGAGCTTCTTGAACTCGGCTCCGCGAAACGCAGATGCGTTGTTCTTATCTACCGGACGTTTCCACACACGGTCCACCCACATCCAGTGCTGTCCCCGCCAACCGGAGCTTTTCTTCACCGGCCCACGTGTGGCGGCATCCTTCAAAAAGCTCTGCAAAACAGGTGAGAAACGCGACTCGCCAAGCTATGAACGGACAAAGATGGCTGGCCTAAATCTGAAGTCAATTTCCCGGGCTGCGAAACCAATCACCGGGAGATTCCAAGAGGGCCGGTCTGTGAATCGCGTCAGAAATCGACTCGACGCGGCGAAGGGGCGCGAACTAATCTCGCCGGGTTCATGCTGCGGACGCTGCAACTTGGCAATCGATTCCCATGAAAGCACCATGTCAAAAGGCAAAAATCCCCGCGGCCGATCTGAATGACCTCCAGCGTATTCCTGGAATTGGACCAAGCCTCGCCCGGGATTTGGCCGACCTGGGTATCCGCCGGGTCACAGCGCTCCGCGGCCGCAGTCCAGAGAAACTGTATGAGCGACTCTGCGTCCTCCGTGGCCAGCATCAGGACAGGTGTGTCCTGTACGTTTTTCGGTGCGCCGTTTACTTCGCTACTGAGCGGGATCACGACCCCGAACGCTTGAAATGGTGGAACTGGAAAGACAACAAGGCGAGAACGTCTGGCCGTGCGGCAGGCAAGGTCCACGGACTTCGCCGGTAGCGTATCTTCGTGCGTTGACTCATATGAACAGCCGTTTCCTCGCAGTCCTGGCCTGTATCTGTCTTCTGCCCTGCGGCGCCTCAGCCGACGTTCCACTCGGCAACTCGAAGGCACATTTCGCGACCCAAAGTGAAGGCAAACGGATTCTCACGGCCAAGGATGAATTCATCCAGCGCTTGAGTCCATTCGATCGCGCGGCGCGGATGAAGACCGAGAAGGCCGTTTCGGAAGAGGAACTCGTGACGTTCATCGGAAAGAATGTCGCGGAGTGGACCAAAGACGAGACACAGTCAGTCCAAGCCGCCATCGAGGCCCTTCCACCGCTCCTGCGCGAGCTGCGGCTGTCCTTGCCTCCAACCGTTCAGTTGATCAAGACAACGGGAGCGGAAGAAGGCAATGCGGCCTACACTCGGGCCGCTGCCATTGTCCTCCCGGCGAGCGAGCTCAGCAAAAGCCAAAAGGATCTCCAAAGGCTCATCTGCCATGAGCTCTTTCATATCGTTTCGCGGCAGAATCCCGAGCTCCGAGAAAAACTGTACGGCATCATCGGCTTTACCAAGTGCCAGGAGATCGAGTTTCCGCCTGAACTCGCGCGGCGCAAAATTACAAATCCCGATGCCCCGCGAAACGATCATTTCATTAGCCTGACGATCGACGGCCACGAGTCGCTGGCCGTGCCAATTCTCCTCTCTCGCGTCGAAACCTACGATATTAAGAAAGGCGGCGAGTTTTTCGCCTATCTTCAATTCCAATTCCTGGTCGTGGAAAAAGACGGTCGTTCTGGAACTCTCAAGCCCGTCACCGAGGGTTCTTCTCCCAAGCTGGTTGGAATGGAACGCGTCTCGGGATTCATGGAGCAGGTCGGAAAAAACACCGACTACATAATTCATCCGGAAGAAATTCTGGCGGATAACTTCGCGCTCCTGGTTTTGAACGCTGAGAAGGTGGCGTCACCGGAAATTTTGCAGAGGATGAGAGAAGTTTTGCTGCGAAAGACGGTTCCGTAACCGTCCAAGATCAAACCTATGAAAAGCCCGTTTCTAGCGATTGTGGCCTGCGCCTCCGTTTTGTATCTAACGCCGTCGGCGGGCGCTGTCGGGGACGCGAGTGGTGCCGCTTCCAATCTGGCCCGCGAGAACGCGTTCGCGGTGGGCGGCGTGGGCGTCGCCGGGACGATGTCGGGCGGAGAAAAGGATCTGCGTGCGGTCCTCAAGGAAGCAAACGCGGTCCAACAATTACAATCTCTGCTGAAGAATGCGTCGCCGGCCGGACAGCTTTATGCGTTGCTCGGTTTGCGGCTCCGAGATCGTGCTGCCTACGAGCAGGCTGTGCCGGCCTTTCGCAACCGGTCCGACGTCATATCCACCATGCACGGCTGCATCCTGATGAAGGAAAAGATGGATGCCCTCGTCAAGCAGATCGAGCACGGAGACTATGACGCTTCCCTGAGCCGTGATCCCCGGTGAAGTCGGTTCTCGTCCATCCGGACATTTTCCCCGGGCAGGCAACGATCCCGCCCCACAGAAGCTGCCTCACACAAAGGTCACGAAGGTCCCAAAGATTTCTCGGCCTTGGTGCCCTTTCCGACCTTCGTGTGAGATCTTCCAAGTGATCCGCTACGGTCCGCGGTCGTAAACTTCGACCACACCGATGCCGGTGCCGAAGTCTCTTCCGGCCAGCAACGCGGTGTAGAGACCGGGCGAGAGCGTCACCGCTATGCCCGACTCCAGATCGTTGGTTGGCGCCAGGCCGGCCGCGATCAGTTCCGCGGCCTGGAGCGCGTTATCCTGCCAGTCGTTGTTCGCCAGGATCAGCACGCCATTGGTGTCGCGCAGTTCCAGCGTTGGATCGGCCAGCACAGCGCTCGGCGGGAATGTCCCCGGGGCCAGGCTCGGTCCGATGCCGCGCACCACGATTCTATCCAGCGCGGCTCCGTTGTTACTCAACAGGAAGCCCGCGATGACGATGTTGTCGCCCGTGCTGACGAAGGCGCGCGTACTCAGGTTGGCCAGTTTCGCATCCACGTTCTGAGCCAGATCGTAGACTTCGATCAGGGCCACACCCGAGGTGCCGCCGTTGCCGCGCACGATCGCCGTATACGTTCCCGGATCGAGTGTCACCAGGATGGCTGATTCGAGATCGTTGGTCGGCGGTATTCCCGTGGCCTGAATCTCGACCTCCTGAGTGTCTCTCCAGTTATTGTTCGTGATGGTGGCGATGGTGGAACCGTGCAGTTCGAGCACAGGATCAGCCAGGACATCGGTGATGCCATAGCGGGTCAACGAAGGTCCGATGGCGCGCAGGAGCACCGTCTTAGGCACGGTGCCTGTGATGATGAAGCCGCCGATGCCCACTCTGTCTCCGGTCTGCACCCGCATCCGGGTCGAGAGGTTGATCGCCTTGGTCGTCGGGGTTGCGGTGGGCGTCGGGGTCGATGTTGGACTTGGGACAATGGTCGCGCTCGGCGTCGCCGTCGGATTAATTGTCGCACTCGGGGTCGGTGTAGGCGGCGGAATAGTCGCCGTCGGACTCGGACTCGGCGTAGCTGTCGGGCTTGGTGTAGCCGTTGGGCTGACTGTCGGCGTCGGGCTCGGGATCGGCTCGCAAGTGCCAATGATGTTAAACACGATGTGCATGTTCGGGAATCCAATCGCCGCCGTGGTCGTCGGCGTATTGATCCCGCAGCCCGCCGCGCTCAGGTAGCTCGGCCCACTTTCCGGATCCGCGTTCGAACCGATGAAGAGCAGGTTGCCTGCGACCGTTCCGTCCGGCGTAAACACTTCCATCACCAGTTGCGCTCCCGCCGGCACCGTCGCCGCGATCGGCACGGTGAAGATCGTGTTCGAGGCGCTGTCCGGCACGTTCACCGTGGCCGTGCCGATCTGGGTCAGCGAACCAGGGAATCCGTTCGGGAACGGCTGGTTGCTGGTATGCAGTCGCACCGTCACTGGCTGAGTCCCGCCTGCTCCAGTCGCCTGTTCGATCCCGAAGGAAACGGAACTCACCTGGTAGGGGTTCGAGCCGACGAAGGAGTTCATGTTGAACGCTCTCCAGTAGCTGTTGTCGGTATGGCCCGTGCCGTTGTTGCACGAAACCGAGTTGAGCGGCGTGATCGTTTGCGTGCTCGATTCCGTAATGGTCGGCGGGCACGATGGAGTTGGGCTCGGTGTCCCCGGAGTTACGGTCGCACTCGGGCTGGCCGTCGCACTCGGGGTTGGGCTTGGGCATCCCGGGTCGGCCACCGTGATGTTCACGCTAAATCCTCCGGCGATCGTGCCCACGTCCGCTCCGAGATCATCCACGACATACAGACTCCAGGTCCCGTTCGGATCCACTCCGTTGAACGCGGCCAGGGTGTCGGTGCCGCACGGTGTTCCGATCCCGCCCGGAGTCAGATACGGTCCCGCCGGAGCCGGAGCCGCAAATGGATCCTGACAGGTGGTATAGTTGGTCGGCTTGAAGGTTCCCGAAGCCGGCGTGCCAGTCGAGCCGATGAAGGCCGCGGCCGTGTCGGCAAAGGTCCAGTTGATTCCGACCGCGTCGGTCCCACCGATCACATCGGAGACCAGGATGAACTTCTGTCCTCCCGGACCCACCACCATCACGTCCACGTCACTCGGGAAGGTATGGTTAAACCCGTTGAGCGTGACAGACACCTTGATGACCGGAAGGGTTATCCCGGATACCGTGACGTTGCTCGGATAAGGAGCAGCCACTCCCGCGTCGTTGATCGTGATGGGCGCCGCGTTCACGAACATTGTGGTGACCGTGCCGCACGGAGTGGACGTGGGCGAAGCAGTTGCTGTCGGCGAAGGCGTCGGTGGCACGGTCGCCGTCGCGGTTGGTGACGGCGATGGCGGCACGGTGGCCGTGGGTGACGGCGTCGCGCAGGAGCCGCCGGCGATCAAGGACACGTCATCGATGACGAAGCTGCCCACTGCGGTGCTTGGTCCGATATACTCGAACAAGAGCGCATGTGCCCCGCCGTTGGCAAAGGCAGTCAGGTCAATGACCCGCTCCGTGTAAGCTCCCTCGGCCACGGACGGCTCGAGGTAGGTCTGTTGAATGGCGCCATCGACCCGCACGTTCACCACGTCGGTGAACGGTGTGTTGACTGTCCCAACCCGCATCCAGAAGTGGAGCGTGGCGGAGCCGCCCGATGGAATCGTGACGGTTTGGCCAAGAGTAGCCGTCTCCGCCGAAGCGATGCCGCCGAACCAGAGCCAGAAGGCGCCGGTGCGCGGAGGTGAAGCGCCGCCGCCCGTGCCGCACGAAGGCACGTCGCACAACGGTGTACCGAAGTTGGTCGAGGTCTCGGGATTCCAGAACGTGTTCGGGATGCCGCCGGTCTCGAACCCGCCGTCCACAATCAGATCGCTGCTGCAAGGCGTAGCGGTCGCGCTCGGTGTTGCCGTCGCGGTCGCTGTTGGAGTTGGGCTAGCCGGTGTCGCGGTCGGTGTAGGCGTTGGTGTCGCCGGTGTCGGTGTCGGTGTCGGCGTCGGAGTCGGCGTTGGCGTCACGGTTGGTGACGGTGAAGGCGTTGGGCTGGCGCTTGGCGACGGCGTTGGAGTCGGTGAGACGCACGGCCCAACCAGCGGTTTCCAAATGTGCAGCGCGTAATTACCGGTCGTAGGTCCGGTCGCATCCGAGATCACCTGGACACCGAATGTTCCCGCGCTCGCGAAGGTGAAGAGGTGATTCTCCGAGCGGAACACAAAGCCAGCGCCCGGGCAGCCCGTGCCGCAGAAGGTGTCGTCGCTATCCACGGTCAGAAGCGTGACGCCTCCGCTATCCAGAACTCGGAAGTTCGGATTGAAGTCGGTCGCGTCTCGCTCTGGGTTGCCATCGACCTGGATGACCAGCCTGTCGCCGGCGGCAACAGTGAAGCTGTAGGTGTCGAGGTCGCCCGTCGTCGTGACGGCGCCTGTGACCACCGAGCCGATCACATACGGATTGGCCGTGGCCATCGTCTCGTTCGGCTCTGTCTCCGGTGTTGCTGCCCCGGAAGTACGATCCAGGAAGAGCGTGTATGGAACGATTGTCGCCGTCGCACTGAAGGGGTTCACCTTCAGTTGGTAGGCCGCGGTGCTGGTGATCGGCGCTCCTGAGATTCCAGAGGAGAGCGCAGCCTGGTTGCCGTCATCGTCATCGAACTGCACGACGGCCGAAGTCCCCGCGTTGGTCAGGGTCAACTGGCTGTCGGTCGCGCTGGTGGCTCCATTGGTGAACACGTAGGCCCAGATCCGATCTCCGGCGGTGGCGTTGAACTGGTAGAAGTCCACGTCTCCGACCGGGTTGATACTGCCAACCAATTCCACCTGGGTGGAGCTGAAGAGCAGCTGCGGAGTGACGTTGGTGTTGTTCGGTTCCACCTCGCTCAGGAAGCACGGTGTCGGCGACGCAGTCGGGCTGGCCGACGGAGTTGGCGTTGGGGTCGTTGTTGGCGTTGGGGTGGGCGTGAGCGTTGGAGTTGGAGATGGGGGCGGCGTCACGGTTGGCGTTGGTGTCGCGGTTGGCGTCGGAGTCGCGGTTGGCGTCGGAGTTGGCGTCACGGTTGGTGACGGCGTTGGCGTTGCGGTCGCGCTTGGCGACGGCGTTGGCGTCGGTGAGACACACGGTCCAACCAGCGGCTTCCAGATGTGCAGCGCGTAATTGCCGGTCGTAGGTCCGGTCGCATCCGAGATCACCTGGACGCCGAAGGTTCCAGCGCTCGCGAAGGTGAAGAGGTGGTTCTCCGAGCGGAACACGAACCCAGCACCCGGGCAGCCCGTGCCGCAGAAGGTGTCGTCGCTATCCACGGTCAGGAGCGTTACGCCTCCGCTATCCAGAACTCGGAAGTTCGGATTGAAGTCGGTCGCGTCTCGCTCTGGGTTGCCATCCACCTGGATGACCAGCCTGTCGCCGGCGGCAACAGTGAAGCTGTAGGTGTCGAGGTCGCCCGTCGTGGTGACGGCGCCTGTGACCACTGAGCCGATGACGTAAGGATTGGCCGTGGCCATCGTCTCGTTGGGCTCTGTCTCCGGTGTTGCTGCCCCGGAAGTGCGATCCAGGAAGAGCGTGTATGGAACGATCGTCGCCGTCGCACTGAATGGATTCACCTTCAACTGGTAGGCCGCGGTGCTGGTGATCGGAGCACCCGAGATTCCCGATGAGAGCGCAGCCTGGTTGCCGTCGTCGTCATCGAACTGCACGACGGCCGAGGTCCCCGCGTTGGTCAGGGTCAACTGGCTGTCGGTCGCGCTGGTGGCTCCATTAGTGAACACGTAAGCCCAGATCCGGTCTCCGGCGGTGGCGTTGAACTGATAGAAGTCCACGTCCCCAACTGGGTTGATGCTGCCAACCAGTTCCACTCGCGTGGCGCTGAAGAGCAGCTGCGGAGTGGTGTTCGTGTTGTTCGGCTCCACTTCCGCCAGGAAGCACGGCGTTGGCGACGCAGTCGGGCTTGGTGTCGCCGTTGCTGTCGGAGTCGGCGTCGGTGAGGCCGGGGTTGGAGTCGGCGTCACTGTTGGGGTTGGCGTTGGCGTCGCCGGTGTCGGTGTCACGGTTGGCGTTGGTGTAACTGTCGGAGTCGGTGTTGGCGTGAGTGTCGGCGTCACGGTTGGTGACGGCGTCGCGGTCGGCGACGGCGTTGGTGTCGGTGTCGCCGGTGTCACAGTGGGCGTTGGCGTCGGAGGAATCGACTGCAACTCAAACGCCCCGACGTCCACGACCGCCGTGCTGTCGCCGTTGCCGTCCACCTGGCGCGGGAAGCCGGCGCCGCGCTGATCGAATGCCAGGTTGACGTTGGCACCGCTCGAGTGAGTTGCGGCTGTGGTCCCATTCGCGCCACGCGTCACGGTCAAGGTGTTGGTGGACTTACTCGTGACGACCATCTGCTCGCTGTCGATCTGAATGGTGAAGCCAACGCTCGCCGGAATCGCGCCCGCATCAGTGACGTTGAACGTGGTCTGCGAGACAGTGGTGATGTTTCCATTGAGCGTGGTCAAAGTCGCAGCACCGCCCGCATCGATCGCCACACTCGGGAGAAGGAGCGCGTGTGTCTGGGTCGGGCCGCCGTTGTTGGCGAGTGCGCCGAGGTTGAGTTGGACGCTGGTTACCTGGGTAAACCCGGCACAGGTGCCGTCGGTGTCGAAGTTCGTTCCCGAGACAGTCAATGTGCCATTGGCATCGGTGCAGTTGGAGCCCAACGGGCTGTTGCCGACAATCGAGTTCTTGATGCTCGCGCCGATGGCGTAGTTGTAGATGCCGCCGGTCTCGCCTGGAATGCCGCTCTCGCCGGGGTCGGTGCTGCTGTCAACCTGATTGCCGCTGAATGTGCAGTTGGTGATGGCCAGCGAGCCTTGTATATCCTGGGTCGGGCCGCCGTTCCAGATGGCGCCGCCCTCGCCGCCGCGGGCATCGAAAAACCCACCGGCGCCGGCCTTATTGCCGCTTAGCGTGCTGTTGGTGAGGGTCGCGGTGCCACTGTTGAAAATGCCGCCGCCGTCGCCGCCTGGGCCGCCGCCGATGTTGTTACCGAAGACCGGATCATTTGCATGGCCGCCTCTGCCAGCCTGATTGCCGTTTATCGTGCTGTGGGTGACCGTCAGCGTGCCGGTGTTGTAGATACCACCGCCGCGGCCGCCGTTCACGTCGCCGAAGCCTTCGGTGGTGTCGCCGTTGCCAGTCGTATTGGCGCTGAGAGCGCTGTGAATGAAGGTCAGCGTGCCGGTGTTGTAGATGCCACCGCCGTCGCCGCCGGCGTTGTTCCCGCCACTCAGTCCGAAGCCGTTGCCAGTATGATTGTCGCTGAGCGTGCTGTTGGTGACGGTCAGCGTGCCGGTGTTGTAGATACCGGCGCCGTTGCCGCCGCCGGTGAATCCGTCGGGGGTGTAATGGCCGCTGAGCGTGCTGTTGGTGACGGTCAATGTGCCAGCGTTATTGATGCCACCGCCGTCGTTGCTGCGTCCGTTGCTGATTGTAAGGCCGGAGATCGCCACCGTCCTCCCGTTGTCGATGGTGAAGATGCGATAGTCGGGTACGGTGTTCCGCCTGACCGTCACTACGCCGGCACCCGGTCCCTGAATGGTTAGGTTGGTCGAGAGATTGGGCAGTGCGCTTTGCAAATTGATGGTGCAAGGACCGGCGCCCCCGTTACAGCCGGGATCAGTGGCTGCTGGAATATTGAAAGTGATCGTACTTGTGTCGGGTTGGAAGTTTGCCGCCTGAACCGCTTCGCGCAGACTGCAATCCACTGCGGAGCACAGTCCATCATCTGTATCCGCGGTCTTGGTCACAACCAGCGCTGCCGGCGGGGTTGGAGTGGGGGTTGGCGTTGGGGTCGGTGTCGGAGTTCCCGGAGTGGGTGTTGGCGTTGGGGTCGGCGTCGGCGTCGGCGTCGGCGTTGGCGTCGGTGTTGGCGTTGGCGTCGGTGCGACGACCGTCTGTTGGACCGAGCCGGAGCTTGGTTCGAAGTTAGAATCCCCGCTGTATTGAGCATTGATGGTATGGGGTGAGCCGCCCACGCTCAGGGCGGAGGTCGTGCAGGTGGCCTGGTTCGAACCGTTCACCGGCTGGATGCTTGTCCCACCTTCCACGCAAACGATCGGGGTCGCTCCATCCAGGAATTGCACTGTCCCCGTGGCCGTGGGCGGGCCGGCCAGCGGAGTGACCGTGGCGGTGAAGGTCACCGGTTGACCAACGGTGGACGTAGGACTGCTCGATCCCACGGTTGTGGTCGTGGCAGATCCGTTAATTGTGATGGAGAAGTTTTGGGTCCCGTTCGGCAAAATGCCATTGGAGACGGTCGTCGTGCCGGTGAAGAGGCCGCGGGCGTTCGGCGTGCCCGAGATGACTCCGCCGGCGCTCAGGGTCAAGGGGGTCGGGAGAGCACCCGAGGTAACACTGTAAGAGAACGTGGTCGGGAACCCGGTCGAGGTGTAGCTGAAATTGTAGGCTGTTCCAACCGTGCCGTTAGGCGGCGGCCCATTGGAGATGGTCGGCTTCTCATTGACCGTCAGGGTGAAATTCTGGGCTGGCGTGCTTCCGGCCGCGTTGGTGGCGGTAAAGGTGATGGCGTAGGTGCCACCCGTGCCTGCGGCGGGATTACCGCTCAATGTGCCAGTCCCGTCGCCGTTGCTCGTGAAGCCAACGCCGCTGGGCAACGCCACACCGCCGCGTGCGATACTCGGCGCGGGGAAACCGGTGGTCGTAACGGTGAAGCTGCCCGCGCTGCCGACGACGAAGGTAGCACTATTGCCACTCGTGATCGCGGGCGGGGTGTGCACCAGGGTCGTGGCGCTTCCGCCGTCATTCCCAGGGGTCGGATCGGTGGTGATCGCGCTCGCTGCGGCCGCAGTGTTGGAGATCGTTGAACCACCGACCGCGTTGGCGTTGACCTTCGCTACCATCGTGAGAGCAGCTGTCTCCGCGCTGGCCACACTGCTCTTCGCGAAGACGATGTTGCCGGTGCCGCCCACTGGGACCGAATCTGTGCGCGACCATCCCGCCGGGAATGAAGCTGAAACGAACGTAGTATTCGTGGGCACGGCGTCGGTCACGGTCACGTTCGTACTCGTGTCCGGGCCGGCGTTAATGAAGTTAATCGTGTAGGTGATGTTGTTGCCGACGATCACCGGATCGGGAGCGTCCGCTACACTGGTGACCTGCAAATCAGCGCGCGCTTCACCTGCCGTCCAGTCAGAAAAATCGGTGACGCCATTAATGGAGAAAGTATTGGCTGTGGAATCCACACAGGGCGCTGGACAATTATTAGTAAAGTAAGTGCGCGCACCGCCTGCGACTTTAAGGACCTGGTAATTCGCTTCGTTGCCCATGACGTCGCTGGGATCGAGGTAATGGAATACGAGATTCGCGGTGATACCCGCGCCGCCTTCGGTCAAGGTCCAGTAGCGTTGCAGCGACCGGCTGGCCACGACACTTGGTTGGGCGCCTTGGACGGCCGAAACCGTCAAATCACCCGTGCCGGCGGTTATAGTGCTATCCACGGGCGAGTAACCATTGGCCGTGCCAACATCGTAGGTGAAACTGCCCGCCCCGCCGTAGGTTTTCCTTTCGTTGCCGATGATGTAGCCGCTCGTCCGGCTTACCGTTCCCGCCGAACCGATTGCCAAGGTATTGGCATTCGCCAGGATGTTGCCGCTAGTCAGCGTCAACACGCCGTTCACCGTTGTAGTTCCAGCTCCCAAAGTGACGCCACTGGCATTGTTGATTTTCAGTCCGCCATAGGTCGTCACACTACTGGTTTGGGCAGCCGCACCGAGATATTCCACGGTCAAATTGGTCAGCGTCTTGTTCGTGATTGTGTACTGGCCGAAGAACGCGTCCGCCCCCGTGCGCGTCACCTGCGCGGTCCCGCTGCCCGTCAAGGTGCCGGTACCCCCGATAACCACCGCCGCCGTCGGCGAAAGGATGGCGTTCGCGTTTACCGTCAGATTGCCATTCGCGTTTGTGCTGGTGTTGACCGAGAGCGGCGCACTGGTGTTTGCATCGGTCAAAACGTTGAACGTTGTCGTCGTTGAACCGCCGATGCTTTGCGCGGCGGAGCCATTGAAGACAAACGTGCCGCCGTTATGGGTAAACGTGCCACCGGAATTAAGAAAATTGCCGGTGAGATTTAGGGTTCCACTTGTCGACGTAAATGTCCCGCCTGAAAGGCTGATGTCGTCATCGCCGTTGAAGTTCAGCGTGCCGGCACCGACGATCGAGCCGCCGGTCTGACGGATCGCCGTGCCCGTGCCACTATTGGCTGTATTGCCGCTAAACGTGCAGGCGTTCAAAGAAGTGATAGTTCCGGCGCTGATAAAGATCGCGCCACCATCGCCACCCCCTGCGCTATCGCTGTTGGCCGTGTTGTTGGTAAAGGTCAGGCTGTTCAGGGTAATTGGGCCAAAGGTCGTTGCACCGGTCTGCTGGATCGCAATGCTGCCGCCGTTGTTTTTCGCACTATTGCCGTTGCCGGGACCCGCTTGCCCAATTGTGCTGCCGCTTTGCACCGTAAGGCCTGCGGTGGGATCTGCTCCAATCCCCGTCCATGCGTTGAATATGCCGCCGCCATTGTCGGCGCTGTTGCCGTCTACGTGGCTGGTGGTTTGTATGATCGCTGTGCCAAAGAAGTTGAAGATGCCGCCGCCGTTGCCGCCGCCTGTGTTGTCGCTGTCAGCCTGGTTACCCGTGACGTTCACAGTGGTCAAGGTGAGGGTCGAAGCCGCGTTGGTGACCGCATTCCTTGCGCTACTGTAAATTCCTCCGGCGTTGCCTTTGCTCTTATTATTGCTAATGGTGCTGGTTGAAATGGCGACGGTGGGACTGTTGATCTGAATACCGCCGCCCCCTATGGTCGTCGCTGTAGTATTCGCGATGTTGTTTTGAATGGTGGTACCCGAAATTGTAACAAAGAGGCCGCCGCGTGCATCGACACCGCCAGGTGCCCCAAACGTCGGGTCAGTAGCTTGATTTCCATCCGCGACCGCCGCACCGCCAACGGTGCTGTTAGCCATTGTGAGCCCCTGAGTTTCGACGGTGTTCCCTCCGGTCCACGCGACCCCTCCCCCACTTTGATTCGTGGCGGTATTTGCCCGAACAATACTTGAGGAGTTAATCGTCAACGAACCGAAGCCTGCCCAGACACCGCCACCCTGACCGGCAGAAGTATTGGCGGATAATTTGACGTTGGTGAGGGTCAGCAAGCCTATATTCGTGTTGGCTAGGTCGGAACCGTCATAATAAATGGCGCCGCCTTCCAGGAAATTACCGCTGCCGGTCGGTGAAAAGCCATTTTGCATGGTCAGGTTGGTAAGCGTGACAGCTATTCGCCGGTGGAATCCGATAACGACGACATCGTTAACCTCAAGAATCCGCTCCTTGTTGCTCGGAACATTCGTAGGCAACGTGGGGCTGAGCGTGCCCATTTGAATTATGCATCCGTCGCGGGTGCCGCCGGTAATGCCAACCGCGGTTAGGATAGGAGAACCGTCAAACAGGTCCCAACTAAAAATGTCCAGGTCGCCACTTTGCTCTGTCGCGCCGCCAGTGTTGAATTCGTCGTCCGGCGGTCCCAGCGTCAAAGTATAGGTTCCGTCGGGAACCATAATCGTGTTCGAGCCGCCCGTATGGTTTGACTGCATAATCGCAGCGCGAAGCGTGCACAAACCGTTGGAAGCCACACACGCACCATTCGCAGCCGTCGGGATGCTGTCCGGCAGATCGGCCGTCGAGTTGACTGTAAAGACCGCATTGGGCGTGAGGATTACTACAGTCGGCTCCACCTGGTCCGATCCCAACAGGACCATGCCCGGCTCGACATTAACGCCCAGGCGCATGGAGACCACCGCTATGGGCGTGCCCGAGACCGATACCTCTTTGGTTTTCGGTGTGCTTTCGATCTTGAGCTTCGCGGCATCTCGCTCGTTTCTGACCACGTGCACACGGCTATTAACTCCGTCACCAATCAAAAGGTCATCAATCGGTAGACTGAAAGCACTCGATCTTTGGAAAAGCGCCTTACCGGTGCCGGCGTAAGCGAATGCGCTTCGCATCGTCTCGCTAACATTCCAACCGGCGGCGTTATTCGGCTGGATCAATTGATTGATCCCAGCCGTTAAAGTTTCCATGTCGATCTTCTCTCGCAGGAACGACTGGCGTAGCTTGCCGATAGTCTGCGTCTCTTCCGGAGTGAAGGGGCGGGTATCGGGCGTTCCGCGCGCTGACAAGTAAACGGTGCCGTCGGCAGAAAGCAGAGCAATCTCGCGCTGGTGGTTTCGATCGAAAGCAAAATCTCCCGTCGCCAACCCTCTGATGACAAAAGGAAAATTCTGGCGCTCGATCAACGCGGAGTTCGCCGACGCAGATTCCACACTCGACTTCGCGTCACTCTTAGCACTCTCGCCTGGCTGAGGGGTGCGGCCATGAATAACCACAACCTCGTTAGACGTCGCGGCGGCAAGATCGATAACGCCGTCGCCGTCCAACTGATCGAACGCTGCAGCGATCACCTCGCCGGTCATGGAGTAGCTTTCCGGGCCGTTAACCAAAGCCTGCGTGTCATTGTAAACAGCCAGTCTTGCTCCGCCTGACGCGGACAGTCCGACCGCTAATTGCGTAAAGGTTCCGAGTTGTGGTGTCGCCGCCCGCATTTCCGTGATGCGACCCGGCACATCAATCGGCCTGGCAGCACCTAGATTCCCGTGTCCGTCTCCGGCGAGTAAATACATTCTCTGGCCGCCACGTGCAGCCGTCATTACATCCGCGTAGCCATCGCTATTGAAATCCCCAACTTGCAGAAAGTCCGGTGTTTCGGGCAGCGCGTAGAGCGTGGCCTCAGGAAGAAAGGGTGACGGATAACGCCCCTGCGTGATGCCTTTGAACACGTCACCCGTGGGAGCGATTGCTTGCAGGTTTCCCTGGCGCAAACTCAACACCCCGCCACCGCCATTAGCATAGCCGATAACCAAATCACCCATGCCGTCGCCATTGAAGTCATCGGAAACCATCGAGCGCGGTTGGAGCCCGCCCGCTTGAATTGCCTGCTGGACCGGAGCCTCGCCCAGGTAACGAGTCTTCGTTTCGCGGCCCAGCTGAAAACTATAGGCATGAGGTCCTCGACCTATATCAAACATGCGGGTCGGCGTCTCCTTGCGGGCTTTCGGCGTCTCAGAGCTGACCGTGTTCGTGAGCGCCAGCGTGCAACCGAGGCACATCAGCGCGAGCGCGGCCCCGCGCCGCCGGCGAGCGCTCGAGATTAATCGACGAGAGCCAGGCTCGAGAGGTCTATCGAGCAGCCGAAGAACTGGCAGGGTGTTGCGGTGTGATTGCATATATAGCGCGTTAACCGGGATATTGTTGCGGGGCCGACGCAACCGGCGGCGATGTTACCAATACTGCACACTCAGCGTCGAGATGTATTCCGGCTAAGATCGGGTGGATTTCCGGTGGACAGCGCGCCCCCCCGTGTGACCGCCACCTGATTACGTCCTCACGGCATGGCGGGTTGTCCGCCCAGATCCGCCGGATCGGCAAAGGTGAGTTTTCTTTGAAACTCGCGCCGCAGGAGCAGGAGATTGACACCGGCCTGAAACAAGATGCTGGCGACCGACATATACCAGACATGTTTGATTTGAAACCCAGGCAGGCGCGACAACAGCGTGGCCGGCAGGGCAAATAGAACCAATCGGGTCATTGAACTAACGAGCGGTGGCAGGGTGTTGCCAATCCCCTGGAAAACGCTGGAAGACGTGAAGACAATTCCCATGGCGACAAAATTCAGCGAGATGATTCTTAGATACTCGCTCCCAAAAGCGATCACGCTGGCGTCCGTGGAAAAGAACCGGATGAGAGTTTCCCCCGCGAAGTAGGACACAAACGTGAGCAGCAACATCAGGGCGGACGTAATTCCGAGCGCCGAATAACAAGAGCTGCGCACGCGGTCGCCGCGCCGGCCGCCAAAGTTTTGCCCAACCACCGGAGCCACGGCGAAAGCGATGGCGATGACCGGGAGGAACAGGGCCTGCATGACACGGGCTCCCACTCCAAATCCTGCCTGAGCCGCCGCGCCGAAATTCCGAATGATGCCGTAAACCACCACGATGTAGACAGCCATAAGCGCGAACTCGCCTCCGGCCGGCAGTCCGATCCGCAGCATCGCCCACCAGGACTTCATTTGCGGCTTAAGAAGCGGCAGGCGGAAGCGCAGGTAATGATAATTGCGCACGTAATAGACCGTCATCAGAACGTTCGCGATCAGGACAGCTATGAAAGTCGCGAGCGCCGCGCCGGCGACCCCGAGCTTGGGAAACGGCCCAACTCCGAAGATCAACAAAGGTGCGAGCACCATATTGATCAGAACGGTAAACGCCTGGATAGCCACGGTGGGCTTCATAATTCCCGTCGCGCGCAGCGCTGAACCCAGAGCAACAAGTGGGAACTGCGCCATGAGCGCGGGAATGAACCAGAGGAGATAGCTTCGGGCCAGGCCGGCGGTGGCGGCATCCGCACTCAACAACTGGCAGTACTGGTCCCGCCCCGCGAACGAACAGACAGCGAGAACCACCCCCACCAGAAGCGAGAGGACGAGTGATTGGTTGAAGGCCAGTTCGGCGCGCGGCTGATCCTTTTGTCCGGCGGCCTGCGAGATGAGGGTAGTCGCTCCGACACCCAGGGCCTGCGTGAGTGCCATGACGACCATCATCAAGTTTCCGCAGAGACCGACCGCGGCGATCGCCTCCTTGCCGAGGCTTCCCACCCAGTAGAGATCGGCGAGCAAGTAAAGCGTCTGGATCAACATGCTCACAGCGATGAAAGCGGACATTTCGAGCAAATGCCTCGTCACCGAACCCTGAGTCATGTCTTTCATGCGGGCGGTTTAACATTTCGCGCCGCGGAAGTCCATGGGTCCAAGCGCGCCCCTTGAAGAAGGACGCCTCGACGACAGCTAAGGCCGGAAAACAGGCGGCGGGGGCGGACGAGTGCGCACGGGTTCGGGGCCCAACCCGCCACCAATTCCCAGGTAAATGCTGGGTGGACTGTCGTCGCCACTTTGCGCGATGGCGGCCGAAAGACCAAACACCCTCCCCCGCCATTGGATACCTGCCGCCCAGGGCGTGAACTCATCCTTCCTCCTGGCGAATTGGGTGACTTCTCCCACAAGATAAAAATTGTGCGGAAGTTGCACTTCCACGCCGCCGTAAAACCGATTCGTGTTGCGATCGGGCGCCTCGAGCCACGATTCGCGAAATCCTCCGTGAAAGGTCACTGTTTTCAAAAACCCCTTCTCGTTTATTGGAACGGTCTTCGATACGGCGAGATAGACATTGGAAGAGTCAAAGTTATCCGTGCCCCATTTGGAGTAGGCGCCCAGGCTTATTTCCGGCCATGATTCGCGATCACGGAGCAGGCGAATCCGGACCATCGGTCCGCCCGTGCCATAATCGCCTTGCGGCACTTCTCCACCGGTGATGTCGAAATCGAACAGGTCGGCGACGAAGCCTAACTCAAGCCAATCGCGCACGCCGTAACTGAAAAA
Organism: uncultured Verrucomicrobiae bacterium; assembly: GCA_963702135.1. Taxonomy (GTDB): domain Bacteria; phylum Verrucomicrobiota; class Verrucomicrobiia; order Chthoniobacterales; family UBA10450; genus AV80. The sequence continues at coordinate 710,288 of OY969715.1, read as the reverse complement.
CATGTGGTGCCCCAGAATGTCGGTGTCCTGGTTCGTCAAAACGGAGCACCAGCCAAAGTCGAATCTGCCTTGCGGCAAGGTGGCCGAAGTCGGATTGAGAAACATTCCCGAGGGCCCTTCCAGAGTGACCAGTCCGCGCGACTCCCTCGCAGCAACTGGAGTTTCCACGATCGGAAACTCCTTGGAGTCACGAGTGACTTCCGAACCGGCGAAGCTGCGGCTCACGCTGAGTGCACCGATTAAGACGATAGTCGAAATACCCTTGAGCCAACCGGCGCCGGTTGCGCGGCTTCCGCTGGTTATGGAGGGGGAGGACATGAAGGATGCGATCATGATGTGGGCGAAATTACGGTCAAGGACAATCCCGGGAAGCGCCGGGTAACTATGGCGGCGGAGAATTGCGCAGCTCAGCGCCACTCGCCGGGAGCTTGTTACGTTCGCGAGCCTGGCTGATCGCTTCGTTCAGGAGGGTGATCACCGGACTGATCTCGGCGTTGTAAAGCTCCGACGTCCGGATCAGTTCGGCATCGCGCTTCACAGTCTCAAGGAAGCCGAGAGCGCCTTCCACCGCGAGAAGTTGAGTCATCTCCTGCATGCGGGCCAAACACCCCGGCTCCCGCCGAAGCGCGGCCAGCAGCGGCGAGTAGGTCCGCCGCGAAAGTGAATCACTGCCCCAGGAGAGTTTGGACGCTTCCTCCCAGAGCCGGGACGCTTCTTGCGGATTACCCTGGAGGGCCCGAGCGATGCCGAGCCGAAAAGCGGAGAACGCATAAGGATCTTTTTCGTAGGCTTCTTCGAGATGTTTGACAGCCTCTCCGAGAAGAGGCGCCTCCATGGGCGGCTTCGCTTTTTCCAAGAGGATGTAAGCGAGACTCATGCGGCTCAGGGAATCCACGAGCTTCATATTTGATCCGACGAGACTCTTAAATAATTCAGCCGCCCGAGGGTCGTTGTGGTCATTCATGTAGATCGCGCTCGCGAGTTGGAACCTTGCGATGACCGTGCCCGGATTAGCTCCGATGGCGCGATTAAACTCGACGATTGCCAGTCCGTAATGACCGAGATTGAAGTAAACGCTGCCCAACCCGACATGACCGCCATACTGCGGTGTGCTTCGTTCCCGAGCGGCCATCAGTGCTGTCTCATATTGCTCCAGCGCGAGATGGAATTGCCCCTGCTCGCGATGAATGTTGCCGTAACCTACGTGCGGCTCCGGCGACTCCGGGTCTGTTGCCTCTGCTTGTTTGTAAAACGCTTCGGCCTTGGGAAAATCAGGATCTGCTCCAAGGGCGTAGACATTCCCCAAGCCAACATAAGCCCCCGCAAGTTTGGCCCGGCCCATGTCATGTTGGGCTGTCGCGTTTTGGCTTTTTTCGATTTCGATCGCCTTGTTGTAGGCCTCAATCGCCTCCAACAGTATGGCCGTCTTTTTTGAATCGCCGGACCCGTAAACCTGGCCGACCAGAGCGTCTCCGATCCCAAACCAGACTTCAGCTTCAGAGGGCTTGAGTCGCGCTGCTTCTTTGAACTTCTCAAGTGCAGGCAGGTTGTCTCCCGCTGCAAGCATCGAGTTCCCGGCATCAAGCAGTTCGCGAAACTTGATCTTCTGCCGGGTTTGATAGGCATAAGTCATCACCGCCGTGCAACCCACGAGCATGGCTAACAAGACGAAGAAAAGGATGGCGCCGGCCTTCCGGCGAAATCTTTGCCGAGCACTTACGTTTTCACGTTCTTTCCGCGATCGCACCAGGAGCGGGACAAGCACGTCGTGGGTGACCTCAAGGCGCTGGACGCGGTCTTTTTCCTCGACGGTGATGACGCGGCGCCTGATGAGGGTGTCGAAGACGGCGCGCGGGTCGGGCACACCGAGCCGGGCGAGGTGGGCCTCGGCATCTTCGCGGACGAGGGAATTGCGGTAGCCGCCCTCGGTAATCATGGGCGGATCTTCAATGAGGGCGCGGATGGCCTCGCGATGCTTGGGCGGGAAGGTTGCGTAGCTTTCTACATAGAAGCGCTGGAGGATATCCTGGGCTTGGCCGGTGACCATGCCGGCGGTGATCTCCGGCACGCCCGCGGCGAGGCGAGCGGCATTGAGCTGTTCGCAAAGGAGGCTAAGCAGCGGTGGCATGGCGTGGATCTGGGGCAACGCGGTCTCCGGCTCGACCCGGGCCACGGTGCGGACGATGCCGGCGGCGACTTCGCGACTGACGAGCGGGCGCTCGCCGAGCGACGCGGGACCGACCACGGCTTCGAGGGCCTGCAGGCCATTGAGAAGGAGGAGGGCCATTCGGTTCTGGGTGAGCAGAGGCAACCGGGTTTTCCAGCTCTCGAGCTGCGAGAGATAATCTTCGCGCAGCGCAAAGACGACGCGCAGGCGCGAGGAGCCAAAGTCGTAGTCGCGGGCGAGGCGGCGGTTTCCGGCAAAGCGCTCCTCAAGGATGTGGGGCGGGCGATTTTGCAGGAGATCGGCCATCTGCTCCAGCCAGAGCTCGGCCTCGCATTCACGATCTGGGTCCTGGCGACCCAGCGTAAAAATTTCCTCGAACTGATCGATGATGAGCGCGGGTGACGGCGATCCTGCAGGCAGCAACGCGGGCAAACGGTGAAACAGTTCCCAGAGGGTGACGGCAGGTGCGTCATCCGGCCACCCGATTCCGGGCGTCGCACGCTGGAAGGCAGCGCGAGTTTGCTCGAGGAGCGAGGGTGCGCCGGTGGCGTAGTTGAGCCGCACGAGCACGGGGGTAAAGTTGGCGGCGGCAAGTCTGGGAACGACAGCGGCACCCAGCAGTGAGGTCTTGCCGAGGCCGGACTGGCCAAAAAGGATGGTGAGGGTGTTTTCGCGGATGCGCAGGAGAATTTCGGCGATCTCAGCATCACGGCCGAAGAAGAATTTGGCGTGCTCTTCCTTTAACGGCAGCAGGCCGAGCCAGGGGTGCTGGGCATCAACGAGCGGGCTCTGCGCTCCAGTGGAGGTAGCCGCGGGATCAGACATCGCGGATTTCCCCGTGCTCACGGTATTGGTTAAGGTAACGGCGCAGCAGCGCAGCAAATTCGGGAGTGACACTGGCGCCGGGCAGTTTGTTCCTCTGGATGTAGCTGAAGACAGGAGGTTCAAACTTTGGAGACTCGGTGTCGTCGATGATGACAGGAATGTAGAAGATCTCGCCCTGCACATGAACGTCCGCGGCCCACTGGCGTTCGTCGTGCACCGCCCGGCCATCATCACGCTCGGTCGCTTTCGAGATGAGGCTGAGGAAGAGGCTGGCCCTGCTCTTGATCGCGCGCTGGAGGGCAAGCTTCCAGTCACCGCCGGCCTCCAGGCGCTTCGTGTCGAGCCAGACAGGAATGCCCGCCGCCTTGAGCGCGGCCGCGAAGGGCGCGACAACCGCCAGGTCATCGCGCGAATAACTGATGAAGACGGCGCCACGTTCCATGTCATCGGGGATGGAAGCGAGAATATCCTCGGTGGACGACGCCTCGTACTTCTCCATCCAGCGGCGCCGGAGCTCGGCCGCGAAAATCCGGGGTTCGACGAGCGTGATTTGCGGGGAGTGAATGACCTTGTCGAAGTAAAACACCATCGGCTCGCCGAGATTATCGGAGCGATCCGCGAGGTAATCGACCGAGGTGTCGCTGAGGTCGGAAAGACGGCTTTGCTTGGCCACCCGGAGGAAGAAACGGACGGTCCAGTCGTCGAACGGAGCGCCGATGAGCAGGAGCGAGCGGTTGCGCAGTTCGCGGAAGAGATTGAGCCGAGTGTCCTTGGGCGCCTCGAGCAGCCCGCAGAGGAACTCCATGTAATCCTCTTCCCAGACTACGAAATCCGGATAGGTGTCCCATGCGCCAAGAAAGTGATAGAGGAATGTGCCGGGCAGAGGTGCCGGCAGATCTACCGGGCGGCTTGGATGAAAAGCGGCGCGGCCACGGGCATCGGCTTTCCAGCCGGGGCGTGCCTGAATGAGGGCCTTCGCGAGGAAGCTGTCGAAGGTGGTCGTGATGAAGAGATCGAAGTCGCGGATGGCGGCGATGTCGGCGAGGCCGGGCGGGACAGGGAGCTGTGCGTGTTTCTCGACAAGTTCCCGAAGCGCCTCGTAGATGTCCTTGCGCTTGCCTTTCCGCACCAGATGCGCGCACGCGGCACGGTTTAGCGTCATGCCGTCCATCGGTTCCAATCCGAGTTCGCGGACGAAATCCGGTACCAGCCAGTCGGTGAAACGAACGTGGCGGCCATTCTCCTCCACAGTCACCAACTCGGGGCCAATGATGGGAAGCACCTGCCCGTTATGAATGTCGCGCAGGAGACGGCTCCAAGGGATGGCGTCGAGGGATGATTGAATCTCAGCGCTCATGGAAATGGACGATTTTCTGTTCCAACTCGCCCGATCTTATGGATATCTGCATGCAGCCAAGTTTCGCAATCGAGGCAATCGAAGCGCGGTTTCCTCTTGCGCCTTATACAACCGAGTGAACCGCTTGGCGAAACGAATCGGAGACGACGCATTGAGACGCCGGACAGAGCTTGCACGACCGGCCAGACTCCGTAACTCTGTGCGTTGCGCTCAGAAAATGGGTCTGTAGCTCAACCGGATAGAGCAGCTGACTTCGGATCAGCAGGTTGGGGGTTCGAATCCCTCCAGGCCCGCTTTTCTGAAGGCAACCCAGTCGTTTCGAAAAAATATGGCTCCGATTACCACGAGAGAATTCGTCATCGATGATTACGAACAGACCGTGGCGCTTTGGCATCTCGTCCAGGGAGTCGAAGTGGCCGAAGGCGATTCGAAGGAGGAAATTCGCGCCTACTTATTGCGCAACCCAGGCCTGAGTCGGGTCGCGGAAATGGATGGGACGATCGTCGGCGCGGCGCTTTGCGGACACGACGGCCGGCGCGGCGTCATCTACCATTTGGCGGTGATGCCCGGGCAGCACGGGCAGGGTATTGGCAAACGCCTTGTCCAGGAATGTCTCGCCGGTCTGCGCAGCGCCGGCATCACGCGCGCGCTCATCCTCGTGGCGCATGACAACCCTTCCGGGCATTCGTTCTGGCTTCGCACCGGTTGGGAAGACGTGCCCGGCGCGATGCTCATGGGGATCGATCTTTGACCTGCGACTGGTGGGGGAACGCGTCCGCAGATTATGCGCAGACTTTGGAGCAAGCTTCAAGGAGCGGCGATTTGCAATCGCCGACCTAATTAATACGGCGATTACAAATCGCCGCTCCTTGTGGCTTCACGATCCGCTCGGCTGGAAGTCGGAACGACGAAAAGTTGATGGCGAAGCGTGTTAACTGTAACGGCTCATGAGCCTGCCTCAGCTCGCTGCCCCACCCCGCTGGAGAAGCGCGTCCAGCCGATTCAAATCGACCGGCTTGATCAGGTGATGATGAAACCCGACGGCGTGGCTGCGCCGCACGTCTTCTTCCATCCCAAATCCGGTCAGGGCGATGCCAAACACTGGATGTTCGGAGTTGAGGGCCTGCATGACATCGATGCCGCTGCCGTCCGGCAGACCAATGTCGCTCACCAAAACATCGAAGCGCTCTTTTGCGGCCAGTTCGAGCGCCGACTGGACGCTGCGCGCCGCCCGCACGTCATAACCGCGGCGCCGGAGCAAGCTGGTGAGCGAACGGTTCGTGTCCTCGTGATCTTCGACCAGCAAAACGCGCATCGATTTGCGCGCCGCGGGAGACGACGGAGGATTCGCCGCATTCGCTCCGGCGTGATTCTTCGCCAGGGGAAAACTCGCCGTGAATGTCGCGCCCTGATTTTTGCCGGCACTCTCGCCGGTAAGTTTTCCGTTGTGCGTCTCGACCAGCGCCTTGCTAATGGCCAGGCCAAGTCCCAGGCCACCGAGCCGCGTCCGCTCTCCTTGCTCGAAGGCATTGAAGATCTTCGGCAGCGTCTCCGCATCGATTCCCATCCCGTTGTCTGAAATCTCGACGTGCAATTGCCCATCGTCGTTCGCGGTCCGGATCCCAAGGCGGCCGCCAGTAGGGGTGAACTTCACGGCGTTCTTGATCAGGTTCCAAAAAATTTGCTGCAGCCGGGCCGGGTCCGCTTCCAGACAAACCTTTTCTGCCGCAAAATTTGTCTCGAGCGCGAGATTCTTGTGATCGATGTCGGTCTGACAAATTTCCAGGGCGCTTTGCAAAAGCAGGTGAGCGTCCACCTCCTCCAGGTTTAGCTGCACCTTGCCCTTGCTGATGCGGGTCAGGTCGAGCAGATCGTCGATCAACCGCGCTTCGAGTTCCACGTTCCGGCGGATCATCTGAAGCGAAGCGCGCGTTTCCTCCGGAAGGTTCTGCTCCTGTTCCAGCGCCAGCACGGACGTGAGCACCGGCGTGAGTGGCGTGCGCAGCTCATGACTAAGCATGGCGAGGAACGAATCCTTGGCCAGATTGGCTCGCTCCGCGTCCGCGCGTGCTTTTTGCGCCGTTTTGTAGAGACCGGCATTGTCGAGCGCGAGCGCCGCGCGATAAGCCAACTCTTCGGTGAGGGTCAGCTCATCGGTGCCGCACTTTCGCCCTGCCGTCATATTCACGATCATGATTGCTCCGAGCACGCGGTCGTGCGTCTTCAACGGGACGGCCAGAAGTGAAGCGGGTGCGAACGAAAGAACCAGCTCCCGGTCTTCCTCGCGTGGAAAGATTTTTTGCAGCTCGACGTTTTTCATCTCGCAGCAAATCTCCGCCTTGCCCGTGCTCATCACTTGAGCCGCTCCCCTTTTGGCCGTTGGGCTGTAAGGAAATTTTTCTACCAATTTTTGCAGGTCCGGCGCCTCCGAATCAGGATGCGCGATCGCGACCTGGCGCGGGGCGCCCTCCTCGTCGGCGGCGAAAACCAGACAAAAATCGGCCAGGCGTGGCACGACCAAATTAGCCAGATTGTGAAACGTCTTGAGGTAATCGAGCGAACCCGCCAGGACGTTGCTGGCCTCGGCCAGAAAGCTCAGCCGCTCCTGCCGCACCTCCGCTTCCGCGAGGGCCGCCTGTTCCCGAATCAGTTTCTCCCGCTCCTCGGCCTGCCGTTTTATCTGCTCCGTTTTTTTGTAGAGGTCGACAAAAACCGCGATCTTGGCGCGCAGAATTTCCGGCACCACCGGCGTCAGGATATAATCGACCGCCCCTAACGAGTAGCCGCGGGAAACATGGGTCTCCGTGTCGTTGACCGCGCTGATGAAAATGATCGGCGTCGTCTCGGAACGCTGGCGCTGGCGAATGAGGGCGGCGGTCTCAAATCCATCCATGACGGGCATGTTAACGTCCAGGAGGATGACCGCGAAATCCTGCTTGAGCAGACGGCGCAACGCTTCCTTCCCCGATGTGGCGCGAACCAGGTTTTGGTTCAGCTCGGACAGCACCGTTTCATACGCAAGCAGCTTGTCGGGCCGGTCGTCGACGACAAGGATATTGACCCTTTCGTCCACCGGCTCCGTCGCGCTGGGATTCTCAGCCATGGCTAACGATGGAGCCAGTTCCGGAGCAGGGTCAGGAGGCGCTCGGTATCGACCGGTTTGGCGATGTAATCGCTCGCTCCGGCATCGATGCACTTTTCTCGATCGCCCTTCATCGCTTTCGCGGTCAGGGCAATGATCGGCAGTTGCTCGAAGCCATACATTTTGCGAATCGCGCGCATGGTTTCGTAGCCGTCCATTTCCGGCAGCATGATGTCCATCAGGACGAGATCGGTTTCGGGGTCGCCTTGCAGCAGGTCGATCGCGGCCTTGCCGGTTTCGGCGGAGCGAATGTCCATTTTATAGCGTTCCAGCATGCTCGTCATCGCGAAAATATTTCGAATGTCGTCGTCCACGATCAGGACCTTCTTGCCGGCGAGGATCGCGTCGGGATCGTGCAGGCGCCGCAGGATTTCGCGTTTCTCTTCCGAGAGAGTGGCGGCATCACGGTGGAGCCAAAGCGCCGTTTGATCGAAGAGCCGTTCCGGACTGCGCACGTCCTTCACGATCGTCGTCTGCGCGACCCGGTTCAGTTTCTCTTCCTCGTCGCGCGAGAGGTCCTTGGCCGTGTAAACGACAATGGGCAGGTGCTCATCCTCACTGCGGATCTTGTCGATCAACTCGAAGCCGGACATGTCCGGCAGCATCAGATCCAGCAGCACGCAATCGAACCGCTCTTTCCTCAGCGCCTCCAGCGCCGCCTGCGCGGTCGCCGCATCTGTGAGCTCAGCCGTCGAATTCCCGATCAGTTCACGAATCTCGTTCCGCTGGTTTTCGTCATCCTCAACCACGAGCAGCTTCTTCGCTTTGGATTCCCTCATCTCATCCACCTTCGCGAAGATCTGGGCGACTTGAGGCTCGTCGATCGGTTTGGTCAAAAACCGAAGCGCACCTTGCTTGAGCGCATTCTGCGGCTCGTTCTGAGCCGAGATGACAAAGACCGGAATATGCCGCGTCGCCAGATCGGATTTTAACCGGTCCAGGATCTGCCAGCCATCGACGTCCGGCAGACTGAGATCAAGCGTGATAGCGGACGGAACGAATTCACGCACCAGCTCAAGCCCGAGTTTTCCGCGGGGCGTAACCACCGCCTTGAATCCACGCGCCCGCGCGAACTCGAGCATCCACTGCGCGAAATCGCGGTCGTCTTCGATGATCAGGATCGACTTCTCACCGGGCAAAATGTTGGACCGGTCGTCCTCGAGGGTGAACTCCAGCGGAATTGCCGGCGTGTCCGCGTTGTTCGTCGCCTCGGTTTGCTCCGGCTCCGCCAACGGCGGCGTCATCGTCCTATCCACCGGCGCGGCACTGTAATTCTGGGGCAGGTACAAAGTGAACGTGCTCCCCCGTCCTTCCAGACTCTCGACACAGATTTCGCCTCCGAGGACACGGGCCAATTCCCGGCTGATCGCAAGGCCGAGGCCGGTGCCGCCGTACTTCCGGCTCGTGCTGCCGTCCGCCTGCAGGAACGGTTCGAAAATCGTCGTCTGTTTGTCTGCCGGAATGCCAATGCCGCTATCGCTGACCGAGAAAGCCAGAACACTTTCGGCGCGATTGAGATTTTGATTCTCGGGCGACCAGCCGCCTGCCACGGGCGCCACCGCCAGAGTCACGAAACCGCGATCGGTAAACTTGAACGCGTTCGAGAGCAGGTTCTTCAAGACCTGGTCCAATCGCTGGGCGTCAGTCCGAACGGCGTCAGGCACGCGCGGATCCACGTCGATCTTGAAGCTGACCCCCTTCCCTTCCGCCATGTGCCGGAACGTGCGCTCCATCGTCTGGCGCATTTCTTCAAAGTGGACCTCACCGACATCGAGCGACACCGTGCCGGATTCGATTTTCGACAAGTCGAGAATGTCGTTGATCAACTTCAACAAATCCTTGCCTGAGCCGCGGATGGTCCGCGCAAACTCCACTTGTTTCGGAGTGAGGTTTCCATCCGGGTTCGACGAAAGTTGATCGGCGAGAATGAGCAGGCTGTTAAGCGGCGTCCGCAACTCGTGCGACATGTTCGCCAGGAATTCGGATTTGTAACGGGAAGTGAGCGAGAGCTGTTGCGCCTTGCCCTCGAGCGCCTGCCGCGCCTGCTCGACCTCGCGGTTCTTGCGCTCCACCTCTTCGTTCTGCTCGAAGAGCTGACGCGCCTTTTCCTCCAGCTCCTGGTTCGTCTGCTGCAATTCCTCCTGCCGGCTCTGCAATTCGGAGGCGAGCGACTGCGACTGTTTCAGAAGATCTTCCGTGCGCGTGTTCGCTTCGATCGTATTCAACACGATGCCGATGCTTTCCGTGAGCTGATCGAGAAACGCCTGGTGCGTGGTATTGAATCGATCGAGCGACGAAAGCTCCATGACCGCTTTCACCTGGCCCTCGAAGAGAATCGGCAGGACGACGATGTTCATCGGCGCGGCCTCACCCAGCCCGGAGCTGATCTGGACGTAATCGCCCGGGACCGTCGTGAGCAGAATGCGCTCTTTCTCCAGCGCCGCTTGCCCGACGAGGCCTTCCCCGAGCTTGAAGCGATTGTTCACGCCTTTGCGCTCGCGATACGCGTAGCTCGCGAGAAGCTGGAGCTCCGGCTCCTCCGTCGCCGTGTCCATCATATAGAAGACGCCTTGTTGCGCGGACACGACCGGCGCCAGTTCGGAAAGAATGAGCCGGCCCACCGTCAGCAAATCTTTTTGGCCCTGAAGCATGCGAGTGAACTTCGCCAGGTTCGTCTTCAACCAGTCCTGCTCGTCGTTCCGCAACGTCGTGTCCTTCAGGTTGCGAATCATCTCGTTGATGTTGTCTTTGACGAACGCGACTTCGCCCTGGGCATCTACCTGAATCGAGCGCGTCAGATCGCCCTTCGTCACGGCCGTGGCCACGTCCGCGATCGCCCGCAGCTGCGACGTCAGGTTCCCGGCGAGCTGGTTCACATTGTCCGTCAGGTCGCGCCACGTGCCAGCCGCGCCGGGCACGTTTGCCTGGCCGCCGAGTTTTCCTTCCACGCCCACTTCGCGCGCCACGCCCGTCACCTGGTCGGCAAAAATAGCGAGCGTATCGGTCATCCCGTTGATCGTGTCGGCCAGCGCCGCGATCTCGCCTTTCGCTTCCACCAGCAGCTTCTGTTTCAAGTCGCCATCCGCCACCGCGGTCACGACCTTGGCGATGCCGCGCACCTGGTTGGTCAGGTTGCCGGCCATGAAATTCACCGAGTCGGTCAGATCCTTCCAGGTGCCGGCGACGCCTTTCACCATGGCCTGGCCGCCAAGCCGTCCTTCCGTTCCCACTTCGCGCGCGACTCGAGTTACTTCCGAGGCAAAGGAATTCAGCTGATCCACCATCGTGTTGACGGTGTTCTTCAACTCCAGGATTTCGCCTTTGACGTCGACGGTGATTTTTTTCGAAAGATCGCCGGTCGCCACTGCTGTCGTCACCGCCGCAATGTTACGCACCTGCGTGGTCAGGTTACTCGCCATGAAATTCACGGAATCGGTCAGATCCTTCCACGTGCCGGAAACCCCTTCGACGCGGGCCTGGCCGCCCAGTGCTCCCTCGGAGCCCACTTCACGGGCCACGCGTGTCACTTCCGAGGCGAAGGAACGCAGCTGATCCACCATCGTGTTGATGGTGTCTTTGAGTTCCAAAATCTCCCCGCGCACATCGACCGTGATCTTTTTCGACAAGTCGCCGTTCGCGACCGCGGTCGTGACTTCAGCGATGTTTCGGACCTGACCGGTCAGATTGCCGGCCATCGAATTCACCGAGTCGGTCAAATCCTTCCACGTGCCCGCGACGCCCTCGACGTCCGCCTGACCGCCAAGGATTCCCTCTGATCCCACTTCACGCGCCACCCGCGTCACTTCCGAGGCGAACGAACTGAGCTGATCCACCATGACGTTAATGGTGTTCTTCAGTTCGAGAATTTCGCCTTTCACGTCGACGGTGATCTTCTTGGACAAATCACCGCGCGCGACCGCGGTCGTCACATCCGCGATGTTACGCACCTGGCCGGTCAGATTGCCGGCCATCGAATTCACCGAATCAGTTAAATCTTTCCACGTGCCGGCGACCCCGCGCACATCGGCCTGGCCACCAAGTTTTCCTTCGCTTCCTACCTCACGCGCGACACGCGTCACTTCCGACGCAAACGAACGCAACTGGTCGACCATGGTGTTGATCGTGTCCTTGAGTTGCAAAATTTCGCCGCGGACATCGACCGTGATCTTTTTCGACAAGTCGCCGTTCGCGACCGCGGTCGTGACTTCAGCAATGTTACGCACCTGGCCGGTCAGGTTGCCGGCCATTGAATTCACCGAGTCGGTCAAATCTTTCCACGTTCCCGCGACGCCCTTCACGTCGGCCTGGCCGCCGAGGCGTCCTTCGGTTCCCACCTCGCGCGCCACGCGTGTCACTTCCGCCGCGAACGAGCTCAACTGATCCACCATGGTGTTGATCGTGTTTTTGAGCTCCAGGATTTCGCCCTTCACGTCGACCGTGATTTTTTTCGACAAGTCGCCATTCGCGACCGCGGTCGTGACTTCGGCAATGTTGCGGACCTGGCCGGTCAGATTGCCGGCCATGAAATTCACGCTGTCGGTCAGATCCTTCCACGTGCCGGCCACGCCGCTCACCTCCGCCTGACCGCCCAGAATTCCCTCCGAACCTACTTCACGAGCCACCCGCGTAACTTCCGAGGCGAACGAGCTCAGCCGATCCACGAGCGTGTTGATCGTGTTCTTCATCTCGAGAATCTCGCCTTTCACATCGACCGTGATTTTGCGCGAGAGGTCCCCGTTCGCGATGGACGTCGTAACCTCGGCGATGTTGCGGACCTGCGCGGTCAGGTTGCCGGCCATCATGTTCACGTTGTCGGTCAGATCTTTCCAGGTGCCGGCGACGCCTTTCACGTCCGCCTGGCCGCCCAGGGCGCCTTCCGATCCCACCTCGCGAGCCACGCGGGTCACTTCCGAAGCGAAGGAACGCAGCTGATCCACCATGGTGTTGATCGTGTCCTTGAGCTCCAGAATTTCGCCGCGCACATCGACGGTGATTTTCTTGGACAAGTCGCCGTTGGCGACCGCGGTCGTGACCTCGGCGATATTTCGGACCTGGCCGGTCAGATTTCCGGCCATGGAATTCACGCTATCGGTCAGATCCTTCCACGTGCCGGCCACGCCCTTTACGTCCGCCTGGCCGCCCAGCTTGCCTTCCGTGCCCACTTCCCGCGCCACGCGCGTCACTTCCGAAGCAAACGAACTGAGCTGATCCACCATGGTGTTGATCGTGTCCTTGAGCTCAAGAATCTCGCCCTTCACATCGACCGTGATCTTCTTGGAGAGATCGCCCCGGGCGACCGCTGTCGTTACATCCGCGATGTTGCGCACCTGGCCGGTCAGATTTCGCGCCATGAAATTCACGGAATCGGTCAGGTCCTTCCACGTCCCGGAAACGCCTTCGACGCGCGCCTGGCCGCCGAGAATTCCTTCGGAGCCCACTTCCCGGGCCACGCGCGTCACTTCCGAGGCAAACGAGCGCAGCTGATCCACCATGACGTTGACCGTGTCTTTCAGCTCCAGGAACTCGCCTTTGACGTCGACCGTGATCTTCTTGGTCAAATCGCCGTTCGCCACCGCCGTGGTCACCGTCGCAATGTTACGCACCTGAGCAGTTAAATTGCCGGCCATCAGGTTCACGTTCTCGGTCAGGTCCTTCCAGGTTCCGGCGACGCCCTTAACTTTCGCCTGGCCGCCCAGTTTTCCTTCGGTACCCACCTCGCGAGCCACGCGCGTCACTTCCGAGGCAAACGCGCCCAGCTGATCGACCATGGTATTGACGGTCTTGGCCGTCCGCAGGAATTCGCCCTGTAACGACCTGCCCTCGATTTCGGTCGCCATCGTCTTGGAAAGATCGCCCTTCGCTACCGCGCCGATGACTCGCGCCATTTCGCTCGTGGGATGAACCAGGTCGCCGATCAACCCGTTCACCGAACCAATCGCCTCCGCCCAACAATCGGACACGTCCCCGAGGGAGGCGCGCTGGGAGATGCGCCCTTCCTTGCCTACCACCTGGCCGATCCGGTCGAGTTCCCGGGCCATCCGCTGATTAATACCGATGACCTCGTTAAATGTGTCGGCGATTTTCCCGGGCAACCCCGTCCAATCATCCGGCAACCGGACAGAGAAATCGCCCCGCTTGAAGGCAGTAAGCGCGGCTAAAAGCTGTTTTTGATCGAGCCGGTCACCGTTGAGGCTGGAGCCATTCTCGGTCGCCGGAAGACGTGCTGAGGTGCTTTTCTTCATAGGTAGATGAATAGAAAGAGGGATTCTTGTGGGCTCAGTTGGCTGGGGAGGCCTGCCCGGCCGGGGGTTGAAACGTGAGACAAAATGTCAGCACGCAGCGAGCTAACTGGAGGTCGCTCAACGAGGGTTTTGGGTTTGTGGAACCTGTCACGAAATCCAAGTATTTAGGGCCGTTGTATGGATTCGGTTGTGCCAGTTCGTTCAGGCGTATGAATTTCCGGGAATTAGCTGAATAAGTTTAGGTTGCGAATTACCCCAAGCGGGCGATACTACCCACCATTGGATTAAGTTCTGTTTGTTCGTTGCGTGGTAGATCGTCAGCTGGGGTTCCTCAGTGGTGGTTTGAAACCCGATTCTCGGGAACGGCTCTGTAGCTGGCAGTTATTGCTCCAAGAATAACAATGAAACTGTACGTAGGTAATCTCTCCTTTGAGACCACTGAAAACGATCTCCAGGATCTTTTCGAACAACATGGCAAAGTCACCGACGTCGCCCTTATGATGGATCGCACCACCGGCCGCTCACGCGGCTTTGCGTTCGTCTCGATGGCCGACACGACTGAAGCCAACGCGGCTGTTGCCGCCCTGAACGGCAAAGAAGTGCAAGGTCGCACTCTGACCGTAAATGAAGCGCGCGCTCGCGAAGAGCGTCCGCGCCAGTCGCAGGGAAATCGCTACTAATTAAGCGCTTTTAGAATATGCGAACCGGCGCCTGGCAACGGGCGCCGGTTCTGCACTCTCCATGGATTCAAAAAAAGCAATCGAACTCGAGGGAAAGATCATTTCCGTCCTCGCGGGCACCATGTTCCGGGTGCAGCTCGCCAACGATCACCTCGTCCTCGCCCATATCTCCGGCAAAATGCGCAAACGTTTTATTCGCCTCACGACCGGCGATCGAGTAAAACTCCAAATGTCGCCCTACGACGTCGACAAAGCCCGAATCGTTTATCGGCTCGGCTAACCCAATTTTATGACCACCCCAGCGGCGAACGCGAAAAAAACACCCATGATCAAGCGAATACTAGTCCGATGCCCGGCCACAGCGAAGCTCACGGCGACAGGCCTCACGATCGATGAAGATCTCTACGCGGACACGCCGCTCAAAAACCACAAGCTGACCTGCCCCCATTGTCAGCAAGTGCACGCCTGGACGAAAAAAGACGTCGTCCTCGCGCGCTAATTTTCCGCGCTCCTCCTTTCTGCGCGCCGCAATAGCCGGCGCGCTGTAGCCACGCCGCTCTGTCGGCGTGCCACGAACATAGCCACGCGCCAAAACGCGGCGACATAGCGCCACGGCTACAGCGTTGACAGTCGGCCCGCTCAGCGATTACGACTCGCTGCGTGAAATCGCCTCCCGCCAGCCGCAGCGAGCTGGATGAGGTCATCGTTAACATCGAGCTCACGCTCGCCAGCATTGTCCAGGGCCTGGCGCTATCCGTCCTGGCCGATAACACCAGCGCCGTTCTCTCGAATGGACCAGCTACCGCCTGGCCCTACGTCGGCGTCGCGTTTTTGACCATCCTGCTCTTTTGGTCTCGCGCCCTCATCCACACCCTCACCCTCATCCGGTGGCCGCTGGAGTTCGTGCACAACTTTTTCTATTTCGTTTGTGCGCTGGTCGAGGTGCTCGCGTTCAAGCATCTCAACGATCCTTTCATGTGGTTTGTGCTGAACGCCGTTTTTGCCGCCCTCGTCTGGGGCTTGTTCGTGCACGATCTGCGCATCATCCGCCAGCGCGCCAAAGATAGCGTGGGACCGAGCAGCTTCCGCCTTTACGCGATCGTCGAGGCGGACCAATGGCTGAACATCCGTTTTATCATGCCTTTCCTCTTTGCTTTCGCTCTCGGCGCCGCCTGCGCCATCAAAATGGCTCCGGATTTTTTTCTCGCGCGGAACGGCCACCTGCTCCTCATTGGCTGCCAGGCCGCGGGACTGCTGGGGTATTTGGTCTGCGTGGTTCGGGCGTTCACCCGCATCACGCCACTGATTTCAGCCACCCGCGCCGAATGGCGAGATGACGTGGAAGAGGGAATTTGAGAACCCTTAGGCGGCGATTTTGAAATCCTCCGACGGCCTGGAGGGTGATGTCTTGGGATTTCTGTTCCCGGGCATCAATTTGGGCCGACTTCTTCGCGGCTCATCCGACCCGAACGAGCTTTGGCATCGTAATAGAGCACCACAAAGGCGGCGGCGAGCAAGGGTCGCACGAGGAGGTTCATCGCCGCCGTGACGATATCGGCCGCCATCATGAGCGCATCCGGCGTCTGCGCTTCGGCTGCCTTTTGCATGAGCGCGAGCGCCTGTTCCGGATTCTCGGCCCCAGCGAACCTCGCCAGCATGAAGGGCAACTGCACGCCAAAGGTGAGAACCAAAAGAAGGAGGAACCAGACAGACGCGACGATTACGCCGCGATAAAGCGGGCGCTCGAGCCAGGACGTTTCCGGCACGCTGCGCGCCAGTTCCTTGCTTTCACGCAGAGCGGCCAGGGGCGGGAGCGTCCCCAGCACCACCGTTTGGTGCCAGAACAGGAAGTTAATGATGAGACGCGCATTCATGTAAACCGTGAACGCGCCGATCAGGAGAATCATGATCGACGCCAGGAGCGGGTTCCCGCTGCCGACGAACGCGATCATGGCCGCGAAGGGCACGAATATCCAAAAGAAGTAACTTCCATAGACCAGCAGGCCGGTAGCGAGCATGTGGCTCCAATGACCCAGAGCCGCGGAGAACTGCGCGCCAAACGAGCGGGCCTGGCCACGCACGACATCGTCAGCGACGATCTGAAAACCGGCCGCCGAAACCGGCCAGACCAGGAGAACCAAGACGAACATGGCCACGCAGATTGGCGGCAAGGTCGGCGCCGGGATTGAGCCGGAAGCGGCCGCCGTCAGGTCCGGCAGCGGAATTTTCGGAAACGTCCACTGCAGGATGAACATCGGCACCGCCGTCAGGAGGCCGAAAAGCATGAACGATATGAAGCCGCGGCGGTAAATCCGAAAAGTCTCCGCGAGAATCTGCGACCAGGATCTCGGTCTCTCAAAATCTCGAGGCGGCAGCGGTGGAGTTTCCATCACCGGTTCGGCGTCACCAAAGACCTCGGGGAACTCGCCGGCTCGAATCCAGCGTTCCTCACCGACCTGTCGAAGTTCGTTCTCCGGAATCAGGCGACCCTCGCGTCTCCATTCGCGGAGCTCGTCAAGGTCGACGGGACCGTACTCCTGTCCTTCCACGCGAACGATCCATTCTTCTCCCATTTCAGTTCCTTAACCGTAAATCGAGTGAATCGCCACCCGCGCCCTCATTCTGCAACTCCTGCTCGTGATCTTGATCTTGCTCCTGATCCTTTCGAGCAGCGAACCCAACAGTGGGGACCAAGAACAAGATCGGGATCATGAGCAGGAGTAAGCGGGAGAAGTCGTTGGAAACCGCAGCTCCTTCGCTACGTTGTCGGCGTGAAGCTGCTTTTGATTGACGGACACTACTACGTTTACCGCTCTTTCTTTGCGATCCAGAACCTCTCAAATTCTCGCGGCGAACCGACCAACGCGATTTTTGGATTCACGAAGACGCTCCGCCTCATGGTCAAACATTTGCAACCCGATCTGGGAGCCGTTTTCTGGGACGAAGGTCTGCCGGAGAAACGCATGATCCTGCAGCCAGCCTACAAGGAAACGCGAAAAGAAATGCCCCAGCCGATGGTCCCGCAGCTCGAATACATCCAGGAGGAACTGACCGCGCTGCTCGGCTTTAAGAATATTTCGCTGCCCAACACCGAGGCCGATGACCTCATGGGGTGTTACACCGTGGAGGCGTGCAAAAGGAACATCGAAGTGATCCTCGCGACCAACGACAAGGACCTTTACCAGCTGGTCGGGCCGTGCGTGAAGGTTTACACGACCGCAAAGGCCGATCTCGTTTCCCCCAAAGACGCCTTCGCGCTCCTGGGCGAACCCGAAGTGACGACCAAATGGGGTGTGCCACCCAATTTGATCGGGGACGTCCTCGCGCTGTCGGGCGATTCCGTCGATAACATTCCCAGTGCCGGGTTTGGTCGAAAAACCGCCGCGACGCTTCTGCGTGAATCGGGTGGACTCGAATCTCTCCTCGCTAATCTCGACCAGGTGAAGAGCGCGCGGAACCGCGAGAAACTGATGGCGGGTCGGGAACAAATTGAGCAAAACCGCAAGATGGTTGAGCTGGATTGCGGCACGACGTTGCCGGTGCCGATTGACGAGCTGGGCATCAAGCCGGACTACCCGGCGCTCCTCGCGGCTCTGGAAAAGTGCGAGTTTAAATCCCTGCTCCAGGAGGTGCGGGACGACGCCTCCAAGGTGGGAACAGCCCGGCAAACAGAATTGCTCCTCTGATGGCAGGGCGAGACTTTGCAAGCCCGGCCTCGCCCTTTCGGGCTGTGTCACGGGTCGAGCCAGGGGAAGAGTCGCCGCCAGTGCGTCCGGCCCGAGAGCGTCTCGCGCTTCCAACGAAATCCCAACAAATATGGGTTTCACCAAAAATATTTCGAACGGGCACGCCCTCTAGATGTCAAATCAGTCAGGTTAAGGCGATTCGGGCGGCCGCACGTTTCTCGTATTTGTTGTTTCTCCGCGTGCGCTGCCCGAATCCTTTTTTTGGCAACTCCGCCCGCCCCGTTTCCATCAATTCCCGGTAGGGACCGCGCCGCCATGCAATCGGACCCCAGCCCATTTGGAATCCGCGGGTTCCTCATCGACGCTCCGGACTTCGGTTCCCTTCGCAGCCGGCGCGATGGCGCCATCATTGTGGAAAACGGCCGCATCGCGGAGATCGGCGATTACGATGACCTGCGCCGGCGGCAGCGGGCGGCACCCGTGCACTGGGCCGACCGCGGCACGGTAGCGATTTTCCCCGGCCTCATCGATTGCCACACCCATCTTCCGCAATATTCAGCCGTGGCCAGGGGCGAGAGTCAGCTCCTGCCTTGGTTGCGCGAAAACATCTTTCCGGTGGAGCGCGAATTCACCGGCCCGAAGGCGCGGGTGGAAGCGCCTCTCTTCTTTCACGAGCTGGCCCGCAATGGCACGACGACCGCGATGGTTTACGCCGCCATTTATGAAGACAGCTGCGATATCGGCTTCGAAGCCGCGGCGCAAAGCGGTCTGCGCGTGATTCTGGGAAAAATGATGATGGATCTGGGGTCCTACGGCCAGCTTCAGCCCAAGAAAATTCTCTCGGTTTCCCTCATCGAAAGTGAACGGCTTTGCCGAAAATGGCACGGGGCGGACAATGGCCGGCTCGAATACGCCTTTAGCCCGAGATTTGCTGTCACTTGCTCTGAGAAATTGATGCGCAGCGCTGCCGAGCTGGCGCAAAGGTTCAATGCTTACCTCCAAACCCATCTCGCGGAGAACCGGGAGGAGATTGAAAAGGTGCACAACCTTAATATGACGGCGCGCGATTACACGGATGTCTACGAGAAGTGCGGAATGTTGACGCCAAAAACAGTGCTGGGCCATTGCATCCACCTGAGCGCGCGCGAAATCGACGCCATCGCCGCGGCGCAATCAAGCGTCGCTCATTGCCCAACCTCGAATCTCTTTCTCGGCAGCGGCTTGCTCAAGCTCGATCAGCTCTTGAAGGCGGGCCTCGCGATCGGTCTCGGCTCCGACGTCGCAGCCGGGCCTGAACTAAACATGTGGCAGGTCATGCGCGGCGCCCTCGACGTGCAGAAGGCGAGAAACATGTTTGAGCCAAATCTGCCCCGGCTTCGTCCCAGCGAGGCGTTTCATCTGGCGACGAGCGGCGGCGCGCGCGCCCTCGGCAAGTCCACCACGATCGGCTCGCTCGACCCCGGCAAGGAGGCAGACCTGATCGTCGTCGACCTGGCCGCACTTCTCCCCTACGGGAAACAAGGACAGGCTGTCACCGATCTAACCCCAGAGGACATCGTGGCGCTTTGCATTTATCGTGGCGGCCCGCACGCCAATCTGGAAACGTACGTCCGAGGGAAATGCGTTTATCGTGCTCCCGGGGCTGCCGCCTAGTCATGAAAGAAACATCCATGGATCCGATCGCGATCGCCTTGCAGGAAGACATTGGCGCGGGTGACATCACAACGGAATTCTTCGTTCCGGGCGGATTGCAGGCCATCGGTCGAATCATTGCTAAAGAACGCGCCGTGGTGGCCGGAGGACAAACGGCCGCGGAGGTTTTTCGGCGCGTAAATCCTGATCTAAAAATCGAGGTCCTCCAGCCGGACGGAGCGGCGCTTACCGGCGGTGAAACGGTCCTGGAAGTGCGCGGCGCCGCTCACTCCATTCTGACCGCCGAGCGGGTTGCGTTGAATTTTCTGCAACGTCTTAGCGGCATCGCCACGTTGACGCGGCAATTTGTCGACGCCATCGGCACATCGCCCGCCAAAATCCTCGACACCCGGAAAACCACGCCGGGACTGCGGGCTCTCGAAAAAGCGGCCGTGGTGGCAGGCGGCGGCGTCAACCATCGCTTTAACCTGAACGACATGGTCCTGGTGAAGGACAATCACTTGAAGGCCGGTGTTTCCGAATTTGCCGGCGCGATCCAGCGCTTGCGCCAGGAACGGCCGGGAATTCGCATCGAAGTGGAAGCCGATCGCCTCGAACAAGTGCGCTCCTTTGTCGAAATCGAAGGCATCGACGTCGTGCTACTCGATAATATGAAGCCCTCCGAAATGCGGGAAGCGGTCGCGCTCGGCCGGGGAAAGGTGCAATTCGAGGCCAGTGGTGGCGTGACCTTGAAAAAGGTCCGCCAAATAGCCGCCACGGGAGTTGATTACATTTCCGTCGGCGCGCTCACCCACTCCGCGCGCGCGATCGACATGTCCCTGGAAGTGACCCATGTCGGAGCCTGAGCGGAGCGACCGCCTGGCCGCCGATGAACTGCGGGGCCTTCTGGGCGAATGCCAGATGGGAAATCAACTCGTCGTGATCGAGGAGGTGCGTTCCACCAACGACATCGCGTGGGAAGCAGCTGAGCGCGGCACCCCGGAAGGGTTCGTCGTTTTCGCAGAGCGCCAGACTGCGGGTCGCGGTCGATATGGACGCCGCTGGGAAACCACACCGTATCTGGGATTATGGTTTTCGGTTCTGCTCCGGCCCCGGATCACCCTGAACGAATCACGCGGACTCACCTCCCTTCTGGCCGGTGTCATCGCCGCCACCATCATCGAAGAGACCGGTTGCGCCGCTTCCATCAAAGAGCCGAACGACATTTACGTGGCCGGCCGAAAGATCGCCGGCGTCCTGGTGGAAGGCCGAACGGCCAGCGATGGCAGTTATGTTGCGATCGGAGGCCTGGGCATCAACGTGAACCAAACCCTCGAGGATTTTCCCGTGGAACTGCACAAAACCGCCGGTTCTCTCCGAATGGCCACCGGCCAGCAAATCCAGCGCGGCCCCCTGGCCGTGGCGCTTCTTCGAAAACTGGAGGCCGATTACCGCGCCTTCACGCCGGCCGGGTAGCGCGGAATTGTTGCAGGCCGCGCAATTTTTCCAGCGCCCGCCCGCTGTCGATTTGTTCGCGCGCCATTCCAATTCCGTCGCTCATGTCGCGAGCCAATCCCGCCACGACGAATCCGCCCGCGGCGTTGACGATCGCCAGGTCTCGCTTGGCCCCTTGGGTCGCGCCGGATAAAATCCCTTCCACATGCGCCGCGTTCTCGGCCGCGTCTCCACCACGCAGATCGTCCAAGGCCCCGGAAGGAATATTGAGCCAGCGCGAATCGATCACCCCTGAAGTGACCTTGCCGTTCAAGAGTTCGGCCAGGATGGTTGCCCCGCCGATCGAGATGTCGTCGATGCCATTATCTGTCTCCGTCGTGCCGTGCACGATCCACGCGCGTTCCCGGCCGAGGCGGCGCAGCACATCCGCGAAAACACCTGTCAGGCGCGGGGAAAACACACCGATCAATTGCCGCGCCGGCCGCGTGGGATTGAGGAGCGGACCGAGCAAACTAAAAACGGTTCGGGTATTTTCGCGCGCGAGTCGCCGGCGCGTTTCTGCAATGGCGCGAAAGGCGGGATTGTATTGGCGCGCAAAAATGAAACAGAGCCCGAGGCGTTGAACGCATTCTCTCAGATGCGCCGGCGGCAAATCGAAGGGAGCGCCCAGCGCTTCCAGCACATCGGCACTCCCGCAACGCGACGTGACACTGCGATTGCCATGCTTCACCACGACCGCACCTCCCGCCGCCAGGATGAACATGATGGTCGTCGAGACATTAAACAGATCCAGCCCGTCGCCGCCGGTCCCGCAGACATCGATCATGGGGCCGGGCAGGTTTTTCGCATCGATCAACGGATCGACCGCGCGATCAATCAATTGCTGAACAAACGAAACGATCTCCTCCACGCTTTCGCCTTTGCGGTGCAACGCTGCGAGGAAATCGACCTTCTCGGAGTCGTCGGTCGTATCGGAAAGAAGGAGCGCGACGGCGACGCCAATGTCGCCCGCGTTCAGGTCCAGCCCCGCCTTCAGTCTTTCCGTGAGCGCTTTCATGCTAATGCTGGCTGGGCTTCCATCTCGCGCAGCCAGTTGCGATAGATCCCCGGAGAAATCTCGGAAGGCTTTATCTCACTCCGCCCGCCCCAGAACACGTTGGTGTAGGAGACCGGGATTCCGCACCCTTCCAGGTGTTCGTCGATCGCTCGTTTATGCTCCAAGAGCAGCTCTTTGTCGGTTCCGTGCGCCACCGCCATAATGTTGACGTTTTTGAATTCCGGTCCTGCTTCGCGCCAGTAACAGTGCGTGAGAATGTGATGGCGACCCACTTCGCCCCCCGCTTCCACTTCGCGTCCCGCCGGCACCGCCCAATGGAAAAGTGCGTTGAAACGCGTGACCCGCACACCGCCCGTCGAGGGTTTGACGTGTTCGAGAAAAGTCGAGAAACGCCCGATGATCTTTCGCGTATTGAGCGATTCCGCGATCCGGCAAAACTCATCCGAATCAAGGCCAGCCTCGGCAGCGCGGGCCCGCCACGGTGATGGCGCGATTTCCTCGGGCGTAAACTCCCGCTTGAGCGCGATCAAAACTTTCCATTCCAGCTCACTGACTTCCGCAACGTGAACAGGCGCCATCGTGGCGGGTTCGTCCGCTTTGCTCCCCGGCTCGACTGTTTTCCGCCGGACATGACCGACTCCCAGGGTGAAAATGCCTTTCGCCGGCATCAATCGAAAATGGTCCGCGCCCAGCCTTGCCGCGAGGATTTCGCCGTGGCGTTGGAGCGAGAATCCGCGAGGCACTTTCAACGTCGTCCAAAGTTTGTATTCGGAGCCAGGCGTCACCGAATCGGTCGAGCGCAAGACGACGTGGCCGGAGAATGGATCGCATTGCGACATGTAATCAAAAGCCGCCTCGATTTTTTCCGGCGCGACTTTCCAGGCGACCAGCGCACCGTCAGCCAGATTCGTGGCGAGCAACGTTTGCCGGACCCGGCGCACGGTTCCCGCGCGCAACATCGCGGCGATGCGTTCCAGCACTGTCGCCAAGGGGACACCGGACCGTCGCGCAATTTCCTCGAACGGCTCGCGGACAAAGCCTTCGACCTTGTCCTCGGAGATCGCGAGGATTTTCGCATTGATCGGGTCGTTGTGCTCGATTGGTATCATTGGTCGCGGTCGCACTGAAGCCGTGCGAAAAATCAGGATGTAACTAAAACACGGCCGATGGGGTCGTGGCTACAACGGACTTGGACTGTCGCAGACAAAAAACAAACGGACCGTGATCAAGGCGATCTTCTTCGACGCAGCGGGCACGCTCATCCACCTGCCCCAGAGCGTGGGACACCATTACGCGTTCGTGGGCGGTAAGATTGGCCTGGCGCTCGACGCCGCGGCCCTGGATCGAGCATTCGCCGCCTGCTGGAGCCAAGCGCCAGAGCGTCCGGCCAGCGACGGTCCCCGCGAAGACGACGACAAAGGCTGGTGGCGGGAGCTGGTCAATCAGGTCATCGATCAAGTCGCGCCGGAAACGAGCGAATTGGATCGGGACGCGTTTTTCGAGGCGGCCTACGCGCACTTCGCCGAAGCGGGAGTGTGGGAACTTTATCCCGACGTGATCGAAGTGCTCGACGCTCTTCGGCCACGTTTTCAGCTCGCGATCGTTTCAAACTTCGACGGCCGCTTGCGCATGATTCTGGAACACCTCGGCGTGTCGAAGTTTTTTTCGCACGTCTTTCTCTCCAGCGAACTCGGTGCGGACAAGCCCGATCCGTTGATCTACCACCGGGCATTGCAATTGAGCCGGCTTTCGCCTAACGAGACCCTGCACGTCGGCGACGACCCGGTGCGGGATTGGGAGGGAGCGGAAGCCGCAGGATTGTCGATTTTTCGCCTCGAGCGCCCCCGGATTTCCCTGGGCGATCTGCTCACCACCCTCGAACTGCAAAGCAGTTGAGCCTCAAGGAGTCCGCCCTACAAACCTTGCAGCAACGTTTGAACTGGATTAGAAACGTCCTCCCAGCACGCGGGTTGGTAGCTCAATGGTAGAGCAGCGCCCTTTTAAGGCGTTGGTTGCGGGTTCGAGTCCCGCCCAACCCAGCTCCATGATGAACTCACAATCTCTTGCCTGTTGGTTCGCCGCGCTCTCAACTCTGTGCGCGGCGCCATGCATGGCCGCAGCCGATTCCAAACCAGCGGCGATGGCGACGAACGAAATCGGAGTCGATCTCTACCGAAAGCTTGCCACCGGCGACGGCAATCTCTGTCTCTCGCCCTACTCTATCGAAGCCGCGCTGGCCATGACGTTCGCCGGCGCGGATGGCCAAACTCGCGAAGAGATGGCCCGCGTCCTCCATCTTTCGAAAGACGATTCCGTCCATTCTTCGTTTGCAACGCTCCAGCGCCACCTTCGGGAGATGGCGGAAAAGAGCGCGAAACAAGTCGCCGAATCAGGCGACTTGAGTAGATCGAAAGAGCCGATCACTCTGTCGATCGCGAATCGGCTCTTCGCCCAGAAAGGATATGACTTCCGAGACCCTTTCTTCGCGCTGGTCAAAGAACATTATGACGCACCCCTCGAGCTGGTTGATTTCGCGACGAACGCCGGTGGCGCGACCCAGCAGATAAATGCCTGGGTGCTCGAACAAACCCGCCAGCGCATTCGCGATCTTATCCCGCCCGACGCGTTGAAGTCCACGACACGTCTTGTTCTGACGAATGCGATCTATCTCAAAGCGCCCTGGGCGAATCCGTTCTCCGAGGACGCGACGAAGCCGCAGCCGTTTCATGTTGGGGGACTGAAAACGGCAGACGTGCCGACCATGCATGACCACGAACGTTTTTGCGGCTACGCGAAACGCGACGGCTTCACCGCCGTGACCATTCCGTATATTGACTCGGATCTTCAATTCCTCGTTCTGCTTCCGGATCAGGTAAAAGGTCTTCCGGCACTCGAAAAGAAAGTTACGGGCGCAATGCTGGCCCAATGCGCAAAGCTCAAGGGACGGGACTTGGATCTCTATCTCCCGAAATTCAAATTCGAGCCGCCGACGTTGAACCTCGGATCAACCCTGCAAGTGCTCGGAATGAAAACGGCCTTCGATCAGCCGCCGGGCAGCGCCAACTTCGACCGGATGGCGGCACGCAAGCCGAATGATTACCTCTCCATCTCGGAAGTCTTTCATAAGACCTTCATCGCAGTCGATGAGACGGGCACCGAAGCAGCAGCGGCTACCGCAATCGTGGCGGTTTACGCGGCAAGCGTGTTGGACGCGCCAAAACCTCTCGAAGTGAAGATCGATCGGCCTTTCATCTACGCGATCCAACACGTCCCGAGCGGCGCGTGTTTGTTTATCGGCCGGGTGACCGATCCTCGTTAGGCGAGCAGGGTCCGTCGGATCGTCGCGCCGGAACAATTGATTCTTTCCCGGCCACGCTGTTCTCGATAACGTCGATCCTCCCATTCAAGCATCAGGAACCAGTGAACTCACGATTCTTTCCCCTTTTCCTCGCGCTCTCACTTTTCCTCATTGAAACGGACTGCCGGCGCCCTGAGTCGGAATCTGTTTCCAAAGCTGAGCCAGGTCCCGCCGCAGCCGCAACGAACGAGCTCGGGCTGGATCTTTATCGTAGACTGGCAACGGCGGACGAGAATTTCTGCCTTTCGCCCTACTCGATTGAGACCGCGCTGGCGATGACGTTTGCGGGGGCCGACGGAGCAACGCGCGAAGAAATGGCACGCGTGCTCCATTTACCAACAGACGACGATCCGCTGCATGACTCGTTCAACACTCTCGGGTGGCAGCTGCAAGAAATATCGAAGCGCAGTGTGAAGCATCTCTTGGAAAGAAAGAAGTTCGACGGACAGGCTGGATCAGGTGAGCCGATCACCCTCACAATTGCGAACCGCTTTTTCGCCCAGAAGGGATATGAGTTTCGCAAAAGCTTTCTCGCCCTGGCACAAGAAAGGTGTGGGGCGCCGCTTCAATCTCTTGATTTCGTGAGCGACGCAGGCGGCGCAACGCGGCGAGTAAACGGATGGATCTCGGATCAGACACACGGGCGGATTCGGGACCTAATCCCGCCCGGTGAACTGAATGCCAACACCCGTTTCGTCCTCGCCAATGCGATTCACTTTAGAGCACAATGGGATAAACTATTTCTCGACTGGGCGACTGAATCTTTGCCCTTCCATATCCGTGGCGGCGAGGCTGTGAATGTGCCTACGATGCAGACGCGTTCCGACCGTTGTGGCTACGCTAAACACGGCGACTTCACAGTCGTGAGCATCCCTTACATTGACTCCGACCTGCAATTCTTGATTCTGCTTCCGGACGACGCGAAAGGACTCCCGACGCTGGAGACACAAATAACAGCCGCCTTGCTTGCTGAACGCGTAGAAATTGAGAGGCGAGGGCTATTTCTCTCTCTGCCGAAATTCAAGTTCGAACCTCCAACGTTGAGTCTGGCCTCAGCGCTGCAAGGGCTTGGGATGAAAACAGCGTTCGACTTGCCGCCAGGCAGCGCCAACTTCGACCGGATGGCGCCCCGCAAACCAAACGATTACCTCCATATCTCGGAGGTTTTCCACAAAACGTTTATCGCAGTGGACGAGAATGGGACCGAAGCCGCTGCCTCCGCCAGCACCGAGGGGCAGTGGCTAGGAGTTGAAACGAAGCCGTCCGACCCGATTGAAGTAAAAATCGATCGACCTTTCTTCTACGCGATCCAACACGTCCCGAGCGGTGCTTGCTTGTTCATCGGTCGAGTGACTGATCCGCGCTGAACACCCACGAACCGCCAGTGAGCGGGCGACGCTTGCTCGCGACGCAGGATGCGGGGCGAGCTAGGGTGCGGCCGCAGTTTCGACGACTGGCTTTGTTTCCGCGGCGTGTTCGTGGCCGGCGAAAAGTTTTTCGATGACGTAAAACGTGACCGGAATCAGGAAAATCGCGATGGCCGAGGCCGCGATCATTCCCCCGATGACGGTCGAACCAAGAACGCGCCGCGCAACCGCGCCCGAGCCACTGGCAAACCAAAGGGGCAGACACCCGAAGATGAACGCAAAGGAGGTCATCAGAATCGGGCGGAGACGGATGCGCGCTCCTTCTAGCGCGGCGTCAATCAGCGGTTTGCCCTTCTCGTATTCTTCCTTGGCGAATTCAACGATCAGGATCGCGTTTTTGGCGGCCAAACCAATCAGCATGATCAGGCCAATTTGGGCGTAGATGTTGTTTTGCATGTCGCGCAGCCAAAGCGTCGCGAACGCGCCAAACACGGCCACGGGCGTCCCGAGCAGAACGCTGAACGGCAACGACCAGCTCTCGTAAAGCGCGGCGAGGATGAGAAAAACAAACAACATCGACAATCCAAAGACCGCCGCCGGCGGGACGCCCTGCTGCGCCTTTTTTTCCTGGAACGAAATCCCGAGATAGTCGTAACCCATCTCGTTGGGCATGGTTTGCCGAAATGTTTCCTCCAGTGCGTCCATCGCCTGAAGGGAGCTGTAACCGGGCGCAGCCGCCCCGTTGATTTGAGCGGACCGATATTCGTTGTAACGCAACGTGAATTCCGGACCGGAAATTTCCTGGATACTCGCGATCGCGTCCAACGGCACGCTGTCGTTGTTCGCGTTGCGGACAAAGAATTGTCCCACGTTCTTTGCGTCGGTCCGATAATCGCCTTCCGCTTCGATATAGACCTGCCATTGCCGCCCGAACCGGCTGAAGTAATTCACAAAAAAACCGCCCATGAAGGTCTGGAGCGTCTGGTAGACCTGGCCCGGGTCGATCCCCTGCTTGAGCATTTTGTCCCGATCCACCTTGACGAAGACCTGGGGCACGGTCGGCAAAAACGTCGTGCTGAGACCGGCGAGCTCGGGACGTTTGCGCGCGGCGTCGAGAAATGTTTTCAGATTTTGGGCGAGAAACCCGATGTCTTTTCCGGCGCGATCCTCCAGGACAAAGGTAAATCCACCGGAGGTGCCGACACCCGGAATGGCCGGAGGCGGGAAGGCGAAAGCGATCCCTTCGCTGAGGCCGCCGAGTTGCTTGTTAATATTCGTCTTGATCGTCTGATATTGTTCCTCAGGTTTCGTTCGCTCGTCCCACGGTTTAAGCGTCACAAAGAAAAAAGCGCTGTAGGTATTTTGGACGAGGCTGAGCAGGCTAAAGCCGACGACGCTGGTGACGTATTGCACGCCGGGCGTGTTCAGCAGAACGCTTTCAATCTTGCGACATGCCTGGTCCGTCCGCTCGAGCGAAGAGGCGTCGGGCAATTGCACCGCGGCATAGATGTAACCCTGGTCTTCCTCCGGCAAGAAACCGCTCGGGAGTTTTGCGCTGAGCCCGAGCGCGCCAACCGCGAGGATGGCGAGCAAGGCGAAGGCCAGAAAACTTTTCCGGATCGCGAGACGCGACAAACTAACGTAGCCGTGGGTGGCGCGGCCGAACAGGCGATTGAATCGATCGTAGAACCAACCGAGCGGGCCGCGCGTCTTGTGGCGGGGCCGGAGCAACAGGGCGGAAAGCGCCGGACTAAGGGAGAGCGCGTTAAACGCAGAGAAGATCACTGAAATGGCAATGGTCAGGGCGAATTGCTGGTAAAGCCGGCCGGTGATCCCCGGAAGAAACGCCGTCGGAATGAAGACCGCCGAGAGAACGAGCGCGATCCCGATGACCGGGCCGGATACTTCGCGCATGGCCTGAAGGGTTGCTTCGCGCGGCGCCATTCCTTCTTCGATATGGCGTTCGACCGCTTCGACCACAACGATGGCGTCGTCCACCACGAGGCCCACCGCGAGCACCAACCCGAAAAGTGAAAGCGTGTTAATCGAGAAACCGAAGAGCGGAAACAGCACAAAAATCCCAATCAGCGACACGGGCACGGCGCACAGGGGAATCAGCGTGGCGCGCCAGCCTTGGAGAAAGATGAAAACGACGATGACGACCAGGATGAGCGCTTCGAAGAGCGTTTTGACGATATCGTGGAGACCTTCGGTGACCGAGAGGGTTTGATCGAGCGAAACGACATAATCCATGTCCGCCGGGAACCGTTCGCGCGCTTCGCTCAATAATTTTCGCACGCCGTCCGCCGCCTTGACCGCGTTCGTGCCCGGCAATTGATACAGCGCGAGGACGGCGGCAGGTTTGCTATTCAGCCGCCCTCTGACGTTGTAGGTTTGCGCGCCCAGCTCAATGCGCGCGATGTCTTTGACTCGCAGGAGCGAGCCGTCGGGATTCGCGCGCACCACAATGTCGCCAAATTCTTCCGCCGTTTGCAGCCGCCCCTGCGCGCGAACCGTGTAAGTGAACTTTTGCCCGGGGGGAACCGGTTCGCTCCCGATCTGCCCAGCCGGATTGACCGTGTTCTGCTTTTGCACCGCGGTGATGATGTCAGGGACGGTCACTCCAAGCTTGGCCAGCTGGTCCGGCTTGACCCAGAGCCGCATCGCGTACTGCCCCGCGCCAAAGATCTGCACGTTGGAAATTCCGGGGACCCGCGTGAGCTGATCGACCAGGTTGATGTAGGCGTAGTTGGCGAGAAAAACGTTGTCGTAGGTTTGTTTCGGCGACGTGAGCGAAACGAGGAGCAAAGGAGCCAGGGTCGATTTCTGGACGGTGACGCCGTAGTTGTTCACGTCGGCCGGCAACTGCGATTGCGCCTGCGAGACGCGCAACTGGGCCAGGATTTGATCGATGTTCGGGTCGGTCGCGACGTCAAAATTGATCTGCATCCGCAAATCGCCGTTGTTGGCGTTGATCGACGTCATGTAATTCATGTTGTCGACGCCACTCATCTGCTGCTCGATCGGCGCCGCGACCGATTGCTCGATCGTCAACGCGTCGGCGCCGGTGTAATGCGTGCGCACTTGAATTTCCGGCGGCGCGATCTGCGGATATTGCGCGACCGGGAGCGACAGAATGCACACCCCGCCGACGAGCGTCATCAGGATGGCAATGACGATCGCGACAATCGGCCGCCTGACGAAAAATTCTGACATGGCGGTTAGGGACTCTTTTGTCCGGGCGAGCTGTCCGCCGCGGCTGGTGACGCAGGAGGCGCCCAGTCCTTCACTTTGACCGTGCTGCCTTCGCGAACTTTTTGCGCGCCCAGGACAATGATTCGCTCGCCGGGCTTGAGGCCATCGGTGATTTCCCACAGCACGCCAATGCGCTCGCCCGTTTTCACGGGCCGAACACTGGCCTTATTATCATCGCCGACCACCAGGACTTGAAAGTTTCCCTGCAACTCGCTCACCGCTTCCTGCGGAACGACCAGCGCATCTTTTTTTGTTTCTAGAACGAAGCGCACACGACCGAATTGGCCGGGACGCAAGCTGTTTCCCGGATTGGGAAACGTCACTTCATAGCGAATCGAGCCGGTCCGATCGTCCAGACTGCGATCGATCGCGTAGAATTTTCCTTTGTGCGGATAGGTCTTTCCGTTGCTGAGGAGCAATTCGAATTCAATCGTTTTGAGAAATCTGTCGCGCTCCTCTGGGTCGGGATGCTTCGAAACGAAATCCGTGAAGGCTGCTTCACCCGCGCTCACCAGCGCCTTGATCGGATCGATCTGTGAAATGGCCGTGAGCGGGCCGCTGGTCGGACTGACCAGATCGCCGACTTGCTTGGTGGCGAATCCGGCCAGGCCGTCGATCGGCGCGGTCACCCTGGTGTATTCGAGATTGAGCTCAGCTTGTTTGACCGCCGCTTCAGCGGCTTCGACATCTGCCTTGCCCGCGGCCGAAGCTTGCAGCGCCGTGTCTTTCTCCGCCGCACTGGTTACTTTGCGGTCGAAAAGATCCAACGCGCGTTTTTCATCCTGGTCCGCCTTTAATCGCGTCGCCTGCGCTTTGGCCAGGGTCGCTTTGGCCTGGGCCAGCGCTTCCTCGAACGGCCGCGAATCGATCTGGAAGAGGAGGTCTCCTTTTTTGACGACACTCCCTTCCTGATAATTCTGCGAAACGATGTGACCGGACACGCGGGCCGTGATGGTGGCATTCACCAACCCATCGAGGCTGGCCACGCGTTCCTTGATCGCCGGCACATCCTGCGGCTTCACGGTCGTGACCAGAACTTCCGGCGCATTCGCCGCTGCTGGCGGCGCCTTCCGCGAGCAACCCGCCGAAAAAACCAATATGACCAGCAGCGCCGCGGCGCTCGGCCTTATCATGGACAATCGCTGACGGAGTTTAATCACCGTGAACCCGCCGTGACCCTAGGACTATGATTTAAAAAACGCGAGCAGATCGTTGTTGATGACGTCGGCTTGCGTCGTGATCATGCCGTGCGGGTAGTCCTTGTATGTCTTCAGCGTGCCGTTCTTGAGGAGCTTGGCTGAGAGTGGACCAGAGGCCTGATAGGGCACGATTTGATCGTCCTCGCTGTGCATGACCAGAACCGGCACTGAGATCTTCTTGAGATCCTCCGTGAAGTCGGTTTGCGAGAACGCGACGATGCCGTCATAACCCGCTTTGGCGCCGCCCATCATGGCCTGGCGCCACCAATTCCAAACGAGAGGCTCGATCGTTTTCACGCCGGGACGGTTGAAGCCGTAGAACGGACCGGCCGGCAGGTCGTAATAGAACTTGGCCCGGTTGGCGGCGAGCTGGGCCTGGAGATCGTCGAACACCGATTTGGGCAGGCCCAGCGGATTGGCCGGAGTCTGCACCATCAGCGGCGGCACGGCGCTAATGAGCGCCGCCTTCGCCACGTTCATGTCGCCATGACGGGCGAGATAATGCACCACCTGGCCGCCGCCGGTCGAATGGCCGACGTGAATTGCATCCTTCAGGTTGAGATGATCGGTGACGGCCTTCAGATCGTCGGCATAATGGTCCATGTCGTGCCCGTCGCCGGTTTGGGTCGAGCGGCCATGTCCGCGCCGATCACTCGCAATGACGCGGAAACCTTTGCTGACGAAAAAAAGCATCTGCGGATCCCAGTCATCGGCCGACAGCGGCCAACCATGGCTGAAGACGATGGGCTGCCCTTTGCCCCAGTCCTTGTAATAGATGTCGATGTTCGCTCCGTTTTCTTGTCCAACACTTACGTATGGCATGATGAGTGTTCCTTTCCGTTGAGTTCAGCAGAGAATCTTCTTCGGGACTTAGCTTTCCATCATAAGGACCACGCGAAAGCGCGCCCGGCCGCTGTGCATTTGTTCGAAGGCCGCTGCGACCTCGCTGAGCGGATATTTTTCCACCATCGGATGGACATCACTCCGCCCGCTGAATTCCAGAGTGTCCTGCGAATCTCGCGCTGTCCCGGAATACCAGCCCGCCACGGAGCGCCGTCCCGCGATTAAAGGGAAAACCGGTATGTTAAGCGGTTCGCTCGGCGCTGCCGGAATGAGCAGATTTCCATCCGGCGCCAGGCCTTCGACCAACGCGGAGATGGCCTTGGCGTTGGGTGCTGTCCCCAGGATGGTGCGGGCCCCGCCCAGCTTCTGCAACTGGGCGACCGCATCGCCTGCGTCCGTGTCGAAGTAATGATGCGCGCCAAGTTTTTCGGCCAGCTCCTGCTTGTCTTTGCCGCGCCCTAACGCAACCGTCACGAACCCCATCTTTCGCGCGTACTGCACTCCGAGATGGCCCAGCCCACCGATTCCGTGAACCGCGACGACATCACCGCCCCGCGCCCCCGAATTCCGGAGCGCGTTATGCACCGTCACCCCGGCGCACATGAACGGCCCTACTTCTTCCGGCGTTAACTCATCGGGCACCGCCGCCACCGCTTCCGCACCTACGATCATGAAGTCGGCATAGCCGCCGTCAAAATCGATGCCGGTAACCTTGCGCTTGATGCACATCGCGAAATCGCCGCGGCGGCACGGATCGCAAACGAAACAATGCCCGCCATGCCAGCCGACTCCGATGCGCTGATCTTTTGTCCATTGAGTGACGCCACTTCCAAGAGCATCGATGCGGCCGGCGATTTCATGGCCTGGCACGCGAGGATATTGAATTCCGGGCCAGAGACCCTCCTTGACCAGGACATCGCTGTGGCAAATCCCACACGCCTCCACTTTCACCCGAACCTGCCCCGGGCCCGGCTCCGGAATGTCGCGGTCCACCAATTCAAAGTTTCCGCCCGGCTTGCCAATCTGCGCTGCTTTCATTTTCGTTTTCATAACGACCCTGGGTTCGTCATCTCTTCTTCACGAAGCCGCTCGCAGGATATCGTCCATGTAACGATCGGCGGCCGCTGCTGCCTCCTCCGGACTGCTCCCGTTTTGACGCGCACTAAAATAGGGTGCGTACCAGTCCCACCATTGATGCTTGCCATGCGTCTTCTCAAACTGGCCGTGATGCTGTTCCGTCTCGTGGAGGAGCTCAGCCAGAGCTGCAACGTCCGTGGTTTTCTTCCACTCGCGGCCGGGAAGGCGCTCCCTGATCTCCTGGATCTGCCAGCGGTTTCCGTCCGGATCCGCAAATGAGACAAACGAGTAGTAAGAACGGCCTTGCGGGTCGCGCCCAGGGACGCGCGGATTCTTTTCGGCGTTGTTGAAGGGGCCGCCGGCGTAATGAAAGACTTCGCTGACGTTTACGCCGCGGGCGATCAAGTCGTCGCGAGCGGCGGCGACGTCATCCACGATAAGGACCAGTTCCGCCGAGTTATCGTTGGCCGACCTGACTCCCTTCCCGAAGATGATCGACGCCTCTGAATGAAGGGGAGTAAATTGTATGGCCCTGAAGCTTTCGTCCGCGACGTAGTCGATATCCAACCGGAATCCGAGTTTTTCATAGAATGCTTTGGCGCGATCGATATCGGAAACGGGCACGATTAATATTTCGAGTTTCATGTCGATCGGTTTGAGTTTTGCGCCTTCTGTTGTTGCCATAAATCCTCCTGTGAATTGAGTTAGCGTTTACCTGTCAGCGAGCCCGATTATTCCAGGTAAAATGGGCCCAGAAAAGACCAGCCGCAAATTTCGAACGAAGTAAAGTTACAATTGCGTGACGCAATTTCGTGACGCGCGACCATGCAAAACCAGAATCACGGGCATGTTTTCGCGCATCCCCTGGGGCGCCTCGGAAAGACGTGATAAGCTAAGGCGTTGAAACGCACGCTTCTCGCCTACCGAGTGAGTCTGAGCCTGTTCATCGCCGGACTGGTCGTGAGCGGTCTGACGGCGTTTCCGTTGCTCCATGAGCTTTCAATTCTTTGCCGCTGGCTCGGCATTGACGATCCCGCTGCGTATGAAACCCTCTCCGGATTTCGAGCGTGGATTGCATTCGTGTTCTTTGGTCTGCAAAGGACCTATGCGGCTTTTCCGTTTGTCGGTTATGGCACCGACTGGCTCGCGTTCGGTCACCTGATCATCGCGTTGTTTTTCATCGGACCCTTTCGCGATCCGGTTCGCAACGCCTGGGTGCTGCGCTGCGGATTGTTTTCCTGCGCGGCCGTTATTCCTCTCGCGCTCATTTGTGGATACGTCCGGCATATCCCGCTACCGTGGCGGCTGCTCGATTGCTCCTTCGGGATCGTGGGCGCAATTCCACTTTTTTACTGTCTCCATTTGACGAAGAAACTTTCCAACCAAACGTGAAGCCCCCGGAACGAAAACCGTTGTTCCGGTGGCGCGTCGTCCTTGTGATTGCGGTTTCGTATTTTGCATTGATTGCCCTGGCGCCTCTTCCAGATCGGCTGGTCTTATTCCCGACGACGGACCGCATCGACGCCGCTCCCGCAGTGCGCAAACCGATTCCCTTCGAGGGCGGCGAATTGGAAATCTGGACGGCCGCTTCCAAGTTGGCCCAACAACGCGGACAACCCGCGATCTACATCCTGCGATTCTACGGCAATGCCGATCGGGCCGACCGCTGGGTCGCCGCCGAAGCGGACATGTGGAATGGCCGGTCCGTCGAAGTCTGGGGGATGAACTATCCTGGCTTCGGTGGCAGCACGGGACCCGCGCGACTCAAACGGCTCGGACCCGCGGCGCTCGCCGCATTCGACGCCCTCAAAGCCGTCGCGGGCGATCGTCCGATCTTTGTCTTTGGCGCAAGCTTGGGAACGACCACCGCGCTTCACGTCGCCGCGCATCGCCAGGTGGCGGGCCTGATCCTGCACAATCCGCCCGCGTTGCGGCAGATCATTCTCCGCCAGTTCGGCTGGTGGAACTTATGGTTGCTGGCCGGGCCGCTCGCGCAAAAACTCCCCGCTGACCTGGACAGCGTCGCCAATGCGAAAGCCATTCACGCACCCGCAATTTTCCTGCTCGCGGAAAAAGATGAAGTCGTCGCGCCGCGCTTCCAACGCCTGGTTGTCGATGCCTACGCCGGAGAAAAACGCGCCATCCCACTTATCGGCGCGGGCCACAATTCTCCCATCGAAGGCGCGGCCCTCATCGAATTCCAGGACGCGCTCGATTGGTTGCTTCCGCCAATGTAGCTACTCGATTTTTCGCAGCGTGAAGTGCGTCTGCTTTCCGTCGACGGTATAGATGCCCTCGATCTTCTCCCCCGGCCCGTCATTCATTCCCATCTTCAGGACGACCTCTCTTTTCCGGGCACTCGGCTTCTTGGGCACAAACCGCATTTCACCGCTTTCGTCCAACATAAACCGGGTAATCTTTCCACTCTTCCGCTCCGTGACCCACAGGTGGCTGGCGTCCGGATAACCGTCCCCGTAATCGAGGGCAATGGTCACGCCCTCCGCTGTGCCCTTGTATTTCACCACCTCGTATGCCTTCGGCTCCGCGACCGCCGACCGGCACGCGAACATCAGCACGACGGCGGCAAACAACATTCGAAATTGCATGACGCACTGTGTACCGAACTGAAACGCTTTCCGCAATCGTCTGCGCACTTCGACCGAATGCGCGGAATCTACTTAGCGAGCTCCGCGATCGTCTTCTCGATGCCGCTCACCACGAGCGCGAAGCGATCGTAGTCCAGCTTGTCGGGCGTGTCGGTGGCTTCGTGATAATGCGGGTACCGAAAGGGCGCGGTGTCGGTAATCATGAAGGCGGGATAGCCACATTGCCAGAATGCCCACTGGTCCGACCATCCAACGCCCGGGATGAATGAGGGCAACGCTCCGCCTTCGGATGGGAGTTTTGCTTGCTCCCGGAAAAGACGGATGGCGCGGTGCAGGAGAGCGCGCGAGCGGACGTTTCCGACGAATCCAATAAAATTCCCCGTGCTGGGATAAAACGGGCGAATTCCGGCCGAAGGATACGTCTGCGAGCGCGGGGCATCGGAAAAATAACCCACCGTCTCCAAGCTGATCATGGCGGAGACTTGATCGCCGTGAGCCTTGCACCGGCGGGCGTAAACGAGACTTCCCATCTGCTCCGTCTGGAAATACGGCGGTTCTTCGTTCGCGAAGGCCACGAAGCGCAAGGTTTGGCCCGTCGCCTTTCCGGCAAAACGACGCGCGAGCGCCAGCATGGCCGCCACCCCGCTGCCGTTGTCATCTGCACCGGGCGCGCCGAAGACAGAATCATAATGCGCACCGATGACGATGATCTCGGGACGCGCGCCGGGAATCTCCGCCTCGATGTTGTGACAGGGTTTTCCATCCACTTCATAGGTGTCCCGCCGCGTTCGCAGTCCCGCGCGTGAAAAAGAGTCTTCAATGAAATCGGCCGCCGCATTGAGCTGGGGATAGCGCTGCATGTTTCGCTCACCGATTTCACCGGCCAGTTTTTGCACGTCGGCGACCAGCTCGCCCCGCAAGACATTCTCCTCAGCGGAGAGCGGAGCTGCGGTTGAAGCATTCCTTCCCGGCATTCTCATCCCAAACCACCAGAGCAGGAAAAAGAACGTCAGAACGGCGAGCGCGATGCGAAGACCGCTACGACAAAGTTTCCGAAACAAGCCTGGATCGTTTTGCTTCAAATTAACCAATCTTCTTCCGGAACCGGAGCGCGCAGACGCAGAAGAGCAGAACGGCCATGATCGACAGAATGGCGAGGGAGGGCCAGTACTCCAGGAAAGTGGCGCCGCGCAGAATGATCGCGCGCATGAGCGCGATGAAATAGGTGGTCGGGAGGAGCGAGCCGATCGCGTAGAAAATCCAGGGCATCGTCTCCCGCGGAAAAATGAAACCGGAGAAAAATACGCTCGGCAGAATGAACGCCATCGACATTTGCAGAGCCTGCATCTGGTTGCTCGCTTTCGTCGCCACCAGCAGTCCGATGCTGAGGAGCGCAAAAACGTAAATGAACGTGGAGCCCGTCATGGCGATGACACTGCCCGCAATCGGCACTGCAAAAACGAAACGCATGATGCCGAAGAGCAGGATGGCCATGAGCATGCCAATGCAGAGATAGGGTATGAGTTTGCCCAGCATGAGGCCCCAGCGGCTAAGCGGACTAACGAGCAGTTGCTCCAGGGTACCGCGCTCCCGCTCGCGCACCACGGCCATGGCCGTGGCGAAAGTCGTCCCGATTTGCAGGACGATGCCGATCACGCCCGGCACAAAAAAGTTCGGACTGCGCATCGTGGGGTTGTAGAGCATCTGCGGCCGGACCTCGATCGGCACGATGCGCCGGCCGCCCTCGCGCATCATCATCTCGATGGATTGGGTCAAGGCGACGCTCAGGGCGGTGTTGAGCGCCTGAAGAGCCGTGGTGGAATTCGAGCCGTCGATCAGCATTTGCACCTGCGCGGGATGGCCGGTGCGCAGATCGCGCGTGAAGTGGGGTGGAATTTGCAGGCCGACATAAGCGCGACCCTTGCGAATCTCGCTCGCGAGTTCCTCGACGTTCCCCACTTCGCCGACGATCCGAAACGTCTCCGTGTTCACGAAACGATCGAGGAACTGCCGGCTTTCGACCGTGCGGTCCTCGTTCAGGACCGCCATGGCCATGTGCCTGACATCGTTGTCGAGCGCGTAACCAAACGCGATCATTTCGACGAGCGGCGGGAAAAGCATGAAAAAGAGCGTCAACGGATCGCGCAAGACCGTGATGAATTCCTTGAACAGGATCGCGCCTAGACCACGGAAAGGTGCGCGCTTCATAAAGTCACAGGGGAGTTAGCCACGGATGAACACGGATTTTCACGGATAGGGAATACCGATGTCGGATTTCTTCTATCTGTGTTTCATCCGTGTTCATCCGTGGCTCAAATTTCAGGCTGCCTTGCCTTGTCGATTCTCATTGGCGTGCTTCGCGGTGAGCGAGACGAAAACATCCTCGAGCGACGGTCCGATCTCGTGAATCTCCGGGCTCGCGATTCCGACGCTGCGCAGCTTGGAGTCGATCTCTTCGCGCTGGACGCTCTCATCGACCAGCAAATGCATCGATTGCCCGAAGACCGTGGCGTTCAACACTCCGGGCACTTCGCGCATCGCCCGCAACGCCACCGTCACGTGGTCGCACGTCACATCCAGCCGCCGCGTCCCGGGCGGGCTGACATCCGGCATTTGTTTCAAATCGTCCGGTTCGCCGCAGACGATCAGTTTTCCCATGTAGATATAACCGACATGCGAGCAGCGCTCCGCCTCATCCATGTAATGCGTGGTGACGAAAAGCGTCATCCCCTGCCCGGCAAATTCGAAGAGCAAATCCCAGAGCTCACGCCGAGCCACGGGATCGATGCCCGCGGTTGGCTCATCGAGAAACAAGACCGTCGGCTTGTGCATGAGCGCGCAGGCCATCGCGAGGCGTTGCCGCCAGCCGCCAGAGAGGAGCGCCGCCCGGCGATCGAGGTACGGTTCGAGATGAGTGATGGCGATCAACTCGTCGCGCCGTTGCTTCAATTGTTTGTCGGGCAGGCTGTAGAGCTTTCCGGAGAAAATCAGGTTTTCGTTTACGGTCAGCTCGTCGTAGAGCGAAAACTTTTGGGACATGTAGCCGATCATTTCCTTGATGGCGTCGTTTTCGTTCGCGACATCGTGGCCGGCGATCTTCGCGGTGCCTTCCGTCGGCTCGAAAATGCCGCAGAGCATTCGGATAACGGTCGATTTACCGGAACCGTTCGGTCCAAGAAATCCGAAGATCGAACCGCGCGCGACGGAAAAGCTGACGTGATCCACGGCCGTAAACGTGCCGAAGCGCTTCGTCAGTCCCTCGCACTCGATCATCGTTTCGGTCATGGCTAGGAATCGATTGGAAACATCATTTTACGTTCGGAAAGACGACGTCGGCGGACATCCCGGCGCGCAATTTGTCTTCGTTATTCGGCAGACGAATCTTTACGCCGTAGACCTGTCGGATTCTGTCTTCGACGGTCTGCACGTTGCGCGGAGTAAATTCGGCCTGACGATTCACCTGCTCGACGGTGCCGTCGAAATCCTGCCCGGGAAACGAATCGACCCGAAGGTGAACCGCGTCCCCCACCTTGATCAATCCCAGCCATGGTTCGGGAACAAAGACGCGCACCCACAAATGCTGCGGGAGAATCAAGGTGGCCACCTCGCGGTTCGGCGCCAGGACGTCCCCCACCTTCACGCTCAACACTTCCAGGATTGAATCGGTCGGCGCTTTGACTTGCATCTCGGCGAGCTGCGCGTCGATGTCGGCCAGCTGAGCGCGCGCCTGGATCACTCGCATTTTCGCGGCTTCCACAATCTTCTCCTGCGCTTTCGCCACACTGGCCGTGCGCTCGGCGTCACTCGGCGAAACGACTTTCCGCTTGAGCAAATCCTGCTGCCGGAGCGCGTCGTCGCGCATGAATTCAAGCTGCGCTCCCTGGGCTTCGGTGTCGTGAATGGCGCTGTTGATCTGCGCCGCCGCCAGCTCCCGCCGCGCTTTCAATTCGGCCGCGTCGAGTTCCACGATCGTTTGTCCGGGATGCAGCTTGTCGCCTTCCTGCGCGAAGATTTTTTCGACCCGGCCGCCGCTGCGCGGCCCGACGTGCACTTCGTCCACCTCAATCGTGCCGGAAACAGCGTTGTTTTGGCGATGGCATCCCGCAAAGAGAGCGAGCGCGGCCAGGACTGTCGCGGAAAACGTTTTCGAACTGAAGCGCATTGATCGAATCAAAGTTGCGCGACATTATGTGCCGGAAACGCGAGGAAAGGAAATGGCTGGTTACTCTGGGACGCCGCTGGCGCAAAAGCTTGGGATCAAGGCGGGACAAAGAGTGGTGACGCTCAATGCGCCGGGGAATTACTCGAAGTTGCTCGCCCCGCTGCCGGACGCGGTCTCATTCGCCGGGAAAGCCGCCGCCGGCGCCGGCTTTATTCATCTTTTCATCTCGGAACGCAAAGCGCTCGAAAAGGAATTGAAACGGCTGCGCAAATTGCTCGCGGACACGGGCGTCCTCTGGATTTCGTGGCCGAAGAAATCTTCCGGAGTGCCAACCGACGTGACCGAAGACGTTATTCGCGCAGTGGCGTTGCCGCTTGGTTTCGTGGATGTAAAAGTTTGCGCGGTGGACGAGACCTGGTCCGGATTGAAGTTGATGGTCCGGCGAGAAAACCGTGGAAGCTGAGATCGACCTCAAGGAGCGGCGGTTTGCAACCGCCGACTAAACAATGAGACGGTCAAACCGCCTGACTAATTAGACGGCGATTTCAAATCGCCGCTCCTTGGGGGCCGCATGCGTTCCCCAGACTCGACAATTCACCGCGCGATATGAAAGGTTACTTCCATGAGCGGCCGCCTCTTTGATCACATCGATCTCCGGGTCAAGAATCGCAAAGTCGCGCAACGCTTCTACTCCAAAATCCTGCCCGCGATCGGTTTCACGATCGACAAGAGCGGCGAAGAGTGCGGTCAGTTTCAACCCGCTGGGAAAACGCCGGTCCCCTTCTTTGCTTTTGACGAAAAACCCGACCACAAGCCGAACGCAACTCGCATCGCGTTTTGGGCGGAGAGTCGCGCCGCCGTCGATAAAATCGCCAAAGTCGTTCGCAAAGCGGGTGGGAAAAATATTGAGGGCCCCGAGCTATGTCTCGAATACAGCCCCGGCTACTACGCGGTGTTTTTCGAAGATCCTGATGGAAACAAGCTGGAAGTCTGCTGCCGCGAAAGCGCCGCCGACTCGGGGTAATGGGTCAGTTTTGAACATTCAATGTCCACAGGCAAAATGAA
This sequence comes from uncultured Verrucomicrobiae bacterium, assembly GCA_963702135.1. Classification (GTDB taxonomy): domain Bacteria; phylum Verrucomicrobiota; class Verrucomicrobiia; order Chthoniobacterales; family UBA10450; genus AV80. Next base: position 669,113 of record OY969715.1, on the reverse strand, counting down.
GACACGTCACCTTGATCACGTTGATTTGCGGGTAAAGGACTTCAAAAAGGCGCTGAAGTTTTACCGCCAACTTCTGCCCGCGCTTGGATTCACCCACGATACTTCCGATGACGAGTGGGGAACGTTCTACGCCGTGGGCCGCGATAAGACCTCGGAATTCTTCGGATTCACCGTGGATCCACATCACAAGCCCAACGGGACCCGCATCGCCTTCTGGGCGGAGACGCGTGAAGAAGTCGATCGGGTCGCGAAAATCGCGGCGAAAGCCGGAGCGAAAAATTTGGACGGGCCCGAGCTGGTGCCGGGATATCGGCCTGGATATTACGCGCTGTTTTTCGACGATCCGGAGGGCAACCCACTCGAGATCTGTTGCCGCGAAGAACCTATCGTGAAGAAGTAACGGCCGGCGTAACGCCGAACGCGGCGAGAGCCGGCAGGGTTCGCTCCATCGGCAGGCCGACGACATTCGTGTACGATCCTGCGATGTGTTGAATGATTTCCTTTCCGTGTCCTTGCGCGGCGTAAGCGCCCGCTTTGTCCAGAGGATTCACTTTTTTGAAATAATTTTGGATGGCGCGATCCGTCAGATCGCGAAACTTTACCCGGGAGACGACCTGGAAGCTTTGCCATCGCCCCGAAGCGGAATGGCAAAGGCAAACCGCTGTCCAGACCTCGTGCGTTCGTCCACTCAGTCGCCGCAGAATTTGCGCGGCTTCCTTTAAATTCGCCGGTTTCCCCAGCACCTCATCGTCGAGGCCGACGAGCGTGTCGGCGCCCAACACGACCGCGCCCGGTGACGCTTGCGCCACGCCCAACGCCTTCCGGGTCGCGTTGCAAATCGTCAGTTCGCGGATCGTGAACCACGCATGCGAAATCTCCTCAACGGGCGACGCGATCACCTCGAATTGGAAACCCGCCTCTGCGAGCAATTGCCGGCGCCGCGGTGAACCGGAAGCGAGAAGGAAACGTGGAATCCCCTTCGGCGACGGTCCCTGGGCCGTCACGGCTTCTTTGAGGGTTTTTCGGAAAGCACGTCCTGAAGATTGGGAACTTTCAGTTCCTCGAAATCCCGAGGGACCGCGAATTCCATGTCGCTCAACAAATCCTGTTTGATGGAGATGATCGTGCAGACGATCTCTTTCCGGTCGGTCTTGATAATCGTGCGCAACGGGAGGCCGGGAAAATCGTTGAAATCGAGCATTCCCTTCGCGATCTCATTCCAGGCGGTGGGAGTGATGGCCTGAAGTTGTTTCACGATCGCAGCCGAATCCGGATAAGTCAGCGCAATCCAATAGCTTTCCTTCACCGAGGCAGATTCGCGGACATATTCGTCCGTTTCGTATCCATTAATCGTCTCTTTCCGGCCGGTGGCGGTCAGCTTCGATCTTTCGGCCGGCGCCGCCGAATCTTTTCCGTACTTGCTGGCCAGCTCGGCGATCGCCTTGGACTTCTCGGCCGAGATGCGCACGAATTTCTTTTTCGTGTTCATCAACGTCAGGATGTCGCCACCCTTGGATTCCATGATCGTCGTGAGTTCCGGGGAGACTTCGACGCGGGCCTTGTCGCCCTTGAGCTTCATCGTGATCTGTCTGAGCGAGCCGCTCCCTTCCACCTTTTGCACAATCGTGAGATCGCCCCGCGCCGTGACCGAGAGGAAGGCGGCGATCATGAGACAGAGACCACGGATTTTCATGATTCCATCTAGCTAGATCGCGCGCCTGGAAAACGCAAGACGAAGGAGAACGCGCTACGGGTCAGAAAGGACTTGGCAGCGGTTGCGAGCCGCGTCAGCTTACTCGGCGCGCGGGTGTAGCTCAATGGTAGAGCTGTAGCCTTCCAAGCTACTGACGAGGGTTCGATTCCCTTCACCCGCTGTTTCTGAAACGAGGTTATTTCTCGTTCACTAAGGGTTCGTGCCTTGCTCAGAAGGGCGCTTCCGGATACGCCTCGAGTGACGCAGTTGCGCACCATGCCTTCCCCACTCCCAACCACGCAGGCTGCCGCGTCCACTTCATGGGCGAGAGCTGCGACGAGGGCCCTGCTCTTATCGCTTTCCGCCCTGCTGTTGTCTGGCAACACGGTGACGGTCCGCGGACAATCCGCGCTCGACGGTTTCGACCCGAACGCGAACGGCCCGATTTACGCGATCGCCGTCCAGCCGGACGGCAAAATTCTGATCGGCGGGGATTTTACATCACTTTCGGTCAACGGTGGCCCGGCGGTCGCGCGCAACAACATGGCCCGGTTAAACCCGGACGGCACCCTCGACACCGGCTTTGACCCGAACGCGAACGAGCAGATCCAGACCATCGTGGTTCAAGCGGACGGCAAGATCGTCGTGGGCGGGGTTTTCACGATGATCGGTGGACGGGCGCGCAACTATATCGCCCGGCTCGATGCCACCACCGGCCTCGCGGATTCGTTCGACCCGCACGCGGACTCGGACCGGCCCGTGGTCACTGGTGTCCATGCAATCGCGCTGCAGGCGGACGGCAAAATCCTGGCGGTCGGCTATTTCACCAGTATCGGCGGACAAGAGCGCCACCACATCGCGCGGCTCGATCCTAAGACCGGATTGGCTGATTCGTTTAACCCGAACTCGCAAAATGTCGTCTATTCAATTGCGCTGCAGGCGGACGGCAAGATTCTAGTGGGCGGCTTTTTTGATAGCATGGGTGGAGAGATACGTCACAACATCGCCCGGCTCGATCCCATCACGGGACTGCCAGATTTGTTCACCCCGGAGGCGGCCGGCAGCTTTTTTCCCGCTGTCCTTGCGATCGCGGTGCAACCGGACGGCAAGATCCTGGCGGGCGGCGAGTTCACCACCATCGGTGACCAGGTGCGCAACTGCATCGTCCGGCTCGATCCCACCACCGCCCTGCCTGATTCGTTTGACCCGAACGCGAGCGGCGGAGTTCCTCAAGTCAGGTCAATCTCGGTGCAGGCGGACGGCAAGATTCTAGTGGGCGGCACTTTCACGAGTATCGGCGGGCAGATGCGCGGCCACATCGCCCGGCTCGATCCTGCGACCGGCCAGGCAGATTCGTTCAACCCGAACGCGAGCGATCCGGTCGCTTCGATCGCGGTGCAGGCGGATGGCAAGGTTTTGGTGGGCGGTAATTTCACCACGCTCTCACCCAATGCGGGAGGGACGGTGACGCGCAACCACATGGCCCGCCTGGAAACCGATGGCCGGGCAGACCAGACACTCAATCTCAGCATCGTCGGCAGCGACATTCTCGCTACCGCCGTCCAGCCGGACGGCAAGATTCTCATCGGCGGTTCCTTTTCCGCCGTCTCGGGCGTTACGCGCAATAACATCGCCCGCTTGAACACGGATGGGACGGTCGATCTCGCTTTCGACCCGAACGCGACCGGCGATTTTCCCGCAGTCGTTTCAATCGCGGTGCAACCAGACGGGAAGATCCTGGTGGCCGGCAGTTTCACGAGCATCGGTGGAGAGATGCGCACCAACTTCGCCCGGCTCGATGCGACGAGCGGATTAGCTGATTCGTTCGACCCGAACGCGGGCGGGACTGCTCAAGTCCTGTCAATCGCGGTGCAGGCGGACGGCAATATTCTAGCCGTTGGCTCTTTCACGGATCTCGGCGGACAGATGCGCAGCAATATCGCGCGGCTCGATGCGACGACCGGATTAGCCGATTCGTTCGATCCGAACGCGAACAATCATATCTCTTCGCTCGCGGTGCAGACGAACGGCAAGATTTTAGCGGGTGGCACTTTCACGAGGATCGGCGGAGCGACGCGCAACAGCCTGGCCCGGCTCGATGCCATTACGGGCCTGGCTGACTCGTTCGACCCAAACCCTTTCTGCACGCCATGTGGGCCGCCCCCTGCCCGCACTGACATCATTTCAATCGCGATTCAGGCAAACGGCCAGGTTGTGACGGGCGGCTATTTCACGAACATTGGTGGACAGGCGCGCAACCGCATCGCCCGGCTCGACGCCACAACCGGCCTGGCAGACTCCTTCGACCCGAACGCGAGCGGCGGCCCTTATCCTAATGTCATTTCAATCGCCGTGCAGCCGGACGGGAAGATCTTGGCGGCCGGCACTTTCACCAGCATCGGCGGACAGATGCGCACCAACTTCGCCCGGCTCGATGCGACCACTGGTTTGGCTGATTCGTTCGATCCGAACGCGAGCGGCAATGTCTATTCAATCGCGGCCCAGGCAGACGGCAAGATTCTGGCGGCCGGCTCGTTCACCAGCATCGGCGGACAGCCCCGCGGCCTTTTCGCTCGCCTGAGCAACGGCACTGCCGCGCTGCAAGACCTGGCTGTGGCGCAAACCACCATCACCTGGACGCACGGAGGCTCCGGCGCGCAATTCACGCGCGTTACGTTTGAGTCTTCCACCGACAATGTGAACTACACCCTCCTGGGTCACGGCACTTGGGCCGGGAGCAATTGGTCCCTGACTGGTTTGGACTTGCCGGCTGCACGGAATTTCTACATCCGTGCTCGAGGTTATTATCGCAGCGGCTATTTCAACGGCTCGGAGAGCATCACGGAATCAGTGCGGAGGACTTTTATCGCTGGGCCGATCCAAGCAGGGCAGGCCATCAATCTCTCGACTCGGATGCGAGTTGAGACCGGTGATAATGTTGGCATCGGCGGCTTCATCGTAACGGGAACCGCTCCGAAATATGTACTCCTGCGGGCAATCGGACCTTCGTTGCAATTTATCGATGTGCTGGCTGATCCAGTGCTGGAGCTGCACGGACCGGTGGGTTTTACGACGATCGGCAACGATAACTGGAGAGACACCCAACAGGCTGCCATTCAGGCTACCGGCCTCGCGCCCACCAATGACTTTGAATCAGCGATCCTGGTTACGCTCAATCCGGGAGCGTATACGGCGATAGTGAAAGGCAACAATAACACCTCGGGCCTGGCGTTGGTGGAACTCTACGACCTCGGTCAAGTCGCGAGCTCGAAGCTGGCCAATATTAGCACACGCGCCTCTGTGGGTGTGTTTGAGAACATCGTGATCGCGGGCTTTATCCTGGGTGGCAACAGTGCCAATGATAATGTCATATTGCGCGGAATCGGACCAAGCCTGAGCGGCTTTGGCGTGCCGAACCCACTCGCTGATCCAACGCTGGAGCTGCGGGACGCGAACGGAGGGCTACTCATCGCGAATAACGACTGGCAGGACAACCCCGATCAAGCCGGTGAACTGATCGCTGCGGGTCTGGCTCCGACAAACCCATTGGAGTCTGGGATCGCCGCGGCGCTCCCGCCCGGCCTTTACACAGCGCTGCTCGCAGGACTGAACAACGGCACGGGCATCGGACTGGTTGAGGTCTACGACCGCGGAGGCCCGTAAGGGAAACACTCGAAATCCGAGATTGGGATTGCCGTTCCCAATCCCTCCCGGATCTCGATATTTAATCCTCTACTTTGCGGCGCGATCCGCCTAAAAGATCATCCATTACTCGCGCCACGGAACGGACCGAAGTTCTTGAGTGAACAACTTCATAACCTTTCGAGCCGGCGCTGAATTGGAGGACCAAGTTCATGTTGAGGAAAATGTCTGGCTATTTTGTGTTCCCGTTACTCGTGCTCGCGGGCGCCGCTTGGGAAAGCTCGGCCGCGGAGTCTTCCCGGAAAAGTCCCGATGGGCTGACCGGCACGATGGAAAAACTGATCGTGGCGCGGGGCGACGTCGCCATCGATCTCGATCTGGAACGGCTGCGAGGCATTCGCTCCGCACCTCAGGAATTGGAAAAGAACAAACTGAACACGTTGCGTTTCGCAGCAGATCCAAATTCTTTTTTCACGCTGCGCGTCTTTAACGATGTTTTGCGGGGTCTCGAACCTGGCGCCATGGGGTTGATCTGGAAAAACTCCGCGGCCGTCCCGGAACCGTTGAACGCCTCGCTAAGCCAGCTCGTTCTTGAGAAGATCCGTTTGGGTGAGGCGTACGACCTGGTGATCCGCGACCGGAAAACGGGCTTCGTCTTTTTCAATATTGAAGGGGCGCTCTACGAGTTCGAGGCCGTCGCGCGCTTGTTCCGCATCAATGGCGGAAGGCTCCTGATCTCCGAAGAGTTCGCAAACAAGCTGGGCCGGCCTGCGGATGCCGGGGTAATTGCCGGTGAAATTTCGATCGCCGCCACCATGGTTCCGATCGAAGTCACGACCTTCGTCAACGGTGACGCCAGATCGTCGGTTTTGCCGCCCCTGAAACCCGGGGGCGGGAAGGCGCGAGAAGGCGCCGTCGCGGGCCCAGATATTGTCGTGGGGGACATGTTTGAGTTAGCCCAATTCGGCGGGACTAGCGGAGGCCAGGTTGGCTTGGGAATTGGAACAGATTCTTGCAACAACGGAGACCAGCCCGTCCATTTTTTCCAATTACCCAGCCCGGACCACTCGGTCATTTCGCAAAATCTCTATCGGATGAGTGGTGGACCGAACAACAACGACCGTCTTGAGCAAATTGGCCAGGCGTGGGTGAAGCATACATTCGGGGCGGATCAGTTCGACGACTGCGGCTTTGGTTGCACCCCCTACCCAAACTTTTCCAGCCTTGGCGTAGGCTGCTCCGACGCTTACGCCTCCAGCCAAAATGCGGACCAAAGCGATCACATTGGCGCGTTAGGTTCCCGCGCGTGGGTGAATCCGTTCACCGGCGCCTTCCCCGGGAATCCGAGGCCGGAGAACCACGCCGGCCACGCTCACACCGGCACATCGCACCGAATTCTCGTGAACGTCAACGACCTGAACACCGCGCTGAATCCCGGCGCCACCTACTACGCCGAAGTTCAATATGACAGCCCGCATGAGTACGCCTGGTGCCAGGCTCACCCGGGACAATGCAACATGTATAACAACGCGTCCTGTCGCCGTTACAATGTCTCCGGGACGACAAGTTTTAGCTTCGCGGCCGTGGGCTACACCTCGTTGATGTCGCCGGCCACTGCGGTCTGGACGGGAGCAACCAGTGCTACGGTCGAGCCCGAGCCAGGCGTCGATGGCCGCGCATTTGTTGTCTACAAAGTGACGCATCCTTCCGCCGATGTCTGGCATTATGAATACGCCATTCACAACCAAAATCTTGATCGCTCGATCCAATCTTTCAGTGTGCCCCTCGGACAGGGAATCACGATCAGCAACCTTGGGTTCCACGCGCCTCCGAATCACCCTGGATTCCCCAACGATGGCACGGCGGGAAACGCCGGGTTCAGCAATGCCCCGTGGCCGTCGAATCAAACCGCCAACGCCGTGAGCTGGAGCTCGGAGACTCTGGCGCAAAACGCGAACGCCAACGCGATCCGTTTCGGCACCATGTATAATTTCCGTTTCGATTCCAACCGTCCACCGCAGGCCGCGAACGCGACGGTCGGTTTCCTCAAGACCGGGACACCAATCACCGTTGCGATCCAGGCGCCGGTTCCGGATGGCGCTGCCACACCTACTCCCACGCCGGTTTCACAAGCAATCAACCTCTCGACCCGGATGCGAATTCAGAGCGGTGACAACGTGGGCATCGGGGGCTGGATCATCACCGGGAGCTCTCCCAAACATGTGCTCATCCGGGCCATTGGGCCTTCCCTGGCAGGTTCCGGTGTGCCGGGTGTCCTGGCTGATCCGGTGCTCGAGTTGCACGGTCCCGGTCCTTTTGTCACGGTCACAAACAATAACTGGAGAGACACCCAGGAAGCCGAAATTCAGGCCACGGGAATACCCCCGACCGATGATTTCGAATCCGCGATTTCCGCCACGCTCGCTCCGGGAAACTACACCGGCGTGGTCAGGGGCAATAACGACACGACGGGTGTTGCTCTGGTGGAAGTTTACGACCTCGACCAGGCGGTTGGAAAACTGGCCAACATTAGCACTCGCGCCTTCGTCAGCACGGGTAACAACGTCGTCATCGCAGGATTCATCCTCAGCAACGGAGGCAGCAACAGGATCGTGGTGCGTGGCCTCGGACCGAGTCTCACGGCCTCGGGAGTTCCAACCCCGTTGTCCGATCCAACTTTAGAGCTACGCAACAGCGACGGCGTGCTCCTCGCTTCGAATAACAATTGGCTGGATGATCCCGCCCAGGCAGCAGGCGTGACCGACGCGGGCCTTCAACCAACCAATGAATTTGAATCAGCCATACCCGCGACGTTGCCGCCGGGACTTTACACCGCGCTCCTCGCCGGATTGAACGCCAGCATCGTCGGGAATGGTGTTGTCGAAGTCTACGACCTGGGCGCGCAGTAGCACCACCTCTCGCTCAAGCACATCGATCTGGCTTCCGCGGGTTCGCTACTGATCTGCCGCGATGACGTCGCGATGGCGCCAGGCGTAGCGCAGCCCGGAGTAAACGGTAAAGCCGACCGCGACCCAGACCAGCAGTGGCCCGGCCTGATTCCAGGCTCGAAACCACCAGTCGTCTTGGTCGGTGGCATACTTGAGTTCGCGCGCCGCAAGCAGCACCAGAAAAAAGACGACCGTGATGATCTGCCACGAAGTCTTGTGCTTCCCGAGGCGCTCCGCCGGCAGGATCTGGCCTCGCGCGCTGGCCATCAGTCGCAACCCCGTGATCAGGAAATCACGCGCCACCACGGTCGTGGCGGCCCAGGCGGGAATTGCCCCCAGCGGGACCAGCGAAATGAAGGCCGCCGCCATCATGATCTTATCCACGAGGGGATCCATCAGCTTCCCAAAGTTGGTGACCTCGCCGTAGCGGCGGGCAATTTCACCGTCGAAAAAATCCGTGATGCCAGCCAGGATAAATAAGATCAGCGCCGCGGTGCTGGCGTAGATCCATCTCGAGTTAAGCGCCGCGACGAAAAGGATGGTCAGAACCAGCCGGCTGACGGTGAGACGGTTTGCCCAGTTCATGCGCGCGCCACCGCATCGCTTTCCTTGAAGACCGGGTGTTTCCAGATCGGCACAGTCCGCTTTAGTTCATCCATGATCCATTGATTCGCGTGGAAGGCCGCCGCACGATGGGCGCTCTCCACGCGAACAATGATGGACGCTTCCCCGGCCGGCACAAAGCCAATCCGATGATGAATAATGATTTTGCCACAGCCGAATTTTTCCCGGGCGCTTTCGATCAGGCTCCGCATTTGATGTTCCGCCATGGGGCCATGCGCTTCGTATTCGATCCCGGTAATTTCCCTTCCCTCTTCGAGTCCTCGCACAAAACCCCAAAAGTCGACCAGCGCACCCGCGGCCGAATTGTTCTCTCGGGCCGGCAAATCAAGCGGCGCCTCCGTGATTGAAACCTCGCAAAGGGAATTTGCCATGCGTTATTAGAACCGGATAGACTGTGCCACAGCCGAGTCCGGCGTGCCCAAGGAGATACTCAAAATGAACACGAATCAATGTGATATCGGACTGATCGGTCTCGCGGTCATGGGCGAAAACCTCGTCCTCAACATGGAATCGAAAGGTTTTACCGTGGCCGTGTTCAACCGGACGGTGGAAGTGACCGACAAGTTCGCCGCGGGGAAGGCGAAGGGGAAAAACATTCAGCCAACGCGCACGATGGAAGAGTTCGTCGGCGCCCTCAAACGCCCTCGCAAGGCGATGATCATGGTCAAGGCCGGTGCGCCCGTCGATGCGGTCATCAACCAGCTCACGCCCCTGCTCGAAAAAGGCGACGTGATTATCGACGGCGGTAATTCTCTTTTCACCGATACCCAGCGCCGCTGCAAGGATTTGGAAGGACGCGGTCTCCACTTTGTCGGTTGCGGCGTTTCGGGCGGTGAAGAAGGCGCGCTGAAGGGTCCGTCACTCATGCCCGGCGGTTCGCGGGAATCCTGGGAAATTATTGCGCCGATCTTCACGAAGATCGCCGCGATCGTGGACGGCGAACCGTGCTGTCGCTACATGGGGCCGGACGGCGCCGGCCATTACGTGAAGATGGTCCACAACGGAATCGAATACGGCGACATGCAGTTGATCTGCGAAGCTTATGCGATCCTGAAAGACGTCGCGGGTCTCGAGGCCGAGGAATTGGCCGGCATTTTCGAAGAATGGAACAAGGGCGATCTCGATAGTTATCTCATTCAGATTACCTCGCAGATTTTTCGCAAGATCGACCCGGACACCGGCAAGCCTCTGGTCGATGTCATCCTCGACAAGGCTGGACAAAAGGGGACCGGTCTCTGGACGCTGCAGTCGGCGTTGAGTCAGTCCGTCGTAATTTCAACGATCAACGCCGCGGTCGAAGCGCGGGTCATCTCATCGAGGAAAGACGAGCGGGTCGCGTCATCGAAGATCCTGCCCCAGCCGAAAGTGACGAAGTTTACCGGCGATCGCGCCGAGCTGATCGCGGCCGTGCGCGACGCGCTCTATGCCTCTAAAATTGTCTCCTACGCCCAGGGCATGGAGCTTTTGGGAGCCGCCAGCGCGGGTTCAAAGTGGAATTTGAATTTTGGCGACATCGCCACCATCTGGCGCGGAGGGTGCATCATCCGCGCGAAGTTCCTGAATCGAATCAAGGAAGCCTATGAGCGCGACGCCGGGCTGCACAATCTTCTTCTCGACCAATATTTCACCGGGATCATCGAGCGCACGCAGGATAACTGGCGGGTCGCAATCGCGGCGGCCGTCAAACAGGGTGTAGCGGTCCCGGCGTTCAGCGCGTCTCTCGGGTACTTCGATAGTTATCGCTCCGCGCGGTTGCCCTCGAATTTGCTCCAGGCCCAACGCGACTTTTTTGGCGCGCATACCTATGAGCGCATCGACAAGCCAGGCGTTTTTCACACCGAATGGATGGAATCCGACGCCAAGCCCACGGAAAAATCGGCGCAACCGAAAGAGCAATCACGCGGCGCGGAGTAAAATCGCCATGCCAATTTACGTTTACGAAACGACCGATCCGTCGAAACCAATCCGGCGTTTTGAGTTACAGCAGAGTATGAAGGATGAACCGCTGCGGGTGGACCCGAAAACCGGCGAGCCGGTTCGGCGCGTGATTTCCGGGGGCTACGGCGTCCACATTCCCGGCGGCTCGGCAGGTCCTTCTGTCGGTTCGGTTGGCTCGCACGGCTGCGGACCGGGCTGCGGTTGCGGTTGAGGTGATCGAGCGCTCCACCTAATGAAAATCATGCGAATCAGTGCCGACGAGTTGTTCGCCCGCCTGCAACGCTGTAGCAACTGCGGGCAGGTGGGCCAGCGCTCTGATTTCCTGCGCCTTGATCAGAACCACGTTCTCGGAATTCTGCACCGTCCCTTCGATAATCAGAAATGGCTCTTCGGTGATCAAGAGCCGCACCCGCTCAAATAAATCCGGCGTGACAATCGCATTGGAAACTCCGGTCTCGTCTTCGAGGCTGACAAAGACAAAGCCTTTCGCCGTCCCGGGCCGCTGACGGCAAATCACGTTCCCGGCAATCTGGATCGTGGCGCCATGGCGCGCTGACGCGAGATCGCTGGCGCGCCAGATATTTGGCAACTGCTCCCGCAGCAACTTCATCGGATGCGGTCCCGTGGTGAGATTCATCGCGTCGTAATCCGCTTTGACGCGTTCCGGCATCGTCATCGGGAGGAGCGGTGTGTTGTAGCCGGGGTCTCTGACCCCGGTGGTGAGCAGCGTGGCCGCAGGACGGCCGGGGTCACCGACCCCGGCTACAACTGCGAAAAGCGGCTCCGGTGCCGTCTCCTCCACTCGCCACATCGCAGCCCTCCGATGCTCCGCAAAACAATTGAGCGCTCCCAATTCCGCGAGCGTCCGCAGTTCCTCTTTTGTGAATGACACCCGCCGCTTGAAATCTTCGAGCGAGACAAAGGCCGTTTGCCCGCGTTCCTGGAGCAGCCTTTCCCCATGCTCTTTCCGCAAGCCGTTCACCACGCAAAATCCCAACCGGACCGTATCGTTCGAAACGACCGTGCAACGCCATTCCGATTCCCGGACACAGACCGGCAGAATCCGAAGACCGTGCCGGTTCGCATCTTTCACGATCGTGGCCGGCGTATAAAAACCCATCGGCTGATTGTTCAACAAACTCGCGTAAAACTCCGGCGCACGATGCACTTTTAGGTACGCGCTCCCATACGCGAGAATCGCGAAGCTGATCGCGTGCGACTCGGGAAATCCATAAAGCGCAAACGACGCGATCGATTGAATGATCTTCTCGATGATTTCCGGTGCGACACCTTTTCGTTCCATCGCCGCGATCAGTTTCACGCTGACGCGATTCATGCGTTCTCCCGAACGGTGAAAGCTGAGCGCCCGCCTTAATTCCTCCGCTTCGTCCCCGGAAAAATCGGCCATGATCATCGCGATCTTCAGCATTTGTTCCTGAAACAATGGCACGCCAAGAGTCCGGCCCAGGACCGGCTCGAGGCGCGGATCGAAATAGGTGACCTTTTCCCGCCCGGCGCGGCGCGCCAGATAGGGATGCACCATGTTGCCCTGGATTGGTCCCGGCCGGATGATCGCGACTTCAATCACGACATCGTAAAAACATTTCGGCTGCAGGCGCGGCAGCGTGGCCATCTGGGCGCGGCTCTCGATTTGAAAAACGCCGATCGTGTCGGCTTTCTGCATCATTTCATAGGTCGGCGCGTCATCCGTGGGAATGTGAGCCAGATCGAGCGGCCGCCCGCGTTCGCGGCAAAGCTCGAAGGCATCCTGCATCACGGACATCATCCCGAGGCCGAGCAAATCCACCTTCACGATGCCGAGATCTTCGCAATCATCCTTGTCCCACTGCGCCACAACCCGGCCGGGCATCGAGGCATTTTCCAGCGGCACAAAGGAACTGAGTTTGCCCTGGCAAATAATCATCCCGCCCGAATGCTGGCCGAGGTGGCGCGGCAATCCGTAAATAGCCTGATACAGCGAGATAAAAGCCGGCATTCTCGGATGCGCTTTCGGTAAACCCGCCTGCTCAATTTGGGCGGCGAGATCGAGGGTGTGTGGAAAATCGCCCTGCGCAAAAAGATGCGAAAATCGATCCAGGATATTGGACGAGAAATTCAGCGCCTTCCCGATCTCCCGTGCGGCGCTGCGTCCGCGATAGGTGATGACGTTCGCGGTCATGGCCGCGCCGTGTTTGCCGTAACGCCGGTAAACTTCCTGAATGACGCTTTCGCGGCGATCGCCGCTCGGCAGATCGAGATCGATATCAGGCCAGCCTTTTCGGCTTTCGCTCAGAAAACGTTCGAAGACCAGATTATTGCTGACCGGATCCACCGGCGTGATTCCCAGGCAATAACAAACCGCGCTGTTCGCCGCGCTGCCGCGGCCCTGCACCATGACGTCGTGTTCCCGGCAGAAATTAATGATGTCCCAGACGATCAAAAAATAACCGGCGAACCCGAGCTTTTGGATCAGGCTCAATTCCTCCTCGATCTGCCGCTTCACGGCGGTGCTGATGGAGGCGTAACGCTGCTGCGCGCCAAAGAGGGTGATCGTGCGCAGGAACGAATTCATGTCGTGCCCGGCCGGAACAGGAAACGACGGAAATTCGTAACCGATGTTTTCCAAAGAAAATTCGAGACGCTCGGCCACGCGCGCCGTGTTTTCGATCGCCTTCGGCCGATCGTGAAAAAGCGCGCGCATTTCGGCATCGCTCTTCAAGTGTCTCTCCGCGTTTCGGGTTAAGAGTTTTCCCGCGGCGTCGAGATGAGTGTGCTCTCGAATGCAGGTGAAAACATCGAGCGGTTGCCGGCCGGACGGACGGGCGTACTGCACCCCGTTCGTCGCCACGACAAGCAGCCGAAAATGTTCCGCGAGATCACAGAGCTGCCGGTTGATCCGATCTTCCCCGCGCAGGAAATGACGCTGGATTTCGATAAAAACATTGTCGCGACCGAAGACGTCGATCAAAAGCTGCGCGCGATTTGCGGAGTTTCCCAATAACGCGACCAGTCCGCTCGCAAATTGCGGCAGCTCGTTCCAATGGACGGCGCATTGTCCTTTCGCGCTGCGGAGATGCGCCTGCGTTAGGAGCTCGCACAAATTGTTGTAACCGGCGCGGTTCTGCACGAGCACCGGCAAAACCGATCCATCCTCCATGCTCAATTCGGCACCGACAATCGGCCGGACATTTTGTTCCCGGGCGGCGACGGAAAAGCGTTGCGCGCCATAGACGCCATTGCGATCGAGCAACGCCATCGCCGGCATTTCGAGCCGAGCCGCGGTTTCCGCTAGTTGTTCCGGGGAAGACGCTCCGCGCAGAAAGCTGAACGCGCTGCACGCATGTAACTCGACGTAAGCCATACGCGCCGGTCTTTAATCATAAACTCCGTCGAGTTCCCAGCGGCCCGCGCTGGAATGACATTGGCAGAGCGCGCCGTTCTCCAGCTCCAAATCCCATTCGGCCCGTTCCCAGTTTTTTTCGTCCCACCAATTTCCGGAAGCCGTGTAAGGACCTTTTCGCCCAACCACGTCGCCCTGAATTTCGGCGCTGCGGAGACGAGCGGGCTTGTTCTTAATCAGCAACATGGAAGCCGGCGGAGGGGAACGAAATCGGCGCAAGGCAGAGAAAGGCAACGGCTCCATTTCCTCCTTCGTTTCCTGCAATTGCCAGGCAAACGGTTCGATCCGAAACGCATCAGGCTTATGCGTGTCTTCCAAAACCGGCGTGCCGACGCGATCCGCGCCGAGGAGGCCGGTTAAACGGGCAAGCGTTTCGGAAAGTCGCCTCGGATCACGCAACGCCGTCTCAAACAGATTGAATTGTTGCGAGGATGGTTTCGCGGCCTCGGCTTCCAGAGCGACAGCAATAATCGGAAAGTCAGATTGAAAATTCTCCAGATGCGTATGCAGCATCCGAAAAAGCACTTCGCCATCATTGGTCGGTTCCGGAATTTTAAAATGGCGGCGATAAGCACTCTTGTCGCTGAAAGTGATTTGCAGGCAAAGCGCGCTGGCCACCAGATAAAGCGCATCGAGCCGGAGCGATAATTGCAGGAGGAATCGGCGCAGCATAAAAAGCAGCGGCTCGACTGTTTCGATTTCGTTTTCGAATTCGAACGCCTCCTCGAATGACTCCGGCGGTGCAATCAGCTTCAGGAGGCGCGTGGTCTTTCCCCGGGCCCGGTCCCACAGTTGCAGACCGATGGCGCCGAGGCGCGTTCCGACTTCCTCTTTCTCCAAGGCAGCGAACTGGCCCAGGGTGTGGATTCCCCACCGATGCAAAATGTTCAGGACGCGATCGATTTCCGCAGCTCGTTCTTTTGCCGTCCTGGCTTGAGATAACCTCGGCATCGATCTGTTTATTTCAGCAAGAGGAGCCGCGCTTTCGTCTCCGCGGGCAGAGAAGAATTCGCCAGCCAAGCGGTGGCGCGATTCGCATCGGTTTGCAGCCAGGTAACGACGATCGCTTCGACCTGCCGGTCGCGGAGAGTTTGATTCCCGATTGATTCAGCCCATTGCACTGCCGCCTGGGGATCGGAAGAGATAATTCGCCGGGCAAACACTGTCACGGCTGCGTCGCGCGATTCTCCCTGCGGCAATGTCCCCAGCCAGACGCCCGCCTCGTAGGGATCGCTCTGCGACCAACGATTCATCAGACTCTCAAAAGCTTGCTGGCGGCTTTTGCTTTCCGGAAAAGAGGCGAGCCATTTACTCGCCGCCTGTGGATCGCTCCCGGCCCATTGCCAGGCGATGGCAGCCGTGGCGGTGGCTTGCGCTTCGGTATTCGATAACCGCGCCACCAGTTTCGCTGCTTCGCGCGGATCCGATTCCGCGATTACTGCGATCAAGCCGGGCAGGACCAGATCGCGCGTCGTGGTGTCCGATAAATTTCCCGCCCAGGCGAGCGCCGCCTGCGGATCATTCCGGGCCCATTGCCGGGAGACATTTTCGAGCAGGGCCTTGCGGCCTTCTCCTTCGCTCGCGTGCAAAGCGAAATCAGCCGCTCCCTGTGGATCGGACTCACTCCATTGCGTGATAATGTTGGCCAGGACACTTTGCCGCGCCCCGCCTTCCGGAAGTTTCTGCGCCCAACTGATCGCGCCCTGGATATCACTGCTGGCCAATTGCAGGGCAACGGAGGTGATCGCCTCTTCCTGGGCCTTGCCCGCCGGCAACCCGGCCACGTATTCCGCAGCCGCGGCCGGTTCTGATTGCACCCAGCCGGCCAGGATGGAGCGCATGGCATTCCGTTGCGCATCGCCCGGAGGTAATTCCCCGGTCCACTTCAGAGCGGCACGCGCATCGGCCAGGCCCCACTGGCGCGCGACATTGCTGATGGATTGTTCGCGGACGGACCCGGGCGGTAAGGCCGTAATAATCGCAGCCGCTCTCTGCGGATCTTTATTGGCCCAGCTCGCCAGAACATTTTGCAGCGTAATGTTGCGACCCTCGCCGGGAGGCAAAGTATTGGCCCAGGCGAAGGCGGCTTCGGGGTCCTGGTTCGCCCAATTCGCACCGACTACTTGCAACGCGGTATCGCGATTGGCGCCGACAGGCATTTGCAGCGCGCGCTCCGACGCCGCGACCGGATCGGTCATCGTCCAGTGGCTGAAAATGGGCCAATAAAGACTTTGCCGATTGCGGCCGGCCGGGAGGCTTTGCAAAAAATTGAGCGCGGTTTGGGGATCTTTATCGGCGAGGGTGGAGACGATGGTTTGCATCGCCTGATCGCGCGCCGCGCCCGCTGGAAGCTGTTGCGCCCAGGTTGTGGCCCCATTCGGATCGTTTTCCGCCCAGCCGCCGACAGCGCTGGTGATGGCCCAGTTTCGCGCCGTGCCCGCCGGCATTGTTTGCGCGTAAGCGATGGCCCCCGGCGGATCGAGTTCGGCCCAACGCCCAATGAAGAGCGAAACGAGCATGCCTTTTTCCTGGGGTTTCCGCAGAGTTTGAACGAAGGCGAGAACGTCACGGACATTGCTGGCATCCACCGTCTCCGCGATTTTGCTGAACGTGGCGTAGGTATGACGGCTCCCGGAATGCGTGAGTGCCGCTCTGATTCTGGAAATGATGTCTTCGCTCGAGGCAGCGGCGACCGTCTCCTTGGAATCTGGTGTGCTCCGGGGATTACGTGGCGAAACCGGACCCGGGCTAAACGAATTTGCCGCGGTCTCGGTGGAGTCGCGCGGGTTATTGCGCGGCGGAACCACTTGGGTCGACGAAGCAGTATAACGGCCGATAAAAACTCCCGTGAGCAGCGCTGTGATCGCGATGAAAATGGGGAGAGCGAAGCGCTGCATAGGAATCATTTAAAGCCAAATGGGAAATATGTTCAAGTGATCATATTTCGGTGGCCATTTGAAACAAAGCCCTAAATTACTTTGACCGGACAATCCGGCAACGCTTTCAGAAATGCGCGTCCGTAGGGGCGGGTCACGATGCGATTGTCCAGGACCACGACGATTCCGCTGTCGCTCTTCGTTCGAATCAGGCGCCCTACCCCCTGGCGGAATTTCAAGATCGCCTCCGGCAGGGAATACTCCGTGAAAGCATCGCCGCCCCGCGCCTCCACCAGCTCTAATTTTGCTTCGATCAGCGGATGATCGGGGACCGCAAAGGGCAGCCGCGTGATGATGACATTCGAAAGCGCATCGCCGGGCACGTCCACGCCCATCCAAAAACTATCGGTCCCGAAGAGAACGCTGCGCGGCGTCGTTCGGAACTGCTCGAGCAGTTTTCCGCGCGGCGCTCCCTTCCCCTGGACGAGCAGATTCATCCCGTTCTCGGCAAAGAACGGCTGCATTTCTTCGGCGAGCTGCTGCATTCCGCGGTAGCTCGTGAAAAGGACAAAGGCGCGCCCGTCCGTTTCCGTCACGAAATGCGCGACCCAATGCGCGAGTGCCTTGGCATAACCCGAATCGCGCGGATCGGGCATCTTGCGCACGACGAACAATTTCATCTGCGTCGGGAAATCGAAGGGGCTGCCGAGCTGTAACGGCTCGACCGATCCAGCGCCGATCCGGTCGCGGAAATAAGCGAGATCGGGCCGGCCCACGGCGAGGGTGGCGCTGGTCAGAACGCACGAGCAGTTTTCCCGGAAAAGCATCCGCTCCAGGACGGGCGCAATATCGATGGGCGCCGCGTTCAGGGTCAGGAATTGCGCGGCTTTGCCGGTGCGCTCAATCCAATAGACGTGCCCTTCGGCTCCTTGTTCGAGAAAGGTCACGATCCCGACGCGGGCTTCGTGAATTCGCCGGCCCAGCTCCTGCAATTCCGACTTTAGAAATTCGTCCTCTGTCCGCTTTACGACCTCCGCGACGCGCGCTTGGAGCGCGATCAAGCGCCCGGAAATCGTGTCCGGCACGAAATCAGGTTCACGCACCCGGACCTCGCGGCCCTTCCGAAAATCGCCGCGTTCATCAAGCGCGCTAAAGAATCGATCGATCTCGTCAACGAGAGACGCCGCCAGCGTGACGCCCGCGGCATCGCGGGTGACGGTGAAAAGGCCCTTCCGCGTTCGCGCGTTATAGAGGCGCTGGACCGTCGCGCGCAAACCGTACTGCGAAACGTCTATTCCGATTTGCCGGGAAGCGGTCTGCTCCAGGGTGTGGGCTTCATCGAAAATGATGAAATCGTTTGGAAAGAGAAACCCACTCTCCCGTTCCTCCTGTTCGATCGGGGAGCCCAGGAGCATGAAAAGGAGAGTGTGATTAACCACAATCACATCCGCGGCCAGGAGGCGTTTGCGCGCCTGTTGGAAGAAACAATTCGTGTGCTGGCCACAGGTCTTGCTCGTGCAGATGTGCGCTTCGCTGCAAACCTGCGTCCAGACTTTCGGATCGGGCTCGACTGACAGATCGCTGAGCGACCCGTCCTTGGTGGTGCGGGCCCAATCCGCCAGCCGCGCCAGTTCGGCCGATTCCGAGGTGGTGAAGAGCTCGGCGGCTTGCTGCAAGGCGCGTTCGAGACGGCGCGGGCAAAGATAATTCTGCCGGCCCTTCATGAGCGCAGCCTCGAACTCGATCGGCAGAATCTTCTTGAGGATGGGGATGTCCTTGTAAAGAAGCTGCTCCTGGAGATTGATCGTGTGCGTCGAAATCACCGCCTTCTTTTTCTCCGCGATCGCGTAGAGAATGGCAGGCGCGAGATAGGCAATCGATTTGCCGACACCGGTCCCGGCCTCGACCACGAGATGGCGTTCTTCTTCCAGGGCGCGCGCGACAGCCACCGCCATATCCTGTTGTTGCGGCCGGTATTCGAAGTTCTTCGCCTGGGCCAGCGTTCCATCCTCCGAGAAGAGCGAGCGGACTTCTTCGACAAAGTCGCTGCCAAGGGAATCTCGAAGTGCGATCATGGTGGGCGACCAATCAACGCCATTTTCCAAGTCCCGGATAGGGACGGCAGGCAAATTCTTTCGTCCCTGCCGGGATTCATCGCCTTCCGGCCCAGGACCCAGAGTTAAAACGCCGGGCTATTGTCGGCTCGCGGAAATGCTATTGTCATTCGGAAATCGAAATTCCAAATTCCAGAACTCCTTTATGAGACTGCTCGATCGCTATATCCTGCGCCAATTTTTGCAGGCCTATTTCTATTGCATCGCGGGTTTCATCTCGATCTGGTTCATCTTCGATATCAGCGACAACATCTCGACGTTCCTGGACGAGCGCGTCTCGCGGTCGCTGATTGCGAAATACTACCTCACGCAAGCGCCGCAGATCCTCGTCATTTTGCTGCCGGTGGCGCTCCTCCTTGCCCTGCTTTTTTGCCTGGGCCGGATGTCCCGGTCCAATGAGATTGTCTCGATGCTGACCGCCGGGGTCAGCCTCCCCCGTCTCGCCGCGCCTCTCCTCCTGGCGGGACTGCTCACGACCCTGGCGAGCACGGCTCTGAATTATTCGCTCGCGCCCCACGCGGAATACGCGCGCAAAAATCTTCTGGAAGACCCGAAGTCGCGCCGGCAAGTCGGGTTGCTCGGGCAGATTTTCCGGAACCGGACGGATAACCGCACCTGGTTTATCCAGTTGTTTAAGCCGGGCGAAAACGAATTCACAACCGTCCACATCGTGCAGCAGGACGCGGACGACAATATCGTCAAGAATTACATCGCGACCAGCGCCTTGTACCACCCGGAGACCAGTGCGTGGGAGCTGCGCCAGGTGAAAGTGGTCCACTATGATGAGGTCGGGAACGTAATCCAATCGGAGATATCCGACTCGCTGATGATCAATGACTGGAGCGAAACACCATTCCGCCTGAGTAGCGCCAACGTGCGCGCGGAATTCCTGAGCGTCCCGGAGTTGCGTGAGTACCTCAGTTTCAATTCCGATTTTCCACCGACCCTGCTGGCGCCGTTCTCTACGCATTTGCAATACCGGCTCGCGTTGCCGTGGACCTGCGCGGTGATTGCCCTCATCGCGACATCACTCGGCATCGGCTACTCGCGCCGGGGAGTCCTGTCCAGCGTGGCCGCCGCCATCATGATCGTGTTTGCGATGAATTTCGTGATGCACCTCTTCCTGGCCCTCGGCGAGGGGGCGCGGATTCCGGATTGGGCCGCGGCCTGGACACCAAACGTTCTCTTTGGGGCGCTCGGTCTGGTTCTTCTCTATTTCCGCGCGACCAACCGCGAGCCGCCGAGGCTGAATCTCTTTGGGGAAGGACGCGTCTTCGCACGATGAATCCCCTGGCAAACGACTGGCCGATCAAGCATCGCGCGGACGCCTGCGCGCGGACCCAACGCGCCTTTGCGCCGGGCGAGCAGTTTTACACCCTGCTCTTCCGCGAGGGCGAAGGCTTTCGCCGGGAAGATCTGAGCGAAGAGGCCTGGACGCAGCGCAACGAAAATATCCGCCCTTTTTCTTTTTGGAAGACGCGCTATGAGCCGCCGCCGCTCGCGCCACCGGAACCGATCGGGAAGCAAAACGCCGAAGACATTTTGCGGCGGCTCCTGGCGGAAAACGACGGGGCGAACGCCAACGCGTGTTACGTCCTGGCGGTCATGCTCGAACGGAAGCGGGTCTTGAAACAGATCAAGACCGATCAAACGGAAGGCCGCCCGGTCCTGATCTACGAACACGCCAAGACGGGCGACGTTTTCATCGTGCCCAATGTGCAATTGCGGCTCGACGAGATCGAACACGTCCAGAATGAAGTCTCGCAGCTTCTGAAGAATGCGGCGCCGTAACCGATGAATTCCAATCTTCCCTGGTTTTCGCCCGGCAGTTTTCCGCTTTATCTCGCACCGATGGCCGGGGTCTCGGACAAGATTTTCCGGCAACTGTGCAAAGAGCGGGGCGCGGATGTCCTCGTCACGGAGTTTGTTTCGTCCGAAGGCGTGTTTCGGCGTAACGAACGCACGCGGGAATACCTCGATTTCGACGAATGCGAGCGGCCCATCGGCGTGCAGCTTTTTGGCGGAAACGCCGAACACATGGCGGAGGCGGCAAAACACGTCGTCGATTGGGTGCGGCCCGATTTTATCGATCTCAATTTTGGCTGTCCGGTCAACAAGGTGGTGGCAAAGAATGGGGGCTCGGCGCTGCTCAAGGATTGCCCGACTCTCGCGGCGGTCGCGGAAGCGGTCGTTCGCGCTGTGACGCCGGTGCCGGTGACGGCCAAGATTCGAATCGGTTGGGACATCGACTCGATCAACGCTCCGCATGTCGGGCGCATCCTCGAAGATACCGGTGTCCTCGCTCTCGCGGTCCATGGCCGCACGCGGTCGCAGGGTTATTCCGGAGCGGCTGATTGGGACGTGATCGGTGAAGTGGTCGCGGCGGTCTCAATTCCGGTTATTGGCAACGGCGACCTGACGAGTGGGGCCGATGTGGTGAAGCGACGCGCCGAAACCAATATTGCCGGCGCGATGATCGGCCGAGCCGCGATGAGTTCTCCGTGGATTTTCAGTCAGGTGAAACATTATTTTGCGACAGGGGAGCTTCTGGTCTCGCCCAGCCTGACCGAGAAATGGGAGCTGATTCAACGGCACTGCCAGCTCGCCGTCCAGGAATGGGGCTGCGAGGACCAGGCCATCCGGTCGATGCGGGCGCGTCTTATGGCCTATTCCAAAGGTTTTCCCAACAGCAAGATGTTGCGCGAAAAATTCCAGCACGTCTCGACGCTGGCGGAGCTCGATGACATCGCCTGGCAACATATGGCGCCTCAGGAAGCGGCGGTTTGAAACCGGCGTTGTCCTATCTGACGCTGTAGCCGCCCCGCTCTGTCGGGGCGTTGCCCCGCACGGCGACAGAGCGCCGTGGCTACAGCTGCGCCACTACGCTCGCTCCGCTTGCGGTAATCACGCCGCCAACTAACCTTCCCCCGTGCCCGAAGCTCCTACCCAACCTGCCGCCATCAATTACAAGATTGGCAACGAGCGCTTGATCAAAGTGACCGAGAATGCCTCGCGCAAACTCAATTCGCTCCTGGAAAAACAAGGCCGATCCACGGGCGCGCTTCGCGTCGCGGTGATCGGCGGTGGCTGCTCCGGTCTACAATACAAAATGGATCTCGTGGACGGTCCCGCCAATCGCGACATCATGGTGCAATCGTCCGATGTCCGTGTCGTGGTCGATCCCAAGAGTGCGCTTTTCGTGAGCGGCTCGCTCCTGGATTACAGCGACGACCTCCAGAAAGGCGGCTTCAAGGTCACCAATCCGAATGCCGTCGCCCATTGTTCCTGCGGCGAGAGCTTCGCTGCATGATCGATTACTTCGCTCTTCTCGATCAGCCACGCCGCCCCTGGCTCGATCCGGAGACGCTGAAGGACACGTACCATCAAAAAACCCTCAAGGCGCACCCGGACACGCAAACGAGCCGCCCCGGCACGGAGGCCACAGACACGGCTTTCGCGCATCTGAATGAGGCTTTTCAAGTGTTGCATGACCCCAAGCGGCGATTGCACCACCTCTTGAGCCTGGAAGGGGTCGCGCCTTCTTCCGCCGAGCAAACGGTTCCCAACCAATTGCACGATCTGTTTCCCGCCGTGGGTGCGCTCACCCAGCGGGCGAATCTGCTGCTCGAAAAAATTGGGGCAACCTCCAACGCGCTAAGCCGGTCGCTCTTAAAGCCGCAGATTCTGGAAGCGCAAAATGAGGCCAAACAAGTGCGCGCGCGAATCCAGGATCTCTTCGACGTCTCGCTCGCTGAGCTGAGCCGGATCGACGCGGCCTGGGCGACGAACCCGGCGGAACAGATCGAGGCCTTGTCGAACCTCTATTTCGCGTTCGCGTATCTGACCCGTTGGTCCACCCAGCTCGAGGAAATAACGTTTCAGTTGTCCCTGCACTAGTTCGGAGGGACGCGCGGAAGCACGTCTCTCCGAGTGAACACCCTTGTGTTCATTTGAACTTGAACTCATCCGTTTCCCAGAGATCATAGAATATGCTCACAGAGCGACAGCGAAGCATTCTGGAATTCATCCAATCGGAGCAGCGAGAAAAAGGGGTGACGCCCAGCACACGCGAGATTCAACATCATTTCGGCTTTGCGAGCCAGACGTCGGTGATGCAATACATCGACGCTCTGGAACGCAAAGGCTTCCTGGACCGCCACGCACGCAAGGCCCGCGCGCTCATCACGCCGGTGCAAAAAGTACGGATCACGGACATACCGATTTACGGACAGATCCCGGCGGGGATGGCCACTCTGACCGAACAAACGATCGAAGGGCATATTTCCCTCGATACCCGTTCGGTCAACGCTTCGAAAAATGGACGCACCTTTGCCTTGCGCGTCCGCGGCGATTCCATGATCGACGCTCATATTTTGGACGGTGATATCGTGATCCTCGAAGATCGAAAAGATGTGCAAAACGGAGATATCGTCGCGGCGTTGATCGACGGCGAAACGACCTTGAAACGCTATGTCACGGAGCATGGCCGGCCGTACTTGAAGGCCGAGAATCCGCTTTACCCGAATCTGGTTCCCGCGCGCGAACTTCGCATCCAGGGGGTGCTGGTTTCCCTGGTGCGGAAACAAATGGCGGCGCCACGGCGAAAGCGTGGCTGATTCCGAAAGCTTCCCGAGAAGTGTTCAGTTGAACATATTCAGTGACTATGCCAATTTCGAGGCATGGCCACGAGCAGTAAGGTTATCGATCTCCGCCAGCTGCTCGCCGAACGTTTCCCCCAACCATTTACTCCCCCGGTCCAGCGGGTAGCGACCGGTTTGCCGGCCATCGACGAGGCCATCGGAGGCGGTTTACCCAAAAGCGCCATCACAGAACTGAGCAGCCCTCAGGTGAGCGCCGGAAGTGCGCTCTTGCTTTACGCCCTTTTGCAAACCGCCCAGCGCTCTGGCCATTTTCTCGCTTTGGTGGATGGACGGGATTCCTTCGATCCTCAACCGCTCGGCAACCGGCGCTTGCGCAACCTGCTCTGGGTTCGTTGCACGCGGGCGTTCGACGCCGTCAAAGCCGCCGATCTTCTTTTGCGTGACGGGAATTTTACCCTGGTCGTTCTCGATCTCGTTCTGAATACCTCCGCCGAGCTGCGCAAAATTCCGCAAACGAGTTGGTACCGGCTGCAACGTCTCGTCGAGACCGCGCCTGCCGCCTTTCTCATTCTCACACGCGCGAGCATGATCAGCAGCGCGCAATTAAAGCTCACGCTCGATAATGCCTGGACCCTGGCCGACCTGGAGCAGAATCATCTCACGGCACGGTTAAAGGTTTTCGTGCAACGGACCCACGGGGCAAGAGGGACAATCGCGGAAGCGGGCTGATGTTTGCGACGATTTACTTGCCGGATTTCTATCTGCAAGCCGCCTTGCGTCATCAACCGGAGTTGGAGGGAAAACCTGTGGCCTTAATCGATGGCCACGAAAAAAAGGCTGTGATCATCCAGCTCAACCCAGCAGCCGAACAAGCTGGAGTGCGACGCGGAATGACGCCGAGCCAGGGTTTGGCGCGGTATCTTCATCTGGTGGTGAAAACGAGAATATCTCCGCAGGAAACACTGCTTCAGGAAATCCTGCTTCACTTTTCCGGCACGCTCGCCCCCTATGTGGAAGCAACGGGCCCGGGCCTTTCCACCATTCAATTTACAGACCCAAAAAATCTGAGGCAGAAGGTTACGGGCGTGATCGAACAATTAGCGGACGCTGAAATCGCCGCGCAAGCCGGCATCGCACCTACACCCGATGCCAGTTTCCTGGCCGCTCATCTGGCCAGACCGGTCTTGCAGATCGATAATACGTGCGAATTCCTCGCCACGCTGCCGATCGAAACGCTCATGCTGAACTGATGCTTCTCATTACAAAGTCTCCGGCGTCAGAGCGAACTAGCCGCCGGCGTAGTCGGGATATTTATCGCGGAGCTGTTTGGTCACGCGCTCGGCTTCCTCGGTCTTCCCGGCCTGTTGATAAGCGAGGGCCGCTTTTTGCAGAGCGCGCGGCGTAATCGCAGGGTCGTCATAAAGCAAGGCGACCCCCATGAAAGCCTTGCCGGCCTCGTCGAAGTGCTGGCGCTCGACCTGGACGTCTCCAGCCAGCAACCTCGCTTCCGCGTTTACGCGCCCTTCCGGCTGCAAGGTCATGATCTCCTCGGCGATCCTCTGTGCGTCATCGGGTTTGTGTGCGGCAATCTTCGTCGCCCCGAGCGCAAGCAATGTCTTCGCTTTCGCGGCCGGATCGGTCGCCACCCGGAGATATTTTTCGTAGGCCACCTCCGCCTGGGCGAAATTTTTCAGCTTCGTTTCGGTATCGGCGAGATAAAACCAGAAATCCGGCTTCACATTCCCGAGACTCTCACTCTGGCCCAGAACGCTGAAATATTTCTCCGCCGCCGGGTAATTCTTTTCGTTGTAATACTCGACTCCAAGCCACTCGAGGATTTCGGCGGGCACCTTCGCGCTGGCATTGGCCGCCAGGAATCCATCTACTTCCCTCGTCAGGGCTGGGCGATCTTTCAGGTAGAAAAAAGCGGAGACGATCCGGAGTGTAGCCAGGTTGTAATATTGTTCCTTGTTCAACTGACGCGCAGCCTCCAGCGGCGCCAGGGCTCCTTTGTAATCCTTGGCCTCAAACGCGACCTTGCCTATGTAGTAGTTGGCCTGCGCCGCCACCGGACTTTTCGGGAATTCTTTCAGCAATTGGCGGAACGCGTCCGACATTCCTTTTGAATTATCCTGTTGTCCGAGGATAAGGGCTTTCTGTTGGAGCGCGGCTTCACGCTCTTTTGCGCCCGGAAATTTCGCGAGGAGCGTGTTCAAATCCTGGACGGCCGCGTCGTAATCCTTGCTTTCCTGATAAGCGAGCGCCCGCTGCGTGAGAGCGGCTGGCATTTGCGCGCTGTCCGGAAAGCCTTGCACAAAATAGCCGAACGCCTCGATGACCTGAGGCCCGTCCTTTAGCTGAACGAAACACCAGCCGAGTTTGTAGGCAGACTCCGCCCGCAGCTTCGGCGAGAGATGCGAGGCGCGCAGCTCCGCATAAATCGGCGCCGCGTCCGCGAATTTTTGTTCCTTATAAAAATATTCCGCCTTGAGCAGCTTCGCCTGGTCGGCGCGCTCCGGGGTGGGACTCGTTTTAAGATATTCCTCGATCTCGGCCAGGAGCGTTGGCGCATTGCTGGTGTAGAAGTTGATCAGCCGCTGGTACTGCGCGTCTTTGGCTTCTTCCCGATCCGGATACTTGGCGATGATTTGCTTGTAAATCGCGTCCGCTTCCTTTGTATGCGCAAGTTGACGCTGACTGTTGCCCACAATCAGCATCATTTCCGCGCGCACTTCTTCCGGAATCTCTTTCTCTCCGCGCTTGTATTCAGCCAGCACCTTTTCGTACTGGCCCGACTGATATTGCAACCGAAGCAGTCCCACCTCCGCCACCGCACGCCAGCGACCGGCCTCCGGCAAGGAGCGCCCTTTCTGCAGCAAACTCAGCGCTTTCTCCGCCATTACCTTGTCGAATTTCCCCTTCTCAGTCTGCTGCAAATCCACCGCGACCATCCCAGCGCGCACGGTCGCCTCCGCCTTCAACGCTGGTTTTTGGGTCTCGTTCGCGAGCGTTTCGTAGTTCCTGAACGCGTCCGCTTTTCGTCCGCGCGCCAGCGCGATCGAACCGGCCGCCAGACGCGCATCGTCCCGGTAGGGATTGGGATTTTTTACCTCCGCTACCTGTTGATAAAGATTCTGCGCTTCGTCTTTGCGGTCGATATTTTCCAGACAACGCGCCTCGAAATAGCGAGCGGAGAGGGCCAAAGCCGACTCTTTCGACTTCGCGGCGGAGCGGTGGAAAAGCGTGAGCGCCCCCGAGTAATCTTTTTGGGTGAAGAGAATTTCCGCCACTCCGTAGGACGCGGGACCGGCGAATTCACTCTCAGAATAATTATCGAGAACGTTTTGAAAATTAGTTCGAGCGGCGGCACTGCGGTTCAGCGCCCGGTAACATTCGGCCAGGTAGAAGTAGGCACTCGCGCGACCGGGGACGCCGGGATATTGGCCCAGGTACTTCTCGTATTCCGGGACGGCCAGGTCGTACATCTTTCTCGAAAAAAGGCCATTGGCGTAATCGAGTTGCCGCCGATCCGGCGCTTCAGTCTCGGTCGGAGGAGATTCAGGCGGACCCTGCTCAGGATCGGGAGCCGTGGCGTTCGGATCCGCCGGAGGCCGATGAAGTGGGCGCGCCGAGGGACCGGGCGCCGGAGTGTCGAAGGGAACTGCCCTCGGAGTGGGCGGCTCCACCTCCACGGGCTGGGCCCGGCGCACTTCCGGAGTGCGCTGCTGCGCCAGCGCGGGAATCGCAAAAAAGATCAGCGCGGCAGGCACGAGGCAAACCGCGCCTCGCCTGATTTTCATTTTGCCGTGGCGAACGCGACGTTGGTTACGCCCGCCTCGCTGCAAATATTCAGGACGCCGACCACATTCTTGTAAGCGCCCGTTTCATCGCCTCGGATCACGACGGCCTGATCTGGGTAAAGCTGGACCAGGTTTTTCAACATCTCCGTCAGTTCGGCGGGGCTGAGGGTGCGTCGATTCACCACGACATTTCCGTCGGCTTTTACATTCACGACGACATCGCCGATCGGCGCGGTCTTTTCCTTCGCTGAGGAAGCCTTCGGCACCTTCACGTCGAGCTCGTTTTCGTTGCGGGCCGCGTTCCAGGTCATGAGAAAGAAAATCAGCAGGAGCAGCAGCACGTCGACCAGGGGAGCCAACTGAATGCCCGGATGCTGCGGGGTCGCGTGCCTGCGCAAGTTCATATTACAAAACAGGAATCAAAGATCGGACGAAGCCGACGCCTCAAAATTCATCCTCGAGCAAGACCGGGGCACGCTCGGGCGTCCGTTTGTTGTACTGCAACGAGAGCAAAGCAAGGACGTGGGTCACGGCAGACTCCAGTTCAGAAATGATCTTCTGCACCCGGCCGCGGAAGAAAGCGTAGAAAATCATGGCCGGAATGCCGATCGCCAGGCCGGCGGCGGTATTGACCAGGGCCTGGCTGACGCCGCTGGAGAGCAGGGCATACCGGGCGGTCCCCAGATCGGCCCCCAGCGCGCCGAAGGACTTGATGATTCCAAACACCGTGCCGAGCAATCCGAGCATCGGCGCGATCATTCCAATGTCCGCGAGATAAATAACGCGATTATTCAAGCTCGATGCCACTCGCGTTCCCTCTGTCTCGGCGATCTCGCGCACCTGTTGAAAATCCGCGCTGGGATTCTTTGTCGTAAAATCGAGCATCTTTTGCACGACCCGGGCAATCGCTTCGCCATGGCGATTCGAGACGGCCAGCAGGCCGAGGTAATCGCGTTTGCGCAGAAGCGCGTCCGCCGTGGCCATGTATCCGCTCGAGACCACGGCGCCACGCCGGATCGTCAAAAGGTAAACGATCACGAGCATCACGGAGAAGACCGAGAGGGCGAAGAGCGGAATCATGACCGGTCCCGCATCGAAGAGGGTTTGCAGGATCGACTTGGTCTGCTGCGGCAAGTCGGGAGCCAGCGGTGCGGGAGTTTGCGCGAGAAAAGGCGTTGCGCCCGCGAACAGCGCGAAGAGATTTTTCATTCCGAAAGTGGTGTTACGATAGGCAGCGGCGGCAACAGATGCAAATAGCGGGCCGATGGCGCACGCCCGCCCTTATTAAACGGCCGGTCTTGCGACCCGTAGAGCATCAGGCTCCAAAGACCGCCCCCGACGTTCCTGCGTTCAAACAAACTTTTCCCCGGCCAGCCAGCGCCGCACGCGAAAGACATGGGCGGGCACCTCGGGACTCAATTCGACGTAGTTGGCGCTGCCACGCCAAATGTAGCGCGCATCGCTCAGGAGATCGTGAACCTGGTAGGTATCCGTGTCCATCGCGCCAAAATCTTCCAGCGGGACGTGGATAGATGAATTCTGGGTGTGCCGCGGATCAAGATTGACCACGACCAGGATAATGTTATCGCGCGCCGGCGTCATCTTCCCGTAGCAGAGAATGGCGTCGTTCTCGCTGGGGTAGAAGCGCAGGTTATCGTACAAATGCAGCGCGCGATTCTCCTTCCGAATGTGGTTCAGGCGCGTAATCCAGTCCTTGATGTTGCCGGGTGCATCCCAGTCCCGCTCTTTCCATTGATACTTTTCGGAGTCGAGATATTCCTCCCGCCCCGGTAACGCGGCATTCTCACATAACTCAAAGCCGCTGTAGATCCCGTAGACGCTGGAAAGCGTCGCGGCCAGGACCGATCGAATCATAAAGGCGGGCCGGCCGCCTTCCTGCAAATGCAGAGGCAAAATGTCCGGAGTGTTTGGAAAGAGATTGCCCCGAAAATATTCCCGCATCTCGGTTTGCGTGAGTTCGGTGAAATACTCCGTGAGCTCCGCTTTTTTCTCCCGCCAGGTGAAATAGGTGTAGCTCTGCGTGAAGCCCGCTTTCGCCAGGGCCTTCATCATCGTGGGCTTGGTAAAGGCCTCTGAGAGAAAAATCACGTCCGGATACTGACTGCGCACGTTTGAGATCAGGTATTCCCAGAACGGAACCGGCTTCGTATGCGGATTATCCACCCGAAAGATGCGCACCCCGCGCTCCGCCCAGAAGAGAATGATGCTCGTTATTTCCCGCCAGAGTTCCTGCCAGTTTTCGCAGCGGAAATTCAGGGGATATATGTCCTCATATTTCTTCGGCGGATTCTCGGCGTATTTGATCGTCCCGTCCGGGCGCCGGTAAAACCACTCTGGGTGCTCCCGCACGTAGGGATGATCCGGCGAACAGTTGAGCGCGAAATCTAGAGCGATCTCCATCCCGCGCTGGCGGATCTCCTGCTCCAGCCACTGGAAGTCCTCGAAAGTCCCGAGCGCAGGCTCGATCGCCTTATGCCCGCCAAATTCACTCCCTATGGCGTAGGGCACTCCCGGCTCCCAGGGCTCGGACGTGACGGAATTGTTTCGACCCTTGCGATTCGTATGACCGATCGGGTGAATCGGCGGGAAGTAAATCACATCGAAGCCCATCGCCTTCGCATCATCGACCCGCGGCAAACAATCCCTGAAGGTGGAACCCCGATCACCGTGGCCTTCGGCAGACCGCGGGAAAAACTCGTACCACGCGGCGGTCCTCGCCTCTTTTCGATCCACCACAACACGCGGCGCCGGTGCGTATTGAGTGGCCCCGGCGCGATCCGGATAGGTCGCCATGAGGACTTCGAGTTCGCCGGAATGCGCGATTTCATTGACCTGCGCGTTCTCGCCAGCCCGCATCATCTCCGCGAGCTCTCGGAGCCGGACCGCATCCACTGTGTCGGTGGCGCGTTCGGCGGCCTCGTCCAGGAGAGCTGCGCCCTCGAGCATTTCGCTGCGGAGATCGGCGATTCCGGCTTCGAATTTCGCCGCAAACTCGTGCTGCCACCCGCGAAAGGTATCGGTCCAGGCCTCGACCGTATATTCATAGGTCGTGTTTTCATAGACCGTGCAAACACCGCGCCAGCGGTCATTATCGACCAGCGCCATGGGGGTTTCGTGCCAGCGAGCTTCCCCGAGAACGCGCCATTTCAAGGCCGCCGCCACCACATCGTGGCCGTCCTTGAAGACATCCGCCTCGACGGCCAGATCATCCCCCACCACGCGCTTAACCGGGTAACGCCCGCCATCAATCAGCGGGCGCAGATTCTCAATAACAGCGGTCGGAAAGGCCCGGGACATGGGCTTTCAATCAACCGAAATTCGCCTGCTGCGAAAGCGGAATTCTCCGGGGTGAACCTGGCGCGGGGGAATCAGATCGAAAAATAGAACGCGCACTCGTACAAGCCCGAAGTGCGCGTTTCTTCGCGCCGGACTTCGACGCCGAGGGCTCCTGCGACCAGATCCTGCTCGAGACGGCCGATGATGGGGTACTCGTCGAGCAAATTGAGGATGGGCGAATGGCATTCCAGGATTTGGGGCCCGCCTTCCTTTTCCTCACCGACGTATTGCGACATGAACCCTTCCTTTTCCCGCTGGGTGGCGAGCCATTTTGCGCGCTCCACGATGGTGTCGCCCTTCACCTTTGCTTTTAACGACGCTGTCTTCCGCTCGAAAACATTGAAGAGCATTTTCTCCGGGCCATTCGGGCCATACACTTCCTTGAGCGACTTCAGCAGCTCCAGGGTGAAATCGTTGCTATCGCAGGGGAACAAATCGTGGGTGCGGCGCGTCAAGCGATAGACCATTTCCGGCCGGCCCATTTTTTGCGGACGTCGCCAGGTATCGAGGTAACCGTCGCGCTCCAGGGTGAGACAATGTTGCTTGATGCCCATGTAGCTCATCTTCATCTTCCCGACCAGCTCGTTCACAGAAAGTCCCTTCGTGCGCTTCAGCGTGTTAAGGATCTCCAGCCGCTGGGTGCGGCCGATTTCAGAAAGTAGTTGTTGATTCAATTGAAGGCCCTTCGTGAGTGAGCGGCGACATTACCCGCGCTCGCTTTGGAAAGGCAATAAAAAACTTACGCAAGATTCAGGAACGAAGGAAATTAGGGTCCTATTTGATCCTACGCCTTGAGACAGGGTCAAAGAGGCACACTCTCGATGTAGTCAGCTCAAACTGGAGCCGATGGCCGGCCTCCCTTTGGTCCCTGCTTCGGCTGGTTCGGCAGACCAGGCTGTGGGCGCCGGTTTGGAGGTAGATATTCTCCTCAGTGCCAATGATTTCTACCAGTTCCACAACCGCCCGAAAACTTCCGGACGATCGTTCTGTATTCGATGACTGCGAGACTCGGATTTCTTCCGGCCGAATTCCAAGCAGAACGGCGTTGCCCCCCAGGTCTCGAGCCGCCGGAAATTCAGAGATCGGCCAGCGCACCTCGATGGTCCCGTCGTCCTGTTCCCGAAAGACAAGCGAATCCCGGTCCACCTTGAGCGTGCCGTGCACGAGGTTCATGGGCGGGCTCAGGAATTCGGCGACGAACGAGTTTGCTGGCTCGTCATAAAGCGATTGCGCAGTCCCGTCTTGTTCAATGACGCCGTCGTTCACAATAACGATGCGCCCACCCAGGGCCATCGCCTCGACGGGGTCGGAGGTGGCGTAGATCATTGTCGCCTGCAAACGCTGATGCAATTTCGCGATCAGATTGCGGATTGGGCCGCGGGTGCTGGCCTCCAGATTCGCGAGCGGTTCGTCGAACAGGAATACCTTTGGCTGGAGAGCGACGGCACGCGCGAACGCGACCCGCTGGCGTTGTGCGCTGGAAAGAGACTGCGGCCGGCTCTCCAACAAATCCTGGAGTCCGGCGATTTCGGCCGCCGCTAACACGCGCTTCTTCACTTCCGCGCTGGAAAATTTTCGCCGTTCCAAGGCGAAAGCGAGGTTCTCATAAACTGACATTCGCGGATAGGGCACGTGATCATGAGATACCAGGGCGATGTCGCGATCTTGCGGCGGCACATCGTTGACCGGGCCATCGCCGATGAAAATGTCTCCTTTCGAAACCGAGTCGAGTCCGGCGATCATCCGAACAATGCTCGACATTCCGCGTTGGGAAGGTCCGGCGAGCACTACAAACTCGCGATCTTGAATCTCAAGGCTCAAATCGCTGACAACGGTGCGATCGATCCCGTCTTGGCCGGGATAGATCATGGTGAGGTTCCTAAGACTGACGTTTGCCATTTGTTGATGCCTAGATGAACGGGACCGCCACCAGCTCGACAGAGACGCTGGTATGGCCCGGGGAAACTTCGGGCGAATGAGCTTGAAAGCGAGATCCCGCTGCATTGAAACCGCGCTTCACGTAGCCGAGGGCGATCTCCTTGCCCAGGCGCGGACTGCGAGCGGCGCTCGTTATCCAGCCAACATCCTGTCCCCCGCCCTCCTCGGGCGTCAGCCGCAGACCCGGGTGGAGCGGCGCCCCCGAAACCGAGATCAGGCCCGACAAGCGCTTGTTCGTTTGCCCGGACATCTTGATTCGCGAAATTACTTCCTGCCCGATGTAGCAGCCCTTGGAATAATCGATCGAAGTGGATTCGAGGTTGGCCTCCGTTGGGATGATCTGATCCGTCAGCTCACGACCCCAGCGCGGAATGCCCCGCTCAATTCGAAAGACTTCCGCGCATTCTTCGTCGCAAAAAATATGGTTCGCCGCTAATTCCACGCGAACGCGCTCCAACTCCGCGCGCTCCACCCAAATATCCCAACCAGAGCAACCGAATCGATCCACCCGCACAATGCGCGACGGCTCCAGAGCGATCGGCGCCAGCTCACTGGTAACATGCAGGATCCCAAACCTGTCGGTGACGTCCTCGATTTGGACATCGTCGGCGATAATGTATCGCTCGAGTCGAGCCGGCAGCTCCTCCCGCACTTCCGCATCAGCATCCAGCAGGAAAGAATCGGTTTCCGCGGAAATGAAAACATTCGCGTTCACTTTTCCTTTGGCGCTCAAGACGGAGGCTTGGATGGCGAAATCCGGGGCGGCTTTTCGCAGGTCGTTGCTGATTTGACCGTTGAGGAAGCGAAAGGCATCCGCTCCGGAAAGACGCAGCTTTACGCGCGGCGAGAGGTCAAAGAATGCGCCCCGCTCGGGATGAAGAAATTGCGTCATGAGGGACGCTTCGGGGAGCTCACTCGTCCGTCCGTCGCCGCCAAAAGCCACCCCACATTCCGCGAGGCTCTTCGATCGGAGCTTCCTTCTCAACCGACTCGGGAGAAGCGGTTGGAGGAGCGTCCGATTCTGCCACTGTCGTCATGACAGGAGCCGCTGCTTCTCGCAAGGCTCCCTCCGCGGTTTCATCAGGCGCCAGAGTTACTACGACGGGTTCCTTTTCAATTCTGATCTCGGTCGTCACCGGTGCGTCAGGCGCCGTCACCGCCGCCGCTGCAACTTGCTCGGCCCCCTTTACTTCCTCAAGCCCGGCGAACCTTGGTTGGTCGTCCTCGCCGTTCGAAACTTGCTGATCGCTCTGGAGCGAGCGTCCTGCCGGAAAGTATTGCCGGAAAAGCGAAGAATAGTCATCGTCCCCCCGCCCTTGTCGCATCTCCTCGGTCAACCCGTGCCGCGAAGCATCGGTGGCGCCGAACTCCATCCCAAAGGCGCGAGCCAGACGCGTCGCAATCACGACGTCCTTCAACATGTGCTTCACCGAAAAGTGGGGCTCGAAATTGCCTTCCATCATCATCGGTAACTTCATATCGAGAGTGGAGGAGTTGCTTCCATTGTTGCGCATCGCATCCGCAAATTTCTCCACCGACAAACCCGATTTGGCGATGAGAGCGAGCGCTTCGGCCGCTCCCTGCACGCTGGCCGCCGTCACCATGTTCGTCGCAACCTTGATTGTGGTCGCGTCGCCCACCTTGCCGACCTCGAGAATTTCCTTACTGCTCGCTTCAAGAATCGGGCGCGCCAGCCGCAAGGCCGCTTCATCGCCCCCGACATAATAAACAAGCTGGCCTTTTTCCGCCGCAACCTTGCTCCCGGTAAAGGGCGCATCCAGAAAACGGGCGCCGCGTTTTTCCACGATTTCGGCCGCGGCCCGCATCGTGTCCGGCGAGACCGTGCAATGCGCCATGACGACGTGGTTCGCGGTTAAATCCCGCGTAATCCGCTGCGCCGTCTGGAGCAACGCTTCATCATCGGAGACAAAAATCTGGATGAAATCGCAGAGCTCGGCGACTTCCGCCGGCGATCCCACGAAATTGGGAACGGCTCGCGGAGTCCGGTTCCAAACGAAGACATGAAAGCCACGTTCCCGCAGATTCTCGGCCACTCTCTGGCCGATGATCCCGAGGCCGATCACCCCAACATTTTTTCGTGTGCGAATTGACATTCCAAGTTAGTTCCCCGCTCGACTCCTTTTGCCGGCAACCGCTGAAAATCAGGGCAAACCAGCAGTGACGCAATGCCGAACTTCCCCGGCTGACAGTTATCAGTCGGAACGGGCGTACGTAGCAGTGCCGAGCATGTCAGCAAGGCGTCGCGCAATCAAGGCGCGTCTTTCGTTGGCCAGAGCCAGCGCTATCTCCGCCCGGGCATCGTCGAAACTGAGGGTGCGCGCCGGTTTGACCTCGGTCGCCTCGACGATGTGGAAACCCAAGTGCGAGCGAAACGGAGCGCTCGCCCGGCCCGTGGCCAGCTTTTCGAGTTCCTCGACAAATTCGGAAGGCATTCGCGCCGGGGAAAAAAAGCCGAGGTCGCCTCCGCGCGATTTCGTGGCTTCATCCTCCGACGCTTCCGCGGCGAGCTGCGCCAGGCTTTCCCCACGCGACAGGCGAGCGCCCAGCGCATCAATCATTTCTCGTTTGGTTTGGACGACTTCAGGCGGCGTCTCGGCCGGGGCGGCCAGAAAGAGATGCCGGGCCCGGAACCGGACCGGTTGGGTAAAGAGCGCACGATGCGTCTCGTAAAAATTCCGGCACTCGCTTTCTGTCACCCTGGTCTCGGCGTTGATCTGCTTCTCGAGCCATTGGAGCGAGCGATCTTGCTCCGCGATTCTCCCGCGCAAGGATGAAATGGAAAAACCGTCCGAGCGCGCTCGATGGAGAAACACGCCTTCATTGTCAAACTGCGCGCGCAGCAAAGATATTTCTCTCTCGACTCTCACCGGATCCGCCGCCTCATTCCGGCTCACACGGCGAACGTTCTCCCTGGCAACCAGGTCGGACGCCGTGGAAAAATCTGCGTCATCCTGATCCTTCTCATAAACGCCGGTGCGGTCCGCCAGCGCAATCAGGCGACCACGGCCAGCGAGACGCCCGGCGGCATCACGAAAAGCGATCGAGCGGCAAAGCAACTCGCTGCAATAGACCCCGGAGAAAGCGGCGGCCGCGATCAAACAAAACAAGCGGAGCTTGCTCATTATTTCAGCGCCATCTCAGATAAGTAATAGGACACAACCGCGCCGACCGTTTGAAGGCTTTCCGCGCTCAGCTTGTCGATTGTGTCTTCGGGCGTGTGCCAGGCCGGGAAATCGAAGTCGATCAAGTCAATTGTAGGAATGCCGACCTCATTCAAGGGGGTGTGATCATCCAATATGTCACGGTCGAAATAGGTGAAATACTTTCGCAAATTCAATGCTTCCGCCGAAGCAAAAATGTCGCGCACCATCTCCGCCGGCGAATCCGGAGGAAGCGTGATGGTCAACGAGCGATCGCCAACCATGTCGAGTAGGACGCCACCCCGGAATTGTTTTATCTTGTTCTCGGCGGCCAACTGCTTGGCGAAATAACGGCTTCCGTAAAGCCCGTCGGTTTCGGAAAAAGCTTCGTACGCCTCCTCGCCGTCGAAAAAAACGAGCTCCGCTTTTCGGGCCAGATCCGGACGCAGGGCAAGAACCCGAGCCAGTTCGAGGAGCGCGCCCGTACTTGAGCCTCCGTCGTTCGCGCCCACGAATCTTGCAGTCTCGAATGTCTTGGTGTCGTAATGCGAGCAGACGAGAAACGAAGGCGCCACATCCTTTCCGCCATATGTGGCAATCAGATTTACGAAATCTATTTTTCCGCCGGGCGTGGCGTTCGTGAAAGGTTGGCGCGTGACCTTCCAGCCGAAGAGTTCGAGCTGTTTCACGAGATAGTCTCTCGTCTTTTCGATTGCTGGCGTCCCCGGTGGCCGAGGGCCGAAATCGACCATGGTTTGAACGTGCGCAAGGGCGTTCTGGCCGGAGAATTCCTTCCAGATTTTCCTGGTCAGGTCGGCCGGCGGCTGGGAAGGCCCTCGATCACAAGCAGTCAGAAAGCCGAGCCAGACCGTGACTATTAGCATCGCGCGCGAAGCGCACGATCCACCGGAGACTACCATGTTACGTCTCGCTCGCGGCCAAACCGAGCGCGGCCAGAACGCGTTGCAGGTCGTCGTTGCCGTAATATTCGATTTCGATGCGTCCCCGCTTCTCACCGTGGTGCAGGGTCACCCGCGTTCCGAGGTGTTCCTGCAATCGGCTTTGCAGATCGTCGATCGTGGCGGAGGTGACCGTCGCCGTGCCAGTCTGCCGTCGGCGCCGGGGCCGGGTGGTTCCGAGCTGCCGCGCCACGAGGCGTTCGGCCGCGCGCACGGTGGCGCTGCGACGCAAAATTGTCTCCGCCACCAGCAACTGTTCCTCCTGTTCCTTCAAGGCCAGCAGGACTTTCGCGTGGCCCACGGAAAGCAGGCCTTGCGTCAGCCACGCTTGCACTTGCTGATGCAAATCGAGCAGCCGCATTGAATTGGCGACGGCCGCCCGGCTCCGGCCAACTTTCTGCGCGATGTCTTCCTGGCGCATCTCAAATTCGTTCGCCAGCCGGGCATACGCCTGCGCTTCCTCAATGGGATTGAGATCGGCGCGCTGCAAATTCTCGATCAACGAGATTTCCAAGACCTCAAGATCGGTGGCGATGCGGATGATCACCGGCACTTGGGCCAGCCCCGCTTCCTGCGCCGCCCGCCATCGGCGCTCTCCGGCGATCAATTCGTGCCGGCCATCAACCTCGCGCACGACTAACGGCTGAATGATTCCATGTTGTCGAATCGACTCGACCAGCTCGTTCAAGGCGTCCCGCGCAAATTCCTTTCGCGGCTGCAACGGACTCGGAACGATGTGCGCCAGGCCGACCTGGTGGACTTTCTCGCCGGGTTCGGCCTCGAGCCGAACGGTTGGGGGCCGATTGCTAATCAGCGCGCTAAGACCTTTGCCAAGTGCTGATTTTGCCATGCACCGGCAGGTTATCGGAACGCATGTCATCACGCAAACACAGAGCGTGCGCATTTCCTTCCCGGGAAAGCGTTGCGCACGCGAGATCGTCAGGTAGCCTGCCGTCGATGCCTGCCAAAGATGAGCCTGTTTTCACTCTGGGCCATTCTCCCGATCCGGACGACGCCTTCATGTTTTATGCGATGGCGGAAAACAAGATCGATCTGCGTGGCTACCGCTTCGAGCATCGGCTCGAGGATATCCAGACACTGAATGAGCGCGCGCTCCGCGGCGAGCTGCACATCTCCGCGATTTCGATTCACGCTTTTGCGTATGTCAGCGACCGGTATGCGCTCCTGCCCTGTGGCGCGAGCATGGGTGACGGCTATGGCCCAATGGTGGTCGCCGCTAACCGGGAAGGGCTTGGCCCCGATGCATCGGAGAAAGAAATTCGCTCCTGGCTGCGAGGTCGAACGATCGCCATTCCGGGGAAAATGACGAGCGCCTACCTCGCGCTGCAGCTCTATCTCGGCGGCTTCGATCACATCGTTGTTCCATTCGATCAAATCTTCCAGACCGTGAAAAGCGGGGCGGCAGCGGCGGGCCTGATCATTCATGAGGGTCAGCTCACCTATAGCCAATCGGGCTTCATGAAGATCCTCGATTTGGGCGAATGGTGGAAACACGAGACCGGTCTGCCTTTGCCGCTGGGCGGTAACGTTTTGCGCAAGGACATCGCGCCGGCGGTGCAGCGCGATTTGCTGGAGATCATGCGCGAGAGCATCGATTACGGCCTGGCGCATCGAGATGCGGCCGTGCAGCATTCAATGCCGTACGCGCGGGACATGGATGCAAACCTCGCGGGAAAGTTCATCGGCATGTACGTGAACGACTACACCCGGGACTACGGCCCCACCGGACGCAGAGCCGTCCGCGAATTTCTGCAGATGGCGGACCGCCGCGGCTACCTCGAAAAAGCGCCGGCGGTCGAATTCATCGAATAAGATTGTGGGAAGGGCTGTGTGCCCCGGTCGTTCTCCGACGCGTTCTTGTCGGGCCACAAAGGCCCCGCCCCCACTACTTCTTCGGTTTGGGCGTAGGCTTGCTGGCTTCCATCACATACGTCTTCGCGTGTTCAAATTCCGTCTGGAATCCACTCACAAAGTCGTGCGTGCC
This sequence comes from uncultured Verrucomicrobiae bacterium, assembly GCA_963702135.1. Taxonomy (GTDB): domain Bacteria; phylum Verrucomicrobiota; class Verrucomicrobiia; order Chthoniobacterales; family UBA10450; genus AV80. Next base: position 630,057 of record OY969715.1, on the reverse strand, counting down.
GTACTCGAAGAGCACGACGAAGCAGAAGGTGAAAAACGCAAATAGAACAAACCAGAAAAGGCCGCGAAGCAATGCCATGGCTCAGATGGTAACTTACTCGTCCTCTGAGGTCAACGGGGCTGAAAGGCGTCAAACTTCCCATTGAAGGCCCGGGCGAAGCTGCCATCCTTTCCCAGCCATGCGCGTGCCCTTGCTCGATCTCAGCGAACAGTACCGCGCGCTCGCTGAGCCGATTCGCGCGCAGCTCGACGAAGTTCTCGCCAGCCAGATCTTTATTCTAGGGCCGAAAGGAGCGGCTTTCGAAAAGGCCATCCGCGACTACTGCGGAGCGCCCAATGCCATCGGGGTGTCTTCCGGCACCGATGCGCTTCTGGCCATCCTGATGGCCCTGGAGATCGGATCCGAGGACGCCGTTATCACCAGCGCCTATTCGTTTTTTGCCACGGCCGGCTGCATCGCGCGAGTCGGCGCCACGCCGCTCTTCGTCGATATCGATCCCGAGACCTACAATATCTCGCCGGCGGCGCTGGAGCGGTATCTCACGGAGAAGTGCCGCCGGGGGGAAGACGGATTCTTGCGCGAGCCGCGGGGCAAGATCGTGCGCGCCATTGTTCCCGTGCATCTCTTCGGCCTCTGCTGCGAGATGAACGCCATCCACGAAATTTCGGAACGCTTCCAATTGGACGTGATCGAAGACGCGGCCCAGGCCATCGGCGCGGAATATCCATTCCGCGGCGCCACGGCAAAAGCGGGCACCATGGGCGAAGTCGGGTATTTCAGTTTTTACCCCACGAAGAACCTGGGCGCGGCGGGCGACGCCGGGATGGTGATATGCCGCGATGACGCCTTCGCGGAGCGTCTTCGCCTCTGTCGGCAACATGGGATGGAACAGCGCTATTTTCATAATTTTATCGGGGGGAATTTCCGGCTGGATGAGATGCAGGCGGCCATTCTGGCGGTGAAGTTGCCCTATCTCGACCGCTGGTCCGCCGCTCGACGCGGCGTAGCGGATTTTTACGGCGAGGAATTCAGGCGGCTTGACCTGATGGGTCAACTTTCACTTCCTCCGGAACCGTACCGGGATCGTGGCCTGACCAACCACCACATCTATCATCAATACGCGATTCGCACTTCGCGGCGGGATGCGCTCCGCGAGCATTTGACGCGGAAAGAAGTCGGGACGGCCATCTATTACCCGCTCGGACTGCACGAGCAAAAGTGCTTTGCCTACCTCGGCCACCAGGCCGGCGATTTCCCCGAAACCGAACGGGCCGCGCGCGAAACGATGGCCCTCCCGATTTATCCGGAATTATCGCGCGAAGCCCAGCGCTACGTCGTCGAATCGATCGCGGAGTTTTTTGCGCAAGGAGCGGCGGTTTGAAACCGCCGGCCTAAAAACGGCGGTTGCAAACCGCCGCTCCTTGAGGCGGCGAAGCCGCAGAGACCGTCGGACTCACTTTGCGCCGCTGGCTCCGGGGCAAAAGACTTGCGACCCAGGGCAGCCAAGCCTATATCAACGCTCGCGCGAACGGGTAGGTACCGAAGTGGCCAAACGGGGCGGACTGTAAATCCGCTGGCTTACGCCTTCACTGGTTCGAATCCAGTCCTGCCCACTTCAACACCACCGCCGTCTCATTCGGCCCGCCGCCGTTTCGCACGGGCAGCGACAAAAATCCCCGCCCCAACGATGTTAGCCGCGACAATCACCGCCGTGATCTTGAACGTGAAGGCGAAATCGTTCTTCACGGTGATGATCGGGAAAACCGAGAGCGAAACGTAAAGCAGCGTCATCAGAAACCCGGACGCCGCGGCGATGCGGAGCCACCAGGGAGGCGCTGGCTTGAGCGCGCGCAACCCGAAAAGCGGAAGGGCAAACATGACGAGATACGTCAACGCGTAGAAAATTCCGCCGGCGTTAAAGAGAAGCTGAAACGATTCCTGTTGGCCGACTCCGATGAGGCTGAGCGAACCGAGCACCACCGTGACCACACCCACGAACAGGATCGAGTTCACCGGTGTCTTGAAACGCGGATGGAGCTTCGTGAACCAGCGCGGCATGAGATGATCCCATCCCGCCACCATCGGCAGTCTCGTCAGGCCGGTGAAATTTACGCTGGCCTGCGCAATCCGCAGGACGATCAAGAGCGCCAGGGCGATTGGAACCACGATTGCGGCCACGCCAAAAGTCCGGAACCCCAGGCTCAAGACCTGTGGAATTGGCGCGATTAAATCGATTTGATCCGGGTGCACGAAAGCGAGAACCGAGCTCGTGCCGAAAATGAACATGATGGCGATGAGCGGAGCGGCCACCATGACCGAACGTCCAATCGTGCGCGCGGGGCTGCGGCATTCGCCGGCGAGAATCGCGACGTATTCGAATCCGCCCAGTGCCCCAAAGCCCAGCTTGCCGAGAATATTGAGGCTGAAGAGCGAAAAAACCGGCATCGCTGTCGCCAGCGGATGATATTCCTTCAGGTCGCCTCGCGCGACGTGGACAAACGGGAGCGCGAGCAAAGCGGCGAAAATCGTCAACATGATGATGCCGCCGACATTGTGGACCCATTTGCCGACACCGAGTCCGATCGTTGAGACAACGACCAGAAGCGCGATGACAAACAGGCTGCTGCCGGTGATCATCCATTTATTCGATGAGATCCATTCGCCCGAGGGGCCGATCGCGTAGGCGAGATTGGTCGTGAGTTGCAGACCTATCTCCGACGTATTCGTGATGACGTAGAGCCAGAGATTCCAGGCGACCATGAAGCCGGCAGCCTCGCTAAACCCGAGCTTCGCCCATTGGTAAAGCCCGCCCTCCAGCGGCATCAGCCCGTTTAGGTAGATAACGACAGCGGCCGAGGGAAAATAGAAAAACGCGATCGCGAGCAGCCAAAAAACGACATGAGCCGGGCCGAGCTTTCCTGCTGCACCCACCCAGGACAATCCGATGATGAAAAGGATCTGAGTGAGCGCGAGATCGCGCAGCCCAAGCTCCTTCTTAAAGACGGCACTGTGCGCCGCGACATCGGACTCGGCGCTACGCAGATCGTCAGCCGGGCGCTCTCCCATCCGGCGACCCTAACATGGCGCCGTTGCCGGACGCACCGGAATTCGAACGGGCCTTAACGGCGCTTCTTACTGGCCGCCTTGCGGCTCGGCTTCTTACCTTTTGCTTTGGGTTTCGCCTTACTCTTTGGCTTCCTCTTGGCCTTCGGCGCTTTCTTCGCTTTCGCGCTCCGCGCTGGTTTGCGCTTGCTGGAGGAAGCCTTCGCTTTCGCCGTCTTTCCGCTCTTCTTCGCGGCGCTCTTGCTGCTTTTCACCCGTCTCTTCGCCGCTGCCGCGGGCTTCTTGGCGCGCGGTTTCGCAACGGCTTTTACCTTTGCGGCCACTTTTTTGACCGCTTTTTTGGCTGCCGGCGCAGCTGAGCGGGAGGCCGCAGCCCGCCCTGCCATTGCTCCGAGCACGCCCCCAACCACGGCACCGACTGGGCCCGCTATGCTGCCAACGACAGCCCCGGCGGCGGCTCCCGCGGCTTGCTTGGAAATGGGCGGAATCTCGATGTTTTCGGACGATGAACCCGACGTGTCAGGCGATGAACTCGATGTTTGATTTTCTTCAGGCATGGCGATTCGTTCCCTTTCAGATTGGTTTCTTCACCACCTACTTCGCACCGCGCCGGTCTTCCAGCCGTGGCAATTCCACTTTTTTTCCGCCACGCCGCGGCATCCGCCAGGCCGCGATCAAACGGGCGGAAATAAAATATTTTCTCTTTCGACGGATGCGCCCCGGCTCAGGAAAAATTCGCGCAGCTCAGGGGTGTAATACTCGCCATCGTTCCGCGGATTCATTCCCAGGAAGATGCGGCCGCCCGGGTTTAGATGGCGTTTGAGATCGTCCAAGAAAAAGGCCCATTCCGCCGGTCCCCACCACCAATCGCGTTTGCTTTCGCGGTTGAAATCGATTGAAAACGCCGTGACCAAATCAAACTTCCGCCCGAGATCTGGCAAAGGCTCGCCAGGCCGGATCGTCCAGACGCGGCGTTCGGCGTGAAAGAGATCGAGCAGTTCCGTGAAGAGAGGGAACTCGTCGATATCCAGGCCCAAACTGGAGTGGCCCAATTGCTGGACGACGAAGAGGAAGAAACCGCCGCCGCAGCCGAGGTCGAGCACCGACTTTCGCACGCACCGGTGCAGCTTCAAGTCCTGCGCGCGAACGATGTTCAGCCGCAGCCAGCGCCGGACATCGGCGTATTTCGCGTAGTGCTCGTGGGACGAGGCGTAGGCCGCCTGGATCGGGGCCAGTTTTCCCTGGTCTATCCGCGCGTAGATCGGCTCGAGCGGGACAGGATGAATGAGCCGCTCGGCTCTGCGCCAGGCCCGCCGATACATCAGCGGCTGCGCGAGCTTCGCGATCTTATGGGAAAACTTCATCCCAAGGACGGGCTGCCGGAATCGTCATCCGGCCATGAAATTGGTGTCAAACCACCCAAAACCCGCCAGGGCGGCACGCATTGAAGCAATGCGACGCACCCTGCCAGAATCAAGTGGGCTGAAGGGCCGCGCTTAGCGGCCGCGCCGGTTGCCTCCGCCGCTGTCGCGACGTCCGCCCCCGCTGCCGCCACCACCACCGTAGCCGCCGCCACCACCGCCGTAGCCGCCGCCACCACCGCCGCCGCCATAGCCACCACCGCCGCCGCCATAGCCGCCGCTGCGTCCGCCACCTGGCGGGCGAGCCTCACGGGGGCGCGCTTCGTTCACGGTCAGGGGACGGCCTTCGACCGTCTTGCCATTGAACTCGGTGATTGCCTTTTGGGCGTCTGCTTCCGTTGTCATCGTGACAAAGGCGAAGCCGCGCGACTTGCCGGTGAACTTATCCTGCATCAACGTGACCTCTTGGACTGGTCCCGCCTGAGCGAAAAGATCCTGCAGATCTGTTTCGGTCGTGTTGAAGGAAAGATTTCCTACGTATAATTTAGTTCCCATCTGAGTTTACTGTGGAAAACGCCGCCTGGTCACTGTTCCCGCTTATCGGATTTCAAATCGCCACTGAACAACTCAACTGACAATCTACCAACGCACCGAGCTTCCGTTTTCTTTTCGGCGTGATTAGTAGAGGCTTTTGCCCGTGAAAGCAAATAGAATCGAGGGCGTGCGCCGCTCCTGAGAAATGCCCGAAATTCCTAGTGTAAATCATCGACCTAAAGGCGCCCGCGTGGCCGTTGTCGCAGCGGGCATTGTCAGCCCGCTCGGCTTCGGTTTGGCCGAGACGCTCACTGCTTTGCGCGAAGGGAAGGACTGCGTTTCACCTGTGACCCGCTTCCCTGTGGAGCATTGCCGGTGCAAGACCGCCGGGCAGGTGGCGGACGACCGCCTCACTGGCGCTGGCGGGTCCCGACCCCGTCCAGAGCGGCTGCATCGAGTCGCCCAAATGATGATTCTCGCGTTGGGAGAAGCGCTCACCCAAGCGCCCGGCTTCCAGCCGGAACTCAGTATCGTGGGCACGACCAGCGGCGGGATGACTTTTGGCGAGGAATATTATCGCGGGTTAAAAGGGGGGCGGATCTCCAGGCGTCGCGCGCCTTCGCTGATAGCCAATTACACGCCGCAAAAGCCCGTGGTGGACGCGCAGGAAGCATTCGGCCTGACGGCGCCCTGCCAGGTCATCGCCAATGCCTGCGCCTCGGGCACCAACGCCATTGGCCATGCGTTCGATTGCATCCGATCTGGCCGCTACGAGCGCCTCCTCACCGGCGGGTACGACGCGCTCTCCGAGCTGGTTTTTGTCGGATTCGATTCACTCCAGGCCTCGACGGCGGACCGATGCCGGCCGTTCGATCGCGAGCGCACCGGATTGGTTCTGGGCGAAGGGGCGGCGATCCTGCTTCTGGAAAATTTGGATTCCGCGCGAGCCCGCGGCGCGAAAATCGTGGCAGAGATTATCGGATACGGCATCTCGACCGACAATCACCACCTCACCCAGCCTAATCCATCCGGGATTGGGCCGCGCCAGGCGATGGAAGGCGCCTTGCAGAGCGCAGGAATAGCCGCGCGCGAAATCGATTACATCAATGCGCACGGGACGGCTACGCCATTCAATGATGCGTCGGAAGGCAAAGCTATTGCCGAGCTCTTCGACGATGTTGCGGTGAGTTCAACCAAGGGAATGATGGGTCACTCGCTCGGCGCGGCCGGGGCGATCGAGGCGGTCATCAGCCTCCTCGCGCTCCAGAATGAATTTCTACCTCCCAACATCAATTTTCGAGGAGGAGACGCAGGGGTGGATCTAAACATCGTCGCAAACAGCTCTCAACCCGGAAAAGTTCGCACAGTTTTATCGAATTCCTTCGGCTTCGGAGGCACCAACGCCTCCGTGATAATTCGGGCGCTCGAAGCATGAGCCTGGGAATTACGGGCATGGGCTGGGTGACACCGCTCGGAAGCGATCTCGGCGGCGTCTGGGATCGTTTGCTGAATCGTGAAACAGCATCTGTCCAATCCATCTCAAGCCCACAGGCGCACGCCTACCCCGTCTTCCCCGTCCCGGCCGAAGCGATTGCACGGGCACCGGCCCATCCGCGCCTGCGTCGGTCCAGTGCGATTTCAAGATTCGCCGCTGTGGCAGGCCTGGCCGCTCTGGAAGACGCGAAACTGACCCTCGACGCGGAGACCGCGGCCCGGACGGCGTTGATCTTCGCGGTCTCTAATGGCGGAGTCATTTACACCCGCCGGTTTTACCACGAGATCGTAGAATCGGGCGCCCAGGCTGCCAGTCCCCTTCTCTTCCCCGAAACGGTTTTCAATGCGCCAGCCAGCCACCTGGCTGCCATTCTTGGAATCACCGGGGCCAGCTACACTCTCGTCGGCGATGGCGCGGTGGGAGTTTTGGCGTTGAAAATGGCGGAAGACCTCATGGAGAGCGAAACGCTCGACCGCTGTCTCGTGGTGGGCGCCGAGGAAGCCGATTGGCTGCTCTGCGACGCTTACCGAAAATGGCGGCTCCTGCGTTCGACGCCACCGATCGAACCGTTCGAGCACCCGCCGCGAGGAACAATCCTGAGCGAAGGAGCCGGCGCTCTCTTACTCGACCGGAATGGCTCCGTTCAGCTCCAAAAGATCGCGGGCGGCACAAATTTCCGCAAACAAAGTGAGACGGGCGAGGCCGTGAAGAACGTCTTCGCAGAGCTTTGTGAAGGCGAGATAGATCTGGTCGTCGCCAGCGCAAACGGAACGTTCATTGACGCGGCGGAGCGCGCCGCTGTGTTGCAAAGTTGCCCGGGAGCGAAGGTCTACGCGGTGAAAGGTGTCCTGGGCGAAAGCGTGGGCGCGAGCAGTTTCTGGCAGACCATCTGCGGGGCGCAATCGCTTCTCACCCAAGTCGTGCCTCCGGCCACATCTCTGGCGGGAGAACGCGGAGCGCGTCTCTCGACGGAACCCGCGAACGGGAAACTGGAGCGCGCCGTTATCTCGGTTTGTGGGTTGAACCAGCAGGTGGCCGGCCTCCGGATTGCGAGGAACTGACATTCGCAGCAGCCACCTTTGTTTTGAATGGGTCTCAACGGGCGTTTACCTTGCGTTTACCCTGCTTTTGCCTTTGCAACAGCCTCGGGCTCCGGTAGCTTCGAAATCCGCCATGCGTAAGCTGCTTTTGCCTGTTTTTGGCCTTCTTTGCGCAGCCACGCTGGTCCGGGCAGAGCTGACGCCGCAAAAGCAGCCGATCGAGATCACGGCGACGGGCGATACCAATTACAAGGACGGGCTCGCGACAGCTCATGGCAATGTCGTCATCCACTCCGGCGACAGCGACATCTACGCCGATTCCGTCCAGTATAACCCCAAGACGCGCGAAGTATTGGCCGAGGGCCACGTCCGAATCTATCGCGCCACCGGTCTCTTCGTCGGGGAGCGCGCGATTTACAATATCGACACCAAGAAGATTCAGGCCGTGGAGATGCGAACGGACAAGAACCCCTACCTGGTCGGAGGGGAAAAAGTCACCACGATCTCCGAAGGCGCTTTTCTTGTCTCAAAAGGGACTTTCACCACGCACGATTCGTCGAATCCGGATTTTCGTTTGCAGGCCAAGACCCTTCGAATTTATGAAGGCGATCGGGTCATTTTCGAGAATGTCACATTCTACGTCAAAAAGGTGCCGATCTTTTGGTGGCCCTATCTTTACCAGTCGCTGGACGATTCGTTCAGTTACATGGTTTCTCCCGCCTATTTGAGCTCGTGGGGACCGTCGATTCTCAGCCGGGTCTCGATGCCGATCACGGACGATATCAAGACTCAAATTCGGCTGGATTACCGATCGCGCCGCGGCGTGGCCGTCGGTTTCGAACCGGACATGCGCTACGGGAAAGACAAGAAGAGCTGGGCGAGGATGCGCACTTATTTTCTCCGCGATGAAAATCCAGACATCAACCGCACGTCGGAGGTCCGAATGGGCGTCCCGGAGAATCGTTATCGCGTCTCGCTCCAAGACCGCACGGAATTCACAGAAAACCTTTATGGAATAGTCGATGTCACCAAACTAAGCGACGAGTTCCTGCTCCAGGACTTTTATCCAGGCGAGTTCCAGATTAATCCGCAGCCGGATAACGTGGTCGCGCTCACGAGATCGCGTCCGACTTACACGCTGACCGCGTTGAGCCGCTTCCAAATGAATAATTTCTTCGAACAAACCGAGCGGCTGCCCGAGGTGGTGCTCGACGTGCCCCGAATCCCGCTTTTCGGAGGACCGATCTTTTATGAAGGTGAAACCGGCATCGCCGATCTGCATCGCAGTTTCGAAAGCGATTCCGTCAATCACGATTACGGCACCGTCCGCTTCGACTCTTTCCACCAGTTTCTCTACCCTAATACCTATTTCGGGTGGCTCTCCGTGGTCCCGCGGGTCGGATTTCGTGGGACGTACTACGGCGAGACACGGGATTTCGGAACCACAATTCTCACGCCGGGGGACGGTAATCCGTTTATTCCCGATTTCCTGAGAGTGGACCTCTCGCAGCCGATGCAAGAAGGAGGCGAAACCTTCCGAACCGCGGTAAACGCCGGAGTGGAGACTTCCTTCAAGCTGTCGCGCGTCTGGGAAAATGCGCAGAGCACAGCGTTGGGCCTCGACGGTCTGCGCCATGTCATCCAGCCATTTGCGAATTTTTCCTGGGTTTCGACCTCGGACTCAAACCCTGTGACCATCCTGCAATTCGATCGCTTTGAGCCCTCCACGCAATTGCATCCAATCGACTTTCCCCAATTCACCTCGATCGATTCAATCGACAACTGGACCATCTTACGGATGGGCGTTCGCAACCGGCTCCAAACCCGCCGGGACGATCTCACCGTCAGCTGGATGGATATCGAGACCTACATCGATGTAAATTTCGATAACCCTTTCGATAAGACGCAATACTCCAACCTGTTTAACAAGATCAATTTCACCCCGGTGCCGTGGGCTTCCTTCGGAATTGCCGCGCAAGTCCCCGTGTTCGAGAAGGGATTCACGGAAGTGAACACAAACGTGAGCATCCAGCCGATCGCAAATCTTCAGGTCAATTTTGGCCATCGCTACCTGAACCAAAATCCGTTTTTCGAGAACAGCAGCCTCTATGTCTTGAGCGGTTATTATCGAATCAATGACAACTGGGGTATCGGCATCATGGAACAATACGAAGGCACGAGCGGCATTCTGGAGCAGCAGCGCTATTCAATCTACCGGGACCTGACGAGCTGGGTCGCGTCGGTCGGCGCGATTATCCGCGATAACGGTGGCGTGAAGGAATACGGCGTGCTCCTCACCTTCACCCTGAAAGCGCTGCCCAAATTCGGCTTCGATTTGAACTTCGATCCGGCCGGCGCGGATCAAACGCAATAAGCAACGTGGCGCCATTTCGATTGCAATTTGCGCGCCTCGCGTTTTCCTTCTCCCGCTCAACCTGAGCCGCATCGTTACTCTTTTTCGCCATGGATATTTCCATTATCGGCTCCGGCTACGTCGGCCTCGTCACCGGAGCGTGCTTCGCCGATGTCGGGCATAACGTCATCTGCGTGGACAACGATCCACGAAAAGTAGAGTCCCTTCAGGCGGGCAAGGTGCCCATCTACGAACCCGGACTCGAGGAAGTCATTCACCGAAATGTTTCGGCCCGCCGGCTTCGGTTTACCGGCAGCATTCAGGATGGCGTCGAGAACTCGCAAATTGTTTTCATCGCCGTGCCGACTCCGCAACAACCGGATGGCAGCGTCGATCTCAGCTTTATCGAAAAAGTAGCGCGGGAGATCGCCGGCGTTTTGACGAGTTACCGCGTGATCGTGGACAAAAGCACGGTGCCCGTTAAGACCGGCGAAAAGGTGCGCGAGTCCATCAAACGGTACAACCGGCACGGCGCGGACTTCGACGTGGTCAGCAATCCGGAATTCCTCCGCGAAGGCTGTGCGGTGGCCGACTTGATGAAACCCGACCGCATTGTGATCGGCGCGCAGAGCGAACATGCCATCGACCTCATGAAGAAGGTCTACGAGCCGTTCATGGCGCCGATTCTCGTGACCGATATCAACAGCGCCGAGTTGATCAAACACGCGGCGAATTCGTTCCTCGCTCTGAAGATTTCCTACATCAACGCGGTCTCGGCGATTTGCGAGGCCAGCGGAGCGGACGTGGAAAAAGTCGCGGACGGTATCGGAATGGACCGCCGGATTGGCCGAACTTTTCTGAACGCGGGCATCGGCTACGGTGGGTCCTGTTTCCCGAAAGACATCGCCGCGTTCATCACAATCAGCGAGCAACTGGGCGTCCCGTTCAACCTGTTGAAAGAAGTCCAGCGAATCAACGCGGAGCAGAAGGTTCGGTTCTTGAAATCGATCCGTGAAGCGCTTTGGGTTTTGCGCGACAAAAAGATCGCGGTGTGGGGACTCGCCTTCAAACCAAACACCGACGATATCCGTTCCTCGGTCGCGATCGAGCTGGTGGCGGACATGCTAAAAGAGGGCGCGCACGTCACTGTCTACGACCCCAAAGGAATGGAAAAGGCGCGCGAGGTGGAAGGGATAGCGGGAGCAAAATTCGCGGAGTCTGCTCTGGAAACGGTGAAGGGCGCCGAAGCGTTGATTATCGCCACGGAGTGGGCGGAATTCGCGAACGTCGATCTCGCCGTCGTGAAGGAAAATATGACCACGCCGATTGTGTTCGACGGGCGAAACCTGTTCGATCCCGAGACGATGGCCAAACTGGGTTTTCATTATCATTCCATCGGACGCGCGAGCGTGAAGCCGGGCTAGGTGGATCGCTCGATCCGTCGCGCGATGTTTGTTTGTCCCGGCTCCGCCGGCATTTTGTTAGCATCGAGCGGCGGAGCGCTCGATCCACCCAGTGTCTAAACCGAGTTCACGCCGCCTCGCTTTTCTCGCCCTCCAGAAATGGCGCACGGGCAACCAATTTGCAGACGCAATCCTCGGGCACCTCTTGAATTCGAGTGATCTCACGACGCCGGACCGTGCGTTCACCACCGAGCTGTTCTACGGGATCCTGCGGAATTTGAGCCTTCTTGATTTCTGGATCGAGTCCCTAAGGTCTCAGAGTCTGGATCAGAACGCGCGGGACCTGCTGCGGCTCGGCCTCTACCAACTCTTTCTTCTCGAAACTCCCGAGCACGCGGGCGTTTACGAGACTGTCAAACTGGCGAGCGAGAGAACACGACCTCTGGTCAACGCTGTCCTGCGCAACGCCCTGCGCCGGAAAGACGAACTCCTGGAAAGAGCAGGCCAGCAGGATCTGACGGAGAGGACCTCGCATCCTCGATTCCTGGTTGAGCGCTGGAGAAAAAGCTTCGGTCCGGACAATACCACAACTCTCTGCGAGTGGAACAATCGTCCGGCCCCGATTTATGCTCGCGTCAACCGTCTCAAGACCTCCGTCGCGGAATTTCTTTCGCAGCACTCCGATGCCGAGCGGATGCCCGAATCTGAGAATTTTGTTCGCCTGAAGAGCGTTCCGAACGACGCCCTCGCGGTGGGGCAGTGCTACATCCAGGATCCAAGCACAGCAGCCGTGTGTCTGCTGCTCGATCCCAAGCCCGGCGAAAATGTGCTCGACGCTTGTGCGGCGCCCGGCGGGAAAACCGGATACCTCGCCGAGTTGATGAAGAATCAGGGCACTATCGTGGCCTGTGATCGTGATGAAGGCCGAATCAGGACGCTGCAGGATAATTTGGAACGTCTCGGCGTCGATATTGTTCGATTCGCGCGACAGGACTGGATCAGCGGCGAGCCAGGGGCGGACATCGCGGCAACCGCTCCGTTCGATCGGATTCTGGTCGACGCACCGTGCAGCAATACGGGGGTGATGCGCCGCCGGGTGGACCTTCGCTGGCGGCTGAACCCGAAGGATTTTGCAAGAATGCGGGAAGAGCAGTCCCGGATTCTGCGCGCGACAATTCCGTTCCTCAAGACGGGGGGCGTCCTGGTCTACAGCACTTGCAGCATTGAACCGGAAGAGAATGAAGAAGTCGTCGCGGCCATCACCCGGGAATTCCAATTCTTGAAATTGGTCGGGCAAGTGTCGTTGCTGCCGTTTCGAGACGGCTTCGATGGCGCCTTCGGTGCGAAATTGCTCCGACAGTAGAGAGCGCGGCGTTTGCATCCGGCATCGCCGGTGGGATGATTACGCCCTATGCATGACCAACGCTTTGATAAGCTCGCGAAAGTTCTCGTCGAATATTCAACGAGATTGAAGCGGAACGAGACCGTCCTGATCGAAACCTTTGACGTGCCGGACGAAATGACCGTCGCGCTCGTGCGCGCCGCGCGAAAGGTGGGCGCAATTCCTTTCGCGCAAATTCAGCATGCGCGGGTCAATCGGGAACTCGCGCTCAATGCTACCGAGCGGCAACTGAACCTGACGGCGATCCACGAACTGGCGCGAATGAAAAAGATGGACGCCTACATCGCGATTCGCGGCAGCAACAACATCACGGAGTTATCAGACGTGCCGCCGCCACAAATGAAATTGGTGGCGAAGAAGATGCGTCCCGTGATCGACTGGCGAGTCCAAAAGACAAAATGGGTGGTGCTGAGATGGCCCACCCCCTCGATGGCCCAGCTCGCCAGCATGAGCTCGGAAGCATTCGAAGATTTCTATTTTGACGTCTGCACCCTCGACTACGGCAAATTGCAGCCGGGCATGAAGGCGCTGAAGAAGCTCATGGACAAGACAGATCGCGTCGAGATCAAAGGTCCCGGGACCGATTTGCGCTTCAGCATCAAGGGCATCGGCGCGGTGATCTGCGGCGGCGATCGCAATATTCCGGACGGCGAAGTCTTCAGCTGCCCGGTCAAGGATTCCGTGCAAGGCCACGTCCTCTTCAATGCGCCCACGATTTACCAGGGCATCGGATTCGATAATATCCGCCTTGAATTCAGCGATGGAAAGGTCGTGAAGGCCACGAGCAACCAAACCGAGAAACTAAACAAAATTCTCGACTCGGATCCAGGGGCGCGCTTCATCGGTGAATTCTCTCTCGGATTTAACCCCTACGTCCTGCATCCGATGCGCGACATCCTCTTCGACGAAAAGATCGCGGGCTCGTTCCATTTTACGCCCGGCCAGGCGTATGAAGATGCCGATAACGGTAACCGCAGCCAGGTCCATTGGGACATGGTCAATATCCAAAGACCCGATTACGGGGGTGGCGAGGTTTACTTCGACGGCAAACTCATCCGGCGCGACGGCGAATTCCTTCCGGCGCAGCTGCGATCGCTTAATCGCGGCCGATTTGCGAAGAGGTAATCAAGGAGCGGCGGTTTCAAACCCGCTCCTTGAAGCTGTACGCAAAACGAGGAGGCACATGGCCTCCTCGTTCGCTTGGACAAACTGAAAGGCGGTTTAGGCCGGCTTCGGAGCCGCGCCCTGCGCGCTGAGCTGCATGATTCCGATCTCGCCATTTCCGGCCAGCTGGACATTTGTGATGTCGAACACCGGAGCGCCTTCGACGGCGCTTGGACCCGCGCCCGGCAACTGCACGGAGACATTCTTCGACGTCGCATTCAAAACAATCGAAGCGATCTCAAACGAAGGCGAGAACTCGACGGTCGCGATCTGGAAACGCCCTGTGACGTGAACGGACGCCTGTCCCTGCTGCGACGGAGTGATCTGGACCGCTCCGTTGTCCGCGCCGGACAAGAGTTGCAGGCCCGCCACATTGAAGGAGGGCGAACTGATCACACTCGGACGTTGCTGTTGGGATGGGCTCAGACGGATCATGCCAATTGAATTCCCCGCGAGCTGCACGGTGGCGATCTCGAACGTGACTTGGAGATTCATGGCCGGTTGCGGCTGCTGCGAGGGAGCAAGGCGCATGGTGACGATTTTCGAGGTCGGCTTCAATTGCAGCGCGCCCATCTTGAAGCTCGGAGTGAGTTGCATTGATGCAATCTCAAACGAGAAGGTGAGCTGAACGGCGGTGTGCATGCCGCTGGCTGGTTGAGGCTGAGGAGCGCCCCCGGTCATTGGAGCAGTTCGAATTGCGGGAGCGGGTGTTGGTTGGGTCGGTTGAGGCATGGTGACTGGTGTTGTTGGCTGAGCTAATGGCTCGGTGGAAATAACCTGGGGCGCGAAAGAAGGGGACTCGACCGAGTGCCGGAGTTCGCCACCTTCCGCAATCGCCCCTGTCGGGAGATGCGGCGGGAAGGATTCCGGCTCGGGCTGAGTAATTTCGGCCATGGGTGCATCGATTGAAAACGCGGGAACTTGATAAGGGATGGGTTGACCTTGTGCAACTGGTTCTATTTCCATCGGGGAAAAATTTTCAGCCGCCGGTTGGGCCGATTCCGCGACCACTTCGGACGGCAGGAAGATCGGCTCGCCTACCGACTCGACGAAATCGGAAGTTTCAAATGTAGCCGGCTCGCTCACAGCTTCGACTGGTGCCGGCGCTTCGAACACTACCGGGGCTTCCAAGGGTGCTGGCGCCTCAAAGGCCGCTGGCGCTTCAAAGGCCGCTGGCGCCTCAAAGGCCGCTGGCGCCTCAAAGGCCGTGGGCGCATCAAAGGCTGCCGGTGCCTCAAACTCTGCCGGCGCATCAAAGACGGCTGGAGCCGCTTCAACGGCTGCGGGTGTATCAAAGGTGGCTGGCGCTTCAAACGCGGTCGGGGCCTCAAACACGGCGGGCGTTTCAAGTGAAGCAGGCGCTTCGAACGACACCGTTTCGAAGGCAGCCGGCGCGTCGACAAACATTGGCGTTTCCTGCTCCGCCGGGACGGAGTCTTCATAACTCGCGGCCGTTTCGGTTCGGACGGGGGCAAATTCCCACTCTGGGGCGGAGGCGAGGTCCGGGACCTCGGAGACAGCGGCCGGCGGCAGGTCGCTAGCGTGCGCCGTCGCAAAAGGTGCTGGCGTGCTTTCCGTCATGGGCTCTGGGGCCAGCTCAATGATTTTTTCTCGCTCGTAAATAGGAGCCACTTCTTTCGGAACAAAATTCTCGACCACGGTTCCGTTTCCGGCCGCGACCATCCCTCCCGCACCGAACGGACGATTCATCTTGCCGAAAGGAACAGCGGCGCGCCGCACCGACGGCTCGGACGCCTTAAGCTGGAGTGAAACCTGCGGTGGTCCGCCGGCCAGTTTGCTCGAAGTAACCGTTTTCTCTGCCACCGGCTCTGCTTCGACCGCGTCAAAACGCGGCCCCATGGCCGGTGCGGGCGAACGATAAACCGGAACACTCACCCGACGACGCAGTTCTGAGGCAACCACCCACACGATCAGAACAGTGCCGGCCAAAAGAAGAGCGCCCACTATAAGGTTCCGTGAATTGGCAAACCGATCGATTCGCTCGCTGACGGACGGCTGCGACCATTCCTGAACGGTGGCCGGCGCGAGAACAGTAGCCGGCGTTGAAGCAACAGGCGCCGTAACCTTCTCGGCTGGAGCCGTGACCTTCTCGATTGGGGCGGTGACCGGATTCTGCTGCGTATCGGTAGCCGTCGTCGTTGTCGGGGCGGAGGCGACGTTTTGCTCAGGCTCGCGCGGAAGCGGAGCGCGGGTATCCGACGGCAACGCATTTGAGACCACAGGGGTTTCAACCTTGGGCGACGAGTCGGGCGCGGCCTTTTCATCCTTCGCGACAACGGGCTGCGTGGCTGGCGGAATGTTCAGGTTCGTCGTCTCCGGCGCCTTCTGCGTCACGACTTCGTTAGGCTGCTTGGCCGTCTTATTGGACGCAACCACTGCCGCGATTGGGCTGGGTTCGATCGAAGGCGTTGATTCTACTTTTGCGACCTCCGTCGACGCCGTGACAGGAACCGTCGACTGATTTTGCAGCCAACCCAGGTCGTAGAAAGAATCGGCAAAAACGAAATTCAAAGCCGGAGAGTAGATTTTCCGGGCTGAAACAATCCAGTCGTTCGCCTTGGCAGTGTTGTTGTGTTTAAACTCCCAGGCAGCCTGGGCGTAATAGAGGGCCGGCGTATCACCGGTGAACTGGAACTGTTCCATCATCTTCTGCGCGCGGCTGTCTTTTCCCTCGAGAAGCAGCGTCAGGTAGATTTTGAATTTGATGATTTGCGCTGCCTGATTTTTATCACCGCCGGGTGCCGGGGTAGCACCAAAGAGCGCTTCGAAACGGTCGCGCGCCTTCGTGTATTCCTTTTTCTTAAAAGGGATCTGCGCGATGTTGTAGTGCGCTTCGGCCAGTTTCGGGTCGAGTTTCACGGCCTGCTTAAAGGCCGCCTCCGCGCCATCGAAATCCTTCTGTGCGAGCAGAATTTCACCGCGCAGGTTGATCGTTGTCGCTTGATTCGGATTGGCCGCATCGGCCTCGTCCACCAGCCGGCGAGCTGCCGTCAAATCGCGTTGCTGAAAAGCTTGTTCGGCCTGTTCGTACTTTTCAGTCGCGAGTTCCTTGGCCTTCGCGGCCCGGTCCGCTGCGGAAGTCAGCTCGAGGGCCGCCCGCGTTTGCCCAATGGGCTTCTGGAGCCAGCCCACTTCATAGAGCGATTCGGCGAAAAGTTTGTTGAGCTGGGGCGAGAAATTCTTCTCCGCGGTGGCCAGGAGATCTTTCGCCTCTTTTTCGTTCTTATGTTGAAGGGCGATGGCGGCGTTGGAGTAATTCGCAGCCGGCGTATCAGGCGAAAGTTCAAACTTGGCGAGAATGGAATCGACCATGTTCTCGTTGCCCTGGAGGAGATAGGTCAACAGGATTTTGTATTGGATCAGTTGGGCGGCGTCGCCCTGCAACTCTGCGGCGTTGCCCTGGAGCAGAGCGTCAAAGCGCTTCCGAGCTTCGGCCCAGTCTTTTCGGAGGAACGGGATTTCCGCCAGGTTGAAGCGCGCGTTCCAGAATTTCGGATCGGTTGCGAGGGCTTTCTGCAACGCCACCTCGGCTTGGTCATACTGGGCCGACCGCATCAGGATGACACCGCGCAAGTTTTGCGATTCAGCGAGATCAGGCTGGCGCGCGTCGATCGCATCGAGCTCCTTCAGCGCCTGGGGAAAATTGTTGGCGTTGAATTCGCGAAAGGCCTTGTCGTACATCGACTCGAGCTCCGCCTTGGTCGGGGCAACATTTGTCGCCGCAAAGGAACTGAGAACCAAGACCGTGATCGTCGCGAATTTACGAATGTTCATGCCGGGACGCATAGAAGCGATTTGCGGACCCAATGACAAGTCTATTTTTGCCGTTTTACCCGCGAAAACGTGCTTTTTTCCCAAAAGTCACATTCGGCGGGTCGGGGCGCCGATTAAGGCGGGGAATGCTCCGTGCCGTCCAGGGCCAGCGCGGCACTGCCGATGATGCCCCCATCGTTGCCTAATTCGGCGGGGACTACCTCCAGATGCTCGTGATAGACCCCGGAAGTCCGCTCGCGAATCGTGCGTCTGATCGGCTCAAAGAGCAGTGGACCGGCTTTTGCCACGCCCCCGCCAATAACAATCCGATCCGGATTCAGCAGCCAGGCAATATTGGTGAGCATGATGCCGATTTCGAACCCGATACCGTCCCAGAGCTTGGCGGCAATCTGGTCGCCGGCGAACGCGGCTTTTTCGAGAAGAAGGGGCGTGAGTTCTTCGAGCGCGCGGGAAACTCCGGCCGCAGCGTAAGCTCCCTGGGCGCGCTCGGCGATCTGCCGGTTGCCCACATATTTCTCCAACGCTCCAAAATTCCCGTAACGCCCGGGCACTCCATGCGGCTCGATGATCATTTGGCCGATCTCGCCGGCGCCGAGCTGGCTCCCACGAAACAACTTTCCGTTTAAGATCAAGCCACCGCCCACCCCGGTCCCGAGCGTCATGCAAATCACGTTCGGGCGGTCCCGGCCTGCGCCGAAGCGCCATTCCGCATAGGCCATGGCGTTCGCGTCGTTCTCAATAATCGAGGGCAATCCCGTCTTGTCGCTGAGCAATGCGGCCAGAGGGATATCCTGCCAGCCGGGCACATTCGATAGCTCCCGCACCCGGCCATTCAACCCATCAATGATTCCGGGAAGGCCGGCCCCGAGGGCGCAGACTTCGGGATGCTGCTCGCGCAGAATGGCGATGTGCTGAAACACCGCGGCCAGGAGACTTTCAGCACTCGAGTACTGGCGCGTCGGAATCGGCTCCGCTCGAGCGAGGATCTTACTGCCGGAGACGACGCCAGGTTTCACACTGGTCCCGCCAAAGTCGATTCCGATCGCGATTTTGGTGTTCATCGAGGCGCTGGTTCTCCAACGTTGCGATTCGCGATAATCCGCAAACCTTCCAGCGTCAGGTTCGGGTGCACTGCTTCGATCTCGGGAAGCCGGCGCGCGATCAGCTGCGCATATCCGCCAGTCGCAACGATTTTCGGTTTGGCCCGAGGGAAATTCTCGAGGCAAACGCGGACAAGAATCTCGCGAACCAGGCCGCGATAACCGAACACCGCACCCGACATCATCGCGTCCCGGGTGGTCTTGCCAATCGCCCGCACGGGTTCGCGCAGGCTCAACTTTGGGAGCAACGCCGTGCGGTCGTAGAGAAAACTCGTCATCGCTTCCAGACCTGGCGCAATAACTCCCCCGACATAATCGCCGCCGGCCGAGACGACATCGAAGGTCACCGCCGTCCCGAAATCAACGACGATGGCCGGATACCCATACAATTGCGCCACCGCGGCAGCATTGGCGAGCCGATCGGCGCCGATCGATCGCGGTGCCGGGTAATCAATCCCCACGCCGAGATCCAGCTTCGGACTCAGGAAAAGAACGCTTGAGAGACCCGCCGCCGCCGCGATCACCTTGTTCTTCTGCGGAACGACTGAAGAAACGACTATTGTCGTCGCGCTTCGGCCACGCAAAATCCGCCGCAGGATAGAAACCGAAAGCTCATTTGTCGGATAGCGTATCGGCTTCGAGAGGCGCCGCTTCGTCGCAAAAGCGAGTTTCGTGTACGAGTTGCTGATATCGACCAACAAATAGTCGGACGTCCGTTTTCCACGCATCATTGAAGAATCCTGCCTCTCAGGCGCTAACTGGAACCCTCGGCCGCGTCAAGTCCACCAGCCGGGATCGCGCGAGGCTTGCGACCCCCTGACGCAACGCTTACCCTCGGCCAGTGAGGAAATTAGTCCATCGGCCGCGGCGCTTGCGACAGAGCGCCGGTCTGCGCAATCTCGTGCGCGAAACAAAGCTGAGCGCGCACGACTTCGTTCTTCCTCTCTTTATCAGCGAACGACTGACGGCCCGGCAACCCATCGCGAGCATGCCGGGCGTTTTTCAGCTCGCGCTCGCGGACGTGGCCGACGAAGCGCAGCGAGCCTGGGATCTCGGGCTCCAAGCCGTGTTGCTTTTCGGCATTCCGAAGGAAAAAGACGAGCAGGCCACGTCAGCGTATGCCGAGAACGGCATCGTACCGCAAGCCGTCCGGGCGATCAAGGCTCGTTGCCCCGAGCTGATCGTGATCACGGATGTGTGCCTGTGCGAATACATGAGCCATGGCCACTGCGGCGTCACCCGCAGGGATGGCGAGCACTTCCATGTGCTCAATGACGAATCGGTGGAGCTTCTTTCGAAAACCGCCCTGGCCCACGCCGCCGCCGGCGCGGATCTGGTGGCTCCAAGCGACATGATGGACGGCCGCATCGGCGCCATCCGCGACGCGCTGGACACAAATGGTTTCGACCAAATCGGCATAATGAGCTACGCGGCGAAGTTCGCCTCGGTTTTTTATGGACCGTTTCGCGAGGCGGCCGAAAGTCCCCCCCAGTTCGGCGACCGCCGCTCGTATCAGATGGATAGCGCGAACGCACAAGAAGCCTTGCGCGAAGTCGCGCTCGATGTCGAGGAAGGCGCGGACATCGTGCTGGTGAAGCCGGCGCTTCCGTATCTCGATATTCTCTGGCGAATCCATGAGCGCTTTGGCAAACCGACCGCCGTCTATCACGTGAGTGGCGAGTTCGCGATGGTGAAGGCCGGCGCGGAAAAAGGCTACTTTGATGAGCGCACGGCCGTTTTGGAGATTATGACTTCGCTCAAACGCGCCGGCGCCGACTTAATCATTACCTATTGGGCGAAGGAGCTCGCCGAATGGACGCGCCCGTAGCTGTTCGTCGCGGCGAAACGGACACGCACATCCGTCTCAAACGCCTCGCCATCCTCTGGGCACAAGCGCAGGGCTACTCGGCCTGCGCGGCGGAGGTCACTCTGCCGCAATGCCGATACCGCGCCGACGTGGCCGCCTATCGCCCCCAGCCAAAACAAGCCGGCATCGCTGCGATTTTCGAATGCAAACAAGCATTGGCCGATCTGCGGAGAGACAACTGCTGCGGCGACGCAACCCGCCAGCGGCTTCGGTCGATCAGCCGGCGCCGTGAGGTGCTCGAAAAACATCTTCGCATCCATTACCCCACCCTGCGCACCGGCGATTCGCTCTTTCCGGAATATGATACGCACGATTTCTCCGCTATCGGGCACCACGGTTACAGGCGTGTCCTCCGCGAGTTCGCCGCCTTGCAAAATCACCTCAACGGCGGAAGGAAATTTGAATGTTTGGTCCGCTATCGTTGCGCGAACCTGTTTTTTCTGGTTTTGCCTAACGAATTGTTTTGCGAAGCGGAAGTGCCGCTCGGCTGGGGCGCGCTGGTCGAAACAAAAGATTCCCTGGCTCTGCTGCGCAAGCCCGTCTGGCATGACAACAGCGCGGAAACCCGTTTCCGATTTCTTCAGCGCATCGCAACAGCGGGAACGCGCCAATTCAATCGGGCGCTCGGCATTACTCGCGAAGAAATCGTGGCGGCGGCGAAATTAGCCTGAAGCGCGTTCCCCGGCCCGGACGAGCAGGTTGCGGCCGGTCATCTCTTTCGGCTTTGGCAAATCGAGAAGAAAGAGGAGCGTTGGCGCCACGTCCGCGAGGATGCCGTCTTCGACGCGAAACTGCGCGGCATTTTCCGCGACATAAACAAAGTGAACCAAATTCGTGGTATGCGCGGTATTGGGCGAGCCGTCCGCATTCCGCATCTGCTCGCAATTTCCGTGATCAGCCGTGATCAGACAGGCCCCGCCGTGAGCGAGAACCTCGGGGACGATGCGCGCAACGCATTCATCGATCGTCTCAACCGCCTTGATGCCGGCTGGAACGACCCCGGTATGCCCGACCATGTCCGGATTGGCGAAATTTAGAATGATCAGGTCGAAGTTTGGGACTCGCGCGAGAACTGCATCCGTGACTTCATGGGCGCTCATCTCCGGCTGCAGATCGTAGGTAGCGACCTTGGGAGAGGGCACGATTTTGCGCTCTTCCCCCGCAAAGGCCCGTTCGATGCCACCGTTGAAAAAATAAGTCACGTGCGGGTATTTCTCCGTCTCGGCGATGCGCAATTGCGTCTTGCCAGCCGCGCTTACGACCTCACTTAGGATCTGCTTCAATTCTTCCGGAGCAAAAACGAAAGGGGACGCGTAGGTGACGTCGTATTGCGTGAGCGTGACGTAATTGATTTGCGGCCGGACCTCGCGGTCGAAACCGTCAAAATCCTTCAGCAGGAAAGCCCGCGAAAGCTGCCGCGCGCGGTCGGCTCGAAAATTGAAAAAGAAAACCGTGTCACCATCATGAATTCTTTGCTCGTCAGCGTGCGAGAAAATGAGTGCCGGCATGAATTCATCGGTGGTCCCGCGTTCATACTGCGCGCGCACGGCTGCGGCCGGCGAGGTTTCACATCGCTCGCCTCGGCCAAGCACGATCGCGTCCCAGGCCTTTTTCGTTCGGTCCCAACGTTGATCGCGGTCCATCGCGAAATACCGGCCGATCACGGTGGCGATCCGCGCGCCGCATTTCGCCAAGTCAGCCTCGCAAGATTCGAGAAAGCCCGCGCCCCCGGTCGGAGAAGTATCCCGGCCATCCGTAAACGCATGGACCAGGATGTCGGTTACCCCCGCGGCTTTCGCTTCCCGAACCAGAGCAAGAAGATGCTGATAGTGACTGTGAACGCCACCATCGGAAACCAAACCGAGAAAATGGAGGCGATGCCCGCGCGCGCGCGCGAAAACTTCACGGGCAACGGGATTCCGGGCAACTTCACCTTCCGCGAACGCCTTGTTGATTCGCGTAAGGTCCTGATAAACGATCCGGCCCGCTCCCAGGTTGAGATGACCCACTTCCGAATTCCCCATTTGTCCCTCGGGGAGGCCGACATCGAGACCGCTGGCGCTCAACTTGCCGCCCGGATATTCCTGATAGAGCCGGTCGTGAAACGGCGTCCGCGCCAGCAAGGTGGCGTCGCCGTTCTCCTCGCGCCTTTGCTTCCCGCCGGGGTTGATCCCCCAGCCGTCGCGAATAATGAGCACGATCGGTTTCGCCACGCTGGCGCAATTTGCCGAGGATCAGCCGGGCACACAAGCGCTTCTTTCGTTGACAACGCGAACAACGCGCTCCTACATCGGTTTTAATGAAGTGGCGCAACCAATTGCTCGCGCTGTTTTGCCTGATCGCTTTCGCCGGCGGCGGTGTTTTTTATTTCCGGCATTGGGTGATCCAAAAGCCGTTCGGAATCATTCTTTTCGTTGGCGAGGGGCTGGCGCCTGGTCGCCTGGCTGCGACCCGAGTTTATGCAGCCGGCGCCGACACGCCGCTCACCCTCGACCTAATGCCGCATCTGGCATTGCTCAGGAATTACTCGAATGATTTTGCGGTGCCGGACCAGGCCGCGGCCGCGACGGCTTTGGCCACCGGGGTAAAGGTAAATAATCGACTGATCGGCTGCGATTCGGAGGGCAAGGCGCTGTCCACGCTCATCGAGCTGGCCCATCAGGCGGGACGCGCGACCGGATTGGTCACGAATGCGAACATAACTGACCCGACGGCGGCGGCTTTCTACGCTCACACTTCTGATCAGGGCGATAAATCCTCCATTGCCCGTCAGGTTGCGGAAAGCTCGCGGATCGATCTCGTGCTGGGCGGCGGCACCGACGATTTTCTACCGGAATCGAAGGGTGGACATCGCCGGGACGAACGTGATTTGCTCTTGGAAATTCGCCGGAACGGGTTCGATCTCGTGCGCTCGAAAGCGGAATTAGAAGCAATCCCGGGCTGGAAGCGGCCCAAACTTTTCGGCGCATTCAGCCATGCCGAGCTGGCTTTTGCAGGTCAGGTCGAAGCACGAGGCGAACAGCCGAGTCTTCCCGACATGGTTCGACGCGCGGTGGAGCTCCTTCAATTCAATCGGTCCGGGTATTTTCTCGTCGTAGACGTTGGTCTGATGCGGAAGGCAGCAGAGAAAAATAACGGCGAACAGACGCTAGCTGAGACCGTGGAACTCGATCGTGCGCTCGCCGTTGCCCAACGATTTGCCGGGGGACGATCTACGATCTTTGTCTGTGGCGACGTAGGAATCGGAGGGTTGAGTTTGAATGGATATCCGTTTCGAAAAGACCGGGGAATCGCGGTCCTCGGATTGAATTCCGCGGGCGATCCCTGGCTCTCGTGGGCGACTGGGCCGAACGGCGGGCGATACTACGGGGCTGCGAAACTCGCCGCCTCCCAGGACCCGCAGGCAACTCCCGCTTCGCCCCCGGAACAACCCCAGGAGCCGGTCGCGTTTTACGCGCCCTCGGCGTTGAACACTATGGACGATGTGCTGGTCTTTGGATCTGGGCCCGGCGCCGAGGCCCTGCACGGTTCGATTGAAAACAGCACCCTTTTCAACATCATCCGCAACAACTTTTGAGCGACACGCCCACCGGTGGGCATGTCGAAACGCAGGCCACAAACAGAAAACCCGTCAATCGGCCTGACGCCGACGGACGGGTTTTCGGAAAAGGGTAGTCGTTACTGGCTCGCCGGAACCAACTGCGGGATAAACGTGAACGGCGGCGGATCAGGGAGCCGAGGAGGAGGACCTTCAGCCGGAGGACCTTCTTCAGGAATGTCTTTGCTGTCGGATACATCCTTTGAGTCCGCTACGTCTTTTGAGTCCACGGCGGTTGTGCGCTCAGAGGTCGTTTGGTTGCTGGAGAAATTTCCGTTCGAAGCCAGGAGACTCCCCCCGCCAGTGCCGAAGGCCGAAACTTCCGCCACCGTAAACGAGTTATCGTCGTGGGCCGCTGGAATCCAGCGCAGCATCACATACCGGCCGCTTGTTGCCGGAAAATCTATCGACGCGGTTCCCATGGTCCCGTCATCGACCGCCGAACCCACACGCTTCAAACCTGCCAACGCATTGCTGTCGAGCTTCACGGTGCTGGCGGAATTGTCGCGGTCGGCGCCCGGCAGAGATTGCAGAACATAAAAATCGATGCTGCCAGGGCGTGCAGAATAAACTGCCGAAAGCCGTCGCACCGTGCAGACTTTGCCGAGGTCGATCACCGCCGTGGGCGATTTGTCCTCGACCGAGAAGCCAAATGAGGTCGCAACCTGATCGTCGATCATGCTGTTCGCCAGCTTGAGATCGTTACCAGAGCTGACGTAGAGAGCGCGCGCTTTCGCGTGGGCATCCCGCACGTTGTAATTGATCAGCGCGAAAGTGGCCTGTGGGCCAAGCCGGGACTGAGCCGAACTAGCCGGCGCTTGCGCGGTAGCGGGTACTTTTTGTAACTCCACATCCGATGCCAGCGCGACCGGAGCGATGCAGAGGAGTCCACAGCATGCCGAGCCGCAAATTTTGCCGAAAGAAGTAAATGTTCTCATAATTTCCATATCCACAAAAAAGATGGTATGACGTTTGCTATTTTTTCGCAATAAAAATCTTTTCCACTCTTCAGGTTTTTTTACCAGCCAAACCAACGCTCACAATCAGAGTGACATAGACCCGATCGTTTTGGCCAGTCTTTTTTGCGGCATTGCATCATTCCGCCTTTCGCCGCCCGAACGCGCAGGCCCGGGCCTTTGTCTCCTCGCAAATGAGAGTCGATTTCGAGAAAGGGCCTGACCCGACCGACGCGATGAGGTGCAGAACACAGTGTCCGCTCGCGGTGGACCAGCTAATGAGACGTCACGCTACGCTGTTTGCGGGAGATGTGCGTTAGTTCGCGGGCTTTAACGTCCGACGAGGGTTCGTGCAAAACTTAGGTTTTGTTTTGCTTCCGAATAATCTGGCTGGAGCCGCAACGCTTCTTCGTAGTGGGCAATGGCTGAGTCGTATTCCAAATCACCACACAGTATGTCCGCGAGCTCTTTGTGTGCGATCTGGAGAGCCGGATTCAGGGTAAGGCTGTGTTCATATCGCCCGCGTGCCTCACGCCGAAGTCCTTTCGAAACCAGGACCCCGGCCAAATTCACTTCGCATTCGCCGTCCTTGGGATTCAAAGCGAGCGAGCGTTCATAGTGCGCGAGTGCGCGATCCAAGTCTCCCAAATCCTGCCAAGCCAACCCAAGACGGAATTCCGCCTCCGCCAGCGAGGGCTTTTTGTTAATCGCGAATTCATATAGGCTGATCGCATCTTCGACGTGCCCTGCTTTGTGCAATGCCTTGCCGTAATTGAGCTGTGCTTCTGGATCCTGGGGTAGAACCTCGGCGACCTTCGCCGTTCGCTCGAGTTCCGGAACGACGCGCCCGACCAGCTGCGTGGCACAAAGCGCCCCAAATGGAATCACAAGCGCAGCCCATCGCAAACTATGTTGAACCCATGGCGGAAACAAACGCGGGGAGCGCAAAGCGGTTGCGCCGGCTCCGTCGATGCCAAGCATCGCCCGCGTCTGTGTTTCACGAACTTTCCAGATGAATCCATCGTAGTAGAAGTGCAACAGCGCCGACGCGGTCACAATTCCGATGAGGGCGTGCCGGATCGATTCCGCGGTAACGGCTGATTGCGTAAAGGCAATGGCGCCGTAGCCCAGAACCAAACCCACATAAACTCCGATCAGGGCCCCACTCCGGCGAAAGACAAAGCGCATGAAACCACCGATACTTGCGTCCCGCTCGACCCGCGTTCGATTATAAATCCAGACGATCGACAGATATTGGACATCGTGAAATACCTCGAAGAGCGCGATCCCCACGAGGATATTCTGCACGCCATTATTGCAGTACCACCAAAAACCGATGCTACTCACCAGCAGCGTCATTTTCACCGGGCTGGCACCACGCGCCGCGCGCCAATCCATCGCCTGCTGCCACAAGAAAACAATCGTCACCAGCGCCAGGAGCACCATAATCCCCAGGCGGCTTGCGGCGATCGCCCCCGCCGGCACCACGGGGCCGCCGCTCTGATAATAGAGCTCCAGCAGGGTTCTAAAGCGCATCGGCGAGAGCAATACTGCCGCTGAGAACCAAGCCACACAGAGAGCCAGATCGACCCTCGCCCGGGCTACCGCCCGGGCAGAAGCCTTCGCATCGTAAATCCGGCAAAACCCATACGTCTGCATCATTCCATGCCAGATCCCCCATGCCATCGCCACCAGTTGAATTGCCTGAATGTTGTAGAACGAAGACCAAATGCAGACTGCCAGGAGTGCCACGGGGGCCGCGATAAATCGCGTCTTGAAGCGCCGGAACAAGGCACGGTCACCGTACGCCCTAATCATTCCCGGCAGGTGGTGACCCATCGCGCCGAACGCACCGACAAAAAGAAAAATATCCTGCGCGCTCCAGCGGCTTTGGGCGGCCGTGAAGATCGGAATGAGCAGGACAGGTGTGCCAACGAAAAGGAGCAAATCCCGCCAACGGTCCAGGATCCACGGAGACGCCTTGGCGACTGCGGAGGGCGTTGACGCCTTCGCTGTGCTCCGTTCCGGGCCGACCTCCGCCCGCGACAATGCTTGCGTCGCCATATCGACTTGATAGTTCAAAGCGCTTTCAAAAACAAGTCATTCGCGGAACGCACTCCGCAAGTTTACTCCAACGGAAGAAATGCTCAGCCATCGGAGCAAACTCCAGAAAAGCAAAGGGCGGGTGGCTTGCGCCACCCGCCCTTGCGTTGATTTCAGATATTTCGGCTTAGAACTTCTTGTTCAAGCTCACGTACCAGAAACGGTTCCGGATCGTGTAGAGCGAAGTATCGTAGTTGTCGTTGAACGCGCCCAGCACGGTTGGTGGCTGGCGGTCAAATGCGTCGTTCACACCTACGGTCAGCTTGGTGCCCCACAGCATCCGCTGCCAGATCGATGAGGTATCGGCAGCCGTCTGCATGACATTCTTGCTGTCCTTCGAGTCCTTGACGGTCGGCAATGGCTCGACGGCTGGCTTCACAAACTCGTAGCTCAACTGCATATCGAGAGTGATGTAGCTCGGCACGGTCCGAACCCGGCCCGTGAAGTCAGGGCCGCCCACGGCCCCTTGATCGGCGCTAAAGGCCGGGTCATCCCGGAAGTCGCCGACGTAGTTGCCGGTCATGATGAAGTCGAAATGTCTCCATTCCCATTCCGAGCGGAGAAACGCCTTGTTCCAAGGAATCGCACCAGGAGCCAGCGGCAGTGTGCCGTTGTTGTAATTGCCCAGGAAGCTTGTGAAGGCTCCGACGCCCGGCTGCGCTTTCCACGTGAAGAAGTGGTTGTAACCACCCGACAGAGTGAACTTGCCGAAACGCTCGGTCGGAATTTCGTAGGTTGCCGTGATATCCAAACCTTGGACGTGGCGCTTGCCGGCGTTGCCGGTCTGAGAATTGATACAGAACAGAGTGCCATCATCCGGATCGCGGATAATGCCGATGTTGTTTACCTGTCCGCAGCCCGTGTTGATGTCATTGTTAGGAGCACCGACGCCTTGTGTGAGCAACACTTGGGCGAAGCTGTTTCCGTCCAGGATCAAGCTCGTGGTGAACAGCTGATACCAATCCATCGTCATCGTGAAGCCAGGAAGGAATTTCGGGGTCCAGACCAAACCTGCTGTGTAAGCGTCGGTCTTCTCAGGCTGGAGTTGCGTATTTCCACCGCGGAAAACACCACCCGGAGGCTGCTCCGTTTGCTGGGTAACTGGGTCGAACAGCACTGGGAAGTCCTGCACGATAGGCAGGAAGAGCTCTCCCGGTGAAGGCGACCGGAACGATTGGCCCCAGCTGGCGCGCAGAGTCAGGTCGGCGATTGGCTGATAGCGAAGTGAAACACGCGGCGTTCCGCCGAAGTTTTCGTCTTCGTTCACGTTGTCGAAACTTGCTTCCCGCTGCGTTGGGTCGAGCGCGATCAGATCCGTATCCGTGAACTTCTCGTAGCGCCAGGCCAGCGACAATTCGAGTGAGCGCACGAACGGGATATTCATCGGCGAAGTGACGATTGGGAAAATCAGCTCCGTGAAGACGGAATCGACTTCCTGCCGGTTCTTGAGATCAGCCCCTTGGGTAAATCCAAGCTGGTCGCCGATTTTCTGCGTCGGATCCGCGATCACCTTGTCGTTGACCTCGCGATGCTCGTAGCCGACGGCCAGATCGATGCCACCGTTATACATGTTCGGGAACAGGTGCATGTTGACCTTGGCGTCGTAGAGGAAGGCACGCTCGAGGAAGAAGTTGTGGGCCACAAACGCGGCAGCTTGGGACGTAGCCACGTTGTTGTAGGGAGCCGTCAAGCCCGTTGGAGTTCCGTCGGGGTTATACGTCGGGGCGGTGCCAATCAAAGGAGCGTTCTGACCGATGAACGGGTTGAAGAACGTTTCCGCAACTCCGTCACCGTCGAGGTCGAGACCCGCGATGCCTCTGATAATTCCGGAGCGAGTAGCGTCACCGCTATCGATTTCCTGCTCGTCGAAACGAGTGTAAACGAATCCTGAATCGTAACCAAAACGGCTGATGAAGCTGTTATCCTTGATGTTGAAGTTGCCGTTGATTCCGACAACATAGCGCCAGTAATCCTTGTCAAAGAAGGAGCGGCGGTTTCCCAGATCCTGTTGGAGACGATATCTCACAGAGGAGAGGCTGCCTCCAGCCGGATTGAACTGGCTGGCCCGTGCTTCGTCCAGTCCGTAAGCGCTGCCCTGGGCGTTGCCCTGAGCATTGATGTTGAATGGAGAACCAGCGAGACCGTTGTCCTGTTTCACCTTGGAATACATCAAATCCCCATAGAGTTCGAGACCGTCACCAAAGATTTTGTAGCGGCCCGTGACGAAATAGTTCGCCTTCTCCATCGCAGGAATCGCCGGGGTAAATGCCCGGAAATTGAACTGTGACGGATCCAACGTGGCGTCGAACCGGCGGTAATTAGCTGGGTTCGTATTGGTGCTCGTCAGATCGTTGAGCACAAGCTGTCCGGTTGTGGTGAACCCTAGGCTCGTGGCCCCAGCCAACACCGAAATTCGGCCGGCGTAAGTAGGGCTATTGCTGTTCGCACCACCCAATTGCAAGCCGGCTGGATTGTTGCTGGCGTCGCCGGTGATCGAGATTTCGCGATCACGGGAGAAGAGATTGGCGCGGGAATAGTATTCACCTTCCGCTGCAATGGAGACTTTGCCGTCCAACCCGGTCACGCCACCCTTGAGGTAGACTTGACGCACGTGAGCATCGGTATCGGTCGTATTACCATACAGAGCGAAGAGTTCCGCTCCTTCATATGGCTTTTCTCCCGGCCCGTTGAGCATGATGAAGTTGACGACGCCCGCGACAGCATCAGAACCATAAATGGCTGACGCGCCGTCTTTCAGGACTTCCGTCCGTGAAATTGCGCCGATCGGGATCAAATTGATGTCCGCGCTGATTCCGAGCTGGTTGAACATCCGCCGTCCGTTCATCAGGACGAGCGTGTTCTCGGCTCCAACACCACGGAGGTTGATTGTGGCTGTGCCGTCACCGCCGTTGGAATCGTTTTCGGTTGCAGCGTTTCCAACAAACGAAGGCAACTGACGAAGGCCTTCAACCGGAGTATTGGCGCCCTGCTTATGCAGGACCTCGGCTGTGTAGACCGTCACCGGCAGGGCCGATTCCGTTTCCGCGGTGGGAATGTAGGAACCAGTCACGATGACTCGTTCGGTTGTCGCTTCGGGTGCGGCGGGAGCCTGCGCGTAAGCGCTGGTCGCCACGAGTAAGGGAAGTCCGACGCCGGCTGCAAGAGCCGAGCGGAGGGATCCCAACGTGTTCAGTACGTATCTTATCATTAGTTTCTCCATTGGTTTGGTTAGGTTTGGCGGTGAGGATTAACGACGTTTTAGAGGCCTGACAAGCCTTTTTTTCATTTTTTTTAAAATATTTTGAACGGACGTGGATAGAGTGATGTCGTCCGGCCCACTGCGTCAAGCTTGTTTTGAGCCGTTTTTTGCAAATTCTTTGCTCCCGCCGGCCCGCCCCAAATCAGCGCATTTACGGCTCGTAATAAACGGGCAGGGTGATGCTGCATTCGACCGGCTTTCCATCGCGGAAAGCGGGAATGAATCTCGCCACTCTGAAGTCTTCGGCCGCCGCCCGCCCAAAACCGGCCAGCGGCGGGTATTCTGAAACGAGGCGCAGCTCGCTCAGATTTCCAGTCGCGTCCACTTTCATGGCGAGTTCCACCAAACCGGAGATCGGCGCCGCGACCGTGTCGTTAGGGAAATGCAAGCCTTCAAACTTCGAATCGCGCCCAATGAATGGTTGCGGGCTGATAAAATCACTCTCGTTCTTCAACTCTTCCGCCTCCTGGTTTGCAAAGATTCTGAGCCGAGGTTTTCCATTCACAATCTTGAAACTAATCGTGCCGAAAAAGAGAACGTGGACGGTGTGCTGGTTATAGATCGCGGGAACGAAGACAGCTGTATCCAGGCACCTGAAAGCTTCCGCCTCCAGAGCGCTGGACTCAGGTGATTGGCGATATATCCAGGTATTGGCGATTTCGCCGTTGCTCTTCACTGAACAACAAAACATCAGGGTCGCGTCTTTCTGGCCCCGGCGAATCAGGTCCTGCGTATCCATGCGATTGATGACCGAGAGCGGGCCGATTCCCAGAACCGCGGGACGGTATTGCGGCAGTGTCGTCCCCGGAGTGGCGGAAGCTTGCGGCGATGCGCTGGCGGCGGCCTTCGGCGATGCGCTGGCGGCGGCCTTCGGCGATGCACTGGCGGCAGTCTTCGGTGGCGCCACCTGCACTTCCGCCGCGCGGAGACTGGCAAAGCTGAACAAAAACGCCGCGGATGATAGAACCAGTGCACGCATGAGGGCTTACGCAACGCATGGCCTGTCTTTTCGCAAGATCAATTTCGGGGACAGATCGTGGCCGGGTTGCGCCGGGGTCGCGGGGCGCAGGGAAATGGCGACGCGATGTAGCCTAACGAGTCAGCAAACGGAGCACGGTCCGTTCAGATTTTCTGCGGCAACCGCCAGCGCTCGCCCGGCGAGCGATCTTGAGTTTGTTCCCTGGCTCCACCACGTCGAGCGGAGACAGTTGCGGGTTCCATGTCGTGCTGGTTAAATGCTCCACGACGGCGCAGGAATGAGATCATGTTTACCGGTCTAATCGAAGAAGTCGGCACCGTCCTCGGGATCCATGCGACGGACCGCGGCACGCAATTCCAGATCGCCGCGCCGCTGATTGCTGCGCAAACCCACCTGGGCGAAAGCATCGCGGTGAATGGTTGCTGCCTGACAGTTGCGGCCCGGCGCGGCGACCAGCTTGTCTTCGATCTTCTCGACGAAACTCTCCGCTGCACAAACCTCAAGGCTGTCCGCCGCGACGATCGCGTCAATCTGGAACGTGCTCTCGCCGCTAGCGCCCGGCTCGGAGGGCATTTCGTGCAAGGCCACGTGGATTGCGCGGCACCCATTCTGGCGTTGGAAAAACGGGACGCCGACCACCGGATCGAGGTGGAACTGCCGGGCGAGTTTGCGCATTTCGTCGCCTCCAAGGGCTCGATCGCCCTCAACGGCATTAGCCTGACGGTTGCCGAAGTGTCGAAGAAGAGTTTTGCAGTTTGGATTATTCCCCACACCAAATCACACACGAATCTGGATACGGCTCGCCCCGCTGATCTGGTCAACCTCGAATTCGACCTGATCGCGAAATACGTCGAGCGAATGCTCGATCGTCACATCGTTCCCTCTTCCTCTTAATGGCGAGCCTGTCGATTCCGCAGATCGTTGGCGTGATTTTCACGCCGGCCGATTTGCAGCATGCAGCGAGGATGAGAAACCCACCTGATCTCTTCGAGCTCCGGCTGGACGCGTTGTCGGCCAGAAATGAGGCGATAAAAGACGCCGTGAGCCGTCTGCCAGCGCCGCTCATCATCACGGCGCGCCATCCCCGCGAGGGCGGCTTGAATCGTCTCTCGGCCCGCGAACGTCGCGCCCTGCTTATGCGGTTCCTGCCCTGCGCCGCGTATCTGGATATCGAACTGCGCGCGGCGGCGACGCTCAGCGCGATTTTGGGAAACGCGCGCTTGCAGAGGACTCGCACAATTCTCTCGTTCCACGATTTCCAGGAAACGCCCAGCCGCGCGCGCCTCGATGCGATTGCAGACAAGGCCGAGTCACTGGGCGCGGACATTCTGAAAATCGCGACACGAACCGACACCCGCGCGCAGCTGACAACGTTGCTGGATTTTTTTCGGCACAAGAGGCCGCAAATGAAGATCGCCGCCATGGGAGTTGGGCGTCTCGGGAGGAACGCGCGGCTCGAACTCGCCCGCTGCGGCTCCGTTTTGAACTACGTCCACCTCGGAAAACCGCAAATCGAGGGACAGCTTTCGCTGAAAGAATTGCGACGCGTCCTGCCTTGAAAGGCCGGCCATCTTGCCATCTCGGCGAGTCTTTGGATCATTATGTGTATCATTGGGGGAGATCTCACCCCGCGGAGCGCCATGGACGATTTTATCACTTTACCGAAGCAAGTGCCGGTGATGCCGCTTCCGGGGGCTCTTCTCTTCCCTCATGCGCTGTTGCCTCTCCATATTTTTGAGCCGCGCTACCAACAAATGCTTGAACACGCCCTGGGTGAGCACCGGATGTTTTGCGTCGCCCTGGTCAAACCCGAGCGAGCGCAGTGGAAATCGACTGCGGATTTTTTCCATACCGCCGGAGTTGGATTGATCCGCGCCTGTGTGGGACGCGGCGATGGCACCTCGGACTTGATCTTGCAAGGTTTGCGCCGTGTCCGTTTTTCGACCTTCGAACAAAGCGTTCCCTTCCCGATTGCCCGGATCGAGCCGATCGAATCCAAAGACACGCCTTCCGTCGAAACCGAGGCTCTCGGCGCCAAAGTTCTCGAACTCTATTCCCGGCTCAAAGAGAGCGGTCGGCAGTTGCCCGCTAAAGTAGACCAATATCTTTCCCACCTGGGTGATACTGAAATGCTGGCGGACTTGATGGCCGCGACGTTCATTAACGATTCGCTCCGTCGGCAGGAGGTTCTCGAAGAGCTCTCCGTTAATCAGCGCCTTCGGCTCGTTATTCAATACCTGCGCGAAGAGATCGGCGGCGCCGCCTAATTGAGGCGCGCGTATTCTTCCAGCAAATACCGGTCGGTCATCCCCGCGACATAATCGCAAATCGTTCGATGAAGGCCTTCGCCCTCAATTCGTTTCGCGGCCGCTTCGCCCAGCAGGTCAGGCGCCAGCACGTACGCCGCGAAAACCGACCGCAGCATCTCGCAGGCCTTCCGGTTTACCTCCGCGACACGCGGGTGATAATAGACGTTCTTATATAAGAAACGGCGCAGAGCGCGGTTCGCCTGCCAGAGGCCTTCACTGTAAGAAATGAGTGGGGCCGACTGTCGCCGCACGTCATCTGCGCTCCGGACGCCGGAGTTCGCGATCGCCTCGGCGCTGGTCGTGATCACGTCGCGTACCTGCACGTCGATGATGTCTCGAATAATTATTTTGTGCAGCTCCGGCTCACGAACATCGGGATAACGTGCCACGACCGATTCCTGGCTGGCCCGCCAAACCGTATTCTCGTCCAGTTGTCCGGAGCTGAGGATTTCAAAATCCACCGCGTCGTCCAGGTCGTGGCTGTAGTAGGTGATTTCGTCGGCCAGGTTTGCGATCTGCGCCTCGAGGGACGGACAACAATATTTGTCTTCCCCCTGGTCAGGGCCATCGTAAGACGCCTGATGCTTTTGCAAACCTTCGCGGACTTCGAAGGTCAAATTCAGACCGGGAAAATTCGGATAGGCCGACTCCAACAGCTCGACCACGCGCAGGCTTTGCCGGTTATGGTCAAAGCCACCGTGCTCACGCATGCATTCCGCGAGCATCTCTTCGCCGGAGTGCCCAAAAGGCGAATGCCCGAGATCGTGCGCGAGGGCAATCGCCTCGGCCAAATCCTCATTTAGGGAAAGGGCCCGGGCGATTGTGCGGCTGATCGAGGCCACCTCGATCGAGTGCGTCAGCCGGGTGCGGAGATGGTCGCCGGTGCCATTCAGAAAAACCTGCGTCTTGTATTCCAACCGCCGGAAGGCGCGCGAATGAATGATGCGGGCGCGATCGCGTTGGAATTCCGCGCGGTAACCGTGGCGCGTCTCGGAATATTTCCGGCCGCGCGAGTCGCCGGATTTTTGCGCAAACGGCGCCAGGATTCGGCGTTCGTCCGCTTCCATTTCTTCCCGCGTTTTCCATCGCTGACGCACGATGGAGGCGCCGGGCGAATCACTTGTCACAGTGGGAATTATTCGTCATTGCGCAGACATTGCGAGCCTGGAGTTCGGTCGGGCGAAGCAGCGGCTTTGTTGAATTTTCCACATTGCGGGCAAACCTACGGCAATCGAATGAGCCGGAGACCAAGAAAAGCGACCGCGCCAAAGGCTGCCGCGGCGACTCGTCGCAACCGAGTCGTCCCGCGGGACCCGGAGAACGGCCCCGCTCATCTGAATACTCGTTGGATGGCCATCGGAGTGGCCCTTTTCCTTGCGGCCATCACATGGTTGGTCTTCGGCCAGACGCTTCGTCACGAGTTCATTAATTTTGACGACGGCGACTATGTGATCAAGAACGCTCAGGTCTCCCGGGGGTTGACCCTCGAGGGAATCGCCTGGGCTTTCACCCATGTGCACTCTGCCAACTGGCACCCTTTGACCTGGATTTCCCACATGTTGGACTGTCAGTTTTACGGGCTAAATCCTGCCGGACATCATTTCAGCAACGTCCTGATTCACGCGGCGACGGCAATTTTGCTTTTTTTCGTTCTGCGCCAAATGACGGGCACGTTTTGGCGGAGCGCCTTTGTCGCAGCGCTGTTTGCAATACACCCATTGCGCGTTGAATCGGTGGCCTGGGTGTCGGAGCGCAAGGACCTCCTGAGCGGGCTGTTTTTCCTGTTAACCCTTGGAGCGTACGTGCGGTACGCCCGCGCGCCCTGGTCACCTCTCCGCTATGGAC
This sequence comes from uncultured Verrucomicrobiae bacterium, assembly GCA_963702135.1. Lineage (GTDB taxonomy): Bacteria > Verrucomicrobiota > Verrucomicrobiia > Chthoniobacterales > UBA10450 > AV80. The sequence continues at coordinate 594,431 of OY969715.1, read as the reverse complement.
TCGTGGTCTTCCTCTTTGCGCTGGGCCTGATGTGCAAACCGATGCTGGTGACAGTGCCCTTTGTGCTTCTACTGCTGGACTACTGGCCTCTCAACCGTTTTGCCGGGCCCGAAGGCCAGACCGGCAGGCGCCCACAAATCATTCGACGGCTCATCCTGGAAAAATTGCCGCTGTTCGGGTTGGGCCTGGCCTCGTGCGTCATAACACTTTTTGCCCAGACAGCCTCGATGGCGCCCGTCGCGAGAATCCCCCTTCCGTTGAGGGTGAGCAATGCGGTCATTTCTTACACGGATTACCTACGCCAGATGTTCTGGCCAACCGATCTCGCCGTCTTGTACCCATGGGAGGCGGCGCGCCTCGGGACCTTCAACGTCGTGGCCTCGATCGCTCTATTGGCCGGCATTTCCCTGGTTGTTTTCGTCCTGCGCCGGCGAGGCTATCCTGTCGTAGGGTGGCTCTGGTATCTCATCATGCTCGGGCCAGTCATCGGAATATTGCAGGTGGGAAATCAGTCGCGGGCAGACCGCTACACCTATCTTCCTCAAATCGGTTTGTTCCTATTCGTGACGTGGGCGGCGGTAGAACTCTGCTCGGGCTGGCGTTTTCGCCGAGTGCTTCTGGGTGCCCTCTCCGGCGTGATCCTCGTCGCTCTCATCTTCTCTGCGCGCGTTCAGGCTTCCTACTGGCAGGATAGCGAAACACTCTGGTCCCACGCACTTTCCTGTACCACTGACAACATCGTTGCCGAGGGAAACCTTGGGCGGGCTTGTTACGACAAGGGAAAGACGCGGGAAGCGATGGTGTATTTTCAAAACTCATTGCGAATCGAACCCCGGCAAGCGCCCGTCCACTCCATCCTGGGAGTTTTCTTTCTGGACATGGGCCGACTGAATGAATCCGTGGCTCATCTCCAAACAGCGCTGGAAATCGAACCGCGATTCGGCGATGCGCATTTCAATCTGGCCAATACGTATATGCAGATGGGGCAGGCGAAGGAAGCCCTCTCCCATTACAGCAAAGCCTTGGAAATCGATCCGAACGACACACAGGCACTGAACAACATGGCCTGGATACTTGCGACCTGGCCAGAAGCGCTAACACGTGATGGCGCGAAGGCGGTCGAACTGGCCGAACGTGCGGACACCCTGACAAGCGGCGTGAGCCCGATGATTAGCGCCACCCTGGCGGCCGCCTATGCTGAGGCGGGCCGATTCGTCGAAGCCGTAAAGACGGGCCAGCGCGCGTTGCAATTGTCCACCGCCGAGGGCAACACCTCGCGCGCTGATTCCATCCGGACGCAAATTGAGATATACCAAAGAGGCGCAGCTTTTCGCGACGTCCGCTACGCGTCCACCGCCCGCTAAGATTGATGCTTAACGACCAGAAAATTGTTGTCGTAATGCCCGCGTACAACGCAGCACGCACACTGCGCCAAACGTACGATGAAGTCATGGCACAGGGTATTGTGGATCTGGTGATCCTTGTTGACGACGCCAGTAAGGACGAGACCGTGGCCATCGCTCGGACCCTGCCAGGAGTTCAAGTAGAGACACATCCCGTTAATCGCGGATACGGTGGCAACCAAAAGACCTGCTATCGCCTCGCCCTGGCTGCCGGAGCGGACATCGTCATTATGATCCATCCAGATTATCAATACACGCCGCGGCTCCTGCCAGCGCTGGCGTCCCTGGTCGCGAGTGGTCTCTATCCCTGCATGCTGGCGTCACGCATTCTTGGCGACGGCGCTCTCCGCGGCGGGATGCCGGTTTGGAAGTACGTGGCCAATCGTTTCCTTACTTTCGTGGAAAACTTTTTGTTGGGCGCCAAGCTCTCCGAATACCACACCGGCTACCGTGCTTTTTCTCGTGGATTACTCGAATGTCTGCCTCTCGAAAAAAACTCGGATGATTTTGTCTTCGACAATCAAGTCCTGGCGCAAGTGCTCTGGCTGGGCTGCGCAATCGGGGAAGTCACCTGTCCGGCAAAGTATATGCCCGAGGCATCCTCAATAAATTTTCGTAGAAGCGTTCGTTACGGCTTCGGCTGCATCCGAACGGCCCTCGAATATCGTTGGGCGAAGATCAGGGGCGGCGGGCGCTTGTTTCCCGCCGCCAAGAAGGATGGCGCACTTTGGAACTGAAGACTGATCTTCCGCCGGGCGGACCTGCGGACGCTCGTCAAGCCTCATGGCAGGATGGTCCAGCCTGGCTCGTGAGCGGGGTAGCCGCGCTGAGCCTTCTCCTCGTGGGCGCAGCCATATACTGGCGTTTTCTTTTCGGCGACGCCGTCCTTCTCTACAAGGACATCGGCAATGACTCAATAAACAGCTATTACCCAGATTTTGTTCATCTCTCGGTACTACATTCGCAGTCAGGGTTTTCCTTCCTGGTCTTTTTACGTCGGGATGGGTCAGGACCTCGCCTATGCGATCGGCTACCTGATCTGGCAGCCTGTCAGTTGGCTGCCCAAGGAACTAATTGCGCCTGCCCTTATCTACCAACATCTGGGCAAGGTCCTTATCACCGGATTATTTTTTTTCCGCTTCCTCCAATTGCGCGGCCTTCCCGCACCAGCTCCGCTCCTGGGATCGCTTCTGCTCTCCTTCTCGGCGTATATGTGCATGGGCAGTTGCTGGTATCCCCTCGCCGACGAAGTCGTCTGCTTCGCGGGCATCCTGCTGGCGACTGAGCGGGCACTGCTCCGCGGTCGCTGGCTTATGCTTGCCCTGTTGGTCGCACTGGTCGGGATGATAAATCCCTTCTTCCTATATCTTTCCGCCGCCCTTCTCTTGTTCTACGTCCCGAGCAGACTCCTCGATCAACATGGATGGCAGCCGCGCATTATCCTGCGCACCTCTCTGACCCTCGCGGCCGTGGCGGCTCTTGGCGCTAGCCTTGGCGCGCTTATCACTCTGCCGTATCTCCAGGCCGTCCTAAACAGTCCCCGCGGTTCCGGCACCACATCAGCTGTGGCCGCGCTCGGTTTCACCCCGCTTTTTCGTCTCGAGTCCGCTCGCCACTACCTCACCGCAGCTCTCCGGCCTTTCGCCAACGACATGCTGGGCGCCGGAGATGATTTCCACGGGTGGTTAAACTATCTTGAAGCGCCTTTGACGTATTGCGGTCTCTTTTGTCTTGTCATCTTCCCTCAGGCGTTTGTGGGAACAACTCGGTGCCGCCGCATCATCTACTCGCTCCTCCTCGCGGGGTTACTCGTCCCAACCGTCTTTCCCTGGTTCAGATATCTCTTTTGGCTATTTCAAGGCGACTACTATCGCACCTATTCATTGTTTTCGATCCTTGCGATAATCACTTTGAGTGTTATCGCCTTCGCGCGCTACATCCAGGATCGAAGGCTCAATCTTTGGGTCCTTGGGGCCACCACCCTGGTTTTGGTGGGAACCTTGTTTCTGCCAATCGCCGAGCTGCAAACCCTGATCAGACCCGATCTAAGACTCGCAGCTACGATTCTTTTGGTCATATTCAGTCTCCTCCTGGTTGCTGGCAAGATCCTGAAGAAGGAAACACTCGCGGCCTACCTTATTCTCGGACTGACTGCCCTCGAGTTAATCGGATTCGATCAAATCACCGTTTCGGATCGGATTACGGTAACTAAGGAGGAGTTGAAGCAGCGAGTGGGCTACAACGATGAGACGATCGAGGCCGTCCGGGACATCAAGGCAAGCGATACCAGCTTCTTCAGGATCACAAAACTCCGGCCGTCCATCCTCAATAGTTTTTTCACCCACAACGACGCCATGGTTTTCGGCTACTACAGCACTTCATCCTACAGTTCCTTCAATAACGTCAACTACACCAATTTCCTGACTGCCGTTGGCGCCATTTCACCCAACTCTGAAAACGAAACCCGTTGGTCGATGGGACTGACGGATAGCCCGCTCTTGTCTGCGTTCGCCTGTGAAAAGTATCTCCTCGTGGATGATCCCACAGCGTTTCAAATGGACCCGAACTTCGAAAGCGTCCGACGCTATGGAAAGAGTTTTCTCTTCCGCAATCTGCTCTTTCTCCCGCTCGGATTAACCTTTAGCCGCTACATGGATGAGGATACGTTTCGCCGGCTTCCCGCCGCTGGAAAACAGGAGGCCTTGCTTCGGGCCGTCGTCCTTTCGAACCAGACCGAAGCCGCAAAGCAGGGGCTTTCGGAGTTATCCGTTGCAGAACTGGAGCAGGATATCGGCTCTACATCTCTTCCTGACGTCGTGGCCGCGCGGCGACGCGCTGCCCTGGAACTCAATTCTTTTCGGCAAACAGACATTGCGGGCCGGGTGCGCCTGGAGCAAAAGGGAATTCTGGTGTTTCAAACGCCGTTCGACCGGGGCTGGCGTGCCTGGCAAAACGGGGAGGAAGCGCCCGTGCTAAAAGTGGACGCCGGATTGCTCGGGGTCGCGCTGGATGCCGGGGAGCACAAGGTCGACTTGCATTACCGAAACCCCGTCCTGATTCCCGCCCTGGCCATCACGCTGGCGTCCTGCCTGATCCTCGCCGTGGGCTTATGGTTATACCATCGCCTGGGCTTCCCGGAGTAAGAGCGCCGCTGTCCGGCTGAGCTGCCTTGATTTACTTTTCGTCCTGGGCGCTCGGTCCATCCGGACTTCCGCTTTTGGAAGCCTCCTCCTGGAGAGCTCTCCGCGCGGCGCGCGCCTGCGCTCGAAGAAGCAGGAGATCGAGGAGAGCCAACAGCAGCACAAGGATTATCTCCCAGGCGCAAGCGAACCAAAAGAAAACGAACCTCCAGGGATGCTCATGCGGATTCAACCACGGTCGCAGCACGGTCAAACCCGTTGCCACCATGACCAACACAATGAACAAGGATATCCCCATCGTCTTGCGGCGCGAGCGTTCGTCGCGAAGCAATCCTCGCGTGACCTGGATCGCAAACGGCGCCATCGCGAGACTCTTCTTTGGCGGCTCCGTTTCCATGGCCGACAGCTAGAGCAGGAGCAACGTCGGATTCTCGAGCAATTGGCGGAGCTCCTTCAGGTACTCCGCGCCGAGAGCACCGTCGATCACGCGGTGATCGCAGCTCATGCCAATGCTCATGCGTTGACCGACCACGATTTGATCGCAGTTATCGATTACCGCTTTCTGCACAATCGCTCCGATCGAAAGGATGAAACCCTGGGGTGGATTGATGATGGCGGAGAAATTGTCAATGCCATAGCTGCCCAAATTTGAAACGGTGAACGTTCCGCCCTGAAACTCCTCCGGTTTCATTCGCTTGTTCCGCGCTCGATGTGCGAGATCTTTGACCGCTTCACTGATTTCGCGCAGTGACTTCCCCTGCGCCGCCCGAATGACGGGCGTAACCAGCCCATCCTCGATCGCCACGGCAATGGCGAGATTCACGTCGCTGTACTGGACGATCGCGTCGCCATCGAAGGAGGCGTTCGCTTTCGGCACCCGCACCGCCGCTTCGACTGAGGCCTTCAGCACAAAGTCATTCACCGTGATTTTCGCCGCCTCCGCGCCCTCGCCCGCGGATTTTAGTTCCGCTCGCGCACTCATTAACGGACCGGCATCGATTTCGATGTTCAAATAGAAGTGCGGCACCGGGCCTTTGCTCGCAACCAATCTCTCCGCGATCACTCTGCGCATGCCACTCAGTTGAATCCGCGAGCCCTCGCCGGCCTGAGCTTGGGGAGCGGCCGCTGGCGGCGCTCCCTTCGACTTCGCCGCCGCGCGCACGTCTGTTTCCGTGACACGGCCTTCGGGGCCTGTGCCTTTGACAGCAGAAAGGTCGACGCCCAATTCCGCAGCGATGCGGCGCGCCAAAGGAGAAGCTTTCACCCGCGCTTCCTCGTGGGTTTCCCCCTTTGCCTCCGCTGGCTTTGCCGGCGTTGCACTCTTTTGCTCCACGGGCTTCGTTTCCTTCTTGCTCTCCTGCGGGGGAGCCGGGTCGTCTTTTTTCTCTTTCGCTGGCGCGGGCTTCTCCGTTTCGCTCTGTGCTTTCTCTTTCGGCGCAGCTTTCTTTTCTTTCTCCGCTGGCTGCTCCGGTTTCTTTTCTTTCTTCTCCGCTTCGGCCGGAGCGGCTTCGCCTTCTCCTCCGATGAAAGCGATCTTGTCGCCCACGTTTACCTTGCCGCCTTCCTCGACGTAAATCTCCGTGAGGGTTCCGTCCTCAGGCGATTCCCACTCCATCGTTGCCTTGTCGGTCTCGATTTCGGCTATGACGTCACCGGCCGAAACCTTGTCTCCCTTTTTTTTCTTCCAAGCGACCAGCGTGCCTTCGGTCATCGTATCGCTCAGCTTCGGCATTTGGATTTCAGGCATGGCGAATAATCGTTAGGTGTAACAAACTTTTTTGACGGCGGTGATCAATTTTTCCACGCTCGGCAGGACAGCCTTTTCCAGACGCTCGTTGTATGGCATGGGCACATCTTCCTGCGCGACTCGCATAATGGGCGCGTCCAGCGAATCGAAAATCTCCTTTTGAATGCGATAACAAACCTCCGCGCCGACCCCGCAGAAGGGCCGGTCCTGTTCGACGATGACAACACGGTGCGTTTTTGAGACCGATTTAAGAATCGCCTCGAGATCGAGCGGCTTGATCGAGCGCAGGTCGAGCACTTCGGCGCTGATTTCTTCTTCCTGCTCGAGTGTTTCCGCGGCGGCCAGCGCCATCGGAACGGTTTGTGCATAACAGATAATTGTCACGTCACTCCCGGCCCGCTTCAATTCCGCCTCGCCCAGGGGTATGAGCAATTCGAAGTCTTCCGGTTCCACCATTCCCTTCGAGCTGTAGAGAAGTTCCGATTCCAGGACCAGCACTGGATTGTTGTCGCGGATGGCCGTTTTGAGCAAACCTTTCGCGTCGCGGGGCGTGGCGGGCGTGCAGATTTTCAAACCCGGCACATTTGCGTAGAGACATTCGGTCGCGTGCGAGTGGGTGGCGCCGAGCTGGTGCGCCGGGCCGTTCGGTCCGCGAAATGTGATCGGGATATTGAATTGACCGCCGGACATGGTGAGCATGTTCGGCGCATTGTTCACCACCTGGTCGAAGGCGACGAACGAGAAACTGAAGGTCATGAATTCGATGATCGGCCTTAGCCCGACCATCGCGGCGCCAACGCCCATGCCGGCGAAACCGTTTTCACTGATGGGCGTGTCAATGATTCGCTTGGGTCCGAACTTTTCGAGGAGGCCCTGGCTCACTTTATAAGCGCCGTTGTATTCAGCGACCTCTTCGCCCATCAGGAAGACGTTGGGATCGCGGGCCAGCTCTTCGGCGAGCGCCTCGTTCAGTGCCTGGCGATAAGTAATTTCTCTCACGCGCTTGCTCCGTCCACGTACGTGTAGTCGTAAAGTTTTTCGAGCGGGGGCTCGGGGCTTTCCTCGGCAAATTTTACACTGGCGAGGGCTGTCTCCTTTGCTTCCTTATCCATCTTGTCGAACTGCTCATTCGTCAGCTTCTCTTCCCGGGTGAGCTGCGCGCGCAGGCGCGTGATCGGATCGTGCAGGCGGTATTCTTCCAGCTGCTCTTTCGTGCGATAGCTGGCGGGATCGGACATGGAATGACCCCGATAACGATACGTTCGAATCTCCGCGAAGGCCGGATGCGGATCCTGGCGAATCGAATCGATGATCTCGGCCAGCTTGTCGCGCACTTCACGAAAGTTCATCCCATCGATCACCGTCCCGGGAATGTTGTAGCCTTCCGCGCGCTCGACGATTTCCTTGAGCGAGGTCGAGCGCTCCACGCTCGTTCCCATCGCAAAGAGATTATTTTCGCAGATGAATACGATCGGCAGTTTGTACAGGCCGGCGAGATTCAAGGCCTCGTGGAATGCGCCTTGATTGATCGCGCCGTCGCCAAAGAAGCAAAGCGTGACACGATCTTCGTCGCGATACTTCGACGCGAAAGCCATCCCCGCCGCGAGCGGAACATGCGCTGCGACAATTGCGTGGCCGCCATACATGTGGTGTTCCTTGTCGAAGTAATGCATGGAACCACCGAGCCCGCGCGAACAGCCGGTCGCTTTTCCAAAAAGTTCCGCCATGCAGGCATCCGCGGTCGTGCCCCGGGCGAGGGCGTGCGCGTGATCGCGATAGGCCGTGACGAGATAATCGTCGGGTCGCGCAGCCGCGACGGCGCCCACGACCACTGCTTCCTGGCCGATATAGAGATGGCAGAATCCGCCGATCTTCTGCGCCTGATATTGTTGACTCGCGCGCTCCTCGAAACGCCGGATCAACAGCATCAGCGAGAGCATTTCGACTTCGTCGCGTTGCTCCGGCGGCTGCATGGCCGGATTAAGCAGGGCGAGGAAGGACGGAAACCGCGCGGGCGCGTTCCGAGCGGCGAACAAAGTTCATGCAAAGAACGAAGAGCCCGGTGAAAAGGAGATCGCTCACGACGGAGTTGCGGAAAAACATCCAGGTCGGCGTGGCGCTATATTGGGGCAAACCGATCGTGAGCGCCTGAATCAACCCGGCGAAGTTCTTCACGTAACCCGGCTCACTCAACCAGGAGAATACGTTCGTGATGACATAGAAAAGCGTGGAACCGGCCAGTGACGCCGGGAGCAGAGTCTTCCACGAAGGGTTATTCGCCACGGCCAGGCCGAGCCAACCAACCAAGCCCAACGCGAAGTAGCGGCAAACAATCTCCGGAGCGAGGAGCGGGGCGCTGTAATGCATGTTCAGCACGATGTCGGAAAGGAAAAGAGCGGCGAGGGGCAGCGCGAACTTGAGTTTTTTGGGGAAATAAACAGCGCCGCAAAGCGCGATCGCGGCCAGCGGCGCAAAGTTCGAGAGCCAGGTCGAACCCGAAATAATGGCGACTCCCGTCACGATCCGATAAACGACCGCGGCGAGAATAAGGATAAGAGCGGGAATCATCGACATGAAATCTAACCTTCTTGAGAAATATGCAAAGCCAGAAGTGATGCGCGATTGGCAGTTCTAAAACCAATCACGGGTTGAGCGCCCGTCACTCGCCGGCCGGCTTGGTAACAAGCGACCTGTTCAAGCGCGCTTTACGCCGCTTGGCAGCATTCTTGTGGATAATGCCGCGCTTGGCTGCCTTATCTATGGCGGAGATCATCGCGTGCACGTCTTTCGTTTCCGGTTTTGACCCGGCGCTTGAAATGCCTTTCTGCATTTTGCGCAACCGAGTCAGGACACTGCGATTGCGGAGGGAGCGGATGGTTGTCTGACGAGCGCGCTTGGAGGCGGATTTTGTATTAGCCATTTGGAAACGAGAAAATTGTGAGCGGGGAGGCTCGCGGAGAGGGAGCCTGGTGTCAAGGCGTGATGCGCCACTCTGCGCCCGCCGTCCGAGGCAAATAAGGCCGGCTACGCGCCGCGGCCAAAGTGAGGCTGTTCGTCCGTGTCGACGGTTTTTCGAACGGTTTTCCCAGCGGGTGCGGGAGCTGACGCATCTCCCTTTACGGGCGCAGGCTTTGGCGCCTCGACCGTGAAGACCGCGCCGCGCGGAGCCTTCGGCACTTTCGGTAAACTATCCGGAACAATTTCCACAATCGCTCCCAGCGGCACCTGGGCATAGAGCGCGGTCACATCGCGCGACTTCATGCGAATGCAGCCGTAGCTGGCCGGGCGGCCAATCAATCTTTCCTCGGGTGTCCCGTGAATATAGATGCACCGGCTGAAGGCGTGCGCGTTTGAGGCCTGAAGGCCACGCAACCAAATGATCCTCGTGATCACCGGATCTCGTCCGGGCGAGTTCGGCTTGATGATCTCTCCGGTAAAGCGGCGGTTATGAAAAACCGCACCGACGGGAGCGTGATCTCCAATTTTCTGCGCGACTTGCAGAAAACCGAGAGGAGTCGTCATCCGTCCCCAGTTATCGCCCAGTCCGAACTTGGACGTGGAAACCGGGTAGGTGGCGAGCTTTTCTCCATTTCCCATCAGCATGAGTTTCTGGTCGCGCACGCTGATAATCACCCGGCTCGGTCCCTCTGCGCGCACTCCAGGTGAGAGCGCGGTCAAAGCGATTAGAATCAGCAAAAGACGAGGCATCACGCCGTTCTTACTTCGGATTAACAATTTGTCACGCGGGAATTGTAATCTCCGCCCGTTCGGCAGTGAGGTTGAAACGCGGAAACCATTGACCCAGCGAGGAGATAGAAACGTAGAGAAACCCGATCTGGAACATGGCGAGGAACGGCACGGAAATGAACTGCCCGTGTTGAATCGCGAACCAAACAAAGTAGGTGAAATAAATCGCGAAAGCCATCTCGGCGATCGGGAGCAGTGACTTTAGCGGCATATACTTACAGTTACGCCAGGGCTGCGCTTTGCATTCGATGCCGTATTTGGGGGTGCGGGCAAAATCCGATTTATGATTGAAAACCGCTTCGAGGACAGCCCGTGCATTATTAAGCGAGAGACCGACACCCAGCGCCAGCAGGCAAGGGAGAAGCAGGATTTCCTTCATCCAGGTGCGCGGATGCAATTCCCGTTGCGCGCAAATATAAAAAACCGCGACTGAAACCGAAGCCGTCAGGAAGATCGGAACGTCCACCAGCAACATCCGGAGCCAGCCGGCTTCCGGCCCACCGCTAGAGGGATGGAGAAGCACGCATAAACAGGCCAGGAGGAGGTACGCAAAGTTTGAGGTCAAATGCGCCGTCGCCTCGATTTTTATCATGAGGGGAAGGGGGCTGCGCCAGATCGTGGGCAGCAATTTCTTGCAGGTCTGGACCGAACCCTTCGTCCAGCGATGTTGCTGCGACTTGAAGCCGTTCATGTCCACCGGGAGCTCTGCCGGCGTGATTACTTCTGAAAGGAAGATGAACTTCCAACCTGCGAGCTGCGCGCGATAGCTCAAATCCAGATCTTCCGTGAGCGTATCATGTTGCCACCCTCCGGCCTCGTCGATGCACGACCGCCGCCACAAACCGGCCGTTCCGTTGAAGTTAAAGAACCGGCCGCTCCGGCTCCGCGCGGTCTGTTCGAGCAAGAGATGGCCATCGAGAAACATCGCCTGCACCCGCGTGAGCAGAGAGTAACCGCGGTTCAAATGGCCCCAGCGCGTCTGAATCATGCCCACCTTCGGGTCGGTGAAAAAATGGATGGTCTTGCGCAAAAGATCGGGCTGCGGCACGAAGTCGGCATCGAGAATGCAGACGAAATCGCTCTCGGCGGAGGCAAGTCCGGTCTCGAGGGCGCCGGCTTTGAATCCGGTCCGATCTACTCTATGGATCAGCTCAACGTTGAAGCCCCGGCGTTGCAGGCTCTCCACGCAGGACGCAGTCAGTTCTCGCGTTTCGTCGGTAGAATCGTCCAGGACCTGGATCTGGAGCAGTTCGCGCGGGTAATCGATCTCGCTGACCGACTTGAGCAGGCGCTCGACCACGTAGACCTCGTTGAAGATCGGCAATTGCATCGTCACTTTGGGCAATTGCTCGAAATGGCTCGACGGGGCGATGGCCTGCTTCCTGGTTTTCAGGAAAAGGTAAATAATGACGTAGCGGTGGATCCCGTAAGCGGAGAGACCGATCAAGACAGTCAAGTAGCAGATTGTCCAGATGATAGAGCCGAGGCTTCCTTGCATAGCGGGATTAGAGAAACTGCCCCGAAGGCTTTCGGGGCAAGGGCGACATGATGCCGCTTCCGCCGCATCCGTCAAATCAAAAATGGCTGGCTCGGCCCGAGAAACCGGGCACTCTTTCAGTGGGAAAATGACCGCTAAATCACAGGGAAGCAGGCACGACGATATCGCCCGCCTCCGCATGCAAGCAGCGGCCGATCATCACGCGATTCAAAAGAGAATGAAAGCTCCCATCCTGCTCCGGCCCGCGACTATTATATGTACGTTGTTTTTGGCCGGCTCCGCCTGGACTTCCATCCGGGCGGAGGAAAAGCCCGCTACCGCAGCGGATTATGAAAAGGAAGAACTCGGCGTAAATCCGTTCACCGCGCCTTCCGTCGCCGATATTTTCCAGCAGCTCGACGATCTCAAGCCCCTTCCCTTCGAACAGCTTAAGCGCGAATTCCCCCAAGCCATGCCTTCCGGACGTGAGCAAATGGGATTGGTTTTCGGCGGATTGGTCGCCGACGGCTTCCTCGTTGTCGAATGCCAGAAGAAGAATCTGGTCGACGACCTGGGCCGCGTTTTGCTCCGCCAGGCGCGCAGTCTTGGCGTGGGTGATCGGGTCATGCGCCATAGCGCGAGCCTCACCGAGCTGGGCAAACGCGGAGACTGGACGGCCGTCCGGCGGGAGTTGATCGCCACGCAGGAAGATGTCGAGCAGGCCATGACGGGATTACGAGACCAGAAAATGGCGCACTTCATCAGCCTCGGCGGCTGGCTGCGCGGTCTCGAAATCAGTTCGAGCGCGGTGGAATCCAAGTACACGCCGGAACGCGCCGCCGTCCTGTGGCAGCGTGATTTGATTAACTATTTCGCGGAAGAGATGAAGACGCTTCCGCCTCCCCTGGCCCGCACCCCACTTTTCGAAAAACTCCGTTCGGGGATTGGCGCGATCCGGACACTCTTGAATCACGCACCGCCCGATGCAATGAGCCTCGCGGACGTAAAGACGCTCCATACGCAGGCGCGGGAGTTAAATCTGGCCATCGTCTCCGGCGAATAGGCGGCGGATATAAGGGCCTTGCCGCACTGGAAGAGAGAGCCGAGTTTTCAAGGGCGATGTTCCGGACCAAATCGATCCCAAATCTGTCGGGCTTGAAACGCCGCGACAGTGACCGATTTCAACGTTTCAACATCGTCGTCGCGATCCTTCTCGCGGGCTGGGTGCCTTCAATCCTGATGCTGGTCGTCTCCTACACGATCCTGACCAACACGCTCGAATCGAAGATTCTGCACGACCGGCAAACCTTCGTCCAACTGATCGCCCACCTCGTGGGTGACGATCTTAGCCGGACGGGCGGCGTCATCGAATACTACCAGACTCAGCCGGAAGTCGTGAAGATGCTGTCGTCCCCCAACCCGGAAATCGGCGCCCAGCAATGGCTCGCGCAGACATTTTTTTCGCACCCTCGGATCGACGGCATGTTCCTCGCGGCGCCTGACGGGAGGCTGATTGCTTCGCTGCCGGCGATACCTGACTCAAATACCCGGGAGAACTCGTCGGTTTTCTGGCGAGAAGGCGCCGCCGGGTCGCCCGACGTCTTTGTCTCGCAGGTTCACCCAAGGTTGCCGGATAACCGCATGACGACAGATATCGTGGGCGCGGTGCGAAGCCAGGAGGGCGCAATCGTCGGGTACCTGGGTGTCTCGGTCCTGGTGGAACGAATCGGCCGGCGGCTTTCCTCCATCGATTGGTCGGATCAGGCGAATTGTCAGGTCCTCGATCAAACTGGCATGACGCTTTTCACGAATAATTTCGTTCCCAACGCCGGGACGGACTCTCCGCAACCTGATAGTTTTGTTCAGGAGATTCGGCAAAGAAAGGCAGGTCACCTCGAACGCGACGGGAAACTGTATTCGTTCACGACAATCGATGCGACCGGCTGGATGACATGGGTCGAACAACCCAAATCCGTGGCCTATCAACCGCTGCACGATCTATTTGAAAAGATCACCATTCCGGCGGCCTGGTTGATCGTCCTCACCCTGGCCGGCGCCCTCCTGGCGGGACGATTCACGCGGCGCCAGGCGGAGGCGACGCGAAGGATCGAACGCGAGGTGATTTTCAACGAAAAAATCCTGGCCAACATGCCCAGCGGCATCGCCCTGGTCGATCCCGACTCGCGGCATTTCCTTCAGGCCAACCAGGCCTTTAGTGAAATGGCCAAACGCTTCGGCGCCTTACCCGAGGCAAAGGACATTCATGACGCAAGGTACGATGAAGTGAAGATCGCTCCGGCGGGAGCGATCGAAAAAGTGCTCACGCTCGGCGCGCCGTTTCAACTGGTGGAGCAGCCCTTCACCGATCAAAACGGCATGACCCGTTTCGTAAACGTGAATCTCCTCCGGCTCCAGGGCTCGGGACAAACCATCCAGGGGGTTCTGTATCTGGTGGAAGATAAAACCCGGGACGTCACCCTGCGTCAGGAGCTGATTGGCGCGAACGCCGCCAAAGACCAATTTCTCGCCTTGCTCTCGCACGAATTGCGCAACCCGCTTTCACCCGTAATCGCCATGGTCGGCGAACTGGAAGCGAGTGCTCCGGATTCGCCCGAGGTGCGGCGAGCCCTCGAGGTGATTCGCCGCAATGTCGAATTGGAAGCGCGCCTGATCGACGATCTCCTGGACGTGACGCGCATTTCCAAGGGCAAGCTTCAGCTCAGTCTGGAAACCGTCGGCGTGCACGAGATCTTGCAGAGGTCTTATGAGATCTGCCGCGAGGACATCGCCGCGAAAGATCTCAAAATTGAATTCCGCCTCCGAGCCGAACACGCTTACGTCAAAGGCGATCCAGCTCGATTGCAGCAGGTATTTTGGAACCTGATTAAGAACAGCGTGAAATTCACACCCGAAAAGGGCCGGATCGTAATCGAGACGAGTAACCCCTCACCGGAGGCCATTGAAATCCGAACGACGGACACCGGCATCGGAATTGAAGCGGATAAGATGCAGACGATTTTTCACGCCTTCGAGCAGGGACAAAGCTCCATCACGCGGCGATTCGGGGGTTTGGGACTGGGCCTCGCCATCTCAAAGGCCATGGTTGCGGCCCACAGCGGAACGATCAAAGCGGAGAGTCACGGAAGAGACCGGGGAGCCACTTTTATTGTGACTCTCGAGACGGTGGCGACACCAGTGGTCACCTCCGAGGACGGGGGCCGGAAAAGGTCAAAAGGAAAGGCAGGCAAAGGTGCCCAGGCGACAAGGCCAGAGCGCCGTGTCCTTGTCGTCGACGACCACTTCGACACCTGCACCGGGATGAAAATGATGCTCGAACGCCGCGGTTACCGGGTCACGCTCGCGCACACCGCCGACGAGGCCGTGGAGAGAACGCGGCACGAGGAATTCGACCTTGTCATCAGTGACATCGGCTTGCCCGATCGCTCCGGCTACGAACTGATGCAGGAGTTGAGCGCGACGAAAGGACTGCCTGGCATCGCCCTGAGCGGCTTTGGCATGGAGAACGATGTCAACCGGGCGCGGGCCGCGGGATTCTCGGAACACCTGACCAAACCGATCAACTTCGATCGACTGGAAGAATCGATCCAGAATCTGTTCGAGCCCGAACCGGCAGTCGAGTCGTAACAGCGCGTTCGAGCTTACGGGGCGCCGGCGGCCGACGCCTGCTCCGCGGCCTGCTTGTCCGACGCTTCCTTCAACTCGCGAGAAAGCTTCTCGACGCGCTGGCGCATGATTTTGCCCGCCTTGAACTTGACCGTGGCGCGGGGTGGAATGACAAAACTGCTGCCCGGTTGGTTCGGATTACGTCCCACCCGCGGCTTCGTCAACCGCGGTTGGAACACTCCGAAATTCCGCAATTCGACTGCGACATTGTTAGCCAGACTGTTGGTAATGTGGTCGAGGGTTCGCTGCACAACTTCGAAAACGTCGTGCTGGACCATCCCAGTCTGATTGCTGATGGCTACAACGATGTCTCTTTTGGTAAGCTTCGACATATCACAAGTTAATCGTATCCCGGCATTAACATGGTGGGGACAAATCGCAACAAATTTACCATCTGCCACCGGCAGACCAGTTGCGAACCTGAACGTAACCGACCCCGCTGCCGCTCTTTAGCGCCTGCTGGCCGGCTGCAAGGAGGGGAAAATGCGGCTCAAGTAAAAGGTGAGCGGAGTTTGCCCCGCCAGCGCCTTGCGCTGGGACTTTAGCTGGCCCTGCACCACGCCGAGCTTGGTGAAGACGCCGTTCCATTCCGATTCGAGCCGGCGCACTTCTTCGTTCGACAATTCACGCACCCCGCGCACCGAAACGCAGCGCTGCAGCACATTCATGGCCCGGCCTGAAAGCTCTGCGAGAATGCCCAACTCGCCGAAAACATGCTCCGTCTCTTGCAAGAGATTTGCGCGGATTTCCGTGAATTGCCGCTCCCGCTCCGCGGAGATCATCGGCTTGGTCTTGTCGAGACCGTACGTGATCACGTCATGGAGCTTCTTCCAATTATCCAGCTGCAAAGTCAGCAGCCTGAGCTTGGTCTCGACGGCTTTATCTCTCATCCTGGTCCTGTCGCCGAAAGTTCAAGGGTCTCGTCGAGCTTCTGCAAATTGTCGATCAGGAGATGGGCCCAGGGGCGGTCCACACTCTGCACCTGGCTGATTATTCCCTCCTCGAAATAGAATCGGCCCTGACGCCAGCGGAAAATTTCAGCGACGGCGGATTCTCCTTCGAGCGAGCCAAACACCGCATGTCGCACGGAGCCGTGCGCCAGGTAAATTTCGCTGTTTCCCCGGCCGGACTTGAAGGTGAATCGGCCGCTGCGCTGTCCGAGGCAGCTCATTTGCAGAATCTCGGCAGCGGAAAATTGATTGAGATTGCCGATGAGGGAGTGACAAGGATCGATTCCTTCGGCCGGTATTCCGCCCTGGGCCAGCGAACGGACAAATCCATGCAGTTGCCGGCGCAGGCTTCGCTCGCTCCCGTTTGTGGCCACCCGCAGGATCTTCTGCTGGTGAGTCACGTTCACGAATTCCTCGTCGTGCGGTTTGGGAGCCAGGCAAATAATGTTCAACGAGGGAAAATGCTGGCGGGCGTTGGTGGCCTGTTCCAGCGCGATGGCGGCCTCACCTTCCACGACAAATCCGTCAAAATTTTCGGCCAACAAGACCGAAACGGCCTCGGATAACCTGCGCACGACGCGGGTTTCGATGTCGTCGATTTCGTCGAAAATGCCAAGGGCGCGGTCCTGAAAGACCGGATCAGCGTTCAGTATGAGGAGCCTGGTTTCCACAATGCGCTTCAGAAGTAAAAACTAGATAGCAGGAACCTTGCCCGCCGGGCTGAAGCTTCTTACCGCCGCCATTCGCGCCGGGGGGCGGGCGCCGCGTAGCTCCCTGGGGCAATCTCATGCGCAGTGCGAAAATGCACTTTCGCTACCTTGCGCAGCGCGTCCGGGCCCTCCGCTTCCACGAGTTTCTTCGCCGTCTCTTTCACTTGGGCCGAGACGCCGCGCCCCAGCTTCGCTCCGAGTGCTTTCCCGCGCCGGTCCAGCCAATCGATGAACGCTTCCCGGGCCAGGATGGAAGCCGCCGCCACCGCTAGATCGGATTCGGCCTTTGTCCGCTGATCCAGCCGAATCTTCTGCCCGTGTTGCAGCAAGGCCCGCTCGATTACCTTCGCGTCGGCAAACTTGTCTGACAAAGCGCGAGGGCATTCCGGCCTCTTCGCGAGCAGGTTTTCGATGACGCGCGCATGCCCCCAGCCCAGCAGACTGTTCAGATTGCCAAACTTTTCGTATAAATCGTTGTATCGCTCCGGCCCGATGGCGACCGTGTCGATCGCGACCCCGGGCGTGGTTCGGATGATTTTGGCGAGCGCCCGAATCCGGGCATCCGATCCGATTCGTTTGCTATCCTGGATCCCGGACTCGAGAAACTTTCGGGCGACCGAAGCATCAACGTAGACGCCGGCAATGACCAGCGGCCCAAAGAAATCGCCTTTCCCGCTTTCGTCGACGCCGAAATGCGGTTCGAACATTTCCGGCGAATGCACCTCTTCGTAGCCGAGTTTCGCCTCTTCGAGGATTTTCGGCTCGAGCTGGAATTGAACGAACTCCTCAATCCCCCTCCCCTGCAGCAAGACCTTTGGGCCCTTCTCGTAAACGGCGACGCTGAGTTTGTTCTTCTGCGCGAAAAAGAGCGTGTAGGGCTTCGGCGCGAAGTCGAAGGCGAGTTCCTGGAGCAAAGTGCGAAGCTTGGTCGCCTGGTCCGTCGTGAGCGGGTGAGTGTAGGAATTCATTCCTTCGCGGCAGAGAACGCCTAACGTCTAACGCCTAACGCCTAACGTCCAACGAAAGACTCTGGAATTAGGCGTTGGACGTTAGACGTTGGGCGTTAGACGTTCCTCATTCACGTGAACTCTTCTCTGCCCGCTGCCTCTTTCCGGCGATCTCTCCTCGATTGGTATCGCAAAAACGGCCGCGATCTTCCCTGGCGTCGAACGCGCGATCCGTACGCAATTCTCGTTTCCGAGTTCATGCTTCAGCAGACGCAAGTCGCCACAGTCATCCCCTACTATCATCGGTGGATGCGGCGCTTCCCGGACTTTGCCGCTCTGGCCGCCGCCTCCGAACACGAAGTCCTCCACGCCTGGCAGGGTCTGGGCTATTACGCGCGAGCTCGTAATCTCCGCGCGACTGCCCAGGCCGTCATGACGAAACATGGCGGACGTTTCCCCACGTCATTGGACGCGATCCGGGATTTGCCGGGCGTCGGCCGGTACACCGCGAACGCCGTGGCCACGTTCGCCTTTGATCAATCCGTTTCGATCGTCGAAGCGAACATTGCGCGTCTGTGCGCCCGGCTCTTCAATCTGCAAATTCCAGTCGATACCAGCCCCGGCCGCGAAGCGCTCTGGCAACGCGCCGGTGAGCTTCTGCCCAGGCATGGCGCCAGACGCCACAACTCGGCTCTCATGGATTTGGGAGCGCTCGTCTGCGGAGCGCGGCCCCATTGCGTTGTCTGCCCTGTCCGAAATCTCTGCCGTGCGGAAAACCCGTCGACGCTTCCCCGAAAGAGAGCGCGCCCTTCGATCAAACTGCAGACGGAGCACCACGGCTTTTCAGTGCGACGCGGCCGCGTCCTGCTCGAACAGTCGCAGGATCGCTGGCGCGGCATGTGGATGCTGCCGCGGTTGGCGAACGCCCCCGCGAAATACAAACCACTCCACACCTCGGAATTTCCGTTCACAAACCATCGCATCACTCTGGCTGTGTTTCGGCAGAAGGGGGCCGGGCGTTCCGAAAAATCCTTCCAACGCTGGTTTCCTATCGACGCACTCGCTGCCCTCCCGCTACCTTCTCCGCATCGCCGGGCCTTGGAGACGTTGCTCTCGACGGGGTCACAAAGACTTTGTGGTCCGGTGACTCAGTCCTAATTTCGCCCAAGTCGCTCCACACCAAATCTACAATGCGAAGCATGACTGGTTACGGCCGCGGTGAAGCAGACCATGGCGGAACAAAAATCAGCGTCGAGCTGAATTCTGTTAATCGAAAGCAAAGCGACATCGTCATGAATCTCCCGCGGGATTTGATGGAACTGGAACCGCGTATCCGCCAGACCATTAATGAGAAAATCTCGCGCGGTCGCATGAATGTGCTCGTCACCCTGCAGGAAAGCGCGAATGGCGGACGCCAGCTCGCCCTCGACACCGGTCTGGCCCGCTCCTACCACGAAGCGATGCTCACGCTGCAAAAAGAGTTGAGCGCTCCAGGTGAGATCACCATTGGGACAATTCTCCAGGCGCCCGGTGTGATGCGATCTCCCGAACACAGTATCGAGGCGGCGGCGGCCTGGCCGGTTCTCGAGCAGGCCTTGGCGGCGGCGCTGGCCGAACTGATTAAGATGCGGGAGCGCGAAGGCAAACATCTCGCGAAAGATCTGATCCATCGCCTGAAAGTGCTGCGCCAGGAGATCAAGGAAGTCCGCGCGCTTTATCCTGAGGTGGTGAAGAAATACCGCAACGCGTTGCTCGAACGCATCGAAAAGGCGGGCCTCGATCTTCCGATCGAAGACGAGCGCCTGCTCAAGGAGATTGCGTTTTTCGCAGACCGCTCAGACATCTCAGAGGAATTGACCCGGTTGGAGAGCCACCTCGCGCAGTTTGCGCATCACCTCCGCAAGAATGAGCCCGTCGGCCGGACACTCGAATTCATCACCCAGGAAATTTTTCGGGAACTGAATACGCTCGGCGCCAAATCGAACGACGCCGCGATTTCCCAACATGTGGTCGCGTGCAAATCAGAGTTGGAAAAAATCCGTGAGCAAATCCAAAACCTTGAGTAATCAATTCACCCGCACGGGGATCCTGTTTGTTGTCTCCGCCCCCTCCGGCGCCGGCAAGACGACGCTCTGCGATGCGCTGCGCCAGACGCCCGATTTTGTTTACTCCGTTTCCTGCACGACGCGGCCGCCGCGCGCCGGCGAAATCGAAGGTGAAGATTATCATTTCCTATCCGAGCCGGATTTCCGGGCGCGCATCGATGCGGGCGAATTCCTCGAGCACGCCAGGGTCTTCGAACATTATTACGGCACACTCCGCCAACCGATCGTCACCAATTTACAAAACGGCGTCGATATCCTGATCGACGTCGACATCCAGGGCGCCGCGGCGATCCGGGCTTCCGAAGACCAAACCATCCGGCAGGCGCTTTGCGATGTCTTTATCATGCCGCCCAATCTCGACGAGTTGCGGCGTCGCCTGACCAAGCGCGGCACGGAAAACGCCAAACAAATCGAACTGCGCATTGTCACGGCCGCGCGCGAGATGGCGCTCTGGCGCGACTATCGCTACACTATCATCAGCAAATCGATGGAAGAGGATCTGCAAAAATTTCGAAACATCATGGGCGCGGAACGCTACCTGAGCCGGCGCCTGGCTTTGAGCTGATCGACCGCCATGGCCAGGAATCCGAAATCTTCATCCGGAAATCCGAAGTGCGTGGTGCTTGGTGTCTCCGGCTCGATCGCGGCCTACAAGTCGGCGGAGCTGGCCAGCCTGCTCGTCAAACAAGGTCACGATGTTTTCGTCGTGATGACGCGCGATGCGGTCGAATTCATCACACCGCTCACGTTGCAAACTCTTTCGAAGAATCCCGTCACAACGAGTTTTTTCGATGAAAAGGAAAGCTGGCGGCCGGGCCACATCGATCTGGCTGATCGCGCCAACCTTCTCCTCATCGCACCGGCGACGGCCAACGTCATCGCCGAACTCACCCTCGGGCTGGCCGGTCACCCGCTCGCCGCCATCGCGCTCGCCACGCGCGCGCCCATCCTGCTCGCGCCGGCCATGAACGGAAAGATGTGGGAACACCCGGCCACGCAGAAGAATGTCGAGACATTGAAAGCACGTGGCGTCGATTTCATTGGTCCGGAAGCAGGAATGCTGGCGTGCGGATACGAAGGCGTGGGCCGCTTGTGGAAAGTGGATGACATCGCGTTCCGCGCGGAATTTCTGCTGGCGCGCCAGGATAATTTGATCGCGTGAGGTTTGTCGTCACTGCCGGCCCTACCCGCGAAGCGATCGACCCCGTTCGATTTATCAGCAATCGATCCTCGGGGAAAATGGGCTACGCGATTGCGGAAGCGGCCACCGCGGCCGGTCATGACGTCACGCTGATTTCCGGTCCGGCCAGCGTCGCACGACCCGAGACCGCGCAATTCATTTCGATCACGACAAGTGACGAACTGTACGACGCGGTCCATCGCGCCACGCAGAATTGCGATGTCCTCGTGATGTGCGCGGCGGTCTCCGATTACAAACCCGCCGCCGTCGCGCCGCGAAAAATGAAGAAGCGAAAAATTCCTTTCGCCCTCGAATTGATCCCGACGCGCGACATTCTCGCATCCCTGTCGAGGGAGAATCGTCGTTATCTCGTCGTGGGCTTCGCGGCCGAGACGCACGAACTGGAAACAAACGCGCTGAAAAAAATGCGGGAGAAAAACTGCGACATGATCGTCGCGAACGATGTCAGCCGGAATGATTCGGGAATGGAGAGCGACGAAAATGCGGTCACAATTTTCTTTCGCAACGGCGATTTTGAAACAATTGCGCGCGCTCCAAAACAAATAATCGCGCGCGAGCTCGTGAAAATAATTTCAAAGATGTCAGAAAAATGTTTGACAAAAAAATCGGGATGATTACTGACACATGTAAGTGAAGTTAAAAACATCCTTCACCAACCCACCGCGTTAGCGGATCGAAAGGGGGGATCGTCTCATGGCAAAGAAAAAAGCAAAGAAAGCTCCGGCCAAGAAAAAAGCCGCCGCGAAGAAAAAGAAACATTAGTTTCTAATAATCCGGAAACGAGCTACGGAAATTTTTCGTAGTTCTAACCTATAACTTCAACCCGGGAGGAGGATTCATTTTCTCCTCCCGGTTTTTTTATCCGCGAGCCGTTTCTGCCCTGAGAGGGTGGAAATCATTTGGCAGCGCCAGATCGCAATCCTATTAATCACTCGTCATGACGCATTACCTCGACGCGGCGGTCGAAGCCGCGCGCGCCGCCGGCGAATTGCTTCGGCGCAACTTTCAGCAACCCCTTCGCGTCAGTTCTTCCGAGGCGCACGACATCAAACTCGAAATCGATGTGCGCGCCCAGGATTTGATTACCGAATCGCTCCTGGAAAAATTTCCGGAGCATGCGCTTTATGGCGAAGAAGGAATTGTCGGCGATCAGAAAAGCGATCATCAATGGGTCGTCGATCCGCTCGACGGCACGGTGAATTATTTTTACGGCATCCCGCACTTCTGCGTTTCGATTGCGTTGCGCTTCATGGGCGAAATCATCGTCGGGGTAATTTACGATCCGATGCGCGAGGAACTCTGGGCCACGCAAAAAGGCGGCCAGCCGACGTTTAACGGCAAACCATTTCGGGTGAGCGAGCGCGCCGATCTGGCGGAGGCCGTGATCTCAGTCGGCCTCTCCAAGACCGGCGTGACGATCGAGGCGGGTCTTCCGCTGCTCCAGGAAATGGTGCATCGCGCGCGCAAGTGCCGGCTCATGGGCAGCGCCGCGCTCGATATGGCGTATGTGGCTTGCGGACGTCTCGATGCTTACATCGAGCAAGGAATCAGCCTTTGGGACATAGCCGCGGGGTGGATTCTCGTGGAGACTGCCGGCGGCAGCGTCGAAATGAAACCGCGCACCGACATGAAGGACAAATACAGTATCATCGCGTCGAATGGTGTGATCGACTTGAAACTCTAAAGCATGATCAGGTGTGGCACGGGCTACGACGCGCATCGGCTGGCGTCGGGCCGCAAATTAATTTTGGGTGGGATCGAGATTCCGCACGATCGCGGATTGGACGGGCATTCCGACGCGGACGTACTTTGCCACGCCATTGCCGATGCGCTCCTCGGTGCGATCGGCGAAGGCGATATCGGGCATCACTTTCCGAATACGGATGAGTCGATCCGCGGGATCAGCAGTCTCGAAATCCTGCGGAAAGTGAACGAGGTCCTCGGGCGGAAGAACTCCCGCGCGGTAAACGTGGATGCAACTTTGATCGCGGAAGCGCCGAAGATCGCGCCGCACATTCCAGCGATGCGAGAGAAGATCGCAGCCGCGCTGAATCTCGAAACGTCCCGAGTCAGCCTCAAAGCCACGACAAACGAAGGGCTCGGGGCAATCGGCCGCGGCGAAGGCATGGCCGCGATGGCAGTGGCGATGGTCGAGACGACAAATTGATGGCGCTTCGATTCTTCAACACCTACTCGCGCGCGCTCGAGGAATTTCATCCGATCGATTCGGCCGGACGCGAGGTGAAGATGTACACCTGCGGGCCGACGGTTTACAGTCACGCGCATATCGGCAATTTCCGCGCCTACCTTTTCGAAGATCTCCTCCAGCGCCATCTCGAGCTGCGCGGGTTTAAGGTGCGGCGCGTGATGAACATCACGGACGTCGACGACAAAACGATTCAAGGCTCAAGGAGCGCCGGGATTCCGCTGGCGGAATTCACTTCTCCGTTCAAGCAGGCGTTCTTCGACGATCTGGATGCCCTCCGGATTAAACGCGCCGATTCTTTTCCGGCGGCGACGGATCCGGACCAGATCGCGGCCATGATCGAGATGATCAAAACGTTGCTCGAGCGCGAGCTCGCGTATCAGGCCGAGGACAAATCCGTTTATTTTCGGATCAATAAATTCCCAGCCTACGGGCAGCTGGCGCATTTCGATTTATCGGAGCTGCGCTCAACCGGGCGGGTAAAGAATGACGAATACGACAAGGAACACGTGGGCGATTTTGCGCTCTGGAAAGCGTGGGATGAAGGAGATGGGCCTGTCCGCTGGGAGAGTCCGTGGGGCCCGGGCCGGCCCGGCTGGCACATCGAGTGCAGCGCGATGGCGACGCAACTCCTGGGCGAGCAACTCGATATCCACTGCGGCGGCATTGATAACATCTTTCCCCATCACGAAGCCGAGATTGCGCAGACCGAAGGTTGCACCGGGAAGAAGTTTGTCCGCTACTGGATGCATTGCGCGCACCTCATGGTCGATGGCCAGAAGATGGCGAAGTCGCTCGGAAATTTTTACACGCTGCGTGACGTGCTGGCAAAAGGCTACAGTGGGCGCGAAGTCCGCTACGCGTTGCTGCGCGTGCATTATCGCCAGTCGCTGAATTTCACCTGGGAAGGGATGGAGGAAGCGCGGGAGGCGCTGCGCCGCATCGATGATTGGGTGGCGCGGCTGCGAGAGATGGCGGGAGAAGCGGGCGTCCAATCCGCTTCAGGCGGATCCAACGTCCAACCTTCAACCGACGAAGGCTCGGGATTCGAAGACGCGCTGGATGACGATCTCAATATTTCTGGGGCGCTCGGAGTGCTGTTTGAGACGATCCGTGAAACGAATCGGGCACTTGATGTCGGAAAGCTTCCAGCCGAGGCGGCGAGTTCGTGGCTGCAATGGTGGGAACGAATCGACCGCGTCCTCGCTGTCAGTGGAGAAGAAACGGTTACGCTGCCTGCCGAGATCGCCGCGCTGGCCGAGGCGCGAATGCAGGCAAGGCTTGCAAAGGACTGGAGAAAAAGTGATGAATTGCGCGACGAGCTCGCCGCACGGGGTTGGGAGGTTCGCGATACGAAAGACGGGCAGAAGATCACGCGGCGCGCTGGAGCCTGAATCATGTTTGCGCCAGCCGAATTCTTAAGTCTCGAACATACCGCGCACCCGAAGTTGTTTGAGTCGCAGGGGTATGTGTGGGACGCGCTCAAACAAATCGCGAGTTATTTGCAGTTTCGCCTGAAACCGGCTGTGCTGGGTGAACTGGTCGGAAAGCCGTTCATCAGCAATACCGTTTTTATCGGGGCGGGCACAATCGTCGAACAAGGCGCGGTCTTGAAGGGGCCGGCGTGGATCGGAGAGAATTGTCACATCCGGAGCGGCTGTTATGTCCGGGAAAATGTGATCGCTGGCGACGGCGTCGTGATGGGGAACTCGTGCGAATTCAAGAACTGCATCCTGTTCGACGAAGCGCAGGTGCCCCATTTTAACTATGTGGGCGATTCCATACTCGGGTTTCGCGCGCATCTCGGGGCCGGTGTAATTCTCTCGAACGTGAAGCTCGATCACGGCGAAATCCACGTCAGCGCGACGGACGGCGACATAGCGACGGGCCTGACGAAATTCGGCGCGATCGTGGGAGACCGCACGGAGATCGGTTGCAACGCCGTGATCAATCCTGGTTCCGTGCTGGGCCGCGATTGCCTGATCTACCCGGGCGCGAATTTTCGCGGAGTCCTGCCGCATGCCAGCGTGGTAAAATTTCGTCAAAACCTCCAGGTGTTGACGCGCCGGGCCATTGATAAGGGCTAGGTAGATCGAGCCTAATCAGGATCAGGGGCAGGAGGAGAGCGGATGGGCAGGGATTCGAACCCTGGTTGCCTTGCGGCAAACACGCTTTCCAGGCGTGCGCATTAGACCACTCTGCCACCCATCCCTCGTGATCTTCCTCTTGGTCTCACTCTCCTCGTTGGATTAAGATCAAGAGGAAGCGGAAGCGGAAGATTGTCAAAGCTGCAATCGGCGGAACAGTTCGTCGAGCGGCAGTTGCAGGCCGATGTAAAATTCGCCGAAGTCGCCATAGACCGCACTCACCTCGTCGAAACGCATTTGGTAAACGATCGCCTTGATCTGGAAGGTATCGCGCGCAAAAAGCGTCACGCCCCATTCGGCATCGTCAAGGCCGCTCGAACCCGTGATGAGCTGCTTGATCTTCCCCGCATATTCACGCCCGACCTTGGCGTGGCCGCCCATGAGGCGTCGGCGATCGGCATAAGGAAGCGTATACCAATTGCGCTGTTCGCCGCGCCGCTTGGTCATATTGTAAAAACAGACGACCGGCCAGTCGGGCAGCGTCGGGTAAACGCGCTCGTGCCGGTATTTTGCCATGCGCTCGCGGAATGCGGTCATGGCTTGCGCGAATTCGGGCGAGTCGGGCTTGAGCTTTTCCTCTGTCTCCAGCGTGCGCGCGTGTTCTTCGTCGGTCGTGGCGTATTCGCTTTCCTCCGTCAGGGAAAGATAGCTGTAAACGGGCATTAGGACGTCAGCGCCGAGCGACAAAGAGAGTTGTTTTTCGATGCGATTTGCGGCGTGCAGATCCGGCGTGATCAACATGAACCCGAGGTCCGCTTTCGGCGTCACGACGCTGAGGGTGAGCAGCTGCGTCGATTCCAGAGCCCGAACCTCCTGGACGAGCGAAGAGAGCGCCACTTTGGCCGCTCGTTGTTCCTCAGCGCTGAGCAATTGCCACTGGCTGAACTCGATCCGGTAATAGAGATGCAGACAGTGCCAGCCCTGCTCGGGAACCAGCGTTGTTTCGGTTTCACTCATCGCGCCAGTGTCAGCGTCGAGCGGAATGGGGTCAAGCCGCTGGCGACGAAATGGAGCATGTTCCGTCAGACAGCGGCATTCGCCGGCCGCGGGAGATGCGCAATGCAATACTCCTCGCCATCTCGTGCTACCCGGAATTCGAGGCTGGGGTCGCTTATTTCGGTGGCGCCACAGGTGGCACAACGGTGGAGCGGTTCCTCTTCACTGCGCGATTGAGTCTCGAAACGGCTGCGCCGCACGGCCACCTCTTTGCGCTGCCGAAGGTGGCGAATCGCTCCAGGTCCAAAGAAAAGGAGATAATTGCTCAGCGCCGCGACAAAGGCCAGCCGGTACGAATTCGACTGGGTCGCAAAGCTGAGCAAGAGGAAGCCCGCGTAAATCCAGGCGATCCATTTGATCTTCAGCGGCAGGATGAAAAATACGTAAATGATCTCCTCCGGATAGAAGTGGGCGAACGCGAAGAAAAGCGTGGTGAAAAGCATTTGGCTGGAAAACTGACTATTGGAAAGAACAGCGGCGACCGTGGTTCCGATCATCCCGACCAGGAAATAAAGCGTGAGACGGAACGGTCCCCAGGCGCGTTCGAGACCGTCGCCAATGAACCAGAGAAACCAGAGCGCGACGACGACCAGGAGAGGATGACCCATCTGCGGAACGAAAATATAGGTGACGAGGCGCCAGACTTCACCGGCGCGGATGCGCGCAATATCGAGGGCCAGATAGGCATCGAACCCCTTATTCAGGTAGACGAGAACGAAAACGAGCGCGTTCAAGGTGACGACGGCGCGAATCAAAGCAGGGATGGCGATGAAGCCGAGGCGCCGTTCGAGTTTGTCCAGAAAGCTCATCCTGGGTTCACGGTAAAGGTGGCCAAGCGGCTCTTCAAGCGGAGCAGACGAAGCGCGTGGCTTGATTGACACTCCGAAGGCGGCGTCTAGGATGTCGCTCATGAGTGCCGCGCCTAAAAAAACGCCGCTTTACGAAGAGCATGAGCGGCTTGGCGCGAAGATGATTCCCTTCGGCGATTGGATCATGCCGGTGCAATACAGCGGCATCATGGACGAACACCAGGCCGTGCGAAACAACGTCGGCGTCTTCGACATTTCGCACATGGGCCAGCTGGTCGCGACGGGTCCGGCCGCGGGTGCGTGGCTTAATGAGATGCTCACCAATAACATCGAGAAACTCGAAGTCGGCACCGGGCAGTACACCTTTTTGCTGAACGAAAGCGGTGGAATCATCGACGACCTGATCGTCTATCGGACGGCACCCGAGGAATTCCTTTTGGTCGTGAACGCGTCGCGCACGGAGGAAGATTTCGCCTGGCTGGAGAAACATCGGCCGAATCATGTTTCACTTTCCAATCGCAGCGCCGATTACGGCGGACTCGCAATCCAGGGCCCGCGCGTAGTTGAACTCTTCCATGCCATCCTGGGCGATGACGTCGAGCTGCCGCCGCGAAACGCGATTGTCGACCTGGCGAGCAACGGAAAGGAACTCCTGATCGCGCGCACCGGTTATACCGGCGAAGACGGAGTGGAAGTTTTCTTCCCCGCGCGGGACGCCGCCCTGGTCTGGAATGAGGTTCTCGCGAAGGGACAAGCGCTCGGCATCCGCCCGTGCGGTTTGGGGGCGCGCGACACGCTCCGTCTCGAGATGTGTTATCCGTTAAACGGCTCCGATCTTTCGCCGGAACACAATCCCATCGAAGCCGGCCTGGGTTTTTTTGTCGACCTGAAAAAACCGAAATTCATCGGCCGCGACGAGCTGATCAAAGCAAAGGAAAATGGAACGGCCAATCGGCTCGTCGCTTTTCGGATGAAGGGCAAGGGCCCGCCGCCGCGTCCGCATTATTCAGTTTGGCGCGAAGGCGAACACGTAGGCGAAACTACCAGTGGAACTCTGTCGCCGAGCTTGAACCAGGGGGTCGGGATGGCCTACGTTGCAACGCCGCATGCGCGGGCCGAAACGGAGATTGAAATCGAAATTCGCGGGCAAAAATTCCCCGCCACCATTGAGAAAAAACCACTCTACAAAAAACCATGAATGTTCCCGACGATCTTTTTTACACCGATAGTCACGAATGGATTAAGCGCGAGGGCGACAACGCGCGCGTGGGCATTACCGATCACGCGCAGGCAGAACTGACCGATGTGGTCTACGTCGAACTGCCGAAGGTCGGCGCAACGGCGGAGGCCCGGGGGCAGATCGCCGTCGTGGAATCGGTCAAGGCGGCCAGCGACATTTACGCACCGGTCAAAGGGACCGTGGTGGAAGTGAACAAGGCGCTGGAAGGCAACCCCGCACTGGTCAACACGGATCCATTCGGTGAAGGCTGGATCTTCGTTTTGAAGATGGATTCCCCCGACGACGTGAAGCAGCTGAAAGACGCCGCTGCGTATCGCAAGGCGATCGGGTGAGTTAGAGCTGCGTTTTCTTGGCAGGCGCTGGAAAAAGCATTTCGTCCACGCAACGGATGAGATCGTCCAGCGAAACTGCCGTCGCGAGGAAGCTGTAGCCGCTGATAAATCCACCTGTCACCACTTTCTTTTCCGGGGCCGCGTTCCCGCTTAGAAAAAGGAATGGCGTGTCTTTCAGGGCCGGTTCTGACTTGAGCTGGCGATTGACGTCCTCGCTCTCCAACTCAGCCTTCGCGGCATCGAGCAAAACCAAATCGGGTAAAAACCAGGGCGCGGCATGCAAGGCAAGACGGCTGTCTTGTTCCACCCTAACGAGATATTTGCCGGTGCTTTCAAGAGCGCGGCGGACGAAGGCAGTCACTTGCGGCTCGTGATCCACGAGCAGGATCTTTTTCAGGAACTTCATCGCGCGGTCCTCACTCCGGCAATGACTTAGCATCGCGTATGCCAGCGGCGCGCCGGCGCGAAGAAGCGTCAGAGCAAGTTCGAGACGGTGTTGATCGTGAGTGCGAGAATAACCGTGTTGAATCCGAAGGAGAGCATGCCGTGCAAGAGCACGAGTTTGCGAAATTCGCGCGAAGTAATCTGGACATCAGAGACCTGGAAGGTCATGCCGATGACGAACGAGAAATAGGCAAAGTCCATGTAGTCGGGCAGGCGGCCGCCAGGAAACTCCAACCCGCCGGCATGCGGCTGGGGCCCCGCCGGACCGTCAGGATCGCCATAAAAAGTGTGCGCGTAACGCAGACCAAAAACCGTGTGGACGAGCATCCAGGAGGAGACGACGGCAACCAGGCTCATCAGCAGGTGAAAAAAGAAATGCGGACGTTGCACGACTCCCTTGTTGGTGAAAAAAAGCAGACCCACGGCGAACAGGCCGGCACAGGCCGCCAGAACAACAAAAACAAAAATGACAGTGCGACTGACATCCTGCTCCTGCGCCCGCGCGCGAAGTTTATGCGGTGGCGTTGTCACGATCGTCAACCAGGCCAGAAGGAGAACGCACAACGCAAAGACATCCCACGTGGCGATGCATTGAGTCGCAGCCTGGACTCGACCCCGCAAGCCGAACCAAACGAGGGTGCCAGCAAGGAACGACACCGCTAGCCGGTGCCGGGCATCCTGTCTCGCAATCCAGTTCAGCGACTTCGGCATAGGGTCGAATCTGTAATTCCCTTATCGGCGGGTTCGCGCAAGCGTAAGCGCGCCGAGAACACGCGAGAAATTCTTCCCCAAGGAAACTGGCGCTAGCCGAAGATACCGAGATTCGGATGAGCGAATCGTCCGATGTTCGGCAGCACCGTCGGCAGATCCGAACTGCTCACGCCGAACCAAGTCGCCAGGGTCGCGGAGAATTCATCCACCGAAGTCGTCGGGATCCAACGGCCTTGTCCCGTATCGTCCGGCCCGTTAACAGCGAGGGTCGGGAAAGTTCCAAACAACCGACCGCCCTGGACCGCGCCGCCGAGGACGAATTGATGACTGCCCCAACCGTGGTCGGAGCCCGACCCGTTGGTGGGGAAGGTGCGGCCAAAATCCGAGGCGGTAAATGCGGTCACGTCTTGGGCGACGCCCAGCTCGTTTGTCGCGGAATAAAAAGCGTTCAAGCCCTGGCTCAGCTCCGTGAGCAAGTTTGCCTGGCCCGTCAGCTGATCGCCGTGGGTATCGTAACCGCCGACCGAACAGAAAAAGATCTGGCGGCGCATGCCGAGATTCGTCCGGGCGGCAATGAGCTTGGCCACCATACTCAATTGTGTGGCCAGCGAGCTCGTGGGGAAAACGGTTTGCAGCGGGGGAAGACCGGCGAGAGCGCTCGTCAGCAGCTCGTTTGCGGCAATGGAGCGGGTGAGCGTGTCCGAATAAGCTTTCTCGAACAAATTGTTGTGCGGCAGGGCCAGGAGATCCTTGAAGGCTTGCAAGCGCACGTTGGCATTCGCGCTGCCGTCGAATCCAGCCAGGCCGATACTGCCATTGGAAGAAACGTTATACGGCAGCACGGTGTTACCGACTTCGAACGTATTAGTTCCGGCGATCGAGATGGAGAGAGAGATTTGCGAATTGCCGTTGAGCGAGTGGAGCACATCCGCCATTCGCCCACCCCAACCTGTCCGAGGTGGTTGATCGGGGACGGACGTCTGCCACTGAACCGACTGATCGGCGTGCGAGAAGAGCTGCGGCGGAACGGCCGCCCCGCCAGAGAGATATTGCGCGCGGGTGATGGGCGCGACCAGCGTGCCCACATTCGCAACGATCCCAAGGTGCCCTTGATTAAAAAGGGCCTGTAATTCCGGAAGGTTTGGATGGAAACCGAAATCGCGCCCGTCGCCATTTGGCAAAGTGAGCGGAAGAAGCGAGGCCTGGGGGATCGAGAGCGCGCCGCGCGCGGCGGCGTAAGAGGCGTATCCGGCCGCATCGTGTGGGACAATGACGTTGTTCGCGTCATTTCCGCCGAAAAGAAAAAGGCAGACCAGGGCCTTGTAATCGTTGCCGGCTGGAATGCTGGCGGCGCTCAGTCGCCGGAGGTCGAAAATCGTATTGAGCAGGCCCGAGGCGGTGAGGGCGGCACAGGCAGCCTGGCGAATGAAGGTGCGGCGGGTAGGTGCGTACATAACTATTTATCGATGGTGAATTCCGGCGAATTGATCACGAGATAGACGGCCGTCCTGGCGCGTTCCGTGGGATTGTTCGCGGGAATCTGGGTGATGGCGTTGATCAAGATGTTCCGCATCGCCGCGGACATGTTGTTGGCCATTAATAGGGAATTGAGATGATCCACCAACTGGGGTGGATTGGCGGCCAAAGTCTGCTCGCCAGCGAGATTGAGCGTTATCCTGGCAGACGAAGGCCCAAGTCCGCTGTAGATCGCGGTTCTGAGGTAGTTCGTCACGGTTATGACCGTAGTTTCGGTCGTGATCTGCAATTCGGGGCTTTTCAGTCCGGCTTCCGAAATGGCGCCGGGCGCCGAGTAATCAGGTTCGAAGAAATTGAAAACCGTCGGGGAATGCATGGCCTCTTGCGCGAAATTCGTGTTCACGTTTCGGACCGAGAATTTTCCATCGGGCGAGGAAGCGTTGAACGCGCGCAAGAGATTCGCCAGGCGAACGACTGGCTCGCGTTCATGTCCTCCACCCTGCGCTGTCGGCACCGGGACCCGCGCGTCGTAATCCAGCAGGATGGCGCGCACGACAGCCCGCAAATCACCGCGAACCCCCTGCCCGTTATCGTTGAAGACGGCGGTAACGCGATAAAGGTAACCCGGGCTCGGATTACTCGTCACCAGCCGCTGGATCAGTTGTCTGCAAAAGAACGGACCCACATTCGGATGATTGAAAATCGTGTCGAGTGTGATGGCCATGTCCTGCGCCGCGGATTGCCCCTCCGGAATCAGGACGCTGTTCAGGATTGTCTTGGCCCCGGGCGAATGATGGCTGGCGACGTTGACCATGGGGTGTCGCCAATCGGCTGGCGGATTGAAGATCGGAGGATTCGTGGTCTGCGCGTACGTCCAACCGGTGAAGACCGCCGCCATTCCCAGGATCGCCTCCTGGTTATAGGTCGCAATGGGGAATCCACTGGCACTCAGCGTCAAACTTCCGTCCAAATTGAGGTTGTAGAGACCGATCGAAAAAAGCTGCAGGATTTCACGCGCGAAATTTTCGTTAGGCAATCTCGTCCCGGAGGCGTTCGCCTTGTCGTTTTTCAGCATGTCGAGGTACGCGCCCATGGCGGGATTCAGCGTGATGTTCTCGAGCAGCTGCCGAAAGTTTCCGAAAGCGCCATTGACCAGAACGTCGTAGTAGGCCGGGAGCGCACCCTCCCTACTGCCCAGTTCCTTGGCGGAATTAGAGACCACCAGGATTTCGCTCAGGGCGAAAGCTACTCGCTGCCGCAATTGATCGGGACCAGAGACTGCAAAAGTCCACCAGGCGTCGTTCGTTTGGGTGATGGTCAAAGGACTGACTCCCGACGCGTCCACAAAAGCAAGATGCGAAGAGACCGGTGCCGCAAATTGCTGGTTCAGGAACGCGTCAAAACCCTGGTTTTGGAGCGTGGCAATCAGCGCATCGGTCGGGCCAAAGGTTGCCTGCGAAAGAAATCGGCCTGCATCGGCCACCGTGGGCGTACCGGAAGGAAGCGGAGGCGGTGGGGTAGGCACCGGCGCGACCACTGCGCCCGTCGCGGGTTGAAAGTATCCCCTGATTTCCCCCGTTGGGTACATCGCGGTGTGAATGTTGAAATAGATTTGGCCAGACCGCAGGAAGGCGATGATATCGGCCACCGAATACGCCCCCATCGGAGTCAAAACCCAGATGTAGGTTCCATCCGGCTGCGGAATCGCTTCATCCACGTCGAATAGGATCGTTCCATCCGCAGCATGAATGTGCATGCTCGTGATTGGGCCTGTCAGATTCGAAAACTCGAAGGCAAAGAGCGCCTGGGTGCCATCCTCGGAAAGACGCAAGCTGGCCGTGCCGGAACCCTGGGAATTAACCGTTCCTTGCGCGCGCAACGTCGCCAGGTAGAGCGTCGATCCATCAGCCGACGGCGGCTGATCCAGATCGTACATCTCGACCAGGGCAATGCCCGTCGAGTTCGAGACGCCCCGCGCAATGGCCGTATAATTTCCGGGAGGCAACGTCGCGACAATGGCGGGTTCGTGATCGTCCGTCGGCGCGAGAGTGCTGGCATTGATCTCCGCTTGCTGGGCAGTGCGCCAGTTATCGTTGGCCATCATGAGCGCGCCGGCTCCGTCACGGAGTTCAAGCGAAGGATCCATGAGCCGGCCTTGGATCGGAGTACCGCCGAGATTAAGCGATGGTCCTCTGACGCGCAGGATCACCCTCTTAGGCACATCGCCACGGATGATGAAGCCGGAAATCATGACGTTGTCGTCGATGAGAATGTGTCCACGGGTGGAGATATTCCCCAGTCGCGCTGTTGGCGTGCCGGTGTCCAAATCGTACGCTTCGACCAGGGCGACTCCCGTCGCATTGTTCACGCCGCGCACGACGACGGTGTAACTGCCGGTATCGAGCGTCTCGATTAAGGCGGAATCACGGTCGTCCCCGGGCGCCAACCCGGCCGCAATGATCAGGTCTTGTTGCGAGGAGCGCCAATTATCATTGGTCGCGACCAGCGCGCCCGTCGCGTCATGTAACTCGATCACCGGATCGTTCAGTGTGCCCGGGACCGGGAGCGATGGCCCGATGGCGCGCAGCGCCACCGTTTTCTGGCCAGTGCCATAAACGATGAATCCCCCGATCAGAACGTTTTCACCAGTCTCGACGACCATGCGCGTGGAGATGTTGACCGCGCTCGAGATGGCCTGCGCCGATGTGGCGAACAAACCCAAACCAGCCACCACCGCCGCCGCACGTCCCGCGTATTGAAACAAACGCCTCATAATAATTTTAGAGCCGCTGCCGCAGGAGAGCCTCAGTTTGCTGAGGAGGCAATGGATTTTGGGTAAGAAACATGAGCAAGAATTGAACCAGTCACGGGGCTCGTTTCTTCGAATTTTCTCCCGCTGCAACTCGAGGAAATTCCCGCGATAAAACACCCGGTTCTGGAAGAAGTCGCGCTTTTTATCCAGCATCCGTATGCTTAATTGCTCCGAGATTTCCATGCCGACCGCAAAAAAACCTGAACCCGGGCAAAACTTCGAAAGCGCGCTGGATCGGCTCGAAGAAATCGTGGAACAAATGGAGTCTGGTAAAATGATGCTGGAAGAGCTCATTGTGCGTTACGAAGAAGGAATGAAGCTGGTGAAGGTATGTCAGGAACGCCTGGCCAGCGCAGAGCAAAGGATTGAAATCATCACCCGCAATAATGCCGGCAAGCCGATCGTAAAGGATTTTGAGCCGGCGGTTGAGAAAGAGCGCGCCGTAAAATCGGAGGAAAAAGGACAAACCGCACATGACGAAGTCAGACTCTTCTGAACCAATGAACGCCCCACGGCTTCTCGACGGCATCCATTCTCCGAAGGACGTGAAAGCCCTGCGCGAGCAGGATCTGCCGCAACTAGCGCAGGAAGTACGCGATGAACTGATAAAAGTTCTCTCGCAGACCGGCGGCCATCTTGGTCCCAATCTGGGCGTTGTCGAGCTGACCATTGCGCTGCACCGCGTTTTTGAGACTCCCAAGGACAAGTTTGTCTTCGACGTGAGCCACCAGGGCTACGTCCACAAGATGTTTACGGGCCGGCTCGATCGCATCGGAACGATGCGGCAATACCAGGGGTTGAACGGCTTCCTGCTCCGGACCGAAAGCGAACACGACTGTTACGGCGCTGGCCATGCCGGCACAGCCTTGTCCGCGGGGTTGGGAATGGCGGTCGGCCGGGATCTGCGCGGCGGAAACGAAAATGTCGTCGTCGTGGCCGGCGATGCAGCCTTTACCTGCGGCATAAGTTATGAAGCGCTCAATAACGCGAAGTCACAAACGCGGCGCTTCATTGTCGTGTTGAATGACAATGAGTGGTCTATCGCCAAGAATGTCGGCGCGATCGCGAGTTATTTGAACAATATTGTCGCCAATCCGACCTACGCCGGGCTGCATGACAAGGCCCGGCGATTCATTGAAGCGGTCGCGGGCCGGGGCGCGGTCGAGTTCGCGCACAAGGTCGAGGAGGGCGTGAAAAACTTGCTCGTCCCCAGCGTGATCTTCGAAGAGCTCGGTTTGCGCTACTACGGCCCGATTGATGGCCACGACATTCCCCTGCTGACGAAGACATTCGAGTTCCTCAAGAGCCAGGACGAGCCGGTTCTCCTCCACATTCTGACCAAGAAGGGCAAAGGCTACGAGCCGGCCATCGCCAAGCCCGACAAATTCCATGGTCTTGGAAAGTTCGCCCCCGATACCGGTGAAACAGCGGCCGCCGCCACGCCCACCTATTCCGAGCTGATGGGCAAAACCCTGGCCAAGTTCGCCGATTCAAATCAAAAAATCGTCGCGATCACGGCCGCCATGCCCAGTGGAACGGGCCTCGGATTTTTCCAGGCGCAGCACCCGACACGCTACTTCGACGTCGGGATCGCGGAGGAACATGCGGCGCTTTTTGCCTGTGGCCTGGCCACGCAGGGGTTGAAGCCGTTTCTGACGATTTACTCCACCTTCATGCAACGAGCCTACGACATGATCATTCATGATATCGCGCTGCAAAACCTGAACGTCGCGCTTTGCATGGATCGCGCCGGATTGAGCGGTGACGATGGCCCAACCCATCACGGACTCTTCGACATCGGCTATCTCCGGCACATCCCAAACTTCGTTCACATGCAGCCGAAGAACGAAGATGAATTCATCGACATGCTCTGGACCATGGCCAATTACAATTCCGGGCCAATCGCGATCCGCTACCCCCGTGGCCCCGGGACAGGGGCCATCCCGAAGGAATCTCCCAAATTACTCGAAATCGGCAAAGCCGAGGTCGTGCAACATGGCCGTGATGTGGCCATCTTCGGGTTGGGGAACATGTTTGAAGTGGCGGAAGAGGCGGCGCGCAAGCTGGAGGAAAAGGGAGTTTCGGTCGCGCTCATTAATCCTCGCTGGATCAAACCGCTCGATACCGGCACGCTGGAATTTTTCGCCCGCGGAGTGGAGGTCGTCTGCACGATCGAGGATCACGTCCTGCACAACGGTTTCGGTTGCGCCGTGATGGAGCATCTGCACAGCCAGATGATCAACACGCCAGTGCTGCGGATCGGCTGGCCCGATCAGTTTGTCGAACACGGCACGATACCGATCCTGCGGAAGAAGCACGGCCTCACGGCAGACGCCCTCGTGGAAAAAGTCCTGCCGCTTTTGAAAACAAAAGGCGCCAAGACCCAACCGAGCGCTGCGTGAACGTCGAGAAATCGGCGGGCGGCCGCTCATGGCAAGGCACATGAGTGTTATCGAAACACGCGGTCTGACGAAAATCTACCGGACCTACCGGAAAGAGGCCGGTCTGCGCGGATCGATTAAAGGACTCGTTAGGCGCAAATACGACGAAACCCGCGCAGCCGACGATGTCACGTTCACCATCGAAGAAGGCGAGCTGGTCGGGTTCCTGGGTCCGAATGGCGCCGGCAAGACCACTGTCCTAAAAATGCTTTCCGGGCTGCTCAATCCCAGCGCGGGCGAAGCGCGGGTTCTCGGTTTCGTCCCGTGGGAGCGGAGCAATGCCATGAAGCGCCAGTTTAGCCTGGTGATGGGACAGAAAAACGCGCTCTGGTGGGACCTTCCAGCGCAAGAATCGCTGGAACTCAATCGCGCCATCTACGGAATCGAGCGCGCCCGCTTCAAAAAGATTGTCGGCGGGCTGAGCGAGCTTCTGGACGTCGAGGACAAGATGAACGTGATGGTGCGCGAACTTTCGTTAGGGGAGCGCATGAAGATGGAATTGATCTCGGCGCTCATCCATGAGCCGCGCGTCCTTTTTCTCGACGAACCGACCATCGGCCTCGATGTCGTGAGTCAGAAGCGCGTCCGCGAATTTCTCCGCCTCTACAATTCCGAGCACCGGATTGTGACGATGCTGACGAGTCATTACATGCAGGACATCGAAGAGCTCTGCGACCGGGTCATTATTATTGACCACGGCAAGATTTTCTTTGATGGGCCGCTCAATTCCATTATCGATCGATTCTCCGGATACAAGATTATCAGCCTGACGTTTCAAGACGCCGGCGAGCGCGACTTTTCGTTGCTGGGCGAAATCATCGCACAGACGCCTGTCTCCGTGCAGCTAAAGGTCCCACGCGCCAAGGTGACGGAAACCTGCCGGCGACTGCTCGAAGAGTGTGCGGTGATCGATATCAACGTCCAGGAGTTGCCCGTGGAAGAGGTAATCCGCCAACTTTTTGGCGAGCGTGACACGCTCCGGAACGCGGCCGAAGGGGCGGTTCCAGCCGGGCCCAAAGGCTGACCGTTACCGACGGAAGAGCGCCTGCTTCAATTCCTGCATGTAAGCCGGATTCACTTCGAACGCCGTGACCGGCATTTCCGCGATCTGGACCTCGTCGTAATACGGGACGCTCTCCACGTAGCCGGCTGACATCAAGCTGTTCAACGTATCGGTCACGTCGTCGACCTCCATGTTAGTGAAATCGTGGATCTCCGCGCCCATCATCGGTTCGGTAAAGCCAATCGCGCGCACGACCGTGGCCTCGCGACCGCTCAGTTTGATGTGACGCATATCGAATTTTTCTGAGCAGCTTCCATACCGGCCTAACATGGCCGACTTTTCCTTCAAAAGCCGAAACTTGGGAGGACACTCTCCTCCATGGCGACCCCAAAATTGGGGTAACGAGGCTCCCATCCTAGAGTGCGCAGCTTCTGGTTAGATACTCGCTTGTTACTATCTCCGCGCTTCCTCTCCCCGGAGACGGCCTTTCCCACCGCCGCCGGCGAAGGCCGCTCCAGGCGCGCGCTCAGCCACTGGTAAGCCTCGCTTGCCCGGATCGGCTGATCATCCACCACATTATAGATCTGGCCTCCACGATCAGCTCGCTGCTCCGCCAGAAGAAGCAGAGCTGACGCGATGTCGTCCCGATGCGCCTGGTTAACGAAGCGATCGCTGCCTTCAGGCGGCTGGGCGTCACCAGAGAGAAACTTGCGCAGAAAAAACGAACGTCCCGGTCCGTAAATTCCTCCCACGCGCACCACGATTCCGTTGCGCGAGAGGACACTCTCTTCGGCTTCGCGCAGAATCTGTCCTCTTTCGTGCGCAGGCTCGGCCGGACTCGCCTCATCCACGATGTCCCCATCTTTTTGGGCGTAAACGCTCGTGGAGCTGGTCAAAAGCAGGCTGGCTTCCGGGAAGGCATGCAGGAGGTTCCGCGCTCCGTCTCGATAAATCCGGCGATATGCCTCCGCTTCGCCGCCGCCCGAGCTCGCGCAGTGAATGACGACGTCGAACTCCTCACGAGCGGCTAATACTGCGGCTGAATCGGCGATATCGACAGCGCGAACGGAATACGGTCTCGCCTCAAGCTGTTTGGCTGATTGCGGAGACGCCGTCCATCCCTCGACTTTCCATCCCCGCTCGTGCAGAAGGTCGGCGGTCGCCCGCCCGACGTAGCCGCAACCAGCGATTAAAATTCGCGGCATCCTGGGCGAGTTTCGCTAGTTCGAGGCCGATGCGATCTCGATCTCGTCGAACGGATTAGCCTGCGTCACTCGAATCTGCTTGAGACGAATCAATTCCAGCAGCGCGAGAAAGGTCACGACAATTTCAATCCGCCCGGCGATCCCGGCAAACAGTGCTGAAAATTTCAGCGCCTCACCCCCCGAAACACGCTGCAGGATAGAATCGATTTTCTCGGAGACAGTGAAATGTTCGCCGAAGATCTCCCGCAAGTCTTCCCGGGCTTCCACCCGCTTCAGGACGGTCTGAAAAGCGTTGATCAACTGGAAAATGCCGACTTCTCCCAACGGAAGAGGCGCCAGGAGGGGTGGCCCCGAGGCGATCCCGGCTCGCGCGAAAATTCGCTCCTGTTCCAAGGCGAGCGTGTGTAATTGCCCGGCCGCTTCCTTGAATTTCTTGTACTCGATCAGCTGCCGAATCAGGTCCCAGCGCGGATCATCCTCCGCCGCATCTTCATCGGGAGGTTGCTGATCGAGCGGCAGGAGGCTGCGGCTTTTCAGGTAAATCAGATTCGCGGCCATGACGATGAATTCGCCCGCGATATCGATGTTCAATTCCTGGAAGGCCTGGAGATATTCTAGGTACTGGCTGGTAATCCGTTCGAGCGAGATTTCGTAAATGTCTATCTCGTCCTGCTTGATCAGGTAGAGCAGCAGGTCGAGCGGCCCTTCAAAAATCTCCAGCTTGACCTTGTAATCAGTTTCCATGCAGTGCCGCGAATTTTACGGACGCGAGCGCGGAAAGTAAACTGGCGTCGCGAGCGCTGGAAGAAATCGCCGTGGGGTGCGAAAACAAATCGCTGAGACGGGCTCGGACGAACCCCCCCCGGGAGCAACGCAGGACCGGTGAGTGCGCTACCAGGGGCGCGGGTCGCCGCAGACGTAGCCGGGACCGTTGATAAACCGGGCCGCCGAGCGCTGATTGGCGTCCGCTTGCGCCGTTTGCCGCACGGTCGCCGGCACCCAATCCTGGGGCTGATCCGCCACGTCACAAAGGAATTCCACCTGCACCTGGTTGGGCGAATGAAAGCGGTTACCTGTTCCGTCCGTTTCATGAAGCGCGCCAAAAGCGTACTCGCCGATGCCATGAAAATAGAAATAGTCGCAGCCCGACCACGAACAGTTTCCCAAGTTCGGGTCGCCGGCGTTTTGCGGACCACAGCGGTGGCCTCCGCAATCACCATTGTCGTAATTATGCGTCTGCATCCAGCCGTGCCAGCCTTCGTGCATGAAATCCCCGGCGCGCGAAGCCGGGTTCGCGTTGGGTTGAGCGGGATCGTAAAGAAGACAGGATGTTTTGACCTGCTTCGGCGAGGTATTGGGATCGTAGCCGCCGAAGATCGACGTGTCATCTGTCGCTACGTGATAAAGGCCGGGATGAAAAGAGCTCGAGGCCGCCTCGGCCGTCGCCTTGTAATCCGCGGTTCCATGAAAGGATTGGTCGTTATTATCCAGCATCCCATAGGAAACAAGGTAGGAGGCGTTCCAGTGCTTCGGGTATTCCAGATTGAAATTGCAGGCATCGTTCCAGCCGCGGTCGTTCCAATCGCCGGCGCGCATATCGTAGGCCAGATATTGCCAGAGAAAGTACTCCTGCCAGCAGCCGTGCCATGCCCACAGGTCCTGGTCTGCCTGGCTCGCATTTGATTGATCGCAGACGGCCTGGAGCTTCATTGAGCCACCTAGCGCGCAGAGCAGGATTACGATTCCCGCGATTTTGAGTTTGGTCTTCATCTCTCTTCGATTGTCGCTGAACCTAAAACTTGGGCTGCGGTGGGACCGGTTTCTTTTTCTCATCGCGGATCTCGCGCGGCGTCGAGTAGGGCTTCGGCGCGGGCGGGATCACTTCCGGGTGTTGTTTCAGATATGCTTCGATTTTCGGATTGAAGGTCCGAGCCGTCTCCTTTTCTTCCCGGCGGACGCGATCCAAATAAATCTCTTCCCCTTTGCGAACAACCCTCTGCAACGTCGCGCGGGCCTCGGCCGAATTCTGGTGATTCCACAGGTAAGCATTAATGGCCTCCGCCCGGACAATGATGGAGGGATGTTCGCCGACCGCCTTTAAGACTTCCGCGTTTCCAGTCTCGGTTCCGATATAAGCAAGGCCGTCGATTGCTTTGGCCTGCAGCATGGCCAGCGCCACCTGTTCAATGATTTGACCCTCGACGATTGTTCCCTTGGTCGGCAGTGGCAGACTAATGAACCGACGGAGGCACTCCTCTCCATCCGGACTACGCAATTCGCCGATTATGGCGAGGATCAGCAGCGCCCGGCTGTGGTCCTTGCGCTGCGCAGCAAAGGCCTGTTCGCACAAGGCTGCGGCGATATCTTTGTTGTCGCGCGCAGCCACGATCGCTTTTCGTCCGTCCTCCCGCTCTTGCACCGCAGATTGACCCGCCCATTTGATGAAACCCTCCACCGCGCGTTTGGCTTCCTCGCCCTGGCCGGAAAGCGCCGGCGGTTGGTGCAATTTGCGTTCAGCCAGGAGGCGGCTGGGCGGAGGGCCTCCCGGTTGCTTGGAGACAGGTCTGGCCTCGTCTGTTTTTCGATGACAACCCGTCGTCGAAATGACAACACCGACGATCACGACCGCCAGCTTGATGACAGGCAGGTATCGCAGTTTGGCCGGGGAAAGCATGGGGTGCTCTGCTTGGGGTTACCCCTTGCCTCTACGAAATCGAGACGTCTGTCAATGCAATTAAGTGTCCGGCCAACGAGACGATGAATCGGTCCGCGCGCAGCCTACCGCTCCAGGGCATTTCGATGCACCCAGACGCTATTCACGATCCCGAGGCCGAACATGATCATGAGCACGAAGGAACCGCTGTAACTGATCAGGGGCAACGGAACCCCGGTGATGGGCAGCATCGAAATGGTCATTCCCACGTTCTGAAAAACGTGGGTGAAAATGAGCGCAGTGACCCCAATCACCAGCAGGAGACCAAACTGATCTCCGGCGAAAAACGCGACGAAGAGGCACGTCAAAAGGAGCAACGCGAACGCGCCGATCAGAAAAATGCCGCCCACAAAGCCCCACTGCTCTCCGATCGCCGAGAAGATATAATCATTGTGCACGGCGGTGGCAGGGAGAAAGCCGAGTTCGATTTGCGTGTTGGGAGCTTTAAACCCCTTGCCCGACCAACCGCCGGAGCCGATGGCAATGAGCGATTGATTGATCGCCCACGACGCCCCTCTCGGATCAATTTCGG
The DNA here is from genome assembly GCA_963702135.1 of uncultured Verrucomicrobiae bacterium. Classification (GTDB taxonomy): domain Bacteria; phylum Verrucomicrobiota; class Verrucomicrobiia; order Chthoniobacterales; family UBA10450; genus AV80. The sequence continues at coordinate 552,253 of OY969715.1, read as the reverse complement.
GATGAACGAACGCGGTTAGGCGGTCCTGTTGGTACGGTTTTAAGGCAAGGTTCGCCGCGAGCGGGAGTGCGGTGGCGACAATGAGCACTATGCAAATCAGATAGCGGAGCGGTATTCCACCGACGAAGAGCAACGCGAGCAAAACCGGCCCCCAGATAATGGTTTCGCCCAAGTCCGGTTGCATCAAGATGAGAAGACAAGGCGCGCCGACAATTACACCGCAGAGCAGCAGCCGCAGCATGGGATGCATGTCGCGGTACTGACTCAGTAACAAAGCCAGCACCATGATCCCCGCCACCACCGCGAGCTGCGCGGGTTGAAAATTAATCGGTCCCAGATGCAGCCAGCTGCGCGACCCGTACACTTTCGTCCCCATGAATTTAGTCAGGACCAAAAAAAACAGGCCCGCAAAATACATCGGGAGAGCGCCCCAGCGGATCCATCGATAGTCGATCAGGCTTGTGACCATGAAGGCAAAAAAGCCTACCGCCACCCAGTTGGCTTGTTTGCGCCAGAACTCAGCGGAGACCGAGTCTTCGCGCATATAGGTTGCGCTGTAGATGGCGATGACGCCGAAGATCGCGAGCGCCAGCATGTTCGCGAGCAGAAGCCAGTTAAGGCCGAGCAGTTTTCTCAGGAACGGTGTCATGTTCGGAGCGCGGCGGAGTATAAGCGTACTCTGGATTCCCGTAAAACAGGATCATTCCAAAGTGCTCCAGCGCTTGGCGGTTGGGTAACTTAGGAAGTCGCCAACGTTAGCGCCGCGCTAGGGGTACTTGCAGTAGCCGAACGGGTCGGCTGGCGCGCATGCCTCCAGCCATGCCGTTGAATTCCAACGCTTTGCGGCTCACGTCTGGACATTCTCCAGACGGTTTTCTCAAGTTGAAGGCGTTTCTCACAGGCGCGAAACGTGAATTCTAAGTAGCTCTTTACCAACTCTTTATAAAAACATATCAATAATTTGCGCCTTCACTTGTGAACCCAGATCAAGCCCAGTAAAATGCTCATGGGTTGGGTGTCATACAATCAGGAACGCATCATGGCAAAGAAGACGAAACGAAAAGTAGCGCACCCGAAATTGCCCATGCAGCGGCAACTCAATTTGCAGCATGAGGGAAAACATTTCGATCTCCGCGCAATTTTCGATCGGCTGAACGAGCGCCATTTCCGTGGCCGGTTGCGCGGATACAAAGTGATGTGGGGCCGGCGTCAGAAGCGACGGCCGAAGGAATATTTCATCTTCGGAACGATTCAGGAAGAAGATCGCGTCATCCGGATCAATCCTCTTTTGGATCAACCTTTTGTTCCCCTGTGGTTTCTTCAGTACGTTCTCTACCACGAAATGCTGCACGCCGTTGTCCCGGACGAAGTGACGCCGGAAGGGCGGCGCCGGGTTCACACCGAAAAATTTTACCAGCGCGAACGCGCGTTTCCGGGGTACCGGCGGGCGCGGCGCTGGGAGGAAGAAAATCTCGCGCGTTTCTTGCGCTAGTGTTTCTCGCTCAAGGTCGGTTGCCCGCCTTGTTCGTCAGACAGCGAGGGTGTCGTTGCTACGTTCTTTTTGATGAGGTACCAGAGGGTTGTCGCGAGCAGGAGGGAGATCAATTTCGCCCGCCAGTTGTTCAGGATCAGTTTCTTCATAGGCGCCTTGCAGGAGAATCTCGCTAATACGTTTTTGGAATGTCTCTGGAGTAAAATTGCGCTCGATCCGGCGCCGGTGGCAGATCGAAATCCCGCCCGTCTCTTCGGAAACAACCACCGCGATCGCGTCTGATTCTTCGGTGATTCCCAGGCCGGCGCGATGGCGCAAACCAAGGCTTCGATCAAGCGTTTCACGCTGGCTGACGGGGAAAATACAGGCCGCAGCCGCAATGCGTCCGTTCCGCACGATCACTCCGCCATCATGCAGGGCGGCTTTGGGATGGAAAAGCGTGAGGAGCAGCTCGACCGAGAAAACTGAATCGATGATCACCCCGGTCTCCTCGTAGACGCGAATGGAGGTATCCCGTTCAATCGCAATGAGCGCTCCGAACTGTTTGTTGGCCAACTGCGTGACCGCCTCGGCGATATCATGAACCGTTTCACGCTTCTCGCTGGTCAGCGAAAAAATCGGGTGTCCTCCCAGCTCGGCCAGACCGCGACGCAGCTCCGGTTGAAAAATCACCACCAGGGCGACGGCCAGGAAGACGGAAAAGCTGCGAATGATCCAGCCGATGACAACGAGATTCAGCAGCTGGGAAATGAGCGTCAGCGTTAGAAAAACGATCGCCAGGCCGGTGAGAACCTTGGCGCCGCGCGTGCCGCGAAAGTAGAGATAGCCATAGTAAATCCCCACGCTCAGGAGGATGATCTCGATAAGACTCCGCCATTTTCCAATCCAGAGCTGAATGATTTGCTGGGTCATGGCGCGCTTTCCAGAAGTCTTTCCGTAACGCGCAGAGCCGCCACGTTTTCTTTCACGTCGTGCACCCGCAGAACATTCGCCCCGCGTTCGCGCAACAGCGCGGTGAACGCGATCGTGGGCGCGAGGCGATCGCTCATCTCAGCCGATCCAATCATCTGGCCGAGCGAAGATTTGCGCGAAACGCCCACCACGATCGGCCGATTGTGCATCCGGAGGCGCGGGAGGTTCGCGAGCAACTCGAGATTGTGCTCAACGGTCTTGCCGAATCCAATTCCCGGATCAAAGGCGATGGCCATGGAATCAATGCCGCACTCTAGGGCGCGTGCATATTGTTGTCGAAAAAAATCAGCCACCTCCGTGACGACGTCAGCGTAGTGCGGATTCGTTTGCATGGTCTGCGGCGTGCCCTGCATGTGCATGATGATGAAGGCAGTTTTCTTTTCCGCCGCGAGCTTCATCATCTCCGGATCGGCGCGACCGCCCGTCACGTCATTGATAATCGATGCTCCCGCTTCCAGGGCTCCCCGCGCGACCGCGGCTTTCGTTGTGTCGATGGAGATGAACGCCGGAACCTTTTCGCGCAGTTTCGCGATCACCGGCCGGACCCGCGCAAGTTCTTCATCCGCTGAAACCGGTTCGGCGCCCGGCCGAGTCGACTCTCCTCCCACGTCGATGATTTGGGCGCCCTCGGAAGCCATGCGCATCCCCTGTTCGACCGCCTTCTCGGTCGTGAAGAACTCGCCGCCGTCCGAAAAAGAATCCGGGGTGACGTTGAGCACTCCCATGATGACGGAATGCCGCGTGAGATCGATGGCGCGCTCCCCGATTTGCCAGATCATCTCACTCATTCAGGTGAGACTACCACGGAGCTGCATTTATTCGATGCGCACGGGAAGTCCGGGCGGAAAACCAATTTACGTGCTAAGGTAGAGCCGGTTCACCTGAACCGCCTGTGGGCGATTGACTCAATCCCCCTGCCATTTCGGCACCGCCTCACTCCAATACTTTGAAATCAGACAACCAACAGCTTCGTCAACAAATCCTCCAATTACTCAGCGCCCCCAAGTATCGCCCGCTCGATAAGATGGAGCTCGGAAAAGCTCTCGGCCGGAAGAGCGGCGTTCGCATGGGGCTAAACGAGGTGCTCCGGCAACTGGAACAATCCGGAGAGATCGCCCGCATCCGGAAAAATCGCTACGTCCTGCCCTCGGAAGCGGATCTCGTTACGGGCACGCTGCATGTTCATCAGGCGGGCTACGCGTTTCTTTCGCGGGGGAAGCCGGGCGAGCAGGATCTTTTCATCGCCGCCGAAAACACCGGCACGGCGATGCACGGCGATAAAGTCGTGGCCCGGATCACCCGCGATGAGCGGTACTCACGGCCGAAAACCGGCCGGGATCGCACCGAGGGCCGCATAATTCGGATCCTGGAACGAGCGCACGATTCGATCGTCGGAACGTTGCAGCAGTCGAAAAATTTCTTCTACGTCGTGCCGGACGATCCGCGCATTGTCCACAACGTTTACGTCCAGGTTCCGCCGCAACCGCCGCTTCCCCAGCGGCCGAACCTCGGCGATAAGGTCGTCGTTCGGCTCGAACCGTGGGAATCGCGCCACGTCAACCCGGAAGGACAAATCACCGAAGTCCTCGGGCCCAGTTCCGCGCCCGGGGTCGACATGCTGTCGATCATCCGGAAGTACCATCTTCCGACCGAATTTCCGGGCGACGTCCTCGATGAAGCGGGGCGAATACCAGAGACCGTCGGCCAGGAAATGTTCGAGGGACGCGAGGATCTGCGCGAACAATTCATCGTCACGATCGATCCCGACGACGCCCGGGATTTTGACGATGCGATCAATGTCGAAAGAATTCCGGGCGGAGGCTGGAACCTCGGTGTGCACATCGCCGATGTTGCCGCCTACGTGAAACCGGGCTCGGCCCTGGACCGCGAAGCTTACAAGCGCGGCAACAGTGTTTATCTCCCCGACCGCGTCATCCCAATGTTGCCGGAGCGATTGAGCAATGGCGTTTGCAGCCTGAATCCAGGAGTGAACCGGCTGACGCATTCCGTCTTCGTCCAATTCTCAAAAGATGGCCGGACGAAGAGCACTCGTTTTGCCCGAACCGTTATTCGCAGCGCGCGCCGCCTGACTTATCGGGAAGCCTTTGCCATTCTGGGTGCGGCACCTAACGATCAGCTGAGCGAGCGCCTGCATGTGGCCTGGGAACTTGCTTCCCTCTTGCGCAAGAAGCGTTTCGAACAAGGATCGCTCGACCTCGATTTTCCAGAGGTAAAAGTGCGCTTGGACGAGCAGGGAAAGCCCATCCGTCTTGAACGGATCGAGAATGACGAGTCGCATCAGTTGGTCGAAGAGTTCATGCTGGCGGCGAACGAAGCCGTCGCGCGCGAACTCAAGAATCGGTCCGTCCCCACGGTCTATCGCGTCCACGAGAAGCCTGAACCGGACAGGCTGGCCGAGTACCGCGAGCTCGTCCTCAGCTACAATTACAAAGCCGGCGACCTGACGAACCGGGCGGAACTCCAGCGGCTGCTCGCGTCGCTCACCGGCAAACCGGAAGAACAAGCGCTCAAAATCGGACTCTTGAAGAGTTTGAAGCGAGCGCGGTATGCGGCGCAACCGCTGGGTCACTTCGGTCTCGCCAAAACCAACTACACACACTTCACCAGCCCCATTCGGCGTTACGCCGATTTGATTGTCCATCGCGCCCTCGCAGAGCGCGACCAGGCCAACCGTTCTCGGACGGATATGGGCCAGATCGTTTCCGCCGCGGAACATATCTCGATCACGGAACGCGTGGCCGCTGAAGCCGAAATGGACTCTGTGAAGATGAAGAAGCTCGAGTTCTTTCAGCGCCAGCTCGATGCCCGCGACCCGCAAGTCTTTCGCGCCACAGTCATCGATGTCCGGAATTACGGACTCCTGCTCGAATTGCCGGACGTACTCCTGACCGGTCTCATCCACGTTTCTTCACTGACCGACGATTTTTATGTTTTTCACCCCACGCAACGCCGCTTCATTGGCCGGCAATCGCGCCGCCGGTTTTCCGTGGGCGATCAACTGCGCGTCTTTGTGGCGCGGGTCGATATCTTCAAACGCCAGGTGGATTTTGCGATCGCGAACGAGACGACGACAAAACCAGAGCGCGCTCGGCGTGGCAACCGGCCCGCAGCTGGACGTCGTAACTAGACGCACGCCATTCGCCGTTTCGCTGCCGGCGGCGACTCCCAACCACCGAGCAACGACCGTTATTGACGCACGGACGCGCAATGAGTATGACGGTTTGCCGGAGCCAGTGACGCTGAGTTAGCCCGGGTGCCGAAACGAACCGGGCTGATCACCGATCCAACCCGCCACCTCTCCATGATCGCCATTTCCTATCGTCGGCAGGACTCCAACCCAGTAGCCGGCCGGCTTTATGATCGCCTCCAGGACGAGTTCGGGAAGGGCAACGTCTTCATGGATTTCGATTCCATCCCTTACGGCGTCGATTTCCGCGAACACATCAAGCAGACGTTGCAACGCGCCAAAGTCGTCGTGGCTATCATTGGATCCGACTGGTCCGGAGGCCGAGAGGCGACCGAACGAAGGATTGATGATCCTGCCGACTTTGTTCGGCTCGAGATAGCGAGCGCTTTGGAAAACGGCATCCCTATTATCCCAGTCCTGGTGAACAACACGCCGATGCCGGACGCAAAGAGTCTGCCGGCTGAACTGGAAGGACTCGCTTTCCGCAACGGCCTCGCCCTCGACACCGGAATCGATTTTCACCATCACGCAGACCGGCTTATCGCCGGAATTCACAAAGTAATAGATCCGCCGGATTCTCCCTCAACCTCGGCCACTCCCCTCGAGGCAGGTAACCCGCGTCGCAAGAGATTCGCCATTACCACGGTGCTGGGATCACTAACCCTGCTGGCTGGAATCGCCCTCTGGTATTTTCTCATTCATCTCCCGGGCCAGACGGTAAGCCAACGCGAGACGCCAGAGGCGAAGCGGAAATCAGAGACTGGCTCGTTGCCCGCCGCCAATCCGGAACCAGCATCGCACCGAACTCCAACCGCAAGCAATCAGACCGCAGTTTCATCGCCAAGTTCGGTGGCGTCACCCGCTGCGAGCAGATCGACCGAGGTCGCATCGTCACTGGCTTCGCCACCGAGCGCTGCGGCGCCGCCACCGGCAGCGATATCAACAACGACCAAATCGACAGCGATTTCCCCACCCCGTGCAGCGGCGCCTTCTGCTGCTGTCCCGTCGACGGCCAATGCAAACGAATCCGTGCGCGAGTCCACCTACTTTGGAAAAGTCGGCACTAGCGATGCAATCTTTCGTTTGCGATTTGAAGCGGGCGATCGCGTCGCCGGCACCTATTCTCAGGGAGGTTCGACCTATCGCCTCGAAGGCCGTCATCCCAAGGGGAAACTATTCCTGGATGAATATACCGGTGAACGCATAACCGCCCATCTCGAACTCGCATCGACCGACCTTGCCAATACCCGCTGGGAAGGGACCATGCGCAATACGCCACCGGACAACCGTGTTTTTCCCGTGTCCTTCGGGGAGTCACCTGCGACCGCCGCGCCAACCGTAAATTCCCCCGAAATAGCCCGTTCCGCTCCGGGAGCCACCGAATCCCCCGGAGAATACACCTACTCTGGAAAAATCGGAGGCAGCGATGCGTCCTTTCGGTTGCGATTTGAAGCGGGCGATCGCGTAACGGGCACCTATTCCCAGGGCGGCTCCACTTATCGGATCGAAGGCCGCAATCCCAAAGGCAAACTGGTACTCAATGAATACACCGGTGATCGCGTGACCGCACACATCGAGCTTTCGTTAGTCGACTCTGCAAACGTTATTCGCTGGGAAGGGACGATGCGCAATACGCCACCTGACAACCGCGTCTTCCCAGTGTCGTTCTCCCGGCCAAGGAAATAATTACCGCCGGAGAAGCCGCTCGCGCCAAAGAGCTTGCGGGCCTGCAAAACGCGCAGAATTTGCTTCCAATTCCCCGCATCAGTTCGTTAGACTCACGTGAAAGTCTTCACATGGACAGCATTCTCGAAGCGAAGGAAGTGCAGATCGAACGGAAGCGTTTTCATTTTGAATTCCGTGAAAACGAGCGCGGGAAATTCCTCCGCATCACCGAGGAAGCGCACGGCCGGCGAAACACGATCATCGTTCCAGGCACCGGCTTGAATGATTTCACCGCGGCGATCGACGACGTCCTCGGAGCGGGCGGCCAGGCCCCGACGGCTTGATTCGACGCTTCGCACGAGGCGTTCGTTGACACCCTGGGGACAGGACACTTAGCTTTGCGTCCGTTCGGCTTTGCCGTCCTTCTTGTTAATCCGCCATGGTCCGCAAAAAAGTATCCCGCACCTCAACGCGACGCGCGAAATCCAAAGTGACCCGCAAAAAGGCGAAGACTCCGAAGTTCGTTTACTACTTCGGCGACGGACGGGCGGACGGCGCCGGAAACATGAAGCCGCTCCTCGGTGGCAAAGGCGCCAACCTGGCAGAAATGACCCGGATCGACCTTCCCGTTCCCCCGGGGTTCACGATCACGACTGAAGTCTGCACTTACTTTTACGAACATAAGCGCACCTATCCCCCGTCGCTCCAGGCCGAGATAAAAAAGGGCGTGGCGAACATGGAGCGAATCATGGGCACGAAATTCGGCGATACCGAAAAGATGCCGCTCCTCGTAGCCGTCCGCTCCGGCGCGCGCGATTCGATGCCGGGGATGATGGACACCATTCTAAACCTGGGTCTCAACGACGAAACGGTGCAGGCACTTGTCCGGGCGACAAAGAACGAGCGCTTCGCGTGGGATTGCTATCGCCGTTTCATCCAGATGTACGGCGACGTGGTCATGGGCGTGCAAAAGCGCCAGGGCGAAGACCATGACCCCTTCGAATCCGTTATCGAACACTACAAAGATGAAAAGTACGGGCAGCACGATATCGACGATTCGAAGCTGGCCGCGTCCGATTACCAGGAGCTCGTGGTCCGCTTCAAGAAGTTGGTGAAAGAACGCGCCGGCCGGGCCTTTCCGAACGACCCATGGGAGCAGCTCCAGGGCGCGGCCGGGGCTGTCTTCGGCTCCTGGATGAATGATCGCGCGATCGTGTATCGCCGGAAATACAACATCCCGCAGGACTGGGGCACAGCCGTCAATGTCCAGGCGATGGTTTACGGGAACACCGGCGCGAACTCCGGCTCGGGCGTAGCGTTTACTCGCAACCCGGCAAACGGCGCCAACGAGTTTTACGGCGAGTTTCTGATCGACGCGCAAGGCGAAGACGTCGTGGCCGGAGTGCGAACGCCGCAACCGGTTCTCGAGTTGAAAAAATTGATGCCGAAGTGCTACTCGGCCTTGCTCAAGGTCCGCGCCACGCTCGAAAAGCACTTCAAGGATGTGCAGGACGTCGAGTTCACCATCCAGGATGGGAAACTTTTCATGCTCCAGACGCGCAACGGCAAACGCACCGCCGCCGCCGCGCTGAAGTTCTCCATGGACATGTTCAAAGAGAAGCTCATCGACTGGAAGACAGCGGTGATGCGCAATCCAGCGGATCAACTGGATCAGCTCCTCGCGCCGATCTTCGATGTCGCGGAAGTGAAGAAAGCGAAAGCCATTGCCAGCGGTCTTCCGGCCGGGCCGGGCGCCGCCTGCGGGAAGATTTACCTGAACGCGGACCGCGCCGCCGCCGCGGAGGAAAAGGGCGAAAAGGTCTTGCTCGTGCGCAACGAGACGAGTCCGGAAGACTTGCGCGGAATGATCGCCGCGGAGGGCATTCTGACGGCTAGAGGCGGTGTCTCGTCGCACGCCGCGCTCGTCGCGCGCCAGATGGGCAAGGTTTGCATCTGCGGTGCGTCAGCGCTCCAAATCGATTACGGGAAGAAGACCGTCTCCGTGTCCGGACAGACTTTCCACGAAGGCGACTTTCTCTCCATTGATGGGACGGCCGGCACCGTTTACGCCGGGCAACTCGCCACCTCGCCGAGCGAGATCATCACCGGCATGTTGCACGGCGACAAAGCCGCGCAGAAAACGGAGAAGTTCAAGTCATTCAACCAACTGATGAAGTGGTGCTCGCAGGCCGCCCGTCTCGATGTCCGCTGCAACGCCGACAACCCCGAGCAAACGGAAAACGCGCTGGCCTTCGGCGCGGTCGGCATCGGCCTCACCCGTACCGAGCACATGTTCTTCGAAGGCGACCGGATCGACGCCATGCGGGAAATGATCTTGGCTGACAATGTCGAAGATCGCAAAGCAGCGCTCGCGAAGCTCCTGCCGTACCAACGAGACGATTTCGCCGGCATCTTCAAAGCGCTCAAAGGCTATCCCGCAACCATCCGCCTCCTCGATCCACCGCTCCACGAATTCCTGCCGCACGAGACGAAATCGCAGGCGGACTTGGGGGAAAAAATGGGCGTCAGCGCAGAGAAGATCGCTCAGCGCGTCGAGCAGCTCCACGAGTTTAATCCGATGCTCGGTCACCGCGGCTGCCGCCTTGGCATTGCCTACCCCGAAATCACCGAGATGCAGGCCCGCGCCGTTTTCGAAGCGGCGGCTGAGGTCGCGAAGAAGAAGATCAAGGTGAAGCCGGAAATCATGATCCCGCTCGTTGGGTTCCGGAAGGAGTTCGACCTTCAGGCGGAGATCGTCCATCGCGTCGCAAAGGAAGTGATGTCGGCAAAGAAAGTGAAATTCGATTATCTCGTCGGCACCATGATCGAAGTGCCGCGCGGCGCGCTCACCGCGGACGAAGTCGCCAAGAGTGCGGAGTTCTTCAGCTTCGGCACCAACGACCTGACGCAAATGGCGCTCGGCATCAGCCGCGACGACATGGGCAATTTCCTCATGCCCTACGTCGAGAACGAGATCTTCAAGAAGAACCCGTTCGCCACGCTCGATCAGACTGGCGTAGGCCAACTCATGCAAATCGCGGTCGAGAAAGGCCGCCGGAGCCGCCCAAAAATTAAGTTAGGCATCTGCGGCGAACACGGCGGCGATCCGGAAAGCGTAAAGTTTTGCCATCGCCTCGGACTCGACTATGTCAGTTGCAGTCCCTTCCGGGTGCCGATCGCGCGCCTGGCGGCAGCGCAGGCAGCTTTGGCTGAAAAGTAGGGCGAGCTTCTGGCTTGCCGTTACTTTGCCTTGGTCGTTTGAGATTTTTCCCAAGCCTTCCAGGCGCGTTCCCAGTTTTCCTTTGCCGCCCAGGCTTCCGCTTCGAGGAAATGGAAGTAGGGCGGGCAAGTCGCCAGATCGGTGAAGTGCCGGACCGTCATGAGCGCGTCATCGGTTTTTCCTGCGAGCATCTGCCCGCGGTAAAGCTGATAGCCCACTCCATAATTATTCGGCGCGGCGTTGAACGCCTGCTGGAGCTGTTCGAGCGAAGAACTGGCGTCGGCATCGGGTAGAGGTGGCGTTTCCCAAAAACGCCGGACGACATCGAACGCGCTGCGAAAATCATTGCGCTTCGCGTGATACTTCGCCATGGCGCGCCAGGCATGAGTCATCCAATCGGGATGCGCTTCGACCGTACGCGCCAACTCGTTGAGGTCGCCGCGTTCCGCCCAGAGCGAAAAGAACTTGATCTTCTCGACGCTGGAGAAGGATTGCAGATCCGGATCGTGCTCGAGAAAACGATGGAGGGCGGTCATAAAACCGCCACCAGCCGCACCCTGGAGATAGACGAGCGCCAGATCGTGGTGGGTCATGCCGATTTCCTCGAGGCCGCGGCGCACCTTGGGGCTGCGTTGAGAGGCGAGCGCGAGCATATGCCCGTACATTTCGAGTTTCTGGACTCCCACGCGGCGCAACGCTTCCTCCCAGGCCGCGATCGCCAGGGACGGCTCCGTTGTTAGCCAGACGATTCCTTCTTCATAGGGAACTTCGAAGGCGTTCGGCTCAAGGAAACGAGCGCGCCGAAAATCATCGAGGACGTCGGCTGGCGGCCGCTTTGCTCCGATCTTTCCGAGTGCGCGCGAGAAGTAGAGCTGCCACTTGAGCGGCGCCCATTCGAGGGCGCGCGTCGTCCGCTGAATGCTTTCGCCAAAATTTCGGCCCTCACTCGCCGCTGACGCCTTGCGCATTTCAACTTCGACACCCACTGCTCCCGGCAGAGGCAGCTCATAACGAGTCGCGACGAGCCAGGCGATCCCGGAAGCCAAAAGGACAATCCCCATCAGACGAAAGACCCATGGAATCCAGGCGCTCGGTGACAATGCCGCCGGACGACGAAGCGCCATACCGAAGAGAAAAATGCCCGTGAAAGCGGTGCCGACGCGATGACTGGAAACGTCCACGAGTCCGTGAAGCACGAACAGACCGGCGGCGATGAGGGCGGCAAGCCGAAAGCGCTGATTCGTTCCCTCTTGCAGCGGAAAAACGCGTCGAACCAGGAGCGCGACGCCAGCAATGGCCAGAAGAACCGCCGGCCATCCCAATTCGACCCAGAGCCAAAACCAATCGCTCTCCGGATGAATGGTGCGAGAGCTGTTCAGGGATGCGTCCCGAAACATCGCGAAGACTCCGTCGAAATTCCCCAAACCGATACCGCACCAGGGCGAAGAGCGAATGAGTTGGAGCGCATCCTTGAAGATGGCCCAGCGGAGATCCGTGGTCATGACGTCTCCGGCACCGCTCCCGCGAAGATGAAAGCGCTCGAACGTTTGCCCGCCGAAGACGAGCATCACCGTCAACAAGATCAGCAGGACAGAAAGGCCGAGTGCAATCCGGGCCGCGGAGCCCTTGCGCAGGACGAACGCGCCGAGCCAGAGGAAACTTCCGGCCACCAGAATGAGAATGCCGGCTCGCGAGAAACCGAGAAAAATGGCGGCGACGACGAGGGCAAATCCGAGCAGCCAACCGACCCAGCGCATCCTGGTGTGCCGGATATCATCCTGGCCGCAGGCCAGAATCACGACCGCGGTGAGTCCGAAAAGATTTGCTGTTTGATTGCGATTTGGAAAAGGACCGAAGCCGCGCTCGTTGTGCCAGAAGGGAAGAGCGGTGTGCGCCGCATGGAGGGCGAGACAAAGCCCGGCGAGCAGAATGATGCCGGCCGCGAAGAGTCGAAGGTGTTGGCGCACTTCGCGGAGATCCAGATCGAGCGCGCTGACATAATAAAGCCAGCTCAATCCGGCCAGAAAACTGATAAAGCAACCAAGGGAAATCCAAGGTTGAGGCGAAAGCGTGGCGGGAAGGCTGATGCCGAAATCGCTCTCGAGCACGAGACGCCAGGCCGGTTGCAGAAACCAGTTCGCGGGCAGAAAAGCAGCGGCCGCGGCGGCGGCGGCGGCCAGCAAAATGAGGTTCAAACCGCGGCCCTGGGAGAGCCTTGGGGGGTCAGCCAACAGGATGAGGCCCAGGAGGGCGACGATGATCCCTTCGCTCCATTTCTCGGTCGCGCCGCCGAGGAAACAGGCGAGCACGGGAAGCGTGGGAATGGCGATATTCCTCCACCACCGGGCGGGAGCGGCGGTGAAACTGGGGCGGATCCTGGATCGCTTTTTTTGCATTGGCGGCGGGCGGTGTCTTGGTATGGGAGTAGCTATTTGGGAAACAAGCGTTTGGATCGCTGCAACGTCGTATGGACAGGCCGGTTTTACCACAGGTTGAACACGGGCCGCCATCGCGTACTCTCATCATCGACTTCGCGAAATAATCATGGTTACGCAACGCACGCAGGGTCTGTATCGCGTTTTCCTGCTCTGCCAGATCGTGCTCGTGGCGGTCCTCTTCTGGTTTGGGGTCTGGGTCATGGTCACCTTTCACTCGCCGGGAGCGCAACTGACGTGGCGTCGCTACAGCATTTACTGCGGCTTGCTGGTCCTGGGAATGCTGGTCGAGTCGTTCAGTCGCGACGGGTCGAAGAATTATTTCCTCCAGAACGAACTGCTGCGCCAGCATCGCCTGGCCTTGCGGCAGGTCTTCGCCAGCATCGGCGCCCTTGTCCTTTATTTGATTGGGACCAAGGACGCTTTCATTTCGCGAATCTTCTTCTTCAATTTTGTTCCCTGGTTTTATGTGGCCCTGCTCTTTTCCCATCATTATCTGCCTTCCTTTCTGGCCCGCCGAATTTTCACCGGCGCGCACGAGGAGAAAACACTCCTCATAGGCTCGACTGAGAAAGCGGCGCAGCTGCGAAGCTGGCTGCGGCGCAAGGCAGATATCGGATTACGCACGGTCGGTCTCGTTTCCGATGAACAGATCGACAAGACGGCGGACGGTATCCCCGTCCTGGGCAATTCCGCGAATCTCGCGAAGATCATCGTCGAGCGCGGCATCACGCAAATCATCATGCTGGAGTTCCCGCTTTTTACGGAGAGCAACCGGCAAATCATCAGTACTTGCGATCAGCTGGGTGTCCGGCTGCTCATCGTCAGCGATCTCGAGGAGAAACTGCGCCACCCGGTGACACATTTTGAAGACGATGGCTTTCGCTTCATCGGACTGCGCGAAGAGCCCTTGGAAAACCCACTCAACCGCTTTTTCAAACGCGCCCTCGACATCGCCATCTCACTGCCCGTGATCCTGTTCATTTTTCCAATCCTCACGGTCATCGTCTGGCTGGCCCAGCGCTTCCAATCGCCGGGACCGCTTTTTCACGTGCAGACACGTGCCGGCATGCAAAACCGGCAATTTAAGATCTATAAGTTTCGCACCATGAGGTCCGACCACCAGGAGGTCACACGGCAGGCGCGGGCCGGCGATGAACGGATTTACCCGCTCGGGAAATGGTTCCGCAAACTCAGCATCGACGAGGTCCCGCAGTTTTGGAACGTCCTCCTGGGCGACATGAGCATCGTCGGACCGCGGCCCCACTTGATCGAACACAACAATCAATTCGCTCAACTGATGGCGAACTATCACGTTCGCGCTTTTGTAAAGCCTGGGATCACGGGCCTGGCACAGGTTCGAGGATTTCGCGGTGAAGCCCGGAATAATTCCGATATCGAAAACCGCGTCGCCTGCGACATCGAGTATCTCGAAAACTGGAACATCTCCCTCGAGTGCGGAATCATCCTGCGGACCTTCGCGCACGTGATTGTCCCGCCGCGCAGCGCGTATTAATAAGTCCAATAGGTCCTATGTGACCTATCAGACGCCGGACAATTCTTCCGCGAAGTTTTCCATTACTCGGGTCTTCTCAAACTGCTCGACATACCGCCGGCCAGCAGCGCCGTACTCCGCCAGACGGGCCGGATCTTGCGCGAGCGAATCGAGAAGAGCCGCCAATTCCCGGGCGTGCCCAGGCGGAACATTCACACCAAAATTTCCTTCGACTAGCGAAAGCGCCAGCTCGCATTCCGGAGCTGCGACCGTGACCACGGGTTTGGATTCCGCGAGGAGACCGAGGAGCTTGCTCGGGAAAAAAGAGTTTCCGGCGCCGGCCTGCTGCGTGATAAAGCACACGTCCGCGTCCACGAGCAGAGCACGATAATCTGCGCCGGCTTGCAACGGCAGCAGGGTAACATTCGGAAGATTTAGTTCGCGGACCCGCTGCGCGAGCGCTGCGCGCTGGGCGCCGTCTCCGCAGATGAGAATCCGGATGCGCGGATCGCGCAGCAACGGCGCCGTTTCCAGCAACACGTCCAGGCCCTGTTTCACGCCCAAATTTCCGGCGTAGATCGCGAGGAATTCCTCCTCCGACAAACCATGGCGCCGACGAAATTCGCCGCGCGCTGGCGACGGCGCGGCATCGCGCAAGGCAATGGCGTTTGGAAAATAGACGAGCTTCCATTCAGGCACCCCTTTGACCCGAAAACTCTTGAGCATGCCCTGCGTAATCCCGGAGACGCGAGAGGCCTGCCGGTAGGCGAACGATTCGAGCCAATACAAAGCCCGGGTAAACCAACCCGCTTTCAGCATCCCGAGCCCCACAGCGGCGTCCGGCTGCATATCCTGAACATGAAAAACAAAAGGAGCGTCCTTTATTTTTCCAACGAACCATCCGGCGACGCCGAGCAGCAGCGGAGGAGAAACGAGCACATAGACATCGGCCCGCGGGAGGGTGAGTGCGCGCCAGGTGGAGAAGAAAACAAAACTCGCTTCGTGAAAGATCCGTTTCAGAGCGGAGACCCGCCGGGGGACAAAATGCCAGCACCGATGCACCGGCACTCCGTTGATTTGATCGGTGCGAAATAACCGCCCCCGGTCTTCCGGCCGCTTTTCCCACGTCGGGTAATAGGCAAAACTAGTCACCATCGACACGTCGTCTCCCCGGGCGTGCAGGAACTCGCAGAGCGCCACACTGTGTGGCGCGATGCCCGTAAATTCCGGCGCGTAATTGATTCCCCAGACGATGGTGCGCATCGCGTCTATTCCGAGTCCGGTCCTGTCCTGGTCAGTTCGTAGGTTTTCGCGACGGAAAGGAATTCATACGTGGCGTGCAACCGCGCAAAATAATAACCCTCCCGGCCGTCGAGAAAGCCCTTTTGCCAAAGATAAATGTAGAGAAAACGCAGGAGCGGACGGCAAGGCAGGCGTTGCGAAAGCAGCTTTAGTTTTCGCCGTCGTCCCACCGGACCGCTCCGGATGGCGGAGGCGCTGCCGCGGAGCCGGCGATCGGCCGAGACTCGCGCTTCCCAGTTCGAATAGCGGTTATGCTTTTCCACAAACACTTCGACCGACGGGAAGGCGTAATGGTCCATCTCGCAACGCAGACGGCCGGTTGGACCTTGCACGATGACATGTTCGTGCACTTCATTGTCCCCGCTCTGCGTGTCCGCGTCGGTTAGCTTTTCATATCGGCCTAACGAATGACGAAACAGGCGGAGGTTCCAGTTCGGATAGTAGGCATGCCGAAGCCAGCGGCCCATGAACATGAAACGCCGGTTTATCCAATACCCGGCGATGCCATCGGTGTTCGTGATGGCGCGCGCAAATTCCTCCGCCGCTTCCGGTGGCAACACCTCATCCGCGTCGAGGATGAAAACCCATTCGTTGCGAAAGGGAAGATTCTCGAGCGCCCAGTTCTTTTTCTTCGGCCACGTTCCGTTAAATTGGAATTGAACGACTTGGGCGCTGCTTTTCTCCGCAATCTCAATCGAGCCGTCTGTGCTCTGGGAATCGACCACGAAGATCTCATCCGCCCAAGCCACGGAAGCAAGGCAACGCGAAAGATTTGCTGCCTCGTTTTTGATGGGAATCAAAACCGAAACCGAAACCCGCGGAGTTGATGGACGATTTGGCATTAGGCGGAGCGAGGATCCCGTCGTCGCACGAAGCGGTAATGGATGGCGTCGCGCAAGGCCTGGCCCCACAGCTCGAAAGCCCAGCGCAGTTTGCCGAGATCGCGATAGCGAATGAATTCCCCGAAGGCCCTAATCCCAACCTTGACGTGCCGAAGCGGCCGAAACGATGCGCAATAGAAGAGCGCCGCGTCTCGGAGCGTTACCGCCTCGACCGGATTGCGAGGCTCAAAGTTGTCCCATTTCTGGCGAAACGCGCCGTATGCGCTCATGAGACGCTCATAATCATTCAGGCCATTGTCCGCATGAACACGCTTCCGATATAACCGGTCGGGCAAATAGTGGACTTTGCCGGCGAGGGCCATCTTGCAAAAGAGGTCCGTGTCTTCGTGCGGCCAAAAGTCCGTCGTCCAGCCACCCACCTCGTCATAAACGGAGCGGCGAAACATTGCGAAAGGCCCCATCCCGGTCGCGCAATAAAACGTGGCGAAGGGCGTCTCGAATTCGCGCGGCCGAAGCGGTCGCGGAATTCCCAGAAGCGATGGGACCCATCGACTTCGCGTTTTCGAGCCTATCGGCACCCCGTCAGCGTTCAGTTCCTGAAGCTGACATCCGGCTACGCAAACTTCGGGATGCGCGTCCAGATATTCGCTCAAAACCCGGAGCGCGTTCGGTTCCAGCAGGTCGTCGTGGTCGAGGAAAAGGAGATATTTGCTTTCGGGCGAACCCACTTTTGCGCCGAGATTGCGAGCTCGACCAGTTCCGGAATTTGCCTGCGGAAATAACTTGAGACGCGCATCGGTTTTCGCCGCCTCGGCGAGCAGATCTGGTGTTCCATCGCTGCTTCCGTCATCGACCAGGATGTATTCCCAATCGGCAGTGTCTTGTCGCAGCACGCTCCCGATCGTGTCTTGAATAAACCGCGCTGAATTAAAGCACGGCGTGATGACAGTGATCCGGCTCATCTCTCACTGCGACCGGGCTCTCAAAACAGCGCATGGGTTTCCGGCCGCAACCTGATCGGGCGCCACGTCCTTGGTCACGACCGAACAGGCGCCAATCACGCTGCGAGCCCCGATCGTGATTCCGGGCATGACAAAAGTGCGGGCACCCACAAAAGCGTCTTCGCCGATGGTAATCTTGGCCGTGACGAGAGGGATTTCCGGCCGCGCAAAATCGTGCGTGCCCGTGCTGAGATAAACTTCCTGCGCAACCGTCGCGCGCGGGCCGATTTCAATCTCGCCCAGCGTGTAGGCGTTGGCCCGATCGCCCAGACACGCTCGATCGTGCAGGGTTAAATTCCACGGAATTGCGATGCGCGCGCGCTGATGCACAAAAGGCGTGCCGTGGATTTTCGCACCGAACGCACGAAGCCAGAAAAGCCGCCAGGGATTCAGCGGCTTCGGGGTCCATTCACAAAAAGCGAACCAGGAGAATTCCCAGAGCAAACGAAGCACGCGCTCATGCGCCGGCCAGGGCGATTCCTGGGCCGAGGCCTGATCGGGCTTAACGAGCTTCTTTTCCTCCATGGCAATATTTGAGTGAGTGGGCGGTAAACGTCAAAAGCAGGTGAAGAGCCACAGGTGAACACAGATTTCCATGGATGAGGAGCCGCGATTTCAGGGCACCGCCCCATGCCGGCCTTCGAGCACCTTGAGCAACGAATCGGTGGCGCGGTTAATCTCAAAATGCCGAGCAAAGCATTCTTTCGCCTGGTTTTTCATGCGGGCCTGAACGTCCGGTGCCCTGCCCAGCCAGCGCTCGATCAGGCGCACGGTCCCGGCGAGGTCGTCATTCTCCACATACCCTGCCCCGGCAGCGTCGATTTCACGCCAGATGTTGACCTTGTTCGAAATGAGAACAGGCGTCCCGCAAGCGAGCGCCTCCGCGACGGCGATTCCGAAATTTTCCTGATGAGACGGCAGAATGAACGCATCGGCGCCACTCAAGGCGCCCCATTTCCGGCTGCCCGACAGCATGCCGGTAAAAACGATTCCCGATACGCCCGAAGCCATTCGCCTGAGACGCTCGTGGTATTCTTCATCGGCGCAGGGACCGGCGATGACAAGGTCCAGCGATCGATCGGCCGGCGCCGACTTACGCGCGGCGGCAAACGCTTCGATCAACAGTTCGCAGCCTTTCTTTTCGTGGAGGCGTCCCAGGAAGAGGAGAAACCGCCGGCCGCGGAGCTGAGGGAAGCTCTCGAAGAAATCCTCTTGTGCCGCCGCCGGATCGATCTCCGGCGCAGCTGTTCCGTAATTCACTACTACCTCGTTGCACTGATAGAGGGAAAATGATTCCCGAGCCAGCCGCCGCTCCTCTTCCGAGGTAAACAGAACGGCGGCGGCGTCACGCAGCACGCGGTATTCTGCGCAGGTCCAATAAAGTAATTTCTTCAGGTGTTTTAGCGGATACGTCCGCTTGAACCACGGGTCGAGCATTCCGTGCGGAAAGACGAAATAAGGCGTGGGGGATCCGCGGAGCGCCTGCCTGACGCCAAAGCCGTTGTACTGCCAGAGTCCTTGAACAATGATGGCGTCATACCTCGCGTTCCGCTCCCTGACCCAGCGAGAGAAGCGTGGTGCATAACCGTAATTGCCGCGACCGGGGCCCAGCGCATGAACCGGGACCGGGCAGTCGCTAACCCACGGGTCCGTCGGCGCATCCAACGAAATGATCTCCACCTCATGGCCGCGTCGGGCGAGCAGAATGGACGACTGTTTTACGGACTCAATCGGGCCCCCAAGGGCCGGATTAACTGTGTGAATGGATCGAAGTATTTTCATCCGGAGTGCGAAACAGGTTCGATCGCTTCGCGAAGTGGCCCAGGACAACAATGCTCCACACCCGCGTCCAGTGCAGGCGGTCGCGCTGAAACGCGCCGTTGATTTCGTTAACCCACGCTTGAGGAAGAAGCCCGCGCGAAATTGTTTCGCGCAGACCTTCCTCCACGAAAGAAGCGAGTGGCCCCCGCATCCAAACCTTCATCGGCAGGACAAAGCCTGCCTTCGGGCGGCGGTAGACGGAAGGAGGAAGAAGGTCTTGGCATGCTTCCACCAACAATCCCTTGGTTCCCGGAAATCGTTTCTTGGCCGCTTCCGGAAGCCCCAGGACATATTCGACGAGTTCATGATCGAGGAATGGAACGCGCAGCTCGAGAGATACGGCCATACTCATTTGATCCGCGTCGCGCAAGAGCATACGGCGCATGTAGCCCGTCAATTCCGCCCAACTCACGCGCGCGTAATCGTCCGGCAGTTCGACCGGACATTCGAACGGGGCGGGCGCGCCGGGAAGTCCCGCGCGGCGGATCATGTCATCGGTAAAAAATCGCCGGCGCCACCTGGCTAATTCGCCCGCGCCGGCGTGCCCGGGAAGATCTGCCAGGCGATCGCCGAATCCGGCGAAGCTTCCGAGGATCCTGCGGAGCGGCCGCGGCAATCCGGCGATCAATTTGAGTCGAGGGATATCTCTGAAACTGGGATAACCGCCGAACAACTCGTCACCCCCGAGACCCGATAATGCCACTTTCACTCCGCGCGCTGCCACCGCGCGCGAGACGATATAAGTGTTAATCGCGTCAACCGAGGGCAGATCGAGTTTCTCGACCGCTTCCGTGACCGACTGAATCACTTCCTCCTCCGAAAGTTGGATTCGGTGATGATCGGTTCGATAACGTTCCGCGATCTCCTGCGCGATCGCGGTTTCGTCGAATTCCGCGAGATCGAAACCAACAGAGAATGTCTGGAGTTTTCTTTCCAGTTTTTGCGCGGCCACTGCAGTGACAATGGATGAGTCAATCCCGCCGCTGAGAAAACTGGCGACCGGGACGTCGGAAAGAAGATGTTCGTCAACGGCCTGGTCGATCAGATCGCGAACCTGCCGAAGAAGGTTATCGGTCGAGGAAACAAATGCCTGGCGCGACGGCCAATATCTCCACGTCTTCATCTCTCCCTGACGCGCGATGGTCATGGCGTGGCCCGCGGGCAAAACGCGGAGGTTCGAGTACAGAAGATTTCCTTCGGGGCACGCGCCCCATTGCAGATAACCTGAAATGGATGCACCGGTGATTCCGTTCGGTCCGTCGGTGCCCAGGACTCTCACTTCCGAAGCGGCCCGGAAGCCATTCGCATCCGTCGTGTAATAGAGGGGCTTTATTCCAAGGCGGTCGCGCGCGAAAAATACTTCATCGCGTGCGGCGTCATAGATCGCGAAGGCAAACATTCCCTTGAGGTGGTCGACCACCTCCCGCCCCCAGCGCGCATAACCTTGCAAGAGGGTCTCGGTATCGCTCGTGCCCTTCCACGCCACATTTGGACCGAGCTGCGCGCGCAGAGCCTGGTGATTATAGATTTCGCCGTTCACCGCGATCACATTACCGGTGGCCGGGTCTGTCATTGGCTGGGCGCCGGTCGGGGAGAGATCGACGATGGCCAGGCGCGTGTTGCCCAGCCAGCACCAGCCGTCCACGGAAGTCCATTCTCCGGAGGAGTCAGGGCCGCGATGCCTGATCAGCCGCAGATCCAGCGGCTTCGCCGGTCCGTTTAGACTCAAGTGAACTGCGATCCCGCACATGTTATTTCATCCGGGACCTGGTTGACCCGGTTACCAAACGAACCCCTCGGTGCGCCGGAAGTAAGCCATCTCGTGAGACAGTTCCTTCAAAGGCTTCGCCGGAACGCCTCCGTAGAGTCGGTAAGGTTCGTCCCATTTCTTGTTCAGGAGAGCCTGGGCGCCGAGCACCGAATGATGAGGCAGGCTGCTTCCGCCGAGCAGCACGCAATTCGTCCCGACAAAACAGTACTCTCCAATGTCAATGGGCTCCGCTGATTGGCGGCCGGCTTCGAGATCGATGCTATGCGTGATGAGCTGAGATCGAAATCCGCCCACGGTGGCGAACGCCCCGATCCGCACGCGCGCGGTGCAATCGATCAGATGACGGCTGCTGATTCCCGCATGGGCCTCGATGATCAACTCGGGATGCCGGTCGGTTTGATGGGCGAAATGCCGGCTCGCGCCGGAGGGGAAGCCAGTAATCCAATTGAGCTGGCCAATGATGGCGTGCTCCCCGAGATGGAGCAGATCGATGTTCTTGCAAAGAGTGAAATGACCGATACGGGAGTTTTCCTCCATGACTAAGCGCCGCGGAAATATCCAGCACAAGCCGATGCGACTACTGGGATGAATCGAATAGCCGAATTGTTTCTCCAGCAGGGAACGCCGCCACGGCCAGGGAAGCAGCACCGAAAAGAGCATCAGGATTTGCTTCATCATACCGGCGCAAGCGAACGATAGAGTTCACAGTATTTCGCGATCATCAGCGCGGAAGTAAATCGCTTTGCGTTCTCAAGCCCCTTGGCTTTCCAATGTTCACGCTCCGCGGGGTTCGTGAGGCGCAGGAGATCGGCGGCAAATCCTGCTTCGTCTTCCAAATCGCGAGTCAGGGCCGCGTCGCCCGCCACTTCGGTCATTGGTTCACGGTCTGTGCAGATCACCGGGCAGCCGCAGGCCTGGGCCTCGGCGATAGGCCAGCCGAAACCCTCGCAGGTGGAAGGAAAGAGTAGCGCGGTGGCGCAGTTGTAAAGCGCCTCGAGCAACTCACTGGTCGCATTGGCTACTTCGATCACTCGGCCGAGCACGCCGAGTTCCCGGGCCAGCAAACGGAGCTCATCCGAGAGCGGTTCGCCTGCGAAAACGAGCGATCCATCCCATTGGTCCTGGCAGCGCGCGAAAACGCGAAGGACCCCCGCACGATTCTTCCGGTCCAAGTTCGAACCCACATGCAGAAAATACGGTTTGCCGGACGCGAGAAGGGAATGCTGCGCCAATCGACCGTGAGCTTCGTGCGGAGCCAACTCCCGATAAGGATAATTCAAACCCAGGGAGATCATTTCGAACCTGGGCTTGCCATTCCGGGTCACGACCAGCCTTTGCGCGTCTGCCAGCGTCGCTCGCGAAACGCAAATCACGACTGTCGCGCTTTCGAGCCCGGAGACGATCCAACGCTGCAACCGCTTTCCCATGAAGCTGGCGGGACAATCGGTTGGTTCGCCCAACGCGCCCCGCACCGCGAGCAGGTCGTGGCAGGTTGATAGCACCGGGACCTCTTGAATCTGCCTGGCGTACATTGCGTTCGAGTGATCGCAGATATGGACCAGGGCCGGCGCGCCTTTCACTTTGCTCCGCAATTGCTGCGGAAAGAGGATGAATTTGTCGATATACGCCAGCCATTTCGCCACGAAGCGGCCCGCCAATTGAAACCGTCCAAAGAAGGGCTGGGGCTGGATCAGTTCCGCCGGGATGCCCGCGGCGGTCAGACCATCCAGCATCATCAGGGCGAAGCGCTGCATGCTTTGCTGGCGATCGGGCGGGTAGTTACCGATCAACAGAACCATTGCTTTGATGGCGTGGAGCAGCCGGCCCATGCAGACGCTCGGCATAAGGTGAGCGTCGCCCAACGATTCGCTCGCTCGCTGGCTCGCTCTTAACGGGGCCAGCGGAAATTTCATTTTCGTCGTCGGTATTGCGCGCGGCCAGGGCGAGCCCGGTGGTGAAAACAGCGAAGCCGAGAATGGTAGGCGGACCGAATTGCCCGTTCATCAGCGGCAAGCCGCTTGAACTGAAAAGCAAGAGTGGCAGGACATTCCCTCGTCGCACTGATTGAAGACAGAGCACGGCGACGCGAACCGCCAGGCCCAAACGCCAAAACAGAAAGGCGAGGCCAAGAACCGGCCCACTTTCGAGCACAAGACGAGCCCATTCCCCCTCAGCCAGAAGGAAAGTGCTTTGGCCGGTGAGGAATTTTGCGCCCCCATTTGTCCCGATGCCCAGACCGAAACCGAAAAATGGCGCGGTCGGAAAGATGCGAACTAATTCGCCAAACCCGTCGAAGACCCGCGAAATCAGGCCAATCGCAATTGATTGTTCCTCCGCTTCGGCCACCGCGGTAAATCGCGCCGTCAGCACGCCAAGGCCCTCCCGGAAGATGGGGGTCTGCGTCACGATGAACCCAAGGACTACCGTCACGAGCAAGACCTGTCCGAAACGATTGACCGCCTTGGGACGCAAGAAGAGAACGAACACGAGGGACGCAACCACCACGGCGCACGCCCCGACCACCGACCGGCTGCCAGAGACCGCGATGCCAATGAGAAGAGCGGCCCCCGCAGCAAACAGCACCAAATTTCGATAGACCCCGCGCTGCAGGGCCGCCCAGACCAGGAAACCCGTAGTCAGGGCGAAATACGCGACCACTCCGACGACAAACGAGAATGGCCCGGCCGTCCGAACTTTTCCCATCGCAGACACGATCTGTTCCCCTTCCCCGCCAGCCGTCCGGTTAAGGAACGAGTCGGGCGACGCACGAAACTGCGCGACCATGAGGAGCGCCATCGGCACAGCGAGGATCAGCACCCACCATCCGATTCGCTTCACATCCTCCGGACGCAGGACGCGCGGCATCACAAAGATCAGCGGCAGGTGCAGGAAGTTTGCGCGGAAACCGAATCCACTGACCAGGGCGATCCGGCCAGGCGGAATATAAGCCCAAAGGGCGACGAAACTTGCCGCGAAAGACAGAAACGCGATGAAGACAAGCGACAACACCCAGCCATTGCGCGGGAACAATCGGGCTCGAACCGCGAGGACGTAAATAAGGATGACGACCGGATCGCGGATAATGAGAAGCGGATTCGAAAGTTGCGGCACCACCCACTTGCGAAGCGCGCCCTCGAGCAAGAGCAGCCAGAAATACAGCCAGATCAGCCGGCGGATATTCCGGATCGTTGGGTTTTCGGGGCTGTTCGGGTTCATTCGCCGGTTAGGGATCGGATCGCGGCGACGACCTTTTCGCCGTAACCGTGCCACGTAAGTTCGCTCGCCCGTCTTTGGGCTGCAATCGCCATGCCAGGGATGCTCGCACGGTTCGCCGCGCACCAGTTAATTTTTTCTGCGATGGCCTCGGGCGCGCGAATCGGCACGAGGAAGCCCGTTTCGCCTTCCACGATCAAGTCGTCGCCCCCGGCATTTCTTGTCACGATCAAGGGAAGACCACACGCCATGGCCTCCTGCTGGACGAGAGCACGGCCTTCGACGATCGAAGGCAGAATAAGGAGGTCGCAGGTTCGCATCAGCCTGAGCACGTCGCGATGCGGGCGCGGCGCTTCATAGACAAAGCCGGAAAATTGTTCGCGATACCAGGCCAGCGGACGCAAGAGCGAACCCATCACGATCAGCTCGATCTCCTTTGAAGCGACCAGCTTCATCGCGGCGAAAAGATCGGCCAGCCCTTTCCGTTGCGTCAGAGAGCCCGCGAAGAGGATGCGCATGGGTCGCTCGTTCGACTTGCGTTCAGCGCGCTCAGCCTGCTCCAGCGAAGGTGAGCCAAACGGCGCGACCACGCATGATTTGGAAGCCCGCGCGCTTTCCGGCAGCGAATCGAGAACGAAGGTGCTGGGACAAATAACGAGCTCGGCGAGCTCCAGCTCGCGCGTTTTGCGCGCAAGTTTTTCCTCGGAGTCACGCGTGCCGCCCAAAGTAGGCTCCCATTCCGGGTAACGCTGCGCCTCTTCTCGCAAGAGGCGCTGGGCGGTTTGCCAATACGCGATTGGCAAATCATAGATTCGCCGGAGGTGGAGTTCTTCCGCCGTCTCAAACAAACGTTCGGCGCAATCTTCATACGCGTAAACGGCGCGGATGGACTGATTCCGGTGAGATTTCCGCAGCGAGTCGGCCGCAAATTTGTCGATCTCCCGCCAGACTCGATCGATGCTGGCCCACCCGCGCTCATGCTCGATCAGCCATCGCTGGCCCATCTTCTGAGCGAGAAGCCGCACGATCTCGCGCACAGGGAAAACCTTGATCTGATAATGAGGGAGCTCGTAACTGCGGCGCGCCATTTGCGAGCGCAAGGTCGGCGGCAGCCCCTGGACGAGCGGCGAAACATCCGACCAACCCAGCGCGGTGACGAATTTCGCGAGCAACCCAGCATCGTCGAGAGCACGCAAGACCGCGCGCACGTTCGCGTTTCCAATGGGATGCGCCAGCAGGATCATGAGATGCCTTCGACTGCCTCGCCTCGAAGGATTCGCCGATAGGCTCGGGCGTAGAATTCCATTGGCTCCAGCTCCGTGGCCAGCTCCTCCCGGGTTCGCCGCGCGCGTTCCGCATATTCCGCCTCACCCATCTGGGCTGCCTGCTCGAGCAACCTTGCGAGGCCGGGAACGTCGGCCGGTTCGCAAATGAGCGCCTGCTTGCCCCCTGCCTCCGGTAATCCTCCATCACGCGTGATAATGCAGGGGACGCCAAGGTGCCGCGCCTCGACCGCGGTCAGCCCAAAATCTTCCCGTGTGTTCGGGGGCACGACGACCCAACGCGCTTTCTGCATCTGTTGCGCTTTGGTTTCTTCATCCACAAAACCCAGAACGTGAATGCCGCTTACGTCGCGCCGTTGAATCGCGTATTCGATCAGGCTGCGGAGGGGACCGTCGCCCATGAGAACGAGTGGCCACTTTTCACGATCGAGTTTCGCCTGGGAATAGGCATCGAGCAGGGTATCGATCCCCTTATTCGCAATCCATCGGCCAATGAAAACAAAGCCGGCTCGCTCTTCCGGCGGTGTCCACCCTTCGGGCAATTTCGAGGTGGTCGCGACTTTCCGGCTGCCTGGCCGCTTCCTTTCGCCTTCCCACGTGTCCCAAACAAACTGCGAGTTATACCAGCGTGCGTCCGCAAATCTCGCGCTCAAGCGCCAGAGAATCCGGTGCGCATCCAGCTCGCGCGTCATGTAATTGTGGATCGTGAGGACAAGGCGCTTGCGGAAAAGTTTAGCCAAAGCGACGACGTCGGGCGACGCATTTTGCAGATGCACGATGTCCGCCCAACGGATCGCGTGGGCCAGGTCTTTGTCGGCGCGCTCGCAAAACTCGACCGGCTCACCTGCCAGCATTGTCTTGAGACTGGGTTGCCGGGCGAAATATTTTGTTTTCTTGAAACAGACGCGGACCTCGAAATCGGTCTCCTTCCGAACCGCCGCGGCCACGGCAAGGACGAAGGCTTCAATCCCGCCGTAGGCACCCTGGCAAGGACTGACGAGAAGCAGCTTGATCGGTGTCATACGTCCAAAACTCGCGCCACTTGATTGGCGATGTGTGGCCACGCCGAAGTTCGCTCCT
The DNA here is from genome assembly GCA_963702135.1 of uncultured Verrucomicrobiae bacterium. Classification (GTDB taxonomy): domain Bacteria; phylum Verrucomicrobiota; class Verrucomicrobiia; order Chthoniobacterales; family UBA10450; genus AV80. Next base: position 525,453 of record OY969715.1, on the reverse strand, counting down.
GCCATTGGCGCAAACGTTCACCGCGCGATTGCAGTTCGATCGGGGTGATGCCCTGCAGCAACTCAGCGGGCGAGATAAGGAGAGAGAGAGGCTCGGGCTTCGCCGCGGCCGCGTGACCCGAGATAATATTCAAACCGTGAGCCGCCGCGGCCATGAACGTGCCTGATTTGGTAATGCTAAGTTCATCCTGCGCCGAGATGGCAAACTCGCAGCCCAGGAGCAATTCGGATATTTTTTCCTCCGGAAGTGGTCCTCGCTGATCGAAACCTTCGCTCAATTCGAGTTCCAGCAAGAGTGCGAATTCCTCGTCATCCCCCTTCTGCGACCATCTCGCGCCCGCCGTCACGATTTTCCGGATTTTCCCCGCCGCTCCCAACGCCTTCAGCCCGGGTAACATCTCTCGCAGAGTGCGAATGCGCGTCCGTTGCAAACCAAAAAGCACCGCAAGACCTGCCTCTCTTTCTTCGCCGGAGCCCTGGACTGGACGAATGTTCGAACCCACGGGCAAAACTTGAATCGCGCATCGCGGTGAAAGGGCCGCAAGATGCTCTGCCTGGCTGGCCGTATTGGTCAAGACTGCGTCGGCCACACGCAAGAGCCGGCGAAGAGCACGGCGATGCAGTTGTTGCACAAGGTAGTTCTTGTTCCAGATCGGCCAGAAGGTCCAAATTTCGTGAAACATGATCACAAGCGCGCCAGACGATTCCTTTTTCCAGTCCAGCAACCCTTTGATTAGCCAGCGCGGATAACCAAAATGATCGAAGCCATAGGCGCTGTACTGGACGAGCACCTTCCCATCACTCGCCGGCAACCGAGCTCGAAGATCTCCAGCCGTTCCGTCCATCTCCTCAACCGGATATTCCTCGAAGAGACGCGGCGGGCGGTTTCCCGTTTTGGGAACGATCAAGCGCAGACCGGCAATCCGAGGCAGATTCTCCAGAAGGCGGCGCGTGTAATCCCCCACCCCCGCCGCGAGTTCGGGACAGATGATTATCGTTTCGCCGGTCACGATACCCGCTCCCTGGTTTCCGAGAGGGCGGCCAGTTGCCTGGCCGTCACACTCCAATCGGCGTTCTGATAGTACCAGGCTTTCAGGGAGACAGTTCTGCTCGCCAACTCCACATCGGAAATCTTCTGCACCTCACTGGCGGCGATGGCATAGGAAAGCGGCACCGAGTGCGCCTCTCCACTCTTGACGACAGCGGCGCAACCCGTGGCCGCGCACGCCATGAACGCTCCTGATTTGCTCCATGTCTCAGGTGTTACATTGGTCAGGGCGAACTGGGCGCGCGCGAACAAGTGTGAGATTTCGGCGTTCGGCAACGTTCCGTGACGCGTGGCCAGGGCGGGTATCGGCCATGCGTTTATCAGTTCGTTCGCCTCGGCGGTGAATTTTTCGTCCTCGGGACCGATCAGGTGAAGCGCGGTCAGGCGCCGATGCGCCTGCCAGCCTCGAATCTCCGCGTCGAATGTGCGCAGGGTTTGCAACCGCCCGAAGGGCAGACCAAAGATGATAAACTCCGTGTCCAGACGCGGCTGCGCCGAACTCGCCACCGGCTCTATGTTCGAGCCAACGGGGAGGAAATGAATATCCGCGCGCCCTGACAGTTCCCGAAGAATCGCGACGTGATTTTCCGTGTTGGTGACCAGGACATCCGCCAGGAGGGCGAGCTGGCGAACGATCCGGGCACCGATCTTTCCAAGCAAAAATTGACGCGAAAAGCGCGGTAATTTCCCGGGCGCTTCATGGAAGAAAATGCTCAGGCGTCCGTCCGGAAATTTTTCTCTCCACTTCGCGAGTACGCCGGGCATCCAGGTTGGGCAGCCGAAACGTTGATAAGCCCGGCCGGCATAGTGGAGGAGGACGTTAGCCGAGCCGGCGCGGTCGAGCGCCTGCGCCAGCTTCTGCGGGCTCCCGTTGAACTCGGTGATCGCATCCCAGCCCAACAGAGCGCGCGACTCAGCCGCGCCTTCCATAACAAAAAACTCGGTTGGCGAGGAGCCGTTAGGCCGATGCTTGTGCGCGAGCCAGCTGTAGGCGCCGATGCCACAGACTTGCGGTGGAAGGCGCGTGGTAATGACAAGGGACCGAGACGCACTCATGTTGGTGGCAGCGCGCTCGCAAACGCGTTCCAGAACTTGCGCGTTTGATCAACCAGCATGAACTCGCGCTCCGCCAGCGCCAATGCGTTGGTGGCAATTTTCGCCCGCTTTTCCCCGGTCAATCCGGCAAGCACTGCTGCGATTTCTTCCGGCTCGAGGGTGGTAAGCAGGATCGCCGCGTTGTTCCTTTGCAATAAATCGTGAGCCGCGGAGGCAGCCGGGCCGTGGTACAAAATCGGAACGCCGCTGCCGGCATAGGTCACCATTTTTGTGGAGAGACTATACCGCGCGAACTTCTCATACGCTTCGCCAAAGGGAATCGGCATGTAAAGCAGATCGGCGCTCTCCATATCCCGTCTGACCTGCGCTTCGCTCGCGAATGGCAAGACGGTCGCTGCTCTCGCGCCTTCCAGGACTTGGGGGCGAATGTGTTCACATCGGCAGGTGAGGCGGACATTGACCGATGGTTGCTGCCGCTGAAAAATTTCAAGACCATCGAGCAAGGCGCGCAGATTGCGCTCATACACCATGTGAAACAGTCCCATGAAGTAAATTCTTAGCTCGTTTGCATCGGCGTCGGCTCGAGGCTGCGTCAGCGCGCTCAGGCCGTCGGTCACAACATGGTAATCACGAGCGCCGTATCGCTCGCGATATTCCCGGCCCAACGCTTCGGAAATCACGAAACAGGCCGAAGCCTCGCGCCAGGCCGCGCGGATCGCGGCCTCACCTTGTTCGCGGCGGGCGGCGTTCCCCGCCGTGTAGACGATATCGTCGTGCATGCTGACAAAGAAGGGCAGCGCCAGCTCCCGCGCGACCGCGTGGGCCTCTGCAAAATCCAGGACGGCATGCGGGACCACATGGATCGCCCGGACGCGCAGTTTCAGGCACAGTTTTTTCAATCGTCGCCGAAACAGCGGCGCGAAAAGTGGCGCGGTGGCGTTCGGAATTCCAGCGAACCGGCTGTGCTCCACCCGACCCCAAAAAGGACGGGTCCGCAGGTAGGTTTCATTTGGCCAGACTTTTGGCCTCCTGGGCGAAGCGCAGACACTCAGCCAGGCGAAGGGCGCACCCTCGAGCAATGCGCGTAAGATGCGGGCGCCGCCGCCGGGCGATCCGAGGCTGAAGGGTTGCACAAACAGAATCTTCCCCGTGGAAGCGGCTGCCAGCGCCAGGCGATAGGCGTCGAGAGTAGCTCCCGCAATCGACGGCCAGGAAAACGCTGTTGCTGCCTCCGCGCTGCGAGCGGCCATTTCTTGATAACGATCAAGATCGAACTGCAGGATCGAACAGATTTTTTCGGCGAACGCGTCAACATCGCCCTTCGGGACGAGGAGTTCCGGCAAGCGGCTGCCCAGCAAATCGCGCGGCCCGGCCGTATCGTAGGCAACTGTCGGGATACCGGCCGCAAGCTGCTCCAACACCGCCAGGCCGAATCCCTCGGCATAACTGGGGAAGGCACCGGCGGTACAATCGGCCAGCAATCCGGGCAGATCGTCGGGCTGATAATCGGAGATGAACTCAACGCCGTCGAGGTTATCGAGCTGGAGATCCGGGATAATCGCCTTCGATTCGACCATCGTGCCGAGAAACCGAAATTGCGCCGCGGGAACGCGTGCCCGAATCCGCCGGATGATCCCGGACCAATCGCGTGCCCCTTTTCTCGCTCCCCACATTCCGATGAAGCAAATTCTTTGTTGCGCGAGGCGAATCGGAGCGGCCGCCGCGGCCCCAAGAAAAGCTCGCCGGCGTTCAACCGTCAATCCGTACGGTTGCACCAGGATCGGAAGGTCCGCTCGTGTCTCCCGGCGCAGGCAAACCGCTTCCTCCTCATTCGGAAGATTGATCAGGTCGGCGTGACGGACCGCTTTGCCGGAAGCGGACTGCAACCGCCGCTGCGTGAGAGCGTAGAAAACTCTTCCCGGCAGCCTGCCTTTCGGCCGCCCGGGCCAGCGCTTCTCGATGCTCCGATCGAATTCCTCGTAAAGCCGGTATAAGCCGACAGAACGCGCGACGAGCAAACCATCGAAGCCGAGTTTCGTTTTGGAAAACGGGAGCACACCGATCAGCGCATCGACTACGTCAAAACGCCCGCTGTTTTTTTTGATATACGCCGCTGCCTTATAGGAAAAGTGGAGTTGTCGAATCGCAAATCTGGCCGACGAGGCGGGGGCATCGGGAAAGGCATCGGAAAGACTGTATTTCTCGACCACGTGACCGGAGGCTCGCCACTGCTCGGCGAGCTCCATGTAAATACGCACGGCGCCGAGGCGGGGATCCCACGGGAGATTTACCACGATCAGGATACGAAGCGGATTGGCGTGAGGTTCCATGATCAGCGGATTCGCCGGGCCAGCGTTGTCCAAAACTTGTGCCGCACGGGATTGACGTAGTGTCGTAGCGCCAGGTCGCGACCGGCGTGAAGATCCGGGTAAACAAACTGATCGTCCAGTTGCAGAACATACTTCTTGCCATCCAAAGGCGACGCGCCACTCGCGTGCATTGTCAGATGCGTCATCGTTTGATTCGTGAAAAAATTGGGCAATCCCGGAAGCTCCAGGAGCCGGCGGACCCCCAGCGTCCAGTCAAGTTTTTCGAAAAGCAGGAGAACGCCGGTGTTCACCGGGTGTGTTTTTTCCACGGCGCTGCGGAAGAGGCGTTCGTCGGCCGAAAGCCGGCAGTCGGCGAGATAAAATGCCGGCACAGTTTTGTTTTCAGCGAGCTGAATGAGATCATTCGCGCCGGGGAAAAATAGAACGTCGGAATCAACATAGAGAGTTGGTCCATCGACCGGCAACGACATGATCAGGGCCAATTGCTTGCCCGTTGGATGGGTGGTGAGATAGGGATAAATTCTCGTGGGAAGATCCCCGGGCAGCCATTGCGCGGAACCCGAAACGGCAATCGCCGGGTCGAGACTTTTCAGAATGTCGCTACTGCGGACAGACAACGTTCCGTCGGAAACAACTGTGAACCGTTTTGGCCGCCCAACATGTTTCAGGAACGACCGAATGGAGGCGACCTGCTCCGGCAAGGTGTTCTCGCCCGAATAGGCAAACACGTTGCAAGGGACCTCGACGCCTTTGCGAATGCGACGGCGGGCGATCGAGGGCAGCAAGGCGCGATAAGTCCGTCGCACTGCATTTCCTTGGGCCCGGGCCAGGTGATAACCGAAATTTAGCATTGGTCGTCCTATCACGAGGGCAGGCCGCGCCCGGTTGCCTCGCCCCAACCCTGACGGAGAAATCGTGCGGACGAAGCGCATCGGTGGCTTCCGGGTCGCGACAGGCGCCATCGCGATTGGTCCGGCAATTGGCGCGCGCTACGAGGATTGAATCTGCTTCGGTTGAGCGTGACGCGATGCAGCGATCGCATGTTCCTCAACCGGCGCCGGCGTGTTGTAATACTCCGAATACTGGTAGTAATAATATTCCGGCAGCGACGTATCGACGTAGTTCAGAATGACGCCGGGCACATTGACCTGACGATTATAGAGCAGCTCGAGCGATTTCCTCGTCAGGCGCGCCGAAGTGTAGGACAGCCGGACGACAAAGAGTGTCGCATCAATTTTCGGCGCCAGACTGGTTGAATCATCCGCCGCCAGCACGGGCGAGCTATCGATAATGATGTAGTCGAAATGGTTATAAATTTCCTTCAAAAGCAGATCCGTGGATTCCCGCAGAAGGTGCTCGCTTGGTTGCCCGAGTGTCTTGCCCCGAGGGAGCAGAGCCAGGTTCGGGTAGGACGTTGGCACCACCACTTCGCGCCAGTTTACTTCCTGTTTCAGGACTTCTGAAAAACCGATCTTCGATGAAATTCCGAACGCCTCACGAAGAGCGCCCCGCCGGAGGTCGCCGTCGATCAGCAAGGTGCGCGCGCCGGATAACGCCATCGTAATCGCCAGATTGGACGAGATGGTGGATTTGCCTTCGTTCGGAACGGAGCTTGTGATCAGGAGTGTCTTGGGGCGGGGGCCTTCATACGGCATGAAGAAAATCGAGGACCGGATGTTGCGATAGGATTCCGCGATAACGTGGCGGGCATCGTCGGGCTGGAGCAGCGTGACTCTCCCCTTGGTTTTTTCCTTCGGAATCTGCCCCAGGACGTTCTCGGAGAACTGGTGCTGGAATTCGCCAAAGGAAGCCATGCGATCATCGATCCGGTCCAGCAAGAGAAGAATCAGGATGCCAGCCACCGCGCCGCAACCGAGACCGATGAGAAGACTCTTCAGGAGGCCGGGGCGGACGGACATCGGCGTCCCCGCCATTTCCATGATGGAGATCGTCTGGTCGCCACTTTCGACGTTTTGCGAAACGTTCACGTCTTTGAGGTTATTCGTCAGGCGATCGTAGAGTGTTTTCAATCGATCGACTTTTCCTTTCACCCGATTGAACTGCGCCAGCCGTTGACTCAAATCGAGAGCTTTGTTCTCCCATTCTTTGATATTACTTTGCAGATTCTCCATCTGTTTGCCGATGGACTTGCGCCGGGTCTCAAGTTTCTCCACGGTGTCGGCTCGATACAGCTTGATCAGGTTTTCCGACTTGGCGATTTCGTCGTTGAGCTTGATGATTTTCGGATGCCTGGGGCGCAAGTCTTTGGAGAGGGTGTCCTTTTCCGCCTTAAGTAATTGCAAGGCCTGCTTGGCTTTCAGGTAATCGCCCTCAGGGCCAACGTCGGAGAAGGGCATGCCGCCGCTTTCGTCCGCCGGCTGCGGGCCGGAAGTAGAGGCGTCCGGTCGGCTTTTCTGCGTGCGATCGAGATTCTGATCCAGGTCGAGCAGACTAAGGAGATCGTATTCGGTTTTAAGAGCGGCCAGTTGCTGGTTCAAGCGCACGAGATAGGCCGCCGCGCTGTTCCCCTCTTCCTGGATGAAGCCAATATTATTCTGCTTCTGAAATTCGAGCATTTCGTCTTCGCCGTTCCGCAAATCCTTTTCCACCTGAACGAGTTGCTCGGTGATCGCGGTGGTAACGTTGTGGCCCTGGTCCTCGCGCATGCCCTTCTTGAAATCGAGATACTTCTGCATGAGCGCATTGAGGTAGGCCTGCGTGTATTCGGCGGTACTGCCAATGGCTTGCAGGTCGAAAATCGAAGTGCGCGGCTTCTGCGTGACCGTGATCTCCACCGGCACCGTTTGCATTTCCGGGTGCGTCGAACGGACGAGCGCCTCAGCACTGCGTCGCACTTCCGCGCTCTGCATCAGCTGAATCTGGGTCCCGAAAAAATTGATGTTGTCTTCGCTGTAGACCGCGTTTTGGCTGATGTTTAATTTGCCCGCGAGCATCATCTTGCTGGCGGACAGAAATGATGGCGGCGTCTGGTAAATCAGCCAGGCCTGCACAAAAAGCCCGAGGCAAATCGTCAAGACCGGGATCCACCAGCGGCGCAGGAGGAGTGATTTATAACGGTAGAGGCGCGTGATCAAGCCGGAGCTCAAGGAGGCGGCGCTGGAATGATGGGGAGCTGCGGCTTGCATGGTTAGAAGTTGACGAGTTTCTGAGGAACGTAGATCTGGTCGTCCGGACGCACTACCACGTCTTCGTCGGTGCGCCCTTCCTCGATAACTCGCTTCAAATTAACAGTCACTGTCTCTCCGTTCTTCCGGGTCAACTTGATCTTTTTCTTGTCGGCGAAATCGCCAAATCCGCCGGCTCGGATGATGGCCTTACTGACGGTGTACGATTCGTCGGCCGGAATTTCCTGCGGTCCCTGTCCCTTGACCGAACCATAGACGTAAACTTTGCCGCGCGATTTTTCACTAATGTGATCAACCGCAATGATAACCGTGGCGTGGTAATAATATTCACGCTCAAGCGCGGCCTTGATTGCGTAGGCCAACTCCTTGCAACTCTTGCCGGCCGCCTGGACGAGTCCGACGTACGGAACTTCCAGCTCGCCGCTATCATTGACCCGCAAATGCTGAGATTCGTTGTCGCGATCCTCGACAACCCGGAAACTGACGAAATCGTTAGACCCGAGCTTCTTCTTGTCGTCGAGCACCGTCATGGAATTGGTGCGCATGACCGTGCTGGTGGTCGCCGGCTCGACTGCGGCGGCCTTGGGAATCGCGGGCGGCATCATCCCTGGGCTGGTCTCCTGGGCCGGAAGCAACCCCGGCCCCGGGACGGAGGCAGCGACGAGGAATGTTAAGGCCCAGATTCTCATGCAAGTGCAATTGTCTCCTTAGAAGCTATAAGTGCCATCAAACGAAACGCGATTTTGGCTGTAATCGCGTAACGGCAGATCCGATTCTTTCTGTGTGTATTGATAACGAAATCCGAGCGTGACGTGTGGCGTCAGCTGATAGCCAAGGCTCAGGGCGCCGCCATAACGGTGGATATGTTCCGCGCCGAAAGGATTGAAAAGAGGAACCCCAGGCCCGGGAACAAAGAGGAAGTTACCGCCCGAATCGTCCGCGTCCTCGTAAAATAACTCTGTCGTAAGCAACGTGTGATACAGAATGTTCCAGTTCGCGGTGTGCCGAACATAGTTCAAGGTGACGTAGTTGGAATTGATGCCCAGTTGCGTCTCGTGCCCCGCGGAGAGGCTGTGGGTGAACGCGGCATTGACGCGATGGGAGAGCAACAGATTCGCGTAGTAATCGCTCAGGTCATGCGGGTCGTTTACCACGCCGGTATTATCGAAATCGATATTCTGATAGCCGCCGGCGACCCGCAATTTTACGTAGCTCGTGATTTGCGTTTCCAGAAAAAGACCGGCGCTATACCCGACCGAATCATTCATCACATTCATGTCGTAATAAGTATCAACGAAGGCGCCTTCGAGGCCGACGCTCATCGTCGAACTTGGAGTAATGGCAATGGATCCGGTCACCATCTCCGCATTACGATCGAGATACTCAAAACGGTCCTCCATCGCGATAAAGTTGTAGTGGTCGTAACCCACGGTCACGACGGCAGCATTCAAATCCCAAAGGACCGAAACGCCGGCGGTGTTCTGAAAGCGGCCGTAATCTGCGACGTTACTCAAGGAGAGCTCCGCGATGGGATCCTGTTCGAGTGAGAAACGGTCGTGGAGATTAATCCGGAAATCGCCCACGAAAATGTCGAAGGCGAGCTGAGAGCCGGGATTCAGAAGGATGGAGTTCGTGTTGTACTCCGAGTGATCCATGTAGAAGGCGTAGCCGACGCCCAAATCCAGCCGGAAGGTGTTGAGCTGCGTAATAGGCCAAAGGAGGTTCACGTTCACCTGCGGGCGGATGATGAAATCACTCTGCTGCTCGGTGGTTACCAGAATCGGCCCGCCGACCGCCGGGAGGAGGGCCGAGGCGTCTTCCGCGAGATTAACGTTATCGTTGTACTCGAAGCCGAGAGTGGCGCTGAATCGCACCTTCATGGGTCCGAGTTGCAGATTATAAGGAATGTTTTCGATCGACTGGCGGCGCGCCTCGGATGACGCTTCACCTGCCAGCGAAGGGCGAATGGCGTCCTGGGCCCGAGCGATTGGCGCAGCGCAGAGCAGCAAAACGACCAGGGCGAGGCCAATTTTTCCGGCAAAAAACGCGGCAGAGTTAAGGGATGCTTGACGGCTCATAGGTGTCAATTCGGTTTAGGGTTTAGCAGATGTGATACCAAACGTTGGAATTGCAAAAGAGCGACCCCAACACCTTGGCCGATGCCGGCCGAGATTGATTTGGAATAAGTATTTGTTGTTTCAGATGTTTCTCAGTTAACGGCGATTTCTCTATCAACAGTAGCAAACTACAGCAAGCTAAATCGCCTGTATTTTTCGCTCTGGCGGCGCCTTTCGCGCAAACCCGATTCGTCTTCCCAGAATCGGGTAAGATGCGGGGGTTTGGGAAGCCTTTTGTAAAAATTTGTGGGGCTGGCGCACTCTAAGCTCTGGATTGGAACATATTATGAGTCGGTTCCACCAAAGCCGGTTTGGCCGAATTGCCCTGAGCGTCCTCGGCGCGCTCGCTTTTTCAGCCACTTTCAGCCAGCCCAGCCTGGCCACCGACCCGGCCCCGGGCGGGCCAGAAAGCAACGCCGCACCCATCCTCGCCCGGGTGCATAGCGGTGCGAAAATCGATTGCATCGCGCCTGACGGACGATTGAGCGCCGTGCCTGTCGCCGGCGAAAAGAATTCAGACGCTGCGGCTCTGATAATGGCGGACGACACCCTCAGTTGCCCGCTCCAGGAGGGCGAAACGACTTTTATCATCTCGTTCCCGAAAACGTCGCTCGATCGCTTTACGTTCATCAACGAAAACGCGGGAGTCCGCGGCGAGATGAAGATCGCTGTCTCCAATGATCAATTATCGGCTAACAGCCCAAAGTGGACTGATGTGAGCGGCAAGACCGAATTCATAAGCAAAAGACTTTTCAATCTTTCGATGGTTGGCGTGGAAGCACGCTACGTGAAACTCTCTTTTCATGTCAAAAAGGGAGGCCATATCGCGGCGCTGGAGCTGGTCGATCCGCCCGCGAAATTTGCGAACCGCTAAGCCGGGTTCTTCCGCACGGCGTCTCTCATCCCGCGCTTGAGCAATTGCCTCAGCGGTCGGCACCTCCTCGAATCGCTCGAATCCGACGATTGCTCATCTAGAATAATACCGGTTCGCACCGTCATTTCCGGGGGACACAAAGGCGGGATTTTTCGATTCACGCGGCCACTCCTCAAGGCATGGAACTAGCTCTCCATGATCCCGGGTTCAAAACGACCTGAAGATGCGATTAGCGACCGAAATTCAGGGAGACGAGACATCCACGCAACACCCAGCCCGCAGCGAAAACCCAAGCTCGCGAAATCCCACTCAAAACCATGAAATTCAACCTGAAATTCGGGAAAGCCGCCAGATTGAGAGCGCGGAATATTTTGCGCTCGCTGCCCGGGCTACGAATGATGCTGTTCGGGATTGGCATGTAAAAACCGGCGAGCTCTCCTGGCCCGAAGGTCTGGAAGCCCTGCTCGGCTACAACAGTTCCACCGCCAGCGGTGACATCGGCTTCTGGCAGAAACAGATTCACCCCCAGGACCGGGCGCGCACGGCTGGAAGCATTCGCGACGCCCTCGCCGCCGAAAGCGATCATTGGAGCGGAGAATATCGCTTCCGGCATTTCGATGGATCCTATTTGGACTTGCTGGAACGCGCGCTGATCATTCGCGATTCCACGGGCTCGGCCGTTCGCTTCGTGGGGTCGCTCATGGACGTGACCGCGCGCAAGCAATTGCAGGATCAGCTGGTTCGTTCGCAGAAGATGGAGGCGTTCGGCCAACTCGCCGGCGGAGTCGCGCATGACTTCAATAATTTTCTCACCACCATCCTGGGCTACAGCGATTTGCTTCTTAACGAGATCGGAATGAAAGGCGAAGTGGCCAGCCACATCGGCGAAATCCGAAGTGCGGCCGGCCGGGCCTCCGTCCTCACGGCTCAACTTCTTGCCTTCAGCCGGAAGCATCCCCTCGCCCCGCAGGTGATCGAAGTGAACTCGCTTCTGACCAATCTCGAGCGCTCGCTCCTCCGCCTCTTGGGCGAAGATATTTCAGTCCAGTGCCACTTCGACCGCGGCAAAGAGGGCCTGCACACCAAAGTGGATCCCGGCCAGTTGACGCAGATTATTTTGAACCTGGTGGTAAACGCACGCGATGCGATGCGAAACGGCGGCCGCCTGATGCTGAAAACCGCTTCGCTCACGATCGACGCGGCCGAGGAACGCGAGATCGGCTCCGAAGAACTCGAGGCGGGCGATTACGTTCGGATTAGCGTCACCGACGACGGCGTGGGGATGACTGATGAAGTAAAACAACATTTGTTCGAGCCATTTTTCACGACCAAAGACGAAGGGCGCGGGAGTGGACTCGGACTCGCCACGAGTTACGGAATCGTCCGTCAAAGCGGCGGCCACATTGGTGTGGAAAGCGAACTCGGAAAAGGCACCACCGTGAAAATCTTTCTTCCCCGAGTCCCGGCTCCACCCCCGCCTTCTTACAAGCGGCCCGGTGGAAACAAAATGCCCACCGGGGTCGAGAGCATTCTCGTCCTCGAAGACGACATCAGCGTGCGCCACATTGCCGTGCGCGTTCTGCGCGGCCTTGGCTACGACGTCCTCGAAGCCGCGAACGGCGATGACGCCCAACAGCTGATCGGCGAGCGCAAGGACAAGAAAATCGATCTCCTCCTCACCGATATGGTCATGCCGCACATGAGCGGCCGGCATTTCGCTGATTGGCTGCGGAAAACCAGCCCGCAGACAAAAGTCGTCTTCATCTCCGGTTACCTCGAGGAATCGCTTCATCCCGGCGATCGCCGCGACCACGAGATGTTTTTCCTGCCGAAGCCATTCGATCCCGAACAACTCGCGCTGAAAATTCGCGAGGTGCTCGACTCTGGCCAGGTTTGAATCGTGCAGGCGCCAAATCGCCGGCATTCCGCCTGCGCGATCCCGCGTTTTAGCAATTTCAACGCTTTCACGCCGCCATCCCGAGGTATATAAAAACCTCGCGTGATCACGTTGCAGGACATTGAGGAGGCCCGAAAGCGAATCGAAGGCGCGGTTTATTATTCTCCCTGCCAGCCCTCGATTCCGTTGAGCGAGATCACGGGGATGGAAATTTTCTGCAAGCTTGAGAACCTGCAGCGCACCGGCAGCTTTAAGGAACGGGGCGCACGCAACGCCCTCGCGCAATTATCGCCGGAGCAACAAAAGCGCGGCGTGATCGCCGCCTCCGCCGGCAATCACGCCCAGGCCCTCGCCTATCAGGGCAAGTTGCTCGGCATTCCCGCGACGGTCGTCATGCCGAAATTCGCGCCACTTATTAAGATTGGTAATTGCCAGAAACTGGGCGCTACCGTTGTTCTGCACGGAAAAGATTTCGCCGAGGCGAAGGCGCACGCGCACAGCATCGGTGAAGAACGCGGGTTGGCTTATATCGACGGTTACGACGATCCAGCCATCATCGCTGGTCAGGGCACGTTGGGGCTCGAAATCGTCGAGCAGGTGCCAGATCTGGATGCCGTCATCGTGCCTGTGGGCGGTGGCGGGCTGCTCGCCGGCGTTGCTCTCGCGGTGAAGAGTTTGCGACCGAATGTGAAGATTATCGCGGTCGAAGCGGAACACGTTGCGAGTCTTTCAGCGGCGATCCGGGAAGGAAAGCCGGCGCCTATTATTGCTCAGCCGACGCTGGCGGACGGGTTGGCCATTGCGCAAGTTGGAAGTAACGCCTTCGAAATCGCCGCCTCCCGCGTGGATCGCACGCTCACCGTTACCGAGGAACAAATAGCGGTCGCCATCTTACGCATCGTCGAGCTGGAGAAAGGTGTGGTCGAGGGCGCGGCCGCCACGCCTCTCGCTGCCTGCCTGTCCGGTCAATTGCCGGAGCTGGCCCGCAAGCGCGTGGTCCTCATCCTGAGCGGAGGGAATATTGATCCGAATGTCTTGAGTCGCGTAGTCGAACGCGGCCTGGTGGCCGACGGGCGCCTTTGCCGATTCAACGCTGTTATCAGCGATCGACCGGGAGGGTTGGCCGATCTCACTGCTCAAATTGCCTCGACCGGCGCCAGCATCAAACAGGTCGTTCATGATCGCGCCTTCGCTGGCGCCGACGTCTCGGCCGTCCACGTCCTCTGCACCGTAGAGACGCGGGATCGCCAACATCTGACGGAGCTGCGCGCCCTGCTCAAAGACCACGGCGTCGAGACCTTCGATTCGAACTAGGGCACGTCCGTCGAGCCATTCTGATGAGCGGAAAAAAGAAGCGTGCCTTTGATCCGCTGCGGTTCTTCACCCGGCTGAAACGCTCCTTTCGCAAGCGTGTTCTCCATCGCAAATTCGGCGAAGTCTGGGACGCCCGGAGCGCATTTCAAAACCGCAGTTACGATTCCTACGAAGCGTACCTGGAACATCAAAAAGCGAAGCTCGAGACCCACGACTTTGCGAACTACGATACCGAATTCCGGGCGGCCCTGCGGGAACGGCTCGCCGCCCTGGACCTGCCCTGGCCGGGTAGAACCGTTCTTTGCCTGGCGGCCCGGATCGGCACCGAGGTGAAAGCCTTCCTCGATCTGGGCGCTTTCGCGATCGGGATCGATCTCAACCCGGGCAAGGAAAATCGCTACGTCGTTCAGGGCGATTTTCACGATTTGCAATTCGCACCCAAATCAGTCGACGTGGTTTACACAAATTCGCTCGATCACGCCTTCGACATCGATCGAATCGCGCGAGAAGTCCTAAAAGTGCTGAAGCCGGACGGGCTGCTCCTGGTTGAAGCGGTCCAAGGCCGCGATCAGGGTGTGAACCCGGGATTCTTCGAGAGCTTTTTCTGGAAAAACATCGACGAATTGATCCACGTATTTGAAAACGCCGGGTTCAAAGTGACTCGCCGCGCCGCCATCACCGCTCCGTGGCCCGGCGAGGCCATTTGTTTCCAACCAGCGCCGAAACTATAGCGCCTCCCGTTCCTCGAAGCGCTTTCGCTTGAACGGGCAAACGCACTTCGTAGGATTCCGGATGCCCACAGCCGAAACGGACTCGCCCGCGAAAAGTGCCGAACCCCGACGCAAGCCGCGTGCGTCTCGCGATCGCGAAAAAGACCGCGTCGATTCCTTCGCGCGACGGCATATCGGCCCCAACCAGCCGGCGCGCTCGGCCATGCTCGCCGAAATCGGCTTCGAGAATCTAGACGCACTGATCGACGCGACCGTTCCGCAAAATATTCGCCTGGATCGGCCGTTGAATTTGCCCGATGCGGCCTCGGAGTGGGACGCGCTGGCCGAGCTCCGTGGACTCGCGCGGAAAAACATTGTGGCTCGTTCATTCATCGGGGCCGGCTATTCCGACACGATCACGCCTCCCGTGATTCAGCGGAACATTCTCGAGAATCCCGGCTGGTACACGGCTTACACCCCCTACCAGGCCGAGATCGCCCAAGGCCGGCTCGAAGCGCTCTTGAATTTCCAAACCATGATCACCGACCTGACGGCGCTCGACATCGCAAACGCGTCGCTCCTCGATGAAGCTACCGCGGCCGCGGAAGCGATGACGCTCTGTCACGCCGTTGCCACCGACCGGAATACATTCTTCGTCGCGAACAATTGCCACCCGCAGACGATTGAAGTCGTTCAGACTCGGGCGAAGCCTCTCGGCATTGAAGTGGTGGTCGGAGATTTTGTGCAATTCAAATTCGACGCGACGGTTTTCGGCGCGCTGGTTCAATATCCCGCAACCGACGGCGCGATCTTCGACTACGAATCTTTTGCGAAAGCGGCGCACGATGCGGGCGCGCTTCTCGTGGTTGCCGCGGATATCCTTGCACTCACGTTACTGAAGCCTCCCGGCGAGTTCGGTGCGGATGTCGCGGTGGGGAGCACGCAGCGATTCGGCGTTCCACTCGGTTTCGGCGGGCCACATGCCGCTTATTTTGCGACGCGCGACGCCTACAAACGGCACATGGCCGGCCGGCTCGTCGGTGTTTCCCACGATGCGACCGGTCGCCCCGGTTATCGCCTGGCGCTGCAGACTCGCGAACAACACATCCGGCGCGACAAAGCGACGAGTAACATTTGCACCGCACAGGTCCTCCTCGCCGTAATCGCTTCGATGTATGCGGTTTACCACGGACCACGCGGGCTGCGCGCGATTGCCCAAAGAGTTCACACGCTGGCAGTGAATTTTGCCGGACACGTGATGGGGAAAGGCTTCAAAGTTCCTAACGGCGAGTTTTTCGACACGGTCGGGGTTGAATTCGAAACCGCTGAGAAACGCGACGAGGTCCTTGGTCGCGCGAAGAAGAAGGGTTTCAACGTCCGCCAGCACGAGGAAGGCGATCGGCCCATTCTCCTGGTCGCCTTTGATGAGGCGAAATCGGAAACCGACGTGCGCGACTTGGTCAAAGTCTTCACCGGAAAGTCTCCTCGTCGCACAAAATCAAAAGCGGAGCGCGAGTTTCGGGCTGGGTTTCGGGACTTGTATGCGCGCTCCAGCGATTTCCTCACCCATCCGGTTTTCAACACCCATCACACCGAGACAGAGATGTTGCGTTATCTCCGCCGGCTCGAGTCGCGCGATCTCTCGCTCACGACTTCGATGATCCCGCTCGGTTCGTGCACAATGAAGTTGAACGCAACGGCCGAGATGTTTCCCATTTCGTGGCCGGAGTTTTCGAAGCTGCATCCCTTTTCGCCGGACGAGCAAACCATCGGTTACCGCGAAATGTGCCAGCAGCTTGAGAGCTGGCTTGCCGAGATCACTGGTTTCGCGGCGGTTTCCCTCCAACCGAACGCCGGCTCGCAAGGCGAATACGCGGGATTGCTCGCCATCCGCGAATACCACGCGTCACGCAACGAAACGCATCGCAATATCTGCCTCATCCCGACTTCGGCCCACGGCACCAATCCCGCGAGCGCGGTCATGGCGGGATTCGAGGTCGTGCCGGTCGCGTGCCTGAAGGATGGCGATATCGATCTCGCCGATCTCCGCGCGAAAGCCGACACGCACAAAGACGATCTCGCGGCCTTGATGGTGACTTATCCATCCACCCACGGCGTCTTCGAGACGACCATTCGCGAGATTTGCGAAATCGTTCACAGCCACGGCGGCCAGGTTTACATGGATGGCGCGAACATGAACGCCCAGGTTGGCCTCTGCCGCCCTGGCGACATTGGCGCGGACGTTTGTCACCTGAACTTGCACAAGACCTTCTGCATTCCCCACGGCGGCGGTGGGCCGGGCGTGGGACCGATCGGCGTCGCCGCGCATCTCGTCCCATTTCTTCCGGCTCTCTCCGCAATCCGCAATCCGCACTCCGCAATCACGAATGCCGTTGGCCCGGTCGTCGCCGCTCCCTACGGCAGCGCCAGCATCCTGACCATTTCCTGGATGTACATCCGCATGATGGGCGGCGCAGGACTGACCGAGGCGACCAAGATTGCGATCCTAAGCGCGAACTACATCGCGAAGCGTCTCGATCGATATTTCCCCGTTCTTTTCAAGGGCAAGCGCGGCCTCGTCGCGCACGAGTGCATCGTGGATTTGCGCCAATGGAAACCCGCGGGCGTGGAAGTGGAAGACGTCGCCAAGCGTCTGATGGATTACGGATTTCACGCGCCTACCGTTTCCTTCCCCGTGGCCGGGACGATGATGGTCGAGCCGACCGAAAGCGAATCGAAAGCCGAGGTCGATCGCTTCTGCGACGCGATGATTTCCATCCATGCCGAAATCGAAGCGGTGGCGTCAGGAGGCGCCGATCGCCAGAACAACGTCTTGAAAAACGCGCCGCACACCGCGCAACAGGTCATCTCGGACAATTGGGACCGGCCCTACTCGCGGGAACAGGCCGCATATCCGGCGCCATGGACGCGCGAATACAAATTCTGGCCGGCTGTGTCCAGGATCGACAGCGTTTACGGCGACCGAAATCTCATGTGCTCCTGTCCGCCGATGGAAGCCTTCGCGGAATAGGCGGAAGAACGTCTCTTCCTTATGTCCGTTCGGACGCGAGGTCCGGCGAACCGGCCATCCGCGTTGGCACATGACGCAACGCTGTTCCTGTGACCGCCTTACCGGCCTCGTGGTATTCGGCGTCGCCATTCACCTGCCAGAGATCATAAAGTTTCGTCCCGGCCAGAATATTTTTCACGCACAACATCGCGGTCATCATCGCGTGGTCCTGATTGTTGTATTTGTGCATGCCGTTACGGCCGACGAGGTGGAGGTTTGGGTAACGCTCCTCGATTTCCTCGCGAACGGTCGCGACGTGTTGCGCGTAATCGTCATCGTAAACCGGATAGGCTTTCTTCTGCCGGACAACGCAGCCGTCGAGCACGTCGCCTTCCCGCGCCAGGCCGATTTGCAGCAACTCCCTTTTCGCGAGTTCGATCAAGTCCGCGTCCGAAGAATCCCAAAGCCCATCGTGCTCGAAACAAAAATATTCGAGGCCATAGCACGCTTTGTCCGGATCGGGGACCATCTCAGGCGACCAGGAACGAAAGTTTTGGATTCGGCCGACCTGCACGCTCGGATCGTGGATGTAGATCCAGTTATCATCGAACATGTGCCGCTCTTTCAAAATCAACATCACCGTGAGGAAGTCCCGGTATTTGAGGCTTTCGGCGGCACTCTTTGCTTCCTGGGAGACAGACGGCGTCAAGCCGCGGGCCAATTCGCGCATGGGGGCAGACGAAATAACGTGCCGGGCCTCGATCGTTTGGACCGCGCCATCCTGATCCCGGTATGCCACCTGCCAGGTCGCGCTTTCGTTGTCGTAAGCGCAGCCGGTCACTTTGCTGCCCATTTTGACCTGACCACCCATCGCCTTCGTTTTCTCGGCGCACACCTCCCACATCATGCCGGGTCCCAGGCGCGGATAGCGGAAGGAATTGATCAGCGTCTTAATTACTTTCGTCCTGTCTTTCGGCCGGCGTTGCGGGAGAAGCGCGTTCTTAATGGCGCCGCCCAACGAGAGCCCCCTGATTCGTTGCGCCGCCCAATCGGCCGAAATGTTCCGGCAGGAGATGCCCCAAACTTTCTCGGTGTAGCTCTTGAAAAAGGTCTCGAAGAGGCGTTTGCCAAACTGATTGCTCACCCAATCCTCGAAGTTGTTCGGATTCGGGACCGGAAAGAGGCGCGCCTTCAACCAGGAAAGCACGCAAAGGATCGAGTTAAAGACGCCCAGCTTGGTCAGCGCCTCGAACGCTCTCAGCGGATACGCGAAAAACTTGCCGCCATAAAAAATGCGCGATGACCGCGCCCGCTCGAGCATGTCGTCCGGCAGGATCTCCGTCCAGAAATCCTCCACGACCTTCGATTTCGAGAAAAAGCGGTGCCCGCCGATATCGAAATGAAACCCCTTGTAGCTGACGGTGCGCGAGATACCGCCGACGTAGACTGGATCGGCTTCAAGAACAGTGACCGCCACCTTGTTCTGGGCCAGGAGGTAGGCCGCCGTCAACCCAGCCGGGCCGGCGCCGATAATCGCTACTTCGGTTTTCACGTCTCCCCTTCTTAAGCTACCCGGCCTGCGTTGCAAAATCGTTCGCCGGTCACGGTTGGTTCACTCAGGGAAGCTCGAAAGGGCTTGGAGCTGCGAAGCCGGGTGAATCGTGATCGGTGACCAGTGAATAGATTCCATTCACCAATCACTTATCACCATTCACATTCCCCCCTTAATGCCCGCCTGTCACGGTGTAACCCTCGTTCCGCAGGTCTTCGGCGAGTTCCATCTCCATTTGGAGCGCCGCATCATACGGCATCGGGTTGAGATGCGCGTAAAGTTCCGGCATTAAGCGCACACCATATTTTTCCACGACCCACGCCGCCTTGTAGCCGTGTTTATGATTCTCAAAACGGTGTTCGGGCGGCAGGCCGCTCATTCCGACATACACACATGGCTTCGAGGGATCGCGTTTCGGATTCGTCCGCAGAATCGACCGATGCCGCGCCGACTTCGCGTCGAGCAGAATGACGTAGACGTTGTGGTGAAATTCCGTGTCCGCCTTTTCAAGCTCAGATTCTCGCTTGTATCGGAGCCGAGCCATTTGCGGGGCCCGCTCCCTTAGGCCGCTCGCGCCAGATTCAGTTGCGCGTAAACGGCTTCGTAGCGCTCCGCCACTGCTGCCCACGAAAAATCACGCGCCATGGCGCGCTCCACCAGGATCGTCCAAAGCGCCTTGTCCTGGAAAATCTCGAGGGAACGCTTGATCGAATCCCAGAACGCATCCGGTGTTTTCTCGTAGCAAAGGAATCCGTAACCCGCCTCAGTCGGGCCTAAAGTCGGATCGTAATCCTCGATGATCTCCTGGATCCCACCGGTCGCGCGGGCGACCGGCAGCGTTCCGTATTTCAAACTGTACATCGCGCTCAAGCCGCTTGGCTCAATCTGCGACGGGATCAACGTCACGTCGGCGCCGGCTTCGATCAGGTGAGCCAGCGCTTCGTCGTAGGTTCTCCGATAGGCAAACTTGGTGGGATATTTTCTGGCTGCGATGGCGAGCGCGGTTTCGTATCCCGGATCGCCTTCGCCGAGGATAATTAATCGAACATCGTCCGAGAGCAGTCGATCCAGCAACGGCATGAGCAGATCGAATCCTTTTTCCGGGACGAGGCGCGTCACCATCCCGAAGACGGGACGGGCCGGAGCGGGCGCGAGAGCGAGCGCGTCGAGCAGCAGGTCGCGGCAAATCGCCTTGCCTTCAAGGTAACCGGGTCCGAACGGTCGCGGCAGCGAACCATCCGTCTCCGGATTCCAACGTTCGTAGTCGGCCCCGTTCAAGATTCCAACGAGGCGATGCGCGTGTTCGCGGAGAACGATGTCGAGCTCAAGCCCGCCGGCGGGACTCAGCATTTCGCGGCGATAAGTTTCACTGACCGTCGTGATCTTGTCCGCGAAGACAATCCCGCCCTTGAGCAAATTCAAGCGGCCGAAGAATTCGACGCCGCGCGGCTTGAAATATTTTTCGGGAAGATTGGTGAGATCGAAATCCAGACCCCAGAAACTGCCTTGCTCCGCCAGGTGATGAATCGTGAGCACGGTGGCGAAGGGTAATTGCTGGTTGCGGGCCAGGACGGGCACGAGGGCCGAGGCCCAATCGTGCACGTGCAGGATCTGGGGAGTCGGCGTCATCCGGCGCGCCAGTTCCAGGGCCGCTTTGCAAAAGAAAATGAAACGGGCGGCATTATCTTCGTAGGGCACGCCGTGCTCGCCATAAATCCCCGCGCGATCGAAAAACTCATCGCAACGCACGAAGAATGTCTGGACGCCGCCGGCGGTGCGGCCTTCGAGAAACTCCGCCACATAGCTCTTCTGACCGACCTGCACATCCACAGTCACGCCCGTGTTTCTGGCCGCGATCGCGCCGTTTTCCCTGATCTCACGATAGTACGGCATCGCGATACCGACCTCATGCTTTCGTCCGCGCAATTCACGCGGCAGTGCCTCGAGCACGTCCACGAGTGCTGTTGCGCGCGCGAGCGGCGGCCCTTCAGCGCTGATCATCAAAACCCGCATGAGAGATTGTTACCGCGAATGAACGCGAATGCACGCGAATGAAGGGGGTATCCAAACCTGCGCGTTCATTCGCGGCCAGTCGCGGTTGAAAACTCCGCCTTCAACCACGCGAGTGCTTCCTCGCGGTCCCGAAGCGTTCCTTCCAACTGTCGCGTTTCCACCGCCTCGAGTATCTCCCCGAACTTCGGTCCCGGCTTTAACCCGAGCCCGATCAAATCATCGCCGGTCACCAACGGCGGCGGAATGATCGGCTCATTCGCGAACTCCTCCCCTTTCTGGCGCAGAAAATCATAATTATCCAGCATCCCATGGCTGCTCTGGCAGTCCACGCGGTGCAGCTCCAACTCGTCGGCAAAGGTCGGCCGCGCCATGAAGCGCTTCAATTTCGCCACCCGCATGTTCGCGACATCCTTGAAGACCATGTGCTGGCGGACGGCTTCCACCGTTGCGTCAATTTCGACGCGAGAGAATCGGAGCCGCTGCATGATCGCCTCCGTCATCTCAGCGCCTACGCGATCATGCCCGTTGAACCGGATCCGGCCGTCTTCATCCACGGACGAGGTGGGCGGCTTGCCGATATCGTGAAACAAAACGCTCAAGACCAGCGGCAGCGACGCCTCCTCGGGTAACAGGTCAAGCATGATCCGGGTATGAGTGAAGACGTCGCCTTCGGGATGGAATTGCGGCGGCTGGGCGCAACCCTTCATCTCCTCTATCTCCGGTAACAACACGCGCATCAGTCCACTGGCATCGAGCAAATCCCAGCCGCGCACTCGCAGGGGCGACAGAAAGATACGCACCAGCTCCTCGCGGATCCGCTCGGCGCTGATCTCGCTAATCGATGGCGCCTGAGCCAGGACCGCATCCCACGTCCCAGACTCGATCTCAAACTCGAGCACCGTGGCAAAACGAACCGCGCGCAGGATCCGCAAACGATCTTCAGCGAAACGCTGGGCCGGCTCGCCGATCGCCCGCACCAGGCGCGCGTCCAGGTCCGCACGTCCGCTCACAAAATCGATGACCTTGTCTGCCTCAGGATCGAAGAACATCCCGTTGATCGTGAAATCGCGCCGCGCCGCGTCTTCCTCGGCCGTGGCGAAGTGCACTTCGCTCGGACGCCGGCCATCCAGATAGGCGCCGTCTGAGCGAAACGTTGCGACCTCGAATTGAAATCCATTTTCCAGGACGACGATCACGCCAAAGTGCGCGCCTACCGCGTAGGTCCGCGAAAATATTTTCTGGACCGCTTCCGGCCGCGCGTCGGTCGCAATGTCGATGTCTTTCGGACTCTGGCCGCGCAACAGATCCCGGACCGACCCACCCGCGTAGTAGGCCACGTGGCCGGCCGCGCGCAATCGGCGCACAACCTCAAGCGCGGTCTGTTCCATTGACGGAGCGGGTTTCATGGTGGGCGAGTTTCCAGCTTGCCAACCACCAAACGCAAGCTGGAAGCTGACGCCACATTAACCGATAAGAGCATGAACATGAAACGGCCGCTGAACTGGCTCCTGATTTTCGTCCCGATTGCGCTCGCCCTGCGCTTTTGGCCCGGGCTCAACAATCCAACCGCCCTTTTCATCTGCTCGGCCATTGCGATTATCCCCGCAGCCGGTTGGATTGGCCGCGCTACCGAAGCCCTCGCCGCACGAGTGGGCGAAGGACTCGGCGGATTGCTGAACGCGACTTTCGGAAACGCCGCCGAGCTGATCATCGCCGGCATCGCGCTCTACAAAGGCCACATCAGCGTGGTCAAGGCGTCCATCACCGGGTCGATCATTGGCAACGTTCTGCTTGTCCTCGGTCTCTCGATCCTGTTGGGCGGGGTAAAGCATAAGGAACAGCGCTTCAACAAGACCGGCGCGCGCACGTCTGTGATCTCGCTTTCGCTGGCCGCGATTGCCCTCGTCATCCCGACGGTTTTTCACCTCTCGGCCGACGCCAGCCCGTCCGGCTGGAGCCCGGCGGTCGAGCGCCAGCTCTCGCTCGGCATCGCCCTCGTGCTCTTCCTCACGTACATCTGCATGCTCGCGTTCTCGCTCAAGACCCATAAGCATTTTTTCGTCAGTGCCGAAGGCGAACTGGAAGAAAAGGGCGATCATTGGTCCCGCGGAAAGGCCATCACCATTCTGGTCATCGCGACTGCGATCGTGGCGGTGCTCTCGGAGTTCCTCGTTGGGACAATCGAGAGCGTGCGGACCACGTTCGGCATCACCGAAGTGTTCGTGGGGGTGATCGTGGTCGCAATCGTCGGCAACGCCGCCGAGCACTCGACTGCGATCCTCATGGCTTTGAAAAACAAGATGGACCTGAGCGTGGGAATCGCGATTGGATCGAGCTTGCAGATCGCGCTCTTTGTCGCGCCCGTGCTGGTGTTTCTCTCCTACGGCTTCAACCGCCCGATGGACCTCGAATTTTCGCTCCCGGAAATTTTTGCCATGGTCGCATCCGTTTACATCCTGTTTCAGATCAGCGGCGACGGCGAAACGAACTGGATCGAAGGCGTCCAGCTTCTCTCGGTCTATCTGATTCTCGGAATTCTGTTCTTCTATCTGCCGGAAATGCGCTCGGCCTACGATGGCGGGCACTGAGTGAAGCTGCTGTAGCCACGGCGCTCTGTCGCCGTGCTGCGCGCGCTAACGCCCCGACATAGCGGGGCGGCTACAGCTTGATCAAACGCGTCGTGATACGGCGACAGAGCGCCGTGGCTACAGCGGACGCAGGATTACCGCGGATTTTCGGGAGACACCGCGGTCCGCGGCTTCTTGAAGGAGTGAATGAGGAAGCAGCCAACCGCGACACAGATGCAGGAGTCGGCCACGTTGAACGCGGGGAACGGATCGGCGAACGGCACGTGCAGATTGAAGAGCAGAAAATCGATGACGTGACCGTGGAGCAGACGGTCGGTGAGATTTCCGACGATGCCGGCCAGGAGCAGGGCCAGCGAGATGTCGCGCAACGGGTCGCGTGAACGTTGGCGCAGGAGCAGCGTCGTCACCAAGAGGAGGGCAACGCAGGACAGGACGATGAAAAATGTGTTGTTGCCTTTGAACGATCCGAAGGCGGCACCCGTATTCGTCACGTTTACCAGATTAAAGACCTTCGAAAGGTCGGTCGGGGCGTCCGGGTGAACGTTCTCAAGAACAAGCCATTTTGTGATTTGGTCCAGGACATAGAGCGGTAGAGAGATCAGGAGAATGAATCTCATTATCGTGGCCCCGCCGTTACCACCGCCGCGCAGCGATCGCACAACTCGGGATGCGCCGGGTTCGCCCCGACTGTTGCTCGATGCCTCCAGCAGCGCGCACACTTTTCGTGCGCGGTCTTTGTGATCGAGGCCGCCGGCTCCTTCCCTGATTCGATTTTCAACTCGCTCAGAATAAAAAACTCCTCGAGTTCTTCGTTTGGAATGGAGGCGATCGCCTCCTGCTCGCACCGCAAGACCACCGCGGCTTCCAGCGCATTGCCGATCAGTTTCTCCTGGCGCGCCCGCTCGACCGCCTGGCCGATGACGGCCCGCAAACCCAGCAATTGTTCAACCTGCCCTTGCGCCGTTGGATTTCGGAATTCGGCGTCCTGCTCGGGAAATACCTGCAAGTGGACTGATTCGGCTGCGCCAAGATAACTCCACGCCTCTTCGGCGGTGAAGACCGTGATCGGAGCGAGCAGCCGGCAGAGGGCGTCGAAAATTCGATGCATGGCTGTTTGCGTGGCGCGGCGGCGCGGCGAATCCGGCGCGTCGCAATACATCCGGTCCTTCGTGATATCGATGTAAAGGCTGCTCAGATCGACCGCGCAAAACTGGTTCAACGTGTGATAGACCTTATGGAATTCGTAGGCCTGATAAGCGGAGCGGCACTCAGCGATCACAGTTTCCAGTCGATCAAGAATCCAACGATCGACCAGCGTTGGGGCCGGCGTTGCGGACGCCGGACCGCGGTCGGCGGCCGCGGCTCCAAAATCGAAGCCCGACAGGTTCCCGAGCAAAATTCGCAGCGTATTCCGAATGCGCCGATACGTGTCGCCCAAGCGCGTGAACATCTCCTCCGAGAACGGCACATCGTCGGTGTAATTGATACTGCTCACCCAGAGCCGGACGAGGTCGGCGCCATGTTTCCCGACGAAATGGCCGGCATCCATTGGCTTGCTGTAGCTGCTCGATTTCGAAATCTTCTTCCCGTCGACATCGACGACAAACCCGTGCGTAATACAGGTCTTGTAGGGCGCGCGGCCGTGGAGCGCGACGCTTGTCATGAGCGACGATTGAAACCAGCCGCGGTGCTGATCGGTGGCTTCGAGGTACATGTCAGCCGGATCGCGGAGACTCGGATTCGTCGCGAGAACCGCGGCGTGCGAAACGCCGGAATCAATCCAGACGTCGATCGTATCGCCGCGATGGCGCGTGCCTTCGGGCAAACCGAGTTCGCGCGCCAGCGCCGCGTCATCCAGTTCGAACCAGACATTCGAGCCACGTTTCGCGACCAGATCCGCCAGCTGGCGAATCCACTTCGGATCAAGAATTGCCTCGCCTTCGGCTGAATAGAAAGCCGGCAACGGCACCCCCCAACTGCGCTGCCGCGAGATTACCCAATCGGGACGCGACTCCACCGTGCCCGAGATCCGATTCTCGCCCCAGGGCGGGATCCAATTTACGTCCTTGATCGCAGCGAGCGCTTGGGAGCGCAAATCGTCGATGCGAATAAAAAATTGTTCGACCGCGCGGAAGATGATCGGCGTCTTCGAGCGCCAGCAATAGGGATACGAGTGCTGGTAAGCGGCTTCGGCCACGAGCATGCCGCGCTCACGCAGAAGGGCGACGATGTCGGCATTGGCCTCGAAGACGTACTTGCCGGTAAGTTCCGGCAGACCCGCCTCTTCGGTGTACCGGCCGTGGTCGTCCACCGGCGACAAAATGGGCAATTGATGCCTGCGGCCTAACGCATAATCGTCCTCGCCGTGACCCGGCGCGATGTGGACGCACCCGGTGCCGGTATCCATTGTGACGAAATCGGCTATGAGAATGCTCGAGGTGCGCGGCAGAAACGGATGTTGCGCGGTCTGGCCTTCGAGCTGGCTACCGGGAAAAGTTATAGCCGCGGTCGTCGACCGCGGCCCATCGATTACGGGGTCAGCGACCCCGGCTACAACGAAACCGGTCGCGGCGCAGAATGCTTCAACGAGCTTGGCAGCGAGAACAAGCGTCTCCGACGCGCCCTCCTTTCGAAATTCCTGCGCGACGTACAGCTCCTTCGGATGCACCGCGATTGCCAGATTAGCCGGCAGCGTCCATGGAGTGGTGGTCCAGATGACAATGCTCGCCTTACCCCCCAACTCGCCGGTCGTAATGGGAAATTTCACATAGACCGCCGTGTCTTCGCGGTCCTGGTATTCCACTTCCGCTTCGGCCAGCGCCGTCTGCGCACCGGTGCTCCAAAAGACCGGCTTCATGCTTTCGTAAACGAGCCCCTTCTCGACGAAGATCGCAAACGACCGAAGAATCTCCGCTTCATAGGCAGGGTCGAGAGTCAGGTAGGGATGATCCCAATCGCCCAAGACGCCCAGCCGCTCGAATTGTCCGCGTTGAATACCGACGAATTTGCGCGCGAACGCTTCCGATTTTTGGCGCACTTCCAGCGGTGAAAGCCCGCGCGATTCCTTCACGACCTTGTATTCAATCGGAAGCCCGTGACAATCCCAGCCCGGCAGGTAGGGAGCGCGAAAGCCCGCCATCGTTTTCGATTTCACGACGAGATCTTTCAGGATCTTGTTGAGCGCGGTGCCCATGTGAACGTCGCCGTTCGCAAAAGGCGGACCGTCGTGGAGGACGAATAATTCCGCACCCGCGCGGGCGGCCTGGATCTGCTCGTAGAGGCCGGCTTCCTGCCACTTCTGGAGCATCTCCGGCTCGCGCGTGGCGAGATTTGCCTTCATCGGAAAATCCGTTTTCGGCAGGTTGAGCGTCTCTTTGTAATTCTGGCTCATGCGCGGAGCGGCGAGGGTAACACCCGGCCCGGTGCAAAGCAACGGACGGACGACAGCGTGTATGCAGTCATCACGTTGAAACGGGAACGGCGGCTGCAGCTCAAAGAGCCACAACCGCCGCCTGTTTTCCCGAATAAATTAGAATTCGACTGAGATGCCGGCGTAGGCCGAGCGGCCCGGAGCCGGATCGATCAGGCCATTCAAAAAGACGCGAGAGTAGTATTTTTCATCAAACAGGTTCGAGACGCCTGCGATGAGGCGGACGTTCTTGGTGATGTACCACTCGCTCGATAAATTGAAGACCACGTAGGATGGGATGACCGCTGGAACCAGCACGACCGGTAGGCCCGAGGCCGGGTTAGGCCGATTTGTATCCGACCAGAATTGGTCGTCGGAGTAAACACCGGAGAGGGTAATGTTGAAGCATTTTTCCTTTCGGAAACTGATGCCACCCTTCCAAATTATATCCGGCGCGTAGGCGGGGTCGTTGCCAACCAGGGTTTGGGTGGTGCTGCCCGGCAGCAACAGGTCGCTTTCGGTAAACTCGGCATCAAGAAGCTGAATGTTGCTGAAGACAACCAGTTGCAGCGGGTGCGCGACAAT
Organism: uncultured Verrucomicrobiae bacterium; assembly: GCA_963702135.1. Classification (GTDB taxonomy): domain Bacteria; phylum Verrucomicrobiota; class Verrucomicrobiia; order Chthoniobacterales; family UBA10450; genus AV80. Next base: position 497,805 of record OY969715.1, on the reverse strand, counting down.
CGGGGCCACGACGTTCTTGCTGTCTTTCGGGTCCGGCACCGGCGTCACATCCTGCTGGAATGGCGCCAGGAGATCGTAGGAAATTTCAGCCTCGAACCCGCGATGCCGCGTGGTGCCGGTGTTTAAAACGATGAACAGCGTGTTGCTGCCCTGGACGTTTTGATTTTCGGTGCGGTTCTTAAATTCCATCCAGAACAAACCGACATCGTACCACAAACCTTTGATGGGAGTTCCGTGCACACCCAGTTCGATATCAAGCGATTCAAACGGATCCGGTATGTCCTCGCCCGGCGAGATTGTCCGACTGGTCCCGGCGATATCAAAGAATCGCGTCGGCCGCCAACCGGTGGTCGCGCTCAAGTAAGTCTCGTTGTTGTTACCGAAATCGTTACCCATTCCGATACCCCAAAGCGGCATCCAATGATCGGCACTGATGCTCGCCGGCCCGGTTGTTGCCGTCGTCGGCGGGACCAGCGTTGGGTTGGGCAGCCACGGGGCAAGCCGCGAATCGACTTCGACGTTCTCGTGATCCAGGCGGAACGACGGAACAATATGGAATTTCCCAATCCGGATCAGGTCTTCGATGAAGAAGGCCTGGTAGTCGGCCGTGCGGTCCTGGTCGAGCGGGATGACGCTCGAAGTGGTGTCGCGCGGCGCGTAAAGAAAATTCGCGCCGGTATTGGCGTTGTTCAGCGTGTAGCGCGTGAAAGGGGCGTCGCCATGATAAACGACGCCGCCAAAGGTGAGGGCGCTGCCCCGGAACATTGTGCCATCGCCCCATTTTTTCCGAAAACGCAGATCGACGCCGCCGTTATCGAATGCTTCGTATCCGAAGGTCGCACTGGTAGGAAATACGGTCGGATTAATCAATCCCGTGTTGGGAAGATTTGTGAGGTTGTTGGCCGAGCGTGAGTCGATGTCCTGGTGCGTGTACCAAGCTTTGGCCTGCATGAGCCAGCCGTCTCCGAATTCCAATTCGTAGCGAAGAACCGCGGTGTAACGATCGACCCAATTCTCGGTATAAGGGGTGGTCGAAAAATTCGGATCGGCGTCGAATTGAAAAATATTTATCTTGCCCGGGTCCCCGCCATTGAATCGGCTGGCGTGGACATCCACCGCGATCAGTTGCTTCTCATCCGGGCGGTACCCGAAATATCCGTCAGCCTGCCAGATGTGATAGTCGCCGTTGTTGCGCTGACCATCCGAGGTCTGGTAACCGGCGTCCAAACGCATTTCGAACGGTCCCGTGGCCTCCTGCACCGAGGCGTAACTGGAATAATATCCGTCCGATCCGCCGACCGTTTCCATGTACGCATTCCAAGGACTGCCGGGCGCCGGACGTCTTGAAACGAAGTTAACTGCCGGCGCCGGTTGCGGTCCGTAAAGCAGACTGCTGCCGCCGCGGATGAGTTGGATCTCACTTACGCTCTGCGGAAACGGCTGGTAGTAGAGAGTGGGAAATCCAATCCACTCACTCATGAGGGGCAAACCATCCTGGAGGAAGAGGGTGTACTCGGATTCCTGCGGATTCCCCAGACCACGATAACTGTAATTGAACTGACCGGGGTTTTGTTGCTCCGAAACCAGCAGGCCGGGCGCCTTGATGAAGAGCTCCTGCAGATTATTGTTTTCGACCGGCGGCTGCTTGTCGAGTTTGATGACCGTCGCCTTCTTCGTGACAGTTATCTGGGTCCCGGAGAGCTCCTTCATGATGTGTTCGAGCTTCGGGCGCGTGTCGTCGGGATTGGGAGTCGGGCTCGGCACAGTTTCGCCCGTCACAATGACCCTGGGTGCGTTGACGTTTTGCCCGTAAGTGGTTGAAGCCACCGCCAGGCCAGCGAGAAGAACGAGCAGGCTTGGCATTCGCCATCCGAGTCGAGAGTAAGAAGTATTGGTCATGTACACAGTTAAGTATGAGGTTGTTTATTCAGGTTTAGGTTAAGGCGTGAGCGTCAGCTGTCTGAAACTCAACGGTTCCGGGTGGACGCGGGTGCTTCTGCCTGGGTCGGTTCGCCGCCCGGGCCCATGAGGTAGGAAAACACCATGAACACCGAGGCATGCGGCGAATCGTCCGTAACTCCGAAGAGGGGAGAAATATCAAAGCGCGTATTTGCGGATGGCTTCCAGGCGAGCGTCGGTCCAACGATGAACCGATAGGAATCCGGTTCGTCCTCGTCGCGGATTCCACGATCGTTGAACACGGTCAGTTGCATTTCCACGCCGACCTTGAGCCGCTCATCCGCCGTAATCGGAACCATTATGCTCTGAGCGAAGCCCACCTCCCGGCCGCGATCGCCACCGACTTCCTGCTCGAAGAACCCGTTCAAGGCCCATTCGACCTTGCCAAAATCCTGCGCCAACAATAACCGCGCTTCAAAGGCATCTGGCAGGGGTTCGTGTTCCGCCAGGAATTCCTCTGCTTCGCCTTTCGGCATCGGTTCCGGCGGGCCTTCGTCGTGGAAAATGGTGCCGATGCCGTGTTTGTACTCGAGGAAGATCGTTGGATTGAGAAAGATCTTGTTCCAATCGGCCAGCGCGTAACGGCCTTCGATGCTGAAGGTTCGATCCTGAGTGTTCGACCGGTAAATCTCGGTCGTGTTTTCAAAAGCGATGCCGAACCGGTGGGGAAGGCCGATTTCGACTTCCTGGGTGAGCCAATTATCGGGGCGGTTGAAGCGCAGGGAATCGCCTTGATAGATCAACCCGAAGAAAACCGCTCCCGGCGGCAGGACGTAGGCATTGGTTAGATTTGAAAAGCGCCCGCGCGAAAAATCCGGGGTCGCCCCGTAGGCACTGGGCACTTCTTCTCCCGTGACTACGACCGGTGCACTGGTCGAGGTCTGGGCGTTGACCGACTGACTGGCAGCGAGGCAACCGAGAAAGGCCAAGGCCGCCGCGACCCGCGTCAGGTTAATATTTTGTTTCATAAGTTAAGGCTGGTTGAGTCGTTGATGGTTTGAAGATTAGGTCGTTGAGAGATCAGGCCGGCTCCGCTCTGGGCGTCGGCACGGACACATCGTCCGTGCGGCGAATCGCCGATCGGGCGGAAGAACGCCGGAACACCAGAAAGGTGGTGCTCTCGGCGAATTTTAGATCACACCAAGAGTGGTGGAGAAATACTCAGGCGCGTGTTCCGCGCGATCTTCGGGGCAACTTTGGCCGCGAACACCGTCCGATCGCTCTCGAATGTCCGCTGGTGGACATCAAAGCGAAACATTTCGACCGAATCTTCATCTTCAATGGCAACGCCGAATTCATCCGGCATTCCAATCTCCAACGGACCGGTCGCAATGGAATCGAATCCGTTGGAATGCAATGCGTCGACCTCGCGGGTGTTCGGGCTGGCGGATCGGCTATCGCAAAAATCAGGCGTTGGCCCGGAAGCGTCCGCCCGCAGTTCGGTCGCGGCGGTCCGAGGCTCGCTCGTCGCGGCTGCGCCAGAACCGCTTCCTTGGGCCATCAGGCAACCCAGAAATCCCAGCGACATAGCCGTTCGGAAGAATCTTTTTCCGAACGAAAACTGCATCGACATACCACGCCATTACGAATTCGTAATATGCGTAGCAAGCCAATTCTTTCACAATTGTAATATTTTTTCTCTGCGGATTTTTCGCCCCTCGCCGTTTTCAAACACGCAGCGGGATCATTCTTGGGAGGTTACAGGGAGATTACCGAAATATTACCATTTCGTCATAAACGCCTTGCTTCGCTCAGCCGATGCTGCTCTTGTCACTCTTGTTATTGGTTTCCCGCTCGTTGGCTCTTCTTGTCATTGGACTCTGTGCCTTTAGTCAAACAAGCCTGGCGGAAGAGACGGTCGCCCCACCTCCCTTAGCAGACGACAGCAACGACCTCGACGAGAGCGAGAACGTTTCCCGCGAACGCACGACGCAAACCCCAGCATCTGAGTTTGCGCAAGCAGCTGAAATCGCTCAGGCCGTGACAGCAAACGGTGAAGGCCGCGCCGCCGAAGGGTCCCTGACAATCGCCCAAGTGGCCGCGGACGCCGCGCCGGAATCCAAGCCTCAGGATGAGATTGAAACAGACCGCGTGATTGTCACCGGCACGAATATCAACGTCGGCGAATCCCCGCCCTTCGTGCCCGAAACGATTTTCGGCCGCGAGGCGATCGAGCGGACCGGATCACGATCGCTCGGTGATTTCTTTCAATCGCTCCCTCAGAATAGCGGCCCGACTTTTAACGAAAACCAGAGTGATAGCCTTGCACCGGGTGGCGCCGCGGTGGCATTGCGCGGCCTCGGACCAGACGCGACCCTGGTCCTCATAAACGGACGCCGGGTCGCTCCCTACCCCTTCGCGCAGAATGGCATTACGGCTTTCGTCGATCTGAACTCGATCCCATTGGCCGCCATCCAGCAGATCGACATTCTGCGGGACGGCGCTTCCGCGATTTACGGAACCGACGCAATCGCCGGCGTGGTCAACGTGCGCTTTCTCGAGAAATACGAGGGCGCTCTGCTGAGCATCGGTTACGGCAACACGACGGATACCGATACGTCGGAGTACCGCGCCTCTCTTATCACCGGGTTCACCAACGAACGCAGCGGAACCGAACTGGTGGTGGTGGCGGATTATTTCAAGCGCGAGGCGCTTTTTCAGGTCGACCGGTTTTTCTCGCGGTCGATCGACCAGCGGCGGCAGGGCGGCAGCAGCTTCCTGAGCTCGGTCTCCAACCCCGGGACCGTGTTCGATCCCGTCACGGGCGATCCGTTGATGGTCCCGGCGAACAGTGATGGAACGCCGGAAGTCTCCGAATTTCGCCCCGGCCGGACCCGTTTCGACCGCGCGCCCTTCCAACCGCTGGTGCCGGAGACAGAGCGCTTCGGATTTACCACTCGAGCAAAAGTGCGGCTTGCCCCGGCGGTCGACCTGTTTACGGAGTTCGGGTATCGCAACATCTTCACGAAACAGCAACTCGCGCCTGCTCCCATCGAAGGCGATGTGGAAAATATCGCGGTGCCGGCAGCCAATCCTTTCAACCCCTTCGGCACCGACGTCGTTTTCCGTTACCGCGTCACGGAAGCCGGGCCGCGTATCGACGAAATCAACTCTGACTTTTATCGCGCGGTCACGGGGGTGAAGGTCCGTCTCCCCGGGCGCTGGGAGTTCGAAAGCGCTCTCCTCTTCAGTGAGGCCGACACGGAAGATATGACCTTCAACAACCTCTCGCGCTCCGCGGTCATTGCCGCCCTGGCGGACACCAACCCCGCGACTTCCTTCAACGTGTTCGGAGCGGGAAATAACGTGAACAACCCGGCCACGATTCGCTCCTTTCTCGTGAACACGACGCGCGAAGGGATGTCGCGCATCTATGGCGCGGACGCAAAGGTCAACGGCCCGTTGTTTTCTCTGCCGGGAGGCGAAGTGCTGTCCGCTTTCGGAATGGAGTGTCGCCACGAGGATTTGGAAGACCAATTCGACCCGTTCGCAACCACGGGCGGCGTCATCGATCTCAACTTCACTTCCGCCAGCGGCAGCCGCGATATCATCGCCGGTTTTGCTGAATTCTACGCGTCGATTGTCTCGAGCGCGATGGCCGTCCCCGGCATCCACAAACTCGAACTGCAAGTCGCGTTGCGCGGGGAAAACTACAGCGACTTTGGTTCGACGGTGAATCCAAAAATAGGTCTGGCCTGGCAGCCCATTCCCGATTGGCTTCTGGTCCGTGCCTCCTGGAGCACCGGTTTTCGCGCTCCGTCCCTGGTCCAATCCTCCACCGGCTCGCTTACGTTTTCCCAGGACCTCCGGGACACGCGCCGCTTCGAAGTAACCGGCCTGCCGGAGGACGAAAGCAGCTCCCTGCAAATTCTTTCCGGTGGCAACCCTGACCTCGATGCCGAGGATTCGAAAAACTTCTCGGCCGGGCTGGTGCTGACGCCTCCGATGGTGCCGGGACTGACGCTATCGGCCGATTTCTTTCACATTGAAATCGAGAGTTCGATCGCCAGCCTCGACCCGCAATTCATTCTCGATAATGAAACTGACTTCCCCGGGCTCGTCGTCAGGGCGCCCCCCACCGCCAACGATCTGATCCTGGGGATTCCTGGCAACGTTCTCCTCGTCAACACGACCTTCCAAAACCTCGGATTCATCCAGGTGCAGGGAATCGACGCGATGGTGGAATACGTCACACCAAAGACCTCCGTCGGAACGTTCACTCTTCGAATGGACGGCGCCTACATGGATAGCTTCGAGCAGCAGAGCAGCGAAGGAGAACCGGTGCGCGAATTGGCCGGGACGTTCGCACGGCCGCGGTTCCGCGGGCGCGCGCAACTCGGCTGGCGCATCGGCGGTTTCGAGGCCATCACGACTTTCAACTACATCGGCTCGTATGAAGACTCGACCGCCGATCGGACGGTTAGCTACTCGACCACCGTCGATGTGCTGCTCGAATATCGCTTCGCCAAGGCGCAGCCGCGCGTTGCAGTCGACAGCAAAGCAGACGCAGGAAAGAAAATGGTGGAATCTGTCAGCCAGACGCAGCGCGCTGGCTGGCTGGATGGTCTCGCGATCCGAGTCGGAGTCCGCAATATTTTCGACGATCCCCCGTCGTTCGCGAACAACGTCGCGGGTTATTCGGCTCCTCTCGAAGATCCGCGTCAGCGTTTCGTGTTTCTGGACATCGAGAAGAAATTCTAGATCGCGCATTCAGGCGCGGTGACCCCGGGTCGGCGTCCGGACCACTTCCGACGGTCCAAAGGTCCGGGAGGAACGGGCGCCCAACACCGCTTCATCGGTACGTCATCATTCTGGAGCACCCCTGCTCCAAAACCGTGATAGGTGAGCTTGGTGCTTATTCGGTCTTCGTGTGATCGGCGTGCTTCTTCACGAACTTGCCGTTGGGATCGACTTCAAATCCCCATTCCTTCCCGTCCGTTTTCACGATGACCTCGTAGTTCCATTTGCCAGTCTTGTCGTCTTCCCTATGCACCTTGAGGATCTTTCCTCCCGCCGCCTTTTCATTAATCGTCTTCTGCACCGCCGCTGGCAGACTCTTCAGTTCGACCACTTCGCCCTTGAACGCGCCCGCCCAGGCGGTCGCCCCAAATGTCAGGGTCGCGCCCACAACAGCTGCCAGGAATAGGTTCGTTTTTTTCATAGGGTTTTACTCTCGACCCACAGCCGCGAATCGCACTACGTAAGTTGGGGTTTAGCGAGGTTACAGAGAGATTACAAAAAGATTACTAATCTGTCAGAAAAGGCTTGCCTCGCGGATACTTGGTATGTTTTTCTCCGCCCATGTTTTCACGAAATAACCTTAACCTATTGCCGGCGTTGCTGGCGGCGGGCCTCTTTGCCTTCTGCCAGACAAGTCTGGCGGAAGAAACCATCACTCCACCTCTGTCAGACGTTGATAACGATCTGGCGGACACCGATAAAGAAGACGACGGCGATACTTCGCGCGTGCGCAAACCGTCCAGTCGCTCTTCCAGCAACTCCACCGACGAATTCAATCGGGCCGCGGAGATGGCGAATACCGTGACGGAAAACGGCACGCGCCGCCTCGAATCCGCGGGCACGCTCACCCTCGCGCCCGTGGTCCAAACGGCCGAATCGGAACGCGTGGTCGTGCGTGGCTTCGACGTCGATCCACCCAAATACCCGGCGCTGCCCGAAGTGGAAGGCACCCGAATCAACTCGGGGAAGAAAACGTCTTTCATAAAGCCGGACGAGTTTCCGACCATCGCGAATAACAATTATCGCGAGGCCCTGACCATGACACCGGGTCTTCTCGTGAGCGAGGAGCCCTCTTCGCCCATCATTAATTTTGGCTATCGCGGCCTCGATTCCCAGCGCGCCGAGTTGATGCAGGTCCTCAAGGACGGAGTCTCGATCAAGAACGAGCAATTCGGTTTTCCCGAAACCCATTACACTCCGATCCTCGATGCGGTCGAGCGGATCGAGTTTATCCGCGCCGGCGCAGCCTTGCAGTTCGGTCCCCAGCCCGGTGGCGCCCTCAATTTCATCATGAAAATGCCGAGCCGGGATGCGCAGTTTCACTTTTTGACCAAAAACGCCTACGGCACGGACGAATTGTTCACCAGCTTCACGTCCATAGACGGCACGATCGGTCAGTTCGGCTATTACGCCTATTACGATCACCGGGAACGGGAAGGCTTCCGGACGAACAGTGATTACGACCTCGACAACGGAAGCGTGAGGCTCGTTTACGACGCGACGAACAACGACCGCTTTATTCTTACTCTTGACGGCTACGATGAAGAACACGGCGAACCGGGTGGGCTGAGGAGGCAACAACCCGGCGTCCCAAATCCGGCGAACTCAGTGTTGTATGAAGTGGATCGCAACGCCAGCTCACGCTTTTTCGATCGCTTCCGCCTGAAACGCTACTCTGCCGTCCTCGAGTATCAGCACCTGTTCTCCGAGCAGACGGAATTGGATATCAAAGCGTTCGGTGGATACCTCTCCCGCTTCAGCAAACGGCAACGAGGCGGCGGAGAAGGCATCCTGCCCAGCGGAGCGGCCGCCAACACCAACTCCATTCAGTTGCGCGAAGCCTGGACCGAAGGCGCGGAATTACGCTTGCGTCATGACTATCAGCTGGCCGGCGACACATCGACGTTTGCGGGTGGCGTGTATTTCTATCACGCGTCGCAGGATCGAGACGATCAGAGAGGCACCACCCCGGACGCCGATAGCGGCGATCTCCGCAACTTCGCCGAAGGGGAGACGACAGACTTCTCTATCTTCGCCGAAAACCGGTTCCATTTCGGACGTCTGTCGATCACGCCGGGGATGCGCCTGGAATTTCTCCAGCAAAACCTGGACGAGACGGTCAATGTTACCAGACCACTCGACCTGCACTCGGCCGACGACTTCTCGTTCGTGCCTCTCTTCAGTTTGGGAGTGGGCTACGTCTTGATCGAGGGTGAAGTGCCGGGGCCGACCGTGAAGGACGCCAAGGATGCGAAAAACGTCGTCGCACCGACGATGGTCGCCGGCGGATCCCCGCGTTTGGAACTCTACGGGACCGTTGCTCAGGCGTATCGCCCGAGAACCTACGGAGAGTTGGTCCCAACCAGCGCCACCGGTGTTGTTAACGGTGATCTCGAGGAGGGCGACTCACTCCAATTCGAACTGGGCCTTCGCGGGAAGCCGCTGCCTTACCTGACCTTCGACACGAGCGCATTTTATTACCTCTTCGAGAATCAAGTCGGCGAGGTGGGCAATACGACGCAAAACGTGGGCGACGCGCGTTTCGCCGGATTTGAAGCGGCGGCCGAGCTGGACATTCTGGCCATGATCAACGGCGGCACCGAAAGCCCATACGGCCAATTGAGCCTCTACGGCAACGTCACCTGGCTCGATGCCGAATTTACCGCAGGTCCGAACAACGGTAACATCCCGGCTTATGCTCCGGATTATCAGTTCAAAGTCGGAGGTATCTACCGGTGGAAAGACCGGGTGAAGGTCGGCCTGATCGGCACGATTGTGGACGACCATTTCTCAAATGCGGACAACGGTTTCCAGCATGTCGTTCCCGCTTACACCGTTTGGGACCTGACGGCCGAAGTAAACTTCTGCCACGGCCGCATCGGAGTGTTTGCCGGCGTTAACAACGTGTTCGACGAGGATTTCTGGGCGGAAGTCCGCGACGAGGGCATCCTGCCAGCGTATGGGCGGAACTACTACGGCGGCGTAAAGATCAGGTTTTAACGCAGCCAAGGCCTGGAGCCGCTCCCGTCGATCCATTGCGCCGGGAGCGGCACAGGATTATCCCGACTTGTTCGGGAACGTAAGAAGCACCGTTGTCCCGCGACCCAATTCGCTTTCGACAACCGCCGCACCGCCGTGCAGATCCATGATCGATTTCACCAGGGCCAGGCCCAGGCCTGAGCCTTGGGAACTGCGCGACGAATCGGCGCGGAAGAAGCGATCGAAGACCCGGGGAAGATGTTCCGGCGCTATTCCGCAGCCGGAATCTTTCACGGAAACTTGCGCGTGCGCGACGCTGGCGGCGATGGAAATTTGAATTGTTCCTCCGGCGGGAGTGTAGCGCAGGGCGTTTTCTACCAGATTGCTCACAGCCCGGCCAAAGAGCATGGGGTCGGCCTGGATTTCACCTTCTCCAACGCACGTGATCGCTGTCCGGTGCTCCTCCGCAATCGGTTCATAGAAGGCGACGATTTTCTCGACCGCGGTGCGTCCGTTAACCGGCGTCCGCTGGATGTGTCCCTCCGCGGCTTCGGCACGGGCGAGGAAGAGCAGATTGTCGACAATCCCGGAGAGCCTTTCGCATTCTCCGACGCTCGATTCGATTACTTCCCGGTACTCCTCCGCCGTGCGAGCGCGAGTCAAGGCAACCTCCCCCTCGCCGCGGATGTTGGCGATTGGCGTGCGAAGCTCGTGGGCCAGGTCGGCCGAAAACTGGGAGAGTCGCGTGAAAGAATCTTCAAGCCGGTCGAACATCTCGTCGAAAGCCACCGCGAGGGGGCGAAGCTCACGCGGCCATCCGTCCGGCGGGATCCGCTCGTGCAGCCGCTCGGGCCCGAAGCTTTTTACTGAGCGTGCCATTTCCCGCAATGGCCGCAGCCCACGTTTCGTAACCGTGATCGCAATGGCCGCGGAGGCGAGGGTGCCGAGGGCCAGGATAACCGCGAGAAGGGCGCCGAACTCCTGCACAAACTCCTGGTCACCCGAGCGATCTTGCGCCACCTGCATCAGGTACGACCGGCCGCCGGTCTCTTCCAGCGTTGTGATCAGGGCAAAGTACTTTCCGCCCATTCGATAATCCTTCGGGCCGCCCCCGGATGGATTCGAGCTGTCTGGCCGTGGAAAGATGCTGGCCGACAGCAAGGGATTCATTCCGGGCGTCTCTGCGACCGAGACACCCTCGAAATCAACCACTCGCACCCAGTAAACGACCCGTTCCCCACCCGCATGCTGGCTCTTCAATTCTTCGTTCAGCATCTTGGGATCGCTCGCTGTCCTCAAGTCGGCGCGTAGCGCGAGGATTTTGTCCGCCAGGACCTCGTTGTCTTCCTCGAAGGCGTGCTGAACAAATATCCAGTACAACACGCCCAGGCCGCAGCAGAGCAGGAAGGTCGCGGCCAGGGTAAAGAGAATGACCAGTTGCGAAGCGATCGACCGCGGTTCAGCCGGCTTTGAGAACATAGCCGGCACCGCGAACCGTGTGGATGAGCTTCGTCTTGTAGGGATCGTCTACCTTGGCCCGCAGTCTCCTTACCATCACATCCACGACGTTCGTTTCTGTCTCAAAATTAATGTCCCAGACCTGCTCCACGATTTCCGTGCGAGACACCACCTCCCCCGCAAAACGAGCCAGATGCGCCAAAAGAAGGAATTCCTTCGCGGTGAGATTAAGGGCGACGCCAGAACGGACCGCCTTATGGCGGCGTGAATCGATTTCGAGGTCCTCGATGACCAATTGTTCGCTCTCCCGCGCCGGAGATCGGCGCAAGACGGAGCGCACCCGCGCGAGCAGCTCCGAAAAGGCGAACGGCTTCACGAGGTAATCGTCGGCCCCGAGCTCAAGTCCCTTGACTCGGTCCTTCACGCTGTCGCGGGCGGTGAGAAAAAGCATCGACGTATGAAGACCCTCGCCTCGGAGTTGGGCCACGACGGCCCAGCCATCTTTCTTGGGCAACATCACGTCAACGATAAGCAGGTCGTAGCGGGATGCGCGCGCCAGTTCTAACCCCGTTTCTCCGTCCCGGGCGATTTCCACGGTGAAGCCGGCTTCTCGCAGCCCCTTGGCGAGAAAAGCCGCTGTTTTCTTTTCGTCTTCGATCAGCAGAATTCGCATCTGGTTAGGCGCCCTTCCGCCCAACTAGCTATCGCGAGCGCCGCTGATGAACTCCTCCACACAACGATGTGCGTCGTCGTCCGTCATTTGGACAGGCGGATGTTTCGAAAAATAAGCGGAGGCCGAATGGAGCACGCCGCCCTTGCCGCGATCGAGCGCAAGTTTGCAGCAGCGGATGGCGTCGATGGCCACTCCCGCGGAATTTGGCGAGTCTTCGACAGAAAGTTTTACGTCGAGCTCCATCGGCACATCGCCGAAGAGCTTGCCCTCGACCCGAATGAAACAAATCTTATTATCGTTCTGCCAGGGAACGTAATCGCTCGGCCCGATATGGATGTTTTCATCCGCGAGCCGTTCACCCATGACCGACTGGACCGCTTCGGTCTTGGAGGTCTTCTTTGAGGCCAGCCGGCTCCGGTTCAGCATGTTCAGGAAATCGGTGTTGCCGCCGGTATTGAGTTGATACGTCCGCTCGACTTTCACGCCCCGTTTCCGAAAGAGATCGGCAATCGTCCGATGCAAAACCGTAGCGCCCATCTGCGCTTTGATGTCGTCGCCCACGATCGGCAGATTCTTGTCCGCAAAACGTTTTGCCCAGGCCGGATCGCTCGCGATGAAAACAGGGATGTTATTGACGAAAGCCAGATTGGCTTCGAGCGCGCATCCGGCATAAAAGCGCGTGGCTTCCTCGGACCCGACCGGCAAATAATTAACCATGATTTCCGCGCCCGACTTGCGCAGTTCTTCAATGATCTGTTCGCGCGTCGATTCCTTTTCCAGAGGCAGGAAAGTGCGCTTCCCATCATAGTCGCGCATGTGCGCGGCATAGCCGTCGAAAACACAGCCCATCATGACGATCGTCCCCGTCGGTCTGATCTTATCGCAGAAAACCTTGGTGCAGTTCGGGAGCGCGAAAATAGCTTCGGCCGCGTCGAGGCCCACCTTCCGGCGATCAATATCGAAGGCGGCCGCAATTTCGATATCCTGCGGTTCATACGGCCCGATCTTGCGGTGCATCAACCCGACATCGGCGCCGTTGCCGGAAGGGCCGCGATAGAAATTAATGCCCTGGAGAAGCGAACTCGCGCAGTTTCCTACTCCAACGATGGCAATTCTGATTTTGTTCATTGCAGGAAAAACTCCAAACTAGCCGTTGCCCCGCGATCGGGGCAAGAAAGTTGTCACAATATTGCCATATTTGATCCGCGCAATCCTGAAGACAAAACCTGCCAGAAAAAGGCCGAATCGCACGTTCCCCGCCCATGCAAAGCGCCCGGCCCACGGGATTTTTATTGAAAAACAGGGGCCTGCCCCTGAGATAGAACGCATGCGCCGCAGTGCCTGGATCGTCATTTTTCTGCTGGCGTGGGCAAAAGCCAGCCCGGCCGAGCCGTCCTATACGGTCGAGGAGGCAGTCGCGCTCGCCAAAAAACGGAATGCCGAAATCGCCATCGCCGCCAAGCAGGTCGAAGCCGCCCGTGGCGGTGTGACGGAAGCGCGCTCCGGCTTTTTGCCCTCAGTCGTTTCCACCGGGTTGCTCCGGAAAAGAGAACGGCAGGAAGCGTCCCGCCTGCGTTCCGATGATTACGACGCATCGTTGCGGGTCATTCAGAACCTTTACACCGGCGGGGCGATCACCAGCCAAAGGGCCATCGCGCGGCTGATCGAGGAGAAACGAACGCTCGAATACCAGGCGGTGGTCAATCGCGTGTCGATGGATGTGCGGGTGGCGTTCTACGACGTTCTGCTTAATCGCCAGAAGATTCGCGTCCGGGAGCAATCGGTCGGCGTCTTGCAGGAAGAGCTCAAGTCGCAGCGCGAACGGTTGACGGCCGGACTTGTCGGCACGTTGAATGTCAGCCGCGCCGAAGTCGCGCTCGCCAACGAACAGCCCGAGCTCATTGATGCGCAGACCCGGCTGGAGAATTCCTATCTGCGCCTGAGCCAGCTGATTGGGGTTGATCCGCGCTCCAGCACGGAGCCGATGCGCTTCGAGGCCACCGGACAACTGCAATATCACTCGCGCCGTCCGGACCTGAACGAAAGCCTTGCGTATGCCGATGTGAGCCGGCCGGAGATTCGCGCGCTGGAAATAGATGTCGAGATCGAGAATCAGCAATTGATCCTCGACCGCAGCGAGACGCGTCCGCGAGTGGAGGCTTTCACCGGCTACGAAGTGTATAGCGAAAACGACCCTCTGGTCGGACCGGAGTTCAACCATGGCTACATCGTCGGAGTGAACGCGACCTGGCATATTTTCGACGGCTTCGCCACGCGCGGACGGATGCAAGCCACCCGCGCCCGGCGCGACGCCGCCCTCCATGCGTTGGAAGCCGCCCGGCGCTCGGTGGCGTCGGATGTCCGCAGCGCCTTCCTCGATCTCCAGCAAGCGGATCGCGTCCTGGAATCGGAAACCCGAAATGTGCAGAACGCCGACGAATCCCTCGAGATCGCAAAAGGAAATCTCGGCGCCGGCCTCGGCACGCAGCTCGATATCCTCCAGGCCGCTTCCGACGTGACGCGCACCCGGACAACACGCCTGGGCGCGTTTTATCTTCACAATGTGGCGCGCGCGCGCTTGGCCCGGGCGTCCGCCCGCGAACCTGAAGCGCTCGGGGTCTTGCCGAAAGTCGCGCAACGCCCCTCCCCGGGAAAACCGCTCGCCGAAGTAGCCGCACCGCCGTCAAAGTTGGGAGGCTCGCGATGAGACGAAAGGCAGTTTCGGAGGGACATGCTACTGCCCGTCCCACTTCCCGGCGGATACAACTCGCCGCCGCCTTGCTTCTTTCCTGCACAGCAAACACGCACGCGATCAGCCTCGACGCCGCGCTCGCGAAAACGCTGGAGAACAATTCCGCCATTGTGCAGGCGAAGATGGCGCTCGAACAAGCCGCCGGCCGGCGCCTCGTCTTGCGCTCGATTGGTCTCCCCAATGCGAGACTGCAAGGCTTGCTCGGGATTCAAGGTGGAAAACGCGCGGGTGACGACGACACGCAACCGTTCGGACTCGCGCGCGGGTTTTTTGCGCAACCGCTCTTCGATGCCGCTGTTCCCGCCTCGCGCCGGCGCGGCGATGTGGAAGTCCTGCTCGCGCAGCAACGGTTGAACGTCGCCATTGTCGAGCAGCTTCATGCCACGCGAGTCGCCTATTACACCGCGCTCTATAACAATTCGCTCCGCGAACTCGGCGAGGCCCAACGGGAGCGCCTCGCGGAAAACGTCAGGACCCAGGCCGACCGTTACCAGGCCGGCCAATCCGACCGGGGAGCGGTGGCGAGCGCGAAATTACTCGAACAGGAACTCAATCCGCGCATCGAGGACGTACGCCGCGGTTATCAAGGCGCTTTGCTCACCATGGCGACGATCATGGGAGACGACATCGGGCCTTCGGGAAAGGGCGTTACGCCCGATGGAGAACTGACATTCGCGGACCCGGGTTATGATTTGCGAACCGAGACCGCAGCGGCGCTGCGGCGCCGGGCGGATTTGAATCTCGCGCGTCTGCTCGTTCGGGCGGCCGAGGAAGACCAGAAAATCATCGAGGCGGCCTACTATCCGCGGCTCGAGGCGACCGCCTCGGGCACCTACATTCCAGTCACGATTCATCAGGGCAACAAGGGAGCCCCGAGCAGCTCGGACAATGTCATTTCCTCGGAGGTAACCGCCGGCGTCGCCCTGACGTGGCGGGTCGTGGATAACGGCAAGGTCGGCGGCCGGGTCGCGCGAGCCCGCGCCATTCGCGAGATGAACGAGATTTCGCTGCGGCAGCTCGAAGCCAACGTTTCGCTCGAGCTGCAGCGCATCCACAATAATCTGCGTGCGATTAACGAACGCTGGAAATCGTTGAACGCCGCGGTCGCCAGTGCCGAGCAGAATGTGAATGTGGTCCAGCAAACGCTGGCCGAAGGGCTTTCCTCACAGTTGGAATTTCGCACCGCCGAGAGCAGCTATTTGGAAACCAAAGGCGCGCTTTTAACGACCGCGTATCAACAGAATGTGGCCCGGGCCGAATGGGATCGCGCGACCGGCCGTTATTTTCAATTTTCCGAGGACACCGCCGGAAATTCGCATTAGTTCCAGCCCTTGAAGCTTCAGTTCCCGCGTTCGAAAAAAGTCACCTGGATCGCCGCAGCCGTCTTGTTGCTCGTGGCGGCGATTATTTTCTTTCTGACCCTGCCGGTCGCGGAGATCGCGGTCGTCCGGCGCGGCAAGGCCATTTCGGCCATCTATGGGACGGTGAGGATCGAGCCCACGCTGCTCGTTCCCGTTCGCGCGCAGAACACAGGATTCATCCAGTTGGCGGAAACGCTGTCGGCCGGGCGGGGCGCCATCGGCAAAACGGTCGAGAAAGGCCAGCTGCTCGCCACGATTGCGGATGAAACCACCGCTCGCCAGCTCAAACAGGCTCGCGCCGATCTTCAGGCCGCGACCCAACGAGCGGAACTGCCTCTGCCTTCGTCGGAGGCGTTCAAAGTTGCCGAGGATAATCTGAAGCGCCTCGATAAACTGACCGCGCTCAGCAACGTCCCGGCGGTCGAATACGAAAAAGCCCGGAGCGAAGTGAACCGCCTCCGCGGCCTCCTCGAAAGCGAAAGAATCGAGCGCGACCGCAATCTGGCCCAGCTCGAAGACACTTCCAAGAAGCTCGAAGGACAACTGAAGAACTCGGAGATCCGTTCGCCGACGGATGGTTTGCTGACTGCCATCAAGACCATCGATGGCGAACTCGTTGCGGACCGCACGGAGCTGTTCACGATTTCATCGCGGAAGAATTATGTGCGCGGAGAGGTGGACGAGGAGGACGTCGGTGAAGTGAAAGTCGGAATGGAAGCCGTTGTGCAGGTCTATGCCTTTCGGACCCGTCAGTTCAGCGCCAAGGTTTCGGCTATCCAACCGGCGGCCGATCCCGAAACCCAGCGTTACACCATTGTCCTCGATCTCCAGGATCCGCCCGAGAACCTGATGGCCGGCATGACCGGCGAGATGAACATCATCACCGGCACGCACGAGAATGTTTTGTTGCTGCCGACCCGCGCGCTCGTTGTCGATCAGGCGCTCATCGTGAAAAACGGCATCATTCAGTCGCGCACGGTTAAGGTCGGTTATCGCACCCTCGATTTTTCCGAAGTTATCTCCGGCCTGGCTGAAGGCGACCGCGCGGTGCTTTCCGACCAGGACAAACTGCGCCCCGGAAGACTGGTCCGACAACGCGTGGCGAAGGTCGCGCCTCCGGCGAACCAACAGTGACGCCGACGCTTCATATTGCGCTGCGCTTCCTCGGGCATCGCAAACGCGCGTTCGTCCTGAGCCTCATCGGTGTCGTCTTCGGCGTCGCGATTTTCATCTGCACGCAGGCCCAAACCCAGGGGTTCGCCCGGAACTTCATCGATTCCACGCTCGGCAGTAACGGCGCGCTCCTGCTCCGTTCGCGTTTCGAACCCCGCAGCACTGGTCTGATCGTGCCGCCCAAAAGCTCAGTCGCCGGGACCGTGCCGCGGCGTCATTATGTCGGCGGAATCACCAACGCCCGGGAAATCATGCGCATTAGCCGGCAGTTTGCCGACGTAGCCGCCTGCTCGCCCGTCTTGCGCGGGACGCTCAGCGCGCGCGCCGGTTTCGAAAACGCCACGGCCGATCTTTTCGGGATCGAGCCTGCGTTCCATCTTCAAACCACCAATCTGGCCCAGCAGCTCGTCGCCGGAACGTTCGATGATTTTCGCAACAACCCGAATTCGGTCATCATCGGTTCGCGCCTGGCCGAGACGCTCGAAGTCGGCGCGGGCGATGCGGTCCAGTTGCTTTCGCCCGGCGGGGAATATCGCCGCTTTACCGTAGCCGCGATTGCGCGCAGTGGCGTGAGCGTCGTCGATGCCGCCCGCATTTATTCTCATGTAAGGGTCGCGCAGACCTTATTGCGCAAGCCGTTTCCCGCCTCCATGATCGTCTACAAATTGCGCGACCCCGACCGCGCCCCAGCCCTGGCCAGTGCTTTCGAGACGCTGTTCGGACACGAGTCGCAAAGCTGGCAGGATCGCGAGGAAGCCAACCTCCAGCTTTTTCTGACGCTGCGGATGTCCGCCGCGATCACGGTCTCATTGATTATTCTGCTGGCCGGTTTCGGCATCTTCAACGTGCTCACCATGTCGGTCCTGTCGAAGATCAAGGAAATCGCCATCCTTCGCTCGATGGGATACCGCGCCCGCGACATTTCCTCCATTTTCCTTTGGCAGGGAGCGATGATCGCCGTGGCCGGCTCGTTGATTGGCTGCCTCGTCGGCGCGCTCTTCACCTGGGGCGTCTCGCAAATCCCGATTCGGGTCCGCGGTTTGATCTACGCCAACCACTTTCTGGTCAGCTGGGATTGGCGGCATTACCTCTGGGCCACGGTGCTCGCGATCATCGCCGTCTTCATCGCCAGTTACGTCCCCGCCCGCCGCGCGGCGCTTCTCGCCCCCGTCGCGACGCTTCGCGGCTCGAGCGCGTAAGTAGATCACAAATGAGGCAGCCGAGGTGGCCCTATTCATTCCCCCTGACCCTGCCGCTAGTTCATGACTGGACGTCTAGACTTAGGAAGAAGAGAAACGACATGAAATAGGCCCCAAGCATTACCGCGCCAACTTTTCTTTTTGCGAATGGACTCAAGGCGATCAGCAGCACTCTGATAAGCACGAACGCGACGGAGGTAACAGCAAGACGATCTTGGCGACCGGTAACTACTCCTAGAACAAAAAGAAACATATCGAGGGCAAAAACGCACACGCAGGGAGCGAATAACAACCAAAACAAGATCGATTCAGAATCTGGCTGTGCCCTAGTTGGATTACGGTTCATTGCGGAAGGGAGGAAGCTGTCAGTCCTCATTATTGACACAATTTACGCTGGCACGCTGTTGAATTCTGATGCCCGTCGCACGCATGTGTAGAGGCGCTTGTGTCAAGCGCCTGATCTTATTCGTTAGGCGCTTGCCGCGGCGAGCGCGTCTCTACATTCTGGATGACAGCCATTCCCAAGGCGCGTAAACTCCTGCCCTGCTGACGAAACTGCATGAACTTGCTCGATAAAATCGGCCGCGAATTTTCCGGCTACAACCTGCTCGAATCCGGGAAGCGCATTTTCGACCGCAAACCGCTCCAGTGCAGCATTTACCTGACCGATAAGTGCAACCTCGATTGCTCCTATTGCACCGAATACGATAACTCGAAGCCGCATCCAAAACTCGAAGATCTCAAGCTTTGGATCCGCAAGATCCGCGATCTCGGCACGATGCGCATCGCACTGGTCGGTGGTGAGCCGTTGCTCCATCCGAACGTGGTCGAAATCGTCCGCTACTGCCGCGAGCTCGGGTTCGCCACCAGCCTGACCACCAACGGCTTTCTCCTCACCCGCAAATTGCTCAAAGAACTGGAAGAGGCCGGCCTGCAAGTGATGCAGATCAGCGTCGATCGCATGACGCCGAGCGCGATCAGCAAGAAATCGTTCAAGACGATTTTGCCGAAGCTCGATTACTTCAAGGATTCCAAGATCAGCCTGCACATCACCGGCGTGATCTGCGCGGACACGCTGCCGGAATCGAAAGCGGTGCTCGAAACCGGCTTGTCGCGCGGAATCCCGACCGAAGTGCGCCTGGTCCATGCCGATCCGCTCAGCCGTTTTCGAGTGGCGCGCGGGAACAAGGAAGAGCTCGAGGCGTTCGTCGATTCGATGATCGAGCGAAAACGGAACGGCGAAAAGATCCACACGAACGAAGCGATCCTGAGCTATCAGAAAAGCCTTTTGCGCAACGAACATGTCGAGTGGACCTGCAACGCCGGCTACAAGCTGTTCTTCGTTTCGGCGCAGGGAAAGTTTTGGATTTGCAGCATGGTGCACACCGACAAGCACATCATGGACATCACGCTGGACGATCTCTACGCGAACAACCGGAAGAAGAGTTGCCAGGAAGGGTGCGGCGTTTATTGCGCGGTAAGCACATCGCTCCTCGTGCAGAAGCCGATGAGCGTGATCACGAAGGAAGTTGTGAACCGCGCCAAGCGGATTCCGGGTCTGATCAAGCAGGCGGCGCGTCCGCCCGAACCGAGCGAGCCGAGCCAACCTGCGCAAGTCACGCCGGCTTGAGAGATCTTCTGTGGCGGCGGCCCTGTGGGCCGCTCCAGCCGTAGCGCCATGCAACGAGAGCAGCCCACAGGGCCGCCGCTACAGCCGAATCTGCAACGCGCGGACGACATGCGCCGCCGCCGTCGCAGCGCCCCACCAGCAGATCAGGACAAAGCCATCCGCGGGGCCACCGAGCGCGAGCGCCGCGATCAAAATCCAGATATTGATATTGCGCCGGCCGCCAATGCAACGGACGAACCGATCGAAG
The DNA here is from genome assembly GCA_963702135.1 of uncultured Verrucomicrobiae bacterium. Classification (GTDB taxonomy): domain Bacteria; phylum Verrucomicrobiota; class Verrucomicrobiia; order Chthoniobacterales; family UBA10450; genus AV80. The sequence continues at coordinate 477,634 of OY969715.1, read as the reverse complement.
TTCGAGACGTCATCCAAATTTCGGCCCACCTTCTGTTTCACCGCTCGTTTCGCGAGCCGATCAACCACATCGGAGCCGACGAGCAGGAGCAGCAGCCAGTACGCCGGCTGCAGGTTCTCCGACCGAAAATGAAACGCGAGCGCCACCCACCAGGACAACTCAATGCAATAATCAGTGACGTGCTCCCAGTCCCCGACCGCGGTCGTTTCGACTTTAGTTCGCGCCAGTTTCCCATCCACGCCGTCGAGCACTTCGATCGTGTAGGCCAGCGCCACTCCCCACCACAGATGGCCCGTCGCGAACAGCGCAGTGACGACCAACCCAATCAGCATCGTAACCAAGGTGACCTGGTTCGGCGTGATGGAAGTGCGGCAAAGGCGCGCGACAATCCAATCCTCGATCGGCGAGTCGCAGAACCCGGGGAAATCCAGGACGCCGTTTTGGGCGACATCACGCGGGAATCTTTCGGCTGCCGCGATGAGATCAGGGCCGGGAGCGGGAAAGAAGACCGGCCGGACATTCTTGCGCAGGGCCGTCACGTAGGTTGGCTGCAGTGCCGCGTCGCACACTTCGATCCGCCCGGTCGCGGCATCGGACGAAAGCTGGTCCATCAAACCAGTGCTGTGATCCTGGCGCGAGAGCCACTCCGCTTCCAGCAAAGCGGTCGCCCGGAAGTCGCCCCCCTCACCTTTCCACAACACTACGCTCTCCGGAGGCGGCGCGGAATCGATCAACAAGGTTGTCGCAGTCTGTTCCACCATCGCTTTCAACAAACGCGCGTCATAATAGAATCCGGCCGAGACAACGAGGACGCGGCCGGCGCCCGTCGCCACGTCGCTCACTCGCACGGCGCCCGCATTTCGAGACCGGAAACTCAGGGCCACCTCCGCCCGCGCCCAGGATGGTTTTGCGAGATGGGCTTCGATCGATTCGACTGTGTTCGAAAGGATGATGGCCTCCCGGAATCCAAGCCGTTGCACGACCCGAAGCAGCCGTTCCAAGAGCGAAATCCCAAAAAGCATACCGAGCGCGCCCGGAGCGTCGGCCAGGATAACTAATTGCGGTCGCGACGATTCCATGGAGCGATGAACACCGAGCAAAAAGGTTTCACTGCCGTTGCGAGTGTGGCTACCTTAAAATTCATGAACGCCGAAGTTTCGCTCCGTTGCGAAGGGATCGAACGTTTTCTCGGAGAAGAAGATTCGCGCGTCCATGCCTTGCGGGGAGTGTCTCTTCAGCTCGAACGCGGGACCGTCCACGCGGTCGTCGGCCCTTCCGGCTGCGGAAAAAGCACTTTGCTTTATATCCTCGGTTTGCTCGATCACGCCGATAGCGGCTGGGTCACGATCGAAGACGAGGCCGTTTCCGACCTGACCGACGACGCCCTGGCCCGGAAGCGGAACGAGCTTCTCGGGTTCATCTTTCAATTCCATTTTCTTCTCGAAGACTTCACTGCCCAGGAAAACGTGATGATCCCGATGCGGAAGCTGGCCAAATTGAGCGAGCCGGAGATGCACGAGCGCTCTGCCCATTTACTCGATGCCGTTGGGCTCGGAAGCAAATTGCGACGGCCGAGCCGGCATCTCTCCGGCGGAGAACAACAGCGCGTGGCGGTGGCGCGCGCTCTCGCCAACAACCCGAGCGTGATCCTCGCCGACGAACCGACCGGCAATCTCGACAGCGCCAACTCCCGGCGCGCCTTCGAGTTGTTGCAACGAATCGTCCAGGAAGAGCGGAAAGCTCTGCTTCTGGTCACGCACAATCCGGAAATCGCCGAGGCGTGCGATTGGATTCACGAGATGCAGGATGGATTGATCGTCGGAAGCCATCCGCGCGGTCGCAGATGAAGCCAGCTCCCGGCGCTCGCTCTCCATGACCACCGCCGAAACCATGCTGCGCCCGATCACGCCTCCGGGAGGCGTCGAACGAAGCACAACCGTCGATCAGGCCGCGGAACTGAAACGCGGCGCGTGGGCGAACATCATCGCCATGCTCGCCTCGAATTTCCGGGGCATTTTTACCTTCCTCGTGGCGCGTCTGCTCGGGCCGGCCGCCCTCGGCGTTTTCTCCGTCGCCTGGGCCACGACCGATCTGGTGAGCAAGATCGGAATCTTCGGCCTCGACGACACCATCATCACCTTCATTGCGCGAGCGGAGGCGGCCGGCGATCGCGCCCGGAGCCGCGCGCTTTTCCGTCTCGCGGTTTTTCTGGGAGTGTGCCAGTGCACCCTTCTGGCAGGAATTTCCATCACGGTCGTCCGTCTCTTCGGCGGCCGGCTGGGACTTGATTCACAGATGGTGGCCGCGCTTTCCGTCATGTTTTGCGCGATGCCGGTGGTCGCCTTGTATCGCATCAACACCGCCGTTTCGCGCGGCATGAAAGTGATGCGGCACGACATCTTTTCACGAGGCATCACCGAAACAATTGTGACCACGCTCGCGTTCCTCGCGGCACTTTGGTTTGGCCTCGAGACATTCGCCCCGGAGATCGCAGTCATCGTTGGGATGGGAGCATCGGGCCTCGTCGCCCTGTTTCTGGCGGCTTCGCTCTTTCGGGCAACGCCGCCGCGCCCAGCCGCTCTCTCCTATCGCGAGGAATCCCGCCGCCTCCTCGCCTACGCCGCGCCGATCAGTGCCTACGACCTGCTCAATGCCGTCATTGTTCGCCTCGACGTCGTCATGCTGGGATGCTTTGTCGGCCGCGCGCCCGGTGTGACGCTGACCACGCTCGGCATTTACGGCGCCGCGGTCGAAGTCGCGGGCGGTCTGCGCAAGGTCAACCAGGCCTTCAACCCTATCTTCGCACCGATCGTGGCCGGCCTGACCGTCGATGGCGATCAAGAGCACGCCGCGACGGCATTTTCGCGCGTCTCGCAGTGGATGCTCTGGATCCTGTTGCCGCTCGTGGCGGTGATGATCCTGGCCGGTTCCGTCATTCTCGGAATCTACGGTCCGGCGTTCCGACAGGGTGGAATGTGGCTCGGCATCGTCGCGCTCGCCTGCGCCACGAACGCCTTCGTCAGCCTGGCCGAAACTGTGATCATGGTGCAAAAACCGCGGCTGAATTTACTCAACTCGATCATCACCTGCGCGGTGGCCCTGACCGCGAACCTTTGGCTGATCAGCCGATTCGGCGTGACTGGGGCCGCCTTCGGGATTTTGCTTCCATACGTGCTCCAGGGAATTCTTCGTTATCGCGCGCTCCGGATGGTCTTTCGCTGGCGCAACCCATGGGGAGACATCGGCCGCCCATTGATCGCTGCGTTGGTCGCAACAGCGCCGGCTTTCGCTTGCCGGATGACGATCGACGGGATGACGGGCCAACTCGTTGCCGCCATCGTTTTTCTTCTCGTCTACGGTTGCGCCTGGCTCTATCACCGTCGATCCGAAACTCATCCGGCATCGAATTAGAAGCGAAGAAATGAAACGAATATTCATCACCGGCGCGAGCGCGGGCATCGGTCTCGCTACGGCGAAGCTGCTGGCGGAGCGCGGCGATGAAGTCTGGGGCACATCGCGCGATCCCACCCGAATTCCGCAATTGCCGCGTCTCCATGCCGTTCGTCTCGACCTGGGCGACATGGTGTCGTTAAACGCGAGTTTCTACGCCGCGCTCCGTGAAGCCGGACACTTCGACGTCGTGATCAACAATGCGGGCAGCGGCCATTTCGGGCCAGCAGAGCTACTTTCGGCGGAGGCCGTGCATGCCCAGTTTCAAACGGTGGTCTTCGCGCACATCGAACTGGGCCGCCTCGCACTCGCCGCCCTGCGAGCCCACGGCGGAGGACGCCTTATCAACGTCACGTCGCTCGCTTCCCGGCTGCCCGTTCCATTCATGGGCGCATACAACGCGGCCAAAGCTGCGATGGCTTCCTTCACCATGTCGCTTCAACTCGAACTCGAAGGATCGGACATCCGCGTCATCGATTTGCAGCCAGCCGACATCCGAACTGACTTCAATGACGCCGTCGAGCGAACAGACGGAGGAGATTCGCGCTATAAAGCGCCCGTCGAGCAAACATGGCGCGTGGTCGATCAAAATATGAAGGCCGCACCGGAACCGGAATTGGTCGCGCGTCGCATTGCGAAACTGATCGACGCCGCGAACCCGCCGCGACGAGCCACCGTGGGCGGCTTCTTCCAGGCCGTCATCGCGCCGTTCATCTTCCGGTTCCTGCCGCAACAGGTGCGTGTCTGGGGTTTGAAGAAATATTACAAGCTTTAGCCCTTGAGCATCACCGACGCGGTTATTCTGATGGCGGGAACCGGATCGCGCCTCCGCGGCTCGGCGGACACGATCGCGAAACCGCTCATCCCTGTCGCCGGCCGTCCCCTGATTTCCTACGCGATTGACTCGTTCGACCGGGCTGGCGTGACGACGTTGCACGCCGTGGTCGGTCCGAACGGTGACGAGCTGGCCGCCGCGGTCGCCCCCCTTCTCCCCGCGCACATGCGATTCCATCCGATCCCGAATCCGAATTGGCAGAAACAAAATGGCATCTCGCTCCTGACCGCCGCCGGGAAAGTGCGCGCGCCTTTTTTCCTGGCGATGGGCGATCATTTGTTTGAGTCCTCGATTCTCGAAGAGCTCGTGGCCCACTCGGATCTGAACCGGTTGAACCTGGCCATCGACCGGAAAATCGACTCGATCTTCGATTTAGACGACGCGATGAAAGTGCGGACTGAGGGCAATCTGATCGGCGCGATCGGAAAGAAACTCGAGAATTACAACGCGATCGACACGGGAATTTTTCTCTGTCCGGAGATCGTGTTCGATTACCTGCGTTGCGCGGTCAAAGACGACGACTGCAGTCTGGCGGATGGGGTTCGACTCATGGCGGAAGCCGGGACAGCGCTGGCAATCGATATAGGGGAAGCCTGGTGGCAGGATGTCGACACGCCGGAAATGTTGGCGCGCGCCGAGCAGGAAGCGAGACGCTTGAGCTGAGGTGGATCGTGCGCTCCGTCGCGCGATATTTCTTTGTCCCGGCTTCGCCGGTATTCCTTGTCATCGAGCGACGAGCGTTCGATCCACCTATTTCGTGCGACTGCGCGTCGAGGCTTTCAGTGCAAGCGCCAGGCTCGCCGCCGTGACGGCGAAGAGCAGATGCAAAATCCAGGCAGGCTGTCCGACGGCGGCCAGGAAAACAAAAAAGAGCATGGCGACGTCACGCTTCGTCAGCTGAATCAGCCACGACGCGAACTTCTTGCCAAAAAACAACATCCCGGAACGCTCCACCAGGACGCGATGGCGCGGATAGAGAGCGCCATCCAGCGCCTCTTCCTTCCCCTCCACCACGCCCGGGTTCCGCGTCGCTAGGTAAAACTCATTCACGCCAATCAACACGGCGGTCACGACTCCTTCGACGGCGTAGAACCAGACGGCGCGACCGGCGGGATTCTGCGCCCGCATCAGCCCAAAGCCCAAACCGACGACGAGTAAAATATTGCTGAGGACATCGAAAAAATCGTCCAGCTGGCGTCCCCGTTCGCTTTCCAGAAACTTCGCGCGCGCGAGCTCGCCGTCACAGCCATCCAGCACGCTGAAAACCTGGAAAAGCACGAGACCCCAGACAAACGACCAGTAGCTCCCGGGGAGCAAAATGAGCGAGGCAATGACCGGAATCGGGAAGATAAACAAGGTCCAGGCGTTCGGCGTCGTGGGGAAGCGGAGAAGGAGGCGCGTCACCTCTCGCGAGATTGGGCGATTCAAATAGCGCGAGACCAAACCGTCCTGCGATTTGCCGCTCCCGCGCAGGAACCTTACCTCGATCTCGTCGATCTGATTTCCGTCGGTTATGTATTCCCACGCTCCGGGGCGCAGGCGAGGCAAAGACTCCAACTGGTGGAAATTCTTTTCCCAGGACTCCTTCTCCCCGGGCGCAGGAACTATCTCTGGCGGTGCGGCCGATGCCTCCAACAGTTGCCGGACAGCTTGGCGGTAAAGGAACAGTCGAGTGTTCAAGACGAGATCGTACGGCTCAGCCTCGAGTTCGGTCGTAAAAGCAACTCTCGTTAGCCGGTCATTTTTCGGAATCCATCTCTGCGTTTGATCCAGGTCCGGCCGCCAAAAGATGCAGACGAGCACAGGCGCTGTCTCCCGGTTCTCCAGCGCAAATTCATCGACCGCGAGGGCCAGACGTTCGAGCTGGCGCAAACCCGCCACCATCCACTCCGCGGATTCATCAGCCAGAATCAAAACCCGCCGCAAGGTCATCACGTGGAATCGCTCGTCTCCAACAGGCGCCGATAGACTCGATATGTCTTATATTTCTCCGCGCCGATTGCTTCCAGGAACCGGTTGATCATGAAGTTGTTCTCGAGCGTGAGGCTGAGCTCACCGGCACCACCTCGCTTAAGCATGCCATCTTCGATGACACGCAAAACCAGAGCCTCCGCGACGCCGCGACGCCGGTATTTTGGGATTACCCCCAGCGCGATCAGGCGACCCTTCTTTATCTGCCTCTTGTAATACAGCAGCTTGATCAGCCCAATCGGGAGGCCGAACCAGGTCAGGCGTCCATTAATTTTTTGCAGAGCGACGTTGATGTCCGGCACGCACAGAATGAATCCCACAGGTCGTCCCTCAACTTCAGCCAGCAGGGTGAGATCAGCTTCGACGATCGGTTTCAGCTCCTTCGTCATGTAATCGATCTCCGCTTCCGCAAACGGCACAAAACCCCAGTTTTTTTGCCAGGCTTCATTGTAGATTTCGCGGATGCGGCGGCCTTCCTCACCGAGGTTTTTCAGATCCGCCTGGCGAATGGAAGCCGGGTGACGGTCTTTTAGGCGCGCCACCAGACGGCCCAGACGAAGCACCGTTTCGGCTGAGTTCGAGAACCACCAGGCAAACAGGTCCATCGCCTTTTCAAATTTCCAGCCTTCGATCAACCGCTGGTAATACGGCGGATTATGCGAGGTCAGAAGCGTAGGCGAATGTTGAAAGCCATCGATCAGCAAAGCGCACACATAATTCGTGGAGTAATCGATCGGCCCCATGATCTCGTTGCGGCCCTTGTGGCGTAACCAGGCGGCCGCCGCGGTAAACAGCGCATCGGCCACCGCCTGGTCGTCAATCGATTCGAAGAGCCCGAAGCAACCGACATTCGATTGATGGAGCGCGTTGTAGTTGGGATCATCGCTGGCCATGATCCGGCCGACGATTTCCCCGCCGGCCCGAGCCAAAAAGAGCGCAGCGTCGCCGTGTTGGTAGAAGGGGTGTTTGCGGCTGAGAAACTCTTTGCGCTCGATGATGAGCGGAGGCACCCAGGCCGGGTCGTTTTTGTAAATTCGCCAGGGGAACTTGATGAAGGCGTTCCTCTCCGCGCGGGATTCGACCTGGGTGACTTCTATGGGCGACACGAGATATGGATTCCAGCAGGCGTGGGGTGGCAGGCAAGGCCAAAATGACGTTGCGACCCGGACGAATCTGAGTACTAGCAACGGCCTTGTGATGCCTCCTGCCGGCCAACCTGTTCTTGCGCAAGGCCTCGCTTTCAAGGCTCTGGAAATTGAGGAGCTGGCGGACGTTTATTTTTTCCGGCCGCTGGGGTTCGTCGCGGCGCGGCTGGCCGCGGCCCTGCGCATGACTCCAACCCAGGTGACCATTCTGAGCACCGTCTTCGGCGTGGCGGGCGGCCTCTTGCTCAGCAACGAACGCCTCGCGTTTCTGGGTTTTGTGTTACTTATCGTCTACAGCATCTTCGATTCAGCCGACGGACAACTGGCGCGTCTGACTGGGCAGGTCACAGAACTCGGCCGCGTTCTCGACGGCGTCGGCGGATACATCACCCACGCGGCGATTTACGTTGGGATTGTTGCGGGCCTGGTCCAGAACAGCGAAACCGGCTCCACGCTCATTTGGGCGGCGCTGGCGGCGGTTGCCAATGCACTTCAGGCGCAGATGTACGAGTTTCATCGGCACCATTATGCGACCCTTGTCGTGCAAGGCCTGGTGCTGCAGGACGATCCGGCCAAGATCGATTCAGGCGGGATCAAATGGCTTTATCGCCAGTACATCGCCCTGCAAAGATCGCTCAATGGCCTGCACATGGACGTTGAATCCGTCATCGCAGCGCGCGCCCAGGCCGGCGTCGTGAGGGCGGACGACCGGATCAGATATCGGGAGTGTTTTTACCGGGTTGTTCGCGGTTGGAATTTGCTCGGCGACAATACGCGCTTCTATGCCATCGGTGTGTTGGCATGGCTGCACCGGATCGATCTATTTTTCATGTTTATTCTCGTGCCGATGAATATCGCGCTCGTCGGACTCTGGCTTTGGCAGCTCAGAGCCGACCGTAAATTTCTCTCGAAAATATGAAGGGCTGGATTCTCATTCCGTGATTCGCGCCATCCTTTTTGACATGGGCGGGACGCTCGACGGTGACGGGTTGCATTGGCTCGATCGTTTCGTCGCGCTCTACGACGATTTTGGCGCGGGACTCCCGCGCGCTGCGCTCCGCGGCGCGTTCGACGAAGCGGAGCGGCGGGCCGCGCTGGACGATGAGATCGCTTCGTCAGATTTGGCGCAGATGATCGCGCTGCACGTGAAGTGGCAGCTCGCCCATCTTGGACTGAGCGACCCAAAGCTGGAACGACATCTCATCGACGGTTTCGTAGGGCCGGTTCGCATGGCGGCAGCGGCGAACGCCCAACTACTCGCGAGCCTGGTGGCCCGGGGTTTTAAGCTTGGGGTTGTTTCCAACGGCTGCGGCAATGTCGAAACACTTTGCGCCGATTTTGGCTACGAGCCCTACCTGTCGATCATCGTCGATTCGCGTCGGGTGGGACTTTTTAAACCGGACCCCGCCATCTTTATCCATGCCGCCGAAAAACTCGGCGGTGATCCGGGCGCAATGATGATGGTCGGAGACTCATTCGATCGCGATGTGCGTCCGGCGAAAGCAGCTGGAATGAAAACCGCCTGGCTTCAGGGCACGCAGGCACAGGAATGTCCCAACCCAGAGCTGGTCGATGTGCATCTCCGCAAGCTCGCGGATCTTCCGGCGGCCTTGTCTTCAACTTCGCTCGCCCTGGCATGAACACATCCGGCCGATCTTTGCTGAGAGCTGGCGTTCTGGCGGCGGGGCGCGGTGAGCGGTTGCGCAATCCAGCCAACACCTTGAAGCCGCTCGTGAAAGTGGACGGCCAGACCTTGATCGAGCGCGTGTTAGTCTCAATGGCCGACGCAGGCGCAACCGAAGTGGTCGTGATCATCAACGAAGATTCGGTCGCGGTCCGCGATCACGTGACCGCGTCGAAGTGGCCCTTCGCGCTGCACTGGATCGTGGAAACAACGGCATCTTCGATGCATAGTTTTCTTCGAATAGTCGAAACGCTCGCAGCGAGTGGCGATGACGGGCCCTTCCTCATTTCCACTGTGGACACCGTGGCCAGCCCGCAAACCTACTCACAATTCATGGCCGAAGCGCGCCGGCACAAGGATGCGGCGGTGGTTCTTGCGCTCACGGCACCGGGCAACGACGAAAAGCCGCTCCTGGTCCGATGCACGCCCGGCAATTCACGTGTTCTCGCTCTCGGGGCGGCGGCCGCTCCTTCCGCTCACGCCACCGCGGGCGTCTACGCGATTCGCGGCTCGGTTCTTCGGGAGGCGGAAGCGGCCCGGCGCGAAGGCATCGATGCGTTGCGCATCTTCCTCGGACGTCTGCTCGATCGCGGCTATCACCTCGCGGGCATTCCCATCGCCCAATCCATCGATGTTGATCGGCCGGACGATATCCAGACCGCGGAAGAATTTCTTCGGAGCGCGGCGCAATGAAACGGCTTCTTGGCTTATACCGGGAAAGACAATACTCGCCCGGCCGTCATCTCTCGAACGATGTGCTGTTGCTCGATCACATTGCGCATCGGCTGCGGGAGCGTGATTTCACCGTGGACCTCCTCACCCTCGAGGAAGCCGAGAGTCGCCGCGGGGACGCGGCGATTATCTTTTCGATGTGCCAGGGAAGAGCAGCCCTGGAAAGTCTGGCCCACTGGGAACGCGAGGGCGCCAAGATCATCAACAGCCCACGGGCCGCGCTCAACACCCATCGCGATCGCCTGCCGGCGTTGATGGTCGAAGCAGGCGTTTCGTTTCCGCCCACGCACCTGGTCGGCACAAAGGAAAAGGCGGACCTCGGATCTCTCGATCTCAACGGCGGCATCTGGTTAAAACGAGGTGATATCCACGCCTCCGTCACCGCGGACGTGCAGTGGGTTGATTCGGTCGAGCGCCTCGAAGCGGGCATGGCTGATTTTGCGAAACGCGGGATCGACGGTGCGGCCTTGCAGGCCCATCGGGCCGGTGACGAGATCAAGTTCTATGGCGTCGCCGAAGGCGGATTCTTCCACTGGTTCTATTCAGGCGAGGCCCGGAAGTACCCGTTTAATTCTATCGCACTGGAGGGGCTGGCCCACCGGGCTGCCAAAGCTGCCGGCCTCGATATTTTCGGCGGTGATGTCATCGTCTCCCCTTCGGGCGAGCTGACGTTGATCGATTTGAACGACTGGCCGTCGTTCGCGCCCTGCCGGGAGCGAGCTTCCTACGCGATAGCGGATTTCATTACGAGGCGTGTCCATGCCAACTGAATCTCAACCTCATTCCCAGGCGCGCACGAAGGCGCTCTTCGATGAAGAACACCGATTCATCGCGCCGGGATTGCAGACGATTGCCCTCCTCTCCGAACTGGCGATTGCGCGCGGGGCCGGGGCGACGCTCACGGATCTCGACGGAAACACTTATCTGGATCTGAACGCAGGCGTGTCGGTCGCAAGTCTTGGTCACGCCCATCCCCGCTACGTCGCCGCGCTCACGAAACAACTCGAAGCAGTCACCGTTGGCAGCTTCACTTCCCAGCCGCGGGCAGAACTCGTCAAACTGATTGCGGATCTGGCGCCGGGTGGATTAGGGCGAACCCAATTCTTTAGCGGCGGCGCGGAAGCCGTCGAAGCCGCTATTCGCCTGGCTCGTTCCCACACGAAGCGAACGGATATCGTCGGCTTCACAGGCGGCTTCCACGGAAAAACCGCCGGTGTTCTCCCGCTCTCGGACGTCGATTGGAAGAATTTGATCGGACCGCTGCCCACGGGTCATCATCTCGCTCCCTACGCCGACCCCACCCGGTTTGAAGGTTCGGAGGCAGAGTGCCGGGAGCACGCAATCAAGGAGCTTCGGCGGGTGATCGAGCAGGACGCGGCGGGAGAGCCTGCCGCGATTGTCATCGAACCCATTCAAGGAACAGCCGGAAACATCGTGCCGCCTCCGGGGTTTCTGCGCGCTGTCCATGATGTCGCGCACGAGTACGGCGCGTTGCTGATCGCCGACGAAATGATCACCGGTTTCGGCCGCACCGGTCGAATGTTTGGCTGTGGCAGTGACGAGGTGGTTCCCGACATCATGACCCTCGGCAAAGGGATGGCCTCCGGATTCCCGGTGAGCGCGCTCGTTTCCACGGACAGGATCATGGCCGCGAAGCCGTTTTCACTACCCAGCGCATCTTCTTCCAGCTACGGCGGAAACCCGCTCGCGGCGGCAGCGGCGTTGGTGACGATCCAAACGATAATCGCGGACAAACTGGTGGAGAATTCCGCCACGGTCGGAGGCCTGCTCCGCGCTGGGCTGCAGGAGCTGGCAAGACGGCATCGCTCGATCGCCAACGTTCGAGGACAGGGGTTGTTAGTCGGGTTCGATCTCGTGACCGATCAAGAAACGAAGACGCTGCTCACGAAGGATAAGTGTATCAGCTTCTTCAAGCGTTGTCTCGCCGATGGCCTGATCATGATGAGTTATACCCCGAGAGTCCGAGTCCACCCGCCGCTGATCCTTTCGGCCGAGCAGGCGAACTCCGCGCTCAGCATTATCGACCACGCGCTGGCGCGCCTCGAAGCGGAATAGAAGCGTGCTCAGAGGTGCGATAATCGGATTCGGTGAGGTGGCTCGAAATGGGCACTGGCCGGCCTACGAAAAATCGAGCGACGTGAAGATCGTCGCTGTGGTTGATCGAACCGAAGGGCGCCGCCAGATCGCGCGCGACTCATTGCCAGGCGTGGCGACGTTTTCCACGATCGAGGAACTGGCCGCCGGCGCCGAGATCGACTTTGTCGACATCTGCACTCCACCCGCGCTGCACGGCGCCCCGATGCTCGCTGCGCTCGGGCGAGGATGGAACGTCCTTTGTGAAAAACCGTTGCTGCTGGACCTGGTTGAGCTCGAGCAGGCGCGCAGCCTCGCCAAAGAAACCGGACGAGCCATTGTGCCGGTCCACAACTGGAAATACGCGCCGATCATACGGCGCGCGACGGAGATATTGCGCTCGGGGGCAATCGGGCAATTGCGCGGTGTGGAGATTGAAACCTTGCGCATCCAGGATTGCGCCGTGGCAGACCCGGATCATCCAAACTGGCGGCGCGATCCCGCCATCGCCGGCGGCGGCGTGCTGATGGATCACGGCTGGCACGCCATCTATCTGGCGCGGCACTGGTTTGGCCAGGAACCGAGCGAGGTCAGCGCTTCCCTCCACCGTTCCACCCCCAAAGGAGTCGAAGACGAAGCCACGCTAACCCTCACTTTCCCCTGCGGTTCGACGAAAATTTTTCTCACCTGGCGGGCCGATGTGCGGCGGAACACCATGCGCCTCATCGGCGAACGCGGCGAAATCGCAATTGATGACGACACGCTGAGAAGCGGCCGCGACTCGATTCGTTTCGAGAGCGGGCTTTCGGCCGGTTCGCATCATGCCGACTGGTTCGCGGCCATGTTGCCCGACGTCGTGACCAGCTTCCGGCAACCTGAGTCTGCGTCGGAATCGTTCGAAGAGGCGGTGCTCTGCTTGTCAGTGATTCGCCGCGCGTATCAGAGCCAGCTGTTAGACAGCTGACGCGTGCTGGAGTTCCGCCGGGGCGAATGTGTCCGAAACAATATTCAACGCCTCATCCAAATCCGCGCGCGTGTGGTCGGCGGTGACGCACGCCCGGAAGCAAATCCGGTCCTCTGGAACGGCGGGGTAATCCACCGGCGCCACCCAAAGACCGCGGCGGCGAAGTTCGTGGCCCAGCCGGCACATCCGGTCGCGATCGCCGACGACCAGCGGCATGATGTAAGTGGCGGAGTCGCCGGTATCGATTCCGAGCCCGTTTAATTGCGAGCGAAAATAACTCGCGTTCTCCCAAAGCCGCGCGCGTCGCTGCGGCTCGCGCGTGCCGATCTCGAGCGCTTTCAAAATCCCTCCGACTACTACCGGCGGAAGCGCGCAGGAATAGGCATAGGAATGCGCGTAAAGCCGGAGGTAATCAATCGTACTGCTGGCGCCGGCGACAAAACCGCCCAAGGCCCCAAACGCTTTCGAAAAGGTCCCGTAAACCAACGGGATCCGGTCCTCGACGCCAAAAATTTCAGCCGCTCCGCGCCCGTTTTCTCCGCAGGCGAGCATCGAATGCGCTTCGTCGATGAAAATGCTGGCGTTATGCGACTCTGCCACCCGCACCAAATCCTCCATCCTCGCGAAATCGCCTTCCATGGAATAGATCCCCTCGATAATGACGAGCAGGCTCTTGCCCTCCCGCCGGGTGAGGGCGGCATCGAGCGAGGCGGGATCGTTATGTTCGAAACGATCGAGCCGGCAGCGGGAAAGGACGGCTCCATCGCGCAGGCTCAGGTGAGAACGGTTATCAAGAATCGCCACGTCATTCTTGCGCAGCAATCCGGAGATTGTGCCGAGCGCGCCGCCAAACCCGCTGTTGAAAAGCATCGCGTCTTCCCGACCGAGAAAGTCCGCCATGGTTCGCTCGAGCTGCCGATGCAGATCGGTCATGCCCGAGAGCATCGGCGAACCGCAAGCTCCCATGCCGTATTTGCGGAGCGCCTCCGTGGCGGCAGCAATGACTTCAGGATGGTTCGCCAGGCCGAGATAATTGTAGGAACAAAGATTGATGACCGGTTTCGATTTGCCCTGGTATTGAATCGAGGTGCGCGCATCTGCCGCGCCCAGCATATCCGGCTCGTAAAGGCTGGCGGCCCAGGCGATTTCCTTGCGCCGCCACTCCGCAAAACCGGCGGGCGGCGCCAGCGGATCCTTGCGCTCGCCCACGACAAAATCGCCCAGACCAAGCGTTCCGCTAAAGTTGGTCTCTACCTCTGCTTCGGATTGACCGTTTACGTGCATAAATCAAGTGTGACTGCGAGCCGAGAGTAAACCAATTCCATGTAACTTACGGGACGCTCCCTGCGCCTTGTTTTCCTTCGCCGACCGCGAATGAGTGGGCGATGCAGCGATCGCCTGAGTGTTCATCCGATTTGACCAGGCCGATAAAATAAAGGGCGGCGGGAAAACGTCCATAAATAAATTCGCCTTGGTTGAAGTCATTTGACGCTGGAGGCCAGCGCTCGAGGCGAGGCCACATCCGGGAGGCGGGAAGGAAGCGCCGACGACGCCTTCAATCGCTCCACCCGCGAGAAGAGGGTGTAGCGTGGGTCGAACAAAAACTGGAACAGAAGTCGGGTCCAGGAGGTGTGGAAGCGCAACGTGTCGTAAAACTCGGGGGCCATTCGCCGAAGTTTCGGGAGATTGTTCCAGGCGATCGAGGGAAAATCGTGATGCTCGTTATGATGGCCAACATTGAGCGCGACTAAATTGATCGGTCCGTAGTAACTGAAGGTCTCCTGATCGGGGTCGAGAGTGTAATGCTCCTGGATCCAGCGGGCCCCCAGGGGATGCAGGCCGACCGAAAAGAAAAACGAACAAGCCAGATACCAGATGCCCGCCCAACCGCAGAATTGGAAAAGGGCGACATCGAAGGCGACGGCGCAAACAAGGTTCGCGACAGTCCAGCCGCTCCAGAGCGTGATCGCCCTTAGACGCGGCGGCCGCGTCAGTTGAAAGATCGGAAAGAAAAGCAGCCAGAGCGCCTTGGCGTACCACTTGTCACCAATCAGCCTGGCCTCCCAGTGATTCGGGATGTCCGCGTCCGATTCGTAGTCGCCTTGATGAGCATGATGCTTGAGGTGGTAAATCCCGAAACCAATCGCGGTGGGGACGAGATTGGGCAGGTCCGCGGCAATGGCCAGGAGCTTGTTCAGGAATTTGCTTCGGAAAACAAGGTTATGCGTAGCGTCGTGAATGATCACGTAGGTGCAGTGGTTGGCGAACGCACCGATGCCATAGGCAAGGATCAAACTCAGCCACCACCCCGCCGGGCCGAGCCGGCCCATGGCGTATGCGATCGAGATCTGCACGGCCAGGACCAGGCAGGCGATCAGGGCGGTGCCGGGGTTCCGGGCCATTAACGCTCGGACTTCCGGATGGGCTTTCAAGATAGAGCGCGTCCGCTGCGGGTGCGGCTGGTCGAAATCGGCCTGATGGAAGTTCGCTTGCATCTCACTCCACTCCGGGGTGGCACGGCGTCTCCCACGCCTCGTGATTCCTCGTTCGCATCGCGAAGGAAGGCGACGCAGCGATCGCCTTGATGTCCATTCGATTGAGCAGCCCAGCAAGATAATGGAGCGGGCCGCAAAACGTCCATGACAAAAATTCCAAAAATTGTGTCTGCCGGGTTGAGTTCCAGACGAGGGAGCTTCATAACCAAACCGTGCTCGCGGTGGCGTCCTGCAACCAAGGCGGCTGTCCGGAGAGTCGATGACCGAAATGAAGCGCCGAATCCTTCTCCTTTCAGCCCTTTCCCTGCTTCAATTCGTCCTGGTCCATTTCGTCCTGATCCAGCAATTCCCGAACTCGGGGGACGAGGCGTCCTTTCTGTTCCAGGCCAAGTTGTTTTCGCGCAACCAGCTCTACCTGGAAGATGCGTTGTACGATCAGGCAAATCCGCTCAACAAGTACGTGCAGGCAGATGCAATCGTGGACGTGGGGGGCCGGCGCTTCTCAAAATATGACCCGGGGTGGGCAGCTTTGCTTTCCCTTGGCGTCCGGCTCCATTTGGAATGGCTGGTGGCGCCATTGCTCGGCGCTCTGACTGTTTTTCTGTTGCTCTCGCACGTCAGCAAACGGATCGGGCCTGAGTTCGTTGGGGCGGCGTGGTGCCTCGTCACTCTCTGTTCATTCTTTTGCTTCAGCGTCGCCAATTACGGATCGCATACCGCGACCATGGCCTTCCTTTTTGGCGCATTCTTTCTTTACGACAACACGTTCGGCGACCGCCAATCGAAGCCATCTCCCTGGCGGCTGCTCGGGGTGGGATTGATCCTGGGCTGTTGCTCTCTGCTCCGATATCTCGATTGGATTCCGTTGATGGGGTGGATCGCTTTTAGTCTCTTACGCCAGAGGAAGATCAAGGGACTTATCCTTCTCCTGGCCAGCTTCGGCCTGGTGGCGTCCTCTCACCTCATTTACAACAGGCTTCTTACCGGAAGCGCCTTCCTGCCACCCTTCGCCTACGCGGAAAGAGCAAATTCGAGCGGGAATCTCGGTCTTTCCTGGATGGGGTTTCCGACTACTGTGATCCGACTCAAGCGAGTGCTGTATGCTTTTCCGCCGGCTGCTTTGGTTCTTTTATGCCTGATCCGGCCAGGCCAGAGCGCGAGGCTGAAAACGTACCTGACGCTCTTCGCTCTGACGGTATGCGCCTACTTCTTCTATCCCTGGGGTGTGGCGGGACCCGGGCCGCGCTATTTTTTTCCCTACTTTCCGTTTCTCATTCTCGCGGTCGTCGAGATCTATCGACTGACTCGCACGCAAAGAATCGGCCGGATTGGGTGGTCCGTGGCCCTGTCATGTCTCATCGTTTGCAGTTTCACTTACGGAGCCGAACAAACCTCCGATATTCACAAACGGCTGGACCTTGCCCGCACCGTCGCGAGCGTGCCGCAAACGAAGAAGATCATTTTGCTCCAGAGCGGCACTTACAAAATGGATATACCCGATCTGATCCGGAATCCTCCCGATTTGTGGACCGCCGATACTTTGTTCTTCGCCTACGATGCTGACGATGGTTTGAAGGAATTGCTGGCGCGCTTCCCGGAACACAGCGTTTTCGTCTACCGGTATCCAGGCCAGCTTCACCCCTTCAGGTGAGATGCCCTGACTCACCGGTCGTTCTCGCCTAAACCGCGGTTGACAGTGAACGCCAACTAGGATGGACTGGGGAAAGTGAAAACCCACCGTTTAATTCTATTGCTGCTTGCGTTGACATTTGTTTTGGCTCCGCAAACGCCTAGAACCGCATTCGCGGGCCGCAAGAAAGAGAAGTACAGCGCCCGACTGATTTCGCCGAGGGCGGGAGAGGTTTTGCGGCCTGGACAAGTTCTGAGGATCGAATGGACGGCAGCCTTTCCGGACGTGGACCTGACGATGTGCGAAACGGAAATTATGCTTTCGATCGATGGCGGCATGACCTTTACGTATATTTCGAGTCAGCGTGACCCGAAGATACAGTATTATGATTGGACCGTCCCCAAGACGCCCACCAGAACGGCTGTCCTCGATATTCGCTTCGGGTGCCTGGCTGTCTACGCGGAGACCCCAAGTCCTCAGACTCAATCCGTTTTTGTGATCAGCCCGAATTGATCTCCGCGCCCGAGGGCCTGGCGGCGAGATAATCGAGCGCCGGCCGCCGCGGCGCGGTCCTGGCGATGTGGCGACCCTAACGGGATTCGAACCCGTGTTACCGCCGTGAAAGGGCGGTGTCCTAGGCCACTGGACGATAGGGTCAGGAAAGCGGGGGCAATATCAGAAGCGCACCCCAGCCTTGCAAGTTATTTGCAGGGACGAACATCCGGAACCTCATTGGCGTTGCCTGGTGCCGCCGCCTAACTCCTGCACCAGTAACGCGGTTCGAGTGGTGGCGCCGCTGTGCCGGGCCAGGACCGCCCGGCCGTTCGCGACCAGGCGCAAGGCCGCGGCGCGATCGCGCAACAGCCACGCGATCTTCTCCTGCAGCGAATTCGAATCATCAATTTGGATCGCGGCTTCGTTCGCAACCAACGCCTGGGCCAGCGCGGAAAAATTCTCCATATGCGGCCCAAAGATAACCGGTTTGCCGGCCAGAATCGGCTCGACCGGGTTTTGACCTCCGCGAGCGGTCAGACTCTTGCCGACGAAGACAATTGTCGCGACAGCGTACCAATTTTGCAGCTCGCCCGTGCTGTCCAACAGAATGCAATCAGGTGGCCCGGTCCGTGTCAGTCCCACTTCGCTGCGCAGGCTGACATTCAGTCCCAAGCGGATGAGACCGGTGCGGATTTCAGCCGCCCGCTCCGCGTGGCGGGGCGCGACGATCAGACTTGCTGCCGGAAAGTCAGCGCGAAGTTTTTGAAAAATCTCGCCGAGCACTTCTTCTTCGCCCGGATGCGTGCTGCCGCCAAAAAGTATCGGATTGCCCGCATCGATCCCGAAGGCCTGCAAGACCTGCAAAGGCAGGTCTGGATTCACCCTGGTCTCCGCCGGATCGTACTTGATACTGCCGACGTGATGAATTCGTTGCCGGGGAACTCCGAGCGCGATCCAGCGTTGGATGTCTTCGGATTCTTGAACGCAGACAAGATCGAGACAACGAAATGTCGGCGCGACCAGGAACAGAAAACGGCGGAACCGCTGCTCCGATCGTGGCGAGAGGCGCGCGTTGACCAGCGCCAGCGGGAGACCGCGCCCTCGGGCTTCGGCCGCCAGATTCGGCCATACCTCGGCCTCCACCAATACCACCCGGATGGGCCGGATAACAGCGTAGGCCCGCCTCATGATCGGCCAGAAATCGAGCGGACTATACAGCACTTCCATTCTCTCGCCGGCCTCCTGGTTGGCGAAAGCGAAACCGGTGGTCGTGGTCGTGGTCAGCACGCAGAAAAACTCCGGATCAAGCTCCTTCAGTTTCGCGGATAGTTTCAATGCGATCGCCACTTCACCCACGCTCACGGCGTGAATCCAGGTGCAACGGCGGGACGCGAGTCGCGCCCGCACGCCCTGATCGTACACGCCAAAGCGCTGTCCAAATCCATGCCGGTAGTTTCCGCGCCGGAGCAGCTTGGAGATCTGCCCCGGGAGAAAAAGCAACAGCCCCAGCGGATAGAGAAGGTTGTAGAAGAGCCTGATCATTCAGCGTGCGCGCCCTCGGCGGGAATGCCGGCACGTTGCAGGAACAACACTTCGGTGGCGCCGTATGCTCTGGCCCGGGCCACGTTCCACAGGGGCATCGGCGGCATTTTTTCCGAGGGACGCTTCTCCAGAACAAAGATCCCAGATGGCTCCAGCATCTCGGCCAGGTGTGTATCCTCCAGCAACAGGTTGGTGAACTCACCGCCCGATTTCGTTTTCTCGTAAGGCGGATCGGCAAAAATGATTTGGAAGAGCTCGCGCGTTTGTTTCGAGTGGAGGAACGCAAAGACATCCTGCCTGCGGATGGGGCCAGCCAGTTTCGTCCGGGCCAGGTTGCGTTCGATCGCAGCGATCGCCGCGGAATTCTCTTCCACGAATAAGGCCGAGGCCGCGCCGCGGCTGAGCGCCTCGATTCCCAATGCCCCCGTGCCGGCAAAAAGATCGAGCACGTGCGCGCCGATCACCCGGTCACCCAGGCTGGAGAAGACTGCCGCTTTGACGCGATCCATCGTCGGCCGCACGTCGGTCCTGGGCACATCGAGGCGGATACCGCCCGCTGCACCAGCAATTACTCTCATGGCGACGCGGTGGGCTGGGGTGAGACGCCGGGGGTCGCCGGGGCCGCAGGCAGCGCGCTCTCGGCCGGCGCGGGCGTCACTGCTGGCTCCGCGGCCTCCGCGGCCGCTTTTTTCTTTTTTGCTTTCTCGGATTTCCGGCCGCCTATCAAGCTATTGATGACGCTGCCCAGATCCTTCAAATCACGCCCAATTAGTTTGTCCATCAGGTTGGTTTTGGGCCGGCCGACCGTGCCGCTAACCTGAAAACTAACCGCCGAGTAGCCGGGCTCTTCGATGGGCTGGAAGTTATCGCGAATGGCCCGAAAGAGCTGGCTTCGCATTTTTTCGCTCACGGCCAGTTGCGATTCGAGGTGAAGGTCGCCGGCAAAAGAAACGGTCCCCGTGGCAGAGAGCCGAATATTTTGGGAACGAAAGAGCAATTCGCTGATCGTGATAACCCCGGGATTGATTTGATATTTCACCTGCGCCTGATCGAAATGGAGCTGCCGTAATTCGTCGATTTGCAACAATTGCCCCAGGGCGACGAGCAAGCTGTATTGCTGGACCTGGCCGTCACGCAAAATTATTTCACCGGCGCCGGCCAGCGCATTCGGATCGGCGATCGTGCCACTCGCATCGAGCTGCCCCTCCAACTGGCCCGTGATCATCCCGCGAGCACCCCCCGCGTCCGTGACGATGCGATCGGCTTGAACGTTGCGGAATCGAATACTGACCGTGAACGGAGAATCCTCCGTCTGCGGCAGAAGCGTAAAGCGTCCGGTTATTTCACCGCCACCCGCACGGGCCGTGATTTGAGAAAACTCGAGCTCGTCGGGCGCATAGCGCAGAGGCGACTGGAGTTGCTCGAGAAAGAACCGCTCGCGGAGCGAAGTCTTCGCAATGCTGATATCGCCCTGCAGATCGTTCGCAGTCCGGAAGCCCGAACGAAAGAGCACGTCGTCAAATGTCGCCACGCTTTGCAATTTCTCATCGAGAAACCGGAAGCGGCCATGCATCAAATTGACACGCTGAATTTCCGGCGTGAATGGAACCTCCTCCTCGGTTTCAACTGGCGCCTGCGTTTCCGGCCCGGCCCCGGGCGAGGCTGGCGGCGTTGCCTCTTTTCTGTCGCCGGCCACGACGCCATCCGGAGCGGCTGGAGGACTGGCTGCTTCGATTTTTTCCGGAGGAGGAACTTGCGGCGCGGGATCCTGCGGCATCGATGGCACACGCCATTTCCCATCTGCGTTCTGAGCCCAAACGACCTCGGGATCCACCAACGAGATCTCCTTGATGACAAGACGCTGTGAGAAAAGAGAGCCGAACTTGATGCGGAGGCGAAAAGTCTTGGCTGTCAGGAAATCCGGGGAAACGCCGGGTTGGCTTTGCGGTATCGTGATGCCACTCAGCTTCAATCCCCACCACGGAGTGACGCTGATCCGCCGGATACGCAGCGTCGTCCCAAGGCGCTGGCTAAGTTCCTGCTGAATCCTGGCTTGTGTCCCTTGCGACTGCACATACATGTTCACCCCGATTAAGATGAGGACCGCACCACCGAGGATGGCCGCGAGCATGACCAGCAGAACGCGGCGCAGTTTTTTCACGCCGGAAGGTTACGCCCTCCCGGTTTGAAGAAAAGACCAAAGCCCTGACCCTTTCCGTCGCTTGAAAAACACCGTCGTTATTCTCAATCCCACCGCCCGGGGCATCCGTGGAAACCGATTGCGCGCCCAAGTGGAATCGATCACCCGCGGAGCGACCCTGTGCGCGACTTCACGGGCCGGGGAAGCGGAGGGTCTGGCCCGGAGCGCGGCCGCGGAAGGTTTTGAAAGAATCGTCGCAGCCGGAGGCGACGGGACGATCAACGAAATCGTGAACGGGATCGCCGGCCGGAACGTCGCGCTCGGCCTCCTTCCAGTTGGAACCATGAACGTGTTCGCGACGGAGCTCGGGCTGCCGACGAACGATCTGCGCCGGTGCTGGGAAATCATCCAGGAAAATCGGACACGGCCAGTGGATCTGCCGAGCGCCAACGGCAAACATTTTGTCCAGCTCGCCGGTGTCGGCCTCGACGCTCAAGTCGTCAAGGAAACCAGCCGCGCCTTTAAACGGAACTTCGGTCCGCTCAGCTATATGATCTCGGCGGCCCAAATCGCTTCCCGCCAACCGCCCCGTTTACGGATCGAATCCGAGAACGCGGTGACCGAAGAAGGATCGTTCGTCCTGGTGGGCAACGGCCGACTCTACGGCGGTCGCTTTCCATTTTTTAAGCAGGCGGTAATCGATGACGGTTTGCTCGATGTGATCGTTTTCAAACGGCTCAACTACGTGGAAATCATCCGCTATTTGCAAAACGTCATTTTCACGGCGCAAATCACGGCCCCGGAGGTCGAGTATTTTCAAACGACCCGGCTGCGGGTCAGCAGCGAGGAAAGTGTCCCGGTGGAAATCGACGGTGAACTCATCGGAAATTGCCCGGTCGAGTTCCAGATTCGCGGCGGGGGGTTGCGGGTCCTGGCTCCCTTGTAGCCGCCCCGCACGCTGTGGCTGCCTCGCCTGTAGCCACTCTGCTGTAGCCGCCCCGCTCTGTCGGGGCGTCGTGGGTGATGTAGCACCGCCAGAGACACGTCGACAGAGCGCCGTGGCTACAGCACTCCACGCGGAGGCTACAACTTTCATCGACAACGGATTTTCACTGCGATACTCTCGTGACATGCGCCTGTCCGGCCGAAAGTCTTCGTCACTTACCCGGCGCTGGACCCAGCGCCCGCGGGTGGTTCTGCTCGGCCTGATCGGCCTGAATATCATCGCCTTCGTCGCGCAGGTTTTCCTCGACGCTTATCAACCGGGGTTTGTCCGTGAATACCTCGCGTTGAGCGATCGCGGGGTTCACGCGGCTTACGGGTGGCAATTCTTTACGGCCAGCTTCCTGCACGACGGGCCCTGGCACCTCATTGGAAACATGCTCATCCTGTATCTGCTCGGCCGCGATGTGGAATCGATCATCGGGCAGCGGCATTTCCTCTTCCTTTATCTAGCGGGCGTAGCGGCTGGAGAGTTGGGCCACTTGTTCCTGATGCCGGAGACATCAGTGTTATTCGCGGCTTCCGGAGGCGTGGCCGCCGTTCTCGTCGCCTATGCCACCATCCTGCCTGAACTGGAATTGACCTCGACAATTCTCCTGCTTCTCCCGGTCCGCTTCAAAGCGAAATACCTGGCGTATGGCGCTTTTGCGATCGCCCTTTGGGGCGTAACGCTCGACCGGAACGGAGCGGCCGCCCACAGTGCTTATCTGGGCGGAATGATCGCGGGATGGTTCTACGCTCATCTTCTTGGTTTCGGCCGGGCCTCCATTGTGCAGCGGGCCCTTCGACAACGCCGGGTGGAGGTGGAACGGTATCGAGCCATGACTCCCGATCAGTTTATCGCCGAAGAGGTCGATCCAATCCTGGAGAAGATTTCCCGCGAGGGTCTGCAAAGTCTCACCTGGCACGAACGGCGGACTCTCGCTCGGGCCCAGGAAAAGATCGCGGAAAAAGCGCAGGCAAGCTGATTGCCCGGCGCGGTTCTCCTCGTTAGGCCGATCTTTGCGATGCTCACCCAACGCTGCGTTTTCTCTCGCAAATGACCACCGTCTCAACCTGGATCCAGGAGAGCGCGGCGGGGACGCTAAATCCCGCCCAGGTCCAGAACACCCTGGAGCAGATGCGGCAAAGTTGGCCTTCGGACGCGCCGCCTTTGCCCGGCTTGATCCGGGATTTTTCCCTGGGAGAAGCATCACTCCTTCATTTGATTTCGGTTTCCAGTATCTGCGCCGCCCGGTTGGTGCGTCACCCCGAGATCCTCCTTTGGCTGCGCCGTCCGGAAATCTGTTCCGCGCCCCGCTCCTACGGCGAAATGCTCGCCGAACTCCGAACAACCCCGGGGGATTCCGTCTCCGCGGAAAACTTCCGCGCCCTTCGGGCCTGGAAGGGACGCGAGATGTTGAGGATTGCCTTGCGCGAAGTGGCGGAAGTTGCGCCGCTGGAAGAAACAACCCTGGAGTTGTCGCTCCTCGCGGAGATTTGTTTGCGAGAGGTTTACCAGCATTGGAAGGCCGATCTGGGCGGCCGCCGGGGTATGCCGGAAACGGATTTCGCGATTCTCGGGTTGGGTAAACTCGGCGGCCGTGAGTTGAACCACAGTTCCGACATCGATGTCATCTTTCTTTACGAGGAGGAAGGACAGGTTTCGCCCACCCTGACCAACCACGAATGGTTCAATCTGCTCGGAGCCAAAATCGTGGAAACCTTCGCCTCTTCGAGTCCGGCTGGAGCACTTTTCCGGATCGATCTCCGGCTTCGGCCCGAAGGGACCGCCGGGCCGCTCGCGCGCTCTCTCGCGAGCATGGAAAACTATTACGCCGGTTTTGGCGAAACCTGGGAACGGCTCGCCCTGATCAAAGCGCGCGGGATTTGCGGGAGCCGGGAACTCGCCTACGAATTTCTCCGCCAGCATCAGCCCTTCATTTACCCCAAAAGTCCCACGCCTGATTTGCTCGACGAAATTGCCGCGATCAAACGACGGATCGAGCGGGACATCGTGGGTTACGAAAATATCGACAGAAACGTAAAACTGGGCGCGGGCGGAATTCGCGAAATCGAATTTGTCGTGCAGGCACTCCAGCTTTTGCACGGAGCGCGCCACGCGTTCCTGCAGGAAACCAGCACGCTGAAGGCACTCCCAGTCCTCGCCCAGTTGGAATTGATCCCGGGCGGTGAAGCCCGCACCCTGGAAGCGGCCTACCGTTTTCTCCGAAGCGTTGAGCACCGGTTACAGATCGAAGCGGAGCAACAGACCCACACGATTCCGGAAAACGGTGAGGCCCTCGATCGACTCGCGCGCAGTCTTCGCTTTTCCTCCAAGAGAGACTTCATCAGCGCTTTGCACGAACACATGCAGGAAGTCCGCTCGATTTTTCGCAGAGTCATCTCGTCGCCGGCGCCGGGAACAGAATCGCTGGCGGAGAGCCTCCACATTTTCCGGGACGAAAAAGCGGCCGCCAAATCGCTGGCGGACCTGGCCAGGGGCACCGGCGGTCAGCACGTCGCGGCCCGGACGCGGCAGGTGCTCCGGAATTTGCGTCCGCTCCTGTTTCGATGGCTGGCGCGAGCCGCCGATCCGGACGTGGCCTTGAACCAGTTCATCAGGTTCGTCGAAGCCTACGGACTGCGCAGCATGCTCTTCGAGTTGCTGGTGGTGAATCCAAAGCTCCTCGAGCTCCTCGTCAAAACTTTCGATGCGAGCCGTTATGCGGGCGACCTGTTGATTCGGCGGCCACAACTGCTGGAGGAGATTACGCGCGGGGGGATGCTCGATCGGGAGGTTTCGGTCGCGGAGCACTTGAAGCGGCTGAACGCCCTGAAAATTACTCCGGCCTCACTCGACCTCCTTCGCGTTTATCGCCAGACGCAGTTGCTCCGGATTTTGCTCCGTGACGTGCTCCGGCTCGCGGACCTCCCGGCACTTTTCGACGAACAATCCGCTCTCGCGGAAGCGTGCCTGATTTTCGTGAACCGGGTGCGCGGGAACGAGAACGACGTAACGATTATTGCGCTGGGAAAATTTGGCGGAGCCGAGATCGGTTACGGAGCCGATCTGGACGTGCTCTTTGTTGGTGACGATATCCGCGCGGCCCAAAATCTCGCGGTGACGATGGCGCAACCGACCGCGGAAGGAAGTATCGCCACCCTGGATGCGCGCCTGCGACCGGAGGGGGAAAAAGGAAACCTCGCCTTCCCGCTGACGGCTTACGAGGCTTACTACGAGACGCGGGCCCAGCTTTGGGAAGTGCAGGCGCTCACGCGCGCGCGCCCTGTGGCCGGCCCGTTGCAGGACCAATTCATGGAGCTGGCCAAACGGGTCTGGCGCAAAGCGGCGCAACGCGACGACCTCTTTGCCCAGATCGATGGCATGCTGCAAAGAATTCGCCATGAACGGGGAAGCGCGGCGGATCTACTCGATTTCAAAACGGGCACGGGCGGCGTAATCGAGGCTGAGTTTCTGGTCCAGGCTTTGCAGATGCGCGCCGGCCTCTGGAATCCCCAAACCATGGGAGCTCTGCGCGAGCTGACGGCGATGGGGCTGCTGCCGAAAACGGAGGCCGCCCAGGTGAAGGAGAGTTACGAGTACTTACGTTTGATCGAGTCCGCTCTCCGGCGCTGGGAGAACAAGAGTGTTTCTTCCCTGCCCGCCGATGAAACCGAACAGCGCAAGCTGGCGCAACGCGTCGGCGCCGACAGTCTCGATTCCTTTGCACGGCGGTATCGGGAAGCGAGAGAGAGCATTCACGCGATCGCTTCGCGTTATCTCCGCCAGTCGCGATAGGACCATTGGACCACGCCGTGGTGTTTCAGTGACCCATCAGCAGCTTGGCGATCTCTCGCAGAAACAGGAAACTGACGAGCAATCCGCAGAAAACGATGCCGCCGAGAAGCGCCAGGACCACAATAACAAAGACCCAGTCGCTCCTGCGCGCCGCGGCACCGGGAGTGGCGGTGTGGTCCTTGATGATCTGATAGTTGCGGGCGTTTGATTTGAACCAGAACGAGAACGCGTCGCCGACCACCGGCACAATTCCAATGAGCTCGTTAATCAGAATATTCAGCGACATACGAGTGAGGAGTATCTTCGGAACTCCAAGGCGCGCGGCTTGAATGAGCGCGAAGGCCGAGACGAGGGCCGATCCGGTGTCACCGACACCAGGCAGGAGCCCGAGCAAGGGATCCAGGCCGAACTTGAACTTCGTCCCCGGGACACGAATGAACTCGTCCATGACGAGCGCGAGCCATTTGAAAAGGGGCTCCAGCCCCTGGCGCCTTCGTTTCTCTTCCGGAGGAAGGACCTCCCAATCAACTTCCTGGAGCGGCGGTCTGGTTCCTCCGCCGTAGTTCGGCGAAGGAGGACGACCGCCGGGTCTTTGTTCGAGCGCCACTGTAAACGAACCGCCCCGAACGCTTTCGGGGCCGCTGGTTAACCTGGAATTTCCTTCAGCATCTGCGTGTTCGTCGGGAATTTCTTCACGAACATAAGGAGACGCTCGATCGCTTCACCGGGCTTGTGGCCGGCTAATCCGCGCCGGATCATGTTGATCTTATCCAGTTCCCACGGCTGCATGAGCAGTTCTTCGCGACGGGTGCCGGACAGAAAAATGTCGACCGCCGGATAAATGCGCTGATCGCTAATCTTGCGATCGAGCACCATTTCCATGTTTCCGGTGCCTTTGAATTCCTGAAAGATGAGTTCGTCCATGCGACTGCCTGTGTCGATCAGCGCCGTGGCCACGATCGTCAGCGACCCGGCTTCTTCGGTATTGCGGGCGGCCGAAAAAAGCTTTCTCGGAATCTCCATCGCGCGCGCGTCGATACCGCCGCTCATGGTCCGGCCACCTCCGCCAGTCGCGTTGTTAAAAGCGCGGGCCGTACGGGTGATCGAGTCGAGCAAGATAAACACGTCCTTGCCGGCCTCGACGAGGCGCTTCGCCCGCTCGACCGCGAGTTGGGCGATCCGCGTATGGCTCTTGATGTCGCTGTCATTCGAACTCGCCATGATTTCAGCCTGCGGACAGGAACGCCGGAAATCGGTGACTTCCTCCGGCCGTTCATCAACCAGGAGAATGATCAATTTCATCTCCGGGTGATTTTTCACGACCGCGTCGGCGATGTGATGCAATAAGGTCGTCTTGCCGGTGCGGGGAGGCGCAACAATGAGGCCGCGCTGGCCCATACCGAGTGGCGTCATCAAATCCATGATGCGCGTCGTATACCGATCAGGCACGGTCTCGAGCTTGATGCGCCGATTCGGATTAATCGTCGTTAATTCCTCGAACGGCCGCAGACCCTGGTATTTTGTCGGCTCGTCGTCGTTGATCTTGAGCATCCGGGTCAACTGCGGCCCGCGGTTTCCGCGCCGAGTTTCGCCGTGAATCCACATTCCATCGCGCAATCCGAAGCGACGAACAATTTCCGGCGTGACAAAGATGTCCTGCGGAGTTTGGACAAAATTCCGTTTCGAATCCCGCAGGAAACCGAAGCCCTTACCCGAGATTTCGATGATGCCGTCGCCGAATTCCGGCTCCCGCTCCAGCTCGCCATTCTGGGAAGGACCGCGCTCGCGGAAATCGCCCTCGACGCCACCAGATTGGTCGTCCCCCTGCCCAGCCCGCTGGTCGCCTTCCCGGCCTTCAAGATTGGAACCTCCGGAAGCGCCAGTTTCTTCTACCCGATCCGCAGGCCCGTTCAGGTCGCCCCGCTGTCCCTCCGGACTACGGTTGCGCTGTCCATCATGCCGGCGCGGAAATCTGCGGCGGGGACGCCGGGGACGGTCCGCGGCGGCGCCAGTTTCCGGTGGTCGCTGGTTATCAGTTTCTTCGCTCATAAATTACGGGAATTGGGTCTCGGTTTCCGCCGAAGTAGCGCACTACTTGGTCAACGGCAGCTTTTTCTACGCTGGCAATCGGGCCAGCAATTCGTCGGGGATATCTAAATTGGAATAGACGTTCTGAACGTCATCGTCGTCTTCGAGACTGTCGCACAAGCGCAAGATCTGCAGCGCAACGGTCTCATCGTTGACCGGAACTGTTGTATCAGGGATGAAAGTAAACTTTTGCCCATCGGTGGTGACGCCCGCGTGTTTGAGCGCCTCAGCTACTGCGTAGAGCTGATCGTGGGAAGTGGTAATAACATACTGCTCCTCCTCGGTTGTCAACTCCTCAGCGCCAGCTTCCAAGGCCAGCTCGAAAATCCGCTCCTCGGCGATGGTGCTTCGGGGGACTGTGATCCGCCCCTTCTTGTGAAACATGTAGGAAACGCTGCCGCTCGTGCCCAGGTTGCCATCGTTTTTACTGAAAATCCTTCGGATCTCGGCAGCGGTCCGGTTCTTATTATCCGTCGCCGCCTCCACGATCACCGCCACGCCCCCGGGAGCGTAGCCTTCGTAGACAATCTCATCGAAATGCTGCGCCTCCACTCCCTCGCCCGTGCCCCGCTTGATGGCGCGTTCGATGTTGTCATTGGGCATGCTCTGCCCGCGAGCCGAGAGGATGGCGCTACGGAGGCGCACGTTGGCGTCAGGATCGCCGCCACCGATCTTCGCGGCGATGGTGATCTCCCGGGAGAGCTTGCTGAAGAGCGCGCCGCGCTTTACGTCGAGCGCGCCCTTGAAGCGTTTGACCTTGGACCACTTGCTATGTCCCGACATGAGATGGGAATTCTGCTTAAATGACGTTGCCGGACAAACCTGCGTTCTCGAGAAACCCGGAACCGGAGTGCCTCGAAAAAGAATCGTTACCGAGGAGGCAAACTAACCATCAGATTCAAACGCTTTCCCTGGTTATTGTCAAGGATCGCCGCCTCGATTCAGGCGGCGTTCTGGGAGCGCTTTCGAACCGTGGCGTCGAGGATGCGCTTGCGCAGCCTGAGCGATTTCGGAGTCGCTTCCACAAAT
Source organism: uncultured Verrucomicrobiae bacterium (assembly GCA_963702135.1). Taxonomy (GTDB): domain Bacteria; phylum Verrucomicrobiota; class Verrucomicrobiia; order Chthoniobacterales; family UBA10450; genus AV80. The sequence goes on along the minus strand of OY969715.1, from coordinate 448,557 downwards.
TCGTCCGCGCTGATGTATTCGATGGCACGTTCGAGAGTCATGCGCAGCGGTGCCTCCAATTGAATGCCCTTCCCGTCCCCCTGACTGCGCATGTTCGTGAGATGCTTCGCCTTACAAGGATTAACCGGGAGGTCTTCGGGCCGCGCGTTCTCGCCCACGATCATGCCAGAATAAATCTCCTCCTGCGGGCCAATGAAGAGCCTCCCACGCGCCTGGATGTTGTTCAGTGCGTAGGCCGTGCTGACGCCCGGCTCCATTGAAACCATCACACCGCGATTCCGTCCTTCGAGCTCGCCTTTGAAGGGCGCGTATTCCTTGAAAAGATGACTCATCAGGCCTTCGCCACGCGTCAGATTGACCAGGTCGCTCTCGAATCCAATCAAACCACGAGTTGGAACAACGGCTTCAACCGAGACTCGCGCCGTGTGGTGATCCATGCTGACGATCTCGCCTTTGCGCGCCGCGAGCGATTGGAGCACGTCTCCCAGATTCTCGTTCGGGACTTCCACATACAGATTCTCGAGGGGCTCAAGCAGAGCGCCGTTTTCATCTCGCTGAAAAATGACCTCGGGCCGCGAGACCATCACTTCATAACCTTCGCGTCGCATCTGCTCGACGAGGATGGCTATTTGCATCTCACCGCGCGCATTGATTTCGAAGGCGCCGGCGACTTCCGTGTCTTTCATCTGCAAGGAGACGTTCCCGCGGGTCTCGCGAACCAACCGTTCGCGCACGTGACGTGCGGTCACGAACTTCCCTTCTCGCCCGGCGAAAGGTGAATCGTTGACCAAAATCCGCATCCGGATGGTGGGCGGATCGATGTCGACAAACTGCAACGGCGGATGCTCTTCGCGATCGGTCAGCGTTTCGCCGATGTAAACTTCTTCAAAGCCGGTCAGCCCAATAATATCTCCGACGCTGGCGTGTTTCAGCTCCACCTGTCCCATGCCGGCGAAAGTATAGAGGCCGGTCACGCTGGCGCGCTCGCGGCGGCCATCGCGATGAATACAAACGATGGAATCGCCGACACTGACGCGTCCGCTGACAATGCGCCCCAGCGCAATGCGTCCCAGGTAATCGCTGTAATCGAGATTCGAAACGAGCATCTGAAAGAAAGGTTCCGGTGAAACCTTCGGTGGCGGCACATACTTCACGATGGCCTGAAACAGGGGGGTCATGTCTTCGCTGTTTTCGTGCAGTTCACGCATGGCGAAACCATTTTTCGCACTCGCGTAGATGATGGGAAAATCGAGCTGCTCGTCCGTGGCCTTTAACTCGACGAAGAGATCGAAAACCAGGTCGAGGACTTTGTGCGGTCGCGCGTTTTCGCGATCGATTTTGTTGATCACGACAATTGGCTTGGCCTTGTTTTCGAGCGCCTTGCGTAAAACGAAGCGAGTCTGCGCCTGGGGCCCATCATGCGCGTCGACCACCAGAAGGACGCCGTCCACCATCTTCATGATGCGCTCGACTTCACCGCCGAAATCCGCGTGGCCGGGCGTATCGACGATGTTAATGCGATAGCCGTTCCATTGGAATGCGGCATTCTTCGCGCGAATGGTAATTCCCTTTTCGCGCTCGAGGTCCATCGAGTCCATCATGCGCTCTTCGACCTTTTGGTTAGTCCGAAAAGTACCTGATTGACGGAGCAGTTGATCGACAAGCGTGGTCTTGCCGTGATCAACGTGCGCAATGATGGCGATGTTACGAATCTTGTCCATGGGACGAGTTCCTCGAAGTGAGGAGCGGCGAATATGGTCGCGACCTGCTCCCACGTCAACCGGAGAGCGCGATCGCTCAAGTCTGCGCTCGGATATTCGAAGGTGGCCAGAGCTGTTAAACCACTGGAAATGGCCCGATGCCCCGGCAAGATTGGCGTTCCCAGCCGCTCAGGAACGGCCACGTATGAAACGTTATCTACCGGTCGCCATCATCCTCGCGGCATTTCTCGGGACCCTCGGTGCTGCCGCTCTGCTGTATCATTTTCGTCAATCGCCCGCGGTGCCGGCGACGCTCGCGGGTGGCAAACCAGGAGCCGAACCACCGCATATTCGCGGCCCCGGGAACGCTCCTGTCGCGCTCGAAGAATTCGGCGACTTCGAATGTCTCCCTTGCTTTCTGCTCTGGCCGGCCATGAAGAACATTGAAAAAGACTACGCCACGAAAGTCTCGGTCACATTCCGTCAACATCCGCTGGCGCAGCATCGCCATGCGCTCGCGGCCGCACGCGCGGCCGAGGCGGCTGGACTGCAAGGCCGCTTCTGGGAAATGCACGATATGCTTTATCTCAGGCGCTCAAACTGGATCCGGGCGGATGATGTTCGCGCATTCTTCGGGACCTGCGCGAGCGAGCTCGGGCTGGATCTCGATCGATTCAGCAGAGACATGGACGGCGCAGTGGTGGCCAGGCGCATCGCGGCCGATGAGGAACGGGCGGCTTCGCTCGGCATCGATCGGACGCCCGTGGTGTTTATCAATGGCAAGCGGATTGAATTTTCACCGCAACCCGAAGATGGCTTGCGCGCGGAAATTGATACAGCGCTCGGTGGGAGGAGACGGTAGGCGTTGCAACGACGGGATATTGGAGGTCATTGCGTTCCATGCGCAAACCATATCGCCTCTTAGCAACAGTGTTGGGGTTCGTTTTATTTTCGAGCGGTCCGGCCCAGTCCGCGTCCACGCCAAAGGCCGACTCAGAAACCGGGGTCGAAGGGGTAATTTTGGTCAGTCCCATTCACGGTGGACCATCGAAACAAGGCGCTCCCGATTCAGCCCCGCTGGCTAATACGGAATTCCTTGTCGGGAAAGAAAACAGCACCGTAGCGTCCTTCAAGACCGACGACCAGGGCCGCTTCCGGGTTTCTCTGCCCGCGGGGCACTACATCATTTCCAGGAAGGAAGGGAAAGCCGCCATCGGAAGCTACGGGCCGTTCGAGGTCGAAGTAGCGGCGGGCCGGGTCAAAAAAGTTCAGTGGACCTGCGACAGCGGAATGCGCTGAGCTGGAGCGCGCTCGACTGATCGAGCGATTGATCCGCTCGCGCGTGTCTGCCCCTCACTTAAGAGAGGCAGACACAGCGAGTGAATTGACGTGTTACGGCGTCCCGCTGCCGGTGTCGTAGATTTCAACCACACCGATTCCAGTACCGTTGTTCTCTCCCGCGAGCAGCGCCGTGTATACGCCCGGGGGCAAGACCGCAGCTATGGCAGACTCAAGGGCGTTTGTCGGCGCAAGACCGGCCGCGCTGATCAGGGCGGCTTGAGCCGGGTTGTCCTGCCAGTCGTTATTGGAGATGAGAAGCGTTCCATCGCTGTTGCGGAGCTCCAATGTTGGATTGGCCAGCGCGAACGGCAAAGGCAGTCCCCCACTGGCAGTGAGGCTCGGGCCGATGCCGCGGATGAATATTGCTTCGTTGCAATGGGGGGGCCGAGGCGGCGGTGGATCGAAACAGGGACTCGGAGGCGGAACATTGGGGAGTATGAAGCCCGCGATGACCAGGTTCTCACCTGTGTCGACGAAGGCGCGCGTGCTCACGTTGGCCAGGCTCGAGGCAACTCCCGGTTCGAGGTCGTAGACTTCCACCAAGCCGACACCTGAGGTGTTGCTATTCCCTCTTACGATCGCGGTGTACGCTCCCGGAGCCAGCGTGGCATCAATCGCGGATTCGAGATCGTTGGTCGGCGGGATGCCGGTGGCCTGGATCTGAACTTCCTGCGTGTCTCTCCAGTTGTTGTTCGTGACCGTGACAAAACCACCTGGTCCGTGCAGTTCCATGACCGGATCAGCCAACACATTGGCGGCAGGGATACCGGAGGCGACCAACGAAGGTCCAATGGCCCGAAGGAGCACGTGTTTCGGCACGCTTCCCGTAACGATAAAGCCGCCGATGCCGACCCTGTCGCCAGTCTGAACTCGCATGCGAGTCGAGAGGTTGACGACGTTCTTCGGCGGAGTCGCACTCGGTGTCGGCGTTGGGGTTGGTGTTGGAGTCGGGGTTACGGTTGGTGTCGGCGTAGGTGTGACGGTTGGTGTCGGCGTCGGCGTTGGCGTCGGCGTTGGAGGTATCGTTGGTGTCGGCGACGAAGGTGGGGTTACGGTTGGGGATGGCGTCGGGGTTCCCGGCGTCGGGGTCGCGCATACGACGCCGCTTACCTGGATAGTTACGCTCCATCCACCCGCGATGGATCCGACGTCCGCGCCCAGATCGTCCACTACATAAAGACTCCAGGTCCCGTTCGGGTCGACTCCGTTGAACGCAGCCAGAGTGTCTGTGCCGCACGGTGCTCCTTCTCCGCCCGGGGTCAAATACGGACCAGCTGGAGCCGGAGCCGCAAATGGATCCTGACAGGTGGTATAGTTACTGGGCTTGAAGGTGCCGGAGGTCGGCGTACCGGTCGAGCCGATGAAGGCTGGCGCCGCGTCATCGAACGTCCAGTTGAGAGCGACTGCGTCGGTCCCGCCAATCACGTCGGAGACGAGGATAAACTTCTGTCCTCCCGGGCCCACTACCATCACGTCCACGTCGGACGGGAAGGTGTGGCTAAATCCTGCGAGCGTGACGATGATTTTGGTAACCGGATTGGTCACGCCAGAGACGGTGATGTTGCTCGGATAAGGAGCAGCCACGCCTGCGTCATTGATGGTGATCGGAGCCGGGTTCGCAAAGGTTGTTGTGCCGCAAGGTGTCGGCGACGGTGTTCCGCTGGGGGTTGGTGTCGCGGTGGGCGACGGTGTTGCGGACGGGACCGGTGTTGGCGAAGCGCCACCGGTGAGTGCTTTGAAGCTGCCGATCCGCAAGCGCCATCCACTGGCGCTCGTCGTAGGAACATATTCGTTCACGTGCCAGAAGGTGAGATCATCCGTCGGGTCAATGGAAAGGGAGGTGTAATCGCCCCAGCGGTTCCCGCCGCCTGTCTGTGAGCCGGTTCCCTGGACGATGGCATTTTCACCCAGCGTCATCTGGCCGAGCGCATCGCCCGACAGGCGCCCTGTATAGTAGACGCTGGGAAACACGGTGCCGCTCGCGGCACTGTAGGCCAGGCCCATATTTCCTGCGCTGTCCATGGCAATACTGCCCATCCAGCGATGAATGCCGTCCAGGAGACCAGGCGCATACGTGCCTTCCTGGAAAACGACAGGGCTGCTATTTGGGCTCCGTAATTCCCACCACCTGATGCCAGATACTTCGCCCGATGGCCCCGTGCCCGCGGACACCGATTGATTGGTCACCAGTGATTCGTGCGTGCCAAAGTTCCGATAGCCCAGGCGGTGCAACGGCCGCTGCCGGTAACCAAGGTGATCGATTCGGCTCGCGGTCCCCGGCTGCGGGATGCAGGAACGAGTGCCGCCGCAGAGGCCCAGGATAGAGTTGTACGATCCGATCGGTATGGTATTAGCCAGAGCGAAGGTCGAGTTAGCCGGGACGGCGAAATCGACGTGGAATTTGAAAAGGTTCAATGCATCCGAGGGCGCACCGTAGGGACCATTGTTGTCCTGCGAGCCAAGAAAAAACTCGGGACTGCCCCCGGGCGGAAGCGTCGAACCGTCCAAGTCGGCCGGGAGCAATCCGTCACCCACCAAGTACGGCGTACCGCCCGGCGGTATGATAAACGAGATGACCTGCGGGGCAGGATTGCCGGCGATCATTTGGGCACGGTTGAGCGCGTAAGCCCCAACACCCTGGAACGGCCCGCCACTTCCTAGAAATTCGCGGGTGCTGATATAGTAAGCATCCGGCCAGATGCCGTATTTCGGATAATCGGGAAAATTGGCCCCGGTCGTCCCGGTCATGAAGGCATAACGAAAATAGGCTCCCGTCGGATCGGGCGTCTGGGAAATCGCCACGCAGTTAAAAAAGGGCGCGGATCCGGCGGTGAACTGGGACAGGATCCAGCGATCGGCCAGTTGATCGTAGAGAACAACTGGGTCGCCGGCATTTTGAGTCTGACAGGGACCGCCAAACCCAGCCCAGAGAGTATTATTCGCAGCCGGACCAAAGAGTGAAGTCCCGGTCTTGTTGAAGATTTGAAAACTGAGGTTGGCCATGACGACCACATGGTTTGGTCCGACGTCACCATTCGGATCGGGAGGCGCGACGCCGCTGCTGTTGGGCGGTCCGTCAAAACTGACGATCGGCGGAGGGATCTCCATGTCACCGATTTTGGACTGCACAGCGGGATCCGGTTCGAAGCCGAAGTAGAAATTGCGCGGCACAATGTCCTGGTCTTCGTTTTCGCGCAGGGAGCCCGGCCCCGGAGGCAGGACTTTCATGTCGCGCAACGGGGGAGAGACATCGAAATGCACCACCGGTGACAAACCGCGGTATTGCCCCACCAGGCTCGGCTGCATGGGTGCCTGGGCCTGAGCGGATCTCGGATACAAGCCGAGCGCGAGTAACGCCAGGGCGACGCCAATCAGGCAACAAGCAAAGCTAATGAGGACGGGCCGGTTAAAGAAGGCGGATCTAGAAGCTGGTTTTCTTTTCATGAGCGATTCTTTCTGTCTGGGTTCGGATCGTAGAGATGTTTGCTAGTGATGCCGGAATGTGGGCGCCAACGGATTTCCCCGGCGAGGGGTTTCATCCCCCAGCCGGAGTTCCGTTAGAACGAAATGCTGCAATTGAGTGTTTAAGTTGGAGCCTGCGGCGTTACGGGCAGGAACCGCCCACGAGCGAAATCGTGTCCACACGCCAGCCCGGTGCTCCCACCGCTTCGTCCGTTCCCATGCGCCAGCGCAGGATCACCGTTTGCCCGTTCAGGTTGGGACCCAGGTTCACCACCGTGTTCACGTAGCCACTTGAGCTCCCGCTCCACGCGTCCCGGTCCGCCAACGGATTGTTGGCCGTATTGTCGATTGTCCCGGAGTATTCTCCCGAAACAAAACTCCCTCCCACCGCCGCATTGGTCACGTCGGTGAAGGCTCCCCCATTGATGTTGGACGAGGACACTTCCAACACGCCTCCATCCCAGAATGTCCCGTCGCTGAATTCCGTGTCGTAGTTGTTCCGGAACGTCAGCACTGGCGACGCTGAATTAATCACCACGCCCGCGCGGTCCAGCACCTTGTCGCTGATTACCGCCGTGTCCGTCACAAACGCAACGTTGGGCGCCGTATCCGGTGTGCCCGTCGAGGTCGCCCACGCTGGCGGCGGTCCCGTTACGATTGTCTGCGACCACCCGTTGGGTAACGCTGGAGCAACCACTCCATCGAAGTTCTCCGTGCATGCCACCGCCGGTGTCGGCGTAGGCGTGGCTGGCGGAGGTGTCGGTGAAGACGGCGTTGGTGTCGGTGTCGTTGCACCTGGGGTCGGAGTCGCTGACGGCGGAGGAGGTGTCGGAGTCGGTGTCGGCAGACCTGGTGTCGGAGTCGGAATTGGAGTTCCGCCGCTTCCATCCCCGCGGTCGTAAACTTCGACCAGGCCAATGCCCGTGCCGTTGTTCAATCCAGCCAGCAAGGCCGTGTAGGCCCCAGGCGGTAACGACGCCGCTATGGCTGCCTCCAAGGCGTTGCTCGGAGCCAGACCCGCCGATGTCACGATCGCCGCCTGCGCAGGGTTATCCTGCCAGTCGTTGTTCGACACCAGCAACGTTCCATCGCTGTTGCGCAGCTCCAGGGTCGGATCTGCCAACGGCGAGGGCACTCCCTGCGAACTCAAACTCGGTCCAAGGCCACGGATGATCACGTTATCATCCCCTTCGGCGTTACCCAGAATGAAGCCCGCTATGATGATGTTGCTGCCCAGACCGCTAAAGGCGCGCGTGCTCAGGTTGCCCAACTTCGAGGGCGTCGGGGCTCCGCTAGGCGCGTTGATGGCCGGATCCAAATCGTACACTTCCACCAGAGCCACACCCGAGCGGGCTGCTGGAGTGGCACCATTGCCGCGGACAATGGCCGTATACGCTCCCGGGGACAATGTCACCTTGATCGCCGATTCCAGATCGTTGGTCGGCGGTATGCCAGTCGCCTGGATCTCCGCTTCTTGCGTGTCTCTCCAGTTGTTGTTCGTGATCGTGGCAAACGCACCCGGACCGTGCAGTTCCATCACTGGATCTGCCAGCACTTCGGCCTCAGGAACTCCGAACCCGACCAGCGAAGGTCCAATGGCGCGCAGGAGCACCGTCTTCGACGTGGTCCCTTGCACAATGAATCCGCCGATACCCACTCTGTCTCCAGTTTCCACCCGCATACGAGTCGAAAGGTTGATCGCCTGGGCGCGCGGCGTCGTGCTCGGCGTTGGCGTTGGCGTCGGAGTTGGGGTTGGGGTTGGCGTCGGAGTTGGCGTCGGACTTGGTGTCGGGGTAGGAGGTATCGACGGCGTCGGCGTCGGCGATGGTGGCGGAGGCGTGGGTGATCCCGCTCCCAGACAGCAATTGACCGTAGCTGTGCCGCCAGCCGGTACTGTTACGTTCTGGAAGCAGCTTCCCAGTCCGCTGCCGGGCGCGCCATTAACGCTGACGAAATAATCGCCTGGCACAACGGTCATCGTAAATGTGCCGCTGGCACTGGTCTGTCGAACGTAGCCGTTCGGCGCGGTCACGACCGCGTCCTGAATTGGCAGGCCGGAAGCGCAATTTGTAATTGTGCCGTTAATTGTGCCCTTTACCGGAGTCACGCAGGCCGGGTTGACCTTGAAACTGAAAATGCGCGTATTCCAATCGAAGCTCGCCGTCGGCGCGTCAACGTATTCAAACGCGCCCCAGAACGTGCATTCATCCGCGGGGTCAATAAACATCGAGCTGTAATCGCCCCAACGATTCGAGGTTGAAGTCTGCACGCCGTTGACGACTGGCGGCACTGCGAGCAGAAAAGCATCCTTTTCGCTTTGAGGCAGCGTATTCGGCGGGTCACCAGCCAGGCGGCCTGTATAGATCGCTGTCGGTTTCAGGAGAACCGGATCCGTCGCGCTGGCGCCGAGACCAATATTTCCTTCCGCGTCCTGAGCAATGCTTCCCATCCAGATGTCGCGGCCAGTCCCGCTGCCCGAGCCCGGGGCATAAGTGGCCTCCTGGTTGACGGTCACGGCCCCAGAGCCAGCATTGCGCCGCAGTTCCATCCAGCGGATACCGGCCTGGTAGGTCGCCGTATTGGTTGGGTTCACACCGCTGACGTTCACCGTGAAGTTCAGCACAAAAGATTGAATGCCGCCGGGCAGGACTCGGAAGTTCATGGCGTGCATGAGGCGGTCGTTAAGCCCCTGCAACGCTTCGCCTGGCGCAGGCTGTTGGATTGGGGCGCTCGGCGTGCGGGCGTCGAATCCCAATGTTTGAATGAAGCCCAGGTCCGTCAAAGTTGAATTCGCCGGAACTGCATAATCTGCATGAAGAGCGAAGGCCTGAAGAAAATCAGGATCATCGGGAGCGAAGCCGGCATCGAGAAACTCGACGAACAAATTCGGCGTGCCGATCGGCGGTGCGGTGAAGCCCTGAAAATTGGTAGGCAGCTGTCCACCGTGCGAACTGTTGAGAGCGAACCCTATTCTCGTCGCAGTCGGGTCACCGACCAACATCTTGGCTCGCTCGAATGCATAACAACTGGCGCCGAGGAAAGGCTGTTGGATTGGCGGAGTGAAATCGTTGGTCGACATGTAGTAACCGTCCGGCCACACGCCCATGTGCGGGTAGTCGCCGGCCCGACCGGTATTCCCCAGGAAGTCGTAAGCCCAATAGGCGCCAGTCGGATCGCCGGTTTTTGAGACGGCGATATGGGTGTGGGTCGTGTTGGCGGTAACCCGTAGATTGAACTGCATCAAAATCCAGCGGTCGGCCAGCGAATCGTAAATGACGATCGGATCGCCATCGTCATCGGCGGCATTGGGAATTCCCACCAGCAACGAGCTCAATTTGAATTGAGCGGTCGCCGGAGTGCCGGTCTTATCGTAAATCCGAACGCCCAGATTGGTCGTAATCACGTAATGATTCGGGCCCACGGCACCGTTGGTGTCGGGCGGAGCCGTCCGGCCGCCGAAGAGCGCAGCACCGACGTCCGCATCCGGTCCATCAAAGTTCGCAATCGGATCGCTCACCACATTGGGCAGCGGACTCTTGAGGTTGTTGATGGCCCGGTCAACGAAAGGCAGAATATTTGCCGGGTGAAATGCTTTGACCCGCTCCGAGTTAATGGGGTTCTTCTCCAGCGCCTCCTCGAGCTCTTCCCTCATTTCATAGCGCTCGTTGTACGCTTCGATTTCCGCTGGTGTGAGCGCATGCGGCGCTATGTCGCGAACCGCTGGAGTCTCGACGAAGTTGACCGCTTGCGACGAGGTGGGTCCCGAGATGTCTTCCGCCCGGGCTGGTGTTGCCACCATTGCCACGAGGGCGAGACCGGCCGCGACGCAAAAGCCGCCGGTTAGGAATGCGCGGGTGGTTTGGCGCCTCAAAGTATTTTGTGTGTGCATGGTTGATTTTCTCCGCGGATCCAGTTGTGCTGTTGATTGAATATTCATAAGACTAAAGCGGGCGGATTTATTCCGCCTTGGTTGGGATTTCTTCTTTTTCCCGAACACCACGTTACGCGGCGCGGAGAATTGCCTTTCTGCTAGTCGGAAACACGGTGCTGGGTGTTTTCTAACAACCCGTAGAATCAACGGCAACCTTTTTCTGCAAACATGACAACAATGTAATCTAAGCCAGACAACGACAAGGCTTCCGGTTATTTTTGTACATTACAAAACTGTAATGTTTCCCGGTCAACGTTTCCCTGTCCCAGCCCGCACGTTGGCTGCCTTTTTCCAACCGATTCCTAAAGGACATCGGAGCGCACGCCGTGCGTTTAGGGAGTCACGCCGCGCGGCACATTTCGCGGCTGCGGTTTGACGACCCGCTTGCGAAAACCGCGACTCGCCCGAGCGCGGTCCTGCTCAAATGTGCTCAACGCGCCTGTCTGCCTCTCCTTTCGAGAGAGGCAGACACAGCGCGGAGAAGAATTTTAATTTAAGCCTGCGGTCTTACGGGCAGGAACCGCCTACGAGCGAGATCGTGTCCACACGCCAGCCCGGTGCTCCCACCGCTTCGTCCGTTCCCATGCGCCAGCGCAGGATCACCGTTTGCCCGTTCAGGTTGGGACCCAGGTTCACCACCGTGTTCACGTAGCCACTTGAGCTCCCGCTCCACGCGTCCCGGTCCGCCAACGGATTATTGGCCGTATTGTCGATTGTCCCGGAGTATTCTCCCGAAACAAAACTCCCTCCCACCGCCGCATTGGTCACGTCGGTGAAGGCTCCCCCGTTGATGTTGGACGAGGACACTTCCAACACGCCTCCATCCCAGAATGTCCCGTCGCTGAATTCCGTGTCGTAGTTGTTCCGGAACGTCAGCACTGGCGACGCTGAATTAATCACCACTCCCGCGCGGTCCAGCACCTTGTCGCTGATTACCGCCGTGTCCGTCACAAACGCAACGTTGGGCGCCGTGTCAGGCGTCCCCGTCGAGGTCGCCCACGCTGGCGGCGGCCCCGTTACGATTGTCTGCGACCACCCGTTGGGTAACGCTGGAGCAACCACTCCATCGAAGTTCTCCGTGCAGGCCACCGCCGGTGTCGGCGTAGGCGTCGCTGGCGGAGGTGTCGGTGAAGACGGCGTTGGTGTCGGTGTCGTTGCACCTGGGGTCGGAGTCGCTGACGGCGGAGGAGGCGTCGGAGTCGGTGTCGGCAGACCTGGTGTCGGCGTCGGAATTGGAGTTCCGCCGCTTCCATCCCCGCGGTCGTAAACTTCGACCAGGCCAATGCCCGTGCCGTTGTTCAATCCAGCCAGCAAGGCCGTGTAGGCCCCAGGCGGCAACGCCGCCGCTATGGCTGCCTCCAACGCATTGCTCGGAGCCAGACCCGCCGATGTCACGATCGCCGCCTGCGCAGGGTTATCCTGCCAGTCGTTGTTCGACACCAGCAACGTTCCATCGCTGTTGCGCAGCTCCAGGGTCGGATCTGCCAACGGCGAGGGCACTCCCTGCGAACTCAAACTCGGTCCAAGGCCACGGATGATCACGTTATCATCCCCTTCGGCGTTACCCAGAATGAAGCCCACAATGATGATGTTGCTGCCCAGGCCGCTAAAGGCGCGCGTGCTCAGGTTGCCCAACTTCGAGGGCGTCGAATCGCCGCTGGGCGCGTTGGTGGCCGGATCCAAATCGTACACTTCCACCAGAGCCACACCCGAGCGGGCTGCTGGAGTGGCACCATTGCCGCGGACAATCGCCGTATACGCTCCCGGGGACAATGTCACCTTGATCGCCGATTCCAGATCGTTGGTCGGCGGTATGCCAGTCGCCTGGATCTCCGCTTCTTGCGTGTCTCTCCAGTTGTTGTTCGTGATCGTGGCAAACGCACCCGGACCGTGCAGTTCCATCACTGGATCTGCCAGCACTTCGGCCTCAGGAACTCCGAACCCGACCAGCGAAGGTCCAATCGCGCGCAGGAGCACCGTCTTCGACGTGGTCCCTTGCACAATGAATCCGCCGATACCCACTCTGTCTCCAGTCTCCACCCGCATACGAGTGGAAACGTTGATCGCCTGGGCGCGCGGCGTCGTGCTCGGCGTTGGCGTTGGCGTCGGAGTTGGGGTCGGTGTCACCGTTGGAGTTGGCGTCGGACTTGGTGTCGGGGTTGGGGGTATCGTTGGCGTGGGGGTAGCGGGCGGTGGTGTGGGGGTAGGCGTAGCGACCCCAAACTGGCCTTTAATTGCCACGGTGATGCGCTCATCCGGTGAGACGGTGGCTCCCTCGCCGGCTCCCTCGTGCAGCAATACCTGACCGAACGCGACCGTTGTGGTCAGATCGACAAGCGGCGTCGCAGTGATGGTGAGCACCTGGGTCTCCGTGAGATTGCCGGTAAAAGCGAAAGCCGGTGGCGCGACAACGACGGTAAAACCGGGAGTGATGGCCGAGCCGGTGGCTGTCCAACTCGTCGCCACAGTCTTGGTGTTGCGCACTGTCCGCGTCCAGACGCAGGTCGGCGTGCAATGCATGTCCCGGACCGACGGAACATTCACCGTCCTGACATCGCCGCCGGCGGACGGATTGGCGGCCAGGAAGTTGGCAGTCGTTTCGTGCATGACCAACCCGGCTTTGGCCACCTGATTCAGGTCTACTCGGCCGGTGCCAACATCATCCGGATCCCACGGCGTGGTTCCGTTCTCCTTGTGGCCACCGTTAAAGGAGGTCATCATTAATGCCGATTTTATCTCCGGGGGGGACCATGTTGGTTGCAGGGCGCGCATCAACGCTGCGCTGCCCGTCATGTGGGGGCAGGACATCGATGTGCCGCTGAGGCTGCCGTAGTTGCTGAGGAGGGCAGCATAGATGTTTACGCCTGGTCCCGTGACGTCCGGCTTGGTCAAATTCTCGAGCGTTCCCGAGATCGGGCCGCGAAGGCTGAAGTTGGCCAGGATGTCATTGTCTTTCGTGGACGCGGCGACCGTCATTACCCAAGGACCGCGGTGAGCCACATTGCCGACGGGATTTGGAATCGAGGCGCTCGTATTGCCAGCGGAGGCAGAGACCACGATACCCGCATCGACCAAATCCAGCTTTCTCAGGTCGTTATCAGTCCATGGGGTGTTTCCACCGGAAATGGAGAAATTCATCACGTCAACATCGCCATGCAGCAGCACGCTCGTCATGCCGGCCTGAATGTCGGCTCCGGGACAAGAGTTGTCCGGGCACACCTTATACATACGAATATTGGCGCATGGCGCGACACCCTGGATTTGGGCGTTGGGTGGCGGACTCGCACTCGTCGGCACGACATTGCCGCCCGCCGTGCTGGCCGTATGGGATCCGTGGCCGTTGGTATCGGTTGGACTGGCGCCATTGCAAAGGCCGCCTCCATCAGTGCTGGAACAATCCAACAAACTAAGCAGCTTATTCGGAGCGCCTTTCACGCCGTGGCCGCACGACGCGTCATTCGCAAACGAGGGATGCCCCGCGACCAGACCGGTATCGAGGTCGGCGATAACGATACCCTGGCCCTTGGTGCCCACGCCGCCTGGCACCGCAGTGCCATCCCAGATCTTGTCAGCGCCGATGAAAAACGGACTGCGAAAGGTATCCAACACGTACATCCGCTCGCGCTCGACCGACGCCACCCCGGGCATCATGCGGACGATCTGCGCTTCCTCGGGGGTCATGCGAGCGGCGATACCACTGTGCGTCACTGTGAAGAAATGGGTCACTTCCGGCTGGCGGCCGATGGCGCCGGCGATTGCCTGGATATGAACAATCTGTTCCAGCTTTACCTGCTCGAGCGCAGCCCGCGCCTGGGGCGTATCTGCCCGGAAGCGTTCGTTAGGAGGGCGCACGTAGCGATGCATGATTCCGGGCTCGACGAACTCGATCATCTGCACGTACCGTCCGTTGTTGTCCGCGGGAGAGAGGAGTTCAGTCTCCTCAGACACAGGTCCGGCGGAATCCGGCGCTGAATTTTTTGACTGGGCGAACGTGCTCGAGAACGCGCCCGAGCCGAGCAGCGCCAGGAAGATGCCGATCGAGCAAAAAATAAAGCTGAGCAGGACGCGGGAATTAAAGAAGGCTGATTGCGAAGTGGTCTTTTTTTTCATTTCTAGATTTTTTTCTATCTCTTTGCGAAGGACAAAACCTTCGGATTTGGCGACGGTATCAAAATGGTTTGGTATGTGTCACTACATTTTATTACAAATTTGTAATGCACGGTTTGAGCGCGTAAATGGCGAGATTTTCTTCAGGATTGGCGCATAAATTCAAGCCGGCGGCAGGCGCCCGAGCCTGCGTTGGGGTCCTGCTCGCGGTCACCGCGATCGCGCTCACGATCCGCGCGCTGACACCTGATTATGCCAGCGTTCGCGTGGGACGGGCCGACGCCGGCTACCTCGAATCAGGCGACTGCCGGAAATGCCACGCGATGAATTACGATACGTGGCGCCAGACATTTCATCGCACGATGACGCGGGAGGCCGAGAGCGACACGATTCTCGGCGATTTCGAACGGGACAACACGATCACGTACCAGGGAATTCGGGCCGAGATGGTGCGGGAAGGGGCGCGCTACTGGATGAAACTCACGGATGCGGAGGGAAAGAAACAGCAACTCGAGATCGTGCGCACGGTCGGCTCGCGCCGAATCCAGCAGTATCTGACGAAGAGCGGCGACACATGGTTTCGCCTGCCCATCTCCTACGATCTCATGCAGCGCCGCTGGATGCACCTCAACGGATCGTTCTTTTTCCCCGACGGAAGCGATTACAAACAGCACACCGCCGAATGGAATGCGAACTGTGTCTTTTGCCACAACGTGAAGGCCCAGCCTCACCTCGACTGGGTCGACAAATCCTGGAAGACGGAGGTCGCTGAATTGGGCATTGCCTGCGGCGCCTGTCACGGGCCAGCGGGCGAGCATGCCGCGCGCGCGCTTTCGCCCGTTACCAGATATCGCTGGCATTTAAAGGACTCGGGCGCTCCCCCTCTCTCGGTCGTAAACCCAGTCCGGCTGGATTCCGATCGCTCCGCGATGATCTGCGGCCATTGCCACGGGCAGCGTATTCCTGACCCGCCGCACCTCATCCGGGCCATGATGCGGGCCGATCCCTATGATCCCGGGGAAAATCTGCGTGACTTCTATAAGCCGGTGCAACGCGAGGACAAGGTGGCATCCGTCAGTTTCGCCTCTCGCTTCTGGCAGGACGGCTCGCCGAGGCTGACCGCCTATGAGTATCAGGGTCTGACTCGCTCCAAATGCTTCCAGGCAGGCGTGCCCGGGCACCGGCTCACCTGCATCTCATGCCACGAAATGCATGGCGGAGATCCGCAAGGACAGCTCACGGAGAAAATGAAAACAAACGCGGCCTGCAATCAGTGCCATGAGCAATTCGCCAAGCCCGCGCAGCTCGTGGAGCACACGAAGCATTCCGCCGGCTCCACCGGGAGTCTTTGCTACAACTGCCACATGCCCCAGATCGTTTATGGTGTGATGTCGGCCCACCGGACCCACGACATCACGGTCCCGAATCCGGTTGAAACGGTGCGCTTCGACAAGCCGAACGCGTGCAACCAATGTCACCTCGATTGGTCCGCGAACCGCGCGATCGCGGAGACCCAGCGTCTTTGGCCGAAAACGTTTGCCGCGAGTGAGCCCGGGGGCGGGCGCTTCGATGAACCCGAGGGGCAGCGCGCGCTATTCCAAGGTGATGCGGTCATGCGGGCGCTGACCGCAGCCGCAATGCTGCCTGCCACCGATGTCACCGCACCGCTGCTCTTGGAAGCAATGCAAGATCGTTATCCCATCGTGCGCTATTTCGCGGCCAATGCCCTGGCCGCTCAACACCCCGCGTTGCCGAAACCCGATTACCTGGCCCCAGCCGAAATTCGCAATGAAACCCTGCGCAGTTGGTATCCGCGCTGGGCGCCAGAGGCATTGCAGGCCGCGCAAGAGGCTCGTGCACGGTTGAGTCCGGGGCGCGCCGAGGTTGACGTGGAGGTCGGCGAATAAGCTGGTGTTTCCGCGTTGCTTAATTCTTGTTTTCCAGGATGCGTTCGACTCCAGCGGAAACCTCAGCACTAGTTCGGCAAGGCTGGATCTCGCTCGCCGTCTGGCTCGCTTTCGGAATTCTGATCGAAGGCTTGATCGGCTTCCGCATTCCCGCACTGCTCGACGACCCCGTTCGGCGCGATATGTTCCGCCTCGCGCACGCTCATGGCACGCTCCTCAACCTCGTTTTGATCGCGGCGGCGATTTGTGCCCGGCTCGAGTTGATCCGTCTCGGATCGATTGACTCGCTCGGATTGCGCTCTTCCGTGATTTTGCTGCCTTCTGGATTTCTCCTCGGTGGCCTGTGGCATTTCAAGGACGATCCCGGCCTGGGTATTGGCCTCGTGCCAGTAGGCGCTCTGCTGCTTCTCGTGAGCGCGTTGCATCTCGGTTGGTCCACCGCGCGGCGGTGAAGCCGGTTCATAGTTGCCGAATTCCTCTTCCGGGGCGTAGCCAACGATAGCTTCGGATTCAATCCATAGGTTCGAGCCGGGACACTCGTGGATGTTGTCGGCACCGTCCTTGAGCGAGAACGCGGAGGCGTTCGATGGGGGCCTCAGTCAGAAGCGATGTGCCCGAGTCAGATCACCAGAGGTGCGCTCCCTGGCACACCCTCACGCGCCCGTCTGCCTCTCCTTTCGAGAGAGGCAGACACAGCGCGGAGAAGAATTTTACTTTAAGCCTGCGGTGTTACGGGCAGGAACCGCCTACGAGCGAGATCGTGTCCACACGCCAGCCCGGTGCTCCCACCGCTTCGTCCGTTCCCATGCGCCAGCGCAGGATCACCGTTTGCCCGTTCAGGTTGGGACCCAGGTTCACCACCGTGTTCACGTAGCCACTTGAGCTCCCGCTCCACGCGTCCCGGTCCGCCAACGGATTGTTCGCCGTGTTGTCGATTGTCCCGGAGTATTCCCCCGAAACAAAACTCCCTCCCACCGCCGCATTGGTCACGTCGGTGAAGGCGCCCCCATTGATGTTGGACGAGGACACTTCCAACACGCCTCCATCCCAGAATGTCCCGTCGCTGAATTCCGTGTCGTAGTTGTTCCGGAAACTCAACACCGGCGCCGCTGAATTAATCACCACGCCCGCGCGGTCCAGCACCTTGTCGCTGATTACCGCCGTGTCCGTCACAAACGCAACGTTGGGCGCCGTGTCCGGTGTGCCCGTCGAGGTCGCCCACGCTGGCGGCGGTCCCGTTACGATTGTCTGCGACCACCCGTTAGGTAACGCTGGAGCAACCACTCCATCGAAGTTCTCCGTGCAGGCCACCGCCGGTGTCGGCGTAGGCGTCGCTGGCGGAGGTGTCGGTGAAGACGGCGTTGGTGTCGGTGTCGGCGCACCTGGGGTCGGAGTCGCTGATGGCGGAGGAGGCGTCGGAGTCGGTGTCGGCAGACCTGGTGTCGGCGTCGGAATTGGAGGTCCGCCAGTTCCATCACCCCGGTCGTAGATTTCGACCAGGCCAATGCCGGTGCCGAAGTCTCTGCCCGCCAACAGCGCGGTGTAGAGACCCGGCGACAACGTCGCCGCTATGGCCGATTCCAAGGCGTTCCCCGGAGCCAGACCGGCCAAGGCAATCTCCGCCGCTTGCGCCGCGTTATCCTGCCAGTCGTTATTCGCCAGAATCAGCGTTCCATTGGTGTCGCGCAGTTCCAACGTTGGGTCGGCCAGCACCGCGCTCGAAGCGAACGGAGGCGACAGGCTCGGCCCAAGGCCTCGCACCACTATCTTATTAGAGGCGACTCCGTCGGCGGCACCAGTGTCTCGGAGCACGAAGCCCGCGATCACGATGTTATCCTGAATGCCCACATGGGCGCGGGTGCTCAGGTTGGCCAGCTTCGAGTCAGCGGTATCGCTCAGATCGTAGGCTTCCACCAAGGCGATACCTGTGCCGCCGCCGTTGCCGCGCACGATCGCCGTATACACGCCCGGATCGAGCGTCACCAGGATGGCTGATTCGAGATCGTTGGTCGGCGGTATGCCCGTCGCCTGGATCGCGGCCTCCTGGGTGTCTCTCCAGTTGTTGTTCGTGATCGTGGCAAACGCTCCCTGACCGTGCAGTTCAAGCACCGGATCAGCCAGGCAGAGCGCCGGATCGATTCCGGAGCGACTCAACGTCGGCCCGATGGCTCGCAGCAGCACTTGCTTGGGCGCGCTTCCCGTAATGATGAAGCCTCCGATGCCGAAGCGGGCGCTATCGGAGAAGACTTTCATACGCGTTGAGAGGTTGACCGCTTTGCCGGTCGTTACCCCAGGCGTTGGCGTTATGACAGGAATTGTCGCTGTCGGTGTCGCTGTCGCTCCGATTGTCGCGCTTGGTGTAGCCGTTGGGACAATGGTCGCGCTCGGTGTAGCCGTTGGGACAATGGTCGCGCTCGGACTTGCCGTCGCGCTCGGTGTCGGAGTCGCTCCACCACCGCAACTGCCATTGACGTTGAACACGAGGTGCATGTTCGGGAACCCAATGGCCGCCGTTGTCGTTGGCGTATTGATCCCGCAGCCCGTCGCGCTCAGGTAGCTCGGACCACTCTCTGGATCCGCGTTCGAACCCATGAAGAGCAGGTTGCCCGCGACCGTTCCGTCCGGCGTAAACACTTCCATCACCAGTTGCGCATTCGCCGGCACCGCCGCCACGATCGGCACGGTGAAGATCGTGTTCGAGGCGCTGTCAGGCACGTTCACCGTGGCTGTCGCTATCTGGGTCAGCGAACCAGGGAACCCAGTCGGGAACGGCTGGTTGCTCGTATGCAGTCGCACCGTTATTGGCTGCGTCCCGCCCGCTCCCGTCGCTTGTTCGATCCCGAACGAGACCGACGTCACGTTGTAAGAGAACGAACCGACGAAGGAGGCCATGTTGAACGCTCTCCAGTAGCTGTTGTCGGTGTGACCCGTGCCGTTGTTGCACGACACGGAGTTGAGCGGCGTGATCGTTTGCGTGGCCGACTCCGTGATGGACGGCGGGCACGACGGCGTCGCCGACGGCGTTGGTGTGATTCCCGGTGTTGGGCTGATGCCTGGGGTCGGCGATGGGCAGCCACTGCCGCTTCCCGTGATGGTCAGACTCCATCCACCGGAGATTGTGCCCACGTCCGCTCCCAGATCGTCCACCACATAGAGACTCCAGGTCCCGTTCGCGTCCACTCCATTGAAGGCAGCGAGGGTGTCTGTTCCGCACGGTGTTCCGATCCCGCCCGGGCTCAGATACGGTCCAGCCGGAGCTGGCGCCGCAAACGGATCCTGGCAGGTGGTGTAGTTGGACGGCTTGAAGGTTCCGGAAGCCGGCGTGCCAGTCGAGCCGATGAAGGCTGCGGCCGCATCGTCGAACGTCCAGTTGACTCCGACCGCGTCGGTTCCACCGATCACATCGGAGACCAGGATGAACTTCTGTCCTCCCGGACCCACCACCATCATGTCCACATCGGACGGGAAGGTGTGATTAAATCCGGTAAGAGTGACGGTCACCTTGGTGACTGGATTAACTACGCCCGACACCGTGATGTTGCTCGGGTAAGGAGCAGCCACTCCGGCGTCATTGATGGTGATCGCTGCCGGGTTCGAGAACGTTGTGCTCGAGCCGCAAGGTGTAGCCGATGGTGTTGGCGTTACTCCCGGCGTGGCACTCACGCCCGGTGTCGGCGAGGCGCAACCGCCCGTGATGAGCGACACGTCATCGATGACATAGCTGCCTACTGCGGTACTTGTTCCGATATACTCGAACAAGACCACGTGCGACGCGCCGTTAGCAAAGGCCGTCAAGTCGATGACCCGCTCGGTGTAATCGGTTTCGGCCGTCGCTGGCTCAGGGAAGCTCTGCACGATCGCGCCGTCCACCCGCACGTTGAGCACGTCGTCGAACGGTGCGTTGACCGTTCCAACCCGCATCCAGAAGTGGAGCGTAGCTGGACCGCCCGATGGGATCGTGACCGATTGACCAAGGGTAGCAGTTTCCGGCGAGGCGATGCCGCCGAACCAGGCCCAGATCAGACCTGTCCGCGGTGGCGAAGCGCCGCCGCCTGTTCCGCACGAAGCATTGTCGCACAATGGCGTGCCGAAGTTGGTCGAGGTCTCGGGCTCCCAGGTCGAACTTGGGATGCCGCCATTCTCAAACCCGCCGTCCACAATCACATCAGCGCCGCCGCTGCATGGGGTCGCGGTCGCGGAAGGCGTCGGCGTGATGCCCGGGGTCGGGGTCGCTCCACCGCCGCAATTGCCATTGATGTTGAACACGAGGTGCATGTTCGGGAAGCCAATCGCCGCCGTTGTCGTCGGCGTCGTGATTCCGCAGGCCGCCGCGCTCAGGTAGCTCGGGCCGCTTTCCGGATCCGCATTCGAACCCATGAAGAGCAGGTTGCCCGCAACCGTTCCGTCCGGCGTAAACACTTCCATCACCAGTTGCGCGTTCGCCGGCACCGCCGCCGCGATCGGCACGGTGAAGATCGTGTTCGAGGCGCTGTCCGGCACGTTGATCGTGGTCGTCGCAATCTGGGTCAGCGAACCAGGGAACCCGGTCGGGAACGGCTGGTTGCTCGTATGCAGTCGCACCGTCACAGATTGGGTGCCGCCCGCTCCCGTCGCTTGTTCGATCCCGAACGAGACCGAGGTCACGTTGTAGGCGTTCGAACCGACGAAGGAGCTCATGTTAAACGCTCTCCAGTAGCTGTTGTCGGTGTGGCCCGTGCCGTTGTTGCACGAGACCGAGTTGAGCGGTGTGATCGTTTGCGTGCTCGACTGAGTAATAGTCGGCGGGCACGACGGCGTCGGGCTCGGTGTCCCCGGACTGGCCGTTGGGCTCGGCGTTGGGCTTGGGCAGCCAGCGCCAGCAGTCGTGATGCTCACACTCCATCCACCGGAGATATTGCCCACGTCGGCACCGAGATCGTCCACCACGTAGAGACTCCAGTTCCCGTTCGGGTTAACTCCGTTGAAGGCAGCCAGGGTGTCGGTCCCGCACGGTGTTCCGATCCCGCCTGGGGTCAGATACGGTCCAGCCGGAGCTGGGGCCGCAAATGGATCCTGGCAGGTGGTGTAGTTGGTCGGCTTAAAGGTGCCGGATGCCGGCGTGCCCGTCGAGCCGATGAAGGCTGCAGCCGTGTCGTCAAAGGTCCAGTCGATTGCAACCGCGTCCGTTCCACCGATCACATCGGAAACCAGGATAAACTTCTGTCCTCCCGGACCCACTACCATCATGTCCACGTCGGACGGGAAGGTGTGGTTAAACCCATTGATGGTGACGGTCACTTTGGTGACGGGGTTACTTAGGCCGGCCACCGCGATGGTGCTCGGATAAGGAGCGGCCACTCCCGCATCATTGATCGTGATCGCGGCTGAGTTCGAGAACGTCACCGCCGATCCGCACGGCGTCGCTGAAGTCGTCGGTGTCGGTGTCGTGTTCGGAGTTGGCGTTGGTGACGCCGGTGTTGCAGTGGCTGACGCACTTGCTGTTGGCGTTGGCGACGGAGTCGCGATTACCGATGCGCTCGGCGATGCGCTTGGAGTCGGTGTGGCGCATGGTCCAACCAGCGGTCTCCAGATGTGCATCGTGTAACTGCCGGTCGCAGGCCCGGTCGCATCCGAGATCACCTGGACGCCGTAGGTTCCCGCGGTCGGGAAGGTGAAAAGGTGATTCTCCGAACGGAAGACGAAGCCAGCCCCCGGGCAGCCCGTGCCGCAGAAGGTGTCGTCGCTATCCACGGTCAGGAGCGTTACGCCTCCGCTATCCAGCACTCGGAAGTTCGGATTGAAGTCGGCTGTCCGCGAGGGATTGCCATCGACCTGGATGACCAGCCTGTCGCCCGCGGCGGCGGTGAAGCTAAACGTGTCCGCATCGCCGGCCGCTGAAACCGAGCCTGAGACGACCGAGCCGATGACGTAGGCGTTGGCCGTGGGCATTGTCTCGTTGGGTTCCGTCTCCGGTGTTGCTGCCCCGGATGTGCGATCCAGGAACAGCGTGTATGGAACAATCGTCGCGGTCGCACTGAAGGGGTTCACCTTCAGTTGGTAGGCCGCGGTGCTGGTGATCGGTGCACCCGCGATGCCCGAGGAGAGCGCGGCTTGGTTGCCGTCATCGTCATCGAACTGCACGACGGCCGAAGTCCCCGCGTTGGTCAGGGTCAACTGGCTGTCGGTGGCGCTCGTGGCTCCGTTAGTGAACACATAAGCCCAGATCCGGTCTCCGGCGGTCGCGTTGAACTGGTAGAAGTCCACGTCTCCGACCGGGTTGATACTGCCAACCAATTCCACCTGGGTGGAGCTGAAGAGCAACTGCGGCGTGGCGTTGGTGTTGTTCGGCTCAACCTCGCTCAGGAAGCAAGCTGTGGCAGACGGAGTTGCCGAAGGTGCCACTGAAGCTGAAGCGGATGCCGAAGGCGTAGCCGTCGGGGTCGGCGGTGGGGTCGCGCTCGGAGTTGGCGACACGCCAGGAGTCGGGGTCGCACAAACGCCACCAGTCAGGGTTACGTCGTCGATAACATAGCTGCCGGTGCCGGTGGTTGGCCCGATATACTCGAACAGAAGGGCGTGTGACGCTCCATTGGCGAAGGCGTTCAGATTAATCGTCTTCTGAGTGTAGGCCCCCTCTGCCACGGCCGGCTCGATGTAGGACTGTACAATCGCGCCGTCCACTCGCACGTTCACCACGTCGGTGAACGGGGCGGAGACCGTTCCAATCCGCATCCAGAAGCTCAGCGTCGCGGAGCCGCCTGCGGGGATCGTTACGGTTTGTCCAAGAGTCGCTGTCTCGGCAGCTGGAATGCCACCGAACCAGAGCCAGAAGGCACCGGTGCGCGGTGGCGAAGCGCCGCCGCCCGTGCCGCAAGAAGGCACGTCGCACAATGGTGTGCCGAAGTTGGTCGATGTCTCCGGATTCCAGAATGTATTCGGAATGCCGCCAGTCTCGAATCCACCGTCAACAATTACGTCCGCGCCACAGGGCGTGGGCGTGGCCGAGGCCCCAGCGGACGCAGACGGCGTCGGCGTTGGGACGATTGGAGTCGCGGTTACTGTTGGCGTTGCGCTTGGCGCCACTGAAGCACTCGCACTCGCACTCGCTGAAGGTGTCGGCGACGCCCCTCCCACGATTTCATCCGCGCCGATGTCGGGAGTTACCACGCTGCGCAAGTTGCCATCGATATCATCCAACACGCCTACAGGTGCGCCTCCGTCATTCATAGGCGATCCAGCGGCAAGATGCAGATCGGTGTTGGAAAGGAAAAGCGGGCTAACCTTTTTGCTGGCGTTATCGTTTAACCCACTCGCGCTCAAGGTGCTGGTGTAGGCCCTGAAGTTCGTCGGCGGAGTTGTCACGGTGGGGTCAAAGTTTGCCGCGGTGAATTCACCTGTCCCGCCCGTTGTCCCAACCTGAGCCATCCGGCTGTTCGGGTCGGTGCCTTCAACGTAATCGTTGTTGTTCCAGGTCAGGTTCAATCCCACGCCGGCGCCGGAAGGCAGGAAGACGGCGACATGGCGCGTATTAGGACTGACCGGGTTGCCGCCGGTCATCACATTCGAGAAGATGTTATTTCTTACATCCACTCCGGTCTGGCCGGTGCTGACAAGGCAAAACGCCATGGTCAAGTCGGTGCTGATTGCACCAGGGAGGACACCGAATAGGTGGACCGAATTGTGATAAACCTTATGACCGGTTCCCGAGCCCACCCGAATGCCCATCGCGCCGAAAGTCGTGCTGAACGCGCCCGTGCCAGCGGTCTGATCGTTTCGCACATCGAACACAAAGTTGTTTTGGACAACATGGTTATTGCCGCCGCCCAGGTTAATTCCGTAGGCAGACCAGGTTTGGGTCTCATTGGCTCGGACGCGGCTCACCTTATTCTTCTCTATGGTCGCTCCTGAGACGCTGGTACTGTTTACGCCCACTTCGATGCCGTGTTGCCCGACGCTCGATGCGACGAAGCCTTCCACAAACACGGTGTTGCCCGAAATCACGGCATTAGTGGAGCCCTGAACGGTAACGCCGATGGATGTCACCTGATCAACCGAACCGGCCGTCGAGTTGCCGATGGTATTGTTGTTAATCAGGAGTCCCGGAAACACCGTGGTGGCCGAGCCATTCGCGTTGATCGCGCGAGCCATCGATCCCGTAAAGTTATTGTTAGTGATGGCGAGATTGTTGGCCGTCGCGCCCGCGCCCACGCCAGTGGATACCGAGGTAATCGGGGAGGGATCGGTGGTCGGGCTGACGGTGGAAGCACCGGCGCCAGCGAAAATTCCGAAGGTCGTGTTTTCCGGGCCGGTCGTGCTGGTTGCCGCAGCTATGTTTCTTCCAGTGGCACTGCCGACAATGTTGCAGTTCCTTATCGTGACATTATCCGCACTCGTCACGATGGTAATGGCCAGAGCAATGCGGATGACCGACGTGAAATTAACCGTATTGGCTGCGGTATTTTGGAAGGTCAGATTTCGGTTGGTGCCGGCCGTGTTCGGGTTGTCGCCGTCGATCGTGACGTTATCCGCGCCGTTCAGTTCAATCAAACCTCTGCCTGCCACGGTCGGACCTGACACCGTCACACCATCGTTAGATGGGCGAATGGTGACCGAGGTGTAGCTGGATGGAGCGCCGCTACTGTGCAAAACGCTCGGGCCGCCTTCAACTGTGCTGCAGGAAATGGCGACATTGATCACGCCTTGGTGGGTCCCCGCGTTGATCGCAGCAATCGCGGCTCCCAAGGTCGCGTAATTCGTCGGGCCGACGGTCCCGGCGCTCGCGGTGACGATCACACATCCTCCGCCCGGTGTCGCTGTAGGTGTCGGAGTAGGAACTATTGGAGTTGTCGTCGGAGTTGGCGTTGGCACGATTGGTGTCACGGTCGGAGTTGCCGGTGGTGGTGTCGGCGTCACCGTTGCCCCTGGCGTCGGCGTGGGCGTCGGCAACGCTGGACCCAGTTGAAGGACTGCGGTTTGCGCGTCACCTGTCCCGCCAGTCGCTACCCATCCTACTGCGTGCACAATGTTTGAGACTGGCGGTGTGCTACCGGGAGCCGGGGGTGTTGGTTTCGCGAAAGTGGCCGTTCCGTTGCCGCTCGCGTTAGTCACACCCGGGACGCCAGTGTTAACGCCATCAAGAAACACCTGGCCGGTATCACTGGCCGGCAGTTTGGTCGCAAGGACTGAAACAGTGCCACCCGGAGTCACGAACGAGGGCCTGACAATCAGGCCGCGCATGTTCGTGATATTCGCGTTCAGGTTGACGGCTGCGCGTGCAACCCGCCCGCTCGTTCCACCCGTAAGTGTGCAGACGGAGGTACCCGTAGCTGCTGGGAAAGTAACAAAGACGCCGTACGAACCATTGGCGTCGGCCGTCTGAGAGCCCGCGGAGCAGCCAGAGAGAGTAACCGTTTCGCCAACCTGAAAGCCCTCGCCAACGAGGGCAATCGACCCGCCAGTGACGGAATTGAGCCCGGCGCGGTCGACAAAGGCACGGGCAGTGTTCTGATCTCCAAACGGGGGCGGGCCGGCATCAGCGCGTTCTTCGACTGTCGTGGAGGCCATACTTCCAGCCACACCGGTGAGGTCCGAACCGTAAACGGCCGCCGTGTCCCCGTTATTCGCGGGGGTGATACTCACGAAATAGCGTCCGGCTGCGCTCGTCACCGCGGTTCCGATTGAGACATTGTTCCGGTAGAGGTTTACCGTGGTAGCCGCCGGATAGCCCCACCCGTAGAGCAAGAGCGGGGCGGCCGCCGTCGAAGTGTTGACGGAGTGCGGTGCCGCACTCACGCCCTGCAAATACGGGCCTGTCGGCGCAACCTGGGTGACTCCGCCGACCTGTTTTCCACTCGTTACGCCGATTTCGTCGACGGTGATAAAGCCGAAACCTGCGCCGGTATTAATTCCGACGGCGACCGTCCCGTTTGCACTGGCGGCAAAGGTTCCCGCGAGCACGCCATTGAGCCAGAACTGCACGCTCTCTGCCGGGGTAAAGCCGGAGGCGAGGGTGCCGAAGGCGTTGGTGATACTCTGGTTGACGACCTCAGTCGTGATACCCAAAAAGGCGTTGGAGGTGCCGACTGCGGCACCATCAGGAGCTGGCCCTCCGGAAGATTGGCGAAGAGGGAGCGGGGCGGTCGCCGCCTGGATACCCAGAGCGGCCATATCGACGTGACCGGTGTCCGTCTGGTTGCTAAGGTCCACTACCGAAAGCGGCGCAAGGTTCGGCGTTTGCATCAACCTGCCCTGAAGCTCGACGACGTCGCTGCTCGGCGCGGTGGCGGACGTAGCCGCTTGATCAGGATGGGCAAGCGCGATGAGCGTCACAAAGACGCCGACGGTGCATAAAGACAAACCGGTTAAGACGCGCAGGCTAAAGAAAGCGGATTTGGATGTGGGCTTTGTTTTCATAAAGAGAATTCTCTGTCAGTTAAAATTGGTCGGATTCGCCCGGGCACAATTCGGACTGGGTGCGCAGCGTATGAAACCGCGTTCATACGCGTCAACAAAAAAAAGATAAATTTTATTCACTGCTATTTCGCAATCGTTTCCCCAACAAATGCTCACCGAAACACGAGGCGTAGCGAGCGCGGCGCGGATATTTTTTGACGCGACAATCCCAGCCGGGAAGTGCCGATAAATGCAAATTTTTGCAGAACTTTTACGCCGATAGTTCGTATTTGGGGAAACACTTCGATTTCGCCCTCATTTTATCCGGACCTTCAATTCGTTAGGCCACGGGCGATGATACTCGGAGCTTCACGGCGTTTATTTTCGCCTGCCGCGGGCTCTCAAGATCTGTCTGGAAGTTCGAAGTGGAGTCGCCGAAAAGCGGCTGCCCGGCAAATGCACACGCGAAGAGCATGCAGCGGAGATCGTTGCAGCTTTCGGCGCGGACGATTCCGCTAAACTAGAAGGGCGGGGTCAATGACCCCGCCCTCCAGAATCTTAGTTGGACTTTATCGCGTCAGTTAAGGACACGAACCGCCGACCAGCGAGATCGTGTCCACACGCCAGCCCGGTGCTCCCACCGCTTCGTCCGTTCCCATGCGCCAGCGCAGGATCACCGTTTGCCCGTTCAGGTTGGGACCCAGGTTCACCACCGTGTTCACGTAGCCACTTGAGCTCCCGCTCCACGCGTCCCGGTCCGCCAACGGATTATTGGCCGTATTGTCGATTGTCCCCGCGTATTCCCCGGAAACAAAACTCCCTCCCACCGCCGCATCCGTCACGTCGGTGAAGGTTCCCCCGTTGATGTTGGACGAGGACACTTCCAACACTCCTCCGTCCCAATACGTCCCGTCACTGAATTCCGTGTCGTAGTTGTTCCGGAAACTCAACACCGGCGCCACTGAATTAATCACCACTCCCCCGCGGTCCAGCACCTTGTCGCTGATTACCGCCGTGTCGGTGACAAACGCAACGTTGGGCGCCGTATCCGGTGTGCCCGCAGAGGTCGCCCACGCTGGCGGCGGCCCCGTTACGATTGTCTGCGTCCATCCGTTGGGTAATGCCGGAGCAACCACTCCGTCGAAGTTCTCCGTGCATGCCACTGCCGGTGTCGGCGTAGGCGTGGCCGGCGGAGGTGTCGGTGAGGACGGCGTTGGTGTTGGTGTCGGCGCACCTGGGGTCGGAGTCGCTGATGGCGGAGGAGGCGTCGGTGTCGGTGTCGGCAGACCTGGTGTCGGCGTCGGTCCACCTGTTCCATCTCCGCGATCGTAAACTTCGACCAGGCCGATGCCGGTGCCGCCGTTGAGTCCGGCGAGCAGCGCGGTGTAGAGGCCTGGCGGTAACGTCGCTGCGATGCCCGCCTCGAGTGGATTACCCGGAGCCAGCCCCGCCGCACTAATGATCGCCGCTTGCGCCGCGTTATCCTGCCAGTCGTTATTCGACGACAGAAGCGCGCCATTGGAGTCGCGCAACTGGAGCGTTGGATTGGCCAGCGGTGAAGGCACACCCTGTCCAGCCAGGCTCGGGCCCATGCCGCGGGCGATCACGTTGTCATCGCCCCCGTTGTTGCCCAGGATGAAGCCCGCAATGATGATGTTGTCCTCGGTGCCGCAGAAGGCGCGCGTGCTGATGTTACCCAGCGTGCCGACCGCCTGATCGAGGTCGTAGACTTCCACTAACGCCAGACCCGAACGGGCCAGCGGCGTGGGGCCATTGGCGCGCACGACCGCTGTGTAGTTTCCGGGCGTTAAGGTAGCAACAATGGCCGATTCCAGGTTGTTGGTCGGCGGCAGGCCCGTGGCCTGGATCTCCACTTCCTGGGTATCTCTCCAGTTGTCGTTGATGATCGTCACAAACCCGCCTGGACCGTGCAGTTCGAGCACGGGATCAGCCAGCACATCGATCAGGCCTTGACGGGTGAGCGAAGGCCCAATGGCTCGCACGAGGAGGCGCTTGGGCGCGACTCCCGTGACGATGAACCCGCCGATACCCACTCGGTCGCCTCCCTCCACGTGCATGCGCGTGGAGAAGTTAACCGGTTGCGCCGGAGGACTGATCCCTGGGGTCGGGCTCGCCGGCGGAGTCACCGTCGGGGTTGGTGTCCCGGTCGGTGGCGTGACCGATGGTGTCGGTGTGGCCGGCGGCAGTGTCGGCGTCGGGGTCGTTGGTGGCACCGTTGCAGTTGGGCTCGGCGTCGGGGTCGTTGGCGGAGGAGTCGGGCTCGGGCAGGCGCCCGGACCAAAGATCCGCATC
Organism: uncultured Verrucomicrobiae bacterium; assembly: GCA_963702135.1. Classification (GTDB taxonomy): domain Bacteria; phylum Verrucomicrobiota; class Verrucomicrobiia; order Chthoniobacterales; family UBA10450; genus AV80. The sequence goes on along the minus strand of OY969715.1, from coordinate 419,425 downwards.
GTGTTCACCTGCGTGGCGGCGAAATCGTAGCCACCGGCAAGGAAGATACGCGTCGTGCCATCGCTATCGGCTGGGAAGTTGCGTCGTCCCAGGGCATCAAAGGCCGGGCCCGCGCTCCAGGTGTTGGCGACTGGGTCGTAAACGTCGACCTGGCTGCCCGGGTTTGGCGCCACTCGGCCCCCACCCAGCACCCACATCGTGCCGTTCATTACGACCGCGCGGGTTTCCCCGGTCGCTCTCGGAATGCTCGTAATCGTGGACCAGGTATTGGCCACCGGGTCGTACTTGAAGGACTCGGTCGTGTCGATGAGCAGACCACCTGGATCCAGGTTCGCGCCGCCCGCTGTGTAGATGAAGCCGCCGATGGCAGCCGCCGGCACATAGCCGCGCGCCACTGGGAAATCAGCCCGGGCCAGCCACTTGGAGCCCACTCCCGCAGTCGGATCGAACTGCCACACCTGCGCGGTCACAACCGGCGGCGTCGAGTTGGCGTTGAAGCTCCCGATTATGTAGAGCTTGTTCCCCGATACAGCGAATCCGCCCGGCAGGAATGCGCCCGCCTGGCTTCCCGGCCAGTTGTCGCCAGCCGCTAGCACCGTGAAGGTGTCGGTCGCTGGATTGTAACTAAAGACCCGCGATGCGTTCCCCACGATCGTGGCCTGGGAACCGCCCACGCAGTAGATCTGGTCAACGCCACTGACGGTGAGGACACCGCAAGCCATGTTGTTCACCTGGCCATCGGGCAAAGTGGAGGGCTTGGTGGTCCAGGCATTGGTGCCAGGGTTATACTCGAATGGGTTGGTGAAGTCCGAGCCAGCCAAATCAGAGCTGCGACCACCGATGGAGTAGAAGCGTCCGTTGGCTGGGAAGTAGGTGCCCGGTGCGCGCAGGACCGCGACAGCCGGGAAGTTAGGACCAGCCGACCAGGATGGCGGACAAACCGACGGTGACGGAGTCGCCGAAGGCGGAATGGATGGCGTGGCCGAGGGGCAGGCGCCGCCCGAGATGAGAGTCACGTTGTCGACACTGAAGTTACTCACCGCGCCTCCGGGTCCGATATACTCAAACAGGATCGCGTGTGAGGCTCCATTAGCGAAGGCGTTCAGATTCACCGTGCGCATGGTGTAACCAGGCTCGACTACCGCCGGTTCGACGAAGCTCGCCACGATCGCGCCGTCCACCCGCACATTGAGCACGTCGGTGAATGGAGCGTTAACCGCGCCGATCCACAGCTGGAACGTCAGCGAGGCCGAGCCGCCCGAGGCGATGACCACACTTTGTCCCGCTGTCGCTGTCTCGGCCGAGGCAGTGCCGCCAAACCAGGCCCAGTTAACGGACCCGCCGAAACCACCGGCCGTGCCACCGCCCGTGCCGCAACCCGTATCACACATCGGTGTGCCGAAGTTGGTCGAGCTCTGGACTGTCCATCCCGTCCACGGAGTGCCAGCCTCAAAGGTCCCATCCACAATCACATCAGTGCCACCAGCGCACGGAGTCGCGGTCGCGGATGGTGTGGCTGAAGGTGGTGGAATGGTCGAGGTCGGGGTAGGTGTTCCCGGTGTCGGGGTCGGTCCGCCGGTGCAAGTGCCGTTGATGTTGAACACGAGGTGCATGTTCGGGAAGCCAATCGCCGCCGTTGTCGTCGGGGTCGTGATTCCGCAGGCAGCCGCGCTCAGATAGCTCGGGCCGCTTTCCGGATCCGCGTTCGAACCCATGAAGAGCAGGTTGCCCGCAACCGTTCCGTCCGGCGTAAACACTTCCATCACCAGTTGCGCGTTCGCCGGCACCGCCGCCGCGATCGGCACGGTGAAGATCGTGTTCGAGGCGCTGTCCGGCACGTTGATCGTGGTCGTCGCAATCTGGGTCAGCGAACCAGGGAACCCGGTCGGGAACGGCTGGTTGCTCGTATGCAGTCGCACCGTCACAGATTGGGTGCCGCCCGCTCCCGTCGCTTGTTCGATCCCGAACGAGACCGAGGTCACGTTGTAAACGTTCGAGCCAACGAAGGAGCTCATGTTAAACGCTCTCCAGTAGCTGTTGTCGGTGTGGCCCGTGCCGTTGTTGCACGAGACCGAGTTGAGCGGTGTGATCGTTTGCGTGCTCGACTGAGTAATAGTCGGCGGGCACGACGGCGTCGGGCTCGGTGTCCCCGGACTTGCCGTTGGGCTCGGCGTTGCGCTCGGGCAACCCGCGCTAGCTGTCGAGATGCTCACACTCCATCCACCGGAGATATTGCCCACGTCGGCACCGAGATCGTCCACCACATACAGACTCCAGTTCCCGTTCGGGTTGACACCGTTGAAGGCAGCGAGGGTGTCGGTGCCGCACGGTGTTCCGATTCCGCCCGGAGTCAGATATGGTCCAGCCGGAGCTGGGGCCGCAAACGGATCCTGGCAGGTGGTGTAGTTGGTCGGCTTAAAGGTGCCGGATGCCGGCGTGCCAGTCGAGCCGATGAAGGCCGCGGCCGTGTCGTCAAAGGTCCAGTTGACTGCAACCGCGTCGGTTCCACCGATCACATCGGAAACCAGGATGAACTTCTGTCCTCCCGGACCCACTACCATCATGTCCACGTCGGACGGGAAGGTGTGGTTAAATCCATTGATGGTCACGGTCACTTGGGTGACTGGGTTACTTAGGCCGGCCACCGCGATGGTGCTCGGATAAGGGGCGGCCACGCCCGCGTCATTGATCGTGATCGCGGCTGAGTTCGTAAATGTGACCGTCGCGCTACCGCAAGGTGTTGCTGAGGCCGAGGCCGAGGGAGTAGGTGTCGGTGAACCGGGACTTGAAGCTGTGGGAGTTGCAGTCGGCGTAACAGGGGGAGGGGTTACGGTCGCGGACGCGGTTGGCGATGGTGTGGGTGAAGCCACACCTGCCGGAGCAAGAAGAAGGACCGCAGCTTGCGCGTCGCCGGCGCCGTTGTTCGCCACCCATCCCACTTCGTGAACAATGTTTGAGACTGGCGGGGTGCTGCCCGGGGCCGGAGGTGTTGGTTTCGGGAAAGTGAACGAACCGTTGCCCGAAGCATTCGTGGCCTGAGTGCCTTGCGAAACGCCATCGAGGAAGATCTGTCCGGTATCGCTGGCCGGCAGCTTGGTGGCCAGAACAGTAACGTTGCCGCCAGGATTCACCAACGCAGGCCTGACGATCAGGCCGCGCACGTTCGTGACGTTCGCGTGCAAGAGAACGGCAGCCCGCGCGACCCGTCCGCTCGTTCCACCCGTGAGGGTGCACGTCGAGGCGCCCGCCCCTGGGGCGAAAGCGAGAAACGAACCGAAAGAGCCATTGGCGTCGGCCGCCGAAGATCCAGCGGCGCAACCGGAGATGGTAACGGTTTCGCCAACCTGGAATCCCTCGCCAACGATCGCGACGGATCCGCCACTGGTGGCATTGAGTCCGGAGCGATCGAGAAATGCTCGGGCTGTGTTTTGATCTCCGAACGGCGGAGGACCGGCATCGCTGCGCTCGTCGACGGTTGTCGCAGCCATGCTTCCCGCCACGCCGGTGAGGTCGGAGCTGTAAACGGCTGCCGTGTTCCCGTTATTCGCAGGAGTGATGCTGACGAAGTACCGCCCGGCAGCGCTCGTCGTCGCAGTCCCAATCGCGACATTGTTTCGGTAGAGGTTCACCGTTGCAGCCGCCGGATAGCCCCATCCGTAGAGCAAGAGCGGGGCGGCCGCCGTCGAGGTATTGATGGAGTGCGGCGCCGCGCTCATGCCCGGCACATAAGGACCGGTCGGAGCGACCTGGGTGACTCCGCCGACCTGTTTTCCACTCGTCACGCCGATTTCGTCCACGGTGATGAAACCAAAACCCGCACCGGTATTAATTCCGACGGCGACCGTGCCGTTCGCACTGGCGGCAAAGGTTCCCGCGAGCACGCCGTTGAGCCAGAACTGCACGCTCTCTGCAGGGGTAAAACCGGAGGCGAGGGTCCCGAAGGCGTTAGTCGTGCTTTGGTTGACGATCTCAGTCGTTATGCCGAGAAAAGCGTTCGAGGTGCCGACTGCGGCACCATCCGGAGCGGGCCCTCCGGAAATATGGCGAAGAGGGAGTGGAGCGGGCGCCGGGTGAATATCCAGTGCAGCCATGTCGACATGGCCGTTGTCCGGCATGCTGCTCATGTCGATTACCGAGAGTGGCGGAAGGTTAGACTCGTTCGTCAGCCTGCCTTGCAGCGAGAGGACATCGCTCTGAGCAGCCACGTCCGGTTTATCTTGCCGGGCCAGGGCCGTCGCGCCTGGATAGAGGGCAAAAGCCAGCAGCGTGAGGAAAACGCCGATGGCGCAAAAAGCGAAACTGATTAAGAAACGCGGGTTAAAGAAGGCGGAGCGAGAGGCGGACTTTTTTTTCATGACTAGTTTTCTCTAATGTGTGGTGGTCGGTCTAAATTTTAGCCGGGGGCGCAGCGTATGAAATCCCGGGGAAAGGCGTCAACTAAATATTTTTGATGGTTGAACGTCCTCTGATGGATCGCACGGAAGCGAATCGGCGGGTGTTTTTTTCGTTCTTAATAGGTTTTTAATACCGCGCCGGAGGGACGTGGCGCTAGCGGCATTTGTGCAGTCACGTGGCGAGACTCTGGAACAGAGTCGAGGGCTTAGGGCTGCGCGGCGCTGGGCGCGGGGGATTCCTGCGCTTGCGCTTTCTTTCTTTCTTCCGCGGCCTTGGCTGTCGCCAATTGGAGGCGTTCGGCATCGGACTTCAAATTTGCGTTGGGGGTCGTTTGCGCGTTGTCCGGTTGTTTATCCGAGCGGGAACAGGCTCCTCCGCAAAAAGCGCACGCCAGCAAAATTACAGTAAGGATTGTTTTCATAGAAAAGAGAATAACTGCGGGTTTCGGTCGGACAGCCTCCATGGTTACATCGCTGGTGGGGAGCGAGCAACCACTAAAAAGGCGACGCGCCGCACGGGACTTCCATGCGGCGCGGTCCTCAGATTTTCATACAACGAAGTTTGAAAGCGCCTACCAATGCCGATGATGCCGATTGTGCCGAGGCGCGTAATGGCCCGGAATCCAGACGCGATGATGATGGCGCCAGGCCCAATAACCAGGGGACCAATACCAGCGCACCCCGTTATTCCAGTACCAGGGTCCATGGTTGTAATACGGGCGATCGCCGACGTAAATCGAAACCCCGATCGCCTGTGAAGACGTGGGCACCATGGCTCCTCCGCACAGGAGCACCGCCAAAAGAAGAGCAAGTTTGTATTTCATAGTAGTTTTCCTTAGTTCGTATTTAGACCGGATTTGGCCGGATAATATTCGAAGAGCTTTCACACGAAGACAGCGGCGAGACCTAAACCAACACCGGCGCAGCGCCTGCCGGTTCCACCCACTTGCCATGTTCGCGGATCAAATCCTGCAGGCGATCGACCGCGTCCGCCTCGGGGATATTGAATTTCACCGCCGTCTTGCCGACGTAAAGGTTCACCTTCCCCGGCGCGCCGCCCACGTAGCCGAAGTCCGCATCGGCCATCTCGCCCGGGCCATTCACAATGCATCCCATGATCGCAATCTTCACGCCTTTCAGATGCGAGGTCGCCGCCTTGATGCGCGCGGTGGTGGTTTGCAGATTAAACAATGTCCGGCCGCAGGAAGGACACGCCACGTAGTCGGTCTTGAAAATTCGCGAGCCCGCTGCCTGCAGAATGTTGTAGCTCAAACGCAAAGCCTGCCCCGGAGCCTCCTCGCCCTGGACGAGAACGGCGTCGCCGATTCCATCGCAGAGCAGCGCGCCGATATTAGTCGCCGCCGTCAGCAGCGTGGAAAGAAATTCGCGCCCTTCGTCCTTCTTCCACCTTAATTCATCCTTCAGAAGAATCGGATGATGCGGCGCGATTCTCGCCGCCAGCAATCGAAATGCGGTGATGGCCGGCAATGGGACATCGTCCCGCACCGTGACCAATTCCGGATTCGCCGATTCATTCAAGCGCGCCACCGCCGCGTCATCGCGCGGATCGACTTCGACGATCCCCGCCTTTTCATAAACGATCTCAGGCTGGTAATCGCCCAGGCGGTCCAGTTTGTGCGCGACCCGATCAAAGTTCGATTGAGGGACCACGACTCGCATCAATTCTTCCCCACCCAATTTGATGCCGTTGCGCTCGAGCGTCGCCGATCCCCGCCGTTCGTACTCGAAAGGATTGAACGAGACGGTCGTTGCACCAACCTCGACCTTTCCGGCTTCCACCATCCGGTTTGCGATTTCAATCAGTGCCCGCGCGACCGGTATTTCGTGGACGCTGTCTTCCGTGAGCGAAACACGGATCGTGTCTCCAATTCCATCGTGCAAGAGCGAGCCGATTCCGATGGCACTCTTGATCCGCGCGTCCTCCCCCTCACCCGCTTCCGTCACGCCGAGATGAATCGGGTAATTCCAATCGTCTCCTTCCTCGCGGAGCCGCGCCACGAGCAACCGGTAGGCGTTGATCATGACTTTGGGATTGCTCGACTTCATGGAAAAAACGAACGCGTGGTAATCGAGATCCCGCGCAATTCTGGCGAACTCGAGCGCGCTTTCGACCATCCCGAGCGGCGTGTCGCCGTAGCGGTTCATGATGCGATCGGAGAGCGAGCCGTGGTTTGTCCCGATCCGCATCGCGATGCCGCGCTCCCGGCCCAGCCTAACGAGAGGAGTGAAGCGCTCCCGGATCCGCTCCAGCTCCGCCGCGTACTGCTCGTCCGTGTACTCGACGATCTTAAACTTCTTCGAGTCGGCGTAGTTCCCCGGGTTAATCCGGACCTTTTCCACCCACTTCGCTGCTTCCATGGCGGCTTCGGGTTTGAAATGAATGTCGGCTACGATCGGCACGTCGCAGCCCCGTTCGCGCAAACCGCGCACGATATGTTCGAGGTTCGCCGAGTCTTTCACTGTCGGCGCGGTGATCCGGACGATTTCGCAGCCCGCCGCCGCCAGCTCCAGCGTTTGCGCGATCGACGCCTCGGTGTCCATCGTGTCGCAAGTGATCATCGACTGGACGCGGATGGGATTCGATCCCCCGACGCCAACGCGGCCGATCATCACCTCGCGGGTGGCGCGGCGTTGAGAAGCGAAAAAGGACGCGCAGGGTTGCATCACGCATTCGCCACCGGCTCGACGAGCACGGCAGTTCCGTAACACAAAACCTCCGTCACGCCCTGCATGATTTCCGTGGCGTCATAGCGCAAACCGATCACGGCGTTCGCCCCCAGGCCCCGCGCATGTTCCAGCATTCGTTCCAAAGCGTCCTGCCGTGTCTGCTCGCAGAGATCCGTGAAGATCGAGATGTTGCCCCCGACCAGAGTTTGCAGCCCCGCCCCGATCGTCCCGAAGATGGAACGCGAACGCACGATTATCCCGCGAACGACTCCGAAGCTCTTCACCACGCGATAGCCGTCCAACGTAAAAGCGGTGGTGGTCATGGCTGAATTCATGGCCAGAATTTACATGCAACTCAGGCGCGACGCACTGAGATTTCCAAGAAGCCTTACGGAGCCGGCGTTGCTGTTGTCGAGGCGGGCGCGTCCACCTTGGAAGATTTCTGGTCGCCGTTTTTCCCAAGCAAATCCCCGATATCGAAAAAGCTAATATAGAGCATGTAGCCGATGATGAGCGTCGCGCAGGCCGTCTGGATCCACTCCAGGACCTTCATGTTCACCGGCTTCCGGCGCGCTCCTTCGATCATGGCCAGGACAATGTGTCCACCATCCAGCACGGGAATCGGGAGCATGTTCAATATCGCCAGATTGACGTTCAGGATGACGCTGAACCAGAGCGCGAGTTTCCAGCCGTTCTCGCTTTCAAAGAGCATATAGTAAATGCGCACGATCATGATCGGCCCGCTCATATGCTGAAGTTTCACGTCCGAGCCGGGTGAAGCGACGGCGCCGAGCGTCTGGAGCGTGCTGGTGATGCTGTGATAAACCTGTTCGACCGGGTCGGGATGCGAGAGCGAGAGCCGTCCGCTTCCGTCCCAACGAATCCCGATTATTAGCTTTTTTGTGCCGTCCACGTCACGCAGCTCCGGCCGCATTTTGAATTGAAGTTCTTCGGTGCCGCGGCGCAGGTCGAGAGTCAGCTCGTCCTGGGGATGTTTCTCGATCTGCCCGACCAGAGCGGCGTTGTTGAAAATACGGGCGCCGTTCATGGCCGTGATGATATCGCCCGGTTTCAACCCGGCCCTGGCCGCGGGTGAATCCTTCTCCACTTCTCCAATCAATGGCGTTACCGCGGGCGCAATCATCACCTGCCGCGTGCTCTTCCGCCTCCAGCCGCTCGTTTCCGCGATCTTCGGCACCACGTCGACACTCACGATCTTGCCCTCCCGCTCGACCTTGAACGGGATGACCGGGCCTTCGCTCCGCACCACAGCCCAAACCACACTGTCGTTCATTCCCAAAAAGCGCGTAACGCGCCGGCCGTCGACTTCCAGAATCTTATCTCCAGCCATTAGGCCGGCTTGAGCCGCGGGCGAATCCGTTTCCACGTAGCCGATCACCGTCGTCAGGTCCGATTCGCTCACGGGATGACCGACGGCCCAAACCACACAGGCGAAAAACAACGCCAGGAGCAAACTGAACAGAGGCCCGGCGACGGCGACGATAATCTTGTCGAGCGCGGAAATTTTCGGAAGACGCGCCCGGTCCACATCGGCCTTGCCTTCGATGACGTCCATGGGAGCGAGTTGCGGGAGCGCGACGAAGCCGCCAAACGGGATCGAGCCTAACGAGTATTGCACGCCGTTGATCGCCTTCTTCCACAGGGGTTTGCCGAACCAAATCCCAAATTTTTCGATATAGAGCCCGCGCCAGCGCGCCGCCAGGAAATGGCCCAGCTCGTGGACGACGATCAACAGGTTAAAGAGGACCACGACCTCGAGGGCAATGAAGAAGACGTGAAGGACCTTAGATAACATTTGCGGGTGCTCGTTTAAGTCTGCCGGACGGCCGCAACCAGCGAGCTCGCTTCGGTGCGGGCCCATTGGTCGGCCCGCAATATTGCATCGAGCGTCGGCTTCGCAACGGAGGTGTGACGATTCATCACTTCCTCCACCGTCCGCCAGATTCGCGGAAAGGAAATCTGCCCGGCGAGAAACGCCGCCGCCGCGACCTCATTACTCGCATTCAAGACGGCCGGGAGCGTGCCCCCCTCTTCCCCCGCGCGCCGCGCCAGGTTCAGCGCCGGAAAGTCTTCGTAACGCGGCGTGGCGAAATCGAGTTGGCGCAACTTCCCGAAATCGAGCGGCGGGAGGGAGTTCGGGACCCGTTCCGGCCACGTCACCGCGTACTGAATCGGGAAACACATGTCCGAATGACTGAGCTGCGCCAGAACCGATCCGTCCGCGAATTCCACCATCGAGTGCACGATGCTCTGCGGGTGAATCACCACTTCCACCCGTTTCATTTCCACGCCAAAAAGCCAGTGGGCCTCGATCATTTCGAGGCCTTTGTTGAAAAGCGTGGCGGAATCGATCGTGATCTTCGGTCCCATGTTCCACGTCGGGTGCCTTAGCGCCCGCTCGAGGGTGATCGCTTCAAATTCGCTCGCCGGCGTTTCCCGAAACGGTCCGCCCGACGCGGTCAGGATCAATCTTCTCAACTCTTCATTGGGCGTTGGACGTTTCTTCTGAGAATCGAGGCACTGAAAAATCGCGTTATGCTCGCTATCGACCGGCAGAACCATGACCCCCTTGGCCGCCGCTTCCCGCATCACGATCTCCCCCGCCATCACCAAAATCTCCTTACTCGCCACCGCCAGATCCTTCCCCGCCTCAATCGCCCCCAACGCGGGCCGCAGCCCCCCGGTCCCCACGACTGCCACCAGCACCATTTCCGCATCGTCGAGACAAGCGATTTCGATCAAGCCGGCTTCGCCCGCGAAAATTTGGGGCTCGTATTCGAGCAAACTGCGCAGTTCCTCGATCCTCGATTCATCCACCAGGCAAACCGCTTTCGGCCGAACAGCATTCGCCTGCGCCGCTAATTTTTTCGCGTTGCTGTTCGCGGCGAGGCCCACGATCTCCATCCTTTCCGGGATGTCGTGGGCCACTTTCAGCGCGCTTTCACCGATCGAACCGGTTGCGCCGAGAACGACAACGCGTTTTCGTCTCATCTAGAAAGCAATCGTTCCTGCTTCCCCTGTCTAGGGCAAGCGAATGACAAGACGCAGGTAAAAGAAAAGCAGCGGCGCGGTGAAGAGCAGGCTGTCAACCAGATCGAGCGCACCGCCAATCCCAGGGAGCAGGTTCCCCGAATCCTTCACGCCGGTGCTCCGCTTAATGATCGACTCTGCGAGATCGCCGATGACCGCGGCGAACCCCAGAAGCAAACCCAACACCGTCGCGTGCGTCCAGTTCAGCACCGAAAGATGAACGGGCATCAGCTTGAACATCCCCCAGCTCGCGAGGAGCGAGAACGCGAGCGCCCCAAAAAAGCCTTCCCAGGTTTTCTTCGGGCTGATGTGCGGGATCAATTGATGACGGCCGATCAAACTGCCGGTGAGATACGCGCCCATGTCGCTGAACTTGGTGATGGCGACCAGATAAAGAACATAGAATTGCCCTGTCACGGCGCCGGTCGGTGAGCGCGGAACCACGTAGACGATCTTGGTGATGAAGTTGTAGAGCCAAAGCACGTAAAGCAGCCCGAAAATCGTGTAAGCCATCGTCCGCAGCGGTGCGTCATCCCGCAGACCGCTAAACATCTGGCGCGTGAAAACGGTCAGCAGGAAGAAAAGGAGGACCGCCATCTCGAAGTCGTAGGAATGGCCCGGACCGATCTTGGAGAAATAATAGAAACTGCCGCACAACATCACGGCGCCGCAGAGCATGGCAGTGATCTTGAAATTCGGCAGGCCCTTGTGATCCAGCATGCCGTAAAACTCCCAGAGCGAGAGAAGCCCGAGCGTTCCGATCAGGGCGAAAAACGCGTACTCGTAGCCGGAAAAGATGATGCCCAGCGCGATCGACCAGAGGACAAGCGTGCTGGCGAAACGAAATACAAAAACAGAGCGCGCGGTCGACGGTTTGGGTGCGGCGACGCGCTCGAGCGTCTCAGCCATTCTCGGCACAATCCGAAATGATCCCAGCAAAGGCAAGCTCAGAAGGCAGAACAGGATTGCGCCAATCCCCCACTCATCTATTTTCAACCCCGTGAGCAAAACCATGCAGGCGCTCGTAAAACGCCAACCGGAGCCCGGACTTGGGTTGGAAGAAGTCGCCGTGCCCGAGGTCGGGCCTAACGATGTCCTCATCCGCGTCCAGAAGGCTTCGATCTGCGGGACCGACGTACATATATATAACTGGGATGCCTGGGCGCAGAAAACGATCCCGGTTCCGATGGTTATCGGACATGAATTCGTGGGCGTAATCGATCGCGTCGGCAGCGCCGTCCGCGATTTCAAGGAGGGAGAAACGGTCACAACGGAAGGACACATCGTTTGTGGTCACTGCCGGAACTGCCTGGCCGGCCGGCGGCACCTCTGTCCGAATACGAAAGGGATCGGCGTCAATCGACCGGGTGGTTTTGCGGAATTTGTCTCGGTGCCGAGCACAAATCTCTGGCGCTGCGATCCAACGATTCCCCTCGACATAATTTCCTGTTCCGATCCGCTCGGCAACGCCGTCCATACCGCCCTGGCTTTCGACCTGGTCGGTGAGGATGTGCTCATCACGGGCGCGGGCCCGATCGGCTGCATGGCCGTGCCGATCGCCAAGATGGCCGGCGCCCGCAAAGTGGTCATTACCGACGTGAACCCGTACCGGCTCGATCTCGCTCGCCGAATGGGAGCGACCCTGGCGATCGACGTGCGCGAGCGCGATCTGCACGACGCCATGAAGGAACTCGACATGCGCGAAGGATTCGACGTTGGCCTCGAGATGTCCGGCAATCCGAAAGCCTTCACCGATATGCTGGACGTGATGGTGAATGGCGGCCGAATCGCGATGCTCGGCATCATGCCCGGCAGCGCCGCGATCGACTGGAACCTGGTCGTTTTCCACGGCCTGACGATCAAGGGAATTTACGGCCGCGAGATGTTCGAGACTTGGTACAAGATGACCGCGCTCATTCAGAGCGGACTCGATATTTCGCCCGTCATCACTCACCGCTTTCCCTACCAGGAGTTTGAGGAAGGCTTCCAGCTAATGAAGTCTGGGAAATCGGGAAAAATCGTTCTCGATTGGGCCGCGTAACAAAGAGCGATACCGCAAAGGTAGCGCGGCGCATTGATCCAGCCCTCGGACAGCGCAGCGCGCCGTCCCTCCCAACGGAGGCGACCTATTCCAAACTCGCCGCCGCGGCCTCCTGGCCCTGGAGTTCCAGGACCATGCGGCGGATATGCCGATAGCTTTGGTGCGCCTGAAGAAGGCGCAGGCTCTCGTTTGGATTACCCCAGCGCAGAATCTGAATCCCCTCTTCGCGTGCGCCCCACGAATTCATGGCGCTCCGAGTCGGCATATAGAGATCGATCGTGTTGCGGCCCGCGAGAGCCCAGCCATAGTCATCAATCTTATAAACCTGCCCGGTAGAAAGAAGGCGGAAAACAGTTCCGGCCGGCCAGCGCGACCAGTCTGCCGCCGCGCTGCCAATCTGCGGCTTCGTCACGACAACTACCTTCTTCTTCCCGTGCTTGGTTTTCACTACTTTCGTCGTTCGCCTCGGCTCCAACGAAAATGGCTGAGTCGACGCGGAATTGTAGGAAGCGCGCCGATAATCCGATTGATCGTCCCCGCTCACCGGCACTGCGCGCGGAGTGTATTCCGCCCGGCGGATCGCGCCGCTCGCAGCCTGGAGCCGCCCGCCCAGCGCATTGTGATTGGTAAACTGCCGGTGATCCGATTCGGTGTGCGTGTACGCCGTCGTGCGGACATTTTGGAAATCCCGCTTTACCAGCGGCGTTTCGTATTTCGGCAGCGGCGACGTGTGTGTCGTCCTGGTTGAAGTGGTTTCGCAAGCGGTCAGAACCAACGCGCCGACCGCGACACAGAGAAGAGAAAAATACTCCCGGGTACGCATGGGAAAAAGTTATTAACAGTTATTCACAACCCCCTGCAAGAGTATTTTTTAGCGGATCGATCCCCTGAAACAACTACATGCAAGGTCGTCGTCATTTTGAGCGAAGCTCCCGGGGCCGACAAGGAGCCGTTCGCATGCCACCCGTTTACTCGAACTCTTTTGCATCGCGCTCACTTTGCTCGAAGGTTCGGCATGTTCGCGGAATTCGATAAACAGCTCGCCAACACGCTCGCGGAAATCAGATCGCAAGGTCTCTACAAAACCGAACGAATCATCACCAGCCCGCAGGACGCGCGGATCGAAATCACCGGAGGGCGCCGTGTTCTCAACATGTGCGCGAACAATTATCTCGGCCTGGCCGATCATCCCGCCCTGATCGCCGCCGCGAAAGAAGCGCTCGACACACACGGTTTCGGGCTGGCGAGCGTCCGCTTCATTTGTGGCACGCAGGATATTCATAAGGATCTCGAAGGATCGCTCACGAAATTTCTCGGGACCGAGGACACGATTCTCTATCCCTCGGCCTTCGACGCCAACGGCGGTTTGTTTGAGACGCTGCTCGGCGCCGAGGACGCCGTTATCTCCGACGAATTGAATCACGCGTCGATCATTGATGGCGTCCGCCTCTGCAAAGCGCAGCGCTTTCGTTACAAACACAACGACATGGCCGACCTCGAAGGGAAGTTGCGCGAGGCCAGTGGGGCGCGGGTTCGCCTGATCGCAACCGATGGCTGTTTCTCGATGGATGGAACAATCGCCGAATTGGGCGCGATCTGCGAGCTGGCCGAAAAATACCAGGCCCTGACGATGATTGACGATGCGCACGCGTCCGGCTTTCTCGGCAAGACAGGACGCGGCACGCACGAATATCGCGGCGTCATGGGGAAGATCGATATTATTACGGGCACTCTCGGGAAAGCTCTCGGTGGCGCGAGTGGCGGCTTTACCAGCGGACGGAAGAGGATCATTGAACTGCTCCGCCAGCGTTCGCGGCCCTATCTTTTTTCCAACACCGTGGCGCCCCCGATCGTGGCAGCATCAATCAAAGCGCTGGAGTTGTTGACCGCTTCGACCGAGCTGCGAGACAAATTGGAGGAGAACACGAAGTTCTTCCGCGCCGCTCTGACGGAACGCGGCCTAACGATCAAACCGGGCACGCACTCGATTGTCCCGATCATGCTGGGCGACGCCGCGCTCTCCCAAAAGTTTGCGGCCCGGATGCTGGAGAAAGGCGTTTACGTGATCGGTTTTTTCTATCCCGTGGTGCCGCACGGAACCGCCCGCGTTCGCACCCAGGTCTCGGCCGCGCACTCCCGCGAAGATTTGGAATTCGCGGTCAAGGCATTCGCGGAGACGAACGAAGAATTGAAGCAATAACCAGTCGCTAGGACGCGTGCAGGGCGATGTTCGAGCCGACCCAGGTTTTCTCCTTATTGAAGTCGACCCCCATCATCTTGCCCTGACTCATCCGCACCAGATTGTTCACCAGCACCGGTTCGCGGCCATCCGGCCAGATAAACATCATCCGGATTTCTGCTTTTGATTTTCGGCCATCAATGGTGGGGACGAATTCCGCGTACGTTACTTTCTTCTGCAAAATCCATTCATGGGGCTTTTCCAGGGCGCGGAGTTTTTCCCGCGTCGGGTCCATATCCACGCCCAATCCGGCAAAGGAATAGAGAGGCTTGAGCACGTAATCATCGAGCGATTCACTCTGGGGGAATTCGTCGGCAAAAAATGCGGGCGCGGTGTGTTCCGTTTTCAGAAACGGCAGTGAATGTTTGCTGATCCGGAAATACCAGTTCGGGTGCCCGACCCATTTTACGTCCAGCTCATCCTGAAATCGAAACGGCGGGTTGAGGTCCGGCCGTCGAATGAGCTCATCAAAAATGACGCGATTGTAAATACGCTCGATCCGCACTTCGCGCCCGTCGCGCTCGTAAAAAAGCTGATTCCCGCGTTTACGAATCTTCGTCAGGCAAACCGGCCGGACGCCCAGGAGCGTGTCGGTGCAGGCGAAATCGATCCGGGTCTTTTGTTTCTCGGGTTCGATCTCCAGCAGGATAACGCTCTCGGGATTTGAGTCCCCGACGATCACGCTGCGCAACAACTCGAGGTAGGCCTCGTCTTTCAGTCCTCCGAAGGATGACGTCCAATTGCGGGGTATCGCCGGATAAGCGTTGCGCAGGCATCCGAGGAAAAATAACTGGAAGGCGTAGAGGCTGGGAAACGCCTGGAGCTCGATCAGTCGCGGCGTCAATCGCCCGTCGATTTCACAAACGCCAAAGTCGATCGCGAGAAAATTCGGATGGGCCGTCTCATGGGGCACTTCCAAGCCGGCCGGAATGGCGTCCGCGGCGTGGCGGGTGAATTCCGGAGTCCGAACCCGATCCATGATGGTCGTCGCGGCGTTGGTAATCTCGTCGGTGAAAGCGCCGGTCAAAAAGATCGGCGTCTCCGAAACCCGAAAATCCGCCGGCCACTTTTCTGTTTCATTCACGCAACGCAAAAGCGTTGCGTATTTGTCAGGCGTGAAATCAGCGTTAAAACGCGCGCGCAGCTCCGGGTCCATCGATCAGAGGAGAAACCTTCCGCGCTCCATCACCTGCTCACCGTCGAACCAGATATCGAAGTCACGGCCGACGCAATCGATGTGCGTTTTCGACAGCCAGGTCTGGCCAGTGTGTTCGGCGTAGGGATGGCCGAAGGCGATGTGAATGCCCGGGATCTTTTCATCCTGCAAAATGTTGCCGATCACATGGGTGCAGGCGGTATTCGTCCCGACCGCGAACTCGCCGACGCGATTGCTGTTCTCGTCGGTGCTCGTGTAGGCGCGAAATTCCTCCAGCAGCTCTTTGTTCTCACACCGCAGCGCGCGAATTCGGTTGTCCTCCACTTCGATCGTGAGCGGCGTCTCCTGGATGTCGCCATACTTTTGGCAGAGATAATCGCCGACCACGCCGTCAACGACGAAGACGCCTCTGGAATTAAACGGTGAGGTGAAAATCTCGCCCCCGGGCAGGTTGCCCCACTTGTCCGGGGTGATAATGCCGCTGGTCTTCAGCCACTTGAGCGATGGCGAAAATTCGCCCTCGTAATCGGTGCCGGCCGGCGTGCGGCACTTGATGCGTTGGGTCACGCGCGCACGCTCGATCAACCGCTGACTGAGCGCGTCGATCGCGCGAAAATCGGCGCGCATTCCTTCCAGCATGATCTGGCGCGTGATGTTGACCATGTGGCCGTGACGAATGCGCTGTCGGTTCACGATGCTGCTCATCTGCATGCGCGAACGGAGCTCGCCGCGTTGCGATTGCGCACAAAAAATACTGACCTGCGACAACGCCAGATCTTCCAGAACGATCTCCGGCATGTCTGCCATGGGACGCTCGGCATATTCTTCGAGGACGAAGACCGAATGTTCCGCGCCGACTTCTTCCACTTCCTTTTGCAACGCTGCGGCAATTTCCCGCGAGACCTCGTCGGTAATGATCGTGATGCGCTCTTCCGGTTTGAGACGCAGGCAAACGCGAATGGCGTTGCGCGCACCGGGTTGGAGTTCCGGATCGAGGGCGATGGTGTGGATGCGGTCGGGCATAGATTGAAACGTTAGATTTACGTGCAGGAAGCCGGCGCGGCAACTCAGGCGCAGGACGCGGCCTCATTCAGGCCTTCGTAAGTTTCCCGCACAATTTGATCGACCACGTCCTTCATGTCGTGGCGCATTTCCCAAGCGGCGAGCTGTCGATCTGCACCCGTCCCTTCGCGCATGATTCGTTCGATATGGGCCATCTCCCGCTGGCTGCCGAGATCCGCCACTTCTGTGGAAACAAACTCGAGGAGCTCGTTGATCAGGCTGCGGGTTTCGACCTCTCTTTCTCGGCCGAAGTCGATCAACCTCCCGTCCAGCCCGTAGCGAATGGCGCGCCAGCGATTCTCGTCCAGCAACCGCCGGCGATAAACCCGGAAAGTAATATTCTGGCGGAGCAATTTGTAGAGCTTGGCCACGATCGCCTGGACCAGGGCCGCGATCGCCAGGGTATCTTCGACGCGCGACTGGGCGTCGCAGACGCGCAACTCCAGCGTATCAAAAAAAGGATGAAGGCGGATGTCCCACCAGATCTTCTTGGCGTTGTCGACGCAGCCGGTTTTGACGAGCAGTTTGCAGTAGTCCTCGTACTCGGAAAGGCTCTCGAACGCATCCGGAATGCCGGTGCGCGGAAAACGCTCAAACACTTTCAGGCGATACCCTTTCAAGCCGGTATTGCGTCCAACCCAGAACGGCGAATTGACCGAGAGGGCATAAATGTGGGGCAAAAAATAACGTATCTGATTCATCACCTGGATCGCAGTCTCGCGCTCGGGAATCCCAACGTGGACGTGCAATCCAAAAATGAGGTTGGCCCGGGCCAGCAGCCCCATGTCCTTGACGATCGTTTCGTAACGCTCGCCTTCCGTGATGAGCTGCTCGTGCCAATGCGAAAAGGGATGCGTGCCGACAGACGCGATCTTCAAACCGCTGGCGCTGGCGAGGTGGCACAGCTTGCTGCGCAGGTCGACCACGTGATGGCGCGCATCGGCAATCGATTGGCAAATCTCGGTGCCGAGCTCAACGACCGATTGGTGCATCTCCGGTTTGATCTGCTCCTTGAGCGTGATCTTGCCGCCTTCGAGAATTTCCTGGATGTGCGACCGCAATTCCCGCGTCTCGGGATCGACGATCGCAAATTCCTCTTCGATTCCCAGCGTGTAAACGTGATCTTCCGCAGCCATTTCGATTTAACTCCCGGAGCGCAGGATCGCTCCCTTTAGCCGTTGGGCGAAGACGGCGCCGGCGAGGAGCCCGTGGTTGACGTCGGGATCATGATCGTCTGGCCGATCTGCAGTTTTCGATCGTTCTCGATATGATTGAATTTCTGCAACTCTTCCACGCTCACCTTGTGCATTTTGGCGATGGACGTCAGCGTCTCCCCCTTTGCGACGACATGGCTATTGCCCGTTTGAGGCGGCTTGGGGGCCTCGGTCGTGACCGGCGCCGGCGCCGGTGTCTCGCCAATTATCACGCCCGGTCGAATAGCGGAAACGTGTTGCTCGAGTTTTAGAATTTGCTGGGAAAGCGCATCGATCTTCGCGTTTTGCAGATCGATTTTTTTCGACAAGGCCTCGATCAGGGCCGCCTCCGACTTATCTCCCGAGGGGGCCTGGGCGGAAGCGTCCAGGCAAATCAGCGCCGCGACCAGCAGAGAGGAGGAGTACAGGGCGACGCGCTTCATGGAGCCCACCTTGGCAGAGAGGAAAGAGGGTGGCAAGTCCGCGCGCTCCCACCGCGCCTCCGCCGGACGCCCAGAACGGCCGGCCAGCTTGCCTTTCGTTGATTTATCTTTTAGCCTTTTTCCATGCCTGAGCGCATCCAAAAGCCCCCGCTTCCCTGGGGACCGAAGCAGGGAGACGGCGACGGCCCCCGCTCCCCCGATATCTCGCGACCCGATACCCGGGATCTTCTCAAGAAGATGCGCAAGGTGGACCCCAATCAGTCCAAACGTTATCGCCAGCGAACGGGCCAGTGATGGAACCAGGCGCCCCGCGGCTCGACCAGATTCTCTCTGGAGCGAGCGAAGACTTTCCGGCCTTGCTCCGTCGCCGCGGACTTTTGGCGCCGGCGCCGCCGCAGACGGGCGCGGTTTCCAGTGCGAACCCGAATTGGGTTCCCACCCAGGCCACGACCATCCTGGCTTTTAAGTTTCAAGGCGGAGTGCTCGTGGCCGGAGACCGTCGGGCCACATCTGGCAATACCGTCGTCTACGATCGCGCGGACAAAGTGCTTGAGATCGATCGGCATTCGATCATGGCGATCGCCGGAGTGCCGGCCACGGCCTGGGAAATGGCGCGGGTGCTCGAACATTCTTTTCAGTTTTTCCGGCGCACGCAATTGCAGGAGATGAGCGTGGACGGAAAGGTGCGCGCGCTTTCAAAACTCTTGCGGGACAATTTCGGATTCGTCCTGCAAGGCGTCGGCATCGTCGTCCCGATCTTTGCCACCTACGATTCTGGTGCGGACCCTTCCGCGCGGCTTTATTTTTATGACGCCATGGGCGCGCAATTTGAGGTGGCCGACTACGCCGCCACCGGCTCCGGGTCTCCCGCCGTGCGCGGCATTCTTTATTACGAAAACAACTGGGGGAAGAAACCACTGGCAAAGCTGGGCGAAGACGAGGCGGTGACCGTGGCGTTGCGCGCGCTCGACACCGCGGCCGAATCGGACACGGCCACGGGGGGCGTGGATCGAAACGCGAAGATTTTCCCGGTCATCAAGATTGTATCTCGCGAAGGCATTACGACCCTGCCGGAGAAAAGGATCGCCGCGCTCTTCAAACGAACCGTTGCATGATCGAAGAGCCATACCGTTGGGTGGAAGCGATTGCGAATCGCGGGGAATACGTCGAGACGCAGCTCGCCGCGGGCAGTCCCATTGCGGCCGTCGGCTATCGTGACGGCATTTTGCTCCTGACCTTGGGCCGGAACCGGCAGAAACTCTTCGAGATTTATGACCGAATCGCCCTGGGTGCGATCGGCCATCCGGGAGATATCGAGCGCTTGCGGATGGCGGCGATAGAGCTGGCCAGCGCCGAGGGCTTCACCCGTTCGGCGGCGGACGTTTCGTTGCGGAGGCTGGCGCACTATTCGTTGAGCCCGGTCTTGAAAACGGCGTTCGAGCAGGTTTATGGCGCGCCCTACCTGGCGCGCCTGCTTTTCGCGGAGATCGGCCCGAAACAAGAAATGGATCTGTTTCTTCGTCTGGAGTACGACGGGGCCATTGCGACCAATAACGCGACCTTTGCGCAAACGAGGCAGGACTTTGGTGTGATCAGCGGCACGCGCCGCTCCACGGAACTAATGGAGACCTTCCTCCAAGCCGAACACTCCGCCGGAGCAACTTTTGAACGGGCCTTGAAGATTGCCTTGGATGCCTGGTCGGTCGGTCATCTGGCCCTGGGTGACGGCGGGGTGAAGGAACTCCCCGGACGCGACAAGATCGTCGCGGAGCGAAAGGAACGATTGCGGGCCGCGGGCGTCGAAGCGGTGGTTTTGGAACGCGACGACAAAAGCGCAATCCGATATCGCACGTTAACCGAGGCCGACATCCGATCCGCTCTGGGCGACTAGGGTCCCTGTCATGTTCGGGAGAGCTGACCGCGAGCGCCGACGAGGGCGGCCGATCCTTGCCTGGATCGGGCTGCTCTTGATGATTGCGTCGTTCGCCTGGCTCCAACTCCTGACGCCAATATCAAGTCCGCAGGCCGACATTCGAGCGCCTCTGGCCGAAGGCCCCTTTGCGCTCGCCGTTCTCGATCCCGGCCACGGGGGACAGGATTCTGGAACAATGAAAGGCGGCCTGCTGGAGAAGGATCTTGCTCTCGATGTAGCGCTCCGCGCGGAGCGTTTCCTGCAACTTCAGGGCGTCGCCACCCTGCTCACCCGCGCCGGCGATACCTATCTTTCCCTGGCGGATCGCGCCACGATCGCCAACGCCCAGCGCAATTGCGTGTTCATCAGCATTCATTTCGACGACGCCACCAGGCCCGCGGCGACTGGGGTCGAGACCTATTACGCCGCACGTCAGATTTCGAACGCCCCGCGCGCGGTCTCCTGGTTTCCGTTCCTCCAAAAAGCGTCTGCCGACTCGACGAATGCGCAAAGCCAGAGTCTGGCTGCCTTCATCCAGGAGGCCCTGGTGACCCATACCCAGGCGGTGAATCGTGGCACGACCCAGCAACAATTCTTTGTTATCGCAAATGTGCGTCATCCCGCCGTGCTGGTGGAAGGCGGTTTCCTTACGAACACCGATGAGTTGAACAAGCTCGCGACCGGCGATTATCGCGAACGAATTGCCGCCGCGATCAGCGACGGAGTCATGCGTTATCGCGAGGTCTTGCGGCAACAACAGACGCCTCTCGCGGTGAATTTGCCGGGGAGCGAATAAGCGCGCCTCAGGTCCGAGCGGCGAGCGGCTTCGTCGCGTTGTCAGTCCGGATGCGACTTTGACCGGGCGTCGTCGAATTCTACGGACTGAAGTTCGGCGAGGACGGTTCCAACAAAAATCTGTGCCTGCACTTTGAGCAGGAGTCGGTCGGAATCGTCGGAGATCCAGACGGTGGCACGGCGGAACTTCTTGTGCGGCTCCAGCTCCCGCGTCTTTCCGATCTTGCTCAACTGCAAATCGAGCTTGATGGCATTGTAGGTTCCCGACGGACCTGTCAGCCGTTCGCGCCCAAGCGCTGTGACCGTGGCCAGATAAGCGGAGGTCGCGGGATAGACGACGATTCGCTGGACACTGCGATCCTGGAGCGGCTGGCTTCTCAGGTAGAGCAGTGAGGAATACAAATCAAACAAATTGGGGCAATCGAAGCGCCGGGTTTTCGGTCCCGAGCCCTTCCCGGGAGTCTCGGTTTCCTTGGAGGTGACGCCGGTGGAATCGAACGACAAATTCGTGGTGGTTTTCTGGTTCCGGGCATTTTCAATTTGTTTCATTTCGACGGGATGCAAAGTCCCCGCGTCCACCAGCGAGGTGTGAGTGCCGTCGAATTTCCAAAGGGCTCGCACCAGTCCGACCGTGTGAATCGTTCCCTCGAATTGCAGGCGATCGCCGGCCGTTTTCGTCAAACGCACGTCAGCGGCCGCGCCCGGAAACCCGCTCCAACCGAAGCCGTATTTTGCGTGCATCGGTCGCGGCCCCGGAAAACTGGGGGGCGACGACGAAGTCAGGGTCGTTTCCCACTTCGCTCCCCAGGCCGCGGACGCGAAAAAACAGACGAGCGCAGAAATGCTCGCGACGTTCCGGACACCTGGCCTCACGCGTGATCCTCCCGAGTCTCCTCGATCACGTTCGAAAGTGCACGCGTCACAGGCGAGAGATTAATCGGCACAAAAAACACGCGGAGGTGCCGCGTGTTTTTCACTCTCGAAAAGAGGTTGAGTCTCGTGGTTCTACGGTTTGGAAGGTGGTTTCGCGGGGCTCGTCGCGGGAGCGGCGGGAGCGGCCGGTTTTTCCGGAGCGGCCGGCGCTTTCTTGTTGAGCGCGGTGATTATTTCAGTGGTGAAATCCGCGCTGTCCTTGGAATAGAGCACCACCGGGACAAAGTTTTGGCTCAGGCCGGACTTATCGAAGACCAGTTCCATCCCGTTTGTCTTCACGCGTTCCAGGACGACGTCGGTGATTTCCTTGACGATGCCTTCCCGCATCCGCATGGCTTGCTGCTGGAGCTGTTGCTCGCGAGTCTGTCGAAATTCATTGATCTCGCGCTCCATGGTTTTGATGTTCGCGATCTTTTCGTCCCGCTCCTTGGCTTTTTGGGCCTTGGCATCCGCGCTTAACGCGGGCGCATCCAGCTGCTGGTTGAGCTTGTTGATTTCATCGAGCGCCTTCTTGTATCCTTCCGTCCGATCGTCGAACTCCTTCTTGGCCGCGTTTTTCGCGTCGTTGACCTTCGCTTCAGCGTCCTTCGTTTTGTTGTATTCTTTGAAGGCGCGCTGCATGTCGACAGTGCCGATTTTAGGACCCTGGGCGAAGCTCGCCATTGGAAATGCCAGACCGGTGGTCAGGGCGAGAAGGAGAAGTTTTTTCATAAACAGAGGTAAAAGAGTTTGCTGGAAAGGGATTAGACCGCGACCACTAACATTCGTTCAAAATTGATAACCGACGTTAAAGTTGAATTTGCCGCCGTCCCCATAGATGTCGTGTTGGAGGGGAATGGCGTAATCGATTCGAATTGGACCGATCGGCAAGTCGAGGCGCAGCCCGATGCCGAAATCTGAGACGACATGACTTGTGCTCCAGTCCCAGGAAGGAAAATTCACGAAGCCGGTGTCGTAAAAGACGGCCGCTCGCGCCTTTTCGATGATCGGAACGGTGTATTCCACGGTCAGCCTCGCCGACGTCTTGCCCCCGAGCGATTCCCCATTGATATCCTTGGGGCTGACGTCGTGAAAATCGAACCCGCGCAAGTCATTCGACCCGCCGAGGAAAAGCTTGTCGTAAATCGGAATTCCCCGCCCGTCACCCCAGGTGTCCACCGATGCGATCGCACCCTGGATCTGAAGAATCGAATCCTTCCAAAGATGGATGAAATGCGCGGCTTCCAGGCTGAACCCGTACATTTGCGTCTCGCCACCGAGGAATCCGCCCGCCACGTAGGGAGCGAAGAACACCCGCGTCCCGCGCCGGCTCAAAAATGGATTGTCGCGGGTGTCGAAGACAATGGAGGGGGTTATCTGACTTTTCGTCTGTGCTCCCGCCTCGAGGAGCAGGGCAGTCGAGGCGCTGGGAGAAATGTTAAACAGCTCGGTCCTCTGCAGCAGATACACCAGGCTGACGGAGGCGAACATGCCCACAGCCTTTCGGGCTTCTATCGACGTGCCGTAAGACCGCTGTGAGTAGATTTCGCTGTAATAATCCGCTTCGTTGTAAAAGACCTGGCCGCCGAGAGAAAGACGGCGATCCATGAAATAAGGCTCGGTCAGGGAAAGAATAAAATCCTTTCGGCTCGTGCCGTACTGAAGGCGCGCCCGAAATTTTTGCCCCGCACCGGTAAAGTTCGGCCAATTCATCAAGTCAAAATTGCCCTGGGTCACTTCGACGAACCCGACCAGGTTGTCGATCGTGCTAAAGCCGGCGCCGAAGTTGAGAGAGCCGGTCCGTTTCTCCTCGACCTCAATGATTAGATCCTTCCGGCCGGCCACTCCGGTGTCGTCCGGGTAGGTCTCGACCTTCGAAAAGTAACCGAGATTATCGAGCCGCTTCTTGGTCGTCTCGACCCGCACACTATTGAAGATGTCGCCGGGCGCGATCAAGACCTCGCGCCGGATCACTTTATCTTTGGTGCGGGTATTTCCGACAATGTTGATTCTTTGGACGAACGACGGGTTGCCCTCCTCAATCGTATATTTGACGTCGATGACGGTGTGACCGGCCGGCACTCCCTGCGGCACGATTTGCAAATCCACGTAGCCACCGCTCCCATACGCATCGGCGACTTTCTTCGAATCATCGCGGATCTGTTTTGGCGAGTAAACGCTGCCCTCCTTCATTTTCAAAAGGGCCCGCACCTTCTGCTCGCTCGCGATTTTCGCGCCGATGATCGTCAACTTGCCGACGTGATATTGCGCTCCTTCCACCAGCACGACCACGAGGGTCATCTTGCCCTTGTTCCGCTCCCGCCGGACCTCTTTGACCTCGACGTCGATGTAGCCGTGATCCTGGTACCATTCCCGGACGGCATTGACGTCCTGCTCCAGTTGCGTCTCATCGAGCCGCCCGGATTTGTCGAGGAACGAATACAACGTCTTGCCCTTGGTCTTCATCTGCTTGCGCAGGACTTTGTCAGAAAACTTGGTGTTCCCTTCGAAACGGATTCCGCTGATGGAACCCTTGGCTCCTTCCGTGATCGTGTAGATCACGCGGGAGGTTCCATGCTCTTCATTGGTCTCGACATGAAACTTGACGTCGATGTTCGTGAAGCCCTTGCCCTGGTAGGTGTCGACGATCTTTTGCCGTCCTTTTTCCAGCTCCTCTTCATTGAGCGGCCCGTTGATCTTCAGGTCGATGTTCTTGCGCAGTTTCTTCGCGCTGATCTTCTCGGCCCCGACAATTTCGATTTCATTGACGAGCGAACGCGTCTGGAGGACGACCATCACCTTTACGCCGTCGCCTTCGGGTTCGGCGAAAATCCTGACGTTCTGGACCGCGCCCGTGGCGTAGAGCGCGCGAATGTCCGCTTCCGCCAGAGATTCGGAATACACCTGGCCCGCTTTGGTGCGAATCTGCGCGATGACCCGCTCCTTGGAGATCGTTTGCGGCCCGACGTATTGGATCTCGATGGAGCGGATGACGGGCGGCCCCTGCGGGTTCGGCGCGTTCTGGCCATTCACCGATACACTGCCCAGAAACGCCAAAGCGATCGCGAGCAGGAGGAAAACGGCTGGGCGACGAATCGAACCGACAAATTGTTTCATAAGGTAAAATCCCCGGGCGTCATTCGTATCCGACGCGGCGCAGGCGGTATTGATGGGTAAGAAGGTGGGTATCGTCAAGGCGGGATTTAGCTGGCCTACAGGGCGCGGGATGAAGAAGAACGCACTGGTCGGCGCTAATTCAAGAGCTCGTACCAATTATTCCTGCGGTGAGGTTCATATCCAGCCTCGCGAATCAGGGTCTCGATCTGCCCCGCGTCCAGGCGAAACGTCGTCCCGGCGCTGCTCACGACGTTTTCCTCCATCATGACCGATCCGAAGTCGTTCGCGCCGTATTTCAACGCCACCTGGCCGATCTCCGGTCCTTGCGTCACCCACGAGCTTTGGATGTTGGGAATGTTGTCCAGGAAAACGCGGGCGAGCGCCTGCATCCGCAGATATTCCGAAACGCCCGTTTGCCGGTCTACCTTCAGCACCGTGTTCGCCGGCTGAAACGTCCAGCAAATGAACGCCGTGAACCCCCCGCTCTTGTCCTGCTGATCGCGCAACCTCTGCAGATGTTCGATGCGATCCTCGATCGTTTCGACATGGCCGAACATCATGGTCGCGCTCGACTTCAAACCAAGCTCGTGCGCCGTCTGCATCACTTCGAGCCAGGCATCGGAATTGCATTTCAGGGGCGAGATTCGTTCCCGCACGCGATCCACCAGAATCTCGCCACCGCCTCCCGGGATCGATCCAAGCCCGGCCTCTTTGAATTGCGAGATCACCTCCCGCAGCGGCAGGCCGAAGAGCTGGGCGAAATGCTGCAGCTCGGGCGGGCTGAAACCGTGGATATTAATATGCGGGTATTTTTCCCGAATGTGCCCGAGTAATTCGAGATACCATTCGAACGACAGCGTCGGATGATGTCCGCCTTGCATTAGGATTTGAACACCGCCCGCGGCGGAAAGTTCGTCGAGCTTTTGGTCAAGTTGCTCGCGGCTCAGGACGTAGTGGTCTTCGTCTTTCTCGGTCCGGTAAAATGCGCAGAACTTACAGTAAACATTGCAAACGTTGGTGTAATTGATGTTGCGATCGACGATGTAAGTCACGATCTCCCGGCCACGGTCGTCGTAACTCGCCCCTTTCGCCCGGTCGCGGCGGGCATTGGCGAGCGCGCCGAGCGCCTCGAGCGGCCTGGTGTAAAGTTCGAGGGCTTGGGCGGCCGAAATGCGTTCCCCGGCGAGGACTTTCTCACTCAACTCGTCTCGTAAAAGAGCGACCATACGGCAGTCTAGCTGAAGTCTGCCGTGATCGCACGCACCAAGAGGACCGGTTTCCAACCCCCTACAATTCGGGGTTGGCAGCGGGAAGATCAGCCTTAAAACTCTCGACATGACGCCAACCGTTGCCGTCGTTGGGGCGGGTGTTTCAGGCTTGACCTGCGCGGTGATTTTCGCCGAACGCGGGTCTCGCACCGTTATTTTCGCGGAGCACATGGGGGCAGGCACCACCTCCGCGGCGGCGGCCGCCATTTGGTATCCCTACGATACCGGGCCTTCCGGGCGGATAATCGCCTGGGCGCTGGAAACCTATCGGACGCTGTTCGATCTCGCCCGCGAGAAACGCAGCGGCGTTTCGATCATCGAGCTGCGTGAATTCTCGCGCGCCGGTGAAATTGAGATTCCGGAATGGGCGCCGCCCCTGGGTGCGCGGCGGCTCCTTTCTGAAATTCCCCCGGCATTCTCATCCGGTTTTGCGCTCAATGTGCCCCTCATGGACACGCCCATTTACCTCGATTACCTGGCGCGGCGTTTCGACGGCGCGGGCGGCGAGATTCGCTCGAATAGATATTTCGCACAGCTGGAAGAGGTCGACTCCGAGTTCGATCTCGTCATCAATTGCACCGGCATCGGCGCCCGGGTGCTGGTGCCCGACTCCGATCTCGAACCGCACCGCGGCCAGATTGCGCTCGTGCCAAAAATCGATCTCCCGAGTGCGGTCGTTTGCAATGATGCTCCTCTCATGTACGCCATTCCGCGGACTACGGATTGCGTCTTCGGCGGCACGAACCAGTTGAGTGATGACTGCACCGTCGACCCGTCGGCGACCGAGAACATCGTGGCTGAATGCAGCCGCGTTCTCCGGATCAAGAAACCGCAAGTGCTCGGCGAACGCGTCGGTCTTCGCCCCTTTCGCCACTCAGGCGTGCGCGTCGAACGGGCGCAACTGCGCGACGGTCGCCCGCTCATTCATAATTACGGCCACGGCGGTTCCGGCTTTACGCTCTCCTGGGGTTGCGCTGAAACGGTGGCCACGCTCGCCGCCGCGGAACCAGAAAAATAGCGGGGCACCCGGACGGGCTCGAAGTCCGGGATCGATCTTCTTTTAGGTCAGCGCGATCGCCTGAAAGGAACTGATGACATCATCAGGGCCCTTGTCTTTGAAGAAGCATTCATAGAATCCGGGGCCCAGGTCCCACGAATCACCCTTGTAATATTCATCGCGATAAAACCGCCAGACACCGCTCACGATAATAAGGGAACTGATCCGGTCGTTCCAAAAATCGCCCAGAAAATGGAAACTGAGATTGGTGCGGCAGGCGGCGCCCTTAAAGCCGACGTGGTCGAAGATCACGAGCTCCGGCATCGGGGAGTTGTGCACCGTATGTTCCTGCCCGATTTCACTCGCGCAGGCATGGTAGCTCAACGGGCCCACTTTCCATTTCGTGTCGATGATACAGCCATTTTCTGGCGCCAGCTCGGTTTTGGGTACCAGTTTCATAAGGCGAAGTTGTGAGTCATTTGAGCAAACGATTTGCGGGATGTCGAGGAGAGATGTCTGGCTAAGATTGGCGTTCGATTTCGGCTCTTCGGGATCGACTAAATGCGATGTTCCCGATTATCCGAGCGGAGCCGGATGGTCTTGTTTTGCAGGTCGTGCGAGGCCCGGATGAACCGCACCGTTCGGCTCTTGGCCCGCATCAGGATTGAATAGGTGATCGCCGTGGCGCCCTGCGACTTTACGCCCCGCAGAAGGGCGCTATCGCTAATTCCAGTGGCGCAAAAAATGATGTTCTTGCCGTTCGCGAGATCGTCGGCAAAAAAGACGCGCCCAAGATCGGCTTCATGGCCGTCGGCGATGAGACTCTTGCGTTCCTTCTCGTCCCGCGGCCACATCGCGCATTGCATGTCGCCGCCGAGGCACTTGATTCCCGCCGCGGCCAACACGGCCTCCGGCGCTCCCCCAATCCCGAGATAAAGGTCGATGCCGCTGTCGGTGATGGCGGGCGCCATGGCCGCGGCGATATCGCCATCGCTGATCAGGCGCAACGACGCTCCTACTCTGCGAATTTCGGACACGATCTCCTGGTGCCGCGGCCGATCGAGCATTGTCACTACCACATCCTGGACGCGTTTGTTCAATGCCTGCGCGACGACGAGCAGCGTTTCCTCGATCGGGCTTTCCAGCTTGAGCATGTCGATCCCGCTGATCTTCATGTGCTGCAAGACGCGCGGCCCGTAGGCCAGCTTCATCATATAGAATGACGGAATGTCGCGCAGCGCCACCTTCACTCCTTCCTCCGGGCTCGCCGCCGCGATGCAACTGATCGAATTGGGAGCGCCTTTCGAGATGTTGGTCGTGCCGTCGATCGGGTCGAGCGCGATATCGAACGGCGGCGAACCGGGCACCCAGGTCCCAAGTTGTTCGCCTTTGAAAATGCCCGGCGCGTCGTCCTTGATTCCCTCGCCGATCACGACTTCGCCGCAGATATTCATGAGATCGAACATTCCGCGAAGCGCATCGCACGCCGCCGCATCGGCCTTCTCCTTTTCGCCGCGCCCCAGCCACGGCAACGAGTTCAGGGCCGCGGCCTCGGTCGCCCGCACGAAATCGAACTCAATGATACGCTCGATGTCATGATAATTTTGCCGGTGAATTCGCATCGCGCCTATTCTGCATTGCTGGGAGAGTTCGACAAGACAACTTCAGCTCACGGCTTCGGTTTCGGCGGGGCGTTTGGTTTCACGGGAACGGCTCCATCCGGCGCAACGTCGTATTCCGGCTTCGCCATTCCCATCAACCAGCGATCGAACCAACCCACGAGGTGCTGAAGGCGTTCCACGCGGTGCCACGGCCCGCCGGACCGCGACAGCTCGTGCGTTTCGTTGGGAAACTTCACCATCACCGCCGGAATCTTACGGAACTTCAACGCCCGAAACATCTGCTCGCCGCCCGCGCTCGGTGGAGTGCGGGAGTCGTTCTCGCCCAGGATGAACATCGACGGCGTCTTCACGTCGTTGATGTATGTGATCGGCGAACGGGCTTTGAAATCTTCCGGGTCTTGAAATGGCGGTGCTTTAAACCAGGTCGACTGGAAGAGAGTAAAGTCGGCCGTGTACCACCAATCGGTCCAGCTCGCGATATCGCGTTGCGCGACCGCGGCCGCGAATCGATCCGTGTGGCCGATCACCCAGTTCGTCAGCAACCCGCCGCCGCTGCCGCCAGTCACGCCGAGTTTTTTCGGGTCGACATACCCCTTTCTGATCGCTTCATCCACGCCGAGCATCAGGTCCTTGTAATCGTCCCCCGGATAATGGAATTGGATCACGTTTCCAAAATCCTGGCCGTAACTCGTGCTCCCGCGCGGATTCGGGTAGAGGACGACGTAACCCTTCGCCGCCATCCATTGGAACTCGTGCTCGAAAATGTATCCATAGGCCGCGTGCGGGCCGCCATGGATATTCAGAATGAGCGGATACTTTTTGGTCGCATCGAACCCGGGAGGCTTTTGCAGCCAGGCCTGGATGTTCTTTCCATCGAAGCTTTTGTAGCGGACCTCTTCCGGCTCCGTCAGATTGAGCCGGTCGAACAACTCATCGTTCGCGTGCGTCAGCTGGCGCGCTTCCCCGCTAACGCGATCGAGCCAGAACAAATCGCCGATTTTCGTCGCGGTAGAGAGAAAATAAACCAGCTTTGACGTGTCGGGCGCGGCGCGAAACCGCACGACGGCCTGGTTCCCTTTCGTGATTTCGGTCATGGCTCCTGTCGCGACATCGAACGAGCCAAGATTCGTTTGGCCCTCCCGGGCAAAGTTCTCGACGATGCTCTTGCCGTCCGGCGACCAGATCGGAACATTGCCGCCTCCGGCCCGAGGGGCGCCCTGGTCTCCGAACACACTGGCCCCGACATCAAAATCGAAGGCCCCGGTGAGATTCCGCGGCTTGGCGTCTTTCATCAGGTCGATCACCCAGAGATCGGGTTGGGTGTAGGAGTTGACCGGTTCCGTCGCCGAGGCGATGAACGCGATCTGTTTTCCATCTGGGCTGAGGCCAAAACCGCCCGTGTCCATGTCGATCGTGGTCAGTTTCGCAGGCTCGCCCCCGCTCGCCGGAACGGAATAAAGCTCCGTCTTCGGCCGATCGTAGTACGGCTCGTCGTTATGAAGCGAAGCGAAATAAATCTGCGACCCGTCCTTTGACCAGATCGCGCCGCCTTCGTCGAACCGGCCGCTCGTCAGTTGTTTCGGCTGCACTTTTTCGTCGGCGCTCCGGGGCGCCGGCACGACCCAGATATGTTGCGGCCGCTTGAAATCGTAATAGCCCTCGTCATCCCCACGATAGACCGCCCGCGTCACGACATGAATGTCGCTTTCGCGCTCGGCTTCCGTTTCCGCCTGCTTCGCGGCCGCATCGGCGGCCTTCGGTTTTTCCTTCACGCCATCCTTGCCCGGCGACGCCGCTTCAACCGCGGCCTCCTGCTTCAGTTCTTCTTCCCGGCGTTTTTTCTTTTCCTGCTTCGCCAAATCCTCGGGGTTGGCTGTGCTGGTAAACGAAATCGTCTTTCCATCCGGCGACCATCTCGGGTCGCCCGCCTCTTTCGGTAGATTCGTAAAGGAAAACGCATCGCCGCCCGCCATGGAGAGCATGAAAAGCTGCGGCGAGTCCGGTTTGCCATCCTTCTCGGTCACGCGCGTGAAGACCAGATACTTTCCGTCGGGCGACCAGCGCGGCGCCGAATCGCGTTCGCCGCTCGTGAGCCGATGAGGCCCTTCGTTGCCGGCGGTGGAAACGGCCCAGATCGAGGTGTTGTAGCCCTCTTTCTTCTCATTCACGGTCACACGAACGAAGGCGACGCGGGCACCGTCCGGCGAGGCCTGCGCATCGCCGATCCAAACGAAATCGAACAGGTCCTTCTCGGCGATGTTGCGCTTTTCAGCGGCTCCAGCGGCGGAAGCATAAGTCGCAGCCACAATCGCGCCCAGGAACAGAAGACAGCCCAGCGGAAATCTAGATTTCATGCGGGGTCAATCTGCGCGGAAGGAATGAAGGTCACAAGCTTTGTTCAGACGAAAAACGCCTGGCAGTTCGCTACTCATTCCGTGATCGCCCCTGCGCGCTGCGGCGCCAGCGCGGCATGTTTTTTTGTCTCTTGCCAACTCCAGCTTGCTCCCGATAGCCTCGCAACAAGCCCCCGCCGCCATGAGATAATTCTCGAGCGGCCCGCGTAACCGAGTCCACCCTCAATTCCCTTCACGATCATGCCTATCCCACGCCTAAACCCAAAACTCATGGCCGTTGGCGACTCCCTGCCACAGGGTTGCCGTCACCTCTCCGTCAGAGCTTCCTTTTGCGCTCAATCCTGGCCCGCTCGGATCGCTCAGGCTCAGGGATGGGACTTCGCGGCACCAGATCACCACGACCCCGTCTTGTTCGATATCGAAGAAGAGGTCCGGCGACTTGATCCCGTTTTCCTCTCGCCCGCCAACCTGGCCTTCGCCGGCCTCCCGGAACGTATCCGCATGAACTTCGCCCGCTGGCAACAGCAGCCGGGTGGTTCGAAATTCGAAGCTCTTGATAATGTCGCCGTAGCCGGCGCCCGGGTCCATCACCTCTATTCGCTGACCTCCGCCAGTGCCAATGACGAAGTCAACAAACTAGTTGCCGGCAGCCATGGCAACTTCATCGCGCGAGCAGGAGATCTCCACCTCCCCGTCAACGCGCGCTTCGTCCTTAATCCGCAGCAGAAATCCGAATACATGGATTTCTCACCCCTCGACTGGGTGGAAAAGCGGCAGCCTGAAACGTTGCTGGTGCATATCGGGCACAACGCCGGTCTGTTTCCCTTTGGATTTGAGGCTAAGGATCAGCCCAGCGTCACCCAAGGAGATCACGATGGTCTCGACTATTTCGGGCAGTGGAAAAAGGTCGCTGATCGACTGGCGGGCTTGCCTGCGTCAGTTAAGAACATCCTGGTGGTTTTGCTGCCCAAGGTCGGTGCGGTCGCCGCGCTCCACCCCACCTCGAGCCAGCGAGTCAACGGCTATGCGCCATTTTATGAGCCGCGCATCCTGCCTGTTTCCCGCACGCTCCCTGGGACTCGCGTCGCGGAAATGGATGGGATGATTCGTGAAACAAATCGCCAGATTGAGAAGGTGGTGCGGGCCTCAGCCAAATCCGCCGGCACCGAGGCGCGGCTCAAATTCCTCGATGCCTATGAATCACTTGAGGGGTTGGACTTCAAAAACTCCCTCGACGCAAAACGCCGCCTTAAACTGACAGGAAATCAGCTGATCGATAACCGCTACCTCGACGGCAGACCCAATTTCCCTCAAATCTTCAAAGGCACTTTGATCGCGGGCGGCTACATGAGCATCGATGGAATGCACGCGAGCGGAGTCGGCTACGCCGACTTGGCATCCCGCGCCATGCAAACGCTCGGACTCCCTCACCCTGCCGCCGACCGAAGCGCCCTTCTTCGGCGCGGCTTCGACGAAGATACGCTTCTCAGCCGGTATCCGCTTGAGCTTGACGGACTCATCCGCCTTATCGACATCGCCCGTTCTTTTATCCGCGCCGGCCACTTTATTCCTGCTACCACAGAGACGCTCACCGACCAGACTCATCTGGCCGTCGCGTTGCCGCTGCTGGCCAGCGCGTTTAGTCGCTGATCGACGCGTGCGAATTTAGGAAGGGTCCCGCGGTCATCCCGAGCCGCAGCGATCTGCTACTTCACGTCCGACGTCATCTCGTTGTGCGTCATGCCATGATCGCTCATGAGCGACGGGCGGATGCGGAGAAAGACCTGAAACGAGAACGGGACGTCGTCCCCATAATATCGATCCAATCCCTCGGGCACGTCATGGATTGTGACCTGCCCCCCCAGTCCAACATCGATTCCCTTCCCGTGCGTCAAGTCGCGGACGTATCCAACCGTCAACGCCTTGATCGGGAAGATGCGCTCGTGATCGATCTCATCGAGCACGAGCTCATGGCCCGGCTTTTCGACGCGCTCAAAGCGGCCGTAAAATGTATTGCGTCCCCGCTGGTAGTTTGACTCGAGCAGAAACGACTGCGTCTTGCCGCCACCGCTGCCCCGATTCTGTCCCCAGACAAACGAGTTCGACCAGTTTGCATCGGGACCGAGCGGCCTATTATATATGAGCGACGCCGTGGTGCGGTGCTGGTTGACATCGGGCTCCAGCTCTTCGGGGCTCCGGAGATAGCCGTGCGAAACTTGCAGCGCGAGGTTCCTGCTTGGATTCCAGGAAATCCGGCCGCTGAACGAATCAAGTTTTGGATCGTCGAAATCGTAACGCACCTCGTCCGGCTCCCGCCCCGTAAATGTGCTCCCTTCAATTTTCAGGTCGCGCCAGACAGCCCCAAGCGTGACGACACCGAAGGTAATGTGCGTCGAGTCCTGCCAGTGATGGCTGATCGGCGCGTCGGGATTGTCCATGGCGGAGGTCCGATGCATGAAGGCCGGCGGCCCCAGCGCCGGTTCGCCCGGATAACCGACATAAAGATAGGCGGAAAAATCATGGCCGAACTTTTGCGAATAGCTGATCGAGATCTCGTCGAACAAATCGTGGGGATGTTGCCGGTCGTGCAACGCTTCGCCATTCCACGTTTCGCCGGTCTGAAACAAGAGCGGATACCCGCTCCCGCGTTCCGTGAGCAGATCCAAACTCATCATCGCGCGAAATCCGATCTGCGCGCTTTCCCCGAGCGGATGCGAATACATGCCCATGAACCAATTCGGCGCATCGATCCGATCGTCGCCGCGGAGCGTGTTGGCATTCGTGTAGCGCGGAAAAGCGCCGCCATGCAGCATCAGCATATCGTCGCCGAACATGAACATCCGTCCGTACATCGGCGTGGAATCCGGCACCCAGCTCGAGCCTGAACTCTCGCGGCTCATCGGTTCCGCGAGATTTACCGAAGACGCCATCACCATCTGCTTCTCCGAGTTGGACGCCTCGCTCGCGAAAGCTTTCGGAGTTGGATGTTTCTCCTGCTGGTCGGGCTTTTTCGCCACCAGCTTCATCCCGCACTTCGGACATTCCCCGGCCTGATCCATCGCAATCTCCGGATGCATCGGGCAGGTGTATTTCAATGCGGTCGATTCCGCGAAGCTGGCCGTTGCCGCCAAAATCACGATCGCGGTGAGGTTTAGTAAAATTAGTTTCTTCATCTTGTAGTTGTAAAAATTGAGTGATGTCTGCGGCAGGCAGTGCGCGCCGCGTGATGAGGCAACCGATTAAGTCGCCGCCAAGGCTCGGTCGTGTAGAGGCCCCGACGCTCTCGGGACGGTCAATCAAACGCAGGCGAGACGCCTGCCCCTACAGCCGAGGAAAACGAGCGGGAGGCGCGTGAGCCAAAAGGCTCCGCTGAAGAATCGATTCGGCAAAACTAAGCGAGGGCGGCGGCCCGGTGTCCAGGGCGAGCAACTGCGCCGCCCCGCGCGGCGACGTGAGAACCGCCGCCACATAATCCTGCACGCCGACCAATTGGCTCGCCACCGCCGCGAAATTTTTGACCGCAAGAGAAGCCACGGCACGCAAATCTTTGCAGCATGGAATATTCTTGGCCGGATTCCCTTTCGCTGGCGTCGAATGCATCGGACATCCGCCTGATTCCGAATCGGTCTCCGCCGATTCACCCAGCCCCAAAGCGCAGTGATTCGACAGGATCAGCCAGGCCCCAATTGTGAAGAGGACCGTCGTCCAGCGTCTGGCCAGGCTAAAGCCATTGCAGCTCGGCATGTTTTTTGATCGGCCATTCTTCTCCGATGTTCCAATGATTTCTCGTCCTGGGACGTTCATGGTGATGGCGTCCGCCCCTCCCGTTCGAGTGCGTCCGGGTGGAGATTGAGATAGTTGATAATCGCCTTGGCCATCAGCTCGTTCGCGAAAGTGTTCGTGTGGCTGTCGAATCGATTTACCCAAAGACGCGCGACGCCGTATTTCGCAAACTCTGGCTGCATGTCGATGTGGGCAAAGGCGTGTTCGTCCAGGGCGTGCGTAAAGCTGCTATACAACGAAGTTTTATTCAGCCATTCCTCACTGTGCAGGAATGGCAGGACGACCACGAGAAGTTGAGCGTTGGAGCGCTCCGCGACCAGCCCGCGCAACCGTTCCAGGCTGGCGATGTGCTGCTCCATGATCTGGGGGTCGTGGTAAAACATCTCAATTTGCGCGAGGCGGTCGCCGACCAGGCGCGGGTAACCGATGCGAAAGTAGACGAATTCCACAAAACGGCTGTAGTCGGAGAGCCATTGCAGGCTGCGATCGAGCGCGGTCTCTTTCGCCGCCGTCACCGCCGGGACCAGGCGAGCGCGATCGGCGGCGCTGGCATCTTCCTCAATGTCGTTGAAAAAGTAGGCCAGAATTACCAAGGAAACGGCGGCATCCCCTGCGCCGAGATACTTGCCGGCCTGTTCAATTTCCGTCCGGGTGTCCCATCCGGGTAAACCAATATTGACGACGTGATATTGCGGGTACTGGGTCGCGAGTCGGGCGGAGAAACGTTCAGACGGAGACTTCAGCCCTGCTCCGAAGACAAAAGAATCTCCGAGAACGACGATGTTCTTCCCGGCCTTGGACAACGGAAGATTCGAGGCCCGAAGGCCGTACTGGTCGAGCTGATAATAGCGGGCCGCGAAATTCCTCGAGATGCGGCCGAAGCCGTCGCTCTTGCTGTAGAAGAAACGGAAGTACCCTTCCAGAAGAGTCAGGCACAAAGTCACGGTCAGCAGAGCCAGGGCAATGTTGGCGACGAAAGTCCGGCGCAGCCAATAAACCACAAACCCCAGCGCGACCGTGATTGATGCGCAGGCGATGAACATTCGGACGTCCTGGAAGCCTACGCGCTCTCTAAATTGTGACGCCGGACGCGCTTGAGAAAACCGTTCGGGGCGTAGGTGAGCAGGAATTTTTCGCGCGAGCGGTCGATGACGAACTCGTCCGTTTCGGCGACGAATTGTTGCGCCGCCACCGCTGGACCCGGCGTGTAGGACTTCCAGTCCATGACGTCGACGATGCCGTCCTCGGCCACAAAGTAACATCCCTCCGAGATAAGCGGTCCGTAGAGCCGCATTTCGGCGAGGACGTGTTCAGCCGCATGATCGCCATCAGCGATCACCATGGTTTTACGTCCGGCACAAAGATCTGTTGCCGTCGAAACAGTGGCCGCCGCAATGCTGTCGCCACAAATGAATTGCACATTTTCCGGCAGAGCGACGCCGGGCCGTTCCAGGTCGATCGAAATGACTCTCCCGTTCGGCCCGCGAAAATTCGCCAGAACATCCGAGAGCCACAGGGTGGTGCCGCCGTGTCTCGCCCCGATTTCGATGACGGTATCGACTCCCGTTTCCCAAATGATTTCCTGAAGGACCCAGAGATCGAGCACGTTTTTCCACGCGGCCACGCCCCGATACCGGACCTGCTCGAAGACGATCTCCCGCTGATAACGCTCGACCCAGCTGCGCAGCGTCATCTCGAGGTTTCCCTCCAACCCGGCGCCTTCCGTAAGATCTCGTTCCATAATTCGTGACTCTGCCGACTTGAGTAATTGCGGCTCTGCGGTCCGGCAAGCCTGGACCACTTAATGCACGTCCAAGGTTGGCTGGGTAGCCAATTCGATCGGCGCCTGCCCAGCCGGCAGGCGAGGGATTCTCGTGGCCAGAGCCATGGCGACAAACAAAAGCAATCCTCCGAGATACCAGGGTGCGCCCGGCAGGTTCCATCCGTGCTCCTGGTCGATGAAATAGGCGAAGGTAAACGTGAACAATCCGGGGCCGATAATCCAGGCGAGGCTGGCCAGGCTGTTGATCGCCCCTTGCAGTTCCCCCTGCTCCGACTCGCTCACCCGCCGCGTCATCATTCCCTGCGCCGCCGGACTCGATATCGTCCAGAGCATCATCACCGGAATCGAGAGAAAGAAAAACCCGGTAGTTCGCGCCAGGCCGGCCAGGACCATTCCGAGGGCGCCGAAAAATTGTCCGACATAGAGCGTCCGCCTTTCGCCCAGGCGCGCAATGATCGGCTTCACCAGGCCCGCCGAAATGACAATGGAACACGCGCCCACCAGCGCGAGCGACAGTCCGATCATTCCTTCCTTCCAGGCGTAGCGAAAAATCGTGTAGAGCGCCCAGACGTTAAAAACTTCGTGCGCGACATAACCGATGAATTGAATCGTCGCGAGCCGGAACAATTCCGGGTGCGACCGCAGCAGGATGAGCGCGCCCACCGGGTTCGCGCGCCGCAAAGTAAAGGCCTGGCGTTTTTCTTGTGGCAACGATTCCGGCAGAACCAGGTATCCATAGAGCGCATTTGCCAGACTCAACCCGCCCGCCACCCAGAAGGGCAGGCGTGGATCGGAATTTCCGAGCAAACCGCCCAGCGCCGGTCCCAGGACGAACCCGACTCCAAACGCCGCACCGATCATTCCGAAAGCGCCCGCGCGTTCTTCGGGAGCGACCACATCCGAGACATAGGCCGTGCCGGTCGAGATACTGGCCGCGGTGATTCCCGATATGACGCGCCCGACGAAAAGCCAGCCGAGCGTAGGCGCGAGCGCCATGACGATGTAATCGAGGCCGAGGCCAAGGTTCGAGAGAAGGATCACCGGCCGCCGGCCAAAGCGGTCCGACAACACGCCGAGCACCGGCGAGAAGATGAATTGCATCAAAGCCCAGACCGTTCCGAAAATGCCAAACATCTTGGCCGCATTCGGGGCGTCGCCGCCGAGAAAGTTGAGCACCAGTTTCGGCAGGACCGGCGCGATCAAACCGAGCGCCAGCATGTCCAGCGTCACCGTAATGAAGATGAATAGGACGGCAGCTTTGCGTGGTCTCACGATTCTTTCTCCTGCACGACCTGGCCTGGCGGCTTGTTTCTTCGGTCGAGCTCCCACACAGTTCGTTCACTGATCGAGATTAATAAAGCCTGCGATTTCAGCGCGGCTCCGTTCGTGCCCGATGCCGGGAGATGAAGGCTGGAAGGATACCTTCGGTCGGCGTTAGGCGCCCGAACGAATGAACCCAAGATCACTTCGATTTTGGAAGCGGCTGAAAATGGACTTGGAAATCTTTTCTCTCCAAGCTCAAAAACAACGTCTGTCCCAACTGCCTTGGATTCGACTGCCGCAGCCATTCTCGGAGAAGGCTATCCTCTCCTTCGTCTGCTTCGACCACCAGACCGGGGCACTGCAGGGCTGCTCTGAGTTGCGGCGATGACTCGATGAGACCCGCTGCGACTGGGACGAACGTGTAGAATCGGCGCGGATCGTTGCGGATCTGTTTCGCGCGCTCTGAATCCAAGGGCATGATGCGCATCAAGGAGAGGGGCGCGCGAGGCGCCAACTTTTCCGCACCCGCGACGGCTTGGCGAAGCGATTCGGCGGCGGGAGCCGGCATTGCTTCCAGGAGCAGCCCGGAATAACTCCTGCCCGCGTCACCCCCGCACGCAGCGATATCCACGAAAAGACCAGCGTTTTCGATCGCCTCCCCGGAGCGAAGCGAGTTGACCGCGTTCGGGTCCATCTTGTCCAAAACCCGCTGCACCTCGCTCACTCTTTCCAGCATCTCGCGAGGCAACGCGCCGCGCCGCACTGCGACCACCGACGCGACTTCGAAGTTCGGACTCGTTGCCTCGACATAAAGGACTTCAGAATCCGGGCCGATCGAAACGAAGCGCGCTGGTCCGCCTTGAAACGAGTACAAAATGAACCAGGCCCGGCTAGTTGGGGC
Source organism: uncultured Verrucomicrobiae bacterium (assembly GCA_963702135.1). GTDB lineage: Bacteria > Verrucomicrobiota > Verrucomicrobiia > Chthoniobacterales > UBA10450 > AV80. Next base: position 380,451 of record OY969715.1, on the reverse strand, counting down.
ATCGCGCAACCTGGGCTCAGTTGCGAATCTCTTGTCGTCGGATTGATCGTTCCGCGCACACTGGAAGCAAGAGCCAAGCGAAATCGTGGCCAGTGCGGCTGCGAGCACCCTGGCAGATCCGAGCATCAACGAGATCGAGCTAAGCCGCTCCCGCCTTGACCGGAACCCGATTCCAGCGTCTCCAGCAGCAAAGGAGCAAGCCGAGGAGAAGACCGATAAAGAGCCCAAGGATCGCCGCCCACCAGCAAAGGAGGTTTTTGCACGGATTGCGCTCGCTACAGCCGTTGTTTTGATATGGATCCGGATCTTGCGCGTCGTGCACGCCGTCTCCATCCGAATCGGTGTCCAGGAAATTTGGCACTCCGTCACAATCAAGATCCTTCGTGCCTTCCTCACGGTCGGCGTGATCGTCGCCGTCGGAGTCCAGATCCCGGTCATTGGGCACTCCGTCTCCGTCTGCATCGCCGCCGCCCTCTTCTGCATCGGAGATACCGTCGCCATCCTTATCGGCGGGATTCCCGGGAAAGGCGCCCACGGCGACATCCACTGGGAAACTGCGATGGAATTTCCGCACGGAATAGAGGGTGCGATTGTCCACTGCTGGAGGTGGTTCCTCGCCGCGAACAACTCGCGCCGTGGCGGGATCGGCGTCAAAGCTCACTTCGAAGTGATAAATGCCATTCCCGCTGGCCGCGAGGCTGCTGACGCGGGCAGCGTAGACGCCATCGCCGGGCAGGTCATCTCCGTGAGTGACATTGCCGTCGTCGAACATCGGGAGAAAGCGCGTCCCGCCGGAGGGATCTGTTAGAACCGCCGACACCGCCACATTGGTCAGACCGATGCCATCGCGCGGCATTCCCACTATTCGAATCACTGGCGCTCCAGCCTCCGTCAAGAGCTCGACGTCCGCATAACCTCGAACGGCCAGGTTCAAAACCGTCGGCTGAACGGCATAACTGGTCCCATTGGGATTATTGCGCGGCAACACGGCGATCCCCCACCATCCGGCCTCCGCGCCAGTGACAACATAGGAAAAATATCGCGTGCCTGTGGCGATTCGCACTCCTTGGACGCTGCCGGAGCTCACGGCCGATGGCGTGATGACCTGGCCGCTGGGAGACTTCAGGGCCAACTCGAGGGCCGCCTGCTCCGAAGACCAGCCGAGATTGAACGCCGTTTCCTGGTTCCCGTTCTCCACCCAAACACCCCGCAGCGTCTCCTTGAGTTTCGGCGTCTTGGTCCGCGCGGCGGCGGGAAACGCGGTTAAGTCCTGGGTCGGTTTGGGGTCTTTGCTCCAATTCGTCGAAACGTGAATCTCACCCGGCGGCAACAACTGCTGTTGCGCGGAGTCCAGCACCGACCCGCCCCGCACCACCGCACCGAGAGTGGAAAGGATCGGCTCCAGTTCGAACGAGTTGTTAGCCTTCCAAAACATCGCACCCGTTTGGTCGGCGATCTGGCGGAGCAAATCCTCATTGGTGGAATCCCCGACTCCAATGGTGTGAACCCGGATATCCTGCGCCACCAGGCTGGGGACCACCGCGAGCGGTTCGAACGACGCGTCGCCCGGAGGATGATTATGATAGCCATCGGTCATCAGGATCATGATCAGCGGTCCCGGCGCAGGAGACGCGGTGAGCAGATCGCGTCCGGCGATCATTCCCCGGCCGATGCTCGTTTGTCCGCTCGCGCTGCCAGGCAAGTTGCCTTTGGAGGTGGTGACAACGCCCGCATTGGCGAGAAGCGTCGCGGGTTGAACCGGAACCGCGTCGGAGGCGTAAGTCACAATGCCAAGCTCCACATCTCCGAGACCCATCAGATCGATGAATTGCGACGAGAAGTTCCGCAGATCGTTGAGCCGCGAGACGCCCGGGCTCACCCCGCCGGGCCCGTTCATGCTCCCGGACGTATCCAGAACCAGGACTACGCGCGCACGCGGTTCGTCGAAGTATTCGAAGGTCGGAGCAACAAATCCCGCCGGCGCCGCCTCGGTCGGACCGCCGGCCGGCGCGGTGATCGAGGGATAGAGCTGGGCGAAGCGCGTCCAACACGACTGGCCGTGAATGATCTGTTGATTCGTGTCGGCATCGGGATCGTGGTTGCCGCTCCAGCAAAGCTCGCTGGCGTCCTCGTACGCGGCAATCTTGTAGTTGTCCATGATGCAGGCCGTGGAAGGTGTCGGCACCACACATTCCGGAGTCGCGCCGCTCCCGGAATATTCGTCCTTCACATTCAACGCGTAATGGCAGAACTCGTGCACGACAGTCTGCCAGGTGTCGGCTTCCGGGTCGCCCGGGGCAGGATAGATATCGTCGTCGGTGAAAAGATGAAACGAGACCCCAAAGATACCGGGCCCGCTGGGCGCATTGGCCGTGCCAGCGCCCAGCGTTATATCGACGTCCGAGAACTCTTTTCCCACGCCGCCATCGAAAATGGTGACCTTTCCGAACCGCATCGCGCCATCCGTGACGTCGAACAAAAGTTCACTCGCTTGAGTGAAACGCTGCTGGACGTCGCTGATTTGTTGAGGGGTCGCTTCCCAACTCAAGCTGACGATGATGTTCCAGGTGTGAGTGCTGGAGTCGTAGCGTCCGCTGCCGCCAGAGGCATAAGGTGACAGAGTGAAGAACAAAAGCACGCAGGCCAACAGCCTCTTGATTTGGGCGAGCCGCGAGTGAAACCGGCTCTTCCCGGCATAAGCAGAATCAGCGCAGGACCTGGAGCGGGCCACAGCGGTGGCAAGCTCGGCCGGGGAGTGTGAAATAATTGTAGGCATGGGGGCCTGCTACGATGCTCGTATAGCTGCCACCGCGGCGATTGGGAAGCAAAAAACGTTCGAGAGGAAACCTCCTCCGTCGCTTTACGGGCCGCCGCTCAAAAGCGGTCCGACAACATGCCGGGCACCGGCGAGAAGATAAATTGCATCAAGGCCCAGACTGTTCCGAAAATCCCTAACATCTTCGCCGCCTTCGGTGCATCGCCGCCGAGGAAGTTGAGGACGAGCTTCGGCAGGACCGGCGCGATCAACCCGAGCTCCAGCATGTCCAGCGTCACGGTAATGAAGATGAAAGGACGGCGGCTTTGCGGTGTTTCATACTCCAGTCTTTACGTGAGGATTCACTTTCTCTACCATTTCGGGAGATGGCATCCCTCCCCCCGAGAGTGGTCGATAAGTTGGATGCGAGCGCCAACCGCACACATCATGACGACTCGGTGGACATTTCCTAAGGTTTTTGTTTTCGCATTCGTCGTGGGCTGCGCTCTCGTCGCCGGCAGGGTCGCGGCTGCTTTGGTCCTCGATTGGGGCGGCGGCCTCTGGGTCGCAGTTCCTATTCAACTGTTGGTCACTATTGGTATCTACTTCCTTGTCGCTAGCCTACTTCACTGGACATGGCGGCGGCTAATGTCCTTGAAGGCCAGCGGGGTCGATCATGATAATCGCGGCGATAAAGCTGTCTACGTTTACCGAAACTCGGACGGAGCGATCTCTGAACCTCAAAGCTATGGGCGACTCAAGGCGCTGTATCGGATGCGCCTTCTCGACCCCGATACTCCGGTTGCACACCTCGACGCCCCCGATGCATGGCAGGCACTTAAACGTCGCGTAATTGACGGTAACGACACGGACGCCCCGCCGTAACAGAACGTAAGCTCTCTCAAAATCACGTCGCCGCCTTATTCTTTCCGAAGAATTTGCGGACGAGGGCAGTAAGGGCCACGACGCCGATGATGACAAATTTCTTCGCCCCGAGGAGCAAGACCCAGAGCCCTTTGAAAAGTCCGAGCTTGGCCGCCACGCCTCCGGCCACCAGCGCGGCGATCCCGTACGACGCGACTTTGTCGCCGGACGCCTCGCTGAAATCGGCGTAGCGATTCCCCGGGTTGAAGTCGATCGCCGCCAGAATCCTGGGCGCGTTTTTTTCGATCTCGGGGAGCTGCGCCATCGCCGCGACCGCATTCAACACGAGCACGCCCCTGCGCCCGAGAATCCGAATGTTGTAGTTTAAGGTGTCGTCGTCGCCCCCGCCGAACTTCAGTTGCTTTGCCCAATAGAGTTTGTGCACCGCCTTGTCGTAATGAGGCGGCGCGGCCCAGCCGACCAGCTCGACGGCCGAATATCCCTGCTTCTCCCGCTCCTGGTTCGCGGCGCGCGTGTCCTTTTGCATTTGCTTGAGCAAATCCGCGTAGTCGATCTTCTCCGCGTCCTTGTCTTTGACGTAGCCATCTTCTTCGTAGGTGATAATCACCGCCCACGAATCCGGGGCCAGCGGTCCGGTATTGGCCGGCATGAGCAAACCGAGCGGATCCGGCATCGGAGGATTGCCCCACAATTTCACCAGAACGGTGTGCGCATCCCGCCCATTGAGGAACTCGACTCCATCGGGAACTTTCAGCGTCGCCAGGCCATCCTTGAGGACGACTTCGCCCCGCTGATATTTCAAAGTCGCGGCCAGCGCTTGCGCTTCCTCCCTGGTCTTCGGGCCGTCCTGCCCATAACTCGGTCCGGTTGGGATCGTGACTGCGGCAAGGAAGAGGGCGATAACGACTGGGAGCTTCATTTCGCGGAAAATAGGGGAAGGCGTTTCGTTGGGAAATAATAATCGGCCCGGAGCGATTCGGGCGGAGGCGCGACCGAACAAAAATCGCATTCCACCATTTCTCGCTCGTCATAGGGCCGCAAACGAATGACACACCCTGAAATTGCCTCGGATTTCCACTCTTATTGCCGAAGGAATTTCTCTTCCTCAGTCTTACCCGATGCCTGACGCTCCTCCACCACTTCCGAAGTCGCAGCCCTTTTTCAGCCGGCGCAACAGTACGGTTTTCAAGTTGCTCGGCGTTGGTGCGCTCATTTTGCTGATGCTCATCCCCCTGCTCATGATCGAAGGGGTGCTGAGCGATCGCCTGGCCCGAAGAAATGAAGCCGTCGCCGACATCACGTCCTCCTGGGGAAAAGAGCAAAGCATCATCGGTCCCGTCCTCTGCGTTCCGTATCTGCATCACGGCACCGTTGTCCGTTCGGTCACGCTCCCGGACGGTCGCGTCGAGACACGCGAAGTCGCGGAGACGACCGTGGCCTACGCTTATTTCCTGCCGGACACGCTTGAGCTCGCCGGCAACATCGAAACGAAAACGCTCCATCGTGGAATCTATGACGCCGCTGTCTTTCGCGGGATGATCACTCTCACCGGAAAATTTCCCGTGCCGGACATGGCTTCGCTGAAGATCGATCCGGCTGACGTGCTTTGGAAAGATGCTGCGGTCACGCTGGCGGTAAGCGATCTGCGGGGAACGCGCGAAAGTTTGATGCTCGATTGGGGTGGAAAAAAAATCCGCCTCGAGCCTGGCTCGCAGTTGCCCGGTTACACGACAGGAATCACTGCCTCCCTCGGCGCCGACCAGCCAATCTCCGCGCCCAACACGTTTTCCATCACCCTCGATCTCAATGGCAGCGGCGGAATTTTCTTCGCGCCCTTTGGCATGCAAAATCAGGTCACGCTCAAATCGAACTGGCCCGACCCGGCATTCCAAGGCGCATTTCTTCCGGCAGATCGGACAGTCCGCCCGGATGGGTTCGAGGCGAGCTGGAAGGTGTCGTATTACGGACGGGATTATCCGCAGAAATGGACGAGCCGCTCCGGCAACGAGCGTTTCACAACCACGGCGGTATCGAATTCACTCTTCGGCGCGCAGTTTCTCCAAGTTCTCGACGCTTACCGCTACGTCGAACGCTCGATCAAGTACGGCGTGCTTTTCTTCGTGCTCGTTTTCACGACGTTCTTCCTCTTCGAAGTCACGGCGCGCCAGAAAATTCATCCGCTCCAATATCTCATGGTGGGCGCGGCCCTCTGTCTTTTTTATCTCGCCCTGCTTTCGGCCTCCGAGTTCATTGGCTTCAGTTTGTCCTATTTGGTGGCAACTCTCGTCGCGACCGGGTTGATCACCTGGTATTGCAGCCATTTTCTCGGGGGAGGAATGCGCACCCTAATGATCGGCGGTGGGTTGCTGGGCGTTTACACCTTCCTCTACATCACCCTGCGACAACAGGACTACGCTCTCCTCATGGGAACGGTCGCGCTTTTCATTCTGCTCGCCGTCGTCATGCATGTGACGCGCAAGATCGATTGGTACGCGCGCGACGGGAGTTGAGGTTGAAGTGTTAAAGCGTTACAACGTTGAAGGGGCTTGCCGATTTTGCCTTTCCAACGCTTCAACCCTAAAACCCTTCAACGCTTCAACATTCCCAACAAACCCGTGACTGAAAAAGCCGAGAACGACTACGTCCTGGGAACGAACGACGGGGAACTCGATCGGCTCGGATTGCAACACCGTGTCTGGCGGCCAGTCGTCACCGAATGCTGGCAGCGCGTCGGGATCACACATGGCTGGCGAGTGCTCGATATTGGCGCCGGCCCCGGTTACGCGACGGCCGACCTGGCCGAGATTGTCGGACCGACCGGCTCCGTCCTGGGCATCGAGCGTTCGGCGCGCTTCCTGGAAGCAGCGCGGGAAAGATGCCGCGGGCGCGGTTTGAGCAACGTCGAGTTTCGCCAGGCAGATTTAATGGAAGTTTCGTTAGGCGAATTCGGTTTCGACGCCAGCTGGTGCAGGTGGGTGGCTTCCTTTGTCTCTTCGCCGGCCAAATTGATCGACAACATCGCGGGCGCGTTGCGGCCCGGTGGACTCGCCATTTTTCACGAATACAGCGACTACGAAACTTTTCGCTTCATGCCGACGCGACCGGCCCTGGAGAAGTTCGCGCAGGAAGTGATGGCGAGCTGGCGCGCGACTGGCGGTGAGCCGAACATAGCCCGCGCCTTGCCCGGTCTTTTGCGCGAAGCCGGCATGCGCGTGCTCGAGATCCATCCGCGCGTGCGCACGGTGGCACCGCGCGATTACGCCTGGCAATGGCCGGCCAGTTTCATCGAGATCAATGTCGTGCGTTTGCAGGAGCTGGGGCGGCTGACCCAGGCGGAAGGAGCGGAGGTGTTGCGCGAATTCCGGGAAGCGGATGCCGATCCGCAGTCCTGGTTCACGACGCCAATGTTTCTCGAAATCATCGCTCGCCGCGAGTAGACGCTCGCGATGGATCGGTCCCTGCGAGTTGCGTGCGACGGCGACATCCCGGCGCTGGAAACATTGATCGAGCGTTCCGTTCGGGAATTGCAAGCGGCCGATTACTCAGCCGCGCAAATGGACGGCGCTCTCGGGTCGGTTTTCGGCGTCGATCGACAATTGATTCGCGACCAGACGTATTTCGTGGCGGAGGAGAATGGAGCGCTCCTCGCGTGTGGCGGATGGAGCAAACGCGCTTCGCTTTTCGGCAGCGACGCCGCCCGAACGGCGGAGGATGCCTTGCTCGATCCGCTCCAGGACGCCGCTCGCCTTCGCGCCTTCTTTGTTCACCCGGAGCAGGCCCGGCGCGGTCTCGGACGCGCCATCCTTCTCGCCTGCGAGGATGCAATTCGCGTCGCGACGTTTCGCTCGATAGAATTGGTCGCGACTCTGCCCGGCGTGCCCTTTTATCGGGCGTTCGGCTATCAAACGGATGAGCGTTACGAAGTGCCGCTCACGAATGGGTTGAGCTTGCCAGTCGTGCGGATGTCCAAGAATCTGGTGAACCCCGAACAAAATGCGACCAAGAAAACTGAGGTTAACAAAAATGAGTAAAACCCGCCGCCCCCTCTTCACAATCACGCTGACGATTTTTCTCCTGACCATGAGCGCGGTGGCGCAGAAATCCGAATCTCCGGTCGCCGATTATTTCCCGCTCCGCGTCGGTGATTCCTGGACTTATCGCAGTACGAGCGGCAGCACCGAATACAGCCAGAAGGTTGTCAGCGAAAAAAAGCAGGCAGACGGCACGGTCCGTTACCTGATGGAGAAGGTGGCGGGCGCAAAAGTCGAAACGTGGTTCTCCAAGGCGGGCGGCTGGGTCCTGATGCACGCGGAACGCTACCCGGAACATGAAGCGCTGAAGGAAGACTACGAGCCGGCCAAACAATATCTCAAGAACCCGCTGACCGCGGGCGCGAAGTGGGACTGGAAAGGCAAGGACATTACCCTGACGGACATGGAAGAAGAAAGCGAGGTGGCCGGTCCCGAGGAGGTCACGGTTCTCGCGGGCAAGTTTCAGGCGATGAAGGTTGTGACCAGGATCACCGGTGCCTCAGCTCCCATGACCAGGACCAACTGGTATGCCGACGGCGTCGGTCTCGTGAAGTCCACGACCGACGCCGGGAAAATCAATTACGGCTGGGAATTGACGGACTACAGCTTCAAGAAGAAAGCTGATGCACGGGCAGAACTCGCAAGATCGGGACGCGCTCTTTGATAGTCACGGCGTGGCAGGCTGAATGCTTCGCCAAGGCAGGACGCTCGCCGTCCGCCAAGCATGAACCGCCTCTTACGCGCCGGTATTTTTTTCCTTTTGCTTCTGTCCAGCGCCCCCCTCGGGCGGGCCCAGGCTGACTTCCGGTATTACGTGTTCGATGAAACCCAGAATGACGATCTCAATATTGAGATAGAGCACGATCTAGCCATTCGTGATTCCGAAGACATTGAGGGCTGTCCGTCAGGTCCCTGGGTTTGGTCTTCCCGGCGCTATCGAATCTACGGCGTTGCCCAGCCGAATTTTACCTACGTTGAAGAGGAATTTGGTAATTACGTTTCGCGAGCGGCGTATGAAGCCTTTCTGCAAGAGGTTCGGAAGGAGCCGCTCATCTTGCGCGACCTCCACGGAATCGACGTCGAAGAGAGCGTGAGCAGGCTGGGCTGGATCACGCTGGACGATTGTGAGTTCAACGTGCCCGGCCGACGCGGAGATCCTAATCGAGAACAGCTTCACGCCTTGATCCTGGCGTTCTACGACCAAATCGCGCCGCAGGCCGATCGGAAGATCACGAGTCGGACGGTCGAGGGAGATCTCGAGCCGGCGCGAACTGCCACCCTCAAAGAGCTCTTGGCCAATCCACTCGCATTCGATGGAAAGCGGGTTCGTGTCTCAGGTTATTATCACCGAGAGGATCACTTTAGCAGCCTGACAATTAGCAAGAGATCGAGAATGGATACCGATCAGGGAATTTGGATCAATGGCGCCTCAACATTTGCGAATGCCGCCCACGTCGATCACGCCAATAACTCTTACGTCACCGTTGAAGGGACCTTCTCGGGCCATCGCGGTGGTCACTTTAGCGCCTGGCCGGCAGAGATCGAACGCATCACGCTCTTTAAGAAGCGTTAGACCGTTGGCGGGAGGCGCGTCGCGACCTCAATACCGGTAATGCTCTGACTTATACGGGCCTTCGATCGGCACGCCGAGATATTCGGCTTGCTTGTCGGTCAGCTTGGTCAGTTTCACGCCGATCTTTTGCAGATGCAGGCGCGCGACTTCTTCGTCGAGAGCTTTCGAGAGAACGTAGACGCCGATCTTGTAGGTATCCTTGTTCTTCCAAAGATCGAGCTGCGCGAGCACCTGGTTGGAAAACGAGTTCGACATGACGAAGCTCGGGTGGCCGGTGGCGCAACCGAGATTCACCAGCCGGCCCTCGGCCAGCATGAAAATTTCGTGGCCATCGGGGAACGTGTACTTATCCACCTGCGGCTTGATGTTGGTGCGCTTGATATCCTTGCGCTCGTTCAGCGGCTCAACCTGAATCTCATTGTCGAAGTGTCCGATGTTCGCGACGACGGCCTGATCTTTCATGCGCAGCATGTGGTCCAGCGTAATGACGTCGACGTTGCCGGTTGTGGTCACGTAAATGTCGCCGCGACCGAGCGTGTCTTCGATCGGGGCGACTTCGTATCCTTCCATCGCCGCCTGAAGCGCGTTGATCGGATCGATCTCGGTGATGATGACGCGCGCACCCTGTCCGCGCATTGACTGGGCGCAGCCTTTGCCAACGTCGCCGTAGCCGCAGATGACCGCGACTTTCCCGGCGATCATGACGTCGAGCGCGCGGTTCAGGCCGTCCACGAGAGAATGGCGGCAACCGTAAAGATTATCGAACTTCGATTTCGTGACCGAGTCGTTCACGTTGATCGCGGGCACTAGCAGCTGGTTGTTCTGCTGCATCTTGTAGAGGCGATGCACGCCGGTGGTCGTCTCTTCGGAAACCCCGCGCCACTCTTTCACCATTTCGTGCCAGCGGAATGGATTCTCCCGTTGCAAATCGAGCAGGAGATCTTTGATGACCTGTTCTTCTTTGCTGGTCGCAGGCGACTTAGCCCAGTCGCCTCCTTCTTCCAGCTCGTAGCCTTTATGAATGAAAAGCGTCACGTCGCCGCCATCATCAACGACGAGTTGCGGGCCTTTGCCATCCGGAAACGAAATCGCCTGGTTGGTGCACCACCAATATTCCTCGAGGCTTTCTCCCTTCCACGCGAAAACCGGCACGCCTGTCACAGCGATCGCCGCCGCGGCGTGATCTTGAGTCGAAAAAATATTGCAGCTCGCCCAGCGCACCTGCGCGCCGAGAGCGACCAGCGTCTCGATCAGCACCGCGGTCTGAATCGTCATGTGCAACGAACCAGTCACGCGGACGCCAGCCAACGGTTTACCAACGGCGTATTTCTCGCGGATCGCCATCAAACCCGGCATTTCCTTTTCCGCGATCGAGATTTCCTTGCGGCCCCACTCGGCCAGAGTGATGTCCGCGACTTTGTAGTCGTTCGTTTTCGTTGTCTTGATGTCAGGTGTGGTAGTGGGCATAGCTTTAAATCCTAAGGGTTAAGTTTAAGTGGAGCCTTTCGATTTCGACGAAATGCGTGAGAGCGCGCGGCACGCTTGAGCGCCGCGACCTTGTCGGTCTTTTCCCACGTGATATCGGGATCGTCTTTCCCGAAGTGGCCATAGTTCGTTGTCTTGCTGTAAATTGGTCGAAGAAGATCGAGCTGCTGAATGATCTCGGCGGGTTTGAAGGAGAAGGTGCTATTAACGGCACGCTCGATCGCTTCCTCGGGCACGGTGTTCGTCCCGAAGGTGTTGATGTTCATGCTCACGGGATCCGGATAGCCGATGGCGTACGCAAATTGGATTTCACAACGGGTAGCAAAACCGGCGGCCACGACGTTCTTCGCCACCCAACGTCCCATATAAGCGGCGCTCCGATCGACCTTGCTCGGGTCCTTGCCGGAAAACGCGCCTCCGCCGTGGCGGCCCCAGCCGCCATAGCTATCGACGATGATCTTGCGGCCGGTCAGCCCCGTGTCGCCTTGCGGACCGCCGATGACGAAACGGCCGGTCGGATTGATGAGAAATTGCGTCGTGCCGTTGACCATCGATTTCGGCAGCACCTTTCGAATAATTTTTTCGATGCAGAACTTTTCGATCTCAGCGTGCTCGATGTCTTCGGTGTGCTGCGTCGAGATGACAACGTTGGAAATGCCGACCGGTTTGCCGTTGTCATAGATCACCGAGACCTGCGATTTCGCGTCGGGCCGCAGCCATTCCGCCTTCCCGCTCTTGCGAATTCGGGTGAGCTCGCGGCCGAGACGATGCGCAAACATGATCGGCGCCGGCATTAACTCCGGCGTGTCGTCACAGGCAAAACCGAACATGAGGCCCTGGTCGCCGGCGCCCTGTTCGGAACCTTCCTTGCCCTTCGCCTTCTTCGCGTCGACGCCCTGGGAGATGTCGTGCGATTGATCGGTGATGACCGTGTTAACGAAAATTTTCTTGGCGTGAAAGACGTCGTCGTCATGCACGTAACCGATTTCGCGCACGGTATCGCGCACGATTTGATTGATCGGGATGACGTCTTCCAGATGCTTGCCCTTCGGCAGATTCGGGATGGTAATTTCACCGCCCACCACGACCACGTTGCTTTTCGCGTAGGTCTCGCAGGCCACGCGGCTCTTGCGATCCTGCCGCAGACAGGCATCGAGGACGGCGTCGGAAATGGTGTCGCAAACTTTATCCGGATGACCCTCGCCTACGGATTCGGAAGCAAAAATAAAGCGTCGGAGCATGGACAAAAGCGAGGTAAAAGGTTGCGAGTTGGATTTGAGGCGAGAGCATCACCGACTGATCATATTGACCAATCATGATACGTCGATATATCGTAGAGCTGCAAAATGGCGTCAACTATTAATTTTCTTCGCCTGCTCGCCGATCCGACCCGGCTCCGCCTGCTTTTGCTCCTCGAAGAAGAGGAGCTCTCGGTCGCCGAGCTCCAGGAAATTCTCGGCATGGGGCAGTCGCGCATTTCGAGTCACCTCGCCCAATTGAAGCGCGCGGGCGTCGTGGAAGATCGCCGCGCCGGGAAAAATGTTTATTACGGCCTGACCGAGAAGGAGGAGCGAAATCCCGCGCGCGCCAAGGTGAACGAACTCACGCGCGTGCTCGCCCGCGAGATGCCGGAGACGGCGCGAGATCGCACGGCTTTGCAGCTGGCGCTGCGCAAGCGCCGGGACAAGGCGCGGGAATATTTTGATGAACTCGCGGGCAAGTTCGGCCGGAGCTACGTGCCGGGCCGTTCCTGGCAGGCGCTCGCCCATACGCTGATCAGCCTGCTGCCGGCCCTGAACGTGGCCGATCTCGGCGCCGGCGAAGGAACGCTTTCGCAACTCCTTGCCAAAACCGCGCGCCAGGTGATCGCCGTCGATAACTCGCCGAAGATGGTGGAATTCGGCTCGAAGCTCGCGAAGCAGCATGGCTTCGCGAATCTCGAATATCGACTCGGCGATATCGAAGATCCGCCGATCAACAAAGGCGCGATCGACCTCGCGATTCTGAGCCAGGCGCTCCATCACGCGATTCATCCCGAGCGCGCCATTGCGAGCGCCTACCGGATATTAAGAAAGGGCGGACGGATCGTGATTCTCGATTTGCTCAGCCACCGCTTCGAGCGCGCCCGCGAGCTCTACGCCGATCACTGGCTCGGCTTCAGCGAAGTGCAACTGCACCAGTTTCTCGAATCGGCCGGATTCAAGAACATTGAGGTGACCGTGGTCTCGCGGGAAAAACAGAGCCCGCATTTCCAGACCGTTTTTGCGACTGGCGTCAAATAGTCGCCTCGCATTTGGGAAAAACCGCCCTGATAGGCGGGTGATTCAAGGGACGATTCCCAGGCAAGTTGTCTGGCAAACAAGATTTAGTGTCATTTCGGGCCCGCGTTTCCGTAGTAACAGGCAACGGAAATGCAAACTGCCCACGCTCCGGTAGAAACTGAACCCCTCCGGGCGACAGGCGAATTTTTCTCGTCAGAGGGAAGGAGCGCTGGTAGGACTCGACTTCATCCCCCGAGGGAAAATGTCTTGGATCTAAAAAATTTCTTCGTCGAGTTGCGGCGGCGGAATGTTTACAGGGTCGGAGTCGCCTATGCCGTGGTGAGCTGGTTGCTCATTCAGATCGCCACGCAAGTTTTCCCCTTCTTCGAGATTCCGAACTGGGCGACGCGGATGGTCATTGTCCTGCTTTTGTTAGGATTCCCCATCGCGGTTGTCCTGGCCTGGGCCTATGAGCTCACCCCCGAGGGGTTGCAGCGCACGGATGAGGTTGATTCCAAAAAGCCGGCCAGGCGCCACCCCGGCCGCGCGCTCAACTTCGTCATCATCGGCGTGCTGGTGGCGGTGATCGCGATCATGGCGTGGCAACATTATCGTCCGGCGAAGCCACCAACCGAGGGCGCCTCCGAAAGGAGCATCGCCATTCTGCCGTTTGTCGACCTGAGCCAGGCGAGGGACCAGGAGTATTTCACCGACGGTATCACCGAGCAGATCATCGACTCGCTCGCGCGCGTGCATGGGCTTTTCGTCGTCGCCCGCACCACTGCCTTCTCCTTCAAGAACAAGAACATGGACATTCGCGACATTGGCCGGCAGCTCGGTGTCAGCCACGTGCTGGAAGGCAGCGTCCGGCACGGTCCAGGCAAGGTGCGGATTGCGGCCCAGCTCATCGATGTCGCCAACGGGTTCCATCTTTGGTCGGAAACGTACGATTCGACCGAACAAGATGTTCTCTCGCTCCAGAGCGACGTGGCCAGAAAGGTGGCCAGCGCCCTCAAAATCGAGCTCCACCTGGCCGAAACCACCCAGCTCGCCAAACCGCTCACGCTCAATCCAGAGGCCTATGATTCCTATTTGCGCGGACGTTATCTTCTCGAAAAACGCACCGTCGATTCGATCCAAAAAGGACGCGCCCTTTTCGAAGAGGCGGTCGCGAAAGATCCCCGCTTCGCGCTCGGACATGCGGGCATCGCCGACTCCTACATTTTGCTGGGCAAACTGGGCGCAATTACTTCCGCGGAGGTCTCAACCCACGCCTGGCTCGAGGTTTCATCGGCCCTCGCCCTGGATGAAAATCTGGCCGAGGGCTACGTTTCCCGCGGAATCCTTCTCACGGATTTCGAATGGAACTGGCCGGCGGCCGAGGCCGATTTCCGCAAGGCCCTGGAGATAAATTCAAACAGCGCCAGCGCGCATCATTGGTACGCCCTGCATCTTGGGGAAATTGGGCGGTTTGCCGAGGCGATGCGCGAGATCGGCACGGCCGAGAAACTCGATTCCCTCGATCCGGGCATTCTGAGCTCGAAAGCGAAAATTCTTTGCGCCGCGCGGCGCTACGAGGAAGCGATTGCCCAATGCCGCAAGACCCTCGATCTGGAAGGAAATTTCGGACGGGCAGTTTCAATTCTGGCCCAGTCCCATATCCACAATCACCAATATCCCGAAGGGATTAAGGCCGCGCAAAAGTACGTGGAACTTTCGAAGGACAGTGGCTGGGCGAAGCTGGAGCTGGCCTACGCCTATGCCGCGGCGGGGAACAAGGCCGAATCGGAACGAATCGTCAACGAGGTGACCTCGCAACCTGGGCCATTCTCGCCGTATGACATGGCCACGATTTGCGCGGCCTGGCGCGATCCCGGTAAAGCCATGGACTGGCTCGAAAAAGCCATCGAGCGCCGCTCGGTAGATGTGATTTGGATCAGAGTCGATCCGCGGCTTGATTCCGCGCGTTCGGACCCGCGTTTTGTCGACGTTTTAGCCCGTTTAGTCCCGCGGCGGTGACTCTTACGGCTCCAAATAAAGCTTGTCCCTGAATCGAACGAGTTCTCTAATCGCCCCGAGGAAAATAACTATGGCTGCCAAGAAACCAGTAAAGAAGACGAAGAAAAAGAACGTAACCTGGGGATGTCCAAATTCCGGGAGGGCTTTCGACCTGGATACCGTGAGAGACATGCTTCAGAACACCCCAGGTTTCGCCGCATTCTTCTTCCCCGTCTTGAAGGAGGCCATGAACAATAATTTAGCCGCCAAGGCGTGCGTCGACTCTTACCTGGCGCCGACGGACCAGGAACTCATGGAACTGGGCATACCGGCGTCGGGAGTAGGGAGCAACAAGAGGTGCACCGATTCGGGTTTGCTGCTGGCTGTCATCGCCGAGCAGAACGCGCCTTCCAAGAGGCGTAAGAAGTAATACCCTGGGTTAGTGGCTCCATCTTTGACCTAGTGCGCGGGCCCTCGCTGCGCTGGCTCGCACGGATAAAACACCTGCCGCTCTCCGACGGGAGTTGGTCCTATTCACGGCCCCTTCGGGAAGACGATCCAGCGCAGGGGTGGAAGCTTCACCTGTCGGCGACCGTCCTCTCGGCGGCCGAAGTCTTCGCCCGCGCCGAGCCAATCCTGCGGAAGCATGACGTGCTCTTTAAGGTTCCTTGCCGGCTGGAACTGTTGAAGTCGCTCAATTCGGGTCTGGCCGATTTTTCCCAGATTGGGAAATTTCTCACCGTCTTCCCACGCTCGACCGATGAAGCTCTGGAACTGGCGCGCGACCTTCACCGCGCGACCCGCGGACTGTCTGGTCCGCTTATCCCGTTCGACGCGCGCTACCGCAAGGAGAGCCTGGTCTTTTATAGATATGGCGCGTTCCGTCCCTGGGTCGACGGCACAGCCGGATTTATCCATCCTCCGCGAGGAAGACGCTATCGGGACAAGCGCGCGCCCAAACGGGCTATTCCGCCCTGGCTGGAAGATCCCTTTCAAAAAACAGCAGCACGTCCTCCAAAGAGGCGGGGATTGTTTCTGCGCGACGCTCTCGTTTTCAAGGCGAAAGCGCAACGCGGGAAGGGCGGCGTTTACGAGGCAATCGATCTTTCCGTCCTGCCGGTAAGACGGGTAATAATCAAAGAAGGACGGCGGCATGGCGAAACGAACTGGGACGGAAGAGACGGATATGCGCTCGTCCGGCACGAGGCCCGGGTTTTGCGCAAATTGCGCGCAGCCGGCCTGCCCGTCCCCAGGATTTTTCGGGAGTTCACCCAGGACGGGCATCGCTATCTCGTCCTGGAACGAATCCCGGGCCGCCCGTTACTCGCCGAAAAACGAGAGCAACCAGCCAAGACTTCCTGGCGTCGGGCAGAGAGGATTCTGGAACAACTGGCTCCGATGCTTTCCCGGCTGCATGCAGCGGGCTGGACCTGGCGCGATTGCAAGCCGTCGCACATTTTTGTTCATCGCGGCGTCCTGCACTTCATCGATTTCGAGGGAGCCTGCCGCAGTGGTCAAACTGAAGTACTGCCGTGGGGTTCGCCGAATTACGTTCCTCCGCCCTGCCACGGAAAGTTCTCCCGCGGCGCGGGCACCCTCGAAGATGATTACGCGCTCGGTGTGATCGCATTCCAATTCCTGTCCGGGAAATTCCCGCTCACCACGCCTCAGGACCGGACGGCCGTCTATGAGCGGACCGGATGTCCGAAGCCATTGCGGGAAAAAATTGATCGATTGCTGAGTTCGAAGATTTTCCGCCGGCGTGTAAAGTGACCCGCTTTAAGAAACAAGCCGCACTTGGGAAACTCATTTCACTCCTCTCGTCTCTACGGATTCTTTTGTGAGTTGCGTCGCCGCAAGGTGTGGCGCGTCGCTGCCGGCTACGGCGTCGTCGGATGGCTGATCATTCAATTCGCCACCACGGTTTTGCCGGTGCTGACATTGCCAAGCTGGACCGCCCGGCTCGTCGTTATCCTTGTCCTGGCCGGCTTTCCGATCGCCCTCATTCTGGCCTGGGCGTTCGATGTTACCTCGGCCGGCATCGAAAAAACGCCGGACCCACCGGTTGATTGTCCCCCAAGCTTTCCGACCCGGCGGAAGAACATGATCCCGCTCGCCGCCTTCGGGCTCGTGATCGCAATCGTGGCCGGGTATTTCCTGATTCCCCGGGCGTCGGCGCGCAAACTCGAAAAATCGATCGCCGTGCTGCCGTTCGATAATTTTAGCGCCGACAAGGAAAACGCCTACTTCGCCGACGGCATTCAGGACGACATCCTGACGAACCTGGCCAGGATCGGTGACCTCAAGGTTATCTCGCGGACGTCCGTGATGCCGTATCGAGGCCAGACGCATAATGTTCGCGAGATCGGCAAAGCCTTGAATGTGGCCACGATCCTGGAGGGAAGTGTGCGCCGCGAGGGACAGCGGGTGCGAATCAACGTGCAATTAATCGACGCCTCCAACGACAAGCATCTGTGGGCGCAGGTTTACGATCGCGAGTTAAACGATGTGTTCGCCATCCAGAGCGAATTGGCGCAGAAAATTGCCTCGGCCTTGAAGGCAACGCTGTCACCCGACGAACAGGACCGAATCAAAAAGAAGCCTACGGAAAATAGCGAGGCCTACCTTCATTACCTGGAGGCCCACGATATTTCCACGCGCACAGACCGGTCGTCCGAGGTTCTAAAACGCGCGGAGCAACTCTACGAGCAAGCCACCCTGCTCGATCCCTCGTTCGCTCTTGCGTTTGCCCAACTTTCCCAGTTGCACAGCTGGATCTATTATTCTCTCGATCCCACGCCCGTGCGCCTGGCCAAAGCGAGAGCGGCAGCCGCGGAGGCAATGCGCCTCCAGCCCAATCTGGCGGAGTCGCATCTTGCGCTCGGATACACCTATTATTACGGCGAGCGTGATTATGACCGCGCCCTGGCGGAGTTCGAGATTGCGCGGCGTGACCTGCCTAACGATGCCGGGATCTTCCGGGCGATCTCGGCGATCGAGCGTCGTCAGGGCAAATGGAAACAATCGCTTGAGCACCGGGAAAAGGCCGGGTCACTGAGTCCAACCGACCCCGTTCTCTGGGAAAATCTCGGAACGACGCACGCGGCTTTGCGGGACTTCCCGGCGGCGGCGAAAGCTTTTGATCGCGCGGCCTCGCTCGCTCCGAATTCGACTCAAATAAAGGTGCTCCGAGCGCGGCTGGAAATAGAGTCGAAGGGCGATCTGCGGCCGATGCAGCAGCTCCTCGCGAGCTTGCCGGAAGCCGACGATCCGAACGGGACGATAACCCTCGCGCGCTACAATCTGAAAATGTACGAACGCAAATTCGACGAATTAATTGGCATTCTCGAACGCAGCCCGGCGGAAAAATCTCGCGGCGAAACCAGCGCGCCCATCTCCAGGTCATTTCTCCTGGCGACGGTTTACGCGCAGAAGAAAGACGCCGCGAAAGCGAAAGCCAGCTATGAAGAGGCGCGCGCCAAAGCGGAGAGCGCCGTCGCCGAAAGCCCGGAGGACGGACCACGCCACGCCCTGCTCGGGTTAATTTATGCCGGGCTGGGCAGATGTGAGGAAGCGGTGGCCGAGGGAAAACGGGCGGTGGAATTGCTGCCCGAAGCAAAGGACGCCTTTGACGGCCCCATCCTGGTTGTCACCCGCGCGCGCATCACCATGATGTGCGGTGATTTCGACACCGCTCTTGCGCTCCTCGATCGATCCTTGCAAACGCCATCCGGAATCATGATTCAGGAGCTTCGGCTCGACCCCGTCTGGGATCCGCTCCGGCGCGATCCGCGCTTTCAGCAACTGCTGAAGAAATTCGGGGGCAAATCCTAGGGGCGACGAACGACGATTGATTTGGCCGCCAAGATGAGCAACGACAGCCAACGAATCTTGTCTGAGTGTAGGCGGACGTTTTGTCATTGATGCAGAATGAGCGGCTTCTTCGAAGAAATTAAGCGGCGGAAAGTCTATCGCGTGGCCGCGGCCTACATTGCCGCCGCGTGGTTTATCATTCAGATCGGTTCCGTCGTTTTTCCCGCCTGGGAGTTGCCGAACTGGGCTTTCCGTCTGGTCGTCGTGGTCTTGCTCATCGGATTTCCCATCGCCTTGATTTTGGCCTGGGCTTTCGATGTCACGCCGGAAGGAATCAAAACAACGCCCAGCGTAGCGGCGCCCGGCGGCCATCGCCGTCGCAACGTTGCCATGCTCATCGTGACGGGCGTGATCATTTCCGCGGTCGCAGGATTTTTCGTTTTGCCGCGCGCTTCCGCCCGAAAAATCGACAAATCGATCGCGGTCCTGCCCTTCGAGAATTTTAGCGACGACAAAGAAAATGCGTTTTTCGCCGATGGCATCCAGGACGACATCCTGACGAACCTGGCCAAGATCGGCGATCTCAAGGTCATTTCGCGCACTTCAGTAATGCCGTATCGCGGCAAGGAGAAAAACGTCCGTGAGATAGGAAAGGCGCTCGGCGTCTCGACAATTCTGGAGGGAAGCGTGCGCAAATCCGGAAACCGCGTCCGCGTGAACGTGCAGCTCATCAACGCCGTCAATGACGAGCACATCTGGGCGGAGGATTACGACCGCGATCTGACTGATGTGTTCGCGATCCAGACGGATCTCGCGCAGAAAATCGCGCACGAACTGCAAGCGAAGCTTTCGCCGACCGAGAAGGCTCAGATGACGCGCAAACCCACCGAGAATGGCGAGGCGTACCTCGCGTTCGTCCAGGCGCACAACCTCCACACGCAGCTGGAGAACTTCGACAAGCTGAAGGAGGCGGAACAACTCTACGAGCGCGCACTCCAGCTTGACCCCAATTTCGCGCTCGCCGCCGCCGACTTCTCGCGCCTGGAGAGCTGGATCTATCATACATATGATCCCACGCCGCCACGCCGCGAGAAAGCCCGCACGCTGGCTGATCGCGCCTTGAAACTCCAACCGGACTGCCCGGAATGTCATCTCGCTCTCGGCTTTTCGTTCTACTATGGGGACCGCGATTACGAGAATGCGTTGAAGGAATTCGCGATTGCGCAAAAGGGATTGCCGAACGAAGCGGAGGTTTATCTCGCCATCGGCGCGATCCAGCGGCGCCAGGGAAAATGGAAGGAATCCAACGCCAACCTCGAGAAAGCCGCCAGCCTGAGCCCAAACGATAGCTGGCCCCTGCAAAACCTCGCCCTCAACTATCAGATGCTGCGAGACTTCGAGGCCGCGAACAGGACCATCGAACGCGGGCTGAAATTGAAAGATTCTTTGGGGCTCTGGTCCGTCAAAGCCCAGTTGGAGATTCAAGAAAAAGGGACCTTCGAGATCGCGGAACGCGGCATTAAAATGATTTCGAACAGCACGATGCCGGACGTCGAAAAAGCCCACATGATGGCGGAGATCGGCCAGGCTCAAGTCTTGCAACGCAAGTATGCGGAGGCGTTACACGACGCGGAAGGAGTGAAGGACGACCTGCTGGGAAAAGACATCACAGCCCTCTGCACAAAATATGGCGTGATCGGGATCGCGAAGAAAATGCTCAAGGACGAGGCCGGCGCGCGCGAGGCACTTCTAACCGCCAAACGCTACGCGGAGACGTATCTCAACGAGGCGCCCAATGAAGCAAAGCGGCACGCGACTCTGTCCCATCTTCTCGCTTTGTTGGGCGAGAAGGACGCGGCCATCGCGGAAGCGAAACGGGCCACCGAAATTCTTCCGGAAAGTATCGATGCTTTCGAGGGCCCGGCCATGACCCAAACGCTCGCGGAAGTTTACGCTCTCGTCGGCGAACAGGATAAGGCCATCGACTTGCTGGATGGACTCCTCTCCCGGCCGAGTTCCATAACAGTCGCAATTCTCAGGATCGTTCCGATCTGGGATTCGCTCCGCGACAACCCGCGTTTCATCGCCCTCCTGAAAAAATACGGTGGCCCGGCTTAGCTTCAGATTCGTTCTCGCATTGTTGCTCGTCGGATCGGCCCGCGCCGATTGGACGGTCGCCAATTCGCAAACAGAACGAGGGACCGCCGCCGGGGTGGAACGTCGTCACACCGTGATCTCCGAAGGCGAAACCGACGAACGAGCGACGCTCGACCTCGCCCTGCTTTCCCCGAAATCGGCCACTTTGCGCGTCATCGATAACCCGAGTGGCGCCGATGACCTCGCCGCGGCCATGAATCGCGAGAAGTGTCTGGCCGGCGTGAACGGCGGATATTTCGATCCGGAAAACAAGCCGGTCGGATTATTGATCAGCGACGGGAAAGGGGTCGCTCCGTTGCGCAAGGCTCGCCTGCTCAGTGGAGTGCTGCTCGTTTCGAACGGCCGGATCCAGTTGCTGCGCGTGGCGGAATATTCGACCAAGCCCAAAGCGAGCGCGGCGCTGCAATGCGGCCCCTTTCTGGTGGATCGGAGCCAGCCGGTTCCGGGTCTCAACGATACTCGGCCGGCGCGCCGATCGTTTATCGTCATCGGCGCACCAGACCGCGTCGCGCTCGGTTTCTGTTCCGCCGTGACGCTGGCCCAGCTCGGGAAAATCCTGGCCACACCGGGAATCATCCCTGGCTTCAAAGTGCAACGCGCGCTCAATCTCGACGGCGGATCGTCCAGCGCGTTTTGGTTTGCCGGAGAGCGCGGGCCGTTCTCGATTTCCGAGCTGAAGACAGTGCGAAATTTCGTAGCGGTGGTGCCGAAATAAAATCATCCGCAGATTTACGCAGATTTTTGGGGACTGAGTTCTGGCTTTCCATAATCTGCGGAAATCTGCGTAATCTGCGGACCTTATGCAGACTTTCGGCGGGTTCAGGTTAGGCGGTGAATTTTTCTACGGCGAAGTCCGGGGCGATTCCGTGCACGTCCTGAAAGGGCCGTATTGGCTCGGCCTCGAATTCGAAGGCCGCGTTTTGCCGCTGGCCGATCTCCAGATCGATCTGCCGGTGGCGCCGGGCAAGGTTATCGCGGTCGGCCTCAATTACGCCGATCATATCAAAGAGATGCAACGCACGCCTCTCGGAACGCCGCTGATTTGGTTCAAGGCGCCTTCCTCTCTCCTGCCGCACGGCGGCACGATTGAGATCGCCTTTCCAGAGCACCAAACCGATTTCGAAGCGGAGCTGGGGATCGTGCTCGGAAAAATCACAAAGAATGTGAGCGTCGCGGACGCGCTCGAACACGTTTTTGGCTACACGATTGCCGAGGATATTAGCGATCGCGACCTGCAGAAATCGGAGAAACAATTCGGACGCTGCAAGTCGTTCGACACCTACACGCCGGTCGGACCGTTTGTGCACCGCGAGGTCGACATCGCCGATCTTGCGCTCACGCTCCGGCAAAACGGCGAAGTGAAACAACAGGCGCGGACCAGCCAAATGATCTATCCCGTGGCGGAGATTATCGCTTTCGCCAGTCAATCGCTCACGCTCAGGCCGGGCGACATTATCTTGACCGGCACCCCCTCGGGAGTGGGCCCGATTCGGCCGGGAGACGAACTCGAGGCGTGCATCGGGGAGTGGCCGCCGCTCCGCAATTTCGTGGGCCTGGCCCCTAAGCCGCAAAAATAGTTCTTTCCACCTGCAATTTCCTCACCCTAAGCTACGGCCCAGAAGGTCGGGTTATGCGAACTAATAAATGAAGGGTCCGCTATGATCCGATCGTGGAAAAGACAAACGCGAAAGTTTTGCTGGACTCACCCTTACCTCTTTGAGGATAAAGAAACTGTAAATCCTCATCGAATTCGAGTCGGGAAAAAAAACTTTCCAATCAACCCTATGAAAACACTGCTAATCGCCAGCCTCAGCTCCGTCACTCTCGTCTTGAGTTCTTTCGGCCAATCGCCACCACCGCCACCGCCCAACACGGCGCCCGCCAACCCCGCCGCGGCCGCGACCGCTCCGGCCGCGCTGATGAGTCCCGGCGGCGCGATGTCGCCGGCCCCGGGCATGACGCCGCTCACGACCGCATCGCCCGTGACGACCACGGCCAGTGTTGCTCCGGCAGCCGCCGCCAGCCCCGCACCGACAGCCGTCCCGGAAACCGAGATGGATAAGAATTTCTTTGTCCACAACTTCAAAGCGGGCGGCTACATCATGTGGCCGATCCTGGTCGTCTCGATCACCGCCCTGGCGGTTGTGCTCGAGCGCGTTTTCTGGTGGCTGGGCCGCTGGATGCGCCGCGATCCCAAGCGGATCGAGAAGGTCTTCACAGCGATCGAAGTCGGCGATGTGGCCGAAGCGTCCCGCCTCTCGCGTGACTCGCGCGACCCTGTCCTGCGCATGATGTGGAACGGCTTGAATCACCAGCATGCCTCCCTCCAGGGGGCGTTGCAGGTGGCCGCCGGCATCGAGATTAAGCGAGCCGCCCGTTTCCTGGTGGTGATGGATACCCTCGTTACTCTCGCCCCGCTGCTCGGTTTGTTGGGCACGATTACCGGTCTGATGAAGGCCTTCGCCACTCTCGGCAATGAAGAAATTGCCATCGTAGCGGTCACGGGCGGCATCGCGGAAGCGCTCATCGCGACGGCTTGCGGTCTCGGTATCGCTATTTTCGCTTTGATTCCGTTTAACTTTTTCACTTCTCGCGTGTCTAACTTGGAGTTCGAGTTGCAGACCGCAGCCACGAACCTTGAAGTCATGTTGGAAGCACAAGCCAAGTCGAAAGACGTGGAGATCCCAGGCGGAACTCCAAGTTCGGCCACGCGCTCGTCGATCTAAGGTTTTGGCATGAACCTCACCTCACCACTCCCGCACAAAAAGGCCAGGATCGAGATCATTCCGTTGATCGACATCATGTTCTTTCTGCTCGCGAGCTTCATGATGGTGAGCCTCAGTCAGGTCCACATGAAGGGCCAGAAAGTGAATCTGCCCATTGGTGCGTCCGGCGAAGTGCAGAACAAGAAAGATTATGTCAGCTTGTCCGTGGACAAGGAGGGCTCCTACTTTTTCGACAAGCAAAAGATCGCCCTGGAGGACATCCATCCGCGCCTGGTGCAAATTTTTCTCACCAATCCGGAGGCGAAAATTTTTGTTCGCGGGGACGCGGAAGCCGTTCACGGCAACGTGACCCGCATGCTGGATCAAATTCGTTCGTCCGGCTTCACCAAGATGTCATTCGAAATCAAGAGCAAGACAGGACAGGGCGTCGGGCCCGGGAGGTAAATCGCCATGGCTGGACCAGGACCACTTCTCTACAGGCCACCGCCGAGATGGCAGGTGTGGGCAGCCCTCGGGGGCGCATTAGGCGTTCATTTTGCCGCTATTGCGATTGCCTCCATTCATCCGAAGGAAGAGATCATGGACCTGACGGACATTCCGGAAGCCACCGTGGAAATGTCCATCGAGCAACAGAACGAGCCGCCGCAACCAACGCCTCCTCCCGAAGAGGAGCCGCCGCCGCCCCCACCGCCCGAGGCAATGCCCGAGCAAAAACCTGAGTTCGTGGAGGAAAAACCGACTCCGCCGCCCAAGCAACCGCCTTCCAACAAGCCGGTCGTCCCTCTGGCAAAGCCAAAACCGGTCGGCCCGATTGGACCGATGTCCATGTCTTCCGCCAAGGCGGTCGCCGTCAGCGCTCCTCGGCCGGAGTATCCCTATGAAGCGCGCCGCTCCAAGATCACCGGCAGTGGCGTCTGCGTGATGACCGTTGATCCAGGCAGCGGCGCCGTGACGAGCGCCGACATGGCCCAAAGCACGGGCAGCCCGATTTTGGACAATGCCGCCACCAGCGCTTTCCGCCGGTGGCGCTTCAAGCCCGGGACGGTCTCAAGAGTTCGGACTCCGATCACCTTCACGATGTCGGGCGCGCAATATTAATTTCTTCAGAGAGCACGAATCATGAAAATGCGATCGCCAATTCCCAAGAAGCACGCGCGAATTGAGATCATCCCATTGATCGACATCATGTTCTTTCTCCTCGCGAGCTTCATGATGGTGAGCTTAAGCCAGACCCACATGAAGGGGATTCGCGTGAACTTGCCGGCCCAAAACTACGTGCCGCCGCCAACCACAGAAAAGGATTATGTCTCCATCCGGGTCACAGAAGGCGGCCTGGTCTATTTCGATAACGCGCCGGTTCTGACCGACGACATCCTGCCCAGGCTGTATCAGATGCACGAGCAGAATAAGGACGTAAAGGTGTCGCTCAGCGCTGAACAGCTCGCGACGCATGGCGACGTGATTGGTCTGCTGGACAAGATCCGTTTGGCCAAAATCACGAAAATCGGGTACCAGATCAAACCCGCTTCCGTCACGGGCTCGGCCGGCACAGTGCCACCTCCGGCCCCGGGCGCGCCTCCACCACCCCCACCGCCAAAAAGTCCCTGATCCTGCGGGTTCAGGATTTGAAGCGTAGTTCCGCCAGCAACGACCGGATGGCCTGCGCCCGGTGACTGATTCGATTCTTCTCGACCGGACTCAGCTCAGCGAAGGTCTGGTCGAATCCCTGCGGCTGAAAAACGGGATCGTAACCAAACCCGGCCGACCCATGCGGCTGGTCCACAATTCGTCCTTCGATGACACCCTCGAAGGTTCCGAGGAGTTCGCCGCGTTGCGCGAGCGCCAGTGAGCAGCGAAAGCGGGCCGAATAGGGCGCAGAACCGCTGCGAGCCAGCTCCGCGAGAAGCTTTGCCACATTGGCCGTGTCCGGGGCTTGTGGGCCGGCGTAACGCGCTGAATAGATTCCCGGCGCGCCTCGCAAGGCGTCCACCTCCAGACCCGAATCATCCGCCACCACCAGCCCTTCGAAGTGCTTCGACGTCTCCAGCGCTTTCAGAATGGCATTCGCCTCGAACGTGAGCCCGGTTTCCTCTACCGCTGGCAAGTCCGCCGCCCCCGCCAGATCGCGAATTTCAAACCCCTCCCCGAGAATTTCTGCGAATTCGCGGGTCTTGTGCGAATTGCGGGTCGCGAGCAAAAGCTGGTGCATCAACTAAAATGAATTAGGAAAAGAGGAACGCAGGAGGATTTTTCAGTTTCTTTCCTGCTTTCCTGTGTTCCTGATTCTTTCCGCATGAACGAGCGCCGCAAACCTTATCCCTTCGATCGGCTCGAGCCGAAGTGGCAGGCCACCTGGGAGGCGAACCGCGCCTTCCACGCCCCAAATCCTGGCGATGAGAATTTCGATCCGGCGAAACCAAAATATTACGTCCTGGATATGTTCCCCTATCCGAGTGGCGCCGGCTTGCACGTCGGACATCCGGAGGGCTACACGGCCACCGACATCATTGCGCGCTATAAACGGCTGCGCGGTTTCAATGTGCTTCACCCCATGGGCTGGGACGCGTTCGGCCTCCCCGCCGAGCAATACGCGATCAAGACCGGACAGCACCCGGCCATCACCACGCGCGAGAACGTGGCAAAATTCAAATCGCAACTCCAACGCATCGGCTTTTCCTACGATTGGGAACGCGAAGTCAACACGACCGATCCCGGTTACTACAAATGGACGCAGTGGATTTTCCTCCAAATCTACAATTCGTGGTTCAACCCGGAGACCAGGAAAGCGGAAGGAATCTCCACCTACCGCGGCGATGATCCTGACAAGGTGCGGCTCGCTTACGTGGCTGAGGTTGCGGTGAACTGGTGCCAGGAACTCGGCACCGTCCTGGCAAATGAGGAGGTCATCGACGGCAAGAGCGAGGTCGGCGGTTTCCCGGTGGTCCGCCGGCCGATGCGCCAATGGATGCTGCGCATTACCGCGTTCGCGGATCGGTTGGTTGATGAATTCGAAAATTTGGATTGGCCTGATTCCATCAAAGCGCTCCAGCGAAATTGGATTGGGCGGAGCGAAGGGGCGGAAATCAAATTCGCTGTAGCCGGGGTCGCTGACCCCGGCACCGCGGTCAGCGACCTCGGCTCCAACAGCATCACGGTGTTCACGACGCGACCCGACACGCTCTACGGCGCCACTTACATGGTGCTCGCTCCGGAAAACCCGCTCGTTGACAGGCTCACCACGGAAGACCGTCGGGATTCGATCTCCCAATATCGCACCGCGATCGGGGCGAAATCCGATCTCGAGCG
This sequence comes from uncultured Verrucomicrobiae bacterium, assembly GCA_963702135.1. Classification (GTDB taxonomy): domain Bacteria; phylum Verrucomicrobiota; class Verrucomicrobiia; order Chthoniobacterales; family UBA10450; genus AV80. Next base: position 353,461 of record OY969715.1, on the reverse strand, counting down.
CACCGACCTGGCTAAAGAGAAAACGGGCGCGTTCACCGGCGCATTCGCAATCAATCCCGCCAATGACGAGCAGATCCCAATCTGGATCGCCGATTACGTGCTCATGGGCTACGGCACCGGCGCGATCATGGGGGTGCCGGCACATGACGAACGCGACCTCGAGTTCGCCCGAAAGTTTGACCTGCGCGTCGTGCCCGTCGTGCAAGCACCGGGGAAGACGCCCGAGGAATCGATCGGCTACACGGACGAGGGGGTCGCAATTAATTCGCCACTGCTCGACGGACTCTCGCGCGCTGCCGCGATGACCCGAATCATCGACTGGCTGGAGGAGAACCGGCACGGGCGGCGCGACGTTCGGTACAAGCTGCGCGACTGGCTTTTTTCACGGCAGCGTTATTGGGGCGAACCGTTCCCCGTGATCTGGCGCGACGGCAAACACGAAGCGCTGCCGGAATCGGATCTGCCGCTTAGACCGCCGGATCTCGAAGATTTCAAACCGAGCGGGACCGGGGAACCGCCGCTGGCGAAAGCGAAAGATTGGATTCGCTATTCCGACGGCGCGTCCCGCGAAACGAACACCATGCCGCAATGGGCCGGGTCGTGTTGGTACTACCTGCGCTTCTGCGATCCGGGTAACGCCGACCGCTTCGTCGGTGAAGGACCGGAGCGCTATTGGATGGGCAGAGGCAATGACGAAGCACAAATGACCAATGACGAAGGAATAACGAAACCTGAATCAGGGACTTCGGCATTCGACATTCGTCATTCGTCATTGCGGGCGAAGCCCGGCGGCGTGGATTTGTACATCGGCGGGGTCGAGCACGCCGTCCTCCATCTCTTGTACGCGCGGTTCTGGCACAAGGTGCTCTTCGATCTCGGGCATCTCTCGACCCCGGAACCGTTCCAGCGCCTCGTCAATCAAGGCATGATCCTCGGAGAGGACGGCCGCAAAATGTCGAAACGCTGGGGCAATGTGATCGACCCGATTGATGTGATTGAAATTTACGGCGCGGATGCGTTCCGCTGTTACGAGATGTTCATGGGCCCGCTCGAGCAGATGAAGCCCTGGAGCATGAAAGGGGTCGAAGGCGTCTCGCGCTTCCTCGCGCGAGTCTGGCGCTTGATCATGGAGGAGAATCAGGCCGGCGAATGGGTTCTCTCCAGCAATGTCCAGTCCGTCGATCCGCAGAAATCCGAGCTCAAAGTCCTGCATGCCACCATCAAGAAAGTCACAGGGGACATAGAGACGCTTTCCTTCAATACCGCGATTTCGCAGATGATGATCATGGTCAACGCCCTTACGAACGCGCCGGCCAAACCTGTGTCCGCACTCCGCACCCTCCTGATCCTGCTCAACCCCTTTGCGCCCCATGTCTCTTCGGAGTTGTGGCAAGTCCTGGCTGAAAAATTTCCCGGCGCAGTGGGCGATATCACGGCGCAACCCTGGCCCGAACACGATGAGCGCTTCCTGATTGAAGACGAAATCGAGATCATTTTGCAGGTGAATGGAAAACTGCGGGACAAGATTACCGTTGCTCTCGACGCCACGGACGCCGAGCTCGAAACCGCGGCGCTCGCCAATGCGAAAGTCAAAAACGCCGTTGGCTCCCTGACGATTCGCAAGGTAGTCGTCGTCCCCAAAAAGCTTGTGAACGTGGTGGCCTCCTGAGAGAACGGGAGGATGTTCAAGGAATTCAAAGAGTTCGCCATCAAGGGGAACGCGATCGACCTGGCGGTCGGCGTGATTATCGGTGCGGCTTTCGGAGGAATTGTCTCCTCGCTGGTGAAGGACATCCTGATGCCCCCGCTCGGTTTGTTAACTGGCGGCCTGGATTTTTCGAACAAGTTCCTGATCCTGAAAGACGCTCCCGGCGGCGGGTTCTTCGGGACCCCGGCTGAAGCCGTCAAGGCCGGCGCGGTCACCTGGAACTACGGCAACTTCATTACCCTGGTGATCAATTTCATCATTGTCGCGTTTTGCATTTTTCTCATGGTGCGGGCGCTAAATAAGATGAAACGGTCGACTCCGGAAGCCGAACGGGTCTCTAAAGACTGTCCTTTTTGCGCGATGACTATTCCGATCAAGGCCACGCGCTGCCCGCACTGCACGTCGGAGATGGCCGGCGCGGCGCGCGGCTAGGTTATGGCGCGCGCCGGCGCAAATTATCGCTTGCCACTCCGGCCATCACTCGGTAGGGAGCGGTTTTCCGCGCCGATGTCGACCTACCTGAAATTCGCCCTTCTCGGCACCCTCGCCTGCGTTCTCGCCAGCTGCGAGACGCCTACCACCCAGGCCACGAGGCAAACCCCGACGGCCTATGGACGCCGCATTTCCAACGTCCGGACAACGGCTTACACGCATACAGAAAGAGGCGGCAGACGAAACGCGATCGGGAAATCCCTCTCCAGCAGCAACCACATAAGTGCCGCTGCCGACTGGTCGCGTTTTCCACTTGGGACGAAGTTCCAAATCGTCGGCACGCAAGATCGCTATGTTATCGATGATTATGGCGGCGCCCTGGTCGGCACAAACACGATCGATCTCTATAAGACCAGCCGCAGCGCCATGCGCGCCTGGGGCGTCCGGCGCGTCGATATCGATATCATCGAGTGGGGATCGAAGCAGGAAAGTCTCAAAGTCCTCGCGCCGCGGCGGAAGAATGGACTTGTCCGGCGCATGATCGCCGGCATCGAAGCGAACAAGAGCTAACCGGCTGCGCGCGCAGTTTGCTTTGACACGGCGCGCAGGCGCGCCACAACTTCTCCGATGAAAGTTCTCGTTGTCGGCGGAGCAGGCTACATCGGCAGTGTCTGCGCGGAACTAATGCTCAACGAGGGCCACTCGGTCGGCATCTTTGATAACCTGAGCGAGGGGCATCGCCGCGCGGTCGACGCTCGCGCCACGTTCATCGAAGGCGATCTGGCGGATCGGGATGGAATTCAATCGTGTCTCGCGGAGTTCGAGCCGGAGGCGGTCATGCACTTTGCGGCCAGCGCGCTGGTGGGAGAATCGATGGAGAATCCATCCAAGTATTTCCGGAACAACATCGGAAACGGTTTAAATCTCCTCGACGCCATGGTCGCGACCGGCCGCAGGCAGCTCGTCTTTTCTTCGACTTGCGCCACGTTCGGCCCCCCGGAGAAAGTGCCGATCGATGAGAGCCTGCCGCAACGTCCGATCAATCCGTATGGCGAATCGAAACTGGCCTTCGAGAAAATCCTGCGCTGGTATGGCGAGATTCATGGTTTGCGTTTCGTCGCGCTCCGATACTTCAACGCGGCCGGCGCTTCCGAGAATTTCGGCGAAGAACATCGCGTCGAGACACATCTGATCCCGAATGTTTTGCAGGTCGCGCTGGACCTGAAGCCGCACGTGGAGATCTACGGCACCGACTACGAGACCCCGGATGGGACGTGCATTCGCGATTACATTCACATCCTGGATCTGGCCCGCGCCCACATTCTCGCTTTGCAGGCGCCCAAGAGTGAATTCTACAATCTCGGGACCGGCGGCGGCTCGAGTGTGCGCGAAGTGATCGATTGCTGCCGAAGAGTGACCGGCCATAAAATTCCCGTCGTGGAAAAGCCGCGCCGGCCGGGCGATCCACCGCGCCTGATCGCCGCCTCCGAAAAGATTCAACGAGAGCTGGGCTGGCGTCCCCAATTCCAAAGCCTCGATGCCATCATCGAAAGCGCCTGGAAATGGCACCGGAAATTTCCCAACGGCTACGGCGATTAGCGTCTCTTGCTCCTGATCAAGATCTTGCCCCTGATCGTATGAGGGTATCGCCCAATCGAAGGATTAGGATCATGATCAGGAGCAAGAGCAGGAAAATTAAAAGAAACGCCCGCGGAAACACGTTCCGCGGGCGCTCAGTTCTAATTCGAAACTACGCTCCCGTTAGGGCTTGGTCGTAGTCGTGGTCGTGGTCGTCTTTTCGTAAGTCGCCAGCGGCTTCTGGAGCGTGATCTTGCTCACCACCATGCGCTCGCCGTCTTTGACGTAGGTGTATTTCACCGGCATGTCAGGCTTGAGCATGGTCCACTTAACCGTCTTGCCGTCGGAGTCGACGATCGTCGTGCTCTTGGTGTAGTAATACTTCGTCGGCGCGGTGCTCGTCTCCGTCCGGAACGAGATGTAATCCGTGCCCGGCGTGTAGGCCGTGATAACGCCCGACCCGTCAAGTGTGCTCGTCGACGTGGTGGTCGTCGATGAGCTGCTCGTCACAGCAGGGTTGCTGCTGGTCGTTGTGGTGGTGGAGGATGTCTGCGCGAAAGCTGTGGTAAGCGCGATGGCGCTGACGGCTCCGGCTGCCAATAATTTCATCAGTCTGTTTTGTTTCATGTTTGTCCTTTGTTTGGGTTAAACGGATGCTCTCCGTCGTGCATTCATCCGACTGCTCGAACCTGGAGTTTATTCAACCGCACTGTAAATTCGTCGCCGGCGGCCACGATGGCCGTCTGCTGGGAGGGACGCCGCGCGGCGGCGTCCGCCTCATTTGCGGCGAGGTGATTCTGCCGCGAGAATCGGACGCCGCAGCGCGGCGTCCCTACCTATGACCATGCAACCGCTGCCAGGCTTCCGTGATTTCCTCCCAAAGGATTGCGCCGTTCGGAATTACATTTTCGATCGCTGGCGCCACGTCGCGCGCCAATACGGTTTCGTGGAATGGGACGGGCCTGTCCTGGAGCCGACGGAGCTCTACACGAAAAAGAGCGGCCCGGAGATTGTCACCCAGCTGTTCAATTTTACCGACAAAGGGGAACGCGAAGTAGCGTTGCGCCCGGAACTTACGCCTACTCTGGCCCGCGTGGTCGCCGCGCATGAGCGCGAATTCAAGAAGCCGCTCAAGTGGTTTTCCATCCCGCAATGCTTCCGCTACGAGAAACAACAGCGCGGCCGGCTCCGCGAACATTTCCAATTCAATGCCGACATCGTCGGCGAAGAATCTTTGGAAGCGGATGTCGAATTGATTGCGCTCTGCGTCGATCTTTTGCGCGCCTTTGGGTTCGCGGCGGAGGACGTCGTCGTGCGAGTCAGCGACCGCGAATTCTGGATCGACTTCCTTCGGACGCAAAACGTGCCGGAAGAACAGTGGCAGGAAATGTTGCAGGCGATCGACAAGAGCGAGCGGGAGTCTCGCGACAAAACCGCGGCGCGCCTCGGTTCGCTCGCGGAGCCAACTTTCAAGATCCTGGATGGAGGGGGCAAAAGCGAAAAACTGGAACGGCTCCTGGCCGCCCTGAAAAATCGTGGCCTGGCCGACTTCGTGCAGATCGATCTCGGGATCGTCCGCGGGTTGGCCTATTATTCCGGAGTTGTCTTCGAGGCGTTCGATCGCGGAGGAAAATTGCGCGCGCTCGCCGGCGGCGGTCGTTACGACAATCTAATCCAGCAACTCAGTGACGGGGCCGTGTCACTCCCGGCGCTCGGCTTTGCCATGGGAGACGTCGTTCTCGCGGAGCTGATCTCCGAAATTCCCAGTGCCAAAGCAAGGATGGAAGCGCTCATTACCGCGCAGCGGAACCTCGACATCTATGTCGTCATCGCCAAGGAAGAACGTCGAGCCGATGCCCTCGCGCACATCCAGGCTCTGCGTGACCGGGGCCATCGGGTTGATTACCCCCTGACGCCCGCCAAGGTTGGGAAGCAGTTCCAGACCGCTGAGCAACTTGGCGCCCGCGTCGCGATTCTCTTCGGCGATGAATGGCCGGAAGTGAAAATTAAAGATCTGACGACGGGCGATCAGAAGGCCGTTCCGCAGACCGAATTGCTGAACGATCTCACAATCCTGAGTACGCTTCGTGGGTGGACAACCTACTCGGCTCCTGAGTTGCGAGATTCGTTGCCCCGCCCAGAGTGAGGCGCACCATGTACCGCACCCACCATTGCAACGAACTCCGCCAGGGCGATATCGGCCGCACCGCGATGCTGGCCGGCTGGGTCCATGTCCGGCGCGATCACGGCGGCGTGATCTTCATCGATCTGCGCGATCGCGAAGGATTAACGCAGGTTGTTTTCCGGCCGGAAGAGAACGCCGAGCTGGCCGGCCAGGCGCACCACCTGCGGCATGAAGACGTGATTGAAGTGGAGGGCAAAGTGTCCGCGCGCGTGCCAGGAACGGAAAACCCGAACCTCGCCACGGGCGACATCGAGCTCGTCCCCGACAAGTTGCGGATCCTCAATCGAGCCGACGTTCTGCCCTTCCCGCTCGATGCGGAAGTCAGCAATGAAGACCTGCGGCTGACGTATCGTTACTTCGATCTGCGCCGGCCACAGATGGCGCGTAATCTTCGCCTCCGTCACAAGGTCACGAAAGCGACGCGCGATTTCCTCGATGAAAAAGGCTTTATCGAAGTCGAAACTCCGATTCTTTCCAAGAGCACGCCGGAAGGCGCGCGCGACTTCCTGGTCCCGAGCCGTCTGACCAAAGGGAAATTCTACGCGCTGCCGCAAGCGCCCCAGCAGTACAAACAGCTGCTCATGGTGGGCGGGATCGAAAAATATTTTCAGATCGCGAAATGTTTCCGCGATGAAGATTTGCGGGCGGATCGCCAGCCGGAGTTTACCCAGATCGACATCGAAGCGTCGTTCGTCGTGCCCGACGACATCTTCGTCCTGGTCGAGGGTCTGCTCTCCGCCGTGTTTCGCACCGCGCAAGGCGTGGAAATCTCCACCCCGTTTGAACGCCTCACCTACGCGCAGGCCATGGATGAATTCGGAAGCGACAAGCCCGATCGGCGTTTCGCCATGCGCCTGACGGACCTGGGCGATGTTTTCCGCGCGAGTTCCTTCAAGATGTTTCGGGGCGCGCTCGATGCCGGCGGCGCGGTCAAAGCGATCAATGCCAAAAATTTCGCGAGCCTCACCATCGGACAGAGCGACGAACTGACCGCGATGGCGAAACAATACGGCGCCAAGGGACTCGCCTTTATCAAAGTGGAAAATGGCGAGTGGAAATCGCCCATCGTGAAGTTTTTCAGCGAAGCTGAGAAGGAAGCGTTGCGGTCCAAGCTGCAGGTTGAGGGAGGCGATCTCATCCTGTTCGCGGCGGATAAATGGGACGTCGTTTGCGAAGTCCTTGGGCGAATTCGTTCCCGGATTGCCGAGATGCAGAAGCTAACCGCCGGCTCCACCCAGCTCGATTTTCTCTGGGTCACCGATTTTCCGCTCATGGCTTTCAGTGCCGAGGAAAACAAATGGAACGCGGTGCATCATCCTTTCACGCGACCCAAGGCCGAAGATGTCGCGAAGCTCGAGGCGGAGAAGTTTAGCGAGGTTCGCGCCGAAGCCTACGACATCGTTTTGAACGGCGTGGAACTCGGCGGCGGCAGCATTCGGATTCACGAACCGGATTTGCAGGCGAAGATTTTCGCGGCTCTCGGAGTGAACGAAGAAGATCAGCAGAGCATGTTTGGCCACATGCTGCGGGCCTTCCGTCTGGGAGCGCCGCCCCATGGCGGGATCGCGTTCGGCCTCGATCGAATCGTCATGCTCATTTGCGGCGAGGAAAGCATTCGCGAAGTGATGGCCTTCCCGAAAAATAATCGCGGCATCGACCTGATGTCGCATTCGCCGAGCGATGTTGATTCGCGTCAGCTGCGGGACCTTGGGATCAAGCTGGCGGACGAAAAGAAAGTGTAGGTCGGTCCGCCAGCCGGTCAGTTCTGCGACGCGGCTGCTCCGATCTTGTTGATCGCGAGCTGCTGATGGCTGGTCTTGAACAAAATGGCCACCACGAACGTGACGAGCGTCCCAAAGAAGATCCACCACGGAAATTCCATCACCGGCAGCCAGCTCGGCTGTTCGTAGAACTTCGTTCCGAAGATGCCCGCGACGTTGTTCGGCAATCCACTCAGGATCGCCACCACGACGAAACCGATAATCATGGCGAGAATGTTGCCGCGATCGTTCCCGCGCGTTTTGGTGAGCATTCCCGCAAAAAACACACCGAGCAACGAGCCATAGGTGTAGCCGAAAATGCCCAGCACAATCGGAATAATCCGGATGTTGGGATGGACGATGACCAGGTACGCCGTGGACGAGGCCACGACGATCATGAGAACGGAAAACCAGACGGTCGCCCACCGCACGGCCCTTAGGCTTTGCGCGTCGGTGGCGCCCGGATTGATGTAAGGCTCGTACCAATCGCGCGTGAAACTGGTGGCGAGCGCGTTCAAGGCGGTGCTGAGCGATCCCATGGCCGTGGCGAAGATTCCCGCCAGGAGCAGTCCGCGAAGGCCCACCGGCATTTCATAGAGAATGAAGTGGCAGAAGGTTTCGTTCGGGGTCTTCGGGAGCGTCGGGTCGGGATGGGCTTGATAGTAGACCCAGAGCAACAATCCGATGCTGAGAAAGGTGAAGGCGATCGGAATATCAGCCAGCCCGGAGAGAATCAACGACCGCCGGCTCCGGCGAATATCGGGGGCCGTTAACATTCTCTGCACCATGTCTTGATCGGTGCCGTGGGTTCCCATGGTGATGAACACCGCGCCAATCAAACCGGCAAAGATCGTGTACTCGGTTTCAAACATGCCCTTTATCTTGTCCCAGCCATGCCGGGCCGGATCGAGGCCGGTGGCGAAGAGATCCGAAGCCTGGAAGGGACCGTGGCGTTGCACGATTTCATCCCAGCCGCCGGGAATGGCGGAGTAGAGCAAGCCGAGCGCGATCAGCGCGCTCCCAATCATGATCGAGGCTTGAATCAAATCGGTCCAGATGACGGCCTTGATCCCCCCGAGCGTGGTGTAAATCGCCGTGAGAATAACGATCACGACGGTGGCGCTGACGTAAATCCAGAGTGTCTGTGTCTGGTTCGGTCGCGCGCCGCTGATCATTTCGTAGGCCAGGGCGAGCGCGATAGCCGCGACATACAGGCGGGCCCCCGACGCGAGCAACCGCGTGATCATGAAAACGGCGGAAGCGGCATTCTTGCTCGCGACCCCAAAGCGCGCGGTCAGGTACTCGTAGATCGAGAAGACTTTGTAGTCGTAGTACGGTTTGATGAAAATGTAGCTGACGAGAATGCGTCCAATGATCGTGCCGAAGGCGAGCTGCAAATAAGTGTAGTCCCGGTGAGTGAACCCTTCCCCAGGCGTTCCAAAAAATGTGCCGGCGCTTGTTTCCGCCGCGATCAGGGAAGCCAGTACGGCCCACCAGGGAATGCGCCTTCCGCCAAGAGCGAAGTCTTCGAGATTATCTTCCTTCCGGCCCATGCGCAGGCCGATGAAGATGATGACGACGAAATAGAAGAGGAGAACGCCGGTGTCGATGGCTAGGCGGTAATCCATGGAATGAGCTATTTAGCCACGGATAAACCCGGATGAAACCCGGAATTTCGCTTCGGGGGCGACGCGACCTCTCCAGCATCCGTGTTAATCTGTGCCCAATGAGATTGAAAGAGCTCGCAGCGCCGGATTTCGATCTCGCGCGGACGCTCGATTCCGGCCAGGTCTTCCATTGGGAAAAATGCGGCGACGGTTATGCGGGGACGATTGGCGCGGAAGGCGTTTTCGTGGAGCAACGGGGAAGCCGGCTCTTCTTTGCCGGCACGACCGCGGCGGTGATCGGAATCTATTTCGCGCTCGATCACCCGCTCGCGGAAATCTGCCGCTCATTTCCGAAGGATCCCGCGATGCGCGCCGCCTGCGATTTTTGCCGTGGGCTGCGGATCATGCGCCAGCCGCGCTGGGAATGCCTGGCTACTTTTATCACTTCCTCGATGAAACAGGTGGCCCACATCCGCCAAATCTCGCAGACGTTGCGGGCTCGTTATGGAAAGCACCAGCGCGTGCTTGCTGGCGACGTGTATTCGTTTCCAACGCCAGCTCGCATCGCGAAACTTACCGAACAGGATCTCAGGGCGTGTGCGCTCGGCTACCGGGCGAAAAACCTCCTGGCGACGGCGCGGCTCGTTGCCTCCGGGGAGGCCAACCTCGAACAATGGGAGGAGCTCTCCGATGATGCGCTCCGGGCCGCCCTTTGCGAGCTGCCGGGCGTGGGCGTGAAGGTTGCTAATTGTGTGATGCTCTTCGCCTATGAACGGTTGCGGGCGTTTCCCATCGATGTCTGGATCGAGCGCGTCTTGAAGCAACAATATTTTCCCCGAAAACGGACCGTGACGGCAACGCAACTCCGCGCCTTTGCCCAGACCTATTTTGGCCCCCACGGCGGGTACGCGCAGCAATACCTTTTTCATCACGCACGAAAGGGCGGCGCCGCGGCCGGCCGGCCGGCAAAATGAAGACCCCGGGGCGCAGGTTGTTAGGCCGGGTGATGTGCGATATCATCCGACCAATTGGAGAGCTCTCAATTGCGAACCAGAGTATTGTTGAGCAGCCGTCGATCCTGAGCGGTCTCACTGAATAATGGAACAAACGAAAGAGCGCCGAAAGCTCGGAATGGCGATTGTGATATCGCTGTTTCTGCACTTCGTCGTCGGGTTCTCGCTGGCGGCGTTCGGCAGCGCGTCTCCTCCCGCTCTTCCGGTCGAGGACAAGCCGGTTGAACTTTCCATCATCGATCTGTCCGCGACTCCACCCCCGCAGGCACCCAAGGATCCCCCCTTCATGGAGACAGAGCCGTCCCGGGAAACGGTGGAGAAGCCGAAAGAGCAAACCTTCGAGTCGAATGCCAACTCGATCGCGGCCAGTCGACTTCCCGCGACCGGCGATGCCCCGCTGCCGACGCAGGATGGCAAAGATCGTCCCGTGGTTAATCTGGAGACGCATGATTATTCGCTCTCGACCGACGGATCGAAACCGCAGCCTGAACCGCAAACCACTGTCGCTCCTGAATCGACGGTCGCGCCGGAGACAACTGCCGCCCCCAAAGCAACGACGCCCGTTCCGGCGCCGACAGCCGAGCCCATTACCACGCCGGAGCCCCAACAGCTGGCGATGCTAAGATCAAGTCCGCCGCCACCCATCAAGGCGCCGGATGAAACAGAATCCACTCCTCCCCCGGTTGTGGCCGAGTCGGTGCCACCAGCGGCCCCGAGGCCTAAACCAGAAGTGGCTGCCTCGAATTACCAGGCCCAAAAAGAGCAAAGCCGCATCACCGGCCGGCTGTCGAATCGGGGCCCCTCCTCCGTCAACGCCGTCGGAACGCCACTCGGGAGATACCAAAAAGCCGTTTCCGATGCGATCGGTTCGCGCTGGTATTATTACATGAATTCGAAAATGGACCTGGTCAGCATCGGGACGGCGCACATCGAGGCCCAGGTGGATGCGCAAGGCCACGTCCAAAATTTGCGGGTCGTCTCGAACAATGCGAACGAAGCTTTCGCCAACATCTGCTTGCAATCATTTCAGGAAGCGCACATTCCTCCCATTCCACCCGACCTGATCGCGACTTTGCCGGACGGCCGGATGTCCGTGGATTTTGCCTTTACCGCCTACGCCAACCAATGATGACCTCGATCGCCCGCTGCCCATGACAGAAACAGTTCAGACCATGGTGAGCTTTTTCACCAAAGGCGGCCTCTTCATGTGGCCGCTGCTCGCCTGCTCGATCGTGACCGTGACGACGATCGTGCTCAGCATCCTGACGTTGCGGGAGAAAAAGGTTTTACCGCTGGTGGTCGAAAGTGAAATCGAGCGGCTCGTTCCCGGCGGGAGCGCGGAACGGCTCATGCGCATCGTGAACGACGATAATTCCTCGCTCGCCCGGATTACCCGCTCGGCGTTGCAGCACATGCGCTGGCCGCGTTCGGAGAATATCGAGTTCGCGCAAACAAAGGCGCGGGCCGAATTAGTGCGGCTGGAGCGCGGGTTGATCGTCCTGGAGGTCGTGACCGGCATCGCCCCGCTCATCGGTCTAATCGGCACGGTTTCCGGACTCGTGCAGGTGTTCTCGGGCCTGGGCCTGAGCAGTGGCGCGGCCGACACCAAGTCCGTCGCGCTCGGCATCTCCATGGCGCTGAATTGCACCATCTTCGGGCTCTCCATCGCGGTCCCAAGCTTGATCGGTTTCAGCTATTTCTCGAAAAAAGTCGAGGTGCTCTCAGTGCAGATGGAATCGATCGTCTCGGACTTGATCGCGAAGTGCTACTACGGCCGAACCGCCGGCGAGGAGAGTCGGCCCGCTCGCGCAACGGTGCCGGCGAGCGCCCCGCTCGCGTGACGCACCGCCTGGTTTTGTTGCCATGAAGATCGCAGTCCGGAAAAGGCGAGCGCCCTCGATTATTATCGTCTCGCTTGTCGACATCCTGACCATTCTCCTCATCTTTTTCGTGGTCTCGACCACTTTCAAAAAAGATCAGCCGGAGGTTCAGATTAATCTTCCCGAGTCCAAGACAGCGGCCAATGCGGCGGCGGAGTTCGAGCACGCCATCGTGAGCGTGAACGCGAGTGACGAGATCCGGCTCGACGGCCAGATCGTGAGCGCGGAGGAGTTGGAAACGTCCGTGAGGGATCTGCCGCCCTCCCGCAAATCAGCCCTGGCCTTGCAAGCGGACAAGAAGGCCTCGTTCGGGACAATCATCAAGGTCATGGATGCATTGAAGCTGGCCGGAGTGAAAAACCTGCCCGCTTTCACGCACGGAGAGAAATGAAATTACCGATCGTCAAATACGGAAACCCGATCTTGCGCGCCCCGGGGAAGCGCGTCGAGCGAGTGGACGAGCGCATTCGCACTCTGGCCGCCGACATGCTGGAAACGATGCACGCCGCGAATGGCATCGGTCTCGCGGCCCAACAGGTGGGTGCGGCCCTTCAGCTCACCGTGCTCGATGTTTCGCAGGTCGAAGATCGCCCGAGCCTGCTGAAACTGAATGGCACGGATATCGATCCCGCGAGTGTAATGCCCATGGTGCTGCTCAATCCGAAGCTGGAGCTGCACGAAGAGACGACCCCCGGGAACGAGGGCTGCCTCAGTTTTCCCGACATCAACGCCGAAATCGATCGGGCCATTTCAGTGCGCGTGGAAGCGGAGACTCTCGACAGCGAAACGATCCAGATAGAGGCGGCGGGATTGCTCGCCCGCGCGTTGCAGCATGAAATCGATCATCTGAACGGCATCTTGTTCATCGATCGGATGAGTTCGGTCGCGAAAGCGAGCCTGGGGAGCAGGCTGAAGCGATTGCAGAAAGAGACGTTGAAGGGTTGAAGCGGTAAGCGGCGCCGCTCCAACGCTGCAACGCTTTAACTCTTTTACGCTTCAACGTTCCCTAAATGGCCTTGTACGTAACCGTGATGCTGCGAAAGAGATTCTGGTCGCGCTGGGCGGAGAAATAGAAAAGTTCGAGCATCGTCCCGCTGACAATCCATTGGTAACCGACGAGGGTCTGGATCACATCCGAGTCGGTATCGCGCGACCGCGAAACCAATTTGCCGGTGCCGAATTTGGCGTCGAAGTAGCGCCGAATTTCTCCCATCCGATCGTTGTAACGCTCGATGCTCCAGTCCGGGTATTCGTATTGCAGCTCCACCTCGACCAGAAAACCCTCCTTGAAGGTGAAGAGCGTCCGCTTGAGACCCGGTTGGACGAGCCCTTCAACGGTCCAGACGTCCCGTTTTTCCTTGCGTTCTTTGGTGACAATCTTGGCTTTGGCTCCGACGAGGACTTGCTCCACCTTGGTCATCGAATCATTCCAGTGGAACCCGAACGGCGGCGGAATGTCGTCCACGGCCCGCGCCCTCGGGGCGGAAAGAAGAACGAGCGACGCCGCCACCAGAAGAAAAGGTCGCTTCCTCATCGGTTTTTGACTCCGCGAAAAGAATTGAAACGCATTTCAGGGTGAATTAGACGACGGCGATTCGGCCACAATGTTGCGCATGCTCGAGGATTGGGTCAACTTCCAGACGGCCCTGTGCGAGCGTTTCCGGGCAACGCTCCGCCGCGATTTTTCGTCAAGATTTTTTTGATTCACGAACAAAAATAAAGTTCAGGTTTTTTCTTGTCGCATCACGACGCGGTTTCTAATCTCAAGCCGCTGGCAGAGAGAGCCGAGCGCAGGTGTTAATAAGATGTGAACAGTATTGAGCAAATATAAAGAGCTAGAATGATTATAACACCAGCCAGCGCGACCGGACCGATGAAGGATAATCTACTTCTCTCTGCGACGCGTCCGGCGCAACGCAACCCTCCTGCCGTTTTTCCCTCGTATTTTGCGGGTGAAATACAAATTTCGCGAGAAAGCTTGCTTTCCGACACTCCGCGAAGCAACGCTGCCAAATCGCATTTTGCCTCGCAAGCTTCGCTTCCATCGCTGGCGCGGCGGGTTGCTTAACGCTGTTAACAAGTCGGTATGGACGAGAACCACGCTCAGCTTTGGCAGAAACTGTCGGCAGCCCTCAAGCCCCAGGTTAGCCCGGACACTTTCAAGCGCTGGTTTTCCGCCGTAAAGCTTGTCCAGGCGACGGATGAAGCGTTCACCTTTCGAGTTCCAAACAACATCTACCAATTCTGGATCGAAAGTAATCACATGGCCGCATTGCAGGCGGCGATCGTCACCGCTTTTGGCGCGCCCCGGAAAGTGAAGTTCTCGGCGGCGTCCGAGGGCCCGGATGGAGAGAGTTTACCGGAGATTCCGGGAAAAGAATCCGCCCGCGACAATTCCCGGGACGCCAAACAATCGAGCAACGCACTCGGACTGAATCCGCGGAACAGCTTCGAATCATTCGTCGTCGGCCCGAATAACGAGATCGCCCATGCGGCGAGCCTCGCGGTCGCGCAATCTCCGGCCCGGACCTACAACCCCCTCTTCATTTACGGCGGGGTCGGGCTCGGCAAGACGCATCTGATGCAGTCGATCGGTCAATACGTCGGGATGAAAAAGAAAAACGCGAAGGTCATGTACCTTTCGAGCGAACTTTTCATCAACGAATTTATCGACGCGATCCAGCACAACAATCTGGTCAAATTTCGCAAACGGTATCGCCAGGCGGACCTGCTCCTGATCGACGACATCCAGTTTCTCGGGGGCAAGGAGCGCTCCCAGGAGGAATTTTTCCACACCTTCAACACGCTTTTCGACGGGCATAAGCAGATTGTGCTCTCCAGCGATCGTCCGCCTTCCGAAATCGCTAATCTCGAGCATCGGCTGGTTTCGCGGTTCGAATGGGGACTCACCGCGGAACTGCAGCCGCCCGACGTGGAAACGCGCATGGCGATCCTGCGCAAGAAAGCCCACACCCTCGGCATCAAATTACGCGACGAGACTTTCGACTTCCTGGCCACGCGCATTCGCACCAACGTCCGCCGGCTGGAAGGTGCGCTCATGCGAGTCGCGTCGTTCGCCTCGCTCAGCGGCAAGGAGCTGACCAACGAAGTCGTCGAGCATCTCCTGAAAGACATTCTGCAGGAAGAAGCGCGGCATGCCGTCACCATCGAACAAATCCAGCGGCGCGTAGCGGAACATTACGATGTGCGGCTCGCGGACATGACGAGCAAGCGCCGGCCGGCCAATATTGCGTTCCCCCGGCAAATCGCGATGTACCTCGCCCGGGAATTAACCAAGGCGTCACTGAACGAAATCGGAGATGCGTTCGGCGGCCGGGACCATGGCACTGTGCTGCACGCGTGCAAACTGGTAAAACGGCGGATGCAGGAACAGGACAACATTCGGCAAACCATCTCATTCATCGACAGCGCGCTGCAGCGTTGAGGAATGGGACTTCTCCGCGCCATTGGCGAGATTGCGGTTGCCGAATAAAATCGTAAGCCTTACATCTTAGCAGTCCGCACCTTCATGAAATTTAACGTCTCGAAAGAAAAATTGCTCGAGGGCTTGCAACAAGTGCAAAACGTCGTCAGCACCCGTACGACTCTTCCGATTCTTTCCAACGTTTTGCTGCAGGCCAAAGGGAACGAAGTCCACCTGACCACGACCGATCTGGACGTGGGCGTGCGCGGAGGTTTCGAGGCGAACGTCGAGAAAGAAGGCGCGACGACGCTGCCGGCGCGGCGCCTTTTCACCATTATTCGCGAACTGCCTTCCAGCGAGGTGCAGTTCGAGGTGGACGGGAAAAACGCGGCTTCCATTCGCAGTGGCCAAAGCTTTTTCAAAATCCTCGGCCTGCCCGAGGAGGAATTCCCGCCGCTGCCGAAATTCGACAACGCGAAAGTCATCACGATTCGACAGAAAGATTTGCGCGACGGGTTGCGGAAAACTTCCTATGCGATCTCCACGGACGAGACCCGCTACGTCCTGAACGGCCTGCTCTTCAGCCTCAAGGAAAACAAGCTTACGCTCGTGGCGACGGATGGGCGCCGTCTCGCCATGGTGGACATCGAGCTCGAATTCCCCCGCAGCCACGAGGCGGACATCATTGTGCCGACCAAGGCGGTGACGGAATTGCAGCGGCTTCTCACCGACGATGGCGAAGTAAAAGTCAGCGTCGGCAGCGGGCAGATCGCCTTTGATCTGAATAACACGCTCCTGGTTTCGAAGCTGATCGAGGGAAATTATCCGAATTACAAGCAGGTCATTCCTTCGGAGACGAAGGAGCGCGTCACCCTCGAGCGCGAGACGTTTTTGAATTCGCTCCGCCGCGTTTCCCTGCTGGCGAGCGACAAATCGAACTCGATCAAACTGAATTTCACCAAGAACAACATCGACATCACCGCCAACACGCCGGAAGTGGGCGAGGCGAAAGAATCGCTGGCCGTGGTTTACAAAGGCCGGGATTTTTCCATCGCGTTCAATCCGGAGTTTTTCATGGCGCCCCTGCGCAACCTGACCGAGGACGAGGTCTTTCTCGACCTGATCGACGAGATGAGCCCGGGCGTGCTCAAGATCTCGACGCCGTTTCTCTACGTGCTGATGCCGATGCGCATCAGTTCGTAGGCAGTGCCATCCTGAGAGCGGCGGCTACGGCTTGGACGCTAACCAAGCGCAAATCGCCTTCCGGCACTTGCAACACCATCACATTTCTGTTCGCCGGGGCCCAAACATCGGGGTTGGTTGGACCGAAAAGCAGGATGGATCGTGCGCCCACGGCGGCCGCGATGTGGGATACGCCGCTATCGTGGCCAACGAAGAGCGAGTTCTCGAGTAAAGCAGCGAGGTGCGGCAATGGAAGATGCCTGGCAAATCTGACCGGCTTGTTTTTCCAGGCAGTCTCCAGCAGATGCAGGCGCTCTCCGTCGGCTTCGCCGGCGATCACCAGCACCGTCCTCTTAGACGAAAAGAGATATTCGCCAAGTTCCTTCCACTTCTCGATCGGCCAATTTTTCGTTTCGCTTCCGCTCCCCGGATGGAGCGCGACGACAGATTCGCTCGTATTACCGACAAAGTTCCGCGCGAACTCGCGATCCGCTTCGCTTGGATAAATCCTCGCCGCGGAATCCTCCAAATGTAAGCCGATCTGTTCGAGAGGTCGGGCGAGCTGAATCGCCGCGTGTTTGCGGCCGGTAAGCTTCGAGGGGCCCGCAATAAATTCCTTGATCTGGCAGCGAGTCAGATTGCCGCGAAAGACCCCGTCCGGGTCAAAAAGGTAGCTCACGATCAAGTCGAAGCTGCCGAAGTAGGCCGTCAACTCGGCAGGAAGCGCGGCGTCTTTGACGAAAAACCTGGCGAGCCCTCTCTCTTCGATCGAGCGAATCGCATCCGCATAAAAGCGTTTCTCCGCCAGCGCGATGATGTGGGTATGCCCCAGGATTTCGATATGCGCTCCGGGAAACCGCTCACGCAAGAGCTTGATCGCCGGCAGCGTGAGAACGAAGTCTCCGATCGCGCCGCCGCGGATTACGAGAATGCGATTCATTGCAGCTGAAGCACAATCTCCCGGCCACTACCAGGCCAGGGGACGCCGAAGCCGGAGGTCATGCCCGCCGCTCCAGGGAAAATCAATACTGCGTGACCGCGCAGGCGAGAATCGCCGCGGCGTAGAGCAGGACGAGGCCGTGCATCAAATGCCAGCGCCAGGGCTTGCGCGCACTCCAGTTTATGTGATCGCGCAAAAGGTACGGCATCGTGACCCAAAACAATCCAACCACGATGAGGAGATAAGCGAAGACCGTCACCAGAAGCCGGCTTGATTCTGTCCGAAAGAAGGCCGCATCGAGAAGCGGCTCGGCCCCCAACAGAAAAAGGATACCGAGGGCGCGGACGGAAAGAAATTCATCCACAAACCTCAAGACGAGAAAAAACCCGATGGGCAGAATGATGAGCAGCGGCCGTCGAAAACTGGAGAACTCGCCCATTTCCATCGTCGCGAGCAGCCAGAGACTCCAAAATAGGTCGACCGTCAGAAGCGCAAAGCCAGCGACGCGTGAACGGGGCAGGCGCTGGGCAAAACCGCGAGCGAACTCTGGTTTGACCAAGGCCGGCACGCTGACGAGCAAAAGGAAAAGGCCGGCGATGAGGCCAGCCGTTTGGAGAGACAGGTGATAAATCATGCGTGAGTCGGAAAGGAGGTTTGCACGACGGGCGTTCCATACAAGCTGAATCCGTTCGCCTGTTGGACCGCGACTTCGAAAATTTCACCGACGTGCTCCGGTTTTCCTTCGAAAACAACGATCTTGTTCGTGCGCGTCCGCCCCATGAGCCGCGCCGCATTGGTGCGACTCGGCCCTTCGCACAGGATTTCCACGTCGCGCCCGACCAAACGCTCATTCGCGCGGTGGGCCGACGCATCCACAACGCCCAGCAGATCCTGATTCCGCTGCGCTTTTACCTGCTCGTCAATCTGCCCGGCCATCGTCGCCGCGGGTGTATCGCGTCGAGTCGAGTAGCGAAAAATAAAGGCGTTATCGAACTGAATTTCCTCCACCAGATCCCGGGTCTGCGCGTAGTCCTCTTCATCTTCACCGGGAAAACCGACGATGACATCGGTCGTGATGGCGAATTCGGGCCGCGCCTGCCGGATACGATCGACCAATGATCGGTATTTCGCCGCGGTGTAAGGCCGGTGCATCGCCTTGAGAATACGGTCCGAGCCCGATTGGAGCGGAAGATGAACGTGTTCGGCAATTTTCGGCAGCTCGGCGAGCGCCCGGATCAGATCATCGCGAAATCCAATTGGATGCGGTGAGGTAAAACGAAGCCGCTCCAGACCATCGATCTCGTGCACGGCTTCGAGCAATTGGACGAAAGGGCTCTTGCCATTCGCCGGCGCGAATTCGTGCCGGCCGAAAAGATTCACGATTTGGCCGAGGAGCGTCACCTCCTTGACGCCCCGGGCCACCAGTTCACGCACTTCGCGCACAACTTCTCCGATGGAGCGGCTTCGTTCGGCCCCACGCGTCTGCGGGACGATGCAAAAGGTGCAATGCATATTGCAGCCCTGCATGATGGAAACGAACGCTGTCGCCTGCTGTTGTTTCAGTTCGTGGTCGCGAATGGTCTCGGCTGAGCCGGTTTCTTCCTCGATGTCGCAAATCGAGAACCGGGGATCATCCATCCGCCGCATCCGCTTTTTCTCCAGCAGCTCTTCGACGTAATCCGCGACGCGATGAAACTTTTGCGTCCCGACCACGAGGTCCACATGCGGCAAACCGGCGAAAAGCGCGTCCCCTTGGGCTTGGGCCATGCATCCGAGAAATCCGAAGACGACTTCCGGCCGCCGCTTGGCGATCTGGCCGAGCATTCCCATTTTTCCCAGCGCTTTCTGGTCTGCCATGTCGCGAACGCTGCACGTATTTAAAAGGACGACATCCGCGTCGACCTCTTGCGTCGTGCGCTCATAACCACGAGCCACGAGCGAATGGGCGACCTGTTCGGAGTCGCGTTCATTCATCTGGCAGCCGTACGTTTTGATAAAGAATTTCGGCATGGGCGGACGGGAAAATGGCACAACCCACCGAGGCGCGCCATGACTGCACGATGGAAGGCGGTTTAGGGCGGCGTCGCAAATCGGCCCGGGAACGGGTCGGCTTTCAGCCGCTTCTCCACCTCGCGGTCCGTCCAGGGATTCGTTCCCCGCTCGTTGAAGAGGGCGATTCCGATCACTCCAACGTTCCGCGTGTCGCCGTATTTTTGATGCGCGTACGACTCCCGCACCGGCCCAAAACGAAACGCGGCTACCGCGTCGGTGCTTTGCCGAAAACCTTCCACGACAAGTTGGCGGTGCGGATCAATCAGATAGCCGCGCTTTCCAAATGAGGCGGTGCGGCCGTCCATGACATCGAGCCCATCCACGGAAAGCACGATTTCGAGACGCAGATCGCTTCGGTTGCGAACGACAATGGAGTAACGCCGTCCCTCTTCGCCGATCACAAACCAACGGTCGCCAATGCTGAGTCCTGGCAAAAAGCTCCCACTCTGGTCGCGCAAGCCGACGGAAACCAAACTCCCGGCCGGGCTGGTAAGGAGCGGCCACCCGCGCCGCGCAGACACGGCTCCCGCCATGGCACGGATGCCGGCCTCGTTATTATAATTGATGGCGGCGATTGCGAGCGGTTGCCTGCTCGCGCGGTCGAAGGCCGCAGAGGCCACCCGCGAGGTCCGCGTTTCCCCCCACTTGGTTCCAAGACCCGGCCGATCCTGTGGCGGCTGGGAGAATTGCGCGGTTTTCGGAGCCGCGGAAGATCGACTCGAACTCGGTGCGACGGCCGGCCCGGCGCAGGACGCGAGGAAGGAGGCGAGGGCGATCGGCGTGATGAAACGAAGCGTTTTCATACGGAACGATTGAATCGAAATCCCGCCTCCGGCGCGAATAAAATCGAGGCGAGATCACCTTGTGGCTTGCCTTGACCCGCTTCCAGGCTGGAAGCTTGCGCCCATCTTTCTTCAAAATGAATCGCGACACACCAGCCATCGGCATTATCGGCGGAAGCGGTCTTTATCAGATGGAGGGCGTCGAAGAGCCGACTGAGCAACGGGTCGAAACGCCGTTTGGCGACCCCTCAGACACGATTATTGGAGGGCAAATGCATGGACGGCAGGTCTATTTTCTGCCGCGGCACGGGCGCGGACATCGCTTGCTGCCCCACGAGCTGAATCACCGGGCTAACATCTATGCGCTCCGGTCGCTCAATGTTCGGTGGATCATTTGCGTGACCGCGGTGGGCAGTTTGCAGGAACAATATGCGCCCCGCGATGTGCTCTTGCCTTCGCAGTTTTTCGACCGGACCAGCCGGCGCGCCGAACACACATTTTTCGGAAGCGGGATCGCCGCGCACGTCGGTTTCGCGGACCCGATCTCAACCAACCTGCGCCACATTCTCGCGGAGGCGGCGCGGGCGTCGGGCGTGAGGGTGCACAACGGGGGGACCTACGTCAATATGGACGGGCCGGCCTTTTCCACGCGCGCGGAATCGGAGCTAAATCGGCGGCACGGCTTCGATGTCATTGGCATGACCAACGTGGCCGAGGCGAAACTGGCCCGGGAGGCGGAAATCGCTCTCGCAACTCTGGCGATGATCACGGATTACGATTGCTGGAAGGTGGAAGAGGAGCCCGTTTCCGCCCAGACGATTTTCGAGCATTTGGTCGCGAACGCGGAGACGGCGAAGAAGATCCTGGCCGACGCGATCCCACGCCTGCCAACGGAGCCTAACTGGCCGGAACACAGCGCGTTAGACTCGGCCCTTGTGACTGAACGAAAGCTCTGGCCCGAGGCCACCCGGGCCAGGCTTGAGGTTATTCTCGGACGGTTTTCCTAGCCCGAGGGGCCGATTGCAAAAATGAGTCGCTGATTGGATAACAAAAATCGTACTTGCCAACCGGGAATTAAATATAGTAATTATAAAGACCGTCGGGAGAAACCCGATTTAACGCTTCCACGGAGTCCTAAAAATGATGATCAAAATTGCTGCTTGCCTGCTCGCCGTCGGTTTCCTCACCGCGTGCGAAACGACAAAAACGACCAAACGCGAGACCCTGCGGGAGCAGAACGCTCGCTACGCCAGCAACACAACCGCTCAGAATGAGCCCGCCCCGCCGGCCGAAGGCCCTGAAGATGTGCCAGCAGACCGGCCCATGGACCCGAATCAGAATCCAGCGCTGGTTCCCTCGCCTCTGCTCCGGGCCAGCGCCATCGGCAGCCCGTAATCGCCCGCTGAGCCCGCGACTTCGCGGCTCTTCGTCTGCGGTTGCAGGGTAACTCGAAGCCCAGGCGGTCCTTTGCGACCGCCGGGTTCCGGATTCCACGGATCAGACAACCCCCGGTCGGACCGCGGCCATCGGAAACGCTACATCCAAAGGCCCCACGAAAGCAGCGCGGAAGCATCCTGCCAGACGCCCGCTTTGCTGTCACCGAGCACGACCACAATAATATCGCGCCCCGGCCGGGCGCCGCTCGCGATCAAACAGTGGCCCGCGGCCTCCGTGTAGCCCGTCTTCATCCCATTGCAGTAAGGGAGTCGCTTCAGAACCTTGTTTGTATTTTCGAGTTGGCGCGTCTTGCCATTCGCATACCGAAACACCAACTGCGGCAGGCAAACAATCGAGCGAATCGTAGAATTCGCGTAGGCCGCTTTCGCAATGATGGAAAGATCGCGCGCGGTCGAATATTGGCCGGGATAGGGAAGACCGTTGGGATTCAGGAAACGCGAGTGGGTCGCGCCCAATTCACGAGCCTTTTCGTTCATCAACTCGGCGAAAGCCTCCACGCTGCCGGCTGAATCACGGGCCAGGCATCGAGCCACGTCGTTAGGGCTCTTAACGAGAAGGGCCCGGAGCAAATCAATCCGCTGGTAGCTGTCCCCAGCCTTGATGTTTAACTTGACCGGCTCCGCCAAAGTGTCGACCGGCTCAACTATCACCTGTTTGTCGAGAAAGCCGCGTTCCACCACGATCAGCGCTGTGAGAAGCTTCTGCGTGCTCGCGGCCGCGCGCGGCGCGTCGGCATTCTTTTCGTAAAAAATCTCGCCGGAGCGCGCGTCGATCACCATGACCGATGCCGCCCGCGTGGAAGGAGCGATTTTTGAATAAGTTGCCGGTAAAACAGGAGAAGTGGGCTCCCCTTTCGGAAGGGTCGCCGGACGATCTGAAACGCCGGATGGCCGGATCGGCTTGAACTGTTTTGGATTTGCGGCTACGCAAAAAAGCGCACAGAGGATCGTGGCAAAAAATGCGGTGCAGTCGCGTGAACGTCTCATGATGGGCGGCAGTCTAGCGACAGGGTTTTAGGGCAGGCAAGCGCTTGGATTTGGTTAGGCGTCAGATCCGCGTTGAATCAACTCGATCTCGTAACCTTCCGGCGCGTCGATAAATGCAATTGCGCCGCCCTTCCCGTTCGGGTGCGGGCCATCGGAAAGCGGGTAACCTTTTTTGGCGGATTCGCGGCCGAACTGCTCGATGTTGTCGACCTCGAAAGCCAGATGGGTGAGATCGGGGCCGACCACGACGGGACCGCTTTCATCGAACTTGCAGATTTCGATTTCTTCCTCGCTGCCGGGGGCCTTGAAGAAAACCAGCTGCGAACCGCGACCGGAGGTGTGGCGTCGGGTTTCCTCCAAACCGAGAACGTCGCGGTAAAAAGAGACCGTTTTTTCCAAATCGGTCACCCGATAACGAGTGTGGAGAAGTTTCTTTACCATTACCTTCACTAATTGCGCGTGCTGGCGGCTAATTTCAAACGTAAATGGCGCCCCACGCAACCAGGCGCACGTTGTCCGCCTCGGGATGACTAGTGTTCGTGGGCCGAATGTGATTCCTTAAGCGGATGAAACTTGTCATCGCCGCGACCGGGGCCAGCGGCACGATCTACCTGCAACGCTTGCTCGCACAGATTGATTGTGCAGCGAACGAGGTCCATCTCGTCATGAGCGGGCACGCCAAACAGGTCGCGGCGCAGGAGGTCGAGCGGTTGATCATTCCATCCGGGGTCTCCGAACACGGCGAGAGCGATCTCAACGTTCCGTTCGTCAGCGGCTCGGCCCGCTTCGATGCCATGGTGATTGTCCCCTGCTCGATGGCGACGCTCGGCCGCATCGCCTCGGGTTGCAGCGACACCGCGCTCCTCCGGGCCGCGGATGTTTTCTTGAAGGAACGCCGCAAACTGATCCTGGTCCCGCGGGAAACGCCCTGGAGTTTGATTCACGCGCGCAACGTTGTGACTCTTCTTGAAGCCGGCGCCGTTCTCCTGCCAGCGATCCCATCGTTTTATAGCCGCCCCAGTTCTGTGGACGCGGTGGCGGACACAGTGGTCTGGCGCATCCTCGACCAACTCGGCCTGCCGAATTCGTCCGCTTACCGTTGGCGGGACGACGCAGCAAAGACACCGCAAAAGTGAAGCTCGATAGCTGGCGCGCCCGCGCACTGATCGAGTTCGGCTACGGATTGTTCCGGCTTTGGGGAAAGACGCTTCGTTGGACGTTGGAAGATCCCCACAACGGTGTCGCCCTGGTGCGAGATCGACCAGTCATTTTCGCCATCTGGCATAACCGCCTCCTGATGTTGCCGCCTCCCTTCGATCGCTGGTTTCCCACCCGGCAAAGCATCGGGCTGATCAGTGTCAGCCGCGATGGCGACCTGGTCTCCCTTCTCATCGAGCGCTCCGGTTACGGCACGATCCGCGGATCGACTTCGCGCAAGGGGGTGATCGCGTTGCGTCAACTGGTGGACGCGCTCGCGGCGGGCAGCAACGTCCTATTTACCCCTGATGGCCCACGCGGCCCCGTTTACGAGGTCAGCCCCGGGGTCATCTTTGTCGCCCAAAAATCCGGCGCGCCCATCGTCCCGCTCCACATGGAATACTCCAGCTGTTGGCGTCTCAAAAGTTGGGACCGTTTTTGTGTGCCGCGCCCATTCAGCAAGGTGCGTTTCATTCTGGGCGCCCCCGTCCACGTGGAACCGACCACGAGCCCGGAACAGTTTGAGCAGGAACGGCTCCGTCTCCAAACTGGAATGATGAGCGTGGTGGAACAAAAGTAAGTCGGTCTGCGCATTTTTCGTTTGTCATCTTGAACGCAGTCGAAACCTCTCTCATTGTCGCCTGCTCCCACTCCTAACTATGCCAAATCTAATCGAAGGCCGGAAGATCGCCGAGAAAGTCTACGCCGATCTGCGAAGCGAAATCGCGGAGTTGAAACAACGCGGTGTAACGCCCGGCCTCGCGGTCGTCCTGGTCGGAGACAACCCGGCTTCGCGCGCCTATGTGCGCTCGAAAGACAAGATGTGCCGGGACCTCGGGTTGCACTCCGTGAAACTCGAACTAGCCGGCGAGACGACGCAGGCGGAACTGCTCGCGCGCGTGGAAGAGTTGAATCGCGATCCGGCGATTCACGGGATTCTCGTTCAATCGCCGCCCCCGAAACAGATCGATGAAGCGGCGATCGTGCGCGCGCTCGATCCGGCGAAGGACGTGGACGGTTTCCACCCGGTGAACGTTGCCAAGCTCGCCCTCGGCGACGAAACAGGCTTCGTCCCCTGCACGCCGCTCGGTTGTCAGCGCTTGCTCAGCGAAACCGGAATCGAAATCTCCGGTGCCCACGTGGTTGTCCTCGGCCGCAGCATGATTGTGGGAAAACCGCTGGCCCTGCTTCTCATGCGGAAAGGTCGAGGTGGGGACGCGACCGTGACGGTGGTGCATTCTCGCAGCCGGCGTTTGGCGGAGATCACGAGTTCGGCTGACATTCTGATCGCAGCGATTGGGCAGCCGGAATTTGTCCGCGCGGAACATGTGCGGGATGGCGCTGTGGTCATCGACGTCGGGATTAATCGAGTGGACGACGCGACGGCGGAACGCGGCTACCGGCTGGTGGGTGATGTGGCGTTCGATGAAGTCTCACCGAAAGCTTCCGCGATCACGCCCGTGCCCGGAGGGGTAGGTCCGATGACTATTGCGATGTTGATGGCCAATACCGTCAAAGCTTGTCGTCAGACATAAACGGCACTTTTCTGGTCGACCCAAGGAGCGGCGGTTTGAAACCGCCGACCAAAAAGAAGGCGGTTACAAACCGCCTCTCCTTGACACTTGCCAGCGAAACCTGGCCGAATCACCGCACGATTTTCGAGGTTAAAACTCGCAGCAGGGCCGGTTGGAATCGCACCGCTCCCAAAAACGCCGAGGCGACGCGGGGCGATAAGACCGCGGCTCGCGCGAGCCGATTGATCCAGAGACGCCCACGATAAAGTGCGGAGTGCGCGGCGGCGTACCTGGCCGCTGCTTCGGCTTCACTCCCGCCGCTGTGTTGAGACACAATCGCCTCCGCGGCCAGTTCGCCTGACGCCAGAGCGTAGTAAATGCCTTCGCCCGTAAACGGCTCCACGACCCGCGCTGCGTCACCGACGAGAAAGAGAGACCGTTGGGCCGCGGCGATTGGCGCGCGCGTCAGGGGCGTGATGGTTCGCCACGAATGTTTGGGCGAGATCTCAAAGCGAGCCTCCGCCCAGGCGCGTAAGGCCGGCATCTTACGCGGCCTACTGACCAGACACAGATTCAAGGTGTCGTCGCCGACCGGCGCCTGACCGGAATATCCGGCCGGAAGGAATTGCAGGACCACGCGATTTCCGAAGCCGGGCGGCAGGGGCAGATGGGTTTGCAAGGCAATGCGCTCCTTCGCGCCTCGT
Organism: uncultured Verrucomicrobiae bacterium; assembly: GCA_963702135.1. Classification (GTDB taxonomy): domain Bacteria; phylum Verrucomicrobiota; class Verrucomicrobiia; order Chthoniobacterales; family UBA10450; genus AV80. The sequence goes on along the minus strand of OY969715.1, from coordinate 327,059 downwards.
GGCAGCAGATTGCAGAGTCGGGCGACAGTCGAGTTCCGGCCGTCAGCCGCGACCAGGACTCGCGACTCGAACGTCTTGTTCGCAGCGGTGATCTCCCAATGCTCTCTCCCCGGGCCAGGGCGAGTTAACGCGGTCACCGTGGTCTCTTCAGAAATAACCACGCCGAGCTCGCGCGCCCGAGTCATGACAAGTTGATCAAAGAGGCTGCGCTTGACGGCAATCTCAGCTTCTTCGCCAACCGGCAATGCGACAGCTAACGTCCGGCCACCAAGGCCAATGAACTCGACACGATCGAGCAAGCCATGCGGCAAGGCCCGAACGCGCTCCATTAACCGAAGCCGGCGCAAGATTGGCCAGCAGGCCGGGTTCAAACAATCGCCGCAGACCTTTTCACGCGGAAAAATCTCGCGTTCCAATAAGAGCGTCCGCAGGCCGGCGTTTGCGCAAAACGCGGCACAGCTCGATCCGGCCGGTCCGCTCCCCACGATCGCCACATCAAACATGGCGTATTGTCGTGGCGAGCAGGGCGCGCCTCAAGGAGCGGCGATTTTCAATCGCCGTTGTTTTAGGTCGGCGGTTTCAAACCGCCGCTCCTTGAAGCTTTTCATGATTCAGCGCAACAGTAGAGGCAGTTGCCCAAGAAAGAAAAACCCGACCTGACCAAAAAAGTGCACGAAGTGCCGCACAAGCCCGGTGTGTACTTGATGCGCGATCGGTTCAACCGGGTGATCTATGTGGGAAAGGCGCGAGATCTTCGCAAGCGGGTCGGTTCCTATTTCCTGCCCTCGAAACAGGCCCAGGCCGATATCAAAACGCGCGCCCTGCTCGAGGCGGTCTGGGATTTTGAAACCCACACGGTCCAGAGCGAGCCGGAATCTCTCTTGCTCGAGGGCAAATTGATCAAGGAATATCGGCCGCGTTACAATATTTCGTTTCGCGACGACAAGCGTTTCCTCGTCGTCAAAGTCGATCCGACGGAGGAGTGGCCGAGATTTCGCCTCGCGCGGTTCAAGAAAGATGACGGCGCTCGCTATTTCGGCCCGTACGCGCATGCCGGCGCGCTCCGGCAAACGCTTAACTTCATGCGCAAGAAATTTGGCGTGCTCACCTTTGGCCGCGGCTCCCCGACGGAGCGCGAACTAAAATCCGCGACCTATCAGGTTCCGACCCGATTGAGCGATATCAGCGCGGAGCTCTACCGTGAGCGGGTCGCGCAGGCCTGCGATTTTCTCGAAGGGCATTCGCGCGAAATGATCGCCGCCGTTGAAGACGAGATGCGAAAGTCGGCCGGAAAACTCGATTTCGAGAAGGCGGCCGAGCTCCGCAACATGCTGGATGACTTGCGACGCACGACGAAGCCGATGCGGCGATTTACCCGCCACAGTCTGCCCAGCGCAATCGATCCCGCGAGCGACGTCCAGGCGCTGGGCGACGAGCTCCAGCTCACGCGTCTCCCTTCGGTCATGGAATGTTTCGATATCTCGAATATTTCCACCACGCACGTCGTCGCCTCGATGGTTTGTTTTCGCAACGGCGTTCCGGACAAGGACAATTACCGGCGCTACCGGATTCGGACGGTCGAGGGTCAGGATGATTTTGCCAGCATGGCGGAGGTGGTGAGGCGACGCTACGCGCGCGTCCTGTTGGAAGCGCGCGACGCAAATCCCGATGCCGCTGAATTTTCGCAGGAGAACCCGGCTGAGGCGCTCGATCGCGTTGCCGCGACGTTTGTGGCCGTTCGTTTACCCGATCTGATCATCGTCGATGGTGGGAAAGGGCAGCTTTCGTCGGCCTGCCGCGAACTCCAGCGCCTTGGGTTGCACGAATTACCGATTATCGGCCTGGCCAAGGAATACGAAGAGATTTACCGGCCGGGACGCGCACTGCCTCTCGTCTTGCCGCATGACTCCGGCGCGTTGCGTTTGCTCCAGCGCATTCGCGACGAGGCCCACCGCTTCGCCAATACTTACCACCAGCTCCTGATGAAGAAGCGGATCGGCGAAAGCATTCTCGACGATTGCCCGGGCGTGAGTCAGAACCGGAAGAACCTGCTCCTGCGCAGGTTCGGCTCCGTCAAACGCCTCCGGAAAGCGACGGTGGAACAGATTGCGGCGACGGAAGGCATCGGGCCAAAGCTGGCGCAGGATGTCCACCGCTTCCTCGAACAGCATTAGGCGGCGCGACCCGCCTCCGAACAGACCTCGACAGCCGGATTCCGCGTTGGTAGAGCTTGACCGGCGCGCAGCCAGCGCACGATATGGCGCACGACATTTTTATCAGCCATTCCAGCAAGGACAAACCTATTGCCGACGCGGTTTGCGCCACTTTCGAGGCCAACGGAATTAGGTGCTGGGTAGCGCCGCGCGATGTCCCGCCCGGCGCGGCCTGGGGCGGAGCAATCGTCGACGCGATCGAGCAGAGCCGCGTGATGGTGCTCATCTTTTCAGACAACGCCAATACCTCGGGACAGATCGCGCGCGAGGTGGAGTGCGCCGCCAGTCATGGCGTGACGATTGTGCCGATTCGAACCCAGGATGTCGCCCCCGTCCGGACGCTCCAGTATTTCCTTTCAAACATTCACTGGCTCGACGCGCTTTCGCCGCCTCTGGAACGGCGGTTGCAGGAGATCGCCGCCAGGATCAAACCGATGCTCGGCCAGGATGTTGCCATCACCCCGCCGGCGCTGGCACCGCAGCTCCAACCGAAAACCGGCCTCTCGAACAAACGCTGGCTAGCAGGTCTGGCCGCGCTTCTCGCGCTCCTCGTTATCGCCTTAATGATCTGGCGGCCCTGGGTTCATCCCCCAACGCGCGCGGACTCGTCTTCAACGGCAGCTCCGTCACCGGCGCCACCAGCTCCCGCCCAAACCATGGTCGACCCGGCTGTGGTGGGAAGATGGTTATACGTGACAACGTTGGTGGACACCGAAGTCCGGATGGAGTTGTCGATCGATGCGGCGGGCCGATATACATTCCGCGTCTTTCTGAAAGGAGAGGGGACGGTCCAACTCAACGATGGGACCGCAACCGTGAAGGATACAAAAAAGAAGAACCCTATCATCGCGACGTATGTTTTCCTTCCGGGCGACCGGCTTGACTGGACGAGTCCCACCGCCGACCCGAACGTTCAAATAACCCTGAACTACAAACGCGCGGGAGGCCAAAAATCACCTGAGAACCCGCTTGTCGGAAGGTGGAGGGCGACGACCCTCTTTGGCGGTTTGATGTGGGACGCTAATTGGGACGTGCGATCGGATTCTTCCTATGAATTCTTGCTCGACAATTTGGACGAGGGCACAGTTACGATCGCTCGTGGCGAATGGGAATCGAAGTCAGGAATCGGGCGGCCGCCCGCCAAAGGCATCTATCGCAATGTCACCCCGGATTCTTTCGAAATGAGCCATCCTGTTTTCCAAATGTTGAGGTTCGAGCGGACGGGCCCCAACGAAAAGCAATAACCTCCAGCGCATTTTTCCTTGTCGATTGCGGTGACACCTCGAAACTTGCGCCTGTGTTCTTGCGCGATGCATGGCAGCTGCGGTTGGTGGTCCTTTGTCTCAATCTAGGATTGGGGGCGATCCATTCTCATGGCCAGGCGGAGCCCTCCGCAGCGCCCGGTGCGACTCCGTTTGAAGAAACGATCGTTCCGACCTTCGAAACGCAAAAGCTCGCCCGAACCTACATTCTCGATATCCCCGCGCCTCGCGGCCAGATCACGGATCGAAACGGCGTACCGCTTGCGCAGAACCGGCTGAGCTACAATCTCGCGATCAGTTACCCAACCCCTCTCGATTTTTCCGATGCGCAGGTCCTGAGTTTCGCGCGCGAAAAAATTCAAGCGGCGGAGAAGTTGCTCGGCCGGCAGCTGCGGATTTCAGACGACCTGATCAAGCGCCATTACCGGAATCGCGGAATTCTGCCCTTCGAAATCGCTCAAAATCTCAGCGCCTCCGAATACGACGCGGTGAAAGATCGGCTGCCCGCGGGAATCGCGTTGCGCCCGTTTTATGTGCGCACTTACCCCAACGGGAGAATCGCGGGAGGAATCATCGGCTACACCGGAAAGACCGGACGGAATCCGGATGGAGTCATCGACAACCACGAAGTGCTCTGGCCGGAAACCGAAGGACGGGAAGGCCTCGAGCAAACCTTCAATCAGGTGCTGACCGGCAAGCACGGGGAATATAAAATCACGTTCGACCAGGACGGCCGCAAGACTTCGGAGAAAATCGTGGCGCCTCCCGTCCCGGGCCACACCGTGGTGACCACTCTCGATCTCCATTTGCAGGAGCTCGCCGAAAAAGCGCTCGAAGCGAAAGCAAAACGAGGAGCGATCGTGATCATCGATCCTAACAACGGCGATATCCTCGCGATGGCTTCCTGGCCAACGTACGATCCGAACGCGTTCACGCCCACGATTTCGGCTGAGAAGTTCAAAGCGTTACAGGATGATCCTGATATCCCCCTCCTGCCGCGCGCCTTCCGCTCGTCGTATCCCCCGGGCTCAACCTTCAAGGTTGCCGTCGGAATCGCGGCTTTGGAAAGCCGCACGGTTCGATCGGACGAAGAATTCGACTGCATGCCGGCCCTTCAGATTGGCAATACTGTCTTTCACAACTGGAAAAAGACAGATCGCGGCCCGCTGAATTTTGTTCAGGCACTCACTGAATCGTGTGACACGTGGTTCTACCAGGTTGGCATCAAGACGGGCGCGGACCCGATTCTCGGTTGGGCTCAGAAACTTGGCTTTGGGGTGAAATGCGGCATCCCGCTGCGCGGCGAAGTCGAAGGGCGCGTGCCCAACGACCAATATATGAAAGCAACCCATGGGCGAAAGCTGCTCAATGGCGACATCGCGAATCTATCGATCGGTCAGGGCGATTGCCAGACGACGCCGCTCCAAATGGCGCAGGCGATGGCGATTATTGGAAATGGCGGGACGTTTTATCAGACCCGCCTCGTGCAACAGGTGCAAACGGTCGACAACGAAATCGTCACGGCCTTCCAGGTCCGGGCGAAGAAGACGCTCGATGCGTCGCCGGATACGATGGAGCAGTTGCGCACCGGAATGATCAACGTGGTGAACGGGGCCGGCGGCACCGCCCACCAGGCAAGTCTTGAGAATGTGGAGGTTGCGGGGAAAACGGGGACCGCGCAGTGGGGCCCGAAGACCAAGGAGCGGACGGCGGCGTGGTTCGCGGGTTTTGTCCCCTCAGAGCACCCGCAATACGCGTTTGCTGCTCTTTACGAGGGAGACGTCGGCAGCAAAGCCCACGGCGGCACGGCCGCCGCGCCGATGATCGCCGTGATTCTGAAGGATGTTTACAAGCAAAACACAAATGGAAACAAGCGGCGCCGAACCGAACCGGGAGAATCGCCTATTCCGAAAGCCGAGCGCGTGGAGGAGGATGAGTCGGATTAGGCGCGTCCCCTAGACTGCAGCCGCTTCCGCGGCGGGAAGTTCCATCGTGCCTTTGAATTTCGGCTCTTCCCGCTCAACCCCGAAATTATCGGCGTAGAGCTCCGCGATTTTTTCCAATTCGTCCGTTGTCAGCGCCGGGGCATCGGGCGCCTTCGCAAATTCGATGAGCTGTCCTTCTTCGTAAATATTCGGCAACGTCGAGGCGACCCGTTTGTCTTCGAGCAGCCATTGCAAAGCCGCCTGGCCCAGGGTTCGATCCGATTTTTCGAGAAACCGCAGGCGGTCGATTTTTTTTACCCCGTTCAGAAGCCAGCTGCGGGGACGATGGCTGCGATGATCGGTCGGCGGAAAAGTGGTCTCCGCGGTGTATTTCCCTTCGAGCATGCCGGAGGAATGGGGGACGCGAATGAGGAACATGGTGTCCCTGCCGGCTTCCGTGGCAGCCTCCTGCATGGGCCGTCCGGGATGCTGCTCCAGCAGGTTGTAAATATGCTGCACGCTCGTGACCTCCCGCTCCCGAATGCAATTGATTCCTTCGTAGAGCCAGCCTATCGCCGGCCCGAGGGCAATGCCGGAGTAACGGATTTTCCCGCTCGCTTTTAGTTTTTCGAGCGTCGTCCAAACCGCATCATCGTAAATCTGTTCCATCCGGATGTTGTGCAGTTGGAGGAGGTCGATGCGGTCGGTTTTCAGGCGTTGCAGCGCTGCATCGGTCGCGCGCATGATGGCATCGGGCGAAAAATCCTGCGGAATTTCGCGCTGACCGCGGCCGCGCGTTTCGCCGTGCGTGACAAAGTCGTAGCCGACTTTTGTCGCGATCACGATTTCATCGCGCTGCGTCGGAAACGCCTTCGCAATCAGCTCTTCGCTGAGCCCATTCCCGTATGTATCGGCGGCATCGAAGAGCGTGATGCCGAGATCGAACGCCTTATGCATCAGCGCGATCGCCTCGCCTTCGGTGAATTGTCCCCACCAGCCGGTCGAGACCGTCCACAGGCCGAACCCGACCTCGCTGACGCGGAGGTCCGTGTTTTGATAAGTGCGAAAACGCATGAGGAAACAGCTTACCGAGCCGGCGCGAACGGCGCAACACACCAGCCCTCTGAAATTCGACGTTGGACGTTGGACGCGGGACGTTGGACGTTTCCTCCTTCTTCTCTGTTATGGCCTCCTGCTCCACCAGCGCGCTTCTCATCGTCGGGCACGGCTCGACCGTGAATCCGGACTCCAGCGCGCCCACTCTCCTGCACGCCGCCAATATTCGACGCCGCGGAATGTTCTCCGAGGTCGCGTGCGGGTTCTGGAAGGAGGAGCCCAGCCTGCGCGATTCGTTGCTGTTCTTCCGGGATCCGGCGATCCGCGATGTTTACGTCGTGCCCAATTTTATCAGCGAGGGCTATTTCACGCGCACCGTTATTCCCCGGGAACTGGAATTGACTGGGGCGGAAACCCGCCGCCAGAGCGGCCAGATTTGGAAATATTGCGATCCGGTCGGCAATCATCACGGAATGACCGATCTGTTGCTGCAACGAGCCCGCGAAGTCGCGCCGAAAATCCCCGAAGGAGAAACCAGCCTCCTCATTGTGGGACACGGAACCGGCTTGAACGACAACAGCGCGGTGGCGGCCAAACATCAGGTCGAAATCATTCGAGCGCATCGGCGCTACGCGGCCGTGTTGAACGTTTACATGGAAGAGCCGCCGCTCGTTTCGGATTGGTTGAAGCTGACTCAGACGCGGAACGTAGTGGTAGTGCCGTTTTTCATTTCCGACGGATTGCATAGCTACGAAGACATTCCCGCAATGCTCGGGATCCCTTCCAACAGTCTGAATGGCGAGACCGGCAATCCCCATGAAGTCGAAGGGCGGGCGCTCTTCTACGCCGCGGCCATTGGCACCGATCCCAGATTTGCCGACGTGATCGTTGACCAGACCGCCTCTTTCGATCGGCAAAGGCAGGAGGTGGAATCGGTCTCGTAATTTGCCTACAGGCGTTTACGCTCCTACCCTCATAAAATGGAAGCGATTACCAAAAAGCTCCAGGAACTTGGCGCCTTTGTCTTGGCTGGGGCGCATGAACCCCATCAATTATGCATGATGGCGGAGATGATTCGGACCGCCTGCGACTATCGCTGGGTCGGGATTTACAAAATCACCCGCGGCGACTTCGTTATTGTGGCCAAGACGGGCAAATGTCCGCCCGCCTATCCCCGCTTTCCGATCACCCAGGGTCTGGCCGCATCCGCGCTGGAAACAAAGCAGTCGGTCATGGTGGCGGACGTGCACAAGGATCCGAGATATTTGCCCACCTTTGGAAGCACGCAGTCGGAAATCGTAGTCCCGGTCATCACCGAGGCAGGGAAGGTCGTTGGCCTGATCGACGTGGAGAGTGAAAAGCTCGACGCGTTCACCGAAACGGATCGGGATTTCCTCGAGCACGCGGCCTTTCTGATCGCGCGCGTCCTGGTCTTGAAGTGAGCAGCCCCGCGCTGGAGATCGCGCTCGCAAACTGGCTGGCCGCTGGCCGGCGCTGTTTTGGGCAGATTTCGATCGCGGAGGAAACAGACGGATCCTTCTCCCTGACTCATCGCGAGGATGCCGCGCGAAACGGTCTCGCAGCTTACGCGCACGCGGAAGACGCGGTTGAGATCGCGCGATTCGACGACTCCGGAAAATATCGACCGCTCAAGACCGCTCCCAGTCTGCGGCACGGCTGGAAGCTAACGGTTGCGGATCTGGCTGATTTGAGACTCGCGCTCGACTTTCTTTATCCGGGGCGTTTGGCGGCCTTTTTTGCCTGGGAAAACGGCACGCTGGAAACGACCGCATTGCGCCAGACCCTTGGACGCCAGACCGGCATGTATCGATCGGCGGCAACGATCCAGGACGATGAGGCTGACGCGCTGGTATGGAATTTTTGCCGCTCGGATGGCGGATGCTTAAGGACGATCCTTTGGCCGCGCGATGGAAGCGGAACGATTGCGTCCACTCAATTGCCCGCGGAAAAATTCGACCCGACGTTTGACCAAACCAGTCGCGGCCATCCGGTGATTCCGTTGCTCTGCCAGGAAGCGTGCAACCTGCTGGTGGCGGAAGCGCGCAGGATCGTCAAATCAGAAAGCGACATACCGTCGAGCCCATGATTGTCCGTTCTCGCGTCGTTGTGCCGATGGTGGGCGAACCGATCGATAACGGCGCCATTGCCATCGGAGGAAATGAAATCGTGGGCGTCGGCCGCTTTGACGACGTGAAAACAGCCCACGGAGGCGAAGTCCTCGATCTGGGTGAGCAAATCCTGTTGCCCGGCCTGATCAACTCGCATTGCCACCTCGATTACACCCTGTTGCGCAGCCAAATCCCGCCGCAGAAATCGTTCACCGATTGGATTCGCGCGATCAACGCTCAGAAGGCAAAACTAACGGCGAAAGATTACGTCGCATCGATCAATGAAGGCTTTGCCGAAGCGCAAAGGTTTGGGACGACGACAATCGTCAACTTGACCGCGTTTCCGGAATTGATCGCGGAGATAGCGGAGCCGATCCGCACCTGGTGGTTTGGGGAGTTGATCGACGTGCGAGACCCCAATGAGGCAGAAAGAATTGTCGATAGCGCGGTGGAATCATTGAGATCCGCGGATAATTGGGGGCTGGCGCCGCATGCACCTTTCACTGCCTCGGCGCGTTTGTACGCGCGGTCCGAAGAGCTTGCCCGGCGGGAAAATGTCCTGCTCACGACGCATCTGGCGGAATCGCGCGAAGAGATGCAGATGTCCTTCGATTTGGGCGGGCCACTTGCGGAATTTCTCGATTCGCTCGGAGCTGATCTCTTCGAATACAACGGAGTGACGCCGGTGGAGCACATGCTCGAAACATGTCGCTTCGACGCGCGATGGCTCGTCGTGCATCTCAATAGCGTCTTGAACTCTGACCTGGAATTGCTGGCCAGCTCACCGACGAAATGCCATGTCGTTCATTGCCCCCGAAGTCACAGCTATTTTAACCATGAACCGTTCGAGCTGCGCCGATTGCGCGCGCTCGGTTTCAACATTTGCCTCGGGACTGACAGCCTCGCGAGCAACTCGAGCCTGAGCCTTTTCTCCGAAATGCGCGAATTGCTGCGGAAGCAGCCGTGGATTTCGCCGCGCGAAGTGCTGGAAATGGCAACGGTCAACGGCGCGCAGGCCATTGGTCAGGGTGGCACGCTGGGGGCGGCCCGTCCGGGTTTCCGCGCGGACCTCATTGCCATTCCTTACGCGGAAACTGGAAAGGAAGTCTTCGATGCCATCGTTGCCTTCGAGGAAGCGACTCCGTGGATGATGGTGGACGGCAAGGAATTACGTGTTCAATAGACTTTCTCGTTTTTGCTTTCCTTTTCTCAATTCTGAAATATTCTCCGCCCTGCGACTATGGCTAAGATCATTATTATAGACGACGAGCCCGCAATGGTGGAGGTCATTGTGACGCTCTGCCGGGACAAAGGGCACCAGGTTTTCCCCTTCAATTCCGCGCCCAAAGCCGTTGAACAGCTGGACGCCATCGCCCCTCAGGTGGTCATCGCAGACATCAAAATGGAGACGATGACGGGCTTCGATGTCCTTCGTCATGTGCGTGAACATCATCGCCAGACCGCCGTCATCCTGATCACCGCCTACGCCTCCGTGGAGACGGCCGTCGAAGCCATGAAGATGGGCGCCTACGATTACGTCACCAAGCCGTTTAAGATCGATGAATTGCAGATGACGGTGCAGCGGGCGCTCGATTACCAGGCGGCGCTGCGAGAGAACGTTTATCTCCGCAAGGAGCTGAAGAATCGCTATCGGTTTGAAAATATCATCGGCACCAGCCGGAAGATGCAGCTCGTCTATAACCTGATCAACAAGGTCGCGGATACGGACAGCACCGTTTTGATCCAGGGAGAGAGCGGGACCGGGAAGGAACTGGTCGCGCGCGGCTTGCACTTCAACAGCAACCGGCAGCACCACCCATTCGTCGCGATCAACTGCAGCGCACTCCCGGAAAACCTGCTCGAATCAGAATTGTTCGGCCACAAGAAGGGCGCGTTTACGGGCGCCGTGGCCGACAAACGCGGACTATTTGAAGAGGCGAATCTCGGGACGATTTTTCTCGATGAGGTCAACTCGATGGCGCCGCCGTTGCAGACCAAACTTCTTCGCGTTCTCCAGGAGCGGGAAGTCCGGCGCGTCGGCGACAACAAAAGCATCCCAGTGAACGTGCGCGTCGTCGGGGCCACCAACGAAGTCCTCCAGGGCAAAATGAAGGATGGCTCGTTTCGCGAGGACCTGTATTACCGGCTGGCGGTCATCCCGGTTGAAATCCCACCGTTGCGCGAGCGATTGGAAGATGTCCCGCTCCTCGTGAACCACTTTTTGCAAAAACAAGCGAGCGCGGCCGGTGGAGAACCGAAGAAGATCGATCCCAAAGCGGTGGATATTCTTTGCCACTACGATTACCCGGGCAACGTGCGCGAGTTGGAGAACGCGATCGAACGCGCGTGCGCCTTGTGCGAAGAGGACATGATTCTGCCGACGGATCTGCCGCCCCAAATCGTGGCCGCTGCGCAAGGCGAAAAAGCCGAACAGGCCATCGCCGCGATGCCAGTGGGGCAAACGCTCGACGAATTCATCCAGCAACAGGAGCGCGGATATATCGACGCCACTCTGACCCATTGTGGTGGTTCCCGCGAAAAAGCCGCGAGCATGCTGGGCATCAGCATGGCCACGCTCTATCGGAAAGTGGAACCGAAGAGCAAAAAGTAGCTTCTCGGGCGAGTCCGGTCCCGCGCAATTTCGGGCGTGGCAGCAAACGCTCTCTCTGACAGGATCGGGCCGATGAACCTCGGATCCAGGATTTCGCGAGCCGGTTTTCGGCTTTCCTTCGGCTGCCTGATCGCGGCTGCCGCCACCGCCGCTGAGCCACCATCTCCCAGCACGCGCGAGATGGAGCGCATTAACTGGATGGAGTTCCGCGAATGGGTTCCCGGAAAGATCAACACGGTCCTCCTGCCGCTCGGGACGATCGAACCTCATGGAGTCACCGCGAATGGCGCCGATATTCTGGCTCCAGTCGCGATCGCCAAAGAAATTGCGCCGCGCCTGAACGCCCTCATCGCCCCCGTCATCCCTTATGGATTTACCGGTGTGATGGATGCCTACCCGGGAAGCTTTACGGTGCCGGAGGACGCTTACCGCGCCTACGTGCGTGCCGTCCTGGTCGGACTCGCGAAGAACAAATTCAAAAACATCATCCTCATCAACGGGCATGGCGGCGGCCAGACCGCCATTCTGACCGCGCTGACACAGGAGGTCGGGCGGGAGACGGGCACGCGAATGCTGGTGGTGAACTGGTGGTCGTACCTGCTCTGACATCACCATCGACGTCTTCGGCGAAGATGGAGGTCACGCGGCCGAAAACGAAAACGCCTTCATCATGGCGATCGATCCGTCACTGGTTCATCCCGAGCGCTACAAGAAAGAGATGGTGACAGCTAATCCTTCTCCGGGCACGTGGAGCGCGTACCCGAATCCCTCGAGCATTTCGCTCTACAAGGATGGGCAGGGCTATCTGAAATTCGACCTCGCAAAGGCGAAGACCTATTTCACCAGGGTGAACGAGAAGCTGACGAAACTAATCCAGGAAACGATCAGCAAGTGGGATCTGGCCGGGCTCTGAGCGGGGCCGGCGGTTGAACCGAACGCTAGCCGCGTTTCGACCAGATCTTGATCTGCTCAGCAGCTATTTCCAAAGCGTCCAGCTGTTCCAGGGTCGCAGCTTGTTTCCGCAGCGTCTCCTCATTCGCCGCCTTCATTTCCTGCAATTCTTTCAACACTGCTTGCAGGGACGCGGAGCTATCCGGGGCCGCCGGCGCCCGCGTTGGTGCGGCCGCTGGAGTTGCGGCCTGAACGGTCATTGGTTTCGGCGACTGCGCCAGGAGCAGGCCGGTAAGCGCGAACGCGGTGAAAATCGACAGGATTACGGTGCGCATGTTACTTGCCCCCTCCTCTGCTGGAAAAGATTCGCGCCACGCGAAGAGACTCCGTGATCGTGGCAATCTTGGCGTCGATCTTCGCCTGATTCTCCGCGATCGCGGCCTGCTGACTCCGCACTTCCTTGACGACCGCGAGGACTTGCTGGGTTGCGTCCGGCGCTTCAGCGGCGGGAGCGGCCACCAGCAGAGCCAATGACAAAACAGTGATGAGAGCGGACAGGCGTTTCATAGAGCAAAATCGGTTCGGCTCTCTGGAGAGCAAGTCGTATTCCGTCCACGTTTGGCACATCACGCGCGAGCGTCTACGAGGGCTCGCGGCGCGGTAATTGCTTGCTTTTAGGCCCTTCCACCGCTTAGCGTCGGTACACCATGGCCGGCCCCGGGATGCATCAATCGCAAAACCTCTCGCTTCAGCAGGTTCTTGCACCCCAGCTTCAGCAAAGTCTGCTCATCCTGCAGGCCCCGCTTCTTGAACTCCGCAACCTGGTCCAGCAGGAAATGGAGACCAACCCGGTCCTGGAAGAACTCGCCACCGAACCGAGCGCGGATGGTTCCGAAGAACCACCCACCCCGACCGCCGACGAGGAGTTCAAGGCTGAGTTCGATCAGCTGGCGAAACTGGACGACGAATGGCGCGATTACATGGCGCAGTCCGGCAGCTACAGCGCCCGGTCGCAAGACGATGAGGAGAAGCGTCAGTTCTTCTTCGATTCCATCGCCACGCAGGAAACGCTTCAGCAACACCTCATGGGTCAGCTCAATCAGGCAGCCCTGGACGCGGATGACCGCAAGACCGCTGAGCTCATTATCGGCAACGTTGACGACAATGGCTTCCTCCAGGTCACGCCCGAAGAGATGTCGCTCAATACCGGCATCGCGCAGGATGATTTCGAAACCATGCTCCTGCTCATCCAGAGCTTTTACCCGCCTGGCGTCGGCGCACGCGACTTGCGCGAGTGCCTGCTCATTCAACTAAAACGGGATGGGAAACAAGCCAGCCTCGAATACAAGATCATCCAGGACCACATGCAGGACCTGGGCAAGCGGCGCTTTCCCGAGATCGCGCGCCGCATGGGCATCAGCGTCGAGCAAATCCAGAAGTGCGCGAATAACATCGCCCAGCTCGACCCGCGTCCCGGTCAGATTTTTGCCGCGGCCCCGCAAAATTACGTCCTGCCCGATGTGACGGTCGAGAAGATCGACGGCCAATACCAGGTCATCCTGAACGGCGAACAAATCCCCCACCTGCGCATCAGCAATACCTACAAAGACATCATGTCGCAGGACGGGAATGGCAGCGAAGTGAAGGATTACATCCGGGACAAAATCCGGAGCGGCAAGTTCCTGATCAAATCGATCCACCAGCGCCAGCAGACGATTTCAAACATTGCCCACCAGATTGTCCTGCGGCAAAAAGAGTTCCTCGATCATGGCACCGCTCATCTGAAACCAATGACGATGGTGCAGATCGCCGACATCGTCGGAGTGCATGAGACGACCGTGAGCCGCGCCATCTCCGGCAAGTACATGTCCACCCCGCAGGGGGTGTTCGAGATGAAGTATTTCTTCACGCCCGGCTATCAAACTTCAAGCGGCGAATCGATGAGCAACACCAGCGTGAAAGAAGCTATTTTGGATCTGGTGAAGGAGGAGAATTCCGCCTCGCCGCTCAGCGACAAGGAGATTGTCGAGATCCTGAGCGAACGCGGCATCCCGATCGCCCGACGGACCGTCGCCAAGTACCGGACGGAACTAAATATTCTGCCGAGCAACATGCGGCGGAAATACTGAGACGTTACAGCTTCAACGCTTTAGCGATTCAACTCTCCAACGTTCCATGAACGCATCGCTTCGCGCCGCCGTCGTTGCCGAATGGCGTGGACTTCCCGCGAACAAGACACGTCCCGATCGCTGGCAAGCGCCGGGAGACCTGCTCCCGAAGCTCATGCAACAGCTCGGGTTGAGCGAGCGCTTACGAGAGAGTGAAGTGATCGACGCCTGGAAAACAATTGTCGGTGAATTCATCGCGGCTCATTCGTGCCCGGTTAGTTTGCGCGCCGGCGTCCTTTCCGTCCGGGTGCTTCAACCCACCCTGCATTACCAATTCGAGCAGATTTCCAAAGCCGATATCCTGCGGAAACTAAAGCAGCGTTTCGGCACGAAGATCATCCGCGACGTTCGCTTCCGCGTCGGCTAGCTTTCGCCTCAGGTTCCGATGCAGATTCGGCAAATCTTCATCTCACCCGGCCACAACTTCGTCGGCCGCTACGGCCACCCCCCGGGGACCTTTCCTCTCGTGGAGGTCTCAGAAGTAGAGTGCATCGCCGGCCGCGGGCTGCGCGGCGATCGCTACCTGGATTTTCGCAAGGATTACAAGGGACAGATCACGTTTTTCCCATTCGAAGTCTTCGAAAAACTCTGCGCGAACTTTGGAATCAACGATAAGCCCGCCGGCGTCCTGCGCCGCAATTTGATCGTCTCCGGGGTCGACCTCCTCTCACTCATCGGCCGGGAATTCGAAATTCAGGGAGTGAAATTTCGCGGAACGCAGCATTGCGCGCCTTGCGAGTGGATGAACACCGCCTTTGCTCCAGGAGCGGAGCAATTTCTCAAGGACAACGCCGGCCTCCGCGCGCAGATTTTGAGCGACGGGATGATCACGGTCGGCGAGGCGCGCCTGTCAATCCTGTCCGAGTCGCCTCAAACGTGATCGCCCAAATGTTTGTGCCGATCCTTGAAGGTGAGCTCGGCAATGCCTGATTTGTCGAGTTCGCCGAGGCCTTCGGCGATCATGCGCTCGTATTGTTCCCTGGTCGCGCGCGCCAGCGGGAGATCGAGACCGAGATTTCGGGCGAGTTGTAGCGCGATGCCGCTGTCCTTGGCGGCATGGGCGGCAGAGAAAAAACAACTATGCTCCCGGTTTTGCATGTCCTCGCCGTCGGTTTCCAGGACACGCGAATTCGCGCCGGTTTGCGCAAAAACATTTCGCAACATTTCCAGGTCGAGCCCCAGCGCGGCCCCGAGCCCAAGCCCTTCCGCGAGTCCCGCGGTGTTGATATTCATCACCATGTTGACCAGCGCCTTCACCTTTGCGGCCTCGCCGGACTTTCCGATATAGCGC
Organism: uncultured Verrucomicrobiae bacterium; assembly: GCA_963702135.1. GTDB lineage: Bacteria > Verrucomicrobiota > Verrucomicrobiia > Chthoniobacterales > UBA10450 > AV80. The sequence continues at coordinate 311,513 of OY969715.1, read as the reverse complement.
AGGGACGTGCTCAATTCCTTCAGGACCGGTTCGGCGCGACGGAAGTTCTCTTCGTGTCCACCACACATCAGATAAAGAGAACCTTCCCGCGCCTGCGTGATGCTCGAAGCCATGCACGCTTCGAGCGACGCCGCCCCGGCCGCGTCCGCCAGGCGCTCGACTTCGACGTGCACCTCCGGCGAAACGGTGGCGCAATTGATAAACAATTTCCCCTGCGCGTTCGCCAGGAGATTGTCGGCGCCAGTGAAAATTTCCCGCATCGCGGCGTCATCCGTCACGATGGTAAAGATCACGTCGGCGCCGGCGGTCACATCTCCGAGAGTCGGACTGGCCGCGCACTCCAGTTCTTGCGCCAGCGAGGTCGCCGCCGCCCGGTTCGCATCGAAGACCGTGGTGACGTGAAAACCGCGATCCTTCAATCGGCGCGCCATGTTCGCACCCATTCTGCCTACGCCAACGAAACCGATATTCATATTATCCTGGTATCTCGCCCTACCGATTCATCGCAAAAAAGGGATTGTCTTGTTTCTCTTTGCCGACCGTCGTGAGCGGCCCGTGCCCCGGGCAAACGATGGTTTCGTCCGGCAACGTCAAAATTTTCTCGCGATTGTTTCGCAGCGCATCGTCGTAGGAAACGTTTCCTCCACCCATCGAGCCGGCAAAAAGAGAATCGCCCACGATCGCGACCGGACGGGAAAGCCCGGTGACGACAAAAGTAATTCCGCCCGGCGAATGACCCGAAGTAAGCCGCGCCTCGATTTCCAGTGATCCCGCCCGAAACCGTCTTCCTTCCTCTACCTCTTCCGCTCCCTCTGCCTCTTCCAGTTTCGAAATGTAAACCGGCGCGTCTGTCGCCTTCCTCAGCCGGCGCAAATCAGCCACGTGATCGGGGTGCGCGTGCGTCAGCAGAATCAGCTTCACGCTCAGTTTTTCCCGCTCGATTCGCTCCAACATCCCTCCGCAATCCGCGCCGGTATCGAACGCCACCGCTTCCCGCGAAGCAGGATCCCAGGCGAGATACGCGTTCACAGTCATGTCGCCATAGGTCGTGTTGAACTGGGCGAGACCTTCGAGTTCTCCGATCGTCTCCGGGTTCCAGCTTCCACCAGCCAATTTGCGCAGAGCAGCCGCATTCAGTTGTAAAATCGGAGCGACCCGCTCGACGGCATCGTCATCAAAATCTCCCTCGCGCAGTTTCCGTACTTTTTCCGCACTGACGCCCGATCGCTCCGCGAGCTGACTATCGGAAATGCCCAGACCACGCTGCGCCTTTCCGATGATGTCTGAAACGTTGTCTTCGAGCGGAATGGACATGATGTAGAGGCTTGGTTTAGGTGCTCGCCGCGGCGAGCGCCTCTACATTGCGCAACACCGGTATTTGCCTCAACGCAATTCTCTCAATGAGCGAAGCCACACTCGAAACCAATTGTTCGCGCCCGGTTTCCCTCTCGATTGAGGTCATCGCCACGTTGGCGATTCCGCACGGCACGATCTGATCGAATGGCGCGAGATCGCCGCAAACATTCAGGGCGAATCCGTGCATCGTGATCCAATGCCGCACGCCGACGCCAATCGACGCGATTTTTCGGTCTTCAATCCAGACGCCTGTCAGTCCTGGCCGCGTCGTGCCCGCCAGGCCAACTTCGGCCAGCGTCTCCACCAGAAGCGCTTCCAGCCAGCGGAGATACCGATGGAGATCCTGTCCGCAGGCGCGCAGATCGATAATCGGATAGCCGATCAGCTGCCCAGGGCCGTGATAAGTCGCCTGGCCGCCGCGGTTGATCGGAAAGAGAGGATGCGGAAGATGCGCCACATCCCGGAGACTCGATTGGTCCGGAGTGCGGCCGATCGTATAAACCGGCTCGTGTTCCAAGAGCAATAATTCGTCGTCCAACGAACGCTCGGCGCGCTTTTCTCCAACGAGCTTTTCCTGCATGGCCAGGGCATCGGCGAACGCGACTCTTCCCAGCCAGCGAACAGATAATCCTGGGCCGCTCATATCTGTGCGCCCGTCGGCACGCCCAGCCGGGCCGCTTCCTGCGCGCGCAGGTGAGTCAGTCCGATCGCAAGCGCATCGGCTGCGTCAGAGTCGGGTGTCTCGGTTAACCCGAGCAAAGCTCGAATCATGAATGCCACCTGGTTTTTGTCCGCGTTGCCCCGCCCGACTGTGGCCTGTTTGATCCGCTTCGGCGCGTATTCAAAAACCGGCAGTCCCCGTTCCGCCGCCGCGAGGATGGCCGCGCCCCGCGCGGCGCCGAGCAGAATCGCCGTCTTGTGGCTTTGCACGTAGATGACCGACTCGAGCGCGCAGCAATCCGGCTCGTGCGTGTGAATCAACTCCGCGAGCCGATCGCGAATTGCGACCAGGCAGGAGGAGGAACGAAGCGCCGCAGCGTTATGAATCACGCCGAAATAGAGCGCACGCGGCTTCCCGCCATTGGCATCAATCACCGCCACGCCGGTGTGGCGGAGCGAGGCATCGATCGAGAGAACACGCATGAGTTTATCGTAACCAGCAACCGCCTGCTGTCATCGGGAAGTCAGCAGGCACGGGGAACGGCACTAGTGCGCGAGAAATCCCAGCGCGAGAAAAACAACGCCAGCCCCGCCAAAGACCAGGCTGACAAACCAGAAGCGACGCCTTTTCGTGAGGGCGGAAATCGCCGCAATGGCAATGGCGATTTGGAACATCGTGACACTGCGCGCGAAAACTTCGTGCCGGTGAAAACTGGCTTTTGCTTCCGCCTCCTTATGCTCGGCATCACGTTTGATCTCTGCCTGTTCCTCCTGGTATTGCGCCGCCTTTTCCTTGTCCCGGTCCGTCGCTTCAGAGGCCAGGGTCGTCTTCGCTTCCAGGATCGCGGCCTTGATGCTCTTGGCCTGATAGTAACCCCATTGATCGGAAGCCTGGATCTGGCTCATCATCGCTTCGTTGGCGTACATGCCGGCCAGAAGCCCGGAGATTGGCCGCCAGGACAGCGAGGATGGCGGTACTCAGCGCCACCCCGGAAATCCACGGCACGCCCCCATGCTTGGCGTGGTGATGAACCTCCTCGTGCAAATGCTCGAGTGGCACTTCGGGTCCTTCCATTGGCCCAGCTTAGGGTTGGCCAAAAGTCGTTCAAGCCGGAACATTGGACGAGGGCCTCCCGTGCCCGTGAATCGTTCGGACGCGCTCGAAGGACTCCTCCCGAGCTCAGACGATCAGGTTCAGATCGCCAAACTCGTGCCAAAGATATCGCTGCTCGATCGCCTCGGTGTAGGCGGCGTGAATCCTAGCCGCGGGCACAAATGCACTCAGCAAATCCAGATGACTCGCTTCCGGTTCGTGCAAGCCAGTGAGAAGCCCGTTGACGATTTTCAGCTCGTGCCCGCCGGCGATGTGCAAACGGGTGTAGGCGTGGGCCGGGCGCACCTGGCCGTCTCCCTCTGCAATCGATTCCAGCGCTCGCACGACCGTCGTGCCCACCGCGATGACGCGGCCACCGCGGGCCCGGGTCGCGTTGATTTTCGCCGCGGCGGCTTCGCTCACAAAATATTCCTCCTCGGAGGCGGGATGCGTGCGATCAAGTTCATCGTCGAGGTAAGAGGAGAGGCCGGCGTGCAAAACGAGATACGCCACGTCAATTCCAGCGCGGCGCATTTGGAAGAGCGCTTTCCAGGTGAAGGCGCGGCCCGCCGAGGGCATCTCCGCCGAACCCGGCTCCCGCGCGTAAACGGTCTGGTAGTAATCCAGGTCCCACGGGGCTGACACGTACTCGTAGCGAACGGGCTGACCGATCCGATAAATCAAATCGATCAAGTCGGTGCCGGTTTTCGAGAAGCGAATTTTCCAGAGACGCGGAATCCGCGCATCACGGTCAAAAACTTCGCCCGTCAATTCCTGGGAGAACTCGAGTTGCATTCCAGCGCGCAATCCGCAGCCGAAAGGATCGCCCGCCTTGCAAACGAGGAGCGCCAGCCAGGAATCGTCGGGCAGATGCTGCGCCAGGCGCACCTGCAAACACGGGCCGTGTCCGCCGCAACATGCTTCCAGCGACGCCGGCAGTGTCCGGCTGGAATTGAAGACGAGCAGATCGCCTTTGCGCAAAAATTCCGCGAGCCGTTCGAATGTCGCGTGCTGCACGGCGCCGCTTCCCCGATCGATCACGAGCAATCGCACCTTGTCGCGGCCGAGTCCGCGGCGTTCTGGTGGTTCCTTGGCGCTCAGCTCATCCGGAAGCGTGAAAGCGAACGGGGCGGTCATCGGCAGGATATTACCGCAGAGCACAGAGATCGCAGAGGTCCCTTCAGTCCTTCATCTCCGCGTTCTCTGCGCTCTCCTCAATTTGCTTCTTCCAATCTTCCTGCGCTTGCAGCCGTTTACCGGTGATTCCCTTCGATTCGTCGCTGGCCAGGAAGATGAAGACCTCCGTCACGGTCGCGGGGTCGGCCCATTCAGCTGGGTCTTCCTCCGGCTCAGCCGCACGATGCATGGCCGTGTTCATACTCCCGGGATCAACCCAGTTCACGCGCACCTCGGTCTCCTCCAGCTCCGAGGCCCAGGTTTGCGACATGCCCTCCAGCCCAAATTTAGAAATGCCGTAGGCACCCCACCCCGGATAGCCGGTCGAACCCGCGTCGCTGGACACATTAATGATCGATCCGCCGTTTTCGATCATGGCGGGTAACGCGCCTTTCGTGAGCAGGAACGGCCCAATCAGATTCGTGTTGAGCACATTTTGGAAATCTTCCAGCGGATAATCGAGCAGATACGGCATCGGCGAGGGGCCGATGGTCGAGGCATTATTGACGAGCACGTCGAGACGCCCGCCAAAGGCATCCAGCGTTGTGGCGATCAACCGCTCGATGTCCCGCGGTTTGCTCACGTCGGCTTCGAGTGCGAGCACATTCGCCTGGGGAGCGATCTTGACCACCTCGTCGCGGACCCTCCGGATGGCGTCGCCGTGCCGGGCGGAAAGGGAGAGCCTGGCCGCGCCTTCGCGCGCGAAAATCAACGCAAGCTCACGCCCCAAACCCTGGGACGCGCCCGTAATCATGATGTTCTTCCCGCGAAGTCTGCTCATGGTGCTGGCCCAAGCTAACCTGCGCTCAAAAAAAGCCAATAACCCCGTCGCAACCTCTTTCATTCTTCCAACGCTCGCGGGGGCTCACTAGGCTCTGCGAACGCGTGCAAGTCGTGTGCGACTGAACGTCAGTATGTCACGCCGATAAGGCGCTATTTATGCTCGAATTCTTTTGGCTGCTAATCCGCCCGTTCGCCTGGCTGGCCCGGTTGTTGAGGAAAATTGCCCGGACCCTGTTTGGTCAGCTCTCCTGGGCCCCGCCGCACTGGTTGCAACGCGGCTTCGTTCGGATCCACCTTTACCGCCGCGCGCACCCGTTTCTTGTCGCCGGTGGAGTGCTCCTCGTGCTGCTCCTCGCCAGCGGCTCGCTGTGGACGTGGCGCTGGTATCAGCGGCAGCCGAAACCGCACACCGTTTCTGCGACGGTCGCGCCGATTCCCGTCACGCCGCTCGAGAAGGAGCTGAAATTTCCGCCCTTGTCGATCGAGTTCAGTGAGTCAGCGGCCCGGCTCGACGATCTCAAAAGCGCCGCGCTCCAACATGTGCGGCTTGAGCCGGCGATGCCCGGTATCTGGAAATGGACCAACGACCGCAAGCTTGCCTTCGCTCCCGCGCAGGACTGGCCGGCCAATCGCAAATTCCGCATCATTTTTGACAAGGACTTTTTCCCGTCCCACGTCCGCATGGATAGACTCGAGTATGAGGTCTCCACGCCAGCTTTTCGCGCGGAGATCAAGAGCGTCATTTTCTCCGAAGACGCCAAGGAACCAGGGGTCCAGCGGGTCATCGCCACGGTTGACCTGACTCACGCCGTCGAACCAGGGGAACTCGACAAGCAGGCCACGTTCAACATGGTCGGGGGCTCGAACGTTTTCGCGCCTAACGACCCGGCCCCGCATTTCTCGATCGTTTACGGATTGCACAATCGCCAGGCCTTCCTGCGCAGCTCACCGATCGTTCTGCCAGCGAACGAAGATTGGATGCGCGTGACGATCAACAAAGATCTCCACACGGCCCAAGGCGGCGCGACCATAACGGAAGCCGTCGAACAAAAGACGCTGATCCCCTCGAAGGAAACCGCCTTCAAGATCAAATCGGTGGACGGCAGCATCGTGCGCAACAAAGAGGGCGAGCCCGAGCAAATTCTCAATATCGAAACCAGCAGCGACATTGGGACCGCGGAACTGACGAAGGCGCTCCACATTTATCTTCTGCCCAAGCGCGAGCCGGAAAAAACCGAGGCGGCGCCAGAGGAGGAATCCAGCCCTGATACCTCCAGCGAAGAATCGAACGCCACAGAAAGCACGGAGACGGCCAGGTCCGACGAGGAAGAAAGCGGCAGCGACGAAGATGGGGAGAACACGGACAACAAATCCACCGAGGCGACATGGGCGAACGCCGAGGAAATCACCGACGAAATCCTCGAGCTGGCGACCGTCGTGAAATTCACCGCGATCCCAAACGAGAAAGAGCATTCCCGCGACCATCATTTCAAATTCAAGCTCGAGGGCGACGGCCAGCTTTACGTGCGGGTCGATAAGAATTTACGCGCCCGCAGCGGTTACGACCTCGCCGAGAATTTCACCAGCGTTCTCTCGGCGCCCGAGCTGCCACAGGAAATAGACATCCAGGGGGATGGCGGATTGCTCGCTCTCAGCGGCGAACGCAAACTCTCGATCCGGTCCCGCGGCGTGCCGCTGATCAAGTTTGAGATCGACCGGGTCCTTTCCACTCAGATCAACCATCTGGTCAGCCAGACCGAAGGCGAATTTCAGGCGCCGGAATTCAAGCACGGCTCGTTCGACCAGGACAATATCTCAAAAATTGCGCGAGAGGATCAGACGATCAGCCTGCAAAATAAATGGAAGGCCAACTATTCCGCCTTCGATTTCTCCCAGTATCTGCAAAAGCCGTCGGATGGCGGCAGCGAGCGCGGACTCTTTTTCGTCAAAGCGAGAGGTTGGGATCCGGTGACGAAGAAGTATCTCAAGGGTGTAACGGCCAGCCGTTTCATCCTCGTCAGCGATCTGGGCCTGCTCGTAAAGAAGAACGCCGATCACACCAGCGATGTTTTCGTCGCCTCAATCAAAACGGGCGACCCGGTCGCCGGCGTGACAGTTGAGCTGCTCGGGCGAAACGGGATCCCGGTCCAGAGCGCGAAAACCTCCGCGGACGGTCGCGTTACGTTTGCCTCGGTCGACAAGAACGAGCACGAAAAGAAGCCGGTCGTTTATGTGGCCCGGCTCGGGGACGACGTCAGTTTCATTCCGTATGCGCGCGACGATCGCATGCTGAATTTCTCGCGGTTCGACATCGACGGCGTGACGACCGTCCTGGCGGAAGACCTCGACGCCTTCGTTTTCACCGACCGCGGGGTTTATCGGCCCGGAGATGAAATGCACATCGGCCTCGTCATCAAGCAGCGGAACTGGCAGGGGCATCTCGCCGGCCTTCCGGTGGAGATGGAAGTGCTCGATTCCCGCGCGGTCACGGTCCAAACGAAGAAGATCGCGCTGCCCGCGGTCGGTTTCACCGACGTGAGTTACAGCACGTCGTACGAATCCTCGACCGGCGAATACAGCATCAATGTCTATCTGGTGAAGAACAACAAGCGCTCGACGCTGCTCGGTTCCACCACCGTGAACGTGAAGGAGTTCCTGCCCGATCGGATGAAGATCGAGACTCGGCTCTCGAAGACCTCCGTCCACGGCTGGGTCGACCCGAAAGAGATGCGTGCTTCGATCGCGCTCGCGAATCTTTACGGCACGCCGGCCACCGACCGCCGCGTTAAGAGCCGCGTCGAACTTTCTCCATCCGGCTTTTCGTTCCCTGAATTCCGCGACTACAGCTTTTACGATTCGCTCTTCGACGACAAAAAAGTGCAACAGCATGAGACGGTCGATCTCGGCGAACAGCAAACAAATGCCGAAGGTGGGGCCGATTTCGACCTGCAACTCGATCGTTTCGCCAATGCCACCTACTCAATGCAATTCTTCGCCGAAGCCTTTGAAGGCGAAGGCGGCCGCAGCATTACCGGCCAGGCCTCCGTGCTCGTCTCCGCGTTGCCTTACGTGGTCGGTTACAAGAGCGACGGCAATCTGAATTACATCAACGCGAATACGCCGCGCACCGTCGATTTGCTCGCGGTCGATCCGCAACTCAAACGCATCGCCATCGAAAACGTTACGCTCGATGTCGTCGCGCAGGAAAACGTCTCGGTCGTGGCGAAAAAAGACAATGGCAGCTACGGATATGAATCGGTCCTGAAGGAGCGCGTCACCAAGTCCGACAAGATCAACATCGGCCCGGATGGATTGCGCTATTCACTTCCGACCAGCGAACCCGGCGACTACATCGTCGAGCTGCGCGATGACGGCGGACGCAAGCTAAGCCGGATTCGTTTCTCCGTGGTCGGCAACGGAATCGTGAAGCGCTCGCTCGATAAAAACTCGGAGCTCCAGGTGAAGCTCGCGCGCACCCAATACAATTCCGGGGAAGAAATCGAGATCAGCATCACCGCGCCCTATGCTGGCAGCGGCCTGATCACCATCGAGCGCGACAAGGTCTATGCGCTCCACTGGTTCAAGACGGATGCCGCCAGCAGCGTGCAACGGATCAAGGTGCCGGATAGTTTCGAAGGCAGCGGTTACATCAACGTCGCGTTGGTCCGCGCGCTCGATTCGAAGGAAGTTTTCACCAGCCCGCTCAGCTACGGCGTGGTCCCATTCACGGCGAATATCGAGAAGCGGCGGCTGAAGATCGATCTCGAGACGGCTGCGATCTCGAAACCGGGCGAACCGCTGCACATCAATTACAAGACCGACCGGCCCTCGAAGATCGCGGTTTTCGCCGTCGATCAGGGAATCTTGCAGGTGAGCGATTACAAACTGCCGGATCCGCTCGGATTTTTCTTCCGCAAATGCGCGCTCGGAGTTGAGACGGCCCAGATCATGGACCTGATTATTCCGGAATTTTCCGTCCTGCGCTCGATGTCCGCTTTTGGCGGCGATGGCGGCGACCAAAAGCAGTTGAATCCTTTCAAGCGCGTGACCGAAAAACCGGTGGTGTTTTGGTCCGGCATCGTGGATGCCGACTCGACCTCGCGCGAAGTGATTTACAATGTGCCGGATTATTTCAACGGCACCCTGACCGTCATGGCGGTCGCGGTGGCGGATGAGGCGACCGGCGCAGCCGAGCGCGATGCTTTGATTCGCGGACCGTTTGTCATCACCCCGAGCGTGCCGGTGTTGGCGGCGCCCGGCGACGATTTTGAGGCCGGCGTGACCGTCGCGAACAATGTCGAGGGTTCCGGTGAAAATGCGGAGGTGCAGATCCGGGCCGAGAGCTCGGAGCATGTCCAAATCGTGAAAACGCCGTCGCAAACACTGCGAATCTCCGAGGGACGCGAGCAAAGCACGGCGTTTTCGGTGCACGTGAACGACAAACTGGGCTCGGGCACGATCACGTTTATCGCCACGGCCGGCGGCAAGGAAACGCGGCTCCGTTCGACCATCAGCGTGCGTCCGCCGACGACACTCATGACGCAAGTGCGCAGCAGCAGCTTCACCAAGACAAGCGTGGATGCGCCCACGACGCGCAATATGTATCCGGAATTCCGCAAGCTCATTGCATCGGTCTCCGCTCTGCCGCTCGGTCTCGCCCAGGGCCTCGATGTTTATCTGAAAGAATTCCCGCACGGTTGCAGCGAGCAGGTCACGAGCGGCGCCTTTTGCCGTCTCGTTCTCGCCAACGAAGCCGATTTCGGATTGGACCGGAAAGAGGTCAGCGCGCAACTCGAAAACGTTTTTGCCATTCTGCGCCGGCGCCAAAACGACCAGGGAGCGTTCGGTTACTGGGGACCAGAGAAGGGCGCGGAGATCGACTTCATGTCGGTTTACGCCATGCATTTCCTGATCGAAGCCAAGGCGGCCGGCTTCGCGCCTCCACCCGACATGTTTGCGAGCGGTCTGCGTAATCTCCAGGCCATGGTCGCGAAAGAACCAGCCGGTCTCGATGAGGCGCGCACGGTCGCCTACGCCATTTACCTGCTCAGCCGGGAAGGTGTCGTGACCACGAATTACATCCTGAACCTGCGCGATTATCTCGACAAAAACTTCGCGAAGGAATGGTCCACCGATCTCACGAGCGTTTATCTCGCCGGGGCGCTCCACATTCTTAAGAAAGAGGATGATGCGGGCAAGTTGATCGCCTTTTACCGCATCGGGAAACACGACAAGCGGCAGATCACCGATTTCTACCAGCCCCTCGGTGCCGACGCCCAATACGTCGCCGTCCTGGCGCGAGAATTTCCCGCGCGCATGAAGAAACTAACCGCGGCGGAATTCGAGAACATTCTGAAACCCGTGAGCAACGGCACGTTCAACACGCTCTCGGCGGCGTATGCCGTCCTCGCATTGAAATCGTATTCGCAAATGGTCGCGCAACACCCGCCCGAGCTGACCATTGAAGAGATCGACAAAGCCAAACATGTGAAGCGCCTGACGAGCGGAACCAAACTGCTCCAGCGCGCGAACTTCTCCGCCGACGCGGCCGCGATCCGCTTCCGCAGCGCGACGCCTCTCACCGCACCTGGCGCATTCTTCCAGGTCATTGAAGCCGGATTCGATCGCCAGTTGCCGACCAAAACGCTGACCGACGGGCTGGAGGTTTACCGCGAGCTCCTGGACAAATCGGACAAGCCGGTCACGAGCACGCAATTGGGCGACGTGATAACTGTCCGGTTGCGTATTCGCAGCCTCCATCCCGAATCCGTGACGAACGTGGCCGTGGTCGATCTCCTGCCGGGTGGCTTTGAAGTTGTCGGGACATCGTTGTCGCCCGGTATATCGTCGATCAAGGGCGTGGATTACGTCGAAGTCCGGGAAGATCGCGCCGTGTTTTTCGCGACGATTCCACCGGAGACTCTCGAGATCACTTACCAGATCAAGTCGTGTAATCGGGGAAATTTCGTGGTCCCGCCGGTCTTCGCGGAGTCGATGTACGACCGCAACGTGAAGGCGCGTGGGCTGGGCGGGAAGATCAGCGTAACGAAATAATTTCGGATACCGGAAACCGGATTTCGGAAAGTGAAGAACCTGCTTATCACAACTCGCTCCGAGCGGAGGGTAAGCCTCAAGGAGCGGCGGTTTTCCAACCGCCGTCCCCTCTTCGGCGGTTGGAAAACCGCCGCTCCTTGGAAGAGTCGATGGCTCGTTGCCGTTACAGGTCTCGGCGTCCTCGCCATCACGTTCTGGCTCTTCCTCCCCAAGCCCTCACTCACCGGCGATATCGATTTTTCCACGCGGGTGCGCGATCGAAACGGCAGCGTGCTCCGGGTCACGCTCACCCCGGATCAGAAATACCGAATCTGGACACCACTCCAGGATATTTCACCGTCACTGATCGAAGCGACGGTCCGCTTTGAGGACAAATATTTCGCGCGCCATCCCGGGGTGAATCCGGTCCCTCTCCTCCGGGCTGCCTGGAACTTCGTGCGTTCCGGCAATCCGCGCGCCGGCGCTTCGACCATCACGATGCAGCTGGCGCGGCTCCGCTTTCATCTCCACACGCGCACGTTCGGCGGGAAACTGCGCCAAATCCTCTACGCGCTCGAGCTGGAACGCCATTACTCGAAAGACCAAATCCTCGAGGCCTACCTGAATCTCGCGCCCTATGGCCGGAACATCGAAGGCGTTGGCGCGGCGAGTGAAATCTACTTTGGCAAGACCGCCGCGCGTTTGAGCGGGCCGGAAGCCATCGCGCTGAGCTTGATTCCGCAAAGCCCAACGCGTCGCGCGCTGATTTCCGGCAAGGAAAACTCGGTCCTGACCGCTGCTCAACAACGCCGGTCCGCCCGCGCACCCGAACCGGACGCGCGCGAGCTGTTTCGTCCGGAAGCGCGGCCCAGAACTGAGTTGGCGGCCCCGCATTTTGTCCAGGGCGTGCTCGCGAGCAAAACAGACGGATCGGAAATAACCACGACCCTCGATCTTTCCCTCCAGCAAATGCTGGAGCGGCGCGTGAGGGATTACATCACGCAGAATCGCTCGCACGGAATCGAAAATGCCGCGGCCTTGTTAATCGATTTCAAGAGCATGGAAGTGCTTGCTGACGTCGGCTCCGCCAATTTTTCGAGCAAGGAAATTCAGGGGCAGGTGGATGGAACGCGACGGCCGCGCTCGCCGGGCTCGACCTTGAAACCGTTCGTTTACGCGCTCGCGCTCGATCAGGGACGCATTCATCCGCTCACGCTGCTCAAGGACGCACCCCGCAGTTTTGGGGATTACAACCCGGAGAATTTCGACCGCGAGTTTCTCGGGCCCATCCGGGCCTCCGACGCCCTGGCGCGCAGCCGCAACGTGCCCGCCGTCACACTCGCCTCGGAATTGGCGCACCCGACCCTGTATGAATTCCTGCGCGCCGCCGATGTCCGGCTGCCGCAGGCGGAGTCGCACTACGGACTCTCGCTTCCGCTTGGTGGCGCGGAGGTGACAATGGAGGATTTGGTCCGCCTCTACGCGACGCTGGCCAATGGCGGAAAGTTCCAGCCACTGCGCCGCTTCTTGCAGGAACCGCCGGCCGCCAGCCAACGCATGCTCAGCCCCGAAGCCGCGTTTCTCACGCTCGAAATGCTTGGACAAGTTCCGCGACCGGGAATGACCTACACCGACTCTGGGCGGCAGGCACAGGTATTCTGGAAAACGGGCACGTCGCATGGATTTCGCGACGCCTGGTCCGTCGCGATTTTCGATCGATATGTCCTGGCGGTCTGGATCGGGAATTTTGATGGCCGTCGCAATCCCGCCTTCATCGGCCGCACCGCGGCGGCGCCACTTTTGTTTCAGATGATCGATGGCTTGCGCGGGAGCCAGCCCGCTCGCGCTGAACCGCATCTGCCTCCGCCCGGATCGAACCTGAAGCGCGTCGAGTTTTGTTCCGTCTCCGGCCAATTGCCGAGCCAATTCTGCCCGCACCACACGGAAGGCTGGTTCATTCCCGGGATCTCCCCGATCGCAACCTGCGACGTTCATCGCGAAGTCCTGGTTGATGCGGCGACCGGTCTGCGCGTGGATCAGGACGACGGGACCCGCGTCTTGAAGCGCGAGACGTATGAATTCTGGTCGTCGGATTTACTCACCCTTTTCGAGCGAGCCGGAGTTCCGAGAAAACTGCCGCCACCTTTTCTGCCTGAGATCGGGAATGACCTTCTGGCGCGGGGTGGCCACCCGCCCAAGATCAAATTGCCCGCGAACGAAATGACGCTCTCGCAGACGTCGGTCAGCAATTCGGTAATTCCCCTTCGGGCCGAAACCGAAAGCGGCGTGCGGAAACTCTATTGGTTTGCCGATAAAACATTCATCGGCGCTTGCGAAGCTCACGAAGTGCTCGGCTGGAAACCGACGCCCGGCGTTTACCAGCTCACCGCCCTCGACGATCACGGCCGCTCGGGATCGCGCTCGGTGACGTTGCGGTGACAGCGGCCGCGACGGACCCAGGGACAGCTGATCGCGAATTCACGCGAATGGCCGCGAATTATCCAGAGAATATCAGGGCGATTGGATTTCCACTCCCAAAACATTCGTGTCCATTCGCGTAAATTCGCGGTCAAATATCTGCTCGGCCACCACCGAGAGATCGACAATCAACGCGCTTCTGCGTTACTAAGTGCCCATGGGCGCGGCGAAATCCCCGACCGTCATCTGTCAAATTTGCCAGCACCCGATGTCGCCGCGAGACGGGACGGTCGGGGAAGTGATCCGCCCGTCGCTTTCGGACTTCATAAAAAAGAAACACCCGGAGTGGGACGGGAAGGGTTTCATCTGCTTCGACGATCTCGGGGTATTCCGCCGGGATTATGTCAAGGAAGTGCTGGAAGACGAAATCGGGGAGCTGTCGGCGCTGGACCAGGAAGTCGTCGAGAGCCTGCAAGCCCACGAAATTCTTTCGAGCGACATCAGCAAGCAGTTCGAAAAGAAGCTCACGTTCGGCGAGCGGCTTTCCGACAGGATCGCGGCCTTTGGCGGAAGCTGGACGTTCATCATTTTCTTCAGCGCCGTGTTGCTGTTCTGGATCGTGCTCAACAGTTTCGTCCTGCTGACACGGGCCTTCGATCCGTATCCTTACATCTTGATGAATTTGGTTCTCTCCGCCCTCGCGGCTCTCCAGGCGCCGGTCATCATGATGAGCCAGAATCGGAGCGAAGATCGGGACCGGGCGCGCGGCGAAAACGACTACAAGATCAATCTCAAAGCCGAGCTCGAAATCCGGCATCTCCACGAAAAGATCGATCACCTCCTCCGCGGCCAGTACAAGCGCCTGTTCGAGATTCAACAGATTCAAATCGAGCTGTTGGAAGAGCTCACCCGCAAGGGCGAGAAGGCTCCCTCTCCGCGCGCGACGTAACGAAATCGTCGGTTCGCCATATTTCCATTGAAGAGGGTGGAGCAACACCGGAGCGTTACGCCCGATGTCCCGCGAATACACGCTGCAGCGCGCTCCCTCCGCCACTGCGATCAATATTGATTATGCGGCGGAGCTGAATGAGCAGCAGCTCGCGGCGGTGACGGCTTCGCCCGGACCGCTCCTCGTGATCGCGGGCGCGGGCAGCGGCAAGACACGAACCCTGACGTATCGCGTGGCGTATCTGCTCGAGAACGGCATCGACCCGCGCAACATCCTCCTCCTCACCTTCACCAACAAAGCCGCGCGCCAGATGCTCGATCGCGTCGCGAATCTGCTCCCGGTGGACTCGAGCGGGCTGTGGGGCGGGACGTTTCATTCGATCGGAAACCGGATGCTGCGCCGGCATGGCAGTGCACTCGGCTTTTCGAGCGGTTTCACGATCATGGACCGCGAAGATCAAAAGGATCTCATCGATACCGTGGTGACGGCGGCGGGCATCAACCCGAAGGAGATCCGGTTCCCGAAAGGCGATGTCCTCGCGGAAATTTTCAGTTTTGTCGTGAACACCGAGACGCCGATCGATGCGTTGCTCGCCGAAAAGTTCCCGTATTTCCTCCCGCTGCTCGATCAGATCAACGATGTGCACGTGCGCTACGAGAAGAGAAAGAAATCCACGAACTCGATGGACTTTGACGATCTGCTCGAGAAAACGCTCCGGATGCTGACCGAACACGAGGAGATCGCGGCATTTTACCGGCGGCAGTTCCAATTCATCCTGGTCGATGAATATCAGGACACGAACAAGATCCAGGCCGACTTCATTGACACGCTCGCGTCGGAGCACCGGAACGTGATGGTGGTGGGCGACGACGCGCAATCGATCTATTCGTGGCGCGGGGCGAATTTCAAAAACATCCTGGCCTTTCCGCAGCGTTACCCGGATGCGCAGGTCTTCAAGATCGAGATGAACTACCGGAGCGTGCCGGACATTCTCCGGGTCGCGAACGCGGCGATTGCCGCGAACGTGCAGCAGTTCCGCAAGCAACTCAGTGCCACGCGGCCGACGAATTCCGTCAAGCCCGCCGTGGTGGGGTTGAACGATGGGAGCGAGCAGGCGCAATTCGTGGCCCAGCGGATCCTGGAGCTGCGCGATGAAGGCGTGGAGCTGAACGAGATTGCCGTTTTATACCGGGCGCATTACCACGCCATCGAACTGCAGCTCGAGCTGTCGCGCCGCGGAATTCCCTACGTGATCACCAGTGGCGTGCGCTTTTTCGAGCAGGCGCATGTGAAGGACGTGACGTCGTTTATCCGCTTCATCGCGAATCCGCGCGATGAGGTCGCGTTCAAACGAATGGTCAGATTGCTGCCTGGCATCGGAGGAAAGAGCGCGGATAATCTTTGGCGGGCGTGGGAGAAATCATTCCCCGCTGTAGCCGGGGTCGCTGACCCCGGCAGTGAAGGCTCTGACATCGCCACGACGCCCACCGGGATCAGCGACCCCGGCTACAGCTTTGGTGAGCTGCTGCTGCCAATGGCGGTGAGCGCGAAGTCAAAGAAATCCTGGGAGCAGCTCGCCCACACCCTCGATGAAATCGCTCCGGGCGGGCAACCGAATCCACCGTCGGAGATGATCACGTCAATCGTGGAAGCGGTTTACGACGATTACGCGAAGGCGAATTTCACGAACTACGAGCTGCGACGCGAGGATCTGAATCAGCTCGCGGCCTTTGCCCGCCAATTCAAGGATGTGCACGAATTTCTTTCGCAACTGGCGCTGATCAGCAATATCGACGCGGAGCCGGCGCTGGATCAAACGGCGGACAACGAAGCGGTCAACCTTTCCTCGGTGCACCAGGCGAAGGGGCTCGAATACCACAGCGTCTTCGTGATCTGGCTGACGGATGGAATGTTCCCGAGCACACGCTCCCTGGAAACGCGCGACGCAATCGAGGAGGAACGCCGGCTCTTTTACGTCGCGATCACCCGCGCGCGCGATGAACTCTATCTGACGTTTCCGCACATGCGCCTGAACGCCGGCTACGGCGATATGTTCCAGCGGCCCTCACGTTTTCTGAAAGAGATTCCGACGCAACTGGTCGAGGACTGGCAAGTCCGGCGTGGTTGACTTCCTGGGCCACAGATCAACACAGATGAAACACAGATAAAGATGCTCGAATTCGACGCGCCAGAGGAGAAGCGGTTCTTATACAAAGAAACGACCGAGAAGATAATCGGTGCGTCTTTCGAGGTGCATCGAGAGCTTGGCTATGGATTTTTGGAACGCGTGTATCAGCGCGCCTTGCAGGTGGAATTGCTTCGTGCCGGCGTCTCTGCCGAGATCGAGAAGCGGAGGCAGGTTAAATACAAAGGCGTCGTTGCAGGGGAGTACGATGCTGATCTGATTGTGGACGGCTGTGTTGCCGTGGAACTCAAAGTTGCGCTTCAATATGATAAACGTGACGAAGCCCAATTGCTCAATCAGCTCAAAGCGACCGGTATCAAAATCGGTCTCCTGATCAACTTCGGGCGCGCGAAAGTCGAATATAAGCGGCTCGCCTTTTAATCTGTGTTTCATCTGTGTCTATCTGTGGCTGAATTTTCCCGGGTATGAATTTGTCGCCCGAGCAGAAAATCGCCGGCGTGCTCACGCCGCTCTTCGCGTTGCGGACCGAGACCGATCTGGGAATCGGCGACCTGGAAGGATTGCGGCAGTTTATCGATTGGGCCGCGGGGATTGGGTTCAAGATCGTTCAAGTCCTGCCAATCAACGAAATGGGAGGGGACCACAGCCCCTACAATGCGATCAGCGCGGTTGCGCTCGAGCCGACGACCCTGCACCTCGCGCCCGGATCGCCGGAGGACCTTTCTCAGGAAGATTTCGACGAGGTTATCGCGCAGAACGATCTGGAGAAATTGCGCAAAGGCGCGGTGAGACATGATCTCGTCCGTCGTCTCAAGATCGATCTCCTGGAAAGATCCTTTGCGAATTTTTCCCGGCGAGCCGAAAGAGACGCCACCCATTCGACAGACTTCGATGCTTTTTGCGCAAGCGAACAAACCTGGCTGAGAGATTACGCGTTCTTCCGCGCGCTCATGGAGGAAAACGGAAACAGCGAACGATGGGATCTCTGGCGGGAAGAACATCGCACGGTGGATTCAGCGCGCGACTGGCTCGCGGCGCAGACAGCCGATGCGCAGCGACGCTTTTCGGAACGGGAATCATTTTTCAAGTACGTCCAGTGGGTCGCATTCACCCAATGGATCGGAATAAGGACCTACGCGGAAGAGCATGGCGTTGGGTTGATGGGCGACGTCCCCTTCGGGGTCAACTGCTACAGCGCGGATGTCTATTCGCGCCGGGATGAATTTGCCCTGGACTGGTCCGGCGGCGCGCCGCCCGAACCTTATTTCAAGGACGACGAGTTTACACAGAAGTGGGGTCAGAACTGGGGAATCCCGCTTTACCGATGGGACGTGATGCGGACGCGGAATCTGTCCTGGTGGCGGCAGCGCGTTCGCGGGGTGCGAAAGATTTTTCATGTCTTTCGCATCGATCACGTGCTCGGTTTCTATCGCATCTACGCGTTCCCGTGGCGTCCCCAGCGCAATCCGGAATTCCTTCCCCTCTCCTGGGACGAAATGCGGGCCCAAACGGGAGGGATGTTCCCTCAATTCTATCCACGCGATGACTCCACCTGGGAGAACTGCGAGGGAAATCGCCGGGAAGGCGAAGATTATCTCCGGGTGGTTCTGGAGGAAGCGGGCGACACCCGCGTGGTCGGCGAAGATCTGGGAACCGTGCCGCATTACGTTCGGCCGAGTTTGCGTTCGCTCGGCGTGGCCACCTTCAAGATTCCACAATGGGAGAATTACGATGACGGCCGCTCAATTCCGGGGAGCGAATACCACCGTTTCTCCGTTGCGACCTACGCGACGCACG
Organism: uncultured Verrucomicrobiae bacterium; assembly: GCA_963702135.1. GTDB lineage: Bacteria > Verrucomicrobiota > Verrucomicrobiia > Chthoniobacterales > UBA10450 > AV80. The sequence goes on along the minus strand of OY969715.1, from coordinate 293,102 downwards.
ATCACAAGCCGTTGCGCGCGCTCTGCCAGGAAGCCGCCGCGACGGCTAATCCAAACGAGCAACACGACGTGGCGAAGATCGCCGAATTCGCCGGCTCGCCGCGGCCCGAAGAAGGCGGCGAATTTGAGAGCATCTTCTATCCGCGGGTGATGGAAGCGCTCTTTCGGAGTGAATCATGGGTCGCCATCGTGATGATCACCGACCTGCTCGCCCGGAAAGATCGGTTCAACGTCCCGGGAACGGCGGCCAATTCGAACTGGAGCCGGCGAATGCAAAAGACGGTGGCGGGTTTGGAAACGAGCCCGACGATCCGGAAACGCATGCGGATCATTCACGAATTGCTGGAGAAGACCGGGAGAATTAGTTGATTCGCGAAAGCGTTCGGAGTTGAGAGTTGAAAGTTGAGAGTTGAGAGTGAGTGGAAACAAACCTCTACTCTCAACTTCATGAATTCACCCATTAAAGTCGCCATTACCGGCGCCGCTGGACAGATTGGTTACGCGCTCGTTTTTCGGGTGGCGTCAGGCGCGATGTTTGGTCCGGACCAGCCGGTTGCGCTCCACTTGATCGAAATCCCAGCCGGTTTCGAGGCGCTCAAAGGCGTTGTCATGGAACTGGATGATTGCGCGTTCCCGCTCCTGGAAAACGTCGTCGCCACGACCGATCTCGCCGAGGGATTTCGCGATGTGAATTGGGCCCTGCTCGTGGGCAGTGTTCCACGCAAAGCCGGGATGGAACGGGGAGACTTGCTCGGGATCAACGGCAAGATCTTCATCGGCCAGGGACAGGCGATTGAAAAGAACGCCGCGAAGGATGTGCGCATCCTCGTCATCGGAAATCCTTGCAACACCAACTGCCTGATCGCGATGAACAACGCGAAGTCGATCCCGCGCGATCGCTGGTTTGCCATGACGCGGCTGGATGAAAACCGCGCGAAGGCGCAGTTGGCGCAGAAGGCGGGCGTCGATGTCACCGAGGTGACGAACGTAACCATCTGGGGGAATCATTCCGCGACGCAATATCCCGATTCCTACAACGCGAAGATCAAAGGCCGCTCCGCGGCGGAAGCGATCGGCGATGAATCCTGGCTGAAGGAAACGTTCATTCCCGCGGTGCAACAACGCGGCGCAGCCATTATCAAAGCGCGCGGTTCTTCTTCCGCGGGATCGGCCGCAAATGCGATCGTGGACACCGTGCGCTCACTGACGACCGACACCGCCGAAGGCGACTGGCATAGCGTGGCCGTCTGCTCGGACGGCAGTTACGGCGTGGAAGAGGGATTGATCTGCTCGTTCCCGATCCGCACGCGCAGCGGGAAATGGGAGATCGTGCAAGACGTGCCGTTGAACGAATTCGGACGGGCGAAGACCGATGCCTCGGTGGCCGAGTTGAAGGAAGAGAAGGCGCTCGTCAGCGAGTTGCTCGGCGGTTAACAGCGAAATCAATTTGTCATCCTGAGCGGAGCGCAGCGGAGTCGAAGGATCTCTCATCTCTGCGAGGGTGCGTCAGCGCCCGAGATCCTCGCTGACGCTCGCAAAAGTAAGAGGTCCTTCGACAAGCTCAGGATGACAAAAAGGAACAGGTCAGGCTAATTTCTCACCGGTCATCGACTCGAAGGCTTCGCGATATTTCCCGGACGTTTTCTCAATGATGTCGCCCGGCAACGAGGGGCCGGGCGGCGTCTTGTCCCAATCGAGCGTCTCCAGATAATCGCGCACGAACTGCTTATCGAAGCTCGGCGGGCTCTGGCCCACCACGTATTGATCCGCCGGCCAAAAGCGTGACGAATCTGGCGTCAGGCATTCGTCGATCAAGAGCAGGCTCCCGTCGACCGTCCCGAACTCGAATTTCGTATCGGCGACGATGATGCCCCGGCCCGCGGCGTGTTCGCGGCCTTCCGAATAAATCTTGAGGCTCAAATCCCTGACCCGGTCGGCCATTTCCGTGCCAAGAATGCGCGCACATTCCGCCATGTCGATGTTCTCGTCATGGCCTTCCTCGGCTTTGGTCGACGGTGTAAAAATCGGCTGCGGTAATTGTGACGCCAGTTGCAGGCCGGAGGGCAGCTTGATCCCGCAAACGCTCTCACTTTTTTTGTATTCACTCCAACCGGACCCGGCCAGATAACCGCGCACGACGCATTCCACCGCCAGCGGCTTCGTCTTCTTCACGATCATCGAACGGCCGGCGAGCTGCTCGCGAAACGGTTGCAGCTCGGCGGGGAACTGCTCGAAGTCGGCCGTAATGAAATGATTGGCGATCTTGTCGAATCGTTTGAACCAGAAGGCGGAAAGCTGGTTCAACACCGCGCCCTTGGCAGGAATGGGGTCGGGCAAAATAACATCGAACGCCGAAAGCCGATCGGTCACGACGAAGAGCAAGGTGTCCCCGAGGTCAAAAACTTCCCGAACCTTCCCGCTGCGGAGTTTTTTGATTCCAGGGAGGTCGACATTCGATAGTGGAGTGGTCGGCATATGTGCGACATCATTAGCCCATGGCTGGAATCGTCGTCAAACCCCGTGCGCGGATTTTGCACGGCCACGATTGGGTTTTCTCGGGAGAGGTGCTCAAAGCCTTTGGAAATCCGACCGATGGCGACGTCATTTCGCTGAAGGACGGGCGCGATCACCTGCTCGGCTGCGCGATCTACAACAGCAAATCGCAAATCGTGGCGCGGCGCTTCTCGCGGCGACGGCAGGACCTGGATCTCGATTTTTTCCAGCGGCGCATCGCGCAGGCCATCGAATACCGGAAGCGGCGCGGGGTGGATTTGCGGCTCTGCCGCCTCGTCTGGAGCGAGAGCGACGGATTGCCTGGGGTGATCGTGGATCGCTACGGGGATCACGCCGTCTTGCAAACTCTGACGCTGGCGATGGACATGCGGAAAGCGTTGATCGTGGAGGCGTTGCAGACGGCCGCCGGAGAACCCGCCCTGCAATCGATCGTCGAACGCAATGATGCGCCGGTGCGACGGGCGGAGGGGATGGAACTTCAGAGCGGGGTCTTGCTGGGCGACCCGCCCGGAGAAATAGAAATCGAGATCGCTGGTTTGCGCCTCGGGGTCGATCTCCTCCAGGCGCAGAAGACCGGCCTCTATTTGGATCAGCTGGCGCATTACGAGACCGTGGCAAGCTATGCGAGGGGGCGAAGGGTCCTCGATTGTTTCACGAATCAGGGCGCGTTCGCGTTGGTTTGCGCCCGGGCGGGAGCGACCAAGGTCATCGCTGTGGAAGCGAGCGCGGATAATATTGCCAGCGCCCGAACAAACGGAGAGCGCAACCAATTGTCCGTCGATTGGATTGAGCAGGACGTTTTCCAATTCTTGCGCGGCGCGGAGAAGGCGGAAGCCGAGTACGATCTCATTATTCTCGACCCGCCTTCCTTCACTAAAACGAAAGGCGGATTACGGGACGCGTTGCGCGGTTATCGCGAATTGCATGTGCGGGCCTTCAAGCTTCTTTCGCACGACGGATTGCTGGCGACCTTTTCGTGCTCGCACCACGTGAACGAGACCGTTTTCAATCAAACGATCGCGGATGCGCTGGTCGATGCGCGCCGTTCGGCCCGCCGGCTGCGCCGCTTCGAGCAGGCGCTCGACCATCCGGTATTGCCGACGCTCCCGGAAACCGAATACTTCAAAGGGTTGCTGCTCGAAATGATGCCGGGTAGATGAACGGGGGGCGACCTATCCATGATGGCGGATCTAACATCTCAGTTCGAGAAACTGGCCCCGTGGGTTTTCAAATTCCGGATCGATGGCGCGGACTACGGCGGGGAAATTAGTGCTCTCACCGATCCCCGGGTGGAACAATTCTTCCGTTTCGTGCCCGACGCCGAAACAATTGTCGAACTCGGATCTTTGGAAGGCGCGCACACTTTCATGCTCGCGAAACACCCCGGGGTAACCCGGGTGCTCGGCCTCGAAGGCCGCGAGCGAAACCTCCGCAAGGCAAGATTGATTCAAGATTTATTGCAGGCAGGAAACGCGGAGTTCGCGCAGGCGAACCTGGAAGAAGACGATCTTTCCGCATTCGGAAAATTCGATGCCGTTTTCTGTTCCGGCATCCTTTATCACCTGCCCGAACCGTGGAAACTCATCGAGCGCCTTCCCAAGATCGCGCCGAAGCTCTTCATCTGGACGCACTATGCGCCAGACACAGAAGCGGACGTAATTGCCAATGGTTTGCACGGGAAAATTTACGTCGAGGGCGGCGCCATAGAACCGCTCAGTGGCATGTCCCCGACTTCTACGTGGCTAACGCTGGACTCCCTGATCACATCACTGACCAGGAGTGGATATCGAGATATTCAAGTGATCGACAACCAACTGACGCATCCCATGGGGCCCGATATTACGATCGGCGCCACGACGTAGGGAAGCCGCGACATCCAGAACGCGGTTGCCTATCTTCCATGTTTTCATCCAGGCCTGTTATTAGTTGGTCCCTCATCGCGCTTTGCGTGGCGCTCTTCAGCATGGACGCGATCTGGCATCCGGCCCCTTTTGTTCTGCAAATGGGAGTCAAAGGCGAGCGCGCCAGCCGCCTCCGATTGTTCTATGACACCGGCGAAGGGATTAGATCCCAGGATTCCAACACGCAATGGATCGATGCGAGTGCTGAATTTAGGACGGTCCGATTTCGCATTGATGCGCCCCGATTCAAAGAACTGCGAATCACCCAGCTCGATAGCGCGATTCCGCTCGAGTTTCGGTCCCTGACCCTGCATCGATTTCCAGCCCTAAAGATCAGGGTTAATCCTTTTGAGCTTAAACCAGTCGAGGGAATCGCGACGATCACTCAGCTGAGCGCCGTTACCCAAATCGTGCCCAGTTCCGGGGCCACCGGCGCCACGATCGCGATCAAATTCCCCCAGGAATTCAAAGAAAATCCGCTCTCAACCGGATTGCGGGCCGGCGCTGTTGCTCTGCTTGGACTGGCGGCAGTGGCATTTCTTTGGTGGGGCCGTTCCACGAGTGATCAGAGGTCAGGACCGGAGGCACCACCGGCTCCGCGAATCAGTGGCCGGACGGCGATCGTCAGTTTCCTGACCACGGCATACTTGCTGATTTCGGTCTTCGAGCTGAACCAAAGTTCGAGCGCGATCTGGCGATATTTCGCGGACTGGGAGACACCGGGCCACTCCCTCCTGGCTGGTTCCCCCAAAGATATCCGCGGCGATGAATGGGGAACCGAGACACCCTGGATTTTGGCGCAATCGAGGCACGTCCCGTCCTTTCCACTCTCGAACTCAAATATCGGTGAAGACAAAGCGCCGTTGCTGACAAATCTGCCGGTGCGGCATTGGTCGATGCTCTTTCGTCCGCAAATGCTGGGATTCTTTTTCCTGAATTTCGAGCGCGCTTTCGCTTTCTATTGGAACTTCAAATGGTTCGGGTTGCTCCTCGCGGCCTTCCTCTTCTTCGAAATTCTCAGCGGCGGAAAAACTCTGATCGCGCTCGCCGGGGCGCTTTTCATTCTGTTTTCGCCTTACATTCAATGGTGGTTCAGCACGCCGGCAGCCATGCCCGAAATGATGGCGATGTTGTTCTTTGCCCTCTGGTCGATTCTCTTCATCCTGCGCACGCGCTCGCCGTGGCGAATCGCGGGTGCCGGCCTGGTGCTCTTCGTTGCGCTTGGGCAGTTCGTGTTTTGTTGTTATCCGCGTTTTCAGATTCCGCTCTTCTACCTGGGCGCCGTGGTGGTCGGGTCAGTTCTGGTGGAGCGCGTGCGCGAAAAATTTCTCCCGATCCGAGTCGTGGTCCTGGGCAGCGCGGTCTTGCTCACGGGGGCGATCGCCTGGGTCTGGTATCGTGATGTGGCCGGTTTGATTCATCAGGTGAGCGGATTTGCCTATCCCGGGCAGATCCTTTCCGTCGGCGGCTCCTATCCCTGGTGGGGCTTGCTCGCCCCGTTTCTCGAATTCCCCATGAACGAAGAGCATTGGCCCAGCGGTTTCATGAATGTATGTGAGGCGGCCGGCTTCCTTTTTGTCGCACCGCTACTTTTCGCGGCCGTCGTCAACGACCTCGGGCGACGGCGCTTCGATGCAATTCTGCTGGGCGTGGCGGGTTTCGTTTTCCTGGCATTCGTCTTCATGGTGTGGGGAATACCGCTGTGGCTGGCCAAGGGGACGGGCTGGGCCTACGTCTATGCCACGCGCGCTCATTTGGTGGTTGGCGTTGGATCGACTATCGGCCTTGTCCGATATCTTTCCCGCCCTGACTCCAATCCCAGACAACGATCATTTGCCGCAGAATTTCTGCTTCTTGGCAGCATCGCGGTCCTGCTCTTGGCGACTTTTTGCGTGGTTAATACGAGATTGGGAGGGTTTGCCAGTCGCACAAATATCGCGGCCGCCGCCATATTTTTCGCATTGGTTTTCTTCTGTCTTTGGACCAGGAAGGCGGCGCCGGCTTTGGCATTGCTTCTCTTGCCTACCCTTCTTGCCAACGGCCTGACGAATCCGATCGGGCAGGGTTTGCCCGGATTCGAGCAGAGCGAACTGAGGCGCTGGCTTTCGGAGCACGAGCGTCTCGACCCCGCCGCAAAATGGATCGTGCTGGGCCGATCGGGTCGAGGCCGATCGATGCCGGAATTCGTCAAGACGACCGGAGCCAATGTTCTGGGTGGCGTGCGCATCACGCCGGACCGCGAAATGGTGCGAGTGCTCGATCCGGAAAATAAATACCCGGAGGTGTATAACCGTTTCGCCTGGATCACTTTCGTTCCTGGGAGCGACCCAACTCCGGTGTTCAAACTGACGTTCTTAAATACATACGACATCCAGCTTCCGCTCCGAACAGACATCTTCGATCAATTGGGCGTGCGTTACATTCTGGCCGTCGATCTGCCGGTGGAGGAAACAACCGTCCCGGGCTTTCAGATGATCGGTGAGCGGGCCAACTGCCGCCTTTTCAGGCGGGATAATCTCTAGCGGCCCCCGGCGCCGCAAAATTGTTGCCCGCCGGGCGCGTAGCCATCACTGTCTCCGCGAAATGCACGAAGGTTACCGAATCGTCTCGACTACCCCAGCGGGCCGGCGGCGATACATCGAGGTTCTTTATCCGTACTTGCTCTCGCAGCGGCACCTGATCGACAAGCACGTTTTTTGGGTCAACACCCTCGTGGAGGAGAATATCGAATTCCTCGAGCAACTCGCCTCCCAATATCCGGACTTCTTTGAGTTGCATTACCTCAAGGACCTTCCCGAGGTGCCCGCCGGATATGATTGCTCGTCCTACGAGATCTATCGTTTCTTTCCGCACTATGTCGATCCCGACACGATCTACCTGCGCTTCGACGATGACGTCTGCTACATCGCGCCGGAGACTGTCAGGAACCTGTTGGATTACCGGCTCGGCAACCGCGACCCGCTCATCGTTTTGCCGTCCATCGTGAACAACAGTTATTGCAGTCATCTCCAACAGCGGAGTGGAGCGGTGCCCCTACGGATGGGTGTTTGTAACTATGAAACCCTGGGGATTGCCTGGGAGAGCGGCGCGTTCGCGCAGATGGTGCACACCGAGTTCCTGGATGCGCTTCAGCGCGGAGAGAAGGATAAGTTCAAGCTCAACGATTGGCTGCTCCACGGCTATGAGAAGATATCGATCAATAGCCTGTGCTGGATGGGGAGTGACTTTGCTCTCTTTGCAGGACGCGTTGGAAGTGACGAGGAAACCTGGCTGACACAAATCCAGCCCAAGGTCCTGGGAAGGCCCAACGTCATCCACGGACAGGCGCTGGTGGCCCATTTCGCCTTTCACACCCAGCGCGCCTACCTCGAGAAAGAAACGAATCTCCTGGAGACCTACCGTGATCTATCGCTCCAGATAAACGCCGACGCGCTGACGGCGTCTCGCCCGTAATTGCAACGCGGCGAACCGGGCCCGCTACGCTCGCCCCTTGAGCTGTTCAAACTCCGCCAGGGCCATTCCCACGATCTGGTCCATATTATAGTAACGGTAAGTGGCGAGCCGGCCGACGAAGCTAACCTTGTCCTCGAGAGCAGCGAGCTCGGCGTATTTGGAATAAAGAGCTTTCGCGTCCGGGGCAGGGACCGGGTAGTAGGGCTCGCGGCCGGGCGCAAAATCCTGGGGATATTCGCGCACGATAGTCGTGGCGGGAAGCTTCTGGCCGGTGGCGTGTTTGATCTCAACGATCCGGGTGAAGTCATGATCGTTTGGGTAATTCACCTGCATCACCGGCTGAAAGAATTCCTGCGCCAGCGTTTCCGCTTCAAACCGGAGTGATCGATAGGGCAACGGGCCGAAACAATGATCGAAGTATTCGTCAATCGGTCCGGTAAAGATCAGGTGATCGAAAGTAACCTGCGCCCGCGCCTCGCGGAAGTCGGTGTTCAGCCGCACTTCGATTCTCGGATCGGCCAGCATCTTTTCGAACATTTTAGTGTAGCCATTCGCGGGTAAGGCCTGAAAACGTTCCGCAAGATAGCGATCGTCGCGATTCGTTCTGATCGGGATTCGGCCACAAACGCTCGCATCGAGTTCCTTCGGGTCTCGCCGCCATTGTTTTCGGGTGTAGTTCTTATAGAACATTTCGTAGAGCTTCCAGCCCACTTGGGAAACGATGACTTCTTCGGAGTTTCTGGGGCTCTCGATCTTGACGCGCCAGGCAGCCAGCTGGTCTTCCATCTCGGCACTGGTCGACTGGTGACCGATCAATTGTTCGAAGGTGTTGAGATTGATGGGGAACTGCCAAAACTGGCCATCCGTCCAAGAGAGAATTTTGTATTCAACCGGATGCCACTCCGTGAATTGGCTGAGGTAATCGACCACCCTTTGCGAATTGGTGCGGAAGTAATGCGGCCCGTACTTGTGCAAAAGGACCCCGGCGGCGTCGTGGTAATCGTAGGCATTCCCGCCGATGTGATCGCGCTTCTCGACAATCAGACAAGTCTTGCCGAGCTGGGTGGCGATTCGCTCGGCCAGCACCGAGCCGGCAAAACCTGCGCCCACGATAAGAAAATCAAATTTCATCTCCGGCCGCGGAAACCAAAACGCTGAAATGCCGAAAAGCCCATAAAGGATCAGGCACAATTTCCTGGCGCCCGTTCGGGAAGATTACTGTAGAAGCTAGCCATGCCGATCCTTATTTGCCAATAGTCGCCCCGCAGTCCCAATGACGAAATACCACCTCACGGCATGTCTGATGTTCAAGGACGCGGCTACGTACCTGGACGAGTGGCTCCGGTTCCATTTGAATGTCGGTTTTGACCACTTCTATCTTTTCGACAACAACTCGTCAGACGATTACCGCCCTGTTCTCCAGCCATTCATCGACGCTGGCCAGGTATCGCTGACCGTCTGGCCCGGAGTGGCGCAGATGGAGCGGATCCTGACTCATTGTCTTGAGGCCAATCGTGACGCAACCCGCTGGATGGCGTTCCTCGACGACGACGAGTTCCTTTTCCCGGTGAAGGCAGACACGGTCCCCGAGGTCCTGGAGCAGTACAAGGACTTTGCCGGAGTCGCGGTCTGCTGGCTTCTGTTTGGCTCATCCGGGCATCGCACCCGCCCGCCTGGCCTGGTGACCACGGCATTCCGCCGCCGCGAGAGGAACGTCAATGCGCACGTCAAATGCATCGTTAACCCGCAAAAGGTAATCGCCCCGTCGATCATAGGTCATTCCTTCGTTTGCCGCCCGGGAGAAATTATCGTCGATGAAAAGTTTGAGCCGATGGATGGGCCTCTGGCGAAGCATCCGACCTCGGAAGTTCTTTGTCTGAACCATTACATCAGCAAATCTTTTGAAGAAATGCGCCGGCGGCGTTCCGGGCTGCCTGCGTGCAAAGACGAGGTCATTTATACCTACGAACAGTATGCGGAAGCCGATGCGAAGTTAAACGATCTGGAGGATCTCAGAATCCAGCGGTTCGCGCGGGCCGTGAAAACCCAATAGCTTCGCGCCCGCTTCGATCAGGTGTTCGCGCTCGTGGGCAGGTGAAACGTCTTGATCGGACAGCGCGCGCAATCAGGATCGCCTCCTGGCTTGAGCATGTTGCGCCGCAGGGTGGTGAATTTTTCACCCAGGAAAATTTCCGACAGCGTCTGGCCCTCGCTGAGGCGCCCCAGTGACTTCCCGTGCCAGGGACAAGGCAGGACTTCTTCCTGGTCGCGAATCATGATCTCCGAGAACGGGCGTTCGCAGAATGTGGTGGAAAATTCCTCCGCCACCGTACCCGTCAGGCCGGCAAAAGTTCCCGGCGGGCGCGTCCTGATGTGGAGCTCTTCCGGACCGGAAGGATCGGGTGCAACGGCCTCAAAATCGCTCCAGCTGACTTCCGGTTCGTTCTCCGGCGACCACTGCTCTGTGGTTTCGAACGGCTCCGGCAGATAGTAATCCATGCCTACCGCAGTGGCCTCGGCCGCAATGAGATCCCGGTAATAGTTATATCTCGCCGGGTGATCGGAGAGAAGCTCGCCGGGAGGAAACCACGTTCCAATTGGCACCATATGGCGATAATCGATCGACTCGGCGCCCAGGGTCTTCGCCAAACGCACGAACGCGGCCGCCTCGTGAATGTTCTTATTCATCATCACGAAATTGAAGACGAACGCCGGAAACACGGACCCGTGTTGCGTCTTCAAATCGCGCAGCGCCATGATGTTTCCGATCAATTGCTCGTAACGGCATCCCACCCGGATCGACTCGAGTAGCGGTTTGGTGACCGCGTCCATGGAAAACATGAGACGGGCGACGCCCGTTTCCATGATCAGATTTCGAATGGGCGCGCGCATGAGCATGGCGTTGGTGCAGAATTCGATCGCCACATCCGGATGCTCCGTGGCCAGGTAACGCAGAATCTCGGGGAGAAATTTCGATGTGAGCGGTTCGTCCCCGCACGAAAGCATTACCCGGCTGACCGCCGGCCCAATGTCGTGGAAAAGCGCTTTGAACTGCTCCCCCGTGAGCTGGCTGGTGGGTCTTTTGAAAATGGCGTCGTCGCTGAAATGGCACATCACGCAGCGCAGATTGCATTTGTTAATGATGTCCAGGCGCAAGGTCAGTCCCCGCCGCGCGTCGAGCGATCTCCGGAAGCGTTTCTCGAGGGCCTCGGGCTCCGCGAGATGGTGCGCCAGCGCGGCGTCCGCCCCGTCTGCCAGTAATGTTTCGCCGGTGAGCTGAAGCGTTTGGATGTCACTCGTATCGAAATTGACCTCGACGCGGTGCCATTCCGGTCCGCCCTCCTCTTCACCAGTCAGCGCGTAGAGCGTGCCGGGCGCACCCGGTGGACAATCGAATTCCTCGAATGAGCGGAAACCGCTCCTCTCAGCATTTGGGTAGAGAGGAAATACCTTTTGAACGTCAGGGCGCGGAAATCCATGGACCAGAGGCTGAAATTTTCCCGCGCCGGCACTCAGGAACAAGGCGCGCAACGGCACGCTGCCCAGGCACCATCCCTGGACTCTGGTGACTCGATCGCCGGCGGCGTTTCGGCAGACGAGGTCGCTGCAGAAAAGAAAATGCGAGTTCATTGGGGCAAAGCAATTGAGGCCGTTCGTCCTTCGAGTCAAACCGCGCCGCCGGGCGCAGTTGGACGGTCTGCAAATTGTGCCGTAAAAAATGTGGAATTTTGAAGGCGTCGTCGCTACTGTCCGGCCAGCGGGTGGCGACGACGAACCATTCGCGCAACGCCGCAAATTTTACATGCCCGAACGAATTCGACCGATCGAACAAATGCTGGAACTAAGCGACGAAGAGGCGATGTCGCCCGAGCATCTCGATTCCCAGGTGCAAAAAGCGCAGGAGCAGCTTCTGCAATTGAAGCGCCAGTCGGAGCAGATCGAGAAACAAAAACGCGAACTGGAAGAGTTGAGCCGGCGCCAGGAAGAACTGGAACGAGGGCGCGCCGAAATGACCGACAAACTCTCGCGGTCCCTCGTGATCCTGGAACGGGAAGGCTACGATTCGCAAAAGAAACTCGAACAGATTCGCGCGACGCACGAGAGTTTCACCCAACATTTGCAACTACTCGAGGCGATCGAACCGAAGGCCTGGAATCCCTCCGATTTGCCGAAAGAGTTGAGCCGCGCGCTCAGCACGGTGGACGACGCCCGGACGGAATTCAGCCAGCAACGCAGCCGTCTCGAAGCCGGGAACAACGATCAAGCAACCGATCTGGACTTGCCGGAGGCCACCTCGGGTCTGGGCGGGCTGGGCGGCGGAAAAACTTTCGCGCAATGGGTGCAGATTGGTTTCGCTCTGTCGTTGCCGTTGATTATTTTCGGGTTGGCCGCGGTCCTGGTTTTCTTCTGGATGACCGCGAAGGGTCAGTGATTCCGCATGCGCCATCGCCCGCCTAAATCTGGAACGCCACTCAACCAGAAGCAGGAAGAACTTGCCCAGCGGGAGACGCAGCTGCGGGGCGAGATGGAAAAATTGGAACGAATGATCGCGGAAGCTCCCCGCGTGGCCGAGGAAACAACCCGCCGGCAACGCGAGGAACTGTTGATCCGCGCCAGCGAAGGACGCAGCCGGCTGGATGTTTCCGTCGCCCTCCAGGATAAACGCTGGGGCGACGACAGCCGCGCCGGCGGCCGCCGCGTTTCCCTGCGCAAGGAACGCCGCGAAGGCCGGATCATTTTTCTTGTTCTCGTGATTGCGCTCTGTGTCGCCGTCCTTTGGCTGGTCAGCCATCTCCATTTCTAGCCGATCGCCGCATGGCCGAGCCTGCTCAAATCGACGTGGCGCACGTCGCAAAACTCGCCCGGCTCAATCTCACCGCAGAGGAGACGAATCTTTTTCAAGCGCAGCTCGAGCGCGTCCTCGAATACGCGGAGAAATTGCGGGAACCGGATATCAGCCAGGTGGAAACCGCCGCGCACGCGGTCCCCATTTTCAACGTCCTCCGCGAAGATGAGCCGCGCGCCGGGCTGAGCGCGGAAGAAGCGTTGCGCAACGCACCACGCCAGGCCAACGGCCTCTTCATCGTTACCAAGGTCGTGGAATGATGGCGCCCGATCTGCCGGGGCTAAATATCGCCGAGCTGCAAACGCTCCTCCGGCAACGCCAGGTTTCTCCGCGAGAGGTTATTGAGGCTCTGCGCTCCCGGGTCGCGGAGGTCGATCCGGAGATCAACGCCTATCTGTCGATCGACTTCGAGGCTGCGCTCCAAGAGGCCGAACGGGCTGACGTCAATCTGCCGCTCGGCGGCGTCCCGGTCGCGATCAAAGATATCATCAGTGTCGCCGGCCAGCCGTGCACGTGCGCCTCGAAGATCCTGTCGAATTATCGCTCGAGCTACGACGCGACCATTATTGGCAAACTCCGGGCGGCGGGCGGAATTCCCCTTGGCCGAACCAACATGGACGAATTTGCCATGGGCTCGTCGACCGAGAATTCGAGCGTGCGCGTGACGCGAAATCCCTGGGATTTGTCGCGCGTGCCGGGAGGTTCGAGTGGTGGCTCGGCGGCCGCGGTCGCCGCGGATGAAGCGTTCGCCGGCCTCGGCACGGACACCGGCGGATCAATCCGCCAACCGGCCGCCCTTTCCGGCGTGGTGGGATTTAAGCCGAGCTATGGGCGCGTTTCGCGCTTTGGACTCGTCGCCTTCGCCTCGTCGCTCGATCAAGCCGGCTCGCTGACGAAGACGGTGCGCGATGCGGCCTTGGTCTTGAACGCGATTGCCGGGCCCGATCCGCGGGATTCGACCTGCTTGAACGAAGCGGTGCCCGATTACACGGCCAACCTCGGCCGCGACTTGCGCGGGATGCGCCTCGGGCTGCCCAGAGAATACATGATCGATGGAATCGATCCGCAGGTCAGGGCCGCGATCGACCAGGCGCTGGCGCATTTTAGATCGTTAGGCGCAGAGATTGTCGATATTTCCCTGCCGCACACCGAATACGCCGTCGCCACATATTATATGATCGCGAGTGCGGAGGCCTCAGCCAATCTCGCGCGTTTCGACGGCGTCCGGTACGGCCTGCGTGCGGAGAATCCGCGGAATCTGTTCGATCATTATGGCCGGACGCGGGAGGAAGGATTCGGCCAGGAAGTGAAGCGGCGCATCATTCTGGGCACTTACGTTCTCAGCGCCGGCTACTACGAGGCTTATTATGGCCGGGCGCAGAAAGTGAGAGAGCTGATCCGCCGCGATTTTGCGGAAGCCTTTCAAAAGGTGGACGCGCTCATTTCGCCGACGTCACCCGTGCCGGCCTTCCCGCTGGGGGAAAGAAGCTCGGATCCGTTGCAAATGTACCTCGCCGATATTTTCACGATTGCTGCAAACCTGGCCGGCGTTTGTGGGATCAGCCTGCCCTGTGGTTTCGCCCAAATGGAAAAAGGGGTGCAATTGCCGATTGGATTGCAGTTGCTGGGTAAGGCGCTCGCTGAGGAAAAAATCCTGCAGATCGCGCATGCCTACGAGCAAGGCACCGAGTGGCATACGCGGCGGCCACCGGTGCGTGCGAAAGCGTCTGTCCCCTGACAATAGCCCAGCGTTTTAACGCTGGGACCTCGATGATATGAGAAGCAAGTCCCGCCGGGGACGAAAGAAACGCGTTTTGTTTGACGCGTCACTTCTGTCGTCCCCACTCGGGGACTCTGTCCCTGTGTGGACGGTCAATAACCCAGCGTTGAAACGCTGGGCTATGGTCAGCAATGTCAATCTCTCTCAGTCGACTTGAACGTTGCCCGGACCACGCTCTGCGGTTTATCGCTCACGCCGAGATAAATTCGACCGACGTACTCACCCATGATGCCGAGGAGGAGGAGCTGCATCCCGGAAAGCAGGAGAATCGCCGCCATGGTTGAGCTCCAGCCGGTCGGATTTTTCTTCAACAAGTGCTCGAGCACCACTTCGATGACCGCGAGAAAGCCGAGCGCGCTCGTGATCATTCCCGCCAGCGTCATAAGACGGAGCGGGAGGATCGAGAAATTCACCAGCATGCTCATCCAAAGCCGGACCAGTTTTCGCAAGGTGTAGCCACTCCTGCCCTGTTGGCGTCCCACATGGCGGACGGGCACAGCGCCGGCGTTTTGCGTAATTTGGAAGATGAGCCCGTCAACGTACGGATACGCATTGCGTGACTTGGCGACCTCGTCCGCGACGAGCCGGGTCATGCAGCGAAAACTCGACAGGTAAAGTTTTCTCGGCTTCTCGACGACGTGGTCTGCGATGTGATTGGTGAACCAGCTGCCGAGATTGCGCCACCAGGAATGTTCCTTGCGCTCGTAAATGGCATAAACCACATCGCGCTTCTCCGCTTCCGCCGCGGCAAGAAGCTTCAAAACTTCCGACGGCGGATTCTGAAGGTCGTCATCCATTGTCACGACGTAATTCCCCCTGCTGGCGCGCAAACCAGCCAGGACCGCGTTGTGTTCACCAAAGTTTCGCGACAGGCTCAGGAACGTGATCGGGATGCGACTCTCCCGCGTCAGTTTCAGCGCGATCTCTTCGGTCGCATCCCGACTGCCGTCGTTGACGAGAATCAATTCGAAGCCGCCGCTGATCTCGAGAGCCGATAACTCCTGACAAAGCGCCGGCAAGGTCAACGCCGCGTTAAAAAGCGGAATGACGATGCTGAGATGCGGCTTGGATTCATCCATTTTTTCGAGCGACGGCAAAGAGAGACGTCCCAAACGGCAAGGATACGTGACGGCTGGCGCTCAGTTCAAGAGCCGCGATGCGCTTAAGCGTGGAATTCAGAAAGCGCGGAAGCGGCCGGAAATCCGAACGCGGCTTGTCCGCGCTCGGACGGTGGCGACTTAACCATCGAACGAGCGCGATGGGCGGAGTCAGGGTTGCGTTCCAGTAGCTGAGCCTCTCCACCTGAAAATGGGCGCCTTCCAGGAGCGCCTGCAATTGCCGCCGTGAATAACGGCGATCCGCATCCACCGCGGCATCATGCGCCCCTTTCAATAGTTCGAGCGCGGCGACGTTCAGGATCAACCGGCCTCCCGGACGCAGAACGCGATGAGCTTCGTGCACTGCCAGTGAATCATCCAGGCCGATGGAAACCAGAACATCGAGCGAGAGAACAAAGTCGAAGGAATTCTCCGGAAACGGAAGCTCTTGCACGCTCGCTGGAAGCAGCTTCGCGCCCGTCCCACGCGCGGCGGTCAGTTCCAGGGCGTGCGTGCTGTGATCTACGCCCGTCAGATTCGCGGCCGGGAATCTCTGCCGGACCACGTGCAACATTCCCCCGGTCCCGCAGCCTGCATCGAGAAGCGAGAAATCGGGAGCGCTCGGCTCGATGGCTGCAGCCACATGCGGACGCAAAGCCAGGTACCACCAATAGTGATCCTCGACCGAGCGCATGATGTCGTTTTCTTCAGGAGACATGGGGACTCTCTGGCTGTTAAAGATTGGGTTAACGCAAGCCGGTGCCCCAGCGCCGATGGAGAAAACGCTCGATCGGCGCGAACAAGATCTTGTCGGTCAGCAAGCCGATCAAAACGATGACCAGCATGACGCCGATCACCTGGTCCATGGCGTGCAGCTCGCGTCCGTAATGCAGGAGATGTCCGAGCCCGAAGCCGGTTAAAATCGTTACGTAAATCTCAGCCGCCATCAGCGATCTCCAGGCGAAAGCCCAGCCCTGTTTCATGCCGCTGACCAGATACGGCAGCGACGCGGGCAAAATGACCTTCGTCCATTTATGCAAGCCCCTCGAGCCCATCGTGCGCGCGGCCCGCGCGTAGATGGGCGGAATGTTGCGCACACCTGTATCGGTCGCGATCACGACCGACCAGACCGTTCCCATGATGACGACGAAGAGCATCGCGCTTTCGGTTTGCCCGAACCAGAGGAGGGCCAACGGAATCCAGCAAACGCTTGGCAGGGTTTGCAAGCCCAGGGCCAGGACACCAACCGTGTCTTCCATGAATTTGAAGGCGGAAGTAAACAGGCCGAGCGGAAGACCAATCGCGATGCCGATCAAGTAGCCAACCAGGAGCCGCCGGACGGTTACGATTGTCGCCTGGAGCAAAGTCCCGTCGCGCGCCGCGCCCAGGAGATATTCACCCACGCTCTTCGGCGACGGCAACATCACCGTCGACCAAATCTCCGCCCAAACGACGAAATGCCAGATGGTCACGAGAACGGCGAAGAACAAGGTGGCCAGAAGAAAGCGTCTCATTCGTCGGATACCTCGCCCTGGGAGTGGCCTTTCAAGGCACGCGTGATCTTGCCCGCGTGCTCGGCCAGTTGAATGCTGTTGATGTCGCGCGGCCGCGGAAGCGGGATGTCGAATTGCTCGCGAATGCGCCCGGGATTACGCGAGAACAGGATCACGCGATCGGCGAGACAGACGGCTTCGCGCACGTTGTGGGTGACGAAGACGATCGTCTTGCGGCGCTTTTGCCAGATGCGCTGGATGTCGCTGTAAAGTTGCTCGCGCGTCAGCGCATCGAGAGCAGCGAACGGTTCATCCATCAGTAACACGCGCGGATTCGGCGCCAGCGCCCGCGCCAGGGCCACGCGTTGTTTCATGCCGCCGGAGAGCTCATGCACGTGGGCGGCCGAAAATTTCTCCAGGCCAACCAGCTGGAGGAAAAATTTCGCGACCTCCAGGCGCTCTTTGTTCCTGAGGCCGGGCTTAAGTTTCAATCCAAACATGACGTTTCCAATGACGTCGAGCCACGGGAAGAGCGCGGATTCCTGAAACATGACGAGCCGATGCCGGCCAGGATTGAGAACAGGCTCGTTGTCGGCCATGACCATCCCTGCGTCCGGCACTTCCAGGCCCGAAATGATGTCGAGCAAAGTCGATTTTCCGCAGCCGCTGGGCCCGACCAGACAAACGAATTCGCCTTCACCGATGTTGAGCGAAACGTTATCGAGCGCGTGCACCGTCTGCCGCGAAGTGCGGAACCACTTCGAGACGTTGTCGACGATGAGCTTCGCCGGCGGCGGCCCGATTAACTCTTCCTGCAGGGACATCAGGGTTTCTCGAACAGCTTCGAAAGGTCAGGCGCGCTCTTGATGAAGCCGCTCTTTATCGAGTTCTGCATAAAGCTCTCCACGGACGCGCGCGGTGACTCGGCCGTAAACACAATCCGCTTCCAGGATTGCGTAATCAGATCAGCGGCCACGTCGCTCTTGGTTTCCTCGAGCAGCTCGGCCCGGACAAGCTTTTGCGCTTCCTCCGGATTCTTATTCATCCACTCGGTCAACTCGGTGTGCGCTTGCGCGAACTTCCGGGCGAGCTCGCGGTGTTCGGCGAGAAACTTGACGCTTGAAACCAAAACCGTGGTCGCGGCATCCTTTTCGTCCACCAGAATTTTGCCACCGGATTCCCGCTCGAGTCGCGAGACCCAGGGCTCGACGGTCCAAACGGCATCGATCCTCTTTTGCTGGAACAGCGCCAGTTGATCGGGGTTCTGCGTGGGCAAGACCTGCGCGTCACCGCCGAGCTGCGTAATTTTCAATCCGCCCGCCGTCAACCAGGCACGGCAGGCGATATCCTGCGTATTTCCGAGCTGCGGAGTGGCGATCTTCTTTCCGCGAAAATCAGCCGGCGCTTTCAAATTTTGGTCCGGTTGCACGACCAGCGCCGCGCCGCCGTTGGCCGCGCCCGCGATCAACCGGACTTCGGCGGTGTTCGACTTGGTATAAGCATTCAAGGCTGGCCCGGGCCCGACGTAAGTGAGATCGATCGACCGCGCGAAGATCGCTTCCATCGCGCTCGGTCCCGCGTTGTAAACGAACCACTCGATCTTGGTGCCGGGGCCAAGGCGCTCTTCGAACCAGCCCTTGCCTTGCCGCGAGAGATTGTGCGCCACCAGGGCCTGGGCATGCGTGATATTCGGGAAATGCCCGACCCGGAGGACGGCATTGTCGGCTGCATCCACGGCGTTCGTGAATGAAACCAGGATGGACGCAATCAGGAGGAGGAATGTTTTCATAGTTCGTTAGCCCGTTAACAAAGATCCGCTCATTTTTGAATTTCTATCTTCCTGAAGCCAGCCGCTTCGAGCTGACGATTCAAGGCCGGAACGTCCTGAGCCTCGAGAACCCGCCAGCGCTCAATGACTAATTGTGATTCGCGCTGGAGGTCGGCGACGGCTGCGCGGATTGCAGGCGTGGGGGCGGCATCCACTTCCTGTAGCCTCCTAAAGAGCGTCTGCAGTTTGTCGAGCAATTCGAGACTGAGCGTGGTGCTCGCCCGCGGTTTTGGCGGGCCTGCTATTTCCTGGAGTTTCTTCTGCACGGCATCGAGCTGTGCCGTCACTGAATTTTGTCCGGCAAGTTCCCTGGTTTTTCCGATCTCCGCGCTCAACCGGCCGAGATGGTTGTTTATCGTTTCAAGGGTTGGCCGGACTTCATAAAGTCCTTTGCTCAGCTCGAACTGCTGGGTCAGATCGGCCGCCGACGCTTTCACTCGCGGATCCATTTTCACGCGAAGCGGCTGCGTGAAGCTCTTGCCCTTGACCGTCAGGACAACTGAGTAATCACCCGGCACTATCCAGGGCGAAGTCGCCTCCGGAGCCGTGTTCCGAGCCACCGCCGTCATCGGATATTCCGGGGCGACACCGGACACCGGCGCGAGATGCATATCCCACAGAAAGCGGTGGACCCCGCGTTCGCTGGACAACGTTTGCGGAGGGCGGACCCAGTATGCCGGGATCTTCAGATTTGCATCGATCGGGGGAGCGGGATCAGTGCTCGCATAGTGCCGCACAACGTTCCCTTTCCCGTCTTTGATCTCCAGCGTGATTGGTCCGGTTGCGTTCTGGCCGAGACGATAATCGATCATCGCGCCATCCGGCGGATTCTCTCCGGCCGGTTCGTCCGGTGGTATCGGCGTGTCGGTGTTGAGGCTGGCACGCACCCGCAACGCAGTTTGCGGTTTGAAAAGAATCGTTTCTTCCTGGTCCGGTGCGAGCTGCCGGAGCGGAGTGATGTTGTCCAAAATCCAAAACCCGCGACCGTGCGTCGCCACCGCGATGTCGTCATCCTTGACGATCAAATCCCGCACGGAAGTTGCGGGCATGTTCAGCCGCAAGGGCTGCCAGTTTTCACCGTCATCGAACGAAACATAAACCGCTCGCTCCGTCCCGGCGAACAACAGGCCTTTTCGCTGCGTGTCTTCGCGCACGACGTTCACGGTTTGGGCGGCGGGAATTCCCTTTACGATTTCGCTCCAGGTCTTGCCGCCATCATGCGTCCGGTAAATGTGAGGCCGCATATCGTCGAGCCGGATCGTGTTCACCGCGGCGTAAGCGGTGTTGGCGTCGAAGTGTCCGGCGTCGATCAGAGAAATTTTCTGCCAGGCCGAAATTTGCGGCGGCGTGACGTCCTTCCAAGTCTTGCCGCTGTCGCTCGTCACCTGAATCAACCCGTCGTCCGTCCCCGTCCAGATCCGGTTCAGATCGAGAGATGACGGCGCCACCGTGTAAATGACGCCGCGAGGCGTCGGGGCCGCGGTCGGTTGCGACTTGTACTTCCCGACGGTAGCCGGAACCTCAAAACTCTTGCGCGCCAGGTCCGGGCTGATTTGCTCCCAATTCTGTCCGCCATCGCGCGTTTTCCAAAGCGTATTGGCGGCAAAGAAAAGAACATGCGGATCAACCGGCGAGAAGATCACCGGCTGCGTCCGCAACATCCGAAACTCGGACGAGCGAAACGGTTTCGGCAGAATATTTTGGCCCTGTCCGGTGCGGCGATCGTAGCGCGTCAGCTTGCCGCCATAGACGATATCCGGGTCGAGCGGATCGGGCGCGACGTAACCATATTCTTCCGCGGCGACAGGCCGCCAGTCGCGGAAATTGATCGCGCCATCGTTCCCGCGACTCGAGATGCAAACCGAGCCGCTCTCCTGCTGGCCGCTGCACAACCGATACGGAAAAGCGTTGTCCGCGCTGACGTGATAGAGCTGCGCGGTGGGTTGATTGTACCAGGAACTCCAACTCTCGCCGCCGTTCACGGTGATGACCGCGCCCTGGTCGCTGCCGAGCAGAATAATTGCCGGATTGTTCGGGTTGATCCAGACGTTTTGGTAATCGTCGCCCCCGGGCGCACCGCGAAAACCTTTCCACGTTTTGCCGCCATCCGTTGATTTCCAGCAGACGATAGTCGCGGAATAAACAATGTTCGCGTCCTTCGGATCGAATCGCACCACCGGCAAATCGCCGCCGCCGATCGCCAACGCCGGCCGCGAATCGGTCGTGGCGACAAACCAGTTTTCCCCGGCGTCGTCCGATCGATAAAGTCCCGCGGCCTTTTCGGTCCCGACGGCAGCGAACAAACTCTTGGGCGAGCTCGGTGCGATGGCCAGATTGGCCTGCACGATCCCTTCCGGCAGACCCTTGCTCAGCGGATTCCAGGTCTTTCCGCCATCGATCGATTTGAAAATTCCGCCGTTGCCGCCCTTCCAGCTTCCATTTTCCCAAGGGCCTTCTCGCGCCTCCCAGAGCGACGCATAAACGGTTTCCGGATTCACCGGATCGATCTGCACGTCCGCGCCGCCGGTATTCTCATCACGGTAGAGAACTTTCTCGAAATTCTTCCCGCCATCGATCGAATGAAAAATTCCGCGCTCTTCGTTCGGGCCGTACGGGTGCCCAGCCACCGCGACAAAGACGCGATCGGGATTCCGCGGATCCACCGCGACCTGCGCGATTTGCTGGCCATCGCGCAGACCGAGCTGCGTCCAAGTCTTGCCCGCGTCAGTCGACTTGTAGATCCCATCGCCGACGGACAAATCAGGACGATGCAAGCCTTCGCCGCTGCCAACGTAGATTATTTCCGGATTCGAAATCGAAATGGCAATCGCGCCGATTGAGCCTGTCGGCTGGTCGTCGAAAATCGGTTGCCAGGTTCGGCCGTAATCGATCGTTTTGAAAACGCCGCCATTAACCTGCGCGATATAAAAGACGTTTGGCTGCGAAGGAACTCCGGCCACGGCTCGGGTCCGTCCCCCGCGAAACGGTCCAATGTTGCGCCAGTGCAAGGCCTCCTTGAAATCCTGATTGAGCTCCGCGCCGATTATCGACTGCTGGCCCACGACGACGGCCACAATCAGGAACCGCAGCCATGCGGCTCGCGGGCGGGAAACAAAAGCGGCAGCCCCGGCAGTCATCTGGGGACCTTCGCCGCCGCCATGATTCTTGCCAGCGACTAAACGTATCGACAGGATAACTCCGTGAAAACCCACGCCCGGTCGTACCACCGCTTTGTTCCAGTCGCGAGCGCATTTGTCTTCGCCCTCGCCATGACCTGGAGGGTGGCCGCTCAGGGGCCAGCCCCCACGCCGGTCTTTCCACCAGCTCCGGCCTCCTCGGCGCCGGCGATTCCCGAACCAACTGGCGTCCACGATTTGACGAAGGCTGATCTCGAAGCCTTTCTCGACGCGCTGCTGCCGGCCCAGCTTCAGAGTCGCGATATGGCCGGGGCGGTGGTAGCGATCGTGCGGGACGGGCAAGTCTTGCTGGCGAAGGGTTATGGCGTGGCCGACGTCGCCGCGAAAAAACCGGTCGTGGCCGGCGAGACGCTATTTCGTCCGGGTTCCATCTCGAAAGTTTTCACCGCCATCGCCGTGATGCAGTTGGTCGAGCAAGGCAAACTCGATCTCGACCGCGACGTGAACGAATATCTCGATTTCGCCCTTCCAAAGACATTTGCGGAGCCGGTCACGTTGCGGAGGCTCCTCACCCACACGGCCGGGTTTGAGGAGGTGCTGAAAAATCTGTTCGTGGCCGGGGCCAATGAAATGCGGCCTCTGCGCGACTACGTCATCGCGGCGAGGCCGGAACGCATTTTCCGGCCCGGAACCGTGCCGTCGTATTCCAATTATGGTTTGGCGCTGGCCGGTTACATCGTGGAGCGCACGTCGGGCGAATCCTTCGAAAAATATATTGCGGCCCACATCCTGGAACCGCTGCGCATGGAGCACTCGACTTTTGCGCAACCGCTGCCGCCAGTTCTCGAGAAAGCGATGTCGAAGGGATACGTCGCGACAGCGCAAACCGCGAAGAGCTTCGAGTTTGTTCAAGCTGCGCCCGCCGGGTCCCTTTCCACCACGGGGACGGACATGACGCGTTTCATGCTGGCTCTCCTGGCCGATGGCACCCTCGACGGGGTCACGATCCTAAAACCGGAAACGGTGCGCGCGATGGAAACGCGTCAGCTGGACTGGCCGCCCGCCGTTCGTTCGCTCGGCCTGATCCTGATGGAATACTCATCCAACGGCCAGCGCATCGTCGGACATGCCGGGGATACATTTTATTTCCATAGCGACATGATCCTGATCCCCGAGGCGCGCGTGGGCCTTTTCATCTCTTACAACAGCTCGGGCTCGCGCTTCGGCGGCGGACGCGGAGAAGTGATCCGCGCCTTTTTGGATCGCTATTTCCCCGGTCCCGACACCGCCCTGCCGGAGGTTCCTCTGGCGACGGCCCAGGTCGATGGACGCGCCGTTTCCGGAATTTATCAGACCAGCCGCCGCTCCGAATCGACGTTCCTGAAAGTCGCCGCCATTCTCGGGCAATACGCGGTGCAGAGCGATGAAAAGGGAATCCTGACCATCGAGGGCAACAAGAATTTGCGCGGCAACGTGAAACGCTGGCGCGAAGTCGGTCCGCTTCTCTATCACGAAATCGACGGGCCAGACATGATCGCGTTCCGCCGCGACGCGAACGGGACGGTGACAGAACTTTTGTCGAGCCCTATTACCATTGAGCAACGCGTCACCGGCCCGGCGAGCAAGACCCTGATTTTTCCGCTCGTGGGCGGGAGCCTCGCGTTGTTGATTGCGACCCTCGTTCTCTGGCCGGTTGCGGCCGGACTGCGAAAGCGCTATGGCCGCGCCTTGCCGCTTTCGCCGGGCAATCGACTTCTTTTCCGCCTTTCCCGCCTCGTCTGCATCCTGGAAATCGGTTTCATCGCGCTGGTGGGTCTGCCCATCAGCCGCGCGGACAGCGATGTTTCGTATATCGGCGAAGGACTGAACCCATGGCTGACCGCGTCGCACCTGACTGGATGGCTGGCCGCGGTGGGCTTGATTCTGCTGGCCATCACGGCGTTGAGATTTTGGAGAACTCCAGAACTTGGCTGGTGGGCGCGCGTACATGCGACGCTGCTGCTGCTCGCCAGCGTCATCTTCATGACATTCGCCTGCTACGGACATCTGCTCAGCCCATCGCTGAAATTTTAGCCAGGGCTTGTCCTCTCTCTGAGCGCAGGCGATCCCGCGGCTCTGCGGCGGGCGGTGGCGACGCGATCGATTCGCGCGACCTGACTTTGCCGGTTGAGCGTTCCGAGGAAATTCTTTTTCCAGAATGCGTTTTTAAAAAATAATTATTTTTTTATTGCATTGAATTGGCGTTTTTTGCTTTTCTTCTTTTCCCCTCCCCCTCCATCCCCACCTTCACCCACCCCGCCCATAGTCTCGTACAAACGGAGAACTCCCCATGCCAGCGACCCTCACTTACCCCGGCGTTTACATTGAAGAAATTCCCAGCGGCGTCCGCACCATCACTGGAGTCGCCACCTCGATAACGGCGTTCATCGGCCGCGCGCTGCGAGGACCAACTAACGAGCCGATCACCATTAATAGTTACGGAGATTTCGAGCGCATTTTCGGCGGACTGTGGGTTGAGAGCCGTCTCGGCTTTGCCGTCCGCGATTTCTATCTCAACGGAGGAAGCCAGGCCATCATCGTCCGGCTCTTTCATCTCTCTGATGCGGCCGACGCCGCGCAGGATGCCGCTAACGCCGCCACGGCCGCAGCCGGAGTGGGAGGGGCGACCCCCGCCAGCGTGGCGGCGGCGGCGCGCGCGGCAGAAGCGGCTGAAACGGATCCGGCGCGCAAGACTGCCGCCGACAAGGTGGCCGATGCCGCGGAAGCTGCGGCGGCTGCGGGCGGCGCGACACCGGCCAGCGTAAGCGCCGCGGCCAACGCCTCTGTGGCGGCGGCGTCCCCCATCACAAAAGCGACCATCGACGCTAATGGACTTGGCCTGGTCGCAGCATCCGAAGGCGATTGGGGTAATTCCCTCCGCGCTCGGATTGATTACGATGTGGCGGGCGGCGCGTCGACCTTGTTCAACCTTTCCCTCCGCGATGACAAGACCGGCCAGATCGAAGTGTTCCGGAATGTTTCCGTGGTGTCCGGTCACGCCCGGCAGGTCGACCGCGTGTTGGCAAACGGGTCCAGCCTGGCCCGGATGAGCGGCTCATTGCCAGGGTCGAGGCCCACGGCGCACGATGCCGGCGCAGGCAAGAATATTTGGGCCGACAATACCCCGGAGACCAACGATAAGGTCGCAAGCGGTGACAGCGCCTCTAACGGCGGCGGCCTCGGCCAGAATGACTTTACGGGGACCGGCCTGGAGAATAACAAGCAAGGTCTCTACGCTTTGCGCAAGGCCGACCTTTTCAATCTCCTCTGCATACCGCCTTACTTGCCCGACGACAATGTCGATACGGATCTCCTCTCGAAGGCCACTGCCTACTGTGAGAAGCGGCGGGCCATGTTTCTCATTGGTCCCCGGGAGAGTTGGAACACCAAAGATGCGGCCAAGAGCGGGCTTTCAAGCGACATAGCCGTAGATAGCAACTACGCCGCCCTTTACTTTCCCCGGCTTCGTCAACCCAATCCGCTGCGGGACAATCAAATGGAGGATTTCGATCCTTGCGGAGCGATCGCCGGTGTCATGGCCCGCACCGATACCACGCGCGGGGTCTGGAAAGCGCCCGCGGGACTGGCCGCGACCCTCGTGGGCGTGCCGCAACTAAGCGTGCCGCTCACTGATGCCGAGAACGGTGAATTGAATCCGCTGGGCATTAATTGTCTGCGCGCTTTTCCGGCCGGCGGTCGAGTCGTTTGGGGTGCCCGAACGCGGGAGGGCGACGATCGGCTGGCCTCGGAGTGGAAGTATGTTCCGGTGAGGCGGACCGCGCTCTTCATTGAAGAGAGTCTTTATCGCGGGACGCAGTGGATCGTCTTTGAACCGAACGACGAACCGCTCTGGGCGCAGATTCGCCTCAACCTGGGCGCCTTCATGCAGAATCTTTTCCGGCAGGGTGCGTTTCAAGGCACCACGCCGAAAGAGGCCTACTTCGTGAAGTGCGACAAAGAAACCACGACGCAGAACGACATAAACCTTGGCATCGTCAACATCGTCGTTGGCTTTGCGCCCCTCAAACCGGCGGAATTTGTGGTGATCAAGATCCAGCAAATCGCCGGTAAGATCGAAACCTAAGGAGAAGAGACCATGGCTCAATTCAGTGTGAACACGAATCCGCAGCGATTCGACCCCTATAAGAACTTCAAGTTTCGCGTAAAGTGGGACGGAAATTTTGTGGCCGGCGTGAGCAAGGTGGGCGGCCTGAAGCGCACGACCGAGGTCGTGAAACATCGCGAAGGCGGCGACCCGAGCAGCAGCCGCAAATCCCCCGGACGGACGGAGTACGAAGCCATCACTCTGGAACGCGGCGTCACCCATGACACCGAGTTCGAAAAGTGGGCGAACAAGGTCTGGAATTTCGGCTCCGGCCTCGGCTCGGAAGTCTCGCTCAAAGACTTTCGCAAAGACTTCATCATCGAGGTCTATAACGAAGCGGGACAGCTGGCGATCGCCTACAAGGTGTATCGTTGTTGGGTCTCGGAGTATCAGGCGACGCCCGATCTTGACGCCAACGCGAACGCCGTCGCCATCCAGCACATCAAACTCGAAAACGAAGGCTGGGAGCGCGACTACGAAGTGCCCGAACCGGGCGAGCCCCAATTTACCGAGCCAGCCTGATCCGCCGCCATGCGCGCGTTATCGGCGGCGGAGCTCTTGGACGCGTGGGAGCGCGGCTTGGCCCAGTCGCCGGGGCAGCGCGCCCTCATGCTTCTCGCCCTCGCTTGCGCGGAAACACCCCTCGAGCAACTCGCGCAACTCACCATCGGCCAGCGCGACGCGGAACTGCTCGCGTTGCGCGAGCAAACCTTCGGGCCGCAGCTGGCCAGTATCACAGTCTGTCCAGCCTGTGCCGAGCAAGTCGAATTTCAGGTCAGTGCGGCCGACCTTTGCGCCCCGGGCGAGGTGGCGCCGGAGACTCCCCTCAGTTTAACGTGTGGCGATTACGGTGTGGAATTTCGGCTTCCCACCGCCCTCGATCTCACCCGGCTGGATCCGGCCCGAGATTTCGAAATTAATCGCCGATATTTGTTGCAGCGTTGCGTGATCGCGGCGCGACGCGACGCGACGGAAATTGAGGCGGCGGAATTGCCGGCGGAAGTGGCCACCGCGATCGCGGAGCGGATGGCGGAGGCAGATCCCCAGGCGGACATCCAGATCGTGCTCGCCTGTCCGCAATGCCAGCACGCCTGGCACGCGCCGCTGGACATCGTTTCGTACTTTTGGACGGAAATTCACGCCTGGGCTGGCCGCTTGCTGCGGGAAGTTCACTCGCTAGCACTCGCCTACGGCTGGCCCGAAGCTGAGATCCTCGCGCTCAGTCCGTGGCGGCGCCAGGCGTACCTGGAGTTGATCGAGCCGTGAGCGATTTCCTCAACAATCTTGTGGAGCGCACCCTCAGTGCGACCGATGCCGTGCGCCCCCGAACGCTTTCGATTTTCGAGCCGCCGCCCACAAACGGTGGAGCGTTTTTCCGCGACAGTGAGGACACCGGTCTGCACGCAATCGAGCACCACGACGTGGAGCCCGCCGATCGGCTCTCGCAACTGCAATCGCTCTGGCGCGCAGGTTCACCTGAGCCCGTGGCCGATCAATTTGTTCCCGCATCGCCCAAGACCGATCCCGCGTCACTTCAATTCCCGAGCGCCCCGCCACTCGTTCCCGATCGCGCCGATCCCTCCCGAGGACCGCGGGAGAGGGCGACGCCAACTGGCCCCGCGAACGTTGAACAGGCTAAGACAGGTAAAGAGGAATCAGATTCATCCCGGACCGAATCGCCTGGCGTCTTGGGACAAACGCGGCCAGGCGTTGATGTTCGCGCAGAGGATCAGAGAGTGGCGCGGCCAAGTCGCGAACGCGCGGCTCCCAATCAGGCGGAGAGGGACGAAGAAGCGGTTGACTCTTCTCGGTCCGAATTGCCTGGCCTCTCGCCCCCGATCCGGCCGCCCCTCACCCGCAAGCAGCGGGCTGCGGTCTCGTCGCCGGAGCCGCGCGGGAGCGCTGACGAAGCCAGGGTGACACCGCAAGTTCGGCGCCAGGCCGATGATCCTGGGAAACAACCGCGGCAAGCGCACTCGCGTCCGCGCCGAACCGAACGTGATAGCGCGGACGACAAGGATGCCGGTGAAATCCGGACACAACTGCCGTCTGGGCAGGCACCGAGCCCGCGTGAGTCCGCACTTCGTAACCCGGCCCATAAACACCGAGACGAACTGGATCCCGAAAAAAGCATTGCCTTGGGGGCACGCGAACGCGGATTGCAGCGCGAGCTCGTCCCAGGACGGGATGTTCGCACCGTCTCTCCACGGCCGCCATCGTCCCGAATTCGTCCAGCCACCCGCCCGCCCAAGGACCCACCGGCCGCACCCTCAATCAACGTAACCATTGGCCGCATCGAAGTGCGCGCTACGCTGCCCGCGCGAGGGCCTACGCCCGCGCCGCGCGCAACCTCGCCGATAATGAATCTGGAGGATTACCTGCGTCAGCGCGCGGCAGGGAATCGCCCATGAGTGACTCGGTAGCGATTGCCGCGGTCACGGCCACCTTGCGCAGTTTGGTGCAGGCGGAGATCACGCACGAGGGGGGAAATCCGCTGGTTACGACATTGCCACCCGACAAGGCCCAGGCGTTCGATAAGGCCGACGGATGGATTAATCTTTTTCTCTATCACACGCAGATCAATCCCGCGTGGCGGAACAAGGACCTGCCCCGGCAGGTAAAGCCGAATGAAACCGGATATCCGGCAATGGGGCTGGACCTTTACTACCTTGTGACCGCGTATGAAAAACTGGATAACGATCCCTTACTTCTCGCGCATCGGTTGCTCGGTCGCGCCATGCTGGTCTTGCACGATCATCCAGTGCTGAGTGCCGCGGAGATTCGCGCCGTGACCCCTGCAAATGACCTGGCGAATCAAATCGAGCGCGTCCGGGTGACACCGGTGACGCTCCCGCTCGAGGAGCTGTCCAAGCTGTGGATGATTTTTCAAACGGGCTATCGCATCTCGGCGGCCTATCAGGTTTCCGTCGTCTTAATAGACAGCCGGCGAGCATCGCGCGCTCCATTGCCCGTCTTGAGTCGTGGTCAGGACGACAGAGGTGCGATCGCGCAAGGCGATTTGATTCCGCCCTATCCGGCCATTGAAGACGTTCGCCTGGTCGATCCTGGCAGCAGTGAATTGCTCCCCATGGAGCGGCGCGTGAGTTTCGAGCTGGGCGACAAGCTCGCTCTCCTCGGCCACCATTTCGGTTTGGACGAAGGGGACATGTCCCTGGTGACGCTGGCCGTGCGCCTGAGCACGTCACGTCTTTCCCAACCCCAGGATCTCGCGGTCGCGGCCGGGGACGCCACCGATCAACAAATTATCGTTCAAATTCCGAACGATCCCGCGAATTTTCCGGCCGGCTTTTACACCGTTTCCGTTCTCGTCACGCCTAACGGGAAACCGGATGAGACGCGCACAACCAATGAATGGTCGCTGTTGCTCGCGCCGGAAATCACCAACCCAATGCCCCCGCCGCCGGTGGCGCGCGTTAACATCGTAGACGGGCTGGGCCAGGCGACAATCAACCTGACCTGCGCGCCTGATGTTCGCCCCGAGCAACGGGTCGCGTTGGCGCTCGGCGATCGGGAAGTTCGCGCGGATCCACATCCCAACCAGACCAACGCGCTGAAGTTCGTCGCCAAGAAAATCGGCGCCGGGACCTTCCGGGTGCGTCTGCGCGTGGACGGCGTGGACAGCCATATCGTCGATTTCACCGACCCGGCGAAGCCCCAGTTTCTTGATTCGCAAAAAGTGACGATCACATGAGCGACTTGGAGCGATGGCAGCAAAGCAACGCTCGTCAATTGGGCGCGGCGCTTGCGGACCTGCGGCAGCGGCTCGAGCGATACATTCAACAACAAGGCAGCGCGACAACGGGTCCCTTTTCCCTCGAGCAGCCAACAGAGTCGGGAGCTTCTGCCAATTCCGGGAGCGACGCGCCGCCGCCGGAAGAGGACGCCCCCTCGGCGCTCACCCTTTTGAGCGATCGACTCGGGCTTTCACCCTTCGAACGAGACATCCTGCTCCTTTGCGCAGCCATGGAGTTGGACACGCGCATCGCTCCTCTGTGCGCGCGTGCCCAGGACGATCCGAACAGGCCCTTTCCCACCTTTGCCCTGGCCCTGGCCTTGTTTGAGGACGCGGCCTGGGATGCACTCTCGCCGGAGCGGCCCCTGCGCTACTGGCGTTTGCTCGAAATCAATCAACCCGGCGCACAGCCGCTGACCACCAGCGCATTGCGGATCGACGAGCGGATCGTCAATTATCTGAAAGGCCTCAATTACCTGGATGACCGCGTCTCCAGTTTTATCGCGCCGCTGGAGATCGATCCAGTTTCCGCGGAGGTAGCGCTCTCGCAGAACGCAGTTGTGAAACAGATTTTCGGCCATTGGCGACGCGAGATGGAGACCGGCGCGTTGCCCATTGTGCAGTTGATCGGGGCCGACCCGATCAGCAAGCAACTTGTGGCGCACCGTGCCGCTGCGGAACTGAATCGCATTCTGTGTCGCCTGCCGGTTGAAGCTTTGCCTTCGGCCATCGCGGACATTGAAACATTCGCCCGCCTTTGGCAGCGCGAGAGCCGGTTGCTGCCACTCATCTTATATCTCGACGCCGAGGACGCGGACACCGCGACCGGTGAACGTTCGGGAACCGTCACCCGTTTCCTGGCTCGCACCCATGGGTTCTGTTTCCTGGCCGTGCGCGAAGCGCTGCCGCGCCCGGGACGCGAGTCCATCGCGCTGGACGTGAACAAACCGGACCGCAGCGAGCGCCAATCCGCCTGGGCCGAAGAACTCGGTCCGGTGGCGCCGGAAAGTCCGGCTCTCCTCGCCGCGCAATACAACCTGAATTTGCCCAACCTCCGGCAACTCGCGCGCCTGGCCCGTCAGGAATCCGAAAGCGCTCCTGAATCGCTCCCTGAAAAGGTTTGGGATCTTTGCCGGAGGAGCGAACGGCCGCGACTCGCTGCCCTGGCCCAGCGACTGGAGCCCAAGATGACCTGGAACGATCTCGTTTTGCCGGAAGCTGAAACGAAATTGCTGCGCGAGATCGCGGCGCAAGTCCGGCAACGAAGCAGGGTCTACGACGACTGGGGATTCTCGCGCAAGATGAACCGCGGTTTCGGCATCAGCGCGCTCTTTGCCGGCGATAGCGGATGCGGCAAAACCATGGCGGCGGAAGTTATCGCGAACGAACTCCGCCTGGATTTGTATCGAATCGATCTTTCCGCCGTCGTGAACAAGTACATCGGCGAGACGGAAAAAAATCTGCGCCGCGTCTTCGATGCGGCCGAGGACGGCGGCTCGATCCTGTTTTTTGATGAGGCCGACGCGCTCTTCGGCAAGCGCAGCGAAGTGAAAGATAGCCACGACCGCTACGCGAACATCGAGGTCAATTATCTCTTGCAGCGGCTCGAGTCGTATCGCGGCCTGGCCATTCTCGCGACAAACATGAAGAGCGCCCTGGACTCCGCCTTTCTTCGGCGGCTGCGATTCGTGGTCACCTTTCCATTCCCCGGCGTCGCCGATCGGCGCCTTCTTTGGGAGAAAGTTTTCTTGCAGCAAGACGTCGCGCGCCAGCTGTCCGGCCCGCCGCTCGAGACTTTGGATTATGACAGGCTCGCCCGGTTCAACCTGCCGGGCGGAAACATTCTGAACGTTGCCTTGAACGCTTGCTTCATGGCGGCTGACGCCCGCTCGAAAGTCACAATGCCGCTCGTCCTGGAGGCGGCGCGCGCCGAGTTTTTGAAATTGGATCGGCCGATCAACGAAACGGAGTTCCGCTGGACGAATTCAGAAGCGGCTCCCTCTGTCAACTCCAACGGACACGCCGAGCCCGCTCGCCTATGAGTATCAATGTTCATATCGAGCGCCTGATTCTGGACGGTCTCTCCGTGAGTGACGGGCAGAGTCCGATCATTGGCGCCGCCGTGGAGAGGGAGCTCGCTCGATTGCTGGCGACAGGCGGACTGGAAAGGAGTCTCCAATCCGGTGGCGCGTGGGCAACTGTCCCTGTCGGCGCTCTCCAGTTGACTGCCAGCAAGCCAGCGCAGCTCGGCCAACAGATCGCGCAGGCTGTTTACGGCGGGATCGGTCGGGAGCAATTACCCACATCGAAGGCCAGGGCACGAGGCTCTCATGTCAGCCAAAAGTAGGTTCATCAACAAGTTCGCGCCGGATCCTGCACCGAGTCCAAACGCCAGTTCGGCGGGTCGAATCCTGCAACGCAAATGTGCGTGCGGGGGCACCCCCGGCCCGACAGGAGAATGCGAGAGCTGCCGTAAGAAGAAGTTGCAACGTCGTTCCCGCAATCAGTCCACTCCCTCATCGAGCAACCATGAGCCAACCACCGAAGCGCAAGCCCCTCCCATCGTGCATGAGGTCCTGCGCTCGACCGGCCAGCCGCTGGACTTGGCCACGCGCGGTTTCGCGGAGCAGCGCTTTCAACACGACTTCAGTCATGTCCGCGTGCACACCGATCAGAAAGCTGCCGACTCGGCGCGGGCTGTCGACGCGCTGGCTTATACCGTCGGGCGCGACGTTGTGTTCGATGCCGGGCAATATGCCCCTCAGACCAGGGCTGGCCGCCGATTGTTGGCACATGAGTTAGCACACGTCGTTCAACAACGCAGCGCGCCAGATCACGGCGCCGGCAATCTGAAAATCAGCGACGCCTCGGACGCCAGTGAACGCGTTGCCAACGCGACGGCGGAGACGATTGACGTGGGCGGACAGGTTCCGACAGCAGGGGTAAGCGCAAGCGGCATGCTGCATCGTAGCCCAACCGGTCCGCAGAGTGATCCGATTCACGACGCGATCATCGAAGACTTTCGCCGCCGCGAGGGATTTCCTGAAAGTGGCCGGAATGAATCTGGCGAGCCGGTCGGGCCGTCAGAGGCGGAGATCAAATATTTCTTGTCCCGCGCCGTTGAAGACCCAGCCAAGATTCACATTGCCGCAGTGCCGGATTTCCTGGCTTCATCGCTGACCGCAACACGCAATGTCGGCGTCACGGTTAGCGATTCACGCGTTGTTGCGCTCCAGTGGAGTCTGACCAGCCCGGGAGGAGCCACCATTGCCAACTCTGCCACCGTCGCCGGCCAGCCGAATGCCACCACCCAACCCTTCAGCCTGCAACCGGCGCACTTTTCGGGGGCGAATTTTGCCGCCGGCCAATACGTCTTGTACTGCTTCGGCCAAGACCAGACCGGCCGAAGTGTCGTTTTCGCGCGAAGAGATTTTAACGTGTTGAGCGCCGACCTCACGACCGGCACGGCGCTGCCCACGACGTACGGAGATCTAACCTTCACCCAGTACGACAAGGTCGATGCAAATCCGCCGGCAAATCCGGATTTCTCGATCAATGTCGAGTTGCGGTTCTTGCCTAAGACCACCGTCAAGTGCACTGACATAGCTTTCTTGCAATCTGTCCAAAATATTGACGCCTCGGGGGCCACGCGAGCTGGTCTTGTCAGCGCGGCGAGGCTGGCCCGAGAATCAAAGCTATCCTGGGCGATAGATCAGACTACGGGCAACGTGTCACCGTTCTACATTTCGGAAACCGCTGCTGGAGTCACCCGGGATGACCCGGGTTTCGGGCAGGCCGGAAGCGGCGGCGCAACTCCGACAGCGGCGACACTGGGGGATGCGCCCGGTTTTTCGGCTGGCCCTAATGCGGAAGGATTTAGGAGGTTTGAGTCCTGCGCGATGTGTCGCGGCGGCGCCAATGTCGGCCAAATTTACGGCTGCGCGACTTGGGGATACACGACGACGACTACCGGTCAGGTCACGCTTCTCCCGCGCTCGTTTCGACAAATGCCCTCGGAACAGTTTTCAGAAGCACGGAACGCATGGAATGTCTGGCGGAACACTCTACCTGCGGCGGGCCGGCCGGATGAAGCCCCGGCTCCCATAAGTCCTTGACGGCGCCGGGAGGCGTTCCCATGCAACTGTCGACCTTCGCAACGCAGCTTCAAGACGACGCGGCCCGGGCCGTCCCACCCTTTGGCGCGAAAAGCATTGAAATGGCGCGCCAACTCGGGCCGGCCGCTCGTGAGTTCTTGCTCGAGCACATCAATGCCGGCCAAACGACCGCATTCCTTGCTCTCGAAGCATTGCGAGTGACTGACCCCGCTGCCTATGCCGCGATAGCGGAGAGCGATCGGTCCGAGATCTATGGTCGAGCGTTGCGCGACAGTATTCTCTTCAACGCCTGGGGACTTCCGGGACGATACCTGACCGAGACGTCGTCGGCGTTTGTCGCATTGGGACCCGCTGCCATAAGGGTGTTGGCACCGCTGCTGGCCGACCAGCGCCCGGCGTCGCTCGAGGACAGCAAAGAAGCTACGACCAGCGTAATTTACCGGAACCGGGTCTGTGATTACGCCTGGGTTCTTATTTGTGAAACCCAAGGCCGAGCCTGTTCCTACTTCCGAGATCCGGCAGAACGCGATCAGGCGATCGAGGCCTTGCGTCAGGAACTGCAGGAAAATCGATGAATTCATGAGATGAGATTCGGCATACATTCTAGACCGGCACTTCCCTCATCTGGCATGCCGGGGATGGGTGGTTTCTTGCAACGGAAATGCGCCTGCGGCGGCACGCCTGGACAAACGGGCGAGTGCGAAGCCTGCCGCAAGAAGAAGCTCCAGCGGCTCGCCGGGAATTCGCCTGCTTCATCATCGATCGATGGTTCTTCCTCCTCCGTTTCAGAAGTGCCGCCGATCGTGCACGAAGTCCTGCGTTCTCCCGGCCAACCGCTTGATCCCGAGGTGCGCGCGTTCATGGAGCCGCGCTTCGGCCATGATTTTACGAACGTGCGCGTGCATGCCAACGCGTCTGCGGCGGAATCGGCCCGCGCCGTCAATGCGCGGGCTTACAGTGTCGAGAATAACGTTGTGTTTGGAGCAGGCGGGTTTCAACCGCACACCGCAGGCGGCCGCGAGTTGCTGGCGCATGAATTGACCCATGTTGTTCAACAAAGCCGCGGCGCCCATCTGGCAACAAGTTCCCGCGCGATCGATCCGGACCCGGCGCTGGAAGCCGAAGCCGAGTCCGTGGGACATGGCATCCACGGCGACGGTTCGTTTAAAACGAGGCCGGCGGTTTCATCGGCCTTGCAAAGGAAACCGGCCGGAGGTTCCGGCAAGAAGGCCCGGCCGCCCCATATCATCGAGGTCCAAGTGAACCAAAACACCAGCCAGCAGGTGAAGGCGGTTTTTAGCGACGGGACCACGGAAATTGGTGAATGCTCAACCGGCAAAGGCCATTGCTGCTTCGATGAGTCCGCCGGAACCGCGGAAGGCGGAGCGTGCTCTGCCTCACGGTCGAAGCAAGTAGGCAATAACTGCACGCCTGTGGGCGACTTTAAAGTTACCGCCAAAGTGCCGCAGACTGCCGGCGGCGTCAGGCTTTGGACACAATTTCATGACGCCAAGAGCGTGGCGCTGCATGAATATGCGCCCGTCGACGGAACACCCCTTTCGCACGGGTGTGTCCGGATGCATACCGCGATGGCCCAGACCATTTTCGACGGCGCAAGAGTGGGAGTGACGCGTGTCAAAGTCGAAGGCCTGGCCAAGCCGCTTTGTAAACACGGCCCTCTGCAGACTGAATGGCAGGATGATTTTGCACTGGCTGGAACCACCCCGCCGGACGGCGAGGCGACCGACCCTTTTACGGGCAAGCGCCTCAGCAAAAAGGAAATCGCGCAGGAGCGTAAACATATTAAAGGCGCTCGCAAGGAACTGCGTTCCGCCCTCGGAGTGGACGAGGCCGGTTTGGATACCGAACTCGCCGCTGTACGCGGGGGCGCCGATGCAGTCTCTAAAATCCCGCGCTGTCTCCCGGCGCTCACCGTTGAAGAACAGCGAGTGCCGGCAGCACAGAAGGAGGGATTCCTCGGCTCCAGTTCTTCTGCCACGACCGCAGCCTTCAGCAAAGCGCTCAGGAAAACGCGCGCGTCAACCCAGGCAGAGAAGGTCGTTCGTCTCTTTGGAGAGAAACTCTGGGAAGATGCAAAGATCGCCGCGCGCTCCGGCGGCCCAGGCACCGATGACCGGCAACTCTATTGGACCCGGCTGATGTTGACGACTGAATTGCGGCAATGGAATCCGTCCTGGTCGGCTGATGCCGACGCGCTCCGGCGGTTACAAGGCAGACTTCTGTCCGTGCTCGAGCAAAGCTCGCGCGGCTTCACGACCAGTGCCTTCCCCGCGGACCCGGATCTAAAGCGAATCCTAGTCAGCGGATTCGATCCGTTCGGCTTTGCCAATTCAAGTGGTGACATTCGCCAAAGCAACGTTTCGGGAGCAACGGCCATAAGTTTGGATGGCGAAACGCTGGCCGACGGAAAGGTTTCGGCGCGAATCGAAGGGGTAGTTTTTCCCACCCGTTATGCGGACTTCAATGAAGGGATTGTCGAGAATCACCTGCGTCCGCATTTGGCCGGGCCGCAGCCGCCCCATTTAGTGATGAGCATCAGCCAGGGCGGAAGTCTATTCGAGTTTGAAGAGTGGGCCGGCCGGCGCCGGGGCGGACCTACCACAGCTCATACTGATTATGCCGAGAACCTCGGTCGCCAGAGCGGTGCGACTCCGACAAGTCCAGTCGAGCCACCCGGCCTCGCCACCGGACCGGAATTTCTCCCTCATAGCGTGCCTCCCTCCATGCTCAAAGACATGCGAGGCGCGGTGGGCCGAACGTCCGCCATTGCGGAGGAGACAGATGTGTTTGACTTGCCGTCCGGCGCACCCTACCCCCGGAAGTTGAAGGGCGGCCCGGGTCCAGGCTCAGGAACGTCTGTGGAAGGGGCTGGAGGTGGGTTCCTCTCCAATGAAATCTTTTACCGGAACAGCCTGGTGCGCACGCAAACTGGTTCCAGCGTCCCGCTCATCCACTTGCACACGCCCAAAGTACCTCCCGGCGCCGACGATGCGATTCGAAATGCTGTCATCGACACCATAAGAAAGATCCTTCTGGCCACTCTCCCGCATCTCTAGGAAACGCGATTGTTTCCTCGACCCGCTCGAGGAAAGGCGGATCGGGAACTTAGGATTCCGGGCCAGACAGCTGATGCTGCGGCCCGCTGTTTTTGCTCGTCAGAAATCGCGCGGAGGTCGACAATGCCGTCCGTCATGAAGGCGCTGTTGCGCACTCAATCCCCACCCCAGCCGCACTCGCTCCTGCCGGCACACCGCGCCGTCTTGCAACGCAAGTGCGCTTGCGGCGGCACAGCCGGCCCGCGAGGCGAATGCGAAACGTGCCGCCAAAAGAAACTGCAACGCCGTTCGCAAAGTCCACCTGCTCAATCACTCCACTCCGAAGCGCCGCCGATCGTTCATGAAGTGCTGCGCTCCTCTGGACAGCCGCTTGACGCCGCCTCCCGCAACTTTTTCACGCCCCGCTTCGGCCACGACTTCAGCCACGTGCGCGTGCACACGGACGGGCGGGCGGCGGAGTCAGCCTCGGCCGTGGATGCGCTCGCCTACACGGTTGGGCCCGATGTTGTGTTTGGACAAGGACAGTATCGGCCGCACACCGCCGGCGGGAGATCGATCCTGGCGCACGAATTGACTCACGTCGTGCAGCAAGGCAATGCACCGAAGGACATCAGCGCGCCTTTGGAAGTCGGAACTGCAGGTGACGTTTATGAGCGGGACGCTGACGCGACCGCACATCTGCTCGCCAGCGACACGCCACTACAGAGGCCCCGGTCGATACCTTCATCTGCCGTCCAGCGCCTGCAAAGACAGACAAAACAGGACACGCACGCTGGTCTATTTGAGCTAACGAAACACGACAGACTAGGGGGTCCGACTTTCGCCCCTCAGGCGCAATACGACGTAAAGATCGAATTCCTGCCTTACGACATCGTCGATTGCACCGAGGTGGCCCTGACCCAGGACAGCGTGGCCAAGATCCGCGGGACGCCGGCCTTCTCCAGCGCGGCCGATCGAGCGCGAGCGTTGACCGCGGCGGAAGGCACGGAAGGGGTGGGAATTGACCGCCTGAGCGGATCAACTTCGCCCTTTTATGGCGCCCAGAACGCAGGCGGCACTTCCGGCAACGCCCACTTCGGCAGCCACCCTAAGGGCGGTGTCGCCGACCCTGCCTGGCTGACCGATAAACCCGGCGTCAATGGCGTGAGAAGCAGCCGCACCGCAGGCGACGCTCTCTCGTTCCAATTCGAAACCTGCGCCATCTGCTCGAAGGGAAATGATCAGGGCTCGTATTACGGATGCGTGTCGTGGGGTTACGACATCGACGCCACGAACACATTTAACGAAGCGCCGTTTTCGAAAATTTCGCGCGGAACACCTTCAGCCGACTTTCTCTCCGCCGCCAAGAAATGGAATGATCAAACCGCTCCCGTCGCTACGGACGATCTTCCGTTGCCCACTCACCAGACAAACAATAAAGACATGACCCGGGCGGAACTCGACGCCGAGATCACGTCGCTCACAGCCAAACTGCTGACTATCGCGGGCCGAAGCTTCGTGGGGATCACGGCGGGCCAGGAGAACACCGCGCAGCTAAGTTTTGAATTGCGCGTCCTGAGGGATATCAGGGACTCCATCGCATTCAATGAAGCCGTGGCCCTTCCTCCGGCTCTAAATTTTCGACAAATTCAAAAAACTGTCGATGCGACACCCGGTAAACTCTGGACCTACGAGATGATTCAGAAACTTAAAATCTATCAGGCCGAGAATGGCATAAAGACTTCGGGCCAACTCGATGCACCGACCCTGCGCCGACTCCAGATTGATCAACTCGGCGACTTCCTTCCTCCCAGTGAACGGACTCGCTCAACGGCATAAAGATTCATGGACGCGCCTGCCATCAGACCGCCAATACCGGAGTGGCTCACGAACGCTTCTTACGAAGAGTTGTTTCTGCGCGGCCAGGCGCCGCGCTTGCTCGATCAGCCGAACGCAAAGTCGCTCCTGGAGGCTGTCGTCGCATCGGCGGACGTCCCGCCCAAATTGCGCGTGTTGGCGAACGAATTGTTGCTCGACGCCGGGCACGCCGCCAATCCTTTGCTCGCCGAAATCTATTGCCGGACTTTGCCCGACACTTTCCTGCACAACGCCTGGGGCATGCCGGGGCATTACACGGAGCGCCTGGGCAAGACGCTGGTCTCTTTTGGCAAAGCGGTCCTGCCCTGTCTCGTTTCACTCTTCGAAGACCAACGTCGGCTCGGGTACTTCGGCAGCGAAGAGCCCTCCATCAACGCGGAGATGAAATATCGCGTCGCTGATTTGGCAGCTTACTTCGCGAGTCAGATCGCCGGATTAGCCTACCGGGACGCGCCTGATCTTGCCGAGCGCGACCTTTTCCTCGGAGAGTTACAAGCAAGACTGCGCGAATGAAAAAAACTGCGCAAGAAGCCTATAAGAAACTGAGATGATGAAGACGGGATTGCGCGTTCAACTCAAAGCTGCGTCTCCTTCATCCTTCACGCCGGCACGGAATGGCCTGCTGCAACGCAAGTGCGCCTGCGGCGGCACGCCTGGTCCCACAGGGGAATGTGAGTCGTGCCGCAAAAAACGCGCGGCCCAAACGTTGCAGCGAGCGGTCGATCATCCTGCATCCTTCCAGCCTTGTTCTTCCGGCGTGCCGCCGATCGTGAATGACGTGTTGTCCTCGCCCGGCCGGCCGCTCGATGCTTCGACGCGCGCCTTCATGGAGCCGCGGTTCGGTCACGATTTCAGCGGGGTCCGGATTCATGCCGATGCGCCGGCCGCGGAGTCGGCGCAGGCGGTCCATTCGCTTGCCTACACGGTGGGCCGAGACGTCGTCTTCGGCGCGCAACAATATTCTCCGGGTTCCTCCTCGGGACGGCGGTTACTCGCGCACGAGTTGACGCACACCCTCCAACAATCAGACGCACCTGGCCCGGTCACCAATGCGTTACGCGTGGGCCCGGTCGATGATGTTTACGAAAAAGAAGCCGAAGCGCAGGCGGAGCGAATCGTCGACGAAGGGGCCGCGACGCGAACTGCCGAGCCCACTTTTTCTGCGCCCCGCTTGCAACGCCAACCGAAACCCACGGAAAAAACGTCATGCATGAAGCAAGCGACCAGGCACGTGTTTTCGCGCGGGAACGATGATCCGGCTGAATGCCAATATGAGACCGCTCGGACCACCGTGAAACTGTTGTTCGATCCCTGCGCTTGTTCCCAAACGGGAGTCACGTCGATTCCCCTTCGTCTTGATTACAAGGCCCTGATGGGAGGCAAGAGCTATAGCGATGAAGATAAGAAAGTGCTGGAGACGCAAGCCTCCACCATTGCCGGCAGGCTGAATTTGGAGGAGGGCAGCGGCGGAGCAGCCTCCGGACCCATGACTCATACGGAGGATACCGGCAAGAAAAGCGTGCCCGGCGACCCGGGCGATACGCTCGCGCAGACCCTGGACCTTCAGACCGGCGTTTCCTGCACGGGTGGGACGGCTAGCGGCACAGTGAGCCTTGGGCTCGGTGCGGGAGCAGACAGGTACACGGCTGAGGCGATCAATTGGTCGATCACGACCAAAGGCACGAAAGTGGAGACCGCTTCCCTTGGCATAAACGAAACTACTCCAGAAGGCCGCGTGGCGACCAAGACCATCGATGTCACGGGCGGAAAGAAAGGGTATCCGAAATTTCCGGGCAAGCCGCGCGACAAAGGCTGCGCGTGCCACAAGGTAACCGGCGTGCAATTTG
Organism: uncultured Verrucomicrobiae bacterium; assembly: GCA_963702135.1. Classification (GTDB taxonomy): domain Bacteria; phylum Verrucomicrobiota; class Verrucomicrobiia; order Chthoniobacterales; family UBA10450; genus AV80. The sequence continues at coordinate 252,260 of OY969715.1, read as the reverse complement.
GAAAGGATTGCAAACCTACGGGCGGGGCAGGCTTCGGCTCGGGAGAAGAATAGGCGAATTCCAATGACCCCCCTTGCAACCAATCCGGGTCAGGACGGATGAGAGCGCCGGCACAGATTCAGGCGAGAGCCGAAGCGACTCGAGCGCGGGCATCCGTTTCCTCTCCCGTGGGCTGGCTGCGGCGCACATGCGCCTGCGGCAATGCGGCCGGCCCAGGCGGCGAGTGCGCAGAATGCGGGAAGAAGAAGCGGCGCGCCTTGCAACGATTCACCTCGTTAGGCCAACCGGCGGGCGATGGTTTCAGTCAGGGAAACGTGGCTTCCCGGCCCGCGCTGAAGATCAACCGGCCGGACGATCGTTTCGAGCGGGAAGCGAACGCCGTGGCAGATGCCGTCATGAATGGAAACGCTGTGGGAACACGGGCCAATTTCTCCTCCATTTCCTCCCCTGACGTTCACCGGGAATCGCTCATGGACGAATCGGTTCCCGTCGCGCCGTCGATTGTCCATGACGTCCTTTCCGAAAGCGGAGAGCCACTGGATTCTGCGACGCGTGGATTCATGGAAGAGCGCTTCGGCCATGACTTCAGTCACGTGCGCACGCATAGCGGCGCGAAGGCAACGGAGTCTGCGCGGGCGGTGAACGCTGCCGCCTACACCGTCGGGCGCGAGATTTGTTTTGATGCGAGTCACTACTCTCCCCAGACAGAGCCGGGCCGGCGGCTTCTGGCGCATGAGTTGACCCATGTGCTGCAGCAACAGGATGCGGCTCCCGGAGCGATGCAGCGAGCCGTGCCTGCCGGTCTGGAAGTCAAAGGCAAGGAGACCGCTGGCGGATCTGAAGGGACATGGACAATCTTTTTTGATCGAAACAGCGCGGCGATCGAGACCGACGGAAAGATCGCCATTCATCTCGCCACCCGTGATAGTAAGAGGGACTTCGATCTGAAAGGGTACGTGAGCGAGGATGAGGCGACTTCACCAGCAGTGGGGAAAGCGCTCGCGGAGAACCGAATCAAAACGGTGGAGGCCGAGCTTGTCTCCGCCGGCCATTCCGGAAAGCGGAACGCGCAGCCGTTACCCGACGTGGGCGATGGACGACTTGATTACCGGGATGTGCGCTCCGTCGAGATCGCGGTGGCGGGCGCGAAGCTCGCGACACCGAACTGCAAGACGACTGCGGCCCAGGGACCGTGCCCGGCCGCCGTGGAAACCAAGGTGACCGAAACGCGCACGACCGCGCAAGGTTTCATCACCAAAGCCCGCCGGCTGCTGAACTCTGGGATCGATGCGGAGACAAACGATCTGCGCGACGAATACTTCGGCGGCGGCAAAGGCAAAGGGAGCGGCGCGGCCGTGATGGCAACGCTCGACAGCAATCTCGGCAAGATTGCGGCCCAGATGGATCTCGTAGCCAAGCCCAAACAACATCAGTGCGGCACAGTCTGCGATCCGAATTGCGGAGCCATCGCCTACAACCAGAGCGTCGGTCCCACCGCGAAGCTGACGCTTTGCCCGGCTTTTATTGACGCCGGTTTGACCGCCCGCGCGCGTAATTTCATCCATGAAACTGCGCACGGCACGCCGGGCATCGGCCCTGCGGGCGCGACTCCCGGAACGGAGGACTGGGCCTATGGTCCCGAGCGACGGCTCCCCCGTCTCACCCCGGCGCAGGCGCTCCAAAATTCGGATAGTTACGCCCTCTTCGTCATGCTCTCGGCCGATCCGACGTCCGTGGCCCCGCGCCGGCCCGAGGACAAGGTTTCGGGGCTGCAAACAAATCAGGAGGGAGGGGTCCATGACTCACTTACCCTGCTGGCCGATTGGTTGAAGTGGTCCCCCCAGGAAATGAGAGGCACTTACGCCACCATGGTTGAGTCGCGCTCACCGAAGACAGCCTGGACGAATGCTCATTATGAAAGGACGATGCGGCTCGTCGCGGCTCGGTTCGGCCTGACCATGCCCCCCGCACTGCCGACCGACGATGACCGCTTCGCCGTGGCTGGCATCTCCGACCGGTACGAACGCCTGGGATTGATCAGCCGGCGCTCCTTGAACGTGACGCGAGATCCGGCTTCCAAAACAACTGTGTGGTCCGCCGGCCCGGGGACTTCCGTCACGCTGGGCGACGATTATTTTGCGCTCACCGATGCGGTGGCGCGGACGCGACTCTTGCTGAGCGCGCTGGTCGCAACGGTCAGTGAGATCGTTGCCGGCGATCGAACGAAATTTGTTCTTCTGGCCGAGGAACTCGGCGGTTTGCACAAGTTGCCGTGAGCGCAACCGCCCAGGTGAAACACAAATGCGCGCTCGATTAACCCCCACCGCCGGTCTATCCTTCACGGCTATGCGCACTGGCATGCTGCAACGCAAATGCGCCTGCGGCGGCACGCCAGGTCCAAGCGGCGAGTGCGAGGCCTGCCGCAAGAAGAAATTGCAGCGCGCCACCGATCCTCACGCGATCTCGCAGACTCCAGCTGCGGCCGTTTCGCCGATTGTGAGCGAAGTATTGAGTTCGCCCGGCCAGCCGCTGGATAAACAAGCTCGCGCTTTTATGGAGCCGCGGTTCGGGCACGACTTCAGCCACGTGCGGATTCATGCGGACGAGAAGGCGGCAGCCTCCGCCTCAGCGATAAACGCGCAGGCCTACACGACCGGCCACCAAATCGTTTTCGGCGCCGGACGGTACACACCGGAAACGAGCGCGGGAAAAGGTTTGCTGGCGCATGAACTGGTGCACATTTTGCAGCAGGAAGGATCGCCTCAGGTCCACGGGCCGCCTGTCATCGATGAGGACGGAGGCAGCTTGGAACGGGAAGCGGACGAGGCGATGCGGCGGATCGATTCGCGAGATGGCTTGGGCCGGGTGTCATCGCGCGCTGACAAAGGGTTGCAGAGAAAAGTGGTCGTGGACAAGCCAAAGGACCTGATTCCGAACCCCACCGGCAAAGGCGTGAGCCAAACCAACGCCGCCACCGCGGCGGATTATTGCGCGGAAATATGTTCCGGCGAGAAACCGAAAGTTGATCCCGGAACCGGCGAAGTGAGCATGTCCGTGGCGTTCTGTTCCGTGCCGGCATTTCAGATCGGGCATGAGGTGCTTCCCGCGGGCCCCATGCCGGCGGAGGAAGCAAAGACGGCGACGGGGTGCACCTGCCTTTGCGATCTGGTGAATTCAAAGAATTTGTGGACGATCAAAATTGACGACGTCAGCAGGCCACATACTAATTTTACCGACGGAGATGCCGCCACCGGCGTGAAGCCGGGAGGATCGGGTGGAGTCGTGACAGTGAACTCGCCCAACAGCCCGAGAGTGTTCGGCTCAGTCACCGCCTCGGGCCAGAAGGTGGACTACGATCCGTGGCTCATCCTCGGACACGAACTTTGCGGTCACGGCTGGCTGGGCAATGCCGGCAAGGCCGAAACGGCGGAAGTCATGACCAAGCTGGGGCGGCAGCCGTTTACCGTCGATCGGGAAAATGCGTTGCGCGCGGAGCACGGCCTTGAGGCACGCGGACGATCGTTCCGCGATCCGTTCTGCGGCGAATCCTACGAACGTTTTAAGAGTGGCAAAGCGAACACGGGAACATTCGATCCGGACCTCATGGATTTTTGCACGCGGGCGCGGGCGCGCTGCAAGAAACCAAACAAAGGTCTCTTCAAGCTTGAGGAGCGAATCCCGGACGATGTCCCCTGCTAATGGCATTCGATTGCCATAATTGACGACAACCGCCCCTGGCCCCAGCGACTCAGACCGGGAAAGCAAAAGACGTTATTTTCGTGCTGGCGGTTTTGAAAAAGACCTGCGCATCATCGGACGAAATCAAATCTCTCCCATAACACCCCTTTATCCCCCATTAGATAAACCCCTCCGGTTCCGATCATGGTCGACTCCCCTCCACTGTTTTCTCCTCGAAAAAAAAGCGCCACGGCGGACCGGCTCCGCCAGGCCCAGTCGCGCTTCCTCCTGATCGTCCCGGAAGAATGATAAAATGAGCAGTTTCCCCGGTTCCCCCCGCCTGCTGAAGGGCGCCATTATCGGCGTGGACCTGTTCAACCCGTTGGCGAGCATCGCGGTCTTTCAATACAATCCCGACACGGTGACGCGCACCCTCCAGGCGCAGGCTTCAGGCGATGGCGGAGCCCGCGCGGAAGCGATGCGGCTGAAGGGCGCGCCGGTGGAAAACATCAAGATGGATGTTGAGATCGACGCGACCGATCAGCTCGAGACGAGCGGCACCATGGCAACCAAGCTCGGCATTTATCCGCAGCTCTCCGCGCTGGAGATGCTCATTTATCCCAAGAGCGCATTGGTCATTGCCAACACGGTCCTGCTGGCGCTCGGAACCCTCGAAATCCTGCCGCCCATCGGCCCATTCACGCTGCTGGTCTGGGGATTGAAACGCGTGGTTCCCGTGCGGCTAACCGAATTGACCATAACCGAGGAGGCGCATGACGTGGCGCTCAACCCCATCCGCGCGAAGGTTTCACTCGGTTGCCGCGTGCTGAGCTACAACGACCTCTCCCTGACCAATCCCGGGTACTATATTTTTCTCGCGCACCAGATCGCGAAGGAAGTCTTCGCCACGATGGGCAGCGTGAGTAACGCCGGCGCCGTACTCGGCGGGGACGTCAAATTGTTCTGATCATGTTCGAACACACCAGTCGCTACTATTCACTCGCAACGGCCGTGTTTACCCTGCCGGACGGCCGCGAGGTTCGTTACGTGCGCCGCCGTTTTCTGCCCCGGGCCGAGGAGATGCCGCTCCTGGCTGAAGTGATGGTGACGGAAGGCGACCGGCTGGACGTGATCACTTTCCGCGCGCTCGGAGACCCGTTGCACTTCTGGCGGGTGTGCGACGCAAACAACGCGATGAACCCGGACGATCTCACGGCCGAAGTGGGGCGCATCCTGCGCATAGCAATTCCACAAGCATGACCTGTTTATGAGCCTGCTCGGTGTTCATTTGAGTTTGTGGATGGGGCCAAAAATCCCCATTCCCGTGCCCTTCTCCATCGCCGAAGCGCTCACAAGTGTGGAAGTGACGCACGACGATACCGGACCATCGGGCTTTCAGCTGACGTTTCAAATCGGCCGCTCCGGGCCGCTTGATCTAGTGGATTACGGGTTGCTGACGAATCCGTTGATACGCCCGCTTACCCGTGTGGTTCTGCTGGTAAGATTCGCCATTGCGCCGCAGGTCCTCATGGACGGCATCATCACGCAAATGCAGCTCTCGCCCAGTGAGGAGCCGGGCGCCTCGACGCTGACCGTGACCGGCGAAGACGTGAGCATAATGATGGATTTGGAAGATAAGCCCGGGGAGGAGCCGCCTGGTGTTCCTGATTACGGACTCTTTGCCAAAATCGTGGGACAATACACGGCTGACTATGGGCTTGTGCCCTCCAAGCCGCCGCCGGATGAAAAGGCGCTGACTCCTCCCAATCCCTTGGAAAAAAAAACGGCGCGGCCCCCCATGACTGACCGGGCTTATCTACAGAACATGGCCCAGCATTATGGCTTCCTTTTTTATGTCACGCCAGGCCCCGCGCCATTGTTCAGCGCGGTGCACTGGGGGCCGCCCGAGAAAGTTTCCAAACCACAAAGCCCGCTTTGCGTGAACATGGGTCCGGCAACCAATGTCGACTCCATTAGCTTTCGATTCAATCCTTTGCTCAGACAGCAAGTCACTTTCGTGGAAGACGAGAAGGAGGAGACGTTGAGCAAAACCAGCGTCGCACGAACCATTCCCCCGCTGGCCAGTGATCCCGCTCAGCCGAAACGCAAGATAGCTTTGACGGATTGCGATAAAGGCCGGGCCAAGACGAAGGCGCAAGGCATCGTCGACCGATCTTCGGATGATGTCGTCACCGCCAGCGGCCAGTTGGATACATTACGCTACAACGGTTTGCTCAACCCGCGCAGCTTGGTCGGATTGCGCGGCGTCGGCAGAACCTATGACGGCCTCTATTATGTAAAAACGGTTACGCACAGCATCGGCAAAGGCCGCTACACCCAAAGCTTTAGCCTGTCGCGCGAGGGGACGGGGACATCGGTCCCGGCGCTACCGCCGTGAGGAGATTACGATGACAACATTCTTTGGAAAATACGAAGGACTCGTTGACACGAATTTTGATCCGCTGGGCAAAGGGCGCCTTCTTGTCAAGGTTCCGGCGATTTTTCGCGATGCCACGGTCTGGGCAATGCCGTGCGTGCCGTATGCCGGTCCTGACCTTGGTTTTTTTATGATGCCGCCGCCGGATGCCCACGTCTGGGTGGAATTTGCCGCAGGCGATCCCCACCGCCCTATCTGGTCAGGTTGTTTTTGGGGAGACGATGAATCCCCGCCCGTTTCCATGTCGCCCGTGGCCGAAAAGAAAAAGGTGCTCAAGACCGACACCTGCACTCTGACCATGGATGACACGCCGGGGGCCGGTGGCATTACCATCGAGACAACCAGCGGCCATAAGATCAAAATTTCCACGACTGGGATCGAGGTCGACAACGGTATGGGCGCGACCATCAAGCTTTCCGGGCCCATCATAAAACTCAACGAGCAAGCACTGGAGGTGATGTGATGCCGGGATTCCTTCTCCATCAAGGCGCGACGGTGCTCTGTCTGCACGCCGGTCAGGGGCAGGCCACCGTTCCCAACCCAAGGGTCAAGGTGTCGGGCCAGGCAACCGTCCAACAGCCGAATCCGTGGACGATTGCCGGCTGTCCCTTCAACGTCAGCGGCTCGCCGGTTCCATGCGTGACCGCACAATGGACCACGGCGGCCACCCGCGTGAAATCCGGTGGAATGCCTTTGCTCTTGCAGGACAGCCAGGCGGTCTGCGCTCCCAACGGCACCGGCGTCAACATCCTCGTCACCCAAATCCGGGTAAAAGCCCAATGAACATCGATTTCCCCTTTCATTTCGATGGGCGCGGGCGGACGGCGACGACCGGCGAATCCGATCACATCCGGGATATGATCGAGCAACTCCTTTTTACGAACCAGGGCGAGCGAGTGAATCGCCCAGAATTCGGCAGCGGATTGCTTCAACTCATTTTCGCGCCGAACAGCCCCGAACTCGCAGCCGCGGTGCAATTCACCGTTCAGGGCGCCCTCCAGCGCTGGCTCGGCGACCTCATCGAAATAGGCGATCTCGACGTGCAAGCCGTGGATTCAACCCTGCGCCTCGATCTCAAATACGTCATCCGCCGAACCAAGGAGCAACAGACGGCCACCTTCACCCGCGCTGTTTAACCCGGAACAATCATGAGCCTTTGTTGCCAGAAAGATGAACGACGGGACGCCGTCCGCCGGCTGAAAGGCTGGAATGGCATCGACTACATCGAAGTCGATGACAGCCAGCGCACCTTGCGCGTCTATTTCCTGGGCAAGCTGCCGCCGGAATTGCACGAAAACAAACTGGGGATCGAGCGGTTTCTGCGCATCGAAGGCGGGCATCGCGTCACGGACATCCGAATCCTGGACGTTGATCCGGTAGTCGATGCCGATCCGGAGAAGGACGACTTCCTGAACATCGAGCTCGACAAGTACGGCGACCACTCGACCTACACGCTCAGGCTCGTCGGCGTGAAGCATATCGATCCGCGCTACGACCATGTCGATTTCTCGTTTAAAATTAATTGTCCCTCCGATCTCGATTGCGCGCCGGCTTGTCAGTGCGAACCGCCGCAGCCGCCGGAACCGGAAATCAATTATCTCGCCAAGGACTATGCCAGTTTCCGGCAGCTCATTCTCGACCGGCTGGCATTACTGGTCCCGGATTGGAAGGAAACGCATGTGCCCGATCTCGGGATCGCGCTGGTCGAGTTGCTGGCCTATGCCGGCGATTACCTCAGCTATTATCAGGACGCGGTGGCAACAGAGGCCTACCTCGACACGGCACGTCAGCGGATCTCCGTGCGCCGTCATGCCCGGCTGGTCGATTACGTGTTACACGAGGGCTGCAACGCACGGACGTGGGTCAGCATCGAAGTCGATGACGATCTCAAGCTCGATCCGGCCAAGATCACGTTTATCACCAGATCAAACGACGAGCTCGCGGCGAACGCGCCGGCCGTCCTTCAGTGGGAGGATCTCAGTAATGTGCCGCGCCACGAATATGAAGTTTTTGAGCCTCTGCTCGCCGACCAGAGTCGGCCTTTGGAATTGCGCTCCGCCCACACGAAGATTTTCTTTTACACCTGGGGTGACAAAGAATGCTGTCTCGAACGCGGAAGCACCTCGGCGACCCTCTTAAACCCAAAAAGAAAGCTCCACCTCGAGCGAGGCGATGTCCTGATCTTTGAAGAAGTGCTCGGGGCCAAGACCGGCCTGCCGGAAGATGCCGATCCGGCACGGCGCCAGGCCGTTCGCCTGACACGGGTGACGCCGGGAGACGATCCAACAATCAAGGTCGACGGGTATCCGATTCCGTATCTCGAGGTCGAATGGGGACCTGAAGACGCGCTTCGTTTTCCGTTTTGCGTCTCGGCCATCGGCCCGGCGCCGGATTGCAAATATCTGGAAAACATCAGTGTCGCGCGGGGCAATGTGGTGCTCGTCGATCACGGAAGAACAGTCGATCCGGAGGACTTGGGCGAGGTGCCAACATTGAGCACCGATGCGATCTGCGAATGCGCCGAGACCCCCAGCGAAATCCAATACGTCGCCGGCAGGTTCCGCCCGCATCTCCGCCACCTGCCGGTAACTTTTCGCGCAGCCCTGCCGGGTGACGCGCCTCACTTTGCCCCGGCAGCCTCGCTCCTCGATCAGGATGTGCGGGCCGCCCTGCCGCAGGTTAAACTGGAAAGCACTCCCGCAGCTTCGTGGGAACCCCGCTTCGATCTCATCGAGAGTTTCAGCAACGAAAACCACTTCGTCGTTGAGATCGACAACGATGGCATCGCGCACCTGCGCTTTGGCGACGGCGAGTTAGGAAATCAGCCGCCCGCCGGGATGTCCTTTACCGGGACCTATCGCGTTGGCAACGGCAGGAAAGGGAATGTTGGCGCGGATTCCATTTCGCGCCTGGTGCTCCGGAACACCAAGTTGGACCTAGGCTCAGGTTCCATCACCATTCGCAATCCGCTCGCAGCGCGCGGCGGCACCGACCCGGAGCCAATCGTCGAGGCGAAACTGATGGCGCCGCGAACGTTTCGCAAGACGATCCAGCGCGCGATCATCGCCCAGGACTATGAGGAAATCGCCGAGCGAAACCGCAAGGTGCAGAACGCCTCCGCGGCGCTGGTTTGGACGGGCAGTTGGTACGAAGCCGATGTGGCCATCGATCCATTCGGTGACGAGACGCCCGAGGAGGCGTTGCTCGCGGAAATCGAGGGATATCTCTATAACTTTCGCCGGATCGGCCACGATCTTGAGGTAAAGCCGGCGCGTTACGTGCCTCTGGATTTGAAGCTGGAAGTCTGCGCTTTGCCGCATTACCAGCGGGCACACGTAAAAGCCGAACTGCTGGATATCTTCAGCAATCGGCTCCTGACCGGCGGACGGAAGGGGTTCTTTCATCCGGACAATCTCACGTTTGGCGAAGGCATCTACCTGAGCCGGATCATTGCCGCCGGCCAGAAGGTCCAGGGAGTGGAATGCGTAACGATCGTGCGGTTCCAGCGGCTGTTTGAATCAACCCGGGACGAAATCGGGGAAGGCCTGCTGCCGGTGCGCAACAACGAGATCCCCCAGCTCGACAACGACCCGAACTATCCCGAACGCGGCCAACTCGAAATCGTGGTGCACGGAGGAAGATAAGATGATCACGAAACATTGCGGTTGCTCCACTGAGACCTGCGGCTGTTGCGAAGGGACCGAGAAACTGACTCCGGCCGCAACGGCAAATCGTCCCGGATTGCCGGCGTTGCGCTACCGCGTGGGCACGCACGGCACATTCTTCGAGACAATGAAGGCGCGGCTTTCCAACCTGGCGGTGGTGGCGCCCGGCGCGGATGGCCAGACGTTGCAAACGTTCCACCCCCTCGCCCGGCTGACCACGCGCGACCCGGGCGATCCGGCGATCGCCCTGCTCGATAGCTGGGCGCTCGTCGCGGACGTGCTCACGTTTTATCAAGAGCGAATCGCCAATGAGGGCTATCTCCGCACCGCCACCGAGCGCCGCTCGATTCTCGAACTCGCCCGGCTCTTGGGCTACACTTTGCGCCCGGGCGTCGCTTCCACTGTTTACCTTGCTTACACCCTCGAGGAAGACCTTCTGGCCAAGCCACCAAAAGCGACCGCCGTCACCATTCCTGCGGGTGCGCGCGTGCAGAGTGTCCCGGGGCCGGGTGAACTGCCACAAGCCTTCGAAACGTCGGATGACCTACCGGCCCGCTCCGAATGGAACAATCTCCAGGTGCGCCTCACGCAGCCGCAAAACTTTGGGAGCGCCGCCATCCCTTCGAGCATCAATCGAATCTATTTTGAAGGGCTCGGGACCGGTCTAAAACCAAATGACCCGGTCCTATTCCTTTTCAAGAATGAGAGGGTTTTGCGCTGGGTCGATACCGTCGTGACCGATGCGCCCCTCAAACGGACCAAGGTTACGCTGCAAGGCGGCGGCCAGATTAACCCAACAGGTCAGGGCGGCGCGTTCTCGGGGGACTATCAGCACTCGACGGAGCCAAAGGTCGCTCCTAATGAGCTGGACCAACTGGTCAAGTATCTCCAGGTGGCTCCCACCCCCCAGCGCGCGAATGCACTCCAGTTGGATCGTCATGCGTCGGAGACTTTCAAGGAAGGGGCGAATACGGCGCCGCGATTTCTTGCGACGTTCAATCCCTTGCTCAAGGCCAATCTGTACCGCGCCTGGGGCCAGGCCAAAGTAACCGCGGATTCGGCACTCGAGTGCGCCGGCGCGCTCCGGGTTCCCGCCAAACTGTTCGGCCACAATGCGCCGGCCCAACTGGAGCCGCTCCAAAACAATGAGGGCGCAGCCGGCCAGGCATTCACAATTTCGGCCTCCCCGAATATCGGCAACATGTGGCGCGATGCCGGGGTTTCGGACAAGACAGGCGATCTCGACAAGCTGGCCTTGGATTCGGACTACAAGATCAAGCCCGGAGAATGGGTGGCCGTGAGCAGGCGCATCGTCGAGGACGATGAATTGATGGGCGACCCGGTCCTGAGTTTCCATCGGGTCAAGGCGGTCGAACCCATGTCCATGGCGGGCCTCGGCCTAACGAGCAGAGTCACTGTGCTGACTCTGGAAACGCCGTGGCTCCCCCAGGACGAAGACGGGAGACTGGAATCCACGGCCCTGCTTCGGACCACGACAGTTTACGTTCAGTTTGAAGAACTGCCCCTGGCCGAAGAGCCTATCGAAACATGCGTGAATCATATTGAGAATGAGGACATTTCAGAAGAAGAAAGACTCCGCCTCGAACGCCGAATCGAGCTGCGCGATCTGTACGATGACCTGGCCCCGGGTCGATGGCTGATCGTTTCGGGCGAGCGCGCGGATGTGAAGGATGCGAACGGAGAAATCATCCCCGGAGTAATGGCCAGCGAGCTGGTGATGGCTGCCAATATCGAGCAGACATATCGGGAAGACCTACCTAACGAGAAGAAGCACACCACTCTGATTCTCGATAAGAGCCTGGCCTATTGCTACAAACGCGACACCCTTGTCATCTATGGAAATGTGGTGAAAGCCACGCACGGCGAAACGCGTCTCGAACCCCTCGGCGCCGGGGATGGCAGCCGGGCCTGGCAGACGTTTGCTCTCAAGCAGCCCCCACTCACCTTCGTCCCCGCCCCGACCCCGCAAGGCGTGGAAAGCACGTTGCACGTCTACGTCGACAACATTGAATGGCATGAGACCGATTCGCTGGCCGGCCTCGGGCCGGGCGACCGGCAATTTATCACCAAGACCGACGACGACGCCATCACCTCGGTAGTTTTCGGCAACGGCATCAATGGAGCGCGCTTGCCCACCGGGTTGGACAACGTCAACGCCGTGTATCGCAATGGCATCGGCAAGGTCGGAAACGTAAAGGCCGATCAGATCAGCCTGCTCCAAACCAAGCCGCTGGGAGTAAAGAGCGTCATCAATCCGCTCCGCGCCTCAGGCGGAGCGGACAAGGAAGACCGCGACCAGGCCCGCGAAAATGCGCCCCTCGCCGTGGCATCGCTCGACCGGTTGGTGGGCCTTCAGGATTACACCGATTTTACCCGAACATTCGCCGGAATCGCCAAGGCCGATGCCCGGCGGCTCAGCGATGGGCGACGGCAGCTCGTGCACGTCACCATCGCCGGCGCAGACGATATCCCGATCGATCCCTCATCCGATCTGTATCGCAACCTTGTGGCGGCGTTGCAGAAGTACGGCGACGCAGACCTCGCGGTGCAGGTTGACTCGCGCGAACTGGTCGTCCTGATGTTGAGCGCCAAAGTGCGAGTGGCGCCCGATTATCTCTGGGAACCGGTGGCCCTGGCGGTCCGCACAGCTTTGCTCGAGGCCTTCGGCTTTCGCAGGCGTTCGCTGGGTCAATCGGCCTTGTTATGCGAAGTAATCGGCGTCATCCAAAATGTGGAAGGTGTCGGCTACGTCGACGTGGACGCGTTCGGCGGCATCCCGGAGAAAACGGCCGGGATAGACACGAGGGGAGCTCCCACTGGAGAACGAGCGCTCCTGACTTCGAGCCAACTCATCGCACTCGGCCAGGCCATCTTTCCTCCAGGCACGTCCCAAGGTGTCGTCTCGGCCCCGGCCCAGCGCGTCGAGGCGCAAGTAGCCGGTTTTGAAAACCGAAGCCTTCGGCCCGCGCAACTGGCCATCTTCACCCCGGAAGTTCCGGACACCTTGATCCTCAACCAGATCATCTAACCCCATGGCAGAGGCGACCAACACCCCCGACCCCCGCATCGACCGGCTCTACCAGTTGCTTCCGGCGATCTACCGGATGCGTGATGCCGAGCAGAAGTATCCCCTCCAGGCCCTCCTCCGCGTAATCGCCGAGCAGGTCAATGTGGTCGAAGACGATATCGGCCAGCTCTACGAAAACTGGTTTATCGAGACGGCGGAAGAGTGGGCCGTCCCGTACGTGGCCGATTTGATCGGCTATCGTCCAGTTCTCGACGCCGGTCTGCCGGCGACTGAGGCGACCTTTGAGGGACGTGAACTCAACCGCTTGCTTATTCCGCGCCGGGAGGTCGGAAACACCATCCACAACCGCAGCCGAAAAGGGACGCTCGCTCTGCTGGAAATGCTCGCGAACGACGTCGCCGGCTGGCCGGCGCGAGCGGTGGAGTTTTTCAAATTGCTCGGCTGGAACCAGAATCTCAATCATCCGCACCTCAAACGGGCGCGAACGATCGACGTTCGGAAAATCCAGGGTCTCGCCTTGCTCGATGGCCCCTTCGACCACCTGGCTCACACCGTGGACGTGCGCCGGATCAACTCGCACCGGACGATCGGGCGTCACAACATCCCCTCCGTCGGTCTCTTCGTCTGGCGTTTGAAATCGTACTCCATCACCCACGCGCCGGCTTTTTGCGCCGAGGGTCTCGGGCCGCACCGTTTCACTTTCAGCGTGCTCGGACAAGATGCGCCACTTTTCATCAAGCCAGAGAGGGAGACGGAACCGACGCATATCGCCGGGGAATTGAATCTGCCCGCTCCGATTCGCCGGCAGGCGTTCGAGAAAAACAAGGCGCTCTTTTACGGGCCGGGAAAAAGTTTCGCGATTTGGGCGGAAGGCTGGGCCGGATTCGATCCGCATAAGCCGATTCCAGCGGACGTGATCATGCCGGCGGACTTAACGGATTGGCAATACGCTCCGCCGAACAAACGGATTGCGGTGGATCCGGTGCTGGGCCGCCTGGCCTTTCCACCCGGCCAGCTTCCCCGGAAAGGCGTGAAGGTGACTTATCACTACGGCTTCAGCGCCGACATGGGCGGCGGTGAATATCCCCGCAGGCTCTTTGAACCCTGGCCAAGGGAAGCCGACGTGCCCGATCCGTCTCATCCCGGACAAACGATCCGGCAGAAGGTGCCAGCGAAGTACTATCGCGTCGGTCCGGGGCAAACCTTCCGTCATCTCCGCGACGCTCTTCATCATTGGGATGAGGAGAAGCCGGCCGATGCCGTGATCGAGCTGACAGACAGCAGCGTCTACGTGGAGCCGCTTCACATCCATTTACGTGAGGGCCAAACGCTGCAACTGCGCGCGGCGAGCGGCGCGCGGCCGGTTATTCGCATGCTCGATTGGCAAACCGACCTGCCCGATTCGCTCTCGATTTTCATGCATCGGCATACGCGGATCACGCTGGACGGTTTGACGATCACCGGCCGGTCCGTTCACATCTACGGAGCCAAGAGGGAGAAACCGCAGGATCCACGCGCGCCTGTCTGTGGATCGGAAGTGGTTATCCGTCACTGCACGCTCGTGCCGGGCTGGGGGATTGATTGCCATTGCGAGCCAGATCGGCCAGCCGAGCCCAGTCTTGAGTTATACAACATCCGGGCCCGGGTGCGGATCGAGCACAGCATTCTCGGCTCGATGCAAATAAACGAAGACGAAGTCACGACCGATCCGATTCCGCTGCGCATCAGCGACAGCATCCTGGATGCGATGTCGCCGCAGCAGGAGGCGATTGGCGCGCCAGGATACGCGCATGCGCATGCGGTGCTCACGATTTTGCGTTCCACCGTTTTCGGGATCGTCGACGTGCATGCGGTGGAACTGGCGGAGAATTGCATCTTCGGCGCGTGTGTGAACGTGGCCCGCCGTCAGGTGGGTTGCATGCGGTTTTGCTACATCCAGCCGGGTTGCCGCACGCCGCGCCGCTACCGCTGCCAGCCCGATCAGGTCGAGCAGGCGGCCGGGGAAAGAATTGCCGATCCGATCGAGCGAGAGGCGGAAATAATCCGGGAACGGCTGCGCGTGCGCCCACAGTTTACCAGCAAACGCTACGGCAAACCGGCCTACGCCCAACTGGCCCTCTCCTGCCCCGTAGAAATCACCCGCGGCGCCGACGACGAATCGGAAATGGGCGCCTTCCACGACCTTTTCCAACCCCAGCGCGCCGCGAATCTGAGCGCACGCCTGGACGAATTCACACCTGCCGGAATGGACGCCGGAATCATCTACGCAACCTAGCTCCTTAGTTTCCCAAGAGAACCTCAACTGAACCACCCCGATTATGAAAGGCGACTTCACCAGAAACACATTCGATCGCTTCAAGCACTTCAGCAGCGTGCTGATGCAGCAGGGTCGCGTCACACTGGACGCGGACTACAACGAGCAATCCGCGATCCTGCTTCATTACATGCGCACACTCGCCCGCGACCTGATCGGTCCTTATGCCGCACCGGTCGAGCATGCCGGGTTTGAGTTAGCCTTGGATAAAGATGGCGGATTCAGCATCAGCCGCGGCCGCATTTATGTAGATGGAATTCTCGTTGAGAACGACTCGGATTGCACCTACGCGACGCAGCCCGATTACCAGCTCGATGAAGATGATATCGTCCTCAAAGAATCCAAGGACAAGAACGGCCAGTGGCTTTGGGCCTATCTCGACGTGTGGGAGCGTCACATCACCGCCCTGGAGGATGATAGCATTCGAGAGGTCGCGCTCGGCGGTCCGGACACCTGTTCCCGCTCAAAGGTCGTCTGGCAGGTAAGAGTCCGTAAAATCGACCCGGAAGGGGATTCGAACGCGGAGATCGAAGCTCTGGAAGCGCAACGGCAGCAACTCATGGGGATGCTGGAACTCGAAACGAATGAAGGAAAGAAGCAGGAAATTCGGGTCCAAATCAAACGAATCGACGCAAAGCTGGCCTTGCTCAGAAGCAAGGTCGAACCGCGCTGTGCCGGACCGTTGGCTGATCTCCACGCCCTCAGCAAAGCGAAACTCGCGGCCCGGGTTGATCCCGGGCACAAGGAAACCAATCCGTGCATCACGCCACCCGATTCGAAATACCGCGGCACTGAAAATCAATTTTATCGCGTCGAAATTCACCATGGTGGAAAAGAAGGCGAAGCCACCTTCAAATGGTCACGCAACAACGGCAGCAGGACGACAGCGTGGCTGGATACCCATAAACATGACCTCAAGGTGGCAGGCACGCGGGGGTTTGCGGCGGGAGATTGGCTTGAGTTAACCGACGATAGTCTTGAATTGGCCGGCCAATCGGGCGCCCTGGTCAAGGTTACAAAAGTGGAGGGCGGCATGCTCTCGGTAGATCCTAAAACTCCAGAGACAGCCATCGCGTGGAGTCAAGACCGCGCCAACCCAAAAGTCCGGCAGTGGAACCAGGCCCAGCGCGGCGATATCGAACTCAAGGACGGCGCAGTCGTTTTCAAGGAAACCACCGCAAACGCCGACGGGTGGATCGACTTGGAAGACGGCATTCAAGTGCGGTTCGAACCGGGCGGGGAATATCGCAGCGGTGATTATTGGGTATTCCCGGCCCGCGTCGCCACCGGGACGATCGCGTGGCCAACCGTGACAAAAAGTGGCGCAGAGGTTGCGAAGCCCTTACCGCCCATGGGTATCGAGCACCATTATGCTCCCCTTGGCTTAATGTCTTGGGAGGGCAAGAATTGGCAATTCAAGAGCTGCCGGTGCGATTTCGAGCCGCTCAGCAGTTGTTTCGTGAGCGGCAGTGCCGCGGTGGGCTCGCATTTACTCAGAACGGGTGACGCGATCAACCCCAAGACGGCCAGCCCGCAAGCAAAACCTGCGAAGGCGAGCCGGAAAAAACCTGCGCCGTGATTACTCCACCCCTCGCCTAAATCGCAGGCTGATTCGGGATGAACGCCGTCTGGTCCTTCTGGACGAAACCCTATTTCGCCGAGCGCCGTCTCAGCTGGCACCGCGAATGGCATCATTGGCTCGCCTGGGGGCTGTCGCTGCACGCGGCGCGCCGGTACTATCCGCACACCCAGCTCGTGACCGACACGGAAGGTGCTCGCATTCTCATTGACGAATTGCAGCTGCCGTTCGAAAGCGTTTCCACAGCGTTGAACGCAATCAAAGGCGAAGATCCTAATTGGTGGGCCTTGGGAAAAATCGAGGCCTACCGGATCCAAAAAAGCGCCTTTCTCCACATCGACACCGACGTTTTTCTTTGGAAACGCCTGGCGGCGGAGCTGGAAACGGCCGATTTGATTGCGCAAAACCCAGAACGAATCGAACTCGACGGCGGCTGCTATTGTCCGACGGAATTTGAACGCTCCATCGGTTGGCCGGAGCGAGGCTGGCTGCCGCCGGAATGGACTTGGTACCGCCAATCGAAACTTCCGCCGCGGGCGGAATGTTGCGGAATCTTCGGCGGAGGCCAGATCGATTTCATCAACCACTTTGCCGAGACCGCGCTCCGCATCGTGCGTCATCCCGCCAATCGTCCCGGTTGGCGCGGATTGCCCGGCAAACACATGCTGCTTATCGAGCAATATCTGCTGACCGCGATGATTGAATACCATCGCCGGCGCAAGAAACCTCCGTTTAGGATCTCTGACATCGAGTACATTTTCCCAACGATTGAAGACGCCTTCGTCTCCGAACGGGCCACCATTGCGGGATTCACCCACCTGGCCGCCGACGCGAAAAAAAATGCCCGGGTCGCACGCGATCTCGAGCGGCGCGTGGAACGCGACTTGCCCGAGCATTACGAACGCTGCGCCCGATATGTCCGCGCGTCCGGCGGTTTTCAATGGGACTATTCCGTCGCGCTCACGGACCAGCTTTCGACGGCATGAGATGAACTCCAATATCGACCTGTCCGAGATCATCGAGCTGTGCGAGAGCCTCGGTGTCCGGCAGCGCGTCGAAGAATTGTGCGCCGTTGCGGGTATCCTGATCGCGTCCCAGCCCAGACACATTCTCGAAATTGGCGTTAACCGCGGCGGCTCCTTTGCGCTCTGGTGCGCGCTCGCCAGCGGCAAAAAAATTGGCATCGACAACGGCAGCAGCGGCGAGCTCGTCCATCAACACATCGCCGATTTCCAGGCGCACTTCGGCCCGGTGGACATTATCACGGGCGACTCCCATCATGAGTCCACCAAACAGGAAGTGCTGAGTCGGCTTCAGGGTGAGCCGCTGGATTTCCTTTTCCTTGATGGCGACCACACCCTCGCGGGAGTGAATTCGGATTATGAGATGTACTCTCCGCTGGTCCGAAGCGGCGGTTGGGTAGGCTTCCACGACATCACCGAGTCCGATTTCCACAAGGAAATGGACGCCGGCGGCTCTGCCGAACACTGGTCAGCTCTCGAACACCCCCGAAAGATTCACCTGAACTGGCGCGACCCGCCCTTTGGAATTGGCATGATCCAGCTCGCCTAGGCGTTCGAGCAGGCCTCGGAAGTGGAGCCGAAGACGGGATTCGAACCCGTGACCTACGGTTTACGAAACCGTTGCTCTACCAACTGAGCTACTTCGGCGGGACTGCGGAACGCGGGGAACATGCCATCCGCTGGAGATGCCGCAAGCGTTAGCCGCCATCCTTCTGGAGGGCCGCTCTGAATTCGCTGTCGCCCAGCCCTTACTTCCCCGGCACGACAATCTTGATCGACGGGCCGTACTCGAAGGTGGTCACCGATCTCTTGCTCGTCGTTTGCCCTTTGAGTTCGCGGCTGGTATCGGCCTCGGATTTCAGCGGCAGGCTGTCTCGGTCGGAAACCCAGAGCTTGACCGATGAATTGAGGCCCATGGCCGTGGACTTGAACGTGTAAATCGAGGCGGGTGCCCCGTTTACGTCTTCGTGCCCAGCCAGCTTCAGATCCTGCGCCGCCGCGACCAGCGTCTCAAGCGTGTTCGATTGGCGCGCCTGGGTGATCAAAGAGCCGATGTCGATGGGGGACTCGCGGACTTCGCCGCCAGGTCCCTGCCGCATATAGGTTTTCTGACCGTCGGCCCACATTTCCATCGCCACTTGACCGTCGTTTTCTGTCGTCCAGTGGAGCATGTTGGGCTGGACCAGCTCTATCGTCACCGTGCTGGTTTTGTTATTGTCCTCCGTCGTCGTTACCGTCATGCGGGAAGCCGGCGCATCGAGCTGCGCTTTCTGAGTTTTCTTGAGCGCTTCCAGAGGGCCGTCCCCAGCCTGAACGGCCGAGACAAAAAACATCCCGATCGAAGTAACCGCGAGCGAACTGCAAAACAGAAATCGTTTCATCCTTCAGCCTAAGCTGATGGATTCGATGATCAAGTTGTGCGGTCGCGAATCAGCACCTGCGCATCGGACCGATCGGGCGGCTAACGCTCGCGCTCTCCCCCGGCACTTCGAGCGCCAAATATCTGTCGGAGCGCGGACCAAAAAGTGGGCCGCGCGGGTTCACTCGATTTCCCAGCTCTCGCCACCAGCACCGGCACATTTGCGCGATTAACGATGCTCCGAGTCAGGTCGCCCATGATGTAATGCCCGAGCGGCCCCCGCGTTGGCGAAGAGCCCGTCACGATAAGATCGTGCTTTCGCTCGCCGACTTCGGCGAAAACCTGGCTCAAAACCAGGCCGTGCCGCACCCGCACTTCCGCAACCACGCCAAGTTGCTCGAGGCTCTTTTTCTGCGCGAGCAGGTTCCGCCCGAGCTCAGACCCGGACTCCAGGAGATGATCGACGTCCTCCTCGAGCCGGACGAGATCGGCGTAGATCGCGGGCGGTTCGGCCATGACGTGGAGAAGCGTAACCGATGCTCCCACCGCCGCGGCGACTTTGCCGGTCAACTGCACAGCCGCATCGATGAAATTCTTTCCGCCCGTGCAAACAACAAAACTTTTCAGGGTCTCGCACGCTCCCGTCGCGAGCAAAACCGGCGACGGGATCGCTTTGATTACTTCATAGCTTTTTTCGGCACGCCAATAAAGGCCGGTCGTCCCCTTGCGCTCGGCCCCGATGATCGTCAGATCATAGGACGTCGAGGTTGTCTGGTGCAAAATCTCGCGAATCGGTTCGCCGGTTCTCACAACCAGCTCGGGCGAAACGCCAAAACTCCGCAGCTTTTCCGCCTCACTTTCCAGCGCCACCCGCAACGGACCCTCGTCGCCGGATGCCTCGGCGATTCCAAGCAGCGTCGTCTCGGCCTGGCAGGGACCGGCGAGCAATCCACCGAGCCGGACCGGTTTGTCGGCCGGGTCGGTGCCGTCGCTGCAAATCAGAACGCGCATGACTAGATTTTGTGGCCCGTCCACATGGTGTAAATAACGATCGCTGCGCCAATCAACGGGAGGGGCACAAACGCGAGCCGGATTTTGGGACCGGCAAAATATTGCGTGGAGATAGCTCCGATCTGCGCACCAATGGCAGCGCCCGTGTGCATGACCAACGCGATCAGGATATCGACGTTGCCTTTGATCGCGTGGCTGAAGGTGCCGTAGCTGGCAGAGATGATGATCTCAAAAAGGTCCGTCCCAACCGCCAGGTGCGTCGGAATTCCGAGGACATAAACCATCATCGGCATGCGGATGTAACCCGCGCCTCCTCCGAGAAAACCGCTGAACAATCCGCCGATAAAGGAGACGAGCACGATCACCCAGAGCGAAATTGTTACGCCCGAGGTCGGCAGCGAGATCATCGGCCAAAGTTTGAGCCGCTGGATCGCCCGGGTCCGGTGGCTGAAGGATGATTCATCCTGTTTGGCCGCCGCTCCCGGCACCTTGGTGCGAGGCCTGCGCGTTTTCGGCGAACGCAGGGTCCGCCAAGCTTCCCAGATCATAAATGTGGAAATGCTCACATAGATGGTAATCGAGACAACGCTGACAACGAGGTTCACGTTCCCCGCGCGCTTCAACATTTGAATCAACTGCGCGCCGACCTCCGCGCCGCCCATCGTCCCAATGGCCATGATGAATCCCAGGCGCAAATCGACGTTGCCGAGCGCGCGATGCCGCTTCGCGGCCACAACCGATTTACCGACGATGTGGGCCAGGTCCGTTCCGACCGCGAAATTCCAATCCAGGCCCACCGCCCTCAGCGCGGGACCGGCAATGAAACTGCCGCCGACGCCGAAGAACCCGCCCATGACGCCGATGAAGAACCCGATGACCGCAAGATAGATCGGGCTGATGTGCGACTGCGAGATCGGGAAAAACATGACTATTCCGACCGCCCTCGGATAAGGCGGAAGAGCCACGTCGTGACACTCTCCAGCAGAACCGCCTGTCCGATAATGAGCGCAAGCGCGACGAGCGCATAGACCTTCACATGGTGCAGGTGCAACTCCTGCAGCCAGCCCGAGAGAAAATGGAGAACGAGGAAGAAATATCCGGTAACCAGAACCGCATAGACAGCGAGCTCGAGGAGGAAGGCTCGCAGCGTCGACGAAGTCTCAGCTTTCATCCTGGGTCGGACCACGCATCACAGATTCTTCGCTCGTCGTTGGCTGGCCGGTCGCGCTGGACAGGGAGAATTGAACAAAAATCGTTGCGCCGGGGGTGTTTCTTCCTACGTTCCACTTCGCTTTTAGGGGAATATAAATATGGCCGACGCCGCAAACAAGTATCCGGAAAACGTAGATGGCAAGTTCTACGTCGATGACCAGTGCATTGATTGCGATCTCTGCCGGGAAACGGCGCCCGCGAATTACAAGCGAAACGACGACGGCGGACATTCCTTCGTTTATAAGCAGCCGGAATCCCCCGAAGAAGAAGCGCTCTGCAAGGAAGCCATGGAAGGCTGCCCAGTGGAAGCGATCGGCAGCGACGGTTAGCGCGCGAAGCGCTCATGCAGCCACGGGCGCGGCCCGGGAGTCGGAAAAATGGCGGCCAACCCTGAAGTCCCGGTTGCTCTCACCATCGCCGGATCCGACAGCAGCGCCGGAGCCGGCATCCAGGCTGACCTGAAAACGTTCGGCGCGCTGGGCGTTTATGGCCTGACCGCCATCACCTCGATCGTGGCGGAGACACCCGGGCGTGTCTCGGAAATTGAAGGCGTGAGCGCGAGAATGGTCCGCGCGCAGATCGAAGTTCTCTTCAAAAGTTTTCCCATCGCCGCGATCAAGACAGGATTGCTTTTCTCGGGCGAGATCGTGGCAGCAGTCGCGGAAACGCTCCGCTCGCCAGCGGTAACGATCCCGCTCGTGGTTGATCCGGTCATGGTCGCAACCAGTGGCAATCTTCTTTTGCGCGAAGACGCCGTGGGCGCCTACGAGCGTGAACTATTTCCGCTTGCCGCCCTCATCACGCCAAATCTCCACGAAGCAGCCCGCTTCCTGGGAGAACCAATTGAAGATTTGCGGGCCATGCGCAGCGCGGGCGCGAGGCTGACGGAAAAGTATCGGATCCCCGTGTTGCTCAAAGGCGGTCACCTCCCGGGACAGGAGGCGATCGATCTCCTGTTTGGGGCGGGAAACGTCGTTGAATTCTCGGCGCCGTTCTCACGCGGGATAGCGACACACGGGACGGGATGTACTTACTCCGCTGCGATCACCGCTGGCCTGGCCAGCGGCCTTTCACTCGAGGAAGCGATCCGGCGCGCCAAGAAATTTGTCACCGCGTCCATCGCGCAACATCTCAGTTGGAAAACGGCTTCGGGAGAATCCCTCCACGCCCTCAACCATTCGCCGACGAACCAAGGAGGGGCGGTTTGAAACCGCCTATTTTAGAACAGACGGCAGTTTCAAACCGCCGCTCCTTGAGGGGAATCGGTTGAATTTTTTTCCGCCCCCTGCTCCCAGCGCCTTTGGCGCATCGCTTCTACGGCTGCGACCGTTTCCGCCTGTTTCTTGCTTCGTCCGGTTCCTTCACCCAGCGTGATACCTTCCCAGACGGCGCGAACGACAAACGTCTTCTCGTGCTCCGGCCCGGTTTGCGACAGGACCTCGTAAACGGGGCTGCGCGGTGAAATCGACTGAAGCAACTCCTGGAGATGACCTTTCGGGTTGATATCGACGGGCTCCTCGACGAGCTGCGCCAGATCACCGGCCGCTTGTTCTAAAATGAACCGCCGCACCGTGGCCAGGTCGCTATCGAGGTAGATGGCACCGACGAGCGCTTCGAACGCGTCGGCGAGAGTTGAATTGCGTTCGCGGCCGCCGCTCGTTTCTTCGCCTCGCCCCATCATGAGAGAGCGTCCCAGCTCGAGCGTGACCGCATGGACAGTGAGCGCCTCCCGCGAAACCAACCGGGAGCGAAGCTTTGTCAGTTTTCCTTCCGCTTCATCCTTGAAGTAGCCAAAGAGATGTTCCGTCATCACGAGTTGCAAAACCGCGTCGCCCAAAAATTCGAGACGTTGATTGTCGAAATGCTGCTGCTTGGTCTCATGCCTAACGCTGGGATGGGTGAGCGCTTCCGCCAGCAAAAGCGGATTGCGAAATTTGTAACCAATGCGGTCTTCGAGCGGATTCACCTGAGCGCATGGTAAGCCCGCGTGCCCAGTTTTCCAACATAGGCCTATCGGTCGGACTAGACCTACTTTTTCTGAAAGATCCCGATGGAAGTAACCAGGTCGAGCGCGCGCTGGAGCACAGGGTCGCGCACCGTCGGCTTTTCGGGACCGTGGCCCCGGCGCTGCGCCGCTTCCATGGCTTCGAGTTCAGGATTCTTGCCGGAGATAAGAGCGGCCTCGTTCAGATGTGGCCGCTCATTCTCGACGACAAAAGGAGTCATTCCCTTGGTTGGACTCTGAAGGAAAACTTCACGCTTCTCCGCGGCCGTCATCTCCACCGGCACATCCGGTTTGATTCCGCTCGGAAAGAGAGGCCGGTCGTCGGGCAAAAACGCTTCGCCGACTGCGACCCGCAGGATCTTTCCGCTGGGAAGCTTTAGGTCGGAATATTCCACGGCCCGGCCGGCCGTCGGCTGACCGATGACCATCGCTCTATTATAGAGTTGGACGGCGCCGGCGATCGCTTCCGCTGCTCCGGCTGTATCGCCGTCCGCCAGAAGGATGGTCAAACCTTGATAGGAAGGATCGCGATCCGAGGTAAAGATCCGTTCCTGTTTGACCACGGTCTTGCGCAGGCTAAAGAGCGGTTTTCCTTTCGGGCAAAAACGCTTCGCAAATTCCGACGCTGTCGCAAAATCATTCGTCACCGGGCTGGCCCGTAAATCGATGACCAGCGCATCCACTTTCTTCGCGGCAAAATTCTTCAGGCTGTTGTCGAGCGCGTCCAAGTTCGGACGGGTGAGGGCGCCGAATCGAAGGTAACCAATGTGGCCTTCCAAAATTTCGCCAAAAAACGGGGCGGCCGATTCGGTCGGTTCGGCTGCGGAACTCGGGAGCAAAACGACGCCGCGGCCCAGACGCGTCAGGATTCCTTCGAAGGTGGCGCGATTCAGTTCGGTCTCGTTCAGAGCCTCCGGTTTGATGTAATTGTTTTTCAGGAGTTGGATCGCCTCCTTCAGATCAGCGGTGTCCATCGAATCAACGAGCGATTTAGTCGTGGGCGGCGGTGTGACCGACGGGACGGGCGAGGGCGAAGCGCCCGCTGGTTTTGCGGGAGATTGCGCAGGCGAATTCGTCGCCACGGTCCAACCGAAAAGGAGGACGATAAACAGAGAGGCGCGCCGGGACATCAGTGGGGTTAGGAAGTTAGCGCGTCGCCGCGGCGACCGCCAAGAGCAATATCCCGCCGATAATGGCAGCCTTCGAAGCTAATCTGCGCGACGGCTTCGTAAGCGCGGGCCCGAGCCACCGCCACGCTTTCGCCGAGTGCGGTCACCGCCAGGACACGTCCACCGGCGGTCATGACGGTTCCGTTCTCCTTCCGCGTGCCGGCATGGAAAACGTGCACGTCCTTTGCTTTCGCCGCGACATCCAAACCATGGATCGGCTTGCCTACCTCGTACTTCTCCGGATAACCACCCGAGGCGAGCACGACCGTGACGGCCGCCCGTTCATCCCATTCAATCGTCTTGCGATCCAATGTTCCGTCGATCGTCGCCTCCAGCAGGTCGAGCAGGTCCGATTTCAAGCGCGGCAGGATGACTTGCGTCTCCGGATCGCCGAATCGGCAGTTGAACTCCAGAACTCGCGGCCCCTCCGCCGTAACCATGAGACCGGGAAAGAGCAGCCCGCGAAAAACCACGCCACTTTCGGTCAATCCTTTCAACAAGGGAGACATGACCTCGCGATCGAATTGCGCCTGCTGCTCAGGGGCGAAATTATCCGCCGGACTGAACGCCCCCATCCCACCCGTGTTGGGCCCTTCATCCCCATCGTAGGCGCGCTTGTGATCCCGAGCAGTCGCGAGCATGCGATAGCTCTGGCCATCCACGAGGGCGTGCAAGGAACACTCCGAACCGGTCAGGCACTCCTCGATCAGGAGCCGCGTCCCCGCATCGCCAAAACGCCGTTCCGTCAGCATCGAATCGACCGCGGCTCGCCCCTCCGCCGCATCGTGCGCGATAATTACCCCCTTGCCCAGCGCGAGCCCGTCAGCCTTGATCACGAGGGGAAATCGCGCCTGTTCCACGAAAGCAAACGCGGCTTCGCAGTTGGAAAACGCCGCACCGCGCGCCGTCGGGATCCTGTTTTTCCGCATCAATTCTTTCGCGAAAATTTTCGACGACTCGAGACGCGCCGCGGACTCTGACGGGCCGAAGACGCGGAGCCCATCGGCTTGGAAAAGGTCCACGATGCCGGCCGCGAGCGGATCATCCGGTCCGATCACCGTCAGGTCGATTTGGTTTTCTTTGGCAAAGCGAGCCAGCGCCGTCAGGTCGTTCGCCGGGATCGAAACGTTTTCTCCCACCTCCGCCGTGCCCGCGTTCCCCGGCGCACAAAAAATCCGGCCGGCACGCGAGGATTGGCTCAACTTCCAGACGAGCGCGTGTTCCCGGCCGCCGCCACCGACGACAAGAATTTTCATAGCAGTGGCGCGGTTCGGTAGGACATATCCATCGGAATCGTCCTAGTGAAACCAAATGAGCGCAAGCCGACAGTCGCCTTGGAAAATACCGGAGAGACCGAGGCATCGCACCATCCTTCTGGTTCGTCACTCTCCACTTGCGCCCTGCCTGATTGATCCTACAGATGGCAGATGAAGTCTTCGCCCGCTTCGGTCCTGAAACCTCAGTGTCCTTCCCGGATCGTCTTGGACCGGATCGCGGATAAATGGACCGCTCTCATCATCCATGTCCTGGCCAACGGGACCCAGCGTTACGCGGCGTTACAACGGGAAATCGGCGGAATTTCCCAGAAGATGCTCACCCAAACATTGCGCAGCCTGGAGCGCGATGGCCTGGTCCTGCGCAAAGTTCATCCGGTCGTCCCGCCCAAGGTTGAATACTCGCTCACCCGGCTCGGACGCACGTTGATCGATCCGTTATATGCACTCTGCCGCTGGTCGGAAAAGCACTTGCCCGAACTGCAAGCGAACCGAGGCCGCGCGCGCACGCTCGAAGCGCCGTCGCTCCAAACAGCGCAGACGCCGAGGCGTCTCGCCCTCAGCCAGTAACCAGTCGCTCCGCCTTCGGAATGAGTCGCACTTTCCTCTTGTCGCCTGCGTATGCCGGCGGCCAGCGCGCCCGAATGATCATGAGTGAGCGAGCGCAGTTCGATCTCGCGCAACGGCTGCGAAGCGCAAATCAGCCCAGCCTCGGCGAGGTCTTCACTTTTCTCAGCGGCCTTTATTTTCGTGGAAAACTGGCCTACGCGAATGTCTTTGCGCGGCCGGCACCGCGGATGTCGGGCGTGCTGGTCATCACGCCGACACGCGGGCTGGTCCCGGCCGAAGCACCGATTGGAATCGAAGGCCTGCGCGAATTCGGAACAGTGGATATCGATGAAGGCGATCCCCGTTATCGCGATCCACTCGAACGGGACGTGAGGA
Source organism: uncultured Verrucomicrobiae bacterium (assembly GCA_963702135.1). Taxonomy (GTDB): domain Bacteria; phylum Verrucomicrobiota; class Verrucomicrobiia; order Chthoniobacterales; family UBA10450; genus AV80. Next base: position 225,540 of record OY969715.1, on the reverse strand, counting down.
AGTTGGCGAAAAAATTGACGGCGGATTGCGAAGTCGTCCTGCTCGGAAGCATCGCCACTGGGAAATACGTCGATGTTCTCCTCGCGCATTTGGGAAAGCGCCTTCGTTTTCCGGCCGACTTCGTCGGGCGGGGCGACATGAGCCGCGGCGGATTGCTGCTGCGTTGCGCGGTGGATCGCAATGAATTGCCCTACATCTCGGTGGCAGGCGCGGCCCGAAAGGGAAAACGTCCGGCGAAGCTCGAGCCGCGAAGATATACCAGGTAGGGACGTTTCTCCGAAACGTCCGACTATTTCATGACGCTCTCACTGAAACCACCGCTGCCGCCAATGGAAGCGCGTTCCGTCGATGAGATTCCGATCGGTGACGACTGGCAGTACGAGCCAAAATGGGACGGCTTCCGTTGCCTGGCGTTTCGCGACGGCCGGAACGTCTTTCTGCAATCGAAAGCAGGACAACCGCTCGCGCGTTACTTCCCCGACATTGTGACGCAGATTCAGGCGCTCAAGGCAAAGCGCTTCGTCCTGGATGGCGAACTGGTCATCCCAATCGGCGCTGCTCTCTCCTTCGACGAACTCCAACTGCGCCTGCATCCCGCCGCGAGTCGCGTGCAAAAACTCGCCGCGGCGCATCCCGCTCTCCTCGTGGTGTTCGATCTGCTCGCGGATACGGCCGGGAAATCGTTACTCGCATTGCCCCTCCGCGAGCGCCGTCAGAAGCTCCAAACTTTCGCTCGCGAAAATCTCAAGGCGAAAAGCCGGTTGCGCTTGTCGCCCGCGACAACAGAGCTCAAAACGGCGAAAAAATGGTTCGATAAAGTTGGCGGTAATCTCGACGGCATCATGGCGAAGCAAATCGACGCTCCCTACGCCTCGGGCGAGAGGACCGCGATGGTGAAAGTGAAACAGATTCGCAGCGCCGACTGCGTCGTCGGCGGCTTTCGTTATGCCTCAGGCTCGCGCCTCCTGGGGTCGCTGCTGCTCGGTCTCTACGACAAGGAGGGACTATTGCATCACGTCGGCTTCACCTCGGCGTTAAAAAAGAGCGAGCTTCCGGAGCTGACCAGAAAATTCGAGGCGCTGAAAAAGAAACCGGGATTTACCGGCAATGCTCCGGGAGGGCCGAGCCGCTGGAGTACGGAACGCAGCGGCAAGTGGGAGCCAGTCGATCCGAAGACGGTCGTGGAGGTCACCTACGATCACTTCACCGGCGGACGGTTCCGCCACGGCACGAAAATCCTGCGCTGGCGTCGAGATAAGGCGCCGCGGCAATGCACCCTGGACCAGGTAGAACATCACGAAGGGAAATCGCTCGCGCTGCTATAAGAGGCCCTACCAAAGAGTTATTGTTGCGGATTCAGCTCGAAGTTGATGTTCACTTCGTAGTAGGCGCCTCCCAGTCCTTTCGGCAGAGGATCAACTTGCGTCACTCGCTTCGCCACCGCGGCAACCGATTCATCCACCACTACATTCCCGGACGGTCTCACAATCGCGAAGTTCGAGACGCGCCCATCTTTCTCGATTCGAATCCTGACCAGGGAGGACATCTTCGCTCCGACGGCCACGCTGGTCGTCGGCTGGATCCACGAACTGTAAAAACGGTCGTGCAGCATCTTTCCGTACCAACTGAATTCCGATGCTCGCGTCGCACCGCCGGTCCCCGTTGACCCGGAATCTCCGTCGCCAACGCCCTTTGCGTTGGCGGGTGTGTTTTTCGCGGCCTCTTTTTCACCATCGCCATTTTTCTTTTCCTGCTCCGCGGGCGTCGCTTTCGTTTTTGGCGCTGGTTTTGGCGTGGCCTTTGCCACCACAGGTCTTTTTGGCGTGGCCTTGGGCGTCGGTTTTGGGGTCGATTTCGGCGAAGGTTTTGGAGCAGGTGTCAGGGACGGCTTTGGAAGCGGCGTCGCGACGGGAGTTGGTGAGGGTGTAGGAGAGGGAAGTTGAAGCTCGCTTCTTGCCTGGGTCGAGGCAGGTGGCTCGTCTTCCTCCGGCGGAGTGGAGCGAGGCGCATCCGTCTCTGGCGGAGACGTTGCCTCAATCGTCTTCTCAGCTTTCGCGGGCGGAGTCTGCCGGGCAGCCTCCGTTCCTCCGCCACTGATCCACATGATGCTCTGCGAATCTGGCGGGCGCGTCGCATGACTCCAACGCACCAGCGCGATCAAGACTGCGATATGAGCCACCGCGATGAGCAGGACGTTGCGCCAAAAGCGTGCGTCTCGCGGCATTTTCTATTTTGCTTCAGCTTTTGTCGCCACGCCCACTTTCGTGATTTGCGCGCGTTGCAGCGTATCCATCAACGCAATCAACTTCTGCACCGGCAGCTCGCGATCGGGGCGAATGACGACAGCCACGTCCGGATTCACCCGCTTCAATTCCGTCAGCCGCGTCAGAAGCGTCTGCGCATCGACAAGTTCGTTATTGAAGCGAATCGTTTCCTGGCGATCGATGGAGATTGTCTGGATCTGCGCCGGATTGACGGGCGCATTCGAGGCGCCGCTCGAGGGAATGACGAGGTTCACGCTGTTTTCCAACAGCGGCGTCGTAATCATAAAAATGATCAGGAGCACGAACGCCAGATCGAGCAGCGGCGTGATATTGATCTCCGAAAGGGTCGAGAGACTGTGCCGTTGGGAATAGCGCCGCATTTTTCAGCTCTCCAAGTTGAACGTTGGACGTTGGACGTTGGACGTTGGACGTTTCCGTTTGTCTCCGCTCATCGCCGGTACTCCGGATCACGCGCATTGTGATCCACGTATTTGTGCTCAAACTCCGAGGCCAATTCCGCCGCAAAGTTATCCATCTCCACGATCATGCCGCGAATACTGGTGACGAGAAAGTTGTAGCCGAACATCGCCGGGATCGCGACGCAGAGGGCCGTGACGGTGGTGATCAACGCGCCGGAAACACCGGGCGCCATCGTTGCGAGGTTCGGAGAGCCCGCGACCGCGACGTCGGTAAACGTGTCCATCACACCCCAGACCGTTCCCAGCAATCCCAGAAACGGCGACCCGCTCACAGCCGTAGCCAGCAGGATCATTTGCGACTCCAGGCCAAGGGCCGTCTCGCCCACCGCGCGTTCCATCGCGGCATTGACGGCGTGCATCTGCGCCGGAGTGATCTTGTCCGCGATCCCAAGGCGGGCCCGAAAGGTTTCGTCCACCTCCGCTGAGCCCAGCAATTGAAATGTCATTTCCTCGCAACCGGCCCGGTAAATATTGGCCAGCGGCGCGCCGGGAAACCGGGCGTGGTTTTCAAACAAGCGGAGTGGTTGGCGGTCCTTCCGGAAGGCAGCGCGAAAATGCGCGTTCTGTTTCCGCGCGAACTGAACCACGCGCAGCTTGGTGATCATGATCGACCAGCTGAAGACCGAGACGACGCAAAGAAGCGCCAGCACAATCTTGCCCGCGAGAGTCGAGTGCTCGAACGCAAAAAGAAGACCACCAGCCGCGAGAATCTTCGGAAATAGCATGTGCGCCAGCTTGCTAGATTAATACCGGACTTTCCTGGGAAGGGAAAGCGAGGAGATGCATCAAGCGGGCAACCTGCGCGGAAAGGTCGGGCGCCGTTTGGCGACGACAATGAACCCAATTCCAAGGGCGACGACAAAAAATGAGAAGAACTGGCCGCGCGTGAACATGCCAATCAGCGCCGCATCGGGCTCCCGGAAATATTCCACCACAATTCGGAAGGCGCCGTAGCAGATCATGAACAATCCCGTCAAGAAACCATTGGGTGTGCGCACGCGCGTCCGCACGAACCACAAGATGGCAAACAGGACCGCGCCTTCGAGGAACGCTTCGTAAAGTTGCGAGGGATGCCGGGGCGTCAGGATCTCGCGGAGCGCGGTGACGAACTGCGGATTCGTTCGCACCCCCTCGACGAGAGTTTCGACGGATGTGAGCGACGGATCGATTTCCTGACAGGCCGCGAGAGCACGCTGGGCTTCGGCGGGATTCTCGAACAATTCCTTCGGAAATTGCATGGCCCACGGAACAGTCGCGATTCGGCCGTAGAGTTCGCCATTAATGAAATTGGCGCAGCGGCCCAGAAACAAACCGATCGGCACGGCGACCACGAGATTGTCGCCGAGGTTCGTCCACGAAACCTTGTGCCGGTGCGCATAGTAGAGCGAGAAGAGCACCACCCCGAGCATGCCTCCGTGACTGGACATCCCGCCTTCCCAGACGCGCAGGATGGAAAGCGGTTCACGAAGCATATCGGGCCGGTAAAAAAAGACGTAGCCCAGCCGGCCACCCACCATCACTCCGAATAGCGCCGTCCAAGTCACGAAATCGCCGACGGCGGCCTGGCTGAGATCGAGATAGCCTCGCTTCGAAAACCGGCTCAGGAGCGCGAACCCGCAAATGAACGCGAGCACGTAGGCCAGGCCATACCAGCGCGGACCGACATTATCCCAGAGTCTGAAGATGAACGGATCGAGATTATGGACGTAATAGGAGAGCATGCGGCCAGCGATACTCAGCGATTTTGCCTCAACCGGCAATAGCCGCGGCGGTTAAACGTGCTTGACCCTCAAGACCTGGCGCAAAAACGGCGCCGTCCGGCTGATGCGGTTTTGCGCAACTTCTTCGGGCGTCCCGGCCGCAACGATTTCACCGCCCTCCGCGCCCGCCTCCGGTCCGATGTCCACGATGTAATCCGCTTCGGCGATAATGCTGAGATTGTGCTCGATGACGATCACCGTATTGCCTTCATCGACGAGCCGATGCAGCACCTTCAAGAGCAACTCCACGTCCGCCATGTGCAGGCCGATCGTCGGTTCTTCGAGGAGATAAAGGGTCGATTTCGGCTTCCGCATCTTGCGAATCCGCTCATTTTGCGCTCGCCCGATTCCGCGCGTCAGCTCCGTCGCGAGCTTCAGGCGTTGCGCCTCGCCACCGCTTAGCGTCGGACTCGGCTGGCCCAGCTTCAGATATCCCAAACCCGTATCGACCAGAAGCGAAAGCGGCCGCGCAATCTTTTGATTCGTAGCAAAGAATGTCGCGGCCTGCTCGATCGTCATCTCCATCACGTCGCCGATGCTTTTTTCATTATAGAGAACTTCGAGCGTCTGCGGGTTATAGCGCCGGCCGCCGCAGTCCTCACACGGCACGTAGCTGCTCGGGAGAAAACTCATCTCGAGTTTGATCGCGCCCTGGCCGCTGCACGTTTCGCAACGGCCACCCTCGGCGTTGAACGAGAACCGGCTGGGAGAATATCCGCGCACACGCGAGACCGGCAGTTGCCCGTAGAGCTTGCGGATCTCGTCGAACACTTTGATGTAGGTGGCCGGCGTGGAGCGCGATGTTTTTCCGATCGGCGACTGGTCCACCTCGTAAACCGTTTCAAACGATTCGGCCCCTGTGATGGTGGAGAACAACTCCCGCTGTTTCCCGCGCTCTTTTTTTAGCCGTTCCCGCACGGCCGGGAGTAAAACCGAACGCATCAGCGTTGATTTCCCGGAGCCGGAGATGCCGGTGATGACCGAGAGCCGGCCGACAGGAAAGCGCGCATCGACACTCTTGAGATTATGCGCATGCGCGCCGTGAATCTCGATCCACTGCTCCACTTCGCTCAACGAACGTCGGGTCTTTCGAGTGGGATGAGACAAGGGATTCTTCAGGCAACGCCCGGTCTCCGAGCGCGAGTGCCGCTCGATCTCACGGAGCGAGCCCTGCACCACCATCTCGCCGCCGTGAATTCCCGCACCCGGGCCGAGATCGATGATGTGATCGGCGCACCGCATCGTTTGTTCGTCGTGCTCGACGATCACGAGCGAATTTCCTTTTTCCCGCAGCGCCGTCAGCGTCTCCAGCAAGCGAAGATTATCGCGCGGATGCAGGCCGATTGTCGGTTCGTCGAGGACATAAAGGACGCCGCGCAAATTCGAGCCGAGCTGTGCGGCCAGGCGGATTCGTTGCGATTCGCCGCCGCTCAACGTTTTCGCGGAGCGGCCGAGCGCCAGATAGCCCAGGCCGACGTTGTCCATGAACTGAAGGCGCTGCGAAATTTCCGGCACCAGATCGCTGGCGACAATTTTCTGATTGCCGCGAAAGCGGAGTTTGCCAATCAACTCCAGCGCTTCCCCCGCAGAAAGAGCGGTAAAATTATCAATTGTCTGATTTTGCAGCCGGACGTGCCGCGCCACCGGATTCAGGCGTGACCCATGGCAGGCCGGGCATGGCACCGCTTCATCTTCGTCGATCCATTCCGATTCCCGTTCCGCGGCCAGTTCATTTTCCAGGACGGAATCGCCGGTATCTTCCGTGCCAGTTTGCTTGGCGCGATTCCAGATCTCTCCGAACCCGCCGCACTCACCACAGGCACCGTGCGGCGAATTGAACGAAAATAGACGCGGATCGAGTTCTTCGAAGGCGCGCCCGCAACCCGGGCAACTCATCTCGGTGCTCATGACGGTGACGCGACGCTTCGCATCGAGGAGATGGGCGGTGCCACGCCCGATCTCGAGCGCGCGCTGGACCAGATTCCTCGCTTTCAGAATTCGCCTGGCGTCGATCGCTCCGACCACGACGTCGATGGTGTGCTCCTTGAAACGTTCCAGCTTTCGGAATTGAGCGATCGGCAGGAGCTCTCCATCAACAAAGAGCGTGTCGAAGCCCTGCCTCTCCGCCCAGCGGGCGACGTCGGTGTGAAATCCCTTGCGAGCTTTCACGAGCGGCGCGAGGACCTTGAGCGGACCGCGTTTCGCTGCCGTCTCGAGTTGTTGCACGATCGCGGCGAGGCTTTGCTTTTCGACCGGCAGATCGCAATCGGGACAGAACTGCGTTCCGGTCTTGGCGAAGAGAAGCCGGAGAAAATGATAGACTTCCGTCACGGTGGCGACAGTCGATTTGCCGCCGCCGCGCGTGACCCGCTGTTCGATCGCCACGCTCGGTGGCACGCCTTCTACCAGATCGACATCCGGCTTTTCCAGCTGTTCGACGAATTGCCGCGCGTACGGTGACATGCTGTCGAGAAAGCGGCGCTGCCCCTCGGCAAAAAGAATATCAAAGGCCACGGTCGACTTCCCTGAGCCGCTCAGGCCGGTGATGATCACCATCTTGTCCCGCGGAATATCGAGCGAGATGTTCTTTAGGTTATGCTCGCGGGCGCCGTGAATGCGAATGGCGTTGGCTCTGGGCAGCGCACGCGCCTCGCGGGCACCGTTCGACGCCTCGCCGAACGGTTCTTCGGCAACGCGGAGTGAAATTTCGTCATCGAAATCAGAATAGACGCTCGGAGTAATTCGGGGCGCGGCGCCGCGAACAGCACGCGAGGCGCGTGCGCTCCCCAGACATTTTTGCAGAAACATCCCGGTATGCGACGCCTCAACTCGAGCGACGGCTTCAGGAGTCCCCGCAGCGACCAGTTTCCCACCTTCATCGCCAGCTTCAGGGCCGAGATCGATTACCCAATCGGCGCACTTGATCACCTCGAGATTGTGCTCGATCACGATGATGGTGTTGCCGGCTTCGACCAGCCTTTGGAAGAGCTTCACCAGCATCGCAACGTCGTCGAAATGCAGGCCCGTGGTCGGCTCGTCGAAGATGAGGAGATTGCCGTGCGTTGAGCCGTTCTGATTCGGGCGCGCGCCCTCGTCCGCGAGATGGCGGACGAGCTTGAGACGCTGCGATTCACCGCCGGAAAGAGTGTTCAGCGGTTGACCGAGCCGCAGATAGCCCAGCCCGACTTCGTCCAGCACATCGAGCGGATTTCCCAGCTTCTCGGATTCGCCAATCTGGGCAAAGAATTCGATCGCTTCACTGACCGTCAGCTGGAGCACATCGTGAATTGATTTGCCATGGAGCTGGACACGCAGGACGTGGGATTGAAAGCGGCGGCCTTCGCACTCGGCACAGCGGACGTAAAGATCGCTCAGGAATTGCATCTCGATCTTCTCGAAGCCCGTCCCACAGCAACGCTCACAACGGCCGCTGCCCGAGTTAAAGGAAAACGCGCTCGCGGTCAGCCCCTGCGCCATCGCTTCTGGCTGGGCCGCGAAGAGCTCGCGAACACGGTCGTAAAGGCCGAGGTAAAGAATCGGCGTCGAACGCGGGGTGCGCGCGAGCATCGATTGATCGACCATCACGACATCGCCGATGCGATGCGCACCGGTGACCGACTTGCATGCGCCCGGCTCCTGCTCGCTCGGCTGCCCCTTCGCCTGAAGCAGCTTTCGATAAAGAACCTCATGAATGAGCGTCGACTTGCCGGATCCTGAAACGCCCGTCACACAGTTGAAAATGCCGAGCGGAATCTCGACATCGAGGTTCTTGAGATTGTGCTCGCGCGCGCCGGTGATCCTGAGCGAAGCGGTTGATTTGCGGCGCGACTTCGGAACGGGAATCGACTTGGCGCCGGAGAGGTAGGCGCGCGTCAAAGATTGGGGAGCACACGCGCCTCGCCTGCTGGCGAGGGCGCCCCCGCCATCGCGAACTTCGCCGGCAGATTGTTTCGGCGAGGCGCCGAAACCCGCACGCGAGGCGCGTGCGCTCCCCAGCATTTGCTCGAGCGTTCCAGAAAAAACCAATTCGCCCCCGCGTTCGCCCCGACCGGGACCGATATCAATCACGTGATCGGACGAGCGAATGATCGCTTCCTCGTGTTCGACGACGAGCAGGGTGTTGCCCTTATCCCGCAAATCGTGCATAACCCCCACCAGACGACCGACATCGCGCGGGTGCAGCCCGACGCTTGGTTCGTCCATGACGAAAAGCGTGTTCACGAGCGACGCCCCCAGACAGGTCGTCAGATTCACGCGCTGCACTTCGCCGCCACTGAGCGTGCGGGTGGAGCGGTCGAGCGTCAGATAGCCGAGTCCGACCTCGCAGAGATAACGGAGTCTTGTCACGACCTCGTTGCGCAACATGACCGCAGTGGAGTCGTTAGGCGGCAAAGCCAGATCGACGAAGAGCTTGCGCGCCTCGGCAATGGAGAGGAGTGCGATCTCCGGCAGGTTCCGAGCCGTTTCCCTGGTTTCGCCCTGGGCGCGCGAGACGATCCGGTAGTTCAGCGCCGCAGGCTGAAAGCGTCCGCCGTGGCAGTCAGGACAGGTGGTGTATGCCCGGTAGCGGCTGAGCAAAACGCGCACGTGCATTTTGTAGGTCTTGCTCTCCAGCCATTTGAAAAATCCGCGCACGCCGTACCAGCGATCGTTCTCCGCCAGCTCTTCGACATCGGTGTCGGCGTCGTGCGCTTCGCCGTTGATAACAAAATCCTGATCGGCTTTGGGGAGGTCCTCGAAAGGGACGCGTACATCGACTTCTTCGCGGGCGCAGGCCCGCAACAGATCCTTCTGCGATTCGCCAAACTGCTGCCCTTGAAAAGCGCGCACGACTCCGCCGGCGATGCTCAAGCTGCGGTCGGGAATGGCGCGGTTCAGATCGATCGCGATCGTCCTGCCAAAACCGCGGCAGGTCGGGCAAGCGCCAAGCGGATTATTGAAACTGAAGAGTCCGGGAGTCGGCGGGCGGATATCGAGATCGCAATGCGCGCAATGCCAGCCGGTGGAGAAAGGCATTTCAGATTTCGTCTTCTCGCCCCGGCGAGTTTCCGAAATCGGCACGACGTTGATGCGGTCTTTGCCGAAGCGGAGCGCGACCTCGATCGATTCGATCAGGCGCGCGCGAGTTTCCTCGCCGATCGTCAGGCGATCCTGAATAACCTGCACGCGCGCGCCAAGTCTCCCGACCTTCTTGTCCGTGTCGGCGCGAACAATCTGGCCGTTCAACCAGACCCGCAGATAGCCTTGTTGCTGAAGAAATTGAAAGAACTCGCGCGGATCAGTCTTCGCCGGGACTCCGACCCAAAACGTGAGCAGGACCGTTTCACCCGCGAACTCGCGCAACACGTCATCCGCAATCGACCGAGCGGTCTCGGGACGGATTTCGCGGCCGCATCCGGGACAAAAGGCGCGCGCGATCCGCGGCATCAACAGTTTCAGGTAATCGTTGATCTCCGTCATGGTGCCGACGGTCGAACGCGAACTTTTCACCGGGTTCGCCTGCTCGATGGCGATCGCCGGCGGGATGCCGCGAATTTCGTCGACACGCGGCTTGTCCATGCGGTCGAGGAATTGCCGCATGTACGGGCTGAAAGTTTCGACGTAACGGCGCTGGCCTTCCGCGTAGATCGTGTCGAAGGCGAGACTCGATTTGCCGCTGCCGCTGGGGCCGGTGACGACCGTTAACTGGCCGAGCGGGAGATCGAGATCGATCCCTTTCAGGTTGTTCTGGCGCGCCCCGCGGATTACGACGCAACCCGCCTCAGGCGCAGCAGAGGTCGCGGGAATGCAGGATTTTTCGGCGGTCTTTGAACCCACCGGAGACTATCCGATTGAGCGCAAGAGTTCGCAAATTTTTGGCGTAAAAAACACCCGCCGCGCAGAGTTCTCCAATCTGGAAAAGACGCTGACTTATCCGGCGAAACGTTGCGCAACCTTTTCGCGTTCCGCGAGGAGCGTCTCTGGCATATCGGGCTGGAGCGTTTCGAAAAACGCCTTCTGGCCTTCGAGCTCAATTTTCCACTCGTCGGGCTTGATGGAAAAAAGTTCGCGCATGGCTTCGCGCGTGACATCGAGCTCGGCGAGATCGAAATCTTCCGGACGCGGTATAATGCCGACCTGCGTTTCGGCGCCGCCTCCGCCACCTTCGCAGCGATCGAGGACCCACTTCAGCACGCGCATATTTTCGCCGAAGCCGGGCCACATGAATTTCCCGTCAGCGCGTTTCCGGAACCAGTTCACGTGAAAAATCAGCGGCGGATTTTTCAGCCGCGGACCGATCTCCAGCCAGTGCTGGAAATAATCCCCCATGCTGTATCCGCAAAACGGCAGCATCGCCATCGGATCGCGCCGCACCTGGCCGACTGCGCCCGTCGCAGCGGCCGTGGTCTCCGAGGCCATGGTTGCCCCGACATAAACGCCGTGGGCCCAATCCAGCGCGCCAAAAACTAGCGGCATGGTGTCGCTGCGACGGCCGCCAAAAATAATGGCGCTGATTGGCACGCCCTCTCCTTTTTCGATGTCGGGATCCAGCACCGGATTGTTCCGCATCGGAACCGCGAAACGGCTGTTGGGATGCGCGGCTTTTTCCTTCGAGTCCGGCGTCCAACGGTTCCCTTTCCAGTCGAGACACGAAGCCGGCACCGGACCATCCATTCCTTCCCACCAGACATCGCCATCGTCGGTTAAGGCGACGTTCGTGAAGAGCGTATCCCGCTGGATCGACTTCATCGCGTTCGGATTCGATTTGTAACTCGTGCCCGGCACGACGCCGAAATACCCGTTTTCCGGATTGACCGCATAGAGCCGCCCATCCGAACCGATTTGCATCCAGGCAATGTCATCGCCAATCGTCGTCACCTTCCAGCCCTTAAAATGCGCGGGCGGAATGAGCATCGCGAAATTGGTCTTGCCGCACGCGCTGGGAAACGCCGCGGCGACGTAGTGCTTCTGCCCTGTGGGTGATTCCACGCCCAGAATCAACATGTGCTCGGCGAGCCAGCCTTGTTTCCGAGCGAGGTAGGAACCGATGCGAAGCGCGAGGCATTTCTTGCTGAGCAAGACATTGCCACCATAACCGGAGCCGACCGAGATGATCGCGTTATCCTGTGGGAAATGGCAGATCAACCGCCGCTCCGGATTCAGATCGAGCAACGAATGGACGCCTCGATTCCATTCCGCTCCGTCAGCACCGAGACGGCTGACCGCGACCGACCCCATCCGCGTCATGATCCGCATGCTCAGGACGACGTAAATCGAGTCGGTGATTTCGAAGCCGACCTTCGTCAGGGATGAATCCGGAGGGCCCATGATGTAGGGCACGACAAACATCGTGCGCCCGCGCATGGCCCCGGCGAGCATTCCATTGAGTTTCGCGTAAGTCTCCGCCGGAGCGGCCCAATTATTTGTCGGACCCGCTTCTTCCTTGGTCGGCGTGCAGATGAAAGTGAATTGTTCGACCCGCGCGACATCGTTCGGATTCGAGCGGTGCAAATAGGAGCCGGGCTTTTTTTCCTCGTTCAGTTTGATCACCACGCCCTGATGTTGGGCCTGCTCGAGCAGCCACGAATTCTCTTTTTCCGAACCGTCGCACCAGAAAATGTTTTCCGGCTCAGTCAGGCGCGCGACTTCCTGCACCCAATCGAGCACGGCCTGGTGCGATGGCTTTGAGTCCCCGATTCCGGCCGGTGGCAAGATGGCTGGCGCGAGGTTGTCCATAAAGTGCAGCCCTCCGCGCCTTCCAATGGCGCAGGGAGAATGGTCATTTTCGACACTTTGGCCGCTTCTCCAAGCGAATTTTCGCGGTGCCGTGGTTCAACCGCCGCGAACGGAGCTTGCGCGAGAGAAGCGCGCACACTTAATTAAAGCATGTTCGGAGTCACGACCTCCGATGACTACCAGCCCGTGACATGGGTGGGACGTCATCCGGTTCATGTCACGCTGTTGCTCGTGGGCGTGCACGTTCTCCTGATGGTGGTGACCTGCTTCCTCCTCGCCTTTGGCGTCACCGGATTTCTCAGTCTGCTCGTCTTTGACAGCGCGCAGGTGATATCGCTCGGGCACGTCTGGCAGATCGTCACCTACGCGTTTGTGCACGTGTCGTCCGGGACGGGGCTGCTCTGGTTTGCGTTGGAAATGTATATGCTGTTCGTCTTTGGCCGCGAAGTGGAGCGCTTCATCGGCAGCCGCGCCTTCATCGTGCTCTACGCGCTGCTCCTCTGGGTGCCGACGGTGTTCCTCACCGTCACCGGCCTTTGGACGCGGTTGGGAGTGGCGGGGTCAATCACCCTGCATTTCGGCGTCTTCGTTGCCTTCGCGGCAATTTATCCCCAGGCCGAAATGCTTTTCCGACTCCAGGCGAAATGGGTCGCCCTGGTCTTGATCGGCATCGGCACGCTGGCCGCGCTCGCCAACCACGATTGGGCAAGCATTATCATGCTCTGGACGACGATCGCTACCGCGGTCGCATTCCTCCGCCTGCGTGGAATCGGCCCCGAGCTCGTCTGGTGGAGCGATCTCAAGGCGCGCTGGCAGCCGAAGCCGAAATTCCATGTGGTGCAGCGGGCCGCGCCGCGCCGCGCCGTGGAGCCCGAGAATGTCCATGAGTCCATCGATCCGGTGCTGGAGAAGATTTCCCAGCACGGCATCAATAGCTTGACCGCATCCGAACGGCGGGCGCTCGACCGGGCGCGGAATCGCCTCCTGAAAAAATCGCAGTGAACGGGCGAGCCGAGGTTCGGGCCGGTCGCTTACGAATCAGTGTCGTGGTTCCGGCCTGGAACGAGGCGAAGAATCTCGCGTTGCTCCTGCCGGCGTTGTCCCAGCTCGAGAGCGTGGCGGAAATAATCGTGGTTAACGCTTCAGGCGACAGCGAATCGGAACAGATCATCCTTTCGTGCGGCGCGACGCTCATCGCTGCTGCCGCGCCGAATCGAGGCGAACAGATGAATCTCGGAGCGGACGCGGCCAGTGGCGAAGTGATCGTTTTTCAACATTGCGACACCGATTTGGGCGCTGCCCAACTCGCAGCCATCGACGCCGCCTTGTCCGACCCGCAAGTCATCGGCGGCGCTTTCTACCGCAAGTTCGATGACCACCACCCTCACCTGAGATGGCTCGAATCGATGGCGCGCTTTTTGACCCGCTACGGCGGAACGCTCTACGGCGACCAGACGATTTTTGTCCGGCGCGAGATTTTCCGGACGCTCGGAGGCTTCGCGAAAATTCCCCTGATGGAAGACATTGAATTTTCGCGCCGCCTGCGCGCAGCCGGCCAGATCGCGGTGCTCGACCCACCGGTGCGAACATCCGCTCGTCGTCATATGCGGAAAGGCGCGTGGCGGACAACCATGCAGAATGGCCTGTTCATCGCCCTTTATCATCTGGGCGTCTCACCGCATCGGCTTCATCGCTGGTATTACGGTTCCGGAACAAACAGCGCGACGCGTCACACCGTCCTGTCATCCTGAAGCCGAGCGCCAGCGACACGCCGCCTCAGCAATCACTCGACCAGGAGCGCTCCAGCACGGAGTTGCTCCACGAATTCCTCAGCGGTCGCCGCGGCCAGAAGTGCATCGCGCTTCGCCTTGTCCTTGACCACGCGCGCGACCGCGCCGACGCAGACCAGATAATCGGTCACCATTTGCCTGGGAACGCCGAAGAGGAAGATCAAATGAACCAATTCCTTTGCCTGACCGAAGCGAATCCCGGCTGCGCTCCGCCCGATCCCCAGGGCAATCCGGTCAACGAGATCGGTCCGCGCATGGGGAAAGGCCACGCCCTCGCCGGTATTGGTCGAAGTCCTTCCTTCGCGTTCCATGACCGCATCGGCGAACTTGAAATAATCTTGGACGTGGCCCTGGTCGCGCATGAGTTCCGCTATTTCCAGGATTGCTTCTGCCGCGGTCCCTTCCCGCACTTCGAGCACGACTAATTTGGGATCAAGGATTTCGGAGAGCAGCGCAGACATTAGGAAGAGACCGCAGGGATTGATTGGATTGACGGGGTAATCCGAGTTATCGAATTATGCAGGCACCTGTGGCAACTCAAAATCAATCCGCCGGACTCAGCGAGGAAGCGACCATTTCGCTGCAAAAGAGCCTTTACGACCCTGGTTACGTCAATGCGATGTCGCACTTCTACCGGGGCGAACTCGGGCGCATCATGATCTGGCGCCAACGGCTGGATATCACGACAAACTGGGCCATCACGAGCAGCACGGCGATTATCACCATCGCCTTCTCCAACCGCGACGTGCCCCATATCATTTTCTTTTTCAATCTCGCGATCGTCTGGGGCATGCTCTGGATCGAGGCGCGGCGCTATCGTTTTTACGACGCCTTCCGGGCGCGCGTCCGCATGCTCGAAGCGCATTTCCTGGTGCCGATGGTGATGGAAAACCGCGAGATGCTGCAGGGCGAGTGGAAAAAACTCGTCTGCGAAGACCTCATCCTGCCGTCCTTCAAGATCACGAAATTGGAAGCGGTCGGACGGCGCCTGAAACGCAATTACGTTTTTATCTTCATCCTGATCATGGTGGCGTGGATCACGAAAATCTTTCTCCACGCCAGCGCGCCTTTGGTTGGCCTGCCCGCCTTCTACCACGCGCTGCGAGTGGGACACATTCCTTCCTGGTTGGTCGCGTTTATCTTCGTGGGCACGCTCGCCATCGTCATCGGCATTACGATTTACGTCGGCAAAAAGACGACTGGCGAAGTGTCGGAATTCCGGACGCATCGGTCGCTCTGGCGGATCTGAGAAGGTTGAGAGTTGAGAGTCTTTGGTTGAGAGATTGGAATGCCCGATTCAAGGCCGGTAGTCCCTGCGGCGGCTCTCAACTCTCAACTCTCACCTTTCAACCAGCTTTGCGATATTGTCGCAAGACTTCGGGCGCCCGATGGCTGTCCCTGGGACCGCGAACAGACGAACGAAACGCTCCTGCCGGGCCTGATCGAGGAAGCTTACGAGGTGGCGGGCGCCGTCCGCGCGCAGGACGATCAAAATCTTCGCGAAGAACTCGGCGATCTCATTCTGCTGGCCGTGATGCATTCGCAAATCGCGGAAGAGAATGGCCGGTTCAATATTAGCGCGGTGCTGGAGGAGGTGGCCGCCAAACTGATTCGCCGGCATCCGCACGTCTTTGGCTCGAGCGGAGTGCGGGACACAGATGGCGTCGTGAAACAATGGGAGGCGATCAAGCGCGAGGAAAAGAGCGGAGCGGGTGGACATTACCTCGGAGATCTTCCGGTGGCCCTTCCTGCGCTAATGCGGGCGCAGAAGGCGCAAAAGAAAGCAGCCCGCGTCAATTTTGACTGGACGGATATCTCCGATGTGGCCGCGAAGGTTGACGAAGAACTAGCCGAGGCCAAGGAGGCCATCGCGTCGCGCGATCCCAGCGCGATGGCGGACGAGATCGGCGATCTGCTTTTTGCCGTCGTCAATCTCGCGCGCAAGAACGAACTGGACGCTGAAACGGTGCTGCAAGCCGCCACCGATAAGTTCGTCTCACGCTTCAATTTGGTCGAAGAGGAGCTCCGCCGGCTCGGCCGGAAACTGGGCGAAGTGGGCCTCGAGGAACTGGACAAGATCTGGAATGCGGTGAAGCACTCCAGCCGATAGGGCGACGTTCGGCTGCCCCCGGAAAGTCGCTGGGTCCGCCCGGCCATTTACAAATGGTCGTACTTGGCGATATTGCCCGTCCCGATGGACCTTTTGATCAACATAACGAGCGGACTCTTCGTGTGTGTCGCGTTGCTGATGCTCCTTGTGATCCTCATGCAACGCCCGAAAAGCGAAGGCCTGGGCGCTGCGTTTGGCGGCGGTGTGACGGAGAACATTTTCGGCGCCCAGACGACGAACGTGCTCACCAAGATCACTGGCTGGCTGGCCGCCTTCTTTTTCATTCTGACGTTCGTTCTCTCAATCCTTTATGCCCACAAGGGCAATTCATCGAGCACCCTGGGTGAGCGGGTGAAGCAAGGCCTCCCGCCGGTGA
The DNA here is from genome assembly GCA_963702135.1 of uncultured Verrucomicrobiae bacterium. Taxonomy (GTDB): domain Bacteria; phylum Verrucomicrobiota; class Verrucomicrobiia; order Chthoniobacterales; family UBA10450; genus AV80. The sequence goes on along the minus strand of OY969715.1, from coordinate 209,045 downwards.
CGGCCGTTGCCTCACCGACTCCGGGAGCGGCTCCGGCGGTGGCAGCAGACGCCTCGCCCATGGCTAGTCCGGTCCCGTCAGCGACGGCTGGGGCCGTTCCGCCCGCGAGCAGTTCCGTGGCCCCGAGCGCCAGCCCTGTCAGTTCGCCTGCACCTTCTGTCCCCGCCAAACGGCGGTAGGACACCAAAAACTCAGCGGAAGCCCGCTTCTTCGTCTCCGTGGCTGGAGGGAGAGATCCCCGGTCAGGGAACAACTTCCGGCTTGGGGCCGGCCTTGTCGTTCAGGGCCTGGGTGAATTCCTGCAGGCTGGAAACGATCTGCGGCGCTTTCGTCAGCACTGTGCTGGCGAGTTTTTCCGAGTAATCCGGACGACGTTGCGACATCTCAGAGAGCGCCATCATCACCGCCAGGGCGTTATTAATGGCGTGCTTGATCTCGCTGAATTTCTTCTGCAATTCGACGATCTCTTCGTGGGAAATTGTGCGGTCGGGGTCACTCATGATTGAAAGCATCCACTGGAGAAAAGCAGGAGTTGTGCTTGACTGACAGGTTCGACATTTGTCGTCCGATGCCTGCGCAGACTATCAAGATCAGCGGTGCGCGCCAGCACAATCTCAAGAATCTCCATGTGGAGATTCCGAGGGAGAAACTGGTCGTAATCACCGGTTTAAGCGGTTCGGGGAAGTCCTCCCTCGCTTTCGATACCCTTTATGCCGAGGGCCAGCGCCGCTATGTGGAGAGCCTTTCGGCCTATGCCCGGCAATTCCTGGACCAAATGGAAAAGCCGGACGTCGATTTCATCGAAGGGCTCTCGCCGGCAATCGCGATCGAGCAGCGGAGCGCGGGAGCGAATCCCCGTTCCACCATCGCGACCACGACCGAGATCTTCGACTACCTGCGGGTGCTGTTCTCGGCCGTGGGCCAGCCGCACGATCCAACGACGGGCCAACCCATTCATCGACAGACACCTCAGCAAATCGTCGATCAAATTCTCGCCTACCCCGCTGAAGCCAGAATCATCCTGCTCGCGCCGCTCCTCCTGAATCAAAAGGGGGAATTCCGCGACGTGATCGAGAAGGTGAAGCGTGAAGGATTTGTCCGAATCCGGATTGACGGGGAAATAATCGAGCTTGGAAGGCCAGAGCCGATTCGACTGAAGAAAACCGAGCGACATACCATCGAGGCGGTGGTGGATCGGTTGATTGTTCGCGAGGGCGTGCGGACCCGGCTGGCCGATTCGGTGGAGACGGCGCTGAAGTGGGGTGGGAACCGCATCGTGGTCCTCAAATCCGAAGGGGAAACGTCAAACGCCCAACGCCCAACGCCCAACGCCCAACGGGAGGAGAAATGGGAGACCGTTCGCTATACGACGGACTACGGAAATGCGGAGAGCAATTTTTCGTTAGGCGAACTGACTCCGAAACATTTTTCGTTCAATAGCCATCTGGGCGCGTGTCCGGCTTGCCATGGACTGGGAACGCAGCTCGTTTGCGATGCCGATCTGATGGTGTCGGATCCGGAAAAGTCGCTTGCCGAAGGCGCGATCACTCCCTGGCGCCGCGGCACCAAGCCGATGCAGGCGTATTACCGGAGTCTCCAAAGCGCGCTCGTGAAGCACTTCGCGGTGGACGACTGCATTCCGTTTTCGGACCTGCCCGAGACGTTCAAAAAGGCGCTCTATTACGGAACGGGCAACACGCCGATTCAAATGAGCACCGGGGGCAATGGAAAATCGCCCAAGGCGGCGCGCCCTTTCGAGGGACTTGTCCCGCAGATGGAGCGTCTCTACGAAGAAACCGAGAGCGAGTTCACCCGCAACCGCATCCGCGCCTTCATGACGCGCGTGCCCTGCCAGACCTGCCAGGGGGCACGGCTGAAGCCGGAAATTCTCGCCGTCACGATCAAGGATTCCGCCGGACAGGAGTTGAACATTCACCAGTTCAGCGAGCTGACGATCAACGCCGCGGCCGAATACATCCGCCGCCTTGTCCTCAACGATCAGCAACGGCACATCGTTTCCGAGGTCATTCGGGAGATCGATTCCCGATTACAGTTCCTCGTGGAAGTAGGACTTAACTACCTCTCACTCGATCGCGAGAGCGGGACGCTTTCGGGCGGCGAAGCGCAGCGAATTCGCCTGGCCACGCAGATAGGTTCGGGCCTGGCCGGTGTTCTTTATGTCCTCGATGAACCAAGTATCGGGCTGCATCAACGGGACAATGAGCGCCTCCTCGTCACCCTGCGCCGCCTGCGCGACCTGGGGAACTCGGTCATCGTCGTCGAACACGATGAGGAAACCATTCGCGCCGCGGACCATATTCTCGATCTTGGGCCGGGCGCGGGCCCGCGCGGCGGCGAGATCGTCGCTCAAGGAACGATCGCGGAAGTGTTGCGGGCCAAGAATTCGCCAACCGCGGATTACCTTTCCGGCCGGGCGCGAATCGCCATCCCCCGCGCGCGCGTTGCGCCGAAGGCCGGTCCGGCGGGAGACGGATGGCTCACGATAACCGGCGCCGCCGAGAACAATCTGAAAGCCGTGACCGCGTCGTTTCCGATTGGTTGTTTGACCTGCGTAACAGGCGTATCCGGCAGCGGCAAATCGACTTTGGTAGATGATATCTTGCGGCGCGCGCTCTTCCGGCATTTTTACAATTCGAAAGACAAGCCGGGAACGCATAAAGCCCTCCGCGGGCTCGACCAGCTCGACAAGGCGATTGTGATCGACCAAAGCGCGATCGGCCGGACTCCGCGCTCAAACCCGATCACTTACACCGGCGCCTTCACCCCAATCCGCGAGTTGTTCAGTCAGCTGCCTGCGGCCCGCGTCCGCGGATACGATGCCGGGCGCTTCAGCTTTAATGTCAAAGGCGGGCGTTGCGAGAATTGCGAAGGTGGCGGGCTGATCAAGATCGAGATGCATTTTCTGCCGGACGTCTATGTCGAGTGCGAAGTCTGCCACGGACAGCGCTACAACCGCGAAACACTCGAGATCACTTTCAAGGGAAAGAACATCGCTGATGTGCTCAACCTGACGGTCGACGAAGCGGCCCGGTTTTTTCGCAATGTGCCTTCGGTTTCCGATCGCCTCGTGGCGATGCTCGATGTCGGCCTCGGCTATCTCCGCCTCGGCCAGGCAGCCACGACGCTGTCGGGCGGCGAAGCGCAGCGGGTGAAATTGGCGACCGAGCTGGCGAAAAAAGCGACCGGCCGCACGATCTACATTCTCGACGAGCCCACGACGGGATTGCATTTTGCGGACATCGAAAAACTGCTGCAAGTGCTCATGAAACTCCGCGACTCCGGCAATACACTGGTGGTGATCGAGCACAATTTGGAGATGATCAAGTGCGCAGACTGGATCATCGATCTGGGGCCGGAGGGCGGGGAATGCGGTGGAAAGATCGTTGGGACAGGGACACCGGAAGAGATTGCGGAACTGGCGGGAAGTTACACGGGGCGCTATCTGAAACCGCTGCTCATAACATGAAGAGAACGTTCAACGTCCAACGCCCACTGCCGTACGCCCAACGGAAGAAGGCCGCCTGGATCGCGATCTTTGCAGCGATGCTGGCATTCGCCGGCCAGGTGCTCGCGGCAGGTTTCCCGGAATTGGCGGAAGCGGCGCGGCCCCTGGAAGAAGGTGTGCCTCAAGTTGCAGTCATGCGGTTGCGCACCCTTCTCGGTGGTAATCTAGCGGCCGAAGAACGGCGAATAACAAGTGCGAAACTGGGAGAGGCGCTCCTGGCGGCGGGTGAGACAGAAGAAGCCTTGAAGGTCCTGCAAGATCCCGCTTTGCAAGCTCTGCCAGCGACCCGTTTTTGCCAGGCGCAGGCTCTCGCCACATTGGGACGGTGGACAGAGGCGCTCCCGCTCTACCAGCAAGTGGCGGCCGAGGCAGCCTCGCCGTTTCGTTCCAGGGCGACTCTCGGACAAGCGGAGGCCTTGAGGGCGCTGGGACACCCCGACGAGGCGCTCCAGATCTTCGCCCTTCTTTTTTCCGACCCGCAAGCAAAGGACCAGGCTGAACTTCGTTCGGTGGAACTATTGCTCGAGAAAAAAAACACCGCGGGTGCCCGGCGCATCCTCGACAAGGCAAGGCCAACGTCACTCGCGGACAAGAAAGAGAAACGTTTCCTCCAGGGCATGCTGGAGGCTCAACTAAAACATCGCGAGCGCGCCCTTGAGCTGTTCCAAACGATTTTGAGAAGGCCTGAGGGTGCCAGCCGCGCTGTGCTCATTGCGACTTTATGTGCGGTCGGTGAAACCAGCTTGCGCTTGAAGGCGCCGGAGACAGGCGATGATCCGCTGGAGGATTTCGTGGAGCACCATCCGACAGATCCGGAATTGCCCACGATCTTCCGGAAGCTCGATCAGCTTTATCGCGCCGAGCGAGCGCCATCGAACCAGGAGCTGAGAAAGTGGGCGAACGATCCCATCCAGCCGCGCCGCGCCCTGGCGCAATGGTATCTGGCGAGAAGCGAGTTGCGCGCTGGACGTCGCGAGAGCGCATTGCGAATATTCGGCGAGCTGCGGAGTGCTCACCCCCAGTTGCCGACGTTGGCCGAAGCACTCTTCGAGTTTGCGCAGCTCGAGCTCGATAACCAGCACTTTGATGACGCCCTGGCGATCCTGGAAGACGCGCGAGCGCTTCGCCCAGACCCGGCGTTGGTCGAGAGAATTAGTCTGCTGGCCGGTCGTGCACACTACGGCACCCGGCATTTCGAAGCGGCGGCCCAGACGTTCGAAACCGTGGCGCAAACGTCACCGCATTTCGCGACGGACTCGTTCTACAATGCTTCGCTTGCCTGGCTCCAGGTGAGCGACCACACCCGTTTTCTGGCCGATTATCGTGAGGTGGGCCAGAGCGGCGGGAACGAGGAAACGCGCGGCGATCTGCTGCTCGAGGAAGGTCTCACCGAGGCGGCCCAGGGAAATAACAAAGCGAGCGAGACGCTCCAGAAGTTTTTGCGAGAATTTCCCCAGCACAAGCGTGGTGGCGAAGCATGGGTCGCGCTGGCGGAGCTGGCGTTTCACGGCGCTCCTGCCAACCTCGAGGCAGCGCGAAAAAATCTGGCGAAGGCCGCGGAAAACGGACCCAACGATGCGGCCCGCGAACGAGCCGATTATCTGATCATTTGGATCGAGGACGCCACCCCAAATGCGGACCCGGCCAAGGTAATCGGATTCGCCACTCGGTTTCTCCAAAAGTATACGGCGTCGCCGCTCGTTTCGGATGTCCGGATGAAATTGGCGGAAACCTATTACCGGCAACAAGATTTTCCCAACGCGCAGACGCAATTTCAAATTCTTGCGCAGGAAAATCCGCGGGCCGGTTTCACTGAGAAAGCCCTCTTTTTCGCGGCGAAATCCGCGATGCAAAGCATGGGCGCCCAATCGCTCGACCGCGCGCTCGTCTTACTCGACGAGGTGGTCAAAAAAAACGGGGACCTAAAATGGGCGGCGCGAAATGAGCAAGCCGTCATCGAGCGCAAACTCGGCAAGCCGCAGGACGCCGCCACACTTTACGATGAAGTCTTGCAGGGAGCCGCGCGACCGGAAGAGAAGCGGGAAGCGTTGTGCGGCAAGGGCGATATCCTCTACGAATCAGGAGCGGCGGAGCGCGAGAATTATACCCGCGCCATCGAAGCGTATGATCAACTCGCTACCCAGAAGGACGCTCCCCCGCATTGGCGCAATCAAGCGCTCTTCAAAAAGGGCATTTGTCTCGAGAAACTGGACGACCGGGATAACGCGCTCGCGACTTTCTACAAAATCATTGAGGACGAAACCCGGCCGGACCGGCAGCGGGAATTTTTTTGGTATTACAAAGCAGGCTTTAACGCGGCGCGGCTCCTTGAGGACGATTCGAAGTGGCAGCCAGCCGCCGTCGTTTATCAAAAACTCGTTTCAGCGGGAGGAGCACGCAGTGACGAGGCGAAGTCGCGTCTGAACCGGTTGCGCTTAGAACATTTTCTCTGGGAGCAGTGAACAGGACTGCGCTTCCATCGCCTTGATGATGGCGGTGAGGGCGCAATTGACCGGACATGGCACCCCATGTTGGGCGCCCAAAGTGGCCACTGCGCCATTCATGAACTCGATTTCCGTCGGTCGACCTTGCAGCAAGTCCTGCTGCATGGAAGCGATGTTGCGCGAGGGCGCGAAGGTCTCATTGATCTCGCGCATGAAGTCGACATCGAAAGTGACGCCTTGGGTTACAGCCACAGCAACGCATTCATCAATCACCAGCTGTTTGATTCGATCGAGTCCAGGCTGAGCAATGCCGCCGACTTCGCAGCCCAGCATTGCCGTGATTGGATTGACGACACAATTGAACACCGTTTTGTGCCAGACCTCGGCGACGATGTTTGAGGAGATACGGGAGTGCAGGCCGGCGGCTGTGAGCGCACCATCGATACGATCGCTCCGCGGATGCTGCTCGATGACGGTGGATCCAGCGGCCATGTATTTGATTGCGCCGGGCTTTTCGAAAATCGCGCCGAATTGCGTGATCCCGCGGAGAACAACACCTTTTCCCTGCACGGCGGTGCGAGCGATTTCTTCGCTCCCGAGGCCGTTCTGGAGACAGAGAATTGTCGTGTCGTCGCGGACCAACGGGGCGATCGGCTCGAGCGCCGCAGCCGTCGCCGTCACTTTCGTTGTCAACAGAATGAGGGTATCGGGGCTGACCTGCGTGACCGCCCCAGCGGCGCGGATTCGCACGACCTCAGATTCGACGCCTTCCATTCGCAGGCCGCTCGAATTAATCGCCGCCGCGTGGTCGGGACGGCCGATGAGAATGACGTCGTTCGTAGCGGCGAGTTTCGCGCCATAGAGGCTGCCGATCGCGCCAGCGCCAAGCACAATGATCTGCATCGCGCCGGAGCCTACCATGAGGCGCCGCTCGCGCGAACCGGTCCGGGGAACCTAGTTGACGATCGGATCGGTTTGCACCGCTGCCTTTAAGCGCGTGACCTGGGCAAGGGCAGCGTGCGCTTCGTCAGTTCGCCCCATCTTCACGAGAATGTCGGAGAGCAACAGATATTGGCGCGGTTCATCGGGCTGGCGAGAGACGGCGCGGCGTTGGGTCTTGCAGGCGTCTTCCAGTTTGTTTTGGCGAACACTCAAGAGGGCCATCAGATTCAACGCCTCTGCATCATGCACATCGAGCCAACTGGCGTGCCGAAAAGCCGCCTCGGCTTTCCCCACATCCCCCATCTCGGAGAAGAGCCGTCCGAGCGCGATCGAGGCGCCGAGGTGCCACCAATGGTCGCGCGAGAAATCTTGCACCAGCGGCAAGGCTGCGGCTGGTCCACGATTCTCCCGCAGCACCTCTGCCTCAAAACTGATCAGATCCCAAACGCCCGGATAATCCACGCGGGCCTTCTCCATCACCGCCAGAGCGGTCTCGTCATCCTTCTCCCTATGCCGCAGATGGGCAAAGTTGAGTGCCGCAAGCCACGTTCGGGGATACTCGTGGCGATCCTCCGGAGCGGTCGTGCTGGCGGCATTGAACATCGCCTCCGCTTCCTTTGTCTTGCCCTGACGAAACGACACTTCCGCCAAATTATTACGGGCGGCCGGATAATCCGGGTAAACCCGAAGCACCTTTCGCAGAATCGTCTCAGCCTTGCCGTACTCACCTCGCTTTGAATAAAGCATCGCGAGGTTGACGCCGATGCGGCAGCTATTTCCACCTGCGATGAAAGTACGCTGATAAAAGGTTTCGGGGTCGATCCAATCACTGCTCCGGACAGCGCTGCGCGCGCACAGAGCCACCACTGCCAGGCAGGCCAGGGCGACTGCGCCTCTTCGGAAATGCACCGGCAACTCGAACACAACGCCGGCGAGGAAGATAAGAAAGCCCACACTTGGAAGGTAAAGCCAATGCTCTGCGACGGTGGCATTGAGCTCGAAGAGATTTGAGATCGGAAGGTAAGTGAGCAAAAACCAACTCGCGCCAAAAATGCGCGCCTTCTGTCCAGCTCCTTTCCGGAAGGCGCCCACGGCAAATATCGCCAGCAAGGCTGCCCCGGCCAGGGAAAGGTATTCGAGTCGAATAGAACCTCTCCACCCATCCCGGTTCATGAGAGAAACAGGGTCGGAGACACTCCGCTCCATGTGCAGGTTCCAAGGCAAAATCATCAAGCGTCCGTAATCGCCCAGTGATCGCAGCATCAAGACGGCTCGAGTGCCTGGTCCGTAACTCGCGGGAACAGCGATCGGTGCCCGACTTTCGGGAAGCTGGCGCAGACCGCCGTAGGCCGCCACAATCACCAGGCAGGCCGCGACGACGGCCACCTTTCCTCGGCGCTGAAGCTTCCCGTCGAAACACAAAGTGTAGAGGAGAAAAACGAGCATCCAAAGGCATCCGCTCTCGCGCGCACAGAGTGCGAGCAATCCGGATAGAATCGCGAGCCCATAGAGACCGCCACGGAGCACGCGCCGAGGCATTTTGCGCGCCTGGACGTAAAGCAACCAACCGGCGCAGGAGAAAAAGAACGCCAGGCTGTCGGCGCGCCCTGAAATGTAATCGACGGCAGCACTATGCACCGGATGAACTATCCAAAGAAGCGCGAAGAAGAAGGCTGCCGTGGATAACCTGGCTGCGACCGGTTCGGAGAGGGAGCCTCCACTTTTCGCGACCCAGTTAGTTCCAAACGAGCGGAAAAGTTCTTTGAGGAGGAAGTAGAGCAAGATGCCGCTGCCTGCATGCCAGAGGACATTGGAGAGGTGGTATCCATAACTTTCGGTATTCCAAATCAGGTAGTCGAAAATATAGGAAACGTTTTGGAGGGGCCGATAATGTCCGGCGTATGAATCGGGGAAAAGATAATGACGGAACGACTCCAGGACGAGCAGAGGACTCTTAATAAACGGGTTGTCCCGGGCCAGATAAAGGTCATCCCAGATCAGCTGTCCTTGAAGCGCGGGTATGTGAACTCCCGCGCCAAACAGAGCGAGTAGGAGACACCGCAACCAGGAGCGCTGGCCATAAGTCGCAAGCGCTCCCCACCACGCTTGGAAGGGTCGCATGGGCGTTCGACCCGCGGCGTTTTCTGTTTCAGGCATCAGGGCCAGACTTCCGTCTAAGTGACTCTATGAAAACAAGAGAGCGCCCTTCCGTTACCGAAAGGACGCTCTTCATTGGAGATAACAGAACGTCGTCTTAGTTGTAAGGCGACCAGAAAGCATCATCCGTCACGTCGGAAAGCGCGTCCTTCGTCACAGATGAGACGTGGGGAAGCGAGTCCACAGTTTGAGCGCCGTAGGGCTCGCCGAACAAATCGGCTCCGGTGGCGTAAAGCACCGTGTCTTTCTTGACGTACTTGGTCCAGTCAGTCACTTCAATCGGGTCGTTGCTCTTTTTCGAGGCCTCGATTGCGTATTGATCCATCGCTGAACTGATCAGGCGCAGATCGTTGAGAACTTTAGATGCCTGGGAACGCTTGCGCGCCCGCAGGAATCCCGGGACGGCAATCGCCGCCAAGAGCGCGATGATCGCCACCACAATCATGATTTCCACCAGCGTGAAGCCGGCGCGTTTGGTTGTCAGTTTTCTTAGCATAACCGAAGGAGTCTTTCTATTATTGGTATTATTATTAGTGCGAGCTGGAAGGTGGCAGGACGGTTGGTCTTGGTTACTCACAACTCATTCCCTGCCACTGGCGAACCAATGACAGGAGAATGAATCGTCAGATTCTTACTGGTAGGGGGACCAGAAGGTGTTATCGACCACGTCCGAGAGGGCGTTCTTGCTGGTCGTTGGCACTTTCGGCAGGGTATCCACCGAGACAGCCAGGTAATCGTTACCGAGGATGTCTTTGCCGGTCGTGTAAAGGTTTGTGCCGACCTTGAGGTACTTGGTCCATTCGTTTACTGGAACAAGGTCCCCGCTCTTCTTGTTGGTTTCGATCGCATATTGGTCGACAGCGGAGTCGATCAAGCGCAGATCGTTAATAATGCGGCTTGCTTGAGAACGTTTACGGGCGCGGAGGAATCCAGGCACCGCGATCGCTGCCAGCAAGGCGATGATCGCCACTACGATCATGATTTCCACGAGGGTGAAGCCCCCGCGGCGTTTGTTGAGTTTGTTTAACATGTTTGCTTTCTTGTTTATCTTGTTTGGTTTGACTGCGATCCACGATACCGACCGCGGATTAGTCCCTCTCTAAAGCAGTGTTGATGCCAAAGGGGGTCGTTTTCATAATTACTGGAATGCTGCGGGAAGTCTTGGATAGCCCCGCCAGGGGTCCACGGCGCCTGGGGAGTGAAGATTATCTAACTTCGCCTGCTGATACGCTTGTCTGCCGCGACCTCCGGGGCTAAGGCATGTGCGGTGACCACGACGAAGCGGCTCGCGGCTGATCCTGGCAAGGGGCCAATTCTCACCATAGCTCTAATCTTTTTTGCCGTTTTCACCTCGGCGTCTTACGCCCGCTGGGCGAACTTTGAGTACCGGACGTTTGATCTCGCGTATTACGTCCAGGCCATCTGGCAACTCATCCACGGACGGTTCCAAGTGTCGGTCGAAGGTGTCCCGCTTCTCGGAAATCATGTTGAGCCGATCGTCCTCCTCATTGCTCCCCTTTTCTTTGTCTTCCGCCATCCACTGGTCTTCGTCCTGGTGCAAAACGCCGCCCTGGCTTCAATGGGACCGGTCGCTTTCAGCATCGGACTCCGCCTGGGCCTCGATCGAAGAACGGCGCTCCTCCTGGGGGGCGCCATTTTGCTCACACCCGCCACCGGCTACGTCGCGCTCCATGAATTCCACCCGGAGGCGTTCACTGCGCCGTTTCTTCTCCTCATGCTGGAAGCCCGGTTGCGGAGTTCGCTTCGCGCGCATTGGGGATGGCTGATCGCAGTCCTGGCGTGCAAGGAAAACATGGCTTTGCTCATTGCTGCCTATTGCGCCGTCCATCTCGTCCTCGAGCGCAAACGCCCTCTGGCTGAGTTGCGCTCCTGGTATCTCTGGCCAATGGCCGTGTCAGTTTTGTGGTTTGTCGTCTGCGCGAAACTGATTACACCTGCCCTGAACTCGGGGAGCATTGATTATCTGGCTTTGTACGATCGCCTGGGAACATCCGCGAGGGATATCTTGCTGAAAGCAATCACGCAACCGCGGCTGCTCTTCGGAGCGCTCTTGCAATCGCTCTCGCAAGGAAATCTGATTTGGGCTCTGCTCCTTCCATTTCTGGCGGTGCCCCTCGTGAGACCGCGCTGGCTGTTAATCGCCGCCCCGATCATCCTCCAACATCTCCTCTCCTGGCGTTCTTCGGAGTGGACGATTTACTTTCATTACGCCGCTCCCCTTCTCCCTTTATTTTGGATCGCGCTCGCCGAAGGCACTGCGCGAATCGATCGCTGGACACCGGTGCCGGTTTCGATTCGACGCTTGTTTCCCTTCCTCGTCATTGTCGCGTGCATCGCCGCCCAGGTCATTCTCGGGCCCGCCAGCAGCATTGCCACGACAACCACGAATTGGTTCCGTGGAGAACAGGCCCGCAATCGCAAGCAGGCGTTTATCGATCAGATTTCGCCCGAGGCCAGCGTTCTCGCGCCGCTTCCGTACCTGTCACATCTGGCCATGCGCGAGAATCTCTATTCGTTGCATTACGTTCTGAAAGGCTTGAAGACTCTGAGCCGTTCCTCCTATTCACCTCCACCGCCGACGGATTTCGTTCTTATTGATTACGACGATTCCGCGACCTTTGACGCCGTGGCAGGCTACTATCATCCCGCGATGAAAACGATCGACGATCGTGTTATTCCGTCCAGCGATCGATTGTTGCACGAGTTCTTGCAGAGGTCTGCCTGGACGGTGCGTGCGGCCGATGAACTGACGTTGTTCCAGCAAGGGCAACCGGCAGAGACATTGCCGGCCTCGAGTTCCAGTTCCGGTGGAAACGTTGTCATGGGAACCGGCACGACACTTACCGGGATTACGAAGTCAGCAGATGAACTCACCCGCGAAGGAATCGATCTCAAGATGAGCTGGAACTTTCAAGAGCCCCGCGAGATTTTCCCGTGGTTGTTCCTGAAACTCACGCCACTCGATCATCGAGAGATAATCATCATTTCGAGAGGATTATGCGCGCCAGAAGCGACCAACGGGCCGCATGAGGAAACCTGGCACCTCTCGGCTGCAGAAGGAATTCCCGAAGGAAATTATGGAATCGAAGCTTTCTTCGTCGACAACTCCAAGCGCGTCTGGGCGGCGAAATCGGGCCAGCCTGATACGCAGGCCATTTTGCTTTCTGCTCCTGTGCCTCTGGGCGAACTCAAAGTGACACCGCGAAGAAAGATCTCCCGGAATTAGCATGGCCTGGAATCAACTCCTTTCCCGGCGACTGAGTCTTGGCCGCGCCTTTCGGGGCTCACCCCGCCTTGGCCACTATGTCTTTGTCTGCGTCTTTTTCATTCGCCTGATCGCCCTGGCGCGCCTGACTTCGTCGCCTTTTCTGCTTCCCAGCAGCGGCGACATGCACTTCTACGATGACTGGGCGCGACAGATCCTGCATGGACGGTTCACGGACCATTTCGCCTTTTATGGCTTGCCGCTCTACGCCTATCTCCTCGCATTTCTCTACAAAATTTTTGGGTTCAGCCCGTTTGTGCCGGGATTCCTCCAAGCCTGTCTCGACGCCGGTACGGCCACCCTGCTCTACAAAATCGCGACTCGCGCCTTTCGCGCCGACGGCGAAACAAGCGGACCTCACGCAAATGCGGTCGGCGTCCTGGCTGCGGCCGGGTGGGCATTCTTCGTTCCCGCCCAGGCGTATTCAGTGATCCTGATGCCGACCGCGTGGTTGGTTTTCGTGTTCTGGTTCCTGGTTTGGCAAATCATCAAGGCAGAACACGCTTTCAATCTCGCTCGTTGCCTCGTTTATGGAGCCCTTATTGGAATCACCGCCACGGGCATTGCCACGATTCTTTTTCTGGTGCCGCTCGTGCTGGCCGCTTTGCTGCTCAAACCACGACTCGACACGGCCACCCGCTCGCCCTGGGTCGCCAAGGGCGCCGCCGTTGCTCTGCTTTTCCTTGGCATCGGCGCAGGCACAGCACCTTGCTGGATTCACAATCTGGCCGTCGCCCGCGATCCGGTCTTCTTGTCGGCTCATAGCGGAATAAATTTCTGGCTCGGGAATAATCCGGAGGCCACCGGGTATCCGCATTTTCCCGGATTACACGCCGGACAGGCTGCAATGTTAAAGGATTCGATCGACCTGGCGGAAGCCGCGGCAGGCAGAAGTTTGAAGCGCTCTGAGGTATCGGATTACTGGTCGGCTAAAGCCCGGGCCTACATCAGCACCAATTTCGGCGCCTGGTTGAAATTGATGTGCCGAAAGGTCGGGAACTTCTGGAACGCGTTCGAATACGACGACGTGAGTGTGATTACGAACCTGCGGCAACAACGGATCCTGTTTCCCGGACTGCATTTCGGAATCGTGGCGGCGCTGGCTCTACCGGGCTTTCTCCTTTCATTTAGGGCGTTTCCGGCCTCGCGCTGGGTCGCGGCCGCGATCCTTCTACACCTGGCTGCAGTCCTGCCAGTTTTCGTCACCGAACGTTATCGACTTGCCGCGGCCCCCGGCCTCCTGCTCTTTGCCGCGTTTGGTTTGGGGGCGCTTTGGCAAAACTGTTCCTCAGGCAACTATCGCAGCGTTGCCGCTTATCTCGGTCTTCTTTTGGCTGCGGCCGTCCTCGTTACCTTGCCCCGCAAGGATCCGTCCCTTTGGGCGATGGAAGCTTATAACTCCGGCCGCCAGGCACTCGAATCGAATAACCTGCCGCTGGCCGAGCTTCAATTGCAACGCGCCCATTCGTATGTACCGGACAATGCGGAAACCAATTTCGCGCTCGGCAACCTTCGCCTGGCGCAAGGCAATACCACCGGGGCGAAATCCTTTTATCGCGCGGCGCTGGAAGCGGACGGTAAACACAAAGGCGCGTTGAATAATCTCGGCGTGCTGGCCCTCGAAGAACGCCGGTGGGAAATGGCGATAAAATTCTTCCAGGCCTCAATCCAATCCGATCCGGCCGACGCCAAGGCGCACTATCTTCTGGCGCGAGCCGAGTTGGAGAACGGCGATCCGACCACCGCTCTGTCAGAAATCCAAATCGCTCTTCGCCTTCAACCTGAGCAGCCGGAATTTCGCGCCTTGTTCGACGCCATTCGGGCGCGTCCATAGCGCTCCGCCCTATTGTTTCGGCGCATCAACAGCCCCGCGCCACCCGCGGATGGCGCTCAGCGGCAGGTTCTCATAGCGGCTGACCGGTTGCGCCAGGGGCACACGCACGCGGTTGAAATCGAGCGCGTGAGTTTGCACAATAAAGCCGGCCTGCTCCGCCCAGGCCGCATAAAAATTCCCTCCGACCCAGCCGTTCGGGCCATCGTAGCCGGGCGAAATGAGCTGCGGTTCCTTTCCCGGCGGAAGGAAATTCAGAGTTCCGATCAGCCAGATCGTGTGACCACTTCGCAACGTCTCGTCCATCCGTTGCAACACTGGAGCCATCGGTGCTGGTGCCATCATTTGCGCCTTCAGAAGATCGACGCGATGCGAGCGGAGATCTTCGATTGGCGGGATTGTCTCGTACTTCGCCAGCCCGTGATAATAGCGGCGAAAGCCGATGCCGTAATTCCAGCTATTAATCAGAATTAAGTCGTTGGGTGCAGCCTCCGTCTGTAACTGCGCCGCCACGACGTCCACGTTGGTTTGTCGAAAATGCAGCGCTCGCCAGGCCGGATAAGCACTGATGCTCACGATCACACAAGCGAGAGCCGCGCGCGCGAAGAGCGATCTTTCCCTCGGCCCGATGGAAGCGAGCACCATCTCGATGCAGGTTGCGGCGAAGGCCGCGAAAGCGATGTAATACCAGGGCTGGGTCAAATACCCGAGAACGCTGATAAATCCGGCGTAGCCGGCCGTCCCGATCACGAGAGTGACAAGCCCGAAGAGGACGCGCTCGTTTCTTCCGGAGCCCTCCGCGTCTGCGGGCTGACGGTGCCACAGCGCCCACGCGCCCGCGAGCAACGCCAGGGCAAAGAGAATGAGCCAAACTGCGATCTCCAGCCGTGACCCGAAGGTCCGCCACAACTCTTCCGGAGTGAAAGGCGCCTTCCAGATGAAGTTCCACAGGTGGACCCGCTGGATTGTTGGCACGTATGGCCACAGGGTTGCAGCAGAAACTCCACCGATCGCAAACACGATGAACGTCTGTTTGAGCTGCTGGCGGCGCATTGTCACCGCAGCGGCGCCGAGACAGACCGCCAGCAAGAGAATGGAGTTGTAGTAGAGACACTGCACGCTGAGCACCGCGCTCAACCCCGCGAACACCGCGCGGCCCGGCGTGAAGGACTCGACGAGCCGCCACATCGCCCCCAGGACCAGAAGCGCCAGCGCAATGCCGAGACCGTAAGCACGAATCGAGTCCCCATATCGGATGACCATCGGGTTGAGTCCGATCAACGCGAGTGAAAGGAGCGGAAAACCGAGGCGCAGCCAGCGCGAGTTCAGCCAAATTACTCCCAAAATCAACAGCCCGATCGAGACGCCGAACATGCGCAAAGTGGCGTCGCTCGCGGTCGACGGAACTCCGGCCACGAACCGCAGAGCAAGGAAGAACAGAGCCGGAAACGAATCGAAACAAAGGTTGGACCACATTTCTGAAAGCGTCCGCATCGTCGCGACCTCGAGACTGTTAACCTCGTCCCGCCAAAGGGCGCCGGCGTGCATTCCAAAAACGACGTGCAGAAAGATGATGAGGAACGTGCCACCGAGCGCGACACCTCCGGAAAACTTCGCAACCGGGATCTTCCTGAACGCTTCAATCATCGGTTTTAACCGCCTCGCGCGCGGCCAGAAGATTCGTATATCGGCTGCCTCGCAAATCCGAGATGAGAAGCTGCGGATCCCGCAGCTTCTTCAGGTGTGCGCCCTCCGTTTCGTAAAGCTCGAAGCCCCGCTCGCGAAAGAATTCCAGCAGGAGGTTTGGGGCGGTTCCGGCTTTCCGCAGCGCCGCAGGCGAGAACTCAAAGAAGACCCGCACGTTCGGATTGCGAGAGAGACCACGCTCCATCCCGGAGAGCGCGGCCAGCTCATGACCTTGAACGTCGATCTTCACGAAGTCGGGTTTGCTGTCGGGCTGAAGGTCATCGAAGCGCTCGACCTTCACTTCCACCGCATCATGCGCCGCCGAAGCGCGACCCAGGCGATTGTCTCCAGAGTTGAAGGCCGAGCGGTGAAACGAAGCCGGCCCCTTCGTTTGACCAAGCGCGCACTGGAAAAGAACGAGGTTCGTCGCGTGGTTGCTCACACAATTCTCGCGCAGGATTGCGAAAAGATTCGGCTCGGGCTCAAAAGCCAGGACTGAGCCGGCAGGCTCCACCAGATGAGCAAGCAGGAGTGAATAAAGGCCGACATTGGCGCCCACGTCGACAACCTGCATGCCTGGCTTCACGAGTTTGCGCAACAAGATCGCTTCATCGCGACCCATCCAACCAAGCCGATGCAGGCCGAGGGCAATGAGCCGGTCCAGCGAGGCGGCACGCATTCTCCGATCCCAAACATCTATCTCGCGCCGCCAGAGAGCGGCGTGATTCAAATTGTAAAGCAGGGACGAGATCATTCCGCTCGGCGTTCGTCCACGCGCCGGAATAGGATTGGCGCGCAGCTCATCGAGGCACTTGCTCGTGCGCAACCGGCCTTAAATCAATTTGATTTTCGCGATGGCGAGCAGAAGCATCCGCAGGAGCAGCACGCCGTGCCGCCAGCGTTGGATGTTGGTTTCGCCGTAGGTGCGATCCCGATAGCGGATCGGGATGTCACCGATTCGGAGATGCAGGTGGTTCGCGCCGAAGATCAGATCGAAATCGCCGAAGGGATCGAAGTCGCCAAAGTGCGCGCGATTGGCCGCGATGCGCTCATAATCTTCTTTGAACAGGACTTTGGTGCCGCAAAGCGTGTCCTTGATCGGTTGCCCGAGCGCCCAGCTGAAAGCGAGTCCGAAAAACTTGTTCGCGCAGAGGTTGCAGAAGCGCATCGCCTTGTCTTCCATCGGGTAAACAAGCCGGACTCCGTTGGCAAAATCAGCCCGCCCACAAACCAGAACATCGTAGAATTTGCCGAGCTCCTCGGGCGGCACCGTGAGATCGGCGTCGAGGATCATCAGAATCTCCCCGCTCGCGGCCTCGAACGCCTCGCGGACCGCGTTGCCTTTGCCTTTGCCGGTCTGGCGCATCGTCTTGATATCGAGGTCGGGATACTGCGTCTTTATCCGCTCAATTTCCGCCCAGGTGTGATCCGTCGAATGTCCCTCGATGAAAATGATCTCGGTGTGCTTGCCCAGACGGGGGAGGCGCCGCACCGCTTCTTCAATATTTCCCGCCTCGTTCCGCGCGGGAATGACGACCGAGACTGTTTTCTCGCCATGCGGCTTTTGGGTCGGCCGGGCAATCTGAAAGACGGTCAGAGCGAGCTGCGAAAGAAGAGGTGCGAAGAAGCGATTGACGATTTTTTCCAGGCCAAGGCAGGGCAGCGTCATCAGCAACCGGCCCTGTTGCTTGATCACATCCCAGCCAGCCAGCGAAAGCATGTTGCGCATGTCCGTTGCGCTTAACCAATTGCAAGGCGGATGCGCAGCCCGGAGGCCGACCGCCGTCCCGAGTCCCAGAAGCGGACGCCAGAGCGAGCTGTGAAAATTCAGGATCAGGCGGGTTCGGCGATGGGAAACCGAGTGAGCGTTTTCGAGAACTTTCTGCACGTCGGCGGCGAAATTGAGCGTTTCCGAAAGGATGACAAAATCGAACGTGCGCCCGAGCTGCAGGTTCTCGCCCGCCATGGCATGGAATTCCCCGTGCGGCAATCGAGCTCGGGCCGCGGCGATCTGGATTTCCGATAGATCGATGCCCACGACATCGCGATTCGGCAGCAATTCGAGCAGGTTTCCTGCGCCACAGCCGATCTCTAAGACGCTCGCTCCCGCCGGGATCAGATTCCGATAATAGACACCAAGCAATTTTCGATAAAACCGGCCTCCCGCGGTGGGGGTCGTTGGCGCGGCATCATAGAAGTTGCGGAGCTTATCGAGGTGACGTTCCAGCAAAGTCGGGACCTTCGGCGCCGGCAAGATGCGCAAGGACGGCGGCTGACCCGCCAGATCCTCGTACAGGCTCGAACAGAAGGGTGCCGGAGCAGACATCGCTCTTTTGGGAGCAGGAGCTACGCCAAGACCCCGTCAGCCGGGTGAGAACGACGGTAAAAAACGGCCGGATCACCAGCGAAACGACTCTTGAACGCGAGCGCGATCGAGGAGAGTATCGACAACTTCACGCGGAGATCGACCGACGCGCCCATGAATCGCTCCTTTTTTCCGTTGGGCTCCAGCCGATCATGGCCCCTTCCGGCACTGCTCCTCATCGCGGCAGTTTGGTTTTATCGCACACCCTACAGTGCATCGAATCTCGAAGTCCCCCCCGACACAGTGGAATATGCGCTTGCGCCGCTGCAGTTTCTCGAAACCGGCCGCTATGAGATCATGGTCGAGGGCCGGGGATTGCCGCCGCGTTATCCACCGTGGTTTCCCGTGCTCGTCTTTTTGCCCGCGTATGTGGTGTTCGGACACGAGCCAGGCAATGCCATCTTGCCGATCACGCTGTTCGCCGTAACCGGTGTTGGTTTCGCCTACGCGATTGGAAAACGCATCAGCTCCATTGCGGGCGGAGTGCTGGCCGCACTCGGCGTGCTCATTCTCCCATCCTACAGCCGCTGGGCTACCCAGGTGATGATTGATGTCCCGTGCACGGCTCTCATGCTAGGCACTTGTCTGGTCTATCTGCGTATCCGAGCGAGACCCCAATCGACACTTCTTTACTTTGGCGCAGGCGTTCTGGTGGCGATAACGACGCTCTTTCGGCCAGTCTTTGCCGCGATGCTGCTGCCGTTTGCGTTCGTAATGCTTCGACAACGGAAGGGGGTTTTTCTTCGAGGACTAGGGTTGATCGCGCCAATGGCCGCAGCAGCGGCGGCCACGTTCGCCTACAACGCCGCAACGTTCGGCTCTCCGCTCCGCAATGGTTACAAATTTTGGGTCCCGGTGCCGATGGATTACCCCACGATGATATTTTCGCTCTCGTTTCTCCGAATGAATCTGGGAGAAATTGGCGCCAGCGGATTCCCGTTCCTGTTGCTCATTTGCGTCGGCGCCTGGCTGCTGGCCAGAAAGCTACGACCTGCCGCCCTTGCTGACTCCCAACGCTCGCTCCAGGAAGCCGCGATTTTCTTCGTTCTGACAACCGGGCCCATGCTCCTCTTTCACCTTTTCTATTTTTACCCGGACGACCGTTTTCATATCCCGCTCCTGGCGGGGACCGCCGTCCTGGCTGGTTCAATCCTGGCGCTCTTGCCCGGTCCTGGGATGGAAACCATTGCCAAACTACTCTTGCCGGCTGCGCTCTTGCTGGCGGTGGCCGCCCGAATCGCCGCGCCTGCGCCAGTCCCCCTCCGTCGAGTCGCCGCCGAGAGAGTGCGAGAAAACACGCCCGAGAATGCCATCGTTATTTCCGCCATCGACCCCGTTTATCTCGCGCGCCTGGCAGCCTTCGGATCGTCGCGCCGGATTGTTCCACTCTCGCGCAATATTGAATACGCCTCGGCGCTCCTGGTCAGGAAACGCGTGGACGATCCGCGCCTCCGCTTGCTCCGCTGGGACGATGATCGGGCTGTTGCCTTGATTCGCCCACACGCGGAAGAAGCGGTCCGGTTTGTCGCGAGCGAGCGCATGGATGAACTGGCCAGGGAAGTCGCGGCCGGCACGCCAGTTTTCTTCGAGTCAAGCTTTATGGACCAAAGCGAAGCGAAGGTCCTGGCTGAACTGCAGGCGCACTTCAAGTTGGTTCAGCGCGTGCCTTACCTGTACCAATTGCAATCGCGCTAAGGCGAAGGCTGCGGCACCGCGTGCTTAACGCCAGCCTTCCGCGACCGCAAGCTCGAGATCTTCGAATTCTTGCACCCGAGCCTTGCCGGGAATCGGAACGTCGAGGAGCCCGCCTCGCACAGCGTGGGCGTGCAGAAACTCTCCGGCCTGGAGCTCCCAAATATTGCCATAGGCGCCGCCGTGCCAGGTTCCCGCTGCGTCTCGATAAGCTGGCGGCAGAACCAGCAAAGATTGGCCGGGATTAGGAATGGCGAGCGTGCCGGCAATGAAAACGCGATGCCCGGATTGCAGGACCTCCTCCAGACGCGCCAGGACCGGACGAAGCGGGTCGGGCGTCATCATCTGGCGCAAGACGAGGTCGTAGCGATGGAAACGGTGATCGTTGATCGGCGGCAGACTAATTATTTCTGCTGGCCCCCGATAATACCGAGCCAGGGGAATAGCGCATTCCCAGCGAGGAACCAGAATCACATCGCCGCTGGCGGCCAAAGGCTGGATCCGAGCGGCAACCAAGTCCACGTTCGTGTGGCGGACTGGCATTTCCTCCCAATCCGGCAATCCCGCAACGCACAGCAGCGCAAGCCCAGCCGCCAGTCGGCTACTCCGCAAGAGCAAAGGAAGAACTCTCTGGTTCGCCGAGGTGGACCAGACGCCGAATAAGACGTCCAGGGCGCAGGCACCAAAGGCCACGAGCGTAATGTAGTACCAAGGCTGGGTGTAGTAATGCAGCATCCTGAGAAACGCCGCGTATCCGATGACGCCAACGACCAGTGCGACCGCAGCGAAGAGCACTGCATCCGGGAGACCGCGAGATTGATCGCGGTTCGATTTCGCCTCTGCGGCGCCAATCTGCCGTCGAGCAAGACCACGGAAAAAATGTGATGCGGCCAGGCCGGCGGCGACTCCAACGCCCACCACAAAAAGACCCAGCCACAACCAGATGCCCAAAGGATCCGGCGCACCGAGCACCTCGCCGATTCGTTTCCAGAGCCAGGCAAAGTCCGCCGGATAACTCACCATGAACGTCCAATCGCCCATCCGGCGCATCATCGGCACATACGGCAAAAGCGATGCAGCGGCCAGAACGCCAATCCCCAGGACGATGCCCGCGGTTGGCCACGCTCGTCTTCGCGCGGCCACGGCAACAGCACCCGCGGCGATAGCCAGCAAAAGGACGGAGTTGTAATACAAACACTGGACGCTGAGGAGTGCCAGCATCGTGGCGGCCAGGACGCGCCCGGCACTTGGACGTGCAGGCTTATCAACCAGACGCCAGAAGCTGCGGAACGTGAGAAGCATCAGAAGAATTCCCAGGCCGTAGGCCCGCGTTGAGTCGCCGTAACGGATGAGCATCGGATTCAATCCGATGAGCGCCAGCGAAAGCACCGGCCAGCGGATTCCAAAGGCTCTGGAGTTGAGCCAAAGAGCTCCCAACACCGCGAGCCCAACGATGCCGCCGAGAGCGCGCAGGGCGGCGTCGTTATCAGGCCCAAACATCCCTAGCCAACTCCGGAGAACTGCAAAAAACAGGATGGGAAATGAATCGTAATCGAGGAAACTCAACACCTCCCCGAAGCGGGGCAACGTCGCCAGATGAACGCTATTGGCCTCGTCCCGCCAGAGTCCGCCCACGTGACTGACGAATCGAAGGTGGAGAGCAAGCGCCAGCAAGGCGGTCAGGAAAACGAGAGGCCATTCGAGTCGGCTTATCCAACTCCAGCAACGCGCCATTCCATCTTTCTCCCCCGCGAGCAGAGGCGAAGGCAACGCGGCCTCGAGTGGTCCCACTTCTCCGCCCGCTGCGCTGGTCGGCGTGCCCAACAATGATGCGTTCACCGTTTGCAGCCGACGACGACCGCCTGAACGAGTAGGTCACGCATCCCAAAGTAATATTCCACCAAATTGAATCCTGCCCGTTCCACTACTTCCCGCGCCTGGTCGCGTGATTTGAGCAGAGAAATTTCGGGCGGGTGCAGGCGCACTTGAGGACCGCCCTGGCGGAAGAAATCGAGAACACGGTGAATCACCTTGAGCACAAAGACGCTGGTCGCCCGCCGGTGCGGCCAAAAGATGACCACCTTGCCCCCGGGCTTCACGGTGCGGCCCATCTCGCGCAGGATCTGAACGATTTGATCCTGGGTAAAATGCTCGACCACACCCAGGTTATACGCTCCATCAAAACTGCCGCCGGCCACATCGTCCAAATGCAGAATATCGCCGTGCCGAACAGCCTCGGCGCTCGGATTGTTGCGCCGGTAGGACTCCAGTGCGGGCAGAGAAATATCCACTGCTGTGATGCGCATTTCGCGGGAGAGCTCAGAATCCACCTGGCCAGAACCGCAACCGGCGTGAAGGAGCTGCGCGCCCGGCAGAAAATGCTTGTGAATGAAATAGTTCAGGTTGCGCCGGATCGCGAGCCGCCGATAAACGCTGGCGACAAAAGAATAAGCGCGCCGGCTCTTCTCCTGGCCGCGAGTCCAGTAGGTGTCCCAGCCTTGAGGATCCACGAGAGGTAATTCGGCGGCGAGGATAGGCGGCAGGGGCGACGCGAGCAAAAAGCTCTCAGGATGACGAACACCCGCCCAGTAAAGCTTGAGCAGACGCGAGGCGCTTCGCACTGTCTCGCGCAAGCACATCTTCGAGCTCCCATACGTGCGAGCCGGCAACGCGATGGGCATTTCTTCGATGGCAAAACCATTGCGATGCAAGACGAACAGACTCTCGAAAAAGAATGAATAGCCACAGGAGCGCACTCGGTTGAAAAGTTCCTGAGGAATGGCGTCGAGCTGGTAAACGCGCAGAGCTCCGGTCGCGTCCTGGGGCAGTTGCAGGAGGTTGACCGTTAGAAAATGACCCAGATAGGTCAGCGAGCGGCGCATCGGGTTCCAACCAGGCAGGCTGTCGCGTTTCATATAGCGCGAACCAATGCAGATGGATTGGCCGCTGGAATGCGCGATCTTCAGCAATCGCGCCACATCCACCGGTTGGTGGGTGAAGTCGCAATCCATTGTCACCAGCGTTTCGTAACCGTGGGCATAGGCATAGCGAATGCCTTCCTGATGAGCGCTGCCGATTCCGAGTTTGCCGGAGCGGTGAATCGCACGCACGTGCGAAAACTCCCGCGCCAACTCATCTACGATCTCACCGGTCCCATCGGGTGAGCCATCGTCACAAAAGAGAATGTCCGCTCCGAGTTCGAGCGCGCTTAACTCCCGGCAGAGCCGCTCGGCGTTCCCGGCCTCATTGTAGGTCGGAATAAGGATGAGCGTCTTGGATGCGTGGGGCATACAGCTGCCTTTGAGCACTGGACATGCCACCGTCTGCTTTATGGAGCAGCTTTCGGCGGTTCCAGGGAGGCAGCGCCGACTTGGAAGGCCCGGCAATTTTCGGCATCGAAGCTCCAGGCCCGGATCAAGTGCGAATTTCCTGGGATTTGTCCCACCTTCAATGGCTTCACCCAGCCACTGCGAAAGTATGCCGGGTCATTGAGGCGCCGGCTCACGTCGGCGCGGGTGGCTTTCACCTCAGCCAGTGCAAAAATTATCGGATCCCCATCGGTATCGTCATAGGTCAGAAGGACGGCATCCGCTGTGCGATGACTATCCGGTAAAATGGCCCACCCGCTCGCCGTAAACGCGCCATCAGGGTTCCTGCGTATCTCCTCGAATTCACCCACCGTCCCCGGTTCCGAGCCGGACGCAATCTCACGAATGTGCCTCGACCGCACGAGCCCGGGGCGAAGATAGCCCAAACGGTCCAGAGTATTCGTCCAACCTTTCAGCGATGGACTGTTCCAGTGCACGCAACGGACCAAAGCCTGCGGTTCATCGACTACGTTGATCAAGAGGAGCAGAGCTTTGCCCGTCAGGCGACTGTGCCGAAAACGCGGCCACGATTCCAAAGACTTGATTGTCCCGTTCAAGACGAGGAGGGAAAGCGCTGCCGCCAGGATGGCAAGACCCCAGCCCACGCGAGATTGATTCGCGCCGACAACGGATTGTTCGCGCCAGTGTCCGAAGATAATCGGAACGAGAAAGAGCAACCCGATCGGCAGCATGATGGCGAAGGAAACATAGCGCGGCAGGGTCGCCGCGATGGTTCCAAAGCCAAGCCGTCCGATCATCGTGAGAAACGCGTTGACCAACGCCCAACCGCCCAGCGAAACCCAAGGCAACGAATGTGCCAGCAGCGTGTGGTCCCGTCGCCAGCGCCAAAGGTAGAGAAGGCCGGCGGCAAAAAGAATCAACAGCGCCGCACCGGCCCCCAATGCAATCGAAGACGCATTCGGCGCCGCGCCAGAGAAGGGAGTACCAAGATAAGCAAGAATAAAGTGGATCGCCCGAAGCGGGTGCTCGACCGCTGCCATTGCGCCCGGGTGCGCGGCGGGCCGGGCAAATCCATTGAAGTAGCAACCGATACTGACGATTCCGACGGCAACCCAGGTCAACCACCAGGTTTTCTCGCCGCGCGCCCGCGCCTTGCCATTCCACCGCAGAAGAAGCGGTGCCGTCAGAAACCAGGAAGCGAAGCCGCTCGCGATTGAGAAAGTGCTGATGAGACAGAGGGACATCGTCGCAAGAAAGTCGAAGGGCCGCCGGAGCGAAGGCGCAACCCAAAGACATGCGGTCATGGTCGCGAGCGGCAAAAAGAACCCGATCTGAAAGCCCCAAAGCAAGTTTTCCCATTGCATGGGCGAAAAGAGCAGGACGTTGGTCCCCAGAAGGAGCCAATGGCGGGTGTGGGAATTCCTCCAGCCGGTGATCTGGGCTACGCGCCAAAGGTTCAACGAGCAGACACAAGCGAGAAGCCAGATCATTAGAAGCTCCGCGCGCACATTCCAGTGGGTGACCAGCGCGAGAGCGAACGTGAGCACGCGCGGGAAGAAAATCCGATGTTCGTTATGGAAGGCGAAAAAGTCGCCCAAGCCCAGTGTGCCTGTCTGCATCTTTTCGACGAGCAGCCGCGTGCTGTCCCATTCATCTCCCCAGGGCGTATCCACTCCATAGCGGTAAACCAACCAGCCAACCCACAGCGCCGGGAGCGCCAGGACGAGAAAAGCGAAGGCAGGTCTTCCGAACGGGCCGTTCTTCCGTTCCTTAGGCGGACGCTCCTCTCGCCTGCGGAATTCGGAATCCAACCTCAGCTTCTCCGTCGGGGCCGCGGGAGCAATGACCGGATCGCAAATCACGAGGTCAGGTCAATTTGAGGCTTCGCTTCTGCCTCATACACCAGACGCCCGACCATTTCGGCAAAGGTCACGCTCGGTGACCATCCGGTGGCGTCGCGAAGCCTGGTGGAATCACCGCGCAGAGGATGAGACACCTTGTTCAGCAAACGGGCGTCCGTCTCCACATGCTGACGCCAATCCAGGCCGAGCACCGCGAAGGCTGCGTCCGCGAACTGGCCTACCGTATGCAGCTCCCCGGAAGAGACGACGAAGTCACTCGCCTCCGGTAACTGCACAATACGGAATATGGCCTCGACGTAATCCGGTGCGTAACCCCAATCGACGCGCGCCCCCAGGTCTCCGAGCTTCAGCCTGTAAGCCGGATCACTGTGCGCCTGCCACACGCCTCGCACGATTTTTTGGGAAAGGAACGACGGCTTGCGCAATGAGGACTCGTGATTAAACAGGATCCCCGTCGCGGCAAAAATGCCCTTCTCCCGGCGGTAGAGCTGACAACATTGCAGACCGGCCACCTTGGAGATCCCGTATGCTGAGTTGGGTGCAAGGGGCGTTTCCTCGTTCTGCCATTCCGAATCCGGTGTGCCGAAGACGTGTGAAGAGGCCGCGTAAAACAGTCGCGTCCGAGGACAGCATTCCTCCATGGCTTGAAGCACATTCAGCAGCCCGAGGACGTGCACATCAAAGCTGCGCCGCAATAATTCCGCGGCCGACAAAGCGATCACATCTTCCGTCGCATGATGAAACGCGGCCAGGTAATAGATTTCATCCGGCGGTGATTTCCGCAGTTCGGCCTCAACCTCGGCAGGCTCAAGGAGATCGACGAATTTGCATTCGCAGGGAGATGGCGCCGCCGGTTCACTGCGGATCCAGCCTCGCACCGCGTAGTCGCGATCCAGGAGCAATCGCGCCAGAAGGCGGCCATCCTGTCCGCCCGCGCCGATGATGAGCGCGCTTCGCACGGCGGCTCAGGCGCCGACGATTTCAATCGCCGGCAATGGGAAAATCATCTTTCCCCCGCGCTTCAGGAAGGCACTTTCCCGCTGGATGATGTTCTCTCGAAAATGCCAGGGCAGGACGAGAAGGTAATCGGGCTTCATCGCATGCGCTTCCAGCTCGGAAATGATGGGGATATTTGTGCCCGGAGTGAAGCACCCAAATTTTTCCTTGTTCACTTCGGCAATCGCCGGAAGCAATTCAGGAGTGATTCCGCAGTGCTGCAGAAGAACGTTCCCCTTGGTCGAAGCTCCGTAGCCAAGCACGGTGCGCTTCTGTTCCTTCAGGGTCTGCAACAAATTAAGGAGTTCCTCTTTGTGGTCGGTCACCGCCTCCGCGAAAGCGCGATGTTGCGCCACGGTGCTTAGCCCTCGCGTTTCCTCATCGCGGAGCAACCGTTCAAGTTGGGCCGTATTCTCAGGATGCGAGGAAGACTGCCGGGCCACCGTAATCGCAAAGCTTCCTCCATTGGTTTCGTTGAAATCCACATTCAAAATCTTGAGTCCGCACCGCGCGGTCATCCATTTGATCTGGCGCAGCGAATAGTACTCCAGGTGCTCGTGGCAAATGGTGTCGTACCCCATGGTCCGGACCATGGCCGGCAGGTAGCTCATCTCGAAGTGCCAGATTCCGTCCTTCTCCAGGATCGAAGTCACGTCCTCCATGAAACTGAGCGGGTTCTCCAGGTCATAGAACATCGAAATCGATGTGACGATCCGCGCTCGCCGTGTCCCAAATTTCTCTCGGAACAATTCCGCGGAGAAGAAATCGGGGATTACTGAAATGTGTTTTCGATAGAAGGAGGCGAATTTCTGGGCCGTGGGATCGATACCCACCACGGTGAGATTTTCCGGCGGATAAAACGAGAGCAGGGTCCCGTCGTTGCTGCCGATGTCGAGGACCAGATCCCCTTTCTGGAGGGGATAACGATCGAGCAGTTGATACACCTTCGTTCCGAGGTGGTTCACCATCGCCTGATTCAGAGACGACCGGTAACCGTAGTTCTCGCCGTACATTTCCTCCAGATTGTAGGACTGGCGGAGCTGGACCAGGCCACAGGCCTTTTGGTTACCGGCGGTGTTGCAAGCGACCAGCTCGAGAGGGCCTCGGCTCGGCGCGGCTTCTCGAATACTCGGGAACACTCCTGTTAGATACTGTTCGCCCAGGGAGAGGACGGGAGCGAGATCTCGATTCCCGCAAACCCGGCATTTTTGGATTTCCCGGAACATTTCCGGCGAACTCCGCAGAACCGTGAAACCTTGCGTGGCGGGCGATCTGAGCGCGACAGTGGGCATGATCCCATTTTCAGAGCAGTGGTCGTGCCAGTGGGCGCTGTCTTGCCTGGGTGAACGCGCTACGGTCCGGAACCTGCACCGCGCATTGTCTTTCCCGTTGAATTACTAGAGTCTTCCCGACATGAAATCCGAATCGTCAACCGGTCAGCGATCTTATCTGGTCGCATTGTGCCTCGTCCTGACGATTGGCGTTTTTCTCAGGATCCCCGCTCCGATTTTCTCGGGGGCGAACGCCCCGCTCCCTCAGCTCGCGGCGCTTCATCCCGCACCGAAGTTTGATGGCATCGGATTCGACGAGGCTTTGTACCGCGGATACGTCGATAGCCTCATCGCCGGAGGCCTGACCTCATATTCCGAAATTGTCGATCACTACATTGAAGTTCAACAAAAACTAACCGGCTCAATTCTTCCGCCGGTTCGCTTTCTCTACATCTTCTCAGCTTATCTCTGGCATCAGATTTTCGGCACCGAAGCATTAGAGGCTCTGCATGATGTCGCTTCCCTTTTCAGCATCCTGACGCTGCTGCTCTCCACTTTTTTTGCCTGGCGCTTGAAAGGCCCAATCTGGGCTTTGGGCGTCGCGGCGCTCATGAGCTTCGCGCCGACACAGATCCACATGTCGCAGCATGCCCTCGTCGACGGCTTCTTTACTTTTTGGGCGCTCTTTTGTCTCTGCCTGCTCTGGGAGAATCTGCGGACGGCGGGGAGTTGGCCGCGCCTCGCCGCCTACGTTTTGGGTCTCTGCTGCCTGGTCCTGACGAAAGAGAATGCGTTTTTTGTCTTCGTCGCCTTGCTGGTCATTATGACGGTGAATCGCTGGCTCGCGTTCGGCGTGGTGACCCGCGAGCTTTTGCTCTGTACGATTGTCGGGCCCTTGCTTGGTTTTGTGGTGCTCGTTTTCCTCGCCGGCGGCCTCGAGACCTTGCGCACAACGTATCAGCTCTCGGTCAGCAAGAATTATCAACTCGCTTACGCCATCCTGACCGGAGACGGACCGTGGCATCGCTATCTGGTCGATCTGCTTTTGGTCAGTCCTCTGGTCCTGCTCCTGGCACTCGGCGCGGCGTTTCGTCTCGATCGCTCGCAAAAGCCGGAACTCTTCCTCTTCGTTTTTATCACCGCGAGCTACCTCGTCATGTGCAACCTCAAGTACGGAATGAACCTGCGTTACGCGAACATGTGGGACATGCCGATGCGGTTCCTCGCCTTCGGCCAAATCGTTGCTTTCAGCACGGGATTACAGCGCTATCGAACCCTGATTCTTTGGGGGGCAGTCAGCCTCATCTGCGTCGTCGAGCTGCGGCAGTACCTTATCCTCTTCGTCCAATTTCCCCTCTACGAACTTGTCCCCGAAGGACTGCTCCGCGCCTTGCACATTCTCAAGTCCGCGCCGGTGCGGTAACGGAAGGAACTGAGATCAAGGAGCGGCGGTTTGAAACCGCCGTTGTTCTAGGTCGGCGGTTGAAAACCGCCGCTCCTTGGGGCTTCACACAATCGAAACGATGATCAAAATTACGCGACGCGACCGAGGAGTTGCGAACGCAGCTTCGCGCTGCCCGAGATCGTTTCCCTCAGCAAGTGGCGTGAATCCGGGAGCGCCCGCGCCCGAATACAAACCTGGTAAGCGAAGAGTCCGCGCGAAATCTTCAACAACAGCTGGTTCGCCTTCAGGAAGGCACTGCTCCAGAAGTTTGTCCCGATGGCCAGCGGGAATGGCGCTGGAACACCGCGCGCCTCCAGGATTTCGTAGCCCGCCTGTTCCAGCAAAGCGCGCAACGACTTGAAGGTGAACAAACGCCTGTGACCGATCCCCAGAATGCCTTTCCGGCTGTAGTTGAACTGACCGAGCATCAGCATGATGCGCGTGACGAAAAACGCCACGTTCGCCGTCGTAATGATGACCTCCGGCCGCCGGCCGGCCGTCTGTTTCCGCAACGAGTCCATGAAATTTTCCGGGTCGTGCAAATGCTCGACCAAGTCCATGAGGAGGATCTGATCGTAGCCCGGAAGATCCGGCGGCAGGCCTGGGCTGGCGGCGGAACGAATCGTCTCCGGGTCCTCCACCAGTTCGCTCGCGCCAAAATCGATGACGGTGACGCGGCAGTCGCGCCGTCTTAGTTCGGCCGCGACATTGGCATGGCCGATCCCAAGTTGCAGAACCCTTTTGCCGGGAGCGCACGCTTCGACCGCAAAAGTTTGCGATGAAGGAAAGGCGAGCTTTTCGCTGTGGCACCCGATCTCCGGGTCGACGTCGAACTTCCGATCATAAAAAAGGTGGATTCCGCAGAGGCGGGCTTTGATCGTCGACTTAAGGACATCCCACGCATACTTCATCCCATTCACGTGGCAGACCTCGTCGCCATAAAACGTCGGGATCGGCAATTCCGCGATCCGGAGTTTCCGGAGCACAAATTGGATGATGATCTCCGTGTCGAAATGGAAATCGTTCGTGTTCTTCTCGAACGGAATCTGCGCCAGGGCCGCGGTCGAATAAAGCCGGTAACCGGTATGAAACTCCGAGAGTTTCGTGCCCAACATCCGGTTTTGAAACGCGGTCAGGACCTGATTGCCGATCCATTTGTAGACTGGCATTCCGCCCTTTCTCGCCGCCCGTTTGTCGATCATGCGCGACCCGAAAACGGCGTCGGCCTTGTTGCGGGCCAGGGGCCCGAGCAACATGGGCAATTTTTCCGGCGCGTACTGGCCGTCCCCATGCACGAGCGCCACGATATCGAAGCCGTTGTCGATCGCGTAACGGTAACCAAGCTTCTGGTTCCCGCCGTATCCCTGGTTTTCCGGTGTCCGGAGGACCGTAATCTTGAAGGCTGAATCGCGCTGCTGATAGCGCAGGCCGTTGACGAAAGTGTCGTCCTTGGAAAAATCGTCGATGATCAGAATCTCGACGTCGCCGCCCTGCAGGCTCTGTGGAATGCGGCTGAGGACCTTTTCGATCGTCGTTTCCGCATTGTAGGCAACGATGAAAATGAGCAGCCGCTTGCCGCCCAGATCAATCCGATCCGGCCCGTCAGGTTCCAGCTCCGCGAGACGCATGCGGCCCTGGGAGCTAGAATTGCGCCAGTCCGACGTGTCTGACGGCGCTGGATCAGCGGCCGTTTAAGCCAGCGGCGTCGCTCTTGCCCAGCACCGAATTGGCCGTCGCCAATAACGCCTTGTCATCGTTATCCGTCAGTTCGCCGAGGAAGCGGCGGATGCGATGAAACGATTGGCGCAGGAAAAGGTCGGCGGCCTGGCGGCTGCCGGGGGTGGCCACGCCATTTTTTGCCACGCCTTGCAGTTCCGCATCCAAATGACTGATGACACACGCCGAAGCGAACATCTCCATCGCCGCGCCTGCGATCCGCTCCTGGATCAACTGCATGTCCATGACTGGCTCGCGATAGGTGATCAGGGCCCGGTTCACGCTCAAATTAAAACGCCAGATCAAGCGGCCGAGCTGCGAGGCTTGCGCGCGCAGGCTCTCACTCTTCACTGGCACGCTTGGAACTTTCACCGCGGCCCCGAGGCGATTCATTCCCGCCGTCCACGCTTTCCCCAAGCCTCGGGACGGCTGGAACATTGTGTCGTAAATCTCCTTGAATTCCATGCCGGGTCCGCGCATTCCAACCAGCGCGATAAAGGACGTGAGCACTTCGTTGCTGCCTTCGCCGATTTGGTTGATGCGCGCGTCGCGCAGCATTCGTTCGAGCGGCGAATCGTTGAAATACGCCGAGCCGCCGTGAATCTGAAAGGCATCGTTGACCGCTTCCCAGAGGCGATCCGTCGTGAAGACTTTCAACATCGCCGTTTCGATCATGTAATCCTCGAGCCCGCGATCGATCAGCGAAGCCGTCACCGCCGTCATCGCTTCCATCGCGTAAATATCGGCCGCCATTCGCCCGATCTTCTTTTTCACGAGATCGAAATCTCCGAGAGTCTTCTTGAATTGCCGGCGCGTGTTCGCGTGTTCGACCGCAAGACGCAGACAAGTTTTCGCCGCGCCCGTGCAGCAGGCCCCGAAAGTAGTGCGGCCGAAATCCAGAACCGTGAGAGCGACCTTCAATCCTTTCCCGAGCGGCCCCAGGATGTTTTCCTTCGGCACTGCCATGTCATTCATGGCAAACCGCCCGGTTGCCGTCCCGCGAATGCCAACTTTTTCCATGCGTGGCTCGAGCATCGTAAATCCCGGCATGTCGGGAGTGACCAGGAACGCGGTGATCGCAGTCTTGTCCGAACCCGGAACCGGCGTCCGGGCCATGACCGTCAAGACCTGCGCGATCGAAGCGTTCGTGATGTAGCGCTTCTCCCCGTTCAAAATGTAGTGGGTCCCGTCTGGACTTGGCTCCGCCCGCGTCTGGACGTTGGCGGCATCCGAGCCCGCTTCTTTTTCCGTGAGCGCGAAAGCTGCCAGTTGCTGGCCGCTCACCAGCGGTGGCAACCATTTCTGTTTTTGCTCTCGAGTGCCAAAAAGAAGCAACGCGCGAATGCCGATGGAATGGTGCGCGTTCGTAAAAACGGAGGTCGAAGCGCAGCGCGCTCCAATTTCCTGGAGGATTTCGCAGTAAGCCCGCTGGGAAAATCCACGGCCACCGTACTCCTTCGGCGCGGTCATCCCGAGCACTCCGACCCGGGCCAATCCGTCGATCACGTGTTGCGGAATATCCGCGGTGCGATCAATCGCGACCGGATCCAGATTCTGATCGAGGAACTCGCGGACCTCGACGAGCGACTTATCGAGCTCGTCCTGCTGCGCGGCGGACACGCGTGGATATGGCATGGCCCAATCGGCGACGAAGCGCCCGAGGAACAGGCCCTTGGCGAATCCCAGCGCCTGTGGCCCGGTAAAAAGCAGCTCCTCTGCTTCCTTAATTTCTTTTTGTCGCTGGATTTCTACTTCGTTCATAAACTCCGGTCGTTAATACGCTTTAAGGTCAGTTCCGGTCTTGCGCCAAGCGGGGCTTGGCGAAAAGCGGGACTCTGACGGCGCGAATGCGCGCCACTAAATCGTGGATTCTACCCCGGCTGACAACCGATAATTTATCCGGCCACCTGTTCGACCTTCGAAACGTAAAGGGGGAGCGAACCGAGCTGACGGCCGTCCACCGCCAAATCAATCGTATATTCGCCGAACTTGGGCAGCCGAATCTGCTGAATGACCATGACAAAATGGGAAGTGACGGTGCGCAGGCCCGGCGCAAAAGTGACCGCGAGCGTCGAGTCGAACTTCGGCATCACGATGTTCCCATCTTCATCCGCGAAGGTCAGGCTGACCCGGTGATCGCCTTCCTCGATGGGTTCGAAACGGAGCCGGCCGGCGATGGCGCATTGCGGGTGCGCTATCGGCGCTTCGAGCGCCCGCAAGGCGTCAAACGTCCCGATAATATTCAGTTTACCGGCGTGTTCCGTCGCCGCGTCGCAGAGCGTAAAGATTTCCAATTGCATAAGGCGCCGCGGCGCGGCCCAACGAGCATACGCCCGTCTTGCCTTAACTGCATCCCTGGCTCGTGCCGCACTCCGTGCAAACACCGCAGGCCCCCGCGCGCACGACCTTGTCGCTGCCGCAGTGCGAGCAGAGAATATCCATGAACATGTTGCCGAGCGCTTCCTGCACGCGTTGGGCATGAGTGTGGCCGTTGCTCGTGACGTGCGGATTGCCTTCATTCGGCGCGTGGTTCGTGATCACGTCGATCAATTCCTTCTCGGCCGTCCGGGGCAGATCGGAAACGGGGCGATTGATCGCCTTTTTTTCCATCTCCGGAATCTCCTTCATCGGCAGCTCGCTTTGGCCGCGGTTCGGTGAAGTCGCTTCCTTGTACCCCTGGATGAACTGGCACCCGAGCCAGCGGAACACGTAATCGGTGATGCTGGTCGCGTTCCGGATATCGGGGTTTTTTGTGAACCCGCTCGGCTCGAAGCGTTGATAGGCAAATTTCTTCACCAGGCTCTGCAGCGGAACTCCATATTGGAGCGCGATGGAGGTGAGCGTGCCGACCGTGTCCATTAACCCGCCGATCGTGCTGCCTTCCTTCGACATGGTGATGAAGAGTTCGCCCGGCTGGCCGTCCTCATATAACCCGACCGTGATGTAGCCTTCGTGGCCCGCGATCTCGAACCGGTGCGTCAACGACATGCGCGTGTCCGGCATCCGATGGCGGGTGGGCTGGTCGAGCCGGCCGCGCAACGACGCAACCTCCTCGTCGAGCTCGATAATTCTGGTTTCCAATTCGCCGCGATCGAGCGTGGCCACCACTTCGTGATCCATCCCACCCATGTCTTTCGTCTTGCGCGTATTCAAGGGCGCGGAACGCTTCGAGCCGTCGCGATAGATCGCGATCGCTTTCAAACCAAGCCGCCAGCCTTCGATATACGTATTCATGATTTCGTCGACGGTCGCCGTCTCCGGCATGTTCACCGTCTTCGAAATCGCGCCGCTCAGGAACGGCTGCGCCGCCGCCATCATTCGGAGGTGCGCCATATAGCCGAGACTGCGCTCACCTTTGTAGGCCTTGAACGCGCAATCGAAGATCGCGATATGCTCCGGTTTCAGTCCGGAAGAAATGGTCGAGCCGTCTGAATCCGCCACGTCCTCGATCGTGTCGAAGGCGTCGATGTGCGCGATGATGCGCTCGATCTCTTCGGAATTGTATCCGAGTTTTTCCAGCGCCGGCGTCACCGTCTGGTTCACGATCTTCAACATGCCGCCGCCCGCGAGCAGTTTGTATTTCACGAGCGCGATGTCGGGCTCGATCCCGGTCGTGTCGCAATCCATCAAGAAACTGATCGTGCCGGTGGGCGCGAGAACGGTGACCTGCGCGTTGCGATAGCCGTACCGCTTGCCGAGTTCCGAAGCGCTATCCCAGACTTTGGCCGCTTCTTTCTTTAAATAGGCGAATTCCTCGTTCGCCGCGATCTCACTCACGGACGAGCGATGGAGTTCAATCACTTCCTGCATTGGCGCGACGTTATTCTTCGCCACCGGCTTGGGGACGCCGCTGCACCGCGCATCCCGATAACCGGGAAACGGTCCCATCACCCGCGCCATCTCCGCGCTTTGTTCGTACGCTTCGCCCGTCATGATCGAGGTGATCGCGCCGCAAATGGCGCGCCCTTCCACGCTGTCGTAACCGTAGCCGTAGCTCATGATGAGCGATCCCAGGTTCGCGTAACCGAGCCCAAGCGTGCGGAAAATATGGGAGTTCTCCGCGATTTCCTTGATCGGGTAGCTCGCGTTATCGACCAAAATCTCCTGGGCCGTGATGTAGACGCGCGCCGCCGCTTTGAAGCGCTCGACGTCGAAGACTCCGTCCTCGCCCTTGAACTTCATCAGGTTGAGCGAGGCGAGATTGCACGCCGTGTTATCGAGGAAGAGATATTCCGAGCAGGGGTTCGTGGAATTCTGCCGGTCCGTGCCCTTGCAGGTGTGCCACTTGTGAATGGTGGAGTCGAATTGCATCCCTGGATCGCCGCAGATGAATGTGCCTTCCGCGATTTTGCGCAACAGTCCCCGCGCCTCTTTGCGTTCGCACGGTTTTCCGTCCCGCACGGTCCGCGTCCACCATTCGCGATCTTCCACCGCGGCATCCATGAATTCGTCGCTCACCCGCACGCTCAGGTTTTCATTCTGATACATGACCGAGCCGTAGGCATCGCCGTTGTAACTTCCGTCGTAGCCTTGTTCGATCAGGGCCCACGCTTTCTTTTCCTCTTTCTGTTTCGCGTCGATGAATTCCTCGATGTCCGGGTGCCAGTCCTTGAGCGTGTTCATCTTTGCGGCGCGCCGCGTCTTGCCCCCGCTTTTCACGACGTTCGCGACCTGGTCGTAGACTTTCAGGAACGAAAGCGGCCCGCTCGGTTTCCCGCCGCCGCTCAATTTCTCCCGCGTGCTCCGGAGCGAGGAAAGATCGCTGCCCGTGCCGCTGCCGTATTTAAAGAGCATCGCCTCGCTCATCGCCAGACGCATGATGTCTTCCATCGTGTCCTCCACGCTCTGGATGAAGCAGGCACTGCCTTGCGGATATTCGTACTGCGTCGCCGCGCGTTCGGCCTGGCCGGTTTCGCGATTGTAAAAATAGTTCCCCAGCCCCGCGCCCCGGCCGACGCCATATTGATGGTGCAGGCCGACGTTGAACCAGACCGGCGAATTGAATGCGCCATGCTGGTTCACGCAAAGCCAGGTCAGCTCGTCGTAAAAAGTTTCCGCCTCATCCGCGTTCGCGAAATATCCGTCCGCGATGCCCCAATCCGCGATGGTTCGCGTCACCCGGTGCACGAGCTGGCGCACGGACGTCTCGCGGCCACCTTTGTGCGGGTCGGTTCCGTTCGCGATATCGCCATAGAAATACTTGGAGACCGCGATCTTCGTCGCGAGAGCGCTCCAACCCTTCGGCACCTCAATGTTTTCCTGCTTGAAAATCACCTTGCCGCTGTCGTCCGTGATCTCCGCCGTGCGCCGTTCCCAATCGATCTGGTCGAACGGGGCGACATTCGCGTCGCTGAACACACGCTCGAAACGCAAGCCCCGGCTCTTCTTTTTACTCGCGCGATTCTTGGTCCGAATTGACGATTTCCGTGGACGATTGAGCGAGGAAGGGTGAATTCCGGGTTTGAGTTGGATCATGGCGGCTGAGGCGGTTAAGGGTTGCGAATAGACGAGAATAATAGTGAACAGCCCGGCCAATAAGTTGTGAATTGCGGTTAATTGCAGCCAACAACAATTACTGGTGGAGCCGTTCTAGCGGACCTACAACATGCGGTGGAAAACTGCTCGACGGCAAGAATAAATTTGTAACATTTTTCTCCCTCTGGTCCACAGGCACTTACCACGAAAACGCCCCTCTTTGGAGCCCTTCTGGCGCTCCAAATCGCCACCAAATGGTCCGGCGGCGATGCGTTTCGAATGGCCCGGCGATCCGATAGCCGCTTGCGCGGGTTTCCATTCTCGCGCACACTCGAACGCAGTTGGGAACAGCAACAGGAAGGGTGGCTGAGTCCGGTTTAAGGCACTCGACTCGAAATCGAGCGTGGGGTTAAACTCACCCAGGGTTCGAATCCCTGCCCTTCCGCCAATATGACCCGCTTTTTGAAACGACGCGCTCGGCAGCTTTTATGCGTCGCGAAACCGGGATGAGAACGCAGTTCGACTGGCGGGGCGCGTCACGCGCCAGGGTTCCAATCCCGCTTTTGCGGGATCACTCTCCAGAGCCAAAGCAAAGCTTTGGATAATCCCTGCCCTTCCGCCAATATGACCCGCTCTTTGAATCGAGACGCTCGGCCGCTTTTGTGCATTGCGAAACCGGGATAAGAACAGTTCGACTGGTGGAGCGCGTCACGCGCCACATTTTGAGGGCGTTTGGACTCGGCGCGATTTGCGTCTTCCGGGCAGACTCCGCGGTCTGATCGCCCGGGCGTGTGCGTTCGGGTGCTTTACAACGCTTCGGAATAGTTCTTACGCTGCGGCTGTTCCGGCCTACCCATGATCGCAATCTCGTATCGAAGGGACGATTCGTTGCCCATCGCCGGTCGGCTTTATGACCGGCTACAGGCGAAGTTTGGAAAACGAAATGTCTTCATGGATTTCGATTCGATTCCAGCCGGAGTCGATTTTCGCGAACAAATAAAGCAGACAATCGAGCGCGCACATCTGGTCATTGCCGTGATCGGGCCGGACTGGTTGGGCGAACAAGGCGGCTCTCGCAGGATCGACGATCCAGCGGATTTCGTCCGATTGGAAATCGCGTATGCGCTAAACCGGGGCATTCCGGTCATACCCCTGTTGGTCGATGAAACACCGATGCCAAAGGCCGAAAAACTACCCCCGGATATAGCAGCGCTGGCCTATCGAAATGCCTTGCCGCTTGATAGTGGAATAGATTTTCACAGCCATACAGACCGACTCATTGTTGGGATTCGCAGGGCGTTGAGTGGTGCACGCCCGCGCACCCAAACGAATGTTTCTGACTCGGGGCAATCCGCCGCTGCATGGGGTGACCGTCGCCGAACCATCGCTATTTGGTGCGGGTCTATTCTGGTCTGTTCTCTGGCCGTTTTCGCCCTATGGCGCTTCGTTGCATCGGGCTCGACTGAGCGCACAGAGCGTGAACGAACAGTGGAAAATGACAAGACGCTGGCGGCAACCGCCACACCACATTCTAGCCCGGCTCCGTCGCCTCCTCCTGTCAGTCCTGAGCAAAGCAAATCGATCCCGGCACAGCTTCCGGAGGCGCAGGCGTCCCGCACTCCTCAGCCAGCCACGAAAACGGCACCAACGCCTGAGCCGACGTTGGAATCCCGATTGATGGGTAAATGGCAAGGCCCGCGTCACATGATCGAGTACTTTCCTGATCACACCTTTGCTCAAACTGGCCTGAAAGTGGACGGGATGACTTGGAGATTGGAAGGCCACGTCTTAACAATTGTCTATCCAGACTTGGGCAAGGATTTCCCCGCTTGGTACCCCGAACCCGGCCCATTGACGCTAAAGATCGTATCGCTTACGGGCGGCGAGCTAATTACTGAAAACGGAGCGGGCCTTCAATTTGTTGAGTACCGCATCACCGTAGACGCCCCGGACGAGCGCGAGGGAGCCGCAACGCGAGCCAAGGCGGAGACAAAAAAGCGTCAGGCCAACCAAAGCGAACGACCATCCCCAACTGCCACGCGAGCACCGCAATCGAATGCGGTCCCAACAATTCAGGCCTCCGCCGCACCAACGGCAAGCTCTGTGGTCGAAACCTCGCAATCCCAAACCCCCGTCACCCAGCCAAGCAATGAAAAACTAGCTCGTGTGTATGTCGCGAAGATTGGGCTAAATGTGCTCCTGCCCACCGCATTTTTTCCGGATGCGGCAGCGCGGTTGGCCGACGAAAAAACCGATCATCTTAATTCCGTTCAAGGCTGCGCGGATGTTGTCTTCCGAGCTTCGCGCGATTCAGTGAAAAACGTCTATGAAACATGCATTAAGGAGGTCGCCCCCCAAGGCAGCGGGAAGTCGATAGACTACAAAGTTCTCAAACCGACATGGTTTGTTGTGTCAGGAAGCTCTCGAAGGTCTGGGTTTTATATCAAAGGGGTCAAACACGGAAACGAGGTTGCCGTCATGCAATTGGAATATATCGGCACGCTCTGCAATATTCCGGCTCCGGTTTTGGCGGAGATTTCGCAAAAATTCGATGGCAACGAATCGCCAGTCCCGAATGCAACAGCCTCGCCGGCAAAATCCATCCAAAGACCGATGGGTGATGCGGAACTTTCGCGCCAGCTCGCCGGAAGTTGGCGCAGTTCCCGTCATAAGACGACCTATCAGTTGGACGGAACGTGGACGATGGGGCAGATGAAGGGACGGTGGCGTATTGAGAGTGGTAAGCTGATTACGACGTGGCGTCCGTTGATCGTGGTTAACGGGGTGCTAAAAGAGGCGTCTTCTGACGCAGTTGTGGTAGACGAGATCATCGAGCTTTCGGCAAGTACGTTGAGATGTCGCACATTATCCCGGAATATACCGGGACAAGACGACATGTCTTATCTACATGAAGAATGGACGATGACACGGGCACGCTAAGAAGCTTCGTTCGCGATAAGGGGGTCATTAACGAGACACCTCGGCGCTGCCGGTATTGAGGTTCTAAACTTTACCGGTTCGGGCTCAGGACCAGTCTGAAATCAACATGTCTGGAAGTCACTGGTCTCAAAGATGCGTAGAACTATCACCGCCTACCGTACCCACGAAAACCTTTGAAAAATCCGCCTGTGGTTGCTCCGGAAACCAATCGAAGGTTGGGCGAGTTCTATATTCAGCAAATCAGTCGAATGTTACACTTGGGGTTGTGATCGGACGCACCACCTGAAATGTTCGCTCATTGGTAGTTAGAAACTTACGAAAGCTTTGGATCTTGATTTCACGCCCTTGGAGCTCCGCCGGTTACGTGCACTGAAGACGCCGGCCGGCATCCAGCATTACCTCGACGACATTCCTTACCACCTGGCGGGAACGGCCTGGTCTCCGCGCATGGTGCTCCGCGAAAAAACAGCGCATTGCCTCGAGGGCGCAATCTTCGCGGCGGCAGCTCTGCGCGTGCTCGGATTTCCTCCGCTCATTTGGGATCTCGAGGCGGATAACGACACCGACCACGTTATCGCGATTTTCAAATCGCGCGGGCACTGGGGCGCCATCGCCAAATCCAATTTCGCCGGGTGCCGTTATCGAGAGCCGGTTTACCGCACCTTGCGCGAGCTGGCCTTGAGCTATTTCAATACCTACTTCAATCTGCGCGGCGAGCGCACGCTCCGGCGGTATTCGCGCCCGGTAAACCTGGCCCGGTTCGATCGTCTTCACTGGGCAACCACAGAAAAAAATATCTGGTTCATCGCGGAATATCTTTGCGAAATCCCTCACCGTCCGCTGCTCAAACGCGGCGTCGAGAAAGACCTCACGCGCGTCGATGCCCGCACCATGCAAAGCGAAATGGTGGGCCACCGCAAAAAGCCCAGCCGGCCCGCGCGCGCTTAACGCAAATATCCGTCGGCGCCGTTTCTGGTCAGGGCCTCTTCCGCCTCCGAGGTGACCTGCGGGAATCCACGGGCATCGAGTCTCACTGGAATCAGGCGAATCGAAGACTCGCGGCCGCGGCCGCCGAGGCCGACTTCAAGAAGCTCTCCCCGATTCCAGCTTTCCAGGTTCGGAGCGCCGTCGAAGACAAGATTGCCCAGCGAATAAACCACCGGGCGAGCGTGGTAAAAATCGAGCGGCTGAATGGAATGGGAATGGCAACCGGCCACGGCGTCCACGCCCTGATCAATCAACCAGCGCGCCAGGGAGCGCTGCGGTTCACTCACCCTCCTGGTGTTCTCATCGCCCCAGTGGACCAGGCAGAAAACGAAATCCGCGCGGGCCCGGGCTTCCGCCACAGCGCGCGCGATCCGCTCCCGATTCGAGGCGGTCGCCACAATCCCTCCCTTCGCGCTGAATTCATTCTCGACATCGGTTAGCGCGAGGAGCGCTGCGCTTCGTCCATCGCCGGTGGTGAAAAACTGCGGGGCGTAGGCACCGTCCGCCGTTTCCGCCGCGCCCACCGCCACGATGTTGTTCGCCTGCAAATGTCTGATCGAATCGATGAGCGCCTCGCTGCCGAAATCTTCCGCGTGATTATTGGCCAGACCCACCGCATTGATCCCGACGGCGATGAGCACACCTGTCGCCTCGGCCGGAGCACGGAAGCAGTGCTGCTTTCCGGCTGTCGCTAGCCCTTTGGCGGAGATAACGCATTCGAGGTTTACGAATTTCCACGCAGCCTGGTCCAGGTACCTGCGAATGCCGGCGAATGGATCCGCTCCCGCCTGGATCTGCTCGCCCACGGTCCGGCCCAGCATCACATCGCCTCCCACGACCAGATCGGGCCGAGGCTGGCGCTGCGTCACCCGCAGGAGATCGAAACGCGGGTTGTTTCGTTTCGCGAGGAGTTCGCCTAACGAAAGCATTTCCGGCACGCCCTCGAGTTGATGCGCCACCACGTCGGTGGCATCGAGGGTGCCGAGGGGCGGCCGATCCTCCAGCAACGCGGCCACGTGATTTCCGAAATGAATGACCAGACCCTCGGCCGCGTCTTCGTCACCGAATTTCGCCTCGCCGGCTCCGGTCTTCAGCCTCACCGGCTCAAGATATTTTCTGAGCTGCCGGGGATTGCACCACGGCATCTGCCGGCCCTGCCGGCGCAGCGCGTAAACAAGAAAGTTTGCGCAATCCGCACCCCAGCTAGTTTCGGGACCAGTGTTCGTGCCATCGCGCAGTTCCCCGCTGCCGAACAGGTAGGGCAGCCCAAATTGCTCCGTCAACGCGGCCCGAAAGCCCGAACCGGCCAAGCGGCGGACCTCGATCGCCGGTGTCTCACGAATGTGATGGTTTATCTCGACGCGCGCTTGCAATCGGATCGCGCCACACCCTGTCTTTCTGTCAAAGAAGGTCCGCAACGCCTCAATCGGCAATGAACCGCCATCCTGGCGGAGTTTCGTTTCCCGCCAGCGCGGCCGCGGCGGCGCGCCGCTCGCGAAACCGATCTCGTCGGCCCGTTCCGCTGTGAGATTGCAGCGAACATGTTCCGGCGTGAGGGCGATCCATTCCACGCGCGAGACCGCCGCATCCCAGGGTTCCGTGCGCAGTTCAACCTCGACCGGTTCTGAGACCGGAACGCGCCAAATGTTGTCGGTCGAGGGCTCGTGATTCTTGACCGCAAGATGAATGGCGGGCGCTTCGCTCTCCCATTGCTCGAGAAGTTTCTCCCAGGCCGGAGGATCGCTTTGAACCGCAATTCGTTCGCGATTTGCCAGAAGCAACGCGCGTAGTTCTTCCGAGGCGTTCGTCAAGCTGAATGCCGGCACGTCGCGTTTTTGCGCGCGCAACTCCCGGGCGCGCAACGAGCGATCATTCCCCACTTTCTCGAAAGGCTCGAATTGAATTCGCGCCGTGGGCAACGAGAGCGATGCCGCCAGCGCCAGCCGCACCAGAGCGTCCGCCTGCTCGTCACTCACCAAATACGGGCGCGAGATCGCGAACGTAACCGCACGCAGGTTGCGGCAACCGGAAACGAATTTCCACATCCGCTCGAACGCCGCCGCTCGCGCCCCGGCCTCGACCTCCGCAAAATAATCGAGGTCGATTGTAATGACGACTGGAGTGCCATCCTTGATGTTCGCGCTGAGCTCATCCAATCCGAGAACACGGCAGCGTTTTGCCAAGGAACCGGCCGACCGTGGTGACGCTTCCAGTTGGCCATCGAGGTATTCGATCGCTGTCTTCTCCAACGCTCCGGCCGCGGGCTTTCTTAATTTCTCCTTGGGCACCCAGATCAGATTCGAAAACGGCGCAGGCATCAACGGCTCAATCCAATTGAAACATTGGACCGCCCCGGCCTGTCGCCAGCGCTCCAGCAGTTCCCGCCGCTCCTCCACTGAAACGACGCGTCTCAGTCGCTCGCGAAGTTTGTCCGAATCGAAGATGGCCGAGGCGTCGCTGTGCGCGTCGAAATGAATGAGCGTGATTTCCTCATCGAGATCGAGATGCTGCGCGAGCCAATAGAACGAGCCGGCGTGGCTGTCTTCTATATAGATGGGCAGCGCCGGAGAAACCCCCAGCGCCCCGCGCGCAAACGCGAGGGCGAGAAAAAATCCCAGCAGACGAAGCGTCACCGGGCCGGCTGAATTTTCGGTTTCTCCGAAAGCTTGCCCCGCA
Organism: uncultured Verrucomicrobiae bacterium; assembly: GCA_963702135.1. Lineage (GTDB taxonomy): Bacteria > Verrucomicrobiota > Verrucomicrobiia > Chthoniobacterales > UBA10450 > AV80. Next base: position 166,420 of record OY969715.1, on the reverse strand, counting down.
GTTCAACAGAAGAAATGCAGGTATCGCGCGCCGCGGTGCCGCGATGAACACGCTTGATCGTGAGCTTCACCGTTTGGACCGGTTTCGAATAGTCCCTCACCGGCATCGGATAAACCTTCATGAATTTTTCGTCCGGAATCGTCACCGCGAAAGTGTGTTCGCCGTTCAGGGTCACCTCCAATTCCGCCACGCGATTGTTCTTCGTCCAAAGAGTGGGGTTCTCCAGGGAATGATAACCCGGCATGATATTAATCGAGTCGAGTGGCAGCGGCCGGCGAACCGTCAGCGTAATACTTTCGCCGACACCATCACCTTCCACTCCTTCCACCCAAGCCTGGTCTCCGAACCCCTGAATATTCGCGACGTCATATTTCCGCTCCCCGTTCGGCTTCAACGTGGAGGTGGCGATTGCGTCGTAGTCAGTGTGCTCCAGGAAGTATCGGTTGCCTTGGACGACGTAACTGGCGTGGAAGTTACGCTCCGTCGTGTCCGTCGTGTCCGTCGTGTCCGTCGTCTCCGGCGTCTCCGCCGGCTCATCGCGGCGGGCATAATAGGATTCGGAAGCCGGGTGCGCGATTATCTTGATATCGTCCGCGAGCGTTGGCTTCAGGTCGCGAAAATCCCATTGAAACTGAGTGGCGTTGATTTTCTTGAAACGCTCCTTTGGCTTGGAGATCACGACTTCTTCCGGTCGCGGATGGAGCAGGTTGATCGTGATCCTTCCCGTTCCAATCGGACCTTTCCATGTAGCCGCGGGCGAAAGCGAATACTGCAACACCGCATCGCTGGAGTACGAATCGTCTGAGACGCCGCCCTCCGAGCCCGCGTAGGGCGAGCGATAGCGGATCACGATTTCGCGGGTTTGGCCGCGCGCGAACGGAATCCGCGATTTCTTCCAAAGCCGCTTCGCCGGCGAAAACTCGCCCCAGCGCTCGTCCACCACCGGCTTCGGTTTCTCCACTCCCTTCGCATCGACATTCGCCGACTTCAGCTCCGTCCCATCCGCGGCAATCTCATAACTCTCCAGGTCCGTCTTGGTATTCTCACCATCTCCCGTCTCCGACTCCGACGCAGTCCAGCGTTCCATGGGAAAAAAGAAATCCTGCTCGACCTGCGGTCCGGTGTTCTTCATCCGGTAACGCACCTCGACCGCCGCGAATTCCTGGTGGAGGTCAATCGTCAGCTTCTCCTCCTCGATCGTCACGTCCGTCGCCTTCTTCTGGTCCGAGGCGGCGCCGTTGCCCGTTTCGGGTACTCCGGTCTGCCACGCGCCGCCGTTGGCCAGCAACTGCGTGTTCGCCAGAAGGGAAACGGAAATCGCCGCGAAGAGAAGACGTGTCGAGATCATGCGCCGAAAGCGTATCGGAGATCGCCCTCGTCGAACAAGTGGGATGTTCGCGCTGTCCGCTCGGCTTTATCAGTAGGCCGAAGAGGGCGTCATCTTGCTCAAGTCCCAGACGTAGGCGGTGTCACTGCCGCCATAAGTAACCAGCGATTTCGAATCCGATGAAAACTCCGCGCGGGAGGTTTCGCCCAGATTGATCAAACGCGCACGAGGCCAGGGAAGATCGGTCGATATTTCCCAAATTATGGTTTCTCCCCCGCCAACGGTGGCCAGAAGCCGGCCATCGGCGCTCCAGGTAGCCGACACCACCGGACCAGGGTGATGGGCTTCCAGAACTTTTACTTTGGTCGCGGCGGAGGTGGCTGTGACATCGGTCACACTCACAAAGCGCACTTCGCCATTCGTGGCGCCGGTGACGAAAGTGTAGCCTTTGGCGTCGATGAGAGGGCGAAAGGTCGCTTGCGTGACCGCGGCCGGATGCTCGACTTTCACCAACTCGCGTGGGCCGACGATCGGCCAGACGCGCGCCGTCTTATCTCCGCTGGCCGCAATGACAAGTTTGCCGTCGTAACTAAACTCCGGACGGCGGGCCGGCGCTCCCATGGTGCCGAGAAGTTGAGTTTCAGGATAGTCGATGGTGTGAAGGCGCACCCCGCCATCATCGCAGCCGCTGACGACCAGATTATCGCCGCGATGGAACTGCACCGCCGTGACGATGCCGGGCAACGGCTGGCTGTTGAAAAGTTGGGCCATGGAGCGCGAATCGAAAACCCGAACCGTGCGATCGGCACTGGCGGAGGCAATTCGCTCCCCACCGTGGCTGAATTCGACATCGGTGATTGAATCTTTGTGTTGGTTGAAATCGGTGGCTGTGAAATCCGATCCTTCCTTCAGACTGAGAAGCCCGAGTCCGCGGACGACGCGCACCGTCTTCCCGTCGCTGGCCATGGCAACGGCATCACCCCCGGGACTGAAGGCAATATCGTTCACGGCACTCGAAGTGGGGATCTTCGTTCGGAGTTTGCCATCCACTCTCCAAATCCAGATGCTGCGATCCTCGCAAGCGGAGGCAATCAACGGGAGTTTGTCCGGCATCGGTCCGAAGCGGACGCGGTTCACTTTGCCGGTGTGTTTTAGGGCGATGGCTTGTTCCGGGCTGATTTCAGTGAGGCTCGGGTTGCTTGTACTAACCTGAGTTTTTCGAAGAAGGTTGAGCGTTGTCTCGATCTTGGCGATGCGATCGGCGAACAGTTTGTAATTGGCGCCTTCGAATCCGAATGCGAAGGCCGCTTGCTGAATTCCACCAATCACCTTGAGATCCGTCGCCGCGGCTGAAATCTCCTTCTCTTTAGCGGTGACGACGGCGGCTTCCGGTGCGGCTATTCCGCCTAACTGGCCCAGCATTTCCTCCGCGTGATTCAGCCGCAAGCCGATTGAATCCTTCACGGCATCCCACGCGTCGGCACTTTTCTTGAGCGCGTCGTGACGCTGGCGGACTTCGCGGGCCTGTCCCTTCAGTGTCTCAACCAATTCGCTTAGTTGCCTGACTTCGCCGCGATCGCCGACGGCTTTCTCACAAGCGGTCGCCAGGTTTTCAATCGCTTTGGCCGCACTTTCCGAGGCGGTTCTCGCGTTGAGTAAACCATCGGTCGCTTCCGGGCTTGGCGCCGGGCCGTCGCCCGCCTGCCGAATCGCAGCGATGAGCTTCGCGGCCCGCTGCTCGGCGTCGGAAAGCGCCGCTTTGCCGCTCGCCACAATATCTGTCGCCGCCGCCCCGATGCTGATGGCAGCGGCCTCCGCCTGTTGTCTGCTGTTCGCAGCATTTTTCCAGAGATTAGCCATGACCAATCCGATGACGAATAACGCGAGGGCAGTGCCGCCGGTGGCGGTGAGCAAGAGATTCTGGCGCCGTTCTTTTGCTCTCCGAATCTTGATCGCGTCCCTTTTCTTCTCTTCTTCCAAGTCAGCCGCCGTCTGCCGGCTGAGCTCGAGAAACCGAACGGAGGCTTCCCAGTTTTTGACTGAATGCCGAATGGCCCAGGCCTCCGACGGTTTCTCTCGGGCGAACCATATTTCGGCTTCGCGCAGGTCGTTGCCGTGCCAGAGCTCCATCTTGTCGGATTCTTCCCCGTAATCTTTGGCGGCCTGCGAGAGTTCATGGAGCCAGGTCTCGGATTCGCCTTCGAGGCTGCGCCATTCGCTGATCAACGGCCATTGCCGCAGAACAGCTTCATGCCTCACATCGAGCCAGCCATCGTCTTCCTGGATGAACCCGGGATCATCGCTCGCAAAAACCGCGATGACTTTCGGCACGAGCGCGCTGTTGGCGCCGGCGATGGCCTCGATTTCCGCACGGGTGCTCAAACGGCGAACGAGCGGCCCGTCTTCCCGCTGTTCGCACAGGGCCATGAACAGGATGCGCGTTACCTCGGTGCCCGCGGGCTGCGGAAGTTCGTTGAGAATGTCTTTCCCATGCTCGGCAATCGATTTTCGGACGCCCCCTTCGGTATTGTAATCCTCGAGCGTCAACTCCCGGCGGTGCGCGAGCGCAGCCCGCTTCCACATGCGCCGGAGGATGTGCTGGGCCAGCGGAAGTTGGTCGGGAGAATTTCCGCAATCGTTCAACACGGCGGTGAGGGCATCGGCCGCGACTTTCCATCCCACCGCCGCGGCCGGACAACTCAAGGAGCGCTCGAGTTGTTTGCGACTAAGGCGCGGAGCGAGGAATTGACTGCGGCTCACAATCTCAGGCAGGCCCGGAAACGCTTCGCACTGGCCGATGAATTCCGAGCGCATCGAAAGGAGGATGTGCAAGCGGACTTCCGTCTGTTCCGCTGCGTCGACGAAAAGCCGCGCGAAGCGAAGAGCGTTTTCCTGCGCGGCGCGCGAGGCCTTTTCGCCAAAACGGAAAAGCTCTTCGAACTGATCCGCATAGACCAGCGTCTCACGCTCCGGGTCGATCACGCCCGCGACTTTGAGCGCCTCAACTAATCCGCCGCCGGATTCCAACGCGGCCCGAACATATCCGGCCAGATGCGGGTCGTCCTTTTTCGGCGCCGCTTGCACGATCGCAGCCGCCAACTCGGCAAGCGGATCGTTCCCTGGATTGAAACAAATAATACTCCAGGGCGCCGGCCGGCCATCGGCATCATGGCGCGAGCCGGCCAGCTGACCTTCGATCAAAGCCGGAATCAATCCGGCGAAAACGAGCGACGATTTTCCCGAGCCGCTCGAACCGACCACAGCGAGGAAGCGGCTTTCCTCCAGGCGCGACAACATCGCGTCCACATGCTCTTCGCGACCAAAATACCAATCCCGCTCACGCGTCAAATAAGCGCGCAATCCTGGATACGGGCACTCGTCGTTCGCGGGCTCGGGCATGGTGACTACTGGGAAACGGCGGTCGCGAAGGCCTTGAGCGATGACTGATCGTCCCAGCGAATCTTTTGGAAAGAAGGCATGTCGAACAGGAGCCGGCGGACGGCCGGATCTGGCGGCGGCGGGCAAAAATAAACGCCGACCCGCAGATCTTTCAGCCGCGTCTTTGGAAGCGTGCGGATAATGCGGAGGCGGTCCCGGACCCATTCCGCCTTACTCGCCCCATAGAGGACCAGGAAGCCGCGCACATCCTCCGCCTCCAGCTCTCCGGCCGGCGAGTCCGTCATGTAATGCCCGAGCGCATGGGTTTGCAGCTGCTGGGCCACGCTTTCGCCGTACATCTCCAGGTCGGGCGATTCACCCGTGATCAGGACAAGCCGCTCGTCTCCCTGCGCCGCCTGCTTCACCCGGCGGGCCGCGCGCAACGTTTCGAGGGCCTCCAACAAATCGGCTTTGAAAATGGGGAGAAGCTGCGGACGCACATCGGACGCTTCGGCAAATTGTTTGAAGCTGGGATAATTGGCTGCCGCCGCGACCAGGTCCATATCGGGAGCGCGCCACCGGAAGGTGGGAATTTTCGCGGCCGTCGCGGCGGACAGTTGCACCTGATCGTAGGTCGTTCCTTCTCCTCCCGGAATCTCGAGCAAGACCGGGCTTATAATTTGAACAAAAGCGAGAGCGTCGGTCATCGCTGTGTTCAGCTCCGCCATTTGCTTGCCGGCCAGGCTGACCGCCGGACGCACTTCGAATCCCGCATCGCCGAGAGCGATTCGCAGCTCTTCGCGATCCGCATGGGAACGAAATGCATTTTCCGCCAGGAAGACCGCTTCGGTTTCCACCGTGACCGGCGTCCCTGCGGCCGGTTCGGCCGAGCCATCCTCGAGGGCGCGGATCCGTTCCGCCATGTCCCGGGCCAGCCGATCGATCTCTAGATAATAATCGTTCGCATTCGCACCTGGCTCGTCCAGCGTCGGTGAACCCAGCATGCGGGGGAGTCCGCCGGCCCCTTTATCTTCCCGGAAAAAAAAGTAGCCGCGGAGATCGGGGAAAAACTCGCTCTGCCAGGTGCGCGGCGCGATGAGCGGATCCACATCGATGGTGTGGATCACATACACCCGCTTCGCCAGGGCCGGGCTTGCGCCCAGTCCCGTGATGAAACGCTGGCGCTCCAGTTTGCACCACGGCCGCGCGTAGTAGGCCGGCGAACTGATGGCGACAAAGAGGTGGCTATTATTAAGGGCTGCTTCGATCTCAGGCGTAAGGGCCGAATTGCCGCTGAGATCGCCCCGATCGAAAAAGGTGTCCGCTTCGCGGCCAAGATAATACTGGAGCTTGGTCAGAAGGACGCCATGGAAGGTCGTCACCCATTCGTACTCAGGCCGGCCGGGGATGGCCGGTTTATTGTCCAGGGCCGCGTAACTCAGGAAAAAATCATGTGGCATGAGCGGGGATTCTTCCGGAGTTCATTTTGCCGGGGGTGGTGAGTCCTGCGGCCGGAAGGCCGGCAAGGGGGCGAGCAGGCTCTGACCGAGAGCGCCAAACCACTTCTCGATCTCGACATTTTTATCGGTCGCCATTTCTTCGCCGACGATCCCCTTCAGGAACAATTTATCGCCGACATGTTCCCCCAGGCTGCGGTAGGCCTCGAACTGCGTCTCACTGAAGAATTGATCGGCGGTCGATTGATGAGGGAAAACAGGGTCGTCGAGCCGGTAGCGCCGGATGAACTCGCCCTCGTTGCCGGTGAGAGAGAGCTTCAGGTAGATGAGGTAACCGTAAACTTCCTCCGAGCCGCGTTCGTCTCGCGGATAGCGGATGCGACAAAAACGAAAGTGCGATCGGCTCAGACCGCGATCGTTCAGGCGGAGATCGTCCAGGTCAATGTCGATGGTGATCCCGAAATCGATAAAGGCGAGCCGCTGGAGCGTGGTGAGCGCGTGGAAGGTCATCTTGACGTCTTGCTCGCCGTCAATCGCAACGATGTACTTGCAACGCCGCCGCAAGAGCTCATAGACGCCGAGATTCTCGATGTGCCCGCCGTCCGAGAGATTCAGCCACGCCGATTTCTCGTCCATCGTCCCGAGCATCTCCTTGAGCAAAAACCAGAGTCCCGGCGCACCGCCAAAGAGCAGGGCCTTTTTTCCCGGCCTTCGCGCCCAGTATCCCAGGCGCACATTAAGAAGCGCGAGCCAGAAGCTGAACCGTTTCATCGTCCCGAGGCCCATTTGCGGCGCCGCCGCCGCGCCTGAAATCGCCATCGCGGTGCCGAGATCGAGATGCGCATCCGCTTTCTCCCATTTCCGGGTCTTCTCATAGCCCGTCAGCGGGCTGCCACAGTAGCGCGGGCTGAAGAGGAAGAAATCGGCCAGCCGGCCCTGCATCTGCGGATCCGCTGAACCGGGAACATTGAGCGCGCAGTTGAGAAGATGATACGGGGCGCGTTCCGCAGACTCCCCGAGATCGGAGAGCCGGACTGAAACCCCTTCATCAAACGGCTTCTCCTTCGTGGGTTTGAGCGCCGGACGAATCAGGTACGCTTCCGCGAGCTTGTTCCGATACAGCCGGTGCGGCGAGGTGAAGTTGATGTCGAGGATGAAGAAATAAACAAAAGCGCCGATTCCGACAATTGCCCACGGGCCCACGGCGAAACGTCCAACGTGGAACGCGACCTCGGAACTACGGACCCATTCGTAGAGAAAAAGATAGATGCCGAAAAAGAAAAGCGGCGCGGCGATCGCTGTCAGCAGGACCAGAACAAAACTCAACCGCTTCAGGATCCGCCCGAAAATGCCGGTGAGCGCGGAAGCGATCACGGGGATCGCACCCGCGATCGCGAGCCACTTTTCCTTTCCCCAATCGAAAGAGGAGAGCCCATTGGCGTGAAGACCTTGGTACCACACGTGGACATAATCGAGCCCGCGCCACGCCAGCAACGCCAGCACCACGAGGGTGGGCAGAGTAACCAGCGCGTCCGCCCGCTGCTGTAACCTGCCCCGGAAGCGCAACGCCACCAGCGCGGCCATGGCGCCCGCCATCAACGCGATCACGGACCAGATCGTCACCGGTTTCCAGAGCCCATCGAGCGCTGGCCACCGACGCAGGAATTGCTCGATCAACACGAAAAGCAACGCACCCCAGGCAATGCTCAAGCTGTTCAAAAGCATTCCGTAAAGCTGCGCCGCCGCCATCTTGAGCCGTCCCCACACTGACCCGGTCGCGAGGTACTTGCTGTGGTGTCGCAGATGCCGGAGCGCGGCCGCTTCGCCGCCCTTTCGGCAGAACGGGAGCTGATCCGCGCCGAGGCCGATCTCCTCGGAATTATCGGGCCCGGCCGGCGAGTTGAGGAACGCGCTGAGAAACGAGCCGAGATATCCGCCCCCCGAAACGGTCGAGAGATAATCGAATTGCTTCAGCAGACCGCGACCGGCCAGCGCGACCAGCACTCCGAGTGAAAAGGTGGCAGAACGGATTCCGCCGCCGGACAAGGCCAGGCCGATCGCGTGTGTCTTGTTTCCGTCAATCCCATAGCCTTTACGTCGAGCGAGGATGGCTATGCGTTCCTCCTCGTTCATCCCCTGGACGATCGTTTCGTTGTCGATCCCGCCAGTTCCCAACGGGATTCCCCACGGCAGCTCCTGGCCAAACTCCTCGTCGATCGGGTTGGGCTCCTGCCGCTCTGTCCCTGGTGGGGCGGTTTCGTCGGTGACCGCGCGACCATCGCGCAGATGAAGGAGCAGACGATCGAAACGCGTGAGCACCTCCTGGCGCGAACTCAACTCAGCGCGGAATTCGTCCGTGGCATCGAGGGCTGACAAGGCGCCCCGTTCATTGACGCGATGCCACTTCGCGGTGAAGGGACGCACCTGATGGTTGAGCACATCCCAGGCAACGGCGTCGAAGTGCCGGGCCTCCGGATGCGCATGGGCAATCTCGCGCGTCGACTGGAAGAGCGTGTAAACGCTGGTGAGCGCGGTTGCCTCCACGCCGTCGAGATAACCAAGCCGTTGCGTCGTGATGCGGGAAACAATCTGCGTGTGCAGCTGGGCGGCAGCCTTGCGATCCGCATCGTTTGGTTCCCAAGGCTCGGCGCCCCAGCGCCGCATGAGCTCCGCGCTCAAGAGTTTTCCGTCCGCGGATTGATACGGCTCGAGAAAATCTTTCCAAGTCGTCATACGGTCCGATTCGAAGTCAGGATGGGATAACGGGGGTCGGGCCCGTGGACGGCCATGCCCGACCGTAGCGACCCGCCCGGGAGGTGCCAATCAAAAATCTCCCGCGCTTCGTCTGCACGTGGCGCAATGACATCACGATCAATCAAACATCTTGCAGGCGGCATTGCTGATGCTCAGGATAGGTCCTCGATGATCCAGGCGAACTGCCGGGCGCGATTTACCGCAGACGATTTTCAATTCATCGTGCGGACCCTGGCGCGTTCGCAAACCGACCAGGTCTCCCTCGTCGACCTGCTCAGCGATTCCGAGACGCGCGACTCGGTGCTCGATAATCCGCGTTTGATTGACGCGATTCTTTCCAATGCCGGTCAACTCTGCATCTCCTCGCATTTCTATTTTTACGTGCTCGCGCGCCACGTCCTGCGCGATGTGGGAATCACCGACCGGAAGCTCTGCGATTATGTCGGCTCGCTTCTCGAAACTTTTTCGCGGGTGAATGGCTGGCAGCCGCCGCACGTCAGCGGGGAGCGCGGACGCCAGTACGTTTCGGATATGCTCATCGCTCTCACGCGCGCCACCTCGGAACAGGCGTTTCTGCTCCGCGCCCACGTCGGCAATTATTCTCTCTTTCTCACCGGCATCTTTCACGAAAACACGCAGCGGCGCAGCCGGCGGGGCGCGCCCGACCTGGCGTTCTACGAACAGATCGGGCGGACAAATTACCAACTTGTGGCGGCCCATGCGGCCGCGCGCCGCTGCGAGCTGAGCGATGTTTATGAAGAGCTGGCGGACCGTTTCCGCGAAGTGCGGCTCGCCTTGAACCGGCTCTCCGATTCGTTGTTGAACCTCGACGATACTCCCGCCGCGCTGCAATTCTGATCGCACACAAAGAACACAGACGGCACAAAGAAAATGAAATCCTGCTTTGCCGTTGTGAACCTTCGTGACCTTTGTGTGAGGAATTTTTTTTCATGAACGAAACGCTCTTCAGCCAGATCCAGCGGCTCTTTGAACGGACCTACGCGCAGGTCGGGATTAATCTCGAGGATTGCCTGATCGATCGCAGCCGTTGCGCGCAGCTCTCCCGGCTGGCCGGCGCGTCGGCGCGGGAACTGAGTGAACTCGCGCGCACCTTTCTCCGGCACGTCGATGACCAGCTCTACGTCGGCATCTATTATTCGCGCTGGTTAATCGAACAACTCGAACGGCACGATCCGCGGGCTGGTCTGAGCGATCACAATATTCGATCGCTCATCGCGTTTGTGGAAGAGATCAATCACGCCTTGCACGCCGCCTTGCAGTTCAAAACCGGCCAGCGTGAAATCGCTTCGGAAGATTTTGCGCGCAACCTCGAGCTCCAGGCGCGGGTCGATACTTATCTGGTTCTCCTCCTTTTCGTCGCGTTTTTCCGAAAGACGCAAAAGGTCTCGCGCGCTGATCGGCGCTGGCTCCGCTTTCATCTTTTCGCCGCCCACGATCCGGGCGCGTTTCAAGCCGAGAACCTGCGAGGCCGTTACCTGGAGACGACTGAGCTCGCGTCCCAGTACACGAACTTTTTGGACACGCTCAACGGCATGCGCCGGGTCGATGAGATCCGGCGTTTTCGATCGCTCGATTACGGCGCAAAAAGGGAGCGCGTCCTCGCGCTCATGAACGGGCGCTAAAAGCGCTCGCTCACGGAGTCTTCTTTTCCCCCGCGGTCAGCTCCGCCTGCAACTCGGGGAGATGTTCCTGGACGCGCTTCTGCCCTATCTCCGCGCCTTTCGTCATCAAGAGCGGCATCTTTTTCACCGTCTTCTTGCCCAGCGGCGTTTGATAGAACTTGGTCAGTTCGTTGATCTCGCCCTCGGAAAACTCGGCCATATAGAGTTTGCTCATGTCATCCTTCAGGCTGGCCCAGCTCATATACTTGTTCAGGAAAGCTTTCATCTTCGCCTGGTAGGGAACGAGCGCGGGGTTTTGTTGCACCTGCATCTCCAGCATCTTGTCCACCGACTGGCTGAGCAAAGCATCCATCTCCATCAAACCGAAGAGCGCTTCGACCGCCTTGCGATGACTGGCTTCATCGGCTCGAACCGTCGCCGGTTGGGCAAAAGCGATGACGCCGATCAAGATGGAGAGAAAGAATGGTTTCATGTGGAGATGGTGCAGGCGCGGCCGTCTCAGCGCAAGATCGATTGACGCGCGTCAGCAGTTTTTTCGATCGTCCAACGGCAATTCTGTTTGAGAATGCCGACCGCGTCCGCTACTAATCGAGCGTGTTCACATTGACGATGCTCGGGAGCGGGAGCGCGGGGAACAGCGCCCTCGTCGCGACCGACCATTGCCGGCTGCTGGTCGATGGCGGCTTGAGCGCGCGCCAGCTTGTCCTGCGCCTGGCCCAGTGCGGCATCACCCCCAACCAGCTCGATGGGGTTCTCCTCACCCACGAACATGGCGATCACGTTTGCGGCCTCGAGGTGCTTTGCCGGAAATTTCATGTCCCGATCTATTGCAACTCGCTCACCGCGGAAGCGATTCGGAGCGGCGCCTTGTCCGGACACCGGAACTGGCGGTTGTTTCAGACCGGCTCGGATTTTTCGATCTGCGATATCAGCGTGCAAACGTTTCCCGTGCCCCACGACGCGGTCGATCCGGTCGGGTACGCGTTTCACTCCGGCCCGAGCGCGCTCGGTTTCATTACCGATCTCGGTTACGCGACGAAGACAGTGGTCGAACGGCTCCGCCACGTCCACACGCTCGTGATCGAGACCAATCACGACGAAAAGCTTTTGCAGAACGATCCGCATCGGCCCTGGCCGGTGAAACAGCGGATCCAATCGCGCCACGGCCATCTCTCGAACAGCGCGGCGGCCACCGTGATCGAGCAATTGCTCTCCGGGAAACTCGAGCGGGTCGTTCTCGGCCATCTCAGCCGCGACTGCAACACGCCGGAACTCGCCGCGGGCGCGATCCGCGCGATGCTCGCCCAGCGGGGCCGAAGCGAAGTGGAGGTGCATTGCGCCGGCCAGACGGAAATCAGTGTCCGGTTTCGGATCGGGGACACGGTTTGGCCGCACGTTCCAGCCGACCTTCGACAGCGTTTTCTTCCAAACGGCGCCGGCATGATCATCCGCGACGCCCTGGAAGCTGACCTTCCGGCGATCGTCGAGATCTACAACGCCGCCATCCGGAGCCGAATTTCCACGGCGCAATTGGATCCGGTTTCAATCGAGCAACGGTTGCCCTGGTTTCGCGAACATTCGCCCGAGTCCTATCCACTTTGGGTGGCCGCGATCGATGGACAGCTCGCCGGCTGGCTCAGTTTTCATCCCTTCATCCGCCGCGGCGCGTATCGCGGCACCGCGGAAATCAGTGTTTACGTCGGAGAGAAATTTCGCCGCGTCGGCACGGGACGAGCGTTGGTGGAGAAGGCCATTGCGCATTCTCCCAGTCTGGGAATTACCGCTTTGGTGGGCGGCATCTTTGGCCACAATGAACCTAGTCTGCGGCTGTTCGAGGGCATGCGATTTGAGCGCTGGGGGTTTCTCCCGCGCATTGCCCGGGTGGATGATGTGGAACGCGACCTCGTCCTGGTGGGTCGCCCTATCACCGCCGCCTAACGATCACTCCTCGTCGCCGACAACGAGATGAATCACGCCGGCGGGATCGGAAATCCAAAAGCCGTCGAAGTCCTCCCGCAGTTGCTCCACTTCATCCCGGCGCGGAACTCCGTTGATTTTCAAATACGACGCGGCCGCCTCCGTGTCGTTCGTCTCGAGCTCCAGCCAGATGTCCGGGTGACTCAAATTCGGCACTCGATCGATCCAGAGGCGATTTGGGCCGAACTGAAAAATACAACCGTCCGCTTCCTCTTCGATCAGGGGAAGTCCGAGGGTATCGCGATAGAACGCGAGCGTTTGTTCGTAGGTGTGGCTCGGGCATTTGATGGCAATATTCGCGCCGCCCGAGAACTGAGGACCATTAACGTTAGCAACCATGTCAGAGTGCGCAGGTTCGGCGGCGCCTAGAGTTTCGCAAGAATTTTGCGCGCCACCGCCTTCGCTTTCTCAAGCGCCGCCTTCTCGTCGTTGATGCCGCCGATCCCGACCGTGACGAACGCGTTGCCCTTCACGACGTAAAGCATGAGAAGATGGGAAAGACTGTTTTGCGCCCCCTCGCTCGCGAGCGCGGCTTTCTCCCCGAAACCGGAGAGCGGTTTGATCTTGGCGCTTCCCGCCATCAACTCCTCCAGCTGTTTCGCGGGCGCCAATTGGTCCGGACCGGTTTGACGGACCCGCAAGACCAGGGATCGGCCGGGATTCTGGCTGTAATAATTGCAGCGCGAATAATAGCCATCCGCGCCCTCTTCGTTTCGCGGCTGCGGATCCTTGACCGCCTCGCCGAGCGCGGATTCCGCATCCTTCTTGGTGACGACCGCCGCGAGATCGATCCGTTTTTCGGCCGCCGCGCAAAGGGTGCCGAACTCGCAAACCAGGGTTGCGACCGCGACCACAGCAGTGAGTCGAAGCATAAACGCCTAGCCGCCGGCAGAACCCTCGCCACCCGGTTCGGTCATCGCGACCGGATCGAGCGCACGCTCCAGTTCTTCGGCAGGAAGCACTTTTTTCTCGAGACAAATCTCCCGGACGGTCCGTCCTGTCTTCGCGCTTTCCTTGGCGATTTCCGCCGCGCGATCATAGCCGATCTTGGGCGCCAGGCTCGTCACCATGGCCATGGAAAGCTCGACCAGCTCACGGCAACGCTCTTCGTTTGCCTCGATTCCGCGCACGCATTTTTCGGAGAAGACGCCGCAGGCGTTGCCCAGAAGCCGAATGCTTTCGAGAAGATTATGCGCCATCACGGGCATCATCACGTTCAGCTCGAAGTTCCCGTTCGCTCCCGACCAGGTGATGCAGCTGTCGTTCCCGATCACCTGAGCACAAACCATCATGAGCGCCTCGCACATGACCGGATTCACTTTGCCCGGCATGATCGAGCTGCCGGGCTGGGTGGAGGGCAACCGGATCTCGCCAATCCCGCAACGGGGGCCGCTCCCGAGCCAGCGAATATCATTCGCGATCTTGAAGAGGCTGACCGCGATCGTTTTCAGATGGCCGCTCACCTCGACGACCGCGTCTTTTGCTCCCTGAGCTTCGAAATGGTTTTGGGCTTCGCGAAATTTTATCCCGGTGCGCTGTTCCAAATGCCGCATCACTTTGCCCGGAAATTCCATATGCCGGTTCAGACCCGTGCCGACCGCCGTGCCGCCCAAGGCCAGTTCTTCCAAGGCCGCGATAGCTCGTTTGGCCCGGTCGCAGGCATACGAAATTTGCCAGGCGTATCCGCTGAATTCCTGACCAAGCCGCACCGGGGTCGCATCCATCAAATGCGTGCGCCCGATTTTGATGATTCCCCAGAATTCGTTCGCCTTGACGTCGAGCGCACCATGCAACTCTTCGAGTGCCGGCAGGAGACAGTTCTTCAGTTGTTCCGCCGCACTGATGTGAATGGCTGATGGAATCACATCGTTGCTGGACTGGCCCATGTTGACGTGATCGTTCGGATGAACCGGATCACGCGCGCCGATTGGTTTTCCCGCCAGCTGGCAGCACCGGTTAGAAATCACCTCGTTCGCGTTCGTGTTGGTGCTCGTGCCGGAACCGGTCTGGAAAATATCGAGGGGGAAATGCTCATCGAGCTTGCCCTCCACCACTTCTTCCGCGGCTTGAACAATGAAGGCCGATAGATGGTGGTCGAGCAATCCAAGATCCGCGTTGGCCTGGGCCGCCGCCCATTTGATCAAACCGAGAGCGCGAATGAAGGGCCGGGAGAATCGCTGCCCGCTAATTGGAAAGTTCAGGACCGCGCGCTGCGTGGACGCGCCATAGAGAGCGGATTCCGGGACGGACATTTCGCCCATCGAATCCTTTTCGGTACGGGTCGACCCGGACGTCATGCCGAATGATTTGTCGAAAGTTCCGCTGGTTGCCGGAGAGGACGGTGATGCCCGTTGCGGCGATTCATCTTATGAAAAACAGTGATGAACATCGGCGGAAGATTCTGCAGGAAATATTCCGACTCCGCGCGATCGAACAGCTTGGCATGCTGGCGCAGCTCGTTGGTCACCTGGTAGATGATAAAGCTGCCGCCATCCGCGAGCGCTTCATACGTTTTCTCCAGCAAGGCCCGCTTCTTCTTGATTTCGAGAATGCTGAAGGGGATGCCGGAAAGAATGTAGTCGCAATGCGGAATGCCACGGCGCTCCAGTTCTTCCGGCAAACGCGCGGCATCGCCGTTGACCACATGGACCCGCGGGTCATCCGCGAACTGGCGCTGCAGATCCCGGGAAAACGCGGCATCCAGCTCGAAAAGGAGCAACTGCGAGCCAGGCGGCATCCGGCGGGCAATCTCCCGGGAATGGACGCCTTCGCCGGGGCCGTACTCGGCGATTACCCGCGGTTCGCTGAAATCCATCTTGCGCGCGACCCGTTTCACGAGGGCCTTCGAGCTCGGGGTAATCGAAGCGATTTGAAATGGACGTTGCAAAAACCGCTTGAAGAAGAGAGCGCTCATGAAGGTGGGAATAGTCGGTCGCTGGTCGCCCCTTGTCCAGTCGGGATGTAAGCTCCGCCCGTCGCCCAATTGTGGTCCGGAGAGCGGCCAAAGCGGCACTAATCGAACGTGTTACTCATCGCCGGAACCAAGAAAACAGGAAGTAAACATTGACATGTGCCATAAATTTAATAATGCTCAGCCCTCGAAAAGACTTGCTCCCTAACGAGTAAGTTGGTGTTTTTCTTCAATGCACAACCTCTTAACGGTCAAGGAAACGGCCAAATATCTCCGGATTCCACTCCCGACTGTTTACTACCTTGTGCAACGCGGCCAGTTGCCCGCCATCCAGATCGGCGGCCGGTGGCGCATTAAGAAAGCCTCGCTCGACAAGGACATTTTGAAGGAAGACAAGTCCGGCCAGCCGACGGTGCTGGTGGTGGACGACGACGAGAGCCTCCAGAGCTTGTTTAAGATCTTCCTCAAAAAGATCGGGTTCAGCCGCGTAGTCGTCGGCACGGTCAAGGAAGCGATCGCAGCACTCGAGAAACAGAAATTCGATCTTCTCTTTCTGGACCTGAAATTGCCCGACGGCCCCGCGGACGATGTCTACGAGGCGGCCAAAGAGGCTGATCCGGAATTGCCGATCGTGGTCATCACCGGCTATCCCGACAGCGAAATGCTCGATCGGATTCTGGCCAAAGGCCCCGTCACGGTCTTGAAGAAGCCGCTCAAGATGGAGCAGCTCCAGCAGACGGTGCGCATTCTCGGGCACAAAGACGCGGCCCGTCTCGCGGCGTAGTTTTCGCGCGCCCGCATTCTTTGGAGTGACTCGCCGCGGCGAGTCCACAGACGAGCAGAAATTCGTTGCTTGAGACTCCAGCGTAACAGTTCCGTTACGTTTCTGATTTGGCCAATCAAGTCCGAAAAACGGAGAAAATGCGAAGGTAAGGCAAGGAGTCACCATGAAAGAATCCAAACTTTTCGTTCGTCGCTGTCTGGTCGTTCTAGCGCTCGCCCTCGTGGCCTTCCCCGCAGGAGCACGAGCCCAGGTTATCGGAGGAGGTGGAGCCTGGCAGTTGCCGGGAATCGGAACGGCGGTCACGTTTTCGCCCGACGGCCAAATGGTGCTGGCTGGCAATCAGCTCCGGCGCGCGGCCGATGCGCAATTGCTTCGCACTTTTGACCTGCGCCACGCCAATGGCAGCCAGGTAAATACCGCCGCCTTTTCTCCCGATGGCCAATATGTCGCCATCGGCGTCCAGACTTTCAATTTGAACCTGGATTTCTTTCGAGTCTCCGACGGCTTCCGGACCGTCCCGACGGAGGCCCATAACAATGGAACCACCACGGCGAAGTTTTCTCCAGACGGACAATTCGTTGCCACCGGCGGACGCGACGGCACCGTCAAGCTCTGGCACGTTCCCGATTTCACGCTCGTGAACACGTTCCTGGGCGGCGGGGGCTATTCCCCTCGCATTTTCGCCGTCCTTTTTTCGGCTGATGGGCAATACCTCGCTATCGGCGGACAAGGCGGGCTGGTTATTGCTCGAACCTCAACGGGAGAAATAGTGCGGACCCTGGCCGATGGCTCGGAGGACGTTCGGAGCCTGTCTCTCACGCCCGACGGAACTACTCTCGCGGCCGGGTTCTTCACCACTCAGCAGCCCGGTGTCTTCAAAGTGAAATTATGGCGTTTCTCCGATGGAGTGCTGCTCAAAACCATCGAGGCCAGTGATCAGCCCATCAATTCGGTGGCGTTCCAACCCGATGCCCAGGTGATTGCCGCCGGCGGCGGCGACAATGCCTCCAGCGGAGTTGTCCGCTTCTTTCGAGTGAAAGATTCATTCCGACTGGGATCCTTTCCGCAAGACCCCAACAACGGAAGTTCCTATGTCACCAGTGTGGCCTATTCCCCGAACGGTCAGCTTATCGCCTATTCGCGCGCGGATAGTTTCGTAGTCGTGACCCACAATCCATTCCTCGCGAACAGGCGGTAACGGCTTGATCGCTGAAGCGCGATCATCGTGACCTTACGGTCCCCCGAGGTCGTAGACTTCGACCAGGCCAACGCCGGTGCCGTCGTTCATTCCGGCCAGCAGCGCGGTGTAAGTGCCCGGGGGCAGTGTCATGGCTATACCGGACTCCAGATCGTTTGTCGGCGCCAAACCCGCGGCGATCAAGTCCGACGCTTGCACCGGATTGTCGTGCCAGTCGTTGTTCGAAATGAGCAGCACCCCATTGCCATTACGCAATTCCAGGACTGGATCCGCCAGCGCGTCCGGTACTCCCTGCGCAGTCAGACTGGGGCCAATGCCACGCACCACAATCCGGTCATTGCCGCTGTTGCTGCCCAGAATGAAGCCTGCGATCACAACGTCGCTGCCGGCGCCGACAAAGGCCCGCGTGCTGATATTGGCCAGATTCGCGGGAACGGCTGGACTGAGGTCGTAAACCTCAACCAAGCCGACGCCTGAACTGTTGTTCTTGCCGCTCACGATCGCCGTGTAAGTGCCCGGACTCAAAGTCGCATCAATCGCCGATTCGAGATCGTCGGTCGGTGCGATGCCACTGGCGATGATCAGAGCCTCCTGCGCGGGATCGTCTCTCCAGTTGTCGCTAGTGACGGTGGGGAAAGTCCCTGGGCCGTGCAATTCCAAGATGGGATCGGCCACTGCATTGGGTACGCCCGAATCTGTGAGCGAAGGTCCAATGGCCCGCAGGAGCACATGCTTGGGACCGGTGCCTGTGATGATGAAGCCGCCGATGCCAACGTTAGCGCCGGTCAGAATCTTCATCCGGGTCGAAAGATTGACGGCCTGGGAGGCCGGCGTCGGCGTCGGCGTAGCGGTTGGACCGGGGGTCGGCGTTGGGGTCGCGCCCGGCGAAGCGGTTGGAGTGATAACCGGTGTTGCCGAAGGTGTTGCAATCGGGGTGGCCGTCGGAGTTATTACCGGTGTCGGAGAGGGTGTCGCCACCGGCGTAACGGTTGGAGTTATGACCGGTGTGGGGGACGCCGTCGCAGTGGGTGTTACAACCGGTGTTGCCGTAGGGGTAGGCGTGACGATTGGAGTGGCCGTCGGTGAAGCGGTTGGGGTCGGCGTTGGCGCTGTGGGCACGCTGAACGCGTAGACTTTGTTGTCGCCGGCAATATAAATTCGGCCGCGCGCGGCGATCCCGGTATTAAAGGTGCGCCCGCCGCTGATCGTATCGTTGGCGCCCCCGCCATTGAAAATCACCGCGCCTGTTTCGCCGTTGTATCCAAACAGGCGCTGGTTCGCGCCGTGTCCATAGGCCCAAACGATCGGGTTGCTCGTGCCATCGGTGGAGGTCACAAAGGGCGAGGTGCGCCCGGTCGAACTCACGCTCCAACCGGTCGCAACCGTCGGCGGACTGGTTGGCGTTATCTTGAACGCGGTCAATGTTCCCGTGACCGGCCGCAGCGCCACGAAGGAGCCCTGGCTGGTCCGATAAGTTGCCGCTGAATTGATAAGTTGTCCGCTGGAGGCAACCGATGCTTGTGCGACGGGTGCGCCTATGCCGCCGAGATTATTGCGATTAAGCAGGTAGGCGTTCCGATCTTTGCCAATCGCGACCACCAGTTCCGAAGGTATCGCCCCCGGGACATCGACAATGATTGGATTGGTGCCGCCCAGATCGATGTCGCTGGTGTCGAGCGACTGCCAATTTGTCGGCACCCAAAAGTCCGTGGTCGATCCACTGAAAACCGGTCCCGGTTGAAGGCGGATGATGGCCTCGCTGCCGCCCCAGGGAGTGGTTCCGCCGGGGGCATTGCCGGTCGCGACAAAAAGATTCGTCCCGTCACTCGCAATCCCACCGGGTGACCAGATTCCAGACTTGAGCGAAGTCGTGACCCACGAGCCGAGTTGTGAACCGTCCAGCGAAACACCAAGCACGCGTCCGCGATAATTGCCGATATCCGCGTATCCACCGTACGGGATATAAACCATGTTCCCGAGGAGCATGAGCGCGCCGCGCTGCATTTCGAGCGACGAGCTGAAGTCCGGGAAACTGGCGTTCACGTCGATGGGGAAACCGGGGTTGATCGCACCGGTATCAACGTTCAGGGAGTAAATCATATTATTGGGACCGCTAATCACGGCGACCAGAAAGAGCGAGCGCGAGGGCAGATCGATTACCGGTGTGCCGGTAATGCCGACGATCGTGATAAGCCCCATGCCGGACGAAGGCGGCCCCACGTTCCGCTGCCAGGTAATCGCGCCCGTGATCGCGTCGAGCCCGTAGACATTATTGGATTCCGTGACGGCGATCACTTTCGCACGGTTGAACGGCCCGCCTTCGACATAGAGCGGCTGGGCGTAAACGTTGCCCGCAATCGTGCCGTCAAAATTCACATCCCTCGCCAGATTCGCCGCCGCCAAAGGCGTAAACGCCGGGTCAATGAACAATCCATCGCGCGAGGGATTATTGTGATGCTGAGTGACGTTGACGGAGGCGCCGGCGGGAGCTGCCGGGGCTTGCGGAAGGAGCGCTCTCGAGGCGGCAATGCCCAGAATCCCCAGTCCAACTGCAGTCGCAGCCGCATACAAATTCTTCATGGTCCCGGTCCTTTCTCGGAAAAATTTCCGCGGAACGAAAGCATTATCCACTCATCGGCCAACGCGCCTCGAGATTCATTCCCCCACTTCACTTGCCAATCAATTCCACGCGGCCCATAATCCCTGCTCACCGGCGGGACGCGCGGTTAGCTCAGTGGTAGAGCACTACCTTGACACGGTAGGGGTCACAGGTTCGAACCCTGTATCGCGCACCATCTCCCGTCCCCCCTAATGTATTACACCTACGTGCTGCGATGCGGTGATGGGAATTTGTCCGTTGGTTCAACGGGTGACCTTCGAAGACGCATCGTTGAGCACCAGTCTGCTCGCGTGCCCGCCACTGCATCTCGCTTGCCCGTCACACCGCGCCCGCAACGCTTCGCGTAGCGATGCGGGCGGGGGTTCGAACCCTGTATCGCGCACCATTTCAATTTCGATCTCTTCAATTTCCTCGACAGCTTCCGACCGCGCGTTTGACCCTGCCGGTGTGATTACGAAAATGAACGCGTCGACCGGAGTCGGCATTTTGTTGGCGGTTCTCGGCGTCTTAATCGCAGGAGGGTGCAAGTCCCGCGATGAAGCGCAGACTCGGCAGGTCGCCGAACGGGTGAAAACCGAATTTCTGCACGCTTGGAATAACTACGAGCGCTACGCCTGGGGCCACGACGCCTTGAAGCCGTTGAGCAAAACGCATCACGATTGGTACGGCCAGTCTCTGCAAATGACGCCGGTCGATGCGCTCGACACCCTCATCTTGATGAAGCTCGATGCCGAGGCCGCGAAAGCGCGTGCGCTTATTACGACCGAGCTTTCTTTCGATCGCGACATCTACGTCAAGAATTTCGAAATCACGATTCGCCTCCTTGGAGGATTGCTCTCCGGCTATCAGTTGACCGGCGACAAACGTCTCCTGACTCTGGCCGAAGACCTGGGCACGAGACTTCTTCCCGCCTTCAATTCGCCTACCGGACTCCCCTACGTCTTCGTCAATCTTCGCACCGGGCAGGTCCGCGATCCCGTCTCGAACCCGGCGGAAACCGGCACCCTCCTTCTCGAGTTCGGCACCCTGAGCAAGCTGACCGGCAAACCGGTCTTTTACGACAAGGCGAAACGTGCGCTGGTCGAGACCTACCGGCGCCGTTCAGCGATCGGTCTCGTCGGCTCCAGCATCAATGTCGAGACGGGCACCTGGACCGACCACGACAGTCACATCAGCGGCGGCATTGACTCCTACTACGAGTACCTCTGGAAATGCTGGCTCTTGTTTGGCGATAAAGACTGCCTCGAGATGTGGAACGCGAGCATCCCTGCGATCAATAAGTACCTCGCCGACGACACCGGCGCCGAATTGTGGTACGGCCACGCCGACATGACAACGGGCCAACGCGCCGCGACGACTTACGGCGCGCTCGACGCCTTCTTTCCCGCCGTTCTCGCGCTTTCCGGCGATCTTCCACGAGCGCGGCGGCTCCAGGCTTCGTCCTTCAAAATGTGGGACCTGCACTCGATCGAGCCTGAAGAGATTGATTACAAGACAATGCAAGCCACAGCTTTCACCTATCACCTGCGTCCGGAAATTATCGAATCAACTTACTACCTTTATCGTTACACCGGCGATTCGGAGTACCGGCGAAAGGCCGAAAACATGTTCGGCGACTTCGTGCAGCATTGCCGCACCGAAGCCGGTTACGCCGCGCTGCAAAACGTCATTACAAAAGAGAAGCGTGATGAAATGGAGAGTTTCGCTCTCGCCGAAACCTTCAAATACTTTTACCTGATTTTCGCGCCCGCGGACACCCTCGATTTCGACAAGGTTGTGTTCAACACGGAAGCCCATCCGCTCCGTCGAACCTGGTGAGTTGCTCCGATGACAATAGCCCAGCGTTTCAACGCTGGGGTCACGGCATTCACGCCAGACGAGTCCCGCTCAGGGACGAAAGGAGCAACCCGAATGATCTTGCGATGGGATCGCGCTTCTTCCGTCCCTGGTGGGACTCGCTTTCTCTTCTGGCTCAAGACCCAGCGTTAAAACGCTGGGCTATTCTCAGGAGAGAAGGTGATTGACCAGGTACGGCAGGCTCGCCTAAACGACCGGACGGACACGGCTACAGGCGCAATATCACCGCGCCAGGCGAACATCCATCCAGACGGCGAGCGAGAGCACGGCGCCGCGGGCGATGAACTTAAACTCGGGCGAGACCGCGAGCAGCGTCATGCCATTGAGCAAACATGCCATGATGAGCGCGCCGAAGAGGACTCCCAGAACCGTGCCGCGCCCGCCTTTCAAGCTCGCGCCCCCAATAACGCAGGCGGCGATCGCATCCAGTTCCATGAGATCGCCGACCGTGGTAGTCGAGGCGCCGGAATAGGACGTCTGCATAAACCCAGTGATAGCCACGATCGCGCCCATGATGCAAAACGCGCCGACCACCACCTTCTCGACCGGAATGCCTGAGATAACGGCCGCTTCTTCGTTACCGCCAATCGCGTAGAGGTATCGCCCAAACGGCGTGTGCGTCGTGAGAATGTAAACCACAAACGCGATGAGACCGAGGATGACCGCGGGCAACGGAATGCCGCGGAACTGGTTCGTCACCACGACAAAAAGAAAAATGAGCTGACCTGTCAGAAAGAGCTTGAGGAAAACGAGCTCGCGATCTTCGACGACAAATCCGTGCACCTGGCGCGCCTTCCGCGAGCGTAATTGGACCAGGACGAGAAGGGCTACGACTCCAGCAGCGAGCACATATCCGAGCATCGGCGGCAGATAGTAGGTCGTCAGCAGGGAGTAGAAATTGGCGCGTCCTCCCTGGACGATTGGGATCGTGGAGTTGTGAATGACGAGCCAGAAGAGCCCCTTGAAGATCAGCAAACCGCCGAGCGTAATGATGAAAGCGGGCATTTTTTGCCGCACGATCAGGTTCCCCATGCCGAACCAGATGAGGATGCCGATGAGCAGAGCGGCTCCCATCCCAAGCGGAGCCAGCCAGCCATGCTCGAAAACCAGCACACTCGCGATCCCTCCCAGGAGGCCGACACCGCTGCCAGCCGAGAGGTCGATGTGACCGGGAAGAATAATCAGGAGCATGCCCAGGGCGAGCGTGGCCGTGATCGCCAGCTCGGTCATGAGCAGCGAAAGATTGCGCGCGCCCAGAAACTGCGGCGACATGACGGCGAAGAACGCGCAAATGACGACGAGCGCGATCAACATCGAAAAGTCGCGGAATGACTTTCCGGTTTTCATCTAGGTTAACTGCACGTCCGTTTGGTTCATGGCGGCGGCCAGCAATTTCTCCGGCGTGGCTTCCGCGCGGCTAAATTCCCCAGCAACGCGACCCTTGTGCAGCATGAGGATGCGATCGCTCATGCCGATCAGCTCCGGCAGCTCGCTCGAAACGAGCACGACCGCTTTTCCCGCGTCCGTGAGCTGATTGATGATCTCGTAGATTTCCAGCTTTGCGCCGACATCGATTCCGCGCGTCGGTTCATCGAGAAAAATCACTCGAGGCTCGGTCATGAGCGCCCTGCCCACGACCACCTTCTGCTGGTTGCCCCCGGAAAGCTTGCCGACCAGCGCCTCCATTGTTGGCGCTTTGATCCGCAACGACTGAAACAGACGATTATTCCTCTCGAACTCGACCTCACGGTCGATCAGGTGATGCCTCGTTAGGCTCCGCAAGGACGAGAGCGAAAGGTTGAAGCCGATCGCCTTGTCCAAAATCAGCCCGTAGCGACGGCGATCTTCGCTCACCAGCACCATCCCGCCGCGAATAATCTCGGCCGGCTTGCGTCCTCGCAGATCGGAGCCATCAAGGCGGACTGTCCCATTTTCGCGCCGGCCCCAGGCCCCAAAAAGATGCATCAGCAGCTCAGTGCGACCGGCGCCCATGAGACCGCCGAGGCCGACGACTTCGCCCGCGCGTAACGAAAAGTTGATGTCGCAAAGGAATCTTCCTCCCGTGTGCGGATGGGCGACGCTAACGCCTTCGACTTCGAGAACGGTTGCGCCAGGCTTCGTCGAATGGCGGGGAAATAGATCGGTGATTTCGCGGCCGACCATATGCCGAATGATTTCGGTCCTGCTGGTTTGCGCAGCGGCGAGCGTGGTCACAGAGGAACCGTCGCGCAAGACGGTGATACGATCGCAGATCGCAAAAACTTCATCGAGTTTGTGCGAGATGTAGATGCTCGCGATGCCGCGATGACGGAGATCGCGCAGGATCTCAAGGAGGATCAGGACCTCGTGTTCGGCCAGCGCAGCGGTCGGCTCATCCAGAATGAGAATCTGGGAATTCTTCGAAAGCGCCTTCACGATCTCGACGAGTTGTTTTTGGCCGACACCGAGTTTTGCCACGGGCGTGCCGGGATCGATATCGACCTTGAATTTTTGCAGGAGCAAGCGCGCTTCGCGATGCACCTTGTGCCAATCAATCAGCCCGCCGGTCGTTCGCGGTTCGGAGCCGAGAAAAATATTTTCGCCCACTGTCATGTCATTGACCAGGGCCAGCTCCTGGTAAATGACCGCGAGGCCAGCCCGTTCGGCGTCGACGAGGGAACGAAACTTCGCGGGTTGCCCGTTGATGAAAAAGTCTCCTTCGTAGGAACCGTGCGCGTGAATCCCGGAGAGCAGTTTGATCAAGGTCGATTTGCCCGCGCCGTTCTCGCCGCAGAGCGCATGAATTTCACCGGCGCGCAGATCAAAGCTGACGTCTTTCAGCGCGACGACGCCCGGGAACTTCTTGACGATCCTTTTTGCCTTGAGGACGACTCGATTCATGCGCCGCTCTCCGCTCGTCGTTCAGGGCGATTGCTGGACCGGCGGTGCGCCGGAATAGACTTCCGCCGCTTTGTGAAATCCATCCTTGATGACCGTGTCCATCATGTTGTCCTTCGTTACGACCACGACATCGAGCAGGATCGAAGGCACATCGATTTTCCCGTTGTTAATCTTGCCTGAGGCGAAGACCGGTTTGCCTCTGGCCATTTTCATTGCGACTTCCGCCGCTTGCTTGGCCAGTTGCGATAATGGTTTGTAAATCGTCATCGCCTGAGTGCCGTTGACGATCCGCTGGCAGGCGCTCAATTCGGCATCCTGTCCCGTGACGAGAACCTTGCCGGCCAGACCCTCCTCCGAGAGCGCCTGAATGGCACCCCCGGCGGTGCCGTCATTCGAGGCCAGGATCGCGTCGAAATTTGGTCCGGCCTTGGTGATGGCCGCGTTCGCGATCTTCTTGGCGTTTTCCGGTTTCCAATCCTGCGTCCAATCTTCGTGCCCGATCTCGAATTCGCCCCGGTCGATGAGCGGGCCGATAACATTGTCCTGTCCCTGCTTGTAGAGGACCGCGTTGTGGTCGGTCTTCGCCCCGTAGATTCGGACGATCCTCTTCTTGCCATTTTTCGGGAGATGATCGACGAGGAATCGGGCCTGCAATTCGCCTACCTTCACGTTCTCGAACGTCATATAAAGATCGAGATCGCAATCGGTAATCAAACGATCGTAGGCGAGCACCGGAATGCCGGCGTCGTGCGCCATGTTGACGGCTTTCGCCATGGCGCCGCCGTTGTGCGGAACGATCACGAGCACATCCACGCGACGGCTGATCAACGCCTGGACATCGCTGATCTGCCGGGTGTCGTCACTGTTGGCCGATTGGACCAGGACCTCGGCGCCGAGCTCGTTGGCGCGCGCTACAAATAAATCGCGGTCCCCCTGCCAGCGCTCCTCTTTCAACGTATCCATCGAAAGGCCGATGAGCGTTTTCGCGCGCGCTTTGACCGCGTCCGTGGAAGATCGCCCGCGGGAAAGGACGAGGCCGGTGATCAGGCTAATGACACAAGAAGTGACAACGAGGAAAACCCGAAATTTCATTGAAGGACGAAGCCCGCGAAAGACTTCGCCGAAGTATGACCGTCAATCTTGAACGTCGGCAAGCGCCTTCGCGCTATTCATCTCTTCCTCAATTGCCGCTCTAACCTTCTCCGCGTAGTTGGTGACGAGCGTCTCCCCCTTGGCACCCGAGATGTGGAGAAGTTCAGCCTGCAGTTTGTTTACATCATTCAAGAGTTCCGACCGGAAATCCCGTGCGTCGACAATCGCCGCGTCACTCAGGACCAATCTGTTCGAGGCGCGGTAAGCATATTCGGCGAGCCGCAAGAGAAAGTAATGTTCGCCTGAGGAAGCGGCGCGTCCGTTGTAATAGACGCGTTTGAGAAACTCCAAATTGTCCCGTCGGGTGCGGAAGGCGAGCGTCCGGGGAAGGACGTCGCAGGCGGAAGACGGGGAATCGGCACTGCGCTCAGGAGGCACCCAGTGCTCCGCGAAAATCGCCAGGCGCAGGGTATGCAGCCGCCCCCACCACAACGACGAATGCGTCTTGCCGGAAAGGGAATGTTGAGCACTTTCCAAGGCCAGGGTGGCGTCATCCAGCTTGGCAAAATGTTGCCGTTGAAGCCGCCCAAGAGTTTCTTCCCTCCAGACCTTGGGAGGGAAACTACCTTCCGCGGGAAAGTATCGACGACACCATTGATCTGCCGCGAGGGAATCCAAAAGTTCATGGATTTTTTCTTCGGCTGCTTTCGTGCTCTTGATCTTATCCTCGCTGAGCAGGAACAAGAGCAAGCGCCGCAAAAGTCTGGCTTCGGTGAGGTGCACTTCGGTTCGTCGAAGCTCGATGATGCCGACCTCGAGCGGTTCGACCGCGCCCTCGCTTTTTGAAAGCAGGGCGTGTGCTTCATTGAGTCGCCGGTGGGCCTCATAAAAGCGGCCCAAGCGTCCGAGAGCCAGGCCATAGACCGTGCTGGCACGTATGCGCAGCCTCAGGTCTTCCTGGAGCAAGTCAGGATGAAGGTCGAAGGCAATATCGAGCGCCTGTCCGCATAAAGCACAGGCCCGCACCCAAGTCCGCGCCGCTTCCAAGGGGAGCGCCAGCTTTTCCAGCGTAGCCTCGCTCGCCCGGCCAAGTGGCATGACGCCCTGATGCTCCAGCAGTTTGGCCCGGCGCACGTGGTGATAACCCGCCTCGTAGAGTGTCTGGGCTGCGTTCAACATTTGGGCGGGAGTACGCTCTCGTTTGAAGAGGTCGTCATCGCGCCAGTCTCTCAAACCGTCACGTAGTGCCTTGGCCACATCGGCCGGGGACGACGACGCCTGAAACTCCGGATCATGTGCTTGCAATACCTTCACGAGGCGGCTCGCCAGCACCCGATGTTCCTTCCGCGGCATACCGCTGCCGATAGAATCCGGGAGGGCGTCCCAAAAGGAGCTTCGAGATAATATCGCGCAATCACGCGAGAACATGGGGGGCCCTTTCCTCTCGAAAACAGTTTCCCTTTTTTGAGCTTTGCCACCCTTCCCGGCCCGCGAAAAATTGGCGGCCAGACAGAAACCCCGAAGTGGAATATCCGCGTTATCCATGCGCGGTAAGCGCTGAAACTCCGCGCTCAGACTGTCGAGCCACTCTCCGTGGGGAAGCGGCTGCAGGCCGCGCGAAACGTTTTTTTTCGCGCGCTGTTTTTCAAGCTGTCCGAACACTCCCTCTAGCTGTTCCAACAGTCGATAGCCAGCGCCCTCAGGAGTCAGGCTGAACCAACCGTGGCCTTCACTTGGTTGACACCAAAACTGGATGGAACGCCTTCCCAGCCGCAGAGCCTTGAGTATTTCGTAAGAGGCACGGCGCGCCAGACGGCGGCGGTAACGCACGGCGTCTTTTTCATTCTGAATCGAAGGCGCATTGGCATAAGGCGTGAAGTTTAGACATTCGTAAAAATGGTAGAGCGATTCCAGCAGTGGCATCGCATGTCCGGTCGCCCGGTACGCGCGGCCGTACCAATTCGCGATCAAGAAATGGGTGCTCGCCCGAGCTTGGGCGGCGAACTTGACCTGTTTGCCGGGTCCACCCGGCACCGCGGTCGGGCCCATATTTTCGATCAAGGCCGCGATGCCGAGACGTGCATCGCGATGCATCCAGGCGTGTCCGCCGGGTTTGCGAAAAAGGATATGCGCTTTACCGAGCTGCTTTTCCCATTTGACCACGTCTTGTTCGCGGAGCTGATCGTTGTCGATTCCCGCGTCGTTGAATTGATGCGGACAGGGACACACGGCTTCGGACATTAGCGCGGAGATGTGCCGCGACTGCCGGAAATGCGCGGCGGCATAGAGGAACCGGCCGGGCTCGGCGGCGCTCGTTGTTTTTTTGCCAGGACCGGCTCGTAAATCGTGAACCCATCCTTTCAAGATCTTGTTGATGCTTTCTTTGAACTGTTCGCCGACTTGCGAAGGCCGCTTGTCCAGGAACTTTTTGGCGTATCTGGGCCAAATGGTGTCGCGTGCCGAATCGCCGCAACCCTTATGGCGCTCGAAGAGCTCAGGTGCCTTCTCCTTAGCTGCCTGCCAAAGACTCCAGTTCTTCTTTGACTGTTTTGTTATGCTGTCACGGGCTGTCTTTATTTTTCCGTCGAGAAAGCGCTTCTTCTTCTTATCGCAATCGGCTCTTGTCGTCGTGTAAGGTGCATAGAGGATATTAAACCCCGACCGCGGCGTCCCTTTGCTCGCGCCCTTGCTGGAAGGTTGGCGTAGGGCTTGTAAGAGCTTGGCCAGCGCATCATATTCCGATTTCTTCCAATAACGCCTCTGCCAGCTTGCACAGCCGCCGGGGCCATTACGTCCGTCGAGGACTATGAGCCAATCCTTCGGCTCGAAACTCCATGCCCGGGACAGGGTATGAAGGTGGGCCTCCCATTGGGCCCGGTTGATCGATGTCCCCGAACCGACGAGCTTGGGAACAAAGCGGGCGTGATCGAGTTGAAAGCGGCCTGTCCGAATTGCGATGATCGCAAAGATTTCATGCGCCAGGGCGAGCGGGTCGGCGTAGTCCTCGAGTTCCAGCCACATGCCTTTCAGTCGGGGCTCGCCGGTCGTGAGCTTATTAAATGCATGGCGCAGTGGAGCAGTCAATTCAGTGGCGCCATCGACGACAACAACTTTGCCCTTCGAATCTTGCTGGAGGCGCACGGCGGCGCTAATCGCATCGCCTACCTTGTCGTCCCCTTTGACCAAAACCGAGTCATCCTCGAACTGGTCAAAGGAAGCGCCTGGCGGTCCATTGGCGCTGAACTGGTAGGCAAAGCCGCCGCGCGGCAAGCTCAACGTCAGACGCTGGTAGAGCTCGTAAAGAAGGAGATCGAGATGTTGGGATTTGGTGGCGACGATGCGTGGTCTAGGAATCTGGCCAAGCCCTTTCATCGTGCGTGCAACGGTGTAACCGTCGTTGACAAAAATGCGTCTAAGGTCATCAAGGTCGCGCTCGGAATGACAGACCCACAGGACCTGCGCATCCTCGTCCCGATCGAGCAAATACTTGATCATCTGCACACAGCGCGGATCCGACCCCGAGTAGCCGCACACCAGCAACAGTCCCGGGAGGAAGCCGCTCCCGGCCTTCTCGCCCGGGTTCCGGCCGCGGACGTAGTTGAAAAAACGGCGCTTATCGTCCTCCGAGGGCGGATTGTCCAGCGAAGGGTCAGCTCGTGTCTCAACCAGGCCGCCGTGGAGTTTCACGATGCAATTTTGCGAATGCACCGTGTCGGGATCGGGCAGTTCGCCACGTATGCTCACGGCGATCACTTCATAGCGCTCCCCCAACTGGGCGAAGGCATCCTCAATGAGACTGTCGAAATTCGTCGTCAGGATCGTCCGGATGCGGGCGCGGCCCGCCAGATGGCAGAGCATCGTGTGCGCGAGGTTCGGTTTGCGACCACGAGTGATGTGAATATTGAAGGAATCAATGACCGCCTGATCAGGCTCCTCGGTAAGCAGAAGGATATCGTCGCTCACTTTGAGACGGGCTAGAAAACGCAGCGTCGTCCGCCAGTCGTGGAGGGCGCGAATCGCGGCGGCTTCAAGATAACTCTGTGAGATCGAGGAGCGGTCCGGGTCGCTGGCCATTTCCGCCAGGATACCTTTGGGGTGAAAACCGCGGAGCAACTCTCGTAAATGTCCGTCGTCAACCTTGGTCAAAATCTCATCGCGAAGAATGCGGGGCACAAGCGGCCGGCGCAGGGCAGCTTCGACAGGTCCAGGAGCGCCCCTCTTTCCGAGAGACTTAACTATTTTACTCCCATTGCCGCGACCTTTCGCCACCGGAACGGGCTTTAGCTTGAACGGCTTGCAGGCTTCTTCGAATCGATTCCAAACCCACTTTACGGCTCCGTCCAGCTCGCTCGGCAAGGGCGGTATTGGCCATCCTTGTTCGCGCAAATCAAGCCGCTGATCGCGGCGCTGCTTTCCTTTATCTATCGCAACGCAACGGTAAACGGTCCACGCGAGATAGCCGTCGAAGTCGCGACCGGTGTTTATTCCAGAAGGTGCCGAGACCCCGCTGCCGATGAAGGGCACGAGCCCCGCCCCAGCTTGCACCTGACCGGCCACCCATTCTGTAAAATCTTTCGGACTGAGAAGGTCGCTAGGTTTCATATCACTTTCGGGGATCAGGGACGCGGCGTGTAGCGCGGCGCAGCGAAGTGGAACAACGGAAGGAGATCGATCATTGGGGGGGGAAGACCAGCGATCCGTTAAGCACGGAAACGTCGCGACATTCAACAAAATTCCATCCCGAATCCAGATTGCCGGCTATGCCAGCCGCCGTTGGCCGCGAGAGCGACGAGGCGCCTGGCCCATCAAAGCGGCGGAAGATGAATCGCCGCCAACATGCAGCGGGCGCTGCCGCCGGCCAGCTCGATCGTCGGAAGGACCAGCGGCAAAAGCCGGGCGTGCCGTTCGATTTCGCTCCGCTGTTCTACCGTGAGCGCAGCGGCCGCGCGGCTCGACAAGACCAGCAGCTTCCCGGCGTCGTTGCGCAATTCGAGCGCGTTCCCGGCGAAGTTCGCGATCTGATCTCGCTTCAACTCGATCACCTTCTTCCCGCTTGCTTCCAACCGGCGGCGAAGTGTCTCCCGTTGTCCGGGATCAATAATCATGTCCAATCCGATCAGGGCGAACTCCGAACCGACACACATCACGACATTCGTGTGATAGATCGGGCGCCCGTCATCGCTCGCGCTTTCGAAAAACAGCGGCTCGAAGTCGAAATCCTGGCAGAATCTCTCGACCAACGCGCGGTCGGACCGTTTTGAGAGCGAGACGTAGGCAATGCGATTGACGTAATCGAGAACAAGACTTCCCGTGCCTTCGAGGTGAAGCCCGCGTTGCTCGTAGGATGAATAATCGACGAGCGCGCTGATTCGATAGGATTTGCCCAGCTCGTCGATCACGTCCCGCCGCCGCTCGTTCCGGCGCGTGGGCGAATACATCGGATAAAGGGCCACGCGGCCGTCGGGGTGGGTGGAGAACCAGTTGTTAGGGAAAACGGCATCCGGTTTCTCCGGCGACGGAGTGTCTTCAAAAACGTGAACTGTCACCCCGGCGCCGCGCAGCAATCCCACCGCCTGGTCAAACTCGTTTTGCGCCGCGTTGGAAATCGTCTCGACGTCTGTGGCCGCAGCTTCACGTTGAAAGGCGTTATCGGAAGCGGTCTCGGGATTCGGATAGAAGCGGAACGGCCGGATCATTACGACGGCCTGTGCGCTCTGCTCGATCATGGGCTTTTCTCCGGGCGGAGGCGTCGCCCTGCAATCTAGGCCGCGACCCGTTCGCTGGTCACGACGGCCGGAGAACTCGGCGGCCCCGGCGGCCTGGTCCCGCGATGCCGCCAGATCGCAAAGGCCACAAACAGCAAATCGGCGATGACGAAGCTGACGACATAGGTCTCGCCGCCAAGGCCAAAGCCATAGCTGTGCAATCCCTTGCCCAGGACGAAATTCACGCCATACCACGCCATCAAGACCGCGAGGAAACAAACGACGCTGGCCACGACCAAGCCAAATTGCGTCCACCAACCCGCGAGCCGTCCGTGCAAGGTGAGAATGTAACAAAGCAGCGCGATAAGGGCCCACGTCTCTTTTGGATCCCAACCCCAGAAACGGCCCCAGGAATAATTGGCCCAGACACCGCCCAGGATGGTGCCGGCCGCGAGGAGCAAAACACCAAGCTGGATGATCCGGTACAACCAAAAGTGCATCGGCTGATTGGCGCGAGCCGCCACCGGTCGCAGCAGATAGAAAAGAAGGAAAATGTGACCGAATCCCCAGGCGAGCAGGAAGGCAGAGTAGCCAAGTGTGATCGTGAGGACATGGATTGTGAGCCAGAAATTGTCGCGCAAGACGGGCACCAGCGGATCGATACTGGACGGCATCGCGATCGGCATCTGATGCACGAGCAACAGCGCGAGAAGCGAGGCGGGGAGCGCCGCGAGCAGATAAAGGAGCGTCCGATAGCGCGCGAAAAAAATCATCCCGAAAGACAAAACGGCGCACGACACCCAGATGATCGACTCATACATGTTCGTCACCGGTGGCCGGCCGGCGATCAGGCAGCGCAGCGTGATTCCACTCGCGTGAAAGAGCAGACCGGCAACAGCGATCGAGACGCCGAGCCATTGCAGCGCGCCGCCTTTCCCACGCAGGTAGGCGATGCCGAGCAAAACCAGCGCGATCCCGTAACACCAGGCCGCGCGGTAGAATCCGTCCCAATGATTGTAAAAATATTCCAGGCGCAGTTGGGATTCCTCGGGATAGATTTTCGGACTCAATCCGCGCAATCCCTGGCGCAGTTGATTGGCCGCGCTACTGAATTGGAATCCCTCGCCCTGCGTGTAGGCCGTCGCCAGCGTCTGCAACTGCGTCTGCGGTTCAGCGAATTTGGCAGCCTCGTAATAACGGCCGAAATCCGGCGGGACCAGCCAGGCATCGCTTGTCTTCGCGGGCGCGGGCACGAGAAGAAACGCGCTCCCATCCATGACATGCGCGAAAATGGCCAGGCGTTCGCTGACGCTCATCACTTCACTTTGCAGACGGTCGAGCGGCTTCTCCGCTTTCCGGAGCGCGTGCGCCTGTCCCGCGAGCGCGTTCAATTCCGGCAGCGAAGTCAATTGCGTGAACGAAAATCTCCTCTGCGTTTTGTCGAGGCCCAGCTTCTCGATCAATTGCCCCACCGACACCAAAATCATTGGCTCGCTTTTCCAATCATGCGTGTCGAGCAGGATCGAGAGGAGAAAATCGTTCGCCTGCCACTTCTTGCCACGCATGTCGGTGTAGGTCGATCTTCCCGTGGTTTTGATCAGCGTTTCGCGCGCGAACGTATCGATCGGCTTGCGCCGCCCGCCATCCTGGATCGCAAGGAGTCCCCATTGCTTGAAGTCGAGCGAGCTCGAATCAGCCGCGGCGGGCAGATTGGATTGCGCAAAGCAAACGCCACTGAGGAAAAGGCTGATCGCCGGGATGACAAATCGTAAGCGCATAAAGCGAGGGCCGGTAATGTAGCGCTTCCTTCGACACGCTGTCGAGTGGAGCCTTGTCTTCGCAAACGCGATGATCTTGGCCGGAAGGCGCGCCCCGCCAACGCCGGAACAGAAACAAATTCTTTTCCTCTCTTGCCGTGTTCCTGATTACTGTTCCCCATGAGAACAGCACTTTTTGCGGCCATTTTTTTCTTATTGGGCGCTCTCGCCGCTCAGGCGGATCCAGTGAAAGTCGGAGCCTTCGTTTTTAGCCCCCCGGAAGGGTGGAAGGCGGTGACGCCCTCTTCCGCCATGCGCAAGGCGCAACTCGAGATCGCGCAGGGATCAGAAAAAGCCGAGGTAACCTTCTTTCAATTCGGCGCGGGCCAGGGCGGCAACGCGGCGGATAATGTCGCTCGCTGGTTCGCTCAGTTCCCTGGGAGCGAAGCGAGACGCAAGACAGAAGACGTCCAGGCCGGGTCTGTGAAGATCACGTTCGCAACCACCGAAGGCACCTTCAGCAGCGGCATGCCCGGCGGCCCGACTACGCCGATGTCAGGTTACGCGCTTTGTGGCGCAATTCTCGAAAGCGCGGATGGAAACGTCTTCATCAAGATGACGGGACCGGAGGCCGTCGTAAAATCATCGAGCGAAGCTTTCCGGAAGATGATCTCTGAAGCCGCCAAGAACTCAGCTCCACGCGCTTAGGACCGGGACGGAACGGGTCGGTCTGCCATGATGCGCGAGCGGCCTGACCCGGCGAATTTTTTCTCGTCGAGAAATTGGAACGTTGTTATTTCTGGCGAAATGAGATCGGAAAACCAAAACGTAAAACGGCTACGGCGCCTCATCTTGTTGATCGTGGCGGCGGTTGCTCTCCTCAAGGTCAGTGCCGCTGAGGCAGCTTCGCTGGGAAAGCAGTTGGGAGAGCTTGAATCCCATATCAACTGGAGCGCGGTCGACGACGCCTGGAGACGAATCAGGCCCAATTGGGTGGCGGCGACTGCCGCCTGCGACGATCCCGAATGCGTCGCGAAACAATTGCTGGACCTTGAGGCGCATGTGAAATGGAAAGCGGTCGACGCTGCCTGGGCAAAAAAGAGAACGGGCTGGGTGAGCGACTGCAAGACCGCCACGACCCAAGTCGAAGTCGCCAACCTCTTATTGGCATTTGAAGAAAACATTCGATGGCAGGCCGTCGATGACAGGTGGAAAGCGCGTCGCGACGGATGGGTGGCCCAGGTAAAGGGCGATTAACCAAAACCGGCGGGCAGAGAAAAAGTTTCTTGTTCTGATCAGTCCGACCCGGCGCGGCTGACTTCTTCGGGGTGGTACTTCTGCCAATATCGCACAGCCGCACCGACCGCCATAAAGCTCGGATCAGCACACTCGTAGTCCTGGATTTCGCCCGCGCTGGCGCCTTCCGTTTTCAATTCCTGCCCGACCTGTTCGGAGAAGGCCGAATTCAGTTGCTGGTCGTCCTGGCCGCGCCGAATTCGATCGCGAAACCAAGCTGCCCAGCGGTCGATACGTTCGCTGAGCGCATCGAGATGGGCTGAAACCGGACCTTCGACCAGGCCGAAGTGGGGCAGATATAATTTGTTCGCCTTGAGCGCCCGGATCTTGGAGATCGATTCCTGCCACGATTCGATATGCAATTCTGGCGGAACGAACGGCGGGACAGGAGGACCCCCTCCCAATCGCACTCCGGCAACATCGCCGCCGAAGACGTTATCTTCCCACTGATAGACATTGTGATGGCTCGCGTGGCCCGGAGTTGCGATCGCGCGCACCTCCAATGAGCCCACCCGGGCGAGTTCCATATCCTGCATGACTCTGACGCGCTGCTCCGGAATCGGCGCAAACCGACCCCAAAGCTTTTCCATCTCCCCGCCGTAGATGCGCGTGGCGGAATCGATGAGTCGGCTCGGATCGATGAGATGCGGCGCGCCTCGAGGATGAACGTAAACGGTCGCGCCGAGCTCCGCGAAACGCCACGCGGCCCCGGCGTGATCGAAATGAATGTGACTGAGAAACACGTGCCGAACGTCTTTGGCCGCGAAGCCCGCTTCGACCAGTTGTTGGCTCACATTGGGGAAGGTCGATTCTGGTCCCGTGTCGAAGAGAACCAGACCCTCGCTGGTCTCCACAGCCGTCGACGCTATGATGCCCGGCCGGCCGAGTTGTCGTGTATCAAAGACATGGATGCCCATTTTCTTGACCCGGGTTACTTGGCGAAAAAGAACCGCTTTTGAGGCTCGGTTGGGCCTGGCAAACGCGGCTCACGACTCAGGAGCCGAAAGAAAAACTTGGGCATGGCATGACAATTCTATTGACTGGTGCGACTCATTTATGAGAAATATAAGAATTATTAGAAATACAAGGTCGCTCAACCGACCACAACATTAACTCGAATATCCTATGAACAGAATCGGCATTATCCTCTTCGTGACCATCCTTATCACTGTCCTGATGTGCTGGCTCATCCCCTCACCGGTCTTGAGCTAAGGTCCCGGTGTAGGCGCCACCTTCGGCCCGGGGCCCGGCACGCCGCGACCCGTGACAAGGTAGACGGCGAAGCTGCCCAGCCAGTGCCCGCCCTCGTAGTGCGCACCGGTCACCGCCTCCAAGCCAGCGCGACGGTGGGCTTCCGCTGTGGCGGTGAGCGCTGGCCGGCGCGGATCGTTTGCCGGTAGGGCGGACATAATCCCTTCGAGCATCCAGGCGCGGCTCAAGTTCAACCCATCGAGGTGAGCAAGCTTTGGATCGCTCGGGTCGGGCGAAATCACGACGGGCAACCAGTCCGCGGCCGTGGCGGGGATCTGCGGCAGAAAATCCTTTAGCCAACGGCCGAACTCCGCGGAGGACAGGACCCGCCGCATCACGTCCGCCTCGGCCAGACAGGGCGAAAGGAAGTCCTCACCAGAAGGTTCATAGGCCATCGGGCAAGTCTTATCGGCGAGATAGAATTTTCGCGCGCGCTCGGTCAGCAGCCGGGCGAAGGGCTCGTTGGCGGTGGCGCGCGCATAATCGAGCATAAGGCCCAGCGCGAAGGCGGTCTGGGCGTGCTCTCCTATCCGAACGGGATGCGAAAGCTTCGGTAACCAGGCCGTCACTCGCTCCAGGGCTGCGTCCTCGAGTGGACGCAAGTTTGCCAGCATTTCTTTCGCTTCCGGATCATCCCATTCACGCAATTCCGCGATCAACTGAAGCAACCACGCCAAACCATAAGGCCGCTCGAAATTGGTTCGCCCCTTCCCGCTCAAATACCCGGCCTCCTGCTTTAGGTTTTCGGCGGTGAGACTCTTGCGCAACGCCTCCCGCGCGGGTTCGGCGAACGGCGCCTCAGGAAATTTTCTTACCAATCGGACGAGGAGCCAGTGTCCATGCACGGACGAATGCCAGTCGTAGCAGCCGTAGAAGGCGGGCGTCAGTTTACGTGGAGGAGCGACGTCAGCGTCGCTGTTCAACACATGGCTGATCTTGTTCGGATATTCCTTATCGACGCACGCGAGGGCGAGACGCGCGAACCGATCCGCGGCCGCGGCGTCAAATTTTGGAACCGAATTTTCCGCCGCCGCTGCAATCGACGGAAGCAAGGACAACACCCCGGCGAGAATCTTCAGCAGGCCAGCTTCGCTCGCCCTGCCGCGACGACGCTCAAAACCCCGGCGTGGCGAGCGGCGCATCACTGAGTTTCGGGCTCATCGGCACCGGTTCTCCGCCGCGGCTGAGGTAGAGGGCGTAGAGCTGTTTGTGCAGGTGCGTCCAGGAAAAGTAGATCAGCACGGAGGCAAAATACGCCCCCACACAGAAGACGATCATGCCGAGAGGGACCAACACGACAGATGCCGCCATGACGAAGAGCGAACTGAGCACCATCTCCTTCCACGTGAGCGCCACGAATCGTTTTACGAAATCGAAATCAAACGACTTCGCAAAATCCTGAACGAGAGAAGCGCGAATCTTGAGCGGCATCAGCACCAGCATGAGGGCGACAATCAAGACCGCCCAAACCAGCATCATCAGAAGCAGGGCGAGGAGACCGAAACAACCAACCGCGTTCGCTTCATGACTCCCCGAGGTAAGTCCGCCAGCCAACATCATGGGGATCATCAGGAGCCAGGCCACCGGAACCATGACGATGCTGACCGCCATGCTGGCGACGAAAGTTACGAGAAACGGCCAGAGACCGCGCTCCAGATATTTTCCGAAGTGCGAGAAATCGAAGTCAGGGAAAGTCTCGAAGTTCTGGTCCTGGCGCGCCCAAAACCCGGTAATGAGCCAGCCCAGGACCACCATGGGCCCCACGATTGGAATGAGCACGCAAACGCCGCCGAGCAGGAGATTCATCATCCATTTCGGGCTCTTGAAGAAATCGGAGACGGAGGCGGTGTAGTTCACGTTAATGCGGCCAAATTCTTAGCTCTAACTACAGACCCAACGCAAGATCGAACCTCAATTTCAAACGCCGCGACGGATCGCCCGGGCTTCATACCGCTTTCAAATCTTCCGGCCGAATTGGCAGCCGCCGGATACGCTTGCCGGTGGCGGCGAAAATTGCGTTCACGATCGCGGGCGCGACCGGTGGCACCGCCGGTTCACTCATTCCGAATGGTTGCGCTGCGTCGCTCGGCACGATGTGCACTTCGATCGGTGGGGTGTCGCGCATCCGGGCCACGCCGTAATCGGCATAGGTGGCCTGTTGCGCCGTGCCACCGCGAAATGTGATTTCGCCCAGGAGCGCGCACGAAATTCCCCACATGATTCCGCTCTCGATTTGGTGTTCGACGCCGGTGGGATTGACGACGAGCCCGCAATCGACCGCGGCCACCACGCGCTCCACGCGCACTTTGCCGGCGTTATCCACCGCTACGTCCACGACGTAGGCGACGTGTGTATCCTGTTCATAGACGTTGCAAGCCAGGCCGCGTCCCTGCCGGGCGGGGAGAGCGGCTCCCCAGCCCGATTTTTCCCGCACGAGTTCGAGCACGCGCTTCAGGCGCGAGCGGTCGATCGAGGTCAAAGCGCCAGCCATCAGCATGCGCGGTCCGTTGAGCAGTTCGAGGCGAAACGCCAGCGGGTCGGTGCCGCGCACGTGCGCCAATTCATCGATGAACCCTTCGCGGGCGAAAACGCTCGCCGACGCGGAAAACGCCCGCGACGGCCCGTGTTTTACCGGCAGATCCACGGCCACATAGGCCGTCTCCACCGCCCCAATATTATAAGGCATGTCATAAGCGCCCCGGGACTGTTCCCGGTAAAAACGCGCGTCGGGCGCGGGTGCCGGATTGGCTGATGCGAGATTAAACGGCGAACCCGCTTTGGTGTGACGCCAGGCGACAACCGCGTCCGCCGAATCCAAGCCAGCGGAAAGGCGATGCGCGGACGCTGCCTCGAAGTGGTCGTGGCGCGTCTCATCGGTCCGCGTCCAGAGCACCTGGACCGGCGCCTGGACGGCGCGGGAAATCTCCGCCGCCTCCAACGCGTAATCGACCGCGAGACGCCGTCCCCATCCGCCGCCGCTCAGAGTCACATTCACCTCCACCTTTTCCGGCGGCATCCCAAGGAACTTGGCCACTTCTTCCTGCAAAAGGTTGGGCGCCTGGGTCGGAGCCCAGATTTTGCAGTGATCGGCCTGCACTTCCGCGATGCAGTTCATCGTCTCGACCGGAGCATGCGCGTAGAACGGACTGTAGTAGCTCGCAAAAATTGTTCTCACGACCGGGCGGGTGCCGATGGGCGCTTCGTCCCGGCGTGTCATGACGCCTTTCTGCTCGGACGCTTCATCTAGTTTTTTGAAGTGCGCTTCTGAATCAAACGCAGTTTTCGGCGGATCGTCCCATTGCACCGCCAGCGCGGCGCGTCCTTTCAGGGCCGTCCAATTCGTGTCGCCGACCACCGCGATCCCGCCGGCGCACGGAACAAGCCGAACGCCGTGAACCGCGAGCGCCTTCGCGTCCTGTGAACTCTTCGGTTTCGCTCCGGGCCACGGTGGCCTTTCAATCGAGGCGTAAAGCATTTTCGGTATCTTTGCGTCAATGCCATAGCGCGCCCCGCCGCTCACGATGGCGCGTCCGTCGATGCATTTCGTCGGCTTTCCGACCAGCCGAAAATCGGTCGCCTTTTTCAGCAGCGGATCGGCCGGGACGGGAAGTTTTGCCGCATCGGCCACCAGCTCGCCGTACTTGAAATGTCGCTTGCTCGCGGCGTGGACGATCTCGCCTTTTGCCGCGGAGCAGGTGCCGCGTTCCACTTTCCATCGCGCGGCGGCGGCCGTGATAAGCATCTCGCGCGCGGCCGCGCCAGCCTGTCGCAGCATTTTCCAGCTGCTGGCGACGCTGGACGTGCGGCCCGTTTCGAGCTCTTTGAAATCCGGATCCGGCGAAGCTTGCACCAGCTTGACGCGCGACCAATCGGCTTCCAGCTCGTCGGCCAGAATCATCGCGAGCGCGGTGCGAATGCCCTGACCCATCTCGGATTTTCCGATCGTCAAAGTCACGCTCCCGTCAGGGCCGATGCGGACCCATCCATTCGGTTTGAATTGGCCCTTTGTGTCTTTTCCCTCCCCCTCCTTTTTGGCTGGCTCCTTTTTCGGCGCGTCTTTTTTCGCAGTCTCTTTTCCTGCGGCCCAAAGCCGATTTTGGTCGAAGGCAATGACGAGGGAGGCGCCCCCGAGCGCGGCTATTTTAAGAAAGGCGCGCCGCGACGAAATCATGGCTTTTTCTGCGTCTTCGACGCAGCCGCGGCTCGCCGGATTGCCTTGCGCATGCGCGGATAACTTCCACACCGGCAAACTGAATCCGCCATCGCCGTATCGATCTCTTCATCAGTCGGGTCGGGATGCGCGCGCAGCAGTCCGCACGCAGTCAAAATCATCCCAGGCTGGCAAAATCCACAAAGCGCCACGTCCTCCTCGATCCAGGCGCGCTGGCACGGATGACTCGCGTCCTTGGACAATCCTTCGATCGTAACGAAATCGCGCCCCTTTGCTTGGCTGGCGGAAATTTGGCAGGAGCGGACCGCCTTCCCCTTTTCCAGGACGGTGCACGAACCGCAGACGCCCATGCCGCAACCGAATTTTGTCCCGGTCAGGGCGAGCGTGTCGCGCAGAATCCAAACCAGCGGCATGTCGTCGTCGACCTTAACCGTTCGCTTGGTGCCGTTGACCGTAAGGGCGATATCGCTCATGCCGGCACGGGGTTCTGATCTCTACGCTCTGGTTGCACTTTTTTGACGTTAGAGAGTTGTGGCCAAGGAGTCGAACATGTTGTTGGCACGAGCCAGCCGAATAAGAGGGAAAATACGGTTCCAAATCAAGCGGCGAAATGCAGGGCCATCTGGCCGCGTTTCAACTCGCCTGGGGGGCGGCCAACGAATTATCGCGCCGGAGCTCGTCCAATCGGACTTCGGTCACGCGTAACTGGCGAAACAATTTCACGAATCGATCAAAGTGCGGCGTGTTCAGCGATCGAAATCCGGCACGCTGAATTTCGGCGACGGCGCCGGCGAGCGCTGCACCGGCCGCGCCATGCATTTCCGGATCGGCCGCAAACGCATCGTGGGAGTGCAATGGGTCAAGGTTCTCGAGAAGAAATTCCGTCAGGAAATGCGGTTGGTGCATCTGATAGGCGCGCGCGCCAAACCGAAAAAGCTCCCGGGCCAATTCACGGAAGCGACGTTCGCCGCGTCTTTCCCAATGGCGGGCGAGCTTCATGCCGTCATCCACTGCGTCCGTGGCCGCGGCGACCAAATCCTCAGCTGCAATCGTCCCGGTGCGATCCGCCAGTTGAGCGGCCAACGCTCGGCAAAGAATGTGTCGCGCCTTG
This sequence comes from uncultured Verrucomicrobiae bacterium, assembly GCA_963702135.1. GTDB lineage: Bacteria > Verrucomicrobiota > Verrucomicrobiia > Chthoniobacterales > UBA10450 > AV80. The sequence goes on along the minus strand of OY969715.1, from coordinate 125,251 downwards.
AGCCCAATTTCAGCCGCCAGCAAGTCCTGCTCTTCATTTCCGGCAATCAGCGCCAGGGCTTGTTCGACTGACTCGCGGGCCAGGGCTGCGGATGGCGGGTTGAGGCGGAGCAGCGCGTTGCCACGATTCGCCAGGGCGCTGCCCAGGGCCGGCCGGTTCTCCGCGCCTTCGAGAACAAACGGAGCGCGCAAGATGTCTATGGCTTCATCGAAAGACTCGAGCGCCGCGCCCAAACTCTCGGGCGTTTCCTGCTCTTGCAAAGTGATGCCGCGATTTATCCACGCTAACGCCAGCCGTTTTCGGAATAATGGGTGGCTTTCAAGTTCCAGCGTTTGGAGCAGGGCCAGCGCCTGGTCATAAGAATGCACCGCTTCCGTGAGATTTTCGCGCGAGCCCAACCGCGTCAACGCATCGCCGCGGTTCATCCAGCCCGCGGCCAGGACGTAACGATACCAGGGGTTCTCGTCCAGCGGCAGCGTGCGCCGCAACTTGATTGCCGCCCCGAACCAGCGCAGCGAAGCCGTCAGGCTCGCCGGTGTGTTTTCGTTGAGCAGCGCGATGCCGCGTTTCATCCATTCGCTGGCCCGGGCGTTGCGGACTTCGGGAGGCTGTGGTTCCCGCGTCACTTGATTCCCGTTCACGTTAGCTCGACGCCTCCGCCGTTTCAGGAACGCGCATGGCCTGGCCCCCGCGTTTCCGTTCCCGGAAGCGGCGCCACGCCAAGGCGAAACCGGTGCAGACCAGCAAGGCAGCGCCAGCCGAGGCGAGAGCAGCGATGGTTTGTCCGATGGCGCCACCCGCTTCGCCGGTGTGCACGAAGCGCGCCCAACTGCGGAGCTGGCGGCCGAGACTGAAGCTGGAAAACGTCTCCCAGCGCACGAGTTCGCCGGTCTTCGGATCCAGGGTCAGTTGCGAGCGCAGATCGGGCCGGCCGCGCTGGCCTTGCTCGATCGAAAAACTCAACGGCGCCGAAGGCGAAGTTTCGAAACGGACACTGATCGTCTTCCAGGCAGGAACCTGCTGCTCGGCCACGGTCCAAAGGCGGTCAATGTCTCTTGGAATGAATGGGCTTTCTTTGGCCGCACCGGGGCGCGGACCAGTCGTGGCGCGAACGGGCGGCGGCTCGCTTCCCGTCAGGCGATAGAGAAGGTTGGTCGCCCAGGGATACGACATGAAGACTCCGCTGAGCACGATGAGGAAAAGGATGGGCGCACACCAAAAGCCCACGGCGTTATGCCAGCTGAAGTAGCGCGCTTTTCCGCGCGGCTTCATTCTGGGAACCACGATCGCGTGGCCACCGTTTTTCGTGCCTTGGCGCGGCCACCAAAGATAGAAGCCCGAGACAACGAGAAAGAGGAACGCGAGATTGCAGGCGCCGGTCACCCCGCGCCAGAGGGAGCGGCTCTTCTCGGGCGCGCCAAGCCAGCGATGAAGGTTCGTCACCGAGCGAAAAAATCCACGGGTCTGCTTTGATCCTTCGCCCAGAATCGCGCCGGTGTACGGATTCAGAAAAACCGTGCGCTCCCGTCCGAGATTGATCCCGGCGGGAGCCGCCGGAGCGGATTGCCGTGTTAATCCGGAAGGCACTGCCTCTGGTTCTGCCGCCCGAAGGCCGGCGATGAGCCCGTCGACGGAAAGCTGCGGCGCTCCCGGCACAGGGGGAATCACTCGCAAGTCCCGGTCGGCCCATTCGGTCAATTGCCGTTCGAAGGCGAGCAACACACCGGTCACGGACATGACCGCAACGATCGAGCCGGCGACGAGCCCGGCGATGAGATGCAGCCAAAAGACGATCTTGCGCAGCTTCATGCACGTTCACAGTTCCGACCACTGGCGCAGGAGATTGTGATACACGCCGGTCAATTGCACCGCGGTTTGTTGAGCGGCGGGCTGATCCGGCAAATCCCGCCCGAGGCGTTGGATCGCCAGATCGAGATCGAAAAGCAGGCTGCGCTGGCCATCGTCGCGCAACATGCTTTGGATCCAAAAGAAAGAGCAAACGCGCGCGCCACGTGTGACGGGCGTGACGTGATGCAGGCTGGTCGCGGGGTAAATGACCAGGTGTCCCGCCGGGAGCTTGATCCGATGCACGCCATAAGTGTCCTCGATTGACAACTCGCCGCCGTCGTATTCGTCCGGACCCGTGAAAAAAAGCGTCGCGGAAATATCGGTGCGGATGCGGTGGGGCGAGCCCGGCACCTGCCGGATGGCATTGTCGACGTGCGTGCCAAACGCCTGGCCGCCCGAGTAACGATTGAAGAGCGGCGGGAAAACATGCAACGGAAGCGCCGCGGAGAGAAAGAGCGGATTCTGGCCGAGCGCCTTGAGGATCATTTCACCAAGTTCCCGCCAGGCCGGACTGCCCTCGGCGATTTGCATGTTGTCTTTCGCCTGGGTCGATTGATGCCCCGCGGTGACGCGGCCGTCGATCCACTCCGCTTTGTCGAGAATTTGCCGCGCTTGCCCGAGTTGTTCGGGCGTGAGGATGTCAGGAATTCTAAGGAGCATGGATTTGGTGCGGTTCGGCTAAAACGCGACGCCCACCGTCAGCGCTACGGTCCGCCCGGCGCCGGGGATGAAGTGGCCGCCGCCGACGCGATCGATATAGGTTTCATCAGCGATGTTATAGACGTTGATCTGGGCTTTGATGTTCTTGGTGAACTGCTTCGAGATCAGCGCATCAAAGAGCCAGTAGCCCGGAGCTTCGCGCAGGTTGTCCGCCGAGCTGAAACGCGCGCCGACGTAACTCACGCCCGCGCCGACTTCGACTCCCCACGGGAAGGCGTAAGCGGTCCAGAGGCTAAAGGAATGCTCCGGCGTCTGCGGCAAACGATTGCCAACTTGCGGCACCAGGGCGCCGGTGAGTGGATCGATCGTCAGGGCGTTGGTCGCGAGGATCTCGCTGTCGAGGTAAGTGTAACCGCCGAAGATTCTCCAGCGCTCGGTAATGTTGCCGGCAGCGCCAATCTCAAAACCTTGCACGCGTTGCTCTCCATCCAGAACCGTGGGCGGGTCGTTAGGCGTCAGCCCGGGAGTGCGGGCGTTGGTCTTGTCCGTCCGAAAAATGGCGGCGGTCAGCGCCAGGCGTTCGTTCAGCACATCCCATTTTGTGCCAATTTCGAACGTCCGGTTCTCCTCGGGTTCGAGCAGCGCGGTCGCGGCGGTCAGCGGCGTCAGCGAGACGGCACCTTCTGCCGACGGATTAAACGACGTGCCGTAAGCGATGTAGAACGTGCCGATCGGGACCGGCTTGTAGGCCAGAGCAACGCGATAACTGAAGACCCGGTCGACGCGATCGAACACGGCCGTCGGTGCAGGACCGCCGGGGACGGCCGGCGCGGCGCGCTGTTCGAGTTCCGCTTCGTAATAGTCCCAGCGCACGCCGCCGCTGAGTAGAATCTTTTCCTGCCAGAACTTCATCGTGTCTCCGAGAAACACGCCGAGGTTATCTGACGTGCTCTCGTTCACCGCGCCCGTATAAATGATCCTGCCGAGATACGGCTGGTGCGGATCGGGATTGAACAAGTCCGCCGGTGGGGCAGGATCCGCAGCGCGCAGTCTGTTCTCCGCGGTTTCGTGGGCGAAATCGAAACCGGTGATGAGCTCGTGTTTCACTCCGAAAGTATCGAAGCTGAAGCGCGCATCGAACTGTTCCGCGAAAATCGTGTCGATCTGATCGCGCGCCTGGAATTGCCGGTTGATGACCACACTCGGGTCGGTTACCCCCGGGATGAAACGGGGCGCGGTCGTAATCGAGTCGCGATGCGTCTGGCCGTAGCGCAGGGTGTTCCGGAGGCTGAACGAGTCGTTCACCTTCTGGTCGTAACGCATGGTGGCGACGTCCGTGCTGATCTCCTCCTTGTCCCGATCGAGCAGTCCGTAGAAATTGTCGAAATCCACCGGTGCCGGTTTGTTCCAATACTGCTGCGGCAATACCGCCTGCGTGTTCGGCACCCACGGAATGCCGTAGTCCGGCACGTTGTCCTGCTCGAGATGAAAGTAGCTAAGAGTCAGTGTGGCATCATGACCGAACCCGAGCGCCAGCGACGGAGCGATCCCCCAGCGGCTGTATTCCACCTCATTGCGATTCGACACGTCTCCTTCCATCCACATGCCATTAAGCCGGAGGGACGTTTTCAAGAATGGCTCGGTAATCGTCACCTTGGCGGCTTTGCTCGAATCGCCGGGTTCCACCGTCCGGCCTTCCCAGAGAGGCGTTAATTCCTGGTTCAGGTCGAACGTGAACCGTTTGAAGGCGTCGGTCCCGATGCCGAGCGTGGAACGGTAAAAAGACGAATCGAGCGAAGGAGCTTTCGAGACCAGATTGACTGAACCGCCGGTCGAGCCTCGTCCGGTGTAGGACGACGCCGGCCCTTTCACCACTTCAACCTGATCGATATTAAACGGGTCGCGCGAGTAGCCGCCGAAATCGCGGATGTTATCGATATAAACGTCGTTGCGCGCATTGAAGCCGCGGATCGAAAGGAAATCGCCGCCCGGACCGCCCCCGCCTTCGCCCGCCTGCATGCTGATGCCCGGCACGTTACGCAAAACATCGCGGAGCGAGACCGCATTCTGTTCCTCGATGAGCGCTCTTGGCACCACGGTGATGCTCTGCGGAACATCCCGCAGCGGTTCGGTGTATTGGCGCGACTCGACGTTTGTGGGTTTATAAACCGCCTGCCCTCGAACGACGACCTCGGGTGTCGTCGCGGTCTCGTCCGTTTCGGCAGTTTGCGCCTGCGCGTTCCCGGAGAACGCCATGGCGTTGGCCAGGGCCGCCGCTGTCGCGGAAGTGCGCGCGAGAATTCGTGACGAACCGGAACGGATCGCTCCGGCTGATCCGCGCGTTCGAGAGGTCCGTTTCCGCTTCCTGCTTTTCTTCATTGGCGAACACTCTAACGGTTCGCCTGGCGTCCTGCTCCCGGTGCCTTGCTATTTTTTGACGGTCAATTGCGCTGGGCGCGCCTTATTTTTGAATAACGATCCGGGTGCGACCGTCTAGGTTTCATTATGACCAAACTCATAGCGTTGGTAGCAGCGGGACTCTTTGCGGCTGGCACCATGTTCGCGGGCGAACACGGCGACTGCGTAAAGAAAGTCGGAAACGAAGAGAAAGCAGCGTGTTCTGCTTCCCTGGCCACACTCAACCTGACGGCCGACCAGAAAACGAAGATGGACGCCGTCATGGCCGAACATCACAAGGCCGGTTGCTCCAAGGAGAGCGAAGCCAAATACATGAAGGAAGCCGAAGGCATCCTGACCGCGGATCAGTTCGCGAAATTCAAAACTGAATGCAAGAGCGAGAAGGATAAGACCAAGGCCTAATCCTCGCTTCAATCAGATCAAAAGCGTCGCGCCGAGAGCAATCTCGGCGCGTTTCGCGTCCAGGTTTCTTGTTCAAAGCTCCCTCGTCATGCAGACGCTGTTCGGATCTTCCACGTAATTGGCGAACGGGGCGCAGACGGCAAACCCATGGCGCGCGTAGAGCTGACGAGCCGGCTCGAAAACTTCCATCGAGCCGGTTTCCAAGCTCAACCGGCGATAACCGCGCCGCGTCGCTTCTTCGATAATGTGACATAAAAGGACGCGCGCCACGCCTTTCCGCAGGTGTCGCGCAGCGGTCCTCATCGATTTGACTTCGCCATGCTGCGCGTTCAGCTCCTTGAGCGCTCCGCCGCCGAGCAGCTCGCCATTTTCCCAAACGGTCCAGAACGTAATCTCCGGTTTGCGCAATTCCTCGATCGGCAGCGCATGTACACTCTCCGGTGGCGAATGCCGGTGCATGCTCGCCAAATGTTCCTCCAGCAATTCGCGGATTTCGGGACCGCTTAGATCGTCAATTCTGATGTGCACGAAAGATTCTATGGTTGCGGACCGAATGTTTCTTTCACAAGTGCTTTTCGTAAACGATACCTGGCCAATTCGCTTCGGGTGGCAAGCGATAAAGGAGAAGGCTGTACGCTTTTCGAAACAGGCCGCTGATTTTCCAAAAATCCCGCGAAACAAACACTTCGGAATGTGTAATAGCTTGTCAGGTCTTACCTGCAATCAAGGGGCTTGTTGATCTCAAGATTTCTGTCTACATGTCCTTATGAACGCGTCGCCCCCTCGAGCCGCTCCACCGGCAATCGTCTTGCGCGACATTGTCGATTTCACGGATATCGCTGGCTGGAGCGATCATGGGGAGGACGCTATCGAGTTCGTCATCACACCCGGCTCGCGTTTCTTGCTACTTGCCGAAGGCCTCGCAATCGGAAAGCTCGTTGACTTACGAGCGGGCGGTGCGCGCATATCTGTCAAACTGACTTTCGCGGTCAGTTCTGCGGAGTCGCCGTGGGATTCAATTCGACGCGCCGACTGCCTCTCTGGCGCTTTCGGTCTCGGGTTATTATTGAGTGCGGAATCTGTCACCGACGCAACCCAGACGCCGGTCAAGGACGCCCTGGTTGCCGGATTTTGGAATTATGTCACGAGCCACCGGGGAATTATCGGAGATGGGAAGCGCGTAACGATAATCGCCCGCGAACCCAACGCGCCTTTGGCGGAGTGCCTTATCGAGAAGGGTCCACTCGATTTTCCCGGGCCAAGTACTTTTGTGACTCTCTTGGAAACAATTGCCCGGTCGCTGGGTGCCGGCCAGGAGTTCGAGTTTTCAGAAACAGAAACAACGGTGAGCACGTTTCTTTATGAAGCGGCGCGAAACAGTTGGGAACACGGCAGAGAGTCCGACCAGGGTGTAGTTAAGGGAGCCCGCGGAATCTTGGTGGAGAAGATTGCTATCATGAATGATGCAGATCTCACCGCACGACGAGATATTCCGCAATTTGTACGAGAGTACCTGCAGCGCGTCCGAAACGTTCGGGGACGTGCTAAAATGTTTGCGGTCGCATTTACGGTTGCTGACTACGGTCGCGGTATACATCAAACTCTGCCTGCGGCTGACGGCGAGGATGCTTGGCAGCGTCTGCTTCGTGCATTCGAGCGAGGCGAAAGTCGAAAACCACGGGGCAACGATCTCAATTGGGGACAGGGGTTGCCGAATATCGTGGATGTATGTCGGCGACCGCTGGCCGCGTTTCTCTTCGTGCGTAGCGCGGAGCTGGTGGGATTTGCCGATTTTTCCCTAGAGCGCGAGCGATCGTGCTTGTTGTCGCCACTCACATCTGTTCCCGCGAACGGAAGAGGCACCTCGCTAAGCGTCCTTTGGGTGCTTGCTGAGCCAGGTGCGACGCATGACCAGCAGACGTTGTTTTAGCTGGTCGGATACATGAATGACGAAGATTTTGTTCGCCCGATCATTCTACCCGTCCTTCCAAACGCACCGCCTGCGGAACTAGACGATTTGCTCGCACGCGTCGAGGCAGATCGTGTCCGTGAATCAACGAGTTTCATTTTCAGGGTCGTCAGCGATTTTGTTCTGCCTTTCATTGGGGTGCGCGCGAGAGGTGCTCGTGAATCATTAATTCGCCGCGCAGGCGGACGACCTACCTACTTGCTCACACATGACAGCACGGGTCACAATCCAGCCTTGTTGTCCATAAGCGCGGCAGGCGTGGAAGGGATCGATCAACCCCTCAAGCACCTTCGACAAGCATGCGAGCAAGAATTACGAACACTGCTTCATAACGCTGGTGATCGCTGTATCTTCCAAGCCGGACACTCGTTTCACTTCGTAACACCCGCCGGGTTACACGTGGAGCGTTTCATTCGAGTTGCCGACGCAATTCGCACGAGGGACGCTGTTGAAACGCTCGCATTTTGGCTTCAATCCCCAATCTCCTCCAGCGACGCGGTCTTGATCGATACTTGGGGTATTGCAACGCCAGTGTTGCATGCGATGCATACCGTTAAGCGTAGCTTGCCGTTTGACTGTTTGCCTTCGCACCCGCGGCAAAACCTCCAAGCCACGAGGACCGTTGTCGATCGAATTATCCGTCAGACAGCCGTCAAGCGTTTGTTGTTCATTGTAAGTATTACTGGTAGCGGGCGGGTAATCGAGGACGTGGAGTCGACTCTCGCCGCGCTGCGAATGGCCGTGCCAGTCTTAGACGCGATCAGTATTTATGCATTTCCGGCTACTCCCGCTGGAGTTCGGTCATTGTGTCGATTGGACGCTACTCCCATTTCTTATCCGTCCGAAGAAAAATGCGAGTTCTGCAAAAACGAAAGTATCCCGTTGTATCTAGAGAGCGACCTGTACTATGTAAAACAACGACAGGAACGGCCAGTCACGCTTAGTGCTAAGATTTTTGAGGCGGCTGGTGGGTTCATTGCCCAGTACGGGGGTATTCGCGGAGTACTTCGCGTTCACCGCCAGGACCCTAATGATGGTCGTCACCACGGGTTCGACATTGATGTCGCCACCCTTCAACAAGAATCATCGTGGCTGGATGGATTTCGCAACACTCTCACAAAAGCCCTCTCTGGTCCCGACGTAATTGTAGCGCCATTGCACCAAGCCGCTGACAAACTCGTAGAGCTGGCGCATGAGCTGTACCCGAACGCCGCCATAATCCGGAACAACGACTTGCGTAGTAAGAAGATGCCTGCAGATGAGAGCAAGCTGCTGCTTGCTTCAAAGAACGTGCTTATTGTAGACGATGTCTTGAATTCTGGGAGCCGGCTCGATGGCTACAACCGTTCGCTACGCGAAGATCATAGGGACGCTTCATTCGCGACCGTAACTTACGCGGTGGGCCTCGCAAGACCCCGGTCCGTGGGCGAATTGAATGCGATCATCGATGGATTGACAAAAAAGCATTCCTGGAACGCCACGGTCGTTGCATCTGACATAATTTTCCTTCCGCATTGGAAAAAGGAGCAGTGTCCGTGGTGCCATGAAGCAGAGTTTCTAATGAGAGTCGCCGCAAAGATGCCCGAAGTGCCAGAGTGGCTGGATGCGAGAATTGCGCAATTAAGTTCCTCGGACGGGCTAGTCGAAGACCCGCTGCTTATTCTTCCGGGCACCAGCTGCCCCACAATGGGTGCTGGCTCGCAAATAGCTTCCGCAGGCTGGGACGCGATGCGGATATTGTACATTATCTCCACAGGCCTCGAAGCGCAGCGAAGGATAGAGAAGGATTCGGAACGCTTAGGGGCACAGTTTCCAGTGGCAAACACTCTTTCGTTGGAAAACTGGAGCCGCCGCTATACGGAGGGACTATTTCGAGCGATGTTCATGCGTTGCGTCGGACGCTCCGAGTGGGGCGAAACTACGCAGCAGGAGCTTCGAAGAGAAATTACGAGCAATCTTACCCACCAGGACCAGCAATGCATAAGAGGTGAGATCCTGGCAGCTTTGGGTCGCAACTCTATTCAGCCAGTTTCAAGAGAATTGTTTCTCGACCTGTTTAATGATGCTTTAGGTAGTAATGTCGAGGCGTTTGCCAACGTGCTCGGTCTCGGCGCTCCACCGGAATTCTTTGGAAGCGAAGTTGGAATACCAGACTAGCTCGTCGACACTGGAGAAATCGGCTTGTCCGCGGCAAGTTGGAAAGTCGGAAAAGGGGTCAGACTTACTATCGACACCCAGAATGCCGCGCCTCTAAAGCACAAAGGAAATGATGCGCTTCACGGGCTGCTCATAAGACCGATACTGCTGAGGGAACTGTCGGCGCATAAGCTTTCTTCGTCGACCAACGTTATCCCAAAGCGGGCGAATGCAGCACGACGGCGAATCCCCCAGCACTTTGGCTCTTTCCGCATTCCGACTTCCGCAATCCGCATTTTCTTGTGACGAAGGGCTGGCCGTGGGATGAAGTCCTGTAGTAGCATCGAGCATTGAAGGCGCGTCTGCTATTCCCGGGAACGGCGTTCGCCATCGGAGTTGTTGCGTTTGTAATTGGTTATCGAAGTCCCAAATCGCTCCCGGCATTTCTAACCAAAGTCGAGCAGACGCCCGACCACGCCCTGGTCTCGACCGATCACGCTCCGGTCATCGACACCTCCAGCGTCTTGTCCCGCGATAATTTGCAAGTGGAAGGCTTCGCCAGAATCGGCTTCGCCGAGCTGGAGGAACTGTTGACGACAACCACGCCGCAGCAGCGCGAGAAATGGGCGCGGGAGTTGGGCGCGCTTCCCAACAGGCCTCTAAAGCCGATTGCTTTGGTGGCCTTTTATACCGCATGGCTCGATCTGGAGCCGGACGAGGCTCTTCGTTCGCTCCACAACTTTCCCGATCTGCTCAACCGGGCAAACGTATTCAACTCACTCAGTTTGGCTGTTCCAACTGCATTGCTGCCCCAGTTGATTGACGTGATTTCGGAGTTTTCGGAAACGGAACGGCACGCCATCCTGCCCGACTATCTTGCCACGCTCGCCGAGACTGACCCGACGGCGACCGCGCGGTTCATCGATTCGCACCCGAAGCTTGTCTCAACGTCTGATGTGGTCGCTCTGATGTCCGCCTGGGCGGGGGATGACATCGACGCGGCGAGGAAATGGATCGAAGCGAGCCCATTTTTTGTCGACTCGGCTGCGCTTTGCTCATTGGTCGACGCCTGGTTCGCGAAGGATCCGGCGGCAGCGCAAAACTATGTGTTAAGCCACCGGGACACTGAAGGATTCCATCCCGCCGCCAATTCTGTTGCTTCTCATCTCTTCAACACTTCGCCCGAGCAAGCCCGGGAGTTCATCAGGGCGTTCGATGAGCAACACGCGTCCCGGATATTGCTGAGCCTGGTTTCGTTCGTGGACGACAATCAGATCGCCAATTTGGCGAAATGGGCCTCCACGCTTCCGAGTTCTGTCACGGAGGAAGGTCTCGGCTATGCGCTGGCACGCTGGAGCTACCTTGATCCCAACCAATCTCTGGCCTGGCTCCAGGCCAAACCTGAAGCCGAACGCGAATCCCTCGTCGTCGGGATGATTCGTTCCCAAATGGCGCCCGCGTCGCCTGAAATCGTGGCGCTCGCCTACAACATCCGCGACCTGTGGAAGCGCGACGAAATGCTTTCCATCCTTGTCCGATCCCTCTCCATGGAAACTGGTGATGCGACGGAACAAATCCGCGCCCTCGGATTGTCAGTTTCCCAGACGAACCACCTGCTGGAATTGCGGCCGGCACCGAGAGAATGACCAGGCGACTGATAATTATTAGTTGCTGCGCGCTCGCCGGCTTTGCCTTTGGCCACTGGCTATCGACGCCGGCTGGCGCGCGCGCCGCTGACCGGCGCGTGGCAAATTCCAAAGCCGCTCCGCCCGCCGCGCCGATAGACTTTCCGTCCCCAGAGCGGGCTGGCCGCGTGCCTTTTGTGGACGTATATCGCAGCCTTCGCTCTTCCAGCACCAAAGAACACGTTACCTATCTTCATTCGCTTCAGGAGCTTCCGGACGGTCCTGATCGCCGCGCGGCGCTGACCGCATTCTTCCAGTGCGTGGCCAGCCTAAACCCGGAAGAAGCGACGGACCTTGTCCAACAGGTGGGCAAAGACGATCTCCAGCGAGTGGTCCTCGCGGTCCTGGCGGCCACGTCTACGCTCCATACCCCGGGACTCGTGAAGATGCTTCTCGATTTACCTGCCGACGTAGACCCGCGGTGGCGCGAACGGATGCTGAATGGCCAGATGTTTTTCTGGGCGGCCCTCGACCCGACAGCAGCGGCGCAGTTCGCCGATCAATACCAAACCATTTACCCAGACCTCGCGGCTCGCGGTATCGTCCAATTTCTCGCGGCCGCCGACCCCGCGGCGGCGGAGCGCTGGCTCAAGGAACATCCCGCTCTCAGGAAGGAACCCGAAGTCATGAGTGACTACCTCAAGGGGCTTTATCAGCGCGATCCGGCAAACGCCTGGCGCTACTTGACCGAACACGCCGACGACGAAGACGTGTTGCCAGCTGGGCAAGAGGTCGCTCGCCTCACCTTCCTCAACTCAGCGGACGAGGCGTTTGAATTCGTCAGTCATCTTCCTACGGGAAACGCCCGCCGGGCGGCGCTGGACGGTATCCTCGACATCAACACCGAGCTCTTCGCTAACAGTGAAACCAGCCGCACCGCCCTCTGCGCCGGGCTGGCAGAGTGGGTCACGAAATTCTCGCCGGACGACTGGCCGACAAACATGTCCGAATTTCTCGATCAATGGCGCACGCTTGATCCGGACGGCGCTGTGAACTGGATGGCCAAACTCCCGTCGCCCACCCGATCGGCAATCACGGACGAATGGGTGCCAAACCTGTCAGTCGACCAATTGAAACTGGTCCTGGCCACGACCGCCGGTGACTTCCACCATGACGTCCTCACTGCCTATGCCGAGCATGTATTGGGGGCTACCGACGAACCAAGAGCCCTTATCGAGACGCTCGAACTATCGCCCGAGGACGCGGCCCAACTCGCTGCTCTCGTGCGTTAAGATCGCCCACGGGCGCCACTATGATCCTTTATTGCGTTACGATAACCATTGATGCCGGCATCGAGTCGGAGTGGGTCGATTGGATGAAGCGGATTCATGTTCCCGATGTCGTTCGCTCGGGATGCTTCTCCGAGTGTCGCATCTACAAGGTCATCGACTCCGATGCGGCCGAGCCGAGCTACGTGATGCAGTACCATTGCCCGTCGCTCCAGGAGTATCACCGTTACCGGGACAATTTTGCCCCGGCCCTCCAGAAGGAGCACTCCGATAAGTTTGCCGGGCGCTTTCGCGGTGTTCGCCAGCTCCTGGAGGCAGTCGCCCAGGCGACCCGTCAAAATTAAAGGAATAGATTCGCTTTGGGTTCCGTCATATTTATTATCGCTCAAGGAGGCGTGGCGAAATGAACCTGAAAGTCTCGAATCTGATTGCGATCCAACTCGGCGTTTTGGTCGGGATCATGTCCTGGCTCGCCTATTCCCGCCTCGAATCAGCGAAACCGCGCCTCGCCGCTCTGGAAACGCGGGAGAGCCCTGCGACCCCAGCCGCGGTTATCCCCGTTTCTGACCTGGGCAGTCAGGTTACTCGCGCTCTAAACGACGGTGCTGATCGTGAACAAGACCCGTCGAGCGGCGAACAGCCGGCTCCAGCGACGCTGCCGCATCAGTACTCGCCGGAAGCCGTGCAGCAGTATGTGGCGCTGGCGACGCAACAGGTACTATCAGCAAATCGCTCCGCGGCGTTACGCCAGCGCGGCCGTTGCGAACAATTCCGTCGCCGCCTCTGCGCCAGCCTACACGGAGGTGGCTCAGCAACCGGCGGCGATTTCAACCGACTACGTGGAACCGCCCCAGCCGGTCGCATACGCCGAGCCGACTCAGGTTGTGGTCTACCAGCCCCAGTTCCTTGTCTTTTCCAACCAGCGCCGCTTTCCGAACCGCTGCCGGCCGACGATTCAACCTGCCGGGGGCACTCCGATCACGCATCGAGGTCCAGGTAGAGGTGGACCCCGTCAGAACGTGTGCGCCGTTGCGCCCCGCAGAAATCCTGACGTCCCATCTTGCAAGCCGGGCCAGGGATCCAGGCCTCGCGGGAAGCGGTAGCCTAACGTGGACTCGAGGCGTTAGAATCGAACGTCCTCGATTTTCCATCGTCGTTGTCTAACCTGAAACGATGAAAAATTTCCTGGCGGACCTCCGCTTTGGTCTGCGCGTGCTGCGCAAATCGCCGGGATTCGCCCTCACCGTCATCGCGGTCCTCGCCCTGGGGATTGGCGCGAACGCCGCGGTTTTCAGCGTGGTCGACTCGGTCTTGCTTCGATCCCTTCCGCTGCGCGATCCGGAACGCGTCGTGATGATTTGGGAAAAAAATCCGCAGCTCGGTCCGCCGATCGGCGATCGCGTGCCGGTCGCTTATACAACCTTCCTCGAATGGGTCAGGCAGGCGACGCAATTTGAAGCGATCGGTGGATTCGAAGATGCGAACTTCAATTTCACGAGCGGTCCTGAACCCGAACGGATTGAAGGCGCGCGCGCGTCCGCCAACATTTTCACTCTCTTCGGCGTGACCCCGAGACTTGGGACCAGCTTTGATTCCGCCGCGACGGACCCGGCCAAGAGTCACGTCGTGGTCCTGAGCGACGCGTTTTTCAAGAATCATTTCGGCGGTGAGCGCTCCACTCTGGGGCAGACGCTCATACTCAACGACGTCGCCTACACGATTGTCGGCATCCTCCCGCCGGAATTTCATCTGCCGGCCGCACGCGAAGGGCACGATCAGCATTCTCCCAAGCTCTGGGTGCCGTACGATTCTTCCGCGACCCAGAACCCGGTCGAGGCCAACCGACGTAAAATGCAGGTCTATGGCCGGTTGCGCGCCAACGTTTCGCTGGAACAAGCCCGCGCCGAAATGGACGCGGTCGGAAAGCGTTTGGCCGAACAGGACCCGAGTCAGAACGCGGGCTTCGGAGTGAACGTCTTCTCCCTCCACGTGGAAAACATGGGCGCGGATCTGCGCCGGAATCTGCTGGTGATGCTGGCCGCGGTCGGCTTCGTCTTGCTGATCGGCTGCGCCAACATCGCCAACCTGATGCTGACGCGCGCGACCGCGCGGCAAAAAGAAATGGCCATCCGCAAAGCGCTCGGCGCGGGCAGCGGCCGGCTCGTCTCGCAGTTGCTCGCCGAGAGTTTCTTGCTCAGCGGCGCGGGCGCGCTCCTTGGCCTCGGACTCGCGCATTACGGCATCAAATTTTTCGTGGCGCTCAAGCCGGCGGGAATCAACCGGCCGGAAGACATTCAGCTCAATCTCTCCTTGTTCCTTTTCACGATGCTGGTTTCGATCGCGGCGGGCGTGCTTTTTGGAATTGTTCCGGCGCTTCTGGCCGCGCGGACCGACGTCAACGCACTGCTCAATCAAACCCGCGGCGCGCACTCCGCCAGCTCGTCGGGGCGAACACGGCGCTTTCTTGTCGTCGCGGAAGTCGCGCTCGCCTGCGTGTTGCTGGTCGGCGCCACGTTCATGATGAAAAGCCTGCTCGCCGTTCTGAGCGTCGATCCCGGTTTTCGCGCCGACCATTTGCTGACGATGAAGTTCAGCATGCCGGCCTCGCGCTACGCGAGCGACACGCAGATCGCGGCTTTTTGCCGCCAGGCGTTCGACAAAGTCTCGGCGCTGCCCGGGGTCAAGAGCGCCAGCTTTTCCGATGGCCTGCCGCTCACCCGCCTGCGCATGACGAAGTTCGCGGTGGAAGGACAACCGCCGCCGGTCCGCGGCAGCGAGCCGACCGCCGACCTGCGCGGCATTTTCACGGAAACTTATTTCGACACCGTCGGGATGCGGTTGATCGCCGGCCGCAACTTCACCGCCGAGGAACTCGCGAACACACAAGCGGTCATGGTTATCAACCAGAGTCTGGCTAAACGCCTTTGGCCTAACGAGAATGCCGTCGGCCAGCATTTGCGCAGCGTTCCCTCGAAAGCCGACACGCCGCCCGTGGTTTCGACGGTCATCGGCGTCGTCGCCGATACCCATCAGGAATCGCTGGAAGGCGCCGCGCGGCCGGAGATCACGAAACCGATGATCGATTACACCCAGTTGACCCTGGCGATCCGGAGCAACGCGGATCCGGAAGCGTTGATCGCGCGCGTAAAGAGCCAGATCTGGACGATCGACAAAAACCTCCCGCTCTTTGAAGTGCGAACCATGGAGCAGGTTCTCGAGGAGGATACCAGTCAGCGGCGCTTCGAATCCTTCGTCACGAGCGTCTTCGCCACGCTCGCACTCGGGCTGGCGTCGATCGGACTCTTTGGGGTGCTGTCATCGCTCGTGAACCAGCGGACGCAGGAGATCGGCATTCGCATGGCGCTCGGCGCGCAGAAGAAAGACGTGCTCGGCATGGTCTTAGGCGAAGGTTTGCGAATGGTTCTGCTCGGTGTGTTCATCGGCGTCGCCGGAGGCATCGCCTTGAACTGGTCTCTCTCCAGTTTCAATTTGTTTTTCGGCGTCAGCCCCACGAGCGCGCTCACCTACGTCGAAGTCGCGTTGTTGATGACTGCTATCGCACTGATCGCGTGTCTCCTCCCGGCCTGGCGTGCGATTCGAGTTAACCCGATGGTCGCGTTACGCTATGAGTGAATCCATGAAAAAGACTTTATGCCTCGCCGTCATCCTTAGCTTTGCGGCCACCATGCGTGCGTTTTGCGGGCAACAGTTCGATGCCGCAGCCTGGCGCGGCGTGCAGACCTATGACGTGGCCGCTTTGAAAAAGATCGAAAGCTCGCTGGTCGGGAAAGTGGTCGGCGTCCGCATCAACTACCGGGCCGACCGCATCAGCCACCAGAAGCCGGCCTGGTCCGAAGGCTCCATCTGGCAATATCGTCCGGGCGAAAAGGATAAGTTCACCTTTCTTCGGGTGATGGTGGCGAAGAAAGACCTGCCGGCTTTCAAAACCATTCCAACCGACTTCAAGTCGGCGGCTGAAATCATCGTTTATGGCCAGGTGGGACGCGAGAGCGACGCGAACTTTCTCTTTGTGCGATTGCTGGGACGCAAGGTCACGCTGGACGCTTCCGGCAACGCGACGGTGGATTGGTGATTCGACTGAAAATTAACCCGCGGATTGCGCGGATGACTCAGATGAAAAATATTTACGCCATGCCTTCATTGAGCCGATATCTTGCCCTTGCCTTGCTCCTGGGGCCGTGGACCGCGGTGCGAGCGGCTGATTATCCCGCGCCGGAGGAAAGCGATTACGTCATCCGCGATTTCA
The DNA here is from genome assembly GCA_963702135.1 of uncultured Verrucomicrobiae bacterium. Taxonomy (GTDB): domain Bacteria; phylum Verrucomicrobiota; class Verrucomicrobiia; order Chthoniobacterales; family UBA10450; genus AV80. The sequence continues at coordinate 108,637 of OY969715.1, read as the reverse complement.
AGTTCGCGTCGGGCGAGACTTTGCCGGAGCTGCGCGTGCATTACCGGACGATTGGAAAACCGGTGAAGGACGAGAAGGGTGTCGTTCGGAACGCGGTCCTGATCACGCATGGGACGACCGGTAGCGGCGCGCAATTTATCCGGCCGGAATTTGCGGGCGAACTTTTTGGAGCAAGTCAGCCCCTCGATGCGGCGAAATTTTTCATCGTGCTGCCGGACGGCATTGGCCACGGGAAATCGAGCAAGCCGAGCGACGGAATGCACGCGAAGTTCCCGCGCTACGGCTACGTCGACATGGTCGAGGCGCAGTTTCGACTGCTGACCGATGGGCTGAACATCAACCACGCACGCCTGGTCATGGGAACGTCGATGGGCGGAATGCACACGTGGCTCTGGGGTGAAACGCATCCCGATTTCATGGACGCGCTTATGCCGCTGGCGAGTTTGCCGACGCAGATTTCGGGACGGAACCGCGCCTGGCGCCGGATGATCATCGACGCGATCCGATCCGATCCTGAATGGCGGGGCGGCGATTATTCCAGCCAGCCGCAAAGTCTGCGCACGGCCGCGCAGATGCTTTGGCTGATGAGCAGCAATCCCGTCCAGCGCCAAAAAGAAGCGCCGACGCTGGTGAAGTCGGACGAGGTCTTCGACAAATTCGTCGCGGATTATCTCAAGACGGGGGACGCGAATGACGTGCTCTACGCGCTCGAGGCATCGCGCGATTACGATCCGGGCCCGGGCCTGGAGAAAATCCGGGCGCCGCTCGTGGCCGTGAATTCCGCGGACGACATCATCAATCCGCCCGAGCTGGGAATTCTCGAGCGCGAAATCAAACGCGTCGCGAAGGGGCGCGCGGTCGTCATTCCCTTGAGCGACAAGACGCGCGGGCACGGAAGCCACACAATCGCAACGCTCTGGAAAAACGATCTCGAAGCGCTCCTGAAGCAATCAGAGAAATAGTGAGGGAGCCGATGGCGAGTGATCGTGGTGGATCGAGCGCTCCGCGCTCGATGACAAAATGCCGGCGAAGCCGGGAAATGATCAAGCATCGCGCGACGGAGCGCCCGATCCACCCAGCCGCATGACCGAATTCGACGCGGAAGAATATTTTCACGAGCAGATCCCGCTCACGCGCGCGATGGGCGTGCGGGTGGTAGTGCACAATGAAGACGAATTCGTTGTCGAAGCGCCGGTGGCGCTGAATTCGAATCATCTCCGGACCGCCTTCGGTGGCAGCATCAACGCGGTCGCCACACTCGCCGCCTACGGATTCGTCTGGCTCGCATTGCGGGATCGCACGGTCCATGTCGTCGTTGCCGAAAGCTCGATTCGATTTTTGCGGCCGGTGCGTGAGACGATTCGCGCGATCTGTCCCCGCCCCGATCCCAGCGAGTGGATTGATTTTCAAACCCGATTCGCCGCCAAGGGCAAGGCGCGCATTACCCTGCGCGTAAAGGTTGTGGAAGCGGACCAGGCGGCGGCCGAATTCGAAGGGATTTTTGTCGCGAGCGCGGGGTAGACGCGAGCACGATCATTAGCGAAGCTTCGTCATGATCACCGGAGCCCATTCAATCATTTACAGCAAAAATGCGGAGGCGGACCGCGATTTCCTGCGGGACGTATTGAAGTTGACGCACGTCGATGTCGGCCGCGGTTGGCTGATTTTCGGCTTGCCGCCGGCGGAGGTGGCCGTCCATCCCTCAGAGGAAAGTAATGAGCATGAGTTTTATCTGATGTGTGACGACATCGAAGCGTTTGTCGCCCAGATGAAAGAGAAGAACGTGGCCTGCGGACCGGTGCAGGACATGGGATGGGGCCTGCTCTCGCAACTCACCCTTCCCGGCGGCGGGAATCTCGGCGTTTATCAACCGCGCCACGCCAGACCGGCGCCGATGAGCTGAGGGATCGCGCGCTGTAGCCGCGCCGCTCAGTCGGCGCGTCGAGAACACCGCGACAGAGCGCCGTGGCTACAGGGTTTTCTCCAACTTCAGCGCCGCGGAGTTCATGCAATAGCGCAGACCCGTCGGTTCAGGACCATCCGGAAAAACATGGCCGAGATGGCCGCCGCAAGTCGCGCACAACACCTCCGTGCGGGTCATCATGAATTTGCTGTCCGTCTCGGTAGCCACGGCCCCCTCCGCGACCGGTTTGTAGAAACTCGGCCAGCCGCTCCCCGATTCGAATTTTGTCTCCGAGCTAAACAACGAATTTCCACACCCCGCACATTTGTAAACGCCCGGATCATGCGTGTCGGCATACTCGCCCGTAAACGCTCGCTCCGTCCCTTTTTCGCGCAGGACGTGATACTGCTCCGGTGTCAGCGTCTTTTTCCATTCGGCATCCGTTTTTTCAATTTTCTCGCTCATATTTATCTCCGTTTTCGAACTCACCCCGCATCACTGCAACCAGCCACCCACGGCCTGGATCGGCTCGATCTGACCCGCCTGCGTCACCCACGCGGCGAGCGCGCTTCGGGAATTGGCAGTCTGTAGTGACGAGGCGAGGGGAAGCCGCAATTCCTTTACGCCGGCTTTCATTCCTTCGTTCGTCAATCCCAGGACGACGAAATCATGGACCAACTTCCGTCCGCTGTTTTCTCCCGCTTTCACATCCCCGCCCAACCCAAAACCGAGGCGCGCCACGTGGATCTCATAGCGCCGTCCGGCGTTGGTCGCGGGTTTGAAGGCAGCCCGGACGCGCTCTCCACTGATCGTAATCTTCAACACGCCGGCCGTTTCCGTGGCCGTTGGGAGCAGGTCGGTGTTATGCCACGCAACGCCGTCCAGAACAAAAGCAGGTGTATAAACACTTCCGCTTTTCCAGCGCGCGGAATAATCGGCCTGCCGCTCCGTCCACGTTTTCGACGCGAACGGATCGCGCCAGCCGAGGTGATCCCAGTAATCGACATGAAATACGATCGGAACAAAATCCTGCCAGAGGCGGGGCTCGTTTTTCAAATTGTTCAGCCACGCCTCCGCGGGCGGGCAACTGCTGCAACCTTCCGAGGTGAAAAGTTCGAGGAGGTGCGTTCGGGCCGGCTTGCTTTCAAAAACAACATCGCCGCCTTGCGCGGTCCCAGCCGCCAGAAAGGACACGAGAAGAAGCGCGGGCCTCATCATATTGGAATGCTACGGCGCGATGATGGATTGCGCGAGCTTTGCGATGAGAGCGACCACAATCACCAGGAAAAAAATCCGCACGAACCGGCTCCCCTTCGCAATCGCGAGCCTGGTCCCGATCATGGCGCCGACGACGCTGCAGACCGCCATCGGCACGGCGTATTGATACAAAATGTTTCCGCTCCAGCCGAAGTAGATGACCGAGGCAATATTGGTGGCCCAGTTAATCACCTTGGCCGAGGCCGACGCCGAGAGGAAATCGAATCCGAACACGCCGACGAAGAGAAAGATGAGAAAGCTGCCGGTGCCCGGGCCGAAGAAACCATCGTAGAAACCGAGTCCGGCGCCGATGAGAACTCCGAGCCATTTCGCTTTCTGCGGCGCGTGCCGGGGCTGATGAATGAGCCCGAGATCCTTGACGAAGAAGACGTAAATCGCCACGAGGACGAGGAGGACGAGAACAATCGGACGCATGAAGTCCGTGCGGAGAAGCGTGACCGTGCGCGAGCCTAGAAAAGAAAATACGAAGGCGGTGAGCGCCGCCGGCAAAACGGTTGCCCAATCGATCGTGACATGACGCGCGTAGCGTTGCACCGCGATCGTGGTTCCGGAGCAGGAGGCAAATTTGTTCGTGCCGAGAATCGTCGCGACCGGTGCGCCCGGGAGCAAAATGAGCATCGCCGGAATCTGGATCAAACCGCCGCCACCCACGACGGCGTCGATGAAGCCGGCCAGGAACGACGAAGCGGAGAGCAACAGAATCAGGGTCATCGTTTCATCTCTTGCACGTGCACTTTCACTTTAACTTACACACCCCCGGGGGAAAGAAGTGCAAGTTAAAGTGAACGTGTAAGGGCAGGGAGGCGCAGATAAATGTCACAATTGTGTGACCTTCTTTGACAAGCGCCGCGCCGCTCGGCAAGCTCGGCCCAAAGCCAGCGCCGCCCATGTCGAGCACGAAAATCCTGATCATTGAGGACGAACGCGACGTGATCGATCTGCTCACGCTGCATTTGCGCAAAGCGGGCTTTGCCTTGAGCACGGCGACCGATGGCGCGGCCGGACTTCGCCAGGCCCGGGAAGAACCGCCGGCGCTCATCATCCTGGACTTGATGTTGCCGAAAATGCCCGGCCTCGAAATCTGCAAGGTCCTGAAGACGGATATCACCACGCGCCAGATTCCGATCATTATGCTGACCGCCAAGGCGGAGGAAATCGATCGCATCGTCGGTTTGGAATTCGGAGCGGACGATTACGTGACGAAACCGTTCAGCCCACGCGAGCTGGTCCTGCGGGTCAATGCGATTCTGCGGCGCGGCAAAGGTGAAGCCGTAGAGGAAAAAAAGTTGTCGATCGGAGCAATCACACTCGATCCGGCGCGGCACCACGTCGCCGTGGGCGGAAAGTCGGTGCGACTGACCAGCGTCGAATTTAAATTGCTGAGCATGCTCATGCAGAGGCAGGGCCGCGTGCAGGCGCGCGACCGATTGCTCAACGAGGTCTGGGGCTATGAGAGTGTGATCGACACCCGCACGGTGGACACGCACGTGCGCCGGCTGCGGAAAAAACTCGGCAAAGCCGCCGTGGCCATCGAGACCGTACGCGGCTTCGGCTATCGCATCCGGGAAAGCTGAGCGTTCATGGTCTGGCTTTCGCTTTGCGTTCTCGCTGCGGTCTTGATTGCGACCTGGCTCGTTGTTTGGCGGAAGTGGATCGCGCCCTGGAAAGATGTGGAGGAGTTGTCGCGCGCCATTGTGGAGAAACGACCGCCGCGAAAATTTCTGATCAGCGCCAACCCCCAATCCAGGAGCATCGGACTCGCGCTCGAGATGCTGGTCGATCGTCACCGCGAACTCGAAGAGCGCTTTCGCGAGGGCGAATCCAGCGTCCAGGCCGTTTTCGGTGCCATGCTCGATGGCCTCGTCGTGGTGGACGACCAGCGCCGCGTTCGGATGATGAATCGTGAGTTTCGCCGCGCGTTTGGACGGGAAAATGCGGAGCCGGGCGAGCCCCTTCTCGAGGTCATCCGGCACGCTTCGATCGATCGCCTGGTCATGGAAGCGATTCGCGCGCGCGCGCCGCGGCGGGAATCAATCCAGATGTCGCGCGGCCCCAGCGAGGGTCGCGAAATGGAGGTGAGCGCCGTGCCACTCGGAGAGAACTCGGCCCCGACCGAAGGAGCGGTCATCTTATTTCACGACGTCTCCCAGCTCCGGCAAATGGAAGAAATACGGCGCGACTTTGTCGCGAACGTTTCGCACGAACTGCGCACGCCCTTGTCGATCTTTCGTGGTTATCTCGAAACGTTGCTGGACGATCCCCACCAGCCGCCCGGCGAATTGCTCCGCATTCTCGAAGTGATGGAGCGCCACTCCGATCGTCTCTACGCGCTGGTGGAAGACGTGCTCAGTCTGGCGCGACTCGAATCGCCGGCGGCCGAGCTCGATTTGTCCGAGATCAGTTTGCCGGAGTTCTTGCAGGAAATTTTGGGCGATTGGGAAAAGCGCCTCGAAGCGAAGGAGCTCAAGTCGCACCTCGATGTTCCACTCGATTTGCCGAAACTGGAGGCGGATGAGAGCCGGCTTCAGGAGATCATTTACAATCTTCTCGATAACGCGGTGAAATATTCTCAAGCAGGCGGCGCGGTTACCTTGCGGGCCGCGGTCGAAGGCGACCGGGTGCGCCTCAGCGTTTCCGATGAAGGCATTGGCATTCGCGAGAACGATCTCCCGCGCATTTTCGAGCGTTTCTATCGGGCCGACAAAGCCCGGAGCCGCGAGCTGGGCGGCACGGGATTGGGCCTCTCGATCGTCAAGCACATCGCGCAGCTGCATGGCGGAACGGCCGAGGCACAGAGCGAACCAGGAAAAGGAACGACGATCAGCGTTCTCCTGCCTGTCAGCCAGGGCCCTGTCACACAAACGTTACACTAAAGAAATTGCCGCCACGCGGACGCTTCCGCGAAGGTTCGGTCCGCATGGAAAGTGTCGTTGCCGATTCCCGCACCCTGATTCCGGCGCGCAGCTCATCGCGGCGCGCCCAGGCTACGATCGAGCAAGGCATCAAGGCGTTCTTTGGCGGCAACGCGCTGGTCGCCGTCATCGTGCTCGCGCTGATCACCATTTTCCTCTTTCGTGAGGGTTTTGGATTTTTCGGCCAGAACCTGGCCAATCTGCGCCTCTATCGCCAGGCCGGTCTCGAATACGTCGATATCATTCGCGCCGTCTCGGACAAGCATGAAGCGCTCTCGCGCAGCTTGAGCGAGATCCGGCTGCGTGAAGTGCGCACAATGGAAAAACGAAACGCGCCGCTCGATGAAATCAACGCCGCGCTCGCCCCCTTCGATCAGTTCGCGGGCTCCTTCAGCGACACGGCTGAGAATTTGCACGGCATCGTTTCTGACCTGACGGAGCAGGCGAGCGCTTTAAAGGAGGCGCTCTACGCGCGCGCCGAATTGCTCGCGCAACGCGAGCAACTGGAACGGAGCGGCGACCAGGCCGCCGCCGCCAAAATCGTCATCCCGGAGGTCGATCGGGCCGCCGCTCTGGTGAAGCTGCATGAAGGTTCGGCGAGTTTTGAATCCGTCAGCACGGAGATGACGGCAAAGCTTTATGCTCTCCTCGCCCAGGCGCCACCGCTGCCCGATCCCGCGGGCCAAAAGGCTTTCGAGCAATGGAAAACGCGGACGCGCCAATACCTCGCAGGATTGCCGGCCGCTTCGGAGCAACTGCGGACCTGGTCGCCCGATACGCCGATCCCGTGGTATCGCTCGATCAATTCATTTCTCTTCGGCCGGGAATGGGTCACAGCGAGTTTCTGGCAGGATTGGTACGGGATCGTTCCCCTGCTGGTCGGATCGATTCTCGTCTCGATCGTCGCATTGTTTTTTGCCGTCCCGCTCGGCGTGGCGTCAGCCATCTATGTGAGTGAAATCGCTTCGGTGCACGAGAAACGCCTGATCAAGCCCTACATCGAATTCATCTCCGCCATTCCGTCGGTGGTCCTTGGATTCTTTGGCATTGCGGTGGTCGGGCAGGCAGTGCGGGCCGCTTCGCAATTGTCGCTTTTCAAATGGGTCTCTTTTTTCCCCATCAGCGAACGGCTGAACATTTTCACCGCGGGCTGTCTGCTCGCCTTCATGGCCGTGCCGACGATCTTCACGCTGGCGGAGGATGCGCTGCGCAACGTCCCGCGCGGATTCAAGGAGGCGTCGTACGCGCTCGGGGCGAATCGGCTGCAAACCATCAGCCGCGTGCTCGTGCCGGCCTCGTTGTCCGGCATTGTTTCCGCGGTGCTGCTCGGGTTGGGACGCGTCATCGGGGAAACGATGGTCGTCCTGCTCTGCGCCGGAAATCGGATCGCGATTCCAGATTTCACCCAGGGCCTCGGCGCGATCTTTCAGCCGGTCCACACGATGACCGGAATCATCGCCCAGGAAATGGGCGAGGTGGTGCGCGGGAGCACACATTACCGGGCGCTTTTCATGGTGGGCCTGGTCCTCTTCACCATCACGCTCGGGATCAATTATCTCGCGCAGAAATTTGTCGCCCGTTACCGGATGAGCATTGGATGACATGATCGCCGTCGCTTCCAAATCTCGCCGCGGCCGCCGCATCGAAGGCGTCATTTTCTGGCTCCTCCGTCTGGCGACCTATTTCATCCTCGCCTGCGCGACCTACATCTTTCTAGACATCGGCATCAAAGGCAGCCGGACCGTTTTCACCTCCACCCCGCCCTTCATTAATCTCCCGTTCCTGACCGAACCGCCTCAAACCCTTTACGTCTTCGATTACGAAGGAAAGAAGTTGACGCTGAGCGACCGCGAATTCCGGCAATGGAAAGCCGAACACGCCGGCGCCGAAGTAGAGGCCTCGAGCGTCGCCTACTCCGCGGGCGGCATCTGGCCGTGCATCGTCGGGACCGCGCTGCTCGTCATCGGGTCGATGGCGCTGGCGCTCCTCATTGGGATCAGTAGCGCGATCTATTTGAGCGAATACAGCCGAAACGGCCGCATGATCCGTCTCGTGCGCATCGCGATACTCAATCTGGCCGGCGTGCCTTCGATTGTTTTCGGGCTCTTTGGCTTCGGATTGTTCGTCATTTTTTTCGGTTGGAACGTTTCGCTCATCGCCGGCTGGTTCACTCTTGGATTGATGGTGCTGCCGGCGATCATCACCGCGAGCGAAGAATCGCTCCGCGCCGTGCCCCAGGGATTGCGCGAGGGATCACTCGCCCTCGGTGCGAGCAAATGGCAGACGATCCGCAAGAACGTGCTGCCCTACGCCATGCCCGGGATTCTCACCTCCTCCATCCTCGGGATCGCCCGCGTCGCCGGAGAGACGGCGCCGATCATGTTCACCGCCGCCTACGCCATGAAAGATGAAATGCCATGGCAGGTCGCCCGCTGGACCGACTTCTTTTTCCAGGGCGTCATGGCCCTTCCGTATCACATTTATGTTGTCAGTTCGAAGATCCCGCAGAACGAGTACACGGAGCGCGTCCAATATGGCAGCGCCTTTGTCTTCTTGTTCCTGGTGATGCTGATTGCACTCACCTCGATTGTTTTGCGGGAAAGAAGCAGGAGCCGTCTATCATGGTAAGCGTTGCTGAAATGCCGGAAAAAATAACCTCACAGATCATGGTCAACCAGCCAGAGCCGATGCAGAAACCGGAAGTCGAGCGCGGCATGATCGAGATCGAGCAGCTCGATTTCAAATATGGCGGGCACCAGGTGTTGCACGACGTAAACCTGAGCATTCCCGCGCGCGCGGTCACCGCCTTCATCGGGCCGTCGGGTTGCGGCAAGACCACCCTCCTGCGTTGCCTGAACCGGATGAACGATCTCATCGACGGCGCGCAAATTTCGCGCGGCTCGATCCGGATTGAAGGCGTCGATATCAACGCGCCCAGCGTGGACGTCGTCGATCTGCGGCGCCGGGTCGGCATGGTCTTCCAGAAATCGAACCCGTTTCCGAAATCAATTTACGACAACGTCGCCTATGGTTTGCGCATCGCCGGCGTCACGAAGCGCACGCTGATCGACGAAGCGGTGGAAAAAAGTCTGCGCTCATCCGCGCTTTGGGAGGAAGTGAAAGATCGATTGCACGTCAGCGGTTACGGTTTGTCGGGCGGCCAGCAGCAGCGTCTTTGCATCGCGCGCGCCCTCGCGGTCGAACCGGAGATCGTCCTGATGGACGAACCGTGTTCCGCGCTCGATCCGATCGCGACGGCAAAAGTGGAGGAGTTGATCCGCCAACTCAAGGAGCACTACACGATCGTGATCGTGACGCACAACATGCAGCAGGCCGGCCGCTGTTCCGATCACACCGCTTTCTTTTATCTCGGGCGCCTGATCGAGTTCGACGGCACCGCGAAAATATTTTCAAACCCCGGCCAGCGGCAAACGGAGGAATACATCACCGGCCGTTTCGGTTGATGGCCGACCCATTCATCTTTGTAACCTTGTAACCCTTTTAACGCCCTCATGATCGCACCCAGACATATTCTTGGAACCTTCGACGAAGCACTTGGCTCGCTCCGCAATAACGTTCTTATGATGTCGAGCCTGACGGAACGCAGCCTCGACCGCGCCATCACGGGCTTGCTCCAGCGCGATGACAAGCTTTGCGCCATCGCGATTGCCGACGACGAGGAAATCGATCAACTCGAAAAGCAGATGGACAAGGACGGCATCGATCTGCTCCTGCGGTTTCAGCCGGTCGCGTCCGACCTGCGGCGCGTGGTTTCGGCCATGAAGCTTTCCTCCAATCTCGAGCGCATGGCCGACCAGGGGACGAACATCGCGCGGCGGGCGCGCAAACTGAATCAACATCCGGCGTTGCCCGAAGTGGAATTGATCACGCCGATGTTCAACCACGCGATGGCGATGTTTAAGGACGCCATCGATGCCTACGTCCGGGAGGACGTCCAGCTCGCGCGGGCGGTCGTTCCCCGCGATCAAGGGTTGGATGACATGAATAGCTCGGCCAGCCGCCGCCTGATCGAACGCATGGCGGAAGATCCTGGCCAACTGCGCGGCTATCTGAACCTGATTTTTATTTCACGCTGTCTCGAACGCGTCGGGGATCACGCTACCAACATGGCGGAGGATGCCGTTTACGCCGCCGCGGCAGAGGACATCCGGCATCAGCATCAGTCGGCGGTAAACGAGTAGCGGCGGACTGCGAACTCTCTCCGAGAGCGCGGCACCAGGGGAGAGGCCGCATTTGACGCATTGATCGCAACGGCGAGCGCACAAAGATTCAGGGCAATCCGGTTTGCCTCCTGACAATAGCCCAGCGTTTCAACGCTGGGTTATGAATGCCACGCAAAGACAAGTCCCGCCCAGGGACGAAAGAAACGTGATTGGGCTACGCCAACACAATGCGCTCCTTCCGTCCCTGTCGGGACTGATGTCTCTGGATCGGTCGAAACCCCAGCGTTAAAACGCTGGGCTATTGCCGAAGACAATCATTTGCGCCTTCGGCGATTGCTTTGCCATCGAGCTCGGAATGTTCGGGCCTTTCTCGCGCTATTATTTCAACAGCGCCACCGTCCGGTTCGGGGCCGCGACGCAACGCAGCTTGGCCAGCTCCCATTCGGAAAAATATCGCGCCAACCGGCGGCCAAACTGCCGGGGGCGCTCCGCGTAGAAACGTTCGCCGAGGGCGATGGCCGTTTGTTCGATTTCCTTTTCCCGGGAGTCGATGAGCGCATTGAGAATGCGGTCGCCGTGCTTACGGGCGGAGCCGATCGCGGAAAGGCGCTCGGCCACGAAGGCGAGGTCGTGGACCTGGCCGAGATACTGGCCGATCGCTTTTAGTTCGTCGTTCAATTCCGCAAAAACAGCCGGAGCCAAGGGCCGCAGAACCCGGAGCTGATACCAAAGCTCCTTCGCCCGTTTTCGAAAGGTGTGAAGGTTCTTCGTGTTTGTTTTTTCGATCGCGACGTTGAGCGCTCTCCGGCCCCGCCGGTAGGTTTTCTGCACGGACTTGCGCAATTCCTTGCAGTCCAAATCGTCCAGCGGCCAGGCCCGGATGCGATCGAGTGACTGGGTCAGCCGTTGCTTCGCCTCCTCGGGCCATTCCGAAAACGCGGCCAGGAAACTGTCCAGCTCGAAGGCGAGCAGTTCTTCGGTTTCCCGGAAGCTGCGTTTCTTGCCCCGCGCGAATTCGCGGAGTTGCCGCACCGTCGCCAGGCGAACCTCCGCGTCGCGCACTTCGGAAATGAGCCGCCCAACCTTGCGTAAGCAGCGGTTTTCGCGTTCCCAAACATCGGAATCTATTTCGCCCGCGGCGAAACGGAGCGCGGCCCGCGCCTTCTTCAGGTGTTTGCGAGTTTCGTGAACGGGCGAGCCTTTGCCATTCTGTTCGGAGCTGCTCGCCCGGATCGCGCCTTCGATCTGGCGGCAGATAATTCTCGTAATGCCATCGCCGACCGTCTCGTCCTGACTCAACTCGTAGCTCATGATTCCCGGCTGCGTCCCTTGAGGGCGAGCGCGACGTTGCTGTACTTGGGTTTACCAGTCACATCGCGCCCGATCCAATCCGGCGGCGTAAAAGCCGCGCAGCTTCGTTGATCATCGAATTCCACTTCGGCCACCACGAGCCCGGCGTGCCGTCCACGGTAAATATCAATTTCGATCGTGCGCCCCTTCCAGGGCACGTCATAGCGGACCTTGGTCAAACGACGGCCCGCTGTCGCCGGCCAGAGAGCATCAAATTGATCGACGCTCAGGCGAACCTCCCGCTCTTCGCGCGCCCCTTTGGTCCCGTGCTTGAAGGTGAGCGAACGGACGAAACCCTTTTTGCGCAGACGAACCTGCAGTCCGCCGCGTCCCACGGCGAGATAGCCCTGCACGATCGTGTCGTGCGGGAATTTCTTTAACCCGGGAGGAAAACGCTTCAGGAGAAACTTTCGCTCGATCTCCCGGGTAGATTGCTTTTTTGACCCACCCATATTCGCCAACCTTATTTTGGTGAACGGAAGAAACATTACGAGATCTTCTTTGTGTCGGTTCATGCCCTGAACCCGTCAAAAACTTTAGTGTGACAATTTGATGGCGCGGCCGTTGCGGCGTGAGAGCCAGTGTTCACCAGATTGTCACTTGGCTCTCATGGAAACGTGACAGACCAATCTCCCATCATGAAAACGACATTCTTCATCCTGGCCTCGACCTTCACTCTGATCTGCGCAGCAACGCCCGCGCACGCCGACCGGCTCGTCATCAAAGGATCGGACACGCTGGGCGCGAAATTGGTTCCTCAGCTGGCGGAGGAATTTAAGACGCAGAATCCCGACGCCACTTTCGACATTGCAGCGGAAGGCTCGACCACGGGATTCGCCGCCCTGATCGACCGCACCGCCCAGATCGGCATGGCCAGCCGGCCGGCGAAGCCGGCGGAGATCGCCGCGGCGACGGCGAAAGGCGTGACCTTAAAAGAAACAATCGTGGCTTATGACGGCGTGGCGGTGATCGTGAATGCCAAGAACCCGATCAAGGGCCTGACGAAAAAACAGGTCGAACAAATCTTCACCGGCGAGGTCGCCGACTGGAGCGCGGCGGGAGGATCGGGCGGCTCGATCTCAATCTACACCCGCAACACTTCCTCCGGCACTTACTCCGAGTTCAAGGAGCTCGCGATGAAGAAGCGCGATTATGCGCCCTCCGCGCAAAAGATGGCCGGCAACGAACAGATCGCAGCCGAAGTAGGGAAAAATGCGAATGGCGTGGGTTACGTGGGTCTCGCCTACATCAAGGCCGAAGGAATCAAGGTCGTCCCAATTGATGGCGAGATGCCGTCCGTCGAGAGCGTGCAAAAGAAAGCGTACCCGTACGCCCGCCCGACCTTTTTCTACACGAACGGCGAAGCGGCCGGACTGGCGAAGGCGTTCGTGGAATTCACCCTGAGTGCGACCGGTCAGAAGATTGTGGCCGGCGCAGGTTTTGTCCCTATTCACTAAAGCCGGGCACAATTCTCCGCGCAGAATTGCTCGACGCGCGCCTGAATCGCGTCGCGAATTTGCCGGATTTTCTCCAGCTTTTCCTCGCGCGTCCCCTCGACTTTCGACGGATCGGGGAAAGGCCAGTGCAACCGCTGGGTCGGCCCGGGGAAAATGGGGCAGCCGCCCGCCTCGGCTTCGCTGCAAACGGTGACGACGTAAGTGAAAAGCTGGCCCGATTTGAAAACATCGAAGACGGCCTGTGTCTTGTTCCCCGAAATATCGAGACCCGCTTCACGCATTACTTCCACCACGAGCGGATTCAACGTTCCCGGTTCCAGGCCGGCGCTCTGCGCTTCGAATTCCGCGCCACAAATATCGTTGAGGAACGCTTCGGCCATCTGGCTGCGCGCGCTGTTGTGGACACAGATGAAGAGAATTTTTGGCTGGCTCATAAAAGTCGCTAGTCCACGCGGGCGAGAAGGCTGGGCTCTTCGGGCGGGAGAAAGTCCTGGAGCGGTTTCGTGGAAATTCGGACGTGGGTCCCGATGTGCACCAAATTGTAGAGCACGATCACGTCCTTCGCGCGCATGCGAATGCAACCAAAGCTGGCGCGCCGCCCGATGCGCTGTTCTTCGGCGGTGCCATGAATGTAAATGCAACGGTCGCGGGTGTTCGCCGTGGTGCCATCCATCCCGCGGAGCCAGATCACGCGCGAGACGATCGCGTCGCGGCCCGGCGCGTTGGCCGTTACGATCTCGCCGGTCGCACTCCGGTTCTTGATCACTGCGCCAACCGGCAAGCCATCGCCGATTTTCGCACTCACGAAGGTTTCACCCAGCGGCGTCTGGTAGCTGCCGATCGCGTCGCCGGTGCCGAATTTCGAAGTCGAAACCGGAAACCGCTTTACGACTTTTCCTCGCGCGATCAACGCGAGTTCCTGGTCCGCAACGCTGACGACAATCTCGGTCGCAGAACCGCCGGCACGGCAATTCGTAGCGGTGGTTGTGCCCCAAACAACGAGAACCGCGAAAAGAAATGCTCTCTTGCTGTAGCCACGGCGCTCTGTCGCCGTGTCTGAATCCGCGCCCCGATAGAGCGGGGCGACTACAGCGCGGGCGTTTGCCGCGAACGTTATGCGGTGGCGCACCGACATCACACGCTTACCGCTGGACCTTATTTGGAACCAGAAGCTGAAGGTCCTCGATGAGGGAATCGATTTTGCGCAGATCTTTGCGCCGGCCCTTCTCGGGCTTCAACTTGCGTTTGCGCACGAGGATCGTCAGATCGCGCAGTTGGTGCAGCCGCTCGCGCGATAGCTCTTCGGCGGGCTTGCTCGATTCGAGCGCCGCCCGGCTCTCGGCCAGACCGACCTCCAGCCGGGCCGCATAAGCGCGGACCGTAGCCCGCAGATCCTGGCGAAGTTTTTCCAACTCCGATTCCAGCATCCGGGCCGGAGAAGTGTCCTTGGATTTGGCGCGGACGCGCTTGTGTTTGATCGTAGTCATAATGAGGCTTCTGCCAGCTCCGGTTCTTCTCTGTTCGCAGTCGACGGCTTTTGGAATGGGTTGAAATTTAGCAACTCGATTGTGCCGTCGAAGTTCTCCACGAGCGCGGAACAGGACTCGACCCAATCGCCGCAGTTATAGTAGGTGACCGCGCCGATTTGCCGGATGCCGGCGCTGTGAATGTGACCGCAGAGAACGGCGTCGACCGAGTATTGCTGCGCGTAGCGCACAATCGCGTTTTCAAATTCGCCGATAAAATTCACGGCGTCCTTGACGCGCTTCTTCGCGTAAGCGCTGAGCGACCAATAGCCGAGGCCGAAACGGCGGCGCACGAAATTAATGAGGGGATTGAGCGAGAGCAGAAACTGGTAACCAAGGTCGCCGGCAAAGGCGAGCCAGCGCGCATTTTGCACCACGGTATCCAGCTCGTGACCATGGATGACCAGGATGCGCCGTCCATCGGCGGTCGTGTGGATGAAGTGTTTGGCGATCGCGATGTGGCCGTAGTAACCGCAAAAGCCGCCGAGGAATTCATCGTGGTTGCCGGGGATGTAAACGATGCGCGTGCCCTTGCGCGACTTGCGCAGGAGTTTTTGGATGACGTCGTTGTGCTGCTGCGGCCAATAGATTCCCCGCCGCATCTGCCAGGTATCGATCAGGTCGCCGACGATGTAGAGCGTCTCGAAATCGTGATCGCGCAGGAATTCCAGGAACGCTCCGGCGTTGCTGCTGCGGGTTCCGAGGTGGACGTCGGAGATCCAGGCGGTGCGCAAGTTACGGAGCGCAGGCGTGCGGACGACGCGGAGGTTTCGAGTGCGGGCGGGTGGATCGAGTGCTGGCATTTTTCCCTGGGAAAAAATAGCAGGCGTGCCCTCATTTCGACAAAGGCAGTTTTGTTACGTTTGTGTGGCGAAGCTTATTAAGAATTTTTCGAGGGCCTCGCCCAAAGGCCACAACGGACCACGAAGGACGTTTTGGCTCGCGCGAAGAAACAAGGAGGGATACGAATCGAACCCAATGAAGACGCGCGCCCTCTATCTTGCCGGAGCTGTTTTGCTCTTTGTCGCCGCGAGGATCGGAACCGCGGCCAACAGCGAGGACGTGCGGCCGCTTATCAGCATCACGACACTCCCGACGACGATAACCCAGGACTTCAACACTCTGCCGCTGAGCGGGAGTGCTACCTGGACAAACAACAGCACGCTTCCGGGCTGGTATCACGCCCGAACCGGAACGGGAACGACCATTGTCGCAAACGACGGCAACAGCAATGCCGGCAATCTTTACAGCTACGGCACCGGAACAGGCATCGAGCGCGCTCTCGGCTCGGTCGGAAGCGGCACAGTCGGAGGAATGTTTTGGGGCATTCTCCTGACAAATAATACCGGCGCGACCATCACCACGCTGGACGTTTCTTATACCGGCGAGCAATGGCGCAACGGCACGGCCCCAGCGCAAACGGTTGCGTTTTCGTACCTGATCGGGACCGGTCTGAATGGAAGCCTGGCCGAATTCCAAACCGTTGGCGTTGTCGTTCCGTCCCTGGATTTCACCAGTCCGATCACAGGCGGTGTTGCCACGGCACTGGACGGGAATGCCGCTGCGAACCGGGTCGTGAGGACCTTCACGATCACAGGGCTTAACGTCGCCAACGGCCAGGACATCATGCTCCGCTGGTCAGACCCCGACCACGCTGGAGTCGATCATGGTCTGGCTCTCGACGACTTCTCGGTAACGGCGAGCAGTACAGGCGGCGCTACCCCCACACCGGGAGTCACCCCGACACCAACGCCATCCCCGACGCCTTCCGCAACGCCGGCGCCGATCCGGATCCATGATATTCAGGGTGCGACTCATCTTTCGCCACTGACCGGGCAGGTAGTAGCGAACGTTCCTGGCATCGTCACGGCGAAGATTTCCAACGGGTTTTATCTGCAGGATCCGTCGCCCGATGCGAACGACGCGACTTCAGAGGGCATCTTCATTTTCACCTCAACGGCTCCCACTGTTAATGTCGGCGACGCGGTCCTGGTTGGTGGCACCGTGGCGGAATTCAGATCAGGCGGCAGCGGCTCAGCTAACCTGACTTCCACGGAAATTTCGACGCCGACCGTGGCAGTGCAATCAACCGGCAATGCTTTGCCCGCCGCGACTGTCGTTGGGACGGGCGGACGGATCCCGCCGAGCACCGTCATCGAGGACGATGCGGCCGGCAGTGTCGAGACGAGCGGGGTCTTTGATCCCGCCACTGACGGCATTGATTTCTACGAGAGCCTGGAAGCCATGCGCGTTCAGATTAATGGCGCCGTAGTAGTCGGCCCACGCGGCAGTGTGGGCGAAATACCTGTCCTTTCCGACAATGGCGCCAACGCCAGCGTCCGAACCACCCGGGGCGGCATCGTCGTGCGATCCACTGACTTTAACCCGGAACGAATCATCCTGGACGACTTGATCCTGGCTACGCCGGTGGTCCACGTAGGCGATCATTTCAGCGGCCCGGCAGTTGGGGTGATGGATTATAGCTTTGGAAATTTCAAACTTCTCATCACTCAAGCACTCACGGCGGTTCCGGGAGGGATAACCCGGGAAACCACCGCGATCCCCACGGCCACGCAGCTCGCCGTCGCCACCTTCAATGTGGAAAATCTCGACCCGGGAGATCCGCCAGCGCAGTTCGCGGCCCTCGCTGGTCTCATCGTCAACAATCTTCGCTCTCCGGACATCATCGCCGTGGAAGAGATCCAGGATAACAATGGGCCGACCAACGATGCGGTGGTCGATGCCACCACCACTTACAACACTCTTATCTCCGCGATCCAAACCGCCGGCGGCCCGACCTATTTCTTCCGGCAGATCAACCCGGTGGACGATCAGGATGGCGGCGAGCCCGGCGGGAATATTCGCGTCGGCTTCCTTTTCCGGACGGATCGCGGCCTCGCCTTCATAGACCGTCCGGGCGGATGTTCCACCTGTTCCACGACGGTTGCGAACGGCCCATCGGGGGTCGAGCTCTCCTTTAGCCCCGGCCGCGTCGATCCGACTAACACCGCCTTCAACGCCAGCCGCAAGCCGCTGGCCGGCGAGTTCACGTTCAATGGCCAGAAGTTGTTTTTGATTGGCAATCACTTCAACTCCAAGGGTGGCGATGATCCGCTGTTTGGCCGTTTCCAGCCTCCTGTCCTTAGTTCCGAGACCCAGCGCAATCAACAGGCGCAGATCGTTAATAATTTCGTCGACAGCATTCTGGCGCTAAACGCGAATGCAAAGATTGTCGTCCTGGGCGACCTGAACGACTTCCACTTTTCCACGCCAATCAACACGCTCAAAGGCGGCGTCCTTCATGCCTTGATCGAGACGTTGCCGGAGAGCGAGCGCTATACTTACGAATTCGAGGGCAACGCGCAGGCTCTCGACCATATTCTGGTGAGCGACAACCTCTTTGCTGGGCCGTTCGAATACGATGTCGTTCACGTGAACGCGGAATTCGCCGATCAGATTAGCGATCATGACCCACAAGTGGTGCGGTTGACACTTACCGGCAGCGTGACACCGACGCCGTCGCCCTCACCTACCGTAACACCAACACCGACATCAACCGTCACGCCAACGGCAACTGCCAGCCCCTCCCCTACGTTCATACCGAGTGCGACACCGACCGCATCACCCAGCGCGACTGTGCCGCCAACGCCGTCGCCAACCGCGACCGCCTCAGCGACACCGAGCGCGACGGCCAGCCCGGGAACACCGAGCCCAACGCCATCGTGTGTGCCGACGATCACCGAATCGAGTACGCAAACGATCGCGCCGCTCAACTCGGTCTCGTGCAACAACGGCGCGGGTCATACCGACAACAGCTATTGGAGAGCGTTTAACATGAGCTCTTTTGTCGGCTCGGTCGCTTACAACGTGACTTCCGTTTCCTTCGGGATCGAGCAAGCCACTGGAGCGGGCGGCACGCAGCCAATAACGGTGCGACTGCATACGAGCTCGCAGCCATTCCCAGCCGGGTTCCCGGGATCACTGACCCAGATCGCCACGGCCACGGTGAACGTGCCGGACAGCGCCTCGAACACAATCTTCACCGTGCCGATCACGGCCACGGTGCCCGCTAATGCCCAACTGGTGATGGAAGTGTTTACGCCGAACGGAACGGTCGCGGGTAACCTGTTCTTCATCGGTTCGAACGCGGATCCGGAAAGTGCGCCGAGTTACCTGAGCGCGGCGGATTGCGGCATCACGACACCCACGACCACAGCAAGCATTGGCTTCCCGAACATGCACATCGTGTTCAACGTCAATGGCAGTTCCGGTTGCGGCGATCCGCCGTCGCCCACTCCGACGGCGACAGTAAGCCCGACGGCAACACCGAGTGTAAGCCCGACCATTCCGCCGACAACGCCGACACCGAGCCCGACGGCGACGATTGTGCCGACGGCAACGCCGAGCGCGACCATCATCCCGACGCCGAGCCCGAGCGCCACAATTGGGGCGACGCCAACGCCAAGTCCAAGCGCAACGCCAGCGACCCAGTGCATCAACCTCTCGACTCGGATGCGAGTGGAGACGGGAGAAAGAGTGGGCATCGGCGGGTTCATCGTTACCGGCAACGCCGACAAGGAAGTGCTCCTGCGTGGAATCGGACCATCGCTCACCGGCTTTGGTGTTCCCAATGTCCTGGCTGATCCGGTTCTCGAACTGCATGGTCCGGGCGCCTTTGTCACCGTGATCAACAACAACTGGAGAGACACCCAGGAGGTGGCGATTCAGGCTACCGGGATACCGCCAGTCAACGATCTCGAGGCGGCGATCCTGGTGACGCTCTCGCCGGGAACTTATACGGCGATCGTGCGCGGCGATGGGACGACGGCGGCGGACCGCTCCGGCGTGGCGTTGGTGGAGGTGTACGATCTGAATCAGACGTCTGATTCGAAACTGGCGAACCTGAGTACGCGTGCGTTTGTGAGTACGGGAAGCGACATTGTGATCGCGGGCTTCCTGTTGAGCGACGGAAACGGCTTGGACCGGATTGTGGTGCGCGGGATTGGTCCGAGCCTGGCGCCCACGCCGTTCCCAGTCAGCGCCGTGTTGGCGGATCCAATTCTGGAGTTGCGCGACAGCAACGGCACGCTCCTGGTGGCGAACAACGATTGGCAGGATAACCCGGCGCAAGCGGCGGAACTTATCGCCGATGGATTGGCGCCGAGCAACGCGCGGGAGTCAGGGATAGCGGCGACGCTGCCGCCAGGGATTTACACAGCGCTGTTGGCCGGACTAAGCAGCGGCACGGGCCTCGGCGTGGTTGAAGTTTACGACCTCGGACCGTAGCACACGGGAGGGTATTCCTGTTGAAGAGCCCGGCCTGAATGGGCCTCAGCAAAAATTATCTCGACAGGGTTCTACCATCCAAATAGGACCGGGAGAGATTGGCGCATCCGGCATCTTCCGTGCTGTCTTTGGTAGGGTTGGCCCAGGAATAGGCCGAACCCTGGTTGGAGGATCGCTCAGGCGGTCCTGATCCCGGCATCTCAGTCGCAGAACACCTCTGATCAGCCGGACACCGTGAAAGAGAATCCCACATGAAACGCTGCACCCTTTTGCTAACTCTTTTTTTGGCTTCCGGCCTATCTTTCGAAGCATCAGCCCAATCCAATTTTTGGTCTGCAACCACCGAAAGCTCCCGCAGCATTCCTACAGACAAAGCTGTCGCGAGGCATTCGTTTCCCAAAGAGTTCAGATTGTTTACTCTGGATATTGACCCTTTGAGGCAACAACTGTTTTCGATCGTCAACGGTAACACTCCCCCGTCTTCAACAGTTGTTGTTCTGCCCAATGCCGATGGCGCCTACGAACAATTTGAGGTCTTTGACACCCCAAATTTCGAACCGGCTTTACAGGCACAATTCCCCGAGATTCGTGCGTATTCCGGCAGGGGCATTACTGATAAACATGCCACTCTCAAACTGAGTATTTCGCCGCAGGGAATTCAAACCATGGTTTTTCGAACCGACAAAGATAACGAATTCATCGAACCCTATTCCAAAGACCATACTGTTTATGCCGTATTCAAGTCTCACCGGGAAAAGGGGAAATTGCCGTGGACCTGCTCTACGGAAGACAGGCAGGTAGCCGCAAGCATAGAACCACATCTCCCTCAAACAAACGACCCTCAAAGTAATACAGGTCAGATAAAAACCATGCGCCTCGCGCAGTCCTGCAACGGGGAGTATTCCAACTTTTTTGGCGCCTTTAACTCCAGCCAGGTAGCTTTGGTCCTGGCTGCCTATAACGCCACCCTCACTCGATGTAATGGCTGTTATGAGAAGGATCTGGCGATACACCTCAATCTGATCGCGAATACAACGGCGGTTATCTATTACAATCCGGCAACCGATCCCTATACGGCAATTGACAACTGGAACTCTCAACTGCAGGCGACGCTAACCGCAAATATCGGTGAGGCCAATTATGATATCGGACATATGTTCGGCGCTTCCGGCGGCGGCGGAAACGCCGGGTGTATTGGTTGTGTTTGCGTAAACGGATCAAAGGGAAGCGGAATTACCTCACCGGCCGATGCCATTCCGATGGGAGACAATTTCGACATCGATTATGTCGTTCATGAAGTGGGTCATCAGATGGGCGCGAATCATACCTTTTCGCACACACTCGAAAGTTCAGGCCAAAATAAGGAAGTAGGTTCCGGTATCACCATTATGGGTTACGCGGGCATCACGTCCCGGGACGTAGCACCACACTCGATTGACATATTTCATGAAACGTCAATCGCCCAGATCCAGGCCAACATGGCTGGAAAGACCTGTCCCGTTACCACGGCCATGACAGCCAACCATCCCCCTGTTGTCGCCTCGGTGAGCAATTTTACTATTCCGATCAGCACCCCGTTTACACTCACTGGTTCCGCGACCGATCCCGAAGGGGACGCCTTGACCTATTGCTGGGAGCAGAACGACAATGCCACAACGTCAGGAGCAAACAGTGTTGCATCTCCTACCAAGCTGACCGGCCCAAACTGGCTGTCATTCAGCCCGACGGCGTCTCCCAGTCGGATTCTTCCACGATTATCAACCGTCCTGGCTGGTTTGCTTGTAACTCCTCCCTTGCCCGGCGGAGACGCGGGGACAAACATAGAGGCATTAAGTTCGGTTGCCAGGACCCTAAATTTCAGATTAACGGTCAGGGATAATAAACCTTACGTTCCAAGTTCGACGATTGGTCAAACCCAATTTACGGACATGACCGTTACCGTGACCAACACTTCGGGTCCATTCAAAGTGACATCGCCCAATACGAATGTCTCATGGGCGGGCGGTTCCTCCCAGACTGTTACTTGGAATGTCACGAATACGACGCTCCCGCCTGTCAGTACAGCAAACGTCAAGATTTCGCTCTCTACCGATGGTGGCACTACGTTTCCGACCGTTCTGGTCGCGAGTACCACCAATGATGGCACCGAATCGCTTGTTATTCCCAACACTCCAACAACTACGGCACGAATAAAGGTCGAGGCTGTTGGTAACATTTTCTTCGATATCTCGGACACAAACTTCACCATCACCGGCGGCGCCACATCACCAACACCGACCGCATCTCCGACGTCAACCCCAACACCGCCAGCTACGCCGACGCCCACAACTACGCCTGCTGTGCCGACTCCGACTCCGTCCGCTTCGCCTACACCAGCTCCTCCAACTCCGACTCCGACTCCGGCAGCCACACCCACACCGACTCCAACGGCCACGGCATCACCGACACCCGCGACGACACCCACGCCAACGCCGACAGTAACCCCAACACCCGCGACGACGCCTACTCCAACACCGGCAGTAACCCCAACACCCGCGACGACGCCTACTCCAACACCGGCAGTAACCCCAACACCCGCGACGACGCCTACGCCAACGCCGGCGGTAACCCCAACACCCACGACGACGCCTACGCCAACGCCGGCCGTAACCCCAACACCTGCGACGACGCCTACCCCAACACCTGCGACGACGCCTACCCCAACACCTGCGACGACGCCTACCCCAACACCTGCGACGACGCCCACTCCAACACCGGTGGTAACTCCAACACCCACGACGACGCCCACACCTACGCCGCCGCCGGCCACGCCTACCCCCACGCCGCCGCCTGCAACCCCGACGCCGACTCAAACCCCAGTGCCGACCCCATCACCGGACCCGACTCCAACCCCGACCCCGACGCCAAGTGCGACCCCAGCGGCGCAGGCTCTCAACCTCTCCACCCGGATGCGGGTTCAGACCGGCGATAACGTGGGCATCGGCGGGTTCATCATCACGGGAACCGGTTCCAAGCATGTGATTCTCCGAGCTATCGGACCTTCCTTGACCGGTTCCGGTGTGCCCGATGCGCTGGCTGATCCGGTGCTCGAGCTGCACGGTCCCGGCGGCTTTGTTACCGTCCTCAACGATAACTGGAGAGAGGATCCTGTGCAGGAAGCTCTCATCATTGCCAGTGGGATTCAGCCCACCAATGACCTCGAATCGGCGATTGATGCGAACCTGCAGCCCGGGATCTATACCGGGATCATCAAGGGCAAGAACAACACCCTGGGTGTCGGCTTGATTGAAGTGTATGACCTGAGTCAGGGCTCGCCGGCGAAGATGGCCAACATCAGCACGCGCGCCTTTGTCAGTACCGGTTCCAACATCGTCATCGGCGGCTTCCTCCTGGGTGGTGGCGGCGCCAATGACCACGTTATCGTGCGCGGTATCGGCCCGAGCCTCGCGACTCAGGGCGTGCCCAACGCGCTGGCCGATCCGATTCTGGAACTGCGTGACGGCAACGGAACGCTCCTGATTTCGAATAACGACTGGCAGGATAATCCGGTTCAGGCTTCACAACTGATGGCCGCGGGTCTGGCGCCGACCGACCCTCTCGAGTCCGGCATATCGACGAACTTGCCCCCGGGCACTTACACCGCCCTGCTGGCCGGACAGAACAACGGTATCGGCGTTGGCCTCGTCGAAGTGTACGACCTCGGGGCACCGTAGCGCTTCCGTTCGATTCATATTCCTCTTCTGTGGGGTGGGGTCGCTGACCCCGCCCCTATGGGAATCGCCCGTCGAAACTTGTCGGCGCGAACCAATGCGAATGCGCCGCCGCCAAGCGGGATAAAGATTCCTATCTCCTCGCCTGGTTACTTCGTGAAGTTCTCCAGTGTCCGTCGAATTGTGATTTCCTTCGGATCACAACAAGTGGCGGATATTTCTATCGTGTCTTGACCTCCCTTTCCGCCGCCCGTCCGGAGATTGATCTTCGCGTTCTCCAAATCTTTGGCGGTGAATCCGTTTCTGAGCAGGACTTCTTTGGCCAAGGCCACCTCGTTAATCTTTACCGCTTTCTTAAGCTGGCCGGTGTCGCCTTCATTTCCGCGAATCCGGGCCTGGGCTTCATTAGCTTTCTTCTGCAGCGAGGCGGCGTCATCTCGTGAGGGTACTTCGTCGGTCTGATTCTTTTTTTCTCCGCTCGTCACTTGCGCCGGCGCCGTGGTCGAATCAGCCAGGAGGCAGAGCGAGGCGAGGATGGATGGCAGGATGGGGCTGCATCGGAGGTTCACAAGGGGACAGGCTAACGCACTGGATGAGCACAAACAATTTCGGTCATCCGTTGGGCTGGCCGCGGGGGGGCGGTGCGCACGCGCGCCCTTGCGGCCAAAGATAAGTTCGACATTCGTTGGGAAATCCTTCAAAACTCGCGGCCGATCACGTCATCCGGCGTTTCAACGAACGTTCGGCGGGGCTGACTCACCGCATCAATCAGACATAATATGAACACTCGCCTTCGCCCGACGGTGCTTGCCGCCGTTTTTGCCTCCCTCTCCGCCGCGTCCGTCTTGTCCGCGCAGGTTTTGGCGCCGACGCCGAATGGAATCGACGTGCCCGACGGAACACGCAAATGCATAAAGCCGGAAAACCGGGTGCCGGCCCCCGCCGGTCAGTTCGACCCGCTGGCCTGCTCGGCGCCGGTGGTGAACGTCAGCGCCGCGGGCGGCAACCAGTCTGAGAGTTCCCTGGTCGTCAACCCGACCAACCCAAACAACCTCGTGGCCTTCTCGAACACCAACAGCAACAGCATCTTCCGCGCATTCTCAATGAATGGCGGCGCGACCTGGACGCGCGGCACGGTGGCCACGGGAGTAGCGTGCTGCGACGCGCAGGCGGCCTTCGACACTTTTGGCAACCTGTTCATGGTCTACATCAACGCCAACGTTAACCAGATTAACGTGATTCTTAGCACCGACGGCGGCGCTACATTCGCGGCCCCGGTTACGGCGGGCACGGGCAGCGTTGACCAACCCTCCATCGCGGTGGGCAACGGCAGCGTGTGGGTCGACTGGAATTCGGGCGGAAGCATGGTCGCGCGTGGAGCCCCAGTGACCGGTCTGGGCGTTTGGGGACCGTTTAACGCGCAACAGACAATCGCGTCAGGGACGGGCAGCTTCGGCGGTATTGCTGTCGGGCCCGGCCCGAACGGCGGCAAGGTCATCGTGACCTATCAAAACCCGACCGGTGGGCAGGGGCCCGCCACGATCTTCGCCAACGTGGATGCGGATGGCCTGGGAGCGGGCAACTTCGGCGCGCGCGTTACCGTCTCGACGACCAATGTGGGCGGCTTCGATTTTATCCCGGCACAGAACGGACGCTCAATTGACGCTGAGGCCGGCGTGGTGTGGGACGGGACTGGTGGGCCCTTCAACAACCGCATCTACCTGGTCTATACGGAAGAGACGGCCCCCGAGAATAACGACACCGACATACTGGTGCGGACGTCGACCGATGACGGCGCGACTTGGAGCGCGCCGGTGCGAGTGAACGACGACGCGACCACGCGCAGCCAGTTCCTGCCGTATATCGCGCTCGACCGCGTGAGCGGCACCGTAGCGGTGGGTTTTCACGACGCCCGCAATGACAACGGCGTGGTAGGTTCGGGCGGGACGAACACCACGCCCAACGACGACGCAGAATACTTCGGCACCTTTAGCACCAACGGCGGGGCGACCTGGGCGGCGAACACGCGCTTGAGCGGCGGGTTTTCAAACGCGGACGCATCCGGCAGCGGCGTGGATTATGGCGACTACGTCGGTGAGGACGCGCACGCGGGCAAGCTCTACGCCGTGTGGGCGGACAACTCGAACTGCGATGGCACAAACGCGAACGGTACGTTGAGCGCCTTCGATCTCTATGTGAACAAACTCACGATCGCGAGCATAACCCCAACCCCGACACCTACTCTCACTCCAGGTGCAACACCACCTCCAACACCGACACCAACCCCAACGCCGACACCTACCCCCTCACCTACGCCTTCTCCCTCGCCTACTCCGTGTGGTGTATCTACGTTCACCAACCCGACGGCGATCACGATCAACGATGCAGGAGTGGCCGCTCCGTATCCGAGCAACATCACGGTGTCCGGAGTAACCAATCCGGTCATCAAGGTAACAGTTACCCTGACCGGGTTTGACCACACCTTCCCGTCCGATGTGGACGTGCTCGTAGTGGGTCCAGGAGGACAGAAATTCATCCTGGTCTCCGACGTGATTGGCGGAACCGACGCGGTCGGAATCAACTGGACCTTCGATGACACAGCTGCGGCGTTCATCGGCTCGACTGGCACACCGGCTTCCGGGACCTTCAAGCCGAGTAACTACACTACCTGTCAGGATCCGTTTGCGGCGCCAGCTCCGGTCGGGCCGTATCTGACTCCGGGCGGGATCGGAACACCGTGCGGCACGGACACTCTGGCCGCGTTCAATGGCGTGAATCCGAACGGGACCTGGAGTCTCTACGTAGTCGACGACCTGGGAGCGGACGTAGGTGATATCTCCGGTGGCTGGAGTTTGAGCATCACAACGAGCGGCGGGTGTGTGACGCCGACGCCGACGGCCGGGGTGAGCCCAACACCCACAGTGACTCCCACGCCAGGGGTAACCCCGACACCTCCAACAACACCTACCCCAACCCCTCCAGTGACTCCAACGCCACCAACGACACCTACTCCAACACCGGCTACTCCTACTCCAACACCGCCTTCTCCCACCCCGACCCCAACTCTAACCCCAGTGCCAACACCATCGCCCACACCACCACCAACGCCGACCCCGACGCCAACGGCGACGCCAGCTGCCCAAGCGCTCAATCTCTCCACTCGGATGCGAGTGCAAACCGGCGCCAACGTGGGTATCGGTGGGTTCATCATCACGGGAACCGGTCCCAAACATGTGCTTCTGCGAGCCATTGGACCTTCCCTGACCGGTGCCGGCGTGCCCGATGCGCTCGCTGATCCGGTTCTCGAGCTCCACGGCCCTAGCCCGTTTGTTACCGTTACGGATGACAACTGGAGAGACGATCCCGTGCAGGAAGCCCTGATTATCGCCAGCGGGATTGCGCCCACCAATGATCTCGAATCAGCGATTGATGCGACGCTCGTTTCCGGAATCTACACCGCGATCATCAGAGGGAAGAATGACACCCTGGGTGTCGGCTTGGTAGAAGTGTACGACCTGAATCAGGCCGCGCCGGCGAAGCTGGCGAACATCAGCACGCGCGCGTTTGTCAGCACGGGTTCCAATATCGTAATTGGTGGCTTCTTACTTGGCGGTGGCAGCGGCAGTGACCACGTTGTGGTGCGCGGAATCGGACCGAGCCTGACGGCTCAGGGCGTACCGAACGCACTGGCCGATCCGGTGCTGGAACTGCGTGACGGCAACGGAGCACTCCTTGTTTCAAATAACGACTGGCAGGATAACCCGGTCCAGGCTTCGGAATTAATCGCCGCGGGTCTGGCACCGACAAATAGCTCCGAGGCCGGCATATCGACGACGTTACCTCCGGGTCCTTACACCGCCCTCCTGGCCGGATTGAACGATGGTGTCGGGGTTGGCTTGGTGGAGGTCTACGACCTCGGACAATAGAACGAGCCTTTAGACGAGGGAATTCCCAGCCGCGTTGTCGCGACGGTCCATGACCGCCGTCGTTCGATGCTTCGGCTCGCGTAACGTCCAAATCTCTTGATTGACGGAGTCGGCGGCACCCTTTCCATTGCCCCTGACTGCGATTAACGACCAAAAGGAATCCCGATAAAAAATTCCCCGTCAGGAGTACGTAGTGTCTTCGCGATCATGGCTCTCGTCGTGGTCCTCTCGACGGTTGGGACGTATTGGGCTGGATTGCGGTTGATCCGGCTCCGGGCGCTGGCCGCGCCTCATCGAGATGTAATCGTGCAAGCCGAGCGCCTCCTTTCTGCCCTGGAAGGTGCCGAAACAGGCCAGCGCGGATTCGTTATCACAGGCAATGGACGCTATCTCGATCCCTACGAAAGCGCGCGGGCGCGGTTACAGGGGGAAATCGATCGGCTGCGCGAATTGAAGAATGCCACGGTCCCAATTAGCGAGTTGGACGCGATCCAGGCCCTGGTGCGGACCAAGCTGGACGAGTTGGCCGAAACGATCGCGCTGCGCCGGACTGGTGGATTCGAAGCGGCGGCCGCGCGTCTCCAGCAGGGAGTCGGAAGGGAAACGATGGAAGAGCTGCGCAAACGCGTGAGCGCGGTGCGCGATCAGCAGGAAGCATTGATCCAGTCCGAAGGCAGGCAAATCGAGGCGGCCACCACATTGCGCACCCTGGTCTTCCTCCTTTGCGGTTTGATGAATCTCCTCTTCATCGTCTGGGCCTACCGCCGCATCCGGCTGGCGCTGCACGAACGAGAAGCCGCGAATGCCGCCAAGGATCATTTCCTCGCCATGTTGTCGCACGAGCTCCGCACACCTTTGAGTCCCGTGCTCGCGACTCTTAACCTTTGGGAGGTTAGCGACGAACTTCCTGCCGGAATGAAAGCGGACGTTCAGATGCTGCGGCGCAACGTCGAGCTGGAGGCACGAATCATCGACGACCTCCTGGACCTGACCCGGATCGCAAAAGGCATTCTGTCGTTCACGCAAGAGACTCTGGACGTGCATGAGTTGATCGGATTTTTGGTCAGCCTTTGTCACACCGAGTTTGGCGACAAACAGCTGGGCCTCTCCGTTAATCTCGAAGCGGAGAGACATTATCTCCACACCGACGCCGGGCGGTTGCAACAGATCTTGTGGAACGTGATCAAGAACGCCGCGAAGTTTACCGAGCCGGGCGGGAAAGTCCGCATCGCCACGTCAAACGACGCGGAAGGAAACGTTCTCATCACCGTCAAAGACACCGGGATCGGCATGACGGCGGAGACGGTTGCCAGACTCTTCAAGCCCTTCGAACAAGGTGAAAAAGTGATCAGCCGGCGCTACGGCGGATTGGGCTTGGGCATGGCAATTTCCTCAGCTCTGGCCGGACAACTCGGAGGTGAACTGACCGCCGGGAGCGAAGGCCTCGGCCAAGGCTCGACTTTTACGATTACCTTTCCCTCCACGGATTCAGCGCCTGCCCAACCCGTGCGCAACCTCACCCGCGATAAATCACTGGCCGGAATTAAGATTCTGTTGGTCGAAGATCATCACGACAGCGCGCTCGCGCTGACGCAACTTTTGGACCGGCAGGGTTATGTCGTGCGGACGGCCAATACCGTCGCCACCGCCCTGGATGCCGTGGCCGAAAGGGCATTCGATGTTCTGATCTGCGATATCGGCCTGCCCGACGGCACCGGCTTTGAGTTGATTGAGACGGTGCGCAAGAAAGCAACCACTCCGGCGATTGCGCTCTCCGGTTTTGGGATGGAGGAAGACGTCGCGCAAAGCCATTTATCTGGCTTCGATGCCCACCTGACCAAGCCGGTAAATTTCCAGAACCTGGAAGCCGCCATTCGCAAATTGACCGCCGCCCGTCCTTAGTTCTTCAGTCGGCGCTAAGGCACGGAACGAAAACCCCCGCCGGATCTCTCCAGCGGGGGCTCGTTTAACTAATCAGTCAGCGGCTACTTCGCGCAGCAGCTGAGTTTGAGCAGGCAGCACGCACCGCCGCCGCAGCAATCAGCCGAGCGCGAAGTTGCGCTCGCTGTGCCGACAAACGTGATCGCTGCCAGAATCATCAATAGGTATTTCATAGAATCCTCCTGTTGAATTTCATTTCCCTCGCCCGGCGGCTGCCGGACGAGCCCACGCTTCCCAACTCGGTCAGGTGCGCGGCGGCGGAACAGGTGGACGCTGCGAACGGACGTGTTCGTGAATGGTGACTGTGGCAAAAGATTCTTCGCCGTTGGGTGGATAGAGAAGCGGGATGGTTCGCACGAGAATGGCCAGGCAAAACACGCAGCCCGCGCAGCACTCCTTCTCCTGGTTCGATTTCGGCGCATGATGGCCGCAGTCGTTTGCTGGCGCGTCCACCTTCATCTTCGCGCAGCAACCCGCCTTCAGTTGAGGGACCACCGCCGCCTGGGCAGGAACCAGAGAAACGGCAATTGACGCGGACGTCATCAGGCAAACCAAAAGTCGCAACGCGCCTCGCATGGGGAAATCATAGGGCGTGTCCTCAGGTCGCTCAACAACTCTTTGCCGTTCCGCCCAGAGGCTGGGCCAAATCTGCCCCTTGCTTATATTCTCCTATGGGAATATAGATCGGAATGAAATTGAACGAATTGAAGTCCCTTTTGGAGTCGAATCCAGACAAGTTGCCCCGGTTCATTCTGCCGGACGGCGACCAGGTCCCGGCGCATTTCCACCTGACAGAAGTCGGCCACGTCGTGAAGAATTTCATCGACTGTGGCGGCACGATCCGGAAAACGGAGAGCACTGTTCTGCAACTTTGGGTGAATGATGGCGATGCGGATCACCGCTTGAGCGCCGGCAAGATGGCGAAGATTCTGAAGCTCGGTCAGCGCGTCCTGCCTCACTTCGATCTCGACGTAGAAGTCGAATATGACGACTACGCGATCTCGCAATTCCCCGTCACCGGTTTTGGTGTCTCAGGGGATCACGTCGATTTCACGATGACCACGAAGCACACCGACTGTCTGGCGAGAGAGAAATGCGGAGTTGAAGACAATTCCTGCGCTTCCACACCGGCCGCAGCGGCGTGTTGTTAAGGAGCGGGCCTCGCATGGATCTGATTCAAATTTACCAGTGCTTTTGTGATCGAACCCGTCTGCGCATCCTGAACCTGTTGGCGCAGGGTCCGCTATGCGTCTGCCATTTTCAGGAAGTTCTCGGCGAACCACAGGTGAAAATCTCGAAGCACCTCAGCTACCTGAAGGAGCGCGACCTGGTCGTGCCGGAGCGGCAGCAGAACTGGATGATTTATTCGTTGCCGGCGAAACGCGCGCCGGAACTCGAGGCGAACTTGAAGTGCCTGCAAGATTGCGTGCAAAGCGATCCGGTCTTCAAACGCGATCTCAAGGCCCTGGCGAAACTTCGTTCGGGCTGCTGCGAACCGGATGGGATCCTGGCGTCCCTCGAAAGCCGCAGGGTGAAACCTAAACCGGCCAGGTCACGCTAGGTGAATCGCCTTTTATTCCCTGCGATGAAGAAATATATTTCTGAATTCCTCGGGACCTATTGCCTCGTCTTTGCCGGGACCGGCGCGATTGTTATCAACCAAACCAGCGGCGGAGTCATCTCGCACGCGGGCGTTGCCCTCACTTTCGGCTTGGTGGTGATGGCGATGATCTACACTTTTGGCGACATCTCCGGCGCGCACCTTAATCCCGCCGTGACCTGCGGGTTCATCGCGGCGCGGAGAATGAAAGCCGCGGAAGGCATTCGCTACATTGCCGCGCAAGGCGCCGGTGCGACCGCCGCCAGCTTGACCCTGCATCTGTTGTTCCCCCTCAACGCCACTTTGGGCCTCACCCAACCAGCGGGGTCCGTAACCCAGTCCTTTATTCTGGAGCTTTTACTCACGGCGATCCTGATGCTGGTAATTCTCAACGTTTCCGTAGGCGCCCAAGAGAAAGGCATCACCGCTGGAATTGCCATTGGAGGCGTTATCGCTTTGGAAGCAATGTTCGCCGGTCCCATTTGCGGCGCATCGATGAATCCCGCCCGCTCGCTCGGTCCCGCGTTCGTCGCGAATAACTTTGCCTCGCTTTGGATTTATCTCGCGGCTCCGACCCTGGGGGCGCTTCTGGCCGTTCCACTTTGCATTTGTGTGCGTGAAAAGGGCTGCTGCTCGGCTGCGCCCAATCAATTTCGGTCCACATAAAAACAGAAAACCCGCCGGGGAGAGCCGGCGGGCTTTCGTGTTAACCTAACCGCGTTGTTGTCTCGCCTTATGGAATGGGAACGAATCCGACCTGGGTGACGATTTTCTGGCCGCCGCCGCTAATGGTGAAATCGAGGAACTGCTTGGCCAGTCCGCTCGGATCGCCATTGGTGTAATAAAATGTGGGACGCGCGTACGGATAAGTCTTGGCGTGCACGGTTTGGACCGAGGGCAGAACACCGTCGATCGACATTACCTTGACGCCGCTCGCCTTGACATAAGCCAGGCCGACGTAGCCAATCCCATTCGGATTCTTGCCGACTTCGGCCGCGATTTGCTCGTTCCCGGCCATCTTCTGCGAGCCGCCCGCGTAGTCGCGCTTCTTCATCGCCAGCTCCTTGAAATCCGAATAGGTGCCGGACGAAGTGTTTCGGGTGTAAACGGAAATCTTGCCCCCCGAACCTCCCGCCGCGCTCCAGTCCGCCACTTCACCGGTAAAAATCTGTTCGACCTGCTTCTTCGTCAGGCTCTTGATCGGATTCGCGGAGTTCACGATCACCGCGATCCCGTCGTAGGCGACAATCGTCGGCTTCATATGCACGCCCTTGGCGGAAGCGGCACCCACCTCGGCCGGTTTGGCGCGCCGGCTCGACATGCCAATCTGCGCGGTGCCATCGATGATCGCGGCAATGCCGGTGGTGGAGCCTTCCGCGGCGATGTCGAAGGTGGTCCCGGGATGCTGCGCCTTAAATTGCTCGGCCAACTGCGGCACGAGTTTCGCGCCGAGGGTGTCGGAGCCTTTGATGACCAGCTTCTCGGCGCGGGCTTCCGTGGAAACGAACGCAAGGGCAGTTGCCAATAGGAGATGAGTGATTTTCATAGGTTGGTGCTGATTGATTTGGTTTTAGAATCGTTTAGAACTTCACATTCAGGTCCGCCTGAAAGATCTGGTATTTGCGCAAGGGATTGAGAGCGATGTCACCCACGCCACCCGTGCCGAGAGTTTCGTTCGCCTGCTCGCCGTAGCCGTAGCTCAGGTTGAAGATGACGGCATCGCTGATCGCATACCCGGCCTGGACGACAACGCCTTCCATGTTCACGCGGCTATCGAAGAAGTCCGAATCAACCAGGTTCGGATCGAGCGCATATTGTTCCGTGTGCTGGTACCAGGCTTTGAGTTCCCAGTCGTGCTTCGCTTTGATTTTCCCAACGCCCAATCCGATCTGGTAGGCGTAGCGCTCATCCTCCGCTTCGGGATGTCCGGCCGCGAGGGCGCGATCGTCGGCGTCAAAGTTGACTGCGAAATCGCCGAAGACACGGAACGGAATTTCACCCCAGGTCCAGCCGAACTCCGTCGGCATGTCGAAGATCAGAAGGCTGTTTATGCCGGTCTGGTTTCGAGCGGTCCGAACGAGAGGATTGCCGGCCAGCCGGTCGGGATCGCCTGAATAAAAGGCGTTAAAGGTATCGCCGGCGCCGGAGTAGTTATAAAGCGTGGGCGCGAGCTGGAGATACGTCGTCTTGGTGAAATTAAATTTTGCACCGAGCTGCCAGCCGAACATCCACGAGTCGCTATTTGGGACCAGCCTTCCGCCCGAGAGCGACCGCGCTCCAAGGGGATTCTCGGGATTCGCGTCGTCATAGACAAACTGACCGAGGTTGGCGAAGACATCGATCGTCATCCTGGTCGGCTCTGAGGTAACAGCCGCCGCGCTCTTTCCGTCCTTACTATAGTCCGCCGCCGCGGTGGTTTGGCCGCCGCCGAAGGAGAGGTTGAAGGTATGCTTCCATTGTTCCGCGAGACCCTCGGGGTTGATGTCGCCGTCCCATATCATCAGGGTGTTTACGAAAGGGTTCGGCATTTTGCCGACCGTTAACCTGATGTCGCGGAAGCCGCTGTAGCCGAGATAAGCCTGGCCGATTCCGACGGAATCGCTGGTCTTGCCAAAGGGACCGGCGTCATCTCCGAAGGTGACGTTGGTGGATCTGGGATTGGTGCTCGTCTCGATTCGAAGACCAAAGAAGAAGTCGTCCGCCAGCGTGCCGCGCAGCCCGAGGCGAAAGCGATAACGCTCCCGGCTTCTCTTCAGGGTATCGCCCCGTGGATCGAGTGTGTTCGGCGCGCCGGTCTCGCCCTGGCGCGCTTCGTAGCGAACTCGCATGTCGCCATAGAGTTCGACCTCGGTGATGGGCGCGGAGAGTTTGAGTTTCCCGGCCGAAGTGGAGGCTGCCTCTTTGGTCAATTCACCCCGCACTTCCTCCGCTTCCTGGTCGGTAATGAGGCGTTTCTTCACGAGCAGATCGAGCAACGCGCCCGCATCCTGCGCCCGTGCTGTGACCGCGCCGGCGATGAGGCTGGCCGCCATGATGATTAATGCGAAATTTTTCCGTAACATTTGTTCTCCTTGCTTCTGCGTTTGGGTTAAGGCCGCGAAGCGATCCGCTCCGCGACAGTTAGGTGCAACGCGGTGGAAGCTAGAGAGCGATTGTTACGGACGTGTGGCGGCCACGTAACAGTTGCGTGAATTCCGAATCGGCTCGGACGAGAGCGTATTCTAGAGGAACGCTACCCCGCATAGATTCGAACTATGAATAACGCCTCCAAAGGGCGCTGTGTTACCGTTACACCACGGGGTAATGCGATTTCCAATTCTCGATTGCCGTTTGTCGATTCAACGGCCGCCGAGCGTTCCCCATCCTTAAATCGCAAATTGCAATTCGCAATTCGCAATTCGTAGCAAACGCCCGCCCGGCTACGATTGTCCCGGCGGCGCCGGCAGCCGGATGTCCACGGTCGTGCCGCGGCCCGGCACACTCGCGACGGAGATTTTTCCGTGGTGCGCCGTCACGACAGACTTTGCGATCGCCATCCCGAGACCGGTGCCATGCGACTTCCCGTGCGAAACAAAAGGCTGAAAAAGTTTCGGCAGCAGTTCCGCCGGAATTCCGGTGCCTGTATCCGAGATCCGGATGACGACCTGCCGGTCAACGAGGTCGGTCGTGATCGTGAGAATACCGCCGCTCGGCATGGCTTCGCGCGCATTCTTGATCAGGTTACAGAGCACGCGCACAAATCGCGTCGGATCAATGACGACATTCCCGTCGTAACGAATGTTCTTCGCGAACTGAATGTTGTGGCCGGGAAGAAGTCGGAGCGCCTGCTGGTTCAATTCGTCCAGCAAACCCCAGATGGAAACCGCCTCGCGCGCGAGTGAAATCGAGCCCCGCGCGTAATCGAGCAATTCCTGCGTCATGGCGAGCATGCCATTCACGGCCTTTTCCGTCATCGAGGTCAGCTCGTGCACGCGAGGATCGCTGCTTTCGCGAGCAATCAAATCGGTGCAGCAGCGGATGATGCAAATCGGGTTTTTCAGGTCGTGAATAATGGAATTAGCCATCGCGCCGACCAGGCTGAGCCTTTCCGCGCGCAGCACTTCGTTGATGAAATGCGCATTCACGTTCCGGAGCTGCTCGGAAACCGAGCGCAGGAAATTCATGTGCAGATGGCTGGGCGCCAGTTCCAGAAGGTGCTGGAAGGTCGGCTCGTCCACGACCCCGAGGAGCGTCGGTTCGGCCGTTGTGGCCATGGCGGAACGCGGCGCGCCATCGAGCAAGCCCATTTCGCCGAAGAAATTCCCCGATTGGACAAACCCGAGGGTCTCCTGCTGGCCGTCCCGACGGGATTTGGAGAGCTTCACGGACCCTTCGCCGACGAGATAGAGCGTATCGCCCGGGTCGCCTTCGCGAAAAACGATCTCACCGGCGTCGAGTTGAAGGACGCGGACATCGGGCACAATCTCGTCGAGCAAGTCGGATTCGATGCCGGCAAAGAGCCGGTTCTGCGCGAGATGATCAAAAACCCGGGCCAGGGAAGAGTTCATCGCGGTCGTTCTCTAATTGATCGCATCCACGGCACAGCCGAGCCGGGACATCTTTACGCTCTCGAGGATGGCCCGAATGTTTGCGACCAGTTCTTGCGGCCGATGTGGTTTCCGGAGAAAGCCTGCCATGCCGGCGCCGAGCATGCGTTCGAGCCGCTCCTGCGCGATAAAGCCCGTGCTCAGAAGGACAACGACATCCGGGCGAATGCTGCGCAGACGGCCGAAAGTCTCCTCGCCGTCCATAAAGGGCATGGCGAGGTCGAGCAGAATCAGATCGAAGTGGTTCGGACGTTTGCGGAAGAGATCAAGGCATTCGAAACCCGATTGCGCGGTCACAACCTCAAAGTCCGCCTCCGAGAGCACTCGTTTGGCGAGAACGAGCGCCATGGGCTCGTCATCCACGGCCATGATCGTGCGCTGCGCTCTGGCGGGCGCTGGCGGGGACGCATTCTTCCGTTTGCCGAAGCCGGCCAACTCAGGATGGAACAAAACTTTCTTGTCGGCACCGCCGGCGTGCTCGGCGAGCTGTGCTGTCACTTCGGCCGCGCGATCCACGCTGGTGCGGAGCATGTCAAAATACTTCTGCGAGGCATCGTTGCCGGTCCAAATGTCCTCAATGGCCGCGCTGGTGCCGGAAATGATTTCCAGGAGATTATTCAACTCGCTGGTGGCGGCAGTGGGTGGCTGGGCCGGCGCGGCTTTCTCGGAAGGGTCGTTGTCCATGAAGCAAAGAAGAAAATGTTGCGGTGGGGCTTTGTCGGCGCGTCCCTGCTGGGACCCACCTCCCTCAACAAGCAGGAAAAGTGCCGTCAGACCGGCGCGCAACGCCGCGGGAATCGTCGCTCGCAAACCCACCGAAACTGGCTATGGTTCCGTTCCCGAAAAATGAACCGATTGTCCATCAACAACCTGCGTGTCTCCATCGCTGAGCAGGAGATTATCCGCGGCCTTTCCCTGGCCGTTCCCAAGGGCGAAGTGCATGCCATCATGGGGCCCAACGGCTCTGGGAAGAGCACCCTCGCCAAGGTCCTGGCCGGCCACCCCGATTACAAAGTCACGGGCGGTGAGGTCCTGATGGACGGGGAAGATATTCTTGGCCTCGCCCCCGACGAACGGGCGCGCAAGGGCATCTTCCTCGCGTTTCAATACCCGAGCGAAATCCCCGGCGTGACCATTGCGAATTTTCTCCGGGCCGCGGTCCAGGCGCGCCTGCCTGAGGGCGAGGAGCTGGAAGCGACCGACTACTACGCCAGGCTTTACGAAAAAATGGACCTCCTGGAAATGGATCGCTCTTTCACCTCGCGCTCTGTGAATGAGGGTTTTTCCGGCGGCGAAAAGAAGCGGAACGAGATCCTGCAGCTGGCTATGCTCGAACCGAAATATGCCGTCCTCGATGAAACCGACAGCGGGCTCGATATCGACGCTTTGAAGGTTGTCGCCCACGGAGTCAATTCCATGCGGGGGCCGGATCGCGGGATCCTGGTTATCACCCACTACCAGCGCCTGCTCGATTACATTGTCCCCGATCACGTGCACGTCATGGTTCAGGGACGGATTGTCCGCAGCGGAGGGAAAGAGCTGGCCTTGGAGCTCGAAGAAAAAGGCTACGAAAGTTACGAAGAAGTGAAGAACGAAGTGAGCGAGCCAGCAATGGCCTAACCGGAAAATTCCATGGTCAAAGAAGTATCACCTTTGGAAATCGAGCGGAACATCGGGAATTTCGCCTATCCCGAAACGCACACCCACGACGCGGGCGTCGGGCTGACCGAGAAAACTATTCACTACATTTCCGACATCAAGGAGGACCCGGATTGGGTCCGCGAGTTCCGCCTCAACGCCTACAAGACCTTTATGAGCAAGCCGATGCCGACGCATTGGGCGAGCAAGGATCTGGAAGCGATCGTTTTCGATAACATCCGTTATTACCTGAGCGCAGGGACCCAGCCCAAACGAAATTGGGAGGACGTGCCCGATGATGTGAAACGGACCTTCGAGCGTCTCGGCATTCCGGAACAGGAGCGGAAGTTTCTCGCCGGCGTCGAAGCGCAATTCGACAGCGAAGCGGTCTATTCCAACATCAAGAAAGCCGTCGGCGAGCAGGGCGTGATCTTCGTCGGCAGCGCGGAAGGCTTGAAAAATCATCCGGAGATTTTCCGGAAATGGTTCGGGAAGGTCATTCCCACCGGCGATAACAAGTTCAGCGCCCTGAACTCCGCTGTCTTCAGCGGCGGCTCATTCATTTACGTCCCGCCCGGAGTGAAGGTGAAACATCCGTTGCAGGCGTATTTCCGGATCAACGCCGAGAATTTCGGGCAATTCGAGCGCACCCTCATCATCTGTGATGAAGGTTCGGAGCTGACCTACATGGAGGGCTGCACCGCGCCCAAGTTTAACACCGCCACGCTGCATAGCGCGGTCGTCGAGCTCGTGGCCCTGAAAGGCGCCAAGCTCCAGTACATCACCGTCCAAAACTGGTCGGCCAACGTTTTCAATCTCGTGACCAAACGCGGCATCGCGCACGAAGACGCCGAGGTAAAGTGGATCGATTGCAACATCGGTTCGCGCCTGACGATGAAATATCCCGGCGTGATCATGAAAGGCCGCCGCGCGCGGGGTGAAGTCCTTTCCATCGCTCTGGCCGGGGACGGACAACATCAGGATACCGGTGCGAAAATGGTGCATGCGGCCGACGAAACGACCAGCAACATCATTTCAAAGAGCATCAGCATCGGAAAGGGCCGCGCAACCTATCGCGGTCTCGTCCACATCCCGAAGCACCTCAAGAACTGCAAGAACAACACCGAGTGCGACGCCCTGCTCATCAACGCAACCAGCCGGACCGACACCTATCCGGCAATTACCGTCCGCGGGACCGGCAACTCAGTGCAGCATGAGGCGAGCGTCAGCCAGGTGAGCGCGGAGCAAATTTTTTACATGCAACAGCGGGGCCTGACCGAAGCGCAAGCCATGAGCTTGAGCGTGAACGGTTTCGTGAACGATCTCGTCCGCCAGTTTCCCATGGAATACAGCGTCGAGCTCAAACGTCTGATCGAGCTTGAGATGGAAGGCTCGGTCGGCTAGGGTTCCGCCCCCAAGACCAGAGCAAGAAGCGGCGGTCGGAGCCTGCACTGAATCAGGCCGAAGTGGGCCGCCGTTTGCGTCTAATTTTTCGGGCATGAGTAACCAGACAGCCGTCCTTGATGAAGTAATGGAACGCGAATCGCCGCAGGAACATTCCGAGTTGGCGATTCTTTCCGGTCCATCGGCCGAGCGCGCCCACGATCTTCCCGGCTGGTTCCGCGAGCAACAACGAGCCGCCTGGGGAAAATTCGAAGCGTTTCCCTTCCCTAATCGCAAAGACCAGCCGTGGCGCTTCGCGAGCGTCGACGCTCTCGACCTCTCTCCTTACGTGGTGCCGTCCAGGCTGACCCAAACCGACCGGGATGGAATCCTCGAGCGTTCAACCGGGCTCGAGGCGGTTGCTGGCCGGCTCATCTTTGCGGACGATCAGTTGCTCCGGCGCGATCCGCTGTCGGAAGCGCTCCTCCAACGAGGCGTGCTCCTCATGCCCCTCGAACGGGCCCTGCTCGAGCACGAAGATTTGTTCCGAAAACATTTCATGGCGCAGCCGGCCGCGCTCGGGTCAGCCAAGTTTGCCGCGCTCCATGAGGCCTTCGTCAGTTCCGGCACCTTCATTTACGTTCCGCGCGGCGTCGAAGTGGAGCTGCCTATTGAAATTTTCCATTGGCTGCACGGCGAGAACGCCGCCGTCTTTCCGCACACCCTTTTGCTGGCCGACGAGCTTTCCAAAGTTACGGTGCTCGAACATTTTCGCTCCGCCCATTCGGAGCGCCCGGGTTTTGCCTGTGGGGTAAACGACCTCGTGGCGGGCAAGGGCGCTAAGATCAATTACATTTGCGCGCAAAACTGGAACGAAAAAGTGCTCTCGATCCAGATCAACGCCACCACGGCGGAGCGTGATGCCTCGGCTCTGAGTTTGAACGTTCACCTCGGCGGCGCCTATTCGCGTTTTGAGAGTCTGAGCCGCCTCACTGGCGAAGGCGCCCGGAGCGATCTGCTCGCTGTCTCTGTCGGCGATGGCACCCAGGAATTCGACGCGCGCACCCTGCAGGATCACGCCAGCCCGCACACCACGAGCGATCTGCTCTATAAGAATGCCCTGACGGATCGAACCCGAAACACTTTCGGCGGCCTCATTCGCGTCGAACCCCATGCGCATTTCACCGACGCTTACCAGACGGTCCGGAACCTCCTCCTCAGCGACGATGCGGAGGCGAATTCAATGCCCGGCCTCGAGATTCTGGCCGACAACGTGAAGTGCAGCCATGGCGCGACTTCCGGCCAGATCAACGAAGATGAAATGTTTTATCTTCTCTCGCGCGGAATACCGGCGCCGGTCGCCAAACAACTTCTCGTCAGCGGTTTCCTGAATGAAGTCGTCGACCGCCTGGATCATCCTGTGATCACCGATCTGGTGCACGGATTGATCGAGGAGAAATTCGCGCGTCGCTGATCGCGTTTCCCCGGCTTTAACCGACGGCCGGCTGCTGTTGCGTCAGACAGTGAAACGCGCCGAGGCCCCAGATTAGTTCCGTGCAATCAATCGGCACGACCTTGCGTGTGGGGAAGAGTTTTTGGAGCGTCGTTACGGCCACAGCGTCGCTCGGATCGGCAAACGTCGGGAGCAGGACACTTTCGTTGGCGATGTAGAAATTCGCGTAGCTGGCCGGCAACCTCAGATCTTCGCGCACGATCTTTGCCGGCATCGGCAAGGTGACCACTTCGAGCGGCCG
This sequence comes from uncultured Verrucomicrobiae bacterium, assembly GCA_963702135.1. Classification (GTDB taxonomy): domain Bacteria; phylum Verrucomicrobiota; class Verrucomicrobiia; order Chthoniobacterales; family UBA10450; genus AV80. Next base: position 68,203 of record OY969715.1, on the reverse strand, counting down.
CCCCTTGATCTTCATGGCTCGCAAGCGCGCCAAATTCTCCTGCAGCGGTTCGAAATTCGAGTCGGCCCGATCCTCCTCTACGACCGTTACGACGGTGCGCTCGCTGACAAAGCGCGCCAGATCATCGACGTGACCGTCCGTATCGTCGCCCTCGATCCCGTCGCCCAGCCAAAGAATTTCTGTGACGCCAAGATAATCGCGCAACCGCTGCTCGATCTCCGCGCGCCCGAGAGCGGGATTCCGATTCGGATTCAGGAGACAGGATTCGGAAGTGAGGACCGTGCCCGCGCCGTTCACCTCAATGGAACCGCCTTCCAAAATCATGCGTGGATAAAATACCGGGACATCGAGAATCTCGCCGATCCGAGTCGGAACCACTTCGTCGAGATCACAGGGCGGATACTTCCCGCCCCACGCGTTGTAATCCCAATCGACGATCGCCAGGCGCGGGTCGTTTTCGCGCGTCAAAAAAATCGGGCCGTGATCCCGGCACCACGGTTCATTGGTCGGAATGTGATGAAAGGTGAGCCGGTCAAGCGGGAGACCTTCGAGCGCGGCGCGAGCCTCGGCTTCGTGGGCGCCGTTGCCGACGTTGATGCAAACCGGCTCGGAGGCGAGTAGTGCTTCCACCATTCGCCGCAGCGTGGGCAGCACACGATCAAAAGCGCCCGGGAAACTGATGCCCTCGCGTCGCGGCCACGAAAGCCAGGTCGCGGCATGCGGTTTCCATTCCGCCGGCATCCGGTAGCCAAGCGACGCGGGTGGTTGTTCGAGCAGCGCCATTTTTGAAGGCATAACATGCGATCCCAAAAGGTCGATGGTCAATTACTCGCGGCCGACCGCAACTGGGATGAACCATGCCTCCCAAACCTGCTGGACAAGGCGGATCGTGGCAGGCAATCTCCGGCTCCACCGCCTCACAATTTCCTTTGAAGGAAACTTTTAGTCACCGGGGCGCAATCAAACCAAACCTATGAAAATGAAAAAACTCATCCTCTCCCTCTCCGTTCTCGCCGTGATGACAGCGGTTCAAGTGCAAGCCGCGACGGTCGAAAAGACGATGGCTAACATTAACGCCGACGCGAACAAGCCGGGCGGGCCAGAACAGGTTCTGAAGGCGATTTCGGCGAGCACCGGGGTTCCGGTTGCGACGCTGGAAAAACAGAAAGCGAAATACGGCCTGAACTATGGCGATCTCTTTGCCGCTCATTCCATTGCCAAGGCTGCGAACAAGAGTTTCGCGGACATCGCGGCCCTGAAAGCGAAAGGCGAATCCTGGGACAAGATCGCGGAGGCGAACAATGTGAGTCTTGGGGGCAAGAAGAGCCAAAAGGCCGAAGTTAAACCCGTGGCAAAGCCAACTCCGACGCCTCCTCAAAAGAGTCTGTTTCAACAGCAAAACGACCGTTACAAATAGCCGGCAAGCGGATCTAGACGGCGGCCAGGCGTGACCGCGATTGCTGTGACGCCAGGAGAGGCGGAAACCCGACTGCGGCGGGCGAAGTTGTGCTGCCAATGAGATGGGCCGCGGCTGTCTGTAACAAGCGCCAGCGTTCCCATTCGAGCAGCGGTGCGCCCACAATGTGCCGGAGCAGGCTGCGCCATTCCATGAGCGCGCGCTCGATATCGCCCGAGCGGAGAGATTCATTCGTCATTCGGTAACGAGCTGAAGGGTTCGCAACGAGTTCGCGAATCACTTCTGACGCGCCGGACCCGTAATGGACGGGCACACCCATCTCGATGTAACCCGGATAATCGGCCCGGCCATAAATCCGCTGACAGAGAATCCCCAGCCGTCCGCCGAGCGGCGCGTCTTCGCCTGCGAAACGAGGACCGGCCCGGATATTTGCCAGATCGAAAACGAGATCGTCGATCGGATACGTTTCATCCTCGAGTCCAGCCGCTATCGCGAGACCTTCCCCGGCCTGGAAGAAGGAGAAGAGGGTGCCGCGTCGAGTCGGCGTTCCGTCCTCCGCGACGAGACCGAGCTGGCGCCAGGCATAGGCGGGAGAATTTGTGATGACCGTGGTGAGGTCATGTTGCAATTCCGAGCAAGCGCGGCACACGAGCGGGATGCCTTCGCGTTCGGGCGGATCGACCAGCGCGCAACCCCGCGAATCAACGACCGCGGATGTTTGGACTTCGGAAAAATCAATCCGCGCGTAGATCGTGTCGCCGCGGGTGACAATGTCCGCGATAATTCCTCCGGTGAGCTCGGGAATCAGGGAAATGACTAACTCATCGAAAGACGACTTCGTCAGAGGCTGAGGCGGCGGCGCGGAAGAGATCTGCTTTCGCAGCCATTTCACGGGAGCAATGACATCAGCCGCGACGGTCGCCAGCGGAATCTCGCGACCGTAGATTCCTTTTTCGCGCAGCTTGCAAAGATTGCCGAAACCGCGGCCGTCGAGCATGCGGGGCAAAGTCAGGGCACGGACCCAGGCATCATTTTCGCGAACAAAGAGCTGGCCTAACGAAACAACACTCGGCGACGCTGGCTTTGCCTCCCAATCGTTCACCGAGTTGAGCATTTCGATGATAGGACGTCGCACGAAGCGGGCGCGCTCCGCGTCCACCCAGAAGCCGCAGGGCTTCTCTCCCGTGGCAAAGGAATGCTCGGAGCCGATCGGAACCTGCTGAGTGCTGTAGAGCGAACGACTCAATTCCACCGCGGCCGCGAAGGGCTGTTCGCCTCGATCCGTTGCGCCCCGCATCACACTGATCAGGCTCGGCCAGTCGACTTGCGTCGCACGTTTCAGCTGCCGGGCCCGCGCATCGCCGAGTCGTGGAATGTCCGGGAGCATGAGAACATAACCGGTCTCATCCAGTCCCCGGCGGCCGGCGCGGCCAAACATCTGCAAAAGTTCGTCGGGCTGCACGTGCCGCTCGAAATTCCCAGCCTTGTAACGGGTGTCGGTGATGAGAACCGAGCGCATGGAAAAATTAATGCCGGCGGCGAGACCCATGGTCGCGACTACGACATTCAACTGGCCGGCCTTCGCCAGCGGCTCAATCAAGCCGGCCCGAACGGCATAGCTGAGGCCGCTGTGATGGTAAGCCACTCGGCAGCGCAAAAGCTTCGAGAGCCGTTTGCCCGCGAGCGCTTCCTGTTCCGGCGAAAGTGATAACGGATCGCGCAGCGAAAGTGCGGAGGCGATGGCTTGCGCCATCTCTTCACTGGCGTTGCGGCGCGGCGCGAAGACCAGCACCGGAGCGAGATCCGCGCGCAATGCCTTGCCGATCATGCGCGGCCAGAAACTCTTCGTCTGCACAAATTGCGATTCCGGCAGCACGCGCAAATCTATTTCCTCGAGCGGTACAGGCCGCTCGTTGTGCGAAATGAGCACCGGGTCACGGCCGATGCGCTGAAACCACGCGACGACATCCTGCGGATTGTGCACGCTGCCGCTGAGCAGCAGGAGTTGCGTTTCAGGCGGCGCGAGCGCGAGCGCCAATTCGTAGTGCACGCCGCGGACCGGGTCGGCGATCATTTGATATTCGTCCACGACGAGGAGCTTCGGACCGTCGCGCCGCAAGAAACGGGCGCGCTGCGTTTCCAGAGTCGCGACCAGGACCTTCGCACCGAGATTCAGCGCGAGATCGCCCGTGGCGATCCCCACATCCCAACCACGCAGACGCCATTCCGCGAGCTTGTCATTCGCCAGAGCCCGCGTCGGCACGGTAAAAATCGCCTGCCCTTTGAGGGATGGGTAGAGCAGTTCGAAGATGAAGGTCTTACCCGATCCCGTCGGCGCCTGCACGACGACATCCTTCCCATTACGAAGGGCGTGGACCGCCTCCTGTTGCCAGAGATCGGGGACGACGAGATTAATTTCGAGTCCCGCAGGCATCAGGCAAAGTTCATGGGTATCGTCGCTCCCTTCAACTGAACAAGGCAGACATCGAAAATAATCGTGCCTTCCAGCATCGTCCCGCTATCGTCGGCGCTAATGAAGAAAAAGGCGGGCCGGAAAGCGCGAAAAGCGGCCCCGGCATCTGCGACCAGCCATGTCCGCAGAGCCCGCACCTCTTCACCAACCCGCCGCGCTCGAAAACTGCCGAAAAAACAAGGAAGCGAGCCTGCCCCGACTCCGGCGACAGAGAAAATCGGCGCGCCCGTCCTCATTCACATGTCGAAGGCCCGGGAGGCGGCGCTTGCCTCGAAGGCGCTCAACCGCGCGGAGATTCGAAACGAAATCTGTGAGCGATCCAATCAGCTCCACAAGCATATCAACGCTCAGACCGGCGTCGTCCTGCTCGCCGAGGAGGCGCTCGTTCGCGCGCAGATTTTACCGTTTCTCCGGCGCCTGGGCATGCAACCGCCCTGGTCGGATCTGCCGCTCGTCGTTCTGACGAGCGGGAGTGAAGCGAACGACGCGCACCACCGCATTCTGGACCTGTTCGGTCCGGCCGCGAATATCACGTTCGTCGCCCGCCCTCTGCGCGCCCTTACCCTGGTCAGTGCCGTTCGCGCCGCGTTGCGCGCGCGCCGCCACCAGTTTGCCGTGCGCGATTTGATTGAAGAACGCGAGACCGTTCTGGCCAGCATCAGCGACGCGTTCTCCGCGCTCGATCGGAATTGGCGCTACACGCACGTGAACGACAAGGTCGCGGCCTTTGCCGGTCTGCCGGCCAGCGAAATGATCGGACGAGTGATCTGGGAAGTTTTTCCCAATGCCGTCGGGACCGAATTTTACGATCGCTGCCAGCATGTCATGCGGACCGGGGAGGCCAGCCACGGCGAATTCTTCCACGCTCCGTGGGGCCGGTGGCTGGATGTCCGAATTTATCCGACGAAAGGTGGGATTGTTATTTTCCGGGGCGACATTACGGAACGCAAGAAACAGGAAGCCCTGTCCCAGGAGCGCGAGGCGACACTACGAGAAAGTCAGGACCGACTCCGTCTCGCGACGGAGGCGGCGGACATTGGGACCTTCGATTTTTACCCGCAGACCGGCGAACTCCAATTCTCGGAGCGGAGCAGGCAATTATTTGGCATTCCGCCGGAAACAGAGGTGACCTACCAAATGTATATCGCCGGCGTGCACCCGGACGATCGCCACATTGTCCAGGAGACGGTCCAGCGGGTGCGCCAGCCGGGAGGCACCGGACGTTTCGAGATCGAATATCGCACGATCGGAATCCAGGGCGGCCGGGAACGATGGGTGGCGGAACGCGGCCGGGCCCTCCTCGATTCATCGGGCGAGGTGACGCGTTTCATCGGGACGATGCTCGATATCACCGACGCAAAGAACGCCGAAATTCATTTGCAGCGCGCGAAAAGCGAGGCCGAAGAAGCCAACCAGGCGAAGGACCAATTCCTCGCCATGCTCTCGCACGAGCTGCGCACCCCGCTGACGCCAGTCCTGATGACCATCGCGGCCCTCCGCCGTGACCCGAACCTCAACGACGATCTCCGCCGCGATCTCGAGGTGCTGCAACGCAACGTCGAACTCGAGGCCCTGCTCATTGACGATCTGCTCGATCTCACCCGCATCGCGCATGGCAAGCTGGAATTGCACAGCGATGCCGTGGATATCCATGGCACGATCGATCACGCCCTGAGTATTTCCGCGGACGATCTCTACGGAAAGAATATCACCGTGACGCGGCACTTCGAGGCGCGGGAACACCATTGCTGGGCCGATCCCGCGCGCTTGCAGCAGGTCTTTTGGAATCTCGTCAAAAACGCCGCGAAATTCACTCCGACCAAGGGACACATCGAACTGTCCACGAAGAACAACGAGGCCCATCAAATCGTGATCGAGATTACCGACAACGGCATTGGGATCGAACCGGCTTTGATCCCGAAAATCTTCGACGCTTTCGAACAGGGAGGACGCATCGTCACGAGCAAATACGGCGGGCTCGGGCTTGGACTCGCGGTTTCAAAGCGGGTGATCGATCTCCATCACGGCACCATTAGCGCGCGGAGCGCCGGACCCGGGCGCGGCGCCACCTTTGTCGTGACTCTGAATGTGATGGAAACCTCAATGCTGGAGGGCCCGGTCCTGTTCCTGGAAAGCGAACCGGGCCCCGTCCCACACCTCCAGATTCTTTTCGTCGAAGACCATAAGGACACCGCGCGCGTGCTGGGGCGGATCTTGCAGACCGCCGGGTTCGATGTGAGTCACGCCGACAGTCTCGTCCGGGCCCGTGAGCTGGCGCAGACCCGGCGTTTCGATCTTGTTATCAGCGATCTTGGATTGCCGGACGGGAGCGGGCTCGATTTGATGCGGGGCCTGCACGAGACACAGGGTTTGACCGGCATCGCCTTGAGCGGCTTCGGGACCGACGAAGACGTGGCGGCGAGCGCTGCTGCTGGATTCGCGGAGCATTTGACCAAGCCAATCGATTGGGAACGGCTCCGCAGCGCGATTGAACGTTTGACCTCTCGGAAGAAACCGGCCGCGCGCAGCGCGGCGTAGGATTGTCTCCTCTGGGGAGCGCACGCGCCCTCGCGTGCTGGTTTTTGGCGCCCTCGCCAAGACAATCTTCAGCCGAAAGAAAAGTTCGCGACGACGAGGCATCGTCGCCAGCACGCGAGGGCGCGTGCGCTCCCCAGACGGTTACCGCCGATTGCTCCCTAACAGCATCTGCTTGAACGAGCCGGGCACATCCGCGTGGCTGCCGGTCGCTGCGACCTGCGGCGGCGCGTGATACGCATGACAAGTGATGCACTCCGACGCGACCTTCCCTTTCGGACTGTGACACGTCACGCAATCCGCCTTCGCCGGCATGAGCACATCCGACGTCTCGCGGCTGACCAGCGCCCGGTGGCATCGGTTGCAATCCAGTTTCTCTTGCGTGACCGGATCGACCTGATGTTTCGCGTGGTTGAATCTCGCCTGCGGCATCCAGCGATCGACCAGAATCGGTTTGGTGAGCGCGGGCGCGCCGTTGCGATCCGGTTTCACATCATGACAAAGGGCGCAGCCCGCATAGTTGGCCCGGCTCGCGGCGGCCGTTTGACGCTGCGGTCTGTAAGGGTCCTTTTCGAAAAACACCGCGCGCTCCAATTCCTCGCCGCTCCCAAATTGCGCTCGCAGTTGCCTCACTTGCTCCGCCACGAAGTTTTGCACGTCCTTGTCGCTCGTTTTCCCTTGTTTGAGCCGCGCATAATCTCCGTATTGCGCGGGCAGCGTGCGCAGAAAAGTCCGGACCAGATTCACGTCGCCGTGCGGAATGTGAAGTTGCGGATTGTTCTTGTCGAAGAGCAAGGCGTGGCAGGCCTGGCAGTTCGCCGCGAAACTGACTCGTTGATAGAAGCGGCCCTCGGGATCGGTCTTGTGGCAGTAATTGCAATCGAGTTTTCGGCCTTTCTCGACGGCTGGAATGTCCGATGCGAAATGCCGTTGGTGATTGAAACGGAGCACATCGGGATCACCCGCCTTCTCGCGCACGAGCTGAAACTCCGGATGGTCGCCGGCAAAGGAAGAGAGGACCTGGGTGTAACCGCGCGGCGGTCGCGGCATTTCGAAGACGACCTGTCGGGCCGGACGCGGTCGCAGATGAAATGCCGTCGCCGGAAGTTGCGCGCCTTTCTTCGCGGACGCTTCCATGACGCCGGCGTTGTTGTGGCATGAGGCACACTGCAGGTCCGCCACGTGTTTCATCGGTCCCGGGCCGAGATGTTCCTGATGACAAACGGAGCACGATCGATCTTCGACTACATTCGGTTCGTGCAGCGTGTGCTGCTTATGACACTCTTCGCATTTGCGATCGATGGCGCTGAAATCAATTCCGCGATGGAACCGATCGCTCACCACACTCTGAAATTTTGCCAGCGTAACGCGATCGCCTAGCGCGGCACCCTTGTCGTGGCACTTCGCGCAATCCTGCGCGAAAGCCGCGTGACCGCGCGAAATTTTTCCCGAGCTAAAAAACTCTTCGCTCCCGCGCTTCGGAAAAAGGATGACCGCCGCAATACCGCCGGCGAGGGCGAGCAGGTTGGCTATCCAACGCGCGACACGCCAGGGATGCTTCTTCTTGTAATAACCGAGATTGCCTTTGTAGCGCTCGGCGATCTGTTTTTGGGTGCGTCCGGGCGTGGCCATGATCGCTTAGAATTCGCCCTGCCCAATTCGCAATCGTGCTCGTACTCGTGCTCGTGCTCGGTCTGCCGTCATCGCTTTGATCACGATCACGAGCACGAGCAGGAGCACGATTACGAATGGAGGCATTGGAAGTTAGTAGTGAAAGAGGGTCACGTAGGCGTGCCAGAACGTGAGGATCAGGAGCAAAAATGAAAACGGCACATGAATGAAAAGCCAGGCGTAGAGCCAATGATGGAGCCGCGTCTGTAAGTCGAGCATGCGCCGTTCGTCGCACCAGGCCTGGATTTCTTCGACCCGGCTGCGGTAGGTCTCCGCCACGCGCAGTTTCACGAATCGAAACGTGTCGTCCGAGAAACGGGCCTTGCCGAGGCGGAACCGTTCGCCCCGGCCCGCGCGCAGATAGGGCAGAATCTGCCGATCGATGAACTCGACCAGCGCTTCTTCGGAGGCTGGATCGGGCGGAGGGGCAGGTTTCGCCGGCGCGGCGGCGGGTTTTGCCGCCGCTGGTTTTGCCGCAACTGGAGCGGCGGGCTTGGGACTCGCGGACGCGGTTGGTTTCGCATCCGCCGGTTCGGTGGGTTTTGGCGTGGGCGCCGGAGCTGATTTTTCCGGAGAAGCCGCCGCTGCGGGAACCGCTGGCGGGTTCGGCGCCGGTTCGTCTCCAGCCGGAACGGAAGGACGCGGAACAGTTGCGCCCGGCGGTTCGCTTTGCACACGCGCCGTGGGAGTGCCGATCGTTTCCACTTTCGGCGGTGCCGCCGCTGCGGCGGCATTGGCCGCGGAAGGGACCACTGGTTCGGCTGACGCCTTGGCAACCTTTGCCGCCGACTCCGCGGTCGGGGCGGAACCGGTGGCTGATTTCGCCCGGGCCACTGGCGTGCTGAGCTCGCCTTTCGTCGAGGCCATCACGGCGGCGCTCGCCGTTGCCGCCTTGGCCGGACTCGGTGCCGGCGCGCCTGCCTCCGGCTTAGGTGGCGCGGGTTTCAAAGAGTCGCGCATTTTCTCCGCGGCCACGCAAAGCTGCGCCCGGATATGCGGAATCTGTTCGAAGACTGTTTCGGCTGGAAGCCGCTCCTTCATCAAGCGCGGCATCAGATGCTGGAGCACGAGCCCATAGATCCCGCTTCCCATGACGAGGGCGTAGAGGGCCATGAGCAGTGTCGTCATCGGTCCGCCCAGGCGAAAACCGCTATGCAGAATAACGAGCGGGATCGTGAGGAAGGTGAGCCAGATGTGAGCGCGCAACCAGAGCTGGACTGTTCCTATTCTCCACAACGGGACTTTTTTCCGGAGATTGAGGAGCGCGGCGAAAACAAAGATTCCCAGGGAAATCGCGCCAAAAGCCAGGCCGAGCGGCGTGCCGCCGACGGTGTGATGCTCGGTCGGAATTTGGATCAGAGACTGCGGCAGGCGAATCCCTCCTGGCATCCGCTCCGGATAAAAATTACCGACGTAGAGAAGCGCGGCCGCAATTGTTGCCAGGCAAACGAAAACGAACCAGGGGAAGTGCTTCCAGTTAGTGATCCGCATGGAGGAATTTCAGATTGTAGATTTCAGATTTCAGATTGGGTCAGTTTCAAAATCTGCAATCTGCATTCAAAAATCCGCAATGGTTAATGCGTGGTGCGTGTCTCGTAGCGCCGCTTCGGCGCCCAGCTCCCCTTCAAAATCTCCGCCTGCGCTTCCAGCGCATCGCCGAAAAACCGCTGAGGATCGACGCGCTTCGCGGCATCATGTGGACAGGCGTAAACGCAGCTCGGCACGGATAACTGCGTGCAGAGATCGCAAGTGTTCGCCTTGTAAGCCGTCGTCTTCTTCTTCTCGATTTTTACCTTGGGCGGCTCTCCCGGCGTCGCTGATTTGATTTCGGTCTTCACTTCCTTGATCACCTCGAGCGGGTGCATGTTGATGTTGCCGTACGGGCAAAGCTCGGCGCATTTTCCGCAGCCGATGCACCAATCCTCGATAATGATTTCCAGATTCTCTTTCCGGCGAATCGAGCCGACCGGGCATTGCGTCATGCAGAGCGGATCGCGGCAGGAACGGCAGGCCGTCGCCACCAGAAAATGATCGTAGCGCAGACCGTCGCGCAACAGGCGTGAGACGCCGTCGTGGGCCTTCGCGCAGGCTTGCACACAGGCATCGCAACGCGTGCAGTTATCCAGGTCGATCAGCAAGAGATTCTGCGCTTCGAACAATCCCTGGTTGAGAAAATCGTCGAGCCCGAGCCCGGGAGGAGCCGTCCGGCCCTTGGTCGCCGCCATGCGCGCGTCGGCCACCGGTTCGAGCTGGGCCCGCACCCCGGGGAATTTTTCGAGCATGAGGTTGAACTCGCTCCCGGGAATTTTTACCACGTCCACCACGTCGAGCGCCGCACAGGTCGCAATGCGGTTGATCGACCGCAGTAACCCGATTTCACCAAAATAATCGCCGCGGCTCAAATAAGTGCGGACCATTTCGCCGCCCGGCATGTTTTGCGAAACGCGGACCATCCCGGATCGGATCAGGAAAAGCGCATCCGCCACCTCGCCTTCCTTGCAGATGATCTGGTTCTGATCGTACGAAACCAGCTCAACCTTCTCTTTGAGATAGGCAATGAACTCATCGCTCACCGAGCCAAAAAGCGGAACACTCCGGAGATGGGTTTCGAGCGAGCGCTCGCGGTATTTTTTCTCCATCTCCACTTTGAAGGAGGTGCCCTTGAAGGTGGGCGCCTTCACTTTCGAGGTCGCTTTCGACGCATCGGAGACCTGGCGATTGCCCAGGAGCATGTCGAGAATCACCCGCAGCATTTCCACCATGACGCACGGTTCCCGCGTGATCACCGTGGCCGAGCGCGGTTGAAAAGTGCGACAGGTCATTTCGCCGAAGAGCTCGCCGGCGCCGAGTTGCGCGATCGGTTTGTGCATGGGCAGGTCGATGTTGGCGTCGATCCCGATGAACTTGCGCTCGTGCGCCTCGGCCCGTTTGTCCTTGGCGTCGTCCGTGAGAAAACTCTTCATCCGCGCCACGCTCCGCCCGAAGAACCCGGAAGCCGGCCGCGTGCGCAGATGGGCGAGCGGGTTGTTGATGGAAATGTCGACCGTCCCCGAGACGATGTAATACGCGGTCGAGCCGAACGCGCCTTCTGTGCAGACCGTTTCGCCTTTGCGGTAGCGATGGAGCACGGCCGCGCCCTTCGCCCAATTATCGAGCTGCCCCCGCGCGACTTCCTTCAACGCCGGCAAGAACTCGATCAACTGATCGACACTGAGCGGCTCGCCCGAAGTAAACTTCCCAAGTGGTTCGTCCATCGCGCTGCCGGGGATGATACTCAACGCGCCCTTTCCCGGGGAAGCCTTTTAACGTTGCGTCAGTGCAGGCTTGCTCCCCCTCCTCCCAATCTGCTTAAATCGGCCCGACGAGAGAAACCAAGACTGGAACACCAAAGGTCATAACACCATGGACCCCGAACAAGTTCACCATTCAGAAACACAGGCGAATGCCGAGACCCGCAACGGAGCGTTGGAAGAGACCGGCAAGGTGGACCGGATTCGAGATATTCTCTTCGGTTCGCAGATGCGGGATTACGATGGCCGTTTTCAACGCCTGGACGAACGGCTGACCAGGGAAGCCGCGGAGGCCCGCACCGATACCCAGAAGCGACTCGAGGCCCTGGAAAACTTTATCAAAGGCGCTCTGGAGTCGCTCACGAACAAGTTGAATACGGAGCAATTCGCGCGCGGCACCGCGATAGAAAAGCTGGCGCACGATCTCGGGGAAACCGCCAAAGCGTTGGAACTCGCCACGAAGAATCTCGGCGAACATACGGACCGTGAGATCCACAGCCTGCGGGAACAGCTGCTCGCGCAATCAAAAGCTTTGGGCGACGAGATCCGCGAGAAACATGGCCAGGTGAAGGCAGACCTGGAGCGCGAGGCCGAGCATATCCGCGGGGCCATGACGGGCCGCGAATCGCTGGCCGAGATGTTGAGCGAAGTGGCGCTCCGCCTGAAGAACGAGTTCAAGGTGCCGGGAGCATAATCGCGGACCGCTCATGCAACGGTCTGCTCGTGATCCGCTCGAGGAGTTCGAAGAACTTCGCCGGCTCCTCCTGAGTCGTGAGCGCGATCAACTCAGCGAAATAAGCGACCGCCTGGCGGACAAGGAACGCCGCTCCCAGGATATCGCCAGCGTTTTGCCCGCGGCCGTTAAAATGAGCCGGGAACGAGGGGGAGAACTGACCAAGGCGCTCCAACCGGCCGTGGAGAGTTCGATCACGGAATCGATGGTCAAACGGCCCCAGATTTTCGTCGATGCGCTGCATCCCATCATCGGCCCGATCGTGCGGAGATCGATCGCGGAATCTCTCCGGCGTTTGCTCCAATCGCTCAACCAGACGCTCGAACACACTTTTTCCTGGCGCGGTTTGATGTGGCGCTTCGAGGCCCTCCGGACAGGCCGGAGCTTCGCGGAAGTCGTGATGCTCCGGAGTCTCGTTTATCGCGTCGAACAGCTCTTCCTCATCCACCGCGAGACCAGCCTCGCCTTGCTCCACGTCAGCGCAGACCCGTCGATGAACAAGGATTCGGACATGGTCGCCGGAATGCTGAGCGCGATCCAGGATTTTGCCCGTGATTCTTTCCAGATGGGCCAGGAATCGACTCTGGAGGAATTCCGCGTCGGCGAACTGCAAGTCTGGATCGTGCCCGGGCGTTACGCGTACCTGGCCGCGGTCATTCGCGGAAATCCGCCCCTCGATCTGCGCTCGAAGCTGGGTGAAACGATCGAAAGCATTCACGTCCTCAAAGGGTCGGCCCTCGCGAAATTCCAGGGAAACGCTGCGGCCTTCGAATCGTTGCGGCCGGAACTGGAGGCGTGTCTGCACGCCGAATATGCGAGCGCGAAGAGTAATCGCCGGCCCACTCGAGCGTGGTTCCTCCTCATCATCGCCCTGGCCGCTCTGGCTTCCGCGATCATCGTCGGCGTGCGTCACCGGGCGAAGTGGAAAGATTTCCTCGGACGACTCAGCGCCCAACCCGGTATCGTTGTTACGGATGCCCGGCAAAGATGGTTTTCGCCGTCGCAGGTGAGTGGTTTGCGCGATGCTTCCGCAGGCGATCCCGCAACGCTCGCGCGTGAGGCCGGGCTTGATCCCGCCCGCATCCAGTTCGACTGGAAAGAACATCTGGCGCTCGATTCCGTGAGTGTCCGCAGACGGGCGGAGCAACGATTCGCTCCTCCGGAGCAAGCCCGCCTCGCGGTGAACGACGGCGTCCTGGAGGTCTCCGGGACCGCTCCCTACGAGTGGGTCGATTCGGTTCGGCGGGAGGCAACGCTTATTCCAGGCGTAAAGTCCGTGACCGAACGGGACCTGAATATCATTTACGATCCGGCCCTCGCCCGCCGGCGTTTCGAAGTGCAGTTCGGTTTGCCGGACACGGTGAGCGCCGCTGTCGTTAAGGATGTCCTCATTCTCTCGGGCGAAGCATCCCACCGATGGCTGATGCGGGCGCGGGCCGTGGCTGTCACCTTGCCTGGAATCAAATCGCTGGACGACCATGCCGTGATCGACCTCGACCAGCGCGGTTTCGATCAATCCAAGTCGATCATCGAATCGGCCTTCATCTATTTCCTGACGGACAAGGACGATATCGCGACCGAAGGTTTCGCCGCGTTGTCGCGGCTGCCGGATGAGATTCGCCGTTGTGAAAAAGCGGCCAAACAGCTGGGCACGGACATGACACTCGAGATTCAAGGTTATGCCGATGCGGTCGGGACCGAATCCAGGAACGCTGATTTGCGGCAGCGGCGCGCGAACAAGGTGCGGGACTTTCTCGTTTCCTGCGGCTTCGAGACAGCGCGACTCAAAGCGATCGGAATCGAACAACCATTCAAGCCGGGTCCCGGCGACAAAGCGCTTCCGGAACAATCGCAGCGCCGGGTCGCGTTGAGGGTCCTGACTCAGATCTCCTCCCCATGATTCAGAAGAAAATCTGCATGATCGGGGCATCCGGCGTGGGCAAAACGAGTCTCATCGCGAAGTTCGTCCACAGCATGTTCTCGGATAAATACCTCACCACGGTCGGGGTGAAGATCGACAAGAAGACGGTTTCCGTGGATGGCGCCGAGGTCATGCTGATGATCTGGGACCTGGAGGGCGACGACGAATATCAGCGGCTGCAAATGTCGTATTTGCGCGGCACCAGCGGCTACCTTCTGGTCGCGGATGGAACGCGCCAGATTACGCTCGACCAGGCCATCGAGATTCAAGGGCGAGTCGTCGAGGCAGTCGGGCCGGTGCCGTTTCTCCTGGCGTTGAACAAGGCCGACCTGGCGCCGCAATGGGAGATCGAGCAAGCACGCCTGGACGAGCTGGCGGCGCGCGGATGGAAGCCGTTCAAGACGAGCGCGAAAGAGGGGGCCGGAGTGGAGGAAGCCTTCGTTGAGCTGAGCCGGAAGATGATTCAGTCTTCCTGATATCATGTCGAAACTCGAACGCGATGCCCGCGCCGGCGCGGTTCTGGAGACCCTCGGCATCGCTGTTTTTGTGCACGCCCACGGTGCGCTTCGCATCAGTGGACAACCGCCTGACTGGTTGCGGTTGATCTGGCCCACCGTCACCGCGCCGGACGCGACGTTGCCGGGCAGTTCCGCATTTCTGGAGAATTTCCTCATTGATGCCCGCGAATGCTGGACCGCCGGCGGCGACAAACGCGCCCGGTCCGGCGCATGGGTCGAGCAAACCACGGACGGTGCTGAAGTCTCGCTCGAAGCCACGGCGCTCACCATCGGAGGCCAGGAGATCCTGTTGCTGGAGCGGCTCGGTGAAGTTTTCGAGGCAAAGAAATCTGTGCTGCAAAAAGCGCGCGAGACCGTGATCGCATATCAGCGCCTGAATTCCGAAATGCAGAAAAAGGAGATTCTGCTCCACTGCATTTCCGAGGAAATGAACGCCGCGCTCGCGAACGTCGTCACCTCGCTCCGCCTGATCGAGCTGGAAAAAGATCCGCGGCGCATCGCGCTCCTCCTGAGCCTCGCCTCCCGGGCGACGGAGGAACAACAGACGCTGATCAACAAAGTCCTCAATGTCTTCGCCGCCGAGTTGGAAGGGCTGCGGGGACGGGACGGGACGGCGACGGCTGAAACGAAGTTGGGCGACGCCGTTCGCGCTGCGGAAGAAAATGTCACCGCTCAATTCGCCGACAAAGGAGTGCGATTAAGATTGGCCGGGAGCGGACTGGATGAAATCCGGGTCGCGATGGGCTCCACCCATTTCATCCGCGTTTTATCGACTCTTCTCAAGAACGGCCTGCAAAGCGCCCCCCGCGGCGACGAAGTCCGGCTCAGTTTCGCGGAGGAGTCCGGAGCGGTGCTCATCCGGGTCTCGGACAACGGCCCCTCTTTCCCGCCGGACATTTGCGCGAATCTTTTTTCCCGGGCGGGAACGGCCTCCCCCGGGCCCCAAGCCTCCCAGTTGCCCCTCCAGTTCTGCCGGATCGCGGTGGAGAATTGCGATGGCGAAATCGGCTACGAATCCCGCAAGGACGGCGGCAACACTTTCTGGATCATGCTCCCGGCGCTGGATCCGACGAAATGAAAACGCTCGTCCTCATCGACAGTGATGCGTTGACCCGCGCGCTCATTGCGCAGTGTCTGGCCGGGCAGGAGTGGCGCGTGCTGGAAGCCGCCGATGGACAGGCCGGGGTCGATCTCATTTTGAAACACAAACCTGCCGCCGTGGTTTGCGATTTGCGCACGCCGAAACGCAACGGCTTTCAGGTTTGCCGCTGGATTCGGGAACAACCTTCGCTCCAGCCGACGCGGGTGATTCTGACGACGGTGAGCCGTTTCGCGAACGACCGCGAAACCGCCTTCGCGGCCGGCGCCGACGATTACCTGGTCAAGCCCATCGCCCCTCCCGATCTGATTCGCACCATGGCCGATTGCCACGACAACGGCGAAGCGGCCGTTGTCGAGACGCCGGCCGAAAGCATTGCCGCCGGGCCAACTCTCGTCCGGTTCTGGGGCGTCCGTGGTTCCATCCCGACGCCGGGGCCCGACACTTCCATCTACGGTGGAAATACATCCTGCATCGAGATTCGGGTCGGCAATCAGATCATCATCATGGACGCCGGCTCAGGCATTCGGAAGCTGGGCCAAGCGCTCATGAAGGAGGTTTCGACCGCGGGATTAAACGTGCTGATTCTCGTCAGTCACACCCACTGGGACCACATCCAGGGGTTCCCATTCTTCGTCCCGGCCTATCATCCCAAGGTCAACGTCCGCATTCTTGGTTACGAAGGCGCGGTGCATGGATTGCGGGGTGCGCTCTTCGAGCAAATGCAGACCGCGTTCTTTCCTGTCGGTCTCAACCAGATGGCGACGCACCTCACCTTCGAAGAGCTGACCGAAATGGAATTCAATGTCGGCATCGTCAAAGTGCGAACCATGTTCGCCAATCATCCCGGCATCTGTCTCGGTTACCGCCTCTCCACCCCAAGCGGCGACATCGTTTACATGCCCGACCACGAAGCCTACGAACGCTGCGAGGTCGAACGCCAGAAAGCCGAACGCCTGGCGTCACCCGATGGATTGGCCTACGCGAAGATCCAGGATGAAAAGGTGATCGATTTTCTTCGCGGCGCCGATCTCATCATCGCGGACTCGCAATACGACGCGATCGAGTATCCGTCACGCCGCGGCTGGGGCCACACCTGCGCCGATGACACCGTGCAACTCGCCATGCGCGCCGGCGCGAAACGGCTCGCCCTTTTCCATCACGACCCCGATCACACCGACGAAAAAATCGCAGCGATGGTCGAGCGCGCTCAGGGCGAAGTGGCGCAGAACGGTGGGACGTTGGCAGTCACCGCAGCTCGTGAAGGTGATGAGATAGAGCTGTAAACCGCTCGGTGCCGCAAGCGTTCCTAGGGAGCCTGCCAGCTGTTAGCCGGATCAACTTGGCTTGTAAGTTAGAATTATTGCACGCGTGTCCAGCGGATCTCTGCTCTGCCGTCACTAACCACAAGTTCGTCCTCCGTGATTCTGACGACGTGGTGTCTTAACTGAGCCGGAAGAAGAGGGAGACCCGAATCTTTCGCCTGGGTCTCGACCGTCATGACGAGATCTTGCCCGTCGACCTGCCACCGTCCTGTATACACCGGCCGCCTCCCCAGAAATGACCAGGAGTATTTGCCGTCTGACTTGAGAATGAATTCAATGGGAGTGTTCGAACCATCTTCTTGATGTACAGGTGATTGCCATTTCCCTACGAATTGCTTCTCAACGGAAGATCGTGAACTACATGATGGAAGAGCCAGCAAAACTGCGGCGCACACAAGCAGGGCCCTCATCTCCCGGACATCCATAAGCGCGATTTCGCTACACTTTCCAAAGCGCCATGATCAGCAGATCCATGGCTAGAATCCAGACGAGGATGACCTGCCAGAGCCGCAGGTTACGCGCGCCGTAATGGTCGCCGGTCACTTCCGGGTCGCGATCAAAGAGGCGCTTTCGAATTCGCAGAATGTAAAGGCCGGCGCAGAACACGATCACCAGGGCGATGCTGAAGACAATTCTCAGCGCGACTACGGAATCGGAGTGCTGGTGGATGACGGCAAGGAGAGGGTTCGCCATAGCAATATTTCGCATAGGGGGCGCTTCTTGGCGACATACATCAGAGGCCTCGCACAAAGTCCACAAAGGTCACGAAGGCTGCTGTGTTCGTCGTGTCCTTTGTGCCCTTTGTGTGAGGTCTCTACGGACTGCGCAAATCAAAGAAGTTGGTACGGATCGACATCGACGGAAGCGAGGACATCTTCCGGTAACGGAAGTTTATCCAGCGTCTCGCGCACGATCCGGCTCAGGCGCACGATCGCTTCGCCGCGCATCAGGATGTGGAAACGGAACTGGCCCTGCAATTTCTCGAGCGGCGCGGGCGTCGGCTCGCTCAAAATGAACTCGTCCGGCAGCGCTTCCTTTAAACGGCGCGCGATAGTCTGGGCGGAGAACTGCGCGCGGGTTTCATGGGCGGAGCGCACGGTGATCAAAACCGCATGCTTGAACGGCGGAAAATCACAGCGCTCCCGGAATTCCAACTCCTGCTGGAAATAACCGGCGAAATCGTGGTGCCGCGCAAACTGAATGGAGGGACTGAATGGCGTGTAGGTTTGCACGAAGACTTCGCCCGGCGTCTCCCCGCGTCCCGCGCGCCCCGCGACCTGCGTGAGCAATTGAAACGTCCGCTCGCCGGCGCGGAAGTCCGGCATGTGCAGGGCGAGGTCGGCGTTGATAATTCCGACGAGAGTCACGTTCGGAAAATGAAGACCCTTGGCAATCATTTGCGTGCCGACAAGAATGTCGATCTTGCCGCCGCGAAAGGCGTGGAGTGTTTCGCGATAAGCGTCTTTCCGGGTCATCGAATCGGCGTCCATCCGGCGCACGACCGCCGTCGGAAACAGCTGCGCGACATTCGACTCCACTTTTTCCGTGCCGAACCCGGAATAGATCAGCGCATCCTCCTTGCAGGCGGGACATTTCTTCGGCACGGCCGCGGTGTGCCCACATAAATGGCAGCTCAGGCGGGCCGCCCCGCGATGGAAGGTGAGCGCGACGCTGCAATTCGGACAGTTCCGCGCCTCGCCGCAGGCGCTGCACAGAAGCGAGGTCGAGAATCCGCGCCGATTCAGAAAGAGAATGGTTTGCTCATGTTTCTCGAGCCGGCTGGTGATCGCCGCGCGCAGTTGTTCGGAGAGAATGGCGGCCACCTTTTCCTTCCGTCGCGCGAGCCGCAGATCGACGATTCGCATCAGCGGCATCTGACAATCGTCCACGCGCTGCGTCAGATTCAGGAGCCGATATTTCCCCTCAACGGCGTTGTGATAACTCTCGAGCGACGGCGTGGCGGTCCCGAGCAGAACGACGCACTGCTCCATCTTCGCCCGCACGACCGCGACGTCGCGCGCATGGTAACGGGGCGCTTCCTCCTGCTTGTAGGAGGTCTCGTGCTCTTCATCGACGACGATCAGGCCGAGATTCTCGAGCGGCGCGAAGACCGCGCTGCGCGCTCCAACCACGATCCGCGCGCCGCCGGATTGAATCTTGTGCCATTCATCGTGCCGCTCGCCCTCGGACAAGTGGCTGTGCAAGACCGCGACCATTTCCTGCGTCTCGGCGAAGCGGCTTTTGAATCGCTCGACGGTCTGTGGCGTGAGGGAGATTTCCGGAACGAGAACGATGGCTGTCTTTCCGCGGACGAGAGTCGAACGGATCGCCTGCAGATAAATCTCCGTCTTCCCGCTTCCGGTCACCCCGTGAAGCAAAATCGGTTTCGCTTTCTCCGGCGCCTCCAGCGCTTCCTCCACCGCGGCAAGAGCTGCGGCCTGCTCCGGATTCAGGGTCAGGTTGCTGGACGCGATGAATTGTTCATCCGCGTGTGGATCGCGCGCCACCGCCTCCTGGCGCATTGTCACGAACCCGCGCTTCTCCAACGCGCGCAATGTCTGATTGTCGAGCGACGTTTGGCGGAGGAGCTCCGCGGCCAGGATCGGACCGGAAAGGTTCGCAACCGCCTCGAGCAACTCGGCCTGCCGGGGTGCCCGCCGCCGTAATTTCTCGATCTCATCCGCGGAAATTTCTTTCGACCGAGTCACGAACAATTGCTTCCTCCATCCAACCTCGGCGCGACGAATCACCTGCGGCAGCAGACTGCGCATGACCGCCTCGATCGGGCAGCAGTAATACGCGCTCATCCATTTCCCGAGTTCGACCAGCTTTTCGCTCAGCGCCGGTCTGTCGCCCACGAGCGCTTCGATCGGCCGAATGCCCTCGGCGGAGCTTTCCGCGAGCATTGCCACCACCGTCGCGAGCGCCGACTTTTCGCGAAATGGCACGCGCACTCGCGAACCGATCTGTACCCGGTCCGCAAACGTTTCCGGCACGAGATAATCCAGCTCGCGATGAATGGAGCGATCGATAATAACGCGGGCGTAGGAAGCGTTCACGGTTTGGTGCAGAGGAAAGTCGTTGATCGATGAATCGATGCGTGGATTGCTGTTAGGGTGAGTTTCCCAGCGTCCAGTCAGTTATCCAGCTTTTCGGCGTCTTCGCTTCGGGGAGAGCGGGACGCGCCCAGTAATACATGATGCGATTTCTGTTCAAAGTGATCATCTGCGCGCTGCTCGCGACGGCCGCGAGCGTCGCCTGGCTTGCGACCAGATCGGGGGATCCCGCCTACACCCTCCAGGAGTGGATCAGCCCGGCCCGTTTCCAACGGCACGATGCGATGATTCGGTCCGTGGCGGCGGAGCATCATCTCGATCCGATGCTGGTGAAGTCGGTCGTCTGGCGCGAAAGCCGTTTCGATGCGCACAAATTTGGGAGTGCCGGCGAACGCGGCCTGATGCAGGTGAGCGAAAAGGCAGCCCAGGAATGGGCGCGCGAAAATCATGTCGAGAATTTTCGCGTCGAGGAATTGTTCGACCCGAAGATCAATCTGGAAGCCGGAACGTGGTATCTCAAGCGGGCCATGCAGCATTGGGAGAATCAGACGGATCCGATTCCTTTTGCCCTGGCGGAATACAACGCGGGCGCCAGCCGGGCGCAGCGTTGGGCGGGAAGCGATAATGCCGTCATTCCCCCGGATACTTTCCGGGCCAACATCGATTTTCCCGGGACGCGCAAATACGTCGATTCCATTATGGCGCGGCTGGAGTTCTATAAGCGGCGTGGGCGGATGTAGGCAACGGAATTGGGACTCGCACAACGTCCACAAAGGTTCACCAAGGCCTTTGTGTCCTTAGTGTCCCTTTGTGTGAGGTCGTTCCGAAATCGACGACCGCAGATTTCCAGTTAAGAATGCACCAATGGACAAAGCGGCGATCGCGGACACGCTCGATAAGATCGCGACATTGCTCGAGCTGAAGGGGGAAAACCCGTTCAAGATTCGAGCTTATACGAACGCGGCGCG
This sequence comes from uncultured Verrucomicrobiae bacterium, assembly GCA_963702135.1. Lineage (GTDB taxonomy): Bacteria > Verrucomicrobiota > Verrucomicrobiia > Chthoniobacterales > UBA10450 > AV80. Next base: position 47,197 of record OY969715.1, on the reverse strand, counting down.
CTCGATCGAAACGTTTGGCGGCAATCTTGGCGACCTCAAGGACGAAGAGACGCTCGAAAAAATTCCCGGCATCGGCAAGGCGATCGCGGCCAAGATCAAGGAACTGGTGGAAACCGGCTCACTCCGCTTCTTCGAAGATTTGCGGTCGGAATTTCCAGCTGAAATTCTCGAGCTTTTTTCTCTCCCCGGCCTGGGCGCGAAAAAGGTCAAGGCGCTCTACGAGCAGCTCGCAGTGAGCTCGATTATCCAGCTTCAGGCAGCGTGCGAAGCGGGCCGGGTCGCGGAACTGCCGGGCTTCGGCAAAACGACGCAGGAAAAACTTACCGCGGCGATCACCGAACGAACGAAACACGCCGGGTCGTTTCAGCTCGGGAGCATCGCCGCCGAAGCGGAAACGTTACAAGATGACCTGCGCGCTCATCCCGACGCGCTCCATGTTTGCATTGCCGGGAGTTATCGGCGCCGGAAGGAAATTGTGCGCGATCTCGATTTCATCGTGGCCACGTCCGCGCCGGCGGAGATCACGGCCCTGTTCATTCAACACCCGCTGGTGGAATCGATCATCGCGCAGGGACCGACGAAATCGAGCGTGCGGCTGCGCTCCGGCATTCAATGCGATCTGCGCGTGGTAAGCGCGACGGAATATCCGTTTGCCCTCAATTATTTCACCGGGAGCAAGGAGCACAACATCGTCGTGCGAAATCGCGCGCTCCAACGCGGCTGGACGTTGAATGAGTACCGCGTGGCGCCGGCCCCTCCCAACCCGGACGCCAAGAAAAAGAAAACCGCGGCCAAAATCCCGGAGATACGCGAGGAAGCGGACTTGTATCGAGCTCTCGATCTCGATTACATCCCGCCGGAACTGCGCGAGAACTGCGGGGAGTTTGAAGCCGCCGCCGCAAAGACCCTGCCGCGTCTGGTCGAAGCGGAGAATCTGCGCGGCACCTTCCATTGCCACACCACCGCGAGCGATGGTCATAATTCGCTCGAAGAAATGGCGGCCGCCGCGCAAGAGCTCGGATTACAATACCTCGGTATCGCCGATCACAGCCGCAGCTCGATCCAGGCGCGCGGGCTCGACGCGGCGCGGTTGCGCACGCAAATCGCCGCCATCCGAAAGCTCAATCGCGAATTCGAGAATTTCCGGCTCTTCGCCGGCGTCGAGTGCGATATCCTTCGCAACGGTGCGCTCGATTTCGACGACGAGATTCTCGCCGAGCTCGATTACGTCATCGCGTCAGTCCACTCCGTCTTTACGTTGTCGGAAGCGGAGATGACGGAGCGCATTATTCGCGCGATGAGCAATCCGTTCGTCACGATGCTGGCGCACCCGACCGGGAGGCTCTTGTTGAAGCGCGACCCGTATGCGGTCGATATCCCGGCGGTCATCGAGGCTGCCGCCGAGACCGGCACGTGGATTGAGATCAATGCCGCGCCAAAACGCCTCGATCTCGATTGGCGCTGGTGGCCGCTGGCCAAGGAAAAGGGAGTGAAGTGCGTGATCAACCCGGATGCGCACCGGACCGAGCGATTGCAGGAATTATGGTTCGGCGTGGGCGTCGCGCGCAAAGGCTGGCTGACGAAAGCGGACGTGATGAATTGTTTGCCTCTCGGGAAAATCGAGGACGAGCTGGGGAGGAAGCGGAAAGTGAATAGTGATCGGTGAATAGTGGATGGAAAAATCAATTCACAATTCACTGATCACCATTCACTAGTCACCGATCACGCCTTCTCCCGCTGCGGCATGAACATCGTCAGGCATTTGCACGCGCCGCCCGCTTTAAGGAACTCGGTCATCGGCAACTGATGGCAGGTGTAGCCGCGATCGCGCAACGCCGCCACCAGCTTGGGCGCGCCTGCGGGCAAAACGATGTCGCGATTGAGCACGACGGCGTTGCAGGAGAAATGCGCGGCTTCTTCCGGCGCGACGTCGATCAGATTGCTCAAGTTATCGCGGATGACACGCTGCCCATATTCATCGAACGCGTCGGGAAACCAAACCGCGCCGCCATCGGGTAACGGACAAAAGCAGGTGTCGATGTGATAAAAACGCGGATCGACCAGTTCGACGGAAATGACCAGGCAACCCAGAATATCTGCGACGGCCCGATGCGAATTGATATCGGAGCGAAATTTGTAACCACAGAAAAGAGTGTCGCCGCCGAAGAGAGCGTCGCCCTCCCCTTCGAAATACAGATCCTTGGGCAACCAGATAATTTCGTAGCCGCGCTCTTCCATGTAGCGCGCGAAATGCGGTGCTTCGCCAGCGCGTTCTTCGTGCCGGAAATTGCTCGGGATAAACCGGCGCCCGACCGTGAGGCCGGCATTCGCAGTGAAGACCATATCGGGCAGCTTCGGTTGCGGCGGGACGAGCTCGACCTTGCAATTGAGCGTGGAAAGCGTGTCGAACAGACCCTTCCACTGGGCCTGAACCAGCGGCTTATCGGCGCCGCGCTCGCGGCTCATCCACGGGTTGATCTCGTATTCAATCCCGTAATGATCCGGAGGACAAAGAAGCAATTCTTGCATGCGAATCGACCGTTTATTCGTGGCCGGCGTCGTCCGGCTTGGCGATGCTATCGGCCAACTCGCGCAGGAACGGTTCCACGTCGGTGACCAGACCGATCGATTGAAGCGGTTGATGCTCGACCGCCCGCTCCACCGAAGCGGAGTCGATATCGACGCAGACCGTTTTCACCGTCGGCGCCAGCATGCTGGCCACGGCCATTGAATGTTGCACCGTCCCGAGCAGGAGCACATGCGTCACGTCGGCCAGTTTTTCGCGCATGATCTTCTGCGCTTCGACGACATCCGTGGTCACGCCCGGGATGGGACCCTCGTCGCGAATCGAACCGGTCAGGACAATATCGACCTTGTGCTTAATGCACGCGTGCAGGACGCCGCTTGTCAGAATCTTTTTCTGGACGGCTGCCGCGATCCCACCGCAGGCGCGGATGGTGTTGATCGCCCGCATGTGGTTCTCGTGGCCGCCCCGCGCAAACGCGCGGTCTGAATCCGTTCCGAGCGACGTTCCGAAAAGCGCCCGCTCCACATCGTAGACGGCAAAGGAGTTTCCGGCGAAAAGCCGGTCGACATATCCCAACTCGATCAGGCGCTCGAGGTGCTCGCCCGCGCCCGTCCGCACCACGGCGGGGCCACCGACGATGGCGATTCGGCTTTTCGCCTCACGCGCGCGGCGCAATTCCCGGCCGAGCTCGCGAATGACCGCCGACTTCGGCTCGTCTGCATCGACCATCGTATTGATGAATTGAAAAACATCGGTGTGCGCAGTCGATCGCTGAACGGGCACGACACGGACGCCCTGATGGCCCACGACAATCTCGTCCCCCTCTTTAACGTCGAAAAATTTCACCGCGCGGGCCGCGCGTTTCTTGCGATCGACCGCGACCGCGCTGTCCATCATGGCAGGACGCACCTCGACCTCCTTGCCCTCCAGCCTGATAAACGTCTGCTGGTTCGTGGTGACGTAGAAATCGTGGGGGAAGACGCCGGCATCAGGCGCCTTGGCCAACTGGACGTTGACGCGCCCCACGGTTTCAGCGCCGTGTTGCCGGAGGCGAAGAACCAATTCATCCAGCGCGTCGCTCGTGTCTGCCGTGACCTCGATGCGCGCGAAACTCTGATCCGCCCGTTTTTGCCCGACCTTTATCTCGGCGATCTTGAAGCTGGCGCCACGGGTCAAGATCTGGTCCAGCACCTTGGGCAGGATCAGTGAATCGATAATGTGACCGCGTAGTTCGATCGTCTCGGAGAACATCCGCAGACTTTACCCTAGGAAACTGCCCGCGGCCAGTCGGAGGAGGCGTTAATGACTTCGTGACCTTTGTGTCCGTTGTGCGAGAAGAGTGCCGTAGACGAACGAAACAAACCGCATGATTCACGAGCAACTGCCGGCGGTCATCACGAAGATCACCCGAATGCTGGCGGTGAAGCCGGAATACTTCGTCACGCATCCGTCCGAACTGGGAATCGTCCAGGCGCTGTCGGATTCTGAATTGCGGGATGTCGCCCGGGAACACGGCTGGCGCTTTGTCCGCCGGGTGGGCGGCCGGCGGGTCGAGTTTTATAACGACGCCGGCGTTGCCTATCGGCCGCTGTAGCCGCGGCGCTATGTCGCCGCGCCCGGCGCGAGACAACGCAGACGACGCCCCGACGGAGCGGGGCGGCTACAGTGCGGCGTCTTCGCCGCTTGAAAAAAAGCCGGTGAGCGGACTGGTGGCGGAGGCGCTCGACCTCGCTTCGGCCAGGCCAATTTCGCGCGCTTCACGGCCTGCCTCGACCGCCTTGCGAAACGCGTGGGCCATCCGGCTCGGATCGGAGGCTATCGCGATCGCTGTGTTCACCAGGACGGCGTCGGCACCCATCTCCATCGCTTCCGCGGCCTGACTCGGTGCGCCGAGACCGGCGTCCACCACCACGGGCACGGTCGCCTGTTCGATGATGATTTCGATCTGCGCGCGCGTTTCGATCCCGCGATTGCTTCCGATGGGCGAACCGAGCGGCATGACGGTCGCAGTGCCGACATCCTGGAGGCGTTTCGCGAGGACAGGATCAGCGTTGATGTAGGGCAGGACGACGAACCCTTCCTTCACGAGGATCTCCGCCGCGGCCAGAGTTTCGACTCCGTCCGGCAGCAGATAACGGGCGTCGGGATGAATCTCGAGCTTGACCCACTTGGGCAAGCCTGCCGCGGCCGCGAGGCGCGCCAGGCGGACCGCCTCGGCGGCATTCCGCGCACCGCTCGTGTTCGGCAAAATGAGAAACCGTTTCGGATCGATGAAATCGAGAATGTTCGCGAACGGATCGGCTCTGCCGGAAATATCGGCACGACGCAGAGCAACGGTCACGATCTCAGTTCCGCTCGCGACCAGCGCATCCCGCATCAATTCATTCGACCCAAACTTTCCCGTGCCGACGAGCAATCGCGAGGTGAATTCGCGATCGGCGATTTTCAGTTTGGCCGGCTTGTCGGACATGGCGACAACCTATCACAAAGATCGAGTGTCTGAAATTGTGGGAAAGCCTCTTGTACGCGAGGCCATTCCAATCCACCTTCCCTCGTGACCTCATTCGATTTGCGCCACGGCGATTGCCTCGAAGGAATGCGCCAACTTCCCGACGCGTCGATCGACCTCGTCGTCACGTCACCTCCTTACAATCTTGGCATTGCCTACAGCCGTTACTCGGATCGACAAGACCGGGAAGGTTATCTGGCCTGGTGCCACGAATGGGCGACGCAGGTCCGGCGCCTCCTGAAACCTGTCGGCTCGTTGTTTCTCAATCTGGGCGCCTCGCCTTCAAACCCGTTGCTGCCGCATGAACTCGCTCTGCGTTTGCGCGATCTGTTCTTCCTCCAAAATACGATCCACTGGATCAAGGCGATCACGATCGAAAGCGAGGAGGGCGAATTGGTTTCGCGCGGGCACTTCAAGCCGATCAATTCGCCGCGTTACCTGAACGACTGCCATGAATACATTTTTCATCTCACTCCGGAGGGTCACACGCCGATCGATCGTCTCGCCCTGGGTGTCCCGTACGCCGACAAGAGCAACGTCGCGCGCTGGAGTCACACAGGCGGAAGCGATCGTCGCTGCCGCGGCAATACCTGGTTCATTCCCTACCAAACCATCAGCCGGCGCGCGAAAGATCGCCCGCATCCGGCAACATTTCCCGTCGAACTCGCGACCAACTGCATTCGCTTGCACGGTCTGCGTGACGACCTGGTGATGCTCGATCCCTTCCTCGGCATCGGGAACTCCGCCCTCGCGGCGCGCGAGTGCGACGTGGCGAAGTTTACCGGATTTGAGATCGACCCGGTCTATCTGACGGAAGCTACCCGGCGGATCGCGTCGACAAGCTCGTCGGGCTGATCGGTCCCCAGGCAAAACCGGCTTCCACTGCGCAAGGTGACGACGACTGCGTCGAAACCTGAAACGTTGTAGAGCCAGCCGTAAGGCGTCAGGTGGATCCCCCAACCCCACCACCACCGGATGCGAATCGGTTCACACGCGACGATGTCCGCGACGGGAACCGTTTTGCGCACCAGGCCGATACCGAACGACGCGCGCAAATTTTCCTGATCGATCGTGATGGTAAGTTTCCAAAAAAGGAACGGACAAAGAAGCAACACCAAAGGGACGAGCAACGTTGCTCGTGTCGCCGACGAGAACGTCCCAATCGCCAGGTAGATCAGCGCGGGCAGACCCAGGGCGTAGAAAGTCCATAAGGCGGTTTGCCTGTGCTCATACTCCTTCATAGCAGTTCTCCGAAGGTCGGCCTTTGTTGGGGCGTGGAGACGGGAGCCTGAAATTTCTCGAGGGGTTTCACGAGATTCCCGGGCAACGGCCGCACCCGATCGAAGATCCGATCCGCCAGCGGCTTCGCCACGAGATAACCGGCGGCAAACATCTCGAGGCGCGCATCGAGATTATCGATGTAGCTGAGCGCCATCGCCTCGGGTGTCTTGGGACTGACGGGCGAACCGAATTGCGCTTCGCCGTGATGCGCGCCGATCAGATGCAGCAGGTGCATGCGCACATCTTCCGACGCGGGAACCAGCGCGGCCCAGGCCCGAACGTTTTCTTCGGTGTGCACCTTGCGCCAGAGCGAATTGACCAGCTCGAGTCCAATCGAGATGTGTCCGATCAATTCGCCGCGCTCGTCGTAACCCATGGTGAATCCCGTTTCCGGCAGATGATTTTCCCAAAGCTTGCCGGAGTCATGAAACAAAACTCCCGCGATGAGCAGGTCGAGATTCAATTCCGGGTAAAGCGGGGCAATCGCCGCCACCAGGCGCATCATCTGGGCAGTGTGCTCCACGAGTCCGCCCCGGCGCGCGTGATGATAGGAACGCGCACCGGCCGTGCGGCGAAAACGTTCGCCGTGCTCGCTCAGGAACGCTTCGCAAAGAGCCCGCAGACGTGGATCCACGATCGCCCGGCTTCGTTCGCCAATGTAATTCCAATCGGCCGCCTGTTTGGCGCGCAGCGCGGGCGGTCCCTGCAAAAGCTCGGAGCGTTCCGGTGCGGTGAGATGGCGCACCTTCCATTTTTTGGCATCGAGTCCGAATTGCTGGTGATGTTGAAATTCCCCGCTCAGCTCGATGAAATCCGAAGCCTTCAGGGTTTCGCAGGCTTTGAATTCCGGATGATCGCTCCAGACCCGGAGCGTCATCCGGTCGGCCGCATCCGCGAGAGTCAATTCACAATAGGGCTTCTGCTCTCGCGTGACCTTGGCCGAAGCGCCTTCCACCTGGACGTGGACGCGCGCTTCCACCACGCCCTCCTGCGCGCCCCGCCGGATCTCGTTCAAGGTCATCAATTGCATCGCGGTATAGTTCGCATAACGCCCGCTGGTTGCGACAGCCGAAACTATCGCGGCGCCGCGGGCGGCATGGGCAGAAGCAGATTCGGCGACTGATTCGCGGACGTGCCCACGTAATAAGCCGGGTATTGGCCATTCCAGTGATCCACCCGGGCCCGTTCCACTTCAAGCGCGCGCAACTGATAGAGAAGCGGATTCTCCCGCGCCTCGGCCAGCGCCTTGTTCACTTCGCGGATCGATTGGGCTTCGGCCAGCGCGGCGATCTTCTTGGCGTCTGCTTCGCCGGCCGCAATCCGGCGGGCGCGTTCCGCAATCGCATTGGCCTCGAGCTCCACTCGATCGTTGTCGCGTTGCTGCGCCTCGAATCTCGCCTGGTTCACGACCTTGAGCTGTTGGGCGATGACGGTGTTATCAATCGACTTTTGGATCTCGCCGTTCTCATAGGTCATCCCGCCAAACATTCCGACCGTAGTGATGACGACTCCGCGAACCGCGAAGAAATCAATGACATCCTTCCTGACCGCGTCCGAAATTTCCTGCTTCTTCTCCCGGAGCGAATCGAGCCGATACCGCGCCGCCACCTCCGCGGCGATTTGTTGCATCCGGGCGCGCACCTCCGTGTCCATCACGTTGGCGAGTGAACCGATGGGATACCAATAGAGAAATTTCGCCGCTTGCTCTTCCGGGATAAAAGAGGTGCAGGTAAATCCCATGCTGAATCCGACGCTGTCGGCGCTCTCGATCCAGATCGCCTGGTTCTTCGAGGCGGTCCCGCTCGCGGCGTCGGCGGTCCATTCCCGCGTGACCGGCGAACGGTTGACCTTGACCAAGCGCACGAGCGGGATCCACTGCCCGGAGTTGGGCAGGCGGCCTTCCTGCGACCAGCGGTGCGTGATCTGGACACGCTTGGCCGCCACTTTCAGCGCGCGCAAATATTCTTCCGATTGGAACTTTGCCTGCACGCCGCTGTCGCCTTCGAGCGGGATGAGAAATCCCGTTTCCGAAGTATCGATTTCCGCGTATTCCGGACGGTCGTAAGGCCGGATGCAGCCACCGCAGGCGAACGGAATCACCGTTAGCGCCAGGAGGATTGTGCTTCCGGTTTTTCTCGCGCCGAACCCAGGCCGCGAGGCCAGAAGCCACGCCGCGTACAGGATCAGGAACACCGCCACGATGTTCGCGCCGTCCTTGTACCCTTCGAATAAACGCAGGTCACGAAGATCTGCGTCACCGCCGTTTACCTGCGCAATGGCGAGCTGCTTCGAGACGTCGGGTTGAATGGCATTCAACCACGCGCGTTCGAGCGCGATCACCACCGCCATCACCAACACAAACACTATTAACTTCTTAATAGCGCTCATATATCTGCCCTAACTAAGCCGTCTTACCGGCCATGCGGCCGCCTTCTGCGGGAAGGCAGACCTTTCCTGTGGAGCTTTGAGGAGGTCTTGCGACGATCCCTGCTCTCGGTGTATGCGCTTACGAGGTTAGCTGTCGGGCTGGAACCACCAAGTGTTCCTGGCGCCGCTGCGCCATACGCCCCGATCCGCTTGCGCGGAAAAATTTGGGTCCCCCGCTGGCCCCGCACGCGCGGGGTCCACTCAGCAATAACAAAGAACTGCCAGATTAGACACTAACCCATCCCACAGCGTTCATCGCGCTGCATCCCGCTCTCCCTAAGGTGATTGAGTCCTTAAGGCTTGACGACGCCAATCACACCGCAGGCCTGACGGCCACCGGCATTGCCGACCGGCTGCGACCAATCATCGACCTTCTCGTGGACAATCACGCTCCGGCCCATAATGCAGTTCTCGCCGCTGAGCTTGAGCATGCTGTCTTTCAATTCCAGATGCGCTTTCCCGCTGCTGTCCGCTTCGAGATTACCGAGATCGCCGGCATGACGCTCGGCCGCGTCAGGAGCGCCGTGTGGTTTTTTCATCGGATTGAAATGGCTGCCGGCCGAGGCCGCATCAGCCGCCGAGCAATCGCCGAATTCATGAATGTGAAACGCATGTTTCCCAGGTGTAAGGCCGGTGATATCAGCGACGACCTGAACGGTATCGCCAACCTTGGTGAAGGTGACGGTGCCCGCGACCTGGCTGCCTGACGCCGAGTGCAGGATGGCGATGGCTTTGGTGGGTTCCTGGGCGGAAGCGAACGAAGCAAACGAGCAAACCGAAAGGACGGCCAGAACCGTCCCGGCAAAATGATTGCGTAATTTCGTGTTCATAATTTCTTACGATACGCCCGCTCAGCGCGGGATGTAAACAGAAGGTGTAGCCGCGGTCCGGCAGCTGCCGGATCACCGCGCCCGTCCGAAAAAGGGATAGCGCTCAATCGAGCAGGCGTTGCTGGATTCCAGCGTAGGCATCGATCCGCCGGTCACGCAGGAACGGCCAGTGAGTTCGATGTTCGTCAATGCGAGCCCATTCGACTTCTGCCATGACGATTTCTTCGCGATCGACGCTGCCTTTCGCCATGATCTCACCGCTGGGCGCGACAATGAAACTCTGTCCCCAGAACTCGATCCCAGCTCCTCCGGCAGGCGCTTCGTGACCCACGCGGTTCACCGCTGCGACATAGCAGCCATTCGCAACCGCATGACTCCGCTGCATCGTTTCCCACGCGGAGTGCTGCGCCGCTCCGTATTTTTCTTTCTCGGCCGGATGCCATCCAATCGCCGTCGGATAAAACAAAATCTGGGCGCCGTGCAGCGCGGTCAGCCGCGCGGCTTCCGGGTACCACTGGTCCCAGCAAATACAGACGCCAATTTTCCCATGCGCCGTGGGCCAGGCCAGGAAACCAAGGTCGCCCGGCGTAAAATAAAACTTCTCGTAATAAGAAGGATCATCCGGGATGTGCATCTTGCGGTACTTGCCGAGGTACTGCCCGTCGGCGTCGATGATGGCCGCCGTGTTGTGATAAACGCCGGCGGCGCGCTTCTCGAAAAGCGAGGCGACGATCACCACTCCGGTTTCCCGCGCGACTTCCTCCAGCTCAGCCGTGGTCGCCCCCGGAATTTCTTCGGCCAGCGCGAAATTTTTGTGATCTTCCGCCTGGCAAAAATATTGCGAACGGAACAGCTCCGGCAGGCAAACGATCTGCGCGCCTTGCTCCGCGGCCTCGCGAATGCGCGCGACCGCCTTCTGCTGGTTGGCAGCCGGCTCGGGCCCGCACTGCATTTGGACCAGGGCTATTTTTGCTGTGGAAGGCTGTGTCATTGGTCACATAGGACCCATGAGACTTATGCGACCAATCGTAAGCTTCGAACGGCGGCTACTTCACCGAATCAGCCGGGACGATCTTGACGCTCTCGACCGTGACGCGCTTGGTCGGCTTGCTCTTTTCGCCCGAGCTGCTCATCGCCACTTCGGTATCGCCGATCTTGCCCAGGACGTCGTCGCCCTTGATCAATTTACCGAAGGTTGTGTACTGCCCGTCCAGCCGGCTGACGTTTCCGAGGCAAATGAAGAATTGGCTGCCGGCGGAATCCGGATCACTGGAGCGAGCCATGGAAAGAACACCCCGCTCGTGAGATTTCTTGTTGAACTCGGCTTTGATTTTGTAACCGGGATCGCCCGTGCCAAAGCGGGCCTCGTTCTTTAGATCCTTCGTCAGGGGATCGCCGCCCTGGATCATGAACCCTTTCACGATCCGATGAAAAGCCGTGCCGTCGTAGAAACCGGCCTTCGCCAGTTTCTTGAAATTCTCGACTGTGTTCGGGGCCACATCGGACCAGAACTCGGCCACCATTTCGCCTTCGCTCGTCTTGATTACCGCTACTTCATTTTTGTTCGTGTCAGTCATTGGGGTCGTTTCCTTATTTGGGGTCGCTTCCGTTTTTTCCTCGCTGCGCAGGGCCGTGGCGCCAAGGGCCAATCCGATCACGCAACAAAACATCGTAAGTTTCATGGTTGATCCTAACGTTCAACCCTCAACCTTCAACTCCGGGATCGTATCGTCTGGGCGATTCTGGTCCGTGCCACCGCTGGCGTGATATTCCTGAAGCGTTTTCACGCCCAGGTCGCTCCTCTGGAGCGAACGAATCCCGCGCGCGCTCGCCTGGGCGGCGCGAATCGTGGTCATGATCGGGATCTTGCGCGCGAGCGACGCGTTCCGCATCCGCACCTCATCTTCCCGGGGGATCTTCCCGCTGGGCGTGTTGATGATGAAATTGATATCTCCGTTGCTGACCAGGTCGAGCACGTGGGGCCGCCCTTCCCGAATCTTGTGGACCTTCGTCACCGGCACGTTGGCGGCCGCGAGCATGGCGGCCGTTCCGCTCGTGGCGATGATCTTGAACCCGAGCCCAACGAACTCGTGCGCCAGCGAAATCACATTCGGCTTATCGTCATCCTTCACACTGATGAAAACGTTCCCACCCTTGGGCAGGGCGGGAGGGGCGGCCATCTGCGATTTGGCGTAGGCCAGTCCAAGATCGGCGTCGATTCCCATCACTTCACCGGTCGATTTCATTTCCGGCCCCAGCGAAATACCGATGCCCTGATAACGCAAAAACGGGAAGACGGCTTCTTTCACCGAGTAATGCTTCGGGACGATTTCCTTGGTGAAACCGAGATCGGCGAGCTTTTTTCCGGTCATGACCTTCGCGGCCAGTTTCGCCAGCGGGACCCCGATCGCCTTGCTCACAAACGGCACGGTCCGTGAAGCGCGCGGATTCACTTCGAGCACGTAAACATCTTCGCCTTTGACGGCGAATTGCACGTTCATGAGCCCGCGGACTTTCAATTCACGCGCCATTGCTTTGGTGGCGGTCGCGATCTCGTCCAGCACCCTGTTCGAAAGCGAAAAAGTGGGAATCACGCATGCGCTGTCGCCGCTGTGAATGCCCGCCTGTTCGATGTGCTCCATGATCGCGCCGATCACGCTGATCTCGCCGTCCGCGATGCAATCGACATCGACTTCGATCGCGTCCTCCAGAAAGCGATCCACCAGCACGGGCCGATCCGGGCTGACATCAATCGCATTCTGCATGTAACGCGCGAGGTCTTCCTGGTTGTAAACCAGTTCCATGGCGCGACCGCCGAGCACAAAGGACGGACGCACCAGCACCGGGTAGCCAATCTTTTCCGCAATTGAAATCGCCTCCTCCGCGCTGACGGCGGAACCGCTCGGCGTTTGGCGCAGCCCAAGCTTGTCGAGCATCGCGGCGAATAATTTTCGGTCCTCGGCCATCTCGATGCTTTCCGGCTGGGTGCCGATGATCGGAACGCCCGCGGCCTCCAGTCCTTCCGCCAGGTTCAGCGGCGTCTGTCCACCGAACTGGACAATGACCCCTTCCGGACGCTCCTGGTCGTAAATATTGAGCACGTCTTCGAGGGTGAGCGGCTCGAAGTAGAGTTTGTCGCTCGTATCGTAATCGGTCGAAACCGTTTCCGGATTCGAGTTAACCATGATCGTTTCGAAGCCGAGCTCGCGCAGAGCGAACGCGGCGTGCACGCAACAGTAATCAAACTCGATGCCCTGCCCGATGCGATTCGGACCGCCGCCCAGGATCATGATCTTGGGCTTGTCGGTGCGGCGCATCTCGTTCTCGGTCCCGTAGGTCGAATAGTAATACGGAGTGAATGCTTCGAACTCCGCCGCGCAGGTGTCGACCAGCCGGTAGGTCGGGACCACGCCGGCGGCCTTTCTCTCCGCGCGAACCTCCCCCTCGGAAATTCCGCGGGCGACAGCGATTTGTTGATCCGAGAAGCCGAGCTTCTTGGCCCGGCGGAGATCGGTTTGAGACAATTGGCGCTGCTCATCCACGATTTGTCTCACGTTGTGCAGGAACCAGCGGTCGATCCTGGTCAGCTCGAAGGCTTCGTCGATCGACATGCCGTCCTGAAAGGCTTGCGCGAGATGGAAGATCCGCTCCGCATTCGGGATCGCGAGTTTCAAACGCAACGTTTCCGCATCGACCCGCTTCTCGTTGCCGTCGCCGCATAAACCAAAGCGCTTGGTCTCGAGCGAACGCAACGCCTTTTGCAACGCCTCCTTGAACGTGCGGCCGATCGCCATCGCTTCGCCGACGCTTTTCATTTGCGTCGTCAGGGTGGCGTCGGCTTGCGGGAATTTCTCGAAGGTGAAGCGCGGAATTTTGACCACGCAGTAATCGATTGTCGGCTCAAAACTGGCCGGTGTTTCGCGCGTGATGTCGTTCCGGATTTCATCGAGCGTGTAACCTACCGCCAGCTTCGCCGCGATCTTCGCGATCGGAAAACCGGTCGCCTTCGAAGCCAGCGCGCTGGAACGCGAGACGCGCGGATTCATTTCGATCACCACCATCCTGCCGTTCCGCGGGTTCACGGCGAACTGGATGTTCGAGCCGCCGGTCTCGACGCCGATCTCGCGGATGACCGCGAAGGAGGCGTCCCGCATCAACTGAAATTCCCGGTCGGAAAGCGTTTGCGCCGGCGCCACGGTAATCGAATCGCCGGTGTGCACGCCCATCGGGTCGAAATTTTCGATCGAACAGATGACCACGCAGTTGTCCGCGCAATCGCGCATCACCTCCATCTCGAATTCCTTCCAGCCGACGAGCGATTCTTCGATCAAAACTTCCGAGACGGGCGAAAGCGCGAGACCGCGCTCGACGATCTCGTCGAGCTCGTCGCGATTGTAGGCGATGCCGCCGCCCGAGCCGCCCAGCGTGAACGCCGGCCGAATGATGAGCGGAAACTTGCCGATCATGTCCGCGATTCGGCTCGCATCGGCGATGGAATGCGCGATGCCGGAACGCGGAACATCGAGCCCGATGCGCAGCATCGCCTCTTTGAACAACTGGCGATCCTCCCCTTTGGCGATGGCCTGGGCGTTTGCGCCAATCAAGCGGACATTATGGCGCGAGAGCGCTCCGTTGCGGTTCAGCTCCATGGCCGCATTCAACGCAGTCTGGCCGCCCATCGTCGGGAGAATGGCGTCCGGTTTTTCCCGCTCGAGAATGGCTTCGATGACCTCGGGTGTGATCGGCTCGATGTAGGTGCGATCCGCAAATTCGGGATCGGTCATGATCGTCGCCGGGTTCGAGTTCACGAGCACGATTTCGTAGCCCTCCTCGCGCAGCGCCTTGCAGGCTTGCACGCCGGAATAATCGAACTCGCAGCCCTGCCCGATAACAATCGGACCGGAGCCAATCAGCAGAATTTTTTTGAGGTCGTTGTTCCGCGGCATTGGAGCGAGCGGACGATAGACGAAATCAGGCGAAGATCACGAGCTAAACGCGCGCGTCTCTGCTCTCTCTCAAGTTATCGCTAAGCGAAAGTTGGAACCGGCTCGCCGGCGGCCAGGGCGGCGGTCCGCTTGGCAGCCGCGATCCGCCATTCCTCGAGCCGCGCGCTGACAACCAGGAGAGCGGCCGGTTTGCCCCGATACTTTTTCGCTATCTTGGTCACCATGCCGTCATGGACGAGGTTTTGCAGCTTTTCATAAGCCCGCAAACGGAGCATCTCGTCGCCTCCACTCGCGGCATTGCGGGTGTGGAGGTTCGCGTAAACCAAGTCGTAGAGCGGCTTGAATTCGTAGGAAACCTTTTGCGACAAAATCGCGCAAAGCTCTTCGGTCATGATGTCCGGAGTGCGGCGCGTGAAACCCGTAGTGTTGCTCATGGTCTGACCTAGGCCGCCTTTTTCTCAGGCGGCGTGCCGGGAAAAGTCACGATGGGCGCGAAGGAGGAATCCGGCTTCACCCCTGGCACCGCTTCGTAGCTCAACTTTCCGGCGATCACTTCGCTCAAGGCGATGTCGCAGAAGCCCATCCCGGGCGCGGCCGTGATCAAAGGGCGATGGCCTCGGATCAATTGCCGGACACGCTGCCGGACGACGTTAACGAGAAGTTGCGGGCTTGGGATGACACTCGAAGCGTTTTTGAGTAGGACAGGGTGCATAATTTGTGGACAGACGTCGTCTGGTGGACTTTCTCCTTCAGGCGCCGAGCGGCTTCGAGGTTGAGCGAAGGAGCGGAGAGACGACCGACCGCACTATCGTCCGATTCCCCAGCTAAGCAATCGATAGTCTGGGCGAGCCGATTACGCGACCGCCGCCATGCGCTGCCGGTCGAGGTAAACTTTGCAGACGCCTTTGATCCGGGTCAGCACGTAATAAATCGTCTGGCTGCGCACGCGGACCAGCTCGGCGCCGACGATGCGCGTGACAAAATCGCTCGGCAGCTCGAGAACTTCCTGCGGCGTCCGGCCGTCGAGCCCTTTGCACAGGATCGCAGTCATGGCGCGCGTGAGGGTCTGCACCTCGGGCCCGAGCGTCATCCGGAAATGCGCTTTGCCTTCGTCATCCACCTGGAGATAAACGCCCACTGTATCGGCGCACTCCTCATCTTTGCGGACATCTTCGAGGGTAAATTTTTCTCCGGGCCGCGGCTCCTGTTTCTTCGCGTTGTCCGCATACGACACGAGCGTTTCGCGCCGTTCGATTTCCGGCAACGACTCAAACAGGCTGATGATGGCTTCCAGTTTCGGCGGATACATTGTTCAACTCCTGCTCATGCTCCTGATCTTAATCCTGATCCTTCCCGTGCCCAGATCAAGAGCAGGATCATGATCAGGAGCAGGAATCTGCGTTACGCAGACCTCTCGATCGGGGCGCCGACTTTGTTGCCCCACTCCGTCCAGGATCCGTCGTAATTGCGCACGTTCTCGAGTCCGAGCAGATAAGTGAGGACAAACCAGGTGTGGCTCGAGCGCTCGCCGATACGGCAATAGACCACTGTCTCGGTGCCCGGCTTGAGACCGCACTGCTCGAAGTAAATCTTCGCCAGGTCGCCGGCCGATTTGAATGTGCTGTCTTCATTCGTGGCCGTCTTCCAGGGCATGCTGGTCGCGCCGGGAATATGGCCGCCCCGCAAGACGCCCTCCTGCGGATACTCGGCCATGTGCGTGATCTCGCCTTTAAACTCCCCAGGAGAACGCACATCGATCAGGGGCTTCCCGCTCTTGCTTTGGGCCAGCGCTTCATCGGCAAACGCGCGAATCTCCTTGTCGTAACGCTTGGCCGGGACTGGGTAATTTGTCTTCGGATACTTCGGCACCTCGCGCGTCATTTCCCGGCCGTCCGCTTTCCATTTGTCCCGGCCGCCGTTCAGGATTTTCACCCGCTGATGTCCAAACAAACGAAAGGCCCAAAGGGCGTAGCAAGCCCACCAGTTGGCCTTGTCACCGTAGAAGACGCAGGTTGTCTCGGGCGTAATTCCGTTGCGGCTGCAGAGCTCCGCGAATTTATCGGGCGCAATATAATCGCGAATCACCTGGTCCTGCAGATCCGTCCGCCAATCGATGTGCACCGCGCCGGGAATGTGACCCGTATCGTACAGCAGGATGTCCTCGTTCGACTCGATGATGCGAACATCGTTGTCGCTTTCATGTTTTTCGATCCACTCGGCATCCACGAGCGCTTCGGGATGCACGTACTGCGTCGGGGAAGTTGTCATGATTCCTGAAACTTCATCCGCAAGCGCTTGCCCGCAACCGATTTGAATGCCAGCCCGCGTGAGAGCCGACTCCCTCTGTCCCGAACCGATTTCTAGAACCGTCCGAGTTCGCGGAACCACTGGAGCGCGAGCCGCACTTCGGATCTTTTAAGCTGGTGACCACCCATAAAGTGCTCTACGCGGACGCGTTTGAATCCGGTCCGTTGCATGGACACCTTGGCGGCGCCCTCCAACGAAGGAGTCGCGATGATGTCACCCATGCCGCCGCTGATCCAAATCGGAATCTCGAGGAAACCCGCACCCGGCTGGTAGGTCTTGTAGGCCGGACTCAGCCGGTCTTCATTGATTCCGCTCAGAAAGAAACCGCAAATACTGATCGATCCAGTCTTGGCCAGCATCGCTCCCAGCAGACAGCTGCGCTTCGACCCACCCGAGAAGCCGCCGAAAGCGACCGGCCATTTCGCCGTTTGCGGCCAATCTTTGCGCAGGGCTTCCAATGCCGCGCCCAACATGGCCAGGCGCCACGGCGTGGAATCGAACACCGGTTTGATGGTCGCATCGGAGGTGAGAATCATCCATCCCTCGGCATCCGCAGCCGGACGATACCATTCCGCGTCCATCGGGCTGGTGCGGTGGAAATCCGTGGTGGAGGTCACAATAAGGATGGGCCAGCGGCGCGCCGGATCGAAGCCGGGCGGAAATGTCAGGACAGCTCGCCCCGTCTCGGCGCGTGGATTCCCGCCCTGGGCCGCGATGTCCTGGAAATATTTCGAGACCGGGAAACGAATCTCCACCGTTTTGCCGCCCTGCACCTGCTGGCCGGCAAGAGTGGCCGCTTGCGTCGCAGTTGGCGACCAACAGAACCAAAGCAACCCCGGGAGAAGGCCGAGAGCCGAAATTCTTTTCATGCAATAATCAATCGACCTCGGCCGCGCTTGTCCAATGAGGAAAGTCACTCCCCGCCGAACGCATTCTTGAGCCACTCGCCGAAGAGACGGAAAGCCAGGGCGAGAAAATCTCCCGGAGACTCCTTCAAGGCCTCGACGATCCGCGGACTGAGATCCTGCTGCGGTTGCGCGAGGGTTCCCGACAAATGCACGGTGGTCCAAAGATAGCCGCCGTGTTCGCTCCCAAAGATTTCTTCCGGGCGGGGCAGCCATTCGAGATATTCCCGGGTCACCCCCAGCCGGATCGTGCCCCCTAACGACTTATCCCGCGCCGAGACCAGGCCTTCGACGCGAAATTTCCCCTTGTCCTCGATGGCAATATTCCTGAGCTCCAGGGTGGGACTTTCCCAATGAACCTCGGCGGAGCACTCATTCAGCTCCAGTTCTTCGAGCGCTTTCTTTCCTGTGATTGACGCCAGCTTTTGCAGAAAAGGGAGCCGGCGAACGCGGCCCTTCTGGACCCGTAACTCCCCTTCGACAGCGGCGGCCTCCAGTTTCAGGTTCTTCCCCTTCCAGTGGACGCTTCCTTCCGCTGCTCCAGCGATGTGCTCCTTCCAACTCGAGGGCAGCCATTCGCGAATAGGCACTTCGCCGAATTTCATTTTGAAATCGACCCTCCTGTCCTCACCCATGCCGGCGGTTCCTTCGCCGTGAACGAAACCGTCACTGTCCGGCCCGGCAGCGACGTCGAGCGCATGCACGGTCAGGAGCTTTTTCGTGATAACCAGATGCGTGTGTCGCAATGGCAAATCAGGGATGAGCGCAAGTTTCATGACGCCCCCGTTCGCCTGGTAATCGAAATCGCGGCCATGCGGCGTAATGAGCAAACGGGTTCCAAAGAAACCGCCCTTCTCGTTTCGAAACCGCCAGGTCACATCCACTGGCTCCGTCCAGACGCGCTTGAGATAAACGCGGTTCGGCAGAAAAACGTGATACCACGGTTTGGACGGCGAGGGCTCCGGTTTCGGCTCGTAGGTTTGAATGCCGACTTCGCCCGATTGGATGCGCACCTCACTCAACTGCCAGCGCCGCAAAAAAACGCCCAGCGGATTGAAGGTCGCGCTAATTTCGTGCGCATCCATTGAGGTGATTGCCTTGCGCCCGCCCTGCGCTTGAAAGCCGGCGCTCGCCGCCGTCAGGAAACCAGTCCGCCGGATCGGCGCGTATTTTCCAGCCGGGAAATGCAAACCTTTGGCTGTCGCCTTCTCCAGCTCGGCCCGAAATTCCTCACTCTCGACGTAACGCGTGAGTCTCGGATTCAAGACAATGGCCACGCCGGCCGCGCCAGCGAGCAAGATTCCGACGACGACAGCGCCTCTTCGAAAACCCCGGCGCCGCAAAAGCGCAAGCATTCTCGATCATTGATCCCGGCGGGTGTTTTTGCGAAGCAAATGTCAAAATCCCCGGCTCCCTCCGAGGAATCGCGGCCTATTCAGGACTTGCCACTTTGGCCAATTCTGTGCATCGGTAGGGCTGCGTATGAAGAATCTTTTCGTGCTTTTCGTGTCGGTCACGGCGCTGTTTCTGAGCGGGTGCAACGAGCAGCCACTGATCTCAGACGAAGAATATAATAGGATTAAGGGACCGGCTGCCTACTCGCCCGACCCGACCGCGCATCTCCCAGTGCAACAAAACCAATCAGGACGCTCATACTAGACGTTCGCAGCGCGCGAGACGCTAATCCGTCAACAGTGTCACGGTCGTGACGGTGTGGCTCTCATCGCTGTGACCTAAACCGGAACCGGAAGTGTCTTTGCTGGCGCGCGTGACCACCAGCCGCCCACCCGCAGGCTGAAACTCGCGCGTTTCGTGTTCGTGAAGGCGAAAACCGACGAAGAATTTGCTAAACCTGGCCTGGATATCGCGCTCCATCGCCAGCGGCACGCCATCACCATCGAGCCAGAGCTTCATGGTCGCATCCGAGCTTTTCAACGCCTTGCGCTCTTCCTCGTCGAGCCCCAGTTCGACCTTGAAGATCAGCAGTCGCGCTGCTTTGCCCTGGTAGGTATCGCGCTTGTCCTCCCGCAGCACCGCCTTTTCCAAGCCTCGGCGCAGTGGATCGGCCGCATCGAGCAGATTGAGCGCGTCGCCGGCCGCGAGGGCTCTGAGGGTGGCGAGATCTGTCTTCGGCGCATCCGGATCGATGGTCTGGGCCCAGGCCGCTTTTCGCGACTGTTTGATCTGCTCGGGTGACCAACTCAGGGTGAGTCCCTGCGGACCGCTCTCTACGATGATCGAACTGGTCGCCTGCGACTGCTTCTGCTTATCGCTCTCACCACCCAGCCGGCGGATCTTAATCTCGACGCGCGCCCGCAGCGGCTGGTCGCTTTGCAATTTCTGCAACGTGGCGCGCACATCAGCGAGGCCATCGGCCAGGAGCAGCGTCGGCGCGGCGAGCAGGAAAAAGAGCAACGGTTTCACGCGGTGGAGCCGGGACGATTCACGGCTCGGCCGGGATTCTGCGCGATCATATCATCGATGACCTGCTCTGGCGCCACCAGTCGCAGCGCGTCGAGATCGACAATTTCCGCCGTCGAAATGGGCAATCGATAGGTCCTGCCTTTGAAGTCGAAGGCCAGCATCAGAAGGCGCGGGCCGACGTGCCGGTCCGCGCCCTGCGTCAACCAGCGCCAGTTCGTGGCCGCCGCTGCCGGCATGACAAAACTACCTCCGGCGCCGAAGAGACCCACCGTGCGCACCTGCAGCGTTTCACCTTCCACGTTTACCTCCGTGACCTGTCCCTTTCCCGCCAGAGCAACGACCACGGCGACGAGGAGCGCGACCATGATCCAGACGCCGCCGAGACATCCGAAGAAGACCAGGAACTCCTTGCCTTTCACGAGCCCGGGCAGGAACAGGGCCAGCCCAAGACCGGCGAAAACGAGGACCCATTTCGAGAACGCGGTGGGCTTGCGAAAAATGGTGCGGCTCATCGCGAAGACATGACAGGCAAAATCCTGCCGCGGATGAATCCCCTCACTTCGCCGGGCCAGGAAAGCTGGTCACGAATTGCACTTTGAAGTCCGGGAATGACTCGACCATCTCGATTTTGTAATCGGGAAACGAATCGACGATCTGCCACTGACCAGGCGAACTGGGAAAGCTCTCCACGATCTGAACCTTCAGATCCGGAAAACTACTCACGGCCTGCACCTTGTAATCGGGAAAACTCTTCACGTACTGGATGCGCCCGTGGACTTTTGAAACATCTACTTTTGTGTCGCTCGCCCGAACCACGAGAAGAAGCAGGATCAGGAGGGCGGCGATGGCGAAAGGGAGCAACTTGCCAGGTTTCATCCTATTAGAGATGGGCCGCGGGGCCGGAATATTCAAGACTTCTTCATCTTCCCGGTGTTTCGGCGGGAAAGAGGACCCCGTTTTTCATCACGCTCTCGATGTCCGACGCGCGGGCGATATCGTCGAGCGGATTCGATTTCAAGATCACCAGATCGGCGAACTTGCCGGGCGCGATGGCGCCGATTTTCGGGCCGGTCGCGCCACCAAATGTCCGGGCGGCGTTGGTGGTGGTGCACTGGAGAATTTGCATCGGTGTCAGGCCCGCTTCTTTCATCAACTGGAACTCACGAAAAAGCGCCGGGCCGTGAATGGTGCCGATGTTCCCGGCATCGGTTCCGGCTGCGATTGTGACGCCGGCGTCCTGGAGGGTCTTCAGGTTTTTGAGCGCGACATCGTAGGTTTTCTGGATGCGATCGAGAACTGCATCGGCACTCGCGAGCGCGGTCTTGATGCGATCGGGCAATTGGTCGGCGGGAATCCTGGCTACATCGAGCGACGCGATCACGTCCGGGTTGCCCCACGCTTTCTCTTCCGTCGTGAGATTCAGCTTATTGGCGAAGGTGCGGCCATAGCGCTCGAAAACGACGAGGGTCGGCGTCAGGATCGTGCCGCGCTTTTTCAGGAGCTGAACAAAGCGCTCATCCACCAGTTTATCGGTCACGCTGTGGACCAGGAGGTCGGCCCCATCTTCGACGACGGCCCGGGCCGCCTCCAGCTCGGTCGCGTGCACGGCGACGCGGATCTTCCGCGCATGGCTCTCTTCGATGACGGCGTGAGCAATGGGCCGGAATTTCTCCACCGGGTTCTCGTCGTTGACGATGTACCAAATCTTGATGAAGTCGGGTTTTTGCGCGGCGAGCTTGCGCACCATTTCGCGGGCCTGCTCAGGCGTGTCGATCTTGACGATGGGCGGATCGCCGAGATCAAGTTGCGGCCGTGAGACACTGGAAATGAGCGGGCCGGCTACGGCGACCCGAGGTGCCTTGGCGGTCGAGTTCGCGATCTTGCGCGCTTCGAAATTCCAAAGCGGACCGCCGACATCGACGACGGCGGTGATCCCGCAACGGATGTAACGCTTGAGCGTATCCGGCAGGTAATGTTTAACCCACGCAACCTCGTCTTTGTAGGGCCGGATGCTGGTTAGATCGACAGCGTCAGGGCGCGTGTAGATGTCGCCGGACTGGAAGAAGTGGACGTGGGTATCGATGTATCCAGGGAGGATGAACTTGCCCTTACAGTCGATAATCTGCGCGCCCTTGGTCGAGATCTTCTTGGCGTCGTCGCCGACGGCTTTGATGTGATCGCCCTCGATGAGAACTACCGCGTTCGGAATGATCTTCGCCGTCCCCGGATCGATCAGGGTGCCGTTGACGAGTGCAGTGGTGCCGCTGGCATTCGCACAAAGTGAGGAGAGGACCGCGAGGGCGCAGGTCAGGAAGGCGATCGAATAGAAACGCTTCATGAGCGAGAGATTCCTCGACTTCGCTTGGAATGACAAAAGGGATTTTGGGGAGAATCTCCGCGATACGCTGGCCGCAACTGAGGTCAGCAGATGTAACAAAACTGTTACCTGGTTTTGCTTGCCGAGATGGTATCGAAGAGAATCGCATGTCCCTTGGTATCGTTTGATGCCGGGCGGGCCAGATCATGACAAACGTGCAATTTTATCTTGAGCAATTTGCGATGCGCCCACAGGCTCTTTCAGATTCGATTATTCGATAGCCACCATTAACGAGGAGAATCCCTATGCATCACCCGAAATCAGCCAACCGTCCCGCCACGAAAATCCCAAGCCTTGTCTTGGGATTTTTGCTGTGTCTCTCAATGCCATTTCTCGCCTCGTCGGCGCCAAACGCGACGAAGAACGCCGTGAAGTCGACCCCTCAGACCAGCGCTGTGCCAGCGACTATCGAAGGCATCGCGCCCGGGTCGGCTTACATCGAAAAACACTTTATCTCGGACATCCCCGGCTTCGGCTCGGTTCTCGACCCGCTCCTCGTCAACCCCTGGGGGATATCATTGACCGGCTCGAGTCCGTTTTGGATTTCCAATAACGGCACGAGCACAACCCAGCTCATCCGCGGGGGCGTCGCCGGGACTCCCATCGTTCTCAACGCCAGCCCGCAAACAATTACTATTCCCGGCGGATTGCCGACCGGAACAGTGTCGAACCCCACCGCCACCGATTTTGTCCTTCCCGGGGCGTGCGCCAGTGCGCCGTGCGGCGCGAATTTCCTTTTCGCCTCGATCACGGGGAACATTGTCGGATGGGATCCGAACGCGCCGGCCGCCGGTTCGACGACTGGGGTAATCGCCGCGAGCCATCCCGGGCATGTCTACACCGGCCTCGCCCTCGTCAATAACGGAACCAATCATCTCTACGCCGCCGACTTCGCCAACGGCACGATTGACGTTTACGACGCCAGCTTCGCCCTCCAACCGGCCGCATCGTTCCCGTTTGTCGATCCGACCATCCCGACCACGCCTGGAAATACTTACCATCCCTACAACATTCAGGCCGTCGGCAGCGCACTCTACGTGGTTTACGCCAAAGTTGGCGTCGACGGTCTTCCCGAGGACGGCGTCGGCAACGGTTTTGCCCGGCGGTTTAATGCCAACGGCGTGCGAGATCTGACTTTTGGAATCAACAACGGAGCACTCAATTCGCCTTGGGGCGTCACCCAGGCCCCGGCCAGTTTCGGCATTTTTGGCGGTGCGCTCCTGATCGGTAACTTCGGCGAAGGCAACCCCAGCATCCACGCTTACAATCCGACGACAGGCGCTTTCCTGGGCACGCTTCAGGACGAATCAGGCAACGGCATCGAGATCGATGAATTGTGGGCGATAACCTTCGGGAATGGCGGAAATGGGGGCGACGTCAATACGCTCTATTTCACGGCCGGGACCGCCGAGGAAGAGCACGGCCTTTTCGGCTCAATCGTGCCGACCATGTCCACGGCGACGTCTCTCATTCAATTCAGCACCGACTCCTATGTGATCGGCGAAAGCTCCAGCAAGATCCAGGTTACGGTGACACGTTCCGGAGATGCTTCGGGCGCGGCGACGGTGAACTACAACACCTTCGACGAAAGCCAGCCCGACCACGCTTCGCAAAAATCCGATTACGAAATCGCGCTGGGCCAGGTCAGGTTTGCGCCCGGCGAAACGAGCAAAACTTTCGATATCCTTATCCAAAATGACAATTTTGACGAGACCGACGAGACCATCGACCTGGCGTTGAGCAATGCGACCGGGACCGGCGTTGGCTTGGGCACACCAAACCACGCTGAGGTCACCATTCTCGACGATGACACGGGAGCGCCGATCCTTAACCCGATCGACGACGCGGCGTTTTTCGTGCGCTCGCATTACCTGGATTTTCTCAACCGCGAGCCAGATGCCGCGGGTTTTGATTTCTGGGTTAACCAGATCACGTCCTGCGGTGCGGACACGGCTTGCATCGAAGTGAGACGGATCAATGTCTCCGCCGCATTTTTCCTTTCGATCGAATTTCAGAATTCGGGCATGGCCGCCTATCTCACCCATCGAGCCGCTTTCGGCGCCAGCACTTTCGGCTCACCGGGGCCGGTTTTATACGGTAATTTCATGCGCGATTTGCAGGCGATCGATCGCGGCGTAATCGTCGGCCAGCCCGGCGCGGACGCGCAACTCGCGGCGAACAAGGAGGCTTTCTACAACGACTTCGTCACTCGGCCGGAGTTCGTGTTTAAATATCCCTCGACGCTGACGAACGAGCAGTACGTCGATAATCTCCTGACGAGCGCCGGATTGCCGATCACCGGCTCATTCCGCGACTCACTCGTCCTGGGCTTGAACAATGGCGACGAAACGCGCGCCACCGTGCTTAGATTGGTTTCGGAGGAGCCCACTTTAGCGACCGATAATTTCAACAAGGCGTTCGTCCTGATGGAATACTTCGGCTATCTCCGCCGCGATGCGGACACGGCCGGGTTCAATTTCTGGCTCAACAAGCTGAACACCTTCAATGGCAACTTCGTTGACTCCGAGATGGTGAAAGCCTTCATCACATCGAGCGAATACCGGCAACGGTTCGGACCAGGCTAGGACCGATTCCGCCAGGAACTGTTAGCCCGGAACTTCCGGGACGCCGTTTGCGCTTCAGCGGATCACTGCCGTTTCGCCGAACTGCTTCGCCATGCCTTCGAGATGCTCGTCCATGTATTTGGTCGCGCCGAACATCTTTATCATCAGGCGAAAGAGCGCGCTGTTGGTGGTCGATTGCTCGGTCAGGACGACCTGAGAGCCGTCCGGCGTGGGGGTGATGTCGTAAATCCACGATCCTTCGTAAGGCCCGCCCACGTCGCCCATCGAGCGGACGAGATGCTTGGGCGGCGTGCTTTCAGTCGTGATGATCGTCATGGTCATATTGCCGTGGAACGTCTGGCGCGTCGCTTCTTTCCCGTCGATCGGCGGAAGGATCTCGATCTTCTCCATGTTGCGATTCCACTTGGGAAAGTTGGGCAGATCGGTCAGGAGCGTGAAGACGGCTTCCGGCGTTTGCTTGAGCGTCATCGTGCGGGTGTGGGTCTGGTGCGCGGGAATGGAAAGAGCGTAGAGATACGCTCCAGCCGCCAGCACGACGAGAATGAGGATGATGCGGAGCAAAATTTTCATGGGCGGATGATTGGCATGTTTCGGGGGAGGCGGCGAGCGCAAAGCGTTGGCCCTCCGCTGGTCATGCCGGTTGCGCGAGGGCGGGTTCGGCGGGAGTTTGCGCATTCAGTTGGAGAAAATCGCATGCACTTCAAAATTCTGATCGCTTCCTTCACTTTCGCCGGCTCGCTCCTGGCGCAGCCGTCGCCGAGCGCAGCCCCCGCGGGCGCCAAACGGCCCTTCACGTTCGAGGACATGATGAAACTCAAACGCGTCGGCGCACCCGTGCCGTCGCCGGATGGGAAATGGGTCGTGTTTGACGCCGTCGATGTGGATCTCGAGGCGAACACGAAGATCTCGCATTTGTGGATCGTGCCCGCGGCCGGCGGGGAAGCGCGCCGGTTGAATCAAACGCCGAACCACGAAGAGCGCCCCCGGTTTTCACCGGATGGCAAACGGTTGATCTGGACGTCGAAGGTGACCGATCCGACGCAAATCTGGATGTCGAATTTTACGCCGGAGAGCGGCGGATTGGACGGCACGCCGCATCAGGTGACGAATATCTCGACCGGCGCCGATGGCGCGATCTGGACGCCGGATGGAAAAAGCCTCGTCTTCGTTTCATCCGTCTATGCCGACGCAAAGGACGATGCGGAGAACAAGAAACGCGATGACGATCTCGGAAAGAGCAAAGTGAAAGCGAAGGTTTTCACGAAGTTGCTCTACCGGCATTGGACCGGTTACACCGACTTCAAACGCAGCCATCTCTTCGCCGTCAGCGCCGAGTCCGATGCTTCGCAACCCAACTCAGCGCGTGATCTCACCCCGGGCGATCACGACGTGCCGCCCTTCAATCTCGGCGGCCAGGACCTGTATTCCGTTTCACCGGATAGCCAGGAGCTCGCCTACACGAGCAACATTGATGAAGTAGAGGCGACGAGCACGAACAACGAAATCTTCATCGTGCCGA
Source organism: uncultured Verrucomicrobiae bacterium (assembly GCA_963702135.1). Taxonomy (GTDB): domain Bacteria; phylum Verrucomicrobiota; class Verrucomicrobiia; order Chthoniobacterales; family UBA10450; genus AV80. The sequence goes on along the minus strand of OY969715.1, from coordinate 20,560 downwards.
TGGCTGGAGGCACGCCGAAGAAGATCTCCACGAGCCCGGGAAACGACAACACGCCGCTCTATTCACCCGATGGAAAATACCTTGCCTGGAGATCAATGGCGCGCGCCGGCTTCGAAGCGGACAAGGAGCGATTGTTTCTCCAAGATCGACGGTCGGGCAAGACGCGCGATCTCTCCGAGAAATTCGACCGTTCAGTCGGCAGCTTCTGCTGGTGGCCCAATCGAGAATGGCTCTTCTTCACCTTCGAAAACCGCGGAAGCGCATTGATTAACGCGGCTTCCCTAGTTTCAGACAACCCCGATGCCATTTTGGTTCGCGATCTGACAAAGCTGCCGCTCGTGGAGAATCGCGGTCATGCCGACGATCTGGCAATTGCTGGTTCCGGCATCTATTACACACGAGCGTCCGCGAGCGCGCCAAACGAGATTTACAGAGACGAACTCCCCAATGGCCAAGAAATAGCTGATCCTCCACCTGAGCCTAAACGCATAACCCACATGAACGACGCGCTGCTGTCACAGATCGATATGCAGCCGCTGGAACCGTTCACCTTCAAAGGAGCCGCGAACGAGGATGTCCAAGGCTTTCTGGTGAAGCCGCCGGGATTCGATCCCGCGAAGAAATATCCACTGAAGTTTCTGATCCACGGCGGGCCGCAGGGCGCTTGGGGAAATTCGTGGTCGTATCGCTGGAATCCGGAATTGTTCGCGGCCAGCGGCTACGTCGTGGTCATGATCAACTTCCACGGCTCGACCGGGTACGGACAGAAATTCACTGACTCGATCAGCGGCGATTGGGGCGGCAAACCGTACGAAGATCTAATGAAGGGACTCGATTACGTGGAGAAGACGTATCCGTTCATCGACAAGAGTCGCGAGGCGGCGCTCGGCGCGAGCTACGGCGGCTACATGGCGAACTGGGTGCTCGGTCACACCGATCGGTTCAAGTGCATCGTGTCACACGACGGCGTCTTCAATACCGAGTCGGCCTACGGAACGACGGAAGAACTCTGGTTCAACGAGTGGGAATTCAAAGGGCCGCCCTGGAAGCAGCGCGAGCTTTACCGGAAATTCTCGCCGCACTTGTTCGCTGAGAAATTCAAAACACCGACGCTGGTCGTCCATGGCCAGCTCGATTTCCGGCTCGATGTTTCCGAGGGTTTCCAGCTCTTCACCACGCTCCAAAGGCTCAAGGTTCCATCGAAAATGTTATACTTCCCCGACGAAGGCCACTGGGTCTTGAAGCCGCAGAACTCGCGGCTCTGGTGGAAGACAGTGACCGATTGGGTCGATCAATGGTGTAAATAAATCGGAGGGACATGCTTCCGCATGTCCCATTTACCAATGGACTCTCTCCAGCCCACGATCCTGATCGTCGATGACGAGAAGCATACGCGCGACGGGTTGCGCAGTTTGCTCGAGGACGAATACGACACCTACGTCGCGGAGGACATCCGCGGCGCCATGGATGTGCTTGAGCGCGAGCAGATCGATCTGATGGTCACCGATCTGCGTCTCGGCGGCGACGACGGCATGGCTTTGATCGAACGCGCCCTGAAACTCCCGCACCCGCCCATCTGCATCATGATGACGGCCTACGGCACGGTCGATACCGCGGTCGAAGCGATGAAACGCGGCGCTTACGATTTCGTGACCAAGCCGCTCAATCTCGACAAGGTGGAAATGCTGATCGCGCGTGCTCTGGCCAGCCGCCGGATGGAGCAGGAAAATCGCACGCTGCGCCAGCAGGTGGACGAACGTTTCGGGCTCGAAAACATCATCGGCGAATCGCCGGCGCTACGCGAGGTTCTCGACACCGTCCGGCAGGTCGCGCCTTCTTCCGCCAACGTCCTGATCGAAGGCGAAAGCGGCACCGGCAAGGAACTGGCCGCGCACGCGATCCATAATTTAAGCCGCCGGAACAAGGCGAAATTCGTCACGGTCCATTGCGCGGCGCTCTCGCCGCAATTGCTCGAGAGCGAATTATTCGGCCACGAACGCGGCGCGTTTACCGGCGCCCACGACCGCCGGATCGGGCGGTTCGAGCAGGCCAGCGGCGGCACGATTTTCCTGGACGAGATTGGCGAAATCGACGCCAGCACTCAGGTGAAACTCCTGCGGGTGATCAGCGAAGAGCGCGCCTTCGAACGGGTGGGCGGCAACCAGACTTTGCGCGCCGACGTCCGCCTCATCGCGGCGACGAACAAGAACCTCGAGAAGCTGGTCGCCGAAGGAAAATTCCGGGACGACCTCTATTTCCGTCTCAACGTCGTCCACGTCACCATGCCGCCGTTGCGCGAGCGGAAGGAAGACATTCCGATGCTCGTGCAAGGCTTTCTCCGGCATTTTTGCAAGGCGAACGACAAGCCGCTTCTCGACCTGACCGCCGACGCGATGAACGCGCTCCTCGTTTACAACTGGCCGGGAAACGTCCGTGAGCTGCGCACGGCGATCGAGCACGGCGTGGTCATGGCGCACGGGCCGAAGATCGGTTTGCGCGACCTGCCGGTGAATGTGCGCCAGGCCACCGGCGCCTCGTTGCCCGGTGGAATTACGCCGTCCAAGGCCTTCGGCGAAAAATCGAGCGCGCTCGACCTGCACGAAACCGAAAGGCGTCTCATCATGCAGGCGCTCGCGACGACGAACGGAAATGTCACAGCGGCGGCGAAGAAGCTTGGAATCAGCCGCCGTACCTTGCATCGTAAGATCAACGAAATGAACGAGGAGAAGATCGAGGGACCAAGCCCGGACGGCGAAGCGAAGACAAATGAATAGCTCCGTCTTCGCCCGCGCGGTCTTCCGGATCCGGTCGTCGACCTGCCGGGCGGTGGCGGTCCTTCGTACTTTATGGTGGGGACTGCTCGGCATGGACGTGGGCGAAGGGACGTTACTGCCGAAAATTCATGTGACCTGGCCGCATCAGGTTTCTATCGGCGCGCACTGCACGGTGGAGCATGGCGTTTATTTCAAGTACGACGGCATTTGGGCGCCGGGGCCAAGGCTGGTGATTGGCGATCACGTTTTTATCGGCGCTGGCTGCGAATTTAATTTCAAACTCGGCATCACGATCGGCTCGCATTGTCTGATCGCCTCGGGCTGCTGCTTCGTCGATCACGATCACCAGTTGGCGCGGCGCGATGGGCCGATTGGCCAGCAAACGGACGGACCGGAAGCGCCCGTCACGCTCGACACCGATGTCTGGATCGGGGCGAATGCCGTCCTCCTGAAGGGCGTGACGATCGGAAAGGGAGCCATCGTCGCGGCCGGCGCCGTGGTTAACAATTCCATTCCATCTTACGAGATTTGGGGCGGCGTCCCGGCCAGGAAAATCGGGGAACGGCCGTCGTAGCGGCGCTCTCTGAGGCGCTATTGTAATTTACCCGTTTACGAATGGCACTGCTGGCCTTTCAATAAGCGACGTGGCGCAGGAAAAGAAAATTTTTGGGACGGACGGCGTCCGCGGGGTCGCGAACGTCGAACCGGTCACCGCGGAGACCGCGCTGAAACTCGGCCGCGCGGCCGCCCATATTTTCACGCAGCTCAATCCGCGCGAGCACCCGCCCGGCGCCCGGCCGAAAATCGTCCTCGGCAAGGACACGCGGCTTTCGGGTTACATGCTCGAAAACGCGCTCGTCGCCGGCATCACCTCGTTCGGCGTGGACGTCCTCCTGATCGGGCCGTTGCCGACGCCGGGCGTGGCCTACATCACGCGCTCCTTGCGGGCGGACGCCGGCATCGTGCTTTCCGCGTCGCACAATTCCTACGAGGACAATGGGATTAAATTTTTCCGGCACGACGGCTACAAACTGGACGATAAGATCGAGCAGCAGATCGAGCAGCTTGTTTTCACGGGTGAGATCGACTCGATTCGCCCGACCGCTGGAAATATTGGGCGCGCGCGACGAATCGACGATGCGCTGGGGCGTTATGTCGAGTTCGCGAAAGCCAGCTTTCCGAGAAAGATGTCGCTCGAGAAGATGCACATCGCGGTCGATGCCGCGAATGGCGCGGCTTACAAATCGACGCCCTGCATCCTGCGCGAACTCGGCGCCGCCTTGACGGTCGTGCACGACGAACCCAACGGGACGAACATCAATGCAGAGTGCGGCAGCACTTTTCCCGCGGAGATTCAGCGCGCGGTCAAGGAAAGCGGCGCCCACATCGGCATTACCCACGATGGCGACGCCGATCGCGTTCTGCTCTGCGATGAAAACGGCGATCTCGTGGACGGCGACGAGATCCTCGCGATTGCCGCGGTCGATTTGCTGCAATCGGGCCATCTCCAGGAGAAAACGCTCGTCGCCACGGTCATGAGCAATTTCGGGCTCGACGAAGCCCTCGCCCCGCTCGGCGGGAAAGTGGTGCGCGCGAAAGTGGGCGATCGCTACGTGATCGAGGCAATGGTGGAGCGAAATCTGAACCTGGGCGGTGAACAAAGCGGCCACATGATATTCCGCGATTTCACCACGACGGGCGATGGAATCATCAGCGCGCTGCAAATTTTGCGGATCATGAAAATGACCGGGAAACCGTTGAGCGAGTTGAAGCGTTGCCTGACGAAATACCCGCAAGCGCAGCGAAATCTGAAGGTGAAGGAGAAACGTCCGCTGGAGGAACTCTCCGCGGTGATGAAGCTCGTGGGGGATGCGGAAAAAGAGCTTTCGGGCAAGGGCCGTGTCCTCCTCCGCTACTCGGGAACGGAGCCGAAGATCCGGCTCCTGATCGAGGGCCGCGAACTGGAGCAGATTGACCGGCAGGCAAATCGGATCGCGGAGGCGATCCAGAGCGCGATCGGGGTATAGGTCGTATAAGTCCTATAGGTCATATGAGTCTCAGCCAAGTCATCGAAGCGCTCTTATTCAGCGGACAGAAGCCGCTGACCACGCGCGAACTGGTCAGCGCCATCAAGGGTGCCGGCGATGCGGATGAACTCTTGCCCAACGAGTTTTCAAAGGCGACCGACGCCCAGGTGGCGGCCGCGCTCGAACAATTGAAAATCGAATACATCGAGCAGGGACGCGCGTTTCAGCTCGTGGAAAAGGCCGAGGGCTGGCAACTGGTGAGCGATCCCGCGTATGCGCCGTGGGTCCGCCAATTGTTTCCCGCGGCCAAACCGGCCCGGCTCACCCCGCCTTCCCTGGAAACGCTCGCCATCGTCGCCTACCGGCAGCCGATCACGCGCGCCGATGTCGAAGCGGTTCGCGGTGTCGCGGTGGACGGCGTCCTGCAAAGCTTGATGGAGCGCGGGCTCGTGAAAATCGCCGGGCGCGCCGAGGTTCCCGGCCGGCCTCTCCTTTATGAAACGACCCAGTTTTTCCTCGAGCACTTCGGCCTGCGCGATCTCGACGAGCTTCCGAACGCAGAGGAGCTAAGGCGCCGCTATTTGCCGTCGGCCGCTTCCGCAAAACCCGCCGCGCCCGCGGAGACGCCACCGCCGTCCCCAGCACCCGAGTCGAGCGATGTGGCTCCCGCGCAGGATTGATTTTGCGGCCCGTTTTCGAGACCTCCTGCCCAAAAAAATAGCGCGCCCGGCGCTCAATTTGGTTTAGCGTCCTCCTATGAAGAAATTCGGAATCGGTTGCGGTGCCGTCGTCGTCATTCTGATCGTGATCCTCGTCATCGTGGGCATCGCCCTGGGCGGAAGCTACAATCGGATCGTCAAACTGGATCAGAACGTGAATGAGAAATGGGCCCAGGTGCAGAATGTTTACCAGCGCCGGGCGGACCTGATTCCCAATCTGGTCAGCACTGTTTCCGGAGCGGCGAATTTCGAGAAATCAACGCTCATCGCGGTGACGCAGGCCCGCGCCAGCGTCGGCCAGGTGAAACTCGATCCGAACAAGGCGCCCACGGATGCCGCCCAGCTCCAGCAATTCCAGCAGGCGCAGGGACAACTGAGTAACGCCCTCTCGCGTCTGCTTTTGGTGAGCGAGCAATACCCAGAGTTGAAGGCAAACCAGAACTTCCTCAGCTTGCAGGCGCAACTGGAAGGGACGGAAAACCGCATCTCGGTCGAGCGCGGAAATTTCAACGAAGCGGTCAAGGAGTACAACACCGTCGTCCGCAGTTTCCCGACGGTCTTTTTCGCGGGCATGTTTGGATTTCAGCCCCGGCCGTTCTTCAACGCCCAACCGGATGCGGACAAGGCGCCGAAAGTGAATTTTGATTTCAATCAAGCCCCGGCCACGCCCGCGCCGGCGACAACGCCCTAACCGATTACGTTCGGCGTCTTACCGCCGGACCGACAAATCTCTGTGAAGAGCTTCGCGCTGTTGGTTGCATCGCTGGTGGCATTCGCCGCCACGAACCTTCGTGCCGCTGAAACCATTCCACCGAAGCCAGCCGGTTACTTCAATGATTACGCCGGCGTCGTTTCCCAGGACCAGGCGCTGCGTCTGAACGAGAAGCTCGCGCAATTCGAGCGGGAAACTTCCAACCAGGTTCTCGTGGCCGTTTTCCGGAAGATGGAGACGGATTCCTCCATCGAGGATTTCACCCAGCGCGTTGCCCAGGCGTGGGGTGTCGGCAAGAAGGACCGCAAGAACGGCGCGGTGCTCTTCGTGTTTATCGACGATCGGAAAATGTACATCCAGGTTGGATACGGCCTGGAAGGCGTTCTCCCGGACGCGACCGCGTTCGACATTACCGAGCGGCACATTAAGCCGTTTTTCAAAAGCAATGATTATCCAACCGGGCTCGCGACCGGCATCGATCTGATCTGCCAGGCGATCCGCGGCGAATACACAGGAGACGGCCAGACCAACGCGGAACGGTCGTCCAGGAAGAGCGGTGGCGGAAACATCCTCTTTCTCATCATTTTTGTGATCATCATCCTGATCGTGATGCGATCTTCGCGCCGCCGCCGGGGGTACGGTTACTCCAGTCTGGGAGGGCCGTTCATCGGAGGATGGGGCGGCGACAGTGGAGGAGGCTGGTCGAGCGGCGGCGGCTCGTCGGGCGGAGGATTCAGCGGCTTTAGCGGGGGCGGTGGAAGCTTTGGCGGCGGGGGCGCCGGATCGAGCTGGTAGAAGCCATGCGAACAAAGGATTTCCTCGATAAACTCGATCACGCTCGCATTGTCGACGCGATCAAAGCTGCCGAAGCGAAGACGTCCGGCCAGATTCGGGTCTATGTCCAGCGGGGAGAACTGGATGACGACGCTCTCGATTATGCGCCAAAGATGTTCCAGAAGCTGGGAATGCAGGCGACAGCCGAGCGAAACGGGGTCCTGATTTTTGTGGTCCCGCGCGCGCGGAAGTTCGCGGTGATTGGGGATGAAGGCGTGCATCGCAAATGCGGGGACGAATTCTGGCAACGGCTGGTCGAGAGAATGCGCGTCCATTTTCGAAACGAAGACTTCACGGACGCGTTATTTGAGGCGATCCAGGAGACTGGTGAGCTTCTAGCCCGCCACTTCCCGAGAAAAAAAGGCGCCGCCCCGAACGAGCTCCCCGACGAAGTCATCGAAGGCTGAGCCTCAAGGGCCTGCCATCAAATCCCACTTGCAAACCTGGCTTCGTAGTGTTGATTCCACGTCCCGCAACGAGTTTTTGAAGTTGCGCCGTTGGTCCCTGGGTTTCCGTCGCTGGACGTGAGGCCGCACTCGTCAGGGGTAACCCGGCGTTGTCCGAAAGGAAGAAGGCAGAGTTTGGAAGGAAGAAGTGCCCTGAGGCGTGTTTCTTAATTCATAATTCTTACTTCTTAAATCCACCATGCCAGTTCATTACGGTCGTTTTGAAATGCCGAAAACTCTCGTGAAAGACGAGAACGGCGCCACGGAAACCTACGCCAGATTTGTCGCCGAACCGTTTGAAGCGGGCTACGGCCACACGGTTGGAAATTCACTCCGCCGCGTGCTCCTCTCCTCGCTGGAAGGCGCCGCCATTACGGCGGTCAAAATCACCGGCGCGCAACATGAGTTCGCCACCCTGCCCGGAGTGGTCGAGGACGTGACCGACATCGTCCTGAACCTGAAGCGGATCAAATTCAAGGCGGCGGAGCATGAGCCCCGGAAACTTTCCCTCACGGTCAACAAGGAAGGCGAAGTGACCGCGGAGGACATCCAGCTCGTCCAGGGGTACGAAGTGCTGAATCCGAAGCAACTCATCTGCACGATGGACAAGAAGCATAAGTTCGACGCCGAACTCGAAGTGCGCGTCGGACGCGGATTCGCCACCGGCGATGAAAACAAGCGCGCCGATCAGCCGATTGGCCTCATTCCGATCGATTCCATTTTCTCGCCCGTCACGCGGGTGAAATACGCCGTGGAAAACACGCGCGTCGGTCAGCGGACCGACTACGACAAGCTCATCCTCGAGATCTGGACGGATGGCCGCCTGACTCCGGACGACGCTCTGCTCCAGGCCTCCGCCATTCTGCGCCATCACCTCGATGTCTTCGTTAACTTCAACGAGGACGTGATCGAATTCGACGAAACCCCCGCCGGCGTGAGCGAGGAAAACATGAAGCTGAAAAAGCTTCTCAACATGAGCGTGAACGAAATCGAGCTCAGTGTCCGGGCGGCCAATTGCCTGAACAACGCCAACATCACGACCGTCGGCCAGCTCGCGCAAAAGACCGAGGCGGAGATGCTCAAGTATCGCAACTTCGGCAAGAAATCGCTCAACGAAATCAAAGACAAACTGCAACAGCTTCAGCTCGGTCTCGGCATGAAATTCGATGCCGGCCTGGTCGATACGCCGATCTCCGCGGACGGCGCGGGAAGCAACGGCTCCGCCGAAGACGACAAGAAATAATTACCCGTTAGGCCTTTCGCACCGCCGAGGACGAACCCATGAGACACCAAAAGAAAACTCTAAAACTGGGGCTGACGGCCGCACATCGAAAAGCGCTCCTCGCGAATCAGGTGTGCAGTTTGATCGAGCATCAGCGCATCAAGACGACGCTCGCGAAAGCCAAGGCCGTCCGTCCGCTCGCGGAAAAGATGGTCACACTCGGCAAGAAGGGGTCGCTGCATGCGCGGCGCACCGCCCTGGCCGTGCTTCGCCAGAAGGGCGCCGTGAAGAAATTGTTCGAGGACATTGCACCGCGTTCAGCCGACCGGAATGGCGGCTACACGCGGATCGTAAAACTCGGCGCGCGCAAGAGCGATTCCGCCCCGGTGGCGTTCATTGAGTGGGTGGATGCGCCGCTTGTCGTGGACGAACCGGTTCTGGAAGAAACGGGCAAGAAGACGAAGGCCGCAAAACCTGCGGAGACCGAGAAAAAGGTCGAACGCAAGCCGAAGAAAAAGGCCGCCGCCGAGACTGAAGTTCTCGAGTAGCAGCTTTTTCTCTATCTTCTGTAGCCCGGGGCGCTGACCCCGGCTTTCAGGTTGGCCTCCCGCTTTCTGGGCGCGGGCAGCGCCCTGTCTTTGCCATTCCCTGACGCTCTCCGCCGGGTCAACGGCCACGGCGTACGGCACTGTTTCGCCGTCCCGGAATCGGAACGGGTGGGTCCCGTCACCGGAATGAAATTGGGAGCACTCCGCTCTCAAGCAGTTTTGTAACTGTCTATTTATAAAACACTTAAGATGTTCTCACTTCGGTTGGCACGGGCATTGCATAAGGAAGGACTGCAACCAGGAAATTCTTATGAAAACAAGCCAACCAAATAACGAAGTCCACGAATCCACCTACGCTTTGCTCGTCCGATCGGAAAACGAAAAGCGCAGTCTGCTTGAGATCGTTGCATACGCCCTTTTCATCTTGAGCGTTATCGCCGCAATCTGGCAGCTCGCTCATCAGCCCGTCAACCCGATCACTACCCTGCCACAGTCTGTAACCCAATCGGAAGTCGCGATCGATCCAACGCAACCCGAACCCATTGCCGGCCGCGTCGCGGGCCAGAACGCTCGACTGCGCGATGACGCGCGCCACTTATAATCACCGCGCGACGGACAGACTGCTCCAGGATCCCCACTACGGCGCGCGAGCGCTAGATCCTAGCGCAGTTTGATCGTTCGCCAGCTGATCTTTCCGTCCGTGGCGATCTCCAGATTTGCGACGCTGGCCGGCGAGCCGCGATTTGGTCGCGTGACACACCCGGGATTCAGGAAGTGCACGCCTTCAAGCCGCTCGTTCCGCGCGACATGCGTGTGGCCGTGCAGGAGGACGTCGATGTTCTCCGGCGTCCGGTCCGGCGGAATATGGACAAGCCGAAAACGGACGCCGTTCCTTTTCAGGTCCACGATCAGCGGCCATTCGACATTGCTGTCGCAATTTCCGCGCACGACCGTCACAGGCGGGCCGATTCTCTCGACGGTTCGCAGATGTTCCGGAGCGCACACATCCCCAAGGTGCCAGATTTCATCGGCTCCCTCCGCCAGCGCTTCGATGTCGGCCGGCAGATGATCGTGGGTGTCGGCCAGGACAAGAATGCGGAGCGGCAATGACATGGCCCATCCTTGCACAGATCAGAGGGCCCACAGCAATTCCTTTGTGCGGCGTTGTGACCGTTGTGCGAGGCACAAATGCGCAGTAGGTTGGGCTCGTGTCATTTAAAGATTTTGGCCTCTCGCCGGAGGTCGTGCGCGGCACGCAGGCGATGGGGTTCACCGAGCCCACACCGATCCAGCTTCGCGCCTTCCCAATTGTTCTCGCCGGCAAAGATTTGATCGGGACCGCGCAAACCGGGACCGGCAAAACCGCCGCCTTCGCGCTGCCCATCCTGACGCTCCTCGCCAAGCATGGCAACTTCCGTTGCCTCGTCCTCGAGCCGACCCGGGAGCTGGCCGCCCAGGTCGAAACCGCCTTTCGCGATTACGGCCGCTTCACCGATCTGCGCGTCTCGGTCGTCCATGGTGGCGTTGGCTACGGCAAGCAACGCGAAGAGGCCGCCCGGGGAATGGATATCTGCGCCGCGACGCCCGGACGGCTCTTGGATTTGCTCGAACAGGGCTCCATGAATTTACGGCAGGTGAGCATCCTTGTCCTCGATGAAGTCGATCGAATGCTCGACATGGGTTTCCTGCCGGATGTCCGCCGGATCGTCGAACAGATCTCGACCGACCGGCAAACACTGCTTTTTTCCGCGACGTTGCCACCGGAAATCGAGCGCCTCGCCGCCTGGGTTTTGCGCGAACCCGAAGTGGTCGAGATTGGCGCGCGCCGGTCGCCGGCCGAGACCGTCACGCATGCCGTTTATCCTGTGGCGGCGGAACAGAAGTTCGATCTGCTCATGGCGCTCCTCGAACGCACAAATTTTGACAGCGCCTTGATCTTCAGCCGGACGAAACATGGCGCGGACAAGATTGCCGTGAAGCTGAAACAGGGAAGGCATTCTGTCGCCGTCATGCACTCGAACCGGACGCAGCGCGAGCGGGTGGAAGCGCTGGAAGGTTTCAAGAGCGGCAAATACGAAATCATGGTGGCGACCGATATTGCCGCGCGCGGGATCGACATTGCCGGCGTCAGCCACGTCATCAATTATGACGTGCCGGAACATCCGGAAGATTACGTGCATCGCATTGGCCGGACCGGCCGGGCCCAGAATGTGGGTGACGCGTTTACTTTGATGAACGGCGAGGAGCTGGCCTCTTTGCATGCGATCGAGCGCTTCATGGGCCAGAAAATTCCGCGCCTGAAGCTGGAAGGCTTCCCGTATCTTTACACCGCTCTTTTCGAACCCGAATCAAGCGAGGGCGGCAAGCGCTCCATCGGCGGTGGCCGCACCCATCGCGGGTATTCCTTCGGCCGGCGCCGCCGCTGATCGTCCGTATTCCCGCGCACGGCTCGGCGTGCTTCTACCGCAGCATTGATCCTATGAAACAGACACCGCGGGCCGCCTGGACGATTCTGATTGCTCTCTCCTGCTTCGCCGGTCTCCACGCCTCGGGGGCAAGTCCGACGCCAGCCCCGATAACGACCACGCACGCAGCCAGCCCAACCCCGACTCCGCCGTCGTCGCCGCGGGCCTTGAAACCGGAAGACTTCGCGGCGCTCCGCGACGTCAGCGGGCCGAACATCGCGCCGGATGGCAACTTCGTCGTTTACGTCGTCAAGGTTGCGGACATGGAGAAGGACAAACGCCCCGGCAACCTTTGGCTGGCGAAGTGGGACGGATCGGAGAATCGCGCCCTGACCTTTGGCAATAGAGGCCAGTCACATCCGCGCTGGAGCCCGGATGGAAAATGGATCGCCTTCATCTCCGATCGCGAAGACGAAAATGAAACCGACCAGCTTTGGATCTTGTCGAGCAGCGGCGGCGAGGCCGAAAAATTCACGGACATGAAGGGCGGCGTCGAGGACTTCGCCTGGTCGCCGGATTCAAAGCGCATCGCCCTGGTCGTGCACGATCCGGATCCACGCGAACCGGAGAAGAAAGAAAAAGAGAAGAAGACCGTCCCGCCGATTGTGATCGACCGTCTCTTTTTCAAGAAAGATGTCGACGGGTACCTGACCCAGCGTTATTCGCACCTGCAATTGCTCGAACTTGCGAGCCGAAAGATCGAACCGCTCACCGCCGGTGTGCACGACGATGTCTTGCCCGCCTGGTCGCCCGACGGAAAGGAAATCGCGTTTGTCACGAAACGCGGGGAGGAGCCTGACCGGACCGGTAACTGGGATGTGTATGTAATTGGCGCCCAGCCGGGCGGAAAAGAACGCCAGCTCACTACTTCGCCCGAAGCCGATCCAAATCCAGACTGGGAAAGCCCGCCGGCCTGGAGTCCCGACGGCAAATCGATCGCTTACATCCACGGCGGCGATCCGAAGAAAATCGAATACGCCGTCCACTCACTCGCGGTCATCCCGGCGGCCGGCGGCCAGGCGAAAGTGCTCACCGAGAAACTCGATCGCAACGTCGGTCTGCCGCGTTGGGCAGCCGATGGCAAGTCGGTCCTCATCTTGATCGAAGACGACGGCGCGCAAAATCTGGCCCGCGTGCCCGCGAACGGCGGTGCCCTCGAGCCGATCACCAGTGGCCGGCGCCATGTGACCGGGTACGATGTCAGCCGCGGCGGCCGGATTATCGTCCACGCCAGCACACCCGATCGTCCGTATGAAATCTTCGCGGCGGAGAACGGCAATCTGCGCGATCTGACGAAACAGACCGATGCGTTCGTAAAGCAGTTTCGGCTCGCGCGCGTGGACGAAACGAAATTCAAGAGCGCTGACGGCACCGAGATTCATGGCTTCATCGTGAACCCTCTCGATGCTCCCGCGACCGGAACCAAAGCGCCCGCGCTGCTCCGGCCCCACGGCGGACCGCAATCGCAATACGCGAACGAGTTCGATTTCGAGAAGCAGCTCTTCGCCGCGAACGGTTACGCCGTCATCCTGCCGAATCCGCGCGGCTCCACCGGACGCGGCACCGATTTCGCCATGGGCATTTATGCCGACTGGGGCCATCGCGACGTCGAGGACGATCTCGCGGCCGTCGATGACGCCATCGCCCGCGGCCTGGTCGATCCCGACCGGCTCGGCGTCGGCGGTTGGAGTTACGGCGGCATCTCCACGAATTACATCATTGCCACCACTCCGCGGTTCAAAGCTGCCACGAGCGGCGCCTCGATCTCAAACGTCCTCGCCGGTTACGGCACCGACCAATACATTCTCGATTACGAATACGAGCTCGGCGTCCCCTGGAAAAATCCGGAAACGTGGTCGCGCCTTTCGTATCCATTTCTCCACGCCGACAAGATCAAGACGCCGACGCTGTTCCTCTGCGGCGAGAACGACTTCAACGTGCCGCTGCTCAACACCGAGCAGATGTATCAAGCCCTGCGCAGCCTCGGCGTGCCGACTCAGTTGGTGATTTATCCCGGCCAAAACCACGGACTCAAGAAACCGAGCTACATCATCGACCGATTCAAGCGCTATTTGGATTGGTACGCGAAGTGGATCCGCCCCGCGACCTAGCCTCAGCCACGCTTCCGGAAATTGAGTTTCAAGGTGGGCCGCACGGCATTCGCAAAGGCTCGTATCCTGCTAATTGCGGACGTACCCATGAAAACGTTCGCCGCCAGCCTTTCGCTCCTCGTGCTTCTCGTCGCCACTGCCTACAGCGGCCCGCTCCAGGTTTCCGACAAGAGCACAACGCAGTCGGACGCGACGGTGAGCTGGTATGCCGACCGGGAATTTAATGTCCAGCTTTGGGGGACTTATGCGGCGACCGCGAACGATAATAGCCAGGACAGATACCTGCAGGCTGATCACGCCTGGGGTGGAGGTCTCGATGCGAAATATTTCTTCAACCGCCATATGGCATTCGGTCTCGAGGGGTATGCCGTGTCACCGACAACGGTCGTTCCTTTCTTCGCCATGTTTCCCGGCCAAAGCACGAACCGGTTTACCTTAAGCGATACGCACACGATCGGTGCCGGCCTGGCTACATTTACCCTGCGCTACCCCATTGGCGCTTCCCGCTTTGCCCCATATGTCTTCGCGGGTGGAGGGTTCATTACCGGTGGAGCCAAGAGAGTGCGCGTGGACGTCCTTAACCTTGGGGGAATACCGCCTGGAACGAATCCATTTCGCTATACGTTCGTCGGCGGCGAGACCGAAGCGGTTGGCCAATTCGGCGGAGGCCTCGAGATCCGTCTCACTCCCCATGTGGGGTTTATTAACGACTTCAGTTGGAACGTGGTGGACGGCCGCGACAACAATTTCGGAATGGCTCGGTCTGGAATCAATTTCGCTTTCTAGCGAAGCACCGACGCTCCATTCTGGAGCTGCCGGATATACCTTTCGCGGCGCCGGATGCCTGTGTAATACTGGCACGCTCAATCGTTTGATGTGAACTCACAGGATCACGAAGAATTGCTCGCTCTCCTGACGGAAAAGTCCGTCCTCCATGGCACGTTCACGCTCGCTTCCGGCGCGCAGAGCGATCTTTATGTGGACGCCAGGGTGACGACGTTGGATCCGCGCGGAGCCCTGCTGATAGGGCGTGTCGGATGGCAACTCGTGAAAAGGACAGCGGAAACGCGGAACGTTCGGGTTGACGCGATCGGAGGCCTCACGATGGGGGCCGATCCAGTCGCGCTCAGCATCGGCATCGCGTCGCGGATCGATGATTCTCAAAATACGCTTCAGGTATTCACCGTGCGGAAAGCGGCCAAGGATCACGGACGGCAAAAACGGATCGAAGGTAATTTCGCCAAAGGAGATTCGGTTGTGGTCGTGGACGATGTCATTACAACGGGCGGCTCCACCTTGCAGGCGATTGACGCAATCGAAGAGGCCGGGGGCCGCGTCGCATTTGTTCTCGTCCTGATGGACAGACAGGAAGGCGGCCGCGCCGCGATCGAGCAGCGCGGTCACGCCGTGGTGTCCATCTTCACTCGCGCCGACCTCCTGCGTAAGGACGTCAGTCCCCAATCGCAGACGGCGGTTGCTTGACTCTAACGAACGGAGCAATCCGGGCACCCGGAACGCGAGGAGCTAGGACGCGGCGGCCAACTGGGCCTCGCGTTTTCGGATGACGCAAAGCGTGACAGCCGCGGCAAGAACACAGATGAGCGCGCCGATCGCGATTGTCGCAGGCGCGCCCAGGAAATCGGCCATGAGTCCCGCCTGCAAGCTGCCGAGCGGAATCATTCCACCGAAAATAAGCGTCCAGATTCCCATGACGCGTCCCCGCATTTCGTCCGGCACAATGCTTTGCAGGACCGTGTTGGAGGTCGAGAAATAGAGAACGATTCCGAAGCCGACGAGAGCGAGCAGAACGGTTTCAAGATACAGATTCCTGGTGAAAGCAAAGAGCGCGAGTGAGGCGGAGAAAACCGCGATGCCGCCGAGCGCCATGATTCGCGTCGGCAAAATATGTCCGACGCTCGCGACCGTGAGCGCGGCAGCCAGCGCGCCGACGCCGCTGCCAGCCATCAAGAGGCCATAACCGTTCTCGCCCAGATGCAAAACGTCACGGGCGAAAGCGGGCATCAGCACGGAATAAGACCAGCCGAAAATTCCGACCACGGCGAAGAGGGAAAGAATGCTGAGGACACGCCGGTGATTCCAAACGTAAACAAATCCCTCGAATGCCTGGCCGAGCGCGCTCGATTCACTCTCGATCGGGACATGCTTCGGCAATCGCATCAGGAGCAGTCCGGTAATGACGGCAATGAAGCTGAGGCCGTCGAGCAGGAAACACATGGCGATGCCGACCTGGGCCATGAGAAAGCCGGCGATGGATGGGCCGAGAATGCGGGCGCAATTGAACGCGGAGCTGTTGAGCGAGATGGCGTTCATCAAATCTTCACGGCTGGTCATCTCAATCACGAACGATTGTCGGGCCGGCATATCGAAGGCCATTGTCACGCCGCCGAGGATGGCGAGGACGATGATATGCCACGGTCTTACCACCTCACTCCAGACGAGCGCAGCCATCGTGAGCGACAGAATCATCGAGCAGATTTGCGTAGCGACGATAACCGTCCGTTTCGGATAACGATCCGCCACCCAGCCGCCCCAGGTGGCAAAGAAGAGCATCGGCGCCGACGCGGCCGCGGCTACCAGCCCGAGCAAAGCTTTCGACCCGGTGAGCTGATAGACGAGCCAGCCTTGCGCGGTCGTCGTCATCCATGTGCCGGTGAACGAGATGAGCTGGCCGGAAAAGTAGAGGCGGAAATTCCGATGCTTGAGCGCGGAAAAAGTTTTTCGAAATGAGACTCCGCCGGTCGCCACGCGCCGCGGCCGGCCCGTCATGTCCTCGGGCACGTTGGCGGTTTGATGTTCGGACGAGATCATCGAACAACGAACATCGTTTGGTCGACGAGGACGGCAACTTTCGCGAATCAACGAGCGGATCCGGGGAGCGCACGCGCCTCGCGTGCTGGCGCTGGCGCCCTCGCCCGTGCGAACTTATTTCGTCGCCCGAACTTTGCAGACTCGTTTCGGCGAGGCGCCGAAACCCACCCGCGAGGCGCGTGTGCTCCCCAGATTCTGAGGTGAGTTAAATCTCCCAAAAATTCGATAAGCCGGATAAGAGTGTGGACGGATGTTTAGAATTTTTCTCGCGATCCTGATTCCCTATGCGCTGGTGCTGTCGATTCTCCTCTGGCGCCGGAGGCCAGCACGCCGCGAGGCCAAACCGGTTTCACGCGGCTGGGGGAATCGGATGCGGGTCCTGGTCATCGGCGCCACTGGCGGAACGGGCCGCCACCTGGTCCAGCAGGCGCTGGCTCAAGGCCACCAGGTCACGGCCTTCGTCCGCAATCCGGCGCGGCTTCCGCTCGAGCACGCGAATCTTCGAATCGTGAAAGGCGACGTCCTGGACTACGCCTCGGTGGAATCGGCGATGGGTGGGCAGCACGCCGTGCTGTGCGCGCTCGGGCACAAACGCTTCTTTTACCCGAACCGGATTCAATCGGACGGAATGCGAAATATTCTGCGCGCGATGCAGACCGGCAACGTCCCGCGGCTCATCTGCGAATCGGCCCTGGGAATCGGGAACAGCGTGGGACGCCTCGGGCTGCCGCACACGTTCTTCATTCTTCCGCTGATCCTGCCCTTCTACATGTGGGATAAATTGCGGCAGGAAGAACTCATTACCGCGAGCGACCGGGATTGGGTGATTGTGCGCCCCGGCATTCTCAAGAACGGCGACGCGCGCGGCAGTTATCGCCACGGTCCAAAAGTGGGCAGTTATTTCTGGCCGGTCACCATCACGCGCGCCGACGTCGCCGATTTCATGGTAAAACAGTTGACCGACGACGCCTATATCGGAGCAGCCCCCGGCCTGGGTGGGTGAGTCGGAAAGACCGGAAAATGGCCCGGGAGCAGCTTCGTCTGGGAAGCATGCGGCCACTCGGAACAAACGCATGGCGGCGCCGTCGAGCGACATTGCTCTGTTCGGCCCTTTTGATTCTTCTCGCATTGCCCGACGCGCAGGCCAGGACAGCCAGGCGAAAGCGAACGGCATTCTCGGTTACCTTGCAGCCATTCTCCCTGGTTCACTCAGCGATCCAGACAGCGGCCGCGCCGGTCGTCCAGAAAGCGCCGCGAATTTTGCGAGCAGTCGCAACGGCGCCGATCAGAGCCATAGCCGCTCGCACAGAGCAGGGCGATAATTACCAAGAGGAAGAGGCGGAGAATGCCGCGCAACCAATCCGGGTAGCGTATCAAAGCGCCCGGCGGATGCCGGAACGCGGGCCGCGGGCTGCATCGGCGGACGATTACGATCAGGACCAAGAGCAGGAGCCGGAAGACGAAGACGCGAGCCCGCAGATCGAAAGGCGAGGAGATCGACCGACGATCGAGGGGAAGCGTGCCGTTTTACGTAATGGCATCGCCTACGCGCCGTCACGGGCACCGCAAAATGTGAAGAATGCGATCTGGGCAGCGAACACCCTGCGCCGCAAGCCTTACGTCTGGGGCGGCGGTCACGGTTCGTTTTACGATCACGGCTACGATTGTTCCGGATCCGTTTCGTACGCGCTCCATGGCGCGGGGGTCCTCGCGGCGCCGCTGCCCTCGAGCGATTTGATGCGCTATGGAGACCGGGGACGGGGACGCTGGATTACGGTTTACTCGCGGCCCGGCCATACCTTTGCGATTATTGCCGGCTTGCGCTTCGACACGACCGATTTGGGCCGCGGCGGCGATGTCGGCCCGCGTTGGTACGTGGACGGGCGCGATACGCGCGGTTTCGTCGCACGGCATCCGGCCGGGTTCTGAAGAAAGTCAACCGCGGGGGACGCGGATTTCTCGGATGGGAAGAAATGGCACACTTCCATCGGGCGGCACCCATCCTTCTGAGGTCTTCCACTTCCTCTTCCGCTACCTCTACCTCTCACTTCCTTAGAGGGAAAAGAGGAAGAGGTAGCGGTAGAGGAAGAGGCGGTGGAAGATTACCCGCCCTTTGTGGTTATCCGTGGAATCCACCGTAATCCGCGGTTAAATTGATCGATTTCTGAATCCAAATCACCCTGGCACCGCATCTCATTCAAAAGAGAGCTAATTCCTATGAACACCATCACGATCCGACCGTTTGCGGCGGCGAAAATATTGACCTTTGCCGCTCTCGCGCTCGGGGGCTGCCACATCACCGGTATCAAAGGCAACGGCGATATCACGACCGACACGCGGACGATCCCAGACTTCACCAGCGTCGAGGCGGACGGCGCCATGACCCTCACCTGGTCGAACGCACCGGCGGCCCTCAAGATTACGACCGACCAAAACCTGCTCAGCCATATCGAGACAAGTATGCACGGCACAAAGCTGCGGATTCATTCGCGCGGGCAACTCCGGCCCACCGACGGAATAAAGGTGACACTTTCCAGCTCGGCCCTGAGCGGTGCGCGGCTGACGGGGGCCGTGCGCCTGACGGCCTCGAAGCTCGCCGGAAAAGGGTTTTATCTGGAGGGGACAGGAGCCACACGCGTGGTGGTCGATGGAACGGTCAATGAATTGCTGGCCACCATGTCGGGCGCGAGCAAGCTCGACGCCGAGTCGCTCCAGGCAGAAACCGTGGAGCTGGCCATTTCCGGCGCCGGCAAAGCCGAGGTGGCTGCGAGCAAGATACTGAAGGTTTCAATTTCCGGAGCCGGCAAAGTGACCTACAGCGGCAATCCGACCATAGAGAAGCATATCAGCGGCGCCGGCAGCGTCCGGCACCGGGATTAGGCTGGCTGTAGGCGGGGTCGCTGACCCCGCCAAGCGTTTGCTCCGAGGCTTTCCTTGCAAATGCGTCGTTGGCCGTGGCCGCCTACGGAAGCAAACGATGCACGAGAAACATTTGTTTCGTGCAACTGAATCACTCAAGTTGAAGCCGACACGATGGTTTCGCGAAATTCTCTTTGCCTGCTGGTGGCGTTGATCAGCTGCTGCTCGCGGGCCAACCTCATCGCCGCCGAACCGGAAGCGGCCGCAGGAGAATGGAAATTGGTTTCCACCAGCGACAATGTCGCACTCTATCGCCGCCCGCGACCGGGTCCCGGACATTATGAATCCAAGGCGATTGGCGAAATTGCGGCGGCCACGACGATTGTTCACGCCGTCATTGGCGATATCGATTCCTACTCGCGGTTCATGCCTTACACGGTGGAATGCCGTGTCTTGAAACGGGAAAACGACTCGGTGCTTACCTACCAAAGGCTCTCCGCTCCGCTCGTCAGCGACCGCGATTACACGCTCCGGGTGCGCACGACTGCAAAAAAGGTCGAGGGAGGAACTAGCTATCTGAGCCGGTGGGAAACGGAGAATGCGCTTGGTCCCGTGGAACGGCCGGGAATCGTGCGCGTGAAATTGTGCGAAGGCGGTTGGTTGCTCGAACCGTCGGGCCCGAACGCGACGCGCGCCACCTACTCGGTTTACACCGACAGCGGCGGAGTAATCCCTGCCTTCATTAAAAACACCGGCAGCCAGATTGGGATCCGCAAGATTTTCGCGGCGCTTCGCCAGCAAGTGCAAGATCCGAAATACACGGCAGAGAAGTGAAGCTAGCGCAAGTCCGCATCTTTTTCGGAAAGGACGACAAGGCACAGATCGAGCGTCATTCGATATCTGGCCGAGGTTGAAGGACTCGTGCCATGGACGTGGCCACGCGATCTAGTCGGGGGGGTAGTCGGCCTTCGAGACTTTAAAGTAATAACTATTCTATACGCTTGGTCAACCGGC